>OZ241915.1:0-2977500 GCA_965203795.1 Paracoccaceae bacterium | reverse complement strand
CACCCTTTGCACTCTTGATGTCTAACCGCGGTCCGTCATCCGGATCCGGGACCGTGCGTGGCGGGTAGTTTGACTGGGGCGGTCGCCTCCCAAAGAGTAACGGAGGCGTGCGAAGGTGGGCTCAGAGCGGTCGGAAATCGCTCGCAGAGTGCAATGGCAGAAGCCCGCCTGACTGCGAGACTGACAGGTCGAGCAGAGACGAAAGTCGGCCATAGTGATCCGGTGGTCCCGCGTGGAAGGGCCATCGCTCAACGGATAAAAGGTACTCCGGGGATAACAGGCTGATGGTGCCCAAGAGTTCATATCGACGGCACCGTTTGGCACCTCGATGTCGGCTCATCTCATCCTGGGGCTGGAGCAGGTCCCAAGGGTACGGCTGTTCGCCGTTTAAAGAGGTACGTGAGCTGGGTTTAGAACGTCGTGAGACAGTTCGGTCCCTATCTGCCGCGGGTGTTAGGAGACTTGAGAGGAGCTGCCCCTAGTACGAGAGGACCGGGGTGGACGCACCACTGGTGGACCTGTTGTGGCGCCAGCCGCAGCGCAGGGTAGCTATGTGCGGACAGGATAACCGCTGAAGGCATCTAAGCGGGAAGCCTCCCTCGAAACAAGGTCTCCCATGAGGGCAGTGGCAGATCACCACTTCGATAGGCCGGAGGTGTAAGCGCGGCAACGCGTTCAGCTGACCGGTACTAATTGCCCGATTGGCTTGATTCGGTTCGGTGAAAGCAGGGCTTGGAATTCGCGGCTTCGGCCGCTCGCGCGTTTTCCCGGTTTGGTGGTCATGGCACGTGTGAAACACCCGATCCCATCCCGAACTCGCCGGTTAAGCACCGTAGCGCCGATGGTACTGCGTCTTAAGGCGTGGGAGAGTAGGTCGCCGCCAGACCTGGAAAGCGCGTTCGCTATCTTCGCGGGGCAGGGCTTGCCGTTTCGGCGCGTCCTGTTCCGGCATCGTCGCGGGGTGGAGCAGCCCGGTAGCTCATCAGGCTCATAACCTGAAGGTCGCAGGTTCAAATCCTGCCCCCGCAACCAAACGAGGCGCCGCCGAATCGGATGATTCGGCGGCGCTTTCGATTGGAAAAGACGCAGATTTCCACATCGAATTCATCGATGCGCGCACGGCTATATCGGGACCCGCGGCATGGGAGTGCGCAGCAGGATCGTTCCGGGATGCGTGCGCACAACGGCACCGAGCCTGAGCTGATCGCGGAGGATCACCGCTTCACCGTCCGCCTGCGGAAGGTGTCGGCGTCCGCGTGAGGCCGCGCTGCTCCCTTGGGTGCCGAACGCCGGAAGAGTTCCCGAGGTTCGCCTCACGAACCTCACGCGCCGAAAAGGAAGCATTCATTCCCGAAACATGAACCCAAAAGCCCGGAACGAAAACGAAGCGCCAGAAAACGAAACAGACTGCCGCAATCCGCGATCGGCAAGCATCCGGATCGGCGTGCTAGCGGATGGCATCGTCCCCGAAACCTGACAGCGCCTCGCAAACGCGCTTTCTGCCCTTTATCCTCGCGGCGCACCGGAAACGCGCCCGTTGCGGCCGCGTCGAGATTATGACACGGGAGACCGTCGCCGTGGCGCGAATCGAAGGATTCAGGGTCGCCAACTACCGGGCGCTCAAAAGCGTCACGCTCGGCAAGCTGTGGAACACGCCGCGGGCCATGCGCCTGACGCGGGTGACGGCCGTCATCGGCAGGTACGGCGTCGGCAAGAGCAGCCTGTTGGACGCCTTCGGCGTCGCGGCGAACTGCCTCAAACTGGGCGTTGAGGATGCCTGCGGCATGCGGGGTGGATTCGACCGCCTCCGCTCGCAGGGAAGTGCAGGCCAGTCGGGTTTGAGATCTATTTCCGGCGGGCGATCGGCACCCGGCCCATTACCTACGAGCTTGATATTGACGCGGATGACCAAGGGTGCCCCTGCGTCGCACGCGAATGCCTCCTGCGAAGACGCAAGGGGCAGAGGTTCGGCAGACCTTTCCCGTTCCTGATGATGAAAACGGCAGGGGCATGGCTTGGAAAGATGACGTGTTAGGTCAGCAGGCGGACGAGCCGTTGGGCGGATTTCGGAGTTCGTTGCGCAAAGAAGAAAGCGCGGAGACGGAACTGGTCGAGCTTCATGACAAACGCCGCCTCGGAATCGACGCGCTCGGCGGCTTGAGCCAGCATCCTTGGATTGCGGCCTTCTGCCAATTCATCAAAGGTTTGCATCTGAGCCAATTCACCCCTGACGCCGCCCGCAGCATGCCGCTGGCCGGGCCCCAGAAACATCTGAACGTCCACGGCGACAATCTGGGCAACGTCGTGCAGTTCATGGAAAGCGAACATCAAGACAGGCTCGCCGGGATCTTGAGGAAGATCGGCAAAGGAATCCCCGGTGCCGACCGGATCGGCACCGAGCGCGGCTCCGATGGGTGCCTGTTGCTGCGCTTCAACGACTGGCGCCTCAAGGACCCCTTCCATGCCCAGGAAATGTCCGACGGCACGCTAAAGGTGCTCGCCTACCTGCTCATGCTGGATGCCCCGTCGCCGCCGACGTTCATCGGCATCAAGGGACCGGGCAACGGGCTGCATCACAAGCTATTGGAAATTCTGGTTTGTGACTTTCGCATACGCGCAACCAGCGCGCGGAAATCAACGCAGATCTTCGTCACCACCCACCAGCCCCATTTCGTCGATGCGCTCCGGCCCGAAGAGGTCTGGATACTGGAAAAGGGCGAGGACGGGTTTTCCACGATCCGCCGCGCCAGCGAAAACGAAACCGTCCGGGAACTGGTATGCGAAGCGGGTTTGCCGCTGGGCGGTCTGTGGCACTGCGGCTATCTTGATTGAGCGGCCGCTCGGTGCATTTCGAGTTTCCGGTCGAGGATAAATCGGGAAGCAATCGAACCTGCGGAACAGGAAATGCCGTTTGCGAACCTGCGGACTGAATGATTGAATTGTCGGCCGTTGCGAGCAAAGGTAAAGATGGCCTCGCCGCGGGAGGACGCAGGGAGACGATTGGGCGTGGCTCAGAATGCTGATGATGATGCGCTGTCGAACCGGGCTCCAATGATCACGGGTCGCGCTGAGTGACCGAAACTCCCGGATTCCTCTCCGACCTTGCCGCACTGCAATGGAAGCCGTTGGCCAAGCACGGCTTCATGGGATCCGGACTGTTCCTGGGCAAAGGCGCCAACGCGATCGAGATAGCGGTTGCGCGGGCATCCGCCGTGCCTCCGCAAACGGCGATGGTGGAAACTTGGAAGGCGCGGCGCGGAGGCCGCCCGGCACCGGTTATCTTGGTGGTGCTGCATCCAGGAGGCGCCGCAATGTGCGGCGCCGCAGGCATGGAGCCCCCAGTCCATTTGAGGATGGAGGCCGACCTCATCGAACGCCTCTGTCGCGAGGCGCTGGACCAGCCCGACCGTCATGCGGCGCTTCAATTCCTGTCGCAGGCGCTGCCATCCTTGGACACGGCCATTCCCGGGCTCACAAACGAAGGGCTGCTCGCTTTGCACGAACTTCAGCACGGCGTGCCGGAGCGGGACGACTGGACGGCAGCAAGGCGCAAGGCAACAAGTGCGGTTGGCAAGCGCGGCAAGGATATACTGACCTCGCTCGGCTTTCGCATCGAGCAAATCGACAACCTGACCTTTCGGCTTCGCGCTGATGGTCGCAGTTCAGCCTTGGCGGTCCTGCTGCGGGAAGACGAATCTCCCGAAGCTGGAAACGACCGTTTCAACAGCCTGTCGCCGGTCTCGTACGCGCTGAAGAAGGCCGACGACGAGAATCTCCCTTGGGTTTTACTCACGCAGGGAAAACGGTTGCGACTCTATGCGGCCAAGGTCGATGCCGGTGTCGGCCAACGCGGGCGCACCGAGACATATGTCGAATGTCAGCCATCGCTGCTGTCTGAAGAGCAGATGCCTTATCTGTGGCTGCTTTTCTCTGCGGAGGCTCTTGCGCCCAATGGAAGTCTCATCCGAATCCTGCAGGATTCACAACGCTTCTCAGGCGATCTTGCCGAACGTTTGCGCGAGCGGATTTACGACAGCGTCGTGCCCATATTGGCGACAGGTATCGCTGACCAACAGGATGCCGTGCCGACGCATGAAGGACTCATGCGCACGTACGAGATGGCTTTGACGGTGCTGTTTCGCTTGCTGTTCATTGCCTACGCCGAGGATCGGGATTTGCTGCCCTATCGGACCAACGACGCCTACCGTCGGCGATCACTTAAGCAAAAGGCGCAGGAACTTGCCGATCGCGTCAAAAGCAAAACGCCAATTGCTGACGGCGACTCTCACTGGAACGAGGTAAGGGCGCTATGGCGAGCGGTCGCGGTAGGAAACCCTGAATGGGGCGTTCCGGCTTACAACGGCGGCCTGTTCGCCGACGACCCCAACGTGTCCGAGGCAGGTTCTTCGCTTGCGGAAATTTCGCTGCCAAACGAAGCATTCGAAGCAGCTCTGCGCCACCTCCTGGTCATTGAGACGGCAGAGGGCGTCCTTGGTCCCGTCGATTTCAGGTCGCTCGGCGTACGCGAGTTCGGTACGGTTTACGAAGGCTTGCTGGAATCCGAACTAGCGTATGCGGGCACGAACCTACAGCTAAAAAAGGGCGAATACATGCACGCGCGCGAAGGCCAACCGGTCGCGGTCGCGGCAGGGGAGGTCTATCTGCACAACCGGTCGGGAGCACGGAAATCTTCGGGGAGCTACTACACCAAGCCTTTCGCGGTCGAGCATCTTTTGGACGGCGCGCTAGAACGCGCAATCGATGATCACTTTGCCCGCCTTGATGCTAAGGATGATACCGGCGCAGCTGAAGCCTTCTTCGATTTCCGCGTTGCCGATATCGCAATGGGATCTGGCCACTTTCTGATTAGCGCCATCGACCGGATCGAAAAACGCATGGCCGGCTACCTCGCCGAACGGAGCCTTCCCGGAGTAAGTAGGGGACTCGCAGATTTGCGGATCGCCGCCGCTGCGTCGCTGAATTCCGGAACGGCGGACAAAATCGAAGACGGCCAGCTGCTTCGCAGGCAGATCGCCAGGCGTTGCATCTACGGAATCGATTTGAACCAGTTTTCAGTGCAACTAGCCCGGCTGTCAGTGTGGATTCACACATTCGTGCCGGGGCTTCCCCTATCGTTCCTTGATCACAACCTTGTCCACGGCAACGCGTTGATTGGCGTCAGCAGCATCAACGAAATCCGGAAGAAGTTTGAGAGCTATACAAACCAACTCTTTGAAGTTGATGCCGAAGCATTGCTCGGTAGGGCAGCTAAGCCCCTCAGACGCCTTGCCAATCTCAATGACGCAAACTTGGCTGAAATTGAAAAGGCGCGCTCCGCTAATATCGCGGCGCGGGCGGCGATAGCCAATACTGAGAGACTCTGCGACTTGATCACGGCGGCATCCATATCCGACAATCCAAGCGTTGCAGGTATTCCACTTGAGGACTGGGAGCGTTTGGATGGAGACCGCAAAGCTGATGTAGCGTCAGACGCGGCACGACAAGAATTGATGGAATTACATGCATTGCATTTTCCAATTGCGTTCCCGGAAGTGTTCTTGCGCGAACGACCGGGCTTTGATGTTATTATCGGCAATCCACCTTGGGAAAAAGCGAAAGTAGAAGAGCACACCTTTTGGACGCGCTATATTCCCGGCTTTCGAAAAATGTCGAGGCCAGAACAATTGGCCCAACAAAAACGACTGAGTATGGAGCGTCCCGATGTTGTAACCGCTTTGGAGACAGAGCGGGCAATAGCGAAGCGGATACGGACAGCGCTGATTCGCAGCGATTATCCTGGCATCGGAAAGGGCGACCCGGATCTTTATATCGCATTCTGTTGGCGCTTTTGGCGGTTGAGCAACGCTAAGAGCGGGCGAATAGGAGTTGTGCTGCCACGAAGTGCGCTTGCGGCAAAAGGTTCGACAGATTTCCGCCGGGCGGTGTTCAAGCACGCGGCAAGAGTTGATGTGACGATGTTGTTGAATCGTCTTCAATGGGTATTCCCAGAAGTTGAATCCCGTTATTCGATCAGCCTCGTTAGCATTGCTAGCGGCGTTCCGACTAAAAAATCCATCTTCCTTCGGGGACCGTTTTCGTCCGAAACCGCATTCCGAGAAGGAATGCTGTTGCCGGCACCCGCTTTCACTAGCGAAGAGGTATCGAGATGGAATGATACCGTCTCGCTACCACTGTTGCCTGATCCGGACTCGATTGCAGTATTTAGGCAACTTCGACAGGCACCGCGCCTTGATGTGAACAAAAATAGAACGGGGGGGGGGCTGGCGCACTCGTCCCGACCGGGAGTTGGACGCGTCTCTGCAGAAAACGTTCATGGCTTTCGACGATCCGATCAAGCGTGGTGCTCTTTCCCAGACACCGAGCTTCACGCCACCGCGCGAAGGCATCAAATGACCTTCGAAGGAGAAGAGCACTCTGACCTCTATTGGCCTGTATACAAAGGAGAGTCCTTTGATATTTGGGAGCCCGATACCGGCACATACTATGCATGGGCGAATCCCGAACCAGTTCTTGCATGGCTGCAAAAAAAACGGCTGAAGGCGGCAAAGGGTCATCACAATAGCCCACATCGTGAGTTCCCTTTAGAACATCTAATCGAGAGATCGACACTGCCTTGCTTGGCGCCCAGGATCGCATTCAGGGACATAACCAATCGGACAAACCAGCGTACAGTGATTGCCTGCCTTATTCCGCCAAAGAGGTTCATCGCGCACCAGGCACCCTATCTGCTTTGGCCACGAGGCGACAAGAAAGACGAAGCATTTCTACTTGGCATATTGTGCTCGATTCCGTTCGATTGGTACGCACGAAGATTTGTTGAAACGCATGTAAGCTATTTTATATTTAATACTTTCCCGGTTCCCCGTCCGGGTCGAAGTGACATGCGTTGGCAGCGTGTAGTTGAATTGGCGGGGCGTCTTGCTTGCCCGGATCGCCGGTTTGCAGCTTGGGCCGAAACTGTCGGTGTTGCATACAGCCCTCTAGATTTGGATGAAAAGGAGGACATGATCCACGAACTGGATGCCGTGTCCGCGCATCTCTACGGTTTGGATAATCGGCAGCTCGTCCATGTCTTCGCGACCTTTCACGAAAAATGGGATTACCACGACCGGCTGGAAGGCGTGTTGAGGCATTTCCGCGCGTGGAATGGGCGATGATTTTCGTGCCCGACGTCAATTCGGAACTGCTGCGATTGAGCTATCGATGCGCGTTCTGCGGGTGAGGCGAACGCTGTGACGGGCCGGCGGGAGATAATTGACAACCGCGATGGCAACACGCTTGCCCGGGCACTTCGGGCGGCCTTGGACGTTGGGACAGGTAACCTGGTAGCGGAGGACACAAGTCCGCCCGAACTAGTCCGCATCGCTACCGCGTTCTTTAGCCCTGCCGGATTCGCCAAAATAGCGGATCAGCTTCGATCAGTCTCTTCGGTTCAATTGCTGTTGGGTGCCGATCTTGCCTTCAAGCATCTGGATGAGCGCAAGAAACTGGCCGAAACAACCGAGAGCTTCGAGCGGCGAAGCATGGCTGCGGGTCTCCGTCGCATGGACGCAGAGTTTCGCCGGGAGCGGGACGGCCTTCCTTTCACTAGCACGAGCGGCGCTGCGCTCCGCAAGCTAATCGAAGCCTTGCGCGCCGGGAATATGGAAGTCAGGCGCTACGAAAAGACGTTTCTGCACGCCAAGGCCTATATCGTAACCTCGGCGAACGAGAACGGTGATCGTCAGGACGTCGTTTTTGCTGGATCATCGAACCTAACCGCTGCGGGGCTCGACAAAAATCTTGAACTCAACCTCGCTCGCTACGATCAACCAGTGGTGGACGATGCCGAGCGATGGTTTGACGATCTGTGGACCGCCGCCGAGTCCTACGATCTGGCGGCCGTGTTCGAGGAAGCGTTCCAGCAAAGCGACCCGTGGGAAATCTTCATCCGCGTGCTTTGGCAGCTATACGGCAGCGAAGTCGAAGAAGACGTGAAGGCAGACAAGAATCTGCCGCTGACGAGCTTCCAGAAGCACGGCGTCGCTCGTGCGCTGCGGCTAATCCGCGACACTGGCGGCGTTATCGTCGCCGACGAGGTAGGCCTTGGAAAGACCTTTATCGCCGGCGAGATTCTAAACCTCTACCACGAACGGCGGCAGCGAGCGCTGCTTATTTGCCCGGCTGCGCTTCGGGACAGCACTTGGAAGAAGTTTCTGGACGACTACCAGCTTTATATCGAGTGCGTATCCTTTGAGGAGCTGGCAAGAGATGACCGTCTGCAGGAGGCGCAGCTCGTGCCAGCAGGTCGGCACAAGCTCCAACGCACGCTCGACGAGTATCAATTGATAATTGTCGACGAGGCGCACAACTATCGCAATCCGGACGCGCCCACCCGCGCTGGCACACTGCGGCGACTGTTGTCGGGTCCTCGGCGGGACTTGGTGCTCATGACCGCTACGCCAGTCAACAACTCGCTCTGGGATCTGTACCATCTGTTGCGCTTCTTCATGCGCCAAGACGCCAAACTTGCTGATCGCGGAATCATTTCGATCCGCACGCGTTTCGAGCAGGCCATGCGGGACCCGTCCAACCTGAGCCCCGATGTGCTGTTTCCCATCATTGACGCAACGACGGTGAAGCGAACCCGGCAGTTCGTGAAAAAGCACTATGCTCGAGACGTGATCGTTGGTCCCGATGGCCAAGAGCATCCGATCATCTTTCCCCAACCGGTAGCAATCAGTGTCCATTACAATCTCGATGAACTTTTGCCGGGCTTCTTCGACCGATTGGAACGGGCACTGGACCCCGACAGCGACGATGCAATTTCGTTTGCCCGCTACACTCCGGACTTGTGGCTACGCGAACGGACCGACGATAGAGGCGGTGCCCGTGCGCTGATCGGACTGCTGCGTTCGGGTCTATTGAAACGCTTCGAGTCTTCGGCCGTCGCTTTCAGGGGAACCGTCGAAAAGATGGTGTGCGAGCATGGTTCGTTTCTCGAAGCACTCGAAGCTGGTCGAATTGTTTCGACGGCTTTCATGAAGGAGCTCTCAGCGGACGACGACGCGGTCTTTGAGGACGTGCTGGCAGCGTCGGAGCACAGCGAAGCCGCAGCGGGATATGACGTCGAGGGATTGCGCGCCGCCGTAGAGCGCGACCGCGGCGTTCTCCAAGAGCTTGCCGACGAGGCGGCGAAAATTACGCAGGAACGGGATCCGAAGCTAAGGGCGCTTGCCGAAGTGCTGGTTGAGATCGCACAACAGGCGGAACTGGAGGCGATTGACGCCGCTGACGAGGCGCAGAAGCGCAAAGTGCTGGTGTTTTCGTTCTTCGCGGACACCGTCAAATGGATTCACGATTTCCTTGATTCCGAACTGGAAACTCGGCCGGAACTCAGTGGCTACCGTGGCCGCATGGTCGCGGTAATTGGGTCCGGAGATTTCGAAGACAAATCCCGACAAGCGGCAGTGTGCGGGTTCGCGCCGTTATCGATGGGGGATCCACGCGGCAAGGAAGCCGATCGTTTTGACCTGTTGATAACGACGGATGTGCTTGCCGAAGGTGTAAACCTTCAGCAGTGCCGACACATCGTCAATTTCGATGTGCCTTGGAATCCGATGCGGTTGGTACAGCGCCATGGCCGGATCGACCGTATCGGCAGCCCGCATAACCGTGTGTTCATGCGGACGATCTTTCCGGTAGATCGCCTAGAGTGCCTATTGAATCTCATAAGCCGCATACACGAGAAACTAGCCATGGCTGCCTTCAGCGTCGGCGTCGTAGCACCGATTGAGGGCGGAGCTCGTGGCAACCAAGTATTCTCGGAAACGCGGGAGGAGATCGAAAAGCTGATGGAGGAGGACGCCTCTCTCTACGAACGGGGCGGAACATCCAGCGCAGCTCAAACCGGCGAGGAGTATCGGCAGACCTTGCGCAAAGCCCTTGAACATGGCCGTGCTCGCATCGAGAACCTGCCTTGGAAGGTCGGGGCGGGAATGAAAAAGGGCGCACGTAGAGGCGTGTTCTTTTGCGCGGTGGTGGGAAGGGACAGCGAGTTCGAGCGAACCTATTTGCGCTTTGTCTCAGCCGATGACGATTGGTGCCCCAAGAGCGACGAAGATTCTATTGAACGCGAACTCGGGACCTGCCTGCGCTTGATCGAGTGCAAGGTCGAAACACCCGCATGGCGATCGGATGCTCTCCGCCAGCGCGCTCACGATTTCTGGGACGTGGCGCAGCGCGATATCCTAAGCGACTGGATGTGGGAAACTGATCCTGCCAACCTTCAACCCTCCGTTCGGCCGATCAACCATCGTGTCGCCGCATTCATCCGCTCAAACCCGCCACCCGGAATTCCCGAGAACCGCATGAATCATGTGCTGGATATTCTCGAATCGCCGTGGCCACGCCGCGACGAGATGATGTTGCACGGTTGGTTCAAGACGGATGAGCACGAAGCTATCGTGCTTTCGCAATTTCTGATCGACCGAATTCTGGAAACCGGTCTTGAACCGGTCGTGCCGCCCGATCCGCGCCCTCCAATCTCGTGCGAGGACGTAGAGCTTCTGTGCTGGATGGGAATCGAAGCCGAAAACAACACGAATCCGTAGTAGAAATATTCTTGCCGATCTTTGAGGCAGGCGAAGCGAATCAACCCGGCTAGCCGGGAGACCAATTGGTCAACATCCATGCGACGTTTTGGGAGACGTTTGGCTGTACATGTAACGCATCTTTCACTTCAGTTGGTGCTTGCCCGCGCTCCCGAACGTCTCCGAGCCTTCCCGAACCACCTTCCGCACAGTGTTCTGGGCGATCCGTCGCGTCCGCGTGATTACCTTGATCGGAACCTTGGCTTGGAAATGGCCCACCCGGATCTTCACAACCGTCTTCAATGCTACCATCCCTTCCCGCGTTGCACTCCCCAATGCTTGATGTGGGCTCCAATGCCGCAGGACACAGGAAGGTAAAACGGGCAAGTGAAGCCCGGCAGTAGGGAACCTTCGGCTCCCTATCGTCGGCAGAAAGAGGGGTCAAAGAAGACGCCAATCACCCCCGATAAGAGGACAGAAAAGCATGCCGGTTCACAGTTCAGCCGATGCCGCGTCGACCACGAAGTGTATCCGCTTGGCGTAGTCGTCCATGCTGGCATCAAGGCCAGTGCCATCATCACCATCAGCACGAGCACAACAAGGGTCTTCATCTTCGCGATATCGCTGATGTTGTGGCTCTCAAAGCCGTATCTCGGGTCGATAGGAGGATGCGGCCGTGCCCTCGGACTCCACACCGTCCGCACTATAGCATGCGTCCGCGGCCCTGCACTCGAAGTGAAAACTGCCGAGCAACGTTGCTCGATGGTGATGCAAGCGTGTACCGCGTCAAAGCCCGGGAACACCCATTCATGGATGGTACAAGAGCAAGGAGCACAAACTAATTCTTGTAGCAGCTGCCGAAAGATCACTTGGTTGATCAAATGACACGAAGTAACGGCTCGGGAAAGCTGAACACCTCCGATAACATTGGATTTCTTTGCCGGATCAATTTGGAGCGGCTTCGCGCCTTGGCGAGGCTCGGATCCGGCCGGGTTTCGGTCGATTTTCGGCGGGATCGCGGTTTCCGGGGAGCGGAACCGCGCGTGTCCGGGCTCGATTGCCCCAAGCGGATGCGGTCAGGCGGGTTCAACCCGGCCGGGGAGCCATCGCAGCCGCCCCATGTTGCATGCCATGTTCGCCATCGTGATGGCCGCCCGGGCGCTGGCGACCCCGATGGTGCGGACCGTCAATCCCATCCGGGCCTTCCGGTGGGCGAAGACATGCTCGACCTTCGCCCGGGCCGCTGATTTGCGGCCGTTGGCTTTCGCGGTTCGCCTGCTCGTGGGCCGGCCTCGCGGCTTCCTGCGGTGGATGCGGCTTTTCAGGCCGTTCCTTTCAAGCCATTCCTCGTTCTCCGCCGAGCGGGAGGCGGTGTCCGCCCACACGTCGCGGCAGGTGTTGTCGCCCTGGACCAGGCCTTCGCGCAATCGGGCGCCGTCGTGGGCGCTGGCGTCGGTGACGGTCTGGCAGCGGATGATCCCGTGCTTCCGGTCGATGCAGATATGGGATTTGCAGCCGAAGACCGGGATAGCGATGTCGGTCTGCCTCCCGCCGTCCGGCTTGGGCTTCGCCTTGCTGTGCTTGACGATCCAGCGCGCATCCGTGTCCTTCCGCGCCGCCTTGGCGGGCTCGCCGGGCCGGATCTCCCCGGCCGCCTTCCCCGCCTTGATCGCGGCCTTCTCCCCGGCGCTGTTGCGCTGGCGCGGAGCGGCGACCAGGGAGGCGTCCACGATCCGCCCGGATCGGGGAGTGCAGCCGGCCTCGCTGATCGCCCGGTCGAGCTCCCGGAACAGCCTGTCCAGCGCGTCCGCCTTGATCAGCGCCTCGCGGAAGCCCCGGAGCGTGTTCGCGTCCGGCACCTTGTCGCACAGCTCAATGCCGCAGAAGCGCATCCAGCCCGGCCGGTCGCGCACCATCGCTTCGGTAGCGGCGAGCGACAGCCCGCGGAGGCTTTGCAGCACGAGCATCCTGAACTTCAGAACCACATCCAGCGCCGGGCGGCCGCCTTTCGGGCCCGGAGCGCGGCCCGCCGCCGCCTCGAGGATTGGCCGGAACCGCTCGAAATACACCGCCTCGGCCAGCGTCTCCAGCGGATCGCCATCCGCCGAAATCTCCCTCAAACGCTCCTTGAGCGTCCCAAAATCCTGGCTGCTTCGCCATCGCCGCCTCCAACGCTGCTGGCCCTTCGAATCACAGGCCCGCGCAAAACGCCAGGTTTCCGAAGGTGTCCAGCTGATGTCGCCGACACGAACAACCCAAACTGTTGAAACTCCCGACAAAGCACAGTAGACATAAAGGGCGGCCACATGAACTATGAAACGTGCTTGCTGGGATAGGTTCGCAAAGGAGATGCAGGATGGTTAGGTTCGATGATGCGACGAATGAACGTCTGTTTGGGGCTGAAGATGCTGAAAATGAGGATACGGAACGGTTTAAAGAATACTTCTTTTCCAATCGGATTTATGAAAATCTCATTGTCGATCTGCCGATACGGATACTAGTTGGTCACAAGGGAATAGGAAAGAGTGCCTTACTGCTTCGCGCACATATTGACGATGAAGAAAATTCAAGGCTATCGGTTTGGATTAAGCCCAACGATTTAGTGTCTTATGTAGGAAACGCAGATGAATCAGAATTTAATCAACTTATTGAAAATTGGAAACTAGGTCTGATTTCAGCGATAACAAACAAGGCTATTTCTCGAGTAGCCAGTAACAATGATAGTAATCAGAACATCCAAATTGTAAAGAAAAATATAGGGCGCGTGGTTGAATCACTTAAAGTAATGCTAGAAAAAATATACCCAACTATCACAGACGAGCTGAAGCGGGGTGTCGTTGAAAAATTCCTACAAGATCATTCTATTAATGTTTATATAGACGATATAGATCGGGGTTGGAATGCGTCAAAAAGTAGCATAAGGAACATTTCCGCATTATTGAACGCGATTCGAGATCTTTCCGGATCTGACAGTCGAATTAAGTTTCGTATTGGCTTAAGAACAGACGTCTATTATCTTGTCCGGACTTCTGACGAGTCGACTGATAAAATTGAACGGCATGTAATCTGGCTATCATGGACCAATCACGAGATACTTTCTGTAATCGCAAAGAGGGTTCTAACTTTCTTCGGGGAAGAATGTGACCAAGAGGTTGTATTGAAGATGAATCAGGCTGATATATCTAAGGATATACTATCGAAAATCATGGTTCCAAATTTTGGAGGAAGAGGTCACTGGAGTAATCGCCCTATACATAATGTCTTATTATCTCTGACAAGGCGAAGACCAAGGGATTTGATTAAACTTATGCATGGTGCAGCTCGAAATGCGTATAAACACGATAATCAGATAATTAACACGGTGAATTTGGAAGCAGCGTTTGAGCCGTATTCATCGGAAAGGCTTCAAGATACGATAAATGAATTTTCGAGTGAACTTCCGCAGATTAAAGGATTGCTGTTAGGTATGAGGCAGACAAAGAAGGAAAGGAGAACTTCAATGAGTTTTCTATACACCACAGATAAACTTGTTTCAAAAATGAAGGAAATCATGGGTCATTCATACTTCCACTATACGAATAGGAGGTTAGTCACTCCAAGGTCGTTAATTCAGTTTCTCTATAAGATTGATTTTATTACTGCGAGAAAGGATACACCATCTGGAATTGATAGAAAATTTTTTGATCAAAATAGATTTTTGGCAGATGAGGTCGTAGATTTTGGATATGATTGGGAGATTCATCCTGCGTACCGATGGGCGCTTCAACCACAAGATGTAGCAAGCATTATTAATTCGATAGAAGTATGAGAGGCACCGCGACTTTACCGGAGAGCGCTTTGTTGAACACTCACGCGGTTTTTCAAGAAAGCATTATTGTTCGTGGAACGCTGCTCCCACTTCTTCCGGCGGGCGGTTTCCGATTGGGCTATGCGGCCGCTCCCTGTTGCGCCGACAGACCCATCGGAGGGTTTCCATTCGACTTGGCCGACGGTTTCCTATCGTCCGAGGAGGTTGACGGCATCGGTCTTGAACATGCCGATGACGCTTTCAGCAAGCGGTTGCCGTTCGAGCGGTCGGGCCGCGATGCCCCTTCGGCGCGGGCCTCGAGCTCCGGACCCTGCCAGCCGTCATCAATGACGGGGCCACCCGGTTTTGCCCCGCGAATCAATTGATCAACGCGCCGGTCCGCAAGCTGCCCATTGCGGCAAGCAGCTGGCGGTCGCGGCGGGTATGACTCAGCCGGTTCCCACTCGCTTCCGCTCCCTCGGCTTCAGCCGTGCGAGCCGGATTGCGTTCAAGGCATTCGTGTGCCCGCCGCGAGCAACGGCCGCGCAACGGCATCGTGTCTGTTCACTGCCGCCGTGTGCGGCGGCGTGAAGCCGCGTTCACTCCCGGCATTCGGGTCCGCGCGCTCTTCGAGCAACAGCCGCCCAACACTGCTTAACTCCCCGGCCGCCGCCAGGGCAAGCCGGATTGTTCGTTTCCATTCGATCATTCAATCGGTCCTTTCGTTCCGGCTGCCCAATTGTTGCCGGGTGCGAACCGAACACTTAAGCTGAACTTCACGGGCTTCAAGCCGCCTGGGTGACGTGCAAGATGTTGTTTGGAAACGGCTTTTCGCCGGAACAGGCCGATTCCATCCTGCCAAAACATTCCCATGAAAGTTTCGAGGAAAAATCCGAATTTCCGAATTGTACAGGATTCCGGCCTGTGGTAGTCGGTTCCCATGACAAACCGAATCGACACGATCCCGAACCGGGGCCACCCGCCCACGATCCTGCTCCGCCGCCACTGGCGCGAAGGGAAGCGCGTCCGCAAGGAGACCGTCGCCAACCCGGCCCGCCGCCCCGAATGGCTCTTCGAGGGGATCCGCGCGGTCGTCCGGTCGAAGACCTTCCTGCCGGAAGGCGGCGGGCGGCTCGAGATCCGCCGCTCCCTGCCGCACGGCCACGCCGCCGCGATCCTCGGCACCCTGAAGGATCTGGGCTTCGAGCGGATCCTTGCGCGCAAGGACAGCCGCAGTCGGCGCCTCGCGCTCGCCGCCATCGCCGCCCGGGTCGCCGACCCGCTGTCGAAGCTGGCGACGGCGCGGACCCTTTCGGACGGCACGGCCTCGTCGAGCCTCGGCGCGATGCTCGGCCTGGGCGAAGTGTCCGGGAACGAGATGCTCGGCATGCTGGACTGGCTCCTCAAGCGCCAGCCATGGATCGAGCGGAGCCTCGCGAACCGCCGCCTCGCGGGGGAGGCGCTGATCCCTGCGACCTGAGCTCGAGCTACGTGGAAGGGCGCAGGAACGCCCTGGCCGCGTTCGGCCACAGCCGGGACGGCAGGCGGGACCGGAAGCAGATCGAGTTCGGGCTGCTGTGCGACCGCGGGGGATGCCCGGTCGCGGTCGAGGCCTTCAAGGGCAACGCAGCCGACCCGGCGACGCTGGACCGCCAGATCGAGAAGATCCGCGGGCGATTCGGACTCGAGCGGGTCGCGCTTGTCGGCGACCGGGGCATGATCACGGGGGCCCGGATCCGCGAGGAGCTGGCTCCGGCGGGCCTCGACTGGATCTCGGCACTCAAATCCGCAGACATCCGCAAGCTCATGAAGGGCCCGCCGGCGGCGGACGCCCCGGTCCCGGACGCGGTCGCCGAGACCGCGAGCCCGGACTTCCCGGGCGAGCGGCTGATGGTCTGCTTCAACCCCCGGCTCCGCGGCGAGCGGCGACGCAAGCGCGCCGAGCTGCTGGATGCGATGGAAGGCAGGCTGGAGGAGATCCGGCGCGCCGCCGGAAGCCGCGGATCCCGGCTGCGCGGCAGGGAGGCCATCGCCCGCCGGGTCGGCGCGGACACCGCCCGCCTCAAGGTCGCCAAGCACTTCGAGATCGAATGCGGGGACGGCGGCCTCTCGTGGCGGCGGCTCCAGGAGAAAATCGACCCGGAGGCGGCGCTTGACGGCATTTATGTGGTCCGCACCAGCCTCGGCGCCGGAAGCATCGGCCCGGACGAGGCGGTCGAGGCCTACAAGAGCCTCTCGAAGGTTGAGCAGGCGTTCCGGCAGATCAAGACCGGGCGGCTGAAGGTGCGGCCGGTCTTCGTCCGCAGCGAAGCCCATGTCCGGGCGTACGTCTTCCTGTGCATGCTGGCCTACCATGCCGAATGGCACATGCGGAAGCGGCTGGCCCCGATCCTGTTCGACGAGGACGATCCGGAAGCCGCCCGGGCGCGGCGTACCTCGCCGGTCGCGCCGACGCAGCCGTCGCCCTCGGCCCGGAGCAAGGCCGCGAGCAAGCGCACGCGGGCCGGCGAGCCGACGCACAGCTTCCATACATTGCTCGCCGATCTCTCGACCATCGCCCTGAACGAGGTGGCGGTCGGCTCTTTCGGAACCATCCCGGCGGTCACGACGCCGACGCCCGGCCAGCGCCGGGTGTTCGAGCTCCTGGGCGTTGACTTGGCAAAAATGTTCCCAGCAGCTGGCAGGTAGAAAACGGAAAAAGGCATTGCAGGCAAGGGAAAATTGCGTTTTTGGCCCGTGAAGTTCAGCTTAAGCCGCCGCGAGTGGAATCCGGAGGCATCGCCGCCGACGGAAATTCGGGGCCTCGGCAACCGGGTTTTTGTCTTACGGATTTGACCGGGAACAGCCGCGGCGCGGATTCCAGTGTCCGTTCGAGGTGCTGCGTCTTGACCGGGTTTTGATTCGTGCGCTGGCCTCCGGATCCTGAAGGCGTTCGACCGGGCCGAATGCACCCGCGCCACCCCCGCTTTAGTCGGAAGTTCCGTGCGATTTTGAAGCCCCTCCGCCTCGTTCATCCTTTTGCAACAATGGGATAGGGCGGATCCGGGCCGCTTTTCCGCCTGCATATTGTGTCCAGTAATATTTCAATGAATCACGCTTTTATGTATTTCATTCATGGGAATGAAGCAATAAAGTGGTAGGCATGTTCATTGACACCATCCCGAACCGCGGCTCGCGGCCCACGATCCTGATCCGCCACTCCTACCGGGAGGGCCGCAGGGTCATGAAGCGCACCCTCGCCAACATCACCAACCTTCCCCCCGAAACGGTCGAGAAGATCCGCGCCGTGCTGAAGGGGGCCGTCCTCGCCGACGCGCCCGGCGGCGGGCTCGGCGGCGCCTTCGCCATCCCGCGATCCCTTCCGCACGGGAATGTCGCCGCCGTCCTCGCGGCCCTGCGCGCCTGCGGGATCGAGCAGGCGATCGCCCCGCGGCGCTCGCCGAAGCGGGACCTCGCGGCCGCCATGGTCGCCCAGCGGATCCTGGAGCCGGGATCGAAGCTCGCCGCCGCCCGGAGCTTCCGGCAGGAGACGGCCGCCTCGACGCTCGCCGCCGAGCTCGGCCTGCCCGGGAACGCGGGCGAGGACCGGCTCTGCGAGGCCATGGACTGGCTCCTCGAGCGGCAGCCGAGGATCGAGAAGGCGCTCGCCGAAAGGCATCTGGCCGAGGGAAGCCCCGTCCCCTGCGACCCGGCCTCCACCTGGACCTACAGCCGGAAGTGCCGGCTGGCGAGGCGCGGCTGCTCCCGCGACGGCAGGCGGGGGCTTCCGCAGATCGAGTTCGGGCTGCTGTGCGACGGCGAAGGCCGGCCCGTCGCCGTCGAGGCGTTCCCCGGAAACGCGGCCGACCCCTCCGCCGCGGCCTCCCAGATCCGCAAGCTCCGCGACCGCTTCGGGCTGGAGCGCGTGGTGTTCGTCGGGGATCGGGGCATGACCGCCCAGGCGCGGATCCGCGAGGACCTCGAGCCGAACGGGCTCGACTGGATCTTCGCGCTTCGGGCCCCGGCGATCCGCTCCCTGGCCGAGGACGGCGCTCTGCAGCCCTCGCTGTTCGACGAGCGGGACATGGCGGAGATCGAGTGCCCGGAGCGGTTCCCCGGCGAGCGGCTGGTCGTCTGCCGGAACCCCCTGCTGGCCGGGGAGCGCGCCCGCAAGCGGCGGGAGCTGGTCGCGGCGGCGGCGGCGGAGCTGGCGGCGGTTCGCCAGGCGGTCCGCAGGGGAAAACGCCCGCCCGGGGGCGCGGACAGGATCCGGCGGCGCGCCGACCGAGCCCTCGACAAGCGCAAAATGCGCAAGCACTTCGAGCTGGAGATCGGCGAGGCCTCCTTCTCGTGGAGGCGCAGGAAGGAGTCCATCGCCGCCGAGGCGGCGCTGGACGGCTTCCACGTCATCCGCACCAATGTGCCGAAGGAGCGGATGCCCGCCGCCGAGGCCGTCCTGGCCTACAAGAGCCTGGGCAAGGCCGGGAGGGCGTTCCGGACGATGAAGGCGTCCGACCTCGAGGTCCGCCCCATCCGCCACCGTCTCGAGCGCCGGGTCCGGACCCACCTGCTGATCTGCATGCTCGCGTACCGCGTTGAAATGCACATGCGGAAGGCGCTCGCCCCGCTGCTGTTCGACGACGAGGACGGCCCCGTCCGGGAGTCGCCCGTCGCCAAGGCGGAGCGCTCGCCGGGGGCCAGGCGGAAGGCGGCGACGAAGCGCACGCGCTCCGGACAGGCCGTCCACGACTTCCGGGGCCTGCTCCGGCATCTCGGAACCCCCGCGATGAACCGGATCGAGCCGTCGGGGCCGGACAAGCGGGCGTTCGACCTTCCCTCGTCGCCGACGCCGATCCAGGAGCGGGCGCTGCGGCTGCTGAACGCGAGGATCGCCGGGCGGTAGCCTCTCTCCCGGCGCATTGTGTCCAGAAGCGGCGCAGCCGGAATCCCGGAATGTGCCGAACATTCAATCGGTTGCCCGAAAAACTCCCACGGAACTTCCGCCTAAGCCGCCCTGCAAGCACACGTCAGTGATCGTCACGACCATCTGTCGTTTTCCGAGTGGCCATCGGTGTTTGCCGACGGGAAGAAGGCAGCGATCCTGCTTGACTATCTCGCGCACCACTGTGAGATCATCAAGACCGGGATCGAGAGCTTGCGCTTCCAACAGCACTTGAAGGGTTGATCCGGCCCGAAAGCAGCTCCGCCGCGCAAATCCAAAAAATCGAAGAAGCAGCTCCGGCCTTGCCCCTTCGTGCTCCAGCCCTCGGCGAGGGTTGGCGGATGCCTCGGAACCCCGGTTCGGCTGACGAGGATGTCAGCAGGCCATCAAGTGCTCGGAGTGGTACAAGGGGTGCGACCCATTCTGCTGAGGAACTGTGGTCTGACGGACGGACGAGTCAAGAAACCCGGGTGCGACCATCCAACGAGGCACCGTCGAAAGTTCAGGAAACCCGCCTCCCGCGATAGACACAATTCACGAAATCACTTTCCGAATATATCAAAAAATGATACTTTGTGCATATGGAAGCGGGAAGGCCGAGAGCCAGTGACGTTATCGCCGAGTTTGCCGCGGCTGGCCGGCACCACTTCAGTGCGGCGGACATGCGATCCGCGCTCGGCGTGTCCGCGGTTGCGACCAAGCTCGCGCTCGGCCGACTGGCGAAGAAGGGTTTGATCGCAAGTCCGGCCCGCGGCTTCTACGTTATCCTCCCCCCCGAGTACCGGCGTCTTGGCTGCCTGCCTGCCAGCCAGTTCGTCCCCGCGTTAATGAGGCATAGAGGGCAACCATACTATGCGGCGCTATTGACCGCCGCCGAGTATCACGGCGCTGCGCACCACCGCCCGCAGGTCTTCCAGGTCGCGGTTGCCGGAAATCATCGGCCAATTGCTTGCGGCGCGACCCGAGTTTCCTTCATCGCCCGTAAACGGCTAGCCGAAGTGGCCGTCCAATCTTTCAACACGCCGCGCGGAACGATTCTGGTTTCCAACGTCGAGGCGACGGCGGTTGATCTGGTCGGCTACGAAAAACGCGCCGGTGGGCTGGACAATGTAGCAACGGTGCTCTCCGAGCTCGCGGAGCGCATTGATCCGGATCTCTTGCCCGTTGCGGCGAGGACCGCGCCCATACCTTGGGCGCAGCGCTTGGGTTTCATGCTTGAACGTGTCGGCGCGGCGGACGAGGTGGGGCCGCTGAAGGCATACGTGCAGCGTCATGCTCGTGACATTGCTCCGCTTCTTCCGGCCAGACACAGCGACAGCCGTTCGCCTCGTGCCGCGGATTGGCGGCTGCGCATCAATGCGGAATTCGAGGTGGAAGCGTGATTCCGCATGACTACATCACCGAGTGGCGAAAACAGGCGCCTTGGATTCGGGACTTCCAAGTCGAGCAGGACTTGGTCATCGCCCGTGCGCTGGTTGAAGTGTTTTCCCACCCTGTTCTGGCCGAACGGCTTGCGTTTCGCGGCGGCACAGCGCTCTACAAACTTCATTTGCAGCCGCCCGCCCGCTACTCCGAGGATATCGATCTGGTGCAGCTCGTTCCCGGACCTGTAGGTTCGATGATGGACGCCTTTCACGAGGTTCTTGATCCATGGCTCGGCAAACCTCGATGGAAACAGACTGAAGGGCGCGTGACATTCGTCTACCGCTTCGAGTCCGAGGACACGCCGCCGTTGCGCATGCGCTTGAAAGTCGAGATCAATTCCCGCGAGCATTTTTCTGTGTTTGATCTCGAACGGATTGCGTTCTCAGTGGCGTCGCCTTGGTTCAACGGATCCGCCGACATCGTGACCTACGAGTTGGATGAGCTTCTCGCCACTAAGCTGCGGGCGTTTTACCAGCGTAGGAAAGGACGGGACCTGTTTGACCTTGCGGTCGGATTGGACAATGCGGCATCCGACCCGCGCCGCATTGTAGAGGCATTCAACAAATACATGGGGCGGGAGGGTAGTCGTGTGACCCGCGCTCAGTTCGAACGGAACCTGTCAGGAAAATTGCAGGATCCGCAGTTCGGCGTCGATGTCGGGCCCATGCTCGCTCACGGCTACCAGTGGGACATGGCAAAGGCCGCGCAGGAGGTTTCCGGGCAGCTCGTCCCGCTCCTGCCGGGTGCGCCTTGGAAGGGAATGGAATGATCGTTCAGCCGTCGCCGGAACGAGCTCTTTGCCCACACATGCCTTGGACCTGATCGAAACGACCGTACGCCATCGTCAAAACCGGAAATCCGGAGCTCGTCCATGGCTCCCTCCGCTTACTCATCTTTTCCCATGAGACCTGCGTATCGGAGCTCGGAATGGCAAAACACGACAAGCACGCGACGATTGTTGCCGAGGCCTGCCGTATCCTATGGGACTCATGTCGGCCGCTTCCCGCGAAACCATTCCGTGATGCGTGGCGTCGGTGTCGTTCTGTCCGCGGGTGCCGCATCGCGGCTCACTGGGATTCCGCGCGAAGGATTTTGGTCGCCCTCCCGACAGAAACCGACAGCCTTTTCGAAGCCAAGTTTGATCGACGCGTTCAAAGGATCGCGGTCCGCGAGTCACGCGAGCGTCCAAGGCGCAAGAGGATCGCGGAGGCGTTCAATTGGAATCGTGCGGAACGACTGCGCACGAATTCCCACGCTCCGCGCTCCGCGCGAGGCGCGGCCCGGCGCAAGGCCTATCCGGGCTTGTAGTCGCGGTTCGCTTCCGGGTCTTCGCTCGAATATCCCAACGCGCCGATCTCTTCCCAGACGGCCTCCGGAATGGCGGCCTCGGCCCACGCCAGCGTCTCGGCGACGCGTTCTGGCTTCGAGACGCCCACTATCGTGGAGGCAATGCGCGCGTCGCGCATCGAAAACTGCAATGCGACCGCGCCGGGGGCAACGCCGTGCCGGGCGCAAATCGCTTCGATCCGGCGGATCGGAGCCAGCGCTTCCTCATCGGCGTCCTGGTAGGTTACCCGCGGCATCTGCGCGCTTCCCTTCGCGAACACGCCCCCGGCGTAGGGTGCGGCATTCAGTATTGTCATCCCTTGTTCGTTCGCGAAGTCGAACATCTCGTCCGCCGAACGGTTGATCAGCGTATACCGGTTGTGGCTGATCAGGGCGTCGAAGGGCCAGTTCCGGAGCAGCCGGAACTGCAGCTCGACGCGCCCCATGGCGAGCCCGACGGCTTTCGCCAAGCCCTTCTCCTTCATCTTGAAGAGTTCGTCGAGCGCGCCGCCGCGATCCTCGATCTCGCTGAGGTCGCGCGCGTGTTCGGGATCGTGCAGGTGGAGCAGCGGAACGCTGTCGAGCCCCAGTCGCGTCAAGCTTTCCTCAAGCGACTGGCGCGCCCGCGCCGAATCGAACCGGCCGGTTTCCATGTCGCGGTCGAGCTTTGTGGAAAGGACGGTGCCCTCCGGCAGTCCGCCCCGTTCTCGGATCACCGCTCCGACCCGCTCCTCGCTGCGGCCGAAGCCGTAGTTGTTGGACGTGTCGATGCATTTGGCCGGTCCGTCGAAGATGGCCGCGACCGTGTCGCGGGCGCGGTCTTCGCCGACCTCGTAGCCGTAGGTGTCGGGCATGTTGCCCAGCGAAGAAGTGCCGAACATGATCGGCGCTACCGACAAGCCGGTGTTTCCTATTGCGCGCTTTTCCATGGGATCCCGCTAAATCGATCCTGCTTCGACCATGTAGTTGTTCGCAGAGCACATCGCGGCGTCGTCGGACGCCAGGAACAGAACCATGCGCGCCACGTAAACGGGCTTGATCAGATCGGGAAGGCACTGCCTTTTCCGCTGCGCTTCGAGCGCTTCCGGAGTCGCCCATAGCGTTTTCTGGCGCTCGGTCATGATCCATCCCGGGACGACCGTGTTGATACGGATGCGGTGGTCGCCGAGATCGCGCGCCATCGTGCGGGTCAGGCCGTGGACGGCGGCTTTCGCCGCGGCGTAGGCCGGAAATCCTCCCGCGGTCTCCCACCAGGAGTTCGAGCCCAGATTGATGATCGATCCGCCGCCTGCGTCGATCATGTCGGGCGCAACGGCCTGGATCGCGAAAAACATGTGGCGGAGGTTTGTCGCCTGCCGCTCGTCCCAGTAATCCGGCGTTGCTTCGCGCCAGTCGTGGCGGTCGTCGCGTGCGGCGTTGTTTACAAGTACGTTCGCGGATCCGAGGCGGCTCCGGAGCGATTGGATCGCCTCCTGCAGAGCGTCGATATCCCTCAGATCGCAGACTTCGAATTCGACCGTGCCCTCGGTCTCCTGTGCCAGCTTGGCGCTTCCGTCGGCATCCAGATCAAGGAATCCGACTCTTGCGCCTTGCGCCGCGAAGGCCTTCACGATCTCGGCGCCGATGCCGGAAGCGCCGCCGGTCACGAAGACGGTCCTGCTCTTCAGGCTGGGATAGGACGCGAATTCCGGCATGGCTTGCTTTGGCATGGCGAATTGAAAGCGGCGGCGCGGAATCCGCGCCGCCGAACGCTCCGGCGTCCTACTGGACGCAGGTGTCGATGTTGTCGTTGTCGCAGACGTCAAGGCCGGTGTAGATCGGATCGTCCACCGACTTGCCCTCGACGATGTCCTTCAGGATGTACATCGCCTTGTAGCCCATCTCGAACGGACGCTGTCCGACAAGCCCGTTTCCAAGCCCGTCCTTGGTCTGCTCGAGCTGCATCGGCAGCGTGTCGGCCACGACGATGGTCAGTTCGCCGGCATCCATCTTCGCCTTGTAGGGCTCCGCGGCCTGCCGATAGGCGTTGTCGAACCATTGCGTGAACGCGCCGGTCGAAAGGAACGCCGTCAGATCCGGGTTCGCGGCGAGGATGTCCGTCATTCCCTGCACGGCGACGTTGCCGTCGTCGTTGGTGACAAGCGGGCAGCCGGAAATCTCCGTCCAGCCGTTGTGGCCATCGAGCATGGGACCCGGAGGATCGCCGAGATCAGCGCCAGCAAGGGTTTCGCGAGCGCCAAGAAGCCGCTCGTTGTGGTTGGCCGCAGCCGCGCCGCCGGTCTGCAGGCAGATGCTACCCCCCCCTGGATGCCTCGCCATCACGAGCTTGGCCAGATTCACGCCGATGTCGTAGTTGTTCGTACCGACATAGGTCGTGCGCAGCCCCTTGTCCTCTTCAAGCAGGTCGGAGTCCCAGGTCATGACGGGAATCCCGGCGGCGGTTGCGGCCTCAAGGACCTTGGCCATGGCCGGCGCGTTCGACGGCGCCACGGCGATGCCGTCGACGCCCTTCGTAATCAGGTCCTGGACGATCTGGATCTGCTCAAGCTCGGTGTGCTCGCCAGGCCCGATGTATTCGCAGGTGACATCGTCCAGCTCGTCCTGCGCCGTGTAGCAGCCGTCGCGGGCCAGATCGAAGAACGGGTTGTTCATGGCCTTGGGCACCAGCGCAAAGGTGTAGTCCTGCGCCATGGCGGCTGCGGGCAGCAGCAAAGCGGCAGCGGAAACGGTTGCAAGCAGTCTTTTCATTGTAAGTCCCCCTTTGGTTGGACAAGTTATGCGGCGGGATCACTTCCCGCCGCGGTTGCGGATCTGTTCCAGAAGAACTGCTAGAATCAGGAACAGTCCAACGAAGAATTGCTGCCACAGGGCCGGTATCCCGGCCAGCAGCAGCGAATTGCGGATCAGCTCCATCAGCGCTGCGCCGATCGGCGCTCCGAAGGCGTAAACGACTCCGCCCATCAGATTTGCGCCGCCGATAACCGAAGCCGCAATTACGTTGAGCTCGTAAGTGACGCCCATGCCGTTGGTCGCCGAGCCCGTGTAGCCAATGAACATGAAAGCCGCGAGGCCCGTGCACATCGAGCAGACCATGTAGACCGAGACGATCATCCGCTCGACCGGAATGCCCGAGAGCTTCGCCGCATCGGCGTTGCCGCCGATCGCGATGACCCAGCGGCCCCACGTGGTGTGCCGCCAGACGAACCAGAAGGTCGCGGTCAGGATGATCAGCACCCACACGACATTCGGAACGCCGAGGACGCTCTCGCCCCCGATCCACTCGAAGAGGTCCATGTCGGGACCGAAATCGTAGATCATCTTGTTGTTCGACAGGACCATCGCGATAGAGCGTGCCATCGCGAGCATGCCCAGCGTGACCACGAACGGCGCCATTTTCATGTACGCGATCAGGAATCCGTTGATGAAGCCGACGATGGCGGCCGTCAGCATGCAGACGATGAAGCCGACCTCGATGCCCCATCCGGCCTGCATGGTCAGCCCGAGGGTGATGGCGCACAGGCCCAGCAGCGACCCGACGCTGAGGTCGATGCCCGCGGTGCAAATCACGGCGGACATCCCCAGCGCCATGATGCCGAAGAACGCGAAGTTCCGCGTGATGTTGAACATGTTCCGCTCGGTCATGAACGCGTCCGAGACGAAGGTCATGACAACGCCGATGGCCACGATCGCCATGAACACCCAGAACGGCTGAAGCCGTATGATCGCGCCGAGACCGGTCACTTCTTGGCGAAGCGTGATGCTTTCGTCGATCTCGGCGTGCGACGACTTGTCTTGCGATTGTTCGGTCATGCTGCTGCCAGGGCGAATGTCATGACAACGCCGATGGCCATGATCGCCATGAAGACCCAGAACGGCTGAAGTCGAATGATCGCGCCGGGGCCCGTCACGCCCTGGCGAAGCGTGATGCCTTCGTCGATCTCGGCGTGCGACGATTTGTCATGCGATTGTTCGGTCATGCTGCTGCGATCGCCCTGCCGCTTCAGGAATGCGTGTCGGCGAAGCATGGCGTCGTGGAATTGGTCGATCATGCTGCTGCAATCGCCCCCGTAATCAGGCCCGTCACTTCCTCGGGGCTGGTTTCGTCGATCCGCTTGTCCGCCACTTTGGAGCCGCGGCGCAATACGGCCACCCTGTCGCAGACCTCGAACACGTCGGGCATCCGGTGGCTGACCAGAATGACGGCGTGGCCGCTATCCTTGAGCCGCATGATGAGCGCAAGAACCTCGGCGACCTGCCGAACGGAAATCGCCGCGGTGGGCTCGTCCATCAACACGAGCTTCGGGTCGCTGAGGCGCGTGCGCGCTATGGCGACGGCCTGCCGCTGCCCTCCGGACATTTGACGAACCAAATCCCGGGGCCGGGTTTCGGATTTGAGCTCCGTGAACAGTTCGCCGGCCCTTTTGAACATGGTCCTGTGGTCCAGCATTTTGAACGGGCCCAGCCTGCGCTTGGCTTCGCGTCCCAGATAGACGTTGGCGGCGGCGGTTATATTGTCGCAAAGCGCGAGGTCCTGGTAGACGATCTCGATTCCGGCTTCGCGCGCGTCGACCGGCTCGCTGAACGAGACTTCACGGCCTTCGATCCTTATGCTTCCTTCGGTCGGCGGATAATTCCCGGCGACGATCTTCATCAGCGTCGACTTGCCGGCGCCGTTGTCGCCCATCAGGCCGACCACCTCGCCAGCCTTGATCGACAAGTCGACGCCGACCAGCGCGTGGATGGCGCCGAAGTGCTTGGTGATGCTGCTCAATTCAAGCAGATTCATGCAGATGGCTTCCTCATATCGCCTGCGGGGCGTAGTCGCTCGCTGCCACAGGGATCACGCCTTGGAGCAGGTTCACGGATTTCTCGAGGCCCTCCAGGCTGTTGAGTATCACGTCTTCATGCTCGATTGACAGCCAGCCATCGTATCCGGCCATTCTTAGTCGAAAGCAGAATTGCTTCCACCACTCCTCTCCATGGCCGAAGCCGAGGGTCACGTAGCTCCACGACCGCGCCGGAATGTCGGTAAGCCCGCCGTTCTCCAGAAGGCTTGTCGTCGCTTGGACCGGTGCGTTCAGCAGCGTGTCCTTGGCGTGAACGTGAAAAATCGCGTCGCCCAGCGCATCCACCGCCGCGAGCGGGTCGGCACCCATCCAGAACAGGTGGGAAGGGTCAAGATTCGCGCCGACGGACGGCCCGACCGCGGCGCGAAGCCTCATCAAGGAGGGAACATTGTAGACGCACTGGTTGCCATGCAGCTCGAGAGCGAACTTCTCGACTCCGTTCTCTCTGGCCATCTCGTCAAGTTCCGTCCAGAACGGAATCAGCCTTTCCTCCCACTGGTACTCCAGGATCGCCTGAGTCTCGGGAGGCCAGCTCGACACGACCCAGTTCGGCATCGTGTCGGTTGCGTTCCCGGCTGGCAGCCCTGACATGGTGCAGACGGTTTTGATGCCCATTTCGCCCGCTACCCGGATCGTGTCTTTCAAGCCTTCTGCTTGGCTGCGGTCCGTTGGATGCAGCGGGTTTCCGTTCGCGTTGAGGCTGATGATTTCGAGGCCGCGGGCATCGAATTCCTGCCGGTACGCCTTCCGGGCGTCCGGGCTGGCCAGCATTTCCCGCAGATTGAAATGGGGCGCCGTAGTCCAGCCGCACGTGCTGACCTCGACGCCGGGCACGCCGAGACGCTGGGCATGGTCCAGCATGTCCCGGAACGAATAGCCGCCGAGGCTGTCCGAAGTGAATCCCAGCTTCATTGGTAGAACTCCGGCTTGGCCATCATTTCAACGGACACCCTTCGGCCTTTTGCCAAAGCCTCCACCCCGGCCTCTGACACGGCGGCCGCGCAATAGCCGTCCCAGCAGGATGCGCCTTTCGCCGGGAATTCGCCGGTCTCGACGAATTTCAGGAATTCCTGATTCTGGCGCCGGTACGCTTCCGCGAACCGCCCCCGCCAGTCCGGATCGTAGCGAGTGCTTGACGCCAGCCGGGCGTCCGTCCGGCTGTAAGCCACAGGGTTCGACGCGACGCTGCCGCGTTCGCCGACCAGTTCCGTTCGGACATCGTAGCCGTAACCGGCATTGTTGTTGACTTCGACCGTCACGACCTGGCCCGCATTCGTTTCCAGCATCATGACGACCGGGGCCACGACATCATCGGACCGGGTCGGCTGGGACGCCGCGATCGAAACGAATTCGATGCCGAGCACATAGCGAACGACATCGAACTCGTGCACGGCGGAACTGGAAATCGCCATTGAGCCCGTGAAATCGGCGAATGGCGTTTCGACGTTCCTGTGGAAATTGTGCATGATCAGCGCCCGCCCGATCGCGCCGCCGTCAAGCGCGTCCTTCATTTCGACATACGACTGATCATAGCGGCGCATGAACCCGAGCTGGACGCGGCGGCCGCCGGCGCGCTGCTCCTCGGCCATGACATCGAGGCATTCATGCGAAGACTGCGAAAGCGGCTTCTCGCAGAGAATCTTCTTTCCTGTCCCCATGCATTCCTTGACAAGGGCCACATGCGTTCGGTCCGGGCTGGCAATGATGACCGCGTCGACATCCTTTCGGGATATCGTAGCGGAGGGATCCGCAGCCGCATCGAGCGCGCCGTGCAAGTCCGCCGCTTTGCGCGCCGCGGCCTCGTTCGTGTCGCACACGACCTGAAGGATCGCTCCAGGCAGTTCATGCGTTACAATTCTTGCGTGGTCAGAGCCCATGACGCCAGCGCCGACGACCGCAAATCTGACAGCCATTCCCACTCCCGCCGCGAAAGCACCCGGCGTCCCCCAAGTTGGAGCGGCAAAATAAGCAGGAGGGGGGTCCTATTCAATGCGCTGCGAAGGACGAATTATGATGCGAAACACATCAGTTACGTGTGCAAACTCAAAACTTGGCTGCATCGTGCGTTGAATACGGCCACAATGATGCAGAACGCATCAGGTAGAGGCAGAAGCACCATGCCCAATCCTGCTGGGCCGAACTGGAAGGGTCCCGCGATCAGGGACATCGCGGAGCTTTCCGGATTCGTTCCCGCCGCGGCGGGTCGCACTCTGAACGGCCACCCGCGCGTTTGCAGCACCACCCGCGAACGGATTTTTGCGGCGCATGGCAAACTATCGCACGGCTCGAAGGCAGCGATACCGCTTCGGGCGCGCCTGACGATGCGCAGACGTTGGCATAGTTCCTCAATCGCATTGACTTCAAAAACGGAATGCGGTATGCCAAATTCCGTTTTCGGCAGTTGCCGATTGCTATCCATCCCAAGGAGGACACGATGAATTCCACACATCTAGGCAGAGTCGCCGCAGCGGCTGCTCTGTCCGTCGCGGCAGCGGTCGTCGGCGGGCAGGCGGTCGCGGACGAGTACCCGTCCAAGACCATTGAGGTTGTCACGCACGCCGGCGCCGGGGGCGGCACGGACGTGACCACGCGCATGATGATGCTCCGCGCGCGCCGCGAATTCGGCCAGGACATGGTCATCGTCAACAAGCGGGGCGGGGGCGGCGCGGCCGCGCTCGAGTACTACAAGACGATTCCAGCGGACGGCTACACGATTCTGACCTTCACCGTGGGCCATGCGGCCGTGATGGCCAAAGGCCAGGGCGGCATGGAGATCGAAGATCTGCGCCCGATCGCAAGGGGCACGGACGACCCGCAGATTCTGATGACCAAATGCGGCACCTACGAAAGCGCGGAGGACTTTGTCGCTCAGCAGATGGAAGAGGGAATCACGTACGGCGTGACCCACCTCGGCAACATCGACGACGTTTCAGCCTTCATGTTCGCCAAGAAGGGCGGAATGCAGACCCCGAACATGCTTCCCTTCGACGGCGGCGGCGAACTGGCGACCCAGCTTGTGGCCGGAGCGGTGGATGCCGGAGTTCTGAACCTGGCTGAAGCAAGCGCCCAGATCGAAGCGGGCGAGATTTGCCCGACCGTCGTGCTTGCCGACCAGCGGATGTCGAAGATCCCGGACGTTCCGACTGCCAAGGAACTGGGCATCCCCGTCAGCTTCTCGACCGTGCGCGGATTTGCCGTCCATGCCGACACTCCGCCCGAGATTGCCGAGAGGATCGAGGAAGCCCTGATCAAGTCGATGAGCCACACTGTCTATCAAGGCTTCCTGACTTCGGTCGGGCTCGACAGCACTTCCGTTGCCGGATCGGACGTCTGGGGCCCGCAGATCGTTACGACGGTGAACGAGATGGAAGCCGCGCTGCGCGAGCTCGGGTTCATCGAGTAATCCACTCTTCAATGCGGCCGGCAATCCCGGCCGCATTTTGCTTTCTGATCGAATTGAACGCCAATGTCGGACGAGTCGGGCGCGCGCGGAGGGGTCGAACGCTGGCTTGTGCCCGCGCTGATCATATTGTTTTGCGCGGCCGCGTTCTACGTTTCGACCACATTCCGGGAAATGCCGCCGATCCTGAAGCGCGGCATCCAGCCCTCGGACTTTCCGCAGTTGCTGCTCGGAACGATCGTAATCCTGACGATCCTCACCGCGTGGCTTGATCCGATTAAGGTCAAGGAAAGACTGCCCAGAACTGTCTTGGGGACGATCGCTCTCTTCGGCGTCTTCGCGGCGTTTTCGGTCGTAGATCTTTTCTTGGGGCTTGGCGTCTTCGCGGGTGCGCTGGCCGCCTACTGGGGCGAACGCCGGCTCGCGGTCATCGCGATCATCGGAATTGTCCTGCCGACGGCGATCTTCTTCCTGTTCGACTTGGTGTTCGAGATCCGTTTCCCGCGCGGCCTCCTTACCAACTTGTGGTACGGATAGATGGACGCTCTTCTCTCCGGCCTGGTTGCTCTCGGCGACCCGTACCTGCTGCTGCTTCTGGCGGCCGCAACGGTTGGCGGCGTAGTGATTGGCGCGTTGCCGGGATTGAACGCCACCACGGGTGCCGCGCTCCTGCTGCCCTTCACGCTTACCATGGATCCGATACCGGCCATCGCCATCCTGACGGCGATATATTGCTCAGCAACGTTCGCCGGGGCGATCACGGCTATCCTGATCAACACTCCGGGCACCGCGGCCAGCGCCACGACCTGCTTGGACGGATACCCTCTAGCGCAGCGAGGCGAGGCGGGCCGCGCGCTCGGCATGGCCGTCGTTGCCTCGACGATAGGCGGCATCTTCAGTGTCATATGCCTGATGCTGGCGGCCCCGCTTCTCGCTCGCGCCGCATACAATTTCTCCCCGCCGGAGTATTTCGCCCTGACTCTGTTCGGCCTCTCGATGCTGGCATCGATCGGTGACGGCTCTCCCCTGAAGAACCTTATCGCCGGCGGTTTCGGAATCTTTCTCGCTGTTGTCGGGGTCGACAATCTGACGACCGTCGAGCGTTTCACCTTCGGCTCGTACGAGCTTTACGACGGCATCGGGTTCGTGCCCGTCATGATCGGCGTATTCGGGATTTCGGAGCTGCTCGTTCAGGCGTCGCAATTGGATGTCGAACGCGAAGCGGTGCGCATGAAGGCCATCAAGCTCCCGAGCCGCGAGGACTACGCCAAGACTTGGCGCGCCATCATGCGATCCTCCGGCATCGGGACGTTCATCGGCATTCTTCCTGCCGAAGGCGCGACCGTCGCCTCCATGATCGGGTACAACGAGGCAAAACGCTGGTCCCGCACACCGGAGGAGTTCGGCAAGGGCGCAATTGAAGGCGTCGCCGGATCCGAAGCCGCCAACAACGCCGCCACCGGCGGCGCGATGGTGCCAACTCTGGCGCTCGGGATTCCCGGGTCGGCGACTGCCGCAGTGATCCTGGCGGGCCTGATGGTGCACGGGCTTAGGCCCGGACCGGCGATGTTCACCGAACAGGCCGATTTCGCTTACGCCATCTTCTGGTCCATGATGCTGGTCAACTTGCTTTTCTTCGTCATCGGTCTGCGCGGCGCGAAGGTGTTCGCCCGCTTCACCATGATCCCTACGCAGGTTCTCTGGCCTTGCGTCTTCGTCTTCTCGATAGTCGGCGCCTATGCGCTGGACCAGTCTATGTTCGATGTCGTGGTCGCCGTGGTTTCCGGAGTCGTTGGGTATTTCATGCGGCGCTACGGATTCTCGGTGGTTCCGCTCGCCATCGGCCTGATCCTTGGCGGCATGCTGGAACAGCGTCTCGGACAGTCGATGGTGATGCTCGACGAGAAATGGTGGCTGATGCTTACGCGGCCGCTTACGCTTCTGTTCCTGGTCCTGACCGCGCTGGCGTTGTTCGGCCCCCTGATATGGGGGCAGCTGGTCAGGCGGAGATCCCCGATGTCATCAACCGGAGAGTAGCGAAATGAACGGAATCAAGTCGGTTCGCGCCCGCGTCTGGAACTGGACCGGCCCGACCGTGCCTCCGAAGGGCAACTTCTGCACCAATGCTTCGGACGCGCTGCGCGAAACCGGGGACGCAATGGCGTCCTTCCGTTTCCACCAGTGGCTGACCTGCGAAGTCGAAGCCGATGACGGCACCGTCGGAATCGGCAATGCTGCGCTCGCGCCGTCCGTCGTGAAGAAGGCGATCGACGATCACTACGCGCCGCTCGTGATCGGCCACGATCCGTTCGACTACGCTTACATCTGGGAAAAGATGTATCGCCGCACCCATGCCTGGGGCCGCAAGGGCATCGGAATGACGGCGATTTCCGCGATCGACATAGCGATCTGGGACCTGATGGGGAAACTCACCGGAAAGCCCGTCTTCAAGCTTCTTGGCGGGCGAACCAAGGAGAGGATTCCTGTTTACTATTCCAAGCTTTACGCTGACAGTGTCGATGCCATGCAGGCCGAGGCGGAGTGGGCGTTAAAGGAAGGCTACACGGCCTTCAAGTCGCGGTTCGGGTTCGGTCCCACGGACGGCATGAAGGGCATGCGCGAAAACCTCAAGCGGGTTGAGGCTTTGCGGGAAGTCATCGGACACGACCGCGACCTCATGCTCGAGTGCTACATGGGCTGGAATCTGGACTACGCCAAAAGGATGCTCCCGAAGCTTGCGAAGTACGAACCGCGCTGGCTGGAGGAGCCTGTGATTGCGGACGATGTCGAAGGGTATCGCGAATTGAACGCGATGAATGTCGTCCCGATCTCAGGAGGAGAGCACGAGTTCTCGATCATCGGCTGCAAGGACCTGATCGTCTCGAAGGCCGTCAGCGTGCTGCAGTACGACACGAACCGGGTCGGCGGAATCACGGCGGCGCAAAAGATCAACGCGATCGCCGAGGCCTGCCAAGTGCCTTCGATCCCGCATGCGGGCCAAATGCACAACTACCACTTGACGATGGCCAACGCGAACTGCCCGATCTCGGAGTACTTCCCGGTATTCGACGTGGAGGTCGGCAACGAGCTTTTCTACTACATCTTCGAAGGCGACGCCGAAGCCGAGGACGGCCATCTGCAATTGAACGATGAGACTCCTGGCTTGGGCATTCGAATTACCGACAAGCACGCAAAGCACTTCGAAATCGTTGAGTGACGATGCCCAGACTCTCCGCAATTCCGAACGACCTCGAATCAAGCGGCGTTGACCCATGAAACCCTATTCCGGAATCTGGCCGGTTGCCTCGACGGCTTTCAACGACGACGAGACCGTTGACCTGGAAGGCTCGGCCCGAGCGCTTGAATGCATTATCGACCAAGGATCGGACGGCGTGTGCATTCTGGCCAACTACTCGGAGCAATTCCTTCTCAGCGACGAGGAGCGCAAAACGCTGACGGAAATGTCCTTGGCGCATGTCGCCGGCAGGATTCCGGTCATCGTGACGATCAGCCACTTCGCGACGGACATTGCCGTTTCCCGCGCCCGGCAGGCCAAAGAGATGGGGGCGGATATCGTGATGATGATGCCGCCGTACCATGGGGCCACGTTGAAGGGCAGTGCCGAGCAGACCTACGAGCAATTCGCCCGCGTCGGCGAGGTCGGCATTCCGATCATGCTGCAGGATGCCCCGCTCTCCGGCGTCGATCTGACGGTGCCGCTACTGTCCCGCATGGCCCGCGAAATTGAAATGCTGAAGCTCTTCAAGATCGAAAGCGTTGGCGCGGCGGCGAAGATACGCGGGTTGCTGGCGGACGCTGGCGAGCACGTCGACGGGCCGTTCGATGGCGAAGAGGGCATCACCTTGATGGCCGATCTCGACGCCGGAGCGACGGGCACAATGACCTCTGCCACGATTCCGGATCAGATAAAGCCGGTTCTGACTCGCCATTTCGCGGGCGACCGCGACGGGGCACTTGAATCCTACGCCCGCGTCCTTCCAGCGATCAACCACGAGAATCGACAGTGCCAGTTCCGCGCCGCCAAGGAGGCCATGAAGGAGGGAGGCGTCATTCGATCAGCCCGCAGCCGCCATCCTGTAGCGCCGTTGCCCGAATGGGCGAGGCTGCAGCTTCTCGAGTTGCTTGAGCCGCTTGATCCGGTGGCCCTGAAGTGGGGCCGCTAAAGTGGGCGAAGCGGTTTGGGCGGAAGAGCTTCGGGAGTTCGGCGCGATTGAGCCCCGCCCTTTGCTCGGCGAGGAGGCCGCCGCAACGCTGCGCGAATTCATTCTGCTTGGAAAATTGGAGCCGGGCGTAGCCGTCCCTGAACGCAACTTGGCCGAAGCGCTGGGGATCAGCCGCACTCCGCTGAAGGAGGCGCTTCGCATTCTCGAAAACGAAGGCTTGATCGTGTACGGGCCAACACGCCGACCGCGCGTCGCCGACCCCTCCATTGAAGAGCTCGCCCAGAATCTCGCCGTGCTGGGAGCCCTCGAAGCGCTTTCGGGGGAGTTGGCCTGCGCGAACGCAACAAACGACGAGATCACCAAGGCGGCGCGATTGGAAGAAAACATGCGCTTGGCGGACGAGGACACGGACGCGCTGGAATTCTTCGGCTGGGACATGGATTTCCACAAGACAATCGCCGAAGCGGCAAGGAACGTGCCTCTGTTGAAGACCCACCGGACCTACAATGCCCGGCTTTGGCGTGCGCGGTTCATATCTTCGAATTCCCGGACAGTTCGCGACCGTACGCTTATGCAGCACGGGAACATCCTGTCAGCGCTCCGGAAGCGCGACGGCGAGGCTTGCGCGCGCCACATGCGCGGCCATCTTGAATCCACGATAGCCAACATTTCCGCCGCGCTCGCGAGAAGGAAGGTCGAGGAAGCGTCATGAAGAAGACCATCGCATTGATTCAGGGCGATCCGGCGGGAATTGGTCCCGAGTTGATGGCGCGGCTTCTCGGCGACGACGAGAACCGACAAAAAGCCAACCTGGTCGTGATCGGCGCTCCCGAGGTTTTTGCCCGCGGCGAGGCGCAAACCGGCACCACTATCGAAAAAGTGCGCCATGCGGCGCCGGACGCGGAAATCGACATCGACGCCGGAGATATCCTGCATCTCGATCTGGAGATTGACGGAATCGGGGATGTGCCCGTCGGGCGCGTTTCCCCTGAAGGCGGACGGTCATCGATTGAAGGCCTTCGCCGCGCATTCGAGCTGTCGCAGGAAGGAAGCATCGACGGCGCGGTATTCATGCCGTTCAACAAGGAGAGCATGCATATCGGCGGCAGCGAGCATCCCGACGAATTGGGATTCGCGCGCGCCTTCTTCGACCTGAAGACCCCTGCGAGCGAATTCAACGTCGCAAACGGAATGTGGAACGGCCGGGTGACGAGCCACGTGCCGATGAAGGATGTGCCGGGCCTGCTGACGGTCGAGCGAATTGAAGAGAGCATCGGTCTGGCCGACAAAACGCTCAAGCTTGCAGGATATGATCGTCCCAGAATCGTTGTCGCCGCATACAACCCGCATGCGGGCGACGGAGGGCTGATGGGTGATGAGGAAATTCGCGTGATACGTCCGGCCGTCGAGAAGGCGCAGCTAAGGCAGATTTGCTGCTTCGGGCCGCTTCCTGCGGACACGCTTTGGCTCAAGGTGCGCGATGGCGAGTACGACGCGGTGGTCACCATGTACCACGATCAAGGCCAGATCGCGATCAAACTGCTGGGGTTCGACCGCGGGGTTTCCGTTCTTGCCGGTTTGCCGCTGTCTTTGACTACGCCGGCCCACGGCACCGCGTTCGACATCGCCGGCCAACGGAAGGCAAATCCTGTCCCCGCAAGAAATGCATTCAACATGTGCCTCGATATGGCAAGCAATGGCGGTGTGATCGACTGCGTTGGCGCGCCGGTCACGTGATGGCGGATGCAACGCACGATTATCCGTATTCGGAAGTTCACTCGACCAAGCGAGAAGTGGCACCTCATCCCGAGCTCGAAATAAGTGCCGAGAACCTCTAACCACTCATCCCACAAAGCGTAGCACGCGGACACATATTGAGCAATCCTCAAAAAATATTGACTCCACCGCATTTTTGAATATTAGATCAATGATCACTTGCAGAGAGAGGGTGGATCAATGAAGTCATCATCAGATCGATGCAAGGATAAGAAAGACGAAGAATTCACCTTATGCACACGACTCTACCGGATTATTCCATTTCAAAGGCTTGCAGAAATTCTGATATTCAGAAGAAATTCTCTTGTTCATCCATCCAAGTGGACGGACCCATTTGAAAAATGGCGTATAGATAAAATTTCTGAAACCTGTACAGAAAGCAAGAGTAGTGACAAAAAATATTTTGGACAGTGCTGGACATTGGAACCGACGAAAGATGAGATGTGGACGATTTATTCCCAGGGCACCGATGGGGTTAGAATTCGGACCACGGTTGGAAGGCTTATTGACCCATTGAACAATAATGGAATACGCTGTATAGCTTCTAAAGTAAAATATCTAGAACGAGAAAAAATATTATGGTACTTTGGCGACGACAGACTTGACAAAGATAAAGTAGCTTCAAAAATCAAAACTTATTTTAATAAAAACTCACGGCCTCTGCCTGCGGATATGCATATGTCAAGAAATTTCTTGAAAATGGCGGAGAAGTTTATGATTAAGCGCATAGGATTTAGTTATGAACATGAGGCTCGTTTAATTTGCTTGGGTGAAAAGAGCAAAAGTGATGAGTATTATCGGTATAGAATGTGTCCTAATTCTATGATTGATCAAATCAAGATTCACCCTCGGGTAAGCTGGCGTGAATACAAAGCGTTAAAATGCACGATAAAAAGGCTTGGTTTTGATAATGAAATTGGACGTTCAGAACTTCATGACATGGTGCAAAGAAAAATTGCTCGGAAAGTTGACTGAGTTCAGGTAACGCTGGTACTCCGCCGCTTGTACCGAGGGGCGTGGGCAATTTAAGTTGTTTCAGCGAAACAAGCGGCAGGAGGATCGACGATCAGAGTGCTCGAATTGAAGCGTCAACTGCGCAGGCAGGAACCTCGTGAGGACTCAAAGCAGACTGGCGGCGGCGCCTGAGAATTCCTCTGCCACCAGCCATTTGACCGCGACGCTAGCGTCGACCACATAGCCCGTCACCCAGGTTGAATCCCGGTCGCGGTTGGCGCGGATTATCTCGCTACTGTCTACGGAGGAGCGCAGCCGCCGCAGCAGCGCTTCGGCCCGCGTAGCGAAATCTTCCCTCGCCTTGAACAGGGACGCACGCTGGATATCCCGATGCTCGGCCTCGGCGGGTCGCGCGTTCGCAGCGGCCCTGCGCTTTAACGCGCCGACCACCTCGCTGCTCACCTTCCGCCCCGTCAGCTGAGTCATGATTCACGCGTCCAATGGGATGCCTTCATTGTCATCAACATAGTTGCTCCGCCGAGTAAGGCAAGCTTGCCGAAAATACTCAAACCCAGTCAGATTTGACCCAATGTATTGATGTGTCGCCTCGAATGGGGCTGGCGAATCGCGATGTTGATCACCGCAGCAATTTCTTGGACCACTCCGAGGCCGTCGCCGACATCTGCCGGTAGCTATACCGGCAATATTGGATGCAGCGTTCGCACTTTCGCGCTCCTTTACGAAGGTATACGTTGGAATTCTGCTGCCGCGTTCAATGGCGGAAGCGGGCGGGCGGTTCCTCCCCCGTGTCCAGTCGCGGGCCAGCCCATCGCAAGTTCCAAGGGCTATGCCAGCTCGGAGCAAACCGGCGACGCAAAGGGAAATATCAGCCCGCTGCCGCTCTCGCCGACATGCGCGCAATCTGCCGTGCCTTCTCCACTCCCTCGTCGACATGGATGTAGACCATGCTCGCGTCCGGGGCGAGCTCCATGTTCTTCTGGGTCAGCTCAAGGATTTCGATATCCTGCTTCAGTGTATCAACCGTGCTGTCCCAGATCGACGCCAACGCCTGCTTGTCGAACTGGCGGTAATGGCAGTGGACCGTGAAATAATGGCATGAGCTCTCGGTCTCCGGCGTGATGCACGTGTTGCCGCGGCTGATCGCCAGTGCGCCGTCGGGAGGATCGCTGTCGGCCGAGTCGAAGTCGTAGCCCGGCTTTCGTCGGACGTTTTCGCCGAGCCCCTTGAACGTCCTCACATAGCAGGGAGGCCGGAACTCGATGATCTGCCAGCGGTCGACGGGCGTGTCCCGTCCGAGCGACTTCCGGTAGGCGGGCGGCGGAGGTTGCTTCTCCAGCCAGCGGCGCACGGTAACCCTGTCGGGGCTCGCGATCGTCTCGATTTCCGCGCGCTCGCCGTCGCTGGCGGTTCCGATAGTCGTTTTGTGGACATAGCCGATGTGGCTGAGGTCCATCAGGTTGTCCACGCTGACCATGAAATTGCACCCGATCCGGAACGAGCCGGCGATGGAACTCCACTCGGCGTCTTCGGCCCAGCGCCAGTCGGGCATGAGCGCCGGGTCGGCCAACTCCGGCTTGCCCATCCATGCCCAGACGAAACCGTAGCGTTCCGAAAGCGGGTATTTCCGGACGCGAGCCTTGGCGGGAATGGACGCGGAACCCGGCACATGGGTGCACTTGCCGTCGGCGTCGAAACGGAGCCCATGGTACGGGCATTCGATCACGTCTCCGATAAGCTGGCCCGGACTGAGCGGCGCGTGCCGGTGGCAGCATCTGTCCTCAAGCCCGACCGGATCGCCGGACTCCGTGCGAAACAGCACGAGGGGTTCGTTGAGAATGATCCGCCTGAACGGTTTGCGGGCGACCTCCGCGCTTTCCGCGATGGCGTACCACGCGTTCCGCTGCAGTTCCGGTGGTCTGTGAACGGTCAAAGCGGTTCCTCGCCGGTACTATTTCGGAATTGTAGGCGGGCCGGCCGAACCGGCCGGCCCGCGCATAATCACTGTTCGCCGATCGCGATGTAGTCTTGGAAGAACTGCACCATCTCGCCGGGAACGGTTGCTACGGCCTGCTGCGCCAGAAGCGCGTTCTCGTAGGACACGAAATTCACTGGCTTGCCGAACGCCTGCTCGTGCGCGGCAATGAACTCCGGATCGCTGGGCAGAGCCTCCCATCCCGCCTTGAGCGCGTTGAACGCTTCGTCGGAAGTGCCCTCCGGCAGCCAGACCGAAAGCCCCATGTTCGAAAGCGCTTGAAGGACCTTGTACGCCTCCCAAAGCTCTCCGGACGGCTCCGTCCCGTGAATGGCGGCATGGAGTTCATCGAGCCTGGGAACGCCGAGATCGATCATGACTTGGGCGGGAACCGGATTCCCGTCGGCGTCGAAGCTCGGGTAATGGACCCAAAGCATGCCGGGCCCGTTGTCGATGAAGGCTTCCCTTGCTCCAGAAGCGTAGGTGCCGAAGTTCGACCCGATCACGTGGACTTCGCCCGATATGAATGCGGGAAGCTGCCTCGCTTGGCCGCGGTATCCGGGCACGTAGTGGTAATCCACGCCGAGGATGTCGAGACCGAGCCGCTGCCGAAGATCCAGCGTTGACGACGGGGACAGGCCCGCAATCACGATCCGGGTATCGGCCTGTCCGATCTTCGTCCGGTCGCCGTCAGGAACAACCTCCTTCGAGATGATTGCGGTGTCGATCGCGCTCTCGCCGCCGACCACCCGCATCTTCGAGTAGTCGAACCGGACGCCTTCGCGCTGGGTCATCTGGGCGATCGACAGCCATGGCGCGCAAAGCATCTCGGATCCGTCGTTGGGCATCTCGTTCGAAGCGTAGTTGTTCGCCTTCAGACCGCCCGCGCCGTCCATGTTGTTGATAATGATTTCGGGCTGGCCCGGTATCGTGCGCGCGAGATGCGGCACGACCACCCGGAAGAAGCTGTCGGTGCCGCCGCCCGGCGCGTACGGCACGACGCAAGTGATCGTCTTGCCCTCATAGAACTCCTGCGCGGATGCTTGGCCGACGAGCATCGCGGCCAGACCCGCCGCGGCGAATGCCGCGGGTTTGACGAAATTCATGTCAGTGTCTCCTCATGTTGAGCTTGTGGTTTCCGTTGTTTGCGCCGAATTGCACTCGCGGTTCGGCGGCCCGCGATCCGGCCTGTCGATGTGGCCGAATTCCCGAATTCAAAACAGCGCCCCGAAGAGCTTCCCGAGGTACGGGCGCTGGAACGGTATCGCCATCAGCTCGTCGTAGAAGAGCGTGATGAAGCCGTACCCGCAAACCGCGTAGGCCGCTGCCTGCCAGAGAGGGCGTTTCGCCCAGAGCAGAAGATATCCCAGGATGAACGCGGCGATCGCCAGCTTCTGGCCGATCAGCCAGCAGCCGAACACCGTCGCGCCGACGATGGCGACGAACCGCATCCCCGTCCGGAAGTCCGCGGCGGCATATGCCGCGCGCATCGATTCATTCCAGCCTTGGCCCGGTTCCTTGTCTGATCGCGCCGCCTTGAATTCCTTGACCAGCACTGTCGCGAGCAGCGCCAGCGCCGCGAGGCAAACGGCGATCGGGTACTGCCTGTTGGTCGGATGGAAGTCGATCGCGAGGGCGGCCGCGGCGGCGAAGGCCACGACGAAGAACGATGCCAGCAGGATCGAAACCAGCGGATTGCGTTCGCCGCCCTCGATGCTCAGCTTCCCGTCGAGGGCGGTGTTGACGGTGGGCGCGACGGTGCGCGCCCGGAGGATTCCGACGCTCGTGAAAACGAGCGTAAGCACAATAACGATGCCGATGACTATCGAAGGCGTGCGCTCCAGCCAGCCCAGCGTGCCGTAGACCCGGTTGGATATGACGAGCGCGTTCTCCATGTTCGGACCGAGCACGAGCGCGATAATCAGGGGAGGGCGGGGCCATCCCGAACGCTTCATGACTAGGCCGAGCAGCCCCATCGACCACATGAGGATCAAATCCCCCATGGATTTCGCGCCGAGCCAGGACCCCATGAACACGAACAGGATCACGACCGGTACGAGCAGATGGCCGTCGATAAATATCGCCTTGGCGACCTGTCTTCCCAGGATCATCAGGAGAAGCGCGGATGCGACGTTCGCGATGATGAGCGTCCAGACCATTGAGAACGTGATGTGCAGGTTGGAGGTGAGCATCTCCATGCCCGGCCTGATGCCTTGAATCATCATTGCGCCGAGCAGGATCGCCATTGCGAAATCGCCGGGAATCCCGAACGTTATGGTCGGAATCAGCGCCCCGCCGCGCTGGGCGTTGTTGGCGCTCTCCGGGGCGATCACGCCCCTGATATCGCCGCGCCCGAACGTGTTCGCTCCCTTCGTGGTTTGCACGGCCATACCGTAGGCCGCCCAGTCGACGATCGATGCGCCCAGTCCGGGAAGCATGCCGATGTAGGTGCCGAGAACCGAGCTCTTCAGCATCAGCCACCAGTTGTTGAGCGCGTCCCGGATGCCCCGGCCCATGCCGCCCTCGCCACTCTGGTCCTGCGGCACTCGCGAAATCGATGTGTTTTTCGTGGCGAGCTCGAGCAGCTCGGGGATTGCGAACAGTCCCAGCACAACGCCGACCAGCGGAGGCGTGTTCAACAGATACTCCACCCCGAAATAGTAGCGGGGCTGGCCGTTGAACGTGCCTTCGCCGATGGTTCCGAGCATCATGCCGAACGCGCCGATGACAAGGCCCTTGGCTACGGACCGCCCGGAAAGTGATCCGACCATGCAGACGCCGAGCAACGAAAGCATGAAGTACTCGGGCGTGGAAAACAGCGTGAGGATCGGCTTGATGAGCGGCATCGAGACCGTAAGCACGATCGCGCCAAATATCCCGCCTATCGCCGAGCAGGTGTAGGCGGCTCCGAGCGCCCTGTTCGCCTGGCCCTTCTGCGCAAGCGGGTACCCGTCCAGAACGGTCGCCTGGGACGCGACGGTGCCGGGGATGCCCAGCATCACCGAGGCGATGGTGTCGCTGGTGGTGGTGACCGCGAACATGCCGAGCATCAACGCGAACGCGGACACCGGCTCCATCGTGTAGGTGAAGGGAAGCAGCAGGATCAGCCCTGTGACGCCGCCGATTCCGGGGAGCGCACCCAGCCAGATGCCCAGAACAATCCCGAACGCCAAGTACCCGATGGCAGGCCAACTGAAGACCTGAACCAGACCGGCGATCAGCGCGTCGATCATGTCACGGCGGATCCCGGCGGTTCGCGCCGGTCCAGCCCGCGTCCGCGACCGAAGCCGTGCCGGCGGAATGCCGTTCGCTTGAACTGGCCGGTTTCGCAGAGCCAAGCATGAGGAGCAGTTTTGCCCACTATTGTCCCACTTGTCAAAGGATAAGTGTTCGGAGTGCCGGAACCCGCTTCGAGTGCCGGGATTCACGGGCCGGTTCCGGCGGTTCCTTTTGCGGATTCCAAAGCAGCGAGTGGCTCAGCGCTGCGACGCGCCAATCGCGTTGCAATCCACCGCTAGTGGGATAATAGTGGGCAAAATTGTTCGGCAGCCGCGCCGCGAATTGTCGGCGCGCGGCTCGCGGGAGGTCGTGCATGAAGTACAAGGCGTACGCGGCGACAATGCAGAGCGTCTGGTTCAGCGAAGACAGCGGCGAAAGCTGGGCGCGGCTGCTCACGCCGACCGGCGGGTTCTACAACGAGGCGAGATGCTGGGCCGTGGCAACTCATCCCGACCGGCCGGGCGAGCTGCTCGCGGGAACCGACCAAGGGCTCTACCGCTACACGGAGGAGAAGGGCCGCTTCGACTATATCCCGTCGCCGATGGACGCGCTGCACATCCTCAAGATCGCGCGGCACCCGACGGATCCGGAGTTCATTGTGTGCGGAACGCGTCCGGGCGAGATCTTCCTTTCCGAGGACGACGGGAAGACTTGGACGCGCGCGCAATTCGATGCGTCCACGGAGTGCTGGTTCATCAACACCTCGCGCGTCACTTCGATCCACTTCGATCCAAGCCATGCCGACACGATCTGGGTGACCGTGGAGATCGACGGGGTCTTCCGGTCGGACGACCGCGGCAAGTCGTGGCGGCTTCTGATCTCCGGCCTCCACGACAACGACACGCACGACCTCGTGTTCCGGGACACCGGCAGCGGGCGGACGATCCTGTGCTCGACGGAGGAGAGCATCCACCGATCCACCGACGAAGGCGAAACCTGGCAGCAGATACTCGTTCCCGAGGCGCCGTGGATGTACTTCAGGAGCCTGAAGCAGCCGTTCGAGAACTCCGACACGGTCATCGCGTCCGTCGGTGACAAGCCGTCGGGAGAGGCGGGGCTGCTCCTGATCAGCCGGGATTTCGGCGAGACGTGGAAGTGCGCCGGGATGTCCCACGAAGCGAATTCAACCATCTGGACGATCGGCACGAATTCGGCGGATTCCAATCTGCTGTTCGCAGCCACGATATTCGGGCAGATTTTCAGAAGCGAAGACGGCGGGGAGTCCTGGACGAAGATGCGCCGCGAGCTCGGCGAGATCCGGATGATCACCTGGGCGCCGGTTTAGGCGTCCGCGAAGGAGGAATTGGAATGGCCTTGTTTCTGTTCCGTCCGCACATCGAAAACGACAAGGGCCAAGTCACTACTCCCGATGTCGTGGTCGACAGGGTGTATCTGGACAGCAGCTGGAAGCCGGTGGGCCTTCTGTCAAGCGAACTGTTCCATCAGGCCAGGAGCACCCGGGACGCGCGTTCCGCTTATGCGGTGACGGCGCTGGGAGGCGGAACGATCATCAGCCCGATGGTTGTGCTGGGTACGGGCATCATGGTGGCGGGCCGGACCGCTTGGAGGCTCTCGTCTCTCGCCGCCGCAACCGGCGGCCTGACGCTAAACGGTGCCAGCGTCGACAGCCTTGTGCCGCCTGCAAGCCTTATCGAAAGCGCGGGAGGCGCCGACGGCGTTCTGCCGCGAGGCGTGATGGCCGTTTGCGCCGGGCCTCGGGGGGAAGCCGCCGAGCTTCGTTTCAGCGGCGCGGACGGAAGTCCGAAAAGCATCGCTTGCGCAGTGGAGTTGGAGCGTCCGGGCGCGGACAGGTGGGAAGGCTCTGCACCGCCGCCTCGATACTCGGTGGGCCCGACGCAAAGGGACGTGCCGCACTTCGTTTGAACAACCGGCAGGAACCAGCCCCGCCGGTCCATGGCAAGTCCGGCATAGCGACAGTCCCGCTGTCCTTTTGAAGTTCCTGCCGCCGAACCGCCTTGATTCCGGTTCGGCGCGAACAGCCCGCGTTCGTTGGCGCGGTTCCGCAGGAAGCTCGGCTTGTGGTCGGCGGACGTCGGTTCCGGTTCGCGATCGTGCATCCGGCAACGGCGTGCGGGTCGCGGAATGCCCTGCCGCCCTGGCATGGCCGCGGGCCAGCGACAATTGACATAAGGTTGGTGCGGCTCAAGCAGAGCCGCTCTTGTGCCTCCTGCGCGCCAGCATCGGGCGGGCGATCATCAGCACCGTCAGGATGAGGATTCCGATTGCGATCGGGTTCGCGAGGAATTCGAGGAAATCGCCGCGTGCCGAAATCAAGCCTTGGAGCAGCTCGCCCTCGAAAATCTTGCCGAGTGCTATGCCGATGACGATGGGCGCGATCGGATACTTCGCAAGCCGCAGGATCACGCCGGCAACGCCCGCGACAGTGCAGACGATCAAGTCGACCATGTTGCCCCGCACAGTGAACGCGCCGACCAGCGAGCACATCAGGATCATGCCCATCAGGATCGGCTCCGGCAGGTTCAGGAGGCGGGTGAAGACTTTGGCACCGACCGCGCCCAAGCCGAACATGATGAAATTGCCGATCAGTATCACCAGGAAGGTGCCGACCAGGATATGCGGGTCGTTGTTAATCAGATTGAAGCCGGGCATCAGGCGCTTGATCGTCAAGACGCCCAGGAGAACGACAGTGCCACCATTGCCTGGACTCAGTCATGGTGTGCACGCCGGGCCATCACGCGCGGACGCCCATCCGGGATGCGGTTTCTCCCTGTCTAATTCTGGCCCGCTGGATGCTGCGGCGGCCGCCTTCAGGACTTGTAGCCCGTGCGGACCTCCACGGAAATCGGGCAGGGCTCGACGGTCGCCCGGATCTCCGTCTGGACATGCCGCTCGACGGAAGGCTTGGCGGTGCCGCCGTCCGGCTCGCCCCAGGTGATCGCGACCTCCGTGCCGGGTTCGGAGGCGGCTTCGTCAAGCAGCGCCAGCGAAATCCAGCTCCGCACGTTCGTCGTGTAGACGGGGTAATGCGAAATCCCGACCGCTGCCCCGTCCCGGCTCACAAGATCGTACGGACAGGTCGCGTAATGCGCGGCAGGCATTTCCATGAATTTGAAATTGTCGCCCGGCTCCAGCATCGAGGCGGAGACCCGCAGGACATCCTCCTTGTTCCACCGCAGCGTGCGCTTGCGGCGGTGGGGCCGATCTTTCATCGCCTGCAAGGCGTCCTTGCCGACGAAGTCGTGGTCGAACTTGACGATGTGGCCGTAGCCGATGTCGTACGGCGAGATGTAGTAGTCCTCGACGGAGTCCGAGACGAAGCTTCCGCCGAGCGAGAGGGTGGCTTCGAACGAATCCGCGCCGAGCCACTCGCGGTAGCCCTTCATCCTGTCGCCGGAGTACACGGCCGGAAGCGGCGAAGGAAACCATCCGCTTTCGTGCGCCGCTGTCGCGTACGTCCTTGAACCGGAGGCTCTCAGGCCGAGATCCTTGCCGGCATCCATGATCGCGTCGCGCACCCTGTCGTAGTCCTCGAACGGCCCGAAGATCTCCAAGCCCGCCGCTCCGGCCATGCCGTGGCGCAGCGCCCGGACGGGTCGTCCGGCTACGCTGATTTCGCCCATTCCGAAGAACTTGAATCCTGTGATCGGGCCCCCGTTCATCCGCTCGCAAATCTCCCACGCAGTCGGCCCCTGGATCTCGAACCGGTAGCTGAGTCTCTGCTGGTCGCTGTCGAGCACCCGGTAGTCCGTGGAGCACCGGACATCGTAATCGCCGAGCTCGGCGTTGAACTGCACCCAGTTCCGGTTGGAGGGCTTGTTGACGATGTTCACCTTCTCTTCTTCGAGGATGAACATGATCGCGTCGCCGATCAGATAGCCGTCGTGGCTGCAGAACACGACCTGCTTGGCGATGTCGCGGCGCCAGTTCGCCATCGAATTCACGGCGAGGCTCTCGATGAAGCTCCTGGTGCCGGGACCTTCAATGTAGTGGTCGGTCATATGGAACGACTGGTCGAACAGGATCGCGCCTTCCCGCCAGGCCCGCTGCTCGTCCCTCCAGTTCGTGAACTCCGGCTTGATCGGAAACGGATACGGGCCCGACGGCGCGTTCCTGAGCATGTCTGCCGGGTTTCCGGCGGAGCGTATCTTGTCCTCAAGCGTCTTGATGGGCATTTTAGCGTTCTCCGTTTCCTCGCTCGGCCGCCGTTCGCGGCATAGGTCCGCTAGTGGGCAGAAAATGGGCAGGAACGCAAGCGTTTTCCGGCACTTCGGCTGCCGACGGCATGTTCAAAGGAGGCCACGAAAGCATGGCGGCAGTCGAATCGCGGCTCGTTGAACTGGGAATCGTTCTGCCCGCGCCGCTTGTGATGCCGAGCAAAAACCGAACCAGCTCGGTATTGGCCGGGCGGATGCTTTATCTGTCCGGACATGGCGCCGCGCTTCTTGAAGACGAATCCGTCCAGCGGCGGGGCAAGGTGGACGTCGATATCACCGAGGCGGAGGCCATCGCGACCGCACGGGCTGTCGCAATCAAGATGCTTGCGACGGTGAAGCAGGCGGTGGGCGATCTCGACCGGGTGGAGCGGGTCGTGAAGATCCTCGGCATGATCAATGCGCATCCCAAGTTCGAACGCCAGAACCGGGTCCTCAACGGCGCGAGCGATCTGTTCTACGATGTGTTCGGTCCGGAGGTTGGCTGCCACGCCCGTTCGGCCGTTGGAGTTGATGGCCTTGTCGACTGCCAGCCGGTCGAGGTCGAAGGAATCTTCCTGATCCGGGACTGACCCCCGTGCTTCCGTTGACCGCGCCTGCGCGGAAAGGTAACGCTAGTGGGCAGTTCGTGGGATACGGATCGGGAACCTGCAATTGACCGATACGCAGGCATCGGGCGTTGAAGCCGAACTCTTCGACTCCATCAGGACATTCTGCGGTAACCACGGCATCGCGGAGACGACGTTCGGCCGACTCGCGGTGAACGACGGCAAGTTCGTTTCCAGAATCGCCAAGGGAAGCAGAATCGAGCGGGATACCGCGGACCGCGCCTACGACTTCATGAAGCGCGCGGAACGGGGCGATTTCGTCCTCCGCGGCCGGCCCAGGCGCAAGAAGGAAGTCTCAAGCGCCGAGAAGAAGGCCGAGCTCATCAGCGAGGAGACCTCCGTCCGCACGCCGGGCAGCTTCGCATTCCACGAGCAGCGGCAGCGCTTCCATGTGTTCGCGAACACGACGAACGAAAGCTGGGCGCTGGCGGACAGGCTTTCGGGGGACCTAGCGGCCCTCCGGCCCGACGGCGGCGGGATCCGCATTTTCTACGCGCCCATGGACAACGGCGTCGCCCTGACGCGCATGCTTCGCGCGGTCCACGCCCATTTTCCCGATGAGCCCGTTCTGGCGGTCGTCAAGGGACGCAGCCTTGAGGATCTCCGCAACACGATGGGCAGGATGGTGGACAGGCTAGCCGAGCATCCGAAGCTCGTGCTCGTCATGACCAACATGTACCTGCGCGAAGCCGTCAATTTGGAGAAGCAAGCGCCGGACAATCCCAAGGACATCGTCTGGCGGGAAATCGCCCTCGAAGGCTCGCGCAGCTACGATTTCCAGATCCAGGTCGCCGAGCAGTACGGAGAGCTGGCGAAGGAATGGCTGGTCAAGCAGGGCGAGTACGCGCAACCGGTATACGAATGCCCCAGCGTCGTTGCGATCTACCGACGGGACAGCTCGAACGCAACTGAATCAATCCTGCCTAGGAAAGGCGGGCAGGAGATGCAGTACGACTACGGCGTGCTGAACCGGCCGTATCTCCACTGCCACACGATGAAGTTCCGGACCGACTTCGTTCTGAAGCCTCTGGCAGAGCGGCTGGCCATCGGCGGCCGGATGGCCGTCGTCCAGTCTTGCGGGCAGGATCCGGCGCACGAGATCGTGGGCACGATGTGGCCGGGGATTCCCATGCCGGTCGTGTCCAGGCACGACATCATCCGGGAATTCGGCCGCGCGCTCGGCGCCGAACGCGCCGGGATCAGTTTCGGCGGCTTGACGGACGCCCGGTCGCTCTACCGGTTCGACATGCACACGCTTCCGATTTTCGAAGGCCGCGAAATCGGCGCCTCGTCGCTTTCGAGCGCTTGGAACAACGCGGTCTATTACGCCCAGGTCAAGGAGGAGCTGATCCAGTCCGCATTGGACGAGGGGTCCCGCCATCTGGAGGTCACGAGGGATGTGCTGGTGCGCAACGGCGGGCTCTGGTTCGTGAACGAGATGTTCAGCGCGACCCGGAAGCGGCAAGGCTGACCTTCGATGCTCCAGCTGGACCCGCAGGAGTACGCCAAGCTGAAGCTGTGCTTTGCGCCGGAGAGCGCGGCAATCATCGGGGCATCCGCGGATTCGCGCAAGTTCGGCGGCCGCGCTCTCAAATTCTGCCTTGAACGGGGGTTCGAAGGCCGCCTCTACCCCGTCAACGCCAGGAGCGACGTCGTCCAAGGCATGAAGGCTTACCGCCACGTCTCGGAGCTTCCCGAAGCGCCGGACATCGCCGTCATCGCGGTTCCCGCTCCGCTCGTGCGCGAAAGCCTTGAGGCCGCAGGCGAGAAAGGCGCCCGGATCGCAATCGTGTACGGTGCCCAGTTCGCGGAGGCAGGCGAGAAAGGGAAGGTACGGCAGGACGATCTGCTGGGGATCGTCCGGCGCTGCGGCATGCGGATGATCGGCCCGAACTGCATGGGCGTGATCTCGCTCGCGACCGGATTCGTCGCGAGTTTCACTTCCGCGCCTGAACACCACGGCGGCGACGGCTGGCCGGAGCCCGGAACGGTGTCGGTGGCAAGCCAGTCGGGCGCGGTCGGGATCCAGATGTTCGCCCAGCTGCGGGATCGGGGGCTGGGCCTTGCCAACTGGATTTCCACCGGCAACCAGGCCGACATCGATGTGGCGGACGCGATTGCGTATTTCGCGGGCGATCCCGCCACGCGGACGATAGCGGTTTATCTTGAGGACGCCGGCCGGGGGCTGAAGCTAGCGCAGGCGCTTGAGATCGCCCGCCAGGCGCGCAAGCCGGTGGTCGCGCTCAAGGTCGGAACGACGCCGCTAGGCGGAAAAGCGGCCCGCGGGCACACGGCTTCCATGTATGCAGAGGATCGGCTTGTCGGCGATGTCTTCGCGCAGTTCGGGGTGATCAGGGCGGACAGCATAACGGAGTTGATCGATCTGGTTTCGGCATGCGATGCCGGCGTGATCCCCGCTTCCGGTAGGGTCGCGGCGATTTCGGTGTCCGGCGGCGGCGCGGTCATGATCTCGGACGCGGCGTCGAAGCACGGCCTTGAGTTGCCTGAGTTTCCGGCGGACGCTCTGGACGGTCTCAAGAAGGCCAACCCGTTCGTGAACGACCGGAACCCCATCGACATCTCCGCGCCCTCGATGAGCGACATGTCGATAACGGGCGGGCATCTGAAATGGGGACTCGAGAGGGGCGAGCCCACAATGATCGGCTACATCAGCCATGTCCCTATGGTTCCCCGGACGCGCCGCGGGATCATGCCGCAGCTTCTCGGTCTCCGCTCGGGCCACCCCGATCAGCTGATCGCGATCGCCGCCAACATGCTGCCGGAAGACCGCAAGCAGCTCGTTGCCTCAGGCGTAGCCGTGTTTGAAGACCCGATCGCAGCGACCGAGGCCGTGGCCAAGCTTGTCAATGCCGGGAAAGCGCACGACAAGCCTGCGCGCGTTCCGTCCGCGCCTGCGGAACCGCTCGCGGATCTCCAGGAATGCCTGCCCGGCATCGGCCTCCCCATGGCGGAAGAGCGTTCCGTCCGCTCGCCGGATGACGCTTTGACCGCGTTGTCGGAGCACGGAGCGATCGCGCTCAAACTCAACGGCACGGAATTGGCTCACAAGACCGAGGTCGACGGAGTCAGGGCGGGTTTGACCGACGCGGATGCGGTACGAGGGGCGATTGCCCACCTTGTAGGTGTCGCTGCACGGATCGGTCCAGAACAGCCGGGTCTTGGAATCATTGCGCAGCCGCAGCTTGAGGGCGTGGAATTCCTCATAGGCGTCAGGCGCGACCCCTGCTTCGGACCACTGGTCGTGCTCGGCACAGGCGGGACGATGTCCGAGCTGTTCAATGACATGACCTACGCCAAAGCCCCGTTCGGCGACGACGAGGCGGAAGCGATGATCGGCAGAGTGAAAGCCGGAAGGATGCTTTCCGGCTGGCGGGGTGCCGCGCCCGCGGACAGGCAGTCGCTGGTTCGGGCGCTGGTAGCGCTTTCGAACACGGCCGCAACGCTGCCGTCGTTCGAAATAAATCCCGCGTTCGTCACGCTCGACGGCGTCGTGGGTGCCGACCTGATAGTGGCGGGCTGATGGGGTCGAATTCCGGCAGCGTGCCGCACCTCGTCGCCGGTACGCCGCTGCCGGGAGACGGGCCGAGGATCGCAAAGGCCAATCCGGCGAACGGAGATCCCGTCTCCGAGTTCGCGGAGGCGACGGAAGCGCAGGTGGAGCTCGCCGTCGCCGCTGCGAGGGACAGTTTCGACAAGGGCGTTTGGTCCGAAGCTGGGCGCGGCGAAAGGCGGGAGTTCCTGCGCCGGGCGGCGGACGGATTGCGCGGCAGCGCCGACGAGCTGGCGGCAATCCAGATCAAGGAATCCGGGCTGGTGCGAGCCGATGTGGAGAGGCAGATACGGTCGGCGGCCTCATGGTTCGACTACTACCGGGAATTCCTGACCTTCGAATCGGGGGAGAGCTATCGACAGCTATCCGGAGCGACCGCGATCGTGGACCGGGAGCCGGTGGGAGTGTGCGCGCTGTTCACGCCGTGGAACGCGCCGGTCAGCTTGGCGGCCCTGAAACTTGCGCCTGCCTTGGCGGCGGGGAACTCCGTGGTGCTCAAGCCGTCTGAGGAGACGCCCGCCACTGCGGGCAAGCTGGTCGAAATCCTCCAAAACGCCGGCATTCCCGATGGCGTCTTGAACTGCGTCAACGGCCGAGGCGCGGTGACCGGCGCCGCGCTCGCGAACTCGTCCGGCGTCGACATGGTATCGTTCACGGGCGGGCACGCCGGAGGCCGGGCCGTAGCGGAGGCGGCTGCGCGCAGGCACGTGCCGTGCATTCTTGAACTCGGGGGCAAGTCGGCCACATTGGTGTTCGAGGACGCGGATTTGGATGCCGCGCTGGACGGGGCCGTGGCTGCCGCGTTCGGAGCGAACGGCGAGGCATGCCTGGCCGGTTCGCGCATTCTTGTCCAGGACGCTGTCGCCGAGCGGTTTTTCGCAGGCTTCAGGGAGAAGTCGGAAGGCATGCCGGTGGGCGACCCTTGCGACCGGCGCGTGCGGATGGGACCGATGATCTCGCCTGCGCACAAGGCCCGGGTCATCGGGTTCTACGAGTCGGCGGAGGCCGACGGGGACGAGATACTCTGCGGCGGCGATATTGAGGGCATCGGGCAATTCGTGCGGCCGGGCGCCGTCAAGGCCCGGTCGACCGGCAGCCGAATCTGGAAAGAAGAGGTGTTCGGCCCGGTCGCAGCGCTGATGGCGTTCCGTGACGAGGACGATGCGGTCCGACTCGCCAACGGCACGGAGTACGGGCTGGCCGGATACCTGTGGACCCGGGACGTGTCGCGCGCGATGCGCGTCGCGAAGCGCATCCGCGCGGGAACGGTTGTGGTGAACTCCGCATTCCTGCGGGAGCAGAACGCTCCGTTCGGTGGATTCAATCAATCGGGCGTCGGACGAGAAGGCGGGGAATGGAGCTGGCGGAACTTCACGGAGGCCAAGACCACCATGATCAGGCACGGATGAGGCAACGTTGATGCTTGGCCACAAGAGGGTGATCGTGACCGGCGCCGCGCAGGGCATCGGCGCGGTTCTGGCTTCCGGTTTCGCGGACATGGGCGCGCGCGTAGTGCTCTCGGACGTTCGGGATCCCGCCGGAGCGGCGGAGCGCATCCGCGAACAGGGCGGAAGGGCGATTAGCGTGGTTGCGGATGTCACAGTCGCATCGGACTGCGAGCGGATGGTGGGCGCTGCGGAGGATGAATTCGGCGGCTTGGACGGGCTCGTGTGCAACGCGGCGCTGTTCACGGAGCTGCCGCTCGAGTCCTTCGACAAGATCGACGAGGCCCTTTGGGACCGAGTGATGGCCGTGAACGCCAAAGGGCCGTGGCTCTGCGCCAAGGCCGCCGCGCCCGCCATGGCGCGGTGCGGCGGCGGATCCATCGTGACGGTCGGCACCAACCGCATGCTGGCCGGATACCCGGGGCTGCTGCATTACGACGCGTCGAAGGGCGCGGTGCTCGCCATGACCCGGTCGCTCATCCGGGAGCTGGGACCGATGAACATCCGCGTGAACACGATCCTTCCGGGCTTGACCATGAGCGAAGGCGTGCAGGCCCGCGATGGGATTGCGGAGCGGGCGGACCGGATCGCAAAGGGGAGATCGCTGGGACGCAACCAGCATCCGGAAGATCTGGTCGGGCCGGCGGCGTTTTTCCTGAGCGACCACAGCGGGTTCGTAACCGGCCAGTCGCTGGTCGTCGACGGCGGCGGCATCGTCCAGTAGGGAGCATCCGGGATGGCGATCATCAACGTCACGATTCTGAAGGGCAGAAGTCCGGAAACAAAGAACAGGATTATCAAGGGGCTTACCGCCGTCATGGTCGACACGATCGACGCGAAGCCGCACCAGGTTCGCGTCGTCATCAACGAAGTGGACGGCGGCAACTACGCGGTCGGCGGCAAGCCGGTGCACTTGGACTCGGACGGCGGGGATTGAGCGCGCTGCCGCGCGCTCCGGGCATTGCAATTTCGCGCTAGTGGGATAATTGTGGGCAGAAAGCGGCCGGTCATGCGGCCGCAGCTTCAGCGAGGCTAGGCATGCCCCACACCGTCAAAATCCCCGACTACGTCATCCAGAGGATCATGGGCAAGCGAGGGCGGCTGGCGGTGTTCGACGAGTTCGAGGCCTCGAAGACGGCGTTTCTTGTCATAGACATGCAGAATTTCTATGTGGCGGAGGTCGACACCGCCAAATCGATAGTTCCGAACATCAACCGGCTCGCGGCGGCGTGCCGGGAAAAGGGCGTGCCCGTGATCTGGGTCGTGATGACGCTGGCCGACAAGGTAGGCGGGCCGAGCCAGTGGAGCCTATACCACGATTATTTCTTCACGGGCGCGAAGGGGAACAACCATCTGACCCAGCTCAGCCCCGGCCACGAAGGGCACGAGCTGTACCCTGACCTCGATTTCCGCGAGGGCGATGTCATGGCGCACAAGAAAAGGTTCAGCCCGTTCATCGCCGGGTCCTCGGACCTCCACGACCGGCTGCAGGGCATGGGCGTCGAAAACCTGCTAGTGGCTGGCACGGCGACAAACATGTGCTCGGAGAGCACGGCCCGCGACGCGATGATGCTCGACTACAAGGTGGTCATGGTGGAGGACGCCAACGCCGCCCGCTATGACGACGACCATCTTGCCGGGCTTACATCCTTCTATCAGAGCTTCGGCGATGTGCGGACGACGGACGACGCGATCGGCATGATCCGTTGAACGCGGCCATGCCCGAGTTCGAGCAGATACTGGCCGAAACGGACGGCCGGGCAGGCATAATCCGCTTCAACAGACCGCAGGCGCGGAACGCGCTGACCGACAGAATGCTGTCGGAAACCCGCCAAGCGATGGAGTCTTGGGAGAGCGGCGCAGAAATCGCGGCAGTCGTTCTGACAGGAGATGCGACTGCGTTCTGCGCTGGCGGCGACCTCAAGGGCACGGCCTCAAGCCGGATGCCGCCGTTCGAAAAGTACCGTTACCGCTACACGCGCTCCGTCTGGCACGAGTTCATGAGGTTTCTATCCAACTACACGAAGCCGGTCATCGCCGCCATCGAAGGCTATGCGCTTGGCGGCGGGCTTGAGATCGCGCTCGCGTGCGACTTCGCGGTGGGCTCGAAATCGGCTCGAATGGGCCTGACGGAAGCGAAGCTTTCGCTGTTTCCCATACTGGGAGGGGCTTGGTCGCTCTCGCGGACGGTCGGGGAGCGCGTTGCGCGGGAACTCGCCTACACCGGCCGGCGAATAGGGGCCGATGAGGCGCACAGGCTCGGAATCCTGAACCACGTGACGGACGAAGGCGAGGCTGTCGGCAAGGCCGTCGGGATCGCCGAAGAGATCGGCCGGAGCGGGCCGCTGCCGGTGATGTTCCTGAAGCAGGCGATACGCCGCTCCGCCGGGCAGAGCTACGAGGAGGCTTTGAACGCGGGGGGCGATCTCTCGGCGCTTCTCATGTTTTCGAAGGACCGGGAGGAGGGTCTCGCCGCGTTCGGCGAGAAGAGGCAGCCCGAATACAAGGGCGAATGACGACCTCGTTCGATGCGGTCATTGTGGGCGCGGGCCACAACGGACTGACTTGCGGCGCCTATCTTGCGCGGTCGGGCAAGAAGGTTCTCGTGCTGGAGCGCAAGCCGCTGATCGGAGGGGCGTCGGTAACCGAGGAGTTTTCCCCGGGATTCAAGGCTTCCACTTATTCCTTCATCATGGGGCATCTCCACCCGAAGGTGATAGGCGATTTGGAGCTTCGCAAGCACGGCCTTGAGAACATCGAAGTCCCCCACGTCATCAATCCCACCGACGACGACTGCATCGTCTTTTCCAAGGACCCGGTCAAAACGCGCGACCAGATCGCCCGGTTCTCGAAACGGGATGCCGATAATTACCCAAAGTTCTTCGAGCGGCTGCAGTCGACGATCTCAGTTCTCCGAAGGCTGCAATTGGAAACGCCGGTCAATCCGTTCCGGAAGGATCCCGCAGGGCTGTGGAAGACCGCGAGGTTCGCGTGGCGCTACCGCAATTCCGAAAAGGAATTCTACAATCTGATCAGGTCGCTTTCGCTGTCCGCGCACGACTACGTGTCGCGATGGTTCGAGACCGACATCGTCAAGGCGAAGTTCATGTACTGGGCGACCATCGGCGGGAACACCGGGCCCTATTCGCCGGGCACCGCGTTCTACCTAGTCACCCACCTGATTGGGCAGACCGGAATGAGTTTCGCCAAGGGCGGCATGGGGAACATCGCGAACGCGATCGCGAAGTCGGGCGAGGCGCACGGGATGGAAATCCGGTGCGGCGCGGGCGTGGAGGAGATCCTTGTCAAGGACGGCCGGGCCTACGGCGCGCGGCTTGAAGACGGCCAAGAAATCCGTGCGAAACGGGTCGTATCGAACCTGTCCGCCAAAGTGACCTTCGGCGGGCTGGTCAGCCGCGAGCACCTTCCTGAAGAGTTCATGGAGGATATCGACGGATTCCGGACCAGGGGCATGAGCTTCAAGCTGCTGTGCGCGATCGACAGCCTTCCCCAGTACAAGGGGTTCTCGCAGGAGAAGACCGGCGTCGAGTATCCCGCATACGCGCACATCTGCCCGACGCCGGAGTTTCTGGAGCGAGCCTTCGACGAAGCGAAGTACGGCTGGTATTCGTCGGAGCCGTTCCTGTCCCCGATCGTGCCGACCTATTACGATGACACGCTCGCGCCCGTTGGAAAGCATGTCATCACGTTCCAAGGCGGCGTGTCGCCGTACGAGATCAGGAACTCGACATGGGAGATCGAAGGGCCGAGGCTGGTCAAGAACGTGATGTCGGTTATGGACCGCTTCGCGCCGGGGTTCTCGGACTCCGTGATCGACTACAAGCTGTTCACGCCGCGGGACATTGAAGACGACATCAACATTCCCGGCGGCAACAGCCAGCACGGCGAACTGACCCTCGACCAGCTGTTCTTCATGCGCCCGGTTCCGGGATATGCGGACTACCGCTCGCCTGTGAAATCGCTTTACCAGTGCGGCGCGTCGACCCATCCGGGCGGAGCCGTGTCCGCGGTGCCGGGGCACAACGCCGCGCGCGAAATCCTGTCTGAATGGCGGTAATCGCCTGAAGCCCCGGACGCGGCGCTGCCGCGCGAAACCCAGCCGCCGCGGTCGGCCTTTCGGGCGGCGGGCAGTCGCGTGCCGTTTCCGATTTTGGCGTCGAAGCGATGCCTTGGCTGATCGTTCCATCGCCGGTCTCCGCCGACCGGTCCGGCGGCAGCGGGCCCGGCATCCGGGGCACTCGCGCTTCCGGGGAACCTCCAGCATCGGTTCCGAACATTGCTTGATCTTCCGTAGCTTGGCGCGTCCAGAGTATCGCCCGTTCATCATCCCGACCGGCACTGCGATCATCCGTCGCAGACGAGGGGCGCTCGATACAGGGCGGAATTGGACGTTTGTGCCGACCATCCGGACAGCGAATTTCCTTGCAGCAAATTCACTGCGTTTGTCGGTGCGCTTGCGAACCGTGCTTGGCCGACCAAGGCCGTTAACGCTAGCGACGGCATCGGATCTGTTATAGGCATCTGTCAAGAATGAAAAACAAGGGAGCGGCGCACGCCCATGACATTGATCACGGAAGAGCAGTACGCCGTGCTTCATCCCCATCTGCCGGTTCAACGAGGAAACGTGCGGATTCCGAACCGCATCGTCGTCAGCGCACTGATTTATGTTCTGGAAAACCGCTGCTCATGGCGCGCGCTTCCGAAGCACTTCGGCAAATGGCACACGGTCTACATGCGGCTGCACCGCTGGGACGAAGCAGGCGTGCTTGGGCGGCTGATTGACGCGTTGCGGGAGCAGCAGTTGATCGGCGCGGACATCGACCGCCGACATCTCGACAGCATCGGCGCCGGAGGGCGGCTGGACGGAACCGGGACGAAAAAAAGCAGCCCGCTAAGGGTAAGCAAATAGCGTGACGGAAGGAACACGCGGGTCCGTATGGCTGGGGCTGGCGACTGGGGCGCAATGGCTTTCCGCATGCCCGGCGCGTGCGTGTGCCGCTCCCGAAGGCGTCCGTCCTGTCGGATCATCCGTGACTTTGGGACGATGCTGGCTGCGCCGGCGACAGCGAACCGGAGGGCCGCATGGAAGTTCGACCTCAGCACCTACGAGCGGCGGAACGGGAATGAACGGCCGTTCCGCACGCTCCAAGGCAATCAGCGCATCTTCACGAGGTTGGAAAAGCTCGACGTGATTTTCTTTGCGCTTGTCGTCGCGATAATCACGCGTATGCAGGCCGCCTTTTTAAGCGTCGATGAGCAAGGCGCCGCAAAATTCTTCAACCGCCAGTGCAGCATCCAAAGCAAGATTTGCACTTTCATATCCGGGATTGTCGGCTTGAAATTGCTGCGCGTAAGCTTGCGATCCTTGGGCTTCAGCAGTCGCGAAATTGGCTTGCAATTCCCTCAGTGAGGTTCTGTAAGGCTCTATTTCTCCGCCAAACTGCTCTTTTACTCTCTTGGTTGCTACAGCGGAGCCTCCAGCGTCATTGTGTATGAGCACGTACGCGATGTCGTACCAATCCTTTGGTAGGTGCCGAGAACTCGCGGCGGCGGCTTTGGAAAGAAGAAACCCAGCCAAGCCCGTGAACTTCGCTTTGACGCAATGCCAGATGCCGTCGATATGACCACGTAGTTCGCGCACCTCGACATCGCGGGTTGCACAACCGGTGCGTCGGAGATTGATGGCACCCAATTCTTGGCTGCGATCAAATTTGATTGTCGCATGCTCCCGTGTGTCTTGGAGATCGGCCAGCAATTCGAACTTTACGACGGTTGCGCTGGAAGCAGGTTCAAAGACCCAACGCCAGCATCGTTCGCCGTCCGGGACAAACCCAGATTTTCGAAGTGCTTTCTCCAGCCGGGACGAATTCACTGCCCCGCAGGCGATCTCGAGATCGACTTGAACGTCGACATCGGTTGTCCCTGCATGTACGAGCATGCTGTTTCCACAAAGCACATACGGGACAAGACCGCCTAGGACGACGAATTCCGGCTCTCGTCCGTAGTGGACGAGAACTCGCAACAATGCCTCCTCGGCCGCCTTTCGATTCACGGGGGAACGAAGCGGAGGTTCACCGGCCACAAACAACCTCGCGGAGATGTTCGGCGGCCTCCTCTCCGCGCACACCGACAGGGCGAAGATCCGCGTATACGCGGGGCCATGGGACAATGCGAAGGCCGTCCCGCGACGAAGCGAGTCGCTTGGACGTCACCGTGGGAAAGGGACGCAGTGTAAGGCGTCCACCGTGCATCGGCCTCAGATTGGCCTTCTTGGCAATAGCTTCGATTCCGGAAACCGTCTCGCTGTCGACATAAATTTCCCCGGTCGACACTGCCGTGAGATAGGGCGCGAGAACAGATGCCGCCACCGTGCCAGTAGCTGCCCACTGGACATTGGCGCGGTCCCACTGACCGCCGATCTCGCTGAGCCTTTCCAAGAAATCACGCCAAATCACACCAACCACAAGGGCGGCCGCAGTTTCTTTTTTTTCGGCGGCAGCCGCGTACCCCGCCAGCAACCGGTCCGTGTCACGAACCCGTCGCGCGGCGTTGCGCCCTCGGCTTGCCGATGTCTCCAAAAGATCGAACTCGACGAGCGTGCGGAGCGCATTGGCGGTGCTACCAGCGGAAAGCCCAGTGGCTTCCCTCATCGAATCGACCGTCGCACGCCTTCCGCAGAGCAGCGCTTCGGCGACAGCAAGGACCGAGGGTGTCCATCGGGACTGCTTCGGCACAGCATTGACCGGGTGGCCGCTCCGGGAAATGATCAACTGACCAGACACGATTTCCGCGGCACCGGTTTCGTCAACCCAGCCGATACCGGCGGCAGAAAGCTCCTTGCGGGCTCCGGGCGACATACGTCGTGCCGCAGCAACATCCGGTCGGCGCCTGAAATTGGAGATTAGCTCTCGCGCTTGCCGTAGCCCTCCCTCGCCGAGCCACGCGACGCGCAGTCGCCGTCCATTGACATCCAAGTCTATGGAGTGACCGTCTCTTTGGCCGGAATGGACTCGAACGGACGGTGGCAGCACCGCTGCCAACGCCGCTTCAGACCGCTGGGCAATGTCTCTCATGGTGTCACCCTATGCGAACAACACTTTATATCAACAAAACACCTTATATCACATCCGCATTGAAGTATAGCATTATTATGAACTTTTTGGACGGTTGGATGTCGCACTCCCGCTGGCCGTCGCCGACATTGCCGCAATTTGAATTTCGCCCTCTTGTGCCAACAACGCAATAGACTCGGTCAGTTGAATCACGATGGACAGCCCGTGGCGGCAGTCCCCTCAGGTTCTGCGATAACGAGTGTTCCGGCGGTTGGATTCTTGACCAAAGAAAGTTCTGTCGCTGGTCCATTCCTCCGTGGCCGGAAGCAGGCTTCCGTATCAAGCGGCTGCTCTCCGGTCGGCAAGCGGGCGCTCGTTGATCGGCAGGTGGACGAGAGCGGAAAACGCGCCGACCCCGACGCCGAGCCACCAAACCAGATCGTAGTTCCCGTAGATATCGTAGAGGCGGCCTCCTAGCCAGACGCCCGCAAAGCCCCCCAGCTGATGGGAAAAGAAGATTATCCCGTACAGGGTGCCCATGTAGCGAAGCCCGTAGATGTGGCCGATCAGCCCCCCGGTGAGCGGAACCGTCGCAAGCCACAGCGCGCCCATGGCCGCCGAAAACATCAGAACGCTCATCGGCGTGATCGGGGCCAGAATGAACAAGGCTGCGGCTATCGTCCGCCCGGCGTAAATTGCCGAAAGCAGGTACTTCCTTGAGTAGTACTTGCCGAGCCAGCCGGCGCATATCGTTCCCGCGATGTTCGCGAGGCCGATGACCGATATGGCGACCGCGCCAAGGGCGGACGTGGTCGTCACGCCCACACCATGGAGAAAGCCCGAAGGGGAGATCGGGCCGCACATTTCGGTAACCATCGCCGGGAAGTGGGACGTAATGAACGCGAGCTGGTAGCCGCAGGAAAAGAAGCCGGCAAATATGAGCGTGTAGGACGGGTCGCGGAACGCGCTTCCGAGTATCCTGCCCAGACTCTCTTCGAGTTCGGCCTTCGAAGCGCGGCGCGGCGACCTCAACATGGGGAGCACGGCGAGCGATGCCACGATCGCCGCCGAGAAAGCCAGGAAGACGGACTGCCAAGACATGAAGCTGAGCAGCCATTCGGCTGTCGGGGCTCCGAACACCTGTCCGACGGAACCCGCCGCGGTCGCAATGCCAAGCGCCATTGATCTGTTCTCGTCGGAACTGGTCCGGCCGACGACAGCGAGAATGACGCCGAAGCCGGTCGCCGCGAAGCCGAAGCCGACGAAGAACTCGAGCACTTGATGCGCTTCAGGGGTGGTGGCGAAACTGGAAAGGATCAGGCCACCGGCGTAGACGATCGCTCCCAGGAACACCGAGAGCCGGTCGCCGACCTTTTCCGCGATCGCGCCGAACACCGGCTGGCCAATCCCCCAAGCGATATTCTGAATGGCCAGCGCGAGCGAGAATTCGGCTCGCGGCCATCCGAACTCGTCCGCGATCGGGATCTGGAATACGCCGAAGCTCGCGCGTACGGCAAAGCTAACCATGATGATGATGCACCCGGCCACGAGTATGGGCGTCATGAGTCGCCCGGAGCTCACCGAAGCAGGATTGTTCTTCATGAAGCGGATTCCTTGGCCGGGCGAGTGTCTTTCAACAGAACGGCGGCAACGCAACCCGGTGCCGGTGAGGATCGCCTGTCGAAGCTGCGGTTTTCGCGAGTTGCCCGCTGAAGCGAAGATGCATGCTTCGCGTGCCACAGCGCTGCCGAACGACCTGCCGGCCTGGACCGCCCCGCCCGCGATACCCCGCTGCGCGTTGGCCGGAATTGAAGCGATGGCGAATTTGACCTAAGCGGCCAACGGCGTCCGCAAGCTCTCGGCAAGGTGAGCGACGATGATTATTACCCGGATACGAGGCGGGCTCGGAAACCAGCTGTTCCAGTACGCGGCTGGCCACGCCTTCGCCAAGCGTTTGAATAGGCGCCATTTTCTTGATGTTCGATCATACAGGCATGACAATCTGCGCACGTTCGGGCTGAAGGAGTTCAACATATCGGCGGAGATCGCGGAACCTGAGCTCCTCCCTCCGGAAAAAGAGACCAGGCTTCTTGCTTACGCTGCATGGAAGCACTTCGGCTCGAAGCCGAAATACGTCAGAGACAAGACGGTTCTGAACGGAATCGTGGCGCAGCGGCAAATGCGAGACTACTCTGGTCATGAATCAATCTACCTTGGCGGGCTTTGGTGCTCGGAGGAGTTCTTCAAGGACTGCAAGGAAAGCATCCGTAGCGAACTGGGCTTTCCGGACGCCATGCCGGACCAAAGCCGCCATGTTCTGCAGGACATCCGATCCCGCATGTCGGTCGCCCTGCATGTGCGGCGGGATGACTACGTATCCAATGCTCAAGTCACAACGCGTTTCGGCACGTGCACGATGAAATATTACAAGAGCGCACTCGACTACATCCGGTCCAAGCTTGACGAGGAATTCGGCGTGTTCGTGTTTTCGGACGACTTGGATTGGGCGAAGAAGAACCTCGAGCTGGACGCGGATCTTCATTTCGTGGACGCCGCTTCGAAGCTGCATCCGCATGAGGACCTGCGACTGATGGCGGCTTGCGACCACAACATCACCGCGAACTCCACGTTCTCCTGGTGGGGAGCGTGGCTGAACGGCAATTCCGAGAAGATCGTCGTTTGCCCTGAAGTCTGGTACCTGAGCAGAAAGAAAAGAAGCGAGCACATGGTGCCTGCCGGATGGAAGCCCATGCCCGCGTTCGATTGAGGAGGTTGATCTGCGGAAGGAATGCCGATGCCGCCGCTTGAGATTCCGGATTGAGCATTATGGCTGGAATCGCTGCGGCCCGGCTTTGGCGTGCTGAACGCGGGTTCGGATCCGCGAACCTTGGAACGGAATCGGCGCCCACCCGCGGTCCAGCCATCGGATTCGCGAGCCAATTGCAGAACGGAGAGAGGACATGAGCTATGTCGACGGCCTTGTTGCCGCGGTCCCTGAGGCCAACAAGGAGGCCTACAGGAAGCACGTTGAAGAAGTGGTTCCAATCTTCAAAGAGTACGGAGCGCTGTCGGTTGTCGAATGCTGGGGGGACGACGTGCCGGAAGGGAAGGTCACGTCCTTCCCCATGGCGGTGAAGCGCAAAGAGGGCGAAACCGTCGTTTTCTCGTGGATTGTGTGGCCGTCAAAAGCAGTGCGAAACGAAGCCATGGAAAAGATGCATACCGACCCCCGGATGCAGCCTGATGTCTTTGTGATGCCCTTCGACGGCAAGCGGCTGATTTACGGTGGCTTCGAAGTCCTGATGGAAGCGTGACAGGATCCTTCAGCAGGCTTGCGTCGGTGCGCAGTCGAATGCGCCGAACGAAAGCACCGCTGGAAGGAGAGGCCGGGAGGCATCAGCGCATCCGCATCCGGGTTTGCACCGGACGAAATCCTTGAAGAGCTGACAAGGGGCGCTCGCGTGGACGATGGCATACTCTGGAATCCGGATCCGGCCGCATTCACCGAGTCATCCATGGCCCGGTTCGCGATTGCGCAAGGATTCGATTCTCGCGACTACGCCAGCTTGCACCTGTGGTCAGTCAGTCGGCTTGGCGAGTTCTGGTCGGCGTTATGGGATTTCGCCAATGTCATAGGCGAGAAGGGCGGCACCGCATTCGTTGCGGATGAATCCGCCTGGATGACCGGAGCGCGGTTCTTCCCGGAGGCACAGCTCAATCTTGCCGAGAATTTGCTCCGAGGGCCGGGCGATCAAGTCGCGGCGCACGAGTATTCGGAAACAGGACCCGGTCTGTCGATAACTCGGCGGGAACTCAGGACACGAGTCGCCCGGGTCGCGGCCGGGCTCAAATCGGCAGGGATCCGGCCGGGCGATCGCGTGGCAGGAATCACGACCAACAATATCGACGGGCTGGTCGCGCTGCTGGCAACGCTCTCCATCGGCGGCGTCTGGACGTCGTGCTCGCCGGATTTCGGCAAACGAGCCATCCTCGACCGAATTGGCCGGGTCTCGCCCAAGGTCCTGTTCGCCGCGGCGCGCAGCCAGTACGGCGGAAAAGAGCACGACATCGGCGACCGGGTTTCGGATGTCGTGTCGGAAATTCCATCAATTTCGGCGCTCGTTCTTATCGGTGAAGGCAACGTGCGCGACGGCCGGGCCATCAGGCATGAGAGTTTCGGGACGGATGCGGCACTGGAATTCGAGCGGCTTCCGTTCGACCATCCGGCCTACATTCTTTACACCTCCGGGACGACCGGAATTCCCAAGGCGATCGTCCACAGGTCCGGCGGCGTGCTGCTGCAGCACCTGAAGGAGCACATCCTCCACGGCGATGTTCGTCCCGGCGACAAGGTGACTTGGTACACGAATACCGCTTGGATGATGTACCATTGGATGGTCTCGGCTCTGGGGGCCGAAGCCGGGATCGTCCTTTACGACGGAGCGCCGATACTGAAGTCGGAAAGCGGAACGGACCCCGGGCCGCTATGGCGCATGGCCGAGCAAATCGGCATTACCCACTTCGGCATCAATCCGAAGTACCTCTCAGCGCTTGCGGCCCAAGAATACGTTCCCCGCGAGCGCCACGACTTGAGCGCATTGCGCTCGCTGCTGATTTGCGGCGCGCCTGCGCTGCCGCGCCACTTCGACTGGGTCTACCGGTCAGTCAAATCCGATATGCAGTTCGCTTCGATCTCCGGCGGGACGGAGATTCTCGGCTCGTTCCTGATCGGCTCGCCGCTGCATCCCGTGCGCCGCGGGCAATTGACCGTTCCGGCGCTTGGCCACGCGGTGGCGGTGCTCGACGAGCGCAACGTCCCTGTGGTCGGTCGGCGGGGCGAACTCGCCTGCACGGAGCCCTTTCCGTCGATGCCGCTTACGTTTTGGGGGCCGGATGGCGACAAACGCTATAGAGATGCTTATTTCGGCGGGAACGGCGAAGTCTGGATGCACGGCGACACCGCGGAATTGACGCCGACCGGCGGCGGCTACGTGCACGGACGGTCCGACGACACGCTCAAGCCCGGCGGCGTGCGGACCGGCGTCTCGGAAATCTACGCGGCGTGCGAAGCCTTTCCGGAACTGGACGACTTCGTTGCCTTCGGCGTGCCCGTCGACGGCGATGAATCGATAGTTCTATGCCTGAAACCGGCGGATGGCGCCGAAATCGGTGCCGGACTGGTCCGACGAATTCGCGCCCGCATTCGTAACGAGGCTTCGCCGCGGCACGTGCCGTCGCGCGTCCACCTCATCAGCGATGTTCCCTACACGATCAACGGCAAGCGGGTCGAAGGCGCGGCGCGGGCAGCTGCGACCGGCCGCCGGGTGGCGAACAAAGGAGCGCTAGCGAATCCGGAATGCTTGGACGAGTACTGCGCGCTCGACGCCGCGGAATCGCTATAGGCAGCTACGTGTGCGACCCCGGGGCAGGCTTGGAGAAATCCGGAACGGCCCGAGTCATCGGTTGGAATCGCATTCGACCGATTTCAAATGGTGAAGCCGCATTCGCACAGTGCTTCGCGCGCGCACTGGACATCCTCCGGCCCTGCGGCTCCCGACACTCCAAGCCCGCCAATCACGGATCCGTCCGCAATGATCGGCACGCCGCCTTCCCAAACGCAGAAGCGGTCCCGATTGATTACGCCCATGCTCAAATCGGGGGTGCTGCTCATCCGTTCGAACACTTCGCTGGTAGGCTTTCCAAGCGTGCCGGCAGTGTGTGCCTTGTCGTTGGCGTAGTCGAAGATCGGGGGAGAGACTCCGTCCATCCGTCCCGACGCGACAATGTTGCCGAAAGGATCGACTACAACAGCGGCAATGCGCCACCCGTTCCACTCGGCGTGCGCGGTTGTCGAGGAAACCAGAGCGACCGACGCTTCGTAGGATACGACCGGCACGTTTCTTGAACGCTTCATTTCCTGTCTTTCCGACTGCAATGCGCGGGCTGGCTGCATCGCGGGGAGAAACGCCCCAAGGCGCGGCCGGTTTCTTCCCGGCAACCGGATGCGCCGCGCGAGGCGTGGCCGCGCGCGTCGGCAAAGGCGGTCTGCCAAGGGCTGCGGGTCATCCCGGATTCTTGCAGACGAGGCGCATGATCGTATCGATATTGAATCTCAGCCGATCATCCAATGCGCTTTCTTCCATCAAATTTCTTTCAAACAGGATCGAGCCTGTATAGCGGTTGGTCAAATAGTAATATCCGATTGCGGCGATGGTTATATTGAGCTGAACGGGATCGATGCCGGTTCGGAATATCCCTGCCTTCTCCCCCCGCGCAATGATCTGACCGACCATATCCACGAAGCGGCGGCTTACATTGTGTATCAATTCCGAGTTTTCCAGATGCCGCGCCTTGTGCAGGTTTTCGTTGTTTACCAAGGACAGGAATTCCGGATTGTCGAGGTAGTATTGCCAAGTGAACCGCACCAGCGATTCCAAGGCCTCGTCCGGAGGCAGGTGCTCCAAATCAAGCTCTTGCTCGGCGGTTCGAATATCGACATACGCGGCCTCGACCACCTTTCTGAAGAGATTCTCCTTGCTGTCGAAGTAGTGATAGATCATGCGCTTGTTGGCTCGGGCGCGGTCCGCAATCAAGTCAATCCGCGCTCCTTCCAGCCCGTTTTTGGAAAACTCCTTCTTCGCTGCGCTTAGTATGCGCTTTTGCGTGGCTTCGGCGTTCCGGGAACGCGGCCGTTCGCCGTATTCGACTGAAAAGTCTTTGTTCATATCGATTCAGAGCCCGGCGGCGCTCAACAGGGCCGCAGCGCATTGGCGCTTTGGGATCCCTTGGCGAAATTGCATGTGCTGGCTGCTTGGTAGCTTCTGCCACAATTGCGGGCGGATTTGCAATTGAAAGCACTGCGTTCGGCGCGCGCGGGAAATCCGTTCCGAGCAGGCTAGCCTGCTCGGAACGCGTGTCGACTGGCGTCGCCGGTTCATGCCTGCCGCCGAAGTGCCGTTTCAGCCCTGTCCGCGGTCGCGAGCACGCGTTGCATTTCACGCAGCACCGGCTTCTCGACGAGCTTCCCTTCGATCACGAAGAGGCCGGTTCCGGCCGCTTCGAACTTGGCAACGATTCGGCGCGCGCGGGCGACTTCTTCCTCATCCGGCGTGAACGCGGCGTTCAAGTGGGGGATCTGCTTGGGATGGATTGCGCCTTTTCCTACGAACCCCAGATCCTTCGCCCGCTCGGCTTCCAGCATCATCCCGTCGATATCCTCGAGATCCAGATGGGGCACGTCGATCGCGTCCAGCCCCGCGCTCGCCGCCGCGTGGACGACGCGGGAACGTGCGTAAAGCAGCGGCTCCCACGCGTTCCTGCAGCGTAAATCGGCGGCCATGTCCACGCCGCCGAAGAACAGCGCATCGATTCGGGTGCTGGCGTGGGCGATTTCATGCGCCGCCTCCAGCCCTTCGTTGGTTTCGATGATTACGTGCAGTCGGGTCGGGTGGCTGCGCTCGTTCAGCAGGCCGTCGATCATGGAAACTTCGTCCGGCGACTGCACCTTCGGCAGCATGAGAGCTGGCGGCGGCGCTTCGGAGGCAAGAACGGCGCGGATGTCTTCGATCCCGAACGAGTCCCGCAAGGAGTTGATCCTCAGGATTGTCTCGACACCGTCATCCTGCGGCGAAGCCTCGAACAGTGTCAGCGCCTTGCGCCGTGCTTCCGCCTTGTCGTTCGGCGCGATCCCGTCTTCAAGCTCGACGCAAACGATGTCCGCTCTGGACGCAAGTGCCTTCGCGTAAAGTTCCGGCCGCGTCCCGGGCACGAATATGAAGGATCGGCGAGGACGGATGGTCGGTGACGTCATCTGCGTATCCAAGCTCGTAAGGTCCGATTCCGACGTTCCCGGATTTGTCGGGCAAGCAACTGCCGAACGCAACAGCCGCCAAGCCGTGGCTGGCAACGGCGCGTTGCGTATTGAGGGGTCGGCGGACGGGCCAATTCGGCGCGTCGACCAGCGCGAGGCCGGTCAATCAGGGTTTCGGCGGTCAGGAACCCGCCGGAGCTTCGACTTTTCAAATAGCCCGGCGGCGCTCTTTGGCGGGCAGCCGATCAGGAAGGGGCAAATTCCGATGCCAAGACCACGCGGCCGGAAAACTCAATAGTGTCTGGCAGAGAACCTTCCGTTTTTGCTGTTCGGTCTGATTCCAGGCGAGCGCGACGGCCCTGCCGGGACCCGGCGCGGCGCATTTCGAGCCGGGACGGGGGCGGACCCGGCTCGGGAAGCCGGTTTTTCAGCGCCGGCGTCGGCTTTCCGGAGATCCGGCGCAGGCTCCGCCGCCTGCCGCCCTGCGGCCCGCCGGGATTTCGGGGAAGGCGCCGCTCAGGCGGCGCGTTTGCGCCGTTCCGGCCGCAGCCGCTCGCGGTCGCGCAGGATCCGCCCGAGCCGGTGGATGCTGGCGGCGAGGACGGAGAGGCCGACCGCCAGCTCGAACCGGTCCCGCCCGCGCAGCCGCACCCGGCCGAGGCCGCGGTGCTCCAGCCCGTTGATCGCCGACTCCACGCCCGGATGCCTGCGCCGCGCAGCCGCGAAGTCCGGGTCGGCCTCGCGCTCGCGGTCGGCGGCGGACAGCCCGCCCTTCTTCGGCAGGGCGTTCAACTCCAGCATCGCGTCCAGCTTCCGGCGGTTCCCAGGGCTGTGGAACCCGCGGTCGAAGCTGCAGGCCCGCAGGTCCGGGAACGCCTCCCGGCATCGCGCGATCAGCGGAACCGCGACATCCGTGTCGCCGCCCGTCCACATGATCTCCTGGTCGAGAATGAACCCGTCCCCGTCCTCGACGATGCACACCGGAACCCCGAGCTCGACGGGCTTGCCAGCCTTGCCCTTGGCGATCCACCGGGTGTGCTCCTCGAAGACCGGGAACAGCTTCTCCCCGTGCGGGACCGCCTCCTCCTTCAGCACCCGGCGGGCGATCCGGAACGCGAATCTCGGCACATGGCCGATCAGCCTCCGGATGTCCGCCAGGACGGGCTTCGGGCAGCCCGCCGCCCGGAGCGGCCCGAGCGAGCCCTCGGCCTTCGCGGCCAGCTCCAGCGACCTGGCCAGGAACGCCAGAACCTCCTCCGGCCGGGAGCTCCATCGCCGCGCCGTGTCCGCCCTCATGTACAGCTTCTCCGCCGCGTCCAGGTGGTGGTCGCGCTGCCGCCAGCCGCCGACGCCGCGGCCCTCGCAGGCCCGCGACGCCGCCCGCACGAGGCAGCGGACCGAATCCCGAAGCAGGCCGAAGTCGGTCGGATGGCGGACGTCAGTCTCCGCCACGAACGGGCCGCAGCGCCCGACCAACGCTGCGCCAGGCTTTTTTCCCGCCACCTTGTGCCCCGTCGACACGACCAGGCGGTCCGCCTCCCGCAGAAGCTCCGGCGCCGGATGCTCCACATTGTCCCTGATGTTCCGGAGCTCGTAGAAGCCCGGCTCGAACCAGTCGCTGTGGCCCAGGAAGGCCTGGATCTTCCCGTGCTCGTCCGCCAGCTCCTGAAGGCGGTCGTAGTCGCAGTTCAGTCCCTGCTCGGCACGCCCATCACAAGGACCCGCCAGAGATGCATCCCCGGGCGGCCCGTGTCCCGGCGGCGGTCCGGAAGGACATGCGCGTCCAGCAGCCGGAACAGCTCCTCCCGCGCCGCCTTGTCGTTCCGGATCGCCTGGAGCCCGATCAGGATCGCCGGGATGTCGTCCCGGGATTTCGCGTCCGGCTCGATCGCCCCGATGTCGACCGAGCCCAGCCAGGACCGCTCCTCAACAACCTTGCGCATGTGATCGCCCCCGAAGATTCCAGGAAAAACGCCGATATCGCGGCGAATTGAGCGAATCATGCCGGATTCCGGGAATCTTCGCAAGCCAAAACAGGCGATTAAGGACAGAAATTCAACGCGTTGCGGGTTTTCTGCCAAACACTCAATAGGACCTCGGCATGCCGAGCACATGCTCGGCCAGATAGCAGAGGATCAGATTCGTCGAGACCGGCGCGACTTGGTAAAGGCGCGCTTCCCGGAATTTCCTTTCCACGTCGTATTCTTCCGCGAAGCCGAATCCGCCATGGGTCTGGATGAAGGCCTCAGCCGCCAATTGGGCGTCCGCGGACAGCGGCTGGACACCTCCAACAACGGCCTGATTTCGCGTTTCGTTCGGCCTCGTAGGTCGTCCACCGCAACATTTTGCCCGTTCCGGCCGATTTGGAGGTTGAGATTGCTTAATTGATTGGGGCCGTTTCCGGCCTTTGCAGGGTCAGGCGGGCGCACTTCGACTGCAGAGCCAGCACAGCCGGTTAACGTTGTAAGCCAAATTGTCAATAAGCTTCCCCTGTCTGAATTCATTTTTGATCCCCGAAGAGGCGGATTCCAAGGGGCGGATTTGGCCCTACGCCCCCGGGTCAGAGGGAGGAGTCAAAAGGACGCTGATCACCCCCGATAGCCGGTCAAAAAGCATGACGATTAACGTGATGAAGTTTGAGCAATCCGCGGCAGCGTCGATTGACCGCTCCCCAGATCCTAGACACTAGAGAGTTCGGCTGCCGTCTTCTGCGAATATTATGCAATCGTTCACGCAGAAAAAAAGGCAATAATGTGATCGGAGACATCGCTCACAACGAGACAAACACCGCATCCTCGTGCTGTGCATTGATCTATTGGTCGTTTCCGTACTTAACGTTATCGCAATAGCGCATAAATCCAGCTCGACTTTCAGCAGAGCGAGGAACATGGTTGAATTCCGCCACTCGGCTAGGAGTTACCGCCGTATTCCCATTGCGCAAACTGCAGTTGAATATCGTAATATCTCTGCAGGGAGCAACACACTTCTGAGCGTTAACTGTGAAGGCCGCGACATCGACCACACGCCGTAGTTCGTCATATCGCTCTTGAAGAAGCACAGGATCGTTTGACGAAAGCGAGATATCATCAACGTATACGGCAACCGTCACTTCTAAAGCCATACGACGCAGTTCGCGCCCTATCTCTGAACTTGCCAAGACGAGGGTTGCGAGAATAGGGGATTGGACGAAGCCGTATGGTAGCGCATAGCCGGGACCAGCACATGGGTTTTTCACACAGGACCACTTCCCGTAATGCGCCGCGCGAGGAATGTGTATCGAGCGCAGTGTGCGAACAACGCGGTTGCGCGCAATAGAATAGAAGAAGTTTTCAATGTCGATCTTGCAGAAGTGGGTGTTTGCGCGATGTGAGTGCAACGCTGCTACGTGGCCGCGCTTTCTGAGGTGATAATAAAAATCATCAAACGAGTACGCAGCTTCAACACGCTGTTTGACGTCTGCGCCAATGCGTCGGCCAAGCTCAGATGGGACAAAGACATGCTGTAACCTGCCGTTAAGCAGGAAGGAATGGCTGTAGTTTTCGAAACTGACGGGCATGGTAGTTGACGGCCTTGCTTACAAAGTCTGCGACCAAAATGGCAATGACGACCAGCCGACAGATGACCGGTAGCCATAAACGCAGCTTGTAAGCAAGGCGATCAGATTTTGATATTTTCATATCAAACTCCTTTCTTCATGTAAGCCAACGGCAACCTACAGCTCCGTCTACACGAAGCCGTCAACCAAGAAAGTCTAGGAGACTTTCGAAGCTGATATTCAAGGAAATACACAAGGTTAATCCAGAGCATCAGCCATGTGAGCTGCGGTTATCGCCGTCGACCTAACCAATGTAGGGAATAGTGTATTGGACTGCAAGGTGATCGACATGATTTTTCGGCCCCAAATTGGGGTCAGCGGCGTCCTTTCTGCGGCGAGCTTAGTCTTGCGTGGTTCGGCTTTCTTGTGCCCTGCGGATTCGGTGTTTGCATCATGCATTGGGCGGTGCGAGGTGCGACAGGGATGCTGACATACGAGACGGCTATGAAAACCCACATGGAGAAACTGTTGAAAATGCTCAAAGTTTCGTGATTCAAGGAACCGGACATTGTTACCGGAGCGGGGAGAGCGACGACATGGATACCTCCGACAACGGCTTGATTTTGCAGTTCGGTCAGCTTGGCTGGTTGGCGGACAGGATTTTCGCTCGTTCCAGCCGGTTTGGAGGGCCGGATTGCCGGTTCAGACCGCTTCCGGGCCCCCGCCGTCGACACCGTCCCCGAGGACGCCCCCGGAATCCTGAAGCTCCGGGCTGCGTGGACGATCTCCGCGCCGCAGATGCAGCTCTACCGGACCATGAAGGCACACGGAATGATCAACGAGTCAACAGTAGGAAACTGATAGCCCCCGGCCTTACCCCTCCGCGCTACGCGCTCCGGGGCAAGGCCGGGGGCTGCTGCTTTCTCGATTTTTCGATTTGCGCGGCGGAGCGGCCTTCGGGCCGGATCAGCTTTTCGAGCGCTGTCGTACGCACCAGCTTTTGTTCCCGGTCTCGACGATCTCTCAATGGTGCGCGGGCCGGTCGAGCAGGGCTGCCGTTATCTTCCCGTCGCTGAACACCGACAGCCACTCCGAGAACGCTAGGTTGGTGGTGACGATCACGCACATGCGCTCGTAGAGCCCGCTCAGGAGATGGAACAGGAGCTGGCCGCCGGTTCGGCGAAGGGTAGGTAGCCGAGCTCGTCCAGAACGACCACGTCACGCTAGACGAGCTGCTCCGCGAGCCGCCCCTGCCGTGTCTCGGGCTTCAGCCTCGAGCAGGTTCACCGTGTCGAAGAAGCGGCCGCGGGTGCCGTTCCGGATGCACCCCCTCAGCACCGCCGCCGCGAGATGGCTCTTGCCTATGCTGGTGCCGAAGATCAAAGCGGCGGCGAAGTCGATTTGCGGTTGACCCCGGATTCCGAATTCGGTCGATTGCCAATTAACCAAATGGTTAATTGCGGCGGGAGCGGGACACCGCTTTCGCGGGAAGCCAAGGAGAAGGCAATGGACAAGTACAGTTCAGGGCTGTCGCTGCCCGCATCGCCCCGGGAATTCGGATTCCTCGTGGCCGGGCGCTGGATCGAAGCCGGGGCGAGGGAAGTCCATGAGCGGTGCAGCCCGGCGCATGACGTTCCGGTGACCCGCACGCCCAAATGCACGGGCGCGGATCTGGACCGGGCGGTCGCAGCGGCACGGAAGGCCTTTGAGGACGGAAGCTGGTCGCGGATCAACTGCGCGGAGCGTGCGGACGTGCTTCTCCGCGCAGCGGGCTTGATCCGGGATCGTGCGGAAGAGATCGCCTATTGGGAAACGCTTGAGAACGGCAAGCCGATCAGCCAGGCGCGCGCCGAGGTGCAAGGCTGCGCCGGAATGTACGAATACGCTTCCGGACAGGCGCGGGCGCTGCACGGCGACTCCTTTAACAACCTCGGCGACGGGATGTTCGGGCTGGTTACCCGCGAGCCCGTCGGCGTCGTCGGAATCATCACGCCATGGAACTTCCCGTTCCTCATCCTTTGCGAACGGGTTCCCTACATCCTTGCTTCAGGCTGCACCATCGTCGCGAAGCCATCGGAAGCCACCTCGGCGACAACCCTGATTCTAGGGGAAATCCTGGCGGACGCCGGCTTGCCCGACGGCTGCTACAACGTCGTCACCGGCTCCGGAGGCACGATCGGCCAGCAGATGGTCGACCACATGGACATCGACATGCTCTCCTTCACGGGGTCGACGGCGGTCGGCAGGAACTGCGTGAAGGCGGCGGCCGGGAATTTCAAGAAGCTCGGCCTCGAGCTTGGAGGCAAGAATCCGCAGATCGTCTTCGCGGATGCCGACTTGGAGGATGCCGCGGACGGCGTCGCCTTCGGACTGGCCTTCAACACCGGCCAATGCTGCGTTTCCGGCAGCCGGCTGATCGTGGAGCGATCGGTGGCGGCCGAATTCGAGCGCATGGTCGCGGACAAGCTGAAGCGCATAAGAGTGGGCGATCCTCTTGAGGAGTCGACGCAGGTCGGCGCGATCACGACCGACGCGCAGTTCGATACGATCATGGCGTACATCCGGAAGGGAACCGAGGAAGGGGCGAAGCTCGTCTGCGGGGGCGGCAGCTTGGATCTGGGACGAGGCCGCTACGTGGACCCGACACTGTTCGGAAACGTCAGCGACCGGATGTCGATCGCCAGAGACGAGATCTTCGGTCCGGTTTTGGCGGCAATGCCCTTCTACACTTACGAGGAGGCGGTGGCGATGGCCAACGACACGGTCTACGGCCTCGCCGCGAGCGTCTGGTCCAAGAACATCGACAAGGCGATGGGCATTGCCAGGCGGGTCCAGGCGGGGCGCTTCTGGGTCAACACGACGCTGGCTGGCGGCCCGGAACTGCCGCTGGGCGGCTTCAAGCAGTCCGGCTGGGGCAGGGAGGCCGGCAAGTACGGCGTCGAGGAATACACGCAGATCAAGTCTGTCCACATCGAATTCGGCAAAAGGACACCCTGGGTATCGTGATGGCTGGAACTGGCTACGACTATGTAATCGTCGGAGGCGGGTCGGCGGGCTGCGTGCTCGCGAGCCGGCTGAGCGAAGTCGAGGACGCTTCGGTGCTACTGCTGGAAGCGGGCGGCAAGGACAGCCACCCGCTGATCCGCATGCCCGTCGGCTTCGCCAAAATGACCGCCGGGCCCTTCACCTGGGGGCTCATGACCGCGCCGCAAAAGCACGCCAACAACCGCGAAATCCCCTATGCGCAAGCCAAGGTGATCGGCGGCGGCTCGTCGATCAACGCGATGATTTTCACCCGCGGCAATCCCGCCGATTACGACCGGTGGGCCGAAGAGGAGGGCTGCCCCGGGTGGTCCTTCAGCGAAATCCGGCAGTACTTCGTCCGATCCGAGGGCAATTCCGTGCTGGCGAGCGACTACCACGGCACCGACGGACCGCTGGGCGTCTCAAACATGCCTGACCCGCAGCGCATCACTCTCGCATTCGTGCAGTCATGCCAGCAGTACGGAATGCCGTACAATCCGGATTTCAACGGCGCGCAGCAGGAGGGCGCGGGCGTCTACCAGACGACAACCCGAGGCTATCAGCGGTGCTCGGCGGCGGCAGCCTATTTGAAGCCCGCCATGGACAGGCCGAACCTTGCGGTGGACACGGGATGCCTCGTCCATTCCATCGGCATTGAGAGCGGCCGCGCGCGAAGCGTGACCTATTCGGAGGGCTCGACGATGGTCACCGTGCGAGCGGATTCGGAAGTCATCGTGACATCGGGCGCGATCGGCTCGCCGAAACTGATGATGCTGTCCGGCATCGGCGCCGCGGACGAGCTCAAGGAGCACGGCATCAAGCCGGTCCACGACCTTCCCGGCGTGGGAAAGAACCTTTCGGACCATTTCGGAATCGACATCGTTGCCGAGCTGAAGGGGCCTGACAGCCTGGACAAGTACGGGAAGCTGCCTTGGATGCTGGCGGCTGGCCTTGAGTACTGGATTCTCAAGTCGGGGCCGGCCACATCGAACGTCGTGGAAGGCGGCGCGTTCTGGTACGCGGACCGGGGAAAGCCCATCCCCGACCTCCAGTTCCATTTCCTTGCGGGAGCGGGCGCGGAGGAGGGCGTTCCGAGCGTTCCGTCCGGCTCGGGAATCACGCTCAACTCCTACACGCTCAGGCCCAAGAGCAGGGGAACGGTCAAGCTGCGCTCCTCCAATCCCGCCGGCAGCGCCGTCGTCGACCCGAATTTCCTCGCGGATCCCGACGATGTCAGGGTTTCAACGGAAGGGGTGAAGATCAGCCGCGAGATCTTCAGCCAGCCGGCGCTTCAGAAATTCATCAAGCGAATGCACTTTCCCGACGACAGCGTCCGGACCGACGCGGAGGTCGAAGCATACGCGCGGCAGTTCGGGCGCACGTCCTACCATCCGAACGGAACGTGCAAGATGGGCAGCGATGCCATGTCGGTGGTCGACCCCGAACTCCGAGTCAGGGGGATCGACGGGCTGCGGATTTGCGACTCGTCGATCTTTCCAAGCCTGGTCGGTTCGAACACCAACGCCCCGTCGATCATGGTTGCCGAAAAAGCTTCCGACCTCGTGCGCGGGAACAAGTAGCGGGGGCGCTCGCAGGCAGAGCTCCTTCGAAAGCAGAGGTTGCCGAGACTGTCGGCCTCAATCCCAATCGGGCGCCCACGGAACGATGCTCTTGGTCACGATGCGGTAGCCGGTCGATGTGATGGCGTCGACCCGCGCCATGTCGATGGATGACAGCGTGAAGTCCATGACGTCGAAATTCGCCCGCATGTTGGCCTCTTTTGTCGACATCGTGTTGATCGAAACGCCCTTCTGAAGAATCCAGCGAAGCACGACCTGCGCCGCAGACTTGTTATAGGCCTTGCCGATTTCGGCGAACTCCGGATGCTTGAACACTTCCCCCCGCGCAACGGAGCAATAGGACGAGAGCGGGATGCCGGTTTCGGTTGCGGCACCCAGCAGAACGTCCTGATTCAGAAGAGGATGGAACTCGACCTGGTTGGTCACGATCGGGCCGTTGATCGTCCGGATTGCGGTCCGCATCATCCGCGACGTGTAATTCGACACGCCGACGCTCCGCGCAAGACCCGCCTCCCGAGCCTGCGCAAGCAATTCGAGCGACGGGCGCACTTCGCCGCCGGGGGGCGGCCAATGGAGCAGAAGCACATCCACCTGGTCGAGCCGGAGCTTCTTCAGGCTCTCTTCGACCGAAGGCATGAATTTGTCCGGAGCGAAGTTTGCGGGCTGGACCTTCGTGGTTACGAGCAACTCGTCCCTCGGAACGTCCAACGACGCGAGCGCCTCGCCGATCTCGGCTTCGTTCCCGTACATCTGCGCAGTGTCGATTGCCCTGTAGCCGATCTTCTCGACGGCAGTCTTCAACGCTTCATGCAGTTCGCCGCCTTTCAGAGGGAACGTGCCGAACGCGCGCTGCCATGCCCCCTTGAAGTACATTTGCATACCCCCGAATTATGCGCACCGCTTGCCAACCCGTACACCGAAATCAGCAAATATCCAATCAAGTGCCGGCATCCGGATTGCGCGGCAGGAAGCTCCGTCGGCACGGGTGCGAAATTTCTTTGCAAATTATGGCCGGGATTTATCCGCCGCGCTTGTTGCGCATGCAATTGAATCCGCAACTCTCGGCGGCAAATCCGTATCAGCACGGGCTGGAACTTGCGGATCAATAAAGCCCGTCAATGGGGATTGAATATTTGGCTAAGCATGTGGAAGATTGGATATTTCGAATCGCCGAATTGATAGGGCATGCCATGAAAGCGCCGGAAAAATCGTTTAGCAAAGGCCTTTCGCTGGCGGAGCTGTTCGACATGTTCCCCGACGAGGCGAGCGCGGAAGCCTGATCGCCGCCCGGTTTGCGAAGCCTACGGCAAGAGGGCCGGCGGCACGGAGCATCTCCGTGCCGCGCGGAAGATTGCCGCATGGCGAAACATGCAATCCCCAGGATTATGTCGGAGCAGGCTCATGCCGCCCTTCGCTTCAGCTATCCCGACGCGGGGATCTGGTGGACCTCCAGCAGGTCCTCAAGAAACGCCTGCAACATGCGGTTGCTGCGTTTCGAGCCCAAATGGGCAACCGAGAATGTCGCCGTGTAGTTGAAGCCCGGTTTCTCCAGCTTCCACAGCGCGCCGGTATCCACCCACTGCTGAGCGTAATCGACCGGAAGATAGCCGACGTGACATCCTGACAGAAGAAACTGCGCCACGGCTTCCTGATTAGGGGCAGTCGCCGTGGAAAGACGGGACGGCGGGACGTATTTCCGAGCTTGCTCGGCGATATAGCCGGTATCCACCCAATCTACGTTCTGCAGGCTTTCGTCCGAGATGTCGTCGCCCTTCAGACCGAAGAACGGATGCGCCCTGCCGCAATAAATCGACTGTTCTTCGGTAAAGATATCGACGTAGCTTATGGTCTTGAGCCGTAACGGAAAAATCGCGATGGCGACGTCAATGCGGTTTTCGAGAAGATAACGCTCAAGACGCCGGTAGCCGCCGACATTGATGCGCAACCGCACATCTTGGTTGCGGCCGCGAAACCGGCCAATGGCATCGCTGATCCGGCAGTTTTCGTTATTAATCACATTGTCGATCATCCCCAGCCGCAACTCGCCTACCAGCCGCGCCGCAAGATCGCCCATCTCCTGGCAGAACAAGTTTATCTGGTCGCTCAAATGCGCAAATTGACGCAACGTGCTCTGCCCGCGTTCGGTAAGTTTGAAACCGGAGCGGCCCCGATCGCACAGCTTGAATCCCAGCCGGGTCTCGAGATTTATGATATGGGTGGAAATCGTGGGCTGTGACACGTTGAGTATCTGTTGCGCGGCCGTAAATCCGCCGACCTCGGCGACCGTCTGGAAAACCTTGAGCGCGCGCATGTCTGCGCCGGACAGATTTCGAAGCATTCAGCTGCCTCTGATACATAGAAGAAATCGAAAGAATACTTCGGGAATTTGGGCTGTATTGTCAATGTGAACTGTTCGAAACTCCGTGCGACGTCTAAGCCCATCCGCGGAGGCGGCGCGTCCCGCGTCTTTCCGCTGAAGCATGGCAAGGGATCAGGAGAGCGGCATGCTCGATCTTGCGGACTATCTGAACACCCCGTGCATCCCGGAGACGGTGCGCGAATTCGCGACGCGGTCCCACAAAAATCTGATCGGCGGCGAATGGCGCGACGCATCCGGCGGAGCGCGCCTGGATGTGTACGAGCCTGCTTCGGGTCAGGTGATGTGTTCGGTTCCTTCCGCCGCGGTCGGAGACGCCGAGGCCGCCGTTGCCGCCGCCCGCGCCGCCTTCGACGACAAGCGCTGGCGCGGCATGCTGCCCGGCGAGCGCGAGAGGATCCTGCTGCGGCTGGCCGATCTGGTGGACGCGCATTTTGATGAGCTGTGCGTGCTGGAAAGCATTGATGTCGGCAAGCCGCTTGCATGGACCAGAATCATCGACGTGCCGGAAGTGTCCCGCTACACCCGCTACATGGCCGGGTTCTGCACGCGGCTCGACGGTCGGACCACCCGCACCTCGATTCCCGGCGATTTGTTCACCTATACGGTGGAACAGCCGGTAGGCGTTGTGGTCGGCATCATCCCTTGGAATTTCCCGCTGGTCATGTCGGCGTGGAAGATCATGGCCCCGCTGGCGGCAGGCTGTTCCGCGGTTCTGAAACCGGCTGAAAATACGCCGCTCTCCGCGATCCGCCTGATCGAACTCTGCCTTGAGGCGGGCGTGCCCGCAGGCGTGGTCAACATCGTGACCGGGCTGGGCGGCACCGTGGGCGCGGCGCTGGTGTCGGACCCGCGCGTGGACAAGGTGACGTTCACCGGCTCGGTGCCCACCGGCAAATCCATCGGCCGCGCGGCGATGGACAACGTGACCCGCGTGACGCTGGAGCTGGGCGGCAAATCGCCCGTCATCGTGATGCCGGACGCCGATCTGGAACAGGCAGCCAAAGGCGTGGCCGATGCGATATTCTTCAACACCGGCCAGAATTGCGTCGCCGGGTCGCGCCTGTTCGCGCACAAGGATATCTACGACCGCCTGATCGCCGATGTGGCCGCCATCGCCGACAAGATGGTGCTGGCGCCGGGGCTCGACCCCTCTTGCGAATTGGGTCCGCTGGTGTCCGAGGATCACATGGCCAAGGTGCTGTCCTATCTCGACAAGGGCCGCGAAGAGGGGGCGGAACTGGTCTGCGGCGGCGCGCGCGAAGGCGACACAGGGTATTTCGTGCGCCCGACGGTGTTTTCGAATGCCGCCGCCGACATGGCCATCATGCGCGAGGAGATTTTCGGCCCGGTTCTCAGCGCCCAGCCCTTCGAAGACGAGGCCGCGGCGATCAAGGCCGCCAACGCCACCGAATTCGGCCTCGCCGCCTCGATCTGGACGCGGAACCTGCGCACGGCCCACCGGCTGATCCCGGAGATCGACGCGGGCACCGTCTGGGTGAACACACACAATCTGGTCGACGCGCCGATCCCGTTCGGCGGGTTCAAGCATTCCGGCTTCGGGCGCGAAAACGGCCCCGAGAATCTGGCAGCCTATCTTGAAACCAAATCAGTCTGGATCAACTACGGAGAACAGTGATGTCATCCATTGCCAAAATCACCCGTGTCACTGCCGCAGGTCCCGAAGGCGGCATGCAGCCCTGCAGCCTGATCGACCCGGCGGATGTGATTTCCGACGCCAAGCCTCAGGAAACCAAAGGGATTTTCGAGGAGACCAAAGGCGCCGACAATGAAATCGGCATCTGGACCTGCACCGACTGCGTCGAAGACGTCAAGAGCTTTCCGGTCAATGAATTCTGCATTCTGGGCGGCGGCGAGATCATCCTGACCGACCGCGAAGGCAATCGCGAGCACATCAATACCGGCGACGCCTTCATCATGCGCCAAGGCTTTTCCGGCACTTACGAGGTGCGCGGCAATCTGGTGAAATACTTCGTGACCTTCTGATGGTCACGACGCACGAAAACCAGATGGATCATTCGTGGTACGAGGCCACGGTGGACCGTGCGGATTATCCCGCGCTGCAGGGCCGGCACGAAGCCGACATCTGCGTGATCGGCGGCGGCTATACCGGTTTGAACGCGGCGCTGGAACTGGCGCGCGCCGGAGCCTCGGTGATCGTGCTGGAAAAACTGCGGCTGGGGGGCGGGGCCTCGGGGTCCAACGGCGGGCAGCTCTGCACGGGCCTGCACCGCACCCAGCCTTGGATCGAACGGAAATACGGCGCCGGAATGGCCCGCGAGCTGTGGGACATCGCGCTGGAGGCCAAGGATTACGTGCGCGGCATCTGCGAGGCGCATGGAATCGACGCGGATTGGCGACCGGGGCGGCTGCTGTTGGCCCACAGCAAGCGGTTGGTGTCCGAGGTTGAGGAGCAGGCGGAGTATCTAGCCAAGCACTACAACTATTCCGGCTTTGAGATATTCGGCAAGGCCCGCTGCGCCGAATTCGTGCAATCCGATGTCTATCACGGCGGCGCCAGCGACCGCGGCGCGGGGCACTTGCACCCGCTGAAACTGGCGCTCGGCGTCGGGGCGGCCGCGGCTCGGCACGGGGCGCAGATCCACGAATTCAGCGCCGCGGAAAGCTATGGCGTCAACGGCGGCAAGGTGCATGTGCGCACGGCGGGCGGCGAAGTTGTGGCCGACAAGGCAGTGCTGGCCGGGAACGGCTATATCGGCGAACTGGAACCCTACCTGTCGCGCCGCCTGATTCCGGCCAACGATTTTCTTGTCGCGACCGAACCCCTGGGCGAACGCGCCAAGGCGTTGCTTCCCGGCAATCACGCGGTTTCCGACACGCGCTATCACATGAACTATTACCGCCTGTCGCCGGACGGGCGGCTGCTGTTCGGCGGCGCGGCCTCGACGAAGCTCTATGATCCGCCCGGGATCGCGCGCCGCGTGCGGAAGGGCTTTCTGCGCGTCTTCCCGCAGCTGTCGGACGTGAAGTTCGAAAACTTCTGGTCCGGCACATTGGGCATCACCGTCAGCCAGATGCCGCATTTCGGCGTGCTGCAGGACCGGGTCCACTTCGCGCACGGCTATTCCGGCCTGGGCGTGGCGCTGGCCAGCAAGGGCGGCGCGATGGTGGCGCAGAAGATACTGGGCAACGGCGCTCAGTTCGACGCCATGGCGCGGCTCAAGGCCATGGCGGTGCCCGGCACCCGCGGCATGAAGAACATCGCGGTGGCCATGGCCATGGCTTGGTACCGCGTCGTCGATGCCCTTTGAGGGCGTCGCCGCCCAGGAACATGCCCGGCCATTGCGCCGGGCTTTTCACGGCAGGCCCCAGCCTTGCGTCAAGTCCGGTTCAGCGCGGGACGCCGGGCAGTTCCGCCAGATAGTCGATGTCCTGCCGCGCGTCCTCGCGCTCGGCCAGATCCAGCCGCGCGATCAGCAGCTCCTCGGACGTCGCGTCGCCGCGCGCCAGCGCATCGCCGTGCGGGTCGCCGATGACGCTTTGCCCGACGAATTCATGCAGCCCTTGGCGGCCGACGAAATTGGCGTAGCCGACAAAGCACCGGTTCTCCATTGCGCGGGCGGGGACAAGGACGCGCGCGGCGTTGTCGAAAGGAAACATCAGCCCCGTCGAGATCGCCAGAAGATCGACGCGACGCGCCGCCAGATCGCGGGAGAGCTCCGGGAATTCGGCCTCGACGCAGATCAGGACGCCGATGCGGAACCCCCGGAAAACGAAGATCAATGTGCTGTCGCCGCGGGCGAAACGGTCGCGCTCCCAGTCGCCGTAGAGCGCTCGCTTGTGATAGCTGCCGATCATCCCCTGTCCCGGCAGGAACACATGCGCGGCGTTAAGAACCCTGTTTCCGTCGGCCTGATAGCTGCCGATCTGAAGTCCGACGCCCAGTCTGTCGGACAGGGAGCCGAGGCGGTTCAAGCAATCCGGCGTCACCTTGGCCGCCGTGTCGGCCAGCGGATCCGGGTTGAAATACCCGGTCAGATAGCACTCGGGGAAAATCAGGTAATCGACGGACCGGTCCCGCGCGTCTTCGCAGACCGTCTCGATCTGCTCCAGCAGCTGTTCGGGGTCTCCGGGTCTGCCCGCGCCTTGCCAGAGGCCGAGGGTCAGCTTTCCGGTTTCACTCATCGAAAGCGCCGAGGATGCGCGGCAGGTTGCCGAACCGGGCGATGAGGCTGAAGATGACGATGTTTATAATCAGGAACATCACGGCAATCGCGGCGATGATCGGCGTATATCCGTAGCGCAGCGCGTTGAAGATCTTGATAGGCAGCGTTTCCACCGTGAATCCCACGGTCATCAGCGCGATGATGTATTCGTTGAGGCTGAGCACGAAGCAGAACGCGAACCCGGCCATCGCGTAGGGTGCCGCAATGGGAAAGATCACGGTGCGGAACACGGTTCGCGAATCCGCTCCCATGGTCTGCGCCGCCTCCATCAGCGACCGGTCCACGCCTTCCAGCCCCAGCGAGATCGTGACCAGCGGCAGCGCCACCAGAAAGATCGCATGCGCGATGATCACATTGATCATGAAGCCGTTGAAGTCGATGGTGGTGAAGAACAGCAGCACGGCCAGCGCCAGAATGATGGGCGGCAGGATGAAGGGCGCGATCCCCAGCGCGAGCAGCGCCTTGGCATAGCGCAGCCCGTGCTTCCACACCGTGTAAGCGATCGGCAACGCGATCAGCACCGCCAGCGCGGCCGAGCAGAGAGCGATGATCAAGGAATTCAGCAACGCGCCGGACCAATCGGGATTGGCGAAAATCTCGACGAACCAGCCGATTCCGACGCCGTCGGGCGGAAAGGACATCTTTTGCTTGGCGTTCAGGGAAACGCCTCCGATCACCACGATGGGTCCGACCAGAAACAGCGCGAACAGCAGCAGATAGAATTGGCCGATCAGCCGCATCATCCATTCCCCTTGTTCAGCCGCGACACCAGCGCGATCACGCCCCCGGCCAGGATCAGCAGGACGACCGCCAGCGCCGCCGCGAACGGCATGTTGGCGCTGAATATGGCCTGGTCCTGTATCAGCACCGACAACGTCCAGTGCGCGGGACGGCCCAATACCTGCGGCGTGATGATAGCGCCGAGCGTCAGCACGAACATGGTTACCCCGGTCGAGATCAACGCCGGCCGCGCGATCGGGACCACGACGGTGAAAAAGGTCCGCACCGGAGAAGCGCCCATGGTCTGGCTGGCTTCCATGTAGCTTTTGTCGATCCGGCTGAGGGCCGGGTAAAGCAACAGAACCGCGAAGGGCAGCGCCAGATAAACCAGCGCCGTGATCACCGCGCCCAGCCCCGGCGCCATCGGAAAGGATTCCTCAGCGATCCCCAGCAGAACCAGAATGTTCGACAGGCCCGCAGTGCTTGAAAACAGCACTTGCCAGCCGAAGGCGATCAGCACCTCGGACAGCGACAACTGCGCCAGGATGTAGATCAGCCACAAGGTGCGGCTGCGCCGCGTGAACCGGGTCAGCATGTACGTGAAGGGGAAAGCGATCAGCAGGGTCAGGACCGAAACGGTCAGCGCCGTAACAGTCGAAAAGACCGCCCGCCCGATATACAGCCCGGAGAAGAAGCGTTCGTAATGCGCCGTGGTGAACCCGAAGATGAAATCGCCGCCGTCGGTCTTGTGCGCAACGCTGACCGCGAGAATCAGCGCGAAAGGGATCAGGAAGAACACTCCCAGCATCACCGACGAGGGGGCCAGGATCAGATACCTGCCGAACGTGAGCTCCTTGCGTCCCGCCGGTTCGGCTGCCGTTCCCGATCTCATGGCGCGGCCCTCATCACGCGGCGCCGGCGCGGCCCGGCAGGGGGAGATCTGCGCTTGCGGCGGCGTCTCCCGCGGCCATCAGGTCGGACCATGTCCGTCCGGGCAGGCCTGATTTCCGAAGCGCGCGCCGTCCCAGGTCCACGCATGCCTCCCGAGCTGGACGCTCGAGCCGTTCGAAGCGCTCCGATGCGTCCGTCAAACCGCCCTCACGCCGCCAGCGCCATGCAGGCATCCACGGGCATCTCGACGAGCACGTCCTGCCCGACTTTGACGTCGGGGAAGCCCTTGGGCGTCATCAGGGCGCTGATTTCATGCCCCCCGCAATCGACAAGAATCTCGATCGTCGCCCCGATGTCGCGGATGAAAGTCACCCGGCCGTTCACTTGGTTTTCGGCGCTCCGGTCGCTGCCTGCGCGAATGTAGATTTCTTCGGGCCGGGTCATCAGCAGAACGTCCTGCCCCTGCGCCGCGCCCTCGCCGCTCTGGCAAACCCGAATGTCGTGCCCGCCGACCCGCACCTGATCCGTCCCCGTCATTTCGGCGGGAAGAAGGTTCGAAGTGCCGATGAAACCGGCCACGAACTTGTTCACCGGCTTCTTGTAGATGTCGATTGGCCTGCCGGTCTGCTGCACCCGAGCGGCGCTCATGACCACGATATCGTCCGCCATGGTCATGGCCTCGGTCTGGTCGTGAGTCACGACGATGGTGGTTATGCCCAGCTCCTGCTGCAGTTTGCGCAGCTCGATCTGCATCGACTCGCGCAGGTTCGCGTCCAGCGCGGACATCGGCTCGTCGAGCAGGAAGATTTGCGGGTTCAGCGCCAGCGCCCGCGCGATGGCAACCCGCTGGCGCTGCCCGCCCGACAGCTGGCTGATGCGGCGGTCCTCGATCCCAGGCAGGCGAATCATGTCCAGCAGTTGGCGGACCCGATCCTCGCGTTCCGACCGGGAATGCCCGCGAACGCGCATGGAGTAGGAGATGTTTTCCCCGACGCTCAGATGCGGGAACAAGGCGAAGGACTGGAACACCATGCCCACGTTGCGCTGGTGGACCGGGATCGCGGTAAGATTCTGCCCGTCGAATGCGATCGACCCCTCGGTGGGGCTTTCCAGTCCGGCGATCACGCGCAGGAGCGTGGTCTTGCCGCAGCCGGAGGGACCTAGAAAGCAGATCATCTCGCCGGATTTGAAATGCAGGCTCACATCCGCCACGGCGGTGAAGGCCCCGAATTTCTTGGTCACGTTTTCAATCACAAGGCCGGACATGCCGCCTCCGCGCAAACAGCAGATGCGGCCCCGGTGCCGCCGGGGCCGCTTTCAGCCATGGTCCGGATCAGCCGGAAATCATCTGGTTCCAGCGGTCGGAGATCCAGTCGCCGTGCTCGAAATACATCTGGTATTTCGGCACGATGGGCGTGATGTCGCTGGACACCATCGCGAATTCCTCAGCGCTCAGCCCGGTCGCCGCCGGGTCGACCACAGGCGCCGTGCCCACATTGCGCGCCAGATGCGCCTGGATAGCCGGGTCGAGCATGTAGTTGATGTAGACATGCGCCTCTTCGTCCATCGTGGAATGCTCCGGCACGATCCAGCTGCCGGTTTCGCGGACGCCGCCCTCTTTCGGGAAGTTCGAGCGAAGCGGCTCGCCGTCCATCGCCTTCAGAACGGTGACGTCGTGGTAATACTGGCCCCACGGAATCTCGCCATCGACCAGCTGCTGCTGGAACGTGCCCTCATCCTTGTACCACAGGCGCACATTCGGAGTCAGTTCCGAGAGCTTTTGAAATGCCTGCTCGATGCCGTCCCGGGAGTCCAGAAGATCGGTGCCGCCGAAAAACGTGGTCGAGGTGATTTCCAGCAGGTTCGAGTTCGAGGCCAGCCCCAGCAGGCCCAGCGAGTTCTCGTGCTTGGGATCCCACATCTCCGCCCAGCTTTCGACCGGGTCGGGCATCACGTCGGTGTTCGTGACGAGCGTCACAAACCACGCGATCGCGGCCGAAGCGTAAAAGGACCCGTCATCATAGCTGTACTGGAACTCGTCCGGCAGGTGGGACAGGTTCGGAATCTTCGCGGGGTCAAGACGCTTGAACAGGTTCTGCGCTTGTCCGCGCAGGCGCGGAACATTGGCCATCATCGCCACATCCGCCGGGGCCTTTTTTGCGCGCGCGGCGTTGCGAAGCTGCACGATATAGGTTTCGCCGGTCGGCACCGCCACCGAGTTCACCTTGATGCCTGTAGCGGCGGTGAAATCCGGGTAAATGCCGTCGCGGAAGGATTCCTCGAAGAACCCGCCATAAGTGCCGACGGTGATTTCGCCGCCGGACGCGCGCGACAGCGACGGCATCGCAAGGGTCGCCGCGCCGGCTGCCGCGGTGGTGGTCAGAAAGCGGCGACGTGTGTATTTGCTTTTCATGTGTCTACTCCCTCGGCTGCCCGGCTTCGCGTTGCGGGCAAGACGGTGCATGAATTCGGTTTCGCGCGCCGTTCGCCCTTCAGGGTGCGAAGCTCCTCCAACTGCGCGGGCAACGGCCGATTCAACGTAAAGGAATGCGCCGAGCGGCATCAATACGCAGTTGACTATATTTTCATCGACCTGTATCAATGGCAGGCGGCATTGAAATTAAATTTGTTCAATGCAACGCAATCCGGTCCGGAACGCGGCCGCATGGGTGAGGATCGATGCTCGCAAAGGCGTTTCGAACTCGCGCAGGCATCCCGCCGTCGGCGCCCCGCCGCGATCCGGCCTGGATTTTGACGGCCTCGGGATGCAGTTGCCAGTCTGATTGAGGCGGAGTGACGGAAAGCGGCACCCATGAGCCCTGAACTGATTATAACGAATGCGACTGTCCTGCCGATGACGGAACCCGGCGCGCGCGCCGAGGCTCTTGCCGTTTCAGGTGCCCGCGTCGCCGCAGTCGGCGACGCTGCGGACGTTGGAACGCTTGCGGGCGAAAGCACGAAATCAATCGATGCGCGCGGGCGCATCGTGCTTCCGGGATTCGTCGAAAGCCATCTGCACCTTTTTCCTGGCTCGCAAAGCCTGCGGTTTCTGCAAGCGGGCGGGATCGAAGGGTTCGCCGCGCTCAAATCCGCGCTGGTTGGTTATGCGGCGGCGGCCCCCGACGACGAGGTGCTGGTGGCGCAGGGGGTGAGCTTCGCGGTTCTGGGCGGAGTCCGTCCGCTGAACCGGCATGAGATCGATGCCATGCTGCCGGACCGCCCGGTTCTGCTGCAGGCCCCGGATTACCACAATGCCTGGGCCAACACGGCCGCGCTGGAAGCGGCGGGTCTTTTGCATGGTGCCGAGCTGGAGAACGCCGAGGTCGAGATGGGCGACGACGGGCTTGCGACCGGGTTTCTCAAGGAATTCGCCGCCTTTCTGCCGGTGATGGCGCTGCGCAGCCGAGGCGGGCGTGAAAACCTCGGCATTGACGGGATCGAACCGGCGGACCTCACCGAGGATGAGCGCGCCTACGACAAGCAGGTGCTGCGCGAAGGATTGGCCCATTGCGCAAGTCTCGGCATCACCACGATGATGAACATGGACGGCAACCGATACCAGCTGGAACTCCTGTCCGAGCTGGAGTCCGAGGATGCGCTGCCCTGCCGGATCGAAATCCCCTACCACTTCACGCCGGGTGAACCTCCAGGCAATCTGGACATCGCCGAAGGGATGCGGCGCGACTTTTGCAGCGACAAACTCTGGTCGCGGCGGATCAAGCTGTTCATGGACGGGGTGCTGGATGCAGGCACAGCGCTCAGGCTTGACGACTATCCCGGACATCCCGGCGAACGCGGCACACGGCTGCACGAGCCGGATGCCTTTGCCGAGGCAGTGATCGAAGCCGACCGGCGCGGGTTCCAGATTGCGGTTCACGCCATCGGCGACGGCGCGGTGAACGCCGTTCTGAACGGGTACGAAGCCGCTCTGGCGGCAAATGGAACCGAGGATGCCCGCCACCGGATCGAACATATCGAGGTGATCGCGCGGGATGATATCGAGCGAATGCGCGATCTTGGCGTCATCGCTTCGGTTCAGCCGCCCCATTGCCCAGGCGAAGGTGCGTTTCCGCGCGAACCCACCGCCACCGTCATCGGAGAAGGCAACTGGCCTCGCGCTTATCTATGGCGCACTCTGGCGCAAGCGGGCATTCCGGTCTGCTTCAGTTCCGACTGGCCGGTCGCGCCCCTGTCGCCGCCGCGCGGGGTCGGCTGGGCCGTGAATCGGAAACCCTGGCGGCAGGACCTGAAGGACGAACGCCTTTCGGTCGAGGACACGCTGCGCGCCTACACGGCAGGCGGAGCCTATGCCGCGAAATGCGAGGACCGATTCGGAATGCTGGCCCCGGGCATGGCGGCGGATGTCGTGATGCTGTCAGCCAAGGGCGAGCCGAATGAGGTGAACTGGGAAGGCGCAAAGGTCGATATGACCATGATGAACGGGCAAATCACGCACGAGCGTTCAGGCTGAGGAAAGGAGTTGCTTGCGCCCATGCTGCCTATAATCGAAAGGCAATTCGCCCGCCAAAGTCACGATTGCGGCGTTACTCAATAGAGGGAGCCGCATGTCGTTCCGCTTGACCGTGCCAATATCCGGGTTGGTGCGGGGCCGGGTTCCGTTGTCTCCACGCCGGCTGTTCGGCATGGAGACGATTCAGCGACGAGTCGATGTGCGCACCCGCAAGGCGGAGGCGCTGAGTATCTGGATGCTTTCAAGGCACTTCGGCGCATCGCAGTGCCAACAAGAATCCGAAGATCAGAATAGCTTCACGCCACAGGTAATCATATCCCGATCCCCGTGCCGAACCGCTGATCGCCGTTTATCGCGAACTCCAATTACGATTGCCTTGGCCTACAGAGGTGCGGTCTCGCTAGCCGCTTCGCCAGTAATTTTCTTATCTCGCCACCTTAGCAGCGATCGGATAGCACTTTCAATTGCCATCCGGTGGTCGTCGATTTCTTGGTCTGGAAGCTCGTGGGCGACGTAATTGTTACCGTCATCTAGTTTGAGTGCACCGATTCGTATCGGTCCGGCAACGCCTCCCGGGCTTGTTCGGATAACATGTTCGATCACCCAAGTTGCCAAGAATACCGCTTCTCGCACCTTCGGCTGTCCTGCCTGACAGAACACATCGACCAAGAACCTAACGAATGGATCGGCCGATAGCTTTCCAAGCCCCAAAGCACAATAAAAGTGGTTGGCGTCGAGAAGGCGCGGTTGAATATCTCCTTCGAATACGCAGCAGGCAGGCCTTCCTTGATGCGCGTACGCCAAAACGGCATTTAGGTTGATTGCATCCCGATTCCTGTTCGGGCAAATTGCTGGATGAGATGTGACGAGATGTTCAAGCCGTAATCGATAGGATGAGCCATTTGTGAAATTTGCTCTTGGCTACTGTTGTCTGCGACAAACCGAAAGCGGTCTCCTTGACCTTGATCACCTGCGAATGCGAAGGCTTGGTTTTCGGCGAGTATCGAGACCTTTTTCCCGGTGTGATGGGCTAGCGGCATATTCTTAATGAGCGAAGTAAGCATGCTGTCCGCGGCCACAACCGCTCCATCTGAGCACAGGAACGCGACAACTACAGTCATGTGGAGAATACACTGCGTGCTTTCATTTCCGGGTAGTGCTTGTATATCGTCGCTACGATCTGCTGGAAATTCAGGGGCTTGATCCATTGCGCGATTTTCGTCAGAAGTGATTGCACATCTTCCGTCAGACCGTCCAGCTTTTCCGCTCCAAGCCTGTACCCGTCCGCTGTCAGGCGATACTTCCGATACGGTCCAGCGGTGTTCACCTCTGCCAGCCCCTCTTGGGCGAGTGCGTCCAGTTCGTCATAGACTGCCCGGTCGAAAGGCCCGTAGTCGTACGGCACGAAATTGAAGTGCGTTCCGCCGGCGAGATGTGCCGCGTTGCGGTCGATGAGGAACAGCAACTTTTGCACCTGAACAGGTGAGTAGCTTGTATTCCCGCCGCCCGCAGCGAGCGCGGCCAAGATCAGTTCGCGTCTGTTCACAACCGTCCTCCTGCGCTTCCTTCGAGAGTTTTTGGCATGTTCGGGCTGTTTCGTCAAAACACACATGATCGGCCTTTGACCGCCCGCGCCCGGTCATGAAACGGGCTCCGGGTGGCCTCCGGCGATGCGCGGCGGTTTCCGACAGGGTCGCAGAAGATGCTCGGCGGGTGCGGCGCCGAAGGTTCTCCGCCGCCGGGGGCCGGTCGAAGTGCACCCGAGGGGAGGAGGAGATGTTTCACGCCAAATTTGGGACGCACCCAATTCGGGGCGCTTGTTGGACACCTCCGGCAACAGCGGGTTTCATTGTCGGATTGATTTGGAGCGGCACTGAATGGCGGATGGGTTTATGTCCCGGGCGCGACGCGCTGGGCCATGCGCTCGATGTAGTCCCTGAGGGACGGGATCGGGCATGCGAGCATCTGTCCGGATGCGTGCTGAAGCACGCCGCGACGGATCATGTGATTGAGGAATCTCTCTGCATCGTAATCCTTTGGCAGACTCCTCGACCCCACCCCCGGATGAGCAGCCGCGCGAATGTGGCTTAGCAAAACGTCGAGAGAAGCCCCGTCGCCCATTCGTCGGAGGATTTCCGCAAGCAGATGCCGCGCGGCGATCAGCGGCGCGTCGATTCGACTTTCGTAATACTCATCCCGCGCCAATGCGGATGCTTGAAAAACCGCAACTCCGAAACTGCTGTCGACCGTTTCGATTTGTCCCGGCGTGGAAGCGGCGAGCAATTCGGAAGCGAGCGCCTGCATGGCGACATGGAGATGCTGCGGCCAGCCGCAGCTTTCATTCGCGAGCGCGCGCGCCCATTGGCGCTTGGTCTCCCGGTCGCCCCGGACCCTGCAGTCGGCAAGCATCAGATGGACGATTTCGATGGCATCGCCGAACGAAAGCGCCGTCAGCGTTCGGTTGTGGCCGCGGGAAAAGCGGGAAATGCCGCAATCCTGAAGCACAGTGCCGGAGTGCGCGAGGCCGGCGAACACGGCCAGAAACGGACCGCCATGGCTTCCTTTGTGGAGTTTGGAAACGACCGGCCGCACCGAGTCCGCGTCGAACCCTTCGAGGTCCTGAGCTTCATCCAGGATCAGGGCAACGGATTGTCCTGATTTTGAAAGCGCTTTGCTGACATTGGCGAGCGATGGCTCTGCCGGGGAGGAAGCCGCGTGGCTTCCGGTTTCCGCCGCCGCATTGCCCGTCGCGACTCCAGGGATTCCGGCGCCCAATGACCTGGTGGCGCTGGAATGGGTCGTCACGGAGCGGCGGAACTGCTCCTCTAACGCGGGGTCGACGGCCTCAGCCACATGAAGCGCAAGCGCGCGCTCGTCGGCATAGTGCGACGCTTCGGTATCGACCACCACGGGCGCCTCCCGCCCGGCACCGCGCCAAGGCTGCACAAGATGGTGCAGCAACGAACTTTTTCCTGCACCCGGCGCGCCTTGGAACAGGATGGTTTCTCCCCCGGAAGGGCGCCAGTGATCTTCTCGGACCCGATCGCGAATCCGGTTCAACGCGCGCTCGACCAAGCCGATTTCGTCCGCGCGCCCGCCGAAGTACGGGGTTGCTTCGCGATCCGGGAGTTCGGAGAAACTCCTGAGTGCGTCCAAGTCCGGCTCGGTCTCGGGCTTCCGGGGAGAACGGGACATCACGCCATATCCGCTGCGTTTGCAGAAATGAACGCTACATGGTGAATCCCCGCTCCGCAAACCGGCGCCGCCGCGCGGGACGCACCCACAGGCTTCGACCAAGGCAATCGTGCACTACTCCGGGGACTTCTTCCCGGGTTGCATCCCCAGGACCGAAGAGTGCGCCAGACCGTATCCCAGCTCGCGCAAACGCCGCGATCGGCAAGTAGCCCCCGCGGCTCCGTGAAGGTAGTCTCCGGCCGGGGCGAGCCGCGAAACCGGCCGGACCGATTAAGTTCAGACACATGCTGGACTGGCCCCGCCAACCAATCGGGCGGGGCCCCGCCCGATTGGTTGGCGATTGACGAAGCGGCGCGGAGCTTCCGGCGCGGCGTCAAGATGCGATCGAGCATCACCCCGCTCAGTGGCGCGAGCAGCAGTTCATCCGGCCCAGATAGGGCCGCATCAACGGATCATCCATGCATTTGCCATAGGCCGCGGCCAGATATTGCTCCATCTCGGCCCCGTCCGGGACGCCGCCCAGAACCTTGTTCTGGATCACCTCGACGCGGCTCTTGATCTCGGCCCGGACCGCAGCTTCGTCGACGGTTGCGAAGTTCTGTTCCGCAAGCACCTTCGCCCCCTCAACCCAAACGTCGCGCAGCGCGCCCCGACTGTCGGCGTAGACCGCGTGCGCCGCCGGGTCGTTGAGCGGAAAGAACCCGTCCGCTGCCAGATCGAAACACAGGAAATCGGCCTCGTATCCCGGCTCCAGCCGCCCGACGCGGTCCTCCTGCCCCATCAGCGCCGCGCCATGTTCGGACGCCATGCGCAGGCTGGCGCGGGCGTCGGGCCACTCCTCGTAATCCTCGTGCAGCAGCGGCTGCAGCAGGTTGCCGAATTTCACCGCTTCGAACATGGAGCAGCCGTCATTGGCATTGTGGTTGTCGGTGCCCAGACCCACCGGGATGCCGCGCTTCAGCATCGACATCACCGGCGCGATGCCGCTGCCCAGCTTCGTGTTGGACACCGGATTGTGCGAAACGCCGGCGCCGGATCCCGCCACGATGTCCAGATCGCCGCCCGTCAGCCAGACGCCGTGTATTACCACCGTCCGCGCATCCAGCACGCCGATCCGCTCCATGTGCTCGATCATCGACCGGCCGTAGAATTTATGCGCGGTCATCGCCTGAATGCGGGTTTCCAGAACATGGGTCAGCACCGGGCGGTTCAGCCCGCGCGCCAGCTCCTGCGCCTGCTGCTGGAATTCCACCGTGCAGCGCTGCGGTCCCGAGACCGAGACCGCGGATCGCACCCGCCCCGAATGGCGGTGCGCAAGCGCGGTCCAGACGCCCAGCATCTCATCCCGGCCGCGCGCGCCGATCTGGCCTTTGGCCTTGAACTTCTCGGGCAGCAGATCGTCCAGATAGGGGATCGTCCGATGTCCCGGAATGTCGCTGTAGGCGACGCCCACATCGGCGCGCATGCCAAGGTCTCCGTAGGCGCGGAACACCGCGTCGATCGAGGCATCGTCGATCTGCATTCCCAGATGCACATCGTCCAGCACCGCCGTGGCGCCGCCCCGGATCAACTCCATCCCGCCCAGCAGAGTGCGCAGATAGATTTCGTCCGGCGTCCAGCCGCGCCCGTAGGTGGGCGGGTTGTACAGCGACATCCAGACCTCCAGCGGCATTGTCGAGAACCGCCCCCGGTCCCAGCGGTCGTGGCTGTGGTAGTGCGTGTTCACGAAACCCGGCAGGATCAGCTTGTCCGACGCATCCTCGGTCCGCGTCACCCCGTGCGCCGACAGATCGAGATCGCGGCCGAGGGCCGCGATCCTGCCGTCCCGGATGACGATGTCCGCCTGCTCGGCGCGGCTGTCGGCGGATGCCATCACCAGCCCGCCGGTGAGTCCGACGGTCTCAGTCATCGCTGGGCCCGAACGTTGCCTCCGGCGTCCACCACAGCGGCACGCGGATCGCGTCGTCGGTCAGCGGGCCTTTGCCCTCGGAGACCGCTTTGGCGATCTCGTAGCCCGATTGCGCATAGCGGATGATGCCGATGCCCACATCCGTCGTCATGGCCGACCCGATCCGCAGTTCGGACTCCTCGGTCCCGTCGGCGATGATGGTGCAGCCGGTGTGGTGGCTGACCCCCATCGTGCCGTTCGACTGGATCGACACCAGATCGGCCCCGGCCGAGGCGTTCAGAAGCCCGTTGATGAACGGCCAGTCGGCGATCGCGTCGGAGCCGTCCTTCATGTTCTCGGTCTCCATCGCCGGGTTGGCGATGGCGCCGCTGTCCAGATTGTCGCGCGAAAACGCCACCGGCCCCTTGATCTTGCCCTTGGCAATCAGCTCGTTCACCGCCAGGGCAAAAGCCTTGCGCTGGCCGAAGCCCATGAAGCAGACACGCGCGGGCAGTGCCTCGATCGGCAGATGCTCCCGGGCCAGCGGGATCCAGCGCTGGGTGATCGGGCAGTCGGGGAACATTGACAGGGCCAGTTCGTCCAGCCGTTCACGGTCGCCGGCCTCGCCTGAGATGCAGGTCCAGCGGAACGGGCCGCGGCCCAGCTCGAACAGCTTCGGACGCCAATAGGCGCTGACGAAACCGGGGTACTGGAACGCCTCGTCCCGGCCCATCCCGGCATCCGCGGCCTCTTTGCGGACGAAGGTGCCGAACTCGAACACCTCGCAACCCATGTCCCGCAACTTGTTCATGGCGCGGACCATGCGGCAGATCGAGTCTCGCGCGTGGGTCATGTATTCCTTGCGCGAGCGCTTCCGGACCGCTGCCGCCTCGTCCGGCGTCAGGCCCGAGGGGATCACCGCGAACGGATCGTGGAACGGGCACATCTCGGTGACGATATCGGGGGTCCAACCCTTCTCGATGGCCTCTTCGCAGATATCGACCATGTTGGCGCGGATCAGTATGGCGAGCGGCTTCTTCGCTTTCACCGCCTCGTCGGCCATGCGGATGGCTTCATCCAAGTCCTTGGCCTCCACATCGGCCCAGCCCTGCGCCAGCTTGTCATCCACCACGTCTCGGCGCACTTCGACCGTAACCGAGACGCCGCCATGCATGGTCATCGCCTTGGGCTGGCTGCGCCCCATGCCGCCAAGGCCGGCGGTGAAGAAGACGCGGCCCTTGAGGTCGCCACCCCACTTTTCGTCCCCGATGCAGGCGATGGTTTCGAACGTGCCTTCGACCACGCCCTGGCTGCCGATATATTCCCAAGGGCCGGCGGTATAGCTGGAGAAGGTGGTCAGGTTCTTGTCGATCAGGTCGTAGAATTTGGGCCAATCCGCCTGAATCACGTTGGTCAGCCCCATCACCACGCGCGGCGCCATCCGGTGCGTCGGGAACACCGCGACCGGCATGCCCGCCTGCACCACCAAGGTTTCGTCATTCTCAAGCGTTTTCAGCGTCTCGACGATCGCGTGGTAGCTTTCCCAGTTCCGCGCCGCCTTGGCGATGCCGCCATAAACGATCAGGCGTGACGGGTCTTGCCCGTTCTCCAGATTGTTCTCCAGCATCCGCAGCAGCGTTTCCTGCTTCCACCCTTTGCAGCGCAACTCCATCCCGCGTTTCGCTTTGACGTGCTCGATCACCTCGGTCATGGCCGTCGCTCCTCAATCCAGCTCCTGATCAAGACGCAGCACCGCGTCCAGCAGCACTTGCGCGCCCTTGGCCACTTGTTCCGCTGTGGCGAATTCCTCGGGGCAATGGCTTCGTCCCTCAAGACAAGGGATGAACGCCATCCCCGCGGGCGCGACCCGCGCCATATAGGCCGCGTCGTGGCCTGCCCCGCTGGGCATTTCACGCGCTTTGAACCCTGCGTCCCACGCAGCGTTCAGAATCGCCGCCCGCACCTTGCCATTCATTGGCGACGGGGTGGATTCCCCGATCACCCGTGTGTTGAGTCCCAGATCGCGCGCCTTGGCGATGCGTTCGGCCTCGGCCAAGGCCCAGTCGCGGAATTCCGTCAGCACGCCGTTGTCGCCTGAGCGGATTTCCAGCGTGAATGCCACTCGCCCCGGGACTGCATTGGCCGCGTTGGGGCTGATATCGAGCTTGCCCACCGTCGCCACCATCGGCGCGCGGGCCTCGGCCTTGGCCTTCGTTTCGAACGCCAGCAGCATGTCCGCCGCCCCGGCCAGCGCATCCCGGCGCACGCTCATGGGTGTCGCGCCGGAATGATCGGCGATGCCGCTGACGGTCGCGGCGATGCGGATGATCCCGGCGATGCCGGTCACCGCGCCGATATCCTCGCCCGCCGATTCCAGAACGCGAGCCTGTTCAATATGCATCTCCAGAAACGCCGCAGTGTCTCCTGATTTGCGCAGCGGCGCTGTCAGGGCATCGGGATCGCCGCCCATATCGGAGATGCCTTCGGCCAGGATCGACCCGTCCGGCGCGGCATAGGCCAGGATCTCGGGCGTCAGCTGGCCCGCCACCGCCCGGCTGCCGACGCAGGAGATGCCGTACTGGTTGGGTTCTTCCGCCAGAAAGTCGATGGCTTCAAACGGATGGCGCAGCTGGTGCCCAGCCTCCTGCAGCACCTGCGCAATCTCCAACGCCGCTATCACGCCTGCTACGCCATCGTAACGTCCCCCGGATGGCACCGTATCGGAGTGCGAGCCAACCGCGATGGAGCCGAGGCCGTTGCCGGTGCCCGGCAAGATGCCGGTCAGGTTCGCCGCCGCGTCGAAACGCGTTTCCAGACCGATTTCCTGCATCAGGGCTGTCAGCCAAGCGCGACCCTGCTTGTACAGATCCGAAAACGCTGTCCGCTCCCACGGCTTGTCAGGGACGGTCAGGCCCGCCATGTGGTCGAGCCTCGCTTGCAGACGCTCCTGGTTGACCCTCAGCCCCATCCCTCAAGCCTCGAACGGTTTGACGAAACGCCCGTCGCCTGCCTTGTTCAGCACGGCGGAGCCGTCCCAAACCTTTCGCCCGCGCAGCCATGTCTCGCGGACCTGCGGCAACTCCATTCCATCATAAAGCGACCAATCGCTGACGGTCTGGGATTGCTCCACCCTCCACGGCGCGCGTTCAGGGTCGATGATCGAAAAATCGGCATCGGCGCCCACGCTCAGCGCCCCCTTGGAGGTCAGCCGGAAATGCCGCGCCGGGTTGGCGGCCAGCACCCGCGCCGCGACGCTCAGGTCGATGCCGCGATCCTGGCACCCGGCGACCAGCGCGGGCACCAGCGCCTCAAGGCTTGGTCCGCCGCTGGAGTTGGCCAGCATGTTCGGGTCGTTCTTGCGATCCAGGGACCACGCGACGTGATCGGTTGAAATCAGGTCGATATTGCCCGCCGCCAGATGCGCCCAGAGTCTCTCGCGCTCGGCGGCGGGCCGAATCGGAGGATTGATCTTGGCCAGCCCGCCGCGCGCCTTCACGTCGATATCCTCGGCGAAGCACATGTAGTGAATGCAGACCTCGACCGAAGCCGCGAAACCCTGCCGCTTGTAGCTTTCGCAAATGTCGATGCCGCGCCCCAGCGAGCAATGCACCACATGCGCCGGGCATCCGGTGTAGGCGCCGATCTCGTAAATCTCGGCCATGGCCAGCAGTTCCGACAAAGGCGTGTGAGTCAGCCCATGGGCCAGATAGTCGGTGCGCCCTTCGGCCTTGATCGCCGCCATCCGGGCGCGCACGATCTCATCGTTTTCGTTATGCACGCCTGCCGCCAGACCGTGCTTGGCGATCTCGGCGAAGGCCTCGCTCATCAGTTGCGGCGGGATGCGGGGGAATCGGTCGGGATGGGTGTTGAAGGTCGAGAATTTGAACGCGCAAACGCCGGCATCAACCTGTTCGGCGATGCTGCCGACGCCCTGTTCCGGGTGGATGGTGCCGTAAAGCGCCACGTCCACATGGGCTTCGCGCGCGATGTCGCCTGCCTTTTCGGCAACCGCGTCGGCGCTGCAGACCAGCAGCCCCTCGTCGAAAGGCATATCGACGATGGTGGCGACTCCGCCGGCGGCGGCGGCCTTTGTTGAAAATTCGAACCCCTCGCGCCCCTTCTGGCTGCGCGAATGGACCTGCGCGTCGATAGCGCCGGGAAAAATCAGCTTGCCGGAATGGTCCGCGATGTCCGCCGCGTCCGGCCGCTCGATTCCGGCGTAAACGACCTTGCCGCCGTCAATGCCAAGATAGCCGTTTCGATGAACGCCGCCTGCGCAAACAATATCTCCATGAAACGCCAGATCCATATCGCCCTCGCGCAACTTAGTGATCCCGCCCGGATGTCTCCGAAAACGGGTTGCAGCGCCAAGCAGCTAGCGTTCGGATGCATCGAAATGAAATCGCGGATTGACTATAGTTGCATTGAAAAACCCTTTTGCTTCCTCGCAACATAGCGAAAATTCCAGCCTCCGCTTGCCTCCGCGTGATTGCTTCCGACTCGTTTCGGACTCGATTCTTCGGGAACGGTACGGTCATTTTCGGCTTTGTTCCGACCTTTTGCTGAGCGCGTGTCGTTCGCTAGCCGACAGCAAAAAAGGATTGCTCCGTTGCATTCGGCAAGGAAAGCGTTCGAAGCCAGGCTTCGAATTGTTTGTCGCCTTTCGCCAAGTTGAATGTTTCAGCGTTGGCTTCCGATATTTCCTTGTTGCCGGTCGTGTCGTCGGTGCCGTCTTCACGGAAAGTAGCAATCGGCTTGCCTTGTTTCCGGGCAAAACGATAGGCATGCATCGCGCCGCCCGTCCTGCTCGATTGAACGACCAAAACGCCTGATGAATATGCGGCAATCAGTTTGTTCCGCTTGGCCAGTGTTCGAGGCAACACCTGTTGGCCAAAACGGAATTCGCTGACGAATGCGGCGCCCGGGTACTGCAGGAACCGGTTCCAAAGGCTCCTGTTTTCCGGTGGGTAGAGGCGGTCGACGCCGCAGGGCATGACGCAGATTGTTTGCCCGCCGCCGTCGCGGGTTGCGGCATGGCCAATGGCGTCCGCGCCGCGGGCGAAGCCGGAAACTACTGTGAACCCGAGCCTTGTGGCGGCACATGCGAACTTTCGTCCGCCCGTCGCATACGGCTCGCGCGTATTGCGGGAGCCTACGACAGCCACCGCCGCCGAATGCGACCGAGCGGGGCGGCTTCCTCTGACGTACAGCACGGGCACTGGATGGTCGCTGTCGTAAACGCTTGAAGGATAGTCGGGATCGAAGTGGGTAAGGATGCGTGCGCCGCATTTTCTTGCCCGCTCGAGCTGGTCGGCTGCATGCGCCTCGAATTTCACCAAGTCGGAAGACGTCAGCCCATCTATTCCTGCTTGGATCTTTGCGCCTGTTCTGCCCTTCAGCGGCAGGAGCTCCGGCTTCTTCACCGCGTCTCGCGGGTCAACGCCGGCTTGATGCATCTCCCGGAACTTCATCGGCCCGAATCCGTTCACATCCTCCAAAGCGTAAAGAGCGCCAAGCAGGTCCGGTGAAGGATTCTGTTTGGAGACCGCGTTCATTCAGGCAACCAAGACCGCACTGGCGTTTCAGCCTGGCTGCTTGGCCGGGAATGGAGCGCTTGAACCGTTCTTCCGCATCATCATCAACCTGTTCAAACCGCGCTGAACAACGCGTCCGTCCTGGTTCGCTAGTTCGACTGCGAACGACACGATGCCCCGGCCTGCGTTCCGGGTGGTGCGCTTCGATTCCACTCGGAATTTCGCCGATATCTCGTCGCCGACGAGCACCGGAGCGCGGAACGAAATGTCCCAGCCCAGCGAGGCGATGGCATCGAGCTTGACTTGGGACTGGTTCTTCAGCCCGTCTGCGATCGACAATACCAGAAGGCCGTGCGCGATGCGGCGGGGAAACCCGAGTTTCCTAGCGTACTCGTCATCCAGATGCGCCGCGAACCGGTCGCCGGACAGTTCCGCAAAGCGATCAATCAGCTCGCTGGCGACGATGGCGGCCTCGGTCTTGAACCAGCGGCCGGGCTCGAGGTCGTCGTATCCGTAGACGCCTGGCCGGAGTTCCGCGTTCAGGTTTGTGCGCAGCCGATTTATCCGGGCGTCGGCGCGTCTTCGCGCAGCAGCCCGCCGGACTTGAGCTCGGACCAGAACGCCGCCGGAATCGGGTGGGAGAACCAGCCGAGATTCCTGTTCAGCTGGTCCACCGTGCGGGTCCCGGCAATGAAGGACGGGATTGCCGGGTGGGCGACAACGAACTGAAGCGCGGCCGCGGGCAGCGGAACGCCGTGCGTGTCGCAAACCCGCTCGATCCGGCGCACGCGCTCCATGATTTCCGGCGGCGCAGGAGCGTAGTTGTACTTGGCGTCGTCGATAGCGCCGGTGGCCAGAATGCCGGAATTGAAGCCGCCGCCGATGACGACCGCCGCGTTGCGCTCTTCGCAAAGCGGAAGGAATTCATCGAGCGAGTCCTGCTCCAGCAGAGTGTAGCGTCCGGCCAGCAGGAAGCAGTCGAAATCGCGCTGCTTCAGCGCTTCGTGGCAAACCTGCCATTCGTTCACGCCCACGCCGATTGCCGATACGACGCCGTCTTCCCGCAATTCGGCCAGTGCCTTCCAGCAGCCGTCCATGGCGGTCCTGAACACTTCCGGCTGCTCGTCGCCGCGGGTGAAGTGATCGATGTCGTGGATGAAGCAGATGTCCATGCGCTCCAGCGCAAGGCGCTGGAGCGAGTCCTCGAACGACCGCATCGTGCCGTCGTAAGAGTAGTCGAACTCCATCACGTTCGGCGCGGCATTCGACCACGGCGCGAATTTGATTTCGGAGCGGCGCCTAGGCTTCAGCACCCTCCCGACTTTGGACGACAGGACGAATTCGCTCCGCTCCTTCCATCGGAGGGAATGTCCGCAGCGCAGTTCCGAAAGGCCGTGCCCGTACATCGGCGCGGTGTCGAAGTACCGGACGCCGGCGTCCCATGCTGTCTGGAACATCGCGTCCGATGTCGCCTCGTCGATCGGCCGGAAGATGTTTCCGATCGGCGCGGTGCCGAATGAGAACGGCGTGACCTCAAGGTTAGTGCGTCCGAATTTCGCTTTTTCAGATACTTGCACGGCATCGTCCTCCCTGCGGCATCGGCCGCAGCCGCTCGGCAATCCGCTCAATACATCGCCGGAAAATGCGCCGCAAGGAGAGCCTCGGCGGGCGGAATTGACGATTCAGGCATGGCGGCGATATTGGTAACCACTCGGTTACTAAGGGCCTGGACATGCACCTGAGCGAAGAGCAGCAGCAGGTCCGCGACATGGCCCGGGAGTTCGCCGACGAGTTCGTCAGGCCGGCCGCCGAGGAACTGGACCGGGACGAACGCTTCCCCCGGGAGATCTACCGGCGGATGGCCAAACTGGGCCTGTTCGGCATCTGCGTGCCCGAAGAGTTCGGCGGTCCGGGCTTCGACACCCTTTGCTACGCGCTGGTGATGGAGGAGCTGTCCCGAGGATATTCCTCGATTGCGGACCAGTGCGGATTGGTCGAACTGATTTCGACCCTCCTCGTTCGGCACGGAACGGACGCGCAGCGCGCTGACTGGCTGGGACCCGCAATGCGGGCGGAGAAGCTCGTTGCCTATTGCATAACGGAGGAGGAGGCCGGAACCGACGTCTCAGGCATCCGCACGGCCGCGGAGCGCCAGGGCGACGGCTGGATTCTGAACGGAAGCAAGATCTGGATACACAACGCGCCCGTCGCCGATGTCGGGTTCGTTCTGGCCCGCACCGACAAGGATACAGGGCACCGGGGAATGAGCATCTTCATCGTCGATCTTCATGCGGAAGGCGTCGAACGCGGGCCGAAGGAGCACAAGATGGGCCAGCGCGCCAGCCAGGTCGGAGCCCTGCGGTTTGCGGATGTGCGGCTTCCGGGATCATCTCTGCTAGGTGAAAGGGGCCGCGGGTTTCATATGATGATGAGCGTACTCGACAAGGGCAGGGTGGGGATCGCCTCTCTGGCTGTAGGAATCGCCCAAGCCGGTTTGGAGGCCGCTGTTGAATACGCCCGCGAGCGGAAGCAGTTCGGCAAGGCGATTTCCGAGTTCCAAGGCGTGCAATGGCTGCTGGCGGACATGGCGAAGGACATTGAAGCGGCCCGGCTTCTGGTCCGGAGCGCCGCGTCGAAGATCGACGAAGGCGGGAAGGCCACAATGGAGTGCTCAATGGCCAAATGCTTCGCTGGCGACATGGCCGTGGCGCGGACGGCGGATGCGATCCAAGTTTTCGGTGGCAGCGGATACATTCGAGGCTTCGAAGTTGAACGGCTGTACCGGGACGCCAAGATCACGCAGATCTACGAAGGCACAAATCAGATTCAGCGCATGATCATCGCGAGGGAACTGCTGAAGCACGGAGCGGCAGCTTGAATTCCCGCGACAGTTGCCGGATTGCCCTCGACCGCGAAACGGTAATTGATTTCCGCGTTCGCTCCGGTCGCGATGGCATGCGGAAACAGGGATCGGCAACATGAAGATCGGTCTGCCGGACTTGGACGGCAACGTGCGGGATTACATGCTTTCGGGAAGGGCGATCGGATCGTTTCCTCTTGGACCGAACCCGGCGCGGACCGTATTCGCAGCGGCGCATGTCGTGGCCGACCCTTTCGCCGACAGCAATCCCTCGGAGTCGGTGGCAATCGACTGGGAGGCGACGCTTGCGTTCCGACGGCACCTTGCCGGACTCGGTCTGGGCATCGCCGAAGCGATGGACACCGCGCAGCGCGGCATGGGTCTCGACTGGCCGGGGGCTTTGGAATTGATCGAGCGGACGCGACGGGAGCTCCCCGATGCGCTCGTTTTCAACGGATGCGGCACCGACCATCTCGATCCAGGTGGTGCGCGCGATCTTGATGATGTGAGGCGCGCCTATTTTGAGCAGGTCGAGGCGATTCAGCGGTGCGGCGCCCGCATAATACTTATGGCAAGCAGGGCGCTTGCCCGGATGGCGAGATCGCCCGGCGACTACGCCTCCGTCTACCGCGACGTCCTGAAGCGCTGCGACGAGCCCGTCATTCTGCACTGGCTAGGCGAAATGTTCGATCCTGCGCTGGCGGGGTATTGGGGTGCCGACTCATTCGACTCCACGCTCGAAACCACGCTGGAGGTCATTTCCGAGAATGTCTCCAAAGTGGATGGAATAAAAATCTCCCTTTTGGACAAGGACAAAGAGATCCGGATGCGTCGCCTCCTTCCCGAAGGCGTCAAGATGTACACGGGAGACGATTTCAACTACCCGGAGCTCATCCAAGGAGACGATCAAGGATATTCCCACGCGCTGCTGGGGATATTTGATCCGCTCGCGCAGATCGCAGCGTTCGCGGTCGACATGCTCGGGAAAGGGGATGTCAACGGTTTCAGATCCGCGCTGGATCCAACGGTTCCGCTCGCCAGGCTCGTGTTTCGCGCACCGACGAGATTCTACAAATCCGGCGTCGTCTTCCTTGCTTGGCTGAACGGCTTCCAGCCCCACTTCGTGATGCTCGGAGGCGACCAGTCGATGCGGCCGCTTCCCTACTACGTCGAAGCGTTCAAGCTTGCAGACAAATGCGGGCTGTTCACGGATCCGGGTCTTGCCGCCGACCGGATGAAGAAGCTGCTCGCCACATATGGAGTGTGACGCGAAATGCGGGACTTTTCGAACGACCACTCCGCCATAGCTTTGAACACGGCAACGCTCGGACACATGCTTGAGGGCCATGGGGCGGGGTGGCAGGCCGAACGCGTCGTCGACGAATGCGCGGCCCGCGGATTTGGCGGAATTGTCTTCTGGCGGCAGGAAGTCGCCGACAAGGCCGTTGCCATCGGCGACCGGGTCCGCGCGTCCGGAATGACCGTCGTCGGCCTTTGCAGATCACCTTTCCTGGTCGGCCCGCATGCGCTCCCTACGCGGTCGGGCATCTTGGAAGACTTCAGAGCCTCAATCGATACGGCGGCGGAACTCGGCGCCAGCAATTTGACTGTTGTCGTTGGCGGGGTCGAGCCGGGCACCCGCGGCCAATCGGAAAGCCTTAAGCTGGCCGCAGATCGGATTGGCGAAGTGGCTCCGTACGCTTCCGATCTAGGGGTCAATCTTGCGCTGGAACCGCTGCATCCGGTCTATGCGGCTGACCGTTCGTGCCTTGCGACGATGCGGGATGCCGTTGACATGTGCCTTTCGCTGGCTGCGCCGAATGTCGGCGTCGCCGCGGATGTCTACCACGTCTGGTGGGACGGATCGCTCGGAGCAGAATTGGCTCGCGCCGGCCCGGAGAAGATCTTCGGATACCATCTTTGCGACTGGTTGTCCGATACAAGCGATTTCCTGCTTGACCGGGGCATGATGGGCGACGGCGTCGCCGATTTGCGCGGCATCAGGCGATCGGTGGAGGGCGCCGGCTACGACGGCCTCTGCGAGGTCGAGGTGTTTTCGGCGGAGAACTGGTGGAAGCGCAATCCCGAAGAGGTGCTGAATACGTGCGTCGAGCGGTTTCGCACTGTCTGCTGACATTCGCCGCTGGCGGCGAACCTCGCACTCCGACGCGCCGCCATAGCGATTTCGAGAACGGTTAGCGCTCTTCGCGGCATAAGCCGTGCCTTCCGTCTTCGACGGTAAGCTAGCAACACATGTCGATTGTTGCTATCTGCATATCAAGTTGCCCGATGCTCGTCAGCAGCGCGGGACAACATCCTGCAGTCGTCACAGGACCGAGCCGGAACTCAGGCCCGCCGGTTTGCGTAATCTTGCCAATCGGCGATTGTATACATGTATCGTGTCTGTATGCTCGACAGGATCCGAATCCTGAAGGAGGCTGTACAGTCGAAAATAACGTACACTTTCGCTTCCGCTAGTTCGCCGCAACCTTGACGGGATTCGCTAAATTGTTTCCTATCAAAGGCCGCGAATGAAAATTAAAATGATGATTGAATCATTCATAACAGTGTGGTACGTGATTGCAATTTTCGTGGCACTAATGGGGAGTGCGCTTGCGGTCGGCATTTGGATTGGAACGGTCAGTGCAGACCGAAGTTCGCTCAAGGGGTATTTATCTCAGGCCCATCAAGATTTTTTTCAAGATCGGGAGAACATGAATCGGTACCGAGATGACGTAAGTGCAATTCGACAAGACGTGAATCAGATCCGAAATGACATGGCGGAGATCAAGAGAATATTAGATGAATGGCTCATACATTTAAGTCCTCACGTCAAGATGTTGTACGTTCGGAAGACGCCGCTTCCGGGCGGCTTCGCCGGGCGTTTCCGGGGTCCGGACGCTGCGCCGACGCTGCCCGGCTTCGGATTCGGGCGCTTCGGGGCCGGTTCCGGGGGGATTTCCAGGATTCCGGGCGGAGTCCGCCCTTGGGCCGGACGCCGGATCAGGCTCGGCCGCCGACGAGATCCCTGTAGGATGCGCGCCCGATCTCCAGCCCGGCGCGGACAATGCCCAGGAACGCGTGGCGGCGGTTCCGCCGCCGGTTCCACCGGAAGGCGAACTCGGCAAGGCAGCGGTCGAGGCGCTTCTCCCGGAACCCGTGGCGGACGCCCATCGCCCACCGCTTCAGGTTCGAGAACGCGCGGTGGATCCAACGCATGACCTCGCGGGCGGGCCGGTCGCCGACCGCGGCGGCGTCGCGGCGGGGAATGCCCGCGCAGCCGAGCCAGTCGTCCGTCCGGAGCGGCGTGCCGGGCTGCACGGCCGATTCCGCGAACCGGCGCAGCGAATCCCCCGGGAAGTCGCGGATCCGCCGGAGCTTCAGCCGCCGCGGCGCCCCCTGCGGGCTCAGCTCCACCGCCCCCGCGATCAGGAGCTTCCCGTCCGCGCTCCGGCCCGGCTTCGGCCGCGGGCCGCCCTTGCGCCGGTGCGGGACCATCGTCTCGTCCGCCTCGACGAACCCGCGGAGCAGGGCGCCTTCCGAGGAGGCCATGGCCCGGCGCAGCTTCTGAAGCATCAGCCAGGATGCCGTGTCGCTGCCCAGCCCCAGCTGCCGCTTGAGCTGCGCCGCCGAGATCCCGTTCGAATGCGTCGCCGCCAGGTGGATGGCGGCGATCCACTTCTTCAGCGGAACATGCGTGCGGTGCAGGAACGTGCCCGCCGTCGCCGAGGTCCGCTTCCGGCAGTCCCGGCACTGGCGCGCGCATCGGGGGCGCCTGAGCCGGACCGCGTTCCGGCTGCCGCAGTCCGGGCGCCGGAACCGCCCGCGCCAGCGGATCTTCGCCGGATACTCCGCGCACGCCTCGTCGTCCGGGAACCGCCGCTCCAGCTCCGCGCGCGTGATCGTCGGAATCGGCTTGCTTCGGATCGACATGCCGCAAGGGCTGGCGGAATCCGGGCGGCCCGTCAACCCCCGTACGCAACATCTTGTGGCTGCAACGCGTTTGCGGATTTAAGTGTATGAGCCATTTAGATGAAATTCTTGAGCGATTGCCGTTTCCGTCGGCAACAGCACCGGGCGGCCTCATCCGACTTACGGATTTCGGAAAAAACGTATCTGCTTCACCTTCCATTGGAGAGTGGGCCGCCGACCACGCGGAACACCTCAAGAATGATGCATCAGGAAAACCGGAATTCGAGGTGTTCGATATGTGTGTAGAACACGTCTCAGGTCAATTTGACGAGGACTTAAAATTCCAGAGAACAATCCGCGAAGGTGCGTATGAGCAGAGCACGGATGTCGGAAACGTAAAGAAGATTTGTGAGGTTGAATTGCGGGATGCTCTGTTGGTGCGCATCAATTCGTGACTATTGGCAAACCTGCCGTTATTCATTTTCCCGATAAGGCTTATTGCCTTGAGTCCGCTGATACAAAACATTGATTGCGCTCGACGTCGGTTTGGCGCGGAGCCGCTTCGGCTCATCAGGAATCCGGCCTGCCGGGATTGGCACCGGGTGTTGTTCCGGCGGTTCGGCGGATGCGGAGGCGCGGAATCGGCGCTTCCGCGGCATGGAGGGCGTGTTCCGGACGGATTCCGCCCTTGGATCAGGCTTCGCCGGAGACGATGTCGCTCCAGGCCGAGGGTCCGGATCGCAGCCCGGCGCGGAGCAGCATGCCGAAGCCGTCCCCCCCCGGCGATATCTCCGGTTCCACCGGAACGCCCATTCGCCGGGATAGCGGTCCGGATGCTTGCGCCGGAAGCCGTGCAGGACGCCGAGCCCCCAGCGCTTGAGGTTCGGGAACACCCGGCGGATCCACGCCAGCGCCTCGTGCGCCGGACGGTCGCCGACCGCGGCCTGCTTCAGGTTCGGCAGGCCTTCGCATCCAAGCCACCCGTCGGCCCTGATCTCCGTTTCCGGCGCCGAGGCGTCGGCCAGGAACCCCTGCAGCGTCGGCGCGGAACAGTCCCTTGCCGTCCGCAGCTTGACCCGCCCCGCCTTCCCGCCCGGCTTGACCTCGACCGCGCCGGCGATCAGCAGCCTGCCCTCGGAGCCGCGGGACGGCCGCTCCGCATTCCCCGACCTGAACGGCACGCTGGTCTCGTCCGCTTCCGCGACGCCGAAGAGCGGCGCGGCGTCCGCCTCCTTCATCGCGCCGCGGAGCTTCCGCAGCGGAAGCCATGCGGCCTTGTTGCAGCCCGCGCCGGTCCGGTCCCGGGCTGCAGGGCCGGGATGCCGCTGGAATGCCCCGTCGCCGGCAGGATGGCGCGGAACCGGCCCTTCAGCGGCACATGCGACCGGTGCATGAAGGTCCCGGCCGTCGCCGAGGTCCGCCGCTTGCAGTCCCGGCATTCGTGAACGCAGCGCGGCCGCTTGAGCCTCGTCGCCCGCGAGCCGCCGCACCTGGGGCAGGCGAAGCCGCCCGGGAACCTGATCCGGAACAGGTGCTCGGCGCAGGCCTCGTCGTCCGGGAACCGGTCCTCGAACTCCTGGAGCGAAAGGCGCTTCCGTCTGTGGAAGCGATTCGGCATGTGCAAACATTGACGTAACGCCGAACGAACGTAAAGAGCACATCATGCAAGATGTTGAGCGTGCGGACTTAAGGAAATAAGCCGTAAGATGAATATAGCAAAAGGCAATTGTATGAGAATATTGCGAACTGTTGAATAATGAATCACCCCGGCATTTCCTGAGAACATTTTGTTGAACACTCAAGCGGCTTTTTCAGGGCCGCATTGTTGCTCATGGAACGCGGCTTCCGCTTCGTCCGGCAGTCGGTTGCCGGTGGTGCTGTGCAGCCGCTTCCTGTTGTATCAATGAACCCATCTGAGGGTTTGCCATTCAAGCCCGCCGATGGTTTTCCACGGGCCTAGAAGGTTGACGACTTCGGTTTTGAACTGCCCGATGACGCTTTCGGCGAACGCATTGTCGTAGCTGTCTCCGATGCTGCCCACCGACGTGTCGATGTCGGCTTCGGCTCGCCGCGCCGAGTAGCGCATGGACAGGTACTGTCTGCCGCGGTCCGAGTGGTGATCCGGCCATCGTGTTCCGCGGGGCGGAGCCGGCCGATGGCTTGGTTCAGGGCGTCCAGTACCAGCTCGGCGGTCATCGAGGTCGAGACGCGCCATCCGACGATCCGGCGGGCAAAGACGGCGACGACGATCGCGTCAGCGGGTCATCAAGTGCCGGAGAGATACAGGGGTTGCAGTTTCGCAAACTTACAATATATTGATTCTACGCGACTTACCACGCGCGAGAGCGATCACGCATTCCAGGGAGCCAATGATGCCTGATTCCGACAACACAAAGCCAACGCCCGGCGCGAGCAACGAGTCAGAAAGCCAAGGCAAAGCGTCGGTGAAACGCGACGAAGTGCGACCACGTGCCGGATTGCGCGAAGTCTTGCGCGTCTTTAGTGGTTGGGACGAGAATGACGAGAAACACAAGCGGCGTGGCGTTGCGCGCAACTGATCGATTTCGAATGCCCTATAGAATCACTCTTCATTACAAGATCCACTGCTTTTCGGCACGATAGAATCTCATAATTATGCCACTTTGGAGCGAAGTCCTATATGAAATATCTGTATCCGAAGGAGCACCTGACGACCCATCAATTTACGACGCAGTTCGTCTGAAGTACTTAACCGAGCTTAGCAGATACACAGGTCGCGACACAGTTCTTTACGCATCGTCATGGATTCAGCGTCACGATGCTCCTCCAAATCAAACTTCAATAGACGATGAAGACATTCAAGCGTTAATGGAAGTTACGTCAGAACTTCATGGCCCCGATTTGGACCTGATTTTGCACAGTCCGGGCGGCTCTCCCGAAGCTGCAGAAGCAATTGTTTTATACCTGCGATCGCGCTTTCAAGATATTCGAGTCATCGTGCCTAATCTTGCCATGTCGGCGGCAACGATGATCGCTTGCTCCGCAAACAGAATTGTGATGGGAAAGCACTCATTCTTGGGACCTACAGATCCTCAGTTTCCGCTTCAAACGCCCAATGGCGTGCGACGGGTTAGTGCGCATGCTGTTCTGGAAAATTTTGAGAAGGCAAAGAAAGGGTTTACAGATCAAGCGGAAAGTGCGATATGGCAGTTGTTAGTCTCGCAATACGGAGCTGATTTAATCATTCATTGTGAAAATGCAATTAAGTTATCCAAAATGCTTGTAAACTCATGGCTGCAAAAATACATGTTTGCCGATTGCGAGAACCGGAAGAAGTTGGCAGGAAAGATTTCTCGTTGGCTAGTGAATCACTCAAAATTCAGGACCCACGCCCGCCACCTTTCTCGAGAAAGACTCGAAAGTAAATCACTCGTTATTGATGCGCTGGAAAACGACAAGGTGCTGCAGGATTTGAGTTTGTCTGTGTTTCATGCATTTTCAATCACGTTTTCAAGGTTTCAGGTTGGAAAGATAGTCGAGAGTCATGATGGCAAGTCGTTTATTAAGTCCTACGAGGAAGGGTGTTAGTATGAATGACTGGCTGAGTTGGAACTGTTGGCTGCTTGAATTGTGCGAGCGCGGCACAATTTAATCGTCCGACTGTTCAGTGCGAGTTTGTCCGGGGGTGGGAAAGCCGAGGCTGCGCAAAATCTCCCGGAAACAGTATCGGTCGAGTCGGAATCGTTCTCGGTATGTCAGATCCTCAGCCCGTCGCGGAAACGGTGCTCGAATTCTCGCTGCGGCGAAAGGTAAACCCGCTCCCCCGCCGACATCGCTATATCTCCCGGTGCGCGGACGGTAATCGGCCCGTAGTCGTCGGAGTCGACGTAGGCGATGGTGTCGGACCCTAGATGCTCGACATGCCTGAGACGGCATTGCCAATCCCCGGCATCCGCTGAGATCGAGATGTGCTCCGGACGAATGCCGTAAGTGTCGCAGCCGTTCTGCTCCGCAAGCAATCCTTCGAACAGATTCATCTTCGGGGCTCCGATGAAGCCCGCCACGAACACGGTCGCGGGACTTCCGTAAAGCTCCATCGGCGGACCAACCTGCTCGATTTTTCCGGCGTTCAGAACGACTATCCGGTCCGCCATGGTCATGGCTTCGACTTGGTCGTGCGTCACGTAGATCATGGTCGCGCCGATTTTCGCGTGGAGCTCCGCGAGTTCCACCCGCATCTGCGTGCGCAGCGAGGCGTCCAAGTTCGACAGGGGTTCGTCGAACAGGAATACTTTCGGCTTGCGGGTGATCGCCCGCCCGATGGCGACGCGTTGCCGCTGCCCGCCGGACAGCTGCTTGGGCTTCCGGTCCAGCAATTCCTCCAGTTGAAGGATCTTGGCCGCTTCCTCGACCCGGCTTCTGATCTCCGCTTTCGGCCTCTTGGCCAAGGTCAGCCCGAAACCGATGTTTTCGGCGACGGTCATGTGCGGATAGAGCGCGTAGGACTGGAAGACCATGGCGATGCCGCGCTCCGACGGCTCCTTGTAGGTGACATCGGTCCCGTCGATGGCGATTGATCCCAACGAGACGTCTTCCAGTCCAGCGAGCAGCCGGAGGATTGTGGACTTGCCGCATCCGGACGGGCCTACCAGAACAGTGAACGATCCCTCCGGGACGCTGAGGTCGAGATCGTGGATTACGCGGACGCCGCCGAATTCCTTCCTGACCGACTTGAACTGGACGTCGCCCATTCGGATTACCCTTTGATACCGGTGCTTGCGATGGACGCGATGAACGCTTTCTGCATCGCCAGGTAGAACGCCAGCACGGGCACGGTGATGATCGTGAGGTAGGCCATGATCTCGCCCCAGGCCGTGTTCAGCTGGAAGAAATACATCAGGCCGACCATGATCGGCCTGTAGGTCTCCTCTTGGACGACGATGATCGGCCAGATGAACTGGTTGTTGTACATGGCGAGGAATTTGAGGATTGCCGCCGTCGCCAGCACCGGGCCGGAAAGCGGGATGATCACCCGCCTGTAGACCTGCAGCCAGGTCGCGCCGTCCACTCTCGCGGCTTCAACCAGATCCCGGGGCAAATCCTTGAAATACTGCACGAACAGAAAGATCGTGAGGGCATCCGCAATCCACGGGATGATCTGCACATGGTAGCTGTTCAGCCAGCCGATCTTGAAGCCGTCGAGTCCTATCCACGGGAGATTGTTCACAATCAGCAGAAGCGGGATCGCAATGGTCTCGAAGGGGACGATGAAGGTCGCGAGGATCACCGAAAGCATGATCGCCCGGCCTTTCCATTCGAGGAAGACGAAGGAGAACGCTGCCAATGAGCACAGCAGCAGAGACCAGACCAGCGTTGCGCCGGTGATGAAGACCGAATTGAATACGAACCTTACGATCGGTGCCCGCTCGAACGCCGCCGCGTAATTTCCGAACGACAAGTCCCCGACCGGCAGGAATGCGCGGAGGGAGCCGCTGTCCCGCAGAAGCTGCAAATCGGGTTTCAGCGAAGACACGATCATGAAGACGATCGGGAACACGAACACCAGCGCTATCCACGCGAGCAGGACGTATCTGAGCGCGATTCCGACGATGCGGTGCCTGGGCATCAGTCCCTGTCCCTCGCCAAGTACCGCTGGAACAGCGAGATCGACAGCACCATAAGGAACAGGAACACGGATATTGCCGAACCGCCCGCGATGTCCTGCTTTTCGTAGCCCCGGATCACCATTTGGAACACGAGGCTCTGCGTCGAATCCAAGGGGCCTCCCCGAGTCATCACTTGGACTTGGGGATACAGGGTGAACGCCTGCATCGTGATGACGACCATGACCAGCACCGCGGTGTTCCGCAGGCCGGGCCAGGTTACGTACCGGAACGTCTGCAGGCGGGTCGCCCCTTCCAGCCGCGCCGCTTCGTATAGCGTCTCCGGTATCGTCTGAAGCCCGGACAGCCAAATGACCATGTGGAAGCCGACCCCCTGCCAGATCGACATTGCCATGATTGCGGGCAGCGCGGTCGAAGTTTGCCCGAGCCAGTCGACGGGCTGGAATCCTCCGAACGAGAAGAAGCCAAGCAGGGTGTTGAGCAGGCCGTTTTGGCCATCGTAGATGAACCGCCACAGCACCGACACGACGACCATCGAGATCACGACGGGCATGAAGTAGATGGTCCGGAACACGTTGATTCCGCGCAGGGGCATGTTGATCAGCAGCGCGAGGCCGAGCGCCGCCGCGGCCTGAACCGGCGCGACGACCGCAACGAACAGCAGGGTGTTCCTCAACGCCTTCATGAATATGACGTCTCGTGCGAGCACGACGAACTGCCGGTCGTCGGACAGCCCGATCCTGAACCACTCGCGCATCCGGTCGAGCTGGGGGTAGTCGGGATTGTTCCGGGTGTAGGTGCGGAGGCGGGGATATGTCGGTGCCCCGTCTTCGTCGAGAACGGCCCGCCCCTCATCATCGCGTTCGGGCTCAAGGACCAGCGTGCCCAAGCCGAGCATCCGCTGGAAATTCTGGAGGCCGACGAATTCGGCGGGATTGGGCGAAATAAGCCTCTGGTTCGTCAGGGAGAACCCGAACGCCAGCACGAACGGCGCGATCAGGAATCCGCAAACCAATGCGAAGGCCGGCAGGGCCATTGCCCAGCCGGCCAGCGTCTGGCGCCTGCGCGCGGACCGGGGCGTGCCGTCCACGGTCCGGTCCCGCCCGCCTATGCCGCCCGCATGCGTCCGCCGGGAGCCGCGCCGCGGCAGCCCGACGGACTGGCGCTGATCATCCCTTCCAAGGATTGATCACATGTAGCCGCCGTTGTTCTCGATGTCTTCGTCGATCTCGTCGGCAGCCGCGTCAAGCGTGTCCGCCACGTCAGCGCCGTTCGCGATATCCGCCATGGCCTTTTCGAAGACGAGAGCCGCGACGACGTACGCGGGCGTTACGGCCCGGAGCGTGGCTTGCTGGTTGGAGAGTTCGAAGAACACTTCGAGCGGCCCGCCCGACCGGTACTTCTCGGACATTTCGGCCGAGGCCTTCGTCGGCGGAATCAGGCCGATTCCGTCCGAGAACTGGGCGAGATACTTGTCCTGGATCGCGAATTCGATGAACGCGCTCGCGCCGTCCTTGTTCTTCGAAGACGCAGAGACCCCGAACTGCCAGCTCGCCGCGCCGATTTTCGGGCCGTTGCCGAAATCGGGCGCCGGGAGGAAGAGCATGTCGTCGCCGAACTTATCCAGCGGCGCAAGGGCGGCCCAATTGCCGTTCCACTGGAGCGCGTAGCGCCCGTCAAGAAAGCCCGTCTCGCGGTCGGCACCGTCCTGGCTCGTGCCGGGGACCAAGTTCCTCTCGAACAGCGACTGCCACCATTCGCCGAACGCCATTCCGGCATCGCCGTTAAGCGCGCCGTTCGCCATGTTCGCGGATGTGTCGATGATGTCGCCGCCGTGGCTCTGAAGGAACGGGCCGAAGGCGTACGGATACCACTCGCCCGTCCATGCCATTCCCAGATCCAACGCGTATTCGAAATCCCCGCTCGCCTGGAGCGTGTCGAGCGCGGCGTCGAATTCGTCCTTCGTCCACGGATTGTCCAGCGATGGAACCCTGATGCCGTTTCCTTCAAGAACCGACCGACGGGCGTAGATCGCGCAGGCGGCGTCCCACAGGCCGATGGCGTAGACTTCCCCGTTCCATCGCCCAATCGATCCGGGCAGGAATTCCGAAAGCCTTGCCTCGTCGATCTCCAGCGGCGCCATGTAGCCCGCCCATGCCCAGTTCGGAAGGATCGGGCCGTCGACGTCGATGATGTCGGGCAGGTTGCCGGATAGCGCGGCAGCCGTGATCGACTCGTTGTACGACTCCTGCGGAAAGGACTCGAGAACAACCGTCCAGTCCGACTGGCTGGCATTGAAGTCGTCGATGATCCCACTGATCAGCGCCGATTCCACTTCATTGCCCGCGCCATGGTACCACATGCTGAGTTCCGTCTGCGCGGACGCGGCGGTTCCGAGCACGGTTGCCGCGGCCGCAGCGGCGGCGATAGAGCGTTTCATTTCGCTGTCTCCCTCATTCTGGTGCTGTCCAACGCGTTGGCTGCGAGGTCATCGCGGCCAAATGACAATCGTTGTCATTTATCCAATAATGCAAAGCGGCGATTGCTGTTGTCAATAAGATTATTGAATCGGCATGATTCCCGCAGGCGTGTGGATTGACAATGCCCGCGCACGAATGAAAATCTTGATAACGTTGTAGCGCGCGGGATCCGATGGCAACCATTCGCGATGTGGCGCGGCTCGCCGGAGTCTCGATCAAGACGGTGAGCCGGGTGATCAACCACGAGGCGTCCGTGCGCCAGTCCACCCGCGACGCGGTGACGCGGGCGGTGGCACAGCTCAACTTCGAGCCCCATCGAGGCGCGCGGATGATGCGCGGCCAAGGCTCGGGCCTGATCGGGATGATCACGGGCGCCGTTTCCGCGTCCGGCGACCCGCCGGACGTTTCCGGCCTTTCCGCGATTCACATTGTCAGAGGCGCACTGCAGGCCTGCCGCGAAGCCGGGAAAACGCTGATGATCGCGGACGCGCTCGGCGCACAGTCGGAAGCCGCCCGTCTGCTTCGGGTGTTCGAGAGTCACAGCGCGGAAGGCGTGATCTTCGCGACCGACTATCACAGGCAGGTCGTGCTTCCGCTGTCCGGCGCCGTGCCGGTGGTGCTGGCCAATTGCTACGATGCCGCCGGAACGCCCGCGGTGCTGCCGGACGACTACGGAGGGCAGCGCGCGGCGACCGAGCATTTGGCCGACTTGGGCCATGGGCGCATAGGCATGCTTGGCTTGGAGGAGTCGCTTGTGGCAACCCAGCTCCGCCGCCAAGGATTCTTCGACGCTCTCCGCGAGCGCGGGCTCCCGCTGTCGGACTCCCGGTTCGTGGCCGGATACACCGACCAAGGCGGCGGCACGCCGGCCGATGTGCTCGAATCGGCGCTCCGGGAGATGCTCTCGGAACCGGGCGCGCCTTCGGCGATCATGTTCGGCAACGATCTGATGGCGCTGAAAGCGCTTCCCTACATCAAGGCGGCAGGATTGACCGTGCCGGAAGACGTTTCCTTGGCGGGTTTCGACAACGACGTTCGGATTTGCGAAACCGTCCGGCCGCAGCTGACGACCGTGCAGCTTCCCTACCACGAGATCGGCCGCCTCGCGGCGGAACAGCTGCTTTCGATTTTGGACGGCGGCGACGCTCCGCGCGTTTCGAGGGTGCCCTGCGAGGTGGTCGAGCGCGGGTCCGTGAGCCCGAGGCCTGCGGCGGCTGATGTCAGCAGAATCGGCAGCGCGCGTGCCCCGCAGGCCGTTTGAAAGGATTCGGGATGCTCGCGCTTGAACACAAGTGGATCTGGGATTTCTGGATCGTTCGCGACGGCCTGGAATGGAAGATGCTGTTCCTGCACGCGCCGAAGACGCTTTCCGACCCTGAAATGCGCCATTGGAACGTTACGATGGGGCACGCGGTCTCCCGCGATCTGCGGAACTGGACCTATCTCGGAGAGGCGTTCGCTCCCACTGCTTCGCCGGGCTGGGACGACTTCACGACTTGGACAGGTTCCGTCGTCAGGGAACCCGGCGGACCGTGGCACCTTTTCTACACCGGAACCAGCCGCTTGGAGAACGGGCTGAAGCAGCGCATCGGACTTGCCACCAGCCAGGACTTCCTGAGCTGGGAGCGAAGCGGCCCTCCGGTAGTCGATCTCGATCCAAGCATTTACGAGGAGCACATTCCCGGCCGCTGGCACGACAGGGCGATGCGCGACCCGTGGGTGATCAGGGATCCCGGCAGCGATGGCTGGATCATGTATTTCACGGCGCGGGCGCCGGGGATCGAGGAAGCGAACGATGCCGGCTGCATCGGGTTCGCCCGCTCCGCCGACCTGCGGAGCTGGACGCTGCAGCCGCCGGTGCATGTCGGGGGGTTCGGGCAGCTTGAAACTCCGCAGGTGCTCCGGATCGGGAGCAGATGGTACTGCCTGTTTTCGACGGCGGCGGAGCACTGGTCCGGCTGGTACGCGCGCCGGCATCCCGGCACGGCTGTCACGGGCACCCACTATCTGGTCGCGGACGGCTGCACCGGACCTTGGCGGGTGGCGGACGGCGAGTTCCTCGATGGCGCGCTTCCTCCGAACCGCTATTGCGGCAAGATAATCGATTCCGACGAGGGTCTCGTTTTCATGGGTTTCCTGCATGACGACCGGGACGGCCGGTTCATCGGCGCAATTTCCGATCCGGAGCCTCTGTCGGTGACGGATGACGGGCGGATAGCCTTGGCCGATGGCGCCGCCCGTCGGCAAGGGGTTGCGGCCTGATTCCGACGGCCTGTCGAACCCGGCAACCGGATGCCTGCGATCATTGATCGCGATTCCGGCCGACGCAATCCGCTGAACACTTGCCGGGCCCCCCGGCAGCACGGCTGCAAGGCGGGCAGTGAATTCGGCAAGCCGGGCGGCGAATGAAACGGCGAAGCGCGCAGGAATTCGAATGCCTGTGCCCGCGGACCTGGTTTGAAGCATCCGTCATGACCACGAATTCCGCCTGATCTGTTCCATTCCCGCGACGGTTTCGGGCTCGCATGGACGCCTCTTGCCAATGCTTGACTGCGCAATCCGGCCGCTTTGAACGTTTGGATTGCTTGATCCGGGCCGTTTCCGGCAGCCTTGCGCCGTCAAGAGCGGCGGCCTCTGCCGCCGGATGCTCCCGTTCCTCCGGTCCGTGCCGGTGCAGGATGCGCAGCCGAACGCCGGAATGCGATGCCAGCCTCGTTCCCGCCGTCCGGCTGCGGCCTCCCCTTGCTGTGCTTGACGGTCCGGTGCGCATCCGTGTTCTTCCGCGCCCGAGGTCGGCGGCGGAAGCGCTGCAGCATGGTCGCGGCGCGGAAGGTTTCCCGAGGCTTCCATTTGGCGGGGCTCATTCCGTCGGCCGCGATATCGTCGAATCCCTCGAATGCATGGCTGATGAGCAAAAGGCGACCGTTCGTCCGCCGTGCTTTTTGAATCATTCTTTTCAAATGCGCTGCCCATCGCTATATTGGGCCGCATGGAAATTTATGCTTCGATGATCGCCCTCGCAGCGCTTTTCGTCGGTCTGTTCACGTGGTTGCGTACGGACAACAGGAAAGTTGAGAGGAAACTCGATGATTCCGTAAGCGCATTGTCGAGCAAGATTGACGCGCAAGGCAAGGAGTTGAAGGAAACGGAACAGCGGCTGCTGGCCGCGATCGCCGACCAAGGCAAGGAATTGCGGGAAGCGGACGCCGCCCAGGGCACGGAGCTGCGGGAAGCGATCGCCGCTCAGGGCACGGAGCTGCGGGAAGCGATCGCCGCCCAGGGCGCCGCAACCGCCGCCCAGGGCACGGAGCTGCTGGCCGCGATCGCCGCCCAGGGCACGGAGCTGCGGGAAGCGGACGCCGCGCTGGGCAAGGAGTTGAGGGAAGCGTACGAGGCTCAAGGCAGGGAGATGCGCGAGAGGACGGACGGCCTTGCAAAGGATGTGGCGGAGCTGGGAGCGGGCGTGGCGGCAATCAAGGCGCGGCTTGATCATCCGCTGCTCGTAAAGGTGGTCAAGGACGAGCTCGACGCCGCCGCTTGATCGGAGTTCTCGAAACTCGGACACCTCCTGCAGCGACTCGAATTCGCAATCCGGCCAATTCGGATACCTCCGGAAACTTGGAGTTTTGCGCGGGCCTGTGATTCACGGGATCGGCGGCAATGAAGGCCGTGATGGCGAAGCAGCCTGGATTTCGGGACGCCGAGGAGCGTTTGAAAGAGATTTCGGCGGATGGCGATCCGCTGGAAACGCTGGCCGCGGCGGCGGATTTCGAGCGGTTCCGGCCGATCCTTGATGCGGCCGGAGCCGAGCTCTGCCGGCCCGGGAAGCCGCTTCAGCGCCGCTCCGAATCGATCCGGCAGTGAAATCCGCTGTTGTTGGAGGCGTCAATGTGCCTCGCGATCGGTCCTTTTGAGCGCGGGACGGAGCCTCTGGCCGGGCGACGCGCAGCCTTCGGGGCGAACGGAGCCCGGACCGCGCGCTCCGCAGCTTTCGGGAATCGTAAATCGGGCTCGCGACGATTGTCGCGGCGGCGTCGATGCCGTCCCCCGAGACAATTAATGCGGTTCCCGCGCCGATCCCCGGGCGCACATGCGCAAGGGCCAACGATTTGCCCAGCCGGCGCGAATAGCAAGGGCTGTTAATCACGCCAACCGGTTCGCCGTCCAACGACAGGGTTTCGCCGCCAGCCGCCATGTCGGCATGGTCTATGTCCAAGCAGACGTTGTTGACCTTCTCGCTGCCTTCTGCGGCCATAAGCGCCTCTTTCCCGCGGAAGTCGCCCTTGGTCCTGCTGACCGTAAAGCCAAGACCGACCTCCCAGGGCGTGTTGTCCTCGGTCATGTCGTAGCCGTAGAACAGAAGCCCGGCCTCGATCCGCACCTTGTCGAGTGCGGCAAAGGAGCAGGGCATCACGCCGGAATCGGCCAGCTCGTCCCAGATGTCGGTGACGACCGAACCGTCGGCGAAGATCTCGTGCCCGCGCTCGCCGGAGTATCCGGTGCGCGAGACCCGGCAGGCGTTGTCGAAGATCGTTGCAGGCGCATGTTCGAAATACGCCAGCGTGCCAAGGTCGATGTCGCAATGATCGTTCAGGACGTCCAAGGCGGCAGGGCCTTGCACGGACAGATCGTGCAGATCATCGGCGAATTCGAGCGTCACGTCGCGCGGGGCGGCGGAAGCTTCCAATAGCGCCATCGTATCGCCGGATCCGTGGACGATCATCCACTCGCCGCCGCCGTTGTTGGAAACGATCGCATCGTCGGCGATTCCGCCCCGTTCGGTGAGGACGCAAAGATAGGCGGCTTTGCCGGGCGCGATCTTGGACATGTCCCGCGTCGTCAAGTGATCGAGCGCGGCCTGCGCGTCGGGGCCGCGGACGAATATCTTTTTCAAAGGCGACATGTCGAACATGCCCGCCCGTTCGCGCACCGCATCATGTTCGTCATCGGGATCGGTGGCGTAGGTCCAAGCGGTTCCCATCCCGTTCCAATCCTCCAGCCCGGAACCCAGCGCCGCGTGCCGGCTGGCGAGGGCGGAAGTGCGGCTCAGTTCTTCGGTCATGTCGGATCCTTCAGTGCCATTCGTCGGGCATCGAGGCTTTGCGGTCTTTCACGAACTCCGCAAGCATGCCGCGAACCCCGCGTTCCATCGGGGGCTCCTCGTATTCGTCCAGCATCTGCCGCCATCGCCCGGCGGCGCGCTGGTCCGCGGTCAGCGAGCCGTTCTCGGCCCACATTTCATAGGGTCCGGCTTCCGGAATGGCCGGCACGAAGTTGGCCGAGGCGTAGTGGCGCAGCGTATGGGCGGTCGAAAGGAAGTTCTCGCCCGGTCCCGCTTCAAAGTAGGCGTCGCGGCCGAATGCCTCGTCGCCGGTGTCGAGACCTCGCAGCAGTTTCAGCATCGCCCCGCAATGGTCGAGGTCCATGATGAACTTTTCGTAGGACATCACGAGCCCGCCTTCCAGCCAGCCCGCCGCATGCCAGATCTGGTGGCTGCCGGACAAAAGCGTGGACCACATCGCGTCGGCGCTGTCCTGCATCGCCTGCCCGTCGGGCGCGTTGGCCTCGGTAATCTGCCCGCCGCCGGACCTCGCGGGCACGCCGAGCCTTCGACCGAGCTGCGACAGCGCCATTGTCGCCAAATTGGCCTCGGGAGAGCCGAAGGTCAGCGCGCCCGATTTCAGGTTCATGGCGGAATGAAAGCTGCCGAAGACGACGGGGCATCCCGGCTTGACGAGCTGCGCGAGCGCTATGCCGACCATCGCCTCGGCCAATGTCTGCGCGGCCACGGCCGCAGGCGACAGGGGTCCCATGGCGCCGGCGAAAATCGCGGGCGACACGCAGACGCACTGGTTCGCCGCCGCGTAAACGCGCAGCGCGGAGGACATGGTGCGATCGTAGACCAGCGGGGAGTTGACGTTGATGTTGGCCTGCATCACCGCATGGGCGTCCATGAACTCGCGGCCAAAGACCAATCGAGCCATGTCGATCGAGTCCCGCGCGCGTTCCGGCGACGTGACGCCGCCCATGAACGGCTTTGTCGACAGCGTAAGATGCGCCAGCATCATGTCGAGGTGCCGCTTGTTCACCGGCACGTCCGTAGGCTCGACAACGGTGCCGCCGGAATGATGCAGCCAGGGCGAGACGTATGCGAGTTTGACGAAATTCCGGAAATCCGCGAGCGTCGCGTAGCGCCGCCCGTCTCTCAGGTCTGTAACGAAGGGCGAGCCGTAGCCGGGCATCAAAACGACGCCGTTGCCGCCGAGCGTCACGGTCGTTTCCGGATCTCGCCCGTGCAGTTTGAATTCCGAAGGCGCTGCCGCGCAAAGCTCCCGGGCGCGGCCCGGCGGGAATCGAACCCGATCGCCCTCGACGCTGGCTCCGGCCTCGGAAAAGAGATCGAGCGCGGTTTGGTCGCCGCGGAACTCGACTCCGATCTTGTGCAGGATCCAATCCGCCTGCTCCTCTATTCGCGAAAGCGCGGCGGCGGTCAGCAGCTCGTAGGCTGGAATTCTCCGCCCAATGAATGCAGGCGCTTCCGGCCGCGCGTCGCCGCGGCTCGAGCGACCGCGGCGCTTCCGGCGCCGCCGGTTCCGGCCGCTGTCCGCATCGAGAGTTTCCAACACAGCCGCTCCATCGCGACCTCGAATGCGTTGGATTTGCGAGGCCGCCGCCCGAGTGTCGACATTGCCAGCTTAGCATTGAAATTGCCCGTGCGCCGTTTGAATTCCGGCATAAGGGAATCATTCGCTGTTTCATCGAGCATCTCGGTATCGCAACCTGTCGGAGGCGGGGATGCGCTGCGCATGGCAAGGTTGCAGCGATCGGACCGAAGCGAAGGATCCCGGCCTTGGCTCGCTGCGCGGCATGCAGCGTCGAGCGGTTCGCTGGATCGACGGGATTTCAAAACCGCTTGAGCCGATCGCCCTTCGATCAAAGCGCGGGCAAGACGGATCCGGTTTTCCGCTGCCAATTGATAGGCGCCGCCGTTGGCATAGCCATGGATAAGCCGATCAGCCGTCAAGGTATCGTTGGCGTCGGGCGGCCGCCTCGCTTCATTCGGTCCGTGCGCGCGACATGTCCGTCTCTTCCCCGCACAACAACGAGCTTTTGTTCAACGCGACGCCTGGAGCTGGAAAGCCGCTGAATATCGAAGCGATCTGGCCGTTGTTGAATCTCAACGGGAAGCGCGTTGCGCGCAATGAGCGCATGTGGTCGGCAGGCGCTTTCGTGGCCGGGTTTGGCGTCCGCATCCTGTGTCCGGGGCGGCGAAATTTGAGAGGCGATGCCGAACTCTCTCATTCCGGCTCGCATTGCTGTCCTTCGTGAGCGGACGAGGCGCGCCGGAATGGCGCGCGGCAGCGCCGGGGTTCTTCGTCTCGGCATGGGCAGAAGCATTCGCCGCTTCGGTTGTCGCTGCGCCGCCGCAAGTCCAGCGCCTCGGGAATGGGCCGGAACCGGCGTGCGTCACCGGACACTGGCCGGACACGAAGGAAACCGCATGCCCGGCCGCGCCAAGCGTTTCGCCGGTTCCCGCGCCGGCGGCGGTGAAATCGCTCGCCTACGCGCGGATCATCGAAATCGACCGGCGTTGAGAAGAGGAAGCATCGGATAGCGCATCTGCTGCCGACCGGACGTTATCGGCCGAACACATAGTTCGGCAAAGTCAGTGAAAGCTCGGGCCAGTAGGTGATGACGAACAAAAAGATGAAGAGCGGAATGTAGAAGGGAGCGGTTTGGCGGAGCAGCGGCTTGTATTCGACTTTGGCCACTTCGGTCATAACGAAAAGCAGGATCCCGAATGGCGGCGTAAGCGTGCCGATCAAGAGATTGATCACCATGACGATGCCGAAATGAACCGGATCGATTCCGAGGGTCTTCATAACCGGCACCAGCACTGGTACGGCCACCAGCAGAATTGCGGTCGTGTCCATTACCATGCCGAATATCAGCAGTGCGACGTTGACGATCAGGAGAACGACAAGCGGGTTCTCGCTGATGGACAGCAGGAAGTCGGCCAGCCGCTGCGGCACTCCCTCAAGGGCAAGAATCGCGCTGAACGGCGTTGCCGCCGCGATGATGAAGACCAGGACGCCGCAAGTTACAACCGTGTCCTTGATCGAGCTCCAAAGACGCTCAAGAGTAAGCTCTCGCATCGCGAAGCCCAGAATGATGGCGTAAACCGCAGTCAACGCCCCGAGCTGGGTTGGCGTCGCGTAGCCGGACAGAATGCCCGCGATCAGGAAAACCGGCGCCGCCAAGGCGGGCAGCGCCCGCCAGAACGCGCTCCCGATCTCCATGGGCGTCTTGCGCGGCACCACCGGCGCGTCAATGCGGCCGGTTTTGGCAAGCCAGTACACAACCGCCATTAGAAAGAGCGACATAAGCACTCCCGGCACGACGCCCGCCAGAAACAGGTCCGGAACCGAGACGTCGGCAAGCACCGCGTAGATGATCATGATGCCCGATGGCGGAATGATCGGTCCGATTATGGCGGACACCGCAGTGATCGCGGCGCTGAACTCCGGAGAGAAGCCGTGGCGCTTCATCTCGCGCACTTCGACGGCGCCGAGACCGGCGGCATCCGCTTGGGCTATCCCGGACATTCCCGAAAATATCATGCTGGCGACGATGTTGACGTGGCCGAGGCTTCCTCTGATGTGACCCACGCAGGCGACCGCGAAATCAAAAATCCGCTTTGCGATGCCTGCCGAATTGAAGAGGTTTCCTGCGAAGATGAACAGCGGGATCGCCAAAAGGACATAACTTTCGAGGCCGCTTGCGACGCGCTGCACCACGAGCATAGGCGGAATGCTGCCGGTGATAATCAAATACATCAATGCCGACGCGGCCAGAGCGAACGCAATCGGCATTTCGAGCAATACCAGCACTGCCAGAAGCAGCAGCAGAAGCCAGATCATTAGACCTTGCCGGAGATTGGCGAAAGAAGGGTTCCATCCTCGTCGCGCCCGAATGCGCCCAGGATGGCCTCGAACAAGAACAATAGCGCGGTCAGCGTCATTAATGCGCAGCTGACCATCAAGGGGACCGAGAAGAAATAGGATCGGGGGAGGTCGATGGGCAATGCAACTGTCGTTGAACGGGCTTCGATGGTCATGATCGGAGAAAGCTCACGCATCAAAATGTACAGCGTCCATAGAATGAGCCCGAAAACTATCGCGCGGATGGCGCTGCGGACGCGAGGGGAGGTCTTGCCGACGAAAGACACGATTGTGACGTGCCGCATGCATTTGAGCCCGATCGATGCGCCAATGAATGTCAGCCAAACCAGCGCATACGCGCCCGCTTCCTGCTCCCAGGTAATGGGACGCCCCAAGCCCGCGTTGAGCAGGACCTGGACGACGATCATCAGGACGATGCCGACAAGAATTGCGGCGGCCAAAACCATCTCGATCCGGCCGATGTGGAAAAGCGCCCGGCGCACGGTTCGCAGCGTGCTTTCCACTCGCTCCGTCCCCGAGAGTGTTCAGGGCGGGAATGTCCCGCCCTGAGTCCATGCTTAGCTTGGTATGTCGCGGATGCGCTGCCAGAGTCCCGGGCTCCACAACCCTTCCGCCTCCATGTCCGGCACGGCCTCGCCTGCCTTCGCGGAGAAAGGAGCATTGTCGATTTCAGAAACCGTAGCTCCTTCAGCGACCATTTGATCGAGCACAGCTTGAGATTCGGATTTTGCGGTCTCGGACGCCCACGATACCGCTTCGGCTGCGGCCGCCTGCAGTATTGCCTGCTTTTCAGCCGAGAGGCTGTTCCACTTTTCCTCGTTGACCGAAATATGAAGCGCCGACATCAGGTGGTTGGTCAGAGTGATGTTCGGCGCGGCGACATGGAACTTCTGGCTGTAGGCACCCGATGCATCCGCCTCTGCCCCGTCGACGGCTCCGGTCTTGAGGGCCAGAAAGGCTTCGGCCCACGCGACCTGCGTCGGCACAGTTCCGACGGTCTCCCAAAGGCGCAGGTAGGCTTTGATGCCGGGAACCCGCATCTTGATGCCTTGGATGTCGTCAACGCTGGATACCGGCTCCCGGGTGTAAAGAATCCGCGGCTGGTCCACAGCTGCCGAAAGCACCCGGACGCCCATCGTATCAACGGCCTTTTGCGCCATTTCGGCGAAGGTGTCGCTGTTCAGGAAGGCTGTCATGTGGTCGCGATCGCGGAACGTGAAGCCCCAGCTCATCACTTGGAAGTCGGGAATGTTCGAGGTCAGCCAGTCGGGCCGGGAGTACATCACATCGACCGAGCCCGCCTGATGCTGCTCCATGACTTGCTGTGCGTTCCCAAGCGATTGCCCGCGGATCAAGTTCACGTCGAACGCGTCGCCGCCGTTGGCCTCGAGCGCTTCCGCGAACTTGACCGACATGCGATCCAGCAATGAATCGACGGCCTCCGAGCCCGCGATGACGAGCCTGGTTTCCGCGATCGCTGGCGTTGCCAGCATCGCGAAGAGAGCCGCTATGGCTCCGAATACTGAATGTTTCATTCTTGTCCTCCTGGTTGGTTGTTAGATTGAGGGTTTTTCGGCGAACCAGTCAGGCCGGTCGGGGTCGAGGTAGGGGGACCTGATTGTTTCGGTTCGGTAGGTTTCGAGCTTGTCCGGATCGACCTCGACACCCAGCCCGGGCCCGGTCGGAACCCTTGCATGGCCGTCCCCGAACACGATGCGCTCTCTCAAGATATCATCGGCATGGTGCTGGTAGATGGTGTCCAGAGCGATCGTTGCGTTCGGCATTGAAGCCGCCAGATGCAAATACGCGGCCTGCGTCAGCCCCAGTTCGCCGCCTGAATGCATGCCGACATGGATGCCCGCGGCTTCGCACACTGCTCCGGTCTTGAGACATTGCCATAGACCGCCCGTTTCGTGGGGATCGACCAGGATCACGTCCGCGGCGCCCATTCGTATCGCGGTCATGGTCTCCTGGAGAGTATAGGCCCCTTCGTCGATGCAAATGGGAACAGGGGAGGATGCGGCAAGCCGGGCGGCGCCGGCAATGTCTTCCGCGGGCAGCGGCTGTTCGATGTACTGCAGATCGAATTCCGCAAGTTTCGCGACCATCCGCTTCGCAGTGCCAAGCGTCCAAGCTCCATTCGGATCGACACGGATGCTGGCGGCCGGTCCCAGCGCTTCTCTGGCTGTTCGAACCAGTTCAACGTCTTGCTCCGGATCGAGGCCGACCTTCAGCTTGAAAGACGAAAAGCCTTGATCGCGATACCGCCCAAGCTCGTCCGCGACAGTTTCCGGGTCGGAAATATAGACGTAGGCGCACATTTCAATTCGACCGCGGTAGGCGCCGCCCCACATGTCATGCAGGGCAAGGCCCGCGATTTTCCCCCGCGCGTCCCACATCGCCATTTCCAAGGCCGACAGGGCAAAGACCAATGCGCGCTTGTGATGGTAGTAGCCCGCGCCTTCGGCGGCGCGGGCGAGCCGCTCGACATCCGCGACCTTGCGGCCCAGTCCCAGCGGAACAACCAGCTTTTCAAATACGGCAGGCACGAAATCCAAAAGGCAGATCGTTTCCCCGTAGCCCTTGGTTCCGTCGGACGCCGTTATCTCGCATATCAAGCGGGTCGAACCGCTCCGCACTCCGGACGACCACGCTATAGCCGAGTTCAGCGGAACGTGGACGATCCAATGACGGATATCCGTGATGGTCGCAGGCGTCCGCATCATCAGTCCATGCACATGCCGCCATTGACATTGACGACCTCGCCGCAAATGTGCGCTGCCCGCTTCGAAGCAAGAAACAAGGCGAGATCGGCGATCTCGGAGGGTTCGGCGAAGCGGTTCTGCGGGATGAAGCCCATGATTTTCGCGCGGGCTTCGGCGTCATGGACCGATCGAATGAGATCGGTATCGACAACTCCGGGCGCAATGGCGTTCACCCGAATTCCCCGGGTTGCTCCCTCGAACGCAGCCGCGCGAGTCAGTCCGGCAATTCCATGCTTGGAAGCAACGTAAGAGCTGTTGTTGCCGAACAGGGTCGAACGCTTGGAGGCGAACGATGCCAGATTCACTACCGAGCCGTCGCGGGACGACAATTGGGTCCATAGCGCGCGGGTCAGGCGGAACGCCGCTCCGAGATTCACGTCCATGACCGCCGACCAGTCTTCATCAGTGGTTTCCGGCAAGGAGGCGGGCAGGGAAATTCCGGCATTGTTGATTAGAACGTCCGCGCCGCCGAGCGCGCCGGACGCATCGGCCACTTGTTGCGCCGATTCAGACTCGGTGAGATCGACGACAAGACTCTCGCCGCCGATTCCTGCCGCGACTTCCTCGGCATCATCGCTCCGGTCCACCAGCAGCACTCTGGCGCCTTCACCGGCAAATCCCGCTGCGATCGCGGCGCCGATCCCGCGGGCCGCGCCGGTCACAACAGCGAGCTTCCCCCGTAGGCCCAAATCCATTTCCGTCTCATTATTTGAGATGGCATCTTGATTATCAAGACATTCCGGTTACAATTACATTTGCGGCATCTGCCTGTCAAGTTCTTCGCTAGGACGAACAATGACTGACACATCGGCCAAATCCCGGTCGGCGACGCTTGCCAAGGGCTTGGACGTGCTCAATTTTCTGGGATCGGCCTCGTCGCCGCAGACTCTGCGGCAGGTTGTGGCCGGCTTGGGGATGACGAAGCCGACAGCTCACCGGCTGCTGGCTACATTGGCCGACTACGGCCTCGTCCGGTTCGATTCGAACGACAACACCTATCGATTGGGAATGCGCCTATTCGAGCTGTCCCGCCAGGTGTGGCAGGACTTCGATCTTCGCGGCTCCGCGATAACGGAAATGCAGAAGCTGCGCAGCGAGACGGGCGAGACCGTGTCGCTCGCGATCCTGACCCCCGACGGCGGCGTTTACATCGACGAGCTTCAGAGCAGCCACCACCTTCGAGAGCAGTCCCGCGTGGGGCAGCGCGTTTCCAAGTGGCACAGCGCAATCGGAAAGGCGCTGATTTCAGGGCTGTCATACGGCGAACGGATGTCGCTTCAGGAGTCCGATCGAACGGAAATACTGTCGAACGGACGATACGGCGACCTGTCCGGCCTCAACCGCCATCTCGACCTCGCCAATGCCCGCGGCTACGCGATCGACCTTGATGAGGATGTCGACGGGGTTTCCGGCGTAGCCGCTCCAATTGTCGATCACCGGGGAATCACGGTGGCTGCAATCGGCCTCAGCGGCTCCTCGCTGAGATTGGACCGCGAAGCGTTGCACGTGCTTGGCCCGGCCGTAATTGAAGCGACGCGTTTGGCTTCGCTCAAGGCCGGAGGCGCTCCAAGGCCGGTGTCAAGCGCGCCCATGCCCGCAAACCTGCCGGAGCCGCAATTCAAGGTCGTGGCGGATGTCAAGAATCTCATCGGCGAGGGGCCGGCATTGAGCCGCGACGGCCAGTCGATCTATTGGGTCGATATCTGCCGACCCAGCATTTTCTCCCTGAATCTCAATTCGGATGAGCTGACCTGCTTCCCCCAGGAGGAGATGATTACGGCCGTCAGCGACACCGGCAACGGGCTTTTGGCGGCTGGCTCGTCCGGGATCAGACTCATTGAGCCGTCGTCCGGCCGAACGCTTCGAACTCTGAGCGACCCGGAAGCCCACATTCCCACGAATCGATTCAACGACGGCAAGCGCGACAGCAAAGGGCGCTTCTGGATTGGCTCGCTCGCTTTCAACCTCGAAAAGGGCGCCGGTTCGCTCTACCGGATCGAGGGCGACGGGGCTACGCGCACCGTTGAAACCAGTCTGACGCTGCCCAACGGGATGGGCTGGTCCCGCGACTATCGCACCATGTACCTCATCGATACAGCCGACCGCTTGGTTTACGCCTACGATTTCGACGAGGCGGGCGGCGAAATTTCAAACCGCCGAACGCTTATCAAGATTGATGAGAATTGCGTCGGCAGTCCGGACGGCATGGACGTGGACGACGACGGAAATCTCTGGATTGCCATGTGGGATGGCTGGAGCCTCAGGAAATACTCTCCGGACGGCGTCCTTCTGAACGAGGTTGCCGTGCCGTTCCCTCGCCCTACGTCCTGCCTGTTTTTGGGGGAGGGGCGGAACCGGCTGATTGTCACGTCGGCGCGGATTCGAGTGTCGAATGATCTGCTGGAGAAGCACCCCTTGGCCGGTGGAATAATCTCGCTTCCGCTGGACTGAGATGCCCGCGTTGGCCTGAGAGCGGAACACTCGACGGATAAAGCCAGCCAAGCGGGACGGCTCGACGCCCGTCGTTGCATTCGGCGCTTCGAATGAACTGCTGCCGGCGGGGCGGCCTCTTCCAAGCGCTCGCGCCGCCAGCGTCGGCTGATGCGTGCCCGTTGAAGTGATTGCTGCAAGAATATCAACATGGTAGGCGGGTTCTTGATTCATCCGCGCGGTCGTCGCATGCACGAGTCCAGTTCGCAATATTGTTCGGCCGGGCGCGCATCCAGCTGGAACTGATCGAGTTAAAACATGAAGAAAACCGGATTTGCTGCCGCTGCCGCGTGGATGGCGCTGGTTGCGGCTGCGCCCGCGACGGCACAGGAATTCTCGCTCAAGATGCACCACATGCTCAGCGCGAACGCGTCGGCGTACACCGAGCTGATAGCGCCGTGGGTAAGGAAGGTTGAGGAGAACTCGCAGGGGCGCGTCAAGATCGAGGTCTATCCCGCTATGTCTCTTGGCGGACGCCCGCATGAATTGGAAGGCCAGGCCAGGGACGGCGTCGTGGACATCGTATGGGCCATCAACAGCTATACGCCCGGGCTGTTCGCGAAGACCGAGGCGTTTGAATTGCCCTTCGTCTACGACAACGATCCGGCAGCGGCGAACCTCGCAATGCGCGACATGTTCGAGAGCGATCTGCGGGACGAGTACGCGGGCCTCGAAGTAATGTTCCTTTACGTTCATGCCGGCCAAGCGTTCAACATGAGGGAGGCCGCGGCGAGGACGCCGGCCGACTTCGAAGGCCTCAGAATCCGGATTCCTTCCAGGATCGGCGCTTGGACCGCGGATGCGCTTGGCGCCAGCCCGGTGTCCATGCCGGTCATCGACATCCCGCTGGCGCTGCAAGAGGGGGCGGTCGACGGCGTGCTCGTGCCTTGGGAGATCATTCCGCCGCTCAAGCTTCAGGACCAAACGGAGTACCAGATTGAAGGCGCGGGAAAGACAAGATTCGGAACGCTTGTATTCCAAGTGTCCATGAACGCTGATCGCTGGAACAGCCTGCCCGCGGACATCCGGAAGGCGTTCAAGGACGCGTCAGGCCGGGATTGGCTCGCGGAGCTCGGCCGGACCACGCGCAGAATCGAGGATGAGGGCTTGGATGTCGCGCTCAACGCCGGAAACTCTCACATTGAGCTGACGGACGAGGAAACCGCGGAGATTCTGACGGCGCTGGAGCCGGTCGTGGACCGCTGGATTGCGGAAGTCGGCCGAAAGGGGATTGACGGCGCTCGGATAGTCGAACGGGCGCGGGAATTGATCCGCGAGAACTCGCAAGCTGCGGCGAACTGACCGACGGGCGCAGTCCAGGACAAGGAAGCGGGCCGGACAAGCAGAGGCGGCAAAATCGGCCCGCGTCGTCGCTGGCGCGGATGCGCCCTCCTTCGGAAGCGATCGGCGGCGCACGAACGGCCCGCAGACGGAATCCGGAATCGGGGCTGGCGGCGCCGCGGAAACACGGGCGGCGCGGCGGCTGGAACGCCTTGGCGCCGTCGCGGGGCATTCGAAATAGCGACTCGTCAGATAATCCGGCCCGCCGCGTTTCCTGACAGAATTGCGTCGTAGGGTTCCCCCGGCCAGACGCAGTCGCCGACGGGGTGCAGCTCCGCGCTCAGGCCCTCGAACTCCGGGCTGGCGATTTCCTCAATCAGGTCGCGGTTCATGTCCCGCTCGAGCGCGATCACGACCTGGTCCACGTTTTCAAGCCTCTCGGCAACGCCTCCCGACTGCAGCAGGACGCCGTCTGAAAAAATCTCCTCTATGTTCGTGTTGAGACGGACATTGATTCGGTTGCTGCCTCCGAGCCTGCTTTGCAGCATCTTCTGGGCCATGAATTCCAGATCCGTCGCCATGGCACCCGTCGCCTCGACGACGGTGACTTTGGCGCCCTTCGCAGCAAGGAATTCCGCGGCCGCCATTCCCAGCTGCTGCCCGCCGGCGACAACGACGTTCGATCCGGGATCAACCCTGCCGTGCGCCAAATCGTCGTAGCTGGTCACAAGGGCCTCGCCGATTCCCGGCACGTACTTGGGAATGAACGGCCGCGTTCCGGTCGCCACGACAAGCACGTCAGGGTTCTCCTGAATCACAACGGCCGCTGTTACGTTCCGCTGCTTCATGATCCTGACGCCTGCGGCCTCGCACATCCGTATCCGGTCGCTAATCGCGTCGCTCCACGACGAACGCGTTGCGGGGGTTGCAAGGACGTTCAGCCATCCGCCAAGTCGGTCCGACGCTTCGAGCAGCGCGACATCGTGGCCTCGCAACGCTGCGACGCGGGCCGCTTCCATTCCAGCCATTCCGCCGCCGGCAACCATGACCTTCTTGGGTTTCGCCGCCGGAACCAGCGCCGCGAACCGTTCGCGCCCGGCGTCGACATTCACCGTGCAGACGGATGGCTTGTTGACGAACAGCTCCATGCAGCACTTGTTGCACGCGATGCACCTGACGACTTCGTCCTTCCTTCCCCGAAGCGTCTTTTCCAGAATTTCCGGATCCGCGTGGAACGCCCGGGCCATCTGCGCGAAGTCGCAGTCTCCGCGCGAAACGGCCGCTTCAGCGACGTCGATGGTGTCGATGCGGCCCGCCGCAAGGACCGGAATTGGAACTTCGCTCTTGAATCGCTTCGAATGCGGGAGCAGGCAGCCCTGCTCCATGTCCATCGGCTGGATCAGGGTCTCGATGGACTCGTAGAGTCCCGTCGAGACGTCGACATAATCCAATCCAAGCGACTCAAGGCGTTTCACCAAACCGACCGTGCTCTCGATCCCGTATCCGCCATCGACATCCTCCTCCGCTGATATCCGGATGCCCACCGGCATGCTGGTGCCGACTTCCTCTCTGATCGCCTTGTAGACCTCGATGGCGAAGCGCCACCGGTTCTCGTCGCTCCCGCCGTAATGGTCGGTGCGCTGGTTGCTCAGATGGCTCAGGAAGCTGGTGATCAGATATCCGTGCGCTCCGTGGATGGTGACCATGTCGTACCCGGCCGCTTTTGCCCTACGGGCGCCAGCCCGGAACGACTGCACGACCGCCGCGATGTCACCGACCGAAAGCTCTTTCAGCTGGTGCCCGCCGACCATGTCCAGCGGTCGGTTCGAAGGCCCTACCGGCTGGAGTCCCGTCCGGTGCGTGTTGCAGTTACGGCCTCCGTGGTTCAGCTCCGAGGCGGTGCGGCACCCGTGCTCGCGCACGGCATCGTTCAGCCTTTTGTGGGCGTCGATGTTGTCGTCATGCCAGAGTCCGAGCTGGAACAGGTTTCCGCGGCCGCGGGCATCGACATAGGTGGCCTCGAAATTGATCATCCCGACGCCGCGCCTCGCGCGCTCCGCATAGTAATCGATGAAGCGGCGCGTCGGGTTGCCCAAGCGGTCGCACCAGTTCTTCTCCATCGGCGGAAGCGCGACCCGGTTCTTTACCTCCAACCCACCGATCCGTCCCGGCTTGGTGATGCTGTCGTACGCCATTCCCGCGCCTCTTCCGCTGAAATTCCCTGCAGGCAATCCTGTGGAATTGCCTTTCCAACCTTAGGCAGGCTGGCAACCGCCGTCAAAGCGTCGCAATCGGAAAACCAACGCCGGAAGCGGGCGCGTTATAGCGTGGTCGAAATGCAGCGGGGCTAGTCTCCCGGAACTCACAGGAATGAAACCCCGAAATCGTCCATCGAAATTCCTAAAGGGGCGTCCACACACGTCAGTGTTGAGTCAAATTGCACATGCCGACTCTTTCGCTTCGACTTCATCCGTCATTCACGCAGCATTGCCCCAGGTCCTTCAGGAGCAAGAACAGATGATCGGTGTCCGCTGGGCTAGTCCTACCGTGTCATCACAAGTGCTGCATGACGACAGGCCCGCCTTCCTCCTCGCGGGCGCGCCTCCGGCCGGCCTGGACGCCGATCCGGTGGCCCATCGCCGCGCTTCCGAGCCGCGTCTGGCCGTGCCACATGGCTTGGTGCCCGGGCTCGGGATCGCCCTTCCGCCCTTGGTATCCGCCGAGATGGGCGACGAGCCGCGCGGCGGCTCCCAGCCGGTCCGGCAGGGGCAGCCCGCGCTCTTCGGCGTAGCTCCGCAGGAAGTCCAGCTCGTGGTCGGTGAACATCAGCTCCGGCGCGCAATCGGGGGCCTGGCGGCCGAGCAGGGTCATGGCCATGATGCGCCAGGCGATGACGGCGTTGATCGCGATCGCCCGCTGCAGCCGCCCGGCGGTCCGGAACAGCAGGAACTCCGTCCGGCATCCGGACTTCAGCACCCGGAAGAAGTCCTCGATCCTCCAGCGCTGGAGGTAGAAGCCGACGGCCTCGGCGGCGGCGTCGGCGCTGCGGATGTCGAGGGTGGTCAGCAGGCGCCACTGCACCGGCTCCTCGCCGTCGGGCGGCGCGGCCTCGGCCACGTGGATCGCGGAGACGACGGCCGGCTCCGCGCCTTCGGCGGCCCCCGTCGGCGGCAGGGCCGCGCGGCGGAAGCGCAGCTCGCAGCGGGCCAGCCGCCTGCTGCGGGCGGGGCGGGCCTTCCTCCCGCCGGATTTGGGGCGGGCCGCCAGGCCGTCGATCTCGACGTCGACCAGGCCGTCCGGCGGGCCGCCGCCCATCAGGGCGAACAGCTTCGGGCGGCCGCCGCCGAGCGCGCGGTCGTGCCGCGCGCGCACCAGCAGCTCCACCCGGGGATGGCGGCGCTGCGCGTCGAACAGCTCGAAGCAGTCGGCCTCCCGGTCGCCGACCGCGACCACGCGCGTCCTGCCGCCCACCTCGCGGACCGCCTTGGCGGTGTCGGCGAAGCCGTCCAGCCACCGCCTGGCCTTCCGCCGCTCCCCGGCCTCCGGCGGGCGGGCCTTCTCCGCGTCGAAGCCCAGCCGCAGCACGCCGAGGGGGAGGCCCGCATCCGTCACCGCCAGCGTCGCGTGCATGTGCAGCCCGAGGCTCTTCGCCCCGGTCTGGTTCGAGCCGACCACCTCGAGCCCCTCGCAGCCCGGCCGGGCCGGGAAGCTCAGGACGGTCCCGTCCTGGACCGCCAGCACCGTGCGCTGCCCCCGGATCCGCCGGACGGTGCGCTCCCGGTGCGGCGCGAGGATGCTGCGCACCGTGACCGCCGACTCCGCCGGCATCTCGATCAGCCGGTAGAAGGCGCTGACGGCGGCGCCATCGCCCGCGCAGCCCGCGTTGATCTTGCGGCCCGGAAAGGCCCCGAGAAGGCCGGCGCTCTTCACCAGCCGCGCCGACAGCCGCTTGTCGCCCAAGGGAGCCCCTCCGAACTCGTTCTCCGCCCACGCCGCCGCGTCCAGGCCCTCGCCGGGCCCGAGGGCCGGCGCGTGGTCGACATGCGGCACTCCGAGCCTGCGCCGCCAGCCGCCGCCGAGCGGGCGCATGAAGACCGCCTTCACCGTCGCGGCGCGGCGCTTCCCGCCGTCCTGGCGGCCGCGGCCCGCCGTCTCGCCGACGCGCAGGAAGCCGGCGGCCCGGAGGCAGGTCCCGTCATAGCCCTGATCGGCGAAACTCTCCACCAGCCACGGCCGGAACCCGTAGCGCTCCTCGAAATCCCGGGGCAGCCGCCGCAGGACGCGGCCGAGCACATGGCTGGCAAGATGCGGGCAGCGGACCGAAGGGCGGATCAGGAAGCGGCTCATGCACACCACCCGGCTGAGATGCTCCCGGCGCTGCCCGTCGCTCCACGCCATCCAGCGGTCGCGGGCGGCCACCCGCAGGGCGGCGGCGGAGAAGCCCGCCGCGCCCAGCCAGCCATGCTCCGAGCCGACCAGGTAGCGCATCTGGCAGCCCGCGAAGACCGCCAGGCCGCGCGGATGCTCGTCCGCGACCAGCGTGTTCCACACGGCGCGGTCCGAAGGCGACGAAGCCGCCGCGACCGCAAGGCCGCGGATCTCCGACGGGCGGGGCGGAACCCCGTCCGGCTCCGGAACCCCTTCCGGAAGCAGGCGGGGCGAGCGGTCGGGCGGCGCGGCGGCCGGCGGCGGCAGAACGATCCCCGGATCGCGCCCGGAAAGCTCCGCCAGCGCCTTCAGGCACCCGGAAACCTGCAGCCTGCCGGCCGCGTCGGCGAACGAGAACTCCCGGCAGATCCGGCGGCCGAAAGCCCGCCGGCTGCCGAATTGCTCCTGCGACAGAATCGCGGCTATCCGCGCGCGCTCCGCCGCGCCGCGCAACGTGCGGCTGATCTGCGACTGTGCCATGGCGGAGACCGGATACACCGCAGGAAACCCGTTGTCCAGACCTTTTTGTCATTACATGGCAGGGCTAGGCTCGAAATCCAAGGCTTCGTGCCAAGCCCGTGTCTCGTTGTCCTTGGCATGGACGAGAAGCGCCCGAATGCGGACGATATCGGCACCGCGACAGTTTTGTGCAGAGCATCCTTGATAAGCTTCCTGCCCAAGCCGCACCCCTGCTCGCCTCGGTGGACCGCAAGACGGGCGGGGAGAATTACAGGTGCCGGATACCGGGCCAGCCCTTGGCCGACCCTTCGAGGCGCGGCGGCGTGTTTCACCGCTCCCGCCGCGAGGCTGTAGCAGGCGATTACCTCCGGTGATCCTCGTCGGGTGACATGGGTTCGGGCACTGTCGGCGTTCTGGTTCATTAACGCGAAACGCTTCAGGAAGTGATCAAGCGGCTCCTTCCCGCATGCGAAGGATTCGACGTCATGCGTCCTGTCGAGCCTTTCAATCTCAAGCAGAGGCTTGTTTCCCCAGGTTACTCCAACACGCTCTTCTCGGCGCGCAGCCGGTCCAAGCGGGGGTTATCGGCAACCGGGCCGTTGAGGATATCTTGGAAGGCTTGCCACTCCTGTTCGTCGAGTCGAAATATCCGCCGATCAGCCAAAGAATCTTCGGCGGCGTCGATCCCCGCCTTGAGGATTCCTGCCTTGAGCACGAGCTCGGTGGCAGTCTTGCGCAAAGATACGACAGCCTGTCGAAGCAAGGCTTTGACATCCAGACGCATCCGAACCCCGTCGCGCTCAGCCTTGTTTTCGGTGACGGCCATGAGTGTTCCCCAATCGGGTCCCCGAGGATTTCGCAATATAGATATTGCACGAACAAGAGCTATTCAAAGGTACGACAAGGTTCGGTTGCGTCCATTTTTGTGGTTAAGCGCCTTTGCTGCGGCAGACCCTCCAATCGAGGAAATTGGTCCAGTGGCTGCTGTCGATGTAGCATTTGACGGCGAGCAGGACGTTGGTACCCGCCATCGACCAGCGGCAGCCCGCCCGCTTGAGCCGGCTCCCGACGGTCCGCTTGTAGACCACGTTTCCGGCAATCAATCCTGTGCGCTCTTCTCGTTGAGCAATCGGGCCAAGTGGGGCTTGTGTTTGACCGGGCGGTTGAGGATATCCTGGAAGCTCTGCCACTCCCGCTCATTGAGCTCAAATATCCGCCGATCAGCCAAAGAATCCTCAGCGGCATCGGTTCCCGCCTGGAGGATTCCTACCTTGAGCAGGAGCTCGGTGGCCGTCTTGCGCAAAGATACGACAGCCTGTCGAAGCAAGGCTTTGACATCCGGGCGCGTCCGAACCCCGACGCGCTCATCCTTGTTTTCGGTGACGGCCATGAATGTTCCCCAATCGGACGCCCGAGGATTTCGTGTGTGGGTGCCCCTTGAGACGCAGGAGTCACTGCTTGTCCAGCCCCAGGCATTTGGCCGAGCGCGTTCGTGTGTCCGGCATGTTGATGCTTGCGGCTGGCCTGCACGGAGACGCGCGGATCGGGTCCATATCGCTTTCCCGCGCTCCAAGGTGCTGCATTTGTCCTTGGTTTCCCTGCCCCCGTCTTGGTGACCGTTTGCCCTTGCGCTGCTTCGGCTTCTCCCTCGTCTCCGGCGGCGAGCCGCCCGATCGGATGGCGGTGCCTGTCCAGCATGTGTCTGAACTCAGTCAGGCGCGGCTTTAGGGCGTACGCTGCCTGGGCATGGAGCTTCCGCAGGAGCGCCGCAGGGCCAACTCCGGGCTAGCGGCCTTTCGCCTGCCGCCGCTGCTAGCGGAACAGCGTCTGCCGGGACGCGCCCACCGCCTTCGCGGCAGCCTCTGCCGCGAGGCCGCCATGTGTCGGCGGATCGAATCGTAACCGACCCCGCAGTTGAGCGCCGCTAGATTCTCGTGGACCCGCGAGAGATTGCTTGGGCGCCGCGCCGATTTGCGAAGACTGCCTTCCTGTGGAAAATCACGTCGCCTACCGAGCGAGGAAGCGTCCGATGACCGACGTAATAGACAAGATCCTGGATAGCTGGAGGAGGCAGGCGGCTTCCGCGGACTACAGCATGGCCCGTGCGGCAGGCGACGCGTTCGAGCGGCTTTGCGCAGCGTTTCTTGAAAACGACCCGGTTCAGTCCGGGCTATACCGCAATGTCCAGCCTTGGGCTGAGTGGGCCAAGCCGCTCGGCTACAATGTCTCCGACATGGGCATTGATCTTGTCGCCGAATTGAAGCGCAACCCGAACAAGTTCGCGGCGATCCAGTGCAAGTTCCGAAAGGAAGGCGGCAAGGTAGCCAAGTCTGAGATCGATTCCTTTCTCGCCAAGTCGTCGATGACGGAGTTTGCAAGCCGCGTGCTGATTGAGACAACCGGGCGGGAATGGTCGGCCAATGCGGAAGAAGCCCTTCGGGGGCTGAGTCCGCCGGTGGTCCGGATCGGCATCCACGAGCTACGCCAGAGTCGGATCAGGTGGGAGCGCTTCGCCGCTACCGGCAACCAGGAGGTTTCGTTCAAGAACCGGAAACAGCCGCGCGAGCATCAGGTCGCCGCAATCGGGAACGTGTACGACGGGCTCGCACAACCCGGGAGCCGCGGCAAGCTGCTGATGGCTTGCGGGACAGGAAAAACGCTGACTGCACTTCGCATCGCAGAGAAACTCGCGGGACGTGGCGGCCGGGTACTGTATCTGGTTCCGAGCCTTGCCTTGATGGCGCAGACGTTGCGCGAATGGTGTAACGACACAGAAATTCCGTTGCGAGCTTATTCTGTATGTTCCGACGCGCAGGTCGGGAAGCAGAGCAGAAAAGAAAACGACCTTATCGACATTGATGCGCTTGACCTTGCTTTCCCTGCAACGACAAGCGCGGACGAGCTTGCCAAAAGAGCTTCAGCGGCAGCGCCGGACGCTGTGACCGTTATCTTCGCCACCTACCAGTCCTGCGGAGCGGTTAAGGCGGCTCAGAAACTTGGCCTGCCGGACTTCGATCTCGCGATCGCCGACGAGGCGCACCGAACCGCAGGGGCCATGCTCGACGGAGAGAAGGCGAGCGATTTCACCCTCGTCCACGATGGCGAGCACATACGCGCTGACCGACGGCTCTACATGACCGCGACTCCCAAAGTTTACGCGGCCAGCGCCCGCAACAAGGCGGGCGAGCTGGAAGCAGCTCTCTGCTCCATGGACGACGAAACAATCTACGGCCATGTACTGCACGAGCTGGGATTCGGAGAGGCCGTCGAACGGGACTTGCTATGCGATTTCCGGGTGGTTGTGCTCACAGTTCCGGAAGCCGCGGCGGCGAGGCTGCTCGCCGGGGGCATTGAGGACTCCCAGATTGGACTTCCTGACGCAGCCAAGCTGATCGGCTGCTGGCGCGCACTCGCAAAGGCCGACACCGAAGAGTTTCCGGAGAACGAAAGGGAACCGCTACACCGCGCAATCGCGTTCTGCAGCAAGATCGCGACATCGAAGGAAATGGCCAAGCAGTTCCAATCCGTCGCGGAGGGCCATCGCATTGAGGCCGATCTGGCGGAACATCCAATCTCGGCGAGCCATATCGACGGCACTTTCAACGCTGCGTCCCGAACAAAGGAATTGGATTGGCTGGCGGAGGGGGATCCGGAAGGCTGCCGAATTCTGTGCAACTGCCGCTGCCTCGCCGAAGGTGTCGACGTTCCGGCACTGGACGCGGCGCTGTTCATGCATCCGCGCAAGAGCCAGCTGGAGGTTGTGCAGGCGGTCGGAAGGGTGATGCGCAAATCCGAAGGAAAGCGAATGGGCTACGTTGTGCTGCCGGTCGCAGTGCCGGACGGAATCAGCCCTGAGGAGGTCCTCAACAAAAACGCGCCATTTCAAGTCGTTTGGCAGACCCTGAACGCGCTGCGAAGCCACGACGAGCGCTTCGACGCAATGGTTCAGAAAATGGCGCTCGGTGATCCGGGAGACCGGATTTCGATCATCACGTTGCAAGATTGGAACCCGCAAAGCAAAAAGGAAAAGACAGCCACCGGCACCGGCGATGATGCTGGCGAAAGTGGCAATGACGAAAAGCAATTGGAATTCGTGTTCGAGGGCCTCCCTGAAGCGATCAGGGCGAAAATCGTCGAAAAGTGCGGTGATAGGGTCTACTGGCAGGATTGGGCCGGGGATGTCGCCGCCATTGCGCAGCGCCACATCAGCCGTATCCGCGCAATGACCAAGGAAAGCGACGACGCACAGGAACTGTTCGGCGAGTTCTTGGCCGAGCTTCGCAGCAATCTCAACGACTCGGTATCCGATGACGAAGCAATCGAGATGCTGGCCCAACACATGGTAACCGGCCCGGTGTTCAATGCGCTGTTCGGTGACACAGAGTTTACGCAGCGAAATCCGGTCAGAAAAGGCATGCAGGATTTGATCGACGTATTGAAACCGACGGGGATCGATACGGAGACGGACTCGCTCGAAGCATTCTATGATTCTGTTCGCCGCAGGGTTCAGGATGCCAAAACCGCGCAAGCAAGACAGGCGATATTGGTTGAGCTATACGACAGCTTCTTTCGCAAGGCATTCCCGGAGATGTCCGACAAGCTCGGCATCGTCTACACGCCGGTCGAGATTATCGATTTCATTCTAAAATCCGCCGACTCGACGTGTCGAAGGGAATTCGGAGTCGGTCTTGGAATCGAAGGTGTCCAGATTTTGGACCCGTTCACGGGTACGGGTGCCTTCATCGTGCGGCTGCTGCAGCTTGAACTGATTCCGTTGCCTGATTTGGGACGGAAATTCAGCGGCGAACTACATGCAAACGAGATTGTGCTCCTCGCCTATTACATTGCCTCGGTCAACATTGAATCGGCGTTCCTTGATGCAGCTAGATGCGATGCCCCATCCCCGTTCAATGGGATTTGCCTTGCTGACACGTTTGCTGCCAGCGAGACCAGTGGTTCCATGCCGCAGGTTATGCCAGCGAATTCGGAACGGATCGGGCGGCAGCAGAAACTCAATATGCGCGTGATCGTCGGCAACCCGCCATGGCGGGCTTGGCAGGCGAGCAGTGCGGACTTCAACCCGAATACAGCGTATCCGAAATTGCGGAAGCGTATTGAAGAGACCTACGCAGCGCGGTCGCGATCTACACTTAAAAACAGCCTTTACGATACATACAAGATGGCGATTCGGTGGGCGTCGGACCGGATCGGTGAACGCGGAATTGTCGCATTCGTAACGAATGGATCATGGATCGATGGCAATGCGGATTCCGGTATTCGTGCCTGCATAGTTGAAGATTTCAGCGCTGTGGATGTCGTGAATTTACGAGGAAATGCATACACCTCTGGAGCTCGGCGGCGAGCAGAAGGCGGTAATGTGTTCGGGGCGGGGTCTCGTGCGCCGGTCGCCATTGCCATTCTGACCAAGAATCCCTGCGCGAAGCATTCGGGCTGCCGAATAAGATACCGTGAAGTCGAAGACAGGCTAACCAGAAAGGAAAAGCTTGAATTCTTAGCGGTTGCGGAATCGACGGAGGGAATTACGTGTTGGCAAGAAGTCGAACCGGATGAGCACTACGATTGGATTAACCAGAGGAATTCTGGATTCGAAGAATTGATTCCACTGGGTTCACCGGAAATAAAATCTGGGCGAAATGGTCCGAGCACAATATTTCGAATGTATAGCAGCGGAATTAAGACTGGCCGTGATGCGAATATTTACAACTTCAACCAAGATGCGTGTCTTGAAAATGCCGAGCGCGTAGTAGAAGGATATAGCGTTGCGTTAGACGAGTGGAGGCATCTGCAAAGATCAGGGATACAGTTTGCAGAATGCGTGGGTAGCTTGGTTCGCAGCGACAGTAGCAACTTGCATTGGGACGATGGGCTTAAAAACAATCTGAGGCGGCAGCGTTCAATAGAATTTGATATATCCCGACTCCGGCAAGTACATTACCGGCCGTTCATCGCGACGCACGGATATATCGAATACGCACTAATTCAACGAAAAAGTCAACAAGTTAAAATTTTTCCGAACGACAGTAGTACTAATCGAGCTATTTGCGTTTCCGGGATTGGTTCGACTAAACCGTTTTCAGTGCTTGCAACGGATGTGTTGCCAGATCTGGAGTTAGTGTCCAAGGGGCAGTTTTTCCCCCGCTACACGTATCCGGGAACGACCGACCAAATTGCCACTAATGGATTTGATTTCCCCGCTGAGGGACGGATTGACAATATTACCGACATCGCGCTTCAGCATTACCGAAGATTCCACCCGGGCAAAGAAGTTACCAAAGATGATATTTTCGAGTACGTTTACGGAATTTTGCACGCGCCTGACTATAGAACACGATTCGAAAGGAATTTCCCGAAGGAATTGCCAAGAGTTCCAATAAGTTCTAATTATCAACTGTTTAGAGCGGGGGGGGGGGTGCCTCATGCAGCTTCATCTCGGATATCGCACCTGTCCGATGCACCCGCTTGACGTGGAAGTTGCAGAAGGTTCGGGCGACCTGCCGCCAAACGAGCTATTTCGGATTGGTTCCGGGAAAATGCAATTCACAGACGAAGCGAAATCGTCGCTTCGTATCAACGAATTCGTTACACTCCACGGCATTCCGCCAAAGGCGCACGAATACATCGTCAACGGCAAGACGCCGCTAGAATGGCTTATTGACCGCTACAAGGTTACGACCGACAAGCGAAGTGGCATCGTCAATGACCCGAACGGTTGGTTCGAACGTCCCGAAGACCTGATTGATGCCGTTGGCCGCGCCGTGCACGTGAGCGTTGAAACGGTCAAGATCGTTGATAGCCTTCCGCCTGCATTGGAAGACTGAAACTGGCCTTGCCGAGGCATGGAATTTGATCAGCGGAGGTTGCAACTTCCCTGATGCGGCCGCTGCGTTCGAACATGAGGAACGTTCAGCATTGATTTTCCAAAGAAAGTGGCAGTGCAGCCGCGCGCACGCGCAAATCAGGAATAGTCGTTCAAATTTAGGTGGTTCCGGTAGGGTCGGCGTAGGAGCGGTTCCATCAGGGCCCATGACGCGAATTCCGCAAGGACATCCTCGTGAATTCCCGGAACAGCTACGAAATGATGCTCCATTCCGTGGACCATGACCGTCGACACGACATCGCCCAGGCTTGAAGGCTCGCCGGCAATGTCGAACCCTTCCATCCACCCTCGGCTGCCGTCGAACCCCAACGGGTCCTGAGGCACGACTTCCGCCGTCATTCGGAAGAACGCACCGGCATTTCTAGCGACACGGAAGACGGTCACCGGACCCGGTTCGAACACGAAGTCCGCGACGCCGCCGAAACGGGCTCCGTCGGGGTCTTCCCGGCCGATCATCGGATGGTTGATCCACGCGGCGCCGCTTGAATCTGCCATGTGCAGCGGACCGCCGCCGCCGTGCCACATCAGCAGCCGTCCGGAATCGAAATCGGGCTCGGTCATGTCGAGCAGCGTTCCGAGCTTGCCGGTCACCGAACGCGCGACGAGCTGTGTCACCGCGCCAAGGATGTCACCTTCGGAAGCGCAGGGCAGGGCGTTCTTTTCCTCGAGCCAGGAGAAGGCGCTGCCTGGATGCATTCCGGGATTCTGCTGCAGCACGGGCCAGTCGCTGACCGCCAGCGCGTCATGGCCGCCTTCGGCAGCAATATCCCGCAGCGCTATGGCGGTTCTCGCCGTCAGATCCATCTGCTCGTCCGAAACGCCCCGCACTTCGGCGGCTTCGCGCATTTCCGCGAGTTCTTGGGCAGCCCGTTCCTTGTCAACGAGCGGAATTCGGTCGGTCAGTTCGTGCATGTCATGGGAAACGACTTCCACGCCCAAGCGCTGGCGCAGCAGGTTGGTGGACACCTCCATGTTGTAGAATGTCGGCGCCAATCCGCCGACCACGCCTATGCGCGCTCCGTCCAAGGCCTTCACCGCCTTCAGTGCCCGGAGAGTGGTCGAGAGCCGCGCCTCCAGCGACGGGCTTCCGGGCGCGCCGTGGTACCACTGGACAGGGTTTCGCTTCATGTCGCGGACCAGCCGTGCGACGGACATCGTCATGTTCAGCGAAACGAAGTTGTTCAGCTGGACATCGCTGGTCCTCACCGGTTCCGGGACCGTCCACACGCCAAGTCGGAACCGGCTGGCGGCGACCTCGCGCCCGACATCGCCCATGGTGAAGCCGCCGTGAAGAAGGAGGACGAAATCCGCCTCTGCTTCTTCGCATGCGGCGAGCGCCTTCCGGGCCTCATCGGAATTCGTGGCGGTTCCGCTGACCGGCACGAACCGGACGCCGAGCTGTACGCACAGTTGCGCCATCTCCGAGATGGCTGCTTCCCAGACTCCGTGCCGGTCAGGAAAGTATCGCGGCAGGTAGGCGCGGATGAGGCAGACCGTAAGTTCCGATGCCATGTCATTCATTCCGGATTCGGGGCCGATGAGGCTTTAGGCGCGGCTCTTTCGAACCGGGGCTTGAGCGCGGGCGGAGCCGCCCCGGCTCGGCTGCGCCCGTCGGTCGGTTGCAAGGTCTCACGGATGCTCGGGAAGCGTTCTGCCGTATCGGGCGGCGACGTCCCGTTTGACGGCGGGTATCCCGTGCGCCCAGAACCATTCCCGTACCCGGTCCGCGGCGCCCGGAAGGGCGTCCGGGCCAACGATCCGGAACATCTCGCCGGTGACTGCGCTGTTGTTGACAATCTCCTGCAGCTCCCGGTCATTAAGGTTGGACGGGTCGCAGCTTGCGAGCGCGGCGAACGCGACGGCCAATTCATGCTGCTGGCGATAGTCCCCGTGGTGGTCGAGTCGGCGGCATTCCTCCACGCCCCGCTGCATCTCCTCGCGGGTTGGAGCGGGGACCGTCCCGCTCCACGAATAAGCGATGTAGCGCGCCTGCTGCTCCAGGACCGAGGGATATGGACCAAGTTGGGCGTAAAGCCCAAGAAACGCCAAGCCGTCGAGGTCTGGATGGAAGGTGAACTCGTGCAGGTCCATTGAAGTCGCGGACAGATTGATGGTTTCGGCGATTTCCGCCGACAGGAACGGAAGATTCAGATCGAAGCCGGTCCCGACGATGATTGCGTCAACCTCCGCCGTGCTGCCATCCGTGAACCGAACGGTCTTTCCGTCAATCGCAGCGACCCACGGCCGGACATCGATGCGGTCTTCGGCCACAAGGTTGAGGTAGTGCTGCGCGCCGGTCACGCCTGCTTTCGCCATGTCCTCGTGCGGGGCCGGAGCCCCGTATTTCGACGGGTTTCCGCCCATCGTTTCCAGGAACTCCTTGGTGTCGGCCAGCAGCCGCTCCTGCGGCAGGGTGCGGAAGTCGATTCCGCCCTGGCGGGTGAACGCGTAGTACTCGAGCGGCACTCCAGCGAACATCTTCGGCATGACATACCGTTGTCGGCGCTGGGCCAGATGCACGCGCTCGGTCGGCATCATCGCGAGGTCGCTCGCGATCTCAAGGGACGAAATGCTTCCGCCCAGCACGAGCACCCGCTTGTCGAAATACTTCTTCGGATCGCGGTATCCGAACGTGTGGATGGCACCGCACTCGCCCTCGAAGCTGTCCAGCCCGGGAACGTCGGGCATTGAAGGCAGGTTGAAGCGTCCAGTGGCCACGACGAATCTGTCGAAGGTTTCCGTCTGCGAACCGGCGCCGCCGTCCCATGTCGCTTCGTATCGCCCGTCTTCGGTTCGGCGAAGCCCGGAGACGGCGCCGCCGAATCTGAACAAATCCTCAAGCTCGTGCCTAGCGATGTAGTCCTTGATCATGTCGAGGACTTCGCCGTTGCGGGGGAACATCGCCGTTCCCGGCGGGAAATCCACGTCCGAGAATTTGGTCGCGAAGCCGGAGGTGTTGATGCGCATCTGCTCCCAGACGCCGGAATTCGGGTTTTCCCGGTTCCATTGGCCTCCGGGGCCGTCATGGCTCTCAAGGATTGTCGGCTGGAACCCCTCGGACTTGAGGTACCTTGCCGCCGCGATGCCGCCGATGCCGCCGCCCGCTATCCCAACGGTGTCCTTGGCCATTCTGCGCATCCCCTTCTGAACTTCCCGAACCGGCCGCTTCCGGTAGCCACATTCGCTTAGGCGTCCGACATTGCCGCATTCAGCTGCTTGAACAACAGGTCCGCGAACGCCGGATCGTTGATGTTGCAATCCGACTCGATGATCTCGATTTCCGGCGACGCGCTTTCCCGCAGCCCGTTTCGGAACGCAAGCACGGCATCCGGGTCCCGGAATGTGGCGCCTTCCTTGTCCAGCATGGAGGTTCCGCCCAGCGGAATGCAGACCGCCGTGCGAGCCTTCGGCGTTCCGAGCCGGTCGGCGAGCCTCGCGCCGATTGCATGGCACTCGTCGGGCGTCGTTCGCACCAGCGTCACCAGCTCGTTGTGGGCGACGATCTTGTGGTCCTCGAGCCGCGCGGGCACGGTCGAGCGGGCTCCGAACGCGATCATGTCTATCGCGCCGGGAGCGATGACCTGCGGAACGCCCGAGCGCGCCGCGCCGGTCATCCGGTCCGGTCCCGCCGGGAACGCGCCGCCCAGCAGCTCGTTTCCAAGTTCCGCCAAGGTCGCGTCCACCACGCCGTCTACGATTCCCTGGACGGCGAAATCCTCGACCGACCTTCCGCCGGTGCCGTTCGCGTGGAACACGAACGGCTCCATGCCGGATTCTTCGACCAGAGCCGAAACCCGCTGGACGCACGGCGTCGTCACCCCGTACATCGTGAGCGCCACCGATTTCCGTTCGCTTGCCTCCTCGCCGAGCGGCTTGGCGCACTTCAGCGCCGCGGCTGTCTCGGCAAGCCGCCGGATCATCCGGCGCAGAATCCGGTTTCCGCCGTCCACATCGACTACCGGATAGAGCAGGATGGCGTCGGCAGCGCCCATGATCGGGCGCGTCTCGCCTGCAACCCCCGTGGACATGAGCAGCTTGGGCACGCCAAGCGGAAGTACCGGCGCCAGCCGGGAGAACACCGTCGCCGCGTTCGACCCGCCCATGCATACGAGCGCGCCCGCTTCGCGTTTCGCTTGAAGCTCCCTCAGGATTTCGGCGGCGCCTTCGGACATCGCGCGGACCGCTTCCGCCCTTCCGAGCGCCGGAAGGTCGGCGTGGTTCCGCCCGGCGCGTGCTGCGACCGCTTCCGCCTGGTGGGTAGCGCCCGATTCCGCGGGATAGACGGACGTGTCAATGGAAACAGGGTCCTCGCCGCGCTCGCGCAGCATTCCAATCAGAAGGTTGAGCGGTTCGGACTTGGTATCGAACGTGCCGGCCAAGACGATCCGGCCCGCGCGGTCAGGTGCCAAGGTTCAGCTCTTTGAATCCGCGCACGGTTTCTTCGATGGCGGATTCCACCGGGAGTCGCTCCATGGTCGATGCGCCGATGAATCCTTGGACGCTAGCGCCTTGGATTACCGCTTGGGCATCCTCCGGCGTTTCGAGCGGTCCTCCGTGCGAAACGACCAGAACGTCCTCCTTCACGGCGCGGGCGGCCGAGGCGATCGCGCCGGTCAGTTCGATTGAATCCTTGATCGACTTCGCGAAGCCCTCGGACGCGCCTATCGATCCGCCGGTGGTCAGGCCCATGTGGGCGACCACGACATCGGCGCCCGCTTCCGCCATGCGCGCGCCCTCGTCCGGCGTGAAGCAGTAGGCAAGCGTGAACTGGTCCTGCCGGCGCGCCTCGGCGATCATGGCGACCTCTCGGTCGTAGCCGAAGCCGGTCGCCTCGAGGCTTTCCCGCCAGCGCCCGTCGATGATGCCGTGCGACGGGAAATTGATCACCCCGGAAAACCCTATCGTCGGCAGGCCCGCGAGGAACCGGGACATGACCCGCGTCGGGTCGGTGCCGTTCACGCCCGCGATTACAGGGGTGCCCCGCACGACCGGCAGCACGTCGCGCTCGCCCATTTCGACGACGATGGCGTTGGCGTCGCCGATCGCCAGAAGCCCGGCGTTCGAGCCGTGGCCCGCCATCCGGTAGCGGCCCGAATTGTAGATCAGGATCAGGTCGGCGCCGCCCCGCTCCGCGAACTTGGCGGAGATCCCCGTTCCCGCGCCCGCTCCGATGATCGGGCGGCCCTCGGCGAGGGTTCGGCGAAGCCGGTCGAGAACCTTTCGGCGCGAGTGCATGCCGCGGCCCGGTTTGAAGGAGGAGCCGCGCTCTCAGTCCACCATGATCATGCCGCCGTTCACGTGGATGGTCTGGCCCGTGATGTAGGCCGAGGCATCCGACGCGAGGAAGATGGCTGTGCCGACCAGATCCTCGGCGACCGTCATGCGGCCGAGCGGAATGTACTTTTCGTACTCCAGCAGGAATTCACGGTGGTGGGCGTGCATGGGGGTGTCGACGCCGCCGGGCGCGATCGCGTTGAGGCGGACATGGCTCTCGGCGACGTTCTGCGCCGCGCCCCTTGTGTAGGACTGGAGGGCCGCCTTCGCCGCGCAGTAGTCGACCCCGCCGCCGGACTGGTTGAACACCGATGCGCGGGATGACCAGGACGAGCCGATGTTGATCACGGATCCGGCGCCCTGTTCCGCCATCACGGGAAGGACTTCCCGCATGATCCTGACCGGCGCCCGCAGGTTGATGCTGATCATCCGGTCGAATTCGTCGTCGGCGATCGTCCGGGCGTCCGTGTAGGACATGATCCCAGCGTTGTTGATCAGGCAGTCGATCCGGCCTCCGAGGCGCTTGCATGCTTCGACGATCCTCTTCGGCGCGTCGTCCGCCGACACGTCGGCGACAACCTGCGCGGAGTCGGCCGCATTTCCGCCGATCATGCCGCCGGTTTCGGCGAGCTTGTCGGCGTTCATGTCCACGAGGACGGTTTTGGCGCCCGCCGAAGCGAACCCTTCAGCCAATGCCCTTCCGATGCCTTGCCCGGCGCCTGTTATCGCCACGACCCGCCCCATTACGTCGAACAGGTTGCCGCGGATGTTCGGAACTCCCAGTCTCATCTCTCTCCTCCAGTAGAATCCCTTGCGCGCTCCGGTGGTCAGCGCCGGTTCGGCCCAAGCGTGTAGGACATGAGCAGCGCGACGACCAGCAGCAGCCCTTGGACGAAGTTCTGCGCGTAGTAGGGGAAATTGAACATTGTCAGCCCGTTGATCAGCACCGCCACGAATACCGCGCCGATCAGCGTGCCGAAGGCGTTCGGCCGGTTCGCGCCAAGAACGGCGTACCCAACCAGCGATGCCGACACCGCCTGCAGCAGGAACGGGTCGCCGACATTGACGTCCCCGCGGTTCGACCGGGCGGCGAGCATCAGGCCCGCCACGGCCGAAAGCCCGCCGGATATCAGGTAGGCCACGACCCGGTAGCGCGCGACGCGAATCCCGGCGGCCGCGGCGGCGACGGGGTTGCCGCCGACGGCATAGAAGGCCCGTCCCCACCGGGTGTAGTTCAGCAGCACGACGACGCCCGCGAAAATGGCTCCTGCGACGATCACCGAAGACGGCACCGAGAAGACCGTCCCTGAACCGAGCCATTTGAATATCGGGGAGAACTTCCCCGTCGTCGTCTGGCCGTTGAAGGCCATTCCTTCCGCGACCGACTGGCCGCCGACCCCCATGAGCGTCAGTCCGCTGATGAGGAACAGGGTGGACAGCGTCGCCACCAGATCGGGGATCCGGGCCACCACGATGAGGAAGCTGTTGAGAAGCCCCACCGCCAGGCCCGCGGCAATGCCGATAAGGATCGCCGGCACGCCTCCCATGTTGCCGATGACCATCGCGGCGGCAGCGGCCATGATCGACAGGCTCATCGCCGATCCCACGGACAAATCGAACCCGCCGACGGTCATCGAAACCGTGCAGCCCAAGCCGATGACGGCGACGATCGACGCCGCCTGCAGGATGAACATGGAGTTGATGAAGGTGCGGAAAAAGGGCTGCGCCGCCCCGAAATAGACGATCATGACGAGCATGACCGCGAGCAGCCCGTATTTGTAGACCAGGTCCTTCACCATCTCGAGGCTTGATCGGTTCGCGGCGGCTTCACCGGCCGCCGCGTTGCCGGGCGGCGGCGCGGAAGGGGATTCGGCGCTCATTGGACGTGCAGCTCCGCCTTGGATGCCGAAGGACGGGCATCCACGCTGCTCATGATTCCCGCAAGGGCCTCGGCGTTCAGATTCGAGGACTTCTCCTGATGGACTATGCGGGATTCAACCATGATCAGCACCCGGTCCGCCACCTCGATCACCTCCTCGGGATCCGAGCTGCATACCAGAACAGGCGTTGTTGTGGAGAATTCGCGGAGCGATCTCGAGATCAGGCCCCTCGCTCCGATGTCGATTCCGCGGAACGGCTCGTCGAGGATCACAAGGCGCCAGTTCTGCTTCAGCCAGCGGCCCACGAGCAGCTTCTGCTGGTTGCCCCCCGACAGCTCCTCAATGAGCGCCGAGCTTCCCGGCGCCACCACTTGGAACGCCTTGATCACTTCGTCGGTGAAGGCGGCCTCGCGCTTCCGCTCCATGAACCCGAAGCGGTTGAAGAATTCCATCAAGCCGACCGTGCAGTGGCGCCATAGCGGTTCGCCGGGAAAGATCGACTGGAGAGCGCGCTGCTCCGGCACCATGACCACGCCCTTCGACATGGCGTCGCCCGCGTCCCTCGGCCTGAACGGCGCTCCGTCGAGCGTGATGCTTCCGGAAAGAACGGGGCGGTGCCCGCTGATCTGCTCCAGCAGCTCGGTCTTTCCCGCTCCGATCAGCCCGGTAAGTCCGACGACCTCGCCCCGGCGCAAGTCGAAATCGATCAGCGGGCCGTCGGGCCTGGACCGCATGCCTCGGGCCTCGACCGCGACCTCGTCGCCGTCGCGGCTCTCGTGCCGGGTCGCGAGGACGAGCTCTCCGAGGATCGACGCGGCGATCGCGCGCTTGTCCATGGGGGCGTCGTGCTCCGATACGATCCGCCCGTTCCGCAGCACGACCGCGCGGTGGCACAGCCGGTCCACTTCGCTCATCCGGTGCGTGATGTAGAGGATGGCGATTCCGCGCCCCTGCAGGTCGCGGACCGCTTCGAACAGCTTTTCCGCCTCCCGTTCGGACAGGGTGGAGGTAGGCTCGTCGAGGATCAGCAGCTTGGGCCGTTTCGCCAGTTCCCGGGCGATGGCCACTTCCTGGCGCCGGCTTGGGGGAAGGTCCTCCACCGGCGCGTCCAGCGGCAGGCGGAGCTGCAGCTTCTCCTGGACGGCGCGGGCGCGCCGCATGACTTCGCGCCGGTTCAGGAAAATCCCGTTTCCGGGCTTCGCCATTTCGTCGAGCAGCAGGTTTTCGGCGACGGACATTCCGAAGACCACGCCGTCGTCGATGTTCTGGTGGACCGTCGCGATTCCGGCGTTCCGCGCGTCGTCGGGGTAGCTGAACTCGCATTCCTTCCCGTCGACAACGATTCGCCCGACGGTGGGCTTGTGGATGCCGGCGAGTATCTTGATGAGCGTAGACTTGCCCGCGCCGTTCGCGCCGAGCAGGCCGAGCGTTTCGCCCGGCCGGATATCGAAGCTGACGCCTCGAAGAGCCCGCGTGGCGCCGAACGTCTTCACAATTCCCTTGAACTCGACCAGAGGCCGAGACAGGCCATCCGCCGGCGGACGGGCGCCGTCGGCGGATGCCATGTTCTGCGGATTCGAGCCTATTGCAGGCTTTCCATCCACGGGGCCACTGCGAGGCCCGGCGTGGCGAGTCCGGGGAAGCTGGCTCCGAGCTGCTCGACGTTCTGTATGCCCTTGTCGCGGAGCTCGTCCTGGGTGATCACGAGCGGCGGGATCTGCAGATCGTTCCCGTCGTAGGAATCGACGATCTCTCCGGCTGCGACGCGCAGCGACACGTGCCCGAAATTGGTCATGTCCGTCGTGGCCGTCGCGACCCAAGGGCTTCCTTCGGCAATCATGACAGCGATGTCCGCCGTCGAGATGTCCATGCCGTAGGTCTTCACCTGCTCCTGGAGGCCAAGCTCGGTGATCGCCAGCGCGGCGCCTTTCGTGAACTCGTCGTAGGGCGCGATGATCGCGATCGTGTCGGGATTCGCCTGAAGCGCGGCCTTCGCCTGGTCGGCGGTCTGCGCAGCGGTATTGGCGTTGACCACGCCGATCTGGGCGACCTGGTTGATTCCGGGATTGGCAGCCTTGAACTCCTCCCAGATCTCGTTCCGCAGATCCAAGGGGCGGTATCCCGCCACGTAGACGTAGATCACGTCGCCGGAAACGGGCTCGCCGCCCTTGTCCGCCGCGAACCGGTCCATGATTCCGCGCATCATCAGGTGCTCGGACTGGTTGACGAGCGTGACGTCGTCGGACGCTTCGATCGACGCGTTGCTGGCCACGACGGGAATTCCGGCGTCCTTGGCTGCGGCGAGACCGGCCTGAAGGCTGTCGCCGAAGCCCCAGCCGATCAGGATCGCGTCCGGCTTGGTCGCAACCGCCTGCTGCAGCTGCAGGGCCTGCTTGGCGTTGTCGCCGTCGGCGTTGTAGATCGTGAGCTGGACGCCGAGCTTTTCAGCTTCCGCTTCCACGCCGGAAATCCACGCCTGGTAGACGTCGCCGACGTTCAGCTGGCGGACCACCGCGATCCGGGCCTCGCCGTTCGCGAACATCTCCGGCACTTCCGAGGGAGCGTTCCCCGATATTGTCAGCGGAACCATTTGGGCCGCGGCCTGGGAGGCCATCATCAGCCCGGCGGCGCCTGCGATCAGCGCGCGCGTTGAAAGTCGTCGAATTGTCAAAATCCTTCCTCCTCTGTCCTTCTCTGGAGTTGCGCCGACGCAGACCAGCGGCGTCGCGCGTCATGCGGCCGCTGCCAGCATCGGCAAGTCGCTTTCAGATGAGCGCGCCGATCAGCCGGTACGCGGCGCAAAGCGGTACGACATCCGCATTGAAAGTGTCAACCGCCGGGTAGTTGCGGCGCGGGGCCGCGCAGTCGTTCCGGGCCGTTCGCGCCGGAAGCGCCGCTTGCTGCATCGCAGCGTCAGATCGCGTGGAAGCGCACGAAATCCAGATCAGGCTGGACGCCCAATCCCGGGCCGCCTGGGAGCGGCGCCGTCCCGCCGCTTTCCTTGACCGACGCCTTGATCGCAAGGGGCTCTTCAGGGAGCTCGTCCAGAAACTTGTTGGGAGTGGTATCGTATTCAAGCATCGGCTGGACCGGATGCGCGCCGCCCGGCACGTGCGGGAGGGCCGCGATGAGATGGAGGTTCGTAGCGACGGCCACTGCGGAACCCCAGACATGATTGACCACGGGCATGAAGTGCGAATGCGCCAAGGTCAGGACCTTCTGGTATTCCGTGATTCCGCCCAGCCCGCACACTTCGGGCTGCAGAATGTCGACGCACCTGTTGCAAATCAGATCGCGGAATCCCCAGCGGGTGAATTCCGCTTCGCCGCCGGCGACGCTCATGTCGAGGGCGTCGCAGACCGCGCGGTATCCGGCATGGTCCTCGGGCGCGACCGGCTCTTCGAACCAGTGCACGCCCATCCGCTCAAGCGCCCGCCCGAGAGGAATCGCCTCCCGGGCCGTGTAGGCGTGGTTGGCATCCACCATCAGCTCGATGTCGTCGCCGATCGCCTCCCTTACGGCTTCGACCAGCTTCCTGTCCTGCTTCGGCCCCATGCCGATCTTCATCTTCAGCGCCTTGAAGCCCGCTTCGACTATGCTCCGGCTCTCGCAGGCGAACCGCTTTTCCAGTTCGGGAATGCGCTGGAGCATCAGCCCGTAGCCGTAGACGGGAATGCGGTCCCGGAACGCACCGCCCAGAAGCTGGTAGACCGGAAGCCCGTGCACCTTTCCGGCGATGTCCCAGAGAGCGATGTCGACGCCGGAAAGCGATTGGACAGGCATGCCCTTCTGGCCGTGGTCTCGGAGCAGGTTGTAGACTTGGTGCCAAATCACCTCGCGGTCCAAAGGGTTCATTCCGCAAACGATCGGCCGGATGACCTTTTCGACGATCGCCTTGTTGGCGAGAGCGACATCGCCGCCGCCGAAGCACTCGCCCCAGCCCGTCACCCCTTCGTCGGTCCTTACTTCGACGAGGTGGGCCGTGCGCTTCCGGTAGTACTGCTGGGAATAGCCCAGCTCCTCGTCCAGGTCGTACTGGAGCACATGGCTGATGATCTCCGTTATCCGCATCGTGGGTGCCTCACGCGGCGAGCGACCGCGAAATCCGCTTCGGAGCCAGATAATCGTTCAGCGCAAGGTGCGAGCAGTCGCATCCTATGCCGGATTGCTTGATCCCGCCGTGGGGCAGGTCAATGCCGTATTTTATCCCGTTTATCTGGACCTCGCCGAAGCGGAGGCGCGCAGCGCAGCGTTCCGCTTTGCCGACGTCCTTGGTGAACACGTAAGCCGTCAGCCCGGCGTCGGTCCTGTTGGCCTCCTCCAGCACGCCGTCTTCGTCGGCGAACGGGATCAGGCTTACGACGGGGCCGAAGATTTCCTCTCCGAAGACGTCCATCGACGAATCAACGCCCTCAAGCACGGTGGGGGCGAAGAAATGGCCGCGCTCGCTGTCCGGCGGCCGGCCGCCGCCGGTCAGCAGCGTCGCGCCGGCCTCGGCAGCGCTTTCGACCAGCCCGTTGACGCGCTTCCAGGCCGCGCCGTCTATCAGCGGGCCCATGTCGAATTCGCCGTCCCTTCCGAATCCGACGCGCACGGCCTTCGCCCTTTCGACGACGAGATCCCGAAACTCTTCAGCCACGGAGCTTTCGACATAGACCCGGTTCGGTGTCACGCAGATCTGCCCCGCGTTCCCGAACTTGACCGCGCACACGATGTCGGCCGCAAGCGCCAGGTCGGCGTCGGCGAAAACCAGGACAGGGGCGTTGCCGCCGAGCTCCATGGAGTACCGCTTTATTGACGTGGCTCCCTTGCGCATGATGCGGCGGCCGGTCCGAGCGGAGCCTATCAGCGTCAGCAATGCCGGAATCGTTGAAGAGGAAAGCGCGTCGCCGACCTCTTCGTCATCGCCGCAAACGATGTTGACGACGCCGTCCGGCAGGCCGATTTCGGCGCAAAGCTCGCCGACCGCGTACGCGGCAAGCGGAGACTTGGGCGAAGGCTTGATAATGATGGGGCAGCCCGCAGCCATCGCCGGCCCGATCTTGAACGCCAGGTTGAGGAGCGGGAAATTCCAGGCGATAAACGCGACGGCAACGCCGACAGGCTCGTGCACCAGCGCGTGCGTGTGCGTCGCCTCCCGGTCGACCAGCAGCTCGGGCCGGAATCGCGAGATCTCGTCGGCGTAGAACTGCAGGCTGTCGACCAGCGACCGGAAATCCTCTTCCGTGCCGGCCCAGGTCTTGCCGGTCTCGAGATGCACGCATTCGCGCAGATGATCCTCGTTCTTCAGGACCGCGCTTCGCAGCTCGGACATCCAGCCGGTCCGCTCGGCGATGGGCATCCGCGACCAGCTGGGGAACGCGCGGTCAGCCGCATGAAGCGCCGCTTCGGCTTCGCTTTTGCCGGCCCATGCGACCGTGGCGACCGCATCGCCGGTTGCGGGGCATACGACTTCCGAATTCCGGCTGCCCCCGACGCCGCGCCCGCCGACGTACATTTGCTTGTGGAGTTTCATCGAACGGGCCTCTTCAGAAAGGTCTCTGGTCGGAAAGCAGATCGAGCCAGTCGCACTCCTCCCGGCTCAGCTCCAGCTTGGCTGCGCGGGCGGACACTTCGACTTCCGCCGGAGTTTCCGCTCCGTTGAGCGCGACAACCGGGAAGGGCTGGCTGATCACGAAGCCGAGCGCAACCTCGAACATGGTCAGCCCCTTCGCCTCCCCGAGCGCTTCGGCGCGCCTCTTGCGCTCGAAATTGCCGTCCGAATGGAACACGCGCACCAAATCGGGGTCGCTGCGGTCTTCGGGGCTGGCCTTGGCGAAGAAGCCCCTCCCCAGCGCCGACCATGCGACGAGCAGGAAGCCGTTCTTCGCGTACCAGCCGCGCTCTTCGCCGCCAGCCGCCACGGTGTCGGGCCAGAACGGCTCATTCGCCGCCGCGAGCGAGAAATGCGGGCTGCCGCTGGTCATCTCGACTTTGCCGCAGCTGCGGCCGTAGTCGATCGCCTCCTGTATCCGTGCCGATGTCCAGTTCGACGCGCCCGCGGACTTCACCCTTCCGGCTCGGACCTCCTCATCCAGCGCGTCGACAAGCGGGCCGACCGGCTGGGACGGGTCGTCCCGGTGGAACATCCAGATGTCCAGATGGTCGGTCTTCAGCCGCTCCAGCGAGCCGTCGATGGCCTTGTGCACCGAGTCGGGGCTGATTTCGGCCCCGCCCGGATGCAGCGGCGCGCAGTATCCGGGTATCAGGCCTTTCGACGCGAGGATCACCTTGTCCCGCGCTCCCGGCCGCGATTCGAGCCAGTCGCCGATGACGATCTCGGAGTATCCGTGCTCCTCGACCGCTCCGTAGACTTCGGCCGTGTCGATGTAGGTGCCGCCGTTTCCGACGTACGCGTCGAGAAGCGAGAAATCCCGGTCCCGGGTGTCGGGATGGAAGATCATGGTTCCCATGCCGATCGCCGAAACCGGCTTGTCCAGCGCTCGGTATTCGAAAGTCTTCATTGGATTCTCCTGTCAGTCGGCCGGGCGGCCGACATTGGCCCGCGACGCGGCGTCGATCGAGACCGCGATCAGCAGGATAGCCCCCGAGACCATGAGCTTGTCGGCGGCGCTTGCGCCGGACAGATCGAGCCCGTTTCCGAGTGATCCGATGACCAGCGCCCCGAGCAGCGCATTCCAGACGCTTCCGCGGCCGCCGAAAAGCGACGTGCCTCCGATCACGGCTGCGCCGATGGCCTCGAGAAGGAGCGGTCCTCCCGCGAAGGCGTTGAACGACACGGAGGCGTATCGCGACGCCCCGACGATTCCTCCGATCGCGGCCATGAGGCCGACGATCGCGAACGCCGAAACGCGGACGCCCTTGACGGAAATGCCGACCCGGCGGGCCGACTCGCTGTTTCCGCCGACCGCGAACAGGGCGCGCCCGAACGGCGTCGATGTCGTGATCCAAGCCAGAAGGGCGGTCAGGCACAGCAGGATCACGACGACCAGGGGCACGCCCCGGTAGGCGTTGAGCACGCCGACGCTCGAGAAGACGAGGAGCGCGAAGAAGGCGACCTTGCCGACGGACGCGTAGACGGGATCCAGCTCCAGTTCCAAGGCTTGGCGCTTCCGGTGGCGCCGAAATGCGATGTACCCGAACGCTGCCGTGCAGGCCGCCGCCGCCGCCCAGCCGGCCGCTGGCGGGAGCGTGAACGTCGTCAGCCCTCTGACCAGAGGATCCCGCATGTTGAGCGCGCCTTGGATGCCGAGGATTTTCAGCATCAGCCCTTGAAATCCGAGCAGTCCCGCTAGCGTCACCACGAACGACGGAATTCCCACGAAGGCCACCAGCAGCCCCTGCGCGGAGCTCAGCCCGACGCCAAGCGCGATCGCCGCGAGGCATGCGATCGGCGACGCGATTCCGAAGTTCGCGATGAGCACCGCCATCAAAGCCGCGCAGACGCCCGACGCGGCCGCGACCGACAGGTCGATGTCGCCGATCAGAAGAACGACCGTGACGCCCACGGCCAGCGTTCCGACAACGGCGCTCTGCATGAAAAGGAAGTAGAAGTTGCGCGGGCTGAGGAACGCCGGCTCGGTCGCGCCGAAATAGATCCATATCGCCGCCAGCGCCAGCAGCACGGGAATGAAGCTCCCGAACCGGGTTTCCCGCAGCGCGTGCAGGCGGGCGCGGACGCCCGATTCGGCTTCAGTTCGCAACCGACTTGTCCCTCTGGCCGCCGGTAATCCAGACAACGACCTCGTCGGGATCCGTTTTCTCCCTTTCGAGGACCGCCACGTTCCGGCCGTGGCGAAGCACCGTGATCCTGTCGCTCACCTCGAACACGTCGCCGAGGTTGTGGGACACGTACACGACCGCTTGGCCGGTGTCCCTGAGCCTTTTCACGACATCCAGCACTTGGCGGGTCTGCGCCACTCCCAAGGCGGCTGTGGGCTCGTCGAGAAGCACCAGCGTGGAGTCTTCGCGCACCGCGCGGGCGATGGCGATCGCCTGCCGCTGGCCTCCGGAAAGAACGCTCACATTGGACCTGACCGACGACAGCGTGCGGACCTGGAGCCTGTCGATGGCCTTCAGCGCCTGGCGCTCCATTTCGAATTCGTCCAGCGGCCGCAGCGGCCTGGGCAGCATCCTGGCCCATCCGGACACGACCGGCTCGTTTCCAAGGAACAGGTTCGCGGAAACGTCGAGATTCTCGCAAAGCGCGAGATCCTGGAAGACGATCCGGATTCCGAGCGCCGAGGCGTCAAGAGGCGAATTGACCGCGACCTCGCGGCCGTCGAGAGAGATCGCGCCGGCATCGCTGACGTCCGCGCCGGCCAGAATCTTCATCAGCGTGGACTTGCCGGCTCCGTTGTCGCCGACCAAGGCCATGACTTCGCCCCGCCTGGTCTCGAAGTCCACGCCCCGAAGCGCTTCAACCCCGCCGAAGCGCTTCGTGATTCCCTTTACTTGAAGATGCGGCTGGCCGGGCGGAGGATCGCCCCCCGCCCGGCCTTCCGGTGCGCTGTCGCTTTCAGCTCGCACTCTCAGTTCGCGCAGAAGCCGGTTTCGGCCGCGGCGCCTTGGCAGACGTCTTCCTTCGAGATCGAAGGATCGTTCGCGATGACATAGGCAACTCCCTCCTCGCCGACCGCCGAGTAATGCTCGACCGGAACAAAAGGAACGTCGGCGTCGACGCCGTTCTTTACGGTGCCCGTTATGAACGAGTCCACGCTGTCGCCCGCAAGCAGCCGCGCAACCACATTGGCCGTTACGCCGGCCATTTTGTCGAACGGCCGCCACACCGACTGGGTCTGTTCGCCGAGCAGGATGAGCTGGAGCGCTTGAACAGTGGCGTCGAGCCCGCTGACCGGAACCTTGCCCGCGAGCCCTTGCTCCGCGAGCGACGCGATCGCGGCCGCGGCGTTTCCGTCGTTCGACGACACCACGCCCTGCACGTTGTTGTCCAGCTGCGTCAGGGCTTGGTCCATCGACCTCCGCGCGATGGCCGGATCCCATCCCGGCGTCCAGTTCTCGTATCCGAGAACGCGCTCGCCGGAATCGAACAGCGGCTGCAGAACGTTCATCTGCCCTTGGAAAATCACGCCGGCGTTCGGATCCGTGGGCGAGCCCTTGAGCATGACGAGGGTGTCGCCTGAGTTCGTGTTGTCGACGATGTGCTGCGCCTGGGACTCCCCGGTCTTCTCCATGGAGGCCTGAACCCAGAAGCTGGTGTTCTCCGAATGGATCATGCGGTCGTAGGCAATTGTCGGAACGCCCGCTTCGGCAGCGGTGTCGGCGATGATGGCCGCGGACTCGCCGTCAATCGGGATGACGACCAGCACCTTCGCGCCTCTCGTGAGCGCCTGCTCGGCCTGGCGCTGCTGGGTGGCGGTGTCGTTGTTGGCGTTGAAAACCTCGACAGCCGCGTCCGGCGCGACATCCTTCATCGCCTCCACGAAGAAGAAGGCGTCCTGGCTTTCCCATCGCGGGTTCACGTTTTCAGGAAGGAGCATCGCGACGAAGTCCTGTGAAAGCGCGGGCCCGGCTGCGAAGACCGCGGCCGCCGCTAGGGCGGCGCGCATGTGGCGTCCCGCCGTGTGCAGTGATTTGAGCATTCTCTATCTCCCTTGCTTGCTCAATGAGTGCCGCCGCGTGCCGAACCGCCGACGCCTTGCGCCTGGCGCTTCACTGGGCCGCGTAGCGGCTTACCGACCATTGGCGGTCGATATTCGTCTCGCCCGGAGCTTGCGCGAGCCGCTCCTCCAAGCGGCGGTTCGCATCGCTGAGCAGGTGTTCCATGACCTGCTCTGCCTTCGAACCCTTCCGGTCCCTGATGGCCAGGAAGACCTCGCGGTGGAACGGCACGGAGTCTTCGTTCTCGCGAGGGTCCCGGTTGGTAAGGCGGATGCTGCTTAGCAGCGCTGAAAAGATGACGCCTTCCATCGCGGCGACGAATTCGTTGTTCGCGGCCCTGATTACCGATCGATGGAATTGGGCGTCGGCGATCACGAAGTTCTCGATCGCGCCCTTTTCGGCCGCCATTCGGTCCACGGCGGCTTCGATGCGGCCAAGCTGCTCCTCGGTCGCGCGCTCGGCCGCCCAGCGCGAGGCCCTCGGCTCGATCGCCCGGCGGATTTCGACCAGCTGGCGGAGGACGTCCCTGTCGGGAGGCGCGGACTGGTACCAGGCGAGCACGTCATCGTCCAGGAGTCCCCAATGGGCGCGCGACCTGACCTTCGTTCCGATTCCCCGCCGGACCTCCAGAAGTCCCTTGCCTACGAGGATCTTCACCGCGTCCCGCACAACCGAGCGGCTGACCTGGTAGTGCTCGGCCAGCATGCGTTCGTCGTCGACCAAGTCGCCGGGCGCATAGGCTCTCGAAACGATCCGCCGGCCCATGTCCCTCGCGACCTGAGCGGCCAGGCTGGGCGCGAGCGCCGAGACCTCCTTCATGTTGTAGTAGATCGATTCGCTCATCATACGAATGAAAACATATGATGTTTAGCAAGTCAATCCGCAAAACTGGCGGTCGGCGCACGGCCCGCCGTCAAACGCTGCATCGACAACAGCCGCTGGGCCGACTTCCTCGATTGGAGGACCTGCCGCGCCGCAGCCGCCTGACCAAGAAATTTGGGGCGCACCCCTCGCACGACAGGAGTTTGACACGGGAGTCGGGGCGATGGCATAGAAGGGATCGGGGAGAGCGTATCGGGAGGGTCTGACGGTCGTACAGATGTTCCGGATGCTCCCTGACGACGCTGCCGCCGAACGCAGGTTTGAGGACCGGAGGTTGTCCGAGGGCCAGGTTCGCCTGAACTGCGGATCAGCCGATTCGTCTGTTGCCGCCTGTTGCAAGCCATCGCCGCGCCGCTGCCGGGAAAGCTTCTTGGCGCGCTTCTGCACAGCAATGCGGTCAAGCACGCTTGATCGCCAGGAATGGGTTGTGGCCGCGTTGGCCCGCGGCACGGTCGGCATGTGCCTGCGCTGCATGGATCTAATCGCGGACAATGGGTTGCCGGGCGAGGCGAGGTCATGACCCTTCGCGCCCTGTCCTTGTTCGCCGGGTCTGGCGGCTTTGACGTCGGCGTGGATCAAGCGGGGTTCAGAACCGTTTGTTCAATCGAGTACGATCCGCACTGTGTGTCCACGTTGCGGCTCAACAGTCCGGGAAAGGTCGTGTGGCAGGTTGACGTGCGGGCGCTGGACCCTCGACGCGTTGGCGAAACGCTGGATTTGATGCCCGGCGAGCTTCGGCTCCTGCACGGCGGGCCGCCTTGCCAGCCGTTCAGCCAGATCGGTCGCAAGGCGGGCCTGTCAGATCCTCGCGGTCGCTTGGCATTCGAGATGGTGCGGTTCACGGAGGCGCTGCGCCCGGTCGCGGTGTTGATTGAGCAAGTTCCCAAGTTCCTCGACGCGCCGGCAGCCACAGGAATGACCGCGTTCCATGTCCTTCAGGAAGAGTTCGACGCCATCGGCTACGATCTGAAGGTAGCGATTCTCGATGCGGTTCACTTCGGAGTCCCGCAGCGTCGGAAGCGGGCCATCATCGTGTGCGTGCCCCGCGGGCAGAACTACCGTTTCCCAACACCCGAACTTGTCAGCCCGGCCACGGTCGGTGACGCCATCAGCGATCTTCCGATGGCGGTGACGCCCGGATGGCAGCCGCTCGCGCCTAACCATGTCGACGTGACGCCTGACCGCGACCGCCATCGCATTTCCTTCGTGCCGGAGGGGCAATGGCTTTCGAAGGTGCGCGACGCGCCCGCTGACGTGCTGCAGCGGCTGACCGCCAAGGACTCCACGAAGTTCCGCCGCGTGGCCCGCCGCGAACCGTCCCTGACGCTCAGGTGCGGGGAGGCATTGTACCATCCTTTGGAGAACCGCTATCTCACCCCGCGCGAATCCGCGAGGATTCAGGGCTTCCCCGACCGCCATGTGTTCGTGGGCCCGATCCGCCGTCGTATCGGTAGGGTTCGTGACCTCGACCAGCACCGGCAGGTGGCCAACGCGGTGCCGCCGCCGCTTGCCAAGGCTGTAGCCGCAAGCCTGCGGGAGGCTTTGTACCTGTAGTCCGCGAGCTTTTCGGCGAAGTTCTCACCGAAAGCGGGACGCGGCGGGGAGGCTTCCGACACGCTGTTTGCCCCTACATGGAGGGCAAGCAATGCGATGGCGGGGGCAACAGGGACATGGCCCGATGGCCCGCCCTTGCTCAGCCTCTCGCTCCGTTTTTCGACCGAGCCGCGCGCAATCGCGACGGGCGCATTCCCTGTGGAGTCTGTTCGGTTTTTAGTGTGCGCAGCTGGGCGGTCTGTCCGCGCCGCTTGCTCACGTTCAACGCTGAGCGCCCGTCGCCCGAACAGCGTGTCCTGCTTGAGCGCGTCCGTCGCATCGCCGGGTTCGGGTCGGGCGATACGGTGCGCGTATGGTCGGAAATCTCGCTGCGCGACAACGCCAGGCACTTGAACTATCGCTTGGACTATGTGCTGTGCGCCGACGGACGCCCGCCGGTCATCGTGGAGATCATGACGGCCTCGACTTCGGGCGGGAACCGTGCCAAGCGAACGGACATTCAATCGGCCTTCTGCGATGCCGTGCTCTATGCCGGGGGGAATCTTCCCGAGCGCGGCCAGTCGCCCGGCGTGAATATCCGGCAGGTATGGGCGCGGATGGCGTCGCAAATGATCGTGAAGTCGCAGATCGCCAACAATTGGGGCGGTTGTGCCATCTGGGTCGTGCAGGACGCGCTCATGGACTACATTCGCTCGAACACGGGGTTAAGGCTTGATGACCTGCTTTCGACCGATTGGCAGACCGGAGAGGTCAATGTCGTTTCTGCCAGCATCGATAGGCCGGATGACATTCGGCTTTATGCTGGCCCGATCCTGCCCAACCGCGGCGAAGCGTGCTGGACGGAACTTCTGTACACGCCGGCAACCCCTAGTGTGGATGTGCTGCGCGGCAAGCTTGATGAAGACAGCGTGATTGCCGAATTGATTGTGCCGTAGGAGAGGCTATGGCCGCCACCAAGGCCGGCCCGCCGACGATGCCCCGAAGCACGCTCGAGCCCCGCATCGTCAAGCTGGGTGTTGCGCCCGATTTGATGCGTCGCGTCGGGCAGCGCAAGATCAATATGTCGAGGCAGGCGAGTAAATCGTGTCCGGCGGAGAATCCGCCCACGGTTCACATGCGTCTCGGCCATATCCCGGCCCGGACTGCCAATTTGCAGCGCGAAACCGTCCGCATGGCGTGCTTGGTGGCAGTATCGGAACGCCCGAAGCAGAGGAAAAGGCAATCTGAGGAGCGCGGCGCGGCCCTCGCACGGCTCGCAAATTGCATTCTGCTCCGGGCAGTTCACGTTTGTGCACGTCGTGGGCAAAGAGGTCGTCCAACAGCCGTCCCCAACGGTCTGCGGAGGGAACCGGTTTGAACCGCACATCTGGATTTTTCGGAATGTCGCCAGCTCGCGGTATGGACGGTTCCTCGCCCGTTGGCGTCCAGATGGGGAAATCGCCGCCGTTTCGCATTCGAGGCGATTTACGCAGGAGGGAAATGGTCACGAAATCATTGGCATATGATCGGGCAGTTGCGGGCGAAGCCAGAGCTGAAGTTCAGACTCTTCCCTGTCCGATCTGGGAAACGAATTACGTTTCTCGCAGAGGCTCCGTGAATCGCCCCGTGTTTGCCAGCGAGCAATAGTCCAGAAGAACGAGCCGGAAGGCAAAACGGAATGGGCCAATGGCTGTTTGCATTGAAATGAAAACGCGATTTTCTCAGCAGTCCGGTGTGCAGCATAATTTTTCCGGTTTCATAACATTCCGTGAGCACTTTTTGCTCATTGCCTTCAGAGATGCTGCGGGGTTCCAGCAGGCAGGCTTGACCGGATAGGGCAAACATGTTCGGAATTTTTCACGGTCGGCGCGGTCCGGCGACTGGCGGGCGGTTCCGGTGGCTTCGGGGGCGGCATTTTCGGCCCGATGCGGTTGCGAAACGCCAGACGGCGGATACTCATTCGGGCTGACGGAACGGGAGGATTTGCTGTGCCGCGTCCCGCCTCGAGCAGGCTTCAGAGCGCCGATTGAATGAACTCCGCCGCCGCTGACGCGTCCCTCGCGGAAGGAGTGGATACGCCGCCGGAAGCCGGGCGTCCGAGCGGCGACATCCCGGTTCTGGAGGTCCGATCGCTATCCAAGCGATTCGACATGACGCAGGCACTGGACAAGGTTTCCTTGGAGCTGCGCGCCGGAGAAATCCATGCCTTGGTAGGGGAGAACGGCGCCGGCAAATCCACGCTCATCAAGATCCTTACGGGAATCGAGGAGGCCGACGAAGGGGAGGTCAGGGTTCAGGGCGCGGCGGTGCAGCTCTCGAACGCCCAGCACGCACAAGCCCTCGGAATCGCGGCGATTTACCAGGAGCCGCTGGTATTTCCCGATCTGGATGTCGCGGAGAACATCTTCATTACCCATCGCAACCAAGGCGCCTTGGTCGCATGGAACAGGATGTACGCGAAGGCCGAGGAGATACTCTTCGGCCTCGGCGTCAAGCTTGACGTTCGCGCGCCGGCCCGCGGCCTGACGCTCGCTTCGCAGCAGGCGGTGGAAATCGCGAAGGCGATTTCGCTCGAAGTCAAAATCCTGATCATGGACGAGCCGACCGCGTCGCTTTCCGATCACGAGGTTCGGCAGCTCTTCCGGACCGCATGCCAGCTGAGAGACCAAGGCGTGGCCGTTCTTTTCATCAGCCACCGGCTTGAGGAAGTGTTCGAGATCGCCGACCGGATCACCGTTCTGCGCGATGGCAGGCACATCTCCACCCGTCCGGAAACCGAGGTTACCCGCGACCTACTGATCCGCGATATGGTGGGGCGGGCGGTCGACAGCCTTTACGGCCCCGACGCCGGCGTGCGGCACCAAGGCGAGCTGGTCTGCCGAGTGAGCGGGCTTGGTCGTGAAGGGGCCTTCTCAGGCGTAGAATTCGATCTGCACGCCGGGGAAATCCTCGGCTTCGCCGGGCTGGTGGGCTCGCGCAGGACGGATGTGGCGCTTGCCCTGTTCGGAATTCAGCCCGCGGACGAAGGCGTGATTGAAATCGACGGCAAGGCCGTGGAGGTCTCCTCGCCTAGGGATGCCCAGCGGCTTGGCATAGCCTACATGACCGAGGACCGGCGCAAGCTCGGGCTGGCGATGCCCCTTTCGATAGCCGCCAATGTCTCCCTTCCTGTGCTCGGCCGCTATCTCGACCGGCTAGGGTTGATAAACAGGTCGAAGGAGGACGCCGCCGCCGAAACCTTCCGGCGGCGCTTGGACATCAAGGCACCCTCGGTTCTTCACGAGGTCGGGAAGCTGTCCGGCGGCAACCAGCAGAAGGTGATGTTCGGAAAGTGGCTCAATACACGTCCAAGAATCTTTCTGTTGGACGAGCCAACACGCGGGATTGATGTGGGTGCGAAGGCTGAGGTCCACGCAATGATGAGGGAACTCGCCGAAGAGGGCATTGCGGTGCTCTGCATCTCTTCCGATCTTCCGGAGGTCGTGGCGATGAGCGACCGGGTGCTGGTGATGCACGAGGGTCGGCAGATGGGCATCCTAGGCCGTGCCGACGCCACGCAGGAGGCCGTCATGACACTCGCTACCGGCGACGCTCCCTCCTTGCCGAACACGGGCGCCGCCGCATGAGCGCTTTGGCCGCTCGGGTCCGAAACATGCGCGCGGAAACCCGGCGCGAATGGGTGCTTGTGCTGATCATCATTCTCGTTCTCTTTGGCTTCTCGCTGATCATCGAGAACTACCTGAACGCGCGCCTGTTCAACCGGGTCACGACCAGCGTCGCGATCCTTGCGATACTGGCGATCGGCCAGACGCTGGTCGTGCTGACCCGCAACATCGACCTGTCCGTCGGCTCGATCGTGGGCTTCACGGCTTATTTCGTCGGCCAGCAGCTGTCGCTCAACAATGAAATGGAGCCGCTGCTAGCAGTGCTGATGGCCATCGGGATCGGGGCCGCGCTCGGAGCGTTCAACGGCGTGATCGTTGCTTATTGCGGCGTTCCGGCGATCATCGTCACATTGGGCACCTTGGCGCTGTACCGTACGCTTCTCGTCGAGTACTCCGACGCCCAGACCATCCTCACCGTGAATCTGCCGCAGTGGCTTCTGGATTTCCCGAGGCTGAACGCCTTGAGCTACGGTCGGATGAACCTTCGCGTGGTCGTCGTGGTGATGATAGCGGTCGCTGTCGTTTTCCAGCTGCTTCTCCGGCATTCGCTGTTCGGGCGGCGGCTCTACGCGATCGGGTCCAGCCCGGAGGCCGCCCGCAATGCGGGGTTCGCGACAAAGCGGCTGGTGTTCTCGGCTTTCGTGCTTTGCGGCGCGCTCGCGGGCCTGACCGGCTTCCTGTTTCTTGCCCGCTTTGGCAACATCACGGTCGTTGCCGGACTCGGATTCGAATTGAAATCCGTGGCTGCTGTCGTCGTTGGAGGAGTCAACATCTTCGGCGGCTCCGGCAGCATTCTCGGAGCCGTGCTCGGGGCCGGCCTCATCGATCTGCTGGAGAACAGCCTGATTCGATCCCTGCAGATCAGCGAGTTCCTGCGCGACGCCCTTCTGGGCCTTCTGATCCTCGCGGCGGTCGCGGCGGACAGGCTGCTGATGAAGAGGAGGCGCGGTCCGTGAACCGGTTCGGCGCAGCCGAGGCCCCGGATGGGGTCGGCAAGCGGCCTGCGCTGGCCGCGGTCGGCTCGGCGCTGCGAAGCTGGGAGGGATTCCTGGCGCTGCTGCTCGTGTGCATTATCGGCTTGAACGCTTTCAACACGGCTTCGTTCCTGAGCGTCGAGAATCAGATCAACCTCTTCGTTCTTTCGATCGAGAAGGCGATCATCGCTCTGATCATGGCGTTCATCATTCTGAACGCGGAAATAGACCTCTCCGTCGCGTCCATGATGGGGCTGTCGGCCTGCGCGCTCGGATGGCTCGTCCAGCAGGGCGTCGCAACTCCGGCGGCGCTGCTGGCCTGCTTGGCGATCGGCGCTCTCGGCGGCGCGTTCAACGGATTCTGGGTCACCGTTGTGAGGCTGCCGTCGCTCGTCGTGACGCTTGCGATGCTCATCGGCTTCCGGGGCATGGCCCGGGTTCTGGTCGAGGATCGGTCGATCAAGGAGTTTCCGGCGTGGTTCGAAGCGCTCGGCCAGCAGCCGCTGATCGGCCCGGTTCCGCTTTCGATGATGATTTTCTTCGCCTTTCTGGTGCTGGCGGTGGTCGTCCTCCAGTACAGCGGCTTCGGACGCCAAGTGCGAATCATCGGGATAAGCGAGGAGGTAGCGCGCTATTCCGGCATCCAGGTCGCGCGCGTGAAGATGATTCTGTTCACTGCATCCGGACTCATTGCCGCAATTGCCGGAATTCTGTTCGCGGCGCGGCTGGGCACGGTCCGCGGCGACATGGGGCTGGGATTCGAACTCGACATCATCACGATCGTGCTGCTCGGAGGCGTAAGCATCTTCGGGGGCTCGGGCTCGATTCTAGGCGTGATTCTGGCGATTCTGATTGTGCTGTACTTGCGAAACGGGATGGCGCTAAGCAACATTACAGGCCACGTTCAAACCGGCGTCATAGGCATCATCCTGATCATGTCGGCCATGATCCCGAACATCCGGAACCTTGCCGACAGGATCCGCGCTCGTGGCGCCAGACGGAAATGACAACGTCGGAACAAGCGACGGCAGCCAATGCGCTGCCCGCTTGCGCACCGCGCTTCCGGAGGGTCCCGGCCTCCGGTGGCGCGCATCGCCGAACGCTCGGCGGCTGTCCGGGGAACCGCAACTCGCAACCATGATGGAGAAAAACATGAAACCCGGTAGAATTTTCGCTCCGCTGATTCCCGCCCTTGCTGTGGCGTGCTGGGGATTCGCGGCTCAAGGCCAAGTCATGGCCGAGAAGGGCAAGGAGGCCAATCTCGTGCTCCTGCCCAAATTCATCGGCATCCTGGTCTTCGATCAGGCGAACAACGGCGCCATGGAGGCTCATGCTGAATTGGGCAATCCCGGCATGCTCGAGTTCATCGGGCCGACGCCGGAGAACAGCGTTGCGGGCCAGATCGAGATTATCACGACTGCGACGACGCAGGGCCAGGACGGCATCATGATCTCGAACAACGCTGGCGACCAGATCGTTCCTGCGGCCCGCGCGGCGCGGGAGAAGGGCCTTACGGTCGTGACTTGGGATTCGCCGATTCCGTCCTCGGAAGGGGAGCAGCTGTTCATTGCCCAAGTCGACTTCGACGAGACCGGCGTTGTCATGGCCGATATGGCACTGAGCATAATGGGCGCGGACGGCGGCGATTTCGCCATCCTTTCCGCAACGCCTGACGCCGCCAACCAGAATGCATGGATCGCGGCGATGCAGACGGCGCTCGAGGACGGCAAATACTCGGCCTTGAACCTTGTCGATGTGGTTTACGGGGACGACCAGTCGGAGAAGAGCTACAACCAGGCTCTCGCGCTGGTCGACAAGCACTCGAACCTCAAGCTCATCATGGCGCCGACGACGGTTGGAATCGCCGCGGCAGCGAAAGCGATGCAGGATGAGGGCCTTTGCGACGAAGTGAAGGTAAGCGGCCTTGGCCTTCCGGCCGAGATGGTTAACTTCACCATGAACGGCTGCGCGCCGGAGTTCGCGCTCTGGAGCTTCGTGGATCTGGGATATCTGACCTACTACACGACCTATCTTATGGCGACAGGGCAGATGGATGCTGTCGACGGCGCAAGCTTCAACGCGGGCCGCATGGGCGATTACACGATCGAGAAGGATCCGACGCGCGATCAGGGCCTGCGGGTTCTGATGGGGCCGTTCACGGTCTACAACCAAGGCAACGTCGAAGCCGCCGCCCAGTAGGCAAGGCAGCTTCAGCGTTTCCTCGCGGCGACTCTGCGCTTCCGACGACTTCCCGGTCCGGGAACGGGAGCGCCGAGGCCGCGTCGCAGAACAATCGGGGCCGCCGTCCATGCGGACGGCGGCCCCGCCAGCGGCGGGATGATGGCGCATGAGGATCTGGGACCCGCACTTCCACATTTGGGACGTATCGGGCGATTCCTCGAGCGGCCATGATCCGGCGCAGCTTTTCGCCGTCGACGGCAATCCGCTCTACGGCCTTGAGCAGTACGAGGCCGATCTTCGATCAGCCGGGTTCGAACTGACCGGCGGGACATTCGTCGAGGCGGTCAGCGTATGCCACGTGGATGCCGACGGATCGAAATATCGGGAGGCATGCCTTGCGGAAACGCAATGGGTTTCCCGGCATCTGGCGAATTCGCCGCTGGATTACGTGCTGGTCGGAACCGCGCCTCTTGAGGACCCGGAGTTGCCAGTATTGCTGGACGGTCTTGCGGCGTGCTCGGAATTCCGCGGCATACGCCAGATACTGAACTACGAGCCTTCCTGGCCGCGGAACGGCAGCCGCGGCGATTTCCTCGACCGCAAGGATTGGCGGGAAGGCTTTGCCGCGCTCGCGGAGCGGCCGATCTCGTTCGAGCTCCAGCTCAATCCCCGACAGTTCCGCAAAGCGGCGGGCGTTTTGTCGCGGCATCCGGGAACCACGGTCATCTTGAACCACTTGGGCAGCCCGGTCGCCAGCGATCTTGAGCGCGGAGGCGAGCAGTATTGGGACGGGCTGAAAGCGCTCGCCGATCTTGAGCAGGTGAATCTGAAGATTTCGATGCTGTCCTATGCGGACAAGGCATGGGACGGGAACGCGCTCGTGCGCGACGCGGTGCACAAGGCGATTGAGCTCTTCGGCATTCGAAGGTGCATGTTCGCATCGAATTTCCCTGTGGAAAAAGCGGCAGGCTGGCCTGCGGACAAGCTCTACGCCGCCTTCTCGGATCTGGCGGGCCACTTGGGCGAACAAGATCGGCAGCTTCTGTTCGCCGACAACGCCCGCCGGGTCTACCGCGCGGGTATGCAATGATTATTGCGGCGGCTGACGCAGCCGGACCCGCTTTTGCCGGATCAGGCGGGCACCAAGGAGGAATCCATGAGGCTTGAAGGCAGGAACGCGATCGTGACCGGCGCGGGTGCCGGAATCGGGAAGGCGGTTGCGCTCAGATTCGCAGCTGAAGGCGCTAGCGTAGCGATAGCCGAGATCGACAAAGCCGCGGGCCAGGCAGTTGAAGCCGAAATCCGGGAAGCCGGCGGCCGCGCCCTGTTCCGCGAAACCGATGTTTCGAATGTGGATGAAGTGGAGGCCATGGCGAAGGCGGCGGAAGCCGATCACGGCCCGACCACGATACTGGTGAACAATGCGGCCGCATTCGTGTTCGGCAAGATTGACGAAGTCACGGCGGACGACTGGGCGAAGGTACTGGGCGTGAATGTTCTCGGCTATTCGAACACCGTTCGGGCGGTGCTTCCTCAGATGCGCGGAGCGGGCGGCGGTTCCATCGTGAATGTCGCCTCTATGAGCAGCTTCATCGCCCAGCCGGGCTTCGTGCCGTACAACACTTCAAAAGGAGCCGTCGCGCAGCTGACGCGCTGCCTTGCCATGGATCTCGCGCCCGAGAACATCCGGGTGAACGGAGTCTGCCCGGGACCGATCTACACCCGGGCCAGCGAGGGGCACATGGATTACCTGGGCATCGGCAGGGAGGAGGGACGCCGCCTGTTCGGCCAGGATACGCTGATGAAGCGAATGGGAGAGCCGGACGAGGTTGCGAACGGAGTGTTGTTTCTGGCGTCCGACGAGGCGTCGTTCATTACAGGTGCCCATCTCGTAATCGACGGCGGAGCAACGATCGACTGATTGAGAATCAAGACGCTGCTGGACGGGACAGGAGGCGGTGCCAAGGCGGTTCCAGTTTCGGAGAGTTCGCTGTTGAGGCGCGTTAACGCGCAGTGGCACCTGTCGAGGGAATTCTTCTAAAGTCTCGCTCGCTGACACTCATCGCCTCAGTGAGGCCAAGGATCGTCCTTGACGACATAAATCAGAACGAATCTTTCGATTACGTCTTCCCGGATTCGCCGCCAATTGTCTTTCGATTCCGGTCCGGTGCCGGTTTGGTCCCAAATCTTGGCAAAAAACTTGCATGGATAGGTTCGAACCTCACTTGCGGCACCTGCATCAGCAAGCTTCTTGAGCTCGCTGCTAGCTTGGGCGTGGGTAAGCCAGACACCGTAAGGCATGTCCGGCAGCCCCAACATCTCCGCCTCTGCCGCGAAGCTGCGACCGCGGCTATCGCTGCCTTTGGCCGCGCCCGGGGGCAGGCCGCGGTTCCCGAACATGATTTCCAAGTCCGTAACGCGAAGGTCGAGCGCATAAATCGCTCTCTCCCGGGTACCGGATCCCCCTTCTGCCGAAACCAGCTCATACCAGCACGGCGGGTTTGAACCTTTTTCGCTCTTTTTGATTCTCTCTTCAATCTGTTCTTCGGCCCGGGTCAACGCTTCCCGCAAATCCCTGATTTTGGACTTTAGCCCTTTAATTTCCTGGTCGCGTTCCGCCAGCTCCACGTTTTGGGTAGCTACCACTTCGTAGAGCTCGTCGATTACCATCTTTGCTTCATCAAGGTCGTCGAATTCGTCGTCAGCGCGATCCCCTTCACCAGAACGGAGATCTTTCACTTGATCTTCTAGCCGCTGCAATTTCTGCTCTGCGCTATCCAGCTTCTTGTTCGCCGAATCTCGCTCCTTCCGAGCGGCGTCCCTTTCCTCGACAAGTGTTTGAATCTTCTGCTCTGCGCTATCCAGCTTCTTGTTCGCCGAATCTCGCTCCTTCCGAGCGGCGTCCCTTTCCTCGACAAGTGTTTGAATCGAATCCGGGTCCCGAAGCTCAATGCTGTTCGTGTCCGTAGGCTCCACGGATTCGGATGCGCCTTCGGACCGAAAATCAATGCTGATCAACAAAACAGCCAACACCAGCACGAAAGACAATAAGATGAACACTTCTCCGAGCGATAGACCGGCAACTGTACCTCTCCGGTATGCTCGTTCCTGACGCATTGCTTACTTCCTTAACCGACCGTGTCCCCGGAGGGCAGTATCAAAAGCTGCGTTCGAATCCGTCTCATTTTTTTACCTTGGGCCATGGCCACCTCGCCGACTTTTCGGTGGTACCAGATTCAACCGAAGCGTTGCTTTGAGCAGCAGTTTTGAAAATGTCTGAAGTTCCGCCCTTCGCTGCTGCCTTAGACGACGCCCTCTTTGCCTTAGTCACTGCGTCTCCGATTGACTTAATGGCGTCGTCTTTCGCTGCGGCAATTGCTTTCGACACTTCCCTTCCGGCTTCCTTCAGGTTGTCGGTGGTTCTTTGAGCATCGGCTTTCATTTCTTTTGCTTCGCTGTTCGTTTTCAATGCTGCGTCCGTGAGCGCTTGGACAGCATGGGCGGTTCCGCGAACTGCAGCGACCGCTTCCTGGCTGGCCGCCTTGATGCCTTCTGTCACCGAATTGATTTCAGATTCCAGTTCCCTTGTCTCCCACTTGGCATTCGAAATCGTGTCATCAACTGTCTTTGCGGCTTCCGTTTGAGCTACAGCGATAGCTGCTGCGGTGTTTTTTCCGGCCTCTTTGAGATTGTCCGCCGACAATCTGATTTCTGCGCCAAGTTCCTTAATCTCCGTTCGTGCAATAGATGCCGCGTCTTTGAGCTCCAAAGCCGCTTGACCGGTACCGCGGACCGCCGTCGTTGTCTCCATCCCGGATTCCTTTAGTTGGTCGGCAACCGATTGAATGTCGGCATGCAGATCCTTCAACTCTTGTCTTGCGTTCGATGCCGCGTACTCCAGTGATTTGGCTGTGGCGGCGTGCGTTTTGGTGACGGCAGCCGCCGTCTCTTCGCCAATGCCCTTCAGATCTTCAGTTGCCGCTCGAATGCCGGATTCCGTCTCAGCTAAAACCTCTCTAGCGTTCGTTGCCGTGGTTTCCAGCACTTGGACCGAATGTTTGCTTGCACGAACAGTCGCCTCTGTTTCCATTCCGACATCTTTTATGATCTTTGCCGCGCTTGCAGCATTTGCGCTGAATTTCGCCATCGAATCCCGTAGATCATTTGTCGCCGACTGCGTCGCGCTTGCATGCTTCGCAACCTCCTCAGTTGTGTTCCGTGTAAATTCGGTTAGCGACTTTGCTTCAGCCCTAACGCTTTGAATCTGCCGTGCGTGCTCTTCGGTCTGCTTTTGCATTTGCAGGACTGATCGCTCAACCTTCTGAATGCTTTCCGCCATCCGCTCGAATGCCTCCGAGGCGGCCACTCCGGCGTGCTGCCCGGGTTTCGAAATGCGAGCCTCCATCAATTCAACTCGGCGTCGTGCGCTTCGAGCCAGCCGGGAGAAGCTCTCTTCCGCGGTTCGCATCTCACGCAGCGTTCGCCGGGTCGCATGGGCAAGAGAGTTGCCATACAAGGTCTGTGCGCTTTCAGGCGTCAGCGGCCCGGTTCCAATTTCGTCGTCAGTTGCGAAACTCTGCAAAGCAACTCGAAAGATCACGCCAGCAAGCGTGCTGCTTAGCGCCACGCCGAACTTGGAAATCACATCCTCTGTACGCTGGTCCGCTGTCGCTCCGGCAAAATCTTCGCCAAACCCAGCCAGAACGACAATCAGAGATAACAGCGTGAATATCAGGCCCAAGTAGTAGCACCCGTCCCCTGCTTTCTCCATGTCGACAATGTCGCGTTTTGCAAGAATGAACCATAGTCCCACCGCGGAAATCACTAGTGCGGCGATCACTGCTGCGCTCCACTTGCCCTTGAGCATGTCGATGTTGGGATGGTACGCCGCTATCATAAGCAGCACTCCCACGGTGAACGCCAGAACCAGAGGGACAAACAATTCAATTTGTGCTTTAGGGTTCATATCGACTCTTGCCGAAGAATTCGCCCGCCCATGGCTGATAGAACCTCACGCCACCAGCGGTAGTGCGCGGCGTCCTGAAGTTGCTCGTGATTGGGTCGCTCCAGCCTAAAAATTGAAACGTCCGTTCCCCTGAGATCGGTTTTGAGATGCCTGAATGCTCCGTCACTCATGAACTGGTCAGGATCAGGATAGGCTCCGTACTGGCTTAAGTGGTCGGTGTTTTGCAGCAAGTCTGACCAAATCACCAAATGCAGACGTCGCGAATGATTCCCACTCAAGTGTCCAATGTGCCGAGGAACGATAACTGAGATTGTTTCCAGAATAGGCGATTTCAAATGCTCCTCATCCGACTGTTCTGGGAAAAGGGGCTTAAGTTCGCGCTCAAACTGCCGCCATCTGCTCAACGCAATAAGCTGTCCCTGCGTTAGATCGTCGATCCATCGGCGATCATCCGGATTGGTTCCAGGGTTGCATACCGTAGCTACAGCCGAAATCGGCCCTTCGCCGACATCAGGCAGATGGTAGGCTGTAAGCCGCCCTTTAGGCGGAATGTGCACACGACTATCCTGGTTTTTGAATTCGCGAATCAGTCGATCCAGCTCGCTTTCATGCTTAGTCGTTAGCTGTGAGCTTGGGTCTACGAGCACCACCGTTTCGCTTATTGCTCCCGATTCGGGACATAGATTGCTGTCGAGCCGCTCGGGCGCTCCCAGAAATGCGAATGCAAATAAACCCAACCCGACAACGCCAATTCCACACCAAGCCAGCACGAATCTTGCCGGCCACTTCGGGCGACCGCGGGGACGCCCTAACCGTCTTCGTCGAGTCACGGCCGCAATTCCTATTCCTTCGGGAACGTTGCAGTAAGCAGGTGATCGTACTGCTTCTGCAGTGATGACTTTTGTTCTGCAACGGCGTCTGCTAGGACGCCGACCGTCGGTCGCTCCGGTGGCGAAAACTCCGGTGGCACCAGCAGATCCGGCCTGAGGGTTAAATCCTTGGAGAAGTATTCCGGAGCCTCCTTGCTATCGCGTGCCTTGACATTGGCATCCCTGTAAATCTGGACCAGTTCGCGCAGAATCCCTCCAAGGTGCTGCATTTGCATCTTCAGCCCTTCGATTGTGATGCGTCCGCGCTCACGCAGTTCGTCGTACTCGTCTCGTTTGAAGAGTGCCTCGTTAACGAGCTCATCCAAATTCTTCAACGCATTAGCGTGGATCTTTTTCAGATCCTCCGTTCGTTCTTCTCGCTGGTCCAGGTAATCCGTGCGCGCCAGTTCCGTCCTGCGGCTTATCCTCCCGTATCCCGGATACGGGTCATCGCGTTCGTAGCCTTTCCAGCTTGCCACTGCGAAGGAAAGAAAGCCAGCTACCATGAGCAGGGGTGCCGTGAACGATTCAAAACCGAAAGGATCCGTGAGGAATTGTTGCCAAGCGTTTATTCCAACACTAGTGAACGCCTCAATTGTTCCGCCACTGCGCAATTCCGCTTCAAGCCGCTGCATTGCATCGCGCCCGTGGCCGACGAGAATGTTGAATGCAATCAGCAGCAAGCTGAAAAAAAACACTTGGACATAGCCCCGTACCCTTGTGTTCCCTTGTATGGAGTTTTTGCTGCGCCAACCTTCGCCGATGAACAACGCACCAAAAAAAACATTTACGGCAGTAATGACCAGCGTCATCGACAGTGCACCTGCTGTGCCGGCTGGCACAACGTCTCGAAGGACAAATGCATTAACTAAACACTCGACGACAAAGATTGCTGCAATCCAAAGCCATGCCTCCCGGCTCTTTGAATCGTCGGCAGCTCGCGGTCCAATATTGTTATTTCGCTTGAACTCGGCTAAACCCGCCTCTTGCTTCCGATACTCCTCAAGCACTGGCTTCAATTCCGCCGTGCTTTGGTCCACTAGATTTTGGTAAGCGCCTTTGGCGTCGTCGGCTATTCCTTTTGCACGACCCGTAAGGATTTGTAGGCCGGTCTCGTCGTGTACCGAGTTGATGGACCCCATCAGGTCTGCTAGATATTGTGATACCTCCCGTCGGCATTCTGTCGCCATGTCGGACACATAGCTTTCAATTTCAATGTGGGTTCGGTCCATCGTGCCTTGGTCCGCAGGCGGAAACCCTTCTCGGCCGTCGTCGGCACCCCGCTGCTCAATCAGGTTCTCCTCGGCCCAAGCCTTGTAGTCCGGATCAGTGAACTCGCCCGTTCGGGAATTGAACCATGCCGAGCCTTCCTGTGCATCCTTGGAGGATCTTTTCTTCTTCCTTGCCATCACGCGTGCCTTTCGAAAGTTTTGTATGACGGCTCAACGGGCAGTTCTGGCTGCAAACCACCGTGCGCAGCCACGATGCTCACTGCGCGATGAGCCCGCTTCAAGAGTGGGCTCCAACCGCGACCCGCGGTCGATCGATCAGGCTCGGCTTCGACCATCCGAGGCATTTAGCTGAATTGCTTCTGCCACGCCATGGTCCCGCTTGCCCCAAGAGCTGATTCTACGAAAGTTGACACCAATTTGTCGCATTTCCTGCATACGGTGCGCGGGTGCGATGGTGCCGCGCACGGGCCCGGTCTCCGGCCTCGTGACCAATCGAGTGATGAGACTGCGCACACGACAGATGGCGCGAGCGCACCGCCATCGCCGGTGTGACTGCAACCCTTTTCGTTCGATCCGCTGTTGCGCAGCCCTTGCGTGCAAGAGCACGGTGAATGCGCTGCGTTTCGCCTTCAGCTGGCAAGTTTCATCTTCCGAACAACATCCTCGTCGATCTCGATGCCTAGTCCAGGGCCGGACGGCCGCTCGACGAACCCGTTAACGTGCCTGACGGGTCGGTCGGCAAGGTCCTCTTGGGCCGGGCCGTATGCCGGCTGGAGTTCGAGCAGTCGGCACGCGGGGCAGGCGAAGCTGAGCGCTTGGCTCGCGGCTCCAACGATTACGGTCGAGAAATTATGCGCGTTCGCCTGCCTGCGGGACAGTGCGCAAATCTCGGCGGATTTGCGGAAGCCCGTGATCCCTTCGACCCTGCCGGGGTCCAGCCCGACAACGTCGACGGTGCCCGAGTCGACGATTCTCTTCACGCCGCGGTCGTTCCACTCCCGCTCGCCATAGGCGATTCGGATGCCCGTCGCGGCCCTGAGGGCGGCGTAGCCCTCCGGGTCGTCGTGGCCGAGCGGCTCCTCGAGCCAGGCCACGCCCAGCTCCTCGAACGCGCGGGCGCGGCGTATCGCTGTAGGCACATCCCAGAAGTTCCTGACGCCGAGGTCGATCATCAGGTCCTTACCGGGACCCATCGCGTCCAAGACCCTTTCGGCGAACTCGATGTCGCGGTCATGGCGGAATCCAAGGTTCGCGTCGCCGTGCTTTCCGAAACCGACCTTCGCACCATGCAGCCCTGTCGCGGTGTGCGCCGCGATCTCCTCCGCCATGTCTCCGATGTCGGGACGGGTGCCATGAAGGCTGGCGATTGCAGGAAGCTCGTCCTGGACCGGCCCGCCGAGCAGATCCAGCAGGCTTGCCCCGAGCAGCTTTCCCTTCAGGTCCCAGAGCGCGATGTCGATGCCGGAGATCGCGAAGGACGCGATTCCCGCGCCCGTGCCGTACCACCAGGAGTGAGCCTTGAGCTTGTGCCAGACGGCCTCGTTCTCCAGTGCGCTCCGTCCAACCGCGATCTCGGCCATCCCTTCGACAATTCTGGCTGCTGCCAGCGTTGCCTCCGGAAAGAACGTGCTGCACTCGCCCCATCCCGCCAGGCCGTCTTCGCATGTGATTTTGACCAGGCAAACGGAACGGAAGCGGTTGTGATCCGTTGGCTCGCGGTACGATATCGGATGCGCCTCGACGGACCGGATGCGTGCGCCCTTGCTCATCGCTGGCTGCCCGCGGTGCGGCGGGAGCGGAAACATCTGCCCGGCGCGCGGCCGCCGTTGGCGGCGGGGGATCGAAAGCGTCTGCGGCTTGTCATGTTCCGGCGCCGGCCCGATCTTCGTTCAAGTAGTCCAACAGCACTTTTCCGGGCGCCAGTTCGAATTCCGCTGTCCAGTAGAATCCGTCGAGCATCTTGCGGACGGGCAGCCTGTGGACCGGCGCCTGCGCGTTCGGCCGCAGCTCGACCGTGCAAGGTCCCCGCCAGCATTCGCTCACCCGGACCTCTGACAGCGTGCGCGAGGTCAGCTGCCTGATCGCGGGCGTTCCGTCGATATGGTCCACCGCCTTCAGGTTGATGTTGGTTGCGAACGGGAAGATCGAGGACAGCTCCGCAATGTCGGCCCGGCGCTGCTTGTACGGCATCGTGCCGGTTACGATGTCGATCCCGTTCCGTTCGACGGTCCCGACTATCAGATCGCCGCGGAACTCCACGCGCGGCAGGCCGTGCTTCTTGGGCTGCCCATGCACTTCGCGCCCGTGCGAGACGCCGATGTCCGACTGGAGGAACAGATAGGGCGAATACGAACCCGCCGCTCGGCCCGGAAGCTTTGCTCCGAACATCACGTTGGACTCGCTGTACGGCCCCAGCCAGGACGGATCGCCCATGCGGTAGATGTGGATCATGACCTCGTCGCCTGTGGGCAGCAGTGGTTCGGGCAGCAGCTTGGCAATGGCTTCCGGGCTGGTCCGGTAGACGAGCGTGAGGATCGACACGTCCCTGAACGGAACCGGGAACTCCGGCACCAGCGGCGCGTCAAGCGGAGTCGAAAACCCCGGCCTGACGATGTCTTTGCGGGTGGTCGCCCACTTCATTGCGCGACGGCCTCCGGCTTGCCGGACCTGAAGGAGCGGTACATCGCGTCGAGGACCTCGACCGCCCGCATTCCGACCGTTCCGTTAGCCTCGATCGTCTCGGCCTTCCCGAGGCATACCTCCGCCAGCCTGCTGATGGGCTCGACCGCCGCGTACTGCCCGGCGTCCGGTCCCAGATCCAGAACCACATCGTCCTTGTCCAGGCGGCGCAATTCCATGCGGGTCCTTTCCATGTCGATTAGCAGCATGCCCTCCGTGCCGTAGACGCGCACATCCATCTGGTAGGAGCAGTGCTTGGGCACGAGCGCGCTGCCCGACACGCTCGCCGTAGCGCCGTTGGCGAACGAAAGTACCGCGGCGTCGGTCAGATCCACGCCGACTTCCGATTTGCCGCCAAGCGCGTAGACCTCCTTGGGCGCCATGTCCACGAGACGGAACAGGAGACCGAGCGCGTGGCTGAGCTGCCCCCAGCCGTAGCCGCCGGCGTTCTCGGGGTCGGCCCAGGTGGAGCGGTTCGGCTGGAACATGTGGGACTCCGCCTCCTTGAGGCCGCGCCCGCTGAACAGGTCGAAGGTGAACGTTGCCATGTTGCAGGTGGCGTGGCGCACCTCGCCGACTCGCCCGTTGGCGATCAGGCGGGAGGCGGTCGTCGCGAACTCCTTGTAGTTCCAGCCGTACGGGATGAGGATTTCGAGGCCGCGGTCATCGGCGAGTCGCTTGAGCTTCCTCGCGTCATTCGCGCTGGTCGCCATCGGCTTGTCGATCAGCACGTGGCATCCGGCTTCCAGCGCCGCCATGCCGTGCTCGTAGTGGGCCGTGTGCGGGGATGTAACGACCGCGGCGTCTGGCCGTTCCTGTTCGAGCATTTCCCGGTAATCGGCGTAGCCGGAAAGAGCAGGGTATTTCGCCAGTATCCGCGCGAGCGCCTCCTTGTTCCGGCGGCACACGCCGGCAACTTGGATATCCGGATGCTCCAGCATCGCGGGCAGATACACCTCGACGCCCCACCAACCGGCGCCGATGAGCGCGATTCTCGCTGTTGCCATGCATGCCCTCCTTGATGCCGCGCCTGCGTCCCCCGCAGTCTTGCTGCCTGTTGCCAAGCGCGCCGTCAAACCATCAGCTGCCCGCCATTCACGTGCAAGGTTGCGCCGGTGATGTATCGAGCCCAGCTGCTCAGAAGGAACGCAGCGGGTCCTGCCAGCTCGTCGGCCTCGGCGAAGCGCCCGACAAGTATTTTCCGCTTGAACTCCTCCGCATCCTCCGCGCTGAGGCCCTCGTGCAGCATCTCGGTGTCCACCGCCCCCGGCGCCACGGCGTTCACCGTTACCCCGTACGGGGCGCCGGTTCTGGCAAGGGATTTGACCAGCGCGCCCACCGCGGCCTTGTTCATTGCGTACGGAACGGATCCCATGAATCCGCCCGTGAACGCGCCTTGGCTGGTGAACAGGACGATCCGGCCTTCGCTGCGGGCGCACATCGCCTTGTGCGCGGCGCAGGCCAGATGAAGCGCGCCGAGCTGATTCGCGGCGGTCTGAAGCTCCAATTCCTCCGCCTTGGTCTCCTCAAGCGGCCTTCGTATCAGCACGCCCGCGCAGTTGACGACGCCGTAGAGCGGCCCGTCCGTGCCGTCCAAGCGGGCGACGGCCGCTTCGACCCCTTTCCGATCCGAAACATCGAGCCGCTGCGGCTCGACGCCTCCGCAAGCTTCCGCCGTCGCCGAGCAGTCCCTGATGTCGGCGGGCACGACTCTCGCCCCCAGCTTCGATATCCAGATCGCGGTCGCCTTGCCGATGCCGCGCGCGGCTCCGGCAACCAGGATCTTCCTTCCTTCGAGGTCCAGGCTGGACGGACTCAGGCCGTTCACCACTGTTCGCGCTCCTCCAGGCCCACCATTGCGCGGAGCTCGGGATCCCTGATCGATTGGTGGATTTCCGTCGCCCGGCCTTCGCCTTCGTCGATCAGCCAGGCGATGCAGCGCGCCGGCAGTTCCGGCGGCAGCTTGGATTCGTCGCCGATCCGCGAGACGAAATTGTCGAATTTCCTCTGCGCGCCGTTGAGCATGCTGGTCGAGACCAGGCCGGGAACGAAATCGTGCACCCGGATTCCCATCGGGCCGTACTCCGCCGCGAGGCAGCGCGTGAACATGTTCAGGCCCGCCTTCGACGAGCAGTACGAGCTCCAGCCCTCGACGACGGAGTGCGCCGCCCCGGACGAAAGGTTCACGACCACGCCGCGCCCCTGCTCGAGCATTCCGGGAAGGACGGCGCGGGCGGCGTTCATTGGGCCTCCGATGTTGATCTGAAGGAGATGGACCCATTCCGCCGGATCGGTGTCGGCCAGCCGGCCGACCGGGTCGATCACGCCGGCGTTGTTCACGAGTGCCGTGATCGTTCCGAATCGCCCGGACACTTCGCCGCAGGCGGATTGCACCTCGCTCCAATCCGCCACGTCGCATTGGACGGCCACGGCGTTTTCCGGGCCGAGCGATTCGGCGGCTTCCGCAAGGACGCCGCCGCTCCGGGCCGTCATTCCGACCTTCCATCCCCGGGCGACGAGCTGCCGGGCCGTCTCGAGGCCGATTCCGCGCGAAGCGCCCGTTACGAGCGCTGTTTTGCCTGTCTCCATCGGCGCATCCTATTCTTGATTGCGGTAGGCGAGGGAAGCGGAAAGCCGTTCGGCTACGCAGTTGGCGCGCTCGGCACGTCAGTCCATGCGCCATTGAAGCGGGAGCAGAAACGGAAAGCCGGTCCGCGAATCGGCCTCGATCTTCATGATCGGAGTCATGTGTTCTCCCCACCGCCGGTTGATGTCGCTCTCCTTGAGATAGGCGATCGTCCTCTCAAGATCGTCGGTTTCGAAATATCCGAACAGCGTCAGCCCGTGCCGGAAGATGTTGTAGTTCCGGATGCCTGAAGCGGTCAGCTCCTCGACCATTTCAGGCCAGATCTCGTCATGGCGCTTCTTGTACTCCTCCTCGTATCCGGGGCGGACCTCAAGCACCCAAGCGTAATGTCCCATTCAAGCCGTCCTTTCCGAGCATTCAATCCAGCCAGCCGCGGACGCAGTCCCGCATCTTCACGGTTTCCGACAGCACGTCCTCGAAGAGCGTGTTCATGTACGGCTGGTGGACGTACTCCGCAGCCAGCCATCCTTCGTAGCCCGCGTCCTTCAACGCGCCAAGGAACGCCGGGAAGTTTATCGTGCCGTCTTCAAGCCTGCTTTGCAGACGGCCCTGCCTCGCCTGGCGGAGATGGATGTGGGCGGCGTGCGGGGCCAGCGCCTCGATTTCGTCCTGGCGGAAGCCCAGCGCTACGAAGTGCGCGGGGTCCAGAGTCAGCTTCAGCCCGGGCACGCTGTCGAGAAGCGCCTGCGCCGCCTCCACCGATTCGGCGATGCCGTGCGCATGGGGTTCGACCGTTACGGTAACCCCTTCCTTGATCCCGGCGTCGACCATCGGCTTCAGCGCTTCCGCCGACCGCTCAAGGGCCTCGCTCCGGCTCTGACCGGGGTTCACCATTCCCGGCAGGATGAAAACGGTCGGCGCGCCGGCGGCCTTGGCGAATTTCAGCGCGGCCTTGAGGTCGCGCAGGTTTTCCGGATCGGGCGGAAGAGCGAGATTGCGCTCGTGGAGATCCGATCCGAACAGATGGTAGTAGTTTGCGACCCTGACGGGCAGCGTCGCGCGAATCTCCTCGCCGTACGCCTCCGGGTCGGCGAGGATGCGCTTCTTGTCCAGCGACGACTTGTAGAACAGGCCCAGATCCAGCCCGTCGATGCCGAGCGCCTCGACGACCCTGCCGGCTTCCGCAAGCGTCAGCAGAGGAAACGACCATGAGGTCGCGCTCAGCTTCATTGCATCCCCCTCAGCCAGTGGCGGGGTCTTCCGATTCGCGCGGGCATCGCGGTCCGGGACACTGATCGCCGCTTTCGTTTGGGATCGCGCCGAACCCGCCGCCGCCGGGCGTCTCCATGATGAACAGATCGTCCGGCCCGACTTCGGCGATGTCGTTTCCCCCCAGCTCCAGCAGCTCGCCGTCCGCCTTCCGCACGGCGTTCCGTCCTGTCAGGCCGGGCTCGCCGCCCGCCGCTCCCTGAGGCGGTATCCGCCGGTGGGACGACAGGACCGTCGTGGTCATCGGTTCCAGGAATCTGAGCACACGCCGTATCCCGTTGCCGCCCCGGTGCCGACCCTTTCCGCCGGAGTCCTGCCTGATCGAGAACTCCTCCAGCCGGACCGGGAACCGCCATTCCAGCACCTCGGGATCGGTCATCCGCGTGTTGGTCATGTGGGTATGGATCGCGTCGGCGCCGTCGAAGGACGGGCCGGCGCCCGCGCCACCGCCGATGGTCTCGTAGTTCTGGAAGCTCTCGTTTCCCCAAATGTGGTTGTTCATCGTGCCTTGGGATCCCGCAATCACGCCGAGCGCGCCGTACAGGGCGTCGGCGACCGCTTGGCTGACTTCCGTGTTCCCGGCAATCACCGCCGCCGGGTACTCCGGGTTCAGGAAGGTGCCTGTCGGCACGATGAGGCGGAGCGGCTTCAAGCATCCTTCATTGAGCGGGATGTCGCTCCCGACCAGCGTTCTGAACACGTAGAGCACGGCCGACCGGCAGACCGCCAGCGGCGCGTTGTAGTTTCCGGGATCCTGCCTGCTGGTTCCAGTGAAGTCGATCACAGCCTCGCGGGCTGCGCGGTCGACCGCGAAGCTCACTTCGATCCGGGCCCCGCTGTCGAGCTCGTAAGTGTTCCGCCCGTCCGCCAGCTTTCCAAGCACCCTGCGGACGCTCTCCTCGGCGTTGTCCTGGACATGACGCATGTAGGCTTGGACGACGCCGAGGCCGAACTGCTCGACCATCTTCCGAACCTCCCGCGCGCCGGTTTCGTTGGCGGCGGCCTGCGCCGCCAAATCCGCAATGTTGTTGTCGACGGACCGGCAAGGGTAAGGGCCGGATCGGAGCAGAGCCCGGGTTTCGTTTTCGAGGAAGGTGCCTTGGTCGACCATCTTGAAATTGTCGATGAGCACGCCTTCCTCCTCGATCCTTGCGCTGTCCGGAGGCGCGGACCCCGGAGTCCGTCCTCCGACGTCCGCGTGGTGCCCGCGCGAACCGACAAAGAAGAGGATTTCCTTGCCTGAATTGTCGAAGACCGGCGTTACCACGGTTATGTCGGGTAGATGGGTTCCGCCGTTGTAAGGCGCGTTCAGCACGTAGACGTCGCCCTGCCTCATCCGCCCTTGGTTGTTGCGGATCGCTGCCCGAACGGACTCGCCCATTGAACCGAGATGGACGGGGATGTGCGGCGCGTTGGCGACCAAGCCGCCGCCGGGATCGAACAGCGCGCAAGAGAAATCAAGTCGCTCTTTGATGTTGACCGAGTACGCCGTGTTCGCCAGCGTCGCGCCCATCTGCTCGGCGATCGACATGAACAGGTTGTTGAATACCTCCAGCATCACGGGGTCGGGGGATTCGCCTACCCGCTCGGCTGCCGCACGCGGAACGGACCGCTCCAGAACCAGGTTCCCGCGGGCATCCACGATGGCGCGCCAATCAGGCTCGACGACCACCGTGCTTGTCGTTTCGGCGACGATTGCAGGCCCGCTCAGCGACTGGCCCGGCTTCAGCTCCTCGCGCAGGTACAACGGAGTCTTCCGGAATTTGCCGTCCGCGTGCATTTCGACTTCGGCGGCGGGGCTCGGTTGAGTGCGTTCGATTCCGCGTTCGGGCTCCGGCACTGGCGGCGGCGCGCCGATCGCTTCGATCGAAAGCGCGTCGATCAGGACGCTCCGTCCGGGATCCGCGAACCCGTAAAGCTTCCGGTGCGCGGCATCGAACGCTCCGCGCATTTTCCCGGCATCCCCCAGCGCTATTTCGATGATCTGGTGCGAACCCTCGTAGCGGAGCAATGCCTGCTCGACGGATCTGACCTGTCGGGCGCCGGCTCCTTGCGCCTCGACCTCTTCGACCGCCTCCTTGGCAAGCGCAGCGGCCTCGGCCTCGGCAGCACGGCAATTCCCAACCGACAGCGGCATGTTGAACTGGCGCTGCCGGAGCGCCCTGATCTCGGCAAGGCCCATTCCGTACGCCGAAAGCACCCCTGCCAGAGGATGAAGGAGCACAGTGGACATTCCGAGCGCGTCCGCCACCCTGCAGGCGTGCTGCCCGCCCGCGCCGCCGAAGCAGTTCAGCGTGTAGCGGGTGACATCGTGGCCGCGCTCGATGCTGATCTTCTTTATCGCCCGGGCCATGTTTTCGACGGCCACCCGGAGAAAGCCTTCCGCGACCTCCTCGGTGGCCATTTCCGACCGGCCTGTCTCCTTTGCAATGCTCCGTGCCAGATTCTTGAACTTCTCCCGGACGGCGTCCGGATCAAGCGGCTCGTTCGCTCCGGGGCCGAACACGCGCGGAAAGTGGTCCGGCTGGATCCTTCCCAAGCACACGTTGCAGTCGGTGACCGTGAGAGGGCCGCCCCGCCGGTAGCACGCCGGTCCCGGGTTGGCGCCCGCGCTCTCGGGACCCACTTGGAACCTTCCTTCGCGGAAACTCAGAATTGAGCCGCCTCCGGCCGCGACCGTATGGATCCTCATCATCGGCGCGCGGATTCGCACGCCCGCCACCTCGGTCTCGAAGCTCCGCTCGAATTTGCCTGCGTAATGGCAGACATCGGTCGACGTGCCGCCCATGTCGAACCCGATCAGGTTGCGGTGGCCCGCGATTTCGCCGGTCCTCGCCATCCCGACAACGCCGCCTGCCGGGCCTGACAGGATGGCGTCCTTGCCTTGGAACCGGTCGGCGTCCGTCAGTCCGCCGTTCGACTGCATGAACAGCAGGCGCCTTCGTCCCGCGTTCGGGCTTCCGCTCAGCGCGCTGCGAACCCGGGCCACGTACCTGCGCAGAATCGGACTCAGATACGCGTCGACCACGGTCGTGTCGCCGCGGCCGACGAGCTTCATGAGCGACGACGCCTCGTGGCTGACCGAAACCTGCGTGAAGCCCACTTCGGACGCGATTTCCGCCGTGCGCCGCTCGTGGGCCGACGACTTGTAGGCGTGCATGAAGGCGATAGCCGCCGAGCGGATGCCGGCGTCATAAGCGGCTTGGAGCGATTTCCGCACGGATTGTTCGCATAGCGGAATCAGAATCTCGCCCGCCGCGTTCAGCCGTTCCGGCACTTCCTCGACGCGTTCGTACAGCAGTTCGGGAAGCCTGATATGGAGATCGAACAGCTTCGGTCGGTTCTGGTAGCCGATCCGAAGCAGGTCTCCGAAGCCCTTGGTAATAAGCAGAACCGTCCTGTCGCCCTTGCGTTCAAGAAGCGCGTTGGTTGCGACGGTCGTGCCCATCTTGACCGCTTCGACCGCAGGCCCCGGGATTTCCTCACTGGAAGCGAGGCCGAGCAGGTCGCGGATGCCTTGGACGGCGGCGTCCTCGTACCGCTCCGGGTTTTCGGAGAGCAGCTTGTGCGAGACCAGCCCGCCGTCCGGGCGACTGGCGACGATGTCCGTGAATGTTCCGCCGCGATCCACCCAGAACTGCCACATGGTGCCGCCCCTCAGCGCCGACCAGTCGGCAACGGCAATCCCGGTTCCGTGCGGCGCGGGCTCAATTGCGCTGCCCGGGCCAAACACCGGCATCCGGCCCGCCCGGCCACTTGCAGGCGGTACCGTGGCAAATCGTTCAGCACTTCAAAATCCGCAGCGCGGTAACCGCTGGTACGGGCGGCCGTTCAGGAGGTCGCAGCATCGCCGAGGAGCGTGGTGCCGCCGCGAGCCGACGAGCCCTTTCAAATCTCGGAGGAACTTGTATGCGCGCAGCGACAGGCGCATGCCCGGCAGGAGTGGCGGAGCGCCAACAATACCTGAACCGAGTCGGTCTCACGCAGCCTGCGGTCCGTTCCACAGGCGGACGGTGAAGCGGTGCTCCTCCGCGATCAGGTCGGTTTCCGTGCCGTTGTGCGTACGCATCCCCGGAACGATCCTGTTGCGCACGCCCATCCCTCGGGCTTCGACATAGCCGTAATCGCGCATGACATTGACCAACGTCTGGTTGCGCGCGTAGCGCACGCCGGCCTTCATGCGTTCGACCGTTACCGTGTTGGGCGGACGGCCGGGGCTCTGGATTTCGAGGCGGTCCGCGTAGATCGCCAGCATGATGTCGGTTCCTGCGATGGTGTAGTCGCGGTGGACGAGCGCGTTCACCAACGCTTCCCGGAGGACGCTCTCCGGATATTCCCAGCTGTCGATCCTGCGCGCGCCTTCGAAGCGCACCGCGGGCGCCGTGTTGCGGCGCACGAAGTCCCATGCTTGATCGACAAGGCCGACTTCGACAACGGAGCCGTCGGCTGCACCCAACGGTACCATTGGGCCGCGCAGGTCTTCGTCGGCGCGAACCGCATAGTCGGATTCGACGCCCGGAAAGCAGATCGCACGGACGCCCGATTGCGGCAGGTATCTTTTCGGCGCCAGCCCAAAGAGGAGCAAACCGTTGATCGTAGCCACATGCGCGCCGGCGGACTCCGTCATAAGTTCCAAATTGTCGAGTAGCGTTTCCCAGCCGAGCGGATCATTCATCGCCGGCGCGTCGCCGCCGAGGACGCGGGTTAGGTAATCGCGCAGGCGGCGAAGATCGAGCGCCTCGAGATCGGCACCCGGCACGGGCTTAAGGCCATAGTGCAGACGGCCCGACGCTTGATACATCCGTTCGAGCTCGTCGCGGCTTGCTTCCTGCGACGTACTGCCCACACGGATGAAATAGGTTCGACGATTGTCGTGTACCCACGCGTAGGGTTTGTTGGGCCCGGCCGCGACGCGGACGGCGAGCACGTCCCGGCCCGGCTCGGCCTCCCGCGCCCATGACAGGGCCGGGATTACCGGCGGTTCGATCTTGCTCCGGCACAGTTTGGCCACCCACTCTTCCAGATGTTCCCGAGTCGTGCCGGAGATGCCGCCGTCGTCCTCGACGCCGAGCAGCACGACGCCGCCGTCAAGGTTGAGAAAGGCGACAAGCTCCTTGGCAAGGTCGTGGCTCCGCACGTCGTCGCGCCTGAATTCCGCCATCGAGTCCTCGCCGCCGCGAAGCAGGTCAAGCAATTCGGTCCTGTTCATCGAACGCCCTCAGAATCCGTATTTCAGCCGACGGGTCTCGAAGGCGTCCTCGCCGCCTTCGAGAATGTCCTCAACCAGATCCCGTACCGGGCGCGTATCTATCGATCCCACATGTTCGGGTTCAATCACAGCCTTTCCCTCAAACTGAACTGCCCCGTGTTTGCCGGAGAGCGAAAATTTGAACAGATGAACCGGAAGCAACGTGGAAGGGGCCAATGGCAGTTGCGGTGCTCGTCGGCCACGCAATGCTTGTTCGGCAAGATCAGGATGCTGCCGATCGCGGCGGCAAGCCCTACCATGCCATGACAAATGAGCCTTAACAACGTCAGCGTCGAGAGGCGCGGCGAGGTCGTTGGCTGGCAAGCTCCAGCAGTTTCCTGCGGAACTTGTTTGCATCACGCGTCGGGTGCATGAATTCGGCGGCACCCGGAGGTCGCGCGTTTTGCGAAGCTGGAGGCCACAGTTCGGCGCTGTATCGAGCTGCGAGCGGCCGTTCATGCGATGGTATGAGCCGGAACCGCGATGATCGCGCGGCTAGCGGAAAGGGGTTTGAAGCATGTCAATTCAAAGCGTGACATCACACGATTTCAGCGGTCAGCTGGCCATTGTGACGGGAGGTGCCCAAGGGATCGGCGGAGCGGTCGTGGACAGGCTCCACAAGTCGGGCGCGAGGGTGGCGATCTGGGACCAGGATGCCGAGATCACAGCGGACAAGGTGCGCTCGCTGGGCGAGCGGGCCAAAGGGTTCAAGGTTGACGTCTCCGATGCCAAGGCAATCGAGCAGGCCGCGGCGGAGACGGAGGAGTGGGGAGGACCGGTATCGGTCCTCGTGAATTCCGCAGGAATGGCTGGTCCGAATGCGGTCGTGACCGAGTACGAACTCGAAGCTTGGGACCGCATTCAGCGAATAAATCTCGACGGCACCTTCTTCACGAATCGCGTTGTGGTTCGGAGGATGATTGAAGAAGGCTACGGGCGCATCGTCAACATCGCATCAATCGCCGGCAAGGACGGGAATCCGAATGCGTCGGCGTACTCCGCTTCGAAGGCCGCGGTCATCGCGTTCACGAAGTCCCTCGGAAAGGAAACCGCCCACTTGGACATCGCCGTCAACTGCGTGACGCCTGCGGCTGCGAGAACCAGGATCTTCAGCCAGATGTCGCAGGAGCACATCGACTACATGCTGGGCAAGATACCGCGGAACCGGTTTCTGGAGGTCACGGAGGCTGCGTCGATGATCTGCTGGCTGTGCACTTCCGAAAACAGTTTCTCCACCGGAGCCGTCTTCGACCTCAGCGGAGGGCGCGCGACCTACTGAATCCACTCAATCGGCAGTGCTGCATGGGCTGCTGGCGGGCGGTGCAAACTTGCCGCCGGGCGTGTTCGGCTCAAGCCACGGGTTCAATGCCCATGTCGATGAACTCCGGAATTCATCATGAATACCGCTTTCCGGGGGCGCAGTGGCTACGGTGCGGAGGGAGCACGATGTTGATTTGTGCCGAGTCCTGACATGCGCGAGACTCTTTGCGGGCCCGCAGTCCGGGGTTGAGCGTGCCCGTCCAGCTTCGCTGGCAAAACACGAGCGATCTCGTGCAGGCTTTCGAGGAACGAGGAACGGCCAGCAGGGAAGTGTCGCCGTTGACGCCTGGGAATTTCGTCCATATCTTCTAGACACTTGGTCGGCATGGGTTCGGCACGTTGGCTAGACCACGTTGCGAACCGACAGCCGGAACACAGCGACGAGGAGTGATCGGCCGTCACGCAAACACAGGACGATTGAAATCGTGATTGCGCAGCGCATTGCGCGGCTTTGGCGAAGCAGCAACGGTAGTGTGTTTGAATGATGCTTCAACGCTAATCGAAACGTGTTGCCGATCATCCACACCCGGTTGCAGACCATGTGTTGACTGCGCCGTGTAGCTTCAAGGGAGGACACAAGTCGGACTGCGAAGACGTGTTGGTATGGAACGACGATCCGATCACGGGCCGCAGTTGATTCCAAAAACGGACGACTGATGTGAAGGAGAGCAAAATGCCGAAGCAAAATGTTGAGCAACACTCGGATTCCAAGCGTGAACAAGAGTACGACGCAATGTTGAAAGAGGCGCTTTCGCGTCCGGGTGTTCGTGAAGTCATGGAGGCTTATGATCGTTTGCGGGAAATTGACCAAGGGCTGAAGGCATCCCGCGAGGCGATGAAGCCGACTACTATAACGACAACGACGAACCATACCCAAACGCCTTAAGGCACCGTGCGCGGGAGAGGTTAATTGCCTATATGGAGCGAAATTCTTAAGGAGATTATTGATACGGATCCGCCAAACGTCGATGGCGTTCGACGACGTTACCTTCATGATCTTAACAAGCACACTGGGCGCAACGTCATTCTTTATGCATCCGGATGGCTTCAGAAAAGCGAAGCCTCACCCGCTGTTGCTACTATCGTCGATGAAGACATGCAGGCCTTAATGGAGGTCGTGCACGGCCTGCATGGCGATGAGCTTGATCTGATTCTGCATGGCCCCGGCGGTTCAGCGGCGGTGGCCGAGTCAATTGTCGTCTATCTGCGTTCGCGCTTTTCCCACATTCGGGTAATCGTGCCTCAGCTTGCCATGTCGGCGGCAACAATGATCGCGTGTGCCGCGGATGAAATCGTTTTGGGAAAGCATTCATTCCTTGGTCCCATTGATCCGCAGTTTGTACTCCATACCGCTGTGGGACAAAGGGCGGTTCCTGCCCAAGCGATCTTGGATCAATTTGACAAAGCGCAGCGGGAATGTGCTGATCCGACAAAGCTATCCGTTTGGATGCCGATGTTGACGCAATTCGGTCCTGATCTGTTGGTGCAGTGCGAATCGGCTTTGGATTTGTCAAAGAAAATGGTCACGACTTGGTTGGAAGCCTTTATGTTTAGAGATGTACAAAACAGTCGGGAAAGAGCGAAAAAGCGCAATCAGTTTCCGATTGGCTCGCGGATCATCAAGAATTCAAAAGTCATTCCCGGCATATTCCCCGATCCGATGTCGAAGCACACGGGTTGAAAGTATCGAAGTTGGAGGATAATCAGGTATTCCAAGATTTGGTGCTTTCAGTCTTCCATTCCGTAACGCATACATTTGGCAGCACGCGTGCAATAAAAATTGTCGAAAACCAAGCTGGACGAGCATTCATCAAGGGCACTCCCTTTTAGCTTCGGTGAACTTGAATGGGATTCGCTCACGCCAGTCTTGGCCAACTTCGAACGTCGATTGATGATGCCCCTGTCTCCATAATAATTGGCTTGGAGTTTGATCGTATTGCGCAATGAAAGCGTTGAGCGTTACTGAAATCTATTCAAATGCCGGGCTTCGTTCTTGGCGTCAAAACGCCATGCCCAGCGCGCGGCACAGGAATCCCATGAACGGTGCTCCCGCTCGCGCCAATGCCGCGAAACGCTCGAGGAAGTCGTCTCCGCACGCGGCATCCTCCGAAAGCCCCGTCGAGGCTATGAAGTCCTTTCTCTTCAGATCGTCGATCAGCGGATGATTCGGATCGAAGCCGCGCGGCGGCCGAACCAGCGATTCGCCTCCGAGACGGAATACACCCAAGAATTTCGAATCGGTGGTGGTCTTCGTCCATTCGTCCGGGCGATCGGAGATCGCCTGCCTGATTCCAAGCAAGGCCTTGCCGCCGGGGTGCCAAATGCCGCAGCCGGCGAAGCATCCGCCAGGCTCGAGATGAAGGTAGATGCCGGGTGCGTGGGCGTCCTTCGCGGACGCATGGCGGAAATGCGCACCGACATTGGTCTTGTACGGCGACTTGTCCTTCGAGAACCTGACGTCCCGGTGTATGCGGAACAGCGATCCGCCGTTCGGCCTCGGGTCGGCGCGCATGTGCGGACTGATGTCCGCCAAAATCGGCGCGAATTCGCTGATGAAGCTGAGCATCGGGTCGCGTACGCAGTCGTAGTAGCGCTGCCGGTTGGCTTCGAACCACGTCCTGTTGTTGTTGAACTTCAGTTCGGAAAGGAACTCGAACAGTTCGGGCGTAATTCGTGGTTCAGGCATCGGGCGACCCTGTATGGGAAGGCGGGCGCGGCGCGGCCGAGTGGTGCCGAGAGTTGGGAACGGGCCGTGCGGCGAATGGAGCGTAGAGTCAAGCTCGTATCCGGCCAGTGCGCGAATCGCTCAACAGGCACGCGCCGGGACGTCCGGAATGCTCCGCTGCCCGCGGATTGGCGCCTCGGATGTTGCCTAAGCGAGACCGGGCCCGTCGCGCGGGCTGCCGCATCGCAATTGCGCGACCGAGCGCCGGACAATTCCAACAAGCTGCCCGAGCGGCCTTCCGATGCATCCCGCAGTGCTAATCTCCGTACATATCCTTGTACACGCGCCAAAAAATGTACTCTCGGCGCCACTTTTGCTTGAGGTGTTTGAGGAACTGGTCATGGGTGTTGTGAGGTCTGAAATCCTTGATCGAATCCGATAGCGCTCCGCAACGGCCTAGCAGATCGGCCGGCGCAACGGGGTCCAGCCAAAAGGACGACGTTCTGTATGTATTTAGAAGCGCCCGATAGACCAGCGTGGCTTCGAGCGGATACTTTTTCTCGAATTTCGTCATGTTTTGCGGTTCCCATACCCATTTGATTTCGGAGAACTCGCCATGCGCGCGCCGGACGACGGCCGCCGCGCGGTCGAAGGACGGCCATTCGATCAGCAGCCGGAACGCGGCCATCGATTCGCCGGTTCGCGCGATTGATTCCAATGCGCGATCCTCTTCTTCGATGTCGTCGAATTCAGGGAGATTGCGCAGATAGTCGCGCAGGTGCCGCGCGGAATAGGCGGATTCGAATGTCGTCATCCGCAGCGCCTGCGCCTCGTCGTGGCGTCCGGCGGAATCAAGCGCAAGCAACTCCGCATCGACCAGATCCAGGCCGCCATCGTCATACGATTTGCTTCTCCCAGCGCTTTCGAGGACACGCAAAGCGGTTTCTGCGTCTGCGGTTTCAACGAATCGCCGGATGTCTATTGCGGCCTCCGCAGGATGGTCCTCGCCGAATCCGCACGACAGGGAGATGTACGAATCGGCATCGCCTTCGACGACGGCGACCGACCGCAAGGGTGGAATGGCGATGCTTTGCGGCCGCCGTCCCTTCTTTTTGGTTCTTCGATTCCCCTTCGCTATCTTCCGGTGCGTGTCCCAAAGCTTGGCCTTTAGCTGCGAAATTCCCGTTGCGTCGAGCGCGGGAACGACTTGCTCCACAATGTCGTCAAACAGTTGCTCGTAGTCCGCTACGATCAGACCTGAGAGGTGATCCGCGAGCTCCACCGAATCCGTGTCCGCAATTTTCGCCGTGGCGCCGAGATCGACAACGGCCAAGCTGGCAAGCCCGTGGAGATCGAACCACCCGCGGCCGCGGAACTGGACGGAAAGCAGCGCGCCGAGCAGTTGCAGCTGCAGTAGCACGCCCAGTTCCGGCTGGTGCTTGGCTACATGCTCGGCAATCGCGATCCGGTGCGCGTCCAGTTCCTTCGCCAGCGCCTCCCCTCGGTCGGCGCTCACATTGGAACTCGCCTTTTCGATCGCGGCCAGTCGCCCTCCGATGAATTTCGAGGCGACCGCAGGTCCAGCGGCAGCGGCAAGCTCCAGCCGCGCCCGACGCTTGCCTTCGGTGTTGCCGTCCAGGATCTCCATCAAGAGGCCGGCAAGTCGGTTGGACCCCAGCCTTTCAAGGTTTTTCGCGTTCAGTGTCGTCCTGGCGGCCATGTGCAGTTCCGAGTTTCCTCAAACGCCGGCGCGTTCTTCTCGATTGGCGGGAACGGCGACAGCCCCTCTGATCGCGCGTCGAAGCCTCCCAAGAGGCAATTTCCTGCCACTCCCCCAAATTGGCAATAGCGGGGCGGATTCCGGCTGCCTTGGGCGGTAGGCCGAGTCCGGGCGTTTCGTCGCATGGGACATTGAGCAGTTCGCGCCATGGCTGGCGATGGCGCGGGTCCAACGCATCCGGGTTCCGCGCTTCCGAGCGTCCGACATGGAAATGCGCTGTCCGCGTTTCCGCGGCGCTTGTGGCTGAGCCGGCCGATCCGCTGGCAAATCCACGCTGCAAATTTGTTCCGAATCCAGCCCATGCCGAATTGCGCGTCGGAATGCGGAAAGACGCTTGCGGGCCATGGTACCATGCTGGCGAATCGGTCGCGAAAGGTCTCGCCCGCATGCCCCAGCCGGATCGGACGCTCTTCCACAACGGCACGATCATCACGATGGACGACAAGCGTCCGACGGCGGACGCGGTACTGGTCGAAACGGGTCGGATCGCCGCTGTAGCGGGATTTGCCGATCTATCCGGCCAAGCCACCGCCGGATGCCGGCAGCGCGATCTTGGCGGGCTGACCCTGGTCCCCGGCTTCATCGATCCCCACGGGCACTTTCCGGACTCCGGCGTCCACGCCCTGTTCAAGGCCGACCTCGCGCCCCCGCCGCTCGGCGATTGCGGAACGCTCGGCGACGCGCTTGGGCGTTTGGCGTCGAAGGCGGCCGAAACCGCCCCCGGCGAGTGGGTTATCGGCGTGCAGTTCGATCCGGCGGCGATTCCGGAGAAGCGGTATCCGACAAGGGATGAGCTGGATCGGGTTTCCTCGGCGCATCCTGTGTGGCTGCACCATTTCACCGGCCACGCCGGAGTCGCCAATTCGCTGGCCTTGGCATGGCGCGGGGTCGACGAGGGCACCCCTGATCCGCCGGGCGGCAGGCTGGGCAGATGCGGGCGGACGGGCAGGCTGGACGGCCTGCTTGAGGGCATGTCCGCGATGGGCGACCTCGGCGATTCCGAGTTCCAGCTCACGCGGAAGGCCTTCCATGCGGCCGCAGGGCACGCCAGCGCGGAATACTATGCGAACGGAGTGACGCTTGCGCAGAATGCATGGGCTCCGGAAACCCTGCTGAGGCATTTCTGCGACTTGGCGGACGATCCGGTGCCGGGCCTGATCGACATTGTGGTTCTTCCGGCCGGAAAGTTAGAGCCGGACCTGAGCAGCGGCGGCCTCGGATTCATCCTGCCGGAAAGCAGGAAAGTCACGTTCGGCCCCAGGAAGCTGTTCGGGGACGGATCCCTGCACATCCAGACCGCATGCCTGAGCGAGCCTTATTTCGCGCCGCTGAACGGCGATCCGGACTTCAGATGCGAACCGGCGATTTCGGTCCGGAGCATGCGCGACGAGATTCTTCCGCTCCATCGAGCCGGGCACCAGATCCACGTACATGCGAACGGCGACGCCACCGCCGAAATCGTGCTCGACGCGATCGAGCTGGCATTGGAGGCGCATCCCCGCGAGGACCACAGGCATACCCTGATCCATGCGCAGACTCTGACGGAGCGGCAGCTGCGGCGCATGGCGAGGCTTGGCGTTTCCGCCAGCTTCTTTCCGGCCCACATCAATTATTGGGGCGATTTCCACGCGGCTGTCTCGCTCGGACCGGAGCGGGCGGGCAACATGTCTCCGGCGCGATGGGCCGCGGAATGCGGCGTCCGGTTCACGATTCACAACGACGCTCCGGTGACGCCCACGCGGCCGCTTCACCTGATGTGGTGTGCGACTAGCCGGACAACGGCGTCAGGGAAGGTTCTGGGAGCGCACCAGCGGCTGACGCCGCACGAGTCGTTGAAGGCTCACACCATCGATGCCGCATGGCAGGTCTTTCAGGAACGCGAGCGCGGAAGCATTGAGCCCGGCAAGAGGGCGGATTTCGCCATCCTTTCGGAAAATCCGCTGGAATGCTCCCGGCCCATGCAGGATATTGAGGTTCTGGAGACGGTGGTCCTCGGCGAAACCGCGTACCGCAAGGACGGCAACGCCGGGCCACGCGGGCGGCCTCGCCCGTCCTGAAAGAGGCCCGCGCTCATGCCCCGGGAAATGGCCTCGCGGGCCGTGCGCAAGCGGCGAGCGCCGGAAATTTCCAGACAACCCGAATTGCGGTATTGCCGAAACCGGTTTCGGATTCTATTCGTTGATTCGCAGCCACGGATTCGGGGGAATGTCGGCACGCGGTTGGAATGCCGAGCCTAACGGCGGCAGGGTGAAGATTTCGGATGTCGCAGGCGCGCTGAACCTGACGAAGGGCACGGTTTCGCGCGCCTTGAACGGCTATCCGGACATCGCCGAATCGACCCGGCTTCGCGTGCGGAGCGAAGCCCGGAGAATGGGCTACGTGCCGCTGTCGCATGCGCAGGCCATCAGGACGGGCAGGACGCGTTCGCTCGGACTGGTGTGGCGCGTGGACTCCCACGACGGCGACCGCGCGTTCCTTTCGGAATTCCTGGACGGAGTGTCCCGCGCGGTCAGCGACAGGGACTGGTCGCTCACGGTTTCGACCGCGGACTCGGACGCTTCGGAAAGGGCTACCCTCAGAAGGCTTCTGCGGGAGCGGAAGGCCGACGGCTTCATCCTGCCCAGAACCATGGCGCAGGACCCGCGCGTCGAGTGGCTGAGGAAGGAAGAGGCGCCGTTCGTCCTCTACGGAAGGATCGCCGGCGGCCGGGGGTGCTCCTGGTTCGATTTCCTCGGCGAGAACGCCATGCGCGACTCGGTGCTGCATCTGCACGGCCTGGGCCACCGCAGGATTGCGTTCGTGAACAGCGATCCGCGGTACAATTACGCCCTGCTGAGGAAAGAAGGATTCCTTGAAGGGCTTGCCGCGTGCGGCACGCGGCCCGATCCCGAGCTGATGGCCTGCGGCGCAATGACGCCGGAGGCGGGCGAGGCCGCCACGAAGAATCTGCTTTGCCTGCGCGAGCCCCCGACCGGAATCGTGTTCGCGCAGGACATGGCGGCGCTCGGAGCCTACCCGGCAGCCGCTTCCCTTGGCCTCGAAATAGGCAGGGACCTGTCGGTCGTAGGCTACGACGGGGTTCCCGAAGGGGCTTCCCCGACGCCCGCATTGAGCACTTTCGCTGTGGACAGCCGCTGGGCGGGCAGCCGGCTTGCCGTGCTGCTGATCGACCAGATTCGCGGCGGCGCGCCGGAGGAGCTGAGGGAGACCGCCGAAGCCCGGTTCGTTTCCAAGGGGTCGGATGGGCCGCCTTCGAGGAGCAGCCGGGAATTGGCGAAGTTCATCAACCAAGCATCAACCTGAATGGAGGAAAACATGATGACCAAATCCAGCGCCGTTGCCGGACGGCTGGCCTTGACCGCTGCGGCGTTCGCCGTGGCGTTCGCGGGCGCCGCGTCGGCGCAATCGCTCAGGTTCTGGACAACCGAGGAGCAGCCCGACCGGCTTGCCAAGCAGCAGGCCATGGCCGAGCAGTTCGAAGCGGCGACGGGAACGGCAGTGGAAGTGATTCCGGTGTCGGAGTCGGATCTCGGAACGCGTGCCACGGCGGCGTTCGCGGCTGGCGATCTTCCGGACGTCATTTACCACACCCTGCAGTACGCGCTTCCGTGGGCGGAAGCCGGAATTCTCGACACCGACGCCGCAACCGAAGTCGTCGAAGATCTTGGCGTCGGGACGTTCGCGTCCGGAGCGCTTGACATGGCCGCTGTGGACGGCGGCTACGCTTCGGTTCCCGTCGACGGCTGGACGCAGATGGTTGTCTACCGGAAGGACCTTTTCGACGCGAACGGGCTCGCGGCGCCGAGCAGCTATGCCAACGTCGTCGCTGCGCTGGAAGCGCTGCACAACCCGCCCGACATGTACGGATTCGTCGCGGCGACCAAGGTGGACGAGAATTTCATGAGCCAGGTTCTGGAGCATGTCTTCCTCGCGAACGGCGTGTCGCCGGTCGATTCGAACGGGTTCAAGCCGCTCGACGAAGGCGCCACGGTCGAGGTTCTCGATTTCTACAGGGCGATCGCGGACGCGTCGCCGGACGGGGAACTCTATTGGAAGCAGTCGCGCGAGCTCTATTTCGCCGGCAAGGCCGCGATGATCATCTGGTCGCCGTTCATTCTGGACGAACTTGCCGGACTGCGCGACAGCGCGCCGCCCACGATCAACGATGATCCGACGTCGTCCGAACTCGCTTCCAAGACCGGGATCGTCACCAACTTCGCCGGACCGTCGAATCCGGCCGGGGCTGCCTGGGGCGATGTCAGGTACTTCGGGATCACGTCCGATGCCGCGCTCGACGAAGCCATGGCGTTCGTCAGGTTCTCGATGGACGATGGCTACACCCAGACGCTTTCGATCGCGCCGGAAGGCAAGTTTCCGGTTCGCCGCGGCACGGCCGACAATCCGACCGCGTTTGTGGACGCGTGGTCGATGCTTCCGGTCGGAGTTGACCGGAAAGCCCCGCTTTCCGACCTGTACGCGCAGGAAATGATCGACGAGATCGTCGGCGGCCTGAACGTGGCGAAGCGCTGGGGCGTCGAGGAAGGCCAGCTGTCGCTTGCGTCGAAGATCATCAACAGCCAAGTGATCAACCGCTTGGTTCGCGAGTACATCGACGGAATGCGCGGCGGCGCGGACACCGTGGCGGCTCTCAACGACGAGCTTTCCAAGATCAATTAGATCGGTTGAGTTCAAACCGGGAGCGGGCTCTTCCCGCTCCCGGATGGAGACCAGCTTGCGGGAAAGCGGCAATCCGAGCCCGGTTCCCCCGTCGGGTGTCGGCCCCTTGCAGAAGCGGGAGGCCGGATTGGCGTGGGGCCTGCTGGGACCGACGCTGGCCAGCGTCGCGCTGGTAATTGTTCTTCCGCTGCTTTCGATATTCTGGATCAGCATCAAGCCGATCGGGCTTGAAGATCTGAGGGCTCCGACTCCGACCGCGTACGAGAGGCTGCGGGGATCGATCGAAAGCCCGGGCGACGAGGCCGCCATCGAATACCGCCTCAGGAATTCATCGCCGAAGCTCCCCGTGCTGGACGTCACGCTTGAGGACGTTCTGCCCCCCGGACTCGAAGTAGCCGAGCTGGACGAGCGCTGCGCGCTCGACGGCAGAGCCCTTTCCTGCAGTTTCGGTGACTGGGAGGCAGGATACCGGGACCGCCTCACCATCAAGGTTGTCGCTAGCCAAGCGTTCCTGGACAGCGGCGCGAGACTTCGCGACACGGAAGCCGTCGTCCGCGGCGAATCCACATCCGCCATATTCAACGACGAATTCACGCTGGCGAATTTTGTCAGGGTGTTCGACGGCGCGGAGTTCTGGTCGGTTCTCTGGGCGACCATGTTCTACACCGTGTTCGGCACCATCGGGGCCTTGGTCGTCGGACTCATGGCGGCCCTGATTCTCAACAAGGATTTCACGGGGCGCGGGTTCTTCAGGGGATTCTTCCTGTTCCCGTACGTCGCGCCGGTGATCGCGGTCGCGTTCACATGGGTCACTCTGTTCGATCCGTTCTCCGGATCCGCCAACGCCCTGCTCATCCGCATGGGCGCGATCGAAACGCCGATCAACTTCTTCGGCGAGCGCCCTCTCGCGCTGATCATGGTGACCGTATTCGAGATCTGGCGGTACTTTCCGCTGTCCTTCCTGTTCATCCTCGCCCGGATGCAGTCGATCGACACCGACATGTACGAGGCCGCCGAGATGGACGGCGCTTCGCCGTTCCAGCAGTTCTGGTCGCTTTCGATACCCCACCTGATGGGCATTCTTTCGATCCTGTTCCTGTTGAGGTTCATTTGGACCTTCAACAAGTTCGACGACATCTTCCTGCTGACCGGCGGCAACGCCGGGACGCGCACCCTGACCGTTAACGTCTACGAGCAGGCGTTCGCGATCTCCAACATCGGGGCGGGCGCCGCCGTCGCGGTCGTCATCTTCGGGTGCCTGCTCGTCTTCTCGGTGTTCTTCTTCAAGTACCTCAGCCGGGAGGAGGGGCTGTGAGCGCGTTCCGCGTCGGCTACGTGGTCGCGCCTGCGCTCGGCGCGCTTTGGACGATGACCATCGCCACGTGCTGCGCGGTCGCGCTTGCGTTCTGGACGGGCGCCGGCGCGACGCCGGGGTTCCTTCCCGCCGCATTGGCCGGGGCCGCCGCGGGTCTGGCCTTCGTCGCGCGGCCCGGCCTGTTCGTCGGCAATCGGGGGAAAGCGGCGCTCGCGGTCGCCGTCGTCGCGGCGATTTCGCTGCTGAGGCTGGGCCAGCCGCTCGGAATCCCGATTTCGGAATCGCCCGGCCCGCACGTGGCCGCTCTCGCGGTTCTGGCGTGCGCCGTCGCGTGGCCGATTTGCGCGATCCTCAAGGACTGCACGTGGCACGACCGGGACAGGCACGTCTTCGAGCACGCGGTGATCAGGTTCCTCGTGAGCTTCGGCTATGTCGCTTTCACCGCAATGGTGGCGATCCCGTTCTACGTCATGGTGATGACCAGCCTTAAGTCCCAGCAGGCGCTTCTGGCGAACCCGCTGGATTTCGGCCTTGATCTCGCGAAAGGCTGGGATCTGTTCCGCTCATACGAAGAGCTCTTCCAGCAATTCAACTTCGGCAGGTACCTGCTGATTTCTTTCATCGTTTCGATCGCGACAGTCGCCATTACGCTGCTCTTCAGCGTGCCGGGGGCTTACGCCGTCGCGCGGCTGCGGTTCCGAGGCCGCGCCACGCTCTCGCGCTCGATACTGCTGATCTACATGGTGCCGATGATCGTGCTGGCGCTGCCGATCTACATCGCCTTCTCGGTGACCGGGCTCAGGAATTCGATAATCGGAATTCTGCTGATCTATCCGGTCACGACCATTCCCGTGGCTCTCTACATGCTCCAAGGCTACTTCCGCGGGTTGCCCGTGGAGGTCGAGGAGGCCGGGCTGATGGACGGCCTCCTGCGGCTGGGCGTCGTCATCAAGATCACCCTGCCGCTGAGCCTGCCCGCGCTGGCGTCGGTGTCGCTTTACGTCTTCATGATCGCGTGGAACGAGTTCCTGCTGGCGTTCATGCTGCTGGACGATCCTTCGATCTTCACGCTGACGCGCGGCGTCGCGATGCTCAATTCGTCCGAGATTCCCAGGCAGCACCTCATGGCGGGCGCGGTTATCGCGACAGTCCCGATCATGCTGATTTTCCTTGGCTTGGAGAGGTTCATGACCCGCGGGCTGACGGCCGGGGCGGTGAAGGGGTGAGCGCATCCGTGACTCAAGAGCTGGATCGGCAGGCGCTCGGAATCCTTAAGGCGAACGACCGCGGAACCTACACCGTTCCGACCAACGGCCTGTATCCCTACCAGTGGAACTGGGACAGCGCGTTCGCTGCGCTCGGCTTCGCCTCGTTCGACATCGACAGGGCTTGGACCGAGCTCGAGACGCTCATGTCGGCCCAGTGGCCCAACGGAATGGTGCCGCACATCGTCTTCCACCAGCGGGACGACAGCTACTTCCCGGGCCCGGAGGAATGGGGGACGGGAGCGGACCCGGCATCGTCGGGAATAACCCAGCCCCCGGTCGCCGCCAGCGTCGCCCGGATGATTTACGAGCGGAATCCCGAGCAAGGCCGCGCAAGGCTGGACGCGCTGTTCCCGAAACTGCTCGCCTGGCACGGATGGTTCATGAAGAGCAGGTGCGAAAGCGGCGCGGCGGCGGTCACCCATCCGTGGGAGGCCGGTCGCGACAATGCTCCCGACTGGGACGACGCGCTGGCGAACGTGGACGGCTCCAAGGTCAAGCCGTTCAATCGAAGGGACCTCCAGCATGTCGACCCGCACATGCGGCCGACCAAGGCGGACTACGAAAAATACATGGCCTTGGTTGAATTCGGGCGGAACTGCGGCTGGGACGATGGAGAGATCACGGCCCGGGGCCCCTTCCGCGTCGCCGATCCGACAACCACCTTCATTCTGCTTCGCGCGAACCGGGACCTCCTTGTGATCGCCGAGGCGCTTGGCAAGCCGGGCGGCGAGATCCGGAACTGGATTGCCGCCCTGACGGACGGCGCTCGCGCGCTTTGGAATTCCGATACAGGCTCGTTCGATTCGCTGAACCTGAGGACGGGCGAGCACTCCGGCAGCCTGTCGTCCGCATCGTTCCTATGCTGGTACGCGGGCATCGACAGCGGGGAGATGCTTAAAAAATTCAACAGGGTCTCCGGCTCCGCGAGGTTCGGCGTCCCGAGCTACGATCCGGAGTGCCGCAAATTCGACCCCAAGCGCTACTGGCGAGGGCCGGCTTGGGCGTTCATGAACCTGCTGATCGCGAAGGGCTTGCGCGATTTCGGGTTCGGCGACCTCGCCGACAAGGTGCGTTCCGACACCCGGAGCCTCATCGAGAGCGGCGGATTCGCCGAGTACTTCGATCCTACCGACGGAGGGCCGGCTGGCGGCGAGCTCTTCACCTGGACGGCCGCCGTCTGGCTCGCATGGGCTTCGCCGGCGGCCGAAGGAGAGGACCAATGGGTGCAATAAGCCTTCAGGCCGTGGAGAAATGGTTCGGCGACCTGCAGGTCATCAAGGGGATCGACCTTGAGATGCAGGACGGCGAATTCGTCGTGTTCGTCGGCCCTTCCGGCTGCGGCAAGTCCACGCTGCTGAGGCTGATTGCAGGCCTTGAGGAGGTGTCGCGGGGCCAGCTCTTCATCGACGGCGCGGATGTTACCGCCATGCCGCCATCGCGCCGCGGCCTTGCGATGGTGTTCCAGTCCTACGCGCTTTACCCGCACATGACCGCCGGGGAGAACATGGGGTTCAGCCTGAAGAACGCCGGGCGGCCGTCCGCGGAAATATCCGAAAAGGTCGGCGAGGCTTCGAGGGTGCTGAAGCTGGAGCCGCTGCTTGGGCGCCGCCCGAAGGAGCTTTCCGGCGGGCAGAGGCAAAGGGTCGCGATCGGACGCTGCATCGTCCGCGATCCGACAGCCTTCCTGTTCGACGAGCCGCTTTCGAACCTCGATGCCGCGCTCCGGGTCGAGATGCGGTACGAAATCGCCAAGCTGCACCAGAACCTCAGCGCGACCATGGTCTACGTCACCCACGACCAGATCGAGGCCATGACCTTGGCGGACCGGATCGTCGTCCTTGACGCGGGGGTGATCGCGCAGGTCGGAGCCCCGCGGGAGCTGTACAAGCGGCCGGGGAACCTGTTCGTCGCCCAGTTCATCGGCAGCCCGAAGATGAATATCCTCGCGTGCAAGGCCGAAGGCGCCGAGTACCTGTTGGAAGGCGGGCGCGGCGGGCCGTACGGACGCGCCGCTCCAGCGGTCAAGCTCGGAATACGGCCCGAACACGTCGAGATCGCCGGGGAGACATCCGGCGAAATCGATGGAACGGTGGATGTCTGCGAGTATCTCGGCGCCGACACCAACGTCATCGTGGACGCGGGGAGCCAAGGGCAGATAACCGTCAGGGTGGGCGGCGAAACCAAGCACAAGCCGGGCGACCGGGTCGGCCTGAAGTTCAGCGCGGAAGAGCTGCACTTCTTCGATTCGTCCGGAAACGCCGTGCCGCCCGCGCAGTAGCAGGCTGCTGGCGAGCTACCCTTGCGGGCTGCCCGATTCGGGAGCTCCAACGACAGAGATCCCTCCGGGGAACGCCTACGGCTTCGGGAGCGAAATCGCTTCGAGAAGCTTCTCCACGTCCGCTTCCGATGCTCCGTCGGACTCCGGCGAATCGGCTGCAGGGCGCGCGTCGGCGATTCGGCGCTGCCAAGCGGCGGACGCCCGCGACATGTCGCCCGGGAGGCCCAGCTCCTCGACCATTCGCGCCGCTTCGCCCATTTCCGCCGCCCTGCGCTCGCCGTGGGCGAGCATCCGCCCGAGGCCGTGCCGTGCGCGCTCGCGCCAATCGGCATCGGGATGGCTCCGCGCGATCGAGTCGAACACCTCCTCCTCCACGCCGGCCTTGGCCGCAGAAAGGGCGAGCTCCGCCATCACGGATTCGAGCCCCTTCACGAAAACCGACCGCACCAGCTTGATTGTTGAAGCGGCGCCCACGCCGCCTTGGACGACGCGCGGCGCCATCGGCAGTTCCGCGAGCCGCGCCGCGACCTCTTCGGCTTGGTCTCCGGAGACCAGAAGGGGAACCATGTTGAGGCGCGGATGCACAGGCGACATCACCGCGACATCGGCGTAAATCCCGCCCGCCGCGCCTATGGCAGCCGCGGCCTCCCGCTTCGTGGACGGCGCGCACGAATTCAGATCGCACCAGATCGTTCCAGGACTGATGTGGCGAGCGGCCTCCGCTGCTGCGGGAAGCGCCTGGTCGGCGGTCACGATGCTGAGCGCGAGCTTCGCTCCGGAAACCGCTTCGGCGCTCGAATCGCATCCGGCGACGCCGAATTCGCCGTAGCGGCACCTGAATTCCTCGGCGTGCTCGGCCTCGGAGGATTTGATGTCGTAGACCCGGATGCCGGCGGAGCGGCTCCGGCCCCAGCCTTGGGCCAGCGCGCAGCCAGCTTCCCCGAACCCGATCAGCGCGAGACGCTCAGCCATGCGCGGCGCAGGACGGGAAGACGGTGCCGTCGAACAGCTTTCTTGCGGTCCGGACGATTTCCGCCCGGGCTACCGCGCCGTCGCCGTCAACGCTGCAAAGCACGGTTGTCGCTCCCGAAGGGTGCTCGATCGACAGGGCCTTGGGATTTCCGCTTGGAATCTCCGCGAATTCGCTTCCGACCGCGCCGGGAGTCAGCGCGGCCGTCGCGACCGAAACCGCGCCGAGCACGCCGATGCTCTTGTGGCACCGGTGCGGAATGAACACCCGGGTCGCGACCGCGCCGCCCGCTCTCGGTCGCGACAAGAGGGCCAGCTTCGGAACCGGCTTGTCGCGCACGTCTCCGAGATTCATGGCGGGACCGGCGCTGAGCCGGAATTCCTCCAAGCGCCGGCGCAGCTCAGTGTCCGCTTCCAGCTCTTCGGGCGCTTCGTCTCCCGCCAGCCCGAATTCCTCGGCGCGGAGAACGGCGACAGGCATGCCGTTGTCGACAAGCGTCGCATCGATTCCGCAGATCCGGTCGGCGGACCTTCCCGTCGGAAGCAGCGCGCCGCATGTCGATCCGGCCGTGTCCTGGAATTCGATTCCGATCGCGGCGGCCGTGCCGGGCACGCCGCCGACGCTCGCGTTGCCGGCGTACTCGACCTTTCGCCCAGGGGTCGGAACGCGGACCACCGTCATGCGTTCCGAATTGACCATCCACACCCCGACCGCCGTTTCGCCGTCAGCCGCCTCGACCAAGCCGCGCTCCAATGCGAACGGCCCGACGCCGGCAAGAATGTTGCCGCAGTTCTGCGAGTCGGAGACGACAGGCCGGTCCACCGCGACCTGAAGGAAAAGGTAGTCGACATCCGCGCCGACGCGGCGGGACGGGGACACGACCGCCACCTTGGACGTAAGCGGATCGCCTCCGCCAAGCCCGTCGATCTGGCGGGGGTCCGGCGAACCCAGGATCCGGAGAAGAACGCCGTCGCGCTCGGCGGCGTCCGCGGGAAGGTCGTCCTTGAGGAAATACCCGCCCTTGGAAGTCCCGCCCCTCATCCACATGGCCCGCAGGCCTTCAGACATACTTCAGGCCCTTGTCCGCCAGCTTCCCGCGGTAGCCGTCGATGTCGAGGGTCAGGTCGCCGGTCTCAAGCCTGCTTCGCTTGACGGATTCCGCCGCCTCCCTCTTCCTTGCGCCTTCCAGCACGGCCTCCGCCGTCTCCCTGGGGACGATGCAGACTCCGTCGTCGTCGGCCACCACCACGTCGCCCGGGGCCACCCTGACCCCGCCGCAATCGACCGGGACGTTCACCGATCCCACCGTCTCTTTCACGGTTCCTTGGGCGGATACCGCCATGGACCAGACGGGGAACCTCATTTCCCTGAGTTCCCGGACATCGCGGACGCCGGCGTCCAGCACCATGCCTGCGCACCCCCGCGCCTTGGCCGAGGTCGCCAGCAAATCGCCGAAATAAGCCATGTCGCACGGCTCGGTCGGCGCCAGCACCATGATGTCTCCTTGCCGAAGCTGTTCGATCGCCACATGGACCATCCAGTTGTCCCCGGGCGGCGCGGAAATCGTTACGGCGGAGCCCGCGATCCGCGATCCTTCCCAGATCGGACGGATGTTCGGCCTCATCAGGCCCGTGCGGCCCTGCGCTTCGTGAGCGGTCGCGACGCCGACGGCCGCCAGCCCCGCGATTGCGGCGGGATCCGCCCTCGATACCTCTTGAACGACAATTCCCATTCAGACCTCCGCGGGGTCGGTTGGCGGCGTGCCGTGGGTGTGGAAGGTGTCGATCGTCTTCAACCCCCAGGCCTGGCCCTTTTTTCGTTCGGTCTCGGTCCATACGACCGGCTCCCAGTCGGGCGCGAGCACGAGGCGAGCGCCCGAGTTCGCAATCTCGACCCGGTTCCCGGCGGGCTCCCAGACATAGAGAAAGAACGTTCCCTGTATCGCGTGCTTGTGCGGGCCGGTCTCGATGTGGACCCCGTTCTCGAGGAAGATGTCGGCGGCCCGGAGCACGTCCTCGCGCTGGTCGGCGGCGTAGGTGAGGTGGTGGAACCTGGCAGGGATGCCGGTGTGGTCACTGGTGCATGCCAGATCGTAGGTCTTGTTGTTGACCGTGAACCAGCATCCGGCGAGCGAGCCGTCGTCGAGCACGATCTTTTCTGTGACTCTGGACCCGAGCGCGCCGACCATGAACTCCTCGATCGGCTCCACAGTCGGAGCCAGCAGGTTGACGTGGTCGATCCGCCGCGGCGCGGCCCCGCGCCCGTGGTATTTCGCCGACAGGTTCTTCAGTGCCGGCGCGTCGCGGCTTTCCGGCCGGAATCTCTTGGTTTCGTAGTACAGTTCGAAGAGATGGCCTGCCGGGCTGCGGAACCTGTACGCCGGCCCGTGGGCATCGCCGCCGTCGATCCAACCCTCCCCGCATCCCATGGACTCGATTTCGGCGGCGCGCCGCTCCAGCGCCTCCGGCGACGAGGCCCTGTAGGCGATGTGGCCGAGGCCCGTTGCGGATGATGCAGTCAGCTGGAGCGTGTGGAACTCGTAATCGTCCCACGCGCGGAGGTATGCGGACCCGCGGATGCGGCGCGAAACCGAAAGCCCGTAGACGTCCGTGAAGAACCTGAGGCTTTCCTCGAAACGGTTCGTCAGCAGTTCGACATGGCCGAGGTGGGCTACGTCCCCCACGCGTCAGAGCTCGTCGACTGTGCGCGGGAAGACGGACTGGAACCCTTCCGCGTATCCGGCGGCGCGCCCGCCCGCCTGTCCCCCTGAGTTCCGCCGGAAATGGTTGGCCCGGTTTTCAGCGGCGTTCGTGTAGTAGTCCCACAAGTGGGTCTGCCCCTCCATGCATTCGATGGCGGCCCTCTTGCGCGGCCAGACGGGCGTGATGTCGAGCAGGGTGTCGGGCTTCCATCCCATCTGCTCCGTCTGGTGCGGCTCGAACATGTACACCTGCGGCGCGCCGAGCACTGCTTCTCCCGGATTGTGGCCCCATGCCTGCGCGATCATCCGGCTGTCGAGAACGAAGCGGAAGGCGTCCATGTGGTCCGTGTTGTAGGGGTCGCGCGAGGAGTGGGTCAGAATGAAGCCGGGCCGGACCTCCCGGAGGACGTCGACAAGCCTGAACTTCGCTTCGCGGCCGAGATCGAGCGGATAGTCGCCGAGGTCGAAGAACCGGATGTCGTGGGCGCCAAGCTCGCGCGCGGCGTTCTCCGCTTCCTTCTTCCGCGCGGCCTTCACGCTGTCGAGGGTTGCGCCGCCCTGCTTCCACAGCTTTGCGCTTTCGCCGCGCTCGCCGAAGGAAAGGCAGACCACGGTGACATTGCATCCTGCTGACTGGTGCAATGCGATGGCGCCGCCGCACCGCCAGACGAAGTCCGCCGAGTGCGCCGAAACCACCAACGCGGTCTTGCTCTGCGACATGCGCTGCGCCTTCCGCCAATGTCCGTCCGGGCGTCGCGCCGACTCTACCTTATTCCGGCGGAACTCCCAATTTCGTCGGGATTCGGACCGGTGCCGAGCGCATGCTCCGCCCCGCCGGAACGGCTTGTCGGCGCGGGCGGGTCTTCGGATGCGGGCGGGAAGGGCGCCCTCCTACCGGCCGAGCGCCTTGACGAATCCGATGCGCACCATCCTGACGTCGCTGTCGAACCGGAACGGGCAGGGCATGCGCTCGCCTTCGGGCCCGCATCGCCCGCCGCCGGAGTGGTTGACGTTGTGCCTGCTCGAACCGAAATTCATGTACACGCTCTCAAGCCGAACCGACCAGCCGTCGGCGACCGGCGCCTCGATTCCGAGGCTGACGGCCCATCCGACGTCGGTATCGGACAGCGAGAACGAATCGTCGGGGTCGACGGCGGACGGGGCCGAATCGCTGAAGTCGACGTCCGTAATGGACTTCCTCGTCTTGGCGAAAGCCACGCCGCCCGTGATGAACGTCGTCGCGTTCCGTATTTGACGTTCGATTCCGACGCGCGCCGACGCCATCCATTTGAATTCGACCATGCCGGTCTCGTCGCGGTCGGCCGGGTCCAGAAGGTTGGACTTTCCGGCGACGCTGCCGACGGTCGCGTCGAGCTCCATCCGGAGCGGCATGCCGTCGGACATGAAGGATCGTCCGACAAGCGCGCTGCCGACGAGCCTCTGGCCGCGGAAACTTGTCTTGTATCCTGGTTTTCCCCAGTTCGCGAAGCCGGTGACATCCACGATTTCGTTCGCGGAGCGGACTCCCGACGCGAACAGCCCGAAATAGGCGCCGTCGCCTGATTTGGCTTTCCCGGGTTCTCCCGCGGCCGTGCCCGCCCCGCCCATCGCGAAGAACGCGGCCAGCAACGGAACCATGACGGCACGGCCGAGCCGCCCGCCCGCTGCGGTTCTGCTTTCCAATTCCATGATGCAACCTGCTCTTGTTTTGGTTGTTTCGCCTGCTCGAAAGGCTTGCCCCGTGAATACGCGCGCGATTGCGGCCAGGTCAAATGTCTTTTGATGTCAATTCTCTATCTGTTGCGCGGCGTCCACGCAGCACGCGCTTCATGTTGACGAACGCATCCGTGCGGAATCCGGAAGCGGGCGATCCCGCGCGGCAACTTCCTGTTGAACCGGCGGTTTAATTTGCTAGCGTTGATTTGCGCAGTGCGCGGCCCGGCGGGTTTGTGCGGCTGCGGAACGGAATCCATTGAGGGAGGAAACACATGTTTGCCGAATTCATATCCAAGGGCCAGTCGCGCCGCCGGTTCATCAAATCGGCATCCGCGCTCGCCGGCCTCGGAGCGCTTGGCAGCGCGCTTCCAATGCGCGCGGTCGCGAACGGAGACGATGTCATCAAGATCGGTTTCCTGGCGCCGCTGACCGGACCGGTCGCGGCATGGGGCAAGCCCGGCCTCGACGGCTGCCGCATCTGGGGCGAGTGGATCAACGCCGCGGGCGGAATCCAGTACGGCGGCCACGGGCACATGGTCGAATTCGTCGCCTACGACAATGAGTACGACCCGGCGAAGGCCCGGACCGGCGCGACCAAGCTGATCAGGGAGGATGGCGTAAGCCTGGTCATGATGCTCGGAGGCGACACCTGGCCGGGTGTCCAGCCGGTTGCCGACAGGACCGGCATGCTCTTCACGACCTTGCTTCCGTCGGACCTCGGGCCTGACACGACAACGCTGCTCGCGCCGGCGGAGGTCCATCCGATCTACAACGTCACGGGAGTCGAATGGCTTGCCGAGAACAAGCCCGAGCTGAAGACCGCGGTCATGTGCGCGCAGGACGACGCGCTCGGCCTTCCGTCGGTGGCGACCTACCTCGCCGCCTTCGAAGCGGCGGGCATATCGATGCAGCAGGAGCCCCTGCTCTTCGATCCGGCGACCACCGACTTCGCGCCCGTCGTGACGAAGCTCCTTGCCGGGAACCCGGACATTTTCTGCCTCGACACCTGCTACGCCGACTACGTGCATCCGATCACGGAGCAGCTGTTCCAGCAGGGCTACGGCGGCCAGATCATCTCGTGCACCGCCGACTTCTACGAGCAGATGATCGAGAAGACTTCGGTCGAGTTCATGGAAGGGTTCATCTTCCAGTTCCCGGATTTCGACGACCCGGCGCTGAACGCGGATTTCGTCAACTTCCCGGACGCGAACAGGTTCTACGAAGTCTACAACGAGCGCCATCCTGGCGAATGGGGAGCCGTGAGCTGGGAGTACGCGTCGATCATGGAGCTTTGGAAGTCCGCGGCCGAAAAGGCCGGGTCCGTCGAGCCGGACGCTGTCCTTGCCGCCATGAAGGAAGGCGGCAAGGGCGAGCACGCGTTCGGAACCGCGGATTGGTGGGGCGAGGACCTGTTCGGCATCGACAACGCGCTGGTCGGGGACTGGCCGGTGGTCGTGATCGAAAGCGGGAAGGCCACCATCAAGGAGTTCAAGTCGATACCCGACTGGTACGCGAGCAACGGCGAGCTCCTGAAGAAGCACATGTCCGCCTACGGGCAGATGTGGGATCAGCGCTGACCGGCTGAATCCGGAAGCGGCGCGGGCCCGCAAGGGTCCGCGCCGCTTCTGCATGCGGCGGGGAATCCGGGAAAGGCATGTATGAGCTTCTGGCCCAGACGGGCCTGAACGCGCTTTACGCGGCGGCCTACCTTTCGCTGGTCGCCGTCGGGCTCGTGCTGATCTTCGGCGTGATGGGCGTCATCAATTTCGCCCACGGCGAACTGTTCATGCTCGGCGCGTACGCCGTCGTCGCGCTCTACACCGAATTCCAGATGCCCTACGTGCTGGTGGCGGCGGTCGCCCTGATCTTCGTCGGATGCGTCGGGCTGCTGATGGAATTCGCGATGTTCAGGCCGCTGCGGGACAACCCGCTGGGCGGCTTGGTCGCCTCGATCGGCTTCCTTGTCGTTCTTCAGGCTCTGGTGTCCATGGGATTCGGAGTCCGGATGGAGCACGTGCCGCCGGTCACCCAGGAGGTGATCGTCTTTTCGGAAAAGGTGCGCCTGCCGGTGCAGCGCCTTGCGGTCATTCTCGCGGCCGTCGCTTTCCTGGGGGCGCTCTGGCTGTTCCTCAAGCGGACGCGCTTCGGCTGGGCGCTCCGGGCGAGCGCCCAGGACCGGGAGGCGGCGGCGCTGCAGGGAATCTCGATCCGGAAGACCTCGATGCTCGCGATGTTCATCGGCGGCGCGCTCGCGGGCATTGCGGGCGCGCTCACGGCGCCCCTGATCTCCGTCAATCCCAACATGGGCCACTCGGTGATCGTGGCCGCGTTCATCGTCATCATCGTCGGGGGCGTGGGATCGCTCGAAGGCGCGGTCGTGGCGGCGGTCGCGTACGCCTTCGTGCACACTGCGGTAACGACCTACTGGGACGGCGTGATCGCCGACATCGTCGGCCTGATGCTCATGCTTGCCGTCCTGATCATGAAGCCCACCGGGCTGTTCGGAACCGCCGACCGTGCGTAGGGCTCTCGCGCCCGCCGCTTTCGGCGCGGCGCTGGCAGCCGTTCTGATTGCGCTGCCGCACGGGCTGTCGTTCTCGCAGCAGGAAATCCTGGTCTTCCTTACGATCAACATCCTGGTCGTCGCGTCCTACCGGCTCCTTACCCTCACGGGCGAGTGGTCGCTGGGCCATGTCGTCATCATGGGAGTCGGCGCGTACGCCTCGGCGCTCTACTCGAAGGAGTTCGGCGTCTTCGTGCCGGTCGCCATGCTTCTCGGCGCCTGCACGTCCGCGCTTGTCGCCATGGCGCTGAGCTATCCGCTGTTCCGGATGAAAGGGTTCTACTTCCTGATTGGCTCCTTCGCCGCCGGAGAGATCATCCGGCTGCTTTGGAAGAGGTTCCGCGATCCCTTCGGCGGCCCGAAGGGGCTGAAGAAGATCGAGCCGATGCCCGATTTCGACATCGGGATCTGGCGCTTCGATTTCTTCGAGCCGACCAGCTACTACTATTTCGCGCTCGCGGTTGTCGGGTTCTGCCTCTGGACGATGTGGCGGATCGAGAAGTCGCCTGTCGGGCTGACCTTCCATGCGGTCCATTGGCAGGACAGGCTCGCCGAGGCGGCCGGCGTGAACATCCGGGCCTACAGGACGCTCGCATTCGTGATCGCGTCGGGATTCGCGGGCTTGGCGGGCGCGCTTCTTGCGCACTACATCGGCACCATCAATCCGAACAGCTTCGACATCGAGCAGATGGTGTTCGTGCTGACCTGGGCGATCGTGGGCGGAACCGCCACGTTCTACGGCCCGATCCTCGGCTGCGTCGTTCTCACAGGCCTCAACGAGATTCTGCTTCGCGAACTCGGGCTGGAGCAGGGACGCCCGCTGGCCTACGGCCTCGTTCTGATCGGCTTCGTCCTCTTCCTGCCGAAGGGGCTGGAGGGCCTTGCGGAGAAGGCCCTGAGGGCGCTTGATGCGCGGATCGGTCCAGGCATGGCAGGGGAACGGCGTCCGTGAGCGCGCCGCTCCTGCAGGTTTCGCAGCTCGGCATGCGCTTCGGCGGCCTCGCGGCGGTGTCCGACCTGTCCTTTTCCGTTGAGCACGGAGCCATTCACGGATTGATCGGTCCGAACGGCGCGGGGAAGACCACCACCTTCAATCTCGTTTCCGGCTTCTACAAGCCGACCGAAGGCGAGGTGCGGCTGCGGGGCGAGCGGATTTCGGGCTTGCGGATGTTCGAAGTCGCCAGGCGCGGCGTCGTCCGGACGTTCCAGCATTCCACGCTGTTTTCCGAGCTCACCGTGCTGGAGAACGTCCTGGTCGGGACCCACTTGATGTTCAGGCCGAACATTTTCGCCGCCATCGCGGGATGGGACCGGGCGGACCGGCGCGGAGCAAGGGCGCGCGCCGAGGAGGTGCTCGATTTCTTCGGCATGCTCGGCCACGCGGGCGCAAGGGCCGGCGACCTGTCCCACGGCCACCAGCGTTCCCTCGGCCTTGCGGTTGCGATGGCGGCGCACCCGGAGGTCCTGCTGCTGGACGAGCCGTTCACCGGAATGAATCCGGAAGAGACCGGCACGATGATGGCGCTCATGATGAAGCTCCGGGAGTCCGGCGTGACGATCCTGATCGTCGAGCACGACATGCATGCGATCATGGGCCTGTGCGAGCGGATCACCGTGATGAATTTCGGCAAGCTTCTGGCCGAAGGGACTCCGGACGAGATCCGCCGCCATCCCGGCGTCGTCGAAGCCTATCTGGGGAGCGCGCGGAATGCCTCTTGAGCTCAAGGGCGTCAGCGTATCCTACGGCAAGGTCGCCGCGCTCCGCGATCTGGCGATGTCCGTGCCGCCCGGCGGCATCGTCACGATCATCGGAGCGAACGGCGCAGGCAAGTCGACGGCGCTTCGCGCCATCTCCGGGCTGGAGCCGCTGCGCTCCGGCGAAATCCTGTTCGAGGGCGGCCGGATCAATGGCCTGCCCCCGGACGTCATCGTTTCGCGCGGCGTCGCCCATGTGCCGGAAGGGCGCCGAGTCTTTCCCGATCTTACGGTCGAGGAGAATCTGAGAACCGGCGCGTTCCTCCGAAAGGACGCCGATGCCGTCGCCTCGGATCTGCGCTCGGTCTTCGAGCGGTTTCCGAGGCTTGAGGAACGCCGCCGCAAGAGCGCGAAGACCCTTTCCGGCGGCGAGCAGCAGATGCTTGCGATCAGCCGCGCGCTGATGGCGCGGCCGCGGCTTCTTCTGATGGACGAGCCGTCGATGGGGCTCGCGCCCGTGATCGTGGACGAAATCGCCGTCATCATCCGGGAGATCAGCGGCACCGGAGTCTCGGTCGTGCTTGTCGAGCAGAACGCGGAGCTGGCTCTGGGGCTGGCCGATTACGCGTATGTCTTGGAAGCCGGAGCCGTCGCGCTCGAAGGCGTGGCGTCGGACCTTCGCGACGACGACCACGTGCGCGCCGCCTATCTTGGCATCTGACGGAAGCCGAACTGAACTTCGGGCGGCGCTGAACGCCGGATGGAATCGCGAGGACCTGTACTGGGAGCGGCTTCAGGAGCGGTCCAACGAGCGCCTGCGGGCCGGACGCAGGCTCGCGTCCGCCGCGGGGTTCGCCGCGGCATTCGCGATTGCCCGCCTCCGATTCGGAGCCGGCGACCTGAGAAGACCCGCGAGCCGCGCCAACCTGGCCTTTGCGCTGCGCGCGCTCGGCGCCGAACGAAGCGCGAGGAGGACCTACTCCGCCGCGAGGGGGGAATGGACGGCCGCTTCCGGGGCGATGGAATCCGCCGGGATCAAGCCGCGGGCGCGCAGCTCGCTTTTCCACATGCGGATGGAAGCGAGGCACTGGGACACCTACAGGCTGAACCGGATCGCCCGACTCAGGAAGTTCCACGAGGAAGCGGCCGAGTGCCTGTCGGAACTCGAGCGCGGCCGGCCCGCGCCGCACAGGCTCTACTCCCGATGGCTCGGCGAGAAGCCCGCGGTGTTCGACGATGCCAGAAAGATTCTCGGCGCCTGCCTGCTGCTCGCCTCCGATCCGCCCGCCTGAGCGGGCCGCGGCGCGGGATCAGTGCGCTCTCGGATGCGCGCGCTCGTAAACTTTCCTGAGCTGGGACTGCTCTACCGCCGTGTAGGCTTGGGTCGTCGAAAGCGAAGCGTGCCCGAGCAGTTCCTGGATTGCCCGCAGGTCGCCGCTGTATTTGAGCATGTGGGTGGCGAATGAGTGTCTCATCGCATGCGGCGTGGCCGTCTGCGGCAGGCCGAGGCTTATCCGAACCTGTTCCAGGGTCTTCCGGACGGTGCGCTGGTTGAGCGCCCCGCCGCGCGCGCCCAGAAAAAGGGGCTCTTCCGCTTCGCGCGAGTGGGGGCAAAGCTCGGCGTATTTGGCGACCGCATCCCGCGTTGCCGGAATCACCGGAACGATCCGCTCCTTTCCGCCTTTGCCGCGCACGCGCAGGGCGTCCGGGACCGGAAGGTCCCGCCATGCCAGGGACAGCGCTTCGGAAACCCGCAATCCGCATCCGTACATGAGCGCGACGACGGCTTCGTCGCGGGCCGCGATCCACTTCTCGCCGCCGCCCTTTCCGGCGAACTCCATCGCGTTTCGGGCCGCCGACTCGCTGAGCGGCCTAGGCAGGCTGCGCTGGAACCTGGGGGATTTGACCATGAGGACGCCGACCGGGTCGAACCCCCGCTTCTCCCCGGCCCATCGGAAAAAGCTCTTCACCGCCGACAGCTCGCGGGCGAGCGTCCTCGGCGTTACGCCGCGCATCCGTTCCTGCGCCATCCACGCCCTCATTTCCCTCAGGCCGACCGATTCCAGGTCCGCCCCGCGGATCTCGCCGCCAAGGTAGCCGGTCAGGAATTCAATGAATCCGGAAACGTCCCGCCTGTATGCCGCAACGGTGTTGTCCGACGCCGCGGCGAGATCGGATTGCGCCGATAGCCATTCCTCCAGCAGTCCCGGAAGAAGCCCGCTCGGATGCGCTTCGGTCGGCGAGGGGCCGCCGGAGGAGGGTGTCATGCTGCGCGCCGCGCCGAGGGGGCGGCACGGCGATGCATCTGGTTTCCGGGCAAACGACTGCTCGACGTTTGTTTTTTGCGATCAATATCCCAGCTGAGGTCGGTTCGGGCAAGCGGATCTGGACGGCCTCATGACGCTGATGGCCCGGCGGCAACACCGCGTCCGGCAGCGGCTCAGGACTTGATCCAGCGGAGCGTGATCCGAGCGAACGCCGCGCTGAAGAATTGAAGCAGATCGGTGCCCATGCCCTCTTGGAAATGGGCGGCCTCCACGGATCCGAGCGCGAGCAGGGTCTTCCGGCCAAGCTGGCCGCGAAATATCCGAATGAGCGCCTCGGACCGGACCGCGTCGGCGAATTCCCCGTAAACCGCAGGATCCCCGGTCTCGACCTCGCGCAGCACGAACGAGCTGCTGGAGCCGTCCTCGCCATCGGCATAGGCCGATATGAAGCCGCTCGGCACCCGGCTGATCAGGCCTCGCGCCGTTCCCACCCTCATCCGCTCCGGATAAAGGCCGCTCGTGTCCGTGCCTTCAAAGACAAGCTTCACCCGGGCGACCGAGATCAGCTCCGCTACGGGCCCGGCGACAGCGCCGCAATAGGCGCCGAAGGTTCCCGGTTCGAGAAGCGCGAGCACCGCGTTTTGCGTTTGCACGGTTCGCTCAAGGTTGTCCTGGGACAATTCCGCGACTCGCTCGCTTTCCTCCCGGAACCGTTCGAGGCGGGATTCAAGCGCCTTGAACGCGACGCTCCTGATATCGACGACGTTTTCGCCGAGGCCGACATTCTCGGCCTCGGCCAAGGCGCGAACGACTTCGAGGTCGTCCAGCACGATGCCCGGATTCTCGGCGATGGTCGCGCGGATCTTGTCCAGGTCGGGTATGATGCGGCGCGCCATTCCCGAATTCCCCCGGCTCAGGCCGAACCGGCCCTCACAATATCGAGGCGCCGGTCTTCGCCCAATCCGCAAGGAAGCCCTTGAGGCCGGCGTCCGTCAGAGGGTGGCTGGCGAGACGGCGCAGCACCGGCGGCGGAAGCGTCGCGACATCGGCGCCGGCGACGGCCGCTTCCGAAACGTGCAGCGGGGAGCGGATGGAGGCTGCGAGAATCTTCGTTTTGATGCCGTAGTTGCCGTAAATCGCGCGTATGTCGCGGATCAGGTCCATTCCCTTGAGCCCGATGTCGTCTAGCCGTCCAATGAACGGGCTGATAAACGTCGCGCCCGCCTTTGCGGCAAGAAGCGCCTGGTTCGCGCTGAAGCACAGCGTCACGTTCACCATCGTGCCGTCGCCGGAAAGCGTCCTGCAGGCACGGAGTCCGTCCCACGTGAGCGGAACCTTGACAGTTACGTTGGGCGCGATGCCCGCGAGCTTGCGGCCCTCGGCCACCATGGTCTCCCAATCGGTCGCCACGACCTCCGCGCTGACGGGGGCCGGATCCGCCAGGCCGCAGATCTCCGAAATGACCTCGGACATGTCGCGGCCCGACTTCATGATGAGCGACGGGTTCGTCGTGACTCCGTCCAGAAACCCCAGCTCGGCGATTTCCGCGATTTCGCCGGTATCGGCCGTGTCGACAAAGAAGAGCATTGGCGCGCGCCTTGATGAAGCCGGAAGCGGCGAATTGGCCGGCATATCTAGCGCAATGGCCGGGCTGATGGAAAGTGCCGTTGGCTGAAAGGGATAGCATGCCGCGCGCGTTCGGGCCGGGCGAGCTCCTGAGCGTGCAGACGGTTCGGCCCCTTGATGGCCCGCTCGACTACCTGGCCCCGGCGGCAGGCGCCTCCGAAGGGGCGTATGTCGAAGTGCCTCTGGGCCCGAGGACGACGATCGGCGTGGTGTGGGGCGAAGGGCAGGGCGGCGTCGCCCCCGGGCGGCTGAAGACGGTCAAGCGCATGCTGGACGTCCCGCCGATGCCAGCCGAAATGAGGGCGTTCCTCGGCAGGGCGGCCGGCTACACGGTCACGCCGATGCACGCCATGCTCAGAACGGCGATCCCGGCGCTGGACATCGGCAGGTCCCCGCCGACCTCCGCCGTATACGCGCTCTCCGGCCAGATGCCGGCGGTGGAGACCAAGGCTCGTCGGCGCGTGTTGTCGCTGCTTGAGGGGCTCGGAGGCGTACCGCTCTCCGCCTCCGAAATCGCCAGCGCGGCGTCGGTATCGGCGTCGGTGGTCAAGGGGCTGGTGGCCGCCGGCGCGCTGGAACGCAAAATCGTCCCGAAGGACGCCCCGTACCGGCGGCTCGACTTGGATCGCAAAGGCATTGAGCTGACGGGGGAGCAGGCGGCGGCGGCCGGCTCTCTCAAGGCGGAGATCGCCCGCGGGCGGTACGGCGCGACCCTGCTCAAGGGCGTCACCGGATCCGGCAAGACTGAAGTGTATCTGGAAGCCGCGACGGATGTGCTGCGGGAGGGCCGCCAGGTCCTGATCCTTCTTCCGGAGATCGCGCTGACCGCCCAGTTCCTGGAACGGGTTGCCGAGCGGTTCGGCGCCGAGCCCGGCGAGTGGCATTCCGGCGTTTCCCAAGCCGAGCGCCGCAGACTCTGGAGGAGCGCCGCCGAAGGCGGGGTTCAGCTTGTGGTGGGTGCGCGTTCGGCGTTGTTCCTGACGTTTGCGGATCTCGGGCTGGTCATCGTCGACGAGGAGCATGACCTTTCCTACAAGCAGGATGACGGCATCCTCTACAACGCGCGCGACATGGCAGTGCTGCGCGCGTCGATCTGCGGAGCCCGCGCGGTTTTGGCGACCGCGACGCCGTCCTTGGAGACTTGGACGAACGCGCGTTCGGGAAAATACGGCCGCATCGACCTGCCGAACCGCATCGGCGCCGCGACGATGCCCGACATGGCGGCAGTCGACATGCGCGAGGAAGGGCTGCCCGCGGGACGATGGATTTCCGGAGCGCTCGCGGTCGAGGTGCGGCGGCGGCTGGAACGGGGCGAGCAGTCGATGCTGTTCCTGAACCGGCGCGGATACGCCCCGATCACGCTCTGCCGGGCGTGCGGCACGCAGATCAACTGCATGGACTGCGACGCCCGGCTGGTGGAGCACAGGTTCCGGCGGCGTCTGGTCTGCCACCAGTGCGGGGCGAGCCGCGCTGTTCCCGCCGCCTGCGAGGAGTGCGGCGCGACGGGGCATCTGGTTCCTATCGGTCCCGGTATCGAAAGGCTTTCCGAGGAGGCCTCGGGGCTGTTCGAGGGCGCGTCCATTGAGATGCTCTCCTCGGACTTCTCGGGCGCGCCGTTCGACCTTCGCTCCAAGATCGAAGCGATCGCGCGAGGCGACGCCGATATCGTGGTCGGAACGCAGCTCATCGCGAAAGGGCACAACTTCCCGCTGCTGACGCTTGTCGGCGTGATCGACGCCGACATCGGGCTGCACGGCAGCGACCTGAGGGCCGCCGAGCGGACGCACCAGGTGATCCGTCAGGTCGCCGGCAGGGCCGGACGCTACGACCGGCCGGGGCTCGCGCTCATCCAGACCTGGCAGCCAGAGCACCCGGTGATCCAGGCGATTCTTTCAGGCGACGATGAAGGGTTTCTTGCCGCGGAGGCTTCCGAGCGCCGCGTCGCCGGCGCTCCCCCGTACGGCAGATACGCGGGGATCGTTCTATCGGGAGCCGATGCCTCGGCTGTCGAAGGGATGGCGAGGCGCATGTCCGGAAGCGCGGAGCCGCTGCGGCGCGCGGGCGCGCAGCTGCTGGGGCCGGCGCCCGCGCCGATAGCGAGGATACGGGGGAGGACCAGATTCAGGCTGCTGGTCAAGGCGGACAGGAGCGTTCCGCTGCAGCGCGCCATCAGATCCTGGCTGAGCCAGTTCAAGTTTCCGGGCGACATCCGCCTGTCGGTCGACATCGATCCGCAAAGATTTCTCTGAGGGCGCCCGCGCCCGGGTTTGCCGAGGGTGCATCCCATTTTTCGTGGTGAACCAGCTGCTCGCGTTCGGATGCGCGGCGCTCGCTGTTAGCGATTCTTCGACGGCAGCGGCGGAACTGCTCCGTGCTGAGCCTTGAAGGCAGGTTTACAACCCCTGGAACCAAAGCTCGGCCTATGCCCGAGGCCTCGGAACACGCTCACCGCCTCCCCCCAAAATGGGATACGCCCCTTGTGGAGAACGCGCTTGACAATTTCAAGATATATACTAACATATATACAAATAGCAACAAAACACTTCGAGCAGAGCGTGAAACGGAGCCGGGCATGAGACCTATACGCCAAACAATCATGAGGCTGGTATGTCATACTTTGCAGACTACGAATGGGATGAAGCCAAGCGTATCAAGAACCTGAACAAACACGACATCGACTTTCGAACTGCGATTCGAATGTTTGTCGGTTACGTAATGGAGGAATCCTTCTACCGAAACGAGCCAAGATGATTGGCGCTCGGCGTCGTGGACAACGATGTGCTAGCGTTGGTGTACACCATCAGAAGTGGCTTTTGCAGGGTCATCTCCGCGAGAAAGGCAAGTAGAAATGAGCGGAAAAAATATCACGCGTATGTCGCTCGAGGAGGCGATCCTCCGGCAGGATGAGGAACTAACGGACTGGGAACGCCTGAGGCGCAAAGAGGAAGCCGGCATCGAGCCGGAGCCGGATCCCGAGGAGGGCGAATGCGACTGGTCGAGGGCTAGGCTCGTAGTGCCACCGCCGAAAACGGCGATATCGATTCGACTTGACGACGACGTTCTGGAGTTTTTTAAGTCGAAAGGCGATGGCTACCAGACTAGGATCAACGCGGTTCTCCGAATGTACATGAAGGCGAACCGGGAAGCAGTGCCTGCCGGCACACCAAAAGCGAGTCGGAAAATTTCTGTGCGATCGCCCCGGCGACGTTCATCCGATGATTATGCCGAGGGCGGTCGCAGACTATCGCAAAGCCTTTAACGGGCTGCGGAACCCGGCTTCTCCCGGCGGCGTCAGCGGCAGTTCGGGCAAAATTGCAAGGAACACCAATGAGCCGATCCGGTTCGCGGCATCGATCCTGCCGGGTTCAGGTGGCAATGCCCGTGGCTGAGCTTGATGCCGAAGACTCAAGCTCGCGAGTTGCCTTCAACTGAGATTTCACGCCACTTCACTCTGAGCGGTCCTCGGGGGTGCTTAAATCCGAATCATTCCACCGTTTATTGCTCGTCATGGCCAACACCAACATTGACGAGCGCTTCGCCTGCGTTGCCGAGGCCCGGCCGTCCAGCAGGCCAGCCTGGACGTCACGGCAAATACGAGGATATTGGCGAGCGGCTGATGGAACTGCGCAAGACCGCTTGGGACCGCTATGGCGCCACGGCGCTCCGGCATGTGCCGCCTCATGCGACTTACAGCACCATGGAAGAGGTCGCCGATGGCCTGCGTTGCTACGGAGATCTCGAAGCGTCCTACTTGGCGGCGGCGATCATTCAGGAGATCAAGGCAAGAACCGGCCGGGTGCATCCCATTTGCCGATGCCGGCTTGAATTCGGGCACCGCCTGTTCCATGTTCGTGTTCGAATTCCGCTTACCTGAGCCGGCAGCGGCAGAGCGCCGGGCGGGCTCGACGCGTGAGCCGGGACGGGGAATCGGGAAAATGGCTTCGTTCAGATTTGGGGGTGCGGCAGCACTGGCGGTCGCGGGCGCGATGCTGCTGGGCGCCTGCGAGGAGACCCGTCCAGACATTCCGCGGCCGGTGATCGCGGACTCGGAGATTGCCAAGGCGGACGCCAGCATCCAAGGGGAATGGGTCCCTCCGCCCGCCGGCTGGAATTCCTACGATGAGCAGACCCGCGCGATCCGAAGAGTGGTGCCGCGAATGCGGACGGCTTCGTCCCGGCTGTGCAGGGAGCAGCGGTTCCCTCAGCTCGGAAACGCCGCGCAGTGCACCCGGATGCTGCATTCGTGGCTGGAAGACGTCAATCTCGCGTATTACGACGACAACGTGAACGCATGGGTGCAGCCGGATGGAAAGATCGTTTTCGCTTCCGGGCTGATGCAGGTGGCGGCCAACGATGACGAGATCGCCTTCGTTCTCGGCCACGAAATGGCTCACGGATTCGCGGGCCACTTCGACAAGCAGCTGCAGGGAGCCGCAAGCGGCGCTCTCGTTGGCGGCTTGCTGGCGGCGGGCCTCGCCGCGGCGTTTTGTCCGGAGTGCCCTTCGCAGGACAACTGGCAAGCTGCCGAATACGGGGCCCAAGCGGGGGCGACGCTTGGCGCTGTGCAGTACAGCCCCGAGCGGGAGCTGGAAGCGGACGAATACGGCATAGTGCTGGCGAGTTACGCGGGATACGATCCGCGGGCGGGGCGCGACCTGCAGATCCGGATAGCTCGGGGCGCCGAGGGGAAGAACGTGGTGCCAGGCTTGGGCGTGTCATCGTTCCGCTCGTTCCTCAGGACGCATCCGACGGACACGCACCGTCTGGCGCATTTCGACGAGATCATCCGGAAGTACGGCTTGTAGCTTCGGTTCGTCCGGGCCGCTATCCGTCGAACGGCAGCGTTGCTGAAACCGTCCGTACCGCGTTGCTGCCGTGCCGGGTGCGTCCCAAATTTTTGGGTCAGGCGGCTGCGGCTCGGCAGGCCCTCCAATCGAGGAAGTCGGCCCAGCGGTTGTTGTCAATGCAGCATTCGGCGGCGAGCAGGGCGTTGGCGCCCGCCTTCGACCAGCGGCAGCCCGACCGCTTGAACCGGCTCCCGACGATCCGCTTGCAGGCACTCTCCACGACGCCCGATCCGACCGGCAATCCGCGTTTCCGGTAGACATCGCAGCGCATCCGGTCCTTGTTCGCCTCCATGTAGCGGACGCAGACCTCGACGGCCTCGTCGCGGTCGCGGTGCGGCTTCAGGCCGGCGACGGCGAGGTCGACCCGCCCGCCGTTCAATTGCGCCTTGATCCTCTCCATCCGCGCCTTCCGCCCGGCCCTGCCTGGAGCGAGGACCCGCACCGCCGCCGCCGCGCAATCGAGGGCATGGAACTGGTCGAGGATGAAGGTCGTCCCCGTGCCGGCGAAGACCTCCTCGCAGACGTTCCGGATCCATGCCGCCCCGTCGGACAGCACGACCAGCTCTTCGGCCTCGAACAGGCCCTCCCGGAGCCCGAACCGCTCAAGGCGCCCCGCGAACTCCGACGCCCGGCTGATGCCGCCTTCCGACCGCGCGCTGTCGATGCGGACGCCGGCAGCCCCGCTGCCCCTGTCCTTCCTCGGCTCCCCGGTCTTCGGGTTCCGGCTTTCGGCCGTGCAGGGACGATGGCCTTCGCCTCGCGGGTCTTCGCCGCGCCGTCCTCCTGCTTGCCCGGAACGCCCTCGACCTCGCCCGCGGCCATCGGAACGCCGGTGCCGTCGATCCCCACCAGGACCCGCTTCGCCGGGGGCTTGCGCTTCCCGGCGTCCGCCCGCTCGAACTCCTGCATCTCCTGGCCGATCCTCGCGCCGCAGCGCTGGAGCGTCGACTTCGGAACGCGGACGCCGGCAAGGTTCCCGAGCTTGCGGCTCGCCTCCGCGCAGCTGTCGGAGCCGGCGGCGTCGGCGCAGACGCTTTCCGCCCCGGGCGCGGCGGCCTTGCCCTCCAGGCCCAGTGCGCGGTCCAAAGGGAAGCGGCCGCCGCCGCACTCGCGGCAGCGGCAGTGCCTGCGCTTGATCCCGGCCTGCCCGAGGCGCGCCGGGAGCGTCTTTCCGATCCGGCCCTGCCGCTCCATCCGCCGGCCGCAGTCCGGGCAGGGCGGGGCCGGAAGCTCGGCGTCGAGCGCCTCGAGCAGGGCCGCGCAGCCCCGCGCCCCGGAGCCGAGCATGCCGTCGCGGACCGTCGTCTCGAGCGCGTCCAGGTCCGGAACCCGGCCGCCTCTCAGCTCCGCCCTCATCCGCGGAAGCGAACGGCCGAACGCCGCTTCCGCCGCCGCAAGCAGCGCGCCCAGCTCCGGCGCGCCGACGCGCGAAGGCTCCCCGACCTCGCGGCAGCGCACCCGGCCGCCCTCGCGCCAATGCTCCGTGAAAACGCCGCCGGCCTCGCGGACCACAGGGGGATGCTTCGCCGCCTCCTCGTCCGTCAAGCCTTGCATATGCGCCGCCGTGTTCGGATGGCGGAACTCCGAATCCTTCGTCTTGCCTGCCATGATGTTCTCCGCTGCTCGCGCCCGGATGCGCGGCGCCCGCCGTTCGCGGGTCTTCGGCAGCCGCGCCGGGACCGCTCCATCCTGGCCCGCGGAGGCGCGTTTGCAACCCTTGGAACGCCGGGCGCGGCCGAAAACCGAGCCGGCGGAACGGGCTCAACCCAAAAATTTGGGACACACCCTGCCGTGCCCTGCCGCTTGTGCGGGCGGCCCTGCGCAGTTAGGAGGCGCGCGCAATCCCGGCAGGAATTCGTGCGGCCGATGTTGAATTCGCGCCAAGGCGTTCAGGACATAGAAACCTATGTGGCTGGCAAAAGCGAACTTCCGGGCCGCGCGGATGTCCTGAAGCTCAGTTCCAACGAGAATCCGTACGGAACCAGCCCGAGCGCGGCCAAGGCGTATTCGGCTTCCGCGGCAGCGCTCAACCGCTACCCGTCGTCCGACCATGCCGATCTGCGCGCGGCGATCGAAGAGGTGCACGGGCTGGAGCGCGAGCGGATCGTGTGCGGCGCCGGGTCCGATGAGATTCTCGCGTTGCTGTGCAAGGCTTTCGCCGGTCCGGGAACGGAAACGATCCACACTGCGCACGGCTTTCTGATGTACAGGATCCTTGCGAAATCCTCGGGCGCCGTTCCGGTGGAGGTGCCGGAAATCCGCAGGAAAGCGGATGCCGAGACCATTCTGAAGGCGGCGACCGGCCGTACGCGGCTGGTCTTTCTTGCCAATCCGAGCAATCCCACCGGCGCGATGCTGGACAGCGGCGAACTGGCCCGCTTGGCGTCGGGGCTTCCGGGCGACGCCATCCTCGTCCTCGACGGAGCCTACGCCGAGTACGTCGACGGGTTCGATGGCGGCGCGGAACTCGTCCGCCGGTCGCGGAACGTTGTCATGACCCGGACGTTTTCGAAGATTTACGGGCTTGCGTCCCTGCGGGTCGGCTACGGCTACGGCCCGCCGGGGATCGTCGACGTGCTGAATCGGCTCCGCTCGCCGTTCAACGTCGCCGGGCCGGCCGCCGCAGCGGCGGCGGCGGCGGTGAAGGACCAGGATTTCGTCCGGAGATGCCGGACCTGGAATGCCGAATGGAGGGCTTGGCTTGCCGACCGGCTGGACCGGTGCGGCGTGCCGTCGGACCCGTCGCACGCGAACTTCGTGCTGGCGAGGTTTTCGGGACCGGAAGAGGCCGGGGCTTGCGACGCCCGTTTGAGCGAGAACGGAATCGTCGTGCGCCGGATGGAGCAGTACAAGCTCCCAAACTGCCTTCGCATTACAGTCGGCGACGAAGCGGCCTGCCGGGCGGTCGCCGACGCGATCGCCCGATTCAAGCGGCGCGGCGCATGACTGCCCCGATCTACCGCCGCCTGGCCATCATGGGAATGGGCCTGATTGGATCGTCGATCGCCCGCGGCGCCCGCGAGGCCGGAATCGTCGAATCCATCGCGGGGCATGCGAGGACGAAGAAGACCGCCGGATTGGCGCTCGAGCTCGGCCTCGCCGACGAAATGTGCGCCACCCCCGAGGAGGCCGCGAAAGACGCCGATCTCGTCATGCTTTGCGCTCCGGTAGGCACGTTCGGCGAACTGGCGAAGAGGATCGGTCCCCATCTCAAGAGCGGGGCCACGCTCACGGATGTGGGATCGGTCAAGCGGCACGTGATCGCGGAGGTGGGGCCTCATGTTCCGGAAGGCGTGCACTTCATTCCCGGGCATCCGCTCGCGGGAACCGAGCAGTCCGGACCGGCTTCCGGGTTCGCCGGACTGTTCAAGGGCCGGTGGTGCATCCTGTCCGCCATTCCCAATACCGACGCAGGCGCGATCCGGCGCCTTTCGGAATTCTGGACCTCGCTCGGCGCCCAGGTCGAGCAGATGGACCCCGAGCACCACGACATCGTGCTCGCGGCAACTTCCCATGTGCCCCACCTGATCGCGTACACGATGGTCGGAGTGGCGAACGATTTGGAGAGCGTCACAAACACCGAAGTCATCCAGTACTCGGCGGCCGGATTCCGCGACTTCACCCGCATTGCCGCGTCCGACCCGACGATGTGGAGGGACGTGTTCCTGACCAACAGGGATGCGACGCTTGAGATCCTGAGCCATTTCGTCGAGGAGCTGTTCGCGCTCCAGCGCGCTGTCAGGACCGGGCGGGGCGACGAGCTCCACGCGTATTTCGAGCGAACGCGCGCCATCCGCCGGAGAATCATCGAGGCGGGCCAGGATACCGCGAGCGCGGATTTCGGCAGGTCGCAGGCATAATCCGCTGCTGGTCCGACCGGGGCGCCCGTGCCCTGCCGATTGGCACCGCAGCGGGATTCGGATATCCGGGCGCGCGGGCCGCGGCTGACGCCGCCGCGGAGCGGCTCCGGGAATTCCGAGAAGCATGGCGAACTGGTACACCGCCGACACCCATTTCGGCCACGCGAACATCATCAGGCACTGTGATCGGCCGTTTGCGGATGCACAAGAAATGGACGCGGCGATCATCCGGAACGTTCGCGAGCGGGTGAAGCCCGGCGACGACCTTTGGATCATCGGCGACTTCGCCTTCGGCGCGCCTGCCAGGTCGGAAAGCTATTGCAGAGGCGTTTTCGAGCAGCTCCCCGGACGCAAGCACCTGATAGTCGGGAACCACGATTTCAAGCCGACGCGATCGCTTCCTTGGGCATCTGTCAGGGAAATCGCCGAGCTTCGCGACGGCGGCAAGGCGCTGGTGCTCTGCCATTACCCGATGCTGACCTGGAATCGCGCCCGGAACGGCGCGCTGCAGCTGTTCGGGCATGTGCACAACAACTGGCAGGGCACCCGGAACAGCGTGAACGTCGGCGTCGACGTGTGGGACTTCAATCCGGTCCAGCTGCCGGAAATCCTGGAGCGCGCGCAAAGCCTGCCGGTCAATTCCTACTGGAGGAACGTCGAGAGGAATGCTGCGGACCCGTAGCCTCCGGTCCGGCGCGCCTTGCCAAGCGCAGCGCGAATCCGCGCATTCAGGCGTTCGCGCAGAGTGGCGGCATCCGACTCGTTTCGAACAGCGCGACGCCTGCAAGCTCCGCGACCCCGTTCGCAAATTCGACGCGGGCATCCAGCGTGTCCGGGTCGGCGGAGAGCATCGCGAGCAATCCGAGCGCGAACTCCAGCGACTGGGCGTGCCCCGGCGGAATCGCTCCAGATTCAGCCGCGGCGGCGAGCAATTCCCGCCAATTCCCGACCGAAATGTCGAGTCCGCCGTTGGAACGCCCTAGCATGTCGAACTCCAGGCTGCCTGAAGCGTCCAGCCGGGCGCTTTCCCAGGCCGCCGAAATCCGGATCCCTTCCAGCCCGGTCGCGCGGGCGACCCCGTCGACGCACATTGCGGGGCCAGGCGGGCGGCTCAGCTTCAGGACGGCCTCGGCGGAAGCGGACTCCAGCCCTTCGATCTCCATAGCCTGAAGAACCCCCGTTCCGCCTGCAAGCCGGGCATCGCCGATGCGCAAAGCGAGATCGGTCGAAGCCGGTTCGACATCCGATGCCCTGATCGCTGCGAGCGCCGTTCCGGCGGCCGCCGTCCAGCCGCCCGGGCCTCCGACTTCCAGGTCGGTGGCCTCCAGTATCAGCTGCTGCAGCGCGGTTTCCGAGGAGCCTCCGAATTCGACGCTTGCGCGCATGTCCGAGGAGCTGACGTCGTAGGCGCCGCTCTCCAACTCCAAGCGATGGCGCTCCGGGAACACCGCGATGATGTGGTCCGGCCGGTAGCTCAGCGTGGCAAGGCGCAGCGCGTCCCCGTTCCATGAAAAGGTTCCGAGCGGATGCGCCACCCGCAGGTCGGAGATCGTTGTGTCGAACCTGTTCGGAAATCCTTTCAGGTCCACTTCCGAATAGGATATGTCCCATCCGTTTCCGCGGGCTTGCTCCAAAACGCCCACGATCATGTCCCGGTGGACGCGGCTGCCGTACAGCCAATAGCCGGACCAAATGGCGGAAAGCGCCACGACAAGGGCGATCAGAATTCGGATCATGGGGCAGAGGCGACGTCCATTGGACTCCAGTATAGCCGGCGGCGGAGCAAGGGGAACAACGGCGCGGCAGGCTGGGTTCCGGGTGTTCGGCTACGGCTCCCTTCTGTGGAATCCCGGATTCACCGTAGTTCGGAGGCAGGCGGCCGTCCTGCACGGATTTCGCCGATCATTCTGCATGCGCTCGGTCCACCACCGGGGAACGCCCGAGGCTCCCGGCCTCGTCCTGGCGCTGGACCGGGAGGAGGGAGCATCCTGCAAGGGCTTCGCCTTGGAAGCGGACCGGTCGGACGCCGCCGAATCGCTGAGGCTCTTGAGGGAGCGCGAACTCGTCTCCTACGCGTACAAGGAGGAGACGGTCGATCTGGACCTGGAGGGCGGGGGCGGCATCAAGGCCATCGCGTACGTGGTCGACAGAGCGCATCCCCAATACTGCGGCGCCGTTCCGCTGCGGCGGCAGGCGGAAATCATCGCTGCCGCGGCCGGGCGGCGCGGGCCGAACTCGGAGTACCTCCGGAACACGGTGCGCGCGTTCCGGGAAATGGCCGTCATTGATCCGGAAATCGAAGAGCTGCACCGGCTGGTCGAGGAGCTTGAGCGGGACAGGCCGGTCTGACAGCCTGTAGCGGCGGGCTGGCGTCAGTCGCCCGCCACGATGAGCGTTGCGCCGTCCGCGCCTTCAATTCTGACCGTGTCGCCGGGACCGGACGCCTTGCCGTCCGGCCACCGCGCGGTCCAGCGCACGCCATCGATCTCGACCTGCCCGCGGGAATTCGCGAACGAGAGCACTTCCGCGCTTCTGCCGACCATCAGCTCGGCGCGGTTGTTCAGGTCGGCCGCGCGATCCCGCTTGCCGCCTTTGGACAACGCGAATCTGCCGACGACGGTCGCCGCGACGGCGCAAACGGCAAACAGGCCGAGCTGCGCTTCGCCGCCGAGGCCGGGCCACGCGAAAAGAGCGGCCCCGGTCGCCGCCGCGGCGATGGCTGGCCAAAGCAGGAAAGTCGATCCGGTAAGCAGCTCGCCCGCTCCGAGCGCGAGCGCGAGCGCCAGCCACCACAGCGGCGAAATGCCGTTCAGGAATTCCAGCATCCAGCTGCTACTCCAGCTCGCCGCCGGTCTTCGCCTTGGACGCCGCCAGCGACTCCCGAACGATCTCTGAAATCCCCGCCACCGAGCCGATCAGGCTGCCCGCCTCAAGGGGAACCATGATCGTCTTGGCGTTCGCCGAGGACGCGAGCTGGCCCAAGGCGTCGGTGTATTTCTGCGCCACGAAATAGTTCAGCGCCTGGACATCGCCGTTCGCGACGGCCTTGGAGACGACGGTCGTTGCTTGGGCTTCCGCCTTCGCCTCCCGCTCGCGTGCCTCGGCGTCGAGGAATGCCGCCGCGCGGCGGCCCGTCGCCTCTTGGATCTGGGCTTCGCGCAGCCCTTCCGCGCGCAGGATCGCCGACTGCTTCTCGCCTTCCGCCTGAAGGATCTCCGCCCGCTTCTCGCGCTCCGCCTTCATCTGGCGCGCCATGGCCTCGGAGATGTCGGGCGGCGGCATGAGGTCCTTGATTTCGACGCGCGTGACCTTCACGCCCCAAGGCTGGACCGCCTCGTCGATCACCTTCAGCAGCTTCGAATTTATCTGATCCCGGTTGGACAGGGATTCGTCGAGATCCATCGCGCCGATCACCGAGCGGATGTTCGTCTGGGTGAGATTCTCAAGCGCGTGCTCCAAGCTTCTCACCTCGTACGCCGCCTTTTCCGCGACGATGACCTGGTAGAACGCGATGGCGTCGGCGGAAATCATCGCGTTGTCCCGCGTGATCACGTCCTGCGAGCCGACATTGAGCACCGTCTCCATCATGTTGATCCGCGCACCGACCTTTTCGATGAACGGAATCAGCAGACGCAGGCCCGGCTTCTGCGTGCGGTTGAACCGACCGAACCTCTCCACGGTCCAGTTCTCTCCCTGGGGAACGGACTTGACCATGATCACGATCATGATCACCGCTAATGCGACAAGCACGAGAATGGCGATCGCGGACACGCCTGGAAATACTTCGTCCATCATCACTCCGTTGGTTGCGGACTGCAGGGAGGCGGCGTCCTGTTCCCGCCGGATTCAGGAATACTTCCTGCGGCGGGCAAAGTGAATGTTGTTAGCGTGATGGTCGCAAAGTAAGTTTCGCCGGTCAGCCCCGAAGCAGGACGCAGTCGAATGGCGTTGCTACCGCACCAAGTCCGGAACCGGTTCAACCAGCCGGTGCGCCAGATCACGTCCATGCTGTCCGTTCTCGGGTTCGTGGCCGTCGGCTCCTACATCGCCTACGGCTACCTGAAGCCGGTGTTCCTGGCCAACCCGTATTTGAACGGCGTCATTCTCGGCGTTTTCCTCATCGGCCTGCTGGCCTGCTTCTGGCAGGTTTCCCAGATCATAACCTCGGTCATCTGGATCGAGGGGTACATCGAAGGGCAGCCGGATTTCGATCCGGCGAAGGCCCCGAGGCTGCTTGCGCCGCTGGCGGGGATGCTCGGCGCCCGCGGCGCCCGCCTGATGATTTCGGCCACGTCCGCGCGGTCGATGCTGGAATCCGTCGCATCGCGGATGGACGAGTCGCGGGACATCACGAGATACATTTCCAATCTGCTGATTTTCCTGGGGCTGCTCGGCACTTTCTTCGGCCTCGCCGTGACCGTGCCGGCGGTCGTGGAGACGATCCGGTCGCTGGCCCCAAGCGAGGGGGAAGGCGGGATAGAGGTATTCAGCAGGCTGATGGCCGGTCTGGAAGAGCAGCTCGGCGGGATGGGAACAGCTTTTTCGTCCTCGCTGCTCGGGCTGGCGGGTTCGCTGGTGGTCGGTTTGCTGGATCTATTCGCGGGCCACGGCCAGAACGGATTCTACCGCGAGCTTGAGGAATGGCTTTCGCGGAACACCAGCGTCGGGCTGGTGCAGGGCGAGGCGGATTCCGATCCCGAGCTCGCGGGCGGCGGCGCTTCGCAGGAAGCGGGCCTCGCGGCTGTCGTAGCGGCGCTCCAGGACCAATTCGAATCGACCGCGACGGAGTACGCCCGGGTCATGGAGGGGGTCAGGAGCCTGACGGAATCGGTCGGAGCGCTCTCGCAGCAGATCGAGAATGCCGAGGAGCGGAACCGCTTACGTGACGAATCGGCGGCCGCTCTTGAAGCGAACGTTGCCAGGCTTGCCGAGGCCCAGTCCCAGATCGCGGAGCTTCTGGTCAAGGCAACCGCGGATTTCACCGACGCGGAATCCCGTCTCCTCCTGCGGCAGATGGATGTGCAGCTGCTGCGGATTTACGAGGACAACCTGGCGGGGCGGAACGAGCTGCTTCAGCAGCTGAGCGCGGAGCTGGGAAAAGTCACGGACGCGATCCGCGAGCAGTCGGCGTTCCGTGCGTCGCAGGAGTCTGACGTCTGAAAGGGATCAGCAGCAGGGAGCGGGCAGTCCAATGGCGCTGCTAAGGAGGTCCGGCCGCCGATTCGCGACGAGCATCTGGACCGGATTCGTCGACGCCATGACGGCGCTGCTTCTGGTCCTGATTTTCGTTCTGACGATGTTCATGATCGTCCAGTTCATTCTCAGCGAGACCATCGCCGAGAAGGAAAGCGAACTCGTCGTGCTGAGCGAGGAAATAGAGCGGCGGGAGGACGAAAGGACCCGGCTGAGCTCGGAGATCCGGGAGAAGGACACGCTTCTCGACGACCTGGGCCAGCAGCTTGAGGAGCGGGACGCCGACATCGCCGCCCTGACCAGCAGGAACATCGACAGCGAGCAGCGCATCGAGGAGCTCGGAACGCAGGTCGCCGACCGGGATTTGGCGATCGCGGATCTGGGATCGCGCGTCGCGGAGAAAGAAACGGAAATCGCGGCGCTGCAGGAGCGGATCGCGGCGGACGAGCTGAGAATCAGGTCGCTCGGCGAGCAGGTTTCGTCGAAGGACGACGAAATCAGGAAGCTGAACAGCGAGGTCGAGGGGAAGGACGACGAGATTCAGGCGCTTCGGGCGCAGGTCGAGTCGAACGACAGGCTGATTTTCGATCTGACCGGCCAGCTCGACCAGAGAAACGCCACGATAGACAGCTTGAACAGCGTGATCGCCGGAAAGGACGCGGAAATCGCCGCGCTTGAAGGCAGGATCGCCGAGGACGAGGAAACGATCGCAAGCCTGACCGCGAACCTGTCATCCCGGGACGCGGTGATCGCCGAGTTGAACCAGCAGGCGGCGGCGAGGAACGAGCGGCTTGCGGCGCTGCAGGCGCAGCTGGGGGAGAAGGCTTCCGAGGTGGCCCTGCTGACCGGAAACCTTGAAGGCAGCGCGGAGGAGATATCCGGGCTGCGGGTGCTGGTCGACGAGCGCGAAATCGAGATCGCGAATTTGCGGGCGCGGGTGTCGGAATTGGAACGGCGCGTTTCGTCGAGGGACGACACCATCGCAAGCCTTTCGGGCGAACTGACCGCCAGGGACGCGACGATCGCCGGCCTCAACCGGCGCAACCTCGGCTTGGAACGGCAGCTGTCCGCGGGCGAGGCCAGGATTGCGGAGCTTGGCAACGACCTGTCGAGCAGGCTTGCACAGCTGGATGTGCTGAACGCGCGGGTAGCCGCGCTCCGGGATGGCGTTTCCGAAGCGGAGGCTAAGGTCGCGTCGCTTTCCAGCGGCGTCGCGGAAAGGGACCGGATCCTTGCGGCTCAGGACGATGCGGCTGCCGCGCGGGACACTCGGATCGCAGGACTTGAGGAAGAGCTTTCGGCCAGCCTAGCGGCGAACGAGGGACTCAGGCAGGACATCGCGGCCCGGGGAGACGCGATCGAGGAGCTTCGGAACCGCATAGCCGTTCTTGAGCAGGCGGTATCCGCGAGGGAGGACCGAATTGCCGCGCTCGCCCGCGACATCTCGGACAGGGATCGTTCCTTGGCAGCGCTGGACGCGGGCACTGCGGCGAAGGATGCGCGGATCGCAGGGCTGGAGGAGGAGCTTTCGGCAAGCCGCGCGGCGAACGAGGGCCTCCGGCAGGATGTTGCGGCCCGGGCGGCGGCCATTGAAGAGCTGCGGAACCGCATTGCGGTTTTGGAGCAGACGGTTTCGGACCGGTTGGACCGGATTGCAGCGCTTTCCCGCGATGTCTCGGACAGGGACAGTTCCTTGGCGGCGCTGGACGAGGCCGTCGTCGCCAGGGACGCGCGGATCGCCGGGCTTGAGGAGGAGCTTTCGGCCAGCCGCAATGCGAACAAGGACCTCCGGCAGGATATTGCGGCTCGGACCGTCACCATCAATGATCTGCGGAACCGCGTTGGGGGTCTTGAGCAGGCGGTTTCCGACAGGGCTGACCGGATTGCGGCGCTTTCCCGCGATGTCTCGGACAGGGACAGCTCCTTGGCGGCGCTGGACGAGGCTGTCGTCGCCAAGGACGCGCGGATCGCCGGGCTTGAGGAGGAGCTTTCGGCCAGCCGGGCGGAGATCGAGGACCTCCGGCAGGATGTCGCGGCCCGGGCCGCCGCCATCGAGGAACTGCAGAACCGCGTATTGGTTCTTGAGCAGGCGGTTTCGGACCGGTTGGACCGGATTGCGGCACTCTCCCGCGACATCTCCGGCAGGGACAGCTCCTTGGCGGCGCTGGACGAGGCTATCGTCGCCAAGGACGCGCGGATCGCAGAACTTGAGGAGGAGCTTTCCGCCAGCCGCACGGTGAACGAGGCTCTAACGCAGGATGTCGCCGCTCGGGGCAACGACATCGAAGGGCTGCGGAACCGCATTGCCGTGCTCGAGCAGGCAGTTGCCGACGGGGAGGACCAGATCGCACAGCTCGGCGCGCAGCTCGACCGAAGCTCGGGAACGGTCGACAACTTGATACTGACGCTGAGCGAACTTGCTGAAGCGTTGGGCATGGATCCGGTGAAGGACGAAGAACCGGAGCGCTTGGCCGAGAGACTGTCGGATAAGCAACAGCGCCTGTCTGAATTCGCGGCGACGCTGGAATTGGAGAAAACCCAGCTGGAATCGATAAGAACGGAGCTCTCCGAACAAATCCAGGCTCTGCAGGCGAGCTTGGATGAAGCTGAAAGGAAGGATGCCGAAGACCAAATCCAGATTCAGTTTTTGGGAGAGCAACTCAACCAGGCGCTCGCGCGGGCGGCGGCGGAAAGCAGGCGCCGATTGGTGGCCGAACAGGAGAGGAACGAGCTGCTCGAACAGGAAACCGAGCTGCTCGCGCGGTTCCAGTCCAGATTCCTGAGCGGGCTGCGGGACGCGATCGAGGGTCGTGAGGGCGTGCGCGTCGTCGGCGACCGGTTCCTGTTCTCCTCCGAAGTGCTGTTCGAATCCAACGATGCGTCGCTCTCTGAAAAGGGGAAGGCTGAAATCGAAAACGTCGCGAACGTGCTCCGGGAAGCCGCCGACGAGTTCCCAAGCGACATCGACTGGGTGCTCCGGGTGGACGGGCACACCGACGACCGTCCCATCCGCTCGGGCGGGGAATTCGCGGACAACTGGGAGCTCAGCCAAGGCAGGTCGCTCTCGGTCGTCAGGTTCCTGATCAACGAACTCGGCTTCGAGCCGGAAAGGCTGGCCGCAACCGGCTTCGGCGAGCACCGCCCCATCGCGGAAGGCGAAGACGAAGTGGCGAAGTCCAGAAACCGGAGAATCGAGTTCAAGCTGACATTGCCTTGACGGCTCATGGCGTCAGCGACTGATACCCGCGCGCCGCGCCGCCGAGGAGCGGCCGAATTCGGCTTGGACAGGCCGAAGCTGAACGACGGCGCGGCGGAAACCATCTCCGGCAGCGTGGAGCGGGTCACCTTCCACAACGAGGAGAACGGGTATTGCGTGCTGCGCGTGAATGCGCGCGGAGTCCGCGGCTTGGCGACCGTTGTCGGATACGCCGGCGCCATCGCCGCCGGGGAATGGATCACGGCGACCGGCGACTGGATCAACGACGCCAAATACGGGCTGCAGTTCAAGGCGAGGCTCCTGAGGTCCTCCGCGCCCACAAGCGTCGTCGGCATTCGCGCGTATCTCGGATCCGGGATGATCCGCGGCATCGGCAAGTTCTACGCGGGGAAGCTTGTCGATGAGTTCGGCACCCGCGTGTTCGAAGTTATCGAGCAGGAGCCGGAACGGCTGAAGGATGTGGAGGGAGTCGGCCCCGTGAGGGCCCAATCCATCTCCGATGCGTGGCAGGAGCAGAAGGCGCTCCGGGACATCATGGTGTTCCTGCACAGCCACGGGGTCGGAACGTCGAGGGCGGTCAGGATCTTCAAGACCTACGGCGACCACGCCGTCGAGATCATTTCGGACAACCCCTACCGTCTTGCGAAGGACATCTGGGGAATCGGATTCCGCACCGCGGACGCGATTGCGCAAAAACTGGGCATTGAAGCCGGCAGCATGGTGCGGGTTCGCGCAGGGATCGAATTCGTTCTGTCGGAAGCCACCGACGACGGCAATCTCGGCCTGCAGGACCGGGTTCTGATCGAGCGGGCGCAAAGCGTGCTCGAAGTGGACGAGACCCGAGTCCAGCATGCGCTGCAGCAGGAAGTCCAAGAAGGCGAGATCGTGATCGAAACCGTCGATGGCGCGCGTTGCGCGTTTCTTGCCTGGTGCCACAATGTCGAGCGGGTGCTGGCGGAACGCATCAAGGAGATCACGGCGCACCCTGTTCCATGGAGGGATGTGGACTCCGGCAAGGCCTTGGCCTGGGTTGCGGAGAAGGCGGGAATCGAGTTCTCGGAGGGCCAGAGGGACGCCATCCAGCTGGCCGTCAAATCGAAACTGACCGTGGTTACGGGCGGACCAGGCGTCGGCAAGACCACGATCACGAATTCGATCCTCCGGATACTCGCGGCAATCGGCGCGCGGATAAAGCTGTGCGCGCCGACGGGGCGCGCGGCGAAGAAGCTGAGCGAAGCCACCGGACGCGAGGCCGTCACGATCCACCGGCTGCTGGCCGTCGATCCGGCAACCGGCAGGTTCCGATACAATTCGGACAACACGCTGGAATGCGACCTGGTCGTCGTTGACGAGACGTCGATGGTCGACGCTCCTTTGATGAACGCCTTGGTCTCGGCGCTGCCTGCGAGCGCGGCCGTGATGCTGGTCGGCGACGTCGACCAGCTCCCGTCCGTCGGGCCGGGCCGCGTTCTCGCGGACCTGATCGAGTCGGGGACGGTTCCGGTCGTTCGCCTCAAGCATGTGTTCCGGCAGGCGGCGGAGAGCCGGATCATCGTCAATGCCCACAGGATAAACGCGGGCAAAATGCCCGAACTGTCCGCGCCCCGGCTCGAAAGCGACTTCTATTTCGTCAAGGCGGAGGACCCGGAATCCGCCGCCGCCACGATCAGGACGCTCGTCTGCGACCGGATTCCGGGACGGTTCGGATTCGACCCGGTCAACGAAATCCAGGTGCTGAGCCCGATGAACAGGGGCAGGGCCGGGGTTCGGTCGCTGAACGAGGAGCTGCAGGACGCACTGAACCCCGACGGCGAACCGTCAATCCAGAAGTTCGGCTGGAAATACGCCGCGGGCGACAAGGTCATGCAGATCCGGAACGACTACGAGAAGTCGGTGTTCAACGGAGACGTCGGGAGCATACGTTTTGTCGATCCGGCGGAGGGCACGATGGCAGTGGCGTTCGACGGGTTTGAAGCGACCTATTCGTTCGGCGAGCTGGACTCCGTGGTTCCCGCATACGCGGCCACCGTGCACAAGAGCCAAGGCTCGGAGTACCCCGCCGTGGTGATCCCGCTGCTGACCCAGCACTTTCCGATGCTCCAGAGGAATCTGCTCTACACAGGCGTCACGCGCGGACGGCGGCTGGTCGTCCTCGTCGGCCAGAAAAAGGCGGTTGCGATGGCGGTGCGGTCGTCGGGCGGAGCGCGGCGGATAACGCGCCTGAAAGAGCTGTTGCAAAAGCGTTAGGCGCGGCTCCCCGCCGCTCCGCCATCTGCCGAGGCGGAAGGAGAAGCGGCGCTACTGCGCCGCGTCTTGCTCTGCGGTCAGCAATGGCGTCTTTGCGCCTGTGATCCTTGGATGCTCGGGCGCTTCGAATTCCAGCGCAATGTCCCCGTCCGCAACCATGACCCGCACAAGGCCGCCTTTCTTCAGCGTGCCGAACAGGATTTCGTCGGCGAGCCGCTCCTTGATCTTCTGCTGGATCAGCCGGGCCAGCGGCCGCGCGCCCATTTTCGAATCGTAGCCGTTCTCGGCGAGCCAGTCCGCGGCGGCGGGCGTGAGCTCGATGTGGACGTTCCGGTCGAACAGCTGCGCTTCCAGCTGCTGGACGAACTTCTCGACCACCCGCAGAACCGTCCCGGCCGAAAGCGGCCTGAAGCTGATGATGGCGTCCAGCCTGTTTCTGAACTCGGGAGAGAAGAGCCGCTCGATCGCCGCCGTGTCCTCCCCTTCGCGGCGGTCGCGCGCGAACCCGATCGCCGCCTTCGCCTGCTCGGCGGCGCCCGCATTGGTCGTCATGATCAGAACGGTGTTCCGGAAATCCACCGTCCGCCCGCTGTGGTCGGTGAGCCGTCCGTGGTCCATGACCTGCAGAAGGATGTTGGAAACGTCGGCATGGGCCTTCTCGATCTCGTCGAGGAGGAGCACGCAGTGCGGCTGCTCGTCGACGCCGTCGGTCAGCAGGCCGCCCTGGTCGAATCCGACATAGCCGGGCGGCGCGCCGATAAGCCGGGAGACGGCGTGCTTCTCCATGTACTCCGACATGTCGAAGCGGAGCAGCTTCACGCCCATGGTTTCGGCGAGCTGCCTGGCCGCCTCCGTCTTGCCGACGCCGGTGGGCCCGGCGAACAGGTAGGCGCCGATCGGCTTTTCCGGCTCCCGGAGGCCTGCGCGGCTCAGCTTGATGGCCGAAGCGAGGGCGGCCAAGGCGTCCTCCTGCCCGAACACGACCCTGCCCAGGTTGTCCTCCAAGTCCTTGAGCATCTCCGCGTCGGAACGGGACACCTGCTTTGGAGGAATCCTCGCCATGGCCGCGATGACCTGCTCGATTTCCTTCGCCCGGATGGTCTTCTTTCTGCGGGTGCCGGTCGCGAGGCGCTGCGTCGCGCCCGCCTCGTCGATCACGTCGATGGCCTTGTCCGGGAACCGCTTGTCGTTGAGATAGCGCGCGGAAAGGTCGACCGCCGTCCTGATCCCGCCGTCAGTGTACTTCACTTCGTGGTGGTCTTCGAACCGTGGTGCGAGCCCCTTGACGATCTTGACGGTCTCCTCCGGCGAAGGCTCCGAGACGTCGATCTTCTGGAACCGGCGCGAAAGCGCCCGGTCCTTTTCGAAATGCTGCTTGTACTCCTTGTGCGTGGTCGAACCCAGGCACCTGACGCGCCCCTTGTGGAGCGCGGGCTTCAGCAGGTTCGAGGCGTCCATGGAGCCGCCGCTGGTAGCGCCCGCCCCGACCACAGTGTGGATCTCGTCGATGAACAGAATGGCTTTTGGATGCTCCTCCAGCTCCTGGACCACATTCTTCAGCCGCTCTTCGAAGTCGCCGCGGTAGCGGGTGCCGGCAAGCAGCGTTCCCATTTCAAGCGAAAAGATGGTCGTGTCCTCAAGGGGGCCGGGAGCGGCGCCCTCGACGATCTGCTTCGCGATGCCTTCGACGATCGCGGTCTTGCCGACCCCGGGGTCGCCGACCAGCAGCGGGTTGTTCTTGTTCCGCCTGAGCAGGACCTTGAAGCAGCGCGCCACTTCGGTCTCCCTGCCGATCAGCGGATCGATCTTTCCGTCCCGGGCCTTCGCATTGAGGTCGACGCAGAAGCTTTCGAGCGCGGAACCGCCCTGCTTGCCGCTCTTGTCTCCTGATTCCGGCCGCTCGTCGGCGCCGACGACCGTGCGCGATTCCTGGAACTGCGGGTTCTTCGCGATTCCGTGGGCGATGAAGTTGACGGCGTCGTACCTCGTCATGCCCAGCGACTTCAGGATTCCGACCGCGTTGCTCTCGCCTTCGCCGAAAATCGCGACCAGCACATTGGCGCCGGTGACCTCGCCGCCCTTGCCCGACGACCGGACATGCGTGAGCGCGCGCTGCAGGACCCGCTGGAATCCCGCGGTCGGAACCGCGGTCCGGTCGGGCTCCCGCTGGTCGACCTTCAGCGTCTTCTCGTTGTCCTTGAAGTATTTCTCGACGCTGTCCCGCAGGGTCTCGATGTCCACATCGCAGGCGCGCATGACGCGCACCGCGTCGGGTTCGTTTGCGAGCGCGAGAAGAAGATGGTCGAGCGTGATGTACTCGTGGCTGCGCGACTGCGCGATCGCGACAGACCCGTGGATGGCCTCCTCAAGCTTCTGCGAAAAAGTAGGCAGTTCCGCTTCTCCCGCTGTTGCCGCCCTGTCGCCGCGGCCCCGCGGCCGCCCGCGCCATTGTTCGGCGCAATTCGCGAAATGGCAACGCGATTTTCGCCGCTGCGCATCCCGTTGTCAAAAGTTGTCCTTCCGCGTTCTGATCTCCTTGAACGCCTCCGCGTCCGAGGCATCGGGCATCCCGATCAGGGACTTCACTTCCGGAAGCTTCGCCCGCAGGAACGGGTTCGTCTCCAGTTCAAGCGACAAGGCGGAAGGAACCGTCGGCTCGTTCCGCTTCCGCATTTCCGATACTTCCGCGGCCCTCTTCGCGAGCGCGGGATTGTCCGGCTCCACGCTCAGGGCGAACCTTGCGTTCGACTCCGTGTACTCGTGCCCGGAGTAGATGATCGTGCTCGGCGGAAGCGCGGCGAGCTTTTCGAGGCTCTTCCACATCATCTCGTGCGTTCCCTCGAAGACCCTGCCGCAGCCGAGCGCCATGAGGCTGTCGGCGGTGAAGGCGGCTCCCGACGTCACGAAAGCCAGATGGCCCACGGTATGGCCGGAGACGTCCAGAACCAGGAATCCCTCGCCGCAGACGGTGATCTCGTCGCCTTCGGAGACCGCCTGGTCCAGCTTGGGCAGCCGACTGGAGTCCGCTGCGTTTCCGACCACCCTGGCTCCGAATTCCCGGCGGAGAGCGTCGACGCCGTCGACATGGTCGGCATGGTGGTGCGTGACCAGGATGTGGTCGAGCCCCCAGCCCCTTCGCGAAAGCTCGCTCCTGATGGGCGCCGCCTCCGGCGCATCGACAAGCGCCGTTTCCCCCGAAGCGGAACGGGCGATGAATGCGTAATTGTCCGAAAGGCACGGCACGGTTACAATTTCGAGCGGCATGGTTCTGCTCCTCAGGCGGGCGGGACAGGGCGCGTCCGCGACTCTTGGGCAATTTCGGACGGCGATGCAATGCACCTCGACGTCGTGAATCTGAAGAAGTTCTACTTCCAGACGCCGCTCGGCGCCTACGCGTCGCGCTCGCTTTCCGAGCAGTCGCTGAGCCTGTGGCCGGACCTGAAGGGCCGCTCCCTGGTGGGATTCGGGTTCGCGGCTCCGCTCCTCGGCGACCTGTCGAAGGGCTCCTCCAACGTCGTCTCGCTGATGCCGCAGCAGCAAGGCGTTATGGCATGGCCCGAGGGCGGGCCGAACGTGACCGTGCTTGCCAGCGAGGTCCAATGGCCTGTTCCGACCGGCTTCGCGGACCGGATCCTGCTCCTTCACGGCCTTGAGACAAGCGAGACGCCGTCGTCCGTTCTGGAGGAGTGCTGGCGGGTGCTTGCGCCGGGAGGGCGCGCGCTGTTCATCGTTCCGCACCGCGCGGGGCTCTGGGCTCGCAGGGAGGCAACGCCGTTCGGCTTCGGACGGCCTTACTCCTCAGGCCAGCTTGAAAGCCAGCTCGTGAAGCACCGGTTCGATCCCGAACGGTACCGCGCCGCATTGTTCGCGCCGCCCAGCGCGCGGAAGTTCTGGCTCCGGATGGGACCGCGGCTGGAGCGCTGGGGCACGCGGACCACGCTGGGAATCGCCTCCGGCGCCTTGCTGGTCGAGGCGACGAAGCGGATCTACGCGCCGATCCGGCCTCCGCTGACCGAGGCCGTGAGGCGGCAGCTCAAGGCCTTGGAAGGGATCGCGAGCCCTGAGCCGAAACCCGCCGCGTGATGCGGAAGGCGGCGGAATCGCGCGCTCGAATGCGGCAGGCGCCGCCGCGAACCGATTGCACGGAAAGCGCAATGCAAGGCCGCCGATTTTTCCTCTTCGCAGTTGCAGCATACAGGCGTCCTTGCTAGTAACCGCGCTCCCGCCGCCGCATGGCGGCGATTTCAAATTCGGCGATCCGGGCGGGTCGGAGGAAGTCCAAAATTGGTCGAAACCGTTTCGGTCTCCGCTGGGATTGCCGCCCGCTACGCGCAGGCGGCTTTCGAGCTCGCCGACGAGGCGGATGGCTTGGACAGGCTTGCGTCGGAAGTGTCGGATCTGCGCGCGGCGCTGGCGGGAAGCGCGGATTTCAGGTCGCTGATACGCTCGCCGATCCATTCACGGGAGGAGATGGCGAACGCGGTGTCCGCGATCGCAGCCAGGATGGGCCTGGGTCCCGTGCTGGCGAACACGCTTTCCCTGATGGCCGCCAAGCGGCGGCTGTTCGCGCTGCCGGCCATGCTGGCGAGGGTGGACGAGCTGATCTCCGCCCGGAAGGGCGTGACCCGGGCCCAAATCGTTTCGGCGCGGGAGCTGGAAGCCGACGAATTGGCGCGGATTTCGGAGCTTCTCCGCAAAAGCGCCGGAACCGATGTCGAAATCGAAGTGTCCGTCGACGAGTCGCTGATCGGCGGCCTGAAGGCGAAGCTGGGATCCAGAATGGTCGACGGCACGCTGCGGACCCGGCTGTCGAATCTGGGGAACGCCATGAGGATGGCGGGCTGACGGGCGCTTCGGCAGGGCCCGCTGGACGGCGGGGCCGAACTTCAAAAGGTGCATAGATGGGAATTCAAGCTGCTGAAATCTCCGCCATCCTGAAAGAGCAGATCAGGAATTTCGGCCAGGAGGCGGAAGTCGCCGAAGTCGGGCAGGTGCTCAGCGTCGGCGACGGCATCGCGAGGGTCCACGGCCTGGACAACATCCAGGCGGGCGAGATGGTCGAGTTCCCGGGGGGCGTGCGCGGCATGGCGCTGAACCTCGAAACCGACAATGTCGGCATCGTCATTTTCGGCGACGACAGGAGCATCAGGGAAGGCGACACCGTCAAGCGGACGGAGGCGATCGTGGACGTCCCGGTCGGCGACGGGCTTCTCGGGCGGGTGGTCGACGCGCTCGGCAACCCGATCGACAACAAGGGCCCGGTGAACGCTTCGGCCCGCGCCGTCGCGGACGTCAAGGCGCCTGGAATCATTCCGCGGCGGTCCGTGCACGAGCCGATGGCGACAGGGCTCAAGTCCGTCGACGCGATGATCCCGATCGGCCGGGGCCAGCGGGAGCTGATCATCGGCGACCGCCAGACGGGGAAGACCGCGCTGGCGCTGGACACGATACTCAACCAGAAATCGTACAACGACGCCGCGGGCGACGACGAATCCACCAAGCTCTACTGCGTTTACGTCGCGATCGGGCAGAAGCGGTCGACCGTGGCGCAGCTGGTGCGGAAGCTCGAGGAGAACGGAGCGCTCGACTACTCGATCGTCGTGGCCGCGACGGCCTCCGACCCTGCGCCCATGCAGTTTCTCGCCCCTTACGCCGCGACGGCCATGGCGGAGCATTTCCGCGACAACGGCCGCCACGCGCTGATCATCTACGACGATTTGTCGAAGCAGGCCGTGGCCTACAGGCAGATGTCGCTGCTGCTCCGCCGGCCGCCTGGCCGGGAGGCCTATCCGGGAGACGTCTTCTATCTCCACTCAAGGCTGCTTGAGCGCGCGGCGAAGCTGAATCCGGATTTCGGCGCGGGATCGCTCACGGCCCTTCCGATCATCGAGACCCAGGCGGGCGACCTCTCCGCCTACATTCCGACGAACGTGATTTCGATCACCGACGGGCAGATCTTCCTTGAAACGGAGCTTTTCTACCAGGGCGTCCGACCGGCGGTGAACACCGGCCTCAGCGTTTCCCGGGTCGGATCCGCCGCGCAGACCAGCGCGATGAAGTCCGTGGCCGGAACCGTGAAGCTCGAGCTGGCTCAGTACCGGGAAATGGCTGCGTTCGCCCAGTTCGGATCCGATCTCGACGCCGCGACGCAGAGGCTGCTCAACCGGGGCGCGCGCCTGACCGAGCTCATGAAGCAGCCGCAGTACTCGCCGCTCACCAATGCGGAAATCGTGTGCACGATCTTTTCCGGAACCGCCGGATTCCTCGACAAGCTGGAGGTCGGCGACGTCGTCCGGTTCGAGCGCGGGCTGATAGCGCATCTGCGCCGGAACTGCGCCGAGCTTCTTGACGACATCACCAGCAACGACCGCAAGGTCGAGGGCGAGCTCAAGGACAGGATAAGCGCCGCGATAGAAGAGTTCGCCGGAAGCTTCGCCTGATCGGCGGGAGCGGACCGGAGCCATGCCGAGCCTCAAAGACCTCAAGATCCGGATCGAGAGCGTCAAGTCGACGCGCAAGATCACGAAGGCCATGCAGATGGTTGCGGCGGCCAAGCTGCGCCGCGCGCAGGAATCGGCGGAATCGGCGAGGCCCTACTCGGAGCGGATGCAGTCCGTCATGGCAGGCCTCGCCGCGTCGGCCGCCGGCGCGGATACCGCCCCGGCGGCAATGGCCGGAACCGGAAAGGACGACGTGCAGCTCCTTATCGTCGCGACCGCCGAGCGCGGCCTTTGCGGCGGCTTCAATTCCTCGATCGCCCGGCTTGCCCGCGGCCAGGCCCGCAAGCTTCAGGCGGAAGGCAAGACCGTGAAGATGCTCACGATCGGCAAGAAAGGGCGCGAGATGCTCAAGCGCGAATTCGAGCCGGTCATGGCGGATCATGTCGACCTTTCCATGCACCGGCGCATCTCCTACGAGGTGGCCCTCGGCATCGGCGAGCAGGTGCTCGGCATGTTCGGCGGCGGCGAATTCGATGTCGCGAAGATCTACTACAGCAAGTTCCGGTCGGTCATCTCGCGGGAGCCGCTGGAGCGGCAGATCGTGCCCGTGCCGGTCGAGGAGGACGGGGGGCAGGACAAGCCGTTCTACGAGTACGAGCCCGACGGGGCGGAATTGCTCGCCGAGCTGGTGCCCAAGGCGGTTGCGAACCAGATATTCGTCGCGCTCCTTGAGAACGCCGCGTCGGAGCAGGGCGCGCGCATGGCGGCGATGGACAGCGCGACGCGCAACGCGGGCGAGATGATCGACAAGCTGACGATCCAGTACAACCGGTCGCGGCAGGCCGCGATCACCAAGGAATTGATTGAAATCATCTCGGGCGCCGAGGCGCTCTGAGGAACCGGAGGCAATTCATGGCGGACACCAAGTCGGAAGGAAGGGTCGCGCAGGTCATCGGCGCGGTCGTCGACGTTCAGTTCGACGGCGACCTGCCCGAAATATTGAACGCCCTCGAGACCCGGAACGGCGACAAGCGGCTCGTGCTCGAGGTCGCGCAGCATCTGGGCGAGAGCACCGTGCGGGCCATCGCGATGGATTCCACCGAAGGGCTCGTCCGGGGCCAGCCCGTCAGCGACACGCGCGGCCCGATCAGGGTTCCGGTGGGCGATCCCACGCTCGGGCGGATCATAAACGTCGTAGGAGAGCCGATCGACGAAAAGGGCCCGGTCGAAGCCTCGGAGCACAGGGCCATCCACCAGCCTGCGCCGGAATACGCGGCGCAATCCACGGAGACCGAGATCCTGGTGACCGGCATCAAGGTCATTGATCTGCTGGCCCCTTACGCCAAGGGCGGCAAGATCGGCCTGTTCGGCGGCGCCGGAGTCGGCAAGACCGTTCTGATCCAGGAGCTCATCAACAACATCGCGAAGGTCCACGCGGGGTTTTCGGTGTTCGCCGGCGTCGGGGAGCGCACGCGGGAAGGGAACGACCTGTACCACGAGTTCATCGAGTCCGGCGTCATCAACATGGATGAGCTCGGCAAGTCGAAGGTCTCGCTCGTCTACGGCCAGATGAACGAGCCGCCGGGCGCGCGGGCGCGGGTGGGGCTGACCGGGCTGACCCTCGCCGAGCAGTTCCGGGACCAGTCGGGGACGGACGTGCTGTTCTTCGTCGACAACATCTTCCGGTTCACACAGGCGGGTTCGGAGGTGTCGGCGCTGCTCGGCAGGATTCCGTCGGCGGTCGGCTACCAGCCGACTCTGGCGACGGACATGGGAGCGCTTCAGGAGCGCATCACATCCACCCGGGCCGGCTCGATCACCTCGGTTCAGGCGATCTACGTCCCCGCCGACGACCTGACCGATCCGGCGCCTGCGACCTCGTTCGCCCATTTGGACGCGACCACGGTGCTGTCCCGGGCGATATCGGAGCTCGGCATCTATCCCGCCGTCGACCCCTTGGACTCGACATCGCGGATTCTTGACCCGGCGGTCGTGGGGGAGGATCACTATACAGTGGCGAGGGGCGTCCAAGGCATCCTTCAGCGCTACAAATCCCTGCAGGACATCATCGCGATTCTCGGCATGGACGAGCTGTCGGAGGACGACAAGATCACGGTGTCCCGCGCAAGGAAGATCCAGCGTTTCCTGTCGCAGCCGTTCGATGTCGCGCAGGTCTTCACGGGATCGCCGGGCGTCCAGGTGCCCCTCGACGTGACGATCGACAGCTTCCGCAGGGTCGTCGAAGGGGAATTCGACCATCTGCCGGAAGCCGCCTTCTACATGGTGGGCGGCATCGAGGAGGCGCGCGAAAAGGCCATGCGCATGGCCGCAGAAGCCGCGTAGGGCGGGTAGGCAGGATGGCGGCGGCCATGCAGTTCGACCTCGTGTCGCCGGAGCGGATGCTCGCATCCGTCGAGGCGTCGGCGATCGACCTTCCGGGAAGCGAAGGCGACATGACGGTCATGCCCGACCACGCCCTTGTCATGTCGTCGCTCCGGCCCGGGGTGGTTCGGGTCCAGGCGTCCGACGGGAGCAGCCTGGAGTTCGTCGTGACCGGCGGTTTCGTCGAGGTGAAGGCCGACAGCGCAACGGTTCTGGCCGAGACCGCGATGGCGCGGGATCAGGTGGACCGCGAAGTTTTGGAGACCGCGCTCAAGCAAGCGGAAGGCTCGGCGGAGGGCCGAACGGGAAGCGAAAAGGACATCGCCGACAAGAGGATCGCCGACCTCAAGGCACTGCAGTCCGCGCTCGGCATGTAGACCGCGCCCGGCTTCCCGCCGACGGGAAGCCTGCCCGGAACGGATGCCAGCGTCCGTCCGCCGAGCAATCCACGATTCCGGATCGACTTGCGCGATGGCGGACGCGTGCGCAGGCGTTTTGTCCGCACGGCGCGCCGGGGCCGGGCATTGCCGTCCGGCGGCGAGCGATCAGGTCATGCCACTTGGCTGGAGACGGCGGGATACTGGCTGGAGTACATCCAAGCCAAACGCTTCTGCTCGAACAGCGACGAGACCGATGTTCCGCTCGCGATGTTCAGGATCGCCAGCGCGAACAGCGGTCCGGTCGGGACGATTCGGATTTTGGGGCAATCGCGGATCGCCGGTTCAGGCGAAATCGTGTCGGTTATCACCAGCGACTTGAGCTTGGACCGTTCCACGGTCCGGACCGCCGGGTCGGAGAGCACGCCGTGCGTCACGAACGCATGGACCTCCCGCGCTCCGTTCGCGAGAAGGAGCTCGGCCGCCGCGCAAAGCGTCCCTGCGGTGTCGCAAATGTCGTCGACGAGAATGCAGATGCGCCCGTTCACGTCGCCGATCAGCGTCACTTCCTCCACCTGCCCGGGCGCGCCGCGCTGCTTGTCCACCACAGCCAGCCGGGCGCCGATCCGCTGGCCCAGCTCCCGCGCCCTCGCGACGCCTCCGATGTCGGGCGAAACCACGACGATCTCGCCGAGCTTGTCTTCGAACTTGTGCAGCATGTCCAATGCGAACACCGGAGACGCGTAGAGATTGTCGACCGGTATGTCGAAGAAGCCCTGAACCTGCGCGGAATGGAGGTCCATCGTCAGGACGCGCGAAATCCCGGACTGCGTAATCAGATTGGCGACGAGCTTGGCGGAAATCGGCGTGCGCGCCTTGGTCTTCCGATCCTGCCGGGCATAGCCGAAATAAGGAATCACCGCCGTGATCCTGGCGGCCGACGAGCGCCTCAGGGCATCCGACATGATCAGGATTTCCATGAGGTTGTCGTTCGCCGGCTTCGAAGTCGACTGGACGATGAAGACATCCTCGCCGCGGACGTTCTCGAAGACCTCGACGAATATTTCCTGGTCCTTGAATCTTTCGATTCGCGCCTTGGTCAGCCCGACCTCGCGGCCCAGCTGCCCCGCCATGAACTCGGCGATTTGCCCGGTGAGTTCCTTGTTGGCGTTTCCCGAGATGAGTTTCGGGCCGGATTTGGCGAGCATTCCAGCAGTTCTCCCGTAGCCGGATCGGTGCCGATCGGACCTGCGCCCAAATCGGGTGCCCAATAGCGGCATCCGCCGCGGAAATCCATACGCGGAGAGCGATTTCCCGAGGCTATAGCATATCAATTTCTGTGGAGAGCCCGGCGGCTTTTTCGATGAGTTCGAAGCGGTAGTCCGGCGCTTGCGCCGCCTTCAGGAGCTTCTTCCGGAATGACATTTTGCCGTCCGCCAGGCGCATGATGCCTGCGGCCAGTCGGCGGACCGCCGCGAGGTTCGCCGACCCGTGCCCGGCCCGGTTCCGCAGGTCGTCCTCCAGCATCCAGCGACCACGCCCCAGCCCAGCCGGTTCCCGATTGCCCAGTGGTTCCGGATGGAACCGCGGCCCCAAAAATAAAGAGACCCGCAAAGCATCAGCATGTCCCGCGGCGGCTGGAACACGAAGATCCACATGATCGCAGCCACCGAATTGACGGAATTGTATTTCAGCCTGTCCGGCGGTCAGGCCCGCGACATGCCCGAAGGCCGGGCCTTGCTGGAGCGCTTCGGCGAGCGGGCGGCCAAGGTTCCGCGGTGATGGATCGAGCCTGCGAGGGCAACGACCCCCCATTCGTCCGCGAACTCGGGATGGTGCCGGTTGTGCAACCGAAGGCAAGCCGGAGTGCCAAATGGGATTTCGATTGCCAAACTTGCAAGTGGCCGAACGAGATCAAGCGGCTGTTTCACCGGAAGGGCCACAGGCGCTCGAGCAGCGGGAAGACAAGGGAATCCGGCGCTCATCGGCGCCTCGCGCGGCCGACCCGCCGCCCCAGGCGCTTGAGCAGCCGGACGACACGGGAATCCGGTTCGGGTGGCGGATCGCCGTTGCCACCCGGCGAATGCTTTGGACAATATTCAGCTGCATGTTCTTTGAGGCTCTTGCCGGTGTCCTTCCGAGCTTGTTTCCATTCGAGACGTAGCGTGCCGGCTTGATTGCGCCCGTTGAGCCCTTCTCGCTGCGTCCAATATGTCCCTTCTGCTTCCGAGAAATCGTCGTTGACCAATTCGAGGTCAGCAAGGCCGAGGTACATCGCGTGTCTGGTAAATTGCTGATATACATAGGAGATATGAATCAAATTTGCGATCGGATTCCGCCAAGGCCTCGCGGATATCGAACGTGCCCAGTCGTTTGTTGAACATTGACCGGCGTCTATTTGAATGGCGAAAAGGTTGTTGGTGATCTCGACAGCCATTACATTGCACTGAGACGGGGTGTCGTCAGGCTCCTTCTCTGTGATCTGTTTCGTGCTTTGCGTGGCATCGACCAGCGTCTTGATTGTCGGCCAATCGGAGCTTGTAGTTCCGACCCATATGCCGTTCAGGTCAGGGAACAACCACGCGTTCAATCTTGGGACTTTGCGCCACACGAACCGCCACGGCGCCCAGTAGCCTGTCGGTCCGAAAAAAATCGTGAGCCCAACTACAAGTACAACTGGAACATAACGGACAATCACGGTGTCCGGAACCGTGACGCCGATCAGAGCGAATAGATCATCGACGTAGGTTATTATTATTGCGATGATCACGATGAGGAGTGCAAAAAGCGGCTTCAAAGGGAATAGCGCATACACAATTCGTTCTCCGAAATGATTTCTTCTTGGGCCCTTGAAATGGGTCGGTCAAGCCACCATCCGTTGGCCGCACCATTCGAGTGACGCACGAAACGTACGACTATTCAAAGGAAATTTCAAGTTTTCATGCCAGATGCGTCAAACTGACAAATGACCAGCGAACGGACATGAAGCGCAGACGCGAGAACAACCTTGACCGGAACGAGAAGGGCTTAGCGGAGACAGCCAAGCCGTTTCTAGTCGGAAGTTCCTTGGGAGTTTTTCGAGCAACTCTTTGAATGCCCAGTGACTGCACAATCCTGCGGCGTTGGTCTATTGTCGCTTGCCGCCGCCGGACGCCGGCAAGCGCGCCCGGCGAACGGGTCCGCTCCGAACGGCAGGCGGCGAGGCAAGAAAGGAACGCTTGATGGCCACTATCGACTATTTCTTTTCCGTGTTGTCGCCTTTCACCTATCTGGCCGGCGACCAGCTTGAACAAATCGCCGCCAAGCACGGCGCGGAAATCCGCTACAAGCCGATCGACATAATCGGGCTCTTCGGCCGAACAGGTGGCGTTCCTCCCAAGGACAGGCATCCTTCGCGCAAGGCCTACCGCCTGCAGGACTTGGCCAGGATCTCGAAGCTCGTCGGAATGGACATCAATCTTTCGCCGGCGCACTGGCCGACCAACCCGGTGCCCGCGTCCTGCGCGATTATCGCCGCCGCAAATGGCAGGAAAGGCGATGTGGGTCTGCTCGCGCAGCGGATACTCCGAAGCTGCTGGCTGGATGATCGCGACATCGCCGACGCCGGCGTCGTCGCGGATTGCCTGTCCGCCTCCGGATGCCCGAGCGAACTGTCCGAAGCAGTCGACGGCAGCGCTGAAGAGACGATGAGGAAGAATACGGACGAGGCCGTTTCCCGGAATGTTTTCGGATCGCCGACTTACGCGGTCGGCGACGAGATCTTCTGGGGGCAGGATCGACTCGGCCATCTTGACAGCTGGCTGGGCGGAGATCTGTCAGACTGAAACGCCGCGCTTCAGCCGAGACGAAGGCTCCGCGCCGCTATCCACCCGAAATCGCCTCCAGGAATCGGTCCACCTCCGCGTCGGTGGTGGACCAGTTGCATACCAGCCGAGCCGAAAGCGGCTGGTCGGGATCTCCGTCAAGCGACTGGTTGAAGGGCCAAAGGTAGTAGCGCGCTCCCAAGGAAATCGCCCGCTGGTGCAGGCGCCGCGGCCATGCGGCGAACACCATGTTCGCATCCGGCGGATGGGTGATCGAAACCTCGCTGATCCGCTCCATCCCGCGCGCCATGCGGGCGGCCGCTTCGTTCGCCTGCCGCGCCAGCCGCATCCACAGGCCGCCTTCCACATAGGCGTCCATCTGCGCGGACAAGTAACGGTGCTTTGAAAACAAATGCCCCGCGCGCTTCCGCCGCAGCTCGAATTCCCACGCCCGCTCGTGGTCGAAGATCATGACGGCCTCGACCCCCAATAGCCCGTTCTTGGTGCCTCCGAGCGAGAGGATGTCGATGCCCGCCTTCCAGGACAGTTCCGCCGGCGTGCATCCGAGAGCAACGACCGCATTGCAAAACCGGGCGCCGTCCATATGGCACGGCAAGCCGCGCTCGGCCGCGAAACCCGCCAACGCCGCCACCTCGTCGCAGGTGTAAACCGTTCCGTGCTCGGTCGGGTTGGTGATCGAAAGCGCGCCGGCTTGCACGTTATGGACGCCCGCGCGGGCGGTGAAGGCTATCGCGTTCCGAAGCGAGTGGAGGTCGATCTTCGCGTGCGGCCCGTCAAGCAGCGTGAGCTTCGAGCCGCCGGTGAAGAACTCCGGCCCGCCGCATTCATCTTCCTCCACATGCGAGTTCCGATGACAGTAGATCGTGCTCCACGGACGGCAAAGGCATGCAAGCGCAAGCGAGTTCGCGGCGGTGCCTGTCGCGACCAGGTAAACGGCCGCATCGGGCGCTTCAAACTCGCTCCTGATCTTGCCCGTCACCGCCTCCATCAGCGCGTCGGCTCCGTACGACTTCTCGGAGCCGGTGTTCGCTCTCGCCACCGACTCGACTGCTTCAGGCGCCGCGGGGCCGGAATTGTCGGATTCGAAATTCATCTCAAAGGCCTTCGATCACGAACTTTTCGATGTCGTCCGTATTGATTTCCGTTTCGCTGACAATCCGGTGGCGCATCGAAATCCCGGCTTTGTGGACGCTTTCGCGGTCGCCCGAGACCAGATGGTGCCAATCGAAAAGAGGGAGGCCTTCGTGCCGAAGCCTGTAGGCGCAGGTGCGCGGGAGCCAGGCCGAGGTTTCATGAATCGTTTCCGGCGAAAGAACGATGCAGTCCGGAACGATTCGGGTTCTCGCCTCGTAATGCTTGCAGCGGCAGGCGGTGGGATCCAGGAGTCGGCACGCGACGCTGGTATGGTGCACCTGCGCCGACCCTTCGTGCTCGAATTTGAGCAGGCAGCATCGCCCGCAGCCGTCGCACAACTCCTCCCATTCTGCCTCGTTCAGCTCGTCGAGCTTGAGCCGCTCCCAGAATCTGTCACGCAGCTGCCCCTCGGCGCGACCCGCTTCGCCGCCATTCCCGGAATGAGGCCCGCTTTCGCAAGCCGGGCCATCGGAATCATGCCGGGCCGCCGCCCGCCCAAATCCGGATTTAATCAAGTTCAGCAAGGCTTTCACGCGCCGCCTCGCAATCCTCGCCCATTTTCGAAACCAGCGCTTCAACCGTCGGGAATTCGATTTCGGGGCGCAAATACTCCACGAGTTCGACGGTTATCCGCTGACCGTAGATGTCGCCTTCGAAATCGAACAGGTGGACCTCCAAATTCAGCGGATTCGGTCCGAACGTCGGGTTCGTCCCGATCGACGCCACGCCCTTGCGACGGCCCTTGTGGGCGCCGGAATGTATGGCGGCCATCACGGAATAGATTCCCGGCTTCGGCGGATGCAGGCCGTCCAGCGCGAGATTGGCGGTGGGGAATCCCAGCTCGCGCCCCCGCTGTGCGCCCTTCTGCACATCGCCTTCTACGCAATGCGGACGGCCGAGCATTGTGGCTGCATCGCCCGGCCTGCCATCGGACAGCGCCTCTCGAACGGCCGTGGAAGACAGTCCGGACCCCTCGCGCGCGAGTATCGGGGCGATCGCGACGCCGAAGCCAAGGCTTTCGCCTTCGGATATGAGCGTGTCGGCGCTGCCGCTCCGCCCCCGCCCGTATTTGAAGTCGTCGCCGACCGCGGCAACGGACAGGCGCAGCCTCTCGGCTATCACGCTCCTGGAAAACTCCTCGGAGCTTAGCTGCGACAAGCTCTTGCCGAAGCCGATTTCGAATAGCACGTCCACGCCGAAGTCCTTCAGCAGCCGCGCTTTGGAATCCGCAGGCGTCAGCCTGAATGGAGGATCCGAGGGGCGGAAGTATTGCCGCGGATGCGGCTCGAACGTGACCACTCCCAGCGGAACGCCGCTGGAATCCGCTACGGAGCGTGCAAATTCGATGACCGACTGGTGGCCGAGATGAAGGCCGTCGAAGTTTCCGATGGCGGCCGCCGAGCCCAGAAACCTCTCCGGCACGGGGGCATCGCCTCTGACAATGTGCATATCGTTGCCCGACCCGACTGGTTAATCCCGCCACGCCCACCGGCCTGCGCGCCCTCGGCGAAGCCGGACCGGCAGGCGGGCACCGAACACGGCGCACATCGGATTGCAAGGGAACAGCGGGAATCTTGCGGACCGGCACTCTGGAACAGGGATTTCCAAGCGGCCGGAGCAATCAGCGAAGCTGCCCTATCGCGTAATCGGGGCGCGCGGGGAAATGCGACAGGAATTGCGAAAGCGCCTCAGGGTCAGGCTGCCGGGAGGTGCCGGTTTCGCGGGCCGCGAGCCCGCCCGTTACAAAAAGGCTGTCCAGTCCCTGCCCGGATGCGCCGGCGATATCCGTTCCGATCCCGTCGCCAATGCAGAGGATTCTGCTGTCGGCGATGCCCGCCGCCGTTTCGGCGAGCAAATCGCGGGCCAGGTCGTAGATCGCGCGGCGGGGCTTTCCGAACAGCAGCGTTATGCCTCCCAAACGCTCGTACGCCTGCGAAATTGCGCCCGCGCAAAAGACCCGCGTTTCGCCGCGGTCCACCACGATATCCGGATTCGCGCAGAGCAGTGTGAGCCCCCGTCGGCGGGCCTCCGCCAATTGCCCTGCGTAATCCTCCGGCGTTTCGAGTTCATCGTCGATCAGGCCGGTGCACACAATCCCTTCCGCCTGATCAAAGGGAACCAGCGAAATGCCTTCCCGCCCGCCAGCAAGATGCTTCGGCGGGTCGAAGAACCCGAGCGCCGAATCAGGACCGATGTGATGCACGGCTCGGCCGACAGCGCCGCTGAACAGCGCGGTCTTCGCCGCATCGCCGGACGTCACGACCAGGTGCCATGCGCTTCGCGGAACTCCGATTCGATCGATCTGCGCCTCTACCGCATCATGCGTCCGCGGCGAGTTCGTAATCAGGGCGACTTGGCCTCCGCGGCGGGCGAAAGCCTGCAAGGCCCAAACCGCGGACTTTATGGGCACGATCCCGTTGTGGACGCATCCCCAGACATCGCAGAAGACGGCGTCGTAGTCGTCGGCGATCTCCTCGAACCGCTCGATGATTCGGGGCATGGCGAAAGTTTGCGGAAGGCCCGGCGGTCTACGCCGCGAGGTAGGGCACGATCTGCTTCTTGCGGCTGACGACGCCCGGAAGAACGAGCGCGTCGCCTTTCGCTTCGACCGAAAAGGTTTTTGCCGCGACGCTGCGAACGAGATCGTTCGGGAGAAGCAGGGTGGCTTCCTCCGTGAGAATGTCCACGACGAAAAGCATGATCGCGTCCGACCCGTCTTCTTCGGCGGAAGCGTCCATGCTCGACATCAGACTCTCGCGGCGGCCCAGGATTGATGGCGGATTGGTGGTCTCCAGCACGGAAATGCGAAGCTTCTTGTCGCCTACCTCGTACTGCTTGGAATCCAGCCTGAGCAGCTCGGCATCGGTGAACGACGAGACGTCGGACTTCGCCTCGAACATCTTCATCGCGAACTCGGGAATCTTCAGCCCCAGCGACGCCGCCAGCCCTTCCGCCAGCTCGCGGTCCACGGGCGTAGTCGTTGGCGAGCGGAATTCCAGCGTGTCGGAAAGGATGCAGGTGAGCATGAGCCCCTTCACGCCTTCGGGCATGCGCGCGGCGTCCGCGCCCATCAGCTCGTGCATGATCGTGGCGGTGCACGCCAGCGGCCGCATGGTGATTTTCGGAGGGAACCGCGTCTTCAGTCCGCCCTGCAGCAGGTGATGGTCGATGATTTCAACAATTGTGCAGTCGTTGATGCCGGGAGGAAGCTCAGCGGGATTGTTGGTGTCGACAACGACCACCTCGTCCTCGGGGCTCACGTCGTCGATTATCTCCGGGCGTTGGAAGCCCCAATGCTCAAGCATGAACGCCGCTTCGGAATTCGGCGGCCCCAGAAGCTTGGCCTCGGCTTCCCGTCCTTCGACCTCGTTCAAGTGCCATTCCCAGATCAACGGCGATCCGGTGGAGTCCGCATCAGGGGATTTGTGGCCGAAAATCTTGATCATCGGATAGTCTCGCGCGCACTCGAGATTCCGGCGGGCTTATATTCCCAAGGCTTGCACTTGTCACATGGCCGCCGAGGGGGCGGCCCCGGCGTTTCGGGATGCCGGGGCGTCCCGTTCAATCAGCGCCCCTGCTCCGCAAGGAATTTTTCGGCGTCGAGCGCCGCCATGCATCCCATGCCCGCAGCGGTCACGGCTTGCCGGTAGATATCGTCGACCAGATCGCCCGCGGCGAACACGCCTGGCACCGATGTTCTGGTGCCGCCGGGCTCGGTCGCGACATAGCCGCCGCCCCGAAGCTCGATTTGTCCGGCGACGAGTTCGGAAGCCGGGGAATGGCCGATCGCGACGAAGACGCCGCCGCAGCCGAGTTCGCTTTCCTCGCCCGTCACCACATTCCTGACGCAGGCGCCCGTGACGCCTTTCGGATTGTCGGTTCCCCGTATGCCCGTGACGATGTGGTTCCACAGCGGCTGGATTTTCGAATTCGAGAGCAGGCGCTGCTGAAGAATCTTCTCCGCGCGCAGCTCGTCCCTTCGGTGTACCAGCGTGACCTTGGTCGCGAACCGCGTCAGGAACAGGGCTTCCTCCACCGCCGTGTTGCCGCCGCCCACGACCGCCACTTCGCGGCCCCGGAAGAAGAATCCGTCGCAGGTTGCGCATGCCGACACGCCGAATCCCTTGAATTCGTCCTCGGACGGAACGCCCAGCCATTTGGCTTGCGCGCCGGTCGCCAGGATGATCGCGTCGGCCGTGTAGACGCCGCCGCCGTCCGTTCGCACCCGGAACGGAGGGCCGGAAAGGTCAAGCGAATCCGCATGCTCCGCGACGACCTCCGCGCCGGCGGCGCGGGCGTGGGCCTCCATGCGAGCCACGAGATCCGGACCCAGCACCTGATCGTCGCCCGGCCAGTTTTCCACATCGGTCGTGATCGTCAGCTGGCCGCCCGCCTGGACTCCCTGAAGAAGGACGGGCTGAAGCAGCGCGCGGGCTCCGTAAACGGCCGCCGTGTAGCCGGCCGGTCCGGACCCCACGATCAGGAGTCGGGCGTGTCTCGGTTCAAGCATGGCCGCGTTGACTTGGATTCCCGAAGGAATCCAAGCCCCTGTTCTTCCCGGTGGTTCGGGGTTTCCTTAGGCGGCGGCGCGCCGTGCGAGCAAGGCCAGAATTCCAAGCGCGAGAACGACGAAGCCGATCCAGAACACTCCGGCGAGCGAGAAGAGAATGACCTCCGCCACGATTTCGGCGGTCCACAAGGCGAATTCCATGAGTCTTAACTCCCTATGTTTCGCTTTGGGGGATGGGAAACCGGCTGCGGTTTCCTTCCCTGTCAGGACACATAATCCCCGAAATCGGCATTTCCAGCGCTTTTGCCGAGGGTGAAGCTCTGTGTGGTTTCGGCACCAGAATCCCCTCTTTGCGGCGCCCGCGATAAGCGAATGCGCGGAACCCGAAAGCGCGTTGCGATCGGCTGGCGCATCGGGACCGGAGGCGGAGCGGCGGGTCCGCTTCACCTAACGGCGATCATTGAAATCTGGAGCCCGTGCGCCTTCTCGCCGCGGTGGCGGCTGCGGCGATAAGAAAAGAAGCGCGCCTCGTCGGCGTAGGTGCAATGGCCTGTCCACGCCGCGCTTTCGACGCCCGACCGGCGAAGCATCTCAAGTCCGAAGGCCGGAAGGTTGAATCTCAGTCGGCCGCCGGAATCCTGCCCAAAGAAACCGCCGAATGATTTGTCCTTGGCCAGAAACTCGGCCCGGAATTCCTCGCCGACCTCGTAATTCGGCATGCTGATCGAGGGGCCGACAACGGCCCGGATTCGCTGGCGCTCGGCCCCTAGGGCGACCATCCGGAGCACCGTGCTTTCGATAATCCCGTCCAAGGCTCCCCGCCATCCGGCATGCGCCGCGGCCACGACGCCCGCCGAGGGGTCCGACAGCAGCACAGGCTGGCAGTCGGCGGTCAGCACGCCGACCGCAATTCCGGGCGTCGACGTCGCGAGCGCGTCCGCGCTCGGCATGGCGGCGACGGTTCCGCCGTTCGCTTTGATCGCGGTTGCGGAATGGCTTTGAATCCCTGTGGCAAGGGATCCAGCGTCCAGTCCGATCGCTTCGACGGCGGCCCGCCGATTCGCTTCAACGACAGCGCGATCGTCACTGCTCCGCAACGCGCAGTTCAGCTCCGCGTAATGCCCTCCGGATGCGCCGCCGCGCCGGGTGAAAAATCCGTGCGGGCACGGCTCAAGGGCGTCGGATCTGAGGAATTCGGGAGTCAAAGCGCGAACCCGGGCGGCACGGGGGCGTTTCGAGGGTAGATTGCAAGCGATTTATGCAAGCCGCCCATCTCGTCGGGGTGCACAAGCCTCCTGTGAGCGGCCGCATGTTCGTCGAGCTCGGCCCCGGACAGCGATCGGGCGAGCGCTTGCGCGCGTTCGGTAATGCCGAGCCGTTCGAGGAAAACGCCTTGCGGAACCAGCGGCGTCACTGCCGCGGACGCCGCTGCGCTGCGCCCGAGTGCGCCGAAGTCGACATGCGCCGTCAGATCAGCTTCGCCGGGCTCGCGAAGCGGATGCGCCGGGCTGTGCGAGTCGACCGCTTGGAACGTATCCCCCAGCGACTTCGAATCGCCGTAGTCGATGATGAGCGCGACGCCGCCGAACTGCCTGATCGCTTCCGCGATTCGCTTCGAGATCGGCGCCGCATGCTCCCGGAATTCCACGATGTCGCCTTCGCGAGTGTCGGTCAAACGGCAATCAAGCGGCGCGAACTCCCGCGGCACCGAAGGCGACAATTCAAAACGGCTGTCGACGCATGCCACAAGCATCTCCTCCCAGCCGTTCCCGCATCTCCGGAACTGGCGGATCGGAAGGGCGTCGAAGAACTCGTTCGCGACAAGGAACAGAGGGAGTTCCGGCAGTTCCTCGACACTCTCGGCCCATGCCGGGGCATGCGGCCGCAGCGATCGCAGCTGGCGGTCTTTGAGCGTCCTGCTTCGCTCGACGAGAAGCAGCTCCGACGCCTCAACGAAGCCGGGAACCGACTTGGCGGCCCGCAAAAGATCCGCCATGAGGGTGCCGTTGCCCGGTCCCAGCTCGACAAGCGCGAACTTGGACGGCGCGCCCTGGTCCAGCCAGGCTTTCGCGAGAAAAAGCCCGATGATCTCGCCGAACATCTGCGAGACCTCCGGCGCCGTCGTGAACGCTCCGGCAACCCCGATCGGAGCATCGCGGTTGTAGTATCCGTCCTGCGTATCCAGCAGGCAGCTCTCCATGAAGCGGTCGAGCCGCATCGGCCCGTCGCGCTCGATCAAATTGATCAAGCGCGATTTGAGCGGCGCCATCCGCTGTTCCGGAACGCGTACGCGAAGAACGCCGCGCCTACGGCGAGCATCGGCAATGAGAGCAGCTGGCCCATGGTCAGCCCGATCGATTCGGTGAAGCTGACGACATGCCCGCCGGGATTGGCCGGGGAAATGAACTGCTCATCGGGAACCCGGAACAGCTCGACGAATATCCGCGCCAGCCCGTAGCCGCTGAAAAACACGCCGGCCACCATCCCGGGAGACTTCAGCCAGCCCCGGAAATAGGCAAGAAACGCCAGCACGGCTCCGAGCGCGAGGCCTTCCAGCGCCGCCTCGTAGATCTGCGACGGGTGGCGGCTGCAAAGCCCGATCCAATCCGGCGGGCAAACCGAACCCGGCCCGTCGCTGAAGACAACCGCCCAAGGGACATCGGTCGGTCGTCCCCACAGCTCGGCGTTGATGAAGTTCGCAATGCGGCCGAGGAACAAGCCCGGCGTGACGACAATCGAAACCGTGTCGGACACGCTCGCTACGGGAGCCCCGGCGGATCGGCAGAACAGATAGGTGGCGACAATCAAGCCCGCGCACCCGCCGTGGAACGACATTCCGCCTTGCCAGATCATGAGGATCTCGAGCGGATTGGCGAGGTAGTGAGCGGGGCTGTAGAACAGCGTGTATCCGAGTCGGCCGCCCACCACGACGCCGATGATCACCCAGGACAGCAGCTTCTCAGGCTGGTCGGGCTGCAGCGGCGGCCCTCGGTCCGGCCAAAGGTCCGGGCGCTTCATGAGCGAGACGAACCAGAGCCACGCAATGAGGAAGCCGGCGATGTACGACATCGCGTACCACCGGAGGGCGAAGCCGAACCCGGCAATCTCCAAGGAGAATATCTCCGGGCTGATGCTTGGAACGAAGATGGCGGGAAGCACGGTCATCGCAGGAACCCGAAATGGAACGCTATTGCCGGATGCCGCTTGGACTTTTCCGCGCGCGCACCCATACTGCATTCAGGCGGAATCAGCGAGGAAAACGATGCAGACGGGCGGCAAATTCTTCGACGACTTGGCGAAACTGATGAACAACGCCGTTGGCGTCGCCCAAGGTGCCAAGAGCGAAGCCGAGAACGCGTTCAACAGCTGGATGGACCGGTGGCTCGCCGAACGCAATCTGGTTACCCGGGAGGAATTCGACGCCGTTCGCTCGATGGCGCAGCTGGCGCGGGAGGAGAACGAGGCGCTGAAGGCGCGGGTCGCGGACCTGGAATCCTCCGTCGGAAGCGGCGCCGAGCCGCTGGGTTTGAAGAAAGTGGTGACGCTCAACGAAATCGCCCGGCAGCTCGACTGGAATCCGGTGCGGGTTCGGCGGCGATTGCAAAAGCTGGGCATAAGCAAGAAAGGCGGCAGGTACAATTTCACGGTGGCCGAGGCGCGCGAGATCGTCAACGAGCTGAGGGGCGGCCTCTCGCTGGACCGGTAAGGCGCGTCCGCCTTTTTCGGGCGGCGGAAGCCGATTCGCCAGCCCTCCGCCAGGCACTTGGCGCAGCGCGCCTGCCGCATTCCGTTCGGCCCGTCCTCGGGCCGCTGAAGGGCGGCAGCCTCCCATTGAGCAAAGCGTTCTGAAAGGCGCGCTCCGCCCCTTTACTTTCCCGCTTGGACGTCGATAACCCTACATGTAGGGCCGATGCTCGTTCGTACAACGAGAGATGGCCAGGGACGGAATTTGTTGGGCTTTCAGGCGGAAGGGGCACTATCGTGCGATTCGGCGATTCGATGAAGCCTTTCGCGCCCGCCTTCGGAGGCGGCGACCTGATCGGAATCGCCCTTCATCATGCCCGTTCGGAGAACTGGGAAGCCCGCCGGGAAGGCGGGCGCAAGGCTGTGATCCATGCCGAGGGCGTCTGGCACATCTACGAGATCAGGCTGTCCTGTTCACCCGAGGGAGGCGAGCTGCATTTGTTGAGCTCCTTTTCGCTGACTCTCCGCCCTGACCGGGAAGCGCGCCTGCATGACGCGCTGAACCGGGCGAACGCCCGCTGCCGCAGCGGCGCGTTCTACTATCGGGACGACCTGTCCCGCGTGTGTTTCCGCAGCTCTGTTGGCGCTCCAGCCGTCGGTGTGCGGGCGGTGGTCAGCGGGATCGATCACGCCGTTGAGCAATGCGACAAGTTCTATCCGGTGTTCCAGACCGCGAACTTGGCGGACCGCAGGAGTGCCGATTCCATTGAGTTCCACCTTGCCGATTCGTTCGGCACCGCCTGAGCCGAATCAGGCGGAGGTCTCCCGGAACGCGGCGCAATGAACCTCGCGGACTCGGAACTGAACGGCGTTGTCCTGCTGGGATGCGGGAAGATGGGGTCGGCATTGCTCGCCGGGTGGCTGTCGCGCGGGCTGGAGCCCGGAACGGTTCGGGTCATCGAGCCGAACCCTTCGGACTGGCTTCGCGGGCAGCGCGTGATTCTGAATTCCGGCCTGCCCGCGGAACCGCCCGGCGTGTGCGTGATTGCAGTCAAGCCGCAGATGATGTCGGAGGCTTTGGAAAGCGTGCGCCCGCTCGGCGGGCGGCAGACGATGTTCTTGTCCATAGCTGCCGGGACGCGCATTTCGGCGATCCGGGATTCGGTCGGCGCGGCGACGCCCGTCGTCCGGGCAATGCCGAACACGCCCGCGGCGATCGGCAAGGGCATCACGGCGCTCGTCGCCGGGACCGGCGTGTCGGAAGGGCAGATGCAGCTGGCGGAGGCGCTGATGGCGGCGGCAGGCGAAACCGTCCGCTTGGACAATGAGTCCGACATCGACGCCGTGACGGCGGTGTCCGGGTCCGGCCCGGCCTACGTTTTCCATTTGATCGAAGCGCTTGCGGAAGCCGCGAGGGCCGAGGGCCTTTCAGAGGAGGTGTCGCTTCGGCTGGCCCGCGCGACGGTCGCAGGGGCAGGAAGCCTGGCGATCGAATCTGGCGAAAGCCCGGCCCAGCTTCGCGTGAACGTGACGTCTCCGGGGGGAACGACCGCAGCGGCGCTGAAATCGCTCATGGATTCGGAGAGCGGCCTGAGGCCGCTGATCAAGCAGGCCGTGCGCGCCGCGGCGGATCGAAGCAGGGAACTCGCGTCAGGCGATGGCTGAAATCGGAATCGAGGATTTCCAGCGGGTGGAGATCCGCGTCGGCCGGATCGTCCGGGCGGAGCCGTATCCGGAGGCGCGCAAGCCCGCCATCAAGCTGTGGGTGGACTTCGGCGAAGGCTTGGGCGTGAAGCGCAGCTCGGCGCAGATTGTGCGGCACTATTCGCCCGAGGGCCTCTTGGGTCGGCAGGTGCTGGCGGTCACGAATTTCCCGCCGCGGCAGATCGGCAAGTTCATGTCCGAGGTGCTGGTGGTCGGCGTTCCGGATTCCGACGGCGAGGTCGTGCTGGTCTCTCCGGACCAGGACGTGCCGGAAGGCGGGCTGCTCTATTGAGTTCAGCGACGAAGCTCCTGATCACAAGGGTGCTGCCCGAAGCGACCGTCGAAAGAGCCCGGGCTTCGTTCGATGTCGAAATGCTGACCAGCGGCGCGGCGCTGTCCCGCGAGGATGCCGCCGAGTGCCTCAGAGGCTACGACGCGGCGATTTCCAACCACGGCGACATGTTCGACGCGGGCGCGTTCGAAGCCGTGCCGAATCCGAGATGCGGAATCCTTGCGAACTTCGGCGCGGGATACGACCACATAGACGTCGATGCCGCGCGCCGCCGCGGCGTGGCCGTGACCAGCACGCCCGGAGCGGTGACGGACGCGACCGCGGACATTGCGGTATCGCTCATGCTCATGGCGGCCCGGCGGACGGCCGAAGGGGACCGCTTGGTGAGAAGGGGCGGCTGGCGCGGATGGCAGCCCACGGAAATGCTCGGCCGCCATGTCACGGGCAAGTCGCTCGGCATAATCGGAATGGGACGGATCGGCAGCGCGGTTGCGAGGCGGTGCCATTTCGGGTTCGGAATGGATGTCTCGTTCCACAATCGGTCGCCCGCGCGGGGCATGGAATTCCCGGCGACGCAGCTCGGATCGGCGCGGGAGGTGATGGAAACGGCGGATTTTGTCGTCGTGACCGTGCGGGGCGGCCCCGCTTCGCGGCACCTGATCACCGGCGAGCTTCTCCGGGCGATGCGGCCGCACGCCGTTTTCGTCAACGTTTCGCGCGGCGATGTCGTCGACGAGGCCGAACTCGTCAGGGTGCTGAAGGAGGGCCGGATCGCGGCAGCGGGCCTCGACGTGTACGAGTTCGAACCGGCGATTCCCGATGAGCTGCTCGCCATGGAGAATGTCGTGCTGGTTCCCCACCTTGGAACTTCCGTCCTCGAGGTGCGCGAGGACATGGGCCGGATGGCGGTTGAGAACGTCGAGGCTTTCGTGGGCGGCAAAACGCCGCCGAACCTGGTTTCGTGACGCCCCGGCGCGAAATCGGAGCGGCGCGCCGAACCCGCGTGGCGGCGGGGCCATTGTTACGGCCAAGGAGGCGCTGAATGATCGGCATTGGCCTGATCGGGGCCGGGTTCATCGGCAAAGTGCACGGCGGCTGCGCCGGACGGCATCCCGGCGCCCGGCTGGTCGTGGTTCACGACCTCAATCCCGAAGCCGCCGCCGCCGTCGCGTCGAAGTGGGGCGCAAGCGTGGCGGGATCCGCCGACGAGCTGCTGGCGGCATCCGGCGTGGACGCGGTGATCATTGCGGCCTCCACCGATGCGCACGGCGAGCTGGCGAGGAAGTGCATATCGAGCGGCATGCCGTTCCTTTGCGAAAAGCCGATCGACCGCGACCACGAGTCGGCGAAGGAAACGGCTCGCGCCGCCGGCCAGCGGGGCGTCTTCGCGGGAATGGGGTTCAATCGGCGGTACGACCGCCAATACGCGATGCTGAAGTCCGCCGTGGACAGCGGCGAGATCGGACGCATCGAAATGATGCACGTGACTTCCCGGACCCAGCAGCCCCAGAGCCTTGACTACATCAGGATCTCCGGCGGGCAGTTCCGGGACAAGGGAGCGCACTTCTTCGACCTTGCTGCTTGGATTTCAGGAGAGCGGCTTCAGGAGATCTACGCTGTCGGCGATTGCCTGATCGATCCGAGATTTGCCGACTACGGCGATGTGGACACGGCGATGGCGATCGGCAGGCTTTCGGGCGGCGGGTTTTGCCATTTCAATTTCAGCCGGCGCACGAGCTACGGCTACGACGAGCGGATCGAGGTCTTCGGATCGGCCGGCAAGATCGAATCGCGGACGCCGGTGCCTGTGGATGTCGTGCATTACAAGGGCGACCGGATGCATTCGAGCGGCATCCATCAGCACTGGTTCGACCGGTTCAGCGAATCCTATTCCATCCAGTTTGCGGCGTTCGTGAAGGAAATGGAACGTCCAACGGGAGCGTTCGCGACCATCAAGGACGGGCTGGCGGCCGAGGCCGCCGCCGAAGCCTGCATGCGCTCCTTGGAAAGCCGGCGAGCGGTCGGGATCGAATTCACGGATTGAGATTCCGCCGGAACTCCTTGGCCGGAAGGGCTTGGCACCCGCGGCGCGGCGGCCTGCAAACGCTCAGCAGCCGTGCATTCCTTGGATGGCGTTCGCCTTGAGTTCTCCCGCCGACGCGGATGCAAGCGCTTGGGCAAGCGCCAGCGATGCCGCCGCGGTCGTGCAGTAGGGAATTCCCTCCGCAACCGACGTCGACCTGATTTCCCTGCTGTCTTCGATTGCCTGCTCGGTCTCCGCCGTGTTCATGACCACCGCGATCAAGCCGTCCCTCAGATGGTCCACGACATTCGGTCGGCCCTCGTGCACTTTCGCGACGCGCTCGCACTTGATTCCCAAAGCGCTCAGATGGGCCGCCGTTCCCTCGGTCGCCACAAGGGAGTAGCCGAGGTTCGACAGCGTTTCCGCGGTCTGCGCGAGGTCCTGGTTCTTGTCGCTGTCCTTGAAGGAAATGAACACTTGGCCTTCGCTGGGCAGTTTGACCCCTGCGCCGATCTGGGCCTTCAGAAACGCGCGCGGGAAGGTCGAGTCCGTGCCCATGACCTCGCCGGTCGAGCGCATTTCCGGTCCGAGCAGCGCGTCCACCCCGGGAAAGCGGCCGAACGGAAGCACGGCCTCCTTGACCGAGCAAAGACCGCTCGCGTGCGGGTTGAATTCAAACGCTCCGAGCTCTTGGCCCGCCATCACCTTCGCGGCGACGGCGGCGACGGGATTGCCTGTCGCCTTCGCGACGAACGGCACGGTGCGCGAGGCTCTCGGATTGACCTCGAGCAGATAGACCGTCCCGTCCTGCACGGCGAACTGGACGTTCATGAGGCCGCGCACATCCAGCGCCATTGCGAGCTTCTCGGTCTGCCTCTCAAGCTCTTGGACGATGCGCGGGTCCAGGGAGTGCGGCGGCAGCGAGCATGCGCTGTCGCCCGAATGGACCCCCGCCAGTTCGATGTGCTGCATCACGCCCGCGACGCGGACGGTCCGGCCATCGCACAAGGCGTCGACATCCACCTCCACGGCGTCGGGCAGGAACTGGTCGATCAGAATCGGATTCCGTCCCGACGCGGAAACCGCATCGCGCATGTACTTCAGCAGCTGGGCTGGGTTCCGTACGATTTCCATGGCGCGGCCGCCAAGCACATAGGAGGGCCGGATCACGACCGGATAGCCGATCTCTTCAGCCGCCCGCGCCGCTTCGTCGGCTGAATGGGCCGTGCTGTTCCTCGGTTGCTTCAGCCCGAGCTCGTTCAAAAGCGCCTTGAACCGCTCCCGATCCTCGGCGCGGTCAATCGAGTCCGGCTTGGTTCCGAGAATCTCGAACCCGTCGGCTTCCATGGCGTGTGCGAGCTTCAGCGGAGTCTGGCCTCCGAACTGAACGATCGTGCCGACCAGCGCCCCGGACCGGCTTTCGGCCGCGAGGATTTCCGAAACATGCTCGTGCGTCAGCGGTTCGAAATACAGCCGGTCCGAAGTGTCGTAATCGGTTGAAACCGTTTCCGGATTGCAATTGACCATGATGGTCTCGAATCCTGAAGCCGTCAGGGCCATGCAGGCATGGCAGCAGCAGTAGTCGAACTCGATGCCCTGCCCGATGCGGTTCGGTCCGCCGCCTAGGACCGCGATTTTCCGCCGATCCGTGGGCCGCGCCTCGCATTCGGCTTCGCCGTACAGCGGGGTTTCGTAGGTCGAGTACATGTACGGCGTTCGGGCATCGAATTCGGCGGCGCATGTGTCTATCCGCTTGAAGACCGGCCTGACGCCGAGATTCCGCCGGAGCGCCCGCACCTCCTCCGCATCCCTGCTGGACAAGCGCGCGAGCCGCGCGTCGGTGAAGCCGCGCGACTTGAGCTCCCGCAGCCCGTCGCGGGATTCCGGAAGGCCGCCCTGCCTGACCTCCTCCTCCGCTTCCACGATTTCCCGGATTCTGGCGATGAACCACGGATCGTACTGCGTGGCGCGCTGGATTTCGGGATCCGAAAGGCCATGGCGCATCGCCTGGGCGATCAGCCTGAGCCGGTCGGGACTCCGGACGGACAGCGCATCGATGACGGCGCCCTTGTCGATGGCCGCCGCCGCTTTTTGTTCGATGATGCCGCGCCACGGAGCCGGGAGATTTTCAAAGTCCGGGTCCTCGACTGTCGCGTCCGCAGGCATCCCATTGATGGCTATCTCGTCGAGTCCGTCGAGATCCGTCTCCAGCGAGGCGAGCGCCTTCTGAAGGCTCTCGTGGAATGTCCTGCCGATCGCCATCGCTTCGCCGACCGACTTCATCGACGTGTCGAGATCGGGCTTGGCGCCTGGGAATTTCTCGAACGCGAACCTAGGGATCTTCGTGACCACGTAGTCGATGGTCGGTTCGAAGGATGCCGGCGTGACCTTGGTAATGTCGTTCTGGAGCTCGTCCAAAGTGTAGCCGACCGCTAGCTTGGCGGCGATCTTCGCGATCGGGAACCCGGTCGCCTTCGAGGCTAGCGCGGATGATCGGGAAACCCTCGGGTTCATCTCGATGATCACCATCCGCCCGTCGCGTGGGTCCATGGCCCACTGAACGTTCGAGCCGCCCGTCTCGACGCCGATTTTCCGCAGGACCGCGATGGAGCCGTTGCGCATCCGCTGGAATTCCTTGTCGGTCAGCGTGAGGGCGGGGGCCACGGTGACGGAATCGCCGGTGTGGACGCCCATCGGATCGACGTTCTCAATCGAGCAGATGATGATCGCGTTGTCCGCCTTGTCGCGGACGACCTCCATCTCGAATTCCTTCCAGCCGAGCAGGCTTTCGTCGATGAGGATCTGCGTCGCCGGAGAGGCGTCCAGGCCCTTGCGGCAAAGCGCTTCGAACCCGGCGGCGTCCGTGGCGATGCCGCCGCCCGTTCCGCCAAGCGTGTAGGCCGGCCGGATGATCGCGGGCAGCCCGATATGCTCCAAGGCCGCGCGCGCCTCCTCCATGCTTCCCGCTATCCGGGATTTCGGGCTTTCCAAGCCGATCTCGTCCATCGCCTTCCGGAAGAGCTCGCGATCCTCGGCCTTTTCAATGGCCTCGCGGTTCGCCCCGATCAGCTCGACCCCGAATTCGTCCAGCACGCCGCGCTTCGCCGTCTCCAGCGACGTGTTCAGCGCCGTCTGGCCGCCCATGGTCGGAAGGAGCGCGGAAGGCCTCTCGCGTTTGATGATCTGCGCGACGATCTCCGGCGTGATCGGCTCGATGTAGGTCGCGTCCGCCATTTCCGGATCGGTCATGATTGTGGCGGGATTGGAGTTCAGCAGTACGACCCGGTAGCCCTCGTCCTTAAGGGCCTTGCACGCCTGGGTGCCCGAGTAGTCGAATTCGCAGGCTTGGCCGATCACGATCGGGCCCGCGCCGATGACCATGATCGAACTCAGATCGGTCCTCTTGGGCATTCGTCCGTCCTTGCCGATCCGGCGCGCCGCGCGAACTGCGCAGATTGCAAGCCGCCGGGCTTATATTCCGCTAGCTGCCTGCCGCAAGGGAGTGACGGGCGGGGCGGCGTCCCGGGATTGGCTTTCCCGAGCCGGGCCGGATGCAGCTTCAGGCCGCTTCCACACCGGAGTGAATGTACTCGCGGGTCAGCGGCACCGTCTCCAGCCGCTTCGAGAGCTGAAGCTGGAACACCACTTGGTGGTCGTGGCGGAAGGTCATTTCGCTGGCGGCAAGATAGAACCGCCACATCCGGCAGAACCTGTCGTCGTATATGGCCTTGACCTTTTCGATGTTCGCCACGAAGCGCTCTTGCCAATGGCGCAGCGTTTCCGCGTAGTGCAGCCTCAGCACCTCCACGTCGGCGAGGAAGAGACCCTCCTTTTCGACCGCCGCCATCACTTCCGACAAGGCAGGGATGTACCCGCCGGGGAAAATGTACTTGGCGATCCAAGGGTTGGTGGAACCGGGAGGGGAAAGGCGGCCGATCGTGTGAAGCAGGGCGACGCCGTCGTCCTTGAGAAGCCTCCGAACGGACCTGAAGAACTCGCGGTAGTGCGGCGCCCCGACATGCTCGAACATCCCGACTGAAACGATCCGGTCGAACGCGGCGTCCACCGCCCGGTAGTCCATCAGCTCGAACGTCGTCCGGTCGGACACCCCTTCCTCTCTCGCGCGCAGGTTCGATATCCTGTGCTGGCCGGACGAAAGCGTGACGCCGGTGACCTTGCAGCCGTAGTCCCTCGCCAGCGTCAGGCCCATCCCGCCCCAGCCGCTTCCGATGTCGAGCACCGAGTGCCCCGGCTCCAGCAGGAGCTTGGTCGCGATGTGGCGCTTCTTGTTTTCCTGGGCCTGGTCCAGCGTGTCGTCCGGCGACCCGAAATAAGCGCAGCTGTACTGCCGGTCGGCGTCTAGAAACAGCTCGTAGAGCTCGTCGGACAGGTCGTAATGGTGTTCGACGTTGCTCCGCGCCTTGGCGATCGGGTTGTACTGGGCTGCGCGGCGGCCGAGTTTCTTGATCGTCGCGAGCATTTTCCGTGACACGATGTCGTCGCCGTCGGACAGGTTGGCGACGATCAGCGCCAGCAGCCCCTGCAGGTCGTCGTCGTCGATCGTCAAAACGCCGTCCATGTAGCTCTCTCCGAGCTTCAGATCCGGGTTCAGGCACAGGTCGCGCAACGCCGATCGCGTGTGAATCCTGATCTTGACCGGGTCGCCCTTGCGGTCGCCGCAAGTGAACTGCTCGCCTCCGGGGAGCTCCACCGACAGAGTTCCGCGCGTAATCAGCTTGCGGGCCATGTATCTGAAAAAACGTTCCCACATCGTCAGAGTTCCTGCTTGCTCCCAATCCTTGGCTGTCCGCGAAGACGCCGCTCCCAGCAAGCGTACGGCGTTTCGCCTTCGCAGCTGCCAGGCGGGACGGCATTCCCCACACAAGCCGGGATGCCGCCAACGGCGATCTCTCCAAAGTCAGCGAGGGTTTTCCAGCAGGGCGGGGAGCAGTTTTCCCTGCCGTTGGTTTCGCAGCAAGACAGCTTGCGAAGCATTTCCTTGCGGTGGGATTCAATATGCGGCGCAAACCGATCCGTCGGAAGCTGAAACGCAGGCGGAACGGGCAGATTGAAAGTCATGGTCTTCGAAGCTCCACAACTGATTCATACAGCCGGTGGCCGTTAGCTTGGCCTGCCCTGACGCTTGAATTTACGATGCTGCTGCCGACTCTGGAGTTCCGGGGGACGTGGATATCCACCAGTTCAAGCCCCTTTTCGGCGGCCAATTCACCCAGGAATCTGTCGGTCGATACTGGTATCCCCTGCAGTATGCTGTTGCCGATCACGACGAGAGCCGTTCCGCCTTTTCGCAAGCACCACCGGATCCCGTCCGCGAAGCGCGCGCAATCGTTGAAATACTGCGTCGCGTAGTTCGCCCATCCTTGACCGCCGTAAATTCCCCTGTCCGGGTTTTGCTGTTCAATAGAGGCAAGCGTAGCGCGAAGCGATGGGCAGCAAACCGAACGGTCGAGGTCGATGCGGCCACCCGCTCGCGCAGTCTGCCAGTACGTCCCGAAATTCAGCTTTTCCAGCCTCTTCATTTCGCCAGGAGAATGGCAAAATCCCAGCCAGTAGAGATGCGGACGGGTATTGCGGTTGTAATGGTAATTATTCAGGTACGGCGGCGACGTGATCAGAAGGTCGACGCTACCTTTGTCGATAGTTGAATATCCGGAAAGGAACGAAACGCCATGAACAGTCCCGTTTGCTCTGCGACGGTCTCTTCTATTGTCGGAATACCACTTGGCGTCGCCCGAAATCTGCAGCAGTTTTTCCGCGACAGCTTCAGCAACCGGATAATCCTCCACCTCAGCCTTGCCTGCAGACGATCTGCGTCCGAGGCTTGGTTCGTAGGAGTAATTCGAGAACGTCACCATTAGCGAGGCGAAAGCGAGTCGAAACAGGTCGGAAACGCCGCTCGGCTGCCCAAGCGCAAAATCGAGGACGAACAGCGCCTTCTTTTCGATTTCAGCGCTGTAGAACGGGGCGCGCGTCCGGAAGCGCGATGGCGGCTTCGACACGGGCAAGGCGCCGGATCGTTCCGCCGCTGACATGAAATCGATAAATTCCCCGATGGCCGCTTCCAATTCGGTCGAGTCAATCCTGTGGGCGTTCAGCTTCATCCGCGCAGCGAATGCGGCGTACGGATTGATCTCGAAGCCAACCGCGCGATGCCCTGCCAGATCCGCTTCAACCAGCGTCGTGCCTACGCCCGCGAAAGGGTCGAGAACTGTTCCGGATGCGCTCAAATGGCGATTCAGGGCATCAACAACAAAATCGCGGGAATATCCTGCGATCCAAGGCACCCAACGGTGGACCGGGCGGCTCCTGTTCGCCATGAAGGCCGGATCGCGGAATGTACCGCGGCGATCAACTGTTGGACTGCCGGCCTTCGCGCACATGCCGAATTCTCTATCGACGGCGGCGCGCGCCGTCTAGACATTCGAGCTGCGGAGCGGGTGCAAGCGCATGACCGGCAAGCCGCCCGTCGCAGTCGACATCGGCGGCATTGCCGCTCACAGGAGATCCGCGGCGGAGTTTGCGTCAGGTTACTTGCGCCGCCGCCCATCGGAAACGCCGCCTTTCCTTGACTCTCTTGCTTTGGAGGAGTGAATGGCGGCGCTCGATTTTTGGCTCGGCGAAGGCTGGCGCATGCATCCCTACCGGACCCGCACCTGCGGCGAATTGGACAAGAGCGGCGTGGGCGAGACCGTCAGGCTCGCTGGCTGGGTTCACCGGATCCGGGACCACGGCGGCGTGCTCTTCATCGACCTGCGCGACCATTTCGGATTCACGCAGGTGCTCGCCGATCTCGACAGCCCCGTCTTCGCCGAGGTCGAGGGACTCCGCGCCGAGTACGTCATCCGGGTCGACGGGGAGGTGCGCCTCCGCGACCCCGAGCTCGTCAATCCCAAGATTCCGACCGGGGAAATCGAAGTCTTCATCCGGGAGCTCGAAGTTCTCGGAAAGGCGGAGGAGCTGCCACTTCCGGTCTTCGGGGATCAGGACTACCCGGAGGAGACCCGACTCAGATACCGGTTCCTCGACCTGCGGAGGGAAGGGCTTCGGAAGCGCATCCTGCTCAGATCCGACGTCATCGCGTCCATCAGGCGTAGAATGACCGATTCCGGGTTCACGGAATTCCAGACGCCCGTGCTGACCGCGTCTTCGCCCGAAGGCGCCCGCGATTTCCTCGTGCCGTCCAGGCTTCATAACGGGAAGTTCTACGCGCTGCCTCAGGCCCCGCAGCAGTTCAAGCAATTCATCATGATCGCCGGGTTCGACAAGTATTTCCAGATCGCGCCGTGCTTCCGGGACGAGGATCCGCGGGCTGACAGATCGCCGGGCGAATTCTACCAGCTTGATGTCGAACTGAGCTTCGCGACGCAGGAGGACGTCTTCGGCTCAATGGAGCCGGTGCTGCGCGGGCTGTTCGACGAATTCGGCGGCGGCGCGCCGGTGACGCCGGAGTTCCCGAAGATCGCGTGGCGCGAGGCAATGCTCAGATACGGCACGGACAAGCCGGATCTCCGGAACCCGATACGGATGGAGACCGTCTCGGAGCACTTCGCCGGATCGGGCTTCAGGATTTTCGCCTCGCTGCTCGAAACCGAAGGGAACGAAATCAGGGCAATCCCGGCCCCGGGCGGCGGAAGCCGCGCGTTCTGCGACCGCATGAACTCGTTCGCACAGCGCGAGGGCCTTCCCGGCATGGGATACATCTTTTGGAGGGAGGAGGGCGGCGCGGCGGTCGGCGCCGGGCCCTTGGCGAAGAACATCGGGCCCGAACGGACCGAAGGGATACGGCAGCAGCTCGGCCTCAAGGAGGGCGACTCCGCGTTCTTCCTCGGAGGCCGCCCGTCAACCTTCGAAGCGGTGGCGGCGAAGGCGCGGGATGAAATCGGCAGGGAGCTGGGGCTGCTGAACGCGGAAGGGTTCGAGTTCTGCTGGGTGACCGATTTTCCGATGTTCGAGCGGGACGAGGAGACCGGAGCGGTTGGCTTCTCGCACAATCCGTTTTCGATGCCGCAAGGCGGCCTGAAGGCGCTGGAGAGTTCGAAACCGCTCGACGTGCTCGGATACCAATACGACATCGTTTGCAACGGCGTCGAGCTTTCGTCGGGAGCGGTCCGCAATCACGATCTTCCCACCCTGTACAAGGCGTTCGAAATCGCAGGCCACGACCGCGAATTCGTCGATGGCCACTTCGGCGGCATGGTGAATGCGCTCCGCTACGGGGCGCCGCCGCACGCGGGAATCGCGCCCGGCATCGAGAGAATCGTCATGCTGCTCGCCGGTGTCGACAACATCCGGGAAGTGACGATGTTTCCTCTCAACCAGCGCGCGGAGGACCTGATGCTAGGCGCACCTTCCGCGCCGGGAACCGAGGCGCTTAGGGAACTCGGTCTTCGGGTGGTGGAGTGACCTTCGCGGCGGGACCCCCATGCCGCGTTGGCGGATTTTCCTGGCAGCGGTCGTCGGTGATCCGCGGTGCGTGCTCCGATGCCCTGCTTCTCAAACAAGCCATGGCCGTGCGGGTTGCCCGGATCCGGTAGGCGTCCCAACGGTTGGCGGGCGATGGTTCGATGCCGGGACGGCGCATTGCAGCCGCCGCGCCGCAACCCGATCCGGACGAAAATGCCTTGATTGGCGAACAGTTTGAAGTTCCCCGATATCGCTGGACTTTCCGCATCGACCCGGCATGCTGAGGCGGTCTGAAGCGGTTCCAGCGGCGACCGCTGTCGCAGCCGCCATTTTGTGGGGCGTTTGGTGGATTCCGGTACGGCATCTCAACGGGCAAGGCCTTGATGGAGCTTGGGCCGCGCTGGCGATGGGAGTGGCGGCGCTGCCGCCGTTGGCCGCTTTCGCATACGCGAACAGAAGGAAATCCAAGTTCTCGGCCAGAACATGGACGGGTGCAATTTTGGTCGGCGCCGCGATCGCAGCTTACTCGACAGCGCTCGCGCTCACAGATGTCGTGCGCGTTGTGCTGCTGTTCTATCTCGCGCCTGCGTGGAGCATTGCGTTCGAGTGCATCTGGGCGGGCCGCCGAATGTCGTGGGGCAGCGGCCTTGCGGTTGCAGTCTCGCTTGCCGGGATGGCCCTGATCCTGGGCGGAAACGCTGAATACGGCGGCGTCGGCCCCGGCGAAGCGCTCGCGCTCGCGTCCGGATTTGCTTGGGCGGCAGGGGCGGGGATCGTCTTTGCCGAGCCACCCGGAAACGTCGCGGGGCTGTCGTTGGCCTCGGTCGCGGGTTCGGTCGTTGTTTGCGCGGCTTCGGTCGCGTTCTTCGGCTCGGCGGCTGGCGCGGCTCCCGATATGGACGCGTTGAAGGCGTCCGCTCCTGCCGCGATTGTGTCGGGTTCCGGGTACTTCGCTGCGGTCATGGCTCTAACGCTCTGGGCGGCGAAAAGGCTGCCGCCCGCGTTGATGAGCTTCCTGCTCTCGGCGGAGATCATTTCCGGCGTCGGTTCGAGCGCGCTGCTGCTGGACGAGCGGTTCGGAGCCGTCGAACTCCTCGGCGCACTGCTCGTCGCCTCCGCCGCAATCATCGAGTTGGCGGATCCGCGGCGGCCGAGCAAGGGTTGAATCCGCGCCAAGCGGCTTCGCGTTCCCCTCAATCCATCGGGTGCATCCCATTTCCGGGGGCGAACTGCTGTTCGCGTTCGGATGCGCGGCGGCCACCGTTCGCAGGTCTTCGATGGCCGCGGCGCAACCGCTTCATGCTGAGCTTTGAAGGCGCGATTGCAACACCCGGGACGCCGAGCGCGGCCGACGCGCGAGCCCTCGGAACAGGCTCGCCGCTCGCCGAAAACGGGATGCGCCCTCACAGGTCTCCTTGCCGTTCCAATTGCGAAACAGCTTGCACGGCCCACGCCCCGGGGCGCCAGGCGGAGCGCTTGAGGCATCCGAACCCGATCATGATCCGCTCGGCGCGATTGCGCTGATGGAGTTTGCCGACCCGATGAGCGGGCAGGCCACGCTGGCAAGGACGGGAACGCGTGATCGATCCGCGAGCGAACTGCATCGGCAATGTCGCCGGTCGGAGCTGAAACGGCATGTCTTACGACGAGCGGAAAACGCGGATGCCGTGCCTGCGTCTTCGGCCCGCGAACGCAGGCATTGTTCCGGAATCAGAGCGGCTAGGTGATCAAGTTTAGCACGGTGATCAAGGTGCCCAAGAAGGTGCCCAGGACGATGACTGCAGCGACCCACATGCCGATCAGCCATCGCGTGTTGTCCTTGTCGCGCTTCATCATGTCGACATCGCGGGCGGCATCGCGCTTCGCCATGTCGGCGCGCAGCCGGTCCATGGCGCTTTTGAGCGACGAAATCCCCGCGTCGCGGCTCGAATCGCGTTCCGCCATGTCGGCATCGCGCCTCGCCATGTCGGCGCGCAGCCGGTCCATGGCGCTTTCCTGCGTTGCCTGATGCGTGTTCATCCGTTCCTCGTGCCTCGCCAACCGCTCTGACACCGCCGCCAACGTTTGCTCGCTCATCGCCTGCACCCCGTCGCAAGAGAAATCGTCGGCGCTTGGCGAGCCGCATGCCGCGTCGCGCAGCCTGGCGGCGCAAACGGTTGAATACTCATCCGACCGTAGGGTTCTTCATGTCCGCCGTCAATTCATTGATTGGGTTCACTACATTCTGGCCTGTCGGGGTCTTTTCTCCTGTTCGATTCGGCTGGCAGGGACGGGAACGCATGATCGATCCGCGAGCGAACTGCATCGGCAATGTCGCCGGTCGGAGCTGAAACGACATGTCTTGCGACGAGCGGAAAACGCGGATGCCGTGCCTGTGTCTTCGGCCCGCGAACGCAGGCATTGTTCCGGAATCAGAGCGGCTAGGTGATCAAGTTTAGCACGGTGATCAAGGTGCCCAAGAAGGTGCCCAGGACGATGACTGCAGCGACCCACATGCCGATCAGCCATCGCGTGTTGTCCTTGTCGCGCTTCATCATGTCGACATCGCGGGCGGCATCCCGCCTCGCCATATCAGCATCGCGCTTCGCCATGTCCGCGCGCAGCCGGTCCATGGCGCTTTTGAGCGACGAAATGCCCGCGTTGCGGCCCGAATCGCGCTCCGCCATATCGGCATCCCGCTTCGCCATGTCGGCGCGCAGCCGGTCCATGGCGCTTTCCTGCGTCGCCTGATGCGTGTTCATCCGTTCCTCGTGCCTCGCCAACCGCTCGGACAGTCCCGCCAGCGTTTGCTCGCTTATCGCCTGCACCCCGTCGCAAGAGAAATCTTCGGCGCTTGGCGAGCCGCATGCCGCGCCGCGCACCTTGGCGGCGCAAACGATTATTGAATACCGGGGCGGCGCAAACGATTATTGAATACCGGCCCGACCGTAGGGTTCTTCATGTCCGCCGTCAATTCATTGACAGGGTTCGGAAAGCTTCGGCGCTCCGCTGGTCGAAAGCGCGCGCCGATGCCCTGCCCGCCATCGAATTCCGCGTCGAAAGCAGCCGTCGGCCTGACTTCCTCGATTGCGGGGATCGTCGCGGCGCAGCCGCAATGCCGCGAAAATTGGGATGCGCGCCAATCCATCCGGTGCATTGACATAGGCAGGCCGTTGCCTGAAATGCGCCGGAACCAGGAGGCCGAACCATGCCCAATGCGAACGCCAGCGCAATTGAGTTCCTGAGAACCCGCCGCTCGCATCCCGCCCTAGTGCTCCGCCCTCCGGTTCCCGATCGGCAGCAGCTTTTGGCGATTCTCGAATCGGGAGCCCGCGCGCCCGATCACGGAAAGCTCGAGCCTTGGCGGTTCATCGTTCTTGAGAAATCCGCGATGCCGCACCTTGCAGCCGCCCTGTCGGCTCGCGGGGCGGAACTCCAGAAGGCGCCGTCGCTGGTGGAAAAAGCGGCGGCCGTGTTTTCGAACGCCGGGCTTATCGTGACCGTTGTCGCGTCGCCGGTCGAAGGTGCGAAGATCCCTGCCATAGAGCAGACGCTGTCGGCAGGCGCAGTTTGCCTGTCCGTCCTGAACGCGGCTCTTGCCGCGGGATGGGGAGCGAACTGGGTAACCGGCTTCGGCGCCCATGATCCCGAATTCCGGCAGAACGAGTTGGGCTTGGCGGAGAACGAGTATGTCGCCGGCTTCATCCACATCGGAAGTTCGGAAGCTGCTCCCCCGGATCGGCCAAGACCGGACATGGAAAGCAAGACGATCTGGCAGTCCGATTGAACGCTGCGCCTGCGTTCATCAGCTGTCCGGCAGGGGAATAGGACAACCGCCGACCGAATTCGGATGCGGGCGCCTGGATCGGTTCCGCCTGTCTCCGCGCTGATTCGCTTGAGGATGGCATGAACACGATTCGATTGGTTGCGGCGTTCGCCGCATCGGCTGCCGCTTCGAATGCCGCATCGGCTGCCGACGGCGGATTGGTCGTGCTGGACTGGGCCGGGTTCGACGATCCCGGATTCTTCTCCGCATACGTTGAAAAGCACGGCGAAAGCCCGGCCTTCGCCTTGTTCGGCCATGAAGAGGAGGCGTTCCAGAAGCTGCGCGCGGGCTTCCGCGCCGACGCATCGCATCCGTGCTCGCAATCCGTCGGCAAATGGCTGGACGCCGTCCTGATCGAGCCGATCGACACGTCCCGAATCGAGCTGTGGGACGATGTACACGAGGAAATGAAGGAAGGCTTCAAATTCGACGGCGAGTACTACCTCCTGCCCATGGACTGGGGAACGACGGCGATCACTTACCGGACCGATCTTGTGGAAGCGTCGGACGTCAGATCGCTGCAGGCGTTTGTCGACCCCAAGTTCGAGGGCAGGACTTCCATTCCCGACAATGTGGACGACGCGTACGCTTTGGCGTTCCTGGCAACGGGAGTGTCGGACTGGACCATTGCGGACAAAGACGATTTGGACAATGCGTCGGAATGGCTTCGCAGGGCACACAGGAACGTCCGGACCTACTGGGTGGATCCCGCCGAAATCGCCCAGCTCCTGGCTTCAGGGGAAGTCCGGCTGGCATGGGCTTGGAACGAAACCTACACGAGGATGTTCGCCGAGGGATTCGCGGTCGCAACGAACCGCGAGACAATAGAGGGCTCGTCGACCTGGTTCTGCGGATACGTGAATCTTGCGGACGGTCCGAATTCCGAGGACAGGCTGTACGACTTTCTGAACGCGTGGCTTGAGCCGAGCTCGGCGGAGTACATGCTGACAGAATGGGGCTACGGGCACGGGAACCAGGCGGCGATGAACGCATTGGGGGCGGATGCGCTGGAGGAAGCCGGTCTCGGGGCGGTAAGCGTCCCGCTGCTTGCGCAGGTGCCGATGGACCGCGAGATCCGCGAAGCCATGATCCGGGAGTTCGAGCTCATCAAAGCCGGCTTCTGATCCGCTCGGAGGCCGCTGGCCCAGGAATTGCTTTGCCGCCACGATGACCGCGGTGCCTACGGCGGAAACAGGCAAACGCCTTTCGCCTTGAGGCTGACGCGGACGGTTTCGCCAATCAGGAGCTTTCCAGCGTCCGCGGAGTTCGGAACGGCAACGCTTGCCGTTCCGCCGCTGTTTTCGAGCGCGACTTGGTAAACGGTTGTTTCGCCCCGGAACGACAGGTCGGCTACCTTGCCGGGGGCGCCTCCAGCCGAATTTCCTCCGGCTGCATTCGCAAGCACAAGCATCTCAGGGCGCGCGCCCACGATCACCCGCCCGTCCCGGCCCGCCGGAACCGTTCGCTCAATGGGAATTTCGATCTGGCAGAGCCCTTTGACCAGGATTGGCGTTCGACCTGAATCCGCAGGCCGGACCAATCCCTCGAAGCAGTTCATGGTGCCGACGAATTCCGCGACCCGCCGCGTCGCTGGCTGGAAATAGACCTCCCTGGGATTCCCACACTGCTCCACCTTGCCTTCGAACATCACCGCGACCGCGCTCGAAATCGAGAGCGCCTCCTGCTGATCGTGGGTGACCAGGAGGAACGCGATGCCGATGCTTCGCTGCAAGCGCTTCAGCTCCTCCTGCATTCGGCCTCGGAGCTGGCGATCCAACGCCGAAAGCGGTTCGTCGAGCAGAAGGACCTTCGGGCGCATCACGAGCGCGCGCGCCAGCGCGACGCGCTGGCGCTGCCCGCCCGAAAGCGTGCGCGGTTCGCGCTTCCGGAAGCCGCCGAGATTGACCATGTCGAGCGCGTCTTCGATGCGGCGGTTGAATTCGGCGCTTCCGAGGTTCAGCCGCCTCAGGCCGAAGCCGACGTTCCTCTCGACGTTGAGGTGCGGGAAGATCGCGTAATTCTGGAACACCATGTTCGTCGGCCTTTCGTTGGCCGGAACGCCGCTCATGGATCGTCCGTCGATTTCGATATCACCCCGGTCCGGTCGGCAAAGGCCCGCGACCGTTCGGAGCAGCGTGGTCTTTCCGCAGCCTGACGGTCCAAGGAGGGAATGGAATGCGCCCGCTTCCACATCCATCGACAAGTCGTCGAGCGCGACGATCCCGCCAAAGCGCTTGGACAGTCCCGAAATTCTGACGGCAGGCTCGTTCATGGCGCGCCGGGTTCAGGAATGCCCGGCCCCGTCGCAGCGACGCGGCGCCGGAGGCGCTCGGCCAAGACAAGCAGGGCAAGCGACGCGGCCAGAATTAGGGTTCCAAGCGCCATCACGCTCGGCAGGCGGGCCGGGAAGCGCAGCTGGCTCCAGATGTAGACCGGAAGGGTGGTTTCCGTTCCCGCCAAGAAGAACGCGATAATGAACTCGTCGAACGATATCGTGAATGTGATCAGCAGGCTTGCAGCGATGCCGGGACCGACAAGCGGCAAGGTGACCCGGCGGAAGCTCGACCAGACGGTTTCGCCGAGGTCGATCGCAGCCTCCTCCAGATTCCGGTCGAGGCTGGCGAAGGCGGCGGACAGCACGACGACCGAAAACGGCGTGCAGATCAGGATGTGGCCGAGGACGATGCTCCAGAGCGAAAGCTCCAAGCCGAGCGCCAGGAGCAGAACCAGCATCGACACGCCGACGACGATTTCCGGAAGCACGAGAGGGATCATGATGAAGCCGACGATCCCCTTCTTCAGGGCGAAGCGGTGCCGGGCGATGGCGCGGGCCGTCCCCAGTCCGAGGATGGTGCTTCCGACCGAGGCGGATGCCGCAACGGCAACGCTGTTCATGGCCGCCGAGTGAAGGGCCGCCGAATCGAAAAGCAGCCGGAACCAGTCCAGCGTAAGGCCCTTGAGCGGAAAGGCGACGACGCTGCTGTCGTTGACGGCGAAAACAGGAAGAAGAAGAGCCGGAGCGTAAAGGAACGCCAGGAACCCGGCAGCATAGAGCACAAGCCAATTGAATCTTCGGATCACGGCTGGGCGGTCCCGAGATGGCGGCTGCAGAGCCGAAGAAACAGGACGGCGATTGCGCCAACCACGAGCATCGCCGACGCCGCCAGCGCCGCCCCGAGCGGAGCGTTGTTGGCGCTCTTGAACTGCAGCTCGATCATGTTCGCGATCAGGAGTCCTTCGGGGCCGCCGACGAGCTTGGGCGTCACATAGTCGCCGACGGTAGGAACGAACACGATCAACGCCGCGCCGACGATTCCAGGCATGGCAAGCGGGAGGGTCACGCGAAGGAACCTGCTCGCAGCGTTCTCGCCGAGATCCGCAGCCGCATCCAGGAGCGCCCGGTCCACGCGTTCGAGCGAGATGAAAATGGGAAGGAACGCAAGCGGCACCCAGGCGTGGCTGAGCGTGACGATCACCGCGGACAGGTTGTACAGGATGAACGTGAGCGGCTCCTGGATGATGCCGAGTCCGGTCAGCGTTCCGTTCACGACCCCGTTGTAGCCGAGGATCACTTTCCACGAGAAAATGCGCAGCAGATAGCTGGTCCAGAACGGAACGGTCACGAGGAAAACCCAGAGCGGCTTCCGCTCCGGTTTCACGTGAAACGAAACGAAGCAGGCCATCGGGAGCGCGATCAGGATTGTGATCGCCGTCACGAGCGCGGAGACCCAGAGGGACCGCAGCATGAGTACCCTGTAGACCGGTTCCGTCCATGCCACCCGGAAGTTTTCGAAGGTGAAAGTGCGATCCAGCTGCAAGTAGTCCTGGGTCCAGAAGCTCAGCACCGCGAGAGCGGAAAGCGGGACCGCCAGAAGCAGCAAGGCGTAGGCAAATGCAGGCCCGGCAAGCGCCGCTCCAATCGGCACTTGCAAGCCGGAACGACCGCTCAACTGCATTGATTCAAACGGGCGGCCAAGCGGATGCGGGTGCGCGGGCATCAAGCGGTCGGCACTGCCGGGTCCGTTCCTACCGCATGCCTATCCCGTTTGTTTCCTGTCCGCTTGGATTTCCTCATGAACGCGCTCGATCGCGGTGCCCAGAGTCCCGACCACGAAGTCGACCTCGTCGCGCGTGATTACCAGCGGCGGGGACATGATGCTGAGGTTTCCGAGCGGCCGCACAAGCAAGCCAAGCTTCTCGGCGGCGTCGGCAATCCGCTTCCCAATCTGAATCTCGTCGGGAAACAGCTCCTTCGTTTTGCGGTCCGCGACGCATTCCACGCAGCGCATCAGCCCGTGGCCTCGGACATCGCCGACGAGCGGCAAGCCAGCGAGATCGCGCAGTTTCTCGCCGAAATACTCGCCGACATCTTGGGCGTGCTCCATGAGGCTCTCGCGCTCCATGATCTCGATGTTCTTGAGCGCCGCTGCGCAGCAGACGGGGTGCCCGGCATAGGTGAAACCATGCAGAAACTCCCGTGCAGGGTCGCCGCTGGCGACAGCTTCGTGGATCCTGTCGGAGTAGATCACGGCCCCGATGGGAAGGTAGCCCGAGGAAAGGCCTTTTGCCGTGCAAATGATGTCGGGAATGATTCCGAAGACGTCTTCGGATGCGAACCAATGCCCGAGCCTCCCGAACGCGGTCACAACCTCGTCGGACACGTACAGTATGTCGTGCTGGCGGCAGATCTCCCGGATTCCTGGCAGATAGCCCTTGGGCGGCACCAGCACTCCGGCAGTGCCCATCACGGGTTCGGCGAAAAAGCCGCCCACGTTCTCCGGCCCCAGCCGCTCGAGGGCGGCTTCGAATTCGTCGATGAGAAAATCGCAGTACGCCGTTTCGTCCATGCCGTCCGGCGCCCTGTAAATGTTCGGCGCGGACACGTGGTGGATCGTGTCCTGGATGTACCTGAACATGGGCGAGCGATCCCCTTTGCGCTTGCCGATCGATATCGAGGCGTAGGTGGATCCGTGGTAAGACTGGTGCCGCGCTATCACATTGATTTTTGAAGGTTTGCCTTGGCAAATCTGGTAAAAGTGAATCAACCGGAAAGCCGTGTCGATCGCTGTCGATCCTCCGGTGACGAAATGGGCCCTGTTGAGGTCCCCGGGGGCCAGTTCCGCCAGCTTCCGCGCGAGCAGGGCGGAAGGAGGGTGCGACATGTCTCCGAAAATCGGGGAGTAGGCCAGCCTGCGCACCTGTTCCGCTATCGCGTCCGCCATTTCGTCCCGGCCGAGCCCGATGTTCGTGCACCAAAGGCCGCCGACCGCGTCGACGAATTCCCGCCCGTCCTCGTCCGTGACTCTGCAGCCCGATCCGGATGCAATGATCAGCGATCCGTCCTTGTCGAAGCTCTCGAAGTGCGCGAACGGATGGAGCGAGTGTCTGTGATCGAACCGCCATGCGTCACTTGGCGCGCGGGGCGGGCATCCTTCGCCGTCGATGGCGTCTTTTCTTTCCTGCTGGTCCATTCGGTAGCCTTTCAAAGAATGAACGCGGTCCGCGTGCGGCGCGTTCCGGGGCGGACAGCGGCGAGCCGCTTCAGTTGCCAGTCCGCAAATGCGGCCGGTCGAAGTAAAGCGAAGCTTCAGGGTCGGCGTCCGCTTGGGAGGCGAATTCGCCGAGGCGTCTGAGTTCGGGGATGCGGCTCCTGTCAAGCGACGACACGTCTGGCCAGTCGACCTCGACCAGGTTTCCTGCCGGATCGCGCAGGAACATCTGAACCGAGCCGTCGGGCAACTCCACGATGGAGTTCAGCATCGTGTTCCGGTCAAGAGCGGCGAACCGCTTCGCGCGTTCGTAGGTCGCGTGGAAGTCGTCGACATCCAATGCGAAGTGCTGCCGCGGCGGAACCGGGTTCGGAAGCCGGAAGATGTGAAGCTGAAGATCGCCGCAGCGCAGGTATTGAGACGGGAAGCCGAAATTGTAGGTCGGGATGCGAGCCATCTCGAAAACGCGTTCGTAGAACTCGATCGTTTCCTCCCAGTTCTGCGCGCTGATCGCTACGTGGTTCAAGCCTGTTGCCGCCATCGCATCCGCTCCTTCGGATGTTGAACCCGCCGATTTTGCGGCTGCGATTCGATTTAGTCCAGCCGGACGCAAGCAACCATGCCGGGTCCAGCGGCACGGGAGGCACGCCCGGGCTCGAATCCGGCCCTTGATCAAAGCTCGGCAGCAGCGGACGCGGAATTCCGTTTTCGCTGCGCCTGGTTCGGTGCCAAGGTTTCAGTCCGCAAATCCGACCGCGATTGCGGGGAACCCCAGGGCTATTGCATTTCAATTTCTGTGGAGAGCCCGGCGGCTTTTTCGATGAGCTCAAAGCGGTAGTCCGGCACTTGCGCCGCCTTCAGGAGCCGCCTCCGGAACGACAGCTTGTCGTCCGCCAGGCGCACGATGCTCACGGCCAGCCGGCGGATCGCCGCGAGGTTCGCCGGCCCGTGCCCGGCCCGGTTCCGCAGGTCGTCCTCCCGCATCTGGACGTCCAGAACCCAATGCAGCCGGTTCTCGATCGCCCAGTGGTTCCGGACGGCCTCCTGGAGCTCCTCGGGAGCCATCCTCCGGCTCATGATGTAGTAGCGGGTCTCGGCGGTGGCCCGTCCCTTGGTCTCGCGGACCGCCTCGATTTTGCCGACCCCCTCGAGGCCCGGCCACCGGTGGTCGTCCCGCAGCCATCCGATGTCGTGCGAGACCGTCGCGGTGCGCGTCTCGATCCGCCCGTGGCCGCCGTCAACTTGTTGACAGGAAAGCATTTCCTTCGCCGCCTCGGGATCCTCCAGCCACTCCTTCGCGTCCTTGTGGAGCGAGCCCTGGTTGGCCTTCAGGGCCAGCACGTAGTCCCCGCCCTTGCCGATGATCAACTCCGCCGTATGCCGCTGCGCATGCATCGCGTCGGCCGTCACCAACGCGCCCTCGATGTCCAGGAGTTCAAGCAGCGCGGCCATCGCCGGAATCTCGTTGGACTTGCCTTCGACCGCGGTCTGGCCGACCACGATGCCGGCCTCCGTCAGGAGGGCGCTGACCATGTGCAGCGGCGACGTCTCCCCGGCGCGCATGTACGACCGCCGGAGCGTCTTGCCGTCGACCGCGATCTGCCGTCCGCCGTCCTCCCCCAGCGCCTTCCCCCAGTCCGCGACGAACTCCGCCGCCGCCGCCATGAACGGCTTCGGGTCCAGCAGTCGGAACAGCCGCGAGAACGTGTCGTGGCTCGGGGTTCCGTGTTCCAGCGCCATGAAACGGCGCAGGAACGCCTCGTTGTTGGCGGCGAAGTCCGCCATGTCGACGCAGGTCTGCCCGCCGCACATGCTCGAAAGCACCGCGATCATCACGATCTCATGGAAGTCGTGGCGCTTCGCGTTGCCCGTCCTGGGATCGTCGACATCCTTGAAATAATGGGAGAATCTGCCCATTTCCTGCCTCCTGGATCTGCCCGGTGCGGCTGTTGCCGCCGCATCCGGAGAATCCCTTGAAGCAATGGAGGCTCAAATGCAATTGCCCTGCGGGGAACCCAATCCAAACTGATACGGCCGGGTGTTTTATCCGTGGCCGCCGCCTGAGCGGTTTCCGCTGATGTTGCCGCCAACCAAGTGAAGGAAATCGTTTTCCGACAGAATCTGGATTCCTGCCCCTTTGCCGACCAGTTGTTCGGCCTTGCGGTGTTTGGAACTCTTGGCGTACCCCTTCAAACTCTGAGCATTTTGGGTTCCAACCACCAGAATCGTGGTTTGCAGTCCCACGCTGTCCGCAACGTCGCAGCCTGCCTGAGCGGCAAGGTTAGCCGCTTCGCGCCGCACCATATTCAGCGCTCCCGTGAACACGACCGTCTCTCCCCTTAGCGGGCCGTCTTCAGATCCAGTGCGGGCTACAGTCGCGGAACTCTTCTTGCTCCGAGGGCGAATCGGGAGCTCAACGCGCCGAAGCCAATCTTTGATGCTTAGCTTTGAGGCCTCAATGGCCTTCAATAGGATTTGCGCGGCAGCCTTGGCGTCCTCCAGCGCATCGTGGTGCTCGAACTCGACTCCAAAATGCTCCGCGAGTTTCTTGAGCCCGTATCCGCGACTCCCGAACTTGTCCGGCCACGCCCGTCTCGCAACCCTCGCGCTGTCCAGCCACACGGCTTCGAGCTGCGGAAGGCTGTATTTTGCGACGGCACGCTCAAGCGCAACTCGGTCAAACGAGGTATGGCTCACAACTACGGCGTCTCCAAGCCATCGAGTCATCTCCGCGTGAAGGTCCGGAAGCGTCGGCGCGCCCTTTACCGCTTTGCGGTCAATGCCATGGATGGACACGTTCCACGGATCAAACCAGTCCTCCGGGTCCACGAGCGTACTCCATTCTTTGCCAAGTGTTCCGTTCCGGACTTGAACGATGCCGATCTGGCATATGCTGGCTCGATCCGCGTTCGCGGTTTCCACGTCAATTGCATTGAAGGAAGTCACGGTTGCGCCTCGCATGGCAAGTTGCGGAAAAACGCCCCTCTACGCCTCTTTCAGACCGAGGTTAAGGCGCGGTAAATCGACGCCCGATGCTGTCATGCGGTGACTGCTCAGGCCAGACGCTGCCTTTCGCGAAGGTTTTCGTCGGATGCGCCAACCAAAGGCATTGCTCATTCGTTTTCTATATTCACAACTGCGATGGAGCATCGGGTCAAAAGCACGCCAGACACGAATGCGGTGCCGGTCCCCAACTGCGGCAACGGCTAATGGATGCTTTGCGAACCGCTAATTTCCTTGCTGTTAATCCGGCGGAGGCCTCGCAATACCAAGGCAACTGCTTTCTCAATATGAGGTGTCCGTGCGAGTTCGAGGTTCTCCTCGCCGGTTAGGCCGTTGTGAAGGTCATCCGGCGCGTAGATGCTAAAATGTTTTCGACCGGCCCACTCACCGCGCGAGCCGGCCCAACGGTCGCAAAGCCCGATAGTCTCCGCAATATCGCGAGCGCACCCGCCGAATCCGCCGATCAAGTATAGCGGGTGACGGGCTTGGAGTGACAGATGCGCTTCCTCGGCGATTCCGGGCATCACCCCTTTGTAGCCATCGACCCGGCCGCCGAGGACTATCCGGGCCCGGGTTTCGCTGCGCATGAAGGTTCGCATTGCCGTCAGCCCGTCCGCCCACTCGTCGGCGTCCGGTTCACGTGCGGGCAGCTTCAGGCACTGCTCCTTGGCGAGGCGTGCGCCGTCCCGAGCAAGGAAAACAAGCCTAACTGCCGCCTCGTGTTCGGCAGCAAACGTTGCGAGTGCATTAGGCGACATTCGAATATGAACCGGCCACGCCAAATAATCGGTCACAACAATCGTGCCGCTGTGCCGCGGATGATCCTTGTAGCGGCAAATCAGTTCGTGCAATAGCTCGTTGAATCCATTGTCCCGCAGGTCTCCGTCATAAGCGATACTTCTTCCTGACGCGAGCAAATGCAATGCGATCTCGGCCATTGCGTCGCGCAGATGACCATCGCTCAATCCGAGCACTCGCAAGTCGGGGCTCTCCGATACCGAGACCCCAACGGCCCCCGGTATCTCTGTATCGGATGCCGCCATTAACGTTCCTCCATCCGTTTCAATAGAAGCCGAACATATGCATTGCGTGCGACCAACGCGAGCAACCGCTCCTCATCCGCGCTCGTCGGAGGTTCAGGATACGCGAACACTTTGTCTGATTCACCACCCGCAGGGAGCAGTGCCGCCAATAAGATCAATGATCTTTCCCCGTGCATGCCGGAATGCAAGGAGTCTGCCGTGCCTCCGTGCCTTGATCATGCAAGGGCGGGGCGCGGCGGCGTGGTTCGCCGCTTGGATCGCAGCGGCCGTTAACTGTCGCTGGACTATACCGGGCGGCTGGCCGAAGTCGGTGTCGACGCGTTGGTCGGCTGCGTCCGGGACAGCTACCGCAACGCCCCGGCCAAAAGCGTTGCCGGTTTGTACAAGATGAAGGCCGTTGACTTCCTCTGCCCGTGGAAGGCCGTCGGCCAAGTCGATTGGGGAGCCTCATGCGCGTCCATCGGGGCAACAGGGAGCGATGGCCAGATCCGTCGGCAATCGGCCCTTGGACGAGGTAGAAAACGCGTTCCATGAGCAACAACCCAACTTGCCGCGGCCTTGAAAAAGCCGCTTGATTATTGAACAAAATGCTCTCCGGAAAGCCGGGGCGATTGATGCCGTAGTCTGGTTCCCCGTTGAATGAATCGTTCGTAGGTCGACGACTAGCGTTCGCCGCCTATCTTCAACGAATTTCCAATTCGGCAGTTTCACGGGGGATGCGGTGCAAGCGATGATGCAGGAAGGCATGCCGGGTTCGGCCGACGGAGGGGCGGGCGACGCGCCGGAGTTAGATGTGTTCGCTCTCCGCGACAGCGTCGTCGGCGAGTACAAGCGATTCGCTAAATCCTTCACTTTCATCCGCGCTCCGGACATCCGCGATCAGGTCGAGGCCATCTACGCAGCGAATCGCTACTGGCCGGAGCCGCTGATCCAGATCAACCCGAGCTACAAGCGCTCAATAAACGTCGGCGCCTTGGCAGCGGACGGCGTGCTCGACCCTGGCTGCGCAGACATCTTCCGCGCGAACGGCCAGCCGCTGCCCCTCTACAAACACCAGGAGCAAGCCATCGCGCTCGCTGAAGAGGGCGAGAGCTTCGTAGTGACCACCGGCACCGGATCCGGGAAATCGCTCTGCTTCTTCATCCCCATCGTCGACCAAGTGCTGAAACTGCGACGAACGAATGCCGGGCGGCGCACGAGCGCCATCGTTGTCTACCCCATGAACGCGCTCGCCAACTCCCAGCTGGAGGAGCTCGGCAAGTTCATCGACCAAATGCCGGGAGACCGGCGGGTCACGTTCGCGCGCTACACCGGGCAGGAAGGTCGGGACGAGCGGAGACGGGTTGCGGATGAACCCCCGGACATCCTTCTCACGAACTTCATGATGCTTGAGCTCCTCATGACACGGCAGGAGGAGATCGACCGCCGCGTCATCGGCAACTGCGCGAACCTTCGATTTCTGGTTCTGGACGAGCTCCACACTTACCGCGGTCGTCAAGGCGCCGACGTGGCGCTGCTGGTGCGCCGCGTTCGTGAGCGGCTTCAGCCCGAAAAGCTATTGTGCATCGGAACCTCGGCCACGATGGCAAGCGAGGGATCGCACGAGGACAAGCGCCGCGTGGTCGCAGGCGTTGTTTCGAAGCTCTTCGGAACCCCGATCAGCGAAAGCAACGTTGTCGCCGAGACGCTCCAACGCATCACCGATTCCAGCGCCACGGCAGACTCGGTGAAGCACAGCCTCGGCGCGGCCATTGATGCCGGCGTGCCGGAGCAAATTTCCGATGCGGCGCTCCGGGAGCACCCGCTGGCGGTTTGGGTGGAGACGCGCCTCGGCATCACGTTCTCTGAAGCCGACCAGTGCTGGGTCCGGGCGAAGCCAATGACCGTATCCGAGGCGGTGGAGAATCTCTCGAAAAGTTCCGGGCGTCCGGCTGACGCCTGCCGCAAGGCGCTGAAGAAGCTCCTTCTCGTGTCGAGCGTTCCTGAGCGGGAACGGACCGGGAAGGAAGGCGCGAGCGACAATGGCTTTTTCGCCTTCAAGCTTCACCAGTTCATCTCCGGCGCCGGGCACGGCTACGCGACCATCGAACCTCCCGGCGAGCGCGCGGTGACGGTTGACGGCCAGCAGTTTCTCCCGAAGCACCCCGACAAGCGCCTGTACGCCGTGCATTTCTGTCGCGAGTGCGGCCACGAGTATCATCCGGTGCGGTTGGTCCAGCAGGAAGAAGGGTCGGCATTCCTCGCGCGCGACATCGATGACGCGCCACCGCCCAAGCGGGACCTGGTCGGCGGCGGAGTGCGCGAGGCGCATCCGGAGGGGGAGTTCGGGTTCCTTACCCCGCATCCGCCCGAAGATCCCGCCTTCACGTTCGCCGGCGACTACGACGACTATCCGGAGACTTGGATCGAATTTACCGCCGATGGCAGCCCGAGGCTCAAACCGTATTACCGCGACGCCCGGGCCCGGCGTTTCCTGGTCGCGCCCGACGGGCGCGTCGGTTCGGGAACGAACGCCTGGTTCCTGCCGGGCAAGTTCCGTCTTTGCCTTTGCTGCGGCAACACGCAGAGCGGCGGCGCGCGCGATCGCACGCGCCTCGCCTCGCTCTCGGCCGAGGGCCGCACCTCCGCGACCACCGTGCTCGTCGGCAGTGTTCTGCGCTGGATGCACGGGGCCGAATCCGGGTTGGGCCAATACACGCGGAAGCTTCTCGGCTTCACCGACAATCGCCAGGACGCCGCGCTCCAGACCGGCCATTTCAACGATTACATCTTCGTCAGCCTCGTTCGCGCGGGCTTTCTTGGCGCGCTGCAGGATGCCGGCTCGAAAGGGATTCGCAGCGACGCCTTGGGCATGTCCCAACAGCGAGCGCTCGGCTTCGACCGGCCGGATGCGCAGGTTCGCGCCGAATGGCTACTCGAGCCCGCGCTGCGTGGCTTCAACCTGCAGGAGGCGGAGGGCACGCTTCGGCAGGCGCTGGCGTATCGCATCTGGTTCGACCAGCGTCGCGGCTGGCGGTACACGAACCCGAACCTTGAGCAGCTCGGGTTGGTCGAGGCGGCATACCTCGGACTTGAGGACCTCGCCGCGGACGAGGAGTTGTTTGCAGACTCGCACCCGCTGCTGAAGCTGGCTAGCCGCGACGTTCGTTCTGCGATCTATCGCAAGCTGCTCGACCATATGCGGCAAGGGATCGCGGTAAGCAGCCAAGTGCTTGATGCCGCCTTGCTTGAGCAGTTGATCGCAAAGTCGCGCAGCCGACTTCGCCCGCCTTGGGGATTCAGCGCTGACGAGAAGCCTTGGGGCGCACGCTGGCTGATGGTTGCCGCGCCCGCGCACCAGGCAGGCAAGCTGCAGGACAGGCATCTGATCGTGCGCGGCGGCGCACGCAGCGGTCTCGGCCGCGCCCTGCGCTCCACGGAGCTGTGGGACGGCGACACGGCGGTTCACGACCTGAAATCGAAGGAATTCGATCAACTCATCAATGATCTTCTCCGCGCCGCGGCGACGCATGGCCTCGTGTCGGAGGAGAGAACCCCGTTCGGCCTGCCCGGCTGGCGCGTCAACGACGCGTGTATCGAATTCCGATTGGGCAGCGAAACTGCCCGCGACGGCTCCAAGCGGAACGCGTTCTTCCGCGACCTTTATGCGAATTTCGCGGAGATGCTTCGTTCCCCGACGCATCCGCTCTTCGGGTTCGAAGCGCGCGAGCACACCGCCCAGGTCCATGCCGACAACCGCGAGATCCGGGAAAAGCGCTTCCGCTTCGGCGAGCGGGAGCGCGGCGAGCTTGCGACGACGGCGTCCAAGCAACGACTCCGGGAGGTCGGCGAGGCCAATCGGTTCCTGCCGGTTCTCTTTTGCTCCCCGACGATGGAACTCGGTGTCGACATCGCGGCGCTGAACGCGGTCCACATGCGCAACGTTCCGCCTACGCCGGCGAACTACGCCCAGCGGGGAGGGCGAGCGGGGCGCAGCGGGCAGGCCGCTCTCGTCATCACCTACGCATCTTCCCAGAGCCCTCACGACCAGCACTTCTTCCGCGACCCCAAGGCGATGGTCCACGGCGAAGTGCGCGCGCCAATCCTGGAGCTTACGAACCGGGACCTGATCACCAGCCATCTCCACGCGGTCTGGCTCTCTTGCGTCGACCATTCGCTCGCCCCCTGCATCGCGAACGTGCTCGTCCTCGACGACGCCGGCCGTCCCCTTGGTCCGGAGATCGAGTCCGTGCTGAGGGCGCGAAGCGTCGCCGATGCCGCCCGCGAGCGGGTCCGGCGCGTCCTCGACTTGGTTGACGACGAGCTCACGCCCGAGCTGGCGCCTTGGTACGCGGGCCGGGACGCCTATGCCGATGCCATCGTGGGCGGGGCGTCCAAGCGCTTCGACATGGCGTTCAATCGCTGGAGGGATCTGTTCGCCGCCGCCGAGAGGCAGCGGGACGCGGCGCGCAAAACCATCGACGACTACTCCGCGGCTCTCCGCGACAAGCGGGCGGCGCAGTCCCGGCATGCGCAGGCGCTGGATCAGCTCGACCTGCTTCAGCGCGGGACGGATACGCACTCCGGCGACTTCTACACGTACCGCTATCTTGCCACAGAGGGCTTCCTGCCGGGGTACAACTTTCCGAGGCTGCCTCTCCTCGCGTACATTCCGGCGAGCGGGGACGGCCGGGGGCGGTCGACATACTTCCAGCGACCGCGCTTCCTTGCGCTGTCCGAGTTCGGCCCTCGCAGCCTCGTCTATCACGAGGGGCGCGCATACCGGGTTGTGCGCGCCCTGCTCTCGCCTGGCCACCAAGGAGCGGCGGGACCCAACGCGCAACTTGCCGCCAAGGCCGTGCGAATCTGCGCGAACTGCGGCGCGGGGCACTTCAACGACGATCTCTCAATGTGCCACGCCTGCGGAAAGTCGCTCGGCGACGCCGAGGTCGTGTGCAACACGTATCGGATCGAAAACGTCGCCACGCTGCCGACCGAGCAGATCACGGCCAACGACGAAGAGCGTCAGCGTCAGGGCTTCGAACTGCAGACGACGTTCGAGTGGGCGGTACGCGACCGGGAAATCGATGTGCTGCACGCGTCGGCCTCCGACGGGGCGGGCGAGATCGCGCGAATGGCTTACGGCGCCGGGGCGACGATTACGCGCCTCAACAAAGGGCTGCGCCGCAGAGCCGAAAAGGCGGTTCTCGGTTTCCGCATCGACCCGGTGTCCGGGCATTGGGCCCGGAGCGAGGACGACGATGCCGACGAGCGCGCGCGCGATCCCGCGGCCTCGTCCCCGCAGCGGGTGGTCCCCAGCGTTCAGGACCACAAGAACGCGCTCCTCTTTCGTCCTGTCGACACTCTTTCCAATGTTGCGCATGTCACCGTTCAGCATGCGATCCTGCGCGGCATTGAGGCGGTGTACCAGCTTGAGGAGGGAGAGATACTTGCCGAGCCGATGCCCACGCGCGATGTGCGCAACGGCTTTCTGCTTTACGAGGCAACCGAAGGCGGCGCAGGCGTTCTGACACGGCTCGTGAGACAGAAGGAGGGTTTGGCCAACGTGGCGCGGGAAGCGCTGCGGATCATCCATCTCGACGTGGCGGATGGCTCCATGCCCGCTTCGGCGGCGGGCCTTCAGGACCAGCCGGAGACGGACTGCGTCGCGGCCTGCTATCGGTGCCTGATGTCGTACTACAACCAGCCTGATCACGAATTGATTGATCGCCGCGACGAAGGCGCCCGCACCATGCTTCTGCGCCTTGCAAGGGCCAGCACGGCCGAGCGCGTTCGCGGGCAGTCGTCGTCGCTTGGAGGTGCCGCCGCGGACGAGTCGCGGGATGGGCGATGGCGCGCCGAGGCATTGCGGCGCGGCATCCCCGAACCGGACCCGAAGCCCCTCGCGGCTGACGGCCGGTCCTTGGGCTGCGTCTGGCGTCGGCACTACGTCGCGGCGGTTCTTGATGAGGCCGATCATGCCGCCGTTCCAGCGATTGAAGACCTCGGCTTTGAGGTCGTCCGGTTCGAGGCCCCCTCGGGCTGGAGCGCCGCCTTCACGCGGCTGGCTTCCGCTTTGGGGCAGGGTTCATGAGCAATCCGGCCTACGCTCCCGGGAGCCTCGTCAGCGCCCGAGGAAGGGAGTGGGTCGTTCTCGGCGGAAGCTCCGAGGAGACGCTCCGGGTCCGCCCGGTCACGGGATCGGACGAGGATCGGACGCTGATACACGTTCCGCTGGAGGCCGAGCCGGTTCGCGAAGCCCGATTCCCCTTGCCAAGCGCGCACCAGCTCGGAGGGCACGACTCTGCGCTAGCGCTGCGCGACGCGCTGCTGCTTTCGCTGCGGCGCGGCGCAGGACCCTTTCGGAGCTTCGGACAGATCTCCGTCCGGCCGCGCGCGTACCAGCTCGTGCCGCTGCTCATGGCGCTGAAGCTCGATCCGGCGCGCGTCCTCGTCGCGGACGATGTGGGGGTCGGCAAAACCATCGAGGCCTTGCTCATCGCCCGCGAGCTGCTCGATCGCGGCGACATCGATCGCACCGCCGTGCTCTGTCCGCCGCATCTCGTCGACCAGTGGATCACCGAGATGGAGGTCCGCTTCCATATACCCGCCGTTGCCGTCACCGCGCAGAGCGCGAGGCGATTGGAGCGTCGCATCCCGCCGGGGATGAGCATCTTCTCCATGCACGCGCATACGGTGGTCAGCCTCGACTACATCAAGACCCGGGAGAGACGGGACCACTTCTTCCAAGCGTGTCCCGAGTTCGTGATCGTGGATGAGGCCCACACGTGCGCCTCGTCCGGCGGAGGGCGGCATCAACGGCATGAGCTGCTCCGGGGCTTGGCCGACAGCCCGTCGCGGCACCTCGTCCTGCTCACCGCGACTCCGCACAGCGGCGATGACGATGCCTTCTTTCGGCTGCTCGGCCTGCTTTCCCAAGATTTCGAGCGCTTGGACGAGGCAGCAGGCGCGGAGCGAACGCGTCTCCGGCGGCGCCTCGCGAGCCACTTCGTCCAGAGACGGCGCGCCGACATCGCGGAGTGGCGCGAAGGCGATGTCTTCCCCCGCCGCGAGACTACCGAGATCACCTACATGCTCGGCGGAGCTTGGGAGGAGTTCTTCGACAGCGTCCTCGACTACTGCGCCGCGGTCGTCAGATCGGGGGCCGGGGACGAACGGCGGCAACGCCTCGACTTCTTGGGGACGCTGGCCATCCTGCGCTGCGCCGGGTCGAGCCCCGTCGCAGCCGTGCATGCCCTGCGCACCAGGGCCGGAGAGGACCTTGGCGCCGAAGCGCGCGAGGAGCTTCTCAACCGCATTTTCGACGGCGATGGCGACGCGCTCGTTGCCGACGACGTTGAGCCGCCTGCCGGCGGCGATGATCCGGCGCTCGCGCGGCTGGTTGCGCAGGCGGAGAAGCTTGCCGGCCGGAACGGCGATCCCAAGCTCAGGACCGCCAAGGACCATGTCTCGGAACTGGTCGGGGCCGGATTCAGCGTTGTGGTTTTCTGCCGGTTCATTGCTACCGCCCACTACGTGGCCCGCTTCTTCCGCGAGCATTTGGGGGACGAAATCGGCGTCGACACTGTGACCGGCGAGATGATCCCGGAAGCGCGCGCGGAGCGGGTGTCGCGAATCGGCGCGACCGAAGGCGCCAAGGTGCTGGTCGCCACCGACTGCCTGTCGGAGGGCATCAACCTCCAGGACCACTTCAACGCGGTCGTCCATTACGATCTCTCCTGGAACCCGACGCGGCACGAGCAGCGCGAGGGCCGCGTCGATCGCTTCGGCCAGCCCAGCCGGACCGTTCGAGCCACGCTGCTCTACGGCGCCAACAACCCGGTGGACGGGGCGGTGCTGCGGGTCATCCTCCAAAAGGCGGCGCGCATTCGCGAGGAGCTCGGCGTGCCCGTGCGCGTGCCCGACGAAGGCCACACGCTCACGCAGGCGCTTCTCCGGGCCGTGCTGCTGCGGCAGGGCGGGCAATCCGGCGGCATCGCAGACCTTCGGCAGCTCGACCTGTTCGAAGGCCGCTGGGAAGACGCGAAGGCGACGGCGCAAAGGAACCGGACCGTATTCGCCCAGCGACGCATCAATCCTGACGAAGTGCTGCCGGAGTGGAAAAAGAGTCTTGCAGCTATAGGCGATCAGAACGATGTGCAGCGATTCACAAGCCGCGCTCTTGCCCGGCTTGGTTCCGGACTCGAAGCGCTCGAGCGGGGATTCAAGGTTCCGACGGAACCGCTTCCCGACGAGGTCCGCGAGCGTCTGGAAGCGGAAGGCATTGCAGGGACGGTCGCCTTCGACTTCGCCTACCCGTCCGCGCCGGGATGCCGCTTCGTCCAGCGCAGCCACCCCCTCGTCGCAGTGCTCGCCGACACGCTGCTCGTGCGGACCCTCTCGGTCGAAGACGGCGATGCGTCGATCAATGACCCCTCGGTCCTTGGCCGGGTTGGCTGCTGGATATCCGAGGGCGTGAGCGGCCGCATGACGATCGCGCTCCTCCGGCTGCGGCACCAGCTCTTGATTCGAAAGCGGCACCGCGAGACGACTCTGCTGGTCGAAGAGGCGACAGCGCTGGCGTGGGCCGCCGGAGCCAAGGAATCGCTCGCCGGGCCCGATGCCCTTTCGCTGCTAGCGCTTCCGCCAGCCGACGATCCTCCGCGGCACGTGCGTGAGCGCGAAGGTGCGCGAGCCCTTGCCTTGCTCAAGGAACGCGCGGCGGATTTGGAGGAATTCGCGGCTGCGCGCGCGAGCGCGCTTCTCGACGACCATCGGCGCGTGCGCGAGGCCAGCCAGGCGGCCGGCAGCACATCCGTCCACGCCCTCCCGTGTCCCGACGTGATCGGCGCGTACGTGCTTCTGCCGAGGGTGGGCTGATCATGGCGACGAATCGAGGCCGCGCAGGCGATGCCCGGGTTGGATTCGACGCGCTCTCAATCAAAGGCGGCCTTCTCGGATCGGAGTGGCTCGGCAAGGTCGCCGCTCTCCAAGCCGCCGCGCAGGAGCCGTCCGACTACCGCGTTCCAAAGGGACTCCAGATCCGCGACGAGATCGCGCGGAGCTGGCGCATCGCCCAAGCGCGCTTCCAAGAGATGGAGTCGGGCCGCGCCTCGGGCGGCGAGGCCCGCGCGCTCACCGAGCGCTTCCTTGAGGCGGTTCTGCGCGATGCGTTCGGTTTCGGGTCCTTGGTTCGGGCGAATCCGATGCTTGGCGGCGAGCGGATGCATCCGGTCACATTCTTCGGGCTCGGCGATCGAGTCCCGGTTGTAGCGGCTCCGGCGGGCGCGGGCTTGGACACCTCTTCGCCCGAGTTAGGTGACGATCAGCGCCAGCGGAGCGCTTTCGGGCTTCTGCAAGAGACACTGAACGCGTCCGATGCGGCGCTTTGGGGGCTCGCGGCGGACGGGCTCTCGCTGCGGATCGCGCGCGACAACGCGAGCTTCACGCGGCCGGCATGGATCGAGGCCGACCTCGGCAGGATCTTCACGGAGGAGCTGTACCCGGAATTCGCGACGCTATGGCTCCTCGCCCACGAGTCGCGCTTCGGGCGCATCGGCGACCCGCCCGAGGACTGTCCGCTGGAGGCGTGGCGGGATGCCAGCCGTCAAGAGGGGACGCGCGCGCGGGACAAGCTGAGCGCCGGATTCCGGCAGGCGCTCGAGGTCCTGGGGCAGGGCTTCCTGTCACACGCGGCGAACGCAGCGCTCCGGTCCGCTTTGCATACGGGGGAACTCACCAAGGAGCGCTACTTCGGGCAGCTCCTGCGGCTCGTCTATCGGCTCGTCTTCCTGCTAACGGTCGAGGAACGTAGCCTGCTGCACCCGAAGCACGCGCCCGAGTCGGCCCGCCAGCTCTATGCCAACGGATACGCCGTGCGCCGCCTTCGCGACCGCGCCGTCCGCAGGATTGCCCATGATCGCCAGCGCGATCTATGGGAAGCCGTTACGATCGTCTTTCGCGGCCTTGCGGGCGGCGAGCCGCGCCTCGGGCTGCCTGCGCTCTCCGGCCTGTTCGCGCTGGAGGAGTGTCCTGACCTCGACGCCGCGAAGCTGGAAAACCGCGCGTTCCTGAGCGCCCTCTTCCACTTGGCGTGGCTTCGCGAGCAATCGGGACCCGTTCGGGTGAACTGGCGCGATATGGGACCGGACGAACTTGGCTACGTCTACGAGGGACTTCTTGAGCTGGTTCCGCAGATCACCGGGGACGGGCGGACCTTTTCCTTCGCGGGTGCCGACGAGAGCCAGGGCCATGCCCGGAAGACGACCGGCAGCTACTACACACCGGACGAGCTTGTGCAGCGCCTGCTTGCGAGCGCTCTCGATCCTGTGGTCGAGCGCACCATCGACGCTCATCCCGAGCATCCCGCCGATGCCCTTCTCAATCTGGCAATCATCGACCCCGCGTGCGGGTCGGGACACTTCCTGCTCGCGGCTGCGCGTCGCCTCGCTGATCGCGTCGCGCGCATCCGGGCCGGCGGCACGCCATCGCCGGACGACTATCGGAGCGCACTCCGCGACGTCGTCCGGCAATGCATCTACGGCGTCGACAGGAATCCGCTGGCGGTCGAGATCTGCAAGCTGGGCCTCTGGATGGAGTCGGTCGATCCGGGACTGCCCCTCACGTTCCTGGAGAGTCATATCCGCTGCGGAAATTCCCTTATCGGCACGAGCCGCGCATTGATGGGCGAACAGGTGCCGGATGCCGCGTGGACGGTCCTTGAAGGAGACAACAGGAAATTCACCAATTCGCTCAAGCGGCTGAACAAGGCGGAGATCGCAGGCCAGCAACGCCTCCCGTTCGAGCCTCGCAACGGGACGGGCTCGCTGTACGACGCGATGAGCGCGGTCGAACAGGCCTCGGACGCGGACGCCGCGGCGTTGGCCAAGAAGCAGCGACAGTGGAAGGCGCTTCTGGCCTCCGAAGCCTACAAGCATGAGAAGCTGGTGGCCGACGCGTGGTGTGCCGCTTTCCTGTGGCCAAAGGGCGAACCCGGACCGGTCATGGAAGCGGCGCCCACCACGGCCATGTGGCGCACGCTGCGCGATGAGGAAACGCCCCCGCTCCCGGCGCTCGTCGATACGACGCGCCGCATCGCCGGGGATCACGGCTTTTTTCATTGGGAACTGGCGTTTCCGCAGATTCTCGGGCGGGGCGGGTTCGATGTCGTGCTCGGCAATCCGCCTTGGGAGCACGTCAAGCTCCAAGAGCAGGAGTTCTTTGCGCAGCGCGACCCGTCCATCGCGACTGCGCAGAACGCCGCCGAGCGAAAGAATCTCATCGCGGCGCTTCCAATCACGAATCCGGTTCTTTGGGAGGAGTGGACCGACGCGACGCGCATCGCGCAGGGGCAAAGCCATTTCGTTCGGCACTCCGGGCGCTACCCGCTCTGCGGTAAGGGCGACGTAAACACATACGCTTTGTTCGCCGAGCACAATTGGAGCGTGCTGGCGCCGCGCGGTCGTGCGGGATTCATCGTGCCGAGCGGAATTGCCACAGACAACACGACCAAGGACTACTTCCAAGCGATCATGAAGTCACGTGCGATTCAGTCGATGTGGGAGTTCGAGAACGAGGGTTTCTTTACAGCCGGGAAAGGGCACATGCTCCGATTCTCGTTGACGACTCTCTCGGGCAGCGCTGATCCTTCGCCCGCGGCCGACTTTCTGTTCCAAGGACATTCGCTCGCGGACTTGGATGATCCTGAACGCCACTTCACCTTGAGTGCCGCCGACGTAGAGGCAATCAACCCTAACACCGGAACCTGCCCAATCTTCCGCACGAAGACGGACGCCGCGATCGCACTCGCGATCTACCGCCGTACGGGCGTGCTTTGGCGGGAGGACGATCCGGACGGGAATCCGTGGGGTATGAAATTCATGAGCATGTTCCACATGGCCAATGACTCGGGCCTGTTTCGAAAGCGGGCCGAGTTGGCTTCAGCTGGGTGGAGGCTCAACGGAGACCGGTTCGAGAAGGAAGGGAAGACCCTGTTGCCTCTGTACGAGGCAAAGATGACATACTTGGACAATCATAGGAGCGGCACGTTCGAGAGTACGTCGGCCACAAAAAGACCGCATCGACTGCCATCCCCATCCGCAGCGCAACTCGCCGATCCGTGGTATTCGCCGCTACCGTGCTACTGGGTCGCAGAAGATGCAATAAGTGCGCAACTTGATGGGCTCTGGAACAGGGGGTGGCAGCTTGGTTGGCGCAAAATCACGGATGCAAGAGCGAGTGCAAGAACCGTCATCGCGTGCATCATTCCGCGGGTTGCTGTGAACGACAGTTGGCCACTCATGATGCCGTCTCGAAATCCACAGCTCGTGGCCGCGCTTTACGCAAACCTGACGAGCATTTCCTTTGACTATTGTGCACGGCAGAAGCTCGGCGGGATAAACCTGACATATTTCACGATGCGGCAGCTTCCCGCGCTTCGCCCGGCGGAGTACGCGATGCCGGCACCGTGGTCGCCTTCGATGCGAGTTCAGGACTGGCTCCTGCCGCGCATCCTAGAACTCACCTATACGGCATGGAGTCTGAAGTCATTTGCCGAGGATTGCGGAGACGATGGTGCGCCATTCGTCTGGGATCCCATGCGTCGCTTTCGGCTCCGATGCGAGCTTGATGCTGCCTTCTTTCACCTCTACGGCATTTCAAGGGGAGACGCTGCGTGGATCTTGGACACTTTCCCTGTGCTCAAGCGGTTGGAGGAACGCGAGCACGGAAAGTACCGGACGAAGCGCGGGGTACTGGAAACCTATGACGCGCTGGCGGCGGCGGCCGTTAAGGGAATAAAATACGATTCGCCGCTCGAACCGGCGATGAGGGCAACATGAGCCGTTTTCGGTTTCGGGAGATCCGCCTCGCCAACTATCGCTGCTTCGACGAGCTCAGGCTTTCGCTTGAAGAAGACACGACCGTAATTTTTGCCGAGAACGGCGGTGGGAAGACGGCATTGCTCGCGGCGCTGGCGATGGCGTTTGCCGAGTTCCAGATGGGCTCGCCCAAAGACCTGAAATTTGCCATGAAGCGCGACCCTCGGATGCGCACGCTTGACGAGCAGGGACGGCGCGAACCGGTAGGTACGTGCGAGGTAGAGTGGACTGCGGACGTGGGCGAGTCGGAATCCGTCACTTGGTCGGTGGTCGCGCGTCCAGCCTCCAAACGTAAGGTCAGCACGCCCGAACCGATTTTCGATGCCATTGAGCGCGTCCGAGTTCCCGGAAAACGATGGCCATTGTTCGCGTGGTACGGTGTTGATCGCTTAGAACGTGTCCGCGGTCCTCGTCGGAAGGTCGAACGAACGGGCGACCGCTGGGAAGCGTACGCCTCTTCGCTTGATCCGAATCTGGATGAGGCACCACTGCTGCAGTGGCTCGAAGACGAGATGATCGGAGATTCGAACCGGCAGCGTCGCGGCGAACCCGAGCGCTTGTTCCACGAGGCCGTGTTGGCAACCGCGGTTCGGGCGGTGCCCGGCGTGAAGCATGCTTGGTACGATCCAGGGACGCGGGCGCCCATGGTGCTCTTCAAGAGCGGCCACGCCGCCCTGTGGTCCGAGTTGTCCGATGGCTATCATGCGTTCATCGCACTGATTGCCGACATCGCCCGTCGCGCCGTCATGCTCAACCAATTCGATGGCGCCGATGCGCCCAATCGAGTGGAGGGCGTTGTGTTGATCGACGAGATTGACCGCCACCTGCACCCGCGTTGGCAGCGCGTGGCGCTCCCGAGCCTGCGGAACGCCTTTCCGGGACTGCAATTCGTTATCACCACGCACTCGCCGCAGGTGCTGAGCAGCGTTGAGACCCGCCACGCCCGTCGGCTCATCGCGGGGAGGCTTGTTGAAGCCCCCGTGCTCGTCCAAGGCAGAGACACTAACGCAATTCTTCGGGAGCATATGAGCACGGATGATCGCGATCCCGAGGGAATCCGCGAACTGGAAGAGCTCCACAACCACATCGACAGTGGTCGTCGCGAGGAAGCAGAAGAGCAGTACGAAAAACTGCTTAGCAGGTGGGGCGATCTTGATCCCGACCTGATTCTAGCCAAGCCGCTTATGGAAGCGATGGAGTAGGATGCGCGGAATCGCGAAGCCTTATCCTCCCGATGATGCGTATCCGGACGGTTCTGTACCGACAAGCTTCGGAGATGCCGAGAACGCCTACTTGGAGAGCTTGGATAGACTCTCGACGGAGCGCGACCCAGTGTCCTTTGCGCGTTCGGAATTCGATCAGCTTGCCAAGTACAAGCTCCGGCGGGAAATGTACCGGGAACAGGGATCAATATGTGTCTACTGCGAACGGGGGATCGTCGAGCGGCCTCCGGTGCCCCGGATTGAACACTGGTGCCCGCTCAGCTGCAATCCCAAGCTCGCCCTCCACTGGAAGAACCTCTACCTTTCCTGCCCGTCGCCCGAGACCTGCGACTCGGCGAAGGGCAGTCGCCGCCTTCGGTGGGGCGATGTTGGCGATGACATGCCTTGGCCCGCAAAATTCCAGTACGAAGACTTCGTCGGCTTCACCAGCCGCGGCAAAATTTACGTCCGCTCGGACGTTGCGTTGAAAGAATCCACGCGCCGGGCACTCGAGCTCGCCATCGAGAAGCGCCCCGACGGTGCCCGAATGCGGCCCAGCATCGTCAACCTGAATCATTCAATGCTGGTCAAAGCGCGAGCGATTGTGGTCGCTGAGGAACGCAAGCGCATGGAAGTCGCGACCAAGGGCGAGCGCGAGGAACGCGCCGCTTGGCTCCTTGATCAGGATCCGCTTCCTGCCTTTGTGAGCATTCGCGTCGCGTATCTGCGAAATCAGCTGGGCCGCGGCCGGTGATGCTTCCAGCAGTCACGGTCACCCTTCTGGAAAAGACGGCGACCGACAACGGCTTCGACCTCGGGCCGGAGCAAACATCTGACTGGCTCTCCTTCGGCAGCAGCCAGACATCGATGCGCATCTGGCTCACGGCCGCCGGAGAATCCCAGTTTCTCGGCGCGATGTCGCGAACGGATGTCCTCGACGGGCTCGCGGGTCTCGGCACTGCGTCCGCCGCCCCGCTCCCAAACGGCGCCGTTGGTGCGCTGGCCGTCGGCAAGATTGGTGAACTCCATCGCCTGTTGCGCCGTGCGTTCCAACTCTCGCGCACGCTTCCGGACTCGCTGCTTCATGAGTTTCACCGCGAAACCGCTGACATGCCGCGGGCAACGGAAGCTGAACGCCGAGCGGTTCAGCGAGTCGGCCAACAAGTCTTCCGCCGCGGCCTTTTCGATTACTGGGACGGTCGATGCGCGATCACCGGCCTCGGGGTGCGAGAGCTACTGCGCGCGAGCCACATCAAGCCTTGGGCCGACTGCGACACGGACGCCGAGCGCCTCGACATCTTCAATGGCCTGCTGCTCGCGCCCCATCTTGATGCGGCGTTTGACAGCGGCCTAGTCACGATCGCAGATGACGGATCGGTGCTCCTCTCCGATGGCCTTTCCCCTGACGCTCGATTGACGCTTGGAATCGATGAGTCGATGAAGATCCTCGGACTGCACCAAGAGCACGAACGTTACTTGCCGTGGCACAGGTCCAGGATCTTCCGCGCAGGCATGGAGCACCCGAGCCAGTCGTTATGAACGTGATTCGTGGTGGCTGGAGCATACAAAGCTCCAGTCAGTCCGCGGGGCATCCCAATTTTCGGTTACGCAACGTCAATATGCGTCCTTTCTTGATGCCCTGTCGGCAGCCTTTTTGATCTCTCTTCACGGAGGCGGATTCCAAGCGGGGGCTTTTCCGACTTGCGCCGCGACTCGGAAGTCGCCGAGACAGCCTTTGCCTACGAGAGCCTGGGAGGGTCCAAGAGAGCGTTCGGGACAATGGAGGCGTCCGACCTCGAGGTTCGCCCCATCCGTCACCACAACGAGCACGGGGGCCGGGGTCCACCTCATGGTTCGCATGCTTGCACGCCATGCTGAAATGCACATGCGAAAGGCGTTTGCGCTTGGGACGGGCCGTTCACGACTTCCGGAGTCTGCTCAGGCATCTCGGAATCCTCACGATGAGCCGGGTTGAGCCTACGAAGCCGAAAAAGCAGGGGCAACTTTCCCACGTCGCCGACGCTGGTTTGGGATTAAGCGCTGCGGGTGCTGAACGCGAAGCTCACCAGACGGCAGCCCTCATTGCATTGGGTCCAGAAGCCGGACGGCCGCAATCCAGAAATGTGCCGACGTTCAAATAGTTGTTCAATGAAATTCCGCGAAACTTCCGTCTTGAGTCCCCGAAGTCTTCCATTTCATTGCGCTTTGCGATCACAATCTGGATCTTCCAGTATCGCACGGAAATTATCACGGATCGCTTCAAACCGATAATAAACCTTCCTTGTATGACTGGTTCCTTGCGTTATCGAAGTTACAAAATCGCTATCACTGAACAGTTTAAACACTGTTTCCCGAATTTGACCGGAGCATCTTTTTATCGCTTCGCTCGGGTATTTGGAAAGGCCCGTAGACATTACATCCCAAAGTGAAGCATTCAGAACTGAGCGATGATGCTGGCGTGGCTCGTGTTGTCTAAAGGCATGCTTGCCGAACACAATGATGTTGTTTTTCAGGGACCTACGAAACTGGGTAGACAAAATTTCAAGCGCAATGTCATCGAAATCGTTCATTTTGATCAAGCATTCCGCAAGAAACTGGTCCATATCGCCTCTATAGGAAGTTAGGTCAAATATTTGAAATGCGCAAAATCGATTGATGAATTCCCTATCTCTCATTTTCCTCCGATTCAAGCTATTGCCTGTCGCTTTTTGGAACAATGGCGTGCTCGCCTCGTCGCGAAGAAATTTGGTTGCGGCTCCCATATACAGGTTGTTTCGCATTTGCTGCCGCGTTAGCGGCTCTCCGCTATTCACCCTCTCGAAAATGTCGAGCCGCGCTCGCTCGGGTGCATTCGAGTCGATGATATAGAAAATAAGATTAGTGTCTTCCACACGATTCTGATATTTTGTCGAAAGCTCGCTAAATTTCTTGCCGTCAAGCTCTTTCCGATCAGGAAGCTTCAGTTTCAATTCATCCTTGAGATAGCATCGGAATGTCGTCAGCCTTTGCAATCCATCAACAACAACCATCTTTCCCATACTATTTTCAGCCAAATAAAACACGGGAAGAGGAATTCTCATGATCACAGATTCAATCAGTTTACTTTGCTTGTTTTTTGGCCAAATAAAGTCCCGCTGAAATTCAGGATTCAAGACAAAAGTTCCTTTTTCTATTCGACGATATATTTCGTGGACAGTTCGATTTTCGCTTCTGATCGTTATATCGTCAACAGGGTAGTCGCTCCAAGAGTCGGATTCTCGATCAAATCCTTCAGGATCGTCGCCTTGGTGATCATGCGCTTCAGGTCGCGTCATAACTCACTCCGAAGATGTGCAACTGGCGGGAGAAGGATCCGTTTCGCGCCCAACGACGAATATCATGCGTAGCCGAATAGAAGCGGCAGGCCGGATACTGTCGGGCACGTTACATTCGTTATGCGGTATCCGGGAGAAACTCAACCACGTTCAGGCGCCGTGCAAAGTTTTGTATGATGGAAGTCAGGCTTCGTTTGTTGGAATTCGCGACGCCGTTGCTGCGGCCGTTTCGGATAGCGGCTTTTGCTATACGCTGGCCATCCGCGGATCGATCAGCTTGTTTCGGAGCGCAACACGATTTTCGTTCCCGTCGGGCTGTTTTCGCCGACTGCGCTCGTCGCAATTGAGCAGGTCTCCGCCTTGACCTACTTGCGGATTGAGTCGCGCAGGATTCGCGTCGATTGAACTCAGACGCATTCAGGTTCCGCATTGTCGCTGTTGCGGCACCGGGAACAGTGTTTGCGGCTGACCCGCACTAGCGTTCGGTCTCAAGCGGCATGCTATCGCGGTCTACGTTGGCCGGTCGATTGTTCCGCTGCACGTTCGACGGATTTCGGGCGTCAAGCCTTGAGGCGAACAGGCTGTTCGACGCGCTTCAGCCAGGCTGCGATATCCAGTCCGGAAGCTTCGATTGCCTTCAACAGGATCAGCGCCGCCGCTCGTGCGTCCTCCAGCGCGTCATGGTGCTTGAATCTAATTTGGAAATGATCCGCGAGGCTCTTGAGGCCATACCCTCTTTCGCCGAGCTCGTCCGGCCACGCCCGCCTCGCGACTTTGGCAGTATCCAGCCAAGTGACGTTCGGCTGCGGAAGGCCGCATTTGTCGCAGGCGTGCTCAATCGCGCCCTTGTCGAAGGAGGTATGGCTGACCACCACGGCGCCTTGAAGCATTCGGGTCAGATCCGCGTGAAGGTCCCTCATCGTCGGCGCTTGCCTCACAGCAAGTTCATCAATGCCGTGAATGGAGATGTTTCCGTATTCGAACGGCTCCTCGGGGTCGACAAGGGTGCAGAACTCCGCGGTGATCCTGCTGTCTCGGACCTGGACGATTCCGATCTGGCAGATGCTCCCCCAGTTCCGGTTCGCGGTTTCCACATCAATGGCGTTGAAGGAAATCACCAGTGCGCTCCGCATGACGGACAGGGAAAAAACGTCTGCCGAAGTTTCGCGCGCAGCAGGTTTGCAGGCCGCGCTGCCTCGCCGTCAAACGCCGTCATGCGCTTGCCGACGAACAGGACACCGGATCAGCCGGGGTTCCGTCAGCCGTATTGTCCGTCGCCCCAGCGTCCGAACATGTCCAAGTCGGACACGGAAATCCAACCCGACCAGATCAGCGCTGCAACGGGAATCCAAACGAGAACCGCCGCAATCGTCGCCCATTTGATCTTGTCGGGAAGCATCGGGTTCGCAGGCGCCGACGGCGGGGTGCCGCGCTCCACGTCGCCGGTTTCCCGCTGCGACCGGATCCTCATCGGAAGCACGATGAACAGGCAAAGGAACCAGATCACGGCGAACAGGACGAGCGCGGAGACGATGGACACGGCTAAGCCTCCTCTAGTTCGATGAGCGCGCCGTCGAATTCCTTAGGGTGCAAAAACAAGACCGGCTTCCCGTGAGCTCCGATGCTCGGCTTGCCGTCTCCGATGATCCGTACCCCGCTTCCGCCGAGGCCTTCGGCGGCCGTTGTGATGTCCGGAACCTCCAAGCAGAGGTGGTGAATCCCGCCCCCGGGATTCTTCCTCATGTAGTTCGAAAGCGGGCTGTCCTGCCCCAGCGGCGTTATCAGCTCGATCTTCGTGTTTCCGACCTCCACGAATACGACAGTGACGCCGTGATCGGGGAGATCCTGCGGCTCCGACACTTCCGCGCCTAGCGTTTCACGGTATTTGGCAGCGGCCGCGCCGATGTCGGGCACGGCGATCGCGACATGGTTCAAGCGGGTGATCATGGCCGGTCGCAGGGCCTCGCATGCTGCTCTGCGTGGGGCGCTAGGCCGAGTTCCGCTTTGCGCCAGCAGTGGTCAGGTCACCTTTGATACACGGGCGGCGGGAATTCGTCATCCGCCGGATCGCGGCAAGGCGTCGACAAAAACGGCTTCGCCTTCAAGCGCGCAAACTGTCCGCCTTACTTCCGGCGGGCCGGCTTCCGCTTTGTCCCGCGTCCGGCCTTCGCGGTCAGCAGTTCAAGTGCCACCGCGATCGTGACTTCATCGGGCTTCATTCCCTTCGGGAGGGATGCATTCGTTTTCGACCATTTGACGTACGGTCCGTAACGGCCGTCGAGAATCTGGATCGGCCCTCCTTGATCGGGATGCTCACCAAGCTCCTTCAACGGCTCAGCCGCCTTTCGTCCACGGCGTTCCGGCTTCCGGGCAAGCAGTTCCACCGCCCTGTTCATGCCGACCGAAAACAGTTCCGATGCATCCGGGAGCGACGCGTATTTCTGCCCGTGCTTCAGGTACGGCCCGTACCGGCCGATGCCTGCGAGTATTTCCAAATCGTCGTCCGGGTGCTTTCCGACAACCCTGGGCAGATCAAGCAAGGCGAGAGCCGTGCTGAGATCCAGCGTCTCCGGCTGGTAGCCCTTGGGCAGCGAAACCCGCTTCGGCTTGGATTTGGACTCCTTGGGAGCTTCAAGCTCGACGAACGGTCCGAATCTGCCGGATTTGAGCAGCACATTCACGCCCGATGGGTTTTGGCCGAGAAGCCGCCCCTGGAACCCGCCGTCGGCGCCGTTTTCGGCGTCCCCTTCTAGCGGCTTGATGAATTTGCATTCGGGATACCGGGAGCAGCCGAAAAACGCTCCTCCGGTCCGGGCCGTCTTGATGCGCAACGTGCCGTCGCCGCAGGTCGGGCAGGTCCGGGCGCTGTCGGCGTCGGCGAAATAATGCGGGGCGAGCATATCGGAGATGTCTTCAAGGACGTTGGAAATCCGAAGCTCGCTGGTATCCGACAGGGCCGAGGAGAATTCCCGCCAGAATCCCGAGAGAACGTCGATCCGGGTCCTTCGGCCGTTCGAGATCTCGTCGAGGTCCTCCTCCATCTTGGCCGTGAACTCGTAGCCGACGTATTGAGGGAAGTAGAGCAGGAGGAACGATGTCAGAAGCCGGCCTGTCGCTTGGGGATGAAGCCTGTTCTTCTCCTGCTTCACATAGCCTCGGTCTTGGATGGTCGCGACGATTGAAGAGTATGTTGACGGTCGGCCGATGCCTAGCTCGACCATCCGCTTCACCAAGGACGCTTCGGAATATCTCGGCGGCGGTTTGGTGAAGTGCTGCGATGGCTCGACGCTCCGCTGCGCAAGGTTCTCCCCGGCTTCAAGTTCCGGAAGCTTGCGGTCGTCGGGAGATGCGGCCGACTCTTGGGATCCGCCGCCCCGCGTGGAGTCCGAATCCGGATCATCGGCGCCTTCGACGTAGATCCGCTTGAATCCGTCGAACAGTTCCACCCGCCCGGCTGCGGTCAAGCCGACGCTGCCGGAACGCGACCGGATATCGACGATTGTCTGCAAGTAGGAAGCGCTCGCCATCTGGCTCGCCAGCGTCCTCGACCTCACAAGGTCGTAGAGCCTCTTTTGGTCCTGGTCCGCGCCCGAAAGCGATCTTGCCTCGACCGACACGTCCGTCGGGCGGATGCACTCGTGCGCTTCCTGCGCGTTTTTGGTCTTCGACTTGTACAGTCTCGGCTTCCCGGGCAGGTAGTCGCGGCCGTAGCGCCGATTGATTTCGGCTCTCGCCGCCGCGACCGCTTCGGGGGCCATGTCGACCCCGTCGGTTCTCATGTAGGTGATGTGGCCGGCCTCGTAGAGCGCCTGCGCGACCCGCATGGTGCGCCGAGGATTGAAGCCTAACTTGCGGCTGGCTTCCTGCTGCAAGGTCGCGGTCACGAACGGCGCGGCAGGGTTTTGGCGCTTCGGACTTGATTCGACCGACTCCACAAAGAGTTCGCTCTCGCGCACGGCCGCTGCGGCGCGTTCAGCCGAGCTCCTGTCAGGAAGGCCGAACTTGCCCAGCTTCTTTCCGTCGAGAATGTTGAGGCGGGCGATGAACTCCTCGTTCCGGCGGCCGGCAAGCGACGCTTCGACGGTCCAGTGCTCTTTTGCCTTGAACGCTTCGATCTCCATCTCGCGTTCAACGATGATCCGGAGGCAAACGGACTGGACGCGCCCGGCGGAACGGGCGCCCGGAAGCTTGCGCCACAGAACGGGAGACAGGTTGTACCCGACTAGATAGTCGAGCGCCCTCCGCGCGAAGTAGGCTTCAACCAACTCCATGTCGATGGCGCGGGGGGCTTCAAGCGCCTCCAGCACGGTCGACTTCGTGACGGCGTTGAATACGACCCGCTCCGGTTCCCCCAGCTTCTTGAGGTCGCGCCTGGCCCTGAGCACTTCGTTCACGTGCCAGCTTATCGCCTCGCCTTCCCGGTCGGGGTCGGTGGCAAGAATCAGACGGCTGTCCTCCTTGAGGGCGCTGGCGATCGACCGGATGTGCTTCTGCGAATCGCGCGGCACCTCCCACTTCATTTCGAAGCCGTTGTCTGTGTCGACGGATCCTTCGGCGGTGTCCAAGTCGCGAACATGGCCGAACGAGGCCACCACGCTATAGCCGGGGCCCAGGTACTTTCCGATTGTTTTCGCCTTGGCAGGCGACTCGACGACAACGACCGGCATGGCTGGTGCGGCGGTCCTCTAGCGGGAACGGCGTGGAAAACCGGCTCTTAAGGATTGCAGGGCGATGCTGTCAACATCGCGGGACGGCGCGCGGGCGATGAACTTTCCGCGGCTGCTAACCGGCTTGGTCCAATTCGTCGAGGTCCGAGTAATGGTCCCGTGCGGCGAGATAGAGGCGCTCGTAGATCGGCATCATCCTGTCGTAGCGCGCTTGCCATTCGGGAACCGGGTCCACGGAGTGCTTGATTCGCACCATGTTCCCGACTGCGGCCTCCAAGCTCGGCCAGCGGCCGACCGCAGTCGACATCAGCGCGGCCGCTCCCACGATTCCGCACTCGAGCTCCTCCGGAACCAGGTAGGGCACGCCGTACATGCTTGACTTGATCTTGAGCCAGAGCGCGGATTTCGCTCCCCCGCCGGCGGCCGCGACCTCGCTCGGCCTGCCTTGGTCCGCCTGCACCGCGTCGAGCTTCAGCCTGACCGAGAACGCGACGCCCTCGAGAACGGACCGGTGCAGCTCCGGGAGGCCGTGCGATGCCGTCAGTCCGAAGAACTGGGCGCGGGAATTCCTGTGGGAGCCCAGCCGCTCGCCGTTGAGATAGGGAAGGAAGAACAGCCCCTTGGAACCCGCTTCGGCCTCCGCCGCAGCCGCGTCCGTCTCGGCGAATCCAAGCTGGTTGCGATGGAAGGCCCGCCGCGCCCATCCGACCGCGTCGCCGCCCGCATCGAGCAAAGTGAACGCGCCCCAATTCCCTTCGGCCGTGCAAACATTGGACACGTCGGGGTGCTTCACCGGATTTTCGTGCACCTGCGTGATGATGGTGGAGGTGCCCGTCACGTCCGATCCGAACCCGGGCGCTGCGGCCCCCGAGCCGAGCAGCGCCATCGGATAGTCCCCGGCGCCGACGAGAACGGGAATTCCGCCGCTCATGCCGAACTCCGATGCCGCGCGGGGCGTCAATTCGCCGATCACGTCGCCCGGCCGCCGGATTGGAGGCAGCAGCCGCTCCGGAAGGCCGGTCTCCTCCAAAAGCGTTTCGGACCAGCTTCGCGTTCGGCAGTCCATCAGGAAGCTCATCGACGCTTCCGTCCAGTCCTGCGCCACGGCCCCGGTCATCATGAAATTGATGTAGTCCTTGGGCATGAGGACCGCGGTCGCGGCTTCGAAGGCGGCGGGGCGGCGTTCGGCGATCCAAAGCAGCTTGAACGCGGGCCATGCCGGGGCGGGGATGTTGGCGGCGATGTCGGCGCAGGCACTCGCGTTCGGCCGCGCGGCGAACGCCTCGACTTGCGGAACGGTGCGCTTGTCGTTCCAGAGCGGCACGGCGTCCATTGTCGTATTGCCGTCTTCGTCGATCAGGACGGTTCCGTGCATCTGCCCGCAGGCGCAGATGGCCGCGACGCGGCCGGCAGCGTTCTCGACCCCTGCCAACGCCTCGCGGACAGCTGCAACCGTTCCGGACCACCAGTCCGACGGCTTTTGCTCGGTCCAGCCGAACTTGGGAATGATCTGCTCGTGCGCCCGGCTGCCGAGCGAAAGAATCCTGCCGCCGCCGTCGACGATGGCGGCGCGCACGCTTCCCGTGCCTACATCAATGGCAAGGTACAGGTCGCGGGCCACTCAGAGCCTCGCTCCGGTCTCCGGATCGAAAAAGTGGGCTTGGGCCATGTCGATCGGAATCGGACAGACTTCGCCGACAGCCGCGGCGGTCCGGGGATCGGCCTGCGCCGTTATCTTTGCGCCGCCGACATGGCCCAGCAGAAGCGTGTGGGCGCCGAGAGGCTCCACGGCTTCGACCTCCATGGAAAGCGTCGCAAGCCCTTCCGAGCCGCGCATGTGCTCAGGCCGGATTCCGAACACGGCCTTCCGAACGCCGCGGAGCCTCTCCGCGTCCGTTTCGGCAATCTTGAGCCGCTGGCCACCGACGCTAAGCGCGCCCTCCGAAATCGTCGCGTCCAGGAAGTTCATGGCCGGAGATCCGATGAAATTCGCCACGAACCGGTTGGCGGGCGATTCGTAGATTTCTATCGGGTCGGCGGATTGCTCGATCCGGCCCTCGTTCATCACGACGACCCGGTCCGCCATCGTCATGGCCTCGACCTGGTCGTGGGTGACGTACACGGTCGTGGTGCCGAGTCGGCGCTGCAGGAGCTTTATCTCCGTGCGCATTTCGACCCTGAGCTTCGCGTCGAGGTTGGAAAGCGGCTCGTCGAAGAGGAAGACCTGAGGCTCGCGGACCAGCGCACGCCCGATCGCGACCCGCTGCCTTTGGCCGCCGGACAAGTTCCGGGGCTTCCGGTCGAGAAGCGCTTCCAGCCCGAGGAGCTCGGCCGCGCCGCGGACCCGCTCGTCGACGGTCTCGCTCGGAACGCCGTGCACCCGCATGGCGTATCCGATGTTCTGCTTCACCGTCATGTGCGGGTAAAGCGCGTAGTTCTGGAACACCATGGCGCAATTCCGGAGGCCGGGACGCGCGCCCGTCACATCCTCGCCGGCGATTCGGACCTCGCCGGAAGTTTCAGTTTCCAGTCCCGCGAGTATACGCAGGGTTGTCGTCTTGCCGCAGCCCGACGGCCCGACAAGAACGATGAATTCGCCCTCCTCGATCGCCAAATCGAGGGGAGGCAGCACCTCCACATCGCCGAACGACTTGGAAATGCCGATCAGCTCGACATGCGCCATCGGGTCGGCGGAGCGGAGGCGTCCCCCGGGCCGGAACGGCCCGGGGGATATCTTTGCTAGTTCAGCGGGGGCAGGCCGACGGATGCCCGGTAGGCCGCGAGCTGGGTGTCGCGTCCGAACTCGTCCGTCAGGGCGTCCCACTGTTCGGCGATCGAGTCGAGGGCCTCCTGCGCCGAAACCTCGCCCGCGAGAGCGCGCGACAATTCGATCTCCAGCACCTCGGTGTAGCTGAAGAAGCCGGGCAGCCGCAGGTCGAGCGCCACGTTGGGCGCGTCGAGCGAGCTCTGCTGCGCGGAAAGGTAGCTCTCCGCCTCCTCGGCCGTGAAGATCGCCCGCCAGTTGTCGATGTCCGAGTAATGGCTGAACCGGTACGGGTTGATGCCCGTCTCGGCCGTGACCAGCGCCGTCTTCGAAATCTCCGGGCTGGTGACTTCGGCGACGAAGCTCCAAGCCGCCTCCTTGTTCTGCGATCCGGCCGGAACGCCGAGCTGCCATCCGCCGAACGCGAGGAACGGCGAAGCGACCGGCTCGTCGAACTCGTCCCACTGCCCGGTCTTGTGGTTCCAGATCATCGTGGACCCGGGCAGCATCGCCGTGCGGACATGGCCGGCGATCGCGCTTTCATCGGAGCTGGCTCCGAGCACGCCCGAATCGGCCCAGTCGATGTTCATCGCCACGGACCCGCCTGCATACAGCGGCCGGACGTCGCCCGAGCCGTGGTTGAGGGCGCCGGGAGGATTGAAGTCGAGGCCGCGCTTGTAGTCCTCGAGTGCCTTGACCCAGCCCGGGTTGTTGACCTGCGCATCCATGGTTTCGGGGTCGAAGAACATGGAGCCGGGGTTGTCCGGGTGGTTCGCGTAGCTGGACACGTGGGACCAGAAGTACCAGAACTGCTGGCCTCCGCGGCGGTACGCCTCCGCGGTTCCGAACAGACCGTCATCCGGGCGGTGGAAGAACTCCGCTATGTCGTAATACTGGTCCCAGGTGCTCGGCGGCCCGAGGTCGTAACCGTACTTGGCTTTGAACGCCGCCATTTCGTCGGGGTTCTCGAGCAAGTCGGCGCGCAGGTTCAGCATGTGCATGTCGCCGTCCATGGTCGCCGACATCACCTTGCCGTCCCAGGCCATCAGCCGTTCCCGGTAGACCGGGTGGATGTCCTCCCAGTCGGAACCTGCCTGCAGGGAGGCCGGCATCGGATCGAAGTACGGCGCGAAGTCGGGAAGCCACGCCGGGATGAACCCGATCACGTCCAGATCGCCCGCGTTCGTCGAGATCGACGTGAAGAACTTCGGGTAGAGTTCGCCGAAGGGGAACTCCACGATGTCGACCTCGCCGCAGGTCTTCTCTTCCCAGCTGTCCGCTGCCATCTGCAGCGCGGATGCGATGTACGGCCCGTTCTGGGTGCTGACCGTCAGGGTCGTTCCGGAAAAGTCCGGACTGCAAGCGAGCGCGCCGCTTGCGAACGGGACGCATAGGGCGCCAAGCAGGATTTTCTTCATTTCGTGTTCCTCTCTTGTGTGTGTGCGGTCCGGTCCGGCGGAACCTGCGCCGATGCATGCCCCCGACCGATGTTCCTGCGCGGGCTGCCGCGCCTCGCATCGGGACGGGCGATGCGGCGTCTCCCTCCGCAAGCGCCGGACTGGATTTGGCGCAAGCACTAGCCGAGTCTCAACGGATTGCAAGCAGAACGGCGGTTCCGAACCGGGAATTCAGAATGCCGTCCCGGCGGTCCGAGTTGCCCCGTATTTGCCGGGGAGCAAACGTCAAAACGGATGGCCGGGAAGCCGAACAAAGCCGAAAACGCGTTCGACCAGCAACAAAGGCACTTGTTGAAGCCGAATGAGTCTTGAAAATACTCTTCGAAAGAGCCGGGGCGATTCAGCTACTCGGCATTAACTCCAAGCTCGTTGGCCCTTGCCTCGATGTCGGCGCATCTGTCGATGAGCGCTTCGAACGGTTCGCTGTCGTCGAGCAACATGCTGGCGTCGAGCATTGCGCGGTAATCGTCAGCAAGTGCTTTGCATGCATGGCCGGAAGGAACCAGTTGCAGTTCACCCGAGACCGCCGCTTCATAGTCGATCGGGTTCCCGGCAGAGTCTTTTTCCCGAAAGAACGTTGCCTTGTGGCGCGCGACCGAGCGGGCGAGGCCGCGGTCGGCCAAGGCGGCTGCGGCAAAGCTCGAGTTGTCCAGTCGGACCAAATCGTGCCAGTGCCTAGACATGCGCTCCCCGCGGCGCCGTTCCTGTCGGCAGAAGACGTGCGCGGCGGTTGCCTTCTCCCAGAACGTGCGGGTGGCCCGCATGATGCGCGGGCGGACCGCAGGAAACATCAGATCCTGCAGGAATTCCGCCGCATCGCACACGACCGGCCGATGCTCGCTAGGCTCGCCCGTTGCGCGGGCGCCGAAGTCCACCATCACTCGGGGTTTGACGAAGCCGTAGCCTTCTGCAAGTACGGACTCATAGCCGATGTAAAGTTTCTCTCCACAGACCCGGACCCGTGCGCCGAAGCCAGCCTGGCAAAGGCCCTCTTCAATAGTCGGCAGTGCCTGTTCCTCTACCCAGGTCGAAAGCCGAGCCTGAATGGCCTTCGACCACCGCTGCTGTTGACTGCGTGTGGGAGGAAGCGCTTCCTCGCCGGCATTAGCGGTCAGATCCGGGGCGAAGGCACGGATGTCATAAGTGATGTCGACATCTTCGGAGAATCGGCGGATCACCTTATAACCCTTGGCCAGAGACGTGCCGCCCTTGAACACGAGATCTACACCGAAAGGCGCTTCGAACAGGACGCTCAGCGTCTGTACGACCCAGATGTCCTTCTCCAGAAGATGCGCCCTGCGTCCGCTTTGCGTTTGGGCCTTCCTCAACGCGCGGCGTTTGTCTTCCGCGGAAAGCCCTTGAAACGCGGCGTTACCCATGTGCGATCCGGACGCTTAGGGGTGCCGCCATCCATGCCGGCAGGACCGCACATGCGGCGGCCAGTTCGCCTAGGTCCTCAGTGGAGAGTTTGGGCATGATCGCTTCAAACCCGGTTTCGACTTCTTGGGGACCGAGCCAGGCGAGAGCGCGGACGACATCGCCAGCCAACCTGTAGGGCGCCACCAGCTGCCAGCGCGGAGCATGGCGCAACTGCGCGATCAACGCGCCAAAGTGCAGCCGGCGGTTGAGCCCGGAAGTCAGATAGACGGGCCGTACCGGGTTCTGGGTGGTCAGGCCGAGAGCATTGGCGGAGGCCCCTCCGCATGGAACGATGGTCTCACCCCAAAGCGAAGAAAGCGAGGCGATTGCCTTCTCGACGGACGGAGCGCAAGGGCCGAACCGGGTCGGGATAGGGCGCATGTAGACGCCTCGGCAGATACGCATGATTTGCCCTGATCGGGCGAGCCGGGAAAGCGCTTGGTTAACCGCCGCCCGGCTGCCCAGGTGAAGCAGGGCACCCGGACACAGCGGGGCGGCCTCGGGAAGGGCTGAGGCATGCTCCAAGATGCGGTTCGGTAAGCTGGACATCGTGGTTTCCGGAAATGGATTTGTCACAAATCTAAGGTCCATAGTGACAGATTGCAATGTTTGGTTGGTTTCATATAATTTTGGCACTCCGTCTCTTGCTCTGCGGGACGCAGGACTCCTTGCTGTTCCACTTCATGCAACCGGCGTGGGCAACCTGAGCCATAAGGCCCCAAGAAATACGTGAATCCGGTTGCGACTCATTGCGCGTGCGAGGTCCGGTTGGTAGCCGGATGCCGCATGGGAACCGCTGGAAAGGCAAAGCGCTTGGAGCTTGGATCAAGGCGTCGGAAGCCATCGGCGAGCGGTCCAGGCCTGGTTCGGACTCTGGAGCCAGTGCCGCGGGCAAGCCAATGACGCGCCTTGCGGAGATCAAGCCGTTCGTGCCCGTCTCGATGTTGGACGGTGCCGCGTGGGACCGTCTGGTCGAGTGCGCCGACGCTCTGCCTAGCGAAGCGCTGGCCAGCCGATGTGGCTTCGAATTCCGGCTCGGCTCCGAAACGCCGGATTCCGATTTGTTCGTCACGATGGTGCCCGGCGAAGCGATGGCGCTGCATGTGGCTGCCGAGGGCAGGAGGGCCGCGCCGGGACCGAAGCGGGCGCTGGCGGAATTCGCGGGAATGTACTCCGACGCGGATTCCGGGCTGCAGGAATCGATCACCGGAGTCATGCTTGAATACGATTTGGTGGCGGCGATGCCGACGCCGGCGGGCTCTCCCGGCCTCTTCTTCCAGCTGCCGCTCGCGGAAATCGGCAGGAAACCGGACGGCAGATCCAGCCTGCCGACCGAAACCCTGTGCCGGGCCGTCGGCTGGCGGAGCTGCGCTGCGGAACGACAAGCCGTTCGCAGCGTTCTGGATCGCCTGCCGGACCGCTGCGTCATCCGCCACATCGGCGCGTTTCCGGGCCGGAATCCGAGAACGGTCCGGCTCCTGATCCAAGGCTTCGGCCGGGAGGAGCTCGAAAATATCCTTGCCAAGGCGAAGTGGAACGGGCCGGTCGACGCCGCGATTGCCGTGGTCGATGCCCTTGTCGACGTGCTGCCGTGGTTCAGGCTCGCTGCGGACGTGACGGCCCAAGGCCTGCAGCCCCGGCTGGGAATGGAATTCTACCTGCGGCCCAGGACCGATTCGTCCCATGACCACTGGCTGGCGACAGGACGCGGCGATTGGCGGCCCGTTGCCTCGAGGCTCGCCGAATGCGGATGGTGCGTCCCGGCGAAGGCCCGCGGGCTGGGCGATTGGTGCGCGCTGGACCGGTTTTACGACCGGAGCGGAATGAATCTGGTCTACAAGGGGATCAACCACATCAAGGTTTCGCTTGACGGCGGAAGGCCGTCCGCGAAGGCGTACGCCGGCATGATCTGGGGGCCGGTCGCCCATCCTGCGGAGTAGGCCGGAACCCGGCGGCGGGCGGGAGCGGGTGCGGAATGTCGCGGTTTCTGGTACGGATTTGGCTGAATTCAACGCGCATCGGCACCCGGCCGGCGGACGGAAGCCTTGTGATGCCGCCAAGACATGACATCCGGCCGGCGATCGGAACCGCTTGCCGGGGCTAGGTTTCAACATGTTCAAGAACTCGCTCATTCGCGAACGCGCGATGGCCCGGAAGACGCAGCCGGAGCCCGTCGACGATCTGATGCGCGTAACGGCGCCAAGGGAATGGATGCTGCTCGTCGGCGTGGCCGCGGTTCTGGCGGCCGTTGTGCTGTGGGGATGCCTGGCGACCGTTGAAAGGACCGTTTCCGTTCGCGGCGTGGTTTTGAAGGCGGGCGAGCGGCACGAGATCGTTGCGCCGATAGCCGGGTCGGTTTCCGCGTTGCTAGTCGCCCCCGGCGACCGGGTGGAAGCCGGACAGCCGGTTGCTCGCATGGAGCTGCCCGAGACGGGCTGGCGCCGCCGTGTGGTCGAAGCCCGAATCAGCGCGCTGGAATCGCAGCGGGAATCGCTAGGCGGCGCGGCGGCCGCGTGGACCGGAATCGAGCTCGCCTCGGCTCGCGCCGAGCTTGCGGAGGTTGAAGCGCTGGAATCGGCGGGCCGGACAATAGTGAGCCCGCGCTCCGGCCAACTGACCGCGCTGCACGTCGCCGCGGGCCAGGCGGCGGCTGCCGGGGAAGCCGTTGCCGAGGTGCGGGCGGGCGGCGGAGAGCTGTTGGAAGCGGTTGGGCTTGCCGAGGCGGCTCAGGCGCGGGGCGTGAGCGGGGGCATGGAAGCGCGGGTCGTCTGCTCGGACGACGGGCCTGCGACGGCGTTCGCCGCTCAGGTGCTGGATGTCGCTGACGGCAGCCGTGCCGTGCCGTCCTGGCTGTCCCGGTTCGGCCTGTCCTCCGGCGGCGGCCCGACGCCCGGCGCGCGGCTCCTGCGGGTCGCGCTTGACAGCCCGGATGCGCAGGTTTCCGACGGGACGCCCTGCCTCCTTGAAGTGATACTGTCGCGGCAGACGCCGCTGAGGCTGCTGATTTCGGCTTCCGGCCGGGCCGGATGACGGATCCGCACCTTTCCGGCGCCGTGCGCCGCGCTCGGGAATTCCCGAAACGAGTCCGCACGCCGGTCGTGCTGCAGCTGGAGGTTGTCGACTGCGGCGCGGCATGCCTGGGCATAGTGCTCGCCCTTCACGGGCGGTGGGTGCCGCTGGACGAGCTGCGCCTGGCCTGCGGCGTCGGGCGCGACGGTTCGACAGCGGACCAGCTGTCGAAAGCCGCCGGACAGTTCGGCATGGAGCTGTCAGGCTGGCGCAGGAGCATCGAGCAGCTCAAAGCGATGGATGTGCCCGCGATCCTGTTCTGGGGCATGAACCACTTCGTCGTTTATGAAGGATTCAAGGACGGAAGGTTCTACCTCAACGACCCGGCATGCGGCCACCGGGTGGTCGATCAGGATACGATCGACCGCGATTTCACGGGCGTCGCTTTTTCCGTCGAGCCGAACAAGGATTTCCGGACCGGCGGGAGGCCGCCGGGCGTATTGCGGCGGATCTGGCAGCTGGTGCGCCCTTACCGGTCGGGCTTGGCGTTCGCGGCGATATGCGGACTTCTGCTTGCGCTTCCGATGGCGGCGCTCCCGCTGCTTCTTTCGCTGCTGGTGGACAATGTCCTGATCGGCGGCCAGCAGGGCTGGGACGCGGCGCTGGTGGCGATCATGGCGGCGGCCAGCCTGCTCGTCTACATGCTCACTTGGATGCAGGCCCGTTCGCTCCGGAAACTGTCGATCAGGCTCTCCATCGTTCAAGCGGACCGCTATGTATCGCGCTTGCTGAGGCTGCCCATCCAGTTCTTCGCGCACCGTTTCGCGGGGGACTTGGCGCTGCGGCTCCAGCTGATCGACCAAGTCGCGAAATTCGGGGTGGGCCAGCTCGCCGGTTTGGCCGTCGAGCTGATTGTCGCCGCCGTGTTCCTCGCGATCATGCTTGCATACGACTGGGCCTTGGCGCTGGCGGTCCTTGCGCTCGGCGCAACAGGCCTCCTCCTGACGAGGGTGCTGGTCGAGTTGCGGAAGGACGGGAACCACCGGCTGCGGCGGGAGCAGGGGATGCTCCTCGGAAACGGCATGGCCGGCATCAGCGCCATGGAGTCGATCCGCGCCACTTCGGGCGAGAACGGCTTTTTCGAACGCTGGGCCGGAAAGCAGGCGACCGAGCTGCAGGCGCGCCAGGAGTTCACGGAGCTGGGGCACGTCGTCAGCTCATTCCCGGTGCTCTTCGAAATGCTGGGGTCGGCGGCGGTGCTCGGTTTCGGCGGCTACAGGGTGATCGAAGGCGACATGAGCATCGGCGTATTGATGGCGTTCCTCGTGATGGCGGGGAATTTCCTGCGGCCGCTGGGCCAGATCGCGCTCTATTCCGACCAGCTGGAGACCCTCGAGGCCGACCTGCAGCGTCTGGACGACATTTTCAGGGCTCCCGCCGCGGAAGCGCCGTGCGATGGCGGTTCGGAATCCTCGAAGTCGATCGCGACCTTGGAAGGCCGGCTCCGGCTGGTCGGGCGGGTCGAACTGCGAAGCGTCCGGTTCGGGTACCAGCGCGACCGGACGCCGATCGTCGAGGACATCTCGCTCTCCGTCGAACCCGGCGAGAGGATCGCGATCGTCGGGCCCAGCGGCTCCGGAAAGACGACTCTGGCGCTGATGCTCGCAGGCGTGCACAAGCCCTGGTCCGGCGAGGTGCTGTTCGACGGGCATCCCCGGAACCGGATCGCCCGCGAGGTCCTTTCGCCGTCGATCGCGTTCGTCGACCAGAATTCGGTCCTGTTCGCGGGAACCCTCAGGGAAAACCTAACGATGTGGAATCCGGAGATTCCGGACGATTTGATCCGGGCGGCCTGCGAGGACGCGTCGATCCACGACGACATCATGGCGCGGCCGCACGGCTACGATTCCATAGTGGAGGAAGGCGGCAAGAACTTCAGCGGCGGTCAGCGCACGCGCATCGAAATCGCGCGCGCGCTCGTCAGCAACCCGTCGGTTCTGATTCTGGACGAGGCCACGAGCAATCTTGATCCGATCACCGAGCTCGAGATCGACGACGCGCTGCGGCGCAGGAACTGCACGTGCCTGATCGTCGCGACCCGGCTCAGCACGATCCGCGATGCGGACAAGACGCTTGTCCTGAACGACGGGCGGGTGGCGGAGCAGGGAACCCATGGAGACCTGATCGCCGACGGGAACAGCATATACGCGAGGCTGCTGAAGCATGGCTGAGCTTGTTTCGCCCCGCCCGCCCGAGGGGCCGCTCGCGGAATTCGCCCGGTCGGCCGGCGAACCGATGGCCGCGGCCGCGAACGTGCGGCTCGAGTTGCACGACCCGGGCTGGTGCTGGCACGTCGAAGGCGGCGCCTTGGACGTGTTTTACGCGGAGCGCTCCGGCGGCCGGCAGAATTCCGCCTCAAGGCATCTGCTGCGCGTCCAAGCGGGGTCGGTCGCGTTCGGCGTCGGCGCGGCGCTTGCCGAAAACGGCATCGCGCTGTTCGGCAAAGGGCTGCCGGGAACCGCTCTGCGGAAGATCCCTGCGGCCCGGCTGATCGAAGCGTCCCAAGAGGGACCGGAAGGCGCGGGATTCCACGGCGAGCTGGCGGATGCGGTCGATCTTTGGATCAGCCGGTTCGCGGCAAGCGTCGCGAAATCCATCGAGCCGAAGCCGCCGCTGGACCTCCGGATCTCGCCGAACCCGGACGGGCCGGAAATCGGCCGGGGAGTCGTGGCGGCCAGAAGCGGCGTCGTCTGGCTGAGCGGCGAAAAGCTGAACATGGCGTTCCTGCATATTGAAGAGGCGCTGCCTGAAGGTCCGGGCCTGATGCCCGTCACGACGGGCGCGTGGGTCCAGATGCGGAGCTCCGAGGGCGTCTCCTGCGTGTCGTCCGAATCGATGCCCGCCGAAACGCTTGTCAGGAAGGCGCTTCCCGAATTCCACAGGCTCGCGGTCGCATCCGAGGCGTTCAACCGGCGGCTGGCGCTTGCCGACGAAGCCAACCTCCAAAGCGCGAGGTCCATGCAGCGCCGGAATGCCGAGACCGCTGCGCGAAGCGCGCTGGCGGACCTGTTCGACGAGGAGGCCGCCGACGGGGCCGCGAAGCCGGCGCCGCTGGAAGCGGCGCTGCGCATGATCGCGAAACGCGAGGGGTTCGCCGTCAGGATGCCGGAAGCGCCGGGGCAGGCGCCGACGCTGCGGGAAATCCTTGAGCATTCAGGGCTTCGCGCAAGGCCGATCCGCTTGGCGAGCGAGGATCGGTGGTGGCTTGGCGACAGCGGGCCGATGCTGGCGTTCAGGCGCGCCGACCAGGAGCCGGTCGTTCTGTTGCCGGGCTTGGGAGGGCGATACCGGATTCTCGATCCGGCGACAGCCCGGATCGAGAGAGCGAGCGCCGAAACGGCCGATTCGCTGGACGAGGCATGGCTGCTTTACCGGACGATGCCGCGCAGCGGTCCGGTCGCGACGATGAAGGAGCTGTTCGCGGTCGGCAGCGGCGGCATCGCGGGCGACGCGGCCCGTCTTGTTGCCGCCGGTCTTGCCGCCGGAATGCTGGCGCTCGGACCCGCGGTGGCCGTCAATCTGATTGTCGGGAAAACGATTCCGAACGGAAGCATCGGCGCGCTTGCCCATGTCGCGCTGGTTCTCGCCGCCGTGGCTCTCGCGGCGGCGCTCGCCCACATCGCGCGGGGCACGGCCCTGATGCGTCTTGAGGGGCGCATCGCGAGCAAGATCACCGCTGCCGTCTGGGACCGGCTGCTTCGCCTGCGGACCGGCTTCTTCCGGAGTCTGACCGCAGGCGACATCACAATCCGCGCGATGAGCTTTCAATCCTTGCGCGACACGATTGCCGGGCCCGCCTCCGAGGCGCTGCTCTCGCTGATCTTCCTGCTGCCGATGATCTTCGTGATCTTCGCGTACGATGCCGAAATGGGATGGGTCGCGATCGGTGTCGGCGTCGCGGCGATCGCCGTCGCCGCGGCATTCACCTTGGCGCTCATCGAGCCTCAGCGCCGCCATCTGCAGGCGGCCCAGAGGATGGCCGGCGATCTGTTCCAGTTCATCCGCGGCATTGTGAAGCTGCGGGTAACCCGAACGGAGGAGTCGGCATTCGCGGCGTGGGCCGCGCGCTACCGCGAGCAGAAGCGGGCCGAGGTGAAGATGGCCGTGCTCATCGAGCACGTGGCCGCCTTCGCCATGGCGATTCCGCTGATCGGGAGCACCGCGCTCTTCGCGGTCGTGCTCGGCCGCGATCCCGAGACGGTCGCTCCAGCGGATTTTCTCGCGGTCTTCACCGCGTCGGTATTCTTCTACGTCACCGTGGGCATGCTCGGCCGCTCGATTCAAGGCGTTGCGGCGATCATTCCGGTATCCGAGCAGGTGCGTCCCATTCTGTCGGCGACGGCGGATTCGGCGGCTCGAACCGGATCCAGGACCGCGCTGGGCGGGCAATTCATGCTCGACCGGATAAACTTCCGCTACACGAGCGACGGGCCTTTGGTGCTGAAAGGCGTTTCCGTCCATGCGCGGCCCGGCGAACTCATCGGCATCGTCGGGGAATCGGGCGCGGGCAAAAGCACGCTGATCCGGCTCGCCCTCGGACTCGAAGAGCCGACCTCCGGCGCGGTCTTCTACGACGGGCGGGATCTGGCCCAGATGGACCGGGGAGCCGTCAGAAGACAGATCGGGGTCGTGACCCAGGACGGCGCCATGCTTCAGGGCACGGTTCTGAGCAACATCCTCGGCGTCGGCGGGGACCTGACCGAGGACGACGCGTGGAGAGCGGCGCGCCTGGCGGCAGTGGACCGCGACATCGCCGCAATGCCGATGGGCATGCACACTGCCGTCGGGGAGAACGCGGCGACGTTTTCCGGCGGGCAGATACAGCGGATCCGGATAGCCGCCGCGCTGGCCCGGAATCCCAGGATTCTGCTGCTCGACGAGCCGACCAGCGCCCTCGACAACGAGACCCAAAGGGCGACGATGGACGGCATCCAGTCCTCGGTCGCCACGCGGATCGTCATTGCGCACAAGTTTTCGACGATCCGCGACGCGAACCGGATCTACGTCATCCACGCCGGACGGGTCGCGCAGGTCGGGGAGTTCGAGGAGCTGCTCGCGCAGGACGGGCCGTTCCGCGAGCTCGCGCGCCGCCAGATCGCCTGATCGCGGTCGGGTCCGGCCGTCGGCAAACGCGGCTCGGCCGCTACTTGATAGACCCGGTCAGCAGTCCCGACCGCATCATTCTGCCCAGAAGCAGGGCAACGACCATCATGGGTACGATCGCGACGAGCGTGGCGACGGAAATCGCCCACCACTCGTCGCCGCGGCTCGAGTTCTGGCCCGCCAGAAGCATCGGCAGCGTGTGCCATTTCGATGAGGTCAGCAGAAGGGCGAACAGGAATTCGTTCCAGATGAAGGCCAGCACGATCATCGTCGTGGCGATCAGGCCGGGCAGCGACATCGGCAGCACGATCTGGAAGAAGATGCGGAGCCGTCCGATGTTGTCGACGAGCGCCGCTTCCTCGACCTCCACGGGAACGGATCTGAAGAAGCCCCGCATCAGCCAGATCGCGAACGGAAGCCCGAACGCGGTGTAGGCGACGGTCATGCCGACGAACGAGTCGAAGAGGGGGACCCCGGCCTTCGCCGTCTCCGCGTAAAGAAGGAAGAGCGCGAAAGCGGCGACGATCGGCGGGAACATCCGCTGCGAGACGAACCAGAAGGTGACATCGTCGTTCCCCAGAACGGGGCCGGGCAGAGGAAGCCTGTTCAGCGGAACGCAAACGGCGATCGAAACCACCATTATCACCGCGAGCGCCGCAGGCGCCGTCAGCCCGAAATAGCCGTCGAGTGCAATGAACCCGCCGACGGAGATCGCGGCGAAGGCGAGGCCGGCGAGCAGGCGGACGCGGAACTCGAATCTGGCCAGCGCGTAGGCGGCCATCGATCCGAACAGGACCGAAAGGGTCGTGGAAGCGGCGGAAATCAGGACGGAATTGACGATCGGGTCGAGGAAGTCGCCGCGCGCGCCCGAAAGGGCGACGCGGAACGCGTTGACGGTCGGGGCGAAGTCCAGGAACGGGAAATAGGTCGGGCCCTGCGAAACCGCGATCGGCGGCTTGAACGCCGTTGCAAGCACCCACCAGATCGGGAACGCGAACAGCCCTAGCCAGAACAGGCAGTAGGCCAGGCCCGCGCGCCTGTACGACCTATCCTCCCTCATGCGTGCTTCCTGATCGCGCGCTGGGCGGCCGCCAGGTAGACGGTGCCGAACACGATCACCACGAACAGGAACACGAAGCTGAGCGCCGAGGCTTGGCCGAGATTGAATTTCTTGAATCCCTCGTTGTACGCGTAGAGCGTCAGCGTCTCCGTCGACGTGCCGGGCCCGCCTCCGGTCAGCGCGAACACGGTGTCGATCACCTTGAACCCCTCCACGATCCTGATGAAGACCACGGCGACCGATATGGGCAGAAGCATCGGGAACGTGATGTCGCGGAACCTCCGCCACGCCGGGACGTTGTCGACGCGGGCGGCCTCGAAGACGTCGGGCGGCAGGCTCTGCAGCCCCGCCAGCATCAGCAGGAGGACGAACGGGGTCCATTGCCAGACTTCGATCGCGATCAGCACGGCGATCGCGAAGTTGGGCTCGGTGAGGAACGGAAGGTTCGGCAGCCCTAGCATGGAGAAGAACTGGTTCACCGGTCCGAACGAGGGATGGAAGATCATGCGGGCGATCATCGCGACGCACACCGGCGCGAGGAACATCGGCAGCAGGAAGGTCACGCGGTAGAGCGACGATCCGGGGACGTTGTGGTGCAGCGCGAGCGCGAGCGCGAACCCGGCGACGTACTGAATCGCCACGGAGATGAACACGATGGTCGAGGTCACGCCGACCGATCCCCAGAAGCGCGCGGACGAAACGATGTTCGCGTAGTTGTCGAGGCCGACGAATCTCGGCGGCAGCGGCGGAACGAGCCGCATCGACTGGAAGCTGACGGTGAGCGCGTAGATCAGGGGAAACAGCGAGATCGCCAGCACGACCAGGAACGCGGGCCAGAGGAACAGGTGCTTGATCCGGTCGTTGGGCCCGCGCCTCGAATCCATGCGGTTCGACCCTTTGCGCTCCGGCGCCGCCCGGGCGGCCGCTAGATCCCCCGATTCGGCAGCCGCTTTCGCGGAATGCCCGCCTGTAGTCATCCTCGCCGGCACCGCGCTGGCGCGGCAGCGGCGCGCTTGCCCAAGGCCCTTGCGTGTATCTGGAGCATGCGTGCGGTGCAATCCGGCCAGCCCTCCGGTGTGCATCCCGTTTTCGTGGAAGTCGCCTGCAAGCCGGTCGTCGGGAGCCGGTTCAAGCGTGCCGCCGCTGGTCGAACGCGGGCGCGACGCCCTGTTCGCCATCAATCGCTGTATCGACAGCAGCCGCTGTATCGACAGCAGCCGCTGTATCGACAGCAGCCGCTGGACCGCCTTCCTCAACTGGAGGGCTTTCCGCGGCGCGGATCCGCCTGACCACCAAACGGGACGCACCCGCAGTCCGGAATGTATTAGGGCCTGTTAACGCTTGATGATTTCGACGATGAGGGCGAAGCAAATGAAAGCGGCATGCATCGTGTCGAGCTTCTCGAACCTGGTGAAGATGCGCCGGCAGCCCTTGAGCCTGCGGAACAGCCGCTCGACCTCGTTCCGCCGCTGGTAGGTTTCGCGGTCGAAATCCCATTTGTTTTTCCGGTTCGACTTCGGCGGCACGACCGGCGTCATTTCGAGGTCGCGGACGAGCCGGCGGGTCTCGTCGCCCTCGCAGGCGCGATCCATCGCCAGCGGAACCTTGGAGCCCCGCTTGCCGAAGCGCTCCAGCAGGGCCCGGCCCTCCGGCGCGTCGTGGGCCTGCCCGCCGGAAAGGCGGAAAGCCATTGCCATCCAGCCGCTTGCGGCGATCATGTGGATCTTCGTGTTCCAGCCGCCGCGGGACCTGCCTATGCTCTGCGGGCCTCTTTTTTTTGGGCTCCGGTGCCGTCGGGATGCACCTCGGCGCTGGTGCTGTCGAGGCCGAGGCAGTCGAGGTCCTTGTCCGTCAGCTCCTGCTCCCGCAGCGCCGCAAGCAGCCGCGCCAGCACGCCCGCCTCGGCCCAGCGGCGCAGCCGCATGCAGGCCGTGTGCCACTTGCCGTAGCGCTCGGGAAGGGCGCGCCACTTGCAGCCGTTCTCAAGAATGTGCAGCAAGGCGTTGATGATGACGATGTTCGGAATCAGCATGTTGCCGCGCTGGACCGGAAGATGGGGATGCAGCAAGGCGTACTGCTCTTCGGTGATGCTGGCCATGATTGGGAACTGCTCGCTTGTTTTTTCCATTGTTGGCAACAGCTTGCCACAGACCCGATCTCGACGCAAGCGTTAACAGGCCCTAACCCAATCAATGAATTGACGGCAGACATGGAGCACCTTACGCTCAAGCAAGTATTCAACCGTTAGCGCCGCATGGCTGCGCGACGTGGCATGCGGCACGCCGAGCGCCGAAGATGTTTCTTGCGATGGGGTGCAGGCGATGAGCGAGCAGACGCTGGCGGGATTGTCCGAGCGGTTGGCGAGGCACGAGGAACGGATGAACACGCATCAGGCGACCCAGGAAGGCGCCATGGACCGGCTGCGCGCCGACGTGGCGGAACGCGACGCCGAAAATGCGAAGCGAGACGCCGACCGCAATGCCAACATGGCGAAGCGCGATTCCGACCGCGACGGGGGCATTTCAGCGCTCGGAAGCGCCATGGACCGGCTGCGAGCCGATTTGGCGGAGCGGGACGCCGAAAATGCGAAGCGAGATGCCGCCCGCGATGCCGACATGGCGAAGCGTGATGCCGACCGTGATGCCGACATGGCGAAGCGTGATGCCGACATGGCGAAGCGAGACGCCGACCGCGATGTTGAAATGGCAAAGCGGGACAAGGACAACACGCGATGGATGATCGGCATGTGGGTCGCTACAGTTGTTGTCCTGGGCGCCTTGATCACTTGGGATCTCTGATTCCGGAACGATGCCTGCGTTCGCAGGCCGAAGACGCATGCATGGCATCCGCGTCTTCCGCTCGTCGCAAGACTTGCTGTTTCAACTCCGATTGGCGACATCGCCGATGTAATTCGCTTGCAAATTGATCATGCGTTCCCGTCTTTGTCGGCGGGAGCGCCATGGCATGGTCGGGATACATGAGGAGACCCGCAAGGGTGCATCCTCAGGGAGCGGCAAGCCTGTTCCAAATGCAGGGGCGTCGGCCGCGCTCGGCGTCCCGGGGGGAGCAAACGCGCCTTCAAGGTTAAGTGTGGAGCAGTTCCGCAGCGGTTGTCGACGACCTGCGAACGGCGGTCACGGGGTATCCGAAAGCAAGCAGCAGGCTCACCTCGAAAAATGGGATGCACCCAGCCATCCGGGTCTCGTCGGTGCGAACGCGCGGCGGCTCGAGTGCCATTGATCATGCCGCTCCGGGATGCTCGGCAGAACACCGCATTCCTCGTGTCGGAATTTGAAGGAGGCGCCAATGAACAAGCCCGGCGGAGCGGGGGTGTTCCAACGCATCTCCAGGATCGGCGTTGTTCCGGTCATCGAAATCGACGACGCCTCATGCGCGGTCGGGCTTGCCGACGCGCTTGCCGAAGGCGGGCTTCCCGTCGCCGAAATCACCTTTCGCACCGCGGCGGCCGAAGAGGCGCTGCGCGCGATCGCGTCCGAGTGCCCGGAGCTCATCCTCGGGGCGGGCACCGTGCTCAGCGCGCGCCAGGCGGAAATCGCCAAGGACGCGGGCGCGCAGTTCGCCCTTTCGCCCGGATTCGACCGGGAAACCGTCGCCCGCGCGCGGGAGCTGTCGCTGCCGTTCGTTCCCGGCGTCATGACGCCGTCCGAGGTGCTTGCGGCTGTTTCCGCAGGGTGCCGGCATGCCAAATTCTTTCCGGCGGTCCCGGCAGGCGGCCCGAAGGCGCTGCAAAGCATCGCGGCGCCGTTCCGTAGCGCGGGCATCAGGTTCAACCCCACCGGCGGCGTCAATCCCGGCAACATGGCCGAGTGGCTGAGGATGCCGGACGTGTTCGCGGTCGGAGGCAGCTGGGTCGCGAGCCGCGGCGAGATCCGATCGCGGAACTGGCAAGCGGTAACGGCGAAGGCCCGCGCGGCGGTCGATGCCGCGCGGGAGGCCCGATCCGCGGCATGAGGCTGCCGTCGCTGGACGCGCCGACGCTGCTCTTCATCGGCGTGACCACATCGCAAAGCTCGATCATGAAGGTGTTCCCCGAATGGTCGCACCATTTGGGCCTTCAAGGCGCTTCGATCGCCGGGCTGGACTTCAAGCTGCACGACCGGCCGGAGCGCTACCGCGAAGCCGTAAGGTTCCTGAAGAGCGAGCCGAATGCCGCCGGAGCGCTGGTGACGACCCACAAGCTGGATCTTTACGCGGCGTGCAGCGATATGTTCGACAAAATCGACAGCCACGCCCGGTTCATGTCGGAGGTCAGCTGCCTCTCGAAGCGCGAAGGCGGGCTGGCGTGCTTCGCCAAGGATCCTGCCGCCGCCGGGCTGGCCCTCGGCGGCTTCGTTCCTGATGGCCACTTCGCCCGCACGGGCTCGGACGCGTTCTGCATGGGCGCGGGAGGATCCGCTATTGCGATCACTTGGAATCTGATGCGGGAGGAGCGGGACGAAGACCGTCCGGCGAGAATATTCGTTTCCAACCGGTCCGAAGCGCGGCTGGAGCACATCCGGAGCGTGCACCTGCGGATGGGTTCCGACGTTCCCGTCGAGTACGTGCACGCCCCGCAAGCCGGAGACAACGACCGTGTCTTGGCGGGGCTGAAGCCCGGCTCGCTTGTCGTGAACGCGACGGGCCTCGGCAAGGACGCTCCCGGTTCGCCGCTGACGTCGGCCGCTCTGTTTCCCGAAGCGGCGTTGGCATGGGATCTGAACTACCGCGGGGACATCGTGTTCCTCGCCCAGTCCCGAAGCCAGGGCCGATCCCGCGGCGTGGTTTCCGAAGACGGCTGGCAGTATTTCATCCACGGCTGGGCGCAGGCGATTATTGAGGTGTTCGGCGTCGAGCTGCCGACCTCCGGCCCCAGGTTCGAGGAGTTCGCCGCAATCGCCGCCCGCGCGGCCGGGCGCGCCTGACGAATGGCCGAACGGGTGCTCGTAACTCCAAGATCGCTTTCGGACGAGAGCCACCCTTCGCTCCGCCGCCTTCGCGACGCGGGCTACGCTCTCGCATTCCCGTCGCCCGGGCGAACGCCGTCCGAGCGGGAGCTGCTCGACGCCATTCCGGGATGCGTTGGATGGATCGCCGGCGTGGAGCCGGTTCCGCCCGCGGTGATTGAGAGCGCGGACAGGCTCCGCGCCATCAGCAGGAACGGATCGGGCATGGACAATCTGCCGACCGCGCTCATCCGGCGGAAAGGGGTCCGCCTGATGCGCGCCGCCGGAGCGAATGCGCCGGGCGTTGCCGAACTGGCGCTGGGGCTGGCGATTGCGGGGCTTCGGGGCGTTGTAGCCGCCCACGAGGGCATCCGCCAGGGCCGCTGGCCGCGGGAAATCGGCAAGGAAATCCGCGGCTCGAAGGTTGCGGTCGTCGGCGTCGGAGCCGTCGGGCGCTTGTTCGCTGCGCACTGCGCGGGAATGGGCGCGTCCGTCTGGGGCGTGGACCCGCATTTGGCCAACAGTTCCGCAGTGCCTCCGGGCGTCCGCATGTCCGGGCTCCGCGACGTGCTCGTCGACGCGGATGTCGTCAGCCTCCACTGCCCTTTGCCCGAGGATCGCGCGCCGATGATCGGAAGGCGCGAGTTCGCTGATATGGACGGCTGCTCGGTTCTCGTGAACACGGCGCGCGCGGGCCTGGTGAACGAGGCGGAACTGCTGCGGGCGCTGGACGGAGGCGTGCTGGGCGCGTACGCCGCGGATGTGTTCGAGCGCGAGCCGCCGACCGGATCGCCTCTTCTGAAGCATAAGCGGGCCATTCTGACGAGCCACCTCGGGGCGCATACGACATCAAGCAGCAGGCGGGCCGCCGACGCGGCGGTCGCGAACCTGCTCGATGCTCTGCGCGGAAGTTAGCCGGATCCGCCTCGGCGGCGGCCGGTTCCGCAATTCGGGAAACGGCGTCCGCCGGCGCCGCTGGAATCGCGGCCGGATGCCGTGCTAGCGTTTGGCCGGAGCTGTTCCGCCGACGCGCATTCGATCCGCGGTCGGCGAGCCGCAGGCAAGCAAACGTCGAAGAGGCCGGGGAGGGCCGTTCGCAATGACCAATGTTCTGACCTGCTCCGCGAGCCACGCGGCGGAATCGTACCGGAGGGACGGAGCCGCAGTCATCCGGGGCGCGTTGACGGACTACTGGATCGAGGAGCTGCGCGTCGCCATCGACGCCGAGCTGGAGAAGGGGAAACGCTTCTTCGCCTACAGGAACCAGTGGATGAACGAGGGGCCGTTCCGGGAGTTCTGCCTGAATTCGGGAATCGCGAAGCTTGCGGCCGAGGTGGCCGACTCGAAAAGGATCTCCCTGGTTTTCGACCAGATGTTCGTGAAGGAGCCCGGCACGAAAACGCCCACGGACTGGCACAGCGACCAGCCTTACTGGCCGGTCAAGGGGCCGCTCGTGACCATGTGGGTAGCGCTGGACCCGGCGGACAAGAGCAACGGGACGCTGGAGTTCATCAGGGGCTCGCACAAATGGGGCGTCATGTACCGGCCCTTCATCACGGACCAGAAAGGCGCGTTCGTGAAGTTCGCCAAGGCCGACGATCCCGAGTACCAGGACCTTCCCGACTTCGAGGCCGAGCGCGACAAGCACGAGATTGTTTCATGGGATTTGGAGGCCGGCGACGTTCTCGCGTTCGACGGATTCACCGTCCACTCGGCGGCCGGCAACCAGACCTCGACCCGCAGGCGGCGGGGATACGCGATCCGGTTCGGATGCGACGGCGCGGTCTACCAGAGCGACCAAGGCGTCGCCGAGTGGCTTGTCGACGATTCCCTGAGCAAGGGCGATCCGCTGATCAGCGAGAAATTCCCGCTTCTTTACGACGTCGGCTAAGGCGCGGCTCCGGATTTTTAACCCGGCCTACGCGCCTTGGGCTGCGCTTCCGCCTACCGTCAGGCCGCCGATAAGCAGCGTCGGGAGGCCGACGCCGACCGGCACCCACTGCCCTTCCTTCCCGCACATTCCGACGCCCGGATCCAGGCGCATGTCGTTTCCGACAGCGCGAATGTGCTTCAACGCCGTCGCGCCGTCCCCGATGAGCGTTGCATGGCTGATCGGGGCCCCGATCCGCCCGTTCTTCACCCGGTAGGCTTCGGTGCACGAGAACACGAAGTTCCCGTTGGTTATGTCGACTTGGCCGCCGCCGAAGCCGACCGCGTATATCCCGTCCTTGATCTCCGCCACGATGCCGTCCGGCTCGGCGCCGCCGCTAAGCATGTACGTGTTCGTCATCCGGGGCATCGGCGCGTGGGCGTAGGATTCACGGCGCCCGTTCCCTGTCGGGTCGACCCCCATGAGCCGCGCGTTCTGGCGATCCTGCATGTACCTGACCAGAATGCCGTCCTCGATAAGGGTGTTCGCCTGGCTGGGCGTTCCCTCGTCGTCGATCGTGATGGATCCGCGCCGGTCCGGAATCGTGCCGTCGTCGAGAACCGTGACGCCGGGCGCCGCGACACGCTTGCCGAGCAGCCCGGCGAACGCGGACGTCTCCTTCCGGTTGAAGTCCCCTTCGAGCCCGTGGCCGACCGCCTCGTGAAGCAGAATGCCCGGCCAGCCCGGCCCGAGCGCCACGTCCATGACTCCCGCCGGCGCCGGTTCCGCCTCCAAGTTCACCAGCGCGATCCGCAGGGCTTCGTCCGCCGCCGATTTCCAGCTTTGCTCCTCCAGCACGCCTGAGATTTCGACCCGTCCGCCCTTGCCGGTGTAGCCGGTCTCCCGCCGCCCGTTCTGCTCGACGATCACGGAAACGCCGAGTCGGCACATCGGCCGCAGGTCCCGAGCCGCCGCGCCGTCGGCCCGGAGTATCTCGATCTCCTGGACGGCGGCGGCGATGCTCGCGCTCGCTTGGACAACGCGCTTGTCCAAGCCGCGCAGGTAGGCGTCGATCTCCTTGAGCAGCGATATCTTCTCCGCAAATTCCGCTTCGGCGACGGGATCGCATTCCGAGTAGACTTTGCGGTTGGTCTTTTGCGGGGGCGGCGCCATGGAGCCTCCGCCGTCGCGAACCGCGAGCCGCGCCGTCTCGGCGGCGCGCGCCAGGGATTTGTCGCTTATTTCGCTGGAATGCGCGTAGCCGGTGGTTTCGCCGCGCACGACGCGAAGCCCGAATCCCTCGCTGGCGCTGTAGCTGGCATTGCGCACGCGGCCGTCGTCGAACGAAACGACTTCCGTGCGGCCGCGTTCGAGGAACAGGTCGCAATCGTCCGCCCCTGCCGCCGCGCCGCGCATCGTCTCGAGCGCGCGGCCCTTGTCCAGGGCGGCATGGAACGGCCGGAACAGGGGGGATTCAGACACTCGCGCTCAACTCCGCAGGTGGCCCGCCGACACAGGATTCGCGCAATAGGCGCGTCCCGGTTCTTGCGATTGACAGGCATCCATGTATGTACTCAACGCCTTCCCGGCAACGGCGGATTTGGCGGGACGGGCCGGTGTCCGACGGCATCTTCTTGGACGGGTAGTCGCAGATGAAATCGAATCGGTATCTGGCGGGATTGGCGGCGCTGGCCGCCGCGACCGCCGCCACAAGCGCCTTGGGCGTCGATGTGTCGCAAGAGCTGGAAGTGATCGGACGGCCGGTGCCGGACGGGTACGAGTTCCAGCCTGCGGTCACCGAGGTCGCCCGCGACATCGTCTGGTTCGAGGAGCTGCTCAACTACATTGTCGGAGCGATCTGCGTGTTCGTGCTCGGTTTGCTCTTCTGGGTCATCGTGCGATTCAACAGCAGGGCGAACCCGGTTCCGGCGCGCTTCACCCACAGCCTGCCGTTCGAGATCGCGTGGACGGCGATTCCAATCGTGATCCTGGTATTCATCGGCGCGGTCTCGCTCCCGATGCTGTTCAAGCAGCAGCGCTTGCCGGACGCGGACATCACCATCAAGGCGACCGGGAACCAGTGGTACTGGACGTACGAATATCCGGACCACGAACTCTCGTTCGACAGCTTCATGCTCGAACGGGAGCGGCTTTCGGAGTTCGGCTACAGCGACGACGAATACCTTCTCGCGACGGACACGGCGCTCGTTCTGCCGGTCGACAAGACGGTCGTCGTCCAAGTGACGGCGTCGGATGTGATCCACGCCTGGACGGTCCCCTCGTTCGGCGTCAAGCAGGACGGGGTGCCGGGACGGCTGGCCGGCCTCTGGTTCAAGCCCGAGCGCGAAGGCATCTATTTCGGGCAGTGCTCCGAGCTTTGCGGCAAGGACCACTCGTACATGCCCATCACGGTCAAGGTCGTCAGCCAGGACGCGTACGAGGAATGGCTCGACGCCGCCATCGAAGAGTACGGCGGCGTTCCGCGGACCTTGCAGCTCGCGTCCAAGTGATGCGGCGCGCTTCGGATTCCGGCGTCGGACCGCGACATGGGTAGAAGCGCCGCCATCGCCGCGCCGCGCCCGCGGGAGCGAACGGGCGAACCGGGCGACATTTTCGCCCTGATGAAGCCCCGCGTGATGTCCCTTGCGGTATTCACGGCTGCGGTCGGGCTTGTCGCGGCGCCCGGAAGCATGCACCCGGTTCTCGCGTTCGCGTCGGTGCTCTTCATCGCGGTCGGAGCCGGCGGAGCCGGCGCCCTCAACATGTGGTGGGACGCGGACATCGACGCGAGGATGCGGCGGACGCGCCGCCGGCCCCTCCCGTCCGGCGCGGTCGAGCGCGAAACCGCGCTCCTGACCGGGCTGGGGCTTTCCGGCCTCGCCGTCGTCATGCTCGGGCTTGTCGCGAACCCGCTCGCGGCGGGCCTGCTCGCGTTCGCGATATTCTTCTACGCGGTCGTCTACACGATGATCCTCAAGAGGATGACGCCGCAGAACATCGTGATCGGCGGAGCCGCGGGCGCGCTTCCCCCGGTGATCGGATGGGCCGCCGCGACCGGCGGCATCGCGCCCGAAGCATTGCTGATGTTCCTTCTGGTCTTCGTTTGGACGCCGCCGCACTTCTGGGCGCTCGCGCTCTACACGCGGGACGACTACTCGAACGCGGGCGTTCCGATGATGACCGTGGTCCGGGGGCCAGAGGCGACCCGAAGGCTGGTCTTCGCCTACTCCGCCGCGCTGGTTCCGGTTTCGGCGCTGATCGCCTTCTCCGGAGCGGGCGGCCCGGCCTTCGCCGCCGTCGCGACCGCAATGAACGGGCTGCTCGTCGGGAAGGCGTGGCGCATCCGCGCCCGCGACGAGCGCAGGGCCGGTCTCGACGGCTGGGAGCAGGAAAAGCGGTTCTTCTGGTTCTCGCTCGCCTATCTGTTCGGATCCTTCGCGGCCTTGGCGGTCGATGCGGCGCTGCGCGCAGCGCTCGGCGGCGCGCCGTGGTGGCCGGTCCTGTTCTGACCATGGCGCTTTCAAGGGAGCATGCGCAGCACTTCGCGAACCGGTCGAGGAACTTCTGGCTGGCTGGCGCGCTCGGCGCGTTCGTCGTTCTGGTGTTCGCAATCACGATCGTGAAGCTGTCGAGCGGCCACGAGATGGAGGCCTTCGACCATGCGGTCAGGCCGTCGCTGCTGGAGTGACCGTGACCGATCGCGCCCGGAACAGGCTGACTCTTGCGAGGCTCGCGGCCGTCGTTGCGGCGATGTGCGCGGCGTCCTGGGCGTTCGTTCCGCTGTACGACTGGTTCTGCCGGGTCACCGGATTCGGAGGCGCGACGGTGCGGGCCGAGACCGCCAGCGCGGCAGTCAGCGACCGGACGGTGACGGTGCGGTTCGACGCCTCGAAGGAGCGCGGAATGCCGTGGGATTTCCGCCCGGTCGAACGCCGGATGGATATCCGGCTGGGGGAGAGCGGCCTCGCCTTCTACGAAGCCTACAATCCGACGGACGCCGCGGTCGCGGGGGCGGCAAGCTTCAACGTGCACCCGTTCGGCGCAGGCGCTTATTTCGTGAAGATCGACTGCTTCTGCTTCGAGGAGCAGGTGCTCCAGCCCGGCGAGCGAGTCCAAATGCCCGTTAGCTTCTTCGTGGACCCGGAGATCGCCGACGACACGGAGGTCGGCTCGGTCGGCACGATCACGCTCTCGTACACCTTCCACCGCATCGACCTGCCGCAGGAGGAGCCGCTGCAGGCCGCGTCGCTTGAGGAAAGCGCCGAATACAGTTTCAAGGACGGTTGAAAATGGCCCATCACTACAACCACGACTACCACATCGTGAACCCTTCGGTCTGGCCGTTCATCGGGGCGGTCGGCGGATTCACGATGCTCTTCGGCGCGGTCCTGTTCTTCCACGACTACGGGCCGTGGCTCATGCTCATCGGGATGGCCGTCATCGCCTACACGATGGTGGCCTGGTGGACCGACGTGATCAAGGAGTCGCATTCCGGCGACCATACGCCGGTCGTCCAGATCGGCTTGAGGTACGGCTTCATCCTTTTCGTCATGTCGGAAGTCATGTTCTTTTCGGTGTGGTTCTGGAATTTCTTCAAGCACGCGCTCTATCCGATGGAGGAAGGGTCGGGCGGCGTGTGGCCGCCGGTGGGAATCGAGCCTTTCGACCCTTGGCATCTTCCGCTGATCAACACCCTGATCCTGCTGAGCTCGGGCGCCGCCGCGACCTGGGCGCACCACGCCATCGCCCACGAGAACAACCGGAAGGACTTCGTCAACGGGCTGATCCTCGCCGTGATTCTCGGCTGCGCGTTCACTGCGCTACAGGCGTACGAATACGGCCATGCGGCCTTCGGGTTCTCCGGGAACATCTACGGCGCGACCTTCTTCATGGCGACCGGCTTCCACGGCGCGCACGTGATCATCGGAACGATCTTCCTCCTGGTCTGCATGATCAGGGGCATGAAGGGGCATTTCACGCCGACGGCGCACATCGGATACGAAACCGCCGCGTGGTACTGGCATTTCGTCGACGTCGTATGGCTGTTCCTGTTCGCGGCGGTCTACATCTGGGGCAGCTGACGCGCCGCAGGCCCCGCCGCCCGAAGATCGCATCCCAAGGCGGAAGCGCGTTCCGGCCGACCGGATGCTCCGGAACGTCGCGTTCGTTGTCTGCGTCGGCGCGCTGGGCGCTTCGGCGCTGGCCGGACTCGGCATCTGGCAGGTCCAGCGGCTGGAATGGAAGCAGGGCGTTCTCGCGGCAATGGACGCGAGGATCACGGCCGAACCGGCGTCGCTCCCCGCGCATCCCGATCCGGAAGAGGACATCTACCTCGCCGTGGCCGCTTCGGGCGCAATCCGGCCGGGAGAACTGCTCGTGCTCGCCGGACGCCGGAATTTCGGTCCGGGCTTCCGCCTGGTCGTTCCGTTCGAAACGGACGGGCGGAGGATTCTGCTGGATCGCGGCTTCCTTCCCGAAGCGCTGCGCGACCGCGAGCGGCCGCCGGGCGGCGAGGCCTCGGTGGTCGGCAACCTGCACTGGCCGGATGAAATCGATCCCTTGTTCACGCCCGAGCCCGACGGGCGGCTGTGGTTCGCCCGCGACGTTCCTTCAATGGCCGAGGAGCTGGAAACCGAGCCTGTGCTGATTGTCGCGCGCGAGGAGTCGCCGGCGCCAAGCGGAATCGCGGCGTGGCCCGTCGACAGTTCGCAGGTGCCGAACGACCATTTCGAGTATGCCGTCACGTGGTTCTCGATGGCGGCGGCTTGGCTGGGGATGACAGGATTCTGGCTTTGGCGTATTGGCCGCCGTTCAAGCCTGTTGCGGGAAGGATGACTTGCGCGGGATGAAGTACGTCTCAACGCGCGGCCGCGCGCCCCGGCTCGGCTTCGAAGAAGCGCTGCTGGCGGGACTGGCGCGGGACGGCGGCCTTTACGTTCCGGAAGCGTGGCCGCGGTTTTCGCATCGCGACATTTCCGCGATGGCCGGGATGGACTACGAGGAAGTCGCGTTCCGCGTCGTGCGGCCCTTCGTCGGCGACGCGTTCTCCGGCGACGAGCTCCGCGCGATGATCGAGGGCGCGTACGGGCGGTTCGGCCATGCCGCAAGATGTCCGCTCGTCCAGATCGGAACGGACCTCTTCCTGCTCGAGCTTTTCCACGGCCCCACGCTTGCGTTCAAGGATGTGGCGCTCCAGCTGGTCGGCCGGATGTTCGACGCCGTGCTGAAGCGTCGCGGCGAGCGCGTTTCCATCATCGGAGCGACCAGCGGCGATACAGGATCCGCCGCGATCGAGGCGTTCCGGGGCAGCGGCGCGGCGGAAGTGTTCATCCTCTATCCGGACGGGCGCGTGTCCGAGATCCAGCGGCGCCAGATGACCACGCCGTCGGAACCCAACGTGCATGCGATTGCCGTGAAGGGCGACTTCGACGACTGCCAGGCCCGCGTGAAGGGCCTGTTCAACGACGCGGAATTCAGAGGCGAAATGCGGCCGAGCGCGGTGAATTCGATCAATTGGGCCAGAATCATGGGCCAGATCGTCTACTACTTCACAGCGGCGGTCGCGCTGGGCGCCCCGTGCCGCCCCGTCGGCTTCGCGGTCCCGACCGGAAACTTCGGAGACATCTATTCGGGCTACGCCGCGCGGCGGATGGGCCTGCCCGTCGGAAGGCTGGTCATCGCGACGAACCAAAACGACATCCTGCACCGCGCCCTTGAATCCGGCGACTACCGGAAGGAGGACGTCAAGGCGTCGATCAGCCCGTCGATGGATATCCAGATCAGCTCGAATTTCGAGCGGGCGATCTTCGACGCCGAAGGGCGGAACCCCGAAGCGGTCAGCAGCAGCATGGAATCGCTCCGTTCGGGCCGGTTCGGGATCAGCGCGGCGGCGCTTTCCCGCTTGCGCGAGGAGTTCGGCAGCGGCCGCTGCTCCGAAAGCGAAACCGTGGAGGCCATCAGGCAGGTCCACGAAACGGCTGGCAAAGTCGTCTGCCCGCACACTGCGGTCGGCGTGAAGGTCGCGAAGGAGTTCGCGAACGGGCAGGGAGTGCCCATGGTAGCGCTGGCGACGGCCCATCCCGCGAAGTTTCCGGACGCCGTGGAGGAGGCCTGCGGCGTTCGCGCCCGGCTTCCCGAGCGGCTTGCCGGAATCACCGGGCTTCCGGAACGCATTTCCGTGGTCGAGAACAGCCTTGACGCCATCAAGTCGGCGATAGCCGAGAGATCCGCGTCGTGAACGCGAAGATCAGCGAGCTGCCGAACGGGTTCCGGGTCGCGACCGAGCACATGCCCGGGCTGCGCTCGGCGGCTGTGGGCCTGTACGTGTCGGCGGGGGGGCGGCACGAGCGGGCCGACCAGAACGGCGTCAGCCATTTCCTGGAGCACATGGCGTTCAAAGGCACGGCCAAGCGCGATGCCTTCCAGATATCGGAGACCATCGAGGAGGTCGGCGGGAGTCTGAACGCATACACCGGAAGGGAGATCACGGCCTACATCGCGCGGGTGCTGGAATCCGACGTTCCGCTGGCCGTGGAGCTGATCTCGGATATCGTGCTGAACTCCGTATACGATCCGGACGATCTGGACCTAGAGCGGAAGGTCGTGCTGCACGAGATCGGGGAGATTGAGGACACGCCCGAGGAGGTCGTGTTCGAGGCACTGCAGAGCACGGCCTACCCCGGCCAGCCGTTCGGGCGGACGATCACGGGAACGGCGGAGCTCGTGTCCGGATTCGGGCGCGACGATCTGCTCCGCTATGTGCAGGAGCACTATCGTCCCGACCGCATGATTCTTGCCGCGGCGGGCGCGGTCGAACACGACCGCGTACTGGAATGCGCCCAAAGCAGCTTCGGCTCCATGGCCGCCCGCGCCCGTCCGGACACGGAAGCCAGCCGCTTCCAAAGCGGGGAGTTCCGCAGGGAAAAGGACATTGAGCTTGCGCAGTTCGCATTGGCGTTCGAGGCGCCGTGCCTGCGGAACAAGCGGAATTTCGTCGCCCGCGTGTACTCGGTCGCGCTTGGAGGAGGGGCCGCGTCGAGGCTGTTCACCGAGGCGCGCGAGAAGCGCGGCCTTTGCTATTCGGTTTCGGCGCAAGCGGCTCCGTCTTCGGACACCGGAGCCCTGGTCCTGCATGCAAGCACGTCCGAGGAGGCGCTTGGCGATCTCGCGCGTCTGTGCATCGACGAGGTTCGGCGGTCGGCGGACGATTTGACGGAAAAAGAAGTGGACCGCGCGCGGGCCCAGATCCGGGCAGGCGCGCTCATGGCGTACGAAAGCCCCATGTTCCGGACCGAAAGGCTCGGGAACTCCTTGGCGGTGCTCGGCAAAGTCGAGGACATCGACAGGACCATCGAGAGGTTCGAGGCGGTGACGGCCGCCATGGCGCGCGATTACGCGGCAAGCCTCGCGGAGAGCACCGAATCCGCGTTCGCCTGGTACGGGCCGGTTTCGGGGTCGCCGCGGGGGCCGGAGCTTCTGGAGCGGCTTGCAGCCTGATGCGTTTGAAGAGCAAATCGCCCGTCCTGCTGACAGAGAGGCTGGAGCTGCGCATTCCGCGCCAGTCCGATTTCGGCGAGTGGCACGAGCTGCGGCGGTCCAGCCGGACGTTCCTCGAGAAATGGGAGCCCACCTGGGCGCATGACCACCTCAGCCGCGGCGCGTTCCAGAGCAGGGTGCATTGGGCGAACAAGTCCATTGCGAACAGAACCGCGGCGCCGTTCTTCCTCGTGCGGCAGGACGACGGAGCGCTGGTCGGCGGGATCACGCTCGACAACGTCCGGTACGGCGCGGCGCAATCGGGCGCGCTGGGATACTGGGTCGGAGAGCAGCATGCGCGCCAAGGCTACATGAAGGAGTCGGTTCCCGCCGTCGTCCATTACGCGTTCACCGAACTGGATCTGAGCCGGGTCGAGGCCGCCTGCCTTCCCGACAACAAGCCGTCGCGCGGCCTGCTGGAAAAAACCGGATTCAAGTACGAGGGCGTCGCGCAAAGCTATCTGGAAATCGCCGGCCGGTGGAGCAACCATGTCTTGTATGCCAACCTGAGAAGCGACCGGCGTGGAAGAACGGACCCCATCTGACCTGCGCGGCAACTCCGCAACCGCGAAGCCGGCCGAGCGCGGGAGCAATTCCGATTTGCGCTTGGACGGGTTCCGCCCGGCCGGTCCGGGACGAAGCTGACGTCCGCCATGGGCCGGTTGCGCCCGGCTTCGATGGAGGCGCTGGAGCCATTGGCGGCCGCGCTTCCGCCAGCCGCGTTCAAGCCCGCGGACGAAACGTATCTTTCCGAACCTCGGAACAGGCACGCGGCGGCGGGAGGCGTCGTGCTCGCTCCGTCCGGCGCCGAAGAGGCGTCCCTGGTCATCCGTCACTGCCGCGAGCATCGGATCCCGGTGGTTCCCTTCGGAGGAGGAACCGGACTCGTCGGCGGCCAGATAGGCACCGGCATTCCCGCGCCGGTCATCCTTTCAACGGAGCGGATGGACAGAATCGAGAGCGTGGACGCGGAGGAGAACGTGCTGGTCGCGGGAGCGGGATGCACGCTGGAATCGGTCCGGTCGGCTGCGGAAAGAGAGGGACGGCAATTCCCGCTGTCGATCGCCGCGCGTGGCAGCAGCCAAATCGGCGGCAACCTCGCGACGAATGCGGGCGGCATACATGTCCTCCGCTACGGAAGCATGCGTGAGCTCTGCCTCGGCGTCGAGGCCGTGCTGCCCGATGGCGGGATCTGGAACGGGATGTCTTCGCTCAGGAAGGACAACGCGGGCTACGATCTGAAGCAGCTGCTGATCGGGTCCGAAGGCACATTGGGACTGCTGACGGCGGCGAGCCTGAAAATCTTCCCGCGGCTTCGCGATTCGGCCGCCGCGGTTCTCGCGGTCAGGGGTCCCGCCGCCGCCGTTTCCCTGCTCTCGCTGTTCCGGGAACGCTTCGGGAGCCTGCTCTCGGCTTTCGAGCTGATGAGCGGCACGGGACTGGAGTTTCTGGCCGAGGTCTTCCCGGAGACGCGGCTTCCGTTCGAGCGGATTCCCGGCTGGACGGTTCTTGCCGAAGCGGCCGCCGAATCGGACTGCGGCGTTGCCGCTATGCTGGAGCAGGCGGCCGCCGACGGAATGGAATCGGGCCTCGTCGCCGACGGGGTTGCGGCCCGCTCGGAGAAGCACGCTGCGGAATTCTGGCAAATGAGGGAGATGATCCCGGAGGCCAACCGACGGATCGGGGCGGTCGCATCGCACGACGTGTCGGTTCCCGTCACCGCGATTCCGGAGTTCATCATGCGCGCGGATGCAGCCGTCCGGGATCTGGGCGATTTCCGGATAAACTGCTTCGGCCACGTCGGCGACGGCAATCTCCACTACAACGTCTTTCCGCCGCGCGGCCTGGCCGCGGCGGAGTGCGCAGCGGCGGACGTGACCGGGAAAGTGCACGAGCTGGCGCGGGAGTTCGGAGGCTCGATCGCCGCCGAGCACGGCATCGGCAGGACGAAGGCCGCGGAGTTCGCGTCATCCGGAGACAAGGAGCTCCTGAAGGCGATGCGCCGAATCAAGAATGCGCTGGACCCTGCCGGCATCATGAATCCCGGGGCCGTTCTGACGGGCTGATTCGATTCGGACATGCCGCGCAGTGCGATGCCCGCTCGCGTTTAAAACCGATTCGTTCCCGATCACGGCCGGTTCGTTCCCCGGAAACGGGTTCCGTCGACTCCCTGTTCCGCGCCTACGCCTTTGCTGCGCAGATTTCTCCAACGAAGCGGCTTCCCATGCCGCTGCAACGGAAAGGAGCGAATCATGGGCAAAGGGATTTCACTGGCGGCCGCGCTGGCGGCAGCTGTCGCAGCGGCAGGCGGGGCGGGAGCGGCCGAGCTGAGCGTCAGCATCGAGGACATCAGGAGCGAAGAGGGAACGGTGCTGGTGCAGATCGTGCGCGGAGAGCGCGGGTTCGAGGGGGAAGAGCGTCCGGTGGCGCAAATCTCCGTTCGACCGGCCGGGCAGGTCGTCCGGTTCGGTCTTGAGCTTCCGGAAGGAACGTACGGGATTCAGGCATTCCACGACGTGAACGACAGCGCCGAGCTCGAAACCACCATTGTCGGAATGCCGTCGGAGCCTTGGGCGTTCTCCAACAACGCCGTCGGAGCATTCGGGCCTCCCGGATGGGACGCGGTGAGTTTCCGGATCGGGGACTCGCCTGCGGTCCAGTCGATTCGGCTGAACCATTGAGCCGGGAAGTCGAGGAGGCTTGACGATGAACAGGCGTGAATTCCTTGACGCGATGGCCGGGGCGGCGGGCCATGTCGCCGCCCTGACGGCCGTCGCGTGGGCGCGCGGCGCCGAAGCGGCGTGCGGCGCAGGATCTGGCGGTTCCGACCCTTGGCAGGAGGCGTTCCACGCGGCGCTGGCGGAGCGCCCTTGGCTGCTCGGCTACAAGAGCTTCGACCGCGAAGTCGTGCCGCCGAGAGCGGCCCGGCTGGAGGGCCGCATTCCGGAGCGCCTTTCCGGCACTCTCTACAGGAACGGCCCGGCGCGGCACGAAGTGGGCGGCTACCGGTACCGGCATTGGCTTGACGGCGATGGCTTGGTGCAGGCGTGGCGGATCGCGAACGGAAAGGTCGAGCACCGCGCCCGCATGGTGCGAACGTTCAAATACGACAAGGAGCGCGCGGAAGGCCGGGCGCTCTATCCGGCGTTCGGATCGATTCCGCCCGGCGCTTGCCCGGTCTCGGGGCCCGACGACATCAACGCCGCGAACATCAGCGTCCTTCCGCGAGGCGACGAGCTCTGGGCCCTATGGGAGGCCGGCTCCGCATGGCGCCTGGATCCGGTCACGCTGGAAACGAAGGGCGTCCAGACCTTCAGCCAGCATACGCGCTCGGCGCCGTTCTCGGCCCATCCGAGATTGGACCCCGACGGAACTCTCTGGAATTTCGGGTATGCCAGCGATGCCGGCGTCATGGTGTTCTGGCATCTCGATCCAGGCGGGGTTCTGAAGCGGGCGGCCGCGCTGCCTGTCGAGCCGATGACGATGCCGCACGACTTCGTCGTCACCCGGCGGCATATCGTCCTGCTGCTGCCGCCGCTCGATTTCAGCCGCGAAGCGGGCGCCGAGGCCAGCTTTCTGGACAGCCACTCCTGGCGTCCGGACCGGCCGACGCGGGTGCTCGTGCTGGACAAGCGGGATCTGGACACCCATTTCTGGCTGGAGCTTCCTGCCGAGTGGGCATTCCATTTCGGCAACGCGTGGGAGGACGATTCGGGCGTCATCCGGTTCGACGGATCGCGGGCGGACGCTCCGGACGTGCTGTACGGGCGGCTCCGGAACATCATGAAGGGCGAGGATCCGGACCCTTCCGAATCAACCGGCCGCCATGTTCTCTACCGCATCGACACGAAGCGCCGCCGGGCGGAGCTGGAGCCGCTCGGCCCTGCGGGGCTTGCGACGGAGTTTCCGGTCGTCGACCCGCGCCGGAGCACGAGCCGGCATGAATGGGTGACCGTGCTGGCGGCGGATGCGCCGCCGAAGGATGGCGGCCCCGTCCACGGCAGCTTCGATTCCGTTGCCAGGCTGAATGTCGAATCCGGATTGGCGGCGCGCTACGCCTATCCGGATCATTTGATTCCCGAGGAGCACGTGTTCGTGCCGGATCCCGCAGGCGGCGGCGAAACGGACGGGTGGCTGCTCGGAACCGCGCTCGACTGGCGCGCGCGGTCCACTGTGCTTAACGTGTTCGAGGTCGGGATGCTTGAAGCCGGTCCCGTGGCGGCGGCCACGATCCCCGAACCCATGCCTCTCGGGCTTCACGGGCGGTTCCAGCCGGGCGCAGCCGGATGGTGAAACGGGCGCGGGTTCTTGCGGGGTTCGGGGTGCGGGACGGGGCGTCGGCATGACCCGGACGGAACGCGGAACCCCGCTGCCGGCGGAACGCGAGGGCAATTCCCGCGTGAAGGAGCAAGCGATTCAATTGGAAGCGGAACGCAAGACGCGCGCGCGCGCCGCCGGCCCCGGGCGCGCGGGGCCGGATCCGGCCGGGTCGGGCGCGATGGTCAGTTCGGTTCTGGCGAGGCCTGCCCTGTGGAGCCTGTTCGCGACCATCGCATTCTGCGCCGCCGCCGGAATCATAGTCGCGCTGGCCAGCGGAACCGGATTCGGTACGAGTCTGGGGGTAAGCTACTGCGTCGGCCTCTCCATCCACATGTGCATCCACGCCGGATTCCGCTTCTTCGTTCCGCGCGTCCGGCCGCTGGTCTTCGTTCCGGCAATGTCGGCGGTCGGGATCGTCGCGGGCCTGATTGCCGCGGGCGCGCTCTTCGTCGGCCGGCCGTTCGCTTTTCTGGGCGGGGATTATTCATCCGCCCTTCTGGCGCTGCTCTTCGGCGGAATCGGAACGGTCGGGATCGCGATGCTGTACGACGCGCTGTCGGCGAGGGCGCAGCTGGACAAGGCCGCGAGGAACGCGCTCGCGCAGGAGAAGGCGCTGGCGGAAGCCGAGCTCAGGGTGCTTCAGGCCCAGATGGAGCCCCACTTCCTGTTCAACACGCTGTCCAACGTGATCGCTCTGGTCCGCGCGGATCCCGACAAGGCCACGCGGATACTGGAGCTGCTGTCGACGCTGCTGCGCGCATCGCTGGCCCGGGTCCGCGAGACGGAAGCGACCTTGGGGGAGGAGCTGGAGCTTGTTCGCGCCTATCTCGAAATCCAGGCGCTGCGCATGCCCGGCCGACTCGATTACGCCGTGAATGCCGCCCCCGGGATCGAGGGTCTCAGGCTGCCTCCGCTGCTGCTTCAGCCGCTGGTTGAAAACGCGGTGCTCCACGGCATCGAGCCGAAGGTGGGCGGCGGCCGGGTCGAAGTAAGCGCGGCGGCAAGCGGCGGCGAGGTCGCCATTCTCGTAAGGGACGACGGAATCGGCATGGATTCCGAACAGACCGGCGAGTGCGTGGAGAACGTGCGGAGCCGCCTGCGCGGCCTGTTCGGCGAGCAGGCTTCGCTGGAGATCGCGGAAACGCCGGGCGGCGGCACCAGCGCCGCCGTGAGGATTCCGGCGGAGGACGCCAAGGGAAGGCGCGATGTCGGCTGAGGGCGGCGATTCCGCCACCGGCTTGATCGCCGACGACGAGCCCGCCCTGCGCGACCATTTGGAGCGGCTGCTCTCCAAGCTCTGGCCTGAGCTCGAAATCGCCGACTCGGTCGGCGATGGCGAGTCGGCGGTGAAGACGGCCCTGATGCGGAAGCCCGACGTGGCGTTCCTCGATGTGCGGATGCCGGGACTCTCGGGGCTGGAGGCGGCGAAGCGCCTGTGCGAACTGGGGCCGCAGGCGCCTGCAATAGTCTTCGCGACGGCCTACGACGAGCACGCCGTGGAAGCGTTCGAAAGAGCCGCGGCGGACTATCTGGTCAAGCCGGTCACGGAAGGCCGCCTGCGGGAAACCGTGTCCCGGCTGAAAGCGCGCATCGGAACGCGGCGCGCGGCGCAGGCGGAAGCCCTGTCCCCCGAAATGGTCGATTCCATTGCGCGGAAGCTCGCGGGCGCAGGCTCTCATCTTTGGTGGCTGCGCGTCGGGAGCGGCGATCTGGTGCGTCTGGTGCATGCGGGCGACGTGCAGTTCTTCCGGGCCGACCGGAAATACACGGCCGCCTTCACCCAGGATTCCGAGCATCTGGTCAAATTGCCGATATCGGAGCTCGAGTCCCGGCTCGACCCGAGCCGGTTCTGGCGGATCCACCGCAGCGCGATCGTCAATGTGACGGCCGTTGCGTCGGCGCGGCGCGATTTCCGGGGCCGGTATCTGCTGTCGCTTAGAACCAGGAAGGAGCTGCTGCCGGTGAGCGCCGCTTACGCGCACCTCTTCCGAAGCATGTGAGGCCGCTGCTGGCGGGGTCAGGAGCCTTCGAATTCGCAGAGGCAGTGGGTGCGCATTCCCAACGCTTCGAGCTTCCTGCGGCCGCCGAGCTCGGGCAGGTCGATGATGAACGCGCAGCCGGCGATGTCGGAGCCCAGCCGCTCCAGCAGCCGGATTCCGGCGACGGCCGTGCCGCCGGTGGCCAGAAGATCGTCGACGAGGAGGATCCGCTCCCCGGCCAGCGCCGCATCCGTGTGCGCTTCCATCACGGCCTCGCCGTATTCGAGCTCGTAGGGTTCGGCGATGGTTTCGCCGGGCAGCTTGCCCTGCTTGCGGATCGGGAGGAACCCGGCGGAGATCTGGTGCGCGATCGCGCCCGCGATCACGAATCCCCGCGCCTCCAGGCCCGCCACCTTGTCTATCCGCCCGCCGGAAAACGGATGGAGCAGCTGGTCGACCGCCATCCGGAACCCGCGAGGGTCCGTGAACAGCGTCGTCACGTCCCTGAACAGTATGCCCGGCTTGGGGAAATCGGGAATCGTGCGGATGTAGTCCTTTACGGAGTCCCCGTTCGGCATTCACCCGGGCTCCCGTGGCTGGGTCGCCGATCCCCGGCGGGCGGGGAAAGATGGAACCGGCCGCCGCAAGCGGCCGGTTCCGGCAAAGTTCCGGTCGGCGTCAGGCCATCCACCAGCGCTCGGAAGCGCGGTTGCCGTCCATTTCCCAATTCGCCGCGATGTCCGGGCCGTGGGCGACCTTGCCCTTGTTCAGGCCCATGATGTGGTTCGCGAACATCGGAACGATGGCCCCGCCATCGTCGCGGATCAGCTCCTGGCACTCCTTGTACAGCGCCGCGCGCTTCGCCTGGTCGAGTTCGGCGCGCGCCTGCACGACGAGTTCGTTGAACCTGTCCGCAGCGGCAGTGCCGCGCCATGCGGTGTCGTTCCACTCGGTCGTTTCCACGTACGCAGACGCGAACATCCAGTCCGAAGTCGGCCGCCCCCCCCAGTAGCAGGCGCTCCACGGCTTCTTGTTCCAGACGTTCGACCAGTAGCCGTCCTGCGGTTCGCGAACGACTTCGATGTCGATGCCGGCCTCCTTCGCGGAAGCGGCGATGAGCTGGGCGGCGTCGACCGCTCCGGCGAACGCAGCGTCCGAAGTCGAAAGCTGGATCGTGCCGCTGTGCCCGGATTTCCGGTAGTGCTCAGCCGCAAGATCCGGATCGAACTCCCTTTGGGGGATATCCGCCGCGTAGAACGAAGTCGCAGTCGAGATCGGGTGGTCGTTGCCGAGCGCGCCGTGTCCGAGCAGGATCTTGTCGACAAGCTCCTGGCGCTTGACCGAGAGCTTCAGCGCCATCCTGAGGTCGTAGTTGTCGAACGGCGGCGAATCCAGCCTCATCGGGAACGTGTAGTGGAGCGTGCCCCCGACCTCGAGAATCTCGAGATCCGTGTTGCGCGCCATCAGCGCCACGGTCTTCGGATCCACGCCGCTGATCGCGTCGACATCGCCGTTCATCAGGGCGTTTTGCCGGGCGGTCACGTCAATGAGCGCAAGGAATTCGACCGAGTCGAAATAGGCGGCGTCCGACTTGAAGTAGTTCGGATTGCGCTGCGAAAGCACGCGCACGCCCGGCTCGAAGGTTTCGATCATGTAGGCCCCGGTGCCAACTCCCCCCGTCGCATCCACAACCCCGTCGGTCGAAGGCAGGATGATCAGGTGGTAGTCGCTGAAACCCAGATACGGGAAATCCGCGTTCGGCGAATCGAGCTCGAACACGACGGAATCGCCGTCGACGCGCACGTTCTGAAGGGCGGTGAGAAGCCCTTTCGCCGCCGACTTCGAATCCTCGCCCGCGTGGTAGTTGTACGTCGCGACCACGTCCTCCGGCGTCAGCGGCTTGCCGTTGTGGAATTCCACGCCGGGCTTCAGCCTCACCTGCCAAGTCTGCGCGTCGGTGGAATCGATGCTTTCAGCCAGTTCGTTCTCGAGCTGGCCGTCCGACCCGATCACCGTCAGGTTGTTGCCGAACAGGTATCCGGTGCCGGTCATGAAGCCGTTTTCGAACGTCGCCGGATCCAGCGAATCCGTCGTCGAACCGTGGCGGTATCCGATCCGGAAGTGGCCGCCGCGCTGCGGCGTGGCCGCCATGGCGCTGCTTGCCATCGAAAGCGCCGACGGCAGCGCCACTCCCGCGGCCAGCGCAGACATGACGAACTGCCTGCGGTCGATCCGCCCGGCAGTCAGCCTCGCGGCCTGCAGTTCAAGATATTTGGATTTAGAAACCATATTCACGCCCTCCTTCAGTTGCAGGGCCGCTGAGCCGCCCCCGAGGCGCGACGCCGGCCGACTGCTCCATAGAACATTGTCGACGCCGCTATGCCGTCATTCATGCACGGATTCCCCTCCGGTTCAAGGAACGGAACGGCCGCTTTGCGGCTAAAAAACGACATCGACGCTGCAAATTCGACATCGCGCGGCATGCGCGCGGCGGGAGCGGCCTTCGGAAGGAGGCGAAGCGGGTCCCGCGTCGGACCGTTCGGAGCGTCTGCGGCGGCGGAATCCCCGCCGCGCTTGAACATCTGCCGGAATTGGGCGAAAACCTGGGCGGAAACTTGAAGAAGCTGCGCGCCGGAGGATTTGTGCATCCTGTTCTGCTGACGGTGATCAAAAGGCTCGCACTTGGAATTGTCACGCTCTTTTTGGTTTCCCTCGTAATCTTCAGTTCGGTCGAATTCCTTCCCGGCGACTTCACGCAGGCCGTGCTAGGCCAAGCGGCGACGCAGGAGACCGTCGCGGCTTTCAGAAGGGAGCTCGGGCTCGACGAGCCCGCCGTCGTCCGGTACTTCGACTGGATCGGCTCCGTCATGACGGGCGACTTCGGCAAGTCGTTCTCGGGCAGGTCCGCGTCCGGCGTCGACCGTTCGAGGGACGTGGTGGACTTGATCGCGCCGAGGCTGTGGAACACGCTGTTCCTCGCCGGATTCGCCGCGGTCATCGCGGTGCCCGTGGCGCTTTTCCTCGGGATCACCGCGGCGCTCTACCGGAACACCTACTACGACAAGGCGGTGAGCGCGGCCACGCTGACGACGATCTCGTTCCCGGAATTCTTCGTCGCCTATGTTCTTGTTCTGCTCCTCGCGACGCTGGTGCCGGTGTTTCCGTCGCTCGCCAACGTGAACGCGGACACGCCGTTCTGGGAACGCGTTTACAAGTGCTCGCTCCCGGCGCTCACCCTGACCTTGGTGATCCTAGCCCACATGATGCGCATGACCAGGGCGGCGATCATCAATCTGCTGGCCAGCCCGTACATCGAAATGGCCCGGCTGAAAGGCGTGTCGAGAGCGCAAGTGATCCTGAAGCATGCGTTGCCGAACGCTTGGGCGCCGATCGCGACCGTCATCGCCTTCAATCTCGCCTATCTGGTCGTGGGCGTCGTCGTCGTCGAAGTGGTGTTCGTGTATCCCGGAATCGGGCAGTTGATGGTCGACGCGGTCACCAACCGGGACATTCCCGTGGTCCAGGCATGCGCTTTGATCTTCGCGGCGACCTACATCCTGCTCAATCTCCTCGCCGACATTATCGGCATCGTGTCCAACCCGCGGCTGCTGCACCCGCGATGACCGAACCCGCCGAAGACTACTCCGCTGCCGCCGAAGTCGGTTCGGTTCGCATTAGGCGGACGCGAACGCAGCGGGCTTGGATCGAGCTGCGGAAAGCGTCGTTCTCGACCTGGTTCGGACTGGTGGTCATCGCTCTGTACGCGATCGCCGCCATTTTCGCGCCGCTGATCGCTCCGTACGGCGAAGCCGAGATTTTCCCCGTGCCCTTCGCGCCGTGGGGCGAAGGCCATGTCTTCGGAACGGACCAGATCGGCAGGGACGTCCTGAGCCGGCTGATCTACGGAGCCAGGAACACGATCGGGATCGCGCTTGCGACCACGCTGCTGGCATTCCTGATCGGTGGCGGGCTCGGTCTCCTCGCCGCGATCGACAGGGGATGGTTCGACCAGGTGATCGGACGGCTCGTGGACGTCCTGATGGCGATCCCGAGCCTGATCTTCGCGCTCATGCTGCTCTCGATCTTCGGATCGACGATCACCAGCCTGATCATCATCATCGCGGTGCTCGACTCGACCAGGGTGTTCCGGCTCACCCGTGCGGTCTCCCTCAACGTCGTGGTCATGGATTACGTGGAGGCGGCGCGGCTGCGGGGCGAAAAGCTGGGATGGGTCATGCGGCGCGAGATCCTTCCGAACATCATGGCGCCCATGGTCGCGGAATTCGGGCTTCGCTTCTGCTTCGTGTTCCTGACGATCGCTGCCCTGTCGTTCCTTGGCCTCGGAATCCAGCCGCCGACCGCCGACTGGGGGTCCATGGTCCGCGAGACCGCGTCGCTCATCCAGTTCGCGCAATACGATCTTCAGGCCGGACTGACGCCGCTTCTGCCCGCCGCGGCGATCGCGCTGCTCACGGTCGCGGTCAATTTCGTGGTCGACTGGTTCCTGCACAAGACGAGCGGGCTCCGCGATGGCCACTGAGCAGGCATCCGGCCAGAAGGGCGAAATCCTCCTGGAAATGGAGGGCGTCCGCATCGACGGCTTCAGCGACGAGCGCTGGCATGAAATCATAAAGGGTGTGGATCTCACGCTCCGGCGGGGCGAAGTGCTGGGCCTCATCGGGGAATCCGGAGCCGGAAAGTCCACGCTGGGCCTGGCTGCCATGGGATTCGCCCGGCCGGGGTGCAAGCTGACGGGCGGGTCGATCGTTTTCGACGGCGTCGATCTCGTCGCGGCCCCGGAATCGGAGAAATCCCGGCTGTGGGGCTCCCGGATGGCCTATGTCGCGCAATCGGCGGCCGCGGCCTTCAATCCCGCCCACAAGCTGATCGAGCAGACCGTGGAGTCGGCGACCAGCCACGGCGTCGCGAGCGAGCAGGAAGCCAAGCGCGACGCCCGGGACCTCTACGAGGCGCTGCAGCTTCCGGAGCCGGAGACGATCGGAGACCGCTATCCGCACCAGGTTTCCGGAGGGCAGCTCCAGCGGGTTATGACGGCGATGGCGATGTCGCCCAGGCCCGACCTGATCATCTTCGATGAACCGACCACGGCGCTGGACGTTACCACGCAGGTGGAGGTCCTCGCCGCGATTCGCGGAGCCGTCGACAGGCTCGACACCGCCGCGATCTACATCACCCACGACCTTGCCGTCGTCGCGCAGATGGCCGACCGCATAAAGGTGCTCCGGTACGGACAGGAGGTCGAGGAGGCCGGCACCCGCTCCATGCTGACCGAGCCGAAGCAGCCCTACACGAAATCGCTCTGGGCGGTCCGGAGCCTCGAGAAGCCCGAGGAGATCGGCCAGGACAGCGTGCTCGAAATGAAAGGGATCGACGCGGCTTACGGAACGCAGAAGGTGCTGCACGGCGTGGACATTCGGATTCCGCGCGGGCGGACCGTCGCGGTGGTCGGGGAATCGGGATCCGGGAAATCCACTGCGGCGCGGGTGATAACCGGGCTGCTTCCGCCATCGTCCGGCTCCGTTACCTTCAACGGCGCGGCGCTTCCGGGAGCGCTGGCGAACCGGTCGTTCGACCAGCTGCGGCGGATCCAGATGATCTACCAGTCGGCCGACACGGCCATGAACCCAAAGCAGACAGTGGGCGAAATCATCGGGCGGCCGCTGACTTTCTATTTCGGGGTGTCGGGGCGCGATCTGGAATCGCGGGTGATCCGCCTGCTGGAATTGATCGAGCTGGACGAGGCCTTCTACGACCGCCTTCCGGGCGAGCTCTCCGGCGGGCAGAAGCAGCGCATCTGCATCGCGCGGGCGCTCGCGGCGGATCCGGAAATCGTGATCTGCGACGAGGTCACGTCGGCCCTCGACCAGATCGTGCAGGAGGGAATTCTCAAGCTCCTGATGCGGCTGCAGGACGAGCTCGGCATCTCCTACATGTACATCACGCACGACATCGCCACCGTGCAGGCGATTTCGGACGAGGTCGTGGTCATGTTCCAAGGCCGGGTCGTGGAGCAGGGGCCGAAGAGCGAGATTCTTTCCCCTCCGCATCCGGACTACACGCAGCTTCTGCTGTCTTCGGTGCCCGAGATGGACCCGGACTGGCTGACAACCCTGATGAAGGAGAGGGCGGAAGCCCCGAATTCGCCCTGAACCCGCGCGGGCGACGGCGCGGATTGAGCCGGAGCGGCCCGGTCCGGACGGCGCCTCTTCCTCTACAGAACCCTGCCCGCGACGGCGTCCAGCTTCCGCGCGAGTTCCGGATCCCTCGCTTCCGGGGCGGTGAGGATCGCAAATTCGAGGGCCTTGTCGCAGCCCTGCGGGCACGGCTCGAACGCGGGCGCGAGCGCTGCGGCGAGATCGCGCACCAAGCGCTTCGCCTTTTCGGCGTTCCCGGAGAGCGTCGCGATGATGGCCGAGATGTCGACTTCCCCGTGGTCCGGATGCCAGCTGTCGTAATCCGTGACCATGGCCACGGTCGCGTAGCAAATCTCCGCCTCGCGGGCGAGCTTGGCCTCCGGCATGTTCGTCATCCCGATGACGTCGCACTTCCATCGCTCGCGGTACATCCTGGATTCCGCCAGCGTCGAGAACTGCGGACCCTCCATGGCGAGGTAGGTCCCGCCCGAATGGACCCGCGCGCCCGCGCTCCCCGCCGCGACGGCGCAGGCGGCCGAAAGGCGGCCGCATGTCGGGTGGGCCATGGACACATGCCCCACGCAGCCTTTCCCGAAAAAGCTCTTAGGACGGGCGAACGTCCTGTCGACGAACTGGTCCACAAGCACGAAGTCGCCCGGCGCGGCGTCCTCCCGCAGCGACCCGCATGCGGAAACCGAAACGATTTCGGTCGCGCCCAGCCGCTTCATCGCGTCGATGTTCGCTTGGTAGGGGATCGATGTCGGGGAATGGACGTGTCCCCGCCCGTGCCGCGGCAGAAAGGCGAGCTTCAGCCCGCCGAGCTTTCCGGTCAGGATTTCGTCGGAAGGACGGCCCCACGGTGATTCGACGGCGGTCCATTGCGGATCCTCCAGCCCGGCCACGTCGTAGACGCCGGATCCGCCGATCACGCCCAAGACTCTTTCCGGCATGTATTGGACTCCTTTGGCGGCTTCGCTCCGACGACGGGGCGATGACAGTATTCGCGAGCCGTGCCGCTCTCAAGGGAACGGCGGCCTCCGCAATTCAATCCCGGAACCCGATCTTGCGTTCCCGCGACGGAGAGGCGCAAACCTCGTCCGGCTCAAAGCGGCCGCAAGGCGAATTCAATGTTCCGGCTTGAGGACGAACAATCCGACGATGTCCCGGAAGGCGAGGCGCTGCTCGACCTGACCTTCGGAATGGTCCGCTCCGGCCTGTCGGCCTACAGGCTAAGGGAAGGCGTCGAGCCCGTCCGGGAGCTGTGCGTCGCCGCCCGGGACGAGTTCGGCTCCTTGGCCGGCCTTGTCCGGTTCTGGCCTGTTCTGGTCGGCGGCCCCGGCCGCGAGGCGCTGCTGCTCGGCCCGATCGCGGTCCACCCTACGCGGCAAGGGGAGGGGCTGGGCTCCCTTCTCATGGCCGAAGGGCTGGCGCGCGCAAGGAAGCGCGGCTGGCGGCATGTGCTTCTTGTTGGCGACCGGCCGTACTATGCGCGTTTCGGGTTCGCCAAATGCGTCGCGCTCGAGTTTCCGCCGCCGACCGACCCGGACCGCGTGCTCGGCTTGGATCTGCTGAACGGAGGGGTTCCGGACCTGCGGGGCGCCGTCAGGAAATGGGCGCCGCGCGGCTGATCAAGCCGCCGGATCCAAGCCGAGTGCCTCGGACACCGCCGTCCGCGCGGAGGTCTCGCCGCCCGCCCTGGCCTTTTCGATCGCGTCGGCGACATCGGAAAGCCGGGTTGAACGAAGGAGATGCTTGACCCTTCCGATCGCCGCCGCGCGCATGGACAAGGTTCTAAGGCCCGTTGCCGCGAGGCAAACGGCGTCCAGCGGCTTTCCCGCGTCGACGCCGCAGTAGCTGAGCGCCGTGCCGAATTCGGCGCATCGCCGCACGACGCGGGCGATGAAATCGAGATAGCTCAGGTTGAGCGTGTCGTACCGGGACCGGACCAGCTCGTTCTCCCGGTCCGCGGCGAAGAAGAACTGCTTCAGGTCGTTTCCGCCGATCGACACGAAATCCGCCGTCTCGAAAAACCTGTCCGGTGCGAACGCGAGCGAAGGCGTTTCCAGCATGGCGCCGATCTCGACGCTTTCCGGGACCGCGCGCCCTTTCCGCCGCTCCAGATCGAGCGTGTCCAGCAGCAGCCGGCGGGCGGAAAGGAATTCGTCCGCTTCGGCAATGAGGGGAAACATGACCGTCAGCGGGCGGCCTTCGGCGCCGCGGACGAGCGCCTGCAGCTGCATCCGGAGCACGCCGACGCGGTCAAGCGAAATCCGTATCCCGCGCCATCCGAGCGCCGGATTGGGTTCGGTCGGCCGCTTCATGTAGGGCAGCATCTTGTCGGAGCCGACATCAAGCGTCCTGAAGGCGATCCGCTTGCCTTTGGCGGAAGTCATGATTTTGGAATAGGCGGCCGCGAGCTCGTCCCTCCCCGGCACCTTCCTTGCCGAGAGGAACTGCAGCTCTGTCCGGAACAGCCCCACGCCTTCCGCGCCGGAATTCACGAGGCTCGGCAGATCGCCGAGAAGCCCCGCGTTCATGTGCAGGAACACCCGTTCGCCGTCGAGAGTCTTCGCCGGCTTGTCCCGGAGGCCGGTGTACAGCTGCCGCGCCTCCGCCTGCATAGCGACCCTGTTCCGGAAGGCCTCCGAGACGGCGGCATCGGGCCGGAGGTAGACGTTGCCCTGTTCGGCGTCGACCAGAACCTTGTCCCCGTTCAGCGCTTCCGCCGTTATTCCGGCAGCCTGCACGACGAGCGGAACCGCGAGGGCCTGCGCGACGATGGTGGCGTGCGATCCGACCGATCCCTCCTCCAGAATCACGGCCTTCAGTTTCCGGCCTGCGCTTCCTGCCTGCTCGCCGTAGTCCAGCAGCTCGCCCGGCCCGACATTGCGCGCGACCAGCACAGCGTTGTCGGGGATGTCGGCCATATGCGGCGGGCCCTGTCCGGTAAGCAAGCGCAGGAGCCGGTTGAACAGATCGTCCAGGTCGTGAAGGCGATCCCTGATGTACGCGTCGTCCGCGCGCAGCATCCTCGCCCGGGCTTCGGATTGCTCCTTCTCGACGGAGGCTTCGGCGGAAAGCCCGCTCGTGATGTTGTCTTCCACACGGCCGACCCATCCTTGGGAATGGGCGAACATCCTGTAGGCTTCGACGACATCCTGCTGCTCAGGGCTGTCCGAACTGCTCGCGAACGCCAGCATGTCGTCGACCCGGCCACGAAGCGCGCCAATCGCTTTCCGCAGACGGCGGAATTCCGCGTCCGGATCATCCGCTACCGGGTTGGTGATCACCACCCTGGGCTCGTGAAGGACCACGCCGCCTTCGGCGATTCCTTCGTGGGCGATCGTGCCTCGGAACTCCGCCGGCGCCGTGTGCGGCGCCGCAAGCGCAGCGCCTTCGCCGACGAAAGCGCCGGTCTCGGCCATTTCCGCCAGCACCATCGCGACTGTCTCAAGCGCCCAGACCTCGTCGGCAGCGAATTTCCGTTGCTCCTTCGACTGGATGACGAGCACTCCCAGGGTTTCGCCCTGCCGCTGCAACGGAACTCCGAGAAAGCCGTTGAAAGGCTCCTCGCCGGTTTCCGGCATGAAGCGGAAGCCCGACTCCTGCGGGGCGATCGCGGTGTTGATAGGATGGGACTCCCGCGCAATCCGTCCGACAAGCCCTTCGCCCAGCCTGAGCCTGGTCTGGTGGACGGCCTCCTTCCGAAGGCCCTGAGTGGCGCACAGCTCAAGCGTCCGGGCGTCCCGGTGAAGGTAGATCGAGCAGACGTCGCAGTTCATCGAGTCGGCGACCGTGGCGACGATCTTGTCCAGCCGCCCTTGGCCGTCGTCCTCTCCTGCCAGCACATCCCGGACCTTGGAGAGCAGGGATCGGAGCTCTATCGCCTCGGCATTGGGTTCCATCGTTCCGGAATTCATCGGCCGTCGGAGAGCCCGAAGGCGTCGTGAAGCGTCAGTATGGCCAGCTCGAGGTATTTGCGTTCCACCAGCACCGATATCTTGATCTCCGAAGTGGAGATCACCTTGATGTTGATCCCTTCTTTCGCCAGCGCCTCGAACATCCTGGCGGCGACCCCCGCGTGCGAGCGCATGCCGATTCCGACCACGGACACCTTGCACACCTCCTTGTCGATGACGAGATCGCCGAAGTCGACGGCTCCTGACTCGCGGGCCTCCCTCAAAGCGGATTCGGCTGACGCGACCTGTTCGATCGGGCAGGAGAACGTGATGTCCGTGCGGCCGTCCTCGGCAATGTTCTGGACGATCATGTCGACATTCACGCCCGCATCCGCAAGCGGGCCGAACGTCGAGGCGGCGATGCCCGGACGGTCGGGCACGGACACGATCGTCAGTTTCGCCTCGTCCCGGGAATGGGCGACGCCGGATACAACCTTGTCTTCCATGATCTCCTCCTCGGCGCAGACGAGCGTGCCCGGCCCGTCGGAAAAACTGGACCGCACGGAAATCCTGACCTTGTGGCGGATTGCAAGCTCGACCGCCCGCGTCTGCAGGACCTTCGCTCCGAGCGACGCAAGCTCCAGCATCTCCTCGTAGGATATCCGTTCGAGCCTGCGCGCCTTGGAGACCACGCGGGGGTCGGCGGTGTACACGCCTTCCACATCGGTGTAGATTTCGCAAAGCTCGCTTTTGAAGGCGCCCGCGAAGGCAACGGCCGAGGCGTCCGACCCGCCGCGCCCGAGAGTCGAAACCCGGTTCTCGGCGGTGCAGCCTTGGAATCCCGTCACGACGGCGACCTTCATCCCCTCGTCGAACTTCGCTGAAAGGTTGGCGGTGGATACGTCGAGCACGCGCGCGGCCCCATGGGAGGCGTCGGTGGCCACCGGCACCTGCCAGCCCTGCCAGCTGCGCGCCGGAACGCCCCTTCTCTGAAGCGCGAGCGCCAGCAGTCCCGCCGTGACGTTTTCCCCCGACGCCACGACGGCGTCGTATTCCCGGGCGTCGAAGAAAGGCGACAGCGATTGAACCATCCGGACAAGCTCGTTCGTCCGCCCGGCCATCGCGGAGACCACCACGATGACGTTCGAGCCGCGATCGACCTCGCGCTTGACCTTGTCGGCCGCGATGCCGACCAGTCCGGCGTCTGCGACGGAGGTTCCGCCGAATTTCATGACAAGTGGCGGCATCTCCGCTCCACTTTCGCGGTCGCGCCCTGTGCGCTCGGCGCTCAAGCCGCCTATATCAGCAGTCGCTTGGCTCCGCAGTCCCGAATGTCATTGCGCGCGCCGGGCAACCCGGAAGACCGGATGCCGTTCGGCCTTGGTCAGGCGTTCAAAACCTCGATGAATACGCCCTCGGCCAACGAAGCCTCAATTGGAGCGGTCGGAGCTCATCCACGGTATCGGAGCGACGGAAATCCCGTCCTCGATCAGGGCGCGGGCGTCTTCAGGCTTCGCTTCCCCGTAGATCGACCGCTTCGGCGCGTCTCCGTCATGAATGGCGCGAGCCTCGGTCGGAAAATCCATTCCCACATACTCGGAATGCTTCTCAATCGTCTTCCGAAGCTTCGCAAGAGCCTGCTCCGCAGGAGACGCGGGCTTCGAAAGATCCGCCTTCTCTTCCGGCTCGGCCTTGTTCGCCGCCCCGCTGACGCTCGGCGACATCACAGCCTTCGAGATCCCTTCCGATCCGCAAACGGGACAGGAAAGCATGCCGGCCTTGTCGAGCGCGTCGTACCCGTCGCTGGACCGGAACCAGCTTTCGAACGAGTGGTCGTTGTCGCAGCGCAGAGAGAACTTGATCATGGCCAGCATCTGGGGGGCCGCCCGGAATTCCTCCGGCGCGGCAGGCGATTGGTGCAACTCAGACTAGTTGCATCCTCGTCAAAGCGAAAGGGTCGAAGTTCCTGAGGATGCTTTTGAGCGCCGGCTCGGTCACCTTGTCGGCGGCGGCTTTCGGCTTGAACCACATCCGGTTCCGCTCGCTGTTCTCCGGAAACTTCTTGGACAGCCCCACCACGTGCACGGGATAGACCGCCGCAATGCAGGGCATGCGGGTCTTTCGGCCGATCTGCTTCCTGTAATTGTAGTGGCCGACGCAAACCTCGAGCGGAATGCCTTCCACGCCTGCCTCCTCGAACGCCTCCCGGATCACGACTTGCGTGGGCGTGAGGCCGTCAATCGGCCAGCCTTTCGGCAGCACCCAGCGCTTGCTTCCCCGGCTGGTGACAAGAAGAACCTCCGGCCGCCGCTTCTCCACCTTGAAGCAAAGAGCGGCGAACTGCATGCGCAGATCGGTCTTCGAACGCGAGCCCAAGGCAATGGGCTGCTGTGCCTGCATGTTCCTGCATCCTTGTTATTTCTGCTCGTAGGAATGCAGCGAGGAGTTTGGCTCCTCGGCGCAGAATGTCAGGTTTTGCACGCGCTTGCAATAGTTTGACTGGATTCCCGGATCGCGGCGCTCGCTGGTCGGCCGAGTCGGGCGCTTTCATGTTGTTGGCGGCGTCGGTACGCGACGTTTTCCAGTGCTGCCGCCGGGGCAGCGGACCCGTAGTTCATTTTCGGGAGCGGGCCGTTCCGTTCCGGGATGCCCGGGCAGCGAGGCGGCCGTCAGAAACGCTCCGGGCGTCCGGCATTCGCGGCGCGGGCTTGGCGGAACCGGCCTTTCCTGAAGACTTGGCACTCCCGCGAATTTAGCTCGAGCGGCTGTCCCTCCGCGAGGCGAATGGCTGGAAGGCGAGGCTGATATGCGCTTCGCAGTATGGCTGCCCGGCCTTGCTCGGCAATCCGCAGAACCAGAAATCCTTCGTTGCAGGGTCGCCGTAAGGCCACTTGCAGGTTCGTTCCGTGAGCTCCAGAAGCCCCAGCTTCAGAGTCGACCTTTCCGCGTTCTGGACCTGCGCTTCCGGCGTGTCCGCGGTTTTGGCGGACGCTGCCTCGTCGGGCTCCGCAGGCGCGTCCGCGGTTTCGGCAGCCGATTCCTCCGCAGGCGCCGCCGACGGGCTTTCGCCGATATCGTCCGGGGATTCCGTTTTTTCCGTCGCCGCCTCGGCGGGCGAAGGGGTTTGCGCTAGATCCTCGCCCGCCGTTTCGGCCGCGCCGGCTTCGACGCCCAGCTTCGGCTCCTCGAGCGGCTTCTTCCTAGTTCTGGAAAGGCCCATGCGATGAATCTTGCCGATGACAGCGTTCCGGGTCGTGTCCCCGAGCGTTTCCGCGATCTGGCCCGCCGTGGACTTCTCCTTCTTCCACATCCGTACCAGCACTTTCACGCGATCTTCGGTCCAGGCAGCCATCTAGTTTCTCCTGTGAAAGCCGCTCACCTGAACGGAAGCGCGCTGAAGATAAGAGCGACCCGTTATATATTGTCGCGGCTGGAGCCATTCAATCGGCATGCAGGGCTTCGAGTCCCGAGCGCGGGGATTCCGTTCGACAGGCCATGCTGAACCGGATGAGCGTTCGGCTGGGACCGAGGCGGTCGCGCATGGCGTTTGAAGCGCGAGGCGGGGGCGTGCGCGCTTCAAACGCCTCCGCTATATACTTTGCGACTCCGAAATCGCGGAGTGAAATGGGGGTTTCGCAACCGGTCGACAATGGAAAGCTATTCGGAGTTCACGCGACGATTCGCCACGGTGGAGGCATGCCTGGAACATCTTGAGACCGTTCGGTGGCGGAACGGCCCTTACTGCCCGCATTGCGGCGGGAGCGCGCGCATCTGCCACTACAGGGATGGACGCCGACACAAGTGCGGTGAATGCCGCCGCGTGTTCCGCATCGTCACGGGAACGGTTTTCGCAAACAGCCCGCTCAGGATGCTGCCCAAGTGGTTCGCGGCGATCCGGCTGGAAACCCATGACGCGAAAGGCATCAGCAGCATAAAGCTCTCGAAGGAGATCGGTGTAACGCAGAAGACCGCTTGGCATATGCTGAAGCGCATCCGGAGCGGCGGCGGCAAACGGACCGCCGGAACAGAACGATTGTTCAGGCACGAAACAGCGGCTTCGCCGCCCGGAACTGCGACATCACGATGAACGGCGGCGAGGAGTTCGAGCAGGTGCTGAGCCGAACGCAGCATCCTTATGTGGAGAAGTCCCTGGCTTCGCCTTTCGTCAAATGGGCTGGCGGCAAGCGGGCGCTGATCCCGGACATAGCGAGGCATTTCCCGGAGCGGACTCGAACCTACTGGGAGCCGTTTGTCGGCGGCGGCGCGGTGTTCTTCGCATTCGCCGACCGGATCGACCGCGCCGTGCTGTCGGACCTGAACGAGGAGCTGGTCATCGCTTACCAGGTCGTGAAGAGCCGGGTGGACGACCTCATCGAAGCCTTGCTCGCCCACGCAAGCGACCATCGGCGGGACAACGGCCATTACCTCCGCGTTCGCAATCACGAGCCGAAGCAGGAGGTCGAGATCGCTGCGAGGTTCATCTACCTGAACAGGACCTGCTACAACGGGCTGTACCGGGTCAACAAATCTGGCCGCTTCAACGTTCCGAAAGGGCGGCACAGCAATCCCGCCATCTGCAACGAGGCCAATCTGCGGGCAGTCAGCAAAGCGCTCGCGAAGGCGACTCTCCGATTGGGGGATTTTTCGAAGGTCGTACAGCCTGAACCGGGCGACTTCGTGTATTGCGGTCCGCCGTACGACGGCGCGTTCGCGGCGTAACAGGCGGACGGCTTCACCGAAAAGGATCAGGAACGGCTGCGCAATGCGGCCAACGATTGGGTCTCCGCCGGCGCCGCGGTCATGCTCAGCAATGCCGACACGCCGCTGGTAAGACGCCTGTATGGACGGGGGGGGGGTATTCCAACTTCACTCTCCATGAGGCGGTAGCGCCCAGGCTGATCAACAGCAGAAGCGACGGCCGAGGGGCCGTCGCCGAGCTGATCATCACAAGCGATGGCTAAGGGCGTCCGCGCCAACAGGAGCGGCCGCAGGCTGGAACGGGCCGTAGGCGATCTTCTGTCGGAAGATTACGAGCGGGTCACGCCCTCCCATTTCTTCGCGCTTCGAACGCTGCGCCAGCCGATATTCGCGGAGCAGTGCGCCGTCGGGGAGGACATATACGGCAAGAGTCGACGGGTCGATTTCATCCTCTACCACCCTCGGCGTTGGGCCGACTGCTTAGTGATTCAATGCAAATGGCAGGCTTCGTCGGGAAGCGTCGAGGAAAAATTCCCGTTCGAGGTCCTGTCCATCGAGAAGAATCCGTATGCAACGCTGATCGTTCTGGACGGCGGCGGATACTCGGACGGCGCGGAAAAGTGGCTCGCGGCCCAGGCGGGCACCGGCAAGCTGCTGCATGTCCTGAGCCTCGGCGGGATCAGCCGCTTCCACAGCCAAGGCCGCCTCTGATGGCCAAGGACTGCGAGAAGCACCGCGGCGAGACGGGAAGCGTTCCGTCGGAATTGGAAGACCTCATGGGGGAACTGCCCGAAAACCAGTCCAGAGCAGGCCGACACAAATGTCCGTACTGCGCGTATGAGCACGGATTTGCGAAGGGCCGCGAGCAGGAGCGGGAGCGGTGCGCAAGATGGTTCGGCGTGCCCTTGCATGAACTTCCCGACTTCGGCGCGGAGGACGATTGAATCGCGCCGCATCCCGCCGGCAGGAATCGTGTTTGCCTATGCGGGAGCTTCCGCTGCGGCTCCCGCGGATTCCGCCCGCAGCCGTCGATACGCTTCCGTTGCCATCCAGTCGCTCACGGTCTCTCTGAACTGCGTGTCGTTCATGTAGCGAACGAAAATGTCCTCGTTCTGATCCATACGTTCGACGAAGAGCTGCTTGAGCAGATTGCCGAACAGCAGCGCAAACGTGTCCGCCGGATTCACGGCGGCGGCTTGTCGAAGATGATCGTCGCCGATCGCTGCCTCGACGATTTGGTCGAAAAAGAGCTGATCAGCCAGGTTGAAGTCCGTGCCGAACCGCTCGTTCACGATGTCGATGAGCTGCGAAAGCGGAACCGGCTGCTCTCGAACCAGACCGCTGCCAATCTCGGACGGGCCATCAAGGGCGCGCGCCTCGCCGTCCTGGAGCGTGATGGATCCCTCGGCGAGCTTCTGCAGCCGATAGTATTCAAGCCGGACCTCGTCGTTGAACTGATAGGTCGGCCCGTGCCCGCGCCGCGGCAGCTTGGCCGCGAGATGGCGCAGAAAGACGTGCAGCCGCTCGAGATCCGAGTCTTGGTACGGGATCACTTGGCTCAAGAAGCCGTAAAGGCTGCGGAACGCCCGCATCTTGCCGCGCAGGTCCTCCGCTTCGGCTTCGTTTTCACTTTGGCGCGCGGTGAACCGCGACACCGCCGGATCAAGCGCCGCGTTCATCGATTTGTGGTCCAGCGCGCTCTGGGTCAGCTTCGGCTTGAAGTACATCGCGCAGAACCGCTCGACCTCCTCGGCAAGATAGAGCCCCGAGGCATCGAGTTCCGCCTTGATTGCGTACATGCGAGCGGGATCGGCCTCCTCGCCCATTTCCGCGCCTTCGTAGTAGACCTTGAAAGCCTCGCGGATTTCGTCCCGGTCGTTCACAAAATCGAGAATGAATGTGTCTTCCTTGCGGGGATGGGTCCGGTTCAGCCGCGAAAGCGCCTGCACTGCCTGGATTCCCGCCAGCCTTCTGTTCACGTACATGGTGTGGAGCAGCGGCTGGTCGAACCCGGTCTGGTATTTCTCCGCCACGAGCAGAACCTGATAGTCAGGCGTCGCGAATCGCTCGGGCAGCTCCTTCTCGCGGACACCGCAGTTCATCTGCTCCTCGGTGTAGGTCTTGTCCGGGATCTGGTCGTCCTGCACGGTCCCCGAGAAGGCGACCAGCGTCTTGATCGGATAGCCCTTCTCTTGGATGTAGCGATCGAAGCTCTGCTTGAAGCGCACCGCTTCCAGGCGGGATGCGGTGATCACCATCGCCTTGGCCCTGCCGCCGATCCTGTGTCGTGTAAACGCCTGAAAATGCTCGACCATGACCTCGGTCTTCTGGGCGATATTGTGCGGGTGAAGCGACATGAAGCGAGCGAGCGCCCCAGCGGCCTTCTTCCGCTCGACATTGGGATCGTCTTCCGCGGTTTTGAGCAGCCTGAAATAGGCGGAGTAGGTCGTGTAGTGCCGGAGCACATCGAGAATGAACCCTTCCTCGATCGCTTGGCGCATCGTGTAGCGATGAACCGGCTGCCCGTTTTGGCCGAACACAGCGAGCGTCTTGTGCTTGGGCGTAGCGGTGAACGCGAAAAAGCTTAGATTCGCTTGCCGTCCGCGCTTAGCCATGCTGCGGAAGAGCTCCTCCATGTCCTCGACGCCTTCCTGAGCGGCGTGTCTTGCCGCCCGCTCGCGCAGATCTTCGCCCCCGAGCACCTCCTTCAGGTCGGTCGCGGTCTCACCGCCTTGGGAGCTGTGGGCCTCGTCTATGAGGACCGCGCAGCGACGGGTCTGCAGTGCTCCGGTCGCCTCTTCGCCGCGCTCCTCGGCCATTCGGACCAAGTGCCGCGATACGAAGGGGAATTTCTGCAGCGTGGTGATGATAACCGGCACGCCGCTTTCCAGCGCTTCGGCGAGCTGATGGGAGCTTTCGTCGATCTTCTGGACGACGCCGCTCCTGTGCTCGAACTGGTAGATGGTGTCCTGCAATTGCTGGTCGAGCACGACGCGATCGGTCACCACGATCACGCTGTCGAAGACCCGCTTGCTGGCTGCGTCGTGCAGCGACGCAAGGCGGTGGGCGAGCCAGGCGATGGTATTGCTTTTGCCGCTGCCCGCCGAATGCTCGATCAGGTAGTTGTTTCCCGGGCCATCGCGCTGCGCGTGGTCCACCAGCCTGCGAACGGCATCAAGCTGATGGTACCGGGGGAAGATCATCGCTTCGGACTTGGTTTTGCTCCCTTGATCGGTGCGCTTCTCAGTGATCTGCAAATGGATGAAACGCGCCAACAGGTCGAGCAGGCTGTCGCGCTGGAGCACTTCTTCCCAGAGATAGCCAGTACGGTAGTCCCGCCCGGTCGGGTCGGGCGGGTTGCCCGCGCCGCTGCCGTCGCCCTTGTCGAACGGCAGAAATCGGGTGGCATTGCCAGCGAGCCGGGTGGTCATCGACACCGTCTCGGTATCGACCGCGAAATGGACAAGCGCGCGTTGCTTGAACTCGAAAATCGGCTCATGCGGATTGCGGTCCTGTCGATACTGCCGGCGTGCGTCCTCGACGGTCTGGCCCGTGAGCTGGTTCTTCAGTTCGATTGTGACGATGGGAACGCCGTTTAGGCTCAGGACCATGTCGAGCGATTTCTCCGACTGCGGAGAGTAGTGGAGTTGACGCGTAATCCCGAGACAGTTGGCGGCATAGCACGCCTCCAATTCGGGATTCAGACTGTGCGCCGCCTTGAAATACGCGATCCGCAGTGTCCGCCCGTAACACTTGAACCCATGGCGCAGCGTGGCGAGCGACCCGTGGCCATCCATCCACTTGCACAGGTCCGCCAGAACCTGCTTGCCGGTTTCGCCTCCGAGCATGGTTTCGAGCTTCGCCCATTCGTCCGGCTGGGTCCGGCGGATGAAGGCGAGCGCGGTTTCTTGGAAGATCGCGCGACCGCGATCAAAATCCGCTTCGACTACCGACGCATAGCCGTTGGCCAGAAAGTGGGTTTCGATGACCGCCTCGAAGGCGGCCTCACTGGTTGGATTCACGGAGGTCATCATTCAAACATGCAGCCGGATACGCGGGCAATCAACCTCGACGCGCCAACACGAGATTGCCCAGCAACCATTTCGGCTGTAGCCGCCTCGAACAGTTGAACCGGTGCTTTAGCCAATATGATTCCCCGGCTGGCGACATCCGACTTCAGGGCCGGAGCGATGCAATCGTCGTTGCTCCCGTGTTCGAAGATGGCGGTTAGCCGTTCGCTCATTCCGCTTTTCCTCTTCGCGGACGCTTTCCGTAAATCGCCCGCCGCAGACGGCGGTTAGCGGGTTTCGATGGCGCGTCTTGAAAAACATCTTTTGCATCGTACTTTACCCAACGTATCATCGCTTGAGTTTCCGTTGCAGCCGTCACAAAAGTAGCCGATGGACATCATCTCCGTTGTGCCATTTGTTCAAGTTTTTGGTCGAGCGTCCAAACAACGATTTGGCTGTAAGGTTCGAGATCTCCATTCCCGGCAGTGATTTTTTCCCGATAGCATTCAATCCGCCTTCGCAGCACGTCGCGCTGTTGCGTTTTCGACAACCATGACAAGGCCTTCAGAGCAGATTTGCGGTTGGCCTTGAGAACTTCGAGATTGAGGTTAAGAACCTTGTTCAACTGCTTATTGAATGTATGGTCATCGGATTCGATAGTGCCGTCGGGACGATACTTCACCCGCGCTTCGATCCTATGTTCGGGGTCGGCCGGGTTCCAGCGTAGATCGGCGTCGGCCTTCCGAGTGTCGCAGTGCTGAAAACACGGTGGTTGCCCGTCCCCGCCAAGGCAGGCGCCAAGGAGATTGCGATAGTTCAACTGTTCGTCGCGATAACGGGCCTGGCATTGCCAATGCTCGATTTTCATTGCGTCCCTGTTGGGTCGGATGCGTCCCATGCAGTAACAGCACAGCCCCCGCTGTTCGGCCGCCAGCGCGTTCCGAAGCTCGTCGGTATTCCTGTAGTCGTCGTAGTTTCCACCGTTAGCCCTATGCTTAGTAAGGCTCCGAGGCTCACGTCCCTTCGTAATTGCTCTCATTCGTCGTCGGTCATGAAGTCCAGCAGAGTCAGGTAATACGTCACCTCTGGGTCGTCCTCCCCCAGCTGACGTATAAGTTTGGCCAACAACTCCCGGGCATTGTCATAATGACCGTTCCCAATCATCCGGGCAATCTTCGATATCAGCGTTTTCACCTTCTCCGTTCTCGAGTCTACCTTCATGATTTCTTCGAGTACGCTACTGGAATCGAGACCAAAAGAACGCGGTGGCGGATGCACTTGGTCATTGGTAATGATCTGGACGCGGTCGCGCTCCACCTCGCCGATCACCTGCGGCGAATGGGTCGTCGCGATGAACTGGCATTTCGGGAACGTCTTGGTAAGATTTCCAACAATTGCTCGCTGCCATTTCGGATGGAGGTGGAGTTCGATCTCGTCGATCAGAACAATTGCCTCAGCTTCGGCGGCTGGGTCCTTCATGTTCGGATTGGCTTGCGCTAGCCGGCGGGTCAGGTCGAGCATGATCGCTAGAACGCCCCGCTCGCCGTCCGAGAGAAATCGAACCGGCAGCGTTGTGCAGTCATCGCGGTCGATTAGGAGTAAGCCGCCGCTCTCTCCCTCGCCGCCTACGCGCAGGTTTCGAAAACTTGGGAGAAAGCGCGTTATCGCTTTGCCCATGGCGTGCAGCGTACGCCCTGACGCGGATCGCTCCTGCTTCAACGCCTCTTGAACCTGTATCCACGCCGCGAGCTCGCCGAGGCGAAGCTCCCGACTCGACAGGGCGCTCCAAAAAGCGGCGGCTGTACCGCCCGTCGTCGCTCCTTTCGCGGGTGCCTTTTCTGATGGAACCGCCCGGTTCGTTGAGAACAGAACGGCCAAAGGGCGTCCCCCCGATTCGTCGCCGGTAGCGAGTGGCGGTATGTCTCCAACGAACTCCGCAGTTTCGGGCGTATCGCGGGGCTTATGGAGCGTGTAGACGTACCGTACGTTTTCTTTATCGCTTTCGAAATCGCATGTGATATCCATTGCGTTGGAGCCCAATCGAATGGCTCCGATATCGAACCGGCGTGTCGTGCGCCCCCGAAGCGCGTTGGCATGCCGGACCACATCGGACAGGCAAACGGCCAAGGCGTCGAGAACGGCGGTCTTGCCGACCCCGTTGACCCCGACGATAAGGTTGAAACCGGGCCTGAAGCGAAGCTCAGCTTTCTTGATCGGGCGAACGTTCGCAAGTTTGACGCGTGCGACTCTCATGTGTCGTCCTCAACCGCGATTTGGCCGGTGACCGCCGCTGCGATGAGTGCGGCGCGGCGTTCCGTGAGGAGGGCGATTGCGCCTTGGATTTTGACCTTCAGCATGTCCAATCGAGTCGTTTTGCGGTCGAGATAATCGGCTACGGCGCGTTGCTCGTGCCGCTTCGGAACCGGAATCGGCATGTTCCCGATAGAGCTCCATTCAGCCCTCGGCATCTTGGAGCCAAACGTTGATGCGTCCACGGCGTCGATAAAATCCTGGCTGAGGCATACATATCCGAGAAAGCGGGATTCGACTTCGACCGGCTTCATGACGAGGCATTCCGTCGTGGATTTACCCGCGAACTCCGCGACCCAAACTTTGGCGAGGTACGGGCGCAGCTTTCCAAACAGAACATCCCCGGGACGGAAAACGTTGCATTGAGCGGAGTCTTCCGTAGTCGTCGACAGGCCGTTGGAAAGTCTCCCCGTCCACGGCTCAATATTCTCAAGTCCGATATACGGGCCTCTGCCTCCGTTTCCATTGACTCGCGATTGGCGCAGCGACACAACATGCTTCAAGCGTTTGGTCGGATAGGGGGATACGGGCTGCGTAGTCAACCCATCGTATCCCGCAGAAGACCTGTGATCGTATTCTCGATTCGTTCCAGTCTTGTTCCGCCTTGCATCTTCAAAAATGGCATCGGCTGCCCCCTTCAGTCGCGCGACCGAATCGATGCGTCCAGCGACGGCAGCGACGATGAGTGCTTGACGTCTTTCCGCCAGCAGTTCGAGCATGCGCTCCTTCGTCGTGGCCAGCGTGTCCAGCTGGGCTATCTCGCGTTCGAGATAATCGGCAATGGCGCGCTGCTGAGGAAGTGAATGTATTGGAATTGGAATGTCTGCAAGGTCGTAAGCGTTGATTGCCGGATAGTTCGCGCCAACCGAACGCTTTTCCACTTCTGCTAGGAAAGATGGCTCCCTAAGCGCAAACCGGCAATACCGTGCATCGAATCTGTCTTGAAACGGGCGGATCACCGCAAAACCTGTCGAGACGACAAGATTGTCTGGCGGTTCACGAATCTGTGCGATCGCTTGTAAATAGGTCCTTACGGTCGAGATGATAACATCACCGTCACGGACAAGCCTACGGGCGCGGCTTGGAGCGTCTCCGAACCGGAATGACGCCACTTCAGAAATGCGCCCCATGGAGTCGACGTTTCCAATGTCAATGTACTGCATTTCGAATTCCATGTCGATGTTCTCATCAAGCACATCGTCGTTGACAGAAGCTAAATGTTTAAGCTTGCGTCGTGGAACCCCGTTAGCCGCAACTGCTGTAGTCACTCCATTGCCTCCCGCAGCAGATGTGCGATCTCTTTTTCTGCCGCCATCAAGTCGGCGTCGATTTCCTTTAGCGGTCTCGGCGGCATGTATTTATGGAAATGCCGGTTGAAGGAAATCTCGTAACCCACCTTGTCCTTTTCTCGATCTATCCAAGCGTCAGGTACATGCGGACGGACCTCGCGCTCGAAATAGGCATCAACATCGTCCTTAAGCGGAACGTTCTCGAAATCGCGCAACGCCGGGTCGGGTTCCCACCCGCCGTCGCGATTGCTTGCGGGAACCGGTTCGGCCTCCGGATTCCTGCTCGTGAACACGTCGCGGAACAGTTTTTTCTCCACGACCTTCCAGCGCGAACCATTGGTTCGAAGGGTCTTCTCAATCCCGCGTCGTACGAGGTCCCAATCGAGCATCGGCTCGCGTCCCAGCGCACGGTCTATGGCTTGCACATCGTCCAGCAGGTGGGGGCACGCGTCGAGGAAGCGGGCCTTGTCTTCGACTGTCATCCTGTATGCGAGCCGCAGCGGACGCTCGACCGTGACGCGGGTGTAGCCGAAGTCCTCGTTGTCGAAAATCTTTGATCGGTCGTCCTGCTCGAACCTGCCGTAGAGACGCACAATCTCGTTGATCTGGCCGTTTGCGATGTGGCGGCGCTTGTCTCCCAAACCGCGTTTGATCTCCGCGCCGCCGCCGGGCGTCCAGACTTCGCGCGCGTCCACGAGCTGGACCTTACCCCTCCGCCGCCGCTCTTTTCGGTTGGTAGTAATCCAGACGTAGGTTCCGATGCCGGTGTTGTAGAACATCTGCTCGGGCAGGGCGACGATGGCCTCAAGCCAGTCATTCTCGATAAGCCACTGGCGGACCCGGCTCTCTCCAGAACCAGCGCCGCCGGAGAACAGCGGCGAGCCGCTGAACACGATAGCGAGGCGCGAGCCGTGCTTTCGTTCGTTTGTCGCTACCCTCTCGAATTTAGCGGTCATGTGTTGGAGGAACAGCAACGAGCCATCGCTCACGCGCGGCAGGCCAGCACCGAAGCGGCCTGCGAAACCTTCCATTTCGTGCTCACGCTTGATTTCGCTCCGCTGCCTTTTCCAGTCCACCCCGAACGGCGGGTTGGTGAGAAAGTAGTCGAAGGTCTGGCCAGCAAACTTGTCCTCCGTGAGGCTATCGCCGAAGCGGATGTTGTTGTCGCTGCCATTGTGGTCCACCTGCTTCATCAGCATGTCGGAGGCGGCAGTGGCGAAGGCCCGCCTGTTGTAGTCTTGGCCAAATACGAAGAGCCGGGCGTCGAGGTGGTGGTCTCGCAGGTAGTTCTGTGCCTCAGCCAGCATGCCGCCGGTTCCGCAGGCCGGATCAAGCAGCGTGCGTGCGGTGCCGGGCGTCGAGAGCAGGTCATTGTCTTCGATGAACAGAATGCTCACCATCAGTCGGATTACTTCGCGCGGTGTGAAGTGGTCGCCGGCAGTTTCGTTGGCCAACTCGTTGAAGCGGCGGATCAGGTTCTCGAAGATGAGGCCCATCTGTGGGTTCGGGACCCTGTCCGGGTGGAGATCCATGTGACGGAACCGGGAGACCACGAGATAGAGGATGTTCGCTTGGTCCATCTTTTCAATCTCGGTGTCGAACTCGAAATACTCGAAGATGGTGCGCACGTTTTCGGAAAAGCCTTGGATGTAAGCAGCAAGATGAGGCGCGATCAGGTCCGGGTCACCCGTCAGCTGTTCGAAGTCGAGTGGTGAATGGTTGTGGAAGCGCTGGCCCGCCGCCGCGTCCAGCCGGGCATCCAGCGCCGGGCCGTCGAGCTTGTTCTTCAGCCGCTCGTGTTCCGCGAGTACCTTCGCCTTGGTGGCGGCAAGCACGCAGTCAAAACGTCGCAGCACCGTCATCGGCAGCATGACGCGCTCGTATTGCGGCGGGCGGTAGGGACCGCGCAGCAGATCGGCGACCTGCCAGATCAGGTTCGCGAAATCGGCGTTGTCAGCCATCCGTCAAGCCGTTTCCAAATGCGCAAGAAGGAAAAGCCCGCGTTGGCGAACGCCAAGTTTAAGCTCTTCACGGTCAGAAGATACCAGCGACCCGATCCATTGTCTCCAATCTTGGTATCATGACCTCGGATTTAGCCTTCAATGGATCGGCGGCGCGGTAGCGTAACTCGCATCGCGACCATGGTTTCCTTGGGGTTGACGCGCACCCTGCCACGATCAGGGTATCGGTCTTCACGGTCGGCTCGGGGACATCTGTTGGCTTGTATCAAGCTTCTCAAGGACGGGTTTGGTGCCCGAGCGCGCAGGGCATACCATGTTCAGAGGCTGCCGCCACCCCGAGAACGAAAGACCGTGCGCGAAGGGCAGTCCCCGGCTGTTACATCCCGCGATCTCGGCTTGCATCTGCTCTCGGTCAACGTACCGTCCGTTTTGCTTTTTGGCTCATGTGTTTGACCAATGGCTCTCCGGCATGCTCGGCGCAGTTCAATCATCGAACGACGCTTGTCCCGTACCAGTCCGGCATGTTGATTGAGTTGCATCCCAAGTTGTTGAACAGAAAACCAACCACTTGGCGGCGTTCGGGATGCACGGCAGGTCTGAGCCTCCCGACTCGGCTGTTGCTTTTTCGAAGAATGTTACAAGCCATTTCTTTCCAGTAGCTGACAGGGTTCGGGGATTGCGCTCCCCGACTGGCCGGTCAGGCTTCATCCCGTCGGAATGCCGGGCGCCCGGCATGCCGGATGATCCGGCAAAGCGGGGATATCACTGCGGAATGGATGGAGGATGATGCGGCCGTTGCGTGCCATGATACAATATGATATCAAATTGATACTACGCAGGCGGAGGCGGTACGATGGCGACGATAAATGTGCGGAAATTGAACGACGATGTGTTCCGCAAACTCAAACAGCGAGCGGCTGCGAACGACCGCTCTTTGGAAGGCGAGGTGCGCCACATCCTCGCGCGTGCGGTTGAGGGCGACGACATGACGGCGAAGCGCGAAGCTTTCAGGGCTCTTGCCGAGAAGTTGCGCGGAACGACCAGTGGGAAACCGCAAACGCCGTCGGAAGCAATAATCCGCGAGAGTCGAAACAGCGGGTACCGCATCGGATGATGGGCTTGGTGGTCGATGCCAGCGTTGCCGTCAAATGGCTGGTTGCGGAAGAGGGTTCGGACGCCGCAAATTGCCTGCTGGTGGATGGCTTTGATCTGTTCGCGCCGCGCCTGATGGTGTCGGAGATCGCCAACACGCTATGGCGCAAGGCCCGTCAGGGCGAGATAGAACGCGGTCGAGTCAGCGAATTGATGGCTGCTGTGCCGGGGATGCCCGTTCTATGGAGCGCCGACGAGACCGTGGGAGCGGCCGCCGTTCGCATAGCGTTGGCGCTGGACAGGCCAGTCTACGACTGCGTGTACTTGGCGCTGGCCCAAAGCATCGGCACCAAAATGGTGACGGCGGATATGCTCTTCGTGAATGCTCTGGCGGCGACCGAGCACATAGGTGCTGTAACAACTCTTGCAGACCTGTATGATTAACTGTCCGGTATGACTAGGGCCTGTTAACGCTTGATGATTTCGACGATGAGGGCGAAGCAGAGGAAAGCGGCGTACATCGCGTCGAGCTTCTCGAACCTGGTGAAGATGCGCCGGCAGCCCTTGAGCCTGCGGAACAGCCGCTCGACCTCGTTCCGCCGCTTGTAGGTTTCGCGGTCGAAATCCCATTTGACCCTCCGGTTCGCCTTCGGCGGCACGACCGGCGTCATTTCGAGGTCGCGGACGAGCCGACGGGTCTCGTCGCCCTCGTAGGCGCGATCCATCACCGGCGGAGCCTTGGAGCCCCGCTTGCCGAAGCCCTCCAGCAGGGCCCGGCCCTCCGGCGCGTCGTGGGCCTGCCCGCCGGAAAGGCGGAAAGCCATTGCCATCCAGCCGCTTGCGGCGATCATGTGGATCTTCGTGTTCCAGCCGCCGCGGGACTTGCCTATGCTCTGCGGGCCTCTTTTTTTTGGGCCCCGGTGCCGTCGGGATGCACCTCGGCGCTGGTGCTGTCGAGGCCGAGGCAGTCGAGGTCCTTGTCCGTCAGCTCCTGCTCCCGCAGCGCCGCAAGCAGCCGCGCCAGCACGCCCGCCTCGGCCCAGCGGCGCAGCCGCATGTAGACCGTGTGCCACTTGCCGTAGCGCTCCGGAAGCGCGCGCCACTTGCAGCCGTTCTCAAGAATGTGCAGCAAGGCGTTGATGATGACGATGTTCGGAATCAGCACGTTGCTGCGCTGGACCGGAAGATGGGGATGCAGCAAGGCGTACTGCTCTTCGGTGATGCTGGCCATGATCGGGAACTGCTCGCTTGTTTTTTCCATTGTTGACAACAGCTTGCCACAGACCCGATCTCGACGCAAGCGTTAACAGGCCCTAACTGTTTTCACTGCGGGCCCGTTAGGTTCATCCAATTCCGGCGCTCCGCGTCTCGCGCCGCAGGACGTTGGCCATCCGATCCGCATTCGTCGAAAGGAACGGCACGGAGACCCGCGACGGATGCATTCAAGTTACAGGCGCAGTTTACAAGGTCAGCGTCTGGTGCGGTGCGGGCTTAGGATGCCGAACGCGGCGTTCTGAAGGAACACCGGGGCCCGCTGGCGCGGGGAAGGCCGGCCTGCCCGCCTGCGCTGCCCCCACCCGATTCGCCGGGGCCCGCTGGCGCGGGGAAGGCCGGGGGTCTGATTTGAATTTTCCGCGTTGGCAGGCCGCGCAATTCCCGCCCGTCGTCATCGACCCGAACGCTTCGGCCTGCCCGTGCCGGACTCTTCCGCCCGAAGGCGGTCGGCAGGCCTCCAAGAAGCCCGGCATCGGCATGGGGTAATCAGCGGGCGGCGTTCGGAGCACGCAACTCCCGACAGTCCGACTGCGTCGGCGCACCCGCTCGCAGGCACGAAATTGACTTGCCGCAAGGCCCTTTGCTAGTAGGCGCGTTTTCGCGGCGGGGTCAGCGATGATGTCCCACATACTGCCGACATATGATCGCGCGCCGATGGCGTTCGTCAGGGGCGAGGGCTGCTGGCTTATCGACGAGTCCGGAGAGCGCTACTTGGACGCGGGCGCCGGAATCGCGGTGTCGATCTTGGGGCACGCCCATCCCGCATTGGTGGCGGCGCTGTCGGAACAGGCTTCGAAGCTTTGGCACACTTCGAACCTGTACCGGATCCCCAATCAGGAGCGGCTCGCGGACCTGCTTGTCGAACGCACGTTCGCCGACACCGTGTTCTTCACCAACTCGGGAACCGAGGCGACCGAGGCGGCGGTCAAAATGGCCAGAAAATTCTGGCATCACCGCGGAGCGCCCGAAAAGAACGAAATCATCACGCTGAATGGATCCTTCCACGGCCGCACGCTTGCGATGATCTCGGCGGCGGGGGCGGAGAAGCTTGTTTCCGGCTTCGGTCCGCTCATGCCGGGATTCAAGCAGGTCGAACCCGGGGACATCGCGGCGGTCGAGAACGCCATCGACGACAGAACGGCCGCGATCATGGTGGAACCGATCTTGGGCGAGGGCGGCATCGTCCCGCTTCCGGACCGGTATCTCAAGGCGCTGCGGCAGCTGTGCGACCAGCGGGACCTGCTGTTGGTTCTTGACGAGATTCAAAGCGGAATGGGGCGGACCGGCAAGCTTTTCGCGCACGAATGGGCGGGCGTGGAGCCGGACATCATGGCGATCGCGAAGGGCATCGGAGGAGGTTTCCCGCTCGGCGCGTGCCTTGCGACAAGCAAGGCCGCCGAGGGCATGACGGCTGGCACCCACGGGTCGACCTACGGCGGAAATCCGCTCGCATGCGCGGTCGGCGCGGCCGTGATGGAGATCGTCGCCGACGAGTCGTTCCTTGAGGATGTCCGAAGGCGGGCGGGCCGCTTGCGCCAAGGGCTCGAGGCGGTGGTCGGAAGCCACCCTGAAATATTCGAGGAAGTCCGAGGGTCCGGCTTCATGCTCGGTCTGGCCTGCAAGGCGAAGAATTCCGATGTCGTCGAAGCCGGGTTCAGGAACAAGGTTCTGACGGTGCCCGCCGGAGGAAACGTAGTGCGCGTGCTGCCGCCGCTGAACATGAGCGTGGCGGAATTGGCGGAAGCCGCGAGGCGGATCGGGATGGCGGCCCAGGATCTGGAGGCGAACGCCCGATGAACAATTTCCTGGAGATCAGCCGGACGCCGCCGGAGGAGCTCAGGAGGATGCTTGCCCTCGCGTCGGAAATGAAGGCCGCGCGGAAGGGAAGGCCCAACGGCGCCGTCGACGACAAGCTGCCGCTTGCCGGACTCATGGTTGCGCTGATCTTCGAAAAGCCTTCCACGCGGACGCGCGTTTCGTTCGATGTCGGGGTCAGGCAGATGGGCGGGCAGACGCTCGTGCTCTCCGGCGGCGAAATCCACATGGGCCGGAACGAATCGGTCGCCGATACGGCAAGGGTTCTCTCCCGTTACGTCGATCTGATCATGATCCGCACCTTCGACGGGAGGCTTGTCGACGAGCTTGCCGAGCACTCCTCGGTTCCGGTCATCAACGGGCTGACCGACAGGAGCCACCCCTGCCAGATCATGGCCGACATACTCACGTTCGAGGAGCGCCGGGGGCCAATTGCAGGCAGGAAGGTCGTTTGGTCGGGAGCGCCGAGCAACGTCTGCGCTTCGCTGGTGCAAGCGGCCGGACAGCTCGAATTCAACTTCACCTATTCCGGGCCGCCCGGAATGGACCCCGACTCCGCGTCATGCGAATTCGCGAGGTCGAACGGCGCGGAAGTCCGAATCGAGCGGGATCCGGACGCGGCCGTCGCCGGCGCGGATCTGATCGTGACGGACACATGGGTCTCGATGCACGAGGAGCCCGCCGAACGAGAGCGACGGCGGGCGGCCTTGGAGCGCTACCGGGTCGACGCCCGCCTCGTTTCGCTTGCCAATCCGGACGTGCTGTTCATGCATTGCCTTCCGGCGCACCGCGAGGAGGAGGTCACCTCGGAAGTGATGGACGGTCCGCACTCGGTCGTGTTCGACGAGGCCGAAAACCGCCTGCATGCCCACAAGGCCATCATGCGCTGGTGCCTTCAGTCATAGCGCGCCGCCGGGAGGCGGATGGCCGCTTCCGTCAGCCTTCGGCGGCCTGCATTTCCACTTCGGGCGTAGGCACGCGGAACGCCGCCCCGAACGCGGGCTCCATGCACCGGCAGATGATGGATTTCTCCTGGAAGAGAATGTCGGTCATGATCTGGTCCGATCCCTCCGGGTCGCGCGCGGCGACCGTTTCGACGAGTGCGGATACCATTTCGGCGGCGTTCGAAGCCTCCTCGTCCGTCGCGTTGGCGACCAAATGCAGCATCTTCGCCCGGGTCCCGTAGTCGAGGATGAGTCCGTAGAACTTGTACAGGAACGAATTCCGCGCGGATTTGCTGATCCGCCGCCGGACCGCGTGGTCCGCCCGAATCGCGCGCTCCGACGGCCCGCCTCCCGCAAGCCTTCTCAATTCAGCGGCTCCGTTCCGCATCCGCGCGACATCCGATTCGGTGCGCCGGACTGCCGCCGTGCGCGCGACGGCGCGGGAGAGCATCAGCTGGACATCCAGATGCTCGCCGAGATTGTCCAGCGAGTGCGGCGCGACGATGCTGGTCCGCTTGGGCAGTAGCTGCACGAGATCCTCGCCCGCCAGCATGAGAAGGGCTTCCCTGATGGGAGTCCGCGAGATTCCGAAACGGCGCGCCAAGGCCATTTCGTCAAGCGGCGCGCCGGGCTTCAGCCTCAGCCAAAGTATGTCTTCGCGCAATTCCTCGTAAACTTGCGCGGAGCCGCGCCTCCGCCCTCCGTCCTCCGGAGTTTCCCGCCCCGCCTCATCGATTGCCAAAGCTCGAACCCCAAAGTTTGGATTGCATAAACTTTGCATAATGCTACTCTCGTGTCCAACGTCATCTTTGCAGGGGGGTAAAATGAGCAAGCTAACGTGGGCGGCCGCGGCTTCGGTCGCCATCGCGGTTGGCGGGTCCGCTTCGGCGCAAAGCTGGAACGTCGCGTTCTTCGCCTCTTCGTCGCAGAACGGCTTCAACCAGGCGGTCTACGCAGGGATCGAGGAGAAGGCGGCGGAACTCGGGGTTGAAACCGCGATCTTCGATGGCCAGTTCGATGCGGAACGGCAGTACAACCAGATCGAGGATGTGCTCGCGGCCGGCAATTTCGACGGCTTCATCGTTCTGCCGAACGATTCGATCGGTATTTCGGGCGCATTCGAGCAGGTCATCGCCGAGGGCGTTCCGATAGCGACGACGCTGTTTCCGGTCGGACCGGATCTGAACGATCTCCAGCCTCAGGTTCCGGGCATTACGGCGACGTTGGCGTCGCCTCCCGTGCCCGGAGCGACCGCGCAGGCGAACGCCGTCGTGCAGTTCTGCGCGGATTTGGATCCGTGCAATGTCGTCGCCCTGATCGGGGCGAAGATCTTCCCGTTCGACAACCTTCGGCTCGAGACGTTTCTCGATGTCCTCGGCCAGCACAGCAACATCAATGTCGTGGCGGAAGGAGAGGGCTGGTACGATCCCGATACTTCGCTTACGGCGATGACGGACATTCTGCAGGCCAACTCCAATGTCCATGCGGTGCTGTCCAACGCGGACCAGCACCTCGTCGGCGCCGAAATCGCGCTCGAGGCCGCAGGCTACGATGTGGAAGCGGTGTACATGTCCGGCGGCGGCGCCGCGAGCATCGCGATCGACGCGATACGGGAGGGGCGCTGGGACGCGACGCTCGCGTATTTCCCGAAGACGATGGGCGTGCTCGCGCTGGAGGCGATCGTCACGAAGCTCGAAGGCGGCGAGCCTGAAGTCGCGGTCAACATGGACCTTGTGGGGCCGATGCCCGCGATGATCACGAAGAAGGAACTGGACGAGAACCCGGACTTCATGGGCGAGTGGGCGCAGTAAGGCCGACTTCGACAGTTCAAGGCCGCGCCCGGAAAACCCGAACCGGGCGCGGCCGACGCTTTCGGAACCACCGGACGGCGGTCGGGAATGAACTACAGGATCGCCGCTGACATCGGCGGCACCTTCACTGACATCGTCTGCCAGGATGTGGCGACGGGCGCTTGCGCGGCCGGAAAGGTCCTTTCGACGCCGGAAAACCCGGCGCTGGCGGTTCTGAGAGGAATCCAGTCGGCGGTCGCGAAGGACGCCCCGGTCGAGTTCTTCGTCCACGGAACGACGGTCGGCTTGAACGCGCTCCTGACGCGGACGGGCGCGAAGGTGGCGCTGGTCGCCAACCGGAACTTCCGCGACATCTACACGATTCAAGGAAACAACAGGGGCGAGATCTTCTCGATCCGCTGGAACAAGCCCGATCCGCTGGTGCCGCTGGAGGATACGTTCACCGTGCGGGGACGGATCGCCGGCACGGGAGAGGTCGCGGAGGAGCTGCGCCTGGAGGACTTGGACCGCCTTGCTGACGAGGCGCGGAAGCGGAAGTACGAAGCCGTCGCCGTGTGCCTTCTGTTCTCGTTCAAGAACCCGCGGCACGAGCTCGCGGTGGAGCGGCATTTGAAAGCGATCCTGCCGGGGGTCGAAATCGCGCTGTCGCACAGGGTGTCACCGGAATGGCGGGAATTCGAGCGCACATCCACGACCGTCATGGACAGCTACCTTGCTCCGGTCGTCCGGGGCTATCTCGATTTGCTTGTCGGCGAATTGAAGGAGCGGTTTCCGCGCGGACGCGGACTGTACGTGATGAAGTCAAACGGCGGCGTGATGTCGGCCGAAGCGGCAAGCCGCGCGCCTCTGCAGACCCTGTTTTCGGGGCCGGTCGGAGGCGCGATAGGGGGCCGGGCGCTTTCGGCGGACGCAGGCCGCCCGAACCTGATCTGCATCGACATGGGCGGAACCTCGTTCGATGCGAGCCTTGTTGTCGACGGATCGCCGACATCCTCGAACGAGGCGATCGTGGAGGGGCTTCCGGTGCAGATGTCGGTCGTCGACATAAACGTGATCGGCGCCGGAGGCGGCTCGATAGTCTGGGAGGAATCGGGCGCGCTGCGCGTGGGCCCGCGATCGGCCGGGTCGGTTCCCGGCCCGATCTGCTACGGGCGCGGAGGCACTGAACCCACCGTAAGCGACGCGAACCTCGTGCTCGGGCGGCTGGACAGCTCCAACTTTCCGGAATCCGAGCTGACGCTGGACGCGGATGCGGCGCGGTCGGCGATGGAAAGGCTCGGCTCCGGGTTCGGCATGGACGCCCAGGCGATGGCGCAGGGCGTCGTCGACATCATCAACGCGAAGATGGCCGACGCGATCAGGACGATCACGGTCCGGCGCGGGATCGATCCGCGCGACTTCTCGCTGGTCGCTTTCGGCGGCGCGGGGCCGGCGCAGGCGGCCGCGCTCGCTGCGGAGCTGGAAATCCGGGAGGTCATCGTTCCGGTCCACCCGGGCGCGTTTTCCGCTTGGGGAATGCTGCAGACCGACATCCGCCACGATCTGAAGGAGACCTTGTTCGGATTCTGGGACGCGCTTGAGTCCTCGGAGATCGAGGCGAGGTTCGTTCGCTTGGAGGACGAGGGCCGGGATCAGCTTGCCGGCGAGGGCGTAGCCGAAAGCGCCATAGCTTTCGAACGAGCCGCGGACTTCAGGTATCTGGGGCAGGAGTACGTGCTGACTGTTCCTGTTCCGGGCGGCAGCTTGGACATGGCTGCGACCCGGCGCGGTTTCGACGACGCTTACATGCGCCAGTACGGACACAACAGTCCCGATGCGCGCGTCGAGCTGGCGAATCTGCGCGTCACCGCCGTCGGCCAACTTCCGCGTCCGGCGCGCGCCGAAATGGCGGCCGGAGAAGCTGCCGCCCCGCGCAGCCGCGAAGTCTATTTCGACGGAGCGCCTCGGGAGACTGCGATTCTCGACCGCGCGGGGCTCGCCGCGAACGATGTTGTCGCGGGACCTGCGGTTATCGAGGAAGCCACGGCAACCACGCTTGTGCCGCCCGGCTGGATCGTCCGGCTGATGGACGGCGGCCATCTGCTCATGACGTTCGGGGAGGGCGAGTAGATGACGTCCGAGGCGGATCCGGTCACGACGGAAGTCGTTCGCAACTTCGTAACCGCATGCGCCGAGGACATGAACGCGGCGTTGTGGCGTTCCGCGTACTCGGCGGTCATCTACGAGGGGCGCGACAGCGCGGTCGCGCTTCTCGACTCCGACGGCAACATGCTCGGGCAGTCCACCGGAGTTCCGCTATTCGTCGGCGCGATCGATGCGTGCGTCCACCATGTGCTCGACTATTACGGCGAGGACATGTCGCCCGGCGACGTGTTCATAATGAACGACAGCTACATGCAGGGCACGCACCTGCACGACATCACGGCGGTGGGGCCGGTGTTCCACGACGGCGAGCTGGTCGGATTCGGCGCGGCCCGGGCACATTGGGGCGACATCGGCGCTATCGATCCCGGATCGACCATGGGCTCGACCAGCATATACCACGAAGGGCTGCGGCTGGGCCCGACCAGGATCGTCAAAGCGGGCGAGCCGATCAGGGAGTGGCACGACCACCTCCGCCTGAACACGAGGCTGCCGGAGGTATCGATCGGCGACCTGAACGCGCAGATCGCGTCGATCAGGACGGGGCAGCGTCGGCTGTCGCAGCTTCTGGCCAAGATCGGCGTCGGCACCTACCGGGCGGCGTGCCGGAACATTTTCGAGCAGGCCCGGCGCATGGACCGCGAAGCGATCGCGAAGCTTGCCGATGGAACGTACCGCCGGGAGGGCTATCTCGACGACGACGGCATTGGGAGCGAGCCCGTGAAGGTCGCTCTGACCCTCACCATCGAAGGCGAGCGCATGATCGTCGACTTGGAGGGCACGTCGGGGCCGGTCGCGGGGTCCGTGAACTGCGGAGCCGTCCAGACGAAATCGCTGCTCAGGCTCGCGTACAAGACCATGATCAATCCGGAACGCGCCATCACCGGCGGATCCTTCGAGACCATGACGGTCAGGATACCGGATGAATGCATGTTCAATGCGAAGGAGCCCGCCGCTTGCGAGTGGTACTTCACCGGGCTCGGGCTGCTGGCCGACCTGATGATATCGTGCATGTCCGAAGCCATTCCCGAGCGCGCGACCGCCGCCCACTACGGGGATTCGATGGTCGCCGCGTTCTTCTCGGTCGATCCGGGCCGCGGCCAATGGATGGCGATCGAGCCGACCGCCGGAGGATGGGGCGCCCGCGCGGACGGAGACGGTGAAAGCGCTCTCATCAATCTCGTGAACGGAGCGTTCCGCAACATCTCCGCGGAAGTCTACGAGACCAAGTTTCCCGTGCGCATCGAGGAGTTTTCCCTGAGGCGCGACTCGTGCGGCGCGGGCCGCTGGCGGGGCGGATGCGGCGTCGTGCGGAAGTACAAGCTGCTGGAGGACTGCTCCGGGGCGCTTTGGTTCGAGCGGTCCCGCACGCCGGCCTGGGGGCTTCGCGGCGGCGGCCCGGGAAAGGGCCCGCAAAACAGGATCACGCTGCCGGACGGCGCGGTCGACCGGCCGCTGAAGATGAGGGCCCGATGGTTTCCCGAAGGCACCCTTGTCGAAACGGAGACAGGCGGCGGGGGAGGATACGGCAATCCCATGGCCAGGCCGTTTCCGGAAGTGCAGACCGACGTCAGGCGCGGCTTCGTTTCGATCGAGGAAGCTAGGGCGAAATACGGAGTCGCGCTGCGCGAGGACTTGACCGTGGACGAGGCGGAGTCCGCGCCGCGGGCCGCCAGCTGAGGCGGTGAACGAGGGGAGCGGATCAAGTCAGGCGCCGCCCTGCGTCAGCGTTCGCGGGGTCGGAAAGTCTTTCGGCGGCGTCAGCGTGCTGCGCGGCATTGATTTGGAGATCGGGCAGGGCGAGATACACGGCCTCGTCGGCGAAAACGGCGCGGGCAAATCGACGCTCGGCAAGATCATCGGCGGCTACCACGCCGCCAGCGAGGGCGAACTGCGCGTTTTCGGCGAGCCCGCCTCCAACTGGACGCCGAAGGAGGCGCTCAGCCGCGGCATCGCGATCATGCATCAGGAACTGCAGGTGGTTCCGGAGCTGACGGTTGCGCAGAACATCTTCCTGGGAATGGAGGAGCACCGCTGGGGCGTCCTCGCCGGTTCGGAATTGGAACGGATGCCGCTGATCGTGGCGGCGACGGGCTTCGACTTGGACCCGTCCGAGAAGGTGTCGGGCCTCTCGATCGCCGATCGGCAGAAGATCGAGATCATGCGGGCTTTGGCCCGGGACGCGAAAGTCATCGTCATGGACGAGCCGACCTCGTCTCTGTCGGCCGACGAAACGCAGCGGCTTCATGCCACGATGAAGAGAATCCGCGAAGCCGGCGGAACTGTGGTGTACGTTTCGCACTTTCTCGACAACATTCTCGAGGTCTGCGACAGGATCACGGTTCTTCGGGACGGGGAGCTCGTGCGCACATCGGACGGCCCTTCCGAGACGAAGGAATCGCTGGTGTCCGCGATGCTCGGAGGAGGACGGTCGGAAACCCATTTCCCCGAACGGGCAATCCCGCCGGACAGTGGCCCCGTGCTGGAAGTGAGCGGCCTCAGCTCGCCGAACGGGACCAAGGATGCGACCTTCAAAATTGGCAGGGGCGAGATCGTCGGGCTCATTGGCCTCGTGGGGAGCGGAAGGTCCGAAATCGCCAGGGCCGTCATCGGCGCGGATCCGGACAGCGGGGGCGACGTTCTGCTCAACGGCGTCCGCTACGCGAACCGAAACCTCGCGGCCTCGACCAGGATGGGGCTTGTCATGGCCCCCGAGGACAGGCGGCGCCAAGGCCTCGTCATGACCATGCCGGTCAGGGCGAACATGACGCTGCCGCATCTGCGGTCGTTCGCCGCCGCGCTCGGCCGCGTCAGATTCCGGAAGGAGGCGCGCGCGGCGCGCGATTCGATAGGCCACTTCCAGATCAGGCCCCCGGACCCCGACGGCAACGTGTTCAACTTCTCGGGCGGCAACCAGCAGAAGGTGCTGCTTGCGAAATGGCTGCTCCGGGATCCGGATGTCGTCATACTCGACGAGCCCAGCCGGGGCGTCGACGTCGGCGCCCGCCAGCGGATCCACGAGGCGATCGCCGAAATCGCTGCAAAGGGCGCGGGCGTGCTCCTGATCTCAAGCGAAATCGACGAGGTGCTCGGGCTGGCGCACAGGGCTTACCTGGTGTCCGGCGGCAGGATTGAGGGCGAAATCGATCCGGTCGGGAAATCGCAGGGCGAGGTGCTGCGGATTCTCTTCGGGCTGCAGGCAGGGTCGGTCCGAAGCGCGCCGGCGGAGACGCGGCAATGATCCGCGTCGACCGGCACCAGGTCGCGCGGTTTCTCCAGACCTACGCGGTCTTGGTGATCGGAGTCGCGCTCTTCGTGCTTCTGAGCCTGCTCAGCGACAGCTTCCTCACGTTCCGGAACCTTCTCAACATTCTGAACCAGAACGCTCCGCTAGCCATCATGGCGAGCGCGATGACGCTGGTGATCATCGGCGGCGGATTCGATTTGTCCGTCGGAGCGACGTTCGCGGTGGCGGGCGTCACCGCGGCGTGGGTGGCGCTTAACGTCGATCCGTACGTCGGACTGCTGATGGCCCCTCTCGTCGGCGCCGCGCTCGGACTGATCAACGGCGTCGTCATCACCCGGCTGAACGTCCACTCGTTCCTGGCAACGATCGCCACGAGCCTTGTTTTCAAGGGCGTGGCGATCGTCATTTCCGACGGGAGGCTGATCCCGGTGCGGCTGGACGATTTCACGTGGCTGGGCAGGGACAAGTTCCTGGGCATTTTCATCGCGGTGTACGTCTTCGTCGCGTTCGCCCTCGTTCTGACTTTCGTGCTGAACCGGACGACCCTCGGCCGCAAGATATTCTCCGTCGGCGGAAACGAGGAAGCCGCGATCCTTTCCGGGATAAGGACCGACCGGATCAAAATCGCGACGTTCGTCATTGCGGGCATCTCGGCCGGGCTGGCGGCGGCGATTTCGGTGTCCCGGATCTCGATGGGCCAGGCGAGCGCGGGCACCGGATTGGAGCTCCAGGCGATCGCCGCGGTGATTCTGGGGGGAACCAGCATCTACGGCGGGGTGGGCGCCGTCTGGCGCAGCGTCGCGGGCGTTCTCCTGCTGGCGCTGATCAGCAACGGATTCAACATTCTCAACGCCGATCCGTTCTATCGGGACCTCACGACGGGGCTTGTGATTCTGGGCGCGGTCGGAATCAGCGCGGCTGGGCGACGCCGGTAGGCGGCGGAAGAGCGGCTCAGCCTCCCAGATCGGCGCCGCTGATTTCGGCATCGGCGGCTAGCCGATCCACGAACCGCTTGGATTCGCGCGCCCAAGCCGCTTTTTCCATCGCCTCCGAGATCCGGTCGCGCACCGCGGCGAATGGCAGCGCGCGCGGCGGATCATACGCATCGACCCGCAAGACGTGCCATCCGTGGCGCGTCCGGACAGGGGCCTTCGCGGTCCCGCGTCCGCCGATCGCCCGGAGAGCCTGCTCGAATTCCGGAACGACGTCGCCGGGCCTGAGCTGCCCCAGCGCGCCGCCGGCGGTTTTGGACGGGCAATCGCTGTGCGCGGCCGCCAGCGCCTCGAAGGTTGCCGGGTCCTCGCTGACCCGCTGGCGGATCGCCTCCGTCTTCGCTTTGGCGGCTGCGTCGGCGGGTTCGTCGCCGACGGCGCAGGCGGCCAGAATGTGGGAAGCCTTCCAGAGAGGCTGCGTCCTGTAGCGCTCGGGATTGGCCCGCCACTCGGCGAGCAGCGCGTCGTCGCTTGGAGGCTCCGGCATGATCTCGGCTTCGAGCAGTTGCCGGATCATGGTTTCCTCGTCGGTTTCGCGCCGTCCCGGGCCGGACGGAACCGGAGCGGCGGCTATGCCGCGCCGCTTGGCCTCCTGGAGGAGGAGGGTCCGGATCGCCAAGGCGTTGGCGGCCTTCCTCCAGGCGATTCCCGGCTTTCCTTTCGGCGCGGGGTGGTTCTGCGCCTCCGCTGCAATGGCTGCGCGGCTGATGGTTTCGCCGTTGACGACGACTTCAGGCAGAAATTGCTTGGCCATGCGGGCTGGCTGCCGCGTCGGCGTTCGCCGGGGCGGCCGCGCGGCCCCGGCTCGGGGCGGTTAGCGGGACTGCCGGGATTGCGATTCCGATCGGCGCGATCGCACGACCTGGTAGCCGGGCCGGAGGAAGTACCGGAACGGAAACGAGAACATGTGGACCAGCCTCGTGAACGGAAACACCAGGAAGATCAGAAGCCCGAGGAAAAGGTGGAGCTTGAATATGCCCGCGACGTTCTCGATGTAGCTCGCCGCGAGCGGGTCGAAGGTGAAGATGCCTTGGGCCCAAGCCATGAACTTGACCATTTCCTCGCCGTCGAGGTGCTCGACCGACACGGCGATGGTCCCGAGGCCCAGCGCGAGCTGCAGGACAAGCAGCGCGAGAATCGCGATGTCCCCGAAACTCGAGGTCTTGCGGATTCTGGGGTCAGCAAGGCGCCGGTGAAGAAGCATCAGCCCGCCCGCCAGCGCGAACACGCCGGCGATGCCGCCGACCACGATGGCCATGATCTGCTTGGCGCCGTGGGAGATTCCGATCGCGTCGAACATCCAGATCGGCGTCAGAAGGCCGACCAGATGGCCGAAGAACACGATCAGAACGCCCACATGGAACAGAACCGATCCCAGGATGAGCTGCTTGCGCCGCAGGAGCTGCGACGACGACGTCTTCCAAGTGAACGGGTCGCGCTCGTAGCGCGCGACCGAGCCGACCGCCAGCACCGCGAGGGCGATGTAGGGAAAGATGCCGAACAGGAAATTGTGCATGTCGCGCTCCAGCTATTTCGCTTCCGGGCGCTCCGGAACGGCCGTCCCGATGCTCATCCGCGACAGCATGTCGCGGGCCTGCGGACAGCCCGCATTCGGATCCGGGCCGAAGGTGACCTCGGATTCCTCCCAGGCTTCGTCGAGGGCTTCGAGGTCGTCGGGATCGCCCTCGGGCTGCCGCATCATCTCCGCGACCGCCTGCTTGTCGGGACGGGCCCTCGAAATCCGCAGCAGCGCGGCGAGGATGTGCGCGAAGTCGCTGTTCCTCCGCGCCAGCCGCGTGCGCAGCACTTCCAGGATGTGGCCGGCGTCGGAGAGAATCTCCTTCGCCTCCTCGGCGGGGCGGGTCGACAGGAACTCCAGCAGGACCGGCAGATGGTCCGGGAGCTCGCTGCTCGCGGGCTCGAAGCCGCCGTCGCGGTAGGTCTCCACGAGGCTCACCATCGCGCTGCCGCGATCCCTGCTTTCACCGTGCACATGCTCGAAAAGATTGAGTGACAGGGATCTCGTGCGGTCGAAAAGCGTAACGTACTCTTCTTCCAGCTCGTAGATTTCGCCCGAGGCGACCCGCTCGGCCACGGTGTCCAGGCTCCGGCGCGGCCCGCCGGCGAGGCGGCGGTCGGCGGCGAAAAGCTTCCGGATCTCGGGCATCGATCGCTGGAGCTCGACGGTCGGATAGCTGAGCAGAAGCGACAGCGCCTTGAGCGTCCGGTCGCGGATCGCGGCGGTCATCGCGGCGCGTCCGCCGGAATCTTCAGCGGCCTCCGGCTGCCGCCGAACAGCGAGCCCCGGCTCATGCCTGTCGAGCACTTGTTGCCGTCGGTGAATCCGCAGCCGCCGCGGATGTCGTACGCCTCCTCGACCTGCTCGCGGTGCGTCGTCGGGATCACGAAGCGGTCCTCGTAGTCCGCCAGCGCCATGATCTTGTACATGTCCTCGACGATCCTGCCCGTCAGGCCGACGCGGGCGGCGAGGCTCTCGTCGATTTCGCCTTCGATGGACTTCGCCCGCATGTAGGCGCGCATCGCAAGCATGCGCTCCAGCGCGCTGACGACGGGCTCCTCGTCGCCGGCGGTCAGTAGGTTGGCGAGGTATTTGACCGGTATGCGCAGCGAACGCACGTCGGGCATGCCGCCGTTCCCGCCGATCGTCCCGGCCTCCGCCGCGTTCTGTATCGGGCTCAGCGGCGGGATGTACCAGACCATCGGCAGCGTGCGGTATTCGGGATGGAGCGGGAACGCGACCTTCCATTCCATCGCCATCTTCCAGACCGGGCTGTTCCGGGCTGCCTTCACCCAGTCGTCGGGAATCCCGGCCTCGGCGGCGTGCCAAACGACTTCCGGGTCGTTCGGATCAAGGAAGACTCCCAGCTGGGCCTCGTAAAGGTCGGTTTCCTTCTCGACGCTCGCGGCCGAAAGAATCTTGTCGGCATCATAGAGCATCACGCCGATGTAGCGGATCCGGCCGACGCAGGTCTCTGAGCAGACCGTCGGGTTCCCGGATTCGATCCTGGGATAGCACAAGGTGCACTTTTCGGATTTTCCGGTTTCCCAGTTGTAATAGATCTTCTTGTACGGGCAGCCGGAGACGCACATGCGCCAGCCCCGGCACTTCTCCTGGTCGATCAGGACGATGCCGTCCTCTTCCCGCTTGTATATGGCGCCCGACGGGCAACTCGCGGCGCAGGACGGGTTCAGGCAGTGCTCGCAGAGGCGCGGGAGATACATCATGAAGGTGTTCTCGTACTCGCCGTAGATCTCCTTCTGGACGCCTTCGAAATTGTAGTCCCGGCCCCTTTTGGAGAATTCGCCGCCCAGAATCTCCTCCCAGTTCGGGCCCTTCTCGATCTTTTCGATCCGTTCCCCCGTTATTCTCGAGAACGGGCGCGCGGTCGGAAACGCCTCCATTTCCGGAGCGGCCTTCAGATGCTCGTAGTCGAAATCGAACGGAACGTAGTAGTCGTCGATCTCGGGCAGGTCCGGATTCGCGAATATGTTGGCGATGATGCGCCACTTCGATCCCTGGGCGGGATGGAGCTTTCCGGACGATGTGCGGGTCCACCCCCCTTTCCAGCGGGCCTGGTTCTCCCAGTCCGTCGGGTATCCGGTTCCGGGCTTGGTCTCGACGTTGTTGAACCACGCGTACTCGACGCCGTCGCGGCTGGTCCAGACGTTCTTGCACGTGACCGAGCAGGTGTGGCACCCGATGCACTTGTCGAGGTTGAGCACCATTCCGATTTGCGCTCTCACCTTCATTGGACTGCCTCCTCGCGCGCCGACTCGCGGTCGAGCCAGTCGACTTTCTCCATCTTACGGACGACGACGAACTCGTCCCGGTTCGAGCCTACGGTGCCGTAGTAGTTGAATCCGTAGGATTGCTGTGCGTAGCCGCCGATCATGTGCGTGGGCTTGAGGATCGCGCGGGTGACCGAATTGTGGATTCCGCCCCGGCGCCCGGTCCATTCCGAGCCGGGCGTGTTCAGGATCTTCTCCTGCGCGTGGTACATGTAGGCCGTGCCGTCCTTGATGCGCTGGCTCACGACCGCGCGGGCGACCAGCGCGCCGTTGATGTTGAAGGCCTCGACCCAGTCGTTGTCCTCGATTCCGGCCGCTCCGGCGTCGCGTTCCGATATCCAGACCACCGGGCCTCCGCGATTCATCGTCAGCATCAGCAGATTGTCGGAGTAAGTGGAATGAATGCCCCATTTCTGATGCGGGGTGATGAAGTTAAGGACGACATGCGGCCGATCGCTGTCGGCCCGGACCTCATCGGTGATAGTCTTCAGGTCGACCGGCGGCCGGTAGGACATGAACCCCTCCCCGAACGCGCGCATCCAAAGATGGTCCTGGTAGAGCTGCTGGCGCCCGGTGAGCGTGCGCCAGGGTATCAGCTCGTGCACGTTCGTGTAGCCGGCGTTGTAGCAGACCTTCTCCGACTCGACGCCCGACCAGGTCGGCGAGGAGATGATCTTCCTGGGCTGGGCGGCGATGTCGCGGAACCGGATCTTCTCGTCCTCCTTCGGCATCGCCAAGTGGACATGATCGCGACCGGTCGCCTGGCCCAAGGCCTTCCACGCCTTGACCGCGACCTCGCCGTTGGTTTCGGGCGCGAGCATCAGGATAACCTCGGCGGCGTCGATGTCGCTGACGATCTTCGGACAGCCGCTGCTCGGGCCATCGGCCCAGACCCCGTTCAGCTCGCCGAGCCGCTCGACCTCCTCTTCGGTGTTCCAGCTGATCCCCTTGCCGCCGTTGCCGATCTTCGACATCAGCGGCCCGAGTGCCACGAAGCGGTCGTGGACGGCCGCGTAGTCCCGCTCCACGGGAACGAAGCTCGGCGCCGTCTTGCCCGGCACCAGGTCGCACTCGCCCTTCTTCCAGTCGCGGACTTCGGACTGGGCGATCTCGCCCGGCGTGTCGTGCAGGATCGGCAGCGCGACGACGTCGGTCTCCCGGCCGAGGATTTCGGGCGCGATCTCCTGGAACTTCTTCGCGATCGACTTGAATATCTCCCAGTCCGACCTCGACTCGTAGGCAGGATCCACGGCCGCCTGCAGCGGGTGGATGAACGGATGCATGTCCGACGTGTTCAGATCGTTCTTTTCGTACCAGGAAGCCGTAGGCAGCACGATGTCGGAGTAGACCGCGGTCGTGCTCATGCGGAAGTCGATGCAGACCAGCAGGTCCAGCTTGCCCTCCGGCGCATCCTCGTGCCAGATGGCCTCCTTGGGCTTCTCGGACGCCTCGCTCCCAAGGTCGCGCCCCATCACCCCGTGGTCGGTGCCGAGCAGGTGCTTGAGGAAGTACTCGTGGCCCTTGCCGGACGATCCGAGGAGATTGGACCGCCATACGAAGAGGTTGCGCGGCCAGTTCTCCGGCGCGTCCGGATCCTCGCAGGACATCTGCAGATCGCCCGACGCGAGCCGGGACGCGACATACTCCGGCACTTCCCGCCCGGCTTCCTTCGCTTCGCGCGCGACATCGAGCGGGTTCGTCCTAAGCTGCGGCGCGGACGGCAGCCAGCCCATCCGCTCCGCGCGGATGTTGAAGTCGATCAGCGCGGCGTCCCAGCTCCCGCCGGGAGCGGTCGGGGAAAGGATTTCCTTCGACGACAGCGTCTCGTAGCGCCACTGGTCGGTATGCGCGTACCACATCGAGGTCGAATTCATCTGGCGGGGCGGGCGACCCCAATCCAGCGCGAACGCCAGCGGCAGCCATCCGGTCTGCGGGCGCAGCTTCTCCTGGCCCACGTAATGCGCCCAGCCCCCGCCCGGCTGGCCGACGCAGCCGCAGAGCACAAGCATGTTGATGACGCCGCGGTAGTTCATGTCCATGTGGTACCAATGGTTCATCGCCGCGCCGATGATCACCATGGACTTCCCGCCGGTCTTTTCGGCGTTGGACGCGAACTCGCGCGCGACATGCGCGATCTTGTCGGCGGCGACGCCGGTGATCCTTTCCGCCCAGGCGGGCGTGCCCGGAACGTCCTCGGCGTAGTCCTTCGCGACCCAGTCGCCGCCGAGGCCGCGGTCCAGCCCGTAATTCGCGCACATGAGGTCGAACACCGTCGCCACGAGCACGGTCCCGCCCTCGGCCGGAAGCCTTTTCGCGGGCACGTTGCGCTCCAGCACGTCCGGCCTTGTGTCCCCGGTCGAATAGAAATCGGTCGCGCATCCGCCGAAATAAGGGAACCCGACGGAAGCGATTTCGTCGTGGACGCCGCTCTCCGCGAAGCTCAGCGCGAGTTTCGCCTCTTCGCCGCCGGCCCGGGCTTCGAGATTCCACTTGCCCTGCTCGCCCCAGCGGAACCCGATCGAGCCGTTGGGGACCGCAGGGCCTCCGGCTGCTCCGTCCCACGCCACGGTCTTCCAGTCCGGGTTGTTGTCTTCGCCGAGATTGGCGTCCAGATCGCTCGCGCGCAGGAACCGGCCAGGGAAAAGCTTACCGTTCTGCTCCTCCAGAACCACGAGCATCGGCAGGTCCGAGTAGCGTCGGCAGTAGTCCGCGAAATATCCGACCTGCCTGTCCAGGTGGAACTCGCGCAGAATGACATGGCCGAACGCCATCGCCAGAGCGGCATCGGTGCCCTGCTTCACGTTGAGCCAGATGTCCCCGAATTTCGCGGCCTCCGAATAATCGGGGCAGATCACCGCCGACTTCGTGCCCCGGTAGCGCGCCTCCGTGTAGAAATGCGCGTCGGGCGTCCTCGTCTGCGGAACGTTGGAGCCCCAGAGCAGAAGGAAGCCGGAATTGTACCAGTCGGCGCTTTCCGGAACGTCGGTCTGCTCGCCCCACGTCATCGGCGAGGCGGGCGGCAGATCGCAGTACCAATCGTAGAACGACATGCACACGCCGCCGATCAGGCTGAGGTACCGGGAGCCGGCGGCGTAGCTGACCATCGACATTGCGGGGATCGGCGAGAACCCGATGACCCGGTCGGGGCCGTGCTCCCTTGCCGTGTAAGCGTTCGCGGCGGCGATGATCTCGGTCGCCTCATTCCAGCTCGCGCGGACGAAGCCGCCCTTTCCGCGCGATTTCACGTAATCGGCCCGCAACGCCGGATCCGCCTGCAGCGCCTTCCATGCCGCGACGGGCGACATGGAGCCGCGCAGCCTTCGCCAAGCCTTCAGCAGCCTGCCCCTGACCAGCGGATGCTTCACCCGGCAGGAGGAATACAGGTACCAGCTGTAGCTCGCTCCGCGCGAGCAGCCGCGGGGCTCGTGGTTCGGCAGGTCCGGCCGGGTCCTCGGGTAGTCCGTCTCCTGGGTCTCCCAGGTTACGATCCCCGACTTCACGTAGATCTTCCAGGAGCAGGAGCCGGTGCAGTTCACGCCGTGCGTCGAGCGCACGATCTTGTCGTGCTGCCATCGGTTCCGGTAGGTTTCCTCCCAATCCCGGCTTTCGCGCGTGACGTGGCCGTGGCCGTCCGCGAACCGCTCCAGCTCTTTCGACCGGAAGAAGTTCAATCTGTCGAGCAGGTGGCTCATGAGTCGCTCCCGAAGCGTTCTGGGTTCCGGCTACGGATTCTTGATGTAGGCATTGGGCCGCAAATAGAACCAGTAATTCAGCGCGATGCAGAACGCGTAGAAGGCGGCGAAGCTGTACAGCGCGAGCTCAGGCGTTCCGGCGCTCATCTCCTCGCCGAAGACCTGCGGAATGACGAACGCGCCGTACGCGGCGACCGCGGAGGTCCAGCCAAGGACCGGCCCCGCCTGCTCCTCGTTGAACGCGACGGCTATCGTCCGGAACGTCGAGCCGTTTCCGATGCCCGTGGCCGCGAACAGCACCAGGAACAGAGCCATGAACGGCAGGAACAGCGTTTCGGGCGTCGCGGACACGTAGGCGAGCTGGAGTATGTAGGCCAGCGCCAGCGCGCAGGCGAGCATCACGAAGGAAATCGCCTGCGTGACCTTGGCTCCGCCGATCCTGTCCGCCAGCATTCCGCCGAGCGGTCTGATGAGCGCCCCGATGAATGGGCCCATCCATGCGTACATCAAGGCCGAGGGGCCGTTGGGATTCACGGTGTCGTGGGTCATGACGCCGCCGACCTCCAGATGCTGGAAGCCGAATACGACCTTGATCGTGAGCGCGAAGGCCGCCGAGTAGCCGATGAAGGATCCGAACGTCATCGTATAGATGATGGTCATCGCCCAAGTGTGCTTGTTCCGGAATATCCGGTACTGGCGCGCAAGATTCCTTCCGACTTGGCCCGGTATCAGCCGCAGGCAGCCGACGGTCAGTGCGATCACGACCAGAAGCACGATCCATTTGGAGGTCGAGAAGCCCGAGCCGCCCACCTCCGCCGGCAGCATCAGCCAAAGGCCGAATCCGGCGCACAGCAGCCCGATCGCCAACATGCCCGCGATGATGCCGAAGGCCGAAAGCGGATTCGGAATGTCGGGCGAGACGTGCGCATCCCGGATGTTGTTCATGCCCAGCCAGCCGGCGACCGCCAGCGGCACCAGAAAGACCAGCCAGACGAAGCCGGCGTTGTGCAGGTAGGTATCGGAGCCGGCAGGGATCTTTCCGATCAAGGTGCCGGAAGTGTTCTCCAGCGCCATCGGCACCCCGCCGAAGATGCCGAAAGTCATCACCAGCGGGATGAGGATCTGCATCGTCGTGACGCCGAAGTTCCCCAGCCCCGCGTTCATCCCCAGCGCGTATCCTTGGATCCGCTTCGGAAAGAAGAAGCTGATGTTCGACATCGAGGACGCGAAATTGCCGCCGCCGATGCCGCTGAGCAGCGCGAGCAGCTGGAACTGCCATAGCGGCGTCTGCGGATCCTGCAGCGCGAACCCCGTGCCCGCGGCCGGAATCATGAGGAGGGCCGTGGTGAAGAAGACCGTGTTTCGCCCGCCGGCGATGCGGATGAAGAAGGTCGAAGGAATGCGCAGCGTCGCTCCTGTCAGGCCGGCGATGGCGGTCAGCGTGAACAGCTCGGAATTCTCGAACGGGAACCCGAGGTTGATCATCTGCACCGTGATGATGCCCCAGTAGAGCCAGACCGCGAAGCCGCAGAGGAGCGACGGGATCGAAATCCAAAGATTGCGGGTTGCGATGGCCCGGCCGGTCGAAGTCCAGAAGCCTTCATCGTCGGGTGTGTAGTTCCTCAGGTCTTTTCCCATCGCCCTATCCGTCGAATTGCGGCCGTCCGACCGATGCCGCCATGAACGGCCGCCCTGTCATTTGGAATGGAAGCCCCATTCCGGAAGCGGCTCCTCGGGAACGTCGGACAAATCGGTCTCGTCGATCAGCTCCGGATGCCTCGAGCGCTGCATCTTGCGGATCGCGACATGCATCCAGATCGTGCTCACCGCTACGATGCCGAACAGGAGCATGAACGGCGCCGTCCAAACGCCTGTGAGGTCGAGCAGGATGCCGAACGCGATCGGCAGGACGAAGCCGCCAAGCCCTCCGATCATGCCCACCAGCCCGCCCACCGGGCCGACATGGTGCGGATAATAGACCGGAATGTGCTTGTAGACCGCCGCCTTTCCGAGGCTCATCGCGAAACCGAGGATCACGGTAAGCGCAACGAACAACTCCAAGCCGATGCGGATTTCGAACCGGATGGGCCCTTCGACGCCTTGCACGATGTAGACGGTGCTCGGGTAGCTCATGACGAAGAGCACTGCGAGCGACACGATGAAGGTGAAATACATCACCCAGCGCGCTCCAAGCTTGTCGGACATCCAGCCCCCGAGCGCCCGGAACACCGACCCGGGCAGGGAATAAAGCCCGGCGAACACGCCGGCGGCCGTCAGGCCCATTCCGTAGGCGCCCACGTAGTAGCGCGGCAGGAACGAAGCGAGCGCGACAAACGCGCCGAAGACGAAGAAATAGTAGGTGGCGAACCTCCAGACCCGAAGCTGCCTGAGCGGCGCGATCTGCGTCTTGGTCGCTACCCGGCCTTCGCCGGACTCCGCGCGCCGCGTCTGCTCGGGGTCCGATTTGGCAAGGAGGTAGAACGCCACTGCAGTGACCGCCAGCGCCAAAGCGTAGATCCGCGCCGTGTCCTCCCAGCCGACCGCGACGACGAGGAACGGCGCGCCGAAGTTGGTGACCGCGGCGCCGACGTTGCCGACGCCGAAAATTCCGAGCGCCGTGCCTTGGCGCTCCTTTTCGAACCAGCGCGAGGTGTAGGCCACGCCCACGATGAACGAGCCGCCTGCGAGGCCCAGCCCGAGCGCCGCAAGAAGGAACATTTCGTAGGTCGTTACCGAAGTCAGAAGCCATACGCAGACCGAAGTGATCAGCATCTGCAGCGGGAACATGATCCGGCCGCCGTACTGCTCCGTCCAGACGCCCAGAAAGATCCTGCTCACCGACCCGGTCAGCACCGGCGTGGCGATGAGGAGTCCGAACTGCGTGTCGTTCAGGCCGAGGTCAGCCTTGATCTTGACGCCGATGATGGAAAAGATCGTCCACACCGCGAAGCACACGGTGAACGCGAACGTGCTGAGCCCCAAGGCCCGGTACTGATCTGCGCGGGTTACATCATCGAGAGTGTGCATGGGCGCACTTCCAGAACTGCGTACCAGCGACGCGTTTTAGCGCATTGTGCCTTATTCCGGCACAATATCAAGTGTTCGCAAGTGATCTGCGGTTTGTCCTGAGACGGGGAACTTTGCCCAATCGGATGGGTTCAGGCATTGCTGGCACTCCGCTCTCGCAACGCGGCGCGCGGGGCATCCAGGTTGTGTTCAGCGATGCGAACAGTTCGGAGACCCAGAATTGAAGCTTTCTGATCGAACACCCGGCTCGCAAGCGCCGCGTCTGTTCCGGTGCAGGCCCGAGGCCTCTGCCAAGAGCGTTGCTGCAATCCGGCGCGAGGGGTTCGAAGGGACGGATCCCGGTGAAAGCACCGTCGGGCGCATCCTCGCAGACTTCATGAAGCGTGGCTGCAGCGAGCCCATCTGCGGACAGCGGCTCATCGCCCCGCGCGGGCTTCCCTCCGGCGCGGCCGCAGCGGTTCCACGCGCCGAAACAGGGCGCGGATCAATGTTTCCGAAGTTGCGCCAGCGGCATCGCGGGCGGGCGGCATTCCTCGCCGCGCAGACTATTTCTCCTGTTCCGGCAGCAGCCGGTCTCGCAGCTCTATGGCCATAACCTCAAGGATATCTTCGCGCTTGACCCCGTTCTCGTAAGCGCACGAGCGAATCACGGCCTCCATTTCAGGGGATGGCTCCAATTCGCTGTCGACGTACTCGAAACAGACATCGTGTATCTGATACGGCAGCTTTCCATGAACCCGGTCGCTTAGAAGCGGCTCGATATCATGGAAAATTCCCTTGGATTCCAAGGATTTACCTACCTTGCTGCCTAATTCGGTCAGCTTCCGAGGTCTGCCGGGCTTGCTGACAGCACGCGCTGCTCCGAGCAGTTCGTGAACATTCTCTTGGACATTGTCGATTTTCACCCCGATTTCAGTCACGAACTGCCTGAAGGCGTCACGGTCACTGTCGATCTGCCCTCGCCAATACCAGAACCGGTTAGCCGCAGCGACCAGCGCCAGCCCGACCAACGTCCAGACAACAGGATTGGCGTACCAGTCATCCATCGCGCGATACCTCCGTTTACAGGGATCGCCTTAACCCCGGATACCCTCCCTTTGCACGCAATTCGATGATGAGATCTGCGCTATCTCCAGCGGCCGCGCACATGGCTCCGCCGTCCTGCTTCGGCTTGATGGCGATGTCGGACGGACATGGGATACCCCCGCGGCATCGCGTGGAAGGTGTTCAGCTCGATATGCGTGCCCCTGTCCTGAGGAACCTGGACGCCTCCGACAACGGCCTGATTCCGCGTTTCGGTCGGCTTCGCGGGTCGGCGGCCGCGGCATTCCGCCCATTCCGGCCGATTTGGAGGTCCGGATTGCTTGATTGGGGCCGCTGCCGACCTGTTCGGAGTGCCGGGGAGCGGGATCCGGGCCGTTTCCGGCCCTCGCGCCGTCATGGGCGGCGGCGTCCGCGGCGATCTGCCGCCGGATGATCCCGTGCTTCCGGTCCACGCTGATGTGGGACTTGTAGCCGAACACCGGGATGGCGATGTCCACCTGCTCCGCGCCGTCCGGCCGGAGCTTCGCCTTGCGGAACTTGACGGTCCAGCGCGCGTCCGTGTCCTTCCGCGCCGCCTTGGCGGGCTCGCCGGGCCATATCTCCCGGGCGGTTCGCCCCTCCTTGATCGCGGCCTTTTCGTCGGCGCCGGCGCGCTGGCGGGGCGCGGAGACCAGGGAGGCGTCCACGATCCGGCCGGACCGGGGAGTGCAGCCGGCCTCGTTGATCGCCCGGTCCAGCTCCCGGAACAGCCTGTCCAGCGCGTCGGCCTTGACCGGCGCCTCGCGGAAGTCCCACAGCGTGTTCGCGTCCGGCGCCCTGTCGCGCAGCCCGAGCCCGCAGAAGCGCATCCAGCCCGGCCGGTCGCGCACCATCGCCTCGGTCGCGGCGAGCGACAGCCCGTTAAAGCTTTGCAGCACGAGCATCCTGAACTCCGGCACGACGTCCAAGGCCGGACGGCCGCCCTTCGGGCCCGGCGGCTTCCCTGCGGCCCGCTCGAGGATCGGCCGGAACCGCTCGAAATCCACCGCCCCGGCCAGCGTCTCCAGCGGATCGCCGTCCGCCGAAATCTCCCTCAACCGCTCCTCGACGTCCCAAAATCCAGGCTGCTTCGCCACCGCGGCCTCCATTGCTGCTGATCCTTCGAACCGCAGGCCCGCGCAAAACGCCAGGGTTTCCGGAGGCGTCCACCTGCCACCTCATCATCACATAGCCGCGGGTCAATTCGCCCATCATCGCATGTCGCAATGACATCGATGGAATGGCGTCCATGACGAATGCCGTACGCCATCGACAATCCTCGATCCTGCGCTCGCCATGGTGATCGTTGGAGGCACGGACTCTCCATCGCCAATGCACCAGCACAGTGCTGCGGTCAGTTGGACTCCTCCGACAACGGCTTGATTTCGCGATTCGATCGGCTTCGAGGGCTGGCGGACAGGGTTTCCACCCAATCCGGCCGGTTTGGAGGCCGGGATAGCCCGGTTCGGGCCTGCTTCGACCCCGACGGGTTCAAGCGGACGCAGTTAGGCTGCAGATCCGGCACCAACGTTTCATGTTGCAGCCATGTTCACGAGCGTGATCGCCGCCGTGGCGCGGGCGATGCCGGTCACGCGGTTTTCCGGAGGCGTCAAATTCTTTCATGTATTCGCTACCCATAGCCCCACAAAACTCACGGGATCTCCGGGACAATCGTCGACATCGTTGTCGACACACATTCGCCAATCATAATTCATCATATCCAGCAAGCGCATGGAAAATCAGAAAGCCATCCAACCGCTACCGAAGCCAACTTTCAGAATACATAAGTTAATATGCGAGCCAAAACTTCAACATCAACTCACATTGATTCAACGGCGCAAATCTAAATTGCTCGTAAGCCCACATGCGTGTCCCTAATCGAACACCCGTCCAAACAACCTCAGTGCCCAATTTTCAAAATTCTTCCAATTCTCACTGTCTCTATTCAACCTCCTTACATCGAGCGCGGCACCGGGCTGTCGATTCGGATCGCACGCCGCAAGCCATGAATACAGCTTCGCTTTGCTTTTCTTCCTTATCTCGCGATCAACCTTGCACGCCATTTCAATGTAATCATCGGCCAATTTCCATATCTTGTCATTGCTTGGAATTAAATCAATTACGAAATCTTCAGCTTCTCCGTTTCTTTCGTTGTTTGGCATAATCCAAACACCAATTCGTGGTTTAGTGTTCAAGATCAATCCCTCCCTTGGAAGGCTATCCGGAACACCGTCGCTATTGCCATCTCCCTCAAATCGTAGATCCGACCTCAGCAACCTAGCGCGAATTGACTCCCAGGTCTCCGCAGCACTAGCGTCAGCGTCTACAATGATGCCCGCAAAATCACCTGTCCCTTTAACAAGATTTTCAAAATCACGTATAGCTTCCTTTTTACTTCCACAACCAGTTAACGTCGGTTGAATTATGCCAAGATCTTTCAACAATATTCCTAGCAAAAATTCATCCGTCTTACCCTCGACTAAAACAGCTCCCATTTCGATAACACCTGTCATGACGTGCTTTTGCACGATTAACGCACTTCAAATCGATGTTTTTCGATAGACTGCAAACCATCTTCGTCAAATAATACGGCTCGCGTCCGGTCAGTGTCATGCTCGATCCGGGCTAGCATCCCGTCGACATCATTGTTCGCAATTGCGGCACGGGCAAATCCGGCAATGCAATCAAAACTATGTGTTGTTGCGACGACCTGTACGTTGCTTTCGTTAGCTGCCTTCATTACCATATTCCATAGATCTTCATGCACCGTGTGGTGAATTCCGTTTTCAGCTTCATCGATCACAAGAAATCCATTTTTGCTCCTCGACAATGCAAGCGCAACGCTAAATAGGCGCATGGCACCGTCGCCAAGACTTTTCAGCGGCACTCTGGTATTGTCCTGGTTAAGACGCGCAATCACTCGTGAACCCGGCGGTCCGTACCTATCCCTATCGTGTACCGAAGCAAGGCGCTCAACGTTCTCCTCAATGGCAATGTTCAGCGCCCGGGTTGCTCGGTCCTCGTCGTCGGTCAACGCAACACTTTCCCAGTATTTTGCAATCGTACTGCTTGCCAACAGTCCCGGTCCAAGGGAAATGCATGCTACCGTTGCAGGATCGCCGGATTCCGTGGACCTGCTCCTCTTACGTTCAAGTTCGGAATCTTCATAATCTTCAAAGAACGGTTCATGCGGGTATTCGTCAAAATACGATCTGCTTCGCACGGTACGATCAATGTATTGTTGCCCGTGCCAAATTGAATATCGACTTTTTTTGCTGAATGTCGTGCACGTCAAATTCGCACCGGAATCGCGCATATGGCGCCAGCTTGCCATCAATTCCGGCGGGAGTGATTCACTGCCGTTCACTATTCTAATTGTCAACTTATCTGAGTCAGATCCATTGGCTGGACCGATTTCAATTTTTGATCCCGTATCCGGATTTCTCCCAAAAAACAATGGTGCAATGGACGAGGTCGCAACCGCGACGTCGTCGTCGATAGCCAGCCCATATTCGTCACGTTCCGACAATAACCGCGCCACGGGCACGCTCTTTCCACGTCCGGCCCATAACTTGATCGCTTCCAATACCGTCGTTTTGCCAATCCCGTTTCTTCCGGCCAGCAAGGTGACCCTGCCAAGGCTTGGTATCGTAAGTTCCCGCAAGCCACGAAATCCCCTGATCTGCAGGTTTGGCAAGTGTAGTTTTTGGCTTGCATTTTCGTTCATTGCGTTTGTCCGATTGTCCCAGAGTGCGTATTGTGCAATGCTCGATTTACGTGTGATGGTCTTACGCCGCTATCACGATGAGGATACTCTACATTGCTTTGATTGAAATAGAAATCACCTTTCTGTATCCATATGTGGTAGATGTGATTGCCGTGATGCCGCAATGTTGTCTTCGTCGCTGACGCGTCTTTGTCGCATCCGGTGATTTGGTGCGAATCCTTCGATTTCGTGCAAGTAAAGTTGTTTCGTGCTGCTCGAGCCTGATCGTTTCCATTTTTATGTGCGAGGGCAAATAACGTTAACGATTTCTCACCGCTTACGTATTGCGCGCGTGTTTTGTTCATCGGGAATTGCATTTTGAACCTCGTTGCCCCCTTGAATCGATGGCTTTGACCCGTCTTTTCAGTACAAATATGCGACTGCCTTTGCTTCATGCCAAGATTTAGGCTGCATTTGTCCTAGCTTGCGACCTAGACACGTCCGGCAGCGGCTTGATTTCGCAATTCGGTCGGCTTTGCGGGTCGACGGACAGAGTTTTTGCCCGGCCCAGCCGGTTTGAAGGTTCGGATTGCGCAGTTTCGGCTCATTTTGCCTTCCGGCTCCGGCGGGTTCAAACGGACGCAGTTCGACGGCGGAGCCAGTACAGCTGATTCAATTTACAACCATGCTCGCAAGCGAAATCGCCTCGCTAGTGCGGGGGCTGCCGATCAGGCGATTCTTCTGGCGGGTGAAGACGGGTCCGACCTTTGTCCGAGCAGCCGATTTGCGCCCGTTGTCCTTCGCGGCCTGCTCGCTCATGGGACGGATCCGCGGCTTCGTCCGGTGGATGCGGTTCGCCATGCCGTTCGCCCCGAGCCGGGCTTCGTTTCGCTCGGAACGGAAGTCCGTGTCGGTCCGCACCGCGGGCCCGGCGTTGGCGGTATCGATCAGACCTTCCCGCAGCCTTGCGTCGGCGTGGGGCCGCGACCAGCGACAAGTCCACGATCTGGCCAGACCGCGAGATGAAGCCCACGGCATTGATCATCCGCTCAAGCTCCGTGATCCACGGCCCCGGCTTCGGTTGGTGCTCGCTCGCGCTCACGAATGTCTCCGGACCTTCCAGAACCGCCTTTCGCACCGCGCTCCGGGAAACCCGCCGCTTCCACATGATCGCCTCAATCAACACCCTGTCCTGGAAATGGTCAACCCGGATCTTCACGATGGTCTCCAACGCCAGCATCTCCTTCCGGCCTCGTGCCGCCCAATGCCCGCTGCGAGCCTCGGCCGAGGCCCGCAGCGGGAGCGTTTTAACACGGTTGAGATGCAGAAGTGTCCAGAGAGGTACAGGAAGCATTCACATTGGAGGCCGGGTTCGCAAGGGCGGTGCCTAAGTCGTATAGGGTGTTTTTGGAGAACAAGAGTTATCTGGCTGGAGAGGGTGTAAATTCGTGAGCTCCGAAAACTTGATCGCGGCAGTTGACTTGTTCTGTGGTGCTGGCGGCCTGACGCACGGCTTAAAGCAGGCAGGAGTAAATGTACGGCTTGGTGTTGACCTTGATCCTGCTTGCCGTTTTCCGATGGAGATCAACAATGAGATCGATTTTTTGGAGTCGGATATAGCGAAACTCATGCCTTCGGACGTTCTTCCTGCCTTCGAAGATTCCGAAATCACTCTCTTGGCCGGCTGCGCCCCCTGCCAACCCTTTTCATCATATTCACAATCAGCGAGACGCAGCGCGCCGCATGAGGATTGGGAATTGTTGTCGTCCTTTTCCAAGATCATTCTTGAGGTGCGACCGACGCTTGTCACCATGGAGAACGTTCCGCCGCTTCGCAAACAGCGGATTTTTGACGATTTCGTCGCCGCGTTGCGGAGTGCGAGTTACTGCGTGGATGTTGCTGTCGTGGACGGTCGCCGCATCGGCCTGCCTCAGCGGAGGCAGCGCCTTGTGTTGGTGGCATCCTTGCTCGGGCCGATCGCGATTCCGGAGGCCATCAAGCCAATTGCGACAGTAAGGGACGCCATTTCCGGCCTACCGCTGATCGAAGCGGGCACTTCGGACCCCGATGATCCGCTTCATGCCTCGGCGTCGCTTAGCGAACTGAATCTGGCGCGCATTCGGCATTCGAAACCGGGCGGCACATGGCGGGACTGGCCTGAGGAACTCATTGCGGCTTGCCACACGCGGAAGTCCGGCGCCACTTATCCGTCGGTCTACGGGCGGATGGAATGGGACTTGCCTGCTCCGACCGTGACGACGCAATGCTACGGCTTCGGGAACGGAAGATTCGGGCACCCCGAACAGGACCGCGCCATTAGTCTGCGGGAGGCGGCCGTGCTTCAAAGCTTTCCGAGTGATTATGCTTTCATTCCGGACGATGCGGTTGTCAACTTCAACGCTTTGGGACGGATGATCGGCAACGCGGTGCCGGTGCTGCTGGGCAAATTCATTGGTGAAATCCTTGTTGATCACGTGGAAGCCCATCGCGGCAGCGATCACTGAAAATTCGCGAGTCGAGCCGCATCGCATGCGACAGATTGGAGCAAAGCTTTTTGCTGGGAGTTGCCGGGATTGTCTCACGTGCAGGCTGCCGATGCCTTGACCGTTCCGGCGCAACCGGGCACGGACAGTGATGCCCTGCCGGTTGTCCCGCGCAGGCGCGCGCCAAGAGACAGATGCAGGAAGACGCCGATGACCCGCAGCTACTTCTCGCCGAAGGGCGGGCACCCTGGGCAGGAGCAGCTCCTGACCGACCGGGCCGTGTTCACCGAAGCTTACGCCGTCATCCCGAAAGGCACGATGCGCGACATCGTCACGAGCTTCCTTCCGCATTGGGAGCGCACGCGCCTGTGGGTGCTTTCGCGCCCGCTCAGCGGGTTCGCCGAAACCTTCTCGCAGTACATCATGGAGGTTCAGCCGGGAGGCGGCTCCGACCGGCCCGAGTCCGATCCGGCGGCCGAAGCCGTGGTCTTTGTCACCGAGGGCAGCGCGTCGCTGGATATCGCCGGGTCGGCTTACGCGCTCGAAGCTGGCGGCTACGCCTATCTGCCACCCGGCCTCCGCTGGAAGCTAAGGAATTCAGGAGCTGCGCCGCTCAGATTCCACTGGATCAGGAAATCCTACCAAGAGGTTGAGGGACTATCGCGTCCCGACGCGTTCGTGACGAACGATGCCGACATTGAGCCGATTCCCATGCCCGGCACGGAGGGCAGGTGGGCGACCACCAGATTCGTGGACCCCGAGGACCTCCGGCACGACATGCATGTGAACATCGTGACCTTCGAGCCGGGAGGACTCATTCCGTTCGCCGAGACCCACGTAATGGAGCACGGGCTGTACGTGCTGGAAGGAAAGGCGGTCTACCTGCTCAACCAGGACTGGGTGGAGGTCGAAGCCGGCGACTACATGTGGCTGCGGGCCTTCTGCCCGCAGGCTTGCTACGCGGGCGGGCCGGGCAGGTTCCGGTATCTGCTCTACAAGGATGTCAACCGGCACATGCCGCTGCGCCTGTTCCCAGCAAGCAAGTGAACGCGCCCGTTCCGAATTTGTTGGCAGGGGCAAGCATGCGCAGCAGCTTTCGCCGCGTTCATCCCACCAGGTAGGGGGATTCGAACCACACCTCCTCAAAGTTCGGCCCTTCTCCGATCCGGTCCAGAACGGCGAACAGGCCCGGCTCCGCCAGCGGCGTCAGGACGCCGTGCCATGTCCCTCGCAAAAAGTTGATCGCTTGGCCCGGCTGCGAAAGAAACGCGATCGGCGATCCGGGCCGTCCTGCCATGTCGGGCGCGACCACGACGAGGAAGGGTTCGCGGTGCATCGGCACGAACGCCTGGCTTCCTTCAGGATGGCGCTCCACTAGATCCAGCGTCAATGGAAGGGACCGGGGCTCTGCCTTGAACAAGCTTAGTCCCGCCTGCCCCGAACCGAAATCAAGCCGCGCGCGGTCATGGAACCGGCCGCATAGCCCCTGGTTGATGATCCGGTCGGGTTCGCCGGACGTGTCGATGACGTCTCCGAAGGCTTCGAATTCGGCCGCGGACAGAGGCTTGACCGGTATTCTTTTGGTCACCGCGGCATTTTCTCCAGAAGGCGCAGTTCCGCTATCCGCTCGACCTGCCTGCAGGCCTCGTCGAATTCCGCCGCCTTCGGATTCTTTATGCGCCGCCGGAAACTCTCAAGTATCGCCCCCTTCGTATGGTCCTTCGCCGCGATGATGAAAGGAAAGCCAAACTTGCCCGTATAGGTCGCGTTCAGCTTCTTGAATGTCGTGAGCTCGCTCTTGGTCAGAGCGTCAAGCCCTGCGGAAGCCTGTTCCGAGGCGGATTCGTGCGTGAGCCGCTTGGCCATCGCGAGCTTGCCTGCGAGATCCGGGTGGGCGTTCAATACGGCAAGCCGTTGTTCCTCGCTTGCGCTTCGGAACGCCCTGACGAGGACTGAATGGACGCCCAGAGCCGTGTCGTGGGTCGGGCCGAGCTCGAATTCGTGAGCGCGCTCGGCGACCCATGGCGAGTGCTCGATAATTCCGCCGAATTCGGAAACGAAAGCGTCGCGGTCCATTTCGGAAGGCTTGGTCCGCTGGACCGGTGGATAGGCCTCCGCCCAGTGCTCGGCAATCTGCAGGCGGGTGGCGAACCAGACATGCTCGTGCCTTTCCATGTGCTCGATGGCGCGCGCAAGCGCCGCCGCCCGGCCCGGCCGACCTACGAGTCGACAATGAAGGCCGATTGACAGCATCTTTGCCGCGCCCGCATGGCCCTCGGCGTAAAGCGTGTCGAAACTGTCGCGCAAATAGGCCTCGAACTGGTCGCCCGAATTGAACCCTTGCGGCGTGGCGAACCGCATGTCGTTCGCGTCCAGCGTATAGGGGACGATCAGCTGGTCACGGTCACCGAAGCGCAGCCAGTAGGGGAGGTCGTCCGCGTAGCTGTCCGCCACATAGGCGAAGCCGCCTTCCTCTGCGGCAATGCGGACCGTGTTTTCGGAGCACCGGCCGGTGTACCAGCCGCGCGGCCGCGACCCGACAACCTCCGTGTGCAACCGTATCGCCTCGCTCATGTGCGCTCGCTCGTCCGCTTCTTCGAAGTCCTTGTATTCAATCCATTTCAAGCCGTGGCTGGCGATTTCCCATCCCGCGCCCTTCATCGCCGCCACCTGCTCGGGAGCGCGCGCGAGCGCGGTTGCGACTCCGTAGACCGTGACAGGCCGGTCCTTCAGCAGGCGATGAAGCCTCCAGAAGCCGGCGCGGGCCCCGTACTCGTATATCGATTCCATGTTCCAGTGCCGCCGGTTCGGCCACGCCGCCGCGCCGACGATCTCCGATAGGAAGGCTTCGGAGGCGTTGTCGCCGTGAAGAACGCAGTTCTCGCCGCCTTCCTCGTAATTGACCACGATCTGGACTGCGATGCGCGCGCGCCTAGGCCAGCATTGGCGAGGCGTTGCGGGTCCGTGTCCTGTCATGTCGCGGGGGTATCGTGCCAAGAGAGCATCCTCCCGAGAGTTACAAAACCGAATACTACCGGAAGACGTGGGCGAGATTAAGGACATGCGGACTGCCGTCCGCGGCCCGGCTCGGCCGATTCCGGCAGCCGGTGGTTGCGAAACGGGCGGCTAGAATGCATCGTTTTCGAACCGGTGCCCGACACAGCCTGGAGAACCCGATGGCCGGATACTTGACGACGCATGTCCTCGACACCGCGCGGGGCCGACCTGCCGAAGGCCTCGAAATCGATCTGTTCCGGATAATCGGCGAGGACCGGATTCACTTGAAGACAGTGGTGACGAACGAAGACGGGCGGACGGGCGAGCAGATCCTGCCTGCTGAATCATTCGAAAAGGGTATCTACGAACTGGTGTTCCACGCGGGTGATTACCTTGACCGCTCCGGCATGCCGCCGGACAGCCCCCGGTTCCTCGACGTGATACCGGTGCGGATAGTCATTTGGGAGGCGTCGCACTACCACGTTCCGCTTCTATTGGCCCCGTACGGCTATTCGACATACCGCGGGAGTTAGGCGGCAAATGCGCCGAAAGGCGATGGCTGCCAGCCGCTGGCCGCGGACCCGTCGGGGGCGGAAGGCGATGCCGGAACGTTCCAGTGGTGTTCAAGTCGGCTTGATGGGACCGGCTGCCAGGTTCAGGGGCGCGGCGGCGGGCATGCATCCGATCCCGCATTGCGCCTGGCGGACGTAACTCGGAGGTCGCGCGATGTACGACTTTGCCGTCTTGTGGAGCTGGGCCGAATTCGCGGTGAGATGGCTGCATGTCGTCACCGGCATCGTCTGGATCGGCACCTCGTTCTACTTTATCGCGCTCGATCTGGGACTCCGCAAATCCCCGCACCTTCCGGAAGGCGCGCACGGCGAGGAATGGCAGGTGCACGGCGGCGGCTTCTACCATGTGCGGAAGTATCTGGTCGCGCCCGAGCAGCTGCCGGAGCATCTGACTTGGTTCAAGTGGGAGAGCTATTCGACATGGCTCTCCGGCGCCGTGCTTATGATGATCGTCTACTGGGCTGGCGGCGAACTGTACCTGCTGGATCCTTCGAAGGCGGATCTGTCCCTCGCGCAGGGGATTTTGGTTTCGGCGGGATCCCTCACGGTTGGGTGGATCGTCTACGATCTTCTATGCAAATCGCGCCTAAGCAGCATGCCCACAGCGCTGATGCTTTTGCTGTTCCTGATCCTTGTCGCCATGTCCTGGGGCTACCATCAGGTCTTCACGGGCCGCGCGGCCATGATCCATCTCGGCGCATTCACGGCCACAATCATGACCGCCAACGTGTTTTTTGTGATCATTCCCAACCAGCGGATAGTCGTCGCCGATTTGAAGAGCGGACGCGCGCCCGACCCGAAATACGGGCGGATCGCGAAGCTGCGGTCGACCCACAACAACTATCTGACGCTCCCGATAATCTTCCTGATGCTGTCGATGCACTACCCGCTGTCGTTCGCGACCGAGCACAGCTGGATCATCGCTGCGCTGGTGTTCCTGATGGGGGTCGTAATCCGGCACTACTTCAATTCAATGCATGCGCGCGCCGGCAATCCGACTTGGACTTGGGTGCTTGCCGCGATCCTGTTCATTTGCATCGCATGGCTTTCGACCGCCGGTTCTGACGCCGATGACGAACAGCCGGTGTCGAGCGGGCTGACGGAATTCGAGCGGCGCTTCGCGTCGGCCGACGGGTTCGAAGCGGCGCACCGGATTGTGATCAGGAATTGCTCCATGTGCCACTCGCGCGTTCCCAGCTGGGACGGGATCTGGTGGGCGCCTAAAGGCGTCTACTTGGAGACCGCAGCGGATGTCGCGAGGAGCGCCCGCGAAATCTACCTGCAGGCGGCCCTGTCGAACGCGATGCCGCCGCGCGGAATGTCCGTCATCAGTGAGGAGGAGCGACGCGCCTTGGGCGCGTGGTTCGAAGCCGGATTGAACTGAATGCCGCAGTCCATCCCAACGGGTTGCATCACCCGAAACGCGAAAGATAGCCCTCCGCCAGTTCGGCGGTTCCTTGGGCGAACCGGTCGGCAAGCGCGGAAGCCTCCGTCGCGTCGCCGCGGCGGCTGCCCACCCATGCGAGCAGCGCGAGCCTGCGGAACATGATGAAACTGTCGAGTTCGCGCTCGTCGTCCGTCCCAAGCGGCCTCGAGCGCCGGTAGCCCTCCGTCCACGCGCTCTTCATCTCCGGGATTTGAGGGCTGTCCTCGATGAAGGACACTGCGGCCGCGAAATCGTACATGTGCCAGCCGAAGCAGCAGTCGTCGAAATCGATCAGCGTTGGAACGCCGTCCGCCAGGATCACGTTCGCCAGCCGCATGTCCGCGTGGATCAGCCCGAAACGGTTCCGGTCCGTTCCGAAGGCCCGCAGCCGCCGTTCAAGCACGGACTGAAGGCGGCTGAGAATGGAAGCGGCGTCGGCGGTCAGGTTCGGCGCGTCGGTCCAGCGGCCCCATGCCGGAGCGGGACCGAAAGCGGCGTCGAAGTCCCATGTCGGCCGCGAGAAGCCGTCGGGGCGCTTCCAGGCCGCGGAATGCAGATGAAGCCGGGCGGCGGTTTCGCCGAGCCATTCGAACAGCGGCAACAGCTTCTGGCCTTCGTCCGGGTGCCCGCCGTCCACGAACTCGAACATTGCAAATGCGCGGCGGCGGGTTCCGCCCGGATCCTTGAGGAATTGGAGACGGTTTCCGTCGCAGCCCGGAATCGCCTTCGGCGCCGCGACCGCTCCGGATTCGATAAGGGCATCAGACCAGTCGAGTTCGCTTCGAATCTCCGGTTCGGTCCTGTGGCCGCGGCGGTAGAGCCGGAGGACGGCGCACTCCCGTCCTGCCGCCTCCACAACGAATGTGGAGTTCTCGGCCCGATTCGCCAGCCTCGCCGATGCTCCGGCAGGAAGCTTCCAGCGGTCCAGAGCGGCATCGGCGAAGGATTCCAGCTGCTCGAGGAATTCAGGCAAATCCGCGCCGCCCGGCAGGCCGGTCACCGGTCGGCCAATTCCATCTTCGCAATGCGGTCGACGCGAAACGTCAGATCCCTTTCGCTGAGTCTGCAATAGGCCGTCAGACCGACATACTCCGTCTGCCCGTATTTCATGCGGCCGACCTTGATGGGAACCAGCGTCCGTTTCGATGGCTCGTCACGCCGACCCAAATAAACGACGCTGACCGCGCGTTTCCTGGAAATCGCCTCTTCGAGCATGGCAACCGCCTTTGACTGCGTAAGCCGGGGTTCCTTGATTCCCGACTCGTGCTCAGAGAAGAACCTGTGAACGCGGTAATCGGTCCAGGCGAAGCGTTTGCTGATCGGCTTCGTCAGCACGATTCCCTCAAGCGATGTGCACCGGCTCAGCGCGACATACGCTTGGCCCGGGCTGAACACCCGGTCCAGATCGATGGTCATTCGGTCGAACGTCGCGCCTTGCCCCTTGTGGACCGTCACCGCCCAAGCGAGCCGGAACGGAAGCTGCTTGAAGCTTCCGATGGTTTCGTACTCGATTTCTCCCTGAACGAGCGCGTAGCGGCCCAGTTTCCACTCGTGGAGTTCGACTTCGACCTCGCTTCCGTTCCCAAGCGCGACCGAAACCGTCATGGGGCCTTCCCGACTGGAATCGACGGCGAGCACGCGGCCGATGGTTCCGTTCACCCAGCGCTCCGACGAATCGTTGTTGAGCATCATGATTTGGGCGCCGGGCGCGAATCTGAGCGTTTCCGGCGCCGGGAAGTGCTCCCTCCCGAATTCGCCGGTGACCTCCGCGACCGATGTGGAGGGCTCGGCGTCCAGCGCAGCAAGCCGAGCGTTGTTCACCGCGTCGACATGCTTGTTGGTTGCCGCGAGCGCGACGTACATCTCGCCGGGCGGGGGATCGAAGTGCGGGTCCACGCGGGTGTTCAGCAGCTCGATGTCCTGATCCTCGACCTTGTTGTTCCTGAACCGGTTCAGCAGGTCGGTGAATGCTGTATCTTTCTGCCGGAAAACCTTGCGAAGCTTGATGACGTCGAGCGCTGAACCCGCGACGCCCGGCGCGCTGAAGAAATAGGGCGTGTCGTAGATTTCGGAAAAGATGCTCTTTTCGCCGGCTTTCACGATCGGAGGCAGCTGGAGGAGATCGCCGAAATACACCATCTGCACGCCGCCGAAAGGCTGGCGCGGAACGGGACCGTACCGCTGGAGGAACTCGTCGACGCAGTCGATGATATCCGCTCGGACCATGGACACCTCGTCGATGATGATTGTGCGGAGTCTCGTGAAGATGTCGGGGTCCCGTAGCCTTCGGGGCCCCGTCCGGATCTTTTCCGGCGTGACCCCGATCTCGAAGCCGAAAAAGCGGTGGATCGTCTGCCCATCGACATTGATCGCCGCGACGCCGGTCGGAGCAAGCACGACCGGCGTCGGGTCCATCAGGTCCCGCACGTGCCGGAGAAGAGTGGATTTCCCGGTTCCGGCCCCTCCGGTCACGAACAGGTTGCCGTCTTCGCGCAGGATCTTCGCTTTTGCCTCGGAGAGCTCTGGAGTGAATTCCATGTCCGGAACCGGCTGGCCGCCTAGCTGCCTGCGAAGTCTTTGCGCCACTTGTCCCGCTCGTCCGTCGAGATCTTCCTGAACAGGTTGTCGGGCACCGAGAACCGGTGGCCAGGCCTAAGACGGCGAAGCACTGCCGGCGTGCCGTCGGGCCACGACCAGTCGTCGGTCCTCAAGGCGCGCATTATCGTCGTCGCGGTGTCGGGGATGAACGGTGCCGAAAGCACGGCGAACACTCTCAGAAGATTGATGGACAGGGCAATGGACCTGGCCGCCCGGGCCCTGTCGCTTTTGATTTCGACCCACGGAGCGGCGGATTGCAGGAATTCGTTGCCGGAGGCCCAGATCGCGCGGAGCTGCTGCGCCGACTTTCGGATCTCCATGGCGTCCATGAATTCCTCGTAGGCGCGGATTTGCGAGTCGAGCTCCGCCGCGAACGCCGTTTCCCTTTCGCCCCAGTCGGCGTGGGACGGCACGCTCTCCCCGAAATTCGATTTGCAGAACTTGGTGGTGCGGCTTGCGAAGTTTCCAAGGACGTCGGCGAGATCCTTGTTCACGCTGTCGACGAAATTCTCCCAAGTGAATTCGCTGTCGGAATGCTCCGGCGCATGCGAAAGCAGCCACCACCGCCAATAGTCCGAGGGCAGGAGTTCAAGCGCTTGATCCATGAAGACGCCTCGGCCCAGGCTGGTCGAGAACTGGCCGCCGTCGTAGTTCAGGAAGTTGAACGACTTGATGTAATCCACCAGCTTCCACGGCTCCTTGGAGCCGAGGATGGTCACTGGGAAGGAAAGCGTGTGGAAGGGCACGTTGTCCTTGCCCATGAACTGGACGTACCGGACATCCTCGGCACCCTTGTCCAAGCGCCACCAGCGCTCCCAGGCTGAATCGTCAAGCCCGTTCGCGTCGGCCCACTCGGCCGTCGCCGCAATGTATTCGATCGGGGCGTCGAACCAGACATAGAAGACCTTGCCTTCCATTCCGGGCCAGTCCGCGCCGTCGCGGCGAACAGGAACCCCCCAGTCGAGATCCCTCGTGATGCCGCGGTCCTGAAGCCCGTCGCCGTCGTGGAGCCACTTCTTCGCTATCGAAGTCGTCAGAACCGGCCAGTCGGCTTTGGACTCGATCCATTCCGAAATCCGCTCGCGGAACAGAGACTGCCGGAGATGCAGGTGCTTCGTTTTGCGGATCTCGATGTCGCGGGAGCCAGATATTTCCGAGCGCGGATTGATGAGGTCCTTCGGATCGAGCTGCTTCGTGCAGTTCTCGCACTGGTCGCCGCGCGCCCGGTCGTAGCCGCACTCGGGGCACTCGCCCCTGATGTAGCGGTCGGGAAGGAATCTCCCGTCCGCCTTCGAATAAATCGCCTCCTCCCAGACCTCGCTGATGTATCCGTTGTCCGCCAAGCGGGCCGCGAAACGTTGCGTAAGCCGCCTGTTGCGATCGCTGGACGACCGGCCGAAATGGTCGAACGACAGCCCGAACCCGTCGCCGAGCCGCTTCAGCACGGCGTGCATTTCCTCGCAGTACTCCGCAACGGGCTTTCCCGCCTCCGCCGCCGCCAGCTCGGCCGGCGTGCCGTGCTCGTCGGTTGCGCAGATGAGCAATACCTCCTGCCCGCGCTGGCGCAGGTAGCGGGCGTAAAGGTCCGAAGGAAGCTGGCTGCCTATCAGATTGCCGAGGTGCTTTATTCCGTTGATGTACGGAATGGCCGATGTGATCAGTGTTCGGGTCATCGCGGACGCGCCGGCTGGAAGGCCTGCTCGTTTAACCCACGCCATTATCGATGGCTAGCGGCGCGGCCGCCTCCGTCCCAGCAAGCGGCCGACGAAAAAGGTCGTTCTGGGCATGTAGGTGTACGGCGTGCGCTTGCTCGCGGTCGGCCGGATTCCTATCCTGGCTGCCGTGTAGACCGAAAGCACGAGGTGCGCGGCCGCGATGAACGCGAACATCGCGTGCGCCCCGTAGCTTGCGATCAGGAAGGATATGAAGAGAGGGCTGGCGATGGCGCCGACAGCGAAGAAGAACAGCAGCGAAGAGCTCACTTCGACCATTTCGGTCGGTTTCGCGAAGTCGCTCGCGTGGGCCGCGCAGACCGAGTAGATCGGAAACGTCACCATTCCGAACAGGATCGTCGACGCGAACAGCTCCGCCGCTCCTCTGCCGGAAACGCCGATGGTCACGAGCGACGATGCGACCGCGGCGATGGAGAACCCGATCAGGACGTGCCTTCTGTCGAATTTGTCGGCGAGCCAGCCGGCCGGGTACTGGGCGATCGCGCCGCCAAGGATGAACGCCGCGAGGAAATAGCCGATTTGATTGTCGGTCAGCCCTGCGCGCTCCCCGTAGATCGGCCCGACCATTCGAAAGCCGGCCGCAGTCACGCCTGCCGCGATGACGCCCGCCACGGCGGTCGGGGAGATCCTTGCGGCGACCATGGGCTTGAGGCGGAGCGCGGGCTGCGTCTCGGGCGGCGGGATGCGCGTCAGCGCAAGCGGAAGCAGCGACGCGCAGCAGACCATGGCGAGGATGTTGTAGGACAGGTACTGGGCCGGATCGAGCACGCTGACCACGAGCTGGGCGATCAGCCCCGCCCCCATGTCGACGACCCGGTAGATGCCGAGCATCCTTCCGCGATTTTCGTTGTTCACCTTCGCCTGAATCCAGCCCTCGATGACCGTGAAGCACCCGGCGACGCACAGCCCCGACATGACTCTCATCACGCTCCACGCGTACGGGTCCACCCAAGCCATGTGCAGGAGGATCCCGATCGTTCCGGAGGAGGCGAAGACCGCGAAGGCCCGCGAATGGCCGATCGTGCCGATGAGGCGCGGAGCCCACCAGCAGCCGAGGAAGAAGCCGATGAAATGGGCCGAGCCGAGCAGTCCGATCTGTTCGGTGCTGAACCCGGACGCGAGTCCGGAGAGCGCGTCAAGCGGTCCGAGGCCTCCGGAGCTGAGCTGGAGAAGAGTGACCGAAAGGAACAGCGAGAAGAAAGAAATCGCGATGGCCATGGGCGCAACCATCCTTGTTTCGGCGCATTGCGGCGCCGGGCCTCGCTGCGGCCGCGACCGGGATTCCGGCACGCCGCTGCAACTGATCAACCATCAGGCCGGTTTGGATTCCCTTGAGAAGTGCTCGGGACGGAATTCCCTCGCGACGTTGTCCAGAACGCCGTTCACGAACTTGGGCTCTTTGCCGCCGGGATAGAATGCGTTGGCGATTTCGACGAACTCGCTTATCGCCACCGGCACGGGCGTGCCCCCTTCGATCAGCTCCGCTCCCGCTGATCGGAACAGCGCGCGGAGCGTCGGATCGATCCGCCCGAGCGGCCAGCCGGGCGCAAGCGCGCGGTCCGTGATCCGATCGATCCCTTCCTGCTGGTCGACCGCCGTGCGGAGCAGCATCCGGAAGAATTGCCTGTCGGCCTCGCTGATTTCGTAGCCATCGATGCAGGCTCCGAACCTGTGCTCCTCGAATTCGGCCTTTGCCGCTTCGAGGCCTTGGCCGGAAGCCTCCATCTGGAACAGGGCCTGAATCGCATGAAGGCGGGCCGTGCGCCGCGCCATCGCGCCCTTGCGGAGCGGCTTTTTCCCGCTGGCGGCTTCTGGAGGCATTCAAGGCGAGTCCGCAACGCCGGTCGGCGCGCCGAACCTGAACCCGATCCCCTTCGGACTCGGGCGGAACTTGCGCGAAAGCGCGACCAGATGAAGCGCGGCAGCTGCCGCGCCTCCGCCGTTGTCGAGCCCGGCCGGATCGGCCCGCGCCTCCGCCTGCTCTAGATTCTCGACCGTCAGGATTCCGTTTCCGACGCAGAAGCCCGCCAAGCCCAGAAGCGTCAGCCCGTGCGCGCTCTCCCGGCAGACCGTGTCGTAGTGGGTGGTTTCGCCGCGGATCACGCATCCGAGCGCCACGTAACCATCGAAGTCGTCCGAAACCGACGCGAGCTTCATGGCGGCGGGTATTTCCAAGGCGCCGGGCACTTCGACGGTTTCGTGGGCGGCGGACGCTCGCGCCAGCATCGCCCGGGCGCCGGCGGCGAGGTTGTCAACGACGCTTCGAGTGAACGGAGCGGCAACGATCAGGATGTTCGGCGGATCGCCGAGCTCGGGCAGGGGAAGGCGGTCGTCTTTGCTGAATTCGGCCATTGATCACCCGTCGGCCTTGATCGGCCGGGTTCCTTCGAGCGTCAGGCCGTATCCGTCAAGCCCGACAATCCGCGGGCTTGGCGAATTGGTAAGCAGCACCATGCGCCTGACCCCGAGCGAAAGCAGGATCTGCGCACCGAGTCCGTACTGCCGGAGTTCCTGCGGCGAAGGCGGCCGGCCCAAGCTTAGTTTCATGCCCGTATCCCGCAGAAGCACGAGAACGCCCCTGCCTTCCGTCGCGATTGCCGACATCGCCCCGGCGAGTAGGCCGGAGCGGCCGGGCGCCAGCGCGAGAAGATCGACGAACGGATTCAGCGCGTGCATCCGAACCAATACCGGATTTCCGTCCGAAACGTCGCCCTTCGTCAGGGCGATGTGTTCGTCGCCCGCCGTGTCGTCCTCGAACACGCGCAGCAGCCACTCCCCGCCGTGCTCGGAAGTGACCGAGCGGGCCACCGTCTGGTGAACGAGGCTGTCATGCTTGAGCCTGTAGGCGATGAGGTCCGAAATCCTGCCGACCTTGATCCCGTGGCGCTGAGCGAAAGCGACCAGCTCAGGCATCCGCGCCATCGTTCCGTCCTCGTTCAGGATCTCGCAGATCACTGCGGACGGGTTGAGTCCGGCAAGGCGGGAGATGTCCACTGCCGCCTCCGTGTGCCCGGCCCGGACAAGCACGCCGCCGGAACGGGCGCGGACGGGGAACACGTGCCCCGGCGTGACGATATCGTCGGGCGCGGACTGGCTGTCGATCGCGACAAGTATCGTGCGCGCCCGGTCGTGCGCCGAAATCCCGGTGGTGACGCCTTCCTTGGCTTCGATCGAGTAGGTGAAGGCCGTGTCGTGCCGGGACGAATTCTTCGCCGGCATCAGCGGAAGGCCGAGCGCTTCGGTCCGCTCCTCGGTCAGCGCCAGGCAGATCAGGCCGCGGCCGTGGGTGGCCATGAAATTGACCGCCTCCGGCGTCGCCATCTGGGCCGGGATGACCAGATCGCCCTCGTTTTCCCGGTCCTCGTGGTCGACAAGGATGTACATACGCCCGTTCCGCGCCTCTTCAAGCAGCTCCTCGGTGCTCGAAATCGCGTCGCGGGTGAAATCGTCCAGCCGGGTCATGCGGCCGCCTCCGCCATGCGCCGGACGTACCTTGCCAGAACGTCGACTTCGAAATTGACGTCGGTGCCGGTCTGCAATCCGCCCCAAGTCGTGACGTTCAGAGTATGCGGGATCAAATTGACCCCGAAGTCCGTTCCGGAGACCTCGTTGACTGTCAAGGATACGCCCTCGAGGGCGATCGAGCCCTTTCGGGCCACGAACCCGGCGAATTCCCCGGGAACGCGCAGGCGCGCCTTCCGGCTTTCCCCTTCGTCGTCCAATGAGAGAATCCGCGCTACGCCGTCCACATGACCGGTTACGATATGACCACCGAGCTCGTCCCCAACCCGAAGCGAGCGCTCCAAGTTGATTTTGCTGCCCTCGGCCCAATCGGACGCGTTCGTCAGCTCCGAGGTTTCGCCGGAGACCTGCACTTCGATCCAGCCGTCCGGCACGGGTTCGCAATTGGTCGCCGTAAGGCAGATGCCGTTGCAGGCGACGGATGCCCCGGTCCGGAGTCCGTCCGCGCATTTTCCGGTTTCGATTCTGAACAGCAGCTCACCGGACCGGTCAACGCGGCTGACGGTTCCGACCTCTTGGACGATTCCGGTGAACATTTCCGCAGTCCAACAGGTTGTGCTCGTGGAACCATTTACAGTTGGCGGCAAGCCCGCGCAACTGCTTGTCAGGGTTCGGGTGCGTCACAAATTTTTTGCTCAGGCGGCGGCATGACAAATCCTCCAGTCGCAAAAGTTGGTCAAGCGGTTGTTTTCGATACAACATTTGATGACAAGCAGGGCGTTGGCACCTGCTTTCGACCAGCGGTGCCCCGAAAGACCAAAAATTTGAGATGCACCGGGAGCCAGAACAGCTTTGACGCATGCTCGGAAGGCGGCGACGTTGGCTGAACCGTCAAGGCCCCAAGGGGCGTCGACCCGGTCGCGGCGCAGGGCAGCGATGAAGGTCGATGCGTTCCGGCTCCCGAAAGGGGGCCTTGTCCGGCAGCCTTCTTCCCTTGAGGGCCCATCCCTAGAGCGGCGCCATCGCTGGGACAATCCGTGCGATTTTCATTTTCCGGCTGAACTTCTGTGCGCGTGGAGTTCGGTCAGATATTTCGGCGCGTGTCTAATCTCAACCATTGGCCCTGACGTATGGCTTCCCGGTCGTCCGTCCGGGCTTCTGCCCTCCCGTAAGCACGGGGCGGTTCATAGGGTTACGTTCGCTTAGCTTCCAGATATTGCCGAAAATAGCTTGTGCCCAATCCGACAACGGTTCCACTGAGTACAAAATCCTTCACTTTCTGAAGTTCATCTGAATTTAGCCAATGGAATTTGGCTGGGAACAAAAGATGGTACCCGAGCATTCCAACCGCGCCAATGATGATAACGAATATCACGGAAACGAGAACATACATCCACCACCCGATGATACCCCGTATGGTCTCGTCTCGTTTATGTTGCCTAGCCGCTTTTTCTAACTGCTGCTCTTCTTCCTGCGCTCGCGCTCGATCACCACGAGGCGTAGGTATCGGCGTCGGAAGTTTCCTGAGCGCCAGCTCCGGACGATTTTGTTCGGCCAATTTCTCTAGATGCCGAATTTCTTCCTGCTCCGGCCCCAAGCCTGAATCACGGTTGCTCATTGCTTGTCGGCCAATTCCGAGAAATGCTCTTCAATGAGCTCATCTGGGATAAGCGTGTTTTTGCCGTACTGGTGCCAGATTTTGTACCAAGGCGTACCTTGGGCATGCGTCATCATGGACAAGTCGATCCCGCTGAACTGGCAGTAGGCGTCGAAGACCTGATTGATCAGATCATTTTCCAATTCGCCGAAGCTGTCTTCCAGGCACGGGATCGGTGTCATAACCGGTTTCCTACCGTATCGTTTCACGCCTTCGTACACTGCTGGAATCACCGGGCCGTACTGCCATGCGTACACCGGATCACAGGACATGCGGCGATGATAAAGTCCAAGCATCCACCCATGGCACAAATACGTCAGTTTGACGATCTGCAGTGGGTCGCGGGGTTGCGCATTTTCGATCCCGAGACGGATCAGGGCATTGGCAATGCCCCGGGGATCGTGCCCGCGATCACGGCTGTCACGCGTGATGGGCTTGTTTGCATGTTCAGGCACAGGATATTCCTTCGATTTGCGTCGGCGAGCAGCGGCAACCGGCCCAACACCTTGCATGCTGCGGAGCACGCTCCGCACTGGCGAAGTCGTGGCACGAGTGCACAGGCCCGCAAAGCTACTCCGACCTTCATGCAGGCGGCCGAAAGCGGACGCAGGCCGGAGCGACACCCGATGAGCCACCGCTTGATGACGGAACGATTCACCCCCGGCTTCGCGGAGTAGGTACTACGCGGTGGCGCTGGATCAGGCAACGAACCTGCGGGGCGGGTCTACGATGCCGCCGGATGCCACATGGCCGCGAACCGCACCGACGGCAGCGGGCCGAGCGCTACAGACATTCGCGAATGCGGCAGGATGGACACTGCCCGGCTTCAACCTGATGCGTCTCATTCTTCTAAACATAGGTGCCGCAACGAAGAAATGCAATTGGCCGTTCGGGGTTGGGTGCATCCCGTTTTTCGCGGTGAACCTGCTGATCGCGTTCGGATGCGCGGTGCCCGCAGTATGCAGGTCTTCGCCAACCGCGGCGGAACCGTTCCATACTGAGCCTTGAAGGCGCATTTGTAAGATCCGAACACCGAGGCGTGCATCCCATTTTTGGTCTCACGGGGCACAGCTGGGCAAACAGGCGCCAACGCTCTGTTTGCCATCAAAGGTTGTATCGAAAACAACCACTTGGGCGACTGTCTTGATCGGACGTTTTGTCACGCCGCAGCCGCTTGGCCAAAAACTTGGGACACACCGTTAGAGCTCAATGTTTGCTGGAAGTCGGAGTTCTCGAATTGAACTGCCCCTGTTTTCCGGAGAACGCAAACCCAGACCGATGAGGCGGTAGCTGAACGGAAAGGAAACTCGAGAACGCTTCAGCTTTCCGGTTCCGGCGGGCCTGACAAGGGCTGTTCCACCGAATCGAGCGCTTGAAGCATCCTTTCGACGACCGATTCCAACTCCGGAAGATCACTCTCGACAACTCGCCAGATCAGCTGGTGATCCAATTCAAGACAATCATGGACCGGTGCGTTGCGAAATCCCGCCATGGCTTTCCACGGCGCTCCGGGTTCGCCCGACTTGAGCGCGTCGCTCAAGCGCTGCGTCGATTCCGCAAGAGTCTGCAGATTGCGCACGACCGCGTCCTGCACCAAGCACGAATTGAAGAACGCCTCTCTTCCTTCGCTCGTGTATGTCCTGATTCGATCAATGCACTTGCGGATGTGAATCAGTTGGCTGCGATCGTAGTCTGGTCCGGGTGTCAAAGTGGCTGCGCTTCCCGCAATACCTGATCGCGCAACTCGGGGCGCAGCGCAGGTTCGGTGACCACATCCACCCGGCGATTGAGCAATGCCTGAACATCCATCAGCAAGGCCCCCTGGTCCAGCGCCGACCGTCCCGGAAAGAACGACACCAGCAGATCAACATCGCTTGAGTCGTCAGCATCGCCCCGAGCCATTGATCCGAACACCCGCACATCCCGCGCGCCGTGACGTTCGGCAAGCGCAAGAATCTCCTTGCGATTAGCTTCAATCAGCGGGTGCATGGCATAATCATATGCCAGCCGCTGTCCGAAAGCCAACCTCTATCAAGGCGCGCGGTTTCCGGCACCCCGATGCAGACCGGTTTGGATGCTTTCCTGTTGCGGATTGCGGCGGACTTTCCCGCATTCCAGTGCGGCATTTTCTCGCCGGGTTTCGGCATCGACAAACTGGTCGACAGCGACGAGGACATTCTGGTCGTCTGGTCGGCGTGGATTGCCAAATCATCCAAGATCTCCGGCTTCTTCGATGAAACGGATTTACAAGAACGCCGGTCAAAAAAGCCTTGGCCACCGTAATGGTGGCCAAGGGACCTGCCGCCCGCGCGTTACTCGCACGCGGGATTCGGCTTGCAATGTTTTCTGCGGCATGGATGAACCCGGATCGCCAGGAATGCAAGCGCTTGACTGGCTTCGGCGCGATTCAGTGTGGCAATTCGCGCCGCCAAAGGTGAAGTGCGTCGTTGCCGAACCGCTCCACGCGCTCAAGCCGGAAACGCGGCTCGCGCCCGAGGCCGCGGATGGCGCAAGCGCCTACCGACGGGATGCCGTCCGCTCCCAGTATCCGTCCGGCCGTGAATCCCGCGAGCTGGTCAACAAGATCGTGCTTGAGGAGAGAAGCCGCGATCCCTGACCCGCCTTCGCAAAGAACGCTGTTGAGCCCGCGCTCTGCAAGTTTCGACAGCGCGTCCGTCACGTCGATGCCGCTCTCGCTGCCCTTGCAGGATATGGTCTCGGCGCCGGTGTCCTTCCAATGGCGTGCGGCGCCGGAGTCCGCGCTGTCGGCGTGGACGATCCAGACGGGAGCCTCGCGGGCAGTGCGCCCGAGATTGCTCTGAGGCGAAATCGAAATGCCGGAATCGAGCACGATTCTGACAGGACGCCGGACTTTGCCCATCCCGCGCGGAGTCAGCAGCGGATCGTCCGATTCCGCGGTACCGCGTCCCACCATTACGGCATCGTGGCGCACGCGCATCGCGTGGACCGCCTTCCGGGCGGACTCGCCGGTGATCCATTTGCTTGCGCCCGAAGCCTCGGCGATCCGGCCGTCGAATGTCATCGCCAGCTTGAGCGTGACGGCCGGGCGGCCTTGGCGGAGCCTCAGAAAATACCCTGCGTTGGCCCGCCGCGCTTCTCGTTCAAGGCAACCCGCATCGACGGACACGCCCGAGCGCTCCAGCATTCCGCGTCCGGAGCCCGCTTCCGTCCGGAACGGATCGGAAACGGCGAGCACAACCCTGGCGATTCCGGCTTCAGCGAGCAGCTTGGCGCAGGGCGGCGTTTGGCCGTAATGCGCGCACGGCTCGAGGGTGACATAGGCCGTCGCCCCCTGCGCGGCTTCCCCGGCCTCGGCCAATGCCTCTTGTTCGGCGTGGGGCCGCCCGCCGGGCTTGGTCCAGCCGCGTCCGACGAGCCGCCCGTCGCGCACGATCGCGCATCCCACGGACGGGTTGGGCCAAGTCTGCCCGGACCCCCGGCACGCGAGCGTCAGCGCAAGGCGCATCCATCTCGCGTCAGCGCGCGGGAGGGTCATTTTTCGTGCTGGGGGCTTTCTTCAGGGCGAAGCTCGGCCACGAACGACTCGAAATCGTCCGCAGCCTGGAAGTTCTTGTAGACGCTGGCAAACCTGACGTACGCGACCGTGTCGATCCGTGCCAGCGCCTCCATGACGAATTCGCCGATGACGTTCGACGGAATGTCAGTGTCGCCGGTGGATTCAAGCCGCCTGACAATGCCGGAGATCATCTGGTTGATTCGGTCGGGTTCGATCGGGCGCTTGCGCATGGCTATGCGGACCGACCGCTCGAGCTTGTCCCGGTCGAAATCCTCGCGCCTGCCGGTTGATTTCTGGACGAACAGGTCCCTCAGCTGCACCCGCTCGTAGGTCGTGAAGCGCCCGGCGCACGCGCTGCACATCCGCCTCCGCCGTATTGCGGCATGCTCTTCCGCGGGTCGCGAATCCTTGACTTGGGTGTCGGTGGTTCCGCAATATGGGCAACGCATGTTACGCCCCTATCCAATAATTCGGGCGGCGCACATTATCTTCGCATTTCCCTTCGGTTCAATATCATATTTCGGTCTGGCGGCGGGGCCCGTGCGCCTCGCGTCCGCCGCGGACCGGCGTCGGCGGCAACGCTTCAGGCATCGCGGATGCGCGAATCCTGTCCGCCCGGCGGCGCCATGGGAACGCGAACATCAGTGCCTTGGCCGCATCCTTGCGGGAATTTGGTTGCTCGAAGCGGCTTCCGCCGAAGGTCCCTGACCGCAGCAGCCTCCCGCCGTTCAGCCGTCGAGGAAGGGCCTCAGCCTCCGGCTCCGGCTTGGATGCTTCAGCTTCCGCAGCGCCTTGGCCTCGATCTGCCTGATCCGCTCGCGGGTGACGCTGAACCGCTGCCCCACTTCCTCAAGGGTGTGGTCGGTGTTCATGCCGATGCCGAACCGCATGCGCAGAACCCGCTCCTCGCGCGGCGTCAGCGCCGCGAGAACGCGGGAAGTCGTCTCTTTCAGATTGCCCTGGATGGCGCTGTCCAGTGGCAGCACCGCGTTCTTGTCTTCGATGAACGCGCCGAGCTGGCTGTCCTCCTCGTCGCCGACGGGCGTTTCGAGGCTTATGGGCTCCCGAGCGATCTTCATCACTTTCCTGACCTTCTCGAGCGGCATCTGAAGCTTGTCCGCCAACTCCTCGGGCGTGGGGTCACGCCCGATCTCGTGAAGGATTTGGCGGCCGGTGCGCGTCAGCTTGTTGATGGTTTCGATCATGTGGACCGGAATCCGGATGGTGCGGGCCTGATCGGCAATGGAGCGGGTGATCGCCTGCCTGATCCACCAGGTCGCATAGGTGGAGAACTTGTAGCCGCGCCTGTACTCGAACTTGTCGACCGCCTTCATCAGGCCGATGTTGCCTTCCTGGATGAGGTCCAAAAACTGAAGGCCGCGGTTCGTGTACTTCTTGGCGATGGAAATCACGAGCCTGAGGTTGGCCTCGACCATTTCCTTCTTGGCGAACCTCGCTTCCCGCTCGCCCTTCTGCACCTTGGCGACAATTCCCCTGAACTCGTCGATGTCGAGGCCGACATGCCGACCGATCTCGCACGCTTGCTTCCTCAGCGAGGATATTTCGTCGGAGGAATTCGCAACCAAGGTGGACCAGCCCCGGCCCTTCTTCGCGCTGGCCGCATCAAGCCATTTCGGGTCCAGTTCGCTGCCCCGCCACGCGTTGATGAACTCGCGCCGGTTGATCCGCGCCCGGTCGGCGAGCCGCACCATGTCGGTGTCGATCGACACCAGGCGCCGGTTGATCCCGTACAGCTGGTCCAGCAGCGCCTCGATCCGGTTGTTGTGAAGGCAAAGCGCATTCGTTTGCTCGACGAGCTGCTTCTTCAGCGTCTGGTATTTCTGTTCCTGGGCTTTGGTGAAGCGCCGCGCAACCCCGGTTCGGCGCTTCATGCGCGCGTCCTGCAGCTTCGTCAGAGCCGCGTTCTGCTTCGCGATGGCCTGCAGAGCCGCGATCGAGTTCCCGCGCAGCATGGATTCCATCGCAACGACGGACATGTTGGGCTGCTCGTCGTCATCCTGGCTCCCTTCGTCGCCTCCGGCGGCGCTGTCGCCGGACCCGTCGGATTCCGCGTCGCCGTCAGGCTCCGCTCCGCGCGCCGTCGCGATCGTCCCTTCGAGATCGATGACGTCACGCAGGTAGATCTTGTCCTCCAGAAGCTCGTCCAGCCAGATCGAGATCGCCTTGAAGGTCAGGGGGCTGTCGCACAGCCCCGAAATCATGGTGTTGCGGCCGGCTTCGATTCGCTTGGCGATCGCGATTTCGCCTTCGCGGGACAGGAGCTCGACGGAGCCCATTTCGCGCAAATACATGCGGACCGGGTCGTCGGTTCGATCCAGGTTCTCGGGCGTCGCGGTCGGAACGCTGAGTTCGCGCGAGGACGTGACGGCCACAACCGACTTTCCGGCGGCGCTCTTCTCCTCCTCCGCGGCGTCCGTGTCGGTTCCCTCGATGATGTTCACGCCCCGGTCGGACAGGAGCGACATCACGTTCTCGATCTCCTCCGACGTGGTCTGGTCGTCGGGCAGAACGGAATTCAGCTCGTCGTAGGTCAGATACCCGCGCGCTTCGGCGTCGGTGATCATCTTCTTGATGCGGGCCACACGGCCGCCCCGCACGGCGTCCCGGGGGTCCGGTCGCTCGGGCGGCTTCCTTGCCTCAGCGGTTGTCACGGCCATTCGGTCAGTCCTCGCCGTCTGGTGCCAGTTCGGATCCGCAAAGATCCGGGGAGTCCCGGAATCTCCCGCCGGAGTATTGATTCGCAATGCAGCATTCTACCGGTTTTGCAATCGAATTTTGTGCGCTGGCGGCGCAGGTGTTGGCGCTCTGCGTCGATTCTTGTGGAAAACTTCCCGCGCCGCGAAGCATCGGCCGCGATGCGAACCGGACTCGGATATAGGAATCGCCAGGCCGGATTGAAAGTGCCCGGCCTTCAGATCTTCCGCAGCTCCTCGAGTTCCGCCTGCTCGTCGGCGTCCACCCAGAAGCCGTTGCTTCCCGGAACGTACTTGGCGCCGGAGCGGGGGTCGGGTCCCGCCGCGGCTTCGTCGAGCGCCCGCACCGCGACATCCATTTCCTGGCACCACTGCAGGGCCTCGCTTGCGGCGGGTTCGATCTCCGACCGGCCTTCGTCCGCAATCGACAAAACCGAGCGCTTCTCCTGGCGCGCAAGGATTTTCGCGAGCTCTTCGGACAAGGCATCTTTCGGATTGAACGATTCCGCCCCGCGCAAGGCGGGAATGTTCTTGATTCTCGGGTCTTCGAACAGCCGCGCCACCTGCCGGCTTCCGCCGACCTCGGCGTCGACCCGCGCTTCGAAATCGTCGGCCGCCGCGATTTCCCCGAGTGCGCCCACTCTCAAAATCGCGTGAAGGATCTCCGCGCGGCTCTCGCTCGTGAGCGTCAAGCCCTCGAGGTCGGTTTCGAATTCCCGCACAAGCCAAGGGTGCCTCAGGCAGATCGCGAGCACGGCCTCCTCGAGCAGCCTGTCGGGACCCTCCGCGTCGGACTGAACGGAAGCGCTGCCTGCAAGCGCGGATTCCCTCGCCGCGGATGTGGCGCGCGCGGCCAAGTGGCCGGAAAGGGGTCGATGCGGACCGCCGCCGCGCGGGCGGCCGCCGCGCCGGAACAGCTCGAAGATCTTTCCGCGCAGATAGTTGCGGTATCGGGTCCGCACGGAACCGTTTCCGATTCTGCCGACCGCCGCGAACAGCGCGTGCTCGAATGCCGCCTGCCGCTCCGGCGTGTCGAACCGGCCGTTGCGCGTCTCGCGGGACCACAGGAATTCGACCAGCGGCTCGGATTTCTCCAGCAGGGCGCGGAGCGCGTCCGCTCCTTGGTCCTTCACGAAGTCGTCCGGATCGGAGTTCTTCGGAAGCATGCAGAAGCGGAGGGTCCGTCCCGGCTCGAGGAGCGGCAGCGCCGTATCGACCATCCGCATCGCGGCCATCCGGCCCGCGTCGTCGCCGTCCATCACGACGATCGGCTCGTCAGCGAATCGCCACGCGATTCTCAGCTGCTGGTCGGTGACGGCGGTTCCCAGCGGCGCGACCGCCGACGTGAAGCCCGCTTCGGAGAGCGCGATCACGTCCATGTAGCCCTCGACGAGCAGAAAGGCGCCCGAGGCGCCGGCCGCGGTCCGTTCCGACCTCAGATTGTAGAGGGTTGCCCCCTTCTTGAAGATCGGCGTTTCCGGCGAATTCAGGTATTTCGCTCCCGCGCCGGGATCCATCGCCCGCCCTCCGAACGCGATCACCCGGCTCCTCAGATCGCGGATAGGGAAGATGATCCGGTCTCTGAACCTGTCGTAGTGTTCGTTCCCGGATTCGGAAACGCCGGCGAGTCCGGCTTCGACGAGCTGCTTGTTCGAATGCCCGGCGGTCCGCAGGTGGGAGAGGAGGCGGCTGCCCGGCGGCGCGTAGCCCAGCCCGAAGCTTTGGAACGCGCCGGGGCTGACTCCCCGGCCTTCCAGATACGAGCGCGCTTCCCTGCCTTGCGATGTCTCAAGCTGAAGACGGAAGAACTTCGCGGCTTTCTCGTTGATCTCGAAGAGCTGCTCCTCCAGGCTCCGCGCTTCCGCCGCGCCCTTCTCGAACGCGGGAACGGCAAGCCCGGCCTCCGCGGCGAGGTACTCGACCGCCTCCCTGTACTCCATGTTCCGCGTCTCGCGGATGAAGGATATCAGCCCGCCGCGCGCCTGGCAGCCGAAGCAGTAGTAGAACCCCTTCTTGTCGTCGACATGGAAGGAAGGCGATTTTTCGTTGTGGAACGGGCAGCAGGCCCAGTAATCGCCCTTTGCGGCCCGGGTCTTCTTCTTGTCCCAGGATACCGTTTTCCCCGCAATTCTTGCGAGCGAGACCCGGGTTTGAATCTCGTTTATGAAGCTGGAAGGGAAGCTCATGCGGCAACTATCCGCCATTGCCGCACTTCGGGCAAGCGGCTATTCGCGAACCTTGATCGTTTGCACCGGCGGCCCGCCCTCCATGTCGAAGATCAGGATTTCGTCGCTGTCCGTCACGACCGCGAACCAGTCCGCGCCTTGCGTGAACGCGGCGGCGCGCGCGCCGGGCGGCAGCAGGATTTCGGCGGGGATCGCGGGCCGCGGCGTGCCGAGTTCGCTGAATCGGACCGCGAACAGGGCGACCAGGGCGGCGAAGCCCGCGATGAACGTGACCGAAAGCGCGACGACCAGGATACGGAGCCACTTGATCGTGGCGGCGCCCTGAGCAGGTTCCGGCACTCCGTCCATGCAGAACGCTCCCGATGAGATCGTCGTCAGGATCGGCGGGGATCCGCCTGCGCGGCTTGATTCCGCCCTTGCGAAGTATGCGCCCGACGAAGCCGCGCTGACAAGGACGCGGGCGGGGAAGCTGGTCCGGGCGGGAGCCGTTTCGCGAGGCGGCGCGGTCGTGCGCACGCCAAGCGCGCCGGTCCGGGCGGACGAGGAATGGCGAATCGCTCTTCCGGCGGAGCCGCCCGGCGGATTGGAAGCCGAGGACATTCCTCTCGAAATCGTGTTCGAGGATCGCGACCTGCTGATCGTCGACAAGCCTGCCGGGATGGTCGTGCATCCCGCGAAGGGCAACCGGTCGGGAACGCTGGTCAACGCGCTGCTTCACCACTGTGGCGGCGGCCTCGCGGCCCCGTCGGCCGGCCGCTACCCGGGCATCGTCCACCGCATCGACAAGGACACCTCAGGCCTTCTCGCCGTGGCGAAATCGGATGTCGCGATGCGGTCGCTGAGCGAGCAATTCGCCGCCAGAACGGTCCTGCGGCGATACTTGGCGATCTTGAAAGGCGTTCCGGGGGATCGGAGCGACGGGTTTGGTCGCCGCGACGGAGTCGGCTACGAGCCCGGCGGAGTCATACGGATCGAGAACTTGATCGGCCGGCATCCGGCCAACCGGCTGAAGATGTCCGTGGTCGCAAGGGGAGGGCGTCGCGCTGCAACCCGGCTGCGCGTGCTTGAGCCGCTTGCGGATGGAGAGGCGTCGCTTGCGGAATGCCGGTTGGAAACGGGAAGGACCCATCAGATCCGCGTCCATCTTGAATACATCGGCCATCCGGTGCTTGGCGACCCGCTATACGGCGGCGCGAACAAGCGGTTTCCCGGCGGGACGGACGCTGCGAAAAGGCGGGCGGCGGAGGAATTTCCGAGGCAGGCCCTTCATGCCGGCGCGCTGGGCGTCGCGCATCCCCGGGACGGCCGTCGGCTGGAGTTCGAATCCGAATTGCCGCCGGATATCCGGCTTTTCCTCGACACGTTGAAGGCTGTATAGGCCAAGGCTATCGCACATCAATTTCCGTGGAGAGCCCGGCAGCTTTCCTGATGAGCTCGAAGCGGTAGTCCTGCACTTGCGCCGCCTTCAGGAGCCGTCTCTGGAACGACAGCTTGTCGTCCGCCAGGCGCACGATGCCCGCGGCGAGTCGGCGGACCGCAGCGAGGTTCGCCGGCCCGTGCCCGGCCCGGTTCCGCAGGTCGTCCTCCCGCATCCGGCGTCCAGGACCCAGTGCGGCCGGTTCCCGGTCGCCCAGTGGCTGCGGACGGCCTCCAGGAGCTCATCGGGAGCCATTTCCCGGCTCATGATGCAATAGCGGGTCTCGGTGGTGGTTCGTCCCTTGGTCTCGTGGACCGCCTTGATTTTGCCGACCGCCTCGAGTCCCGGCCACCGGCGGCGGCTGCGCCGTTTGCTCCGCAAATCCCGCCGCCATCCGACGTCGTGCGAGACCGTCGCGGTGCGCGTCACAGCCCGCCCGTGGTCGCCGCCGACATGCTGATGCGAAAGCATTTCCTTGGCCGTCTCGGGATCCTCCAGCCACTCCTTCGCATCCTTGTGGAGCGATTCTTGGTTGGCCTTCAGGCTAGGGCGCAGTCCCCGCCCTTGCCGGTGACCGGCTCCGCTGTGTTCCGCTGCGCATGCATCGCGTCGGCGGTAACCACCGCGCCCTTGATGTCCAGGAGATCCAGCAGCGCGGCCATCGCCGGAATCCCGTTGGACTTGCCGTCGGTCGCGATCCGCCGTCCGCAGCCCTTCTCCAGCGCCTTCCGCCAATCCGCGGCGAGCTGCGCCATCGCCGCAGCCGGAATAGCCGGGAGAACGTGTCGCGGCTCGGGGTTCCGTGCTCCAGCGCCATGAAGCGGCGCAGGAACTCCTCGTTGTTGGCGGCGAAATCTGCCATGTCGCCGCAGGTCTGCCCGCCGCACATGCTCGAAAGCAGCGCGATCATCACCATCTCGCGGAAGTCGTGGTGCTTCGCGTTGCCCGTCCTTGGATCGTCGACGTCCTTGAAACAAAGGGAGAATCCGCCCATTGCCTGCCTCCTGGCCCTGCTCGGCGCGGCTGTTGCTGCCGCATCCGGAGCCCGCCTTGAAGCAATGGACGCTCATGTGCAATCGCCGTGAATTCGACCTAGGAGTGGCTGACTGAGTTCAGACACATGCTGGACTGGCCCCGCCATCCAATCGGGCGGGGCCCCGCCCGATTGGATGGCGATTGACGAAGGGGCGCGGGTCTTCCAACCTGTTCGTGAAAGGCGAACAAAATGGAGACCCGCAATGCAAGTAATCAGACACGGCTCCCGCTTTGCAAGGGCGGCCTCGATGTCGATCAAGGCGGCGGCCGCGGAAGGCGGCCCGGTCGCCGGGGCGAGCGTGTGTTCTTTGTCCATGGCTTTGCAAAAAATGATCGTGGGAATCTTGAACAGGATGAAATTAAGGCTTACCGGAAACTAGCCGAAGAGATGCTTGAATTGAACGATGTAGAACTTGAAGTAGCATTATCAAAAGGATCTATCGTTGAGGTGAACGCCGATGGCTAAGAAGTACAAAAGCGACGCTTTGGCAACGGTACACGAGACCGCGGCCGACCTGATGGAAGCAGGCGTTATGTCGAAGCACAAAATGAAGGAATTCGACGAGATGTGCCTTACACGAAGGTCGTCGCTTTTTGAATCTTTCGTTTCTCCTTTCCGTCGCATAGTAGTGCTCTTCCGTCAAAACAGCGACGAAGAGCAGTTTCCGGAGGCGGGAGATGGAAGGATTCCGCGGTATTTTCCAAAGGTTTGAGAATCCTTGGAAAAAAGTTGTGTCCCGGTAGTTTTGCAAATTCCGCCACTCTGCGGTCCGAAATCCAGTCCGCATCTCCCTGGGGCCTTGTGCAGCGGCGGGGATGGACGACATTCATATTGTCCGGCTCCGCGTCGTCGACTGCCATTGTTCCTGCCCTTGTCTTGAGGAATCGAAGGCGGAAGCGGGGAACGCGGCGGACTGCCGCCTGCCTTGAGGCCCGGCACCGGTGGAGGTCCTGCAGCCATCCGATGTCGTGCGAGACCGTCGCGGCGCGCGTTCCGGTCCGCCCGTGGCTGCCGCCGACGTGCCGACAGGAAAGCATTTCCTTGGCCGCCTCGGGATCCTCCAGCCACTCCTTCGCGTCCTTGCGGAGCGATCCCTGGCTGGCCTTCAGGGCCAGGGCGCAATCCCCGCCCTTGCCGGTGACCGGCTCCGCCGTGTTCCGCTGCGCATGCATCGCGTCGGCCGTAACCGCCGCGCCCTTGATGTCCAGAAGCTCGAGCAGCGCGGCCATCGCCGGAATCCCGTTGGACTTGCCGTCGACCGCGGTCTGGCCGGGCACGATGCCGGCCTCCGTCAGGAGGGCGCCCGCCATGTGCAGCGGCGACGTCTCCCCGGCGCGCATATGCGACCGCCGGAGCGTCTTGCCGTCGACCGCGATCTGCCGTCCGCCGTCCTCCTCCAGCGCCCTCCCCCAGTCCTCGGCGAATTGCGCCATCGCCGCCGCGAACGGCTCCGGGTCCAGCAGCCGGAACAGCCGGGAGAACGTGTCGCGGCTCGGGGTTCCGCGCTCCAGCGCCATGAAACGGCGCAGAAACGCCTCGTTGTTGGCGGCGAAATCCGCCATGTCGACGCAGGTCCGCCCGCCGCACATGCTCGAAAGCAGCGCGATCATCACCATCTCGCGGAAGTCGTGGCGCTTCGCGTTGCCCGTCCTTGGATCGTCGACGTCCTTGAAACAAAGGGAGAATCCGCCCATTGCCTGCCTCCTGGCCCTGCTCGGCGCGGCTGTCGCCGCCGCATCCGGAGAACGCCTCGAAGCAATGGACGCTCATATGCGACGCGCCGCACCGACAGGCCGGACACACGTACGCGCTTGACCAAATGCCCGGGGCTGCGGAAGGAATGATCCCGCGTCTCAGGGGGGCGTCCACACACAATCGCCCTGCTGTATAGGTCGAGTCCGGTCGCAGGAGCGGACTGGGGCGCTGAAGTCTGGACAAGCGCGGCGGCTGCCGGTGGTCGTGGCGCGGCGTCCGGGGCGAGGGCCGCTGTCAGGAATTTTCTTCCGGGACTTGAAACGCCGCCGCCGCGACCTATCTGTCGAATGACAAGCAATTGCAAAAGACCAAGGTGCGCGCGGAGTTCGGCTTCAAGGGTTGGGAGCGGCGCCGTTTTTGCGTTAATCTTGGGGTAAGTTCAGGGAAGGTCAGATGAGCAACCATTCCAATCTCGCGCTGCGGCCGACCGATGTCGGCCTGTCGACTTATTTGTCCGAGATCAACCGGTTTCCGCTGCTGAATCCCGACGAGGAGTACATGCTGGCGAAGCGGTGGTCGGACGACCGGGATTCCGATGCCGCCCACAGGCTGGTCACGTCCCACCTGCGGCTGGCCGCGAAGATCGCTCTTGGCTACCGCGGATACGGATTGCCCGTCGCCGACGTGATCTCGGAAGCGAACATCGGGCTGATGCAGGCCGTGAAGCGGTTCGACGCCGACAAGGGCTTCCGGCTCGCCACCTACGCGATTTGGTGGATACGCGCGAGCGTCCAGGAATTCATCCTTCGGTCATGGAGCCTGGTGAAGATCGGTTCGACGAGGTCCCAGAAAAAGCTGTTCTTCAATCTCAAGAAGGCGAAGGCGAGAATCGGAGTGATCGACGATTCGGAAATGACGCCGTCGGACTACAACCAGCTCTCGGAATTGCTGGGGCTGCCGGAGGGCGAAATCCGCAACATGAATGAGCGGCTCGCCGGGCGGGACACGTCGCTGAACGCCCCCGTGCGCAACGATGTCGACGGATCGGCCGAGCGAATGGAATTGCTCGTGGACGAATCGGCCGACCATGCTGGGGACTATGCGGACGCGCAGGAGGCGCGGGTGAAGAGCGAGCTTCTCAAGGAATCCTTGGAGGTTCTGAACGATCGCGAGCGGGACGTGTTCGAGAGCCGGAAGCTGAGCGACACGCCCTCCACCTTGGAGGTGCTTGCGCAAAAGTACGGCGTGAGCAGGGAGCGCATCAGGCAGATCGAGCTGCGCGCATTCGAAAGAGTGAAATCGCGGATGCTCAATCTCGCTTCAGAGAAGGGGATGGCGTCCCCGGCGTCCTGATCGCGCGCTCGGGCTTGAGACGCCCGCCGCGCCCGTCCAGCTTCCGGAACTGAAGCAAAGGCAGGCCCTGACGCGGAATTGAACGCCGGGCGGCCATGCCGAACGCTCGCCGCAAAATCATTCCGGCACAGGCATTGCCGCGATGGCGACGCGGCAAGGGGGCAGTATCGCTGAGGATTCAGGCCTCCAAGGCCTCAAGCTCGTCGATCATCTCCGAAACCGTCGACATCCCGCCGCGCCAGAACTCCGGATCGGCGACATCTATGCCGAAGGGCTCGAGCAGATCCTTGTAAGGACGCGAGCCGCCCGCCGCGAGCAAATCGAAATACCGCGGAACGAATCCCTCCAGCCCCCGCATGTAGACCGCGAACAGCGCTTGAACGAGGCCGCTCCCGAAAGCGTACGAGTACACGTAGAACGGCGCGTGGACGAAGTGCGGGACGTAGGACCAGAACACCTTGTAGCCGTCCATGAATTCGAATGCCGGGCCGAGGCACTCGCGCTGGGTCTCAAGCCAGATCGCGTTGATGTCGTCCGGCTCCAGCTCGCCGGACCGCCTCGTTTCGTGCAGGCGGGATTCGAACCGGTAGAACGCGACCTGCCTCATGACGGTGTTGATCGTGTCCTCGACCCGTCCGGCAAGAAGCCGTCGCCGCTCCCGTGCGTCGCGGGCGGAGGCAACCAAGCTGCGGAACGTCAGCGCCTCTCCGAAAACGCTCGCCGTCTCGGCGAGCGTCAGGGGCGTGTCCGACAGCCATTCGCCGTGCTGCGCGGCGAGGACCTGGTGGATTCCATGGCCCAGCTCGTGGGCCATGATCATGACGTCGCGCGACCTGCCTTGGTAATTCAGCAGGATGTAGGGATGGGCGTCGGCGACAGTCGGGTGCGAAAAGCCGCCTCCGGCCTTTCCCGGCCTCACGGCGGCATCGATCCAGCTGTTGTCGAAGAATTGCGCGGCGGTTTCGGACATGCGCGGCGAGAACGCCTCGAATGCCGCCAACACCGTGCTCTTCGCCTCTTCCCATGGAATTCGGCGATCCGAATCTTCCGGCAGCGGGGCGCTCCTGTCCCAGACCTCGAGCTTGTCCACGCCGAGCCAGCGCGCTTTCAGCTGGTAGTAGCGATGGGTAATCTCCGGGAACGCCTTGGCTACCGCTTCGGCCATGGCATCGACGATCCCCGGCTCGATATCGTTCGCGAGATGCCGTGATGCCTGCGCGGTCTCGAAGCGGCGCCATCGATCTTCGATTTCCTTGTCCTTCGCCAGCGTGTTCGTGATCAGCGTGAACAGCGGCAGATTCCGGTCCAGCTCGACCGCCAGCGCTTTGGCGCTCTTCTCCCTGACCGCCCGGTTTGGCGAACTCATGCGGTCCAGCACCTGCTCCAGCGTGAGCTCCTCGCCTGCGCCCCCGAATCGCATAGCGGCCGCGGTCTGGTCGAACAGACGGATCCACGCTGCGGTTCCGGACGCGGATTTTTCGCTGACATACCTTTCCAGCTCGGCGGACAGGAGATGCGGCCGGAGCTTCCGCAGCCTGTCCAGCACCTGGCGGTACCGGCGCAGACCGGCATTCGATTCGATCATCCTCGCGTAGGCGTCGGCTTCGATGTCGTTCAGCTCGATTTCGAAGAACGCGAGCCTGCTCTTCGCCTCGCTGACCCGTGCGCCGCAGTCGCCGAGGAGCTTCCCGTTCGCTGGGTCGAGCGTGTCCTGCGCGTGGCGCAGAGACGCGAACGACAGAATTCGTCCCGCGACGGCGTCTATGCGTTCGCGCTGCTCGACGCATTTGAGGAGTCCTTCGGAGTCGAGAGACGCGATTCGTCCTTCGAAAGTTTCGGCAAAGCTTCGACAGGCCGTCTCCAGCCATTCCAAGTCCTGCTTCAGCTGCGCCGAATCCGGACCCGGGTAGAGATCGTCCAGGTTCCAGACAGGAAGCGCGCCAAGCTTGGGCTCCGGGCCGGACGGGCTTTCGGACGCTGCTTGCCGCGCGTTGCGGCGGTTCTCGTTTTTCATTTCGTTCCCTTGGCGTGCCGCGGCAAGTCTTGCTTCGCTAAGCTGCCGCTCTGAAGCCCAGCTTGGGTTCAACCCAGGACGGCCGAACCATGGCGGCGTGCGACGCGCCGATCTCGAGGAGCTTCTCTTTTGCCGTTCCGGCCGGCTCGCAGGACTTCCTTGTGCCGAGATCGACATGGACCAGAAGGTGCTCGCCCGTGGCCTTCAGTTCCCCGTCCGCGCCGAACAGGCCTTGATAAAGGTGGAGCTTGCGGCCTTTCGCAGCGAGGCACACCGTTTCGACGCGCACTTCCTCTCCCGCGAAGACTTCGCCGAGGTGCCGCAAGCTGGTCTCAAGAGTGAAGAAGCTCTTGCCGGTGGCGACGTAATCGGCGTCGCAGCCGGCAACCTCCATGAACCGGTCCGTCGCCCGGCTGAACAGCTCGAGATAGCGGGCTTCGTTCACATGGCCGTTGTAGTCCGTCCAGTCGACCGGCACCGTTCGCTTCGCGGTCGCCATCGGCGCTCCGGGCTCGAATCGGGGGCTTGGCGAAACCCGCCTGTCCTTCTCCGCAAGAAACGCCCCGGCTCCCCAGTTCCGCGACTTGAGTCCTCTCAGGATCGTTACAAGGTTGTCGTCGCGCGCGCGCTCCAGCTCGTCGATCGTGGAATGGTCCGACTGCTTGTCCGACTGGCTGGAAATCAGCGAGATCAGATCCGCGTCGAGCTCGGGCGCATCCATGAGGCGGGTCCACGGATGTTTCAGGCACGGGCCGAACTGCTCCAAGAAGTGCGCCATTCCGTCGTCGCCGCCTGCGATCCTGTAGCTCTCGAACAGCCCCATCTGCGCCCACCGGAGCCCGAACCCGAAACGGATGATGTTATCGAGCTCTTCAGTTGTCGCGATTCCGTCGCGGACCAGCCAGAGCGCTTCCCGCCAGACGGCCTCCAGCAGCCGGTCGGCGACATGCGCGTCGATCTCCTTCCGAACGATGACTGGGAACATCCCGAGTTCGATCAGCGTTTCCCGCGCGGCGGCCGTCTTGGTTCCCGAAACCGCGCCGGCGCCGACCAGTTCGACCAAGGGGATGAGGTACACAGGGTTGAAGGGATGGGCGACTATGATCTCGTCCGGCCTGGGCGCGCCGGCCTGCAGCTCCGATGGCTTGAAGCCCGACGTTGAAGAGGCGACCATCGTGCCGGGTTCGCAGGCCTCCTGAATCTGGCGCAACACATCCTGCTTCAATCCAAGCCGCTCGGGAACGCTTTCCTGCACCCACGATGCGCCCTCGACCGCCTCGGCGATGCTCCCGCACTCCATTGCCGGTCCCTCGGCCGCCAGCGACCAATCGTAGAGCGCCGGGTAGGATCGCTTCGCGTTCTCCATCATCCTGTCGGCGCGGCGAATCGATGCAGGCTCCGGATCAAAAATCCGCGCGTTCCATCCGGCCAGCCGGAATCTCGCGGCCCACCCGCCTCCGATCACGCCGCCGCCGATAATCGCGGCCGTTCTTGATCCCTTTTGCATTTGCGGACTCCAGCGTTCGCGTCGTGCGCAATCCTATGCCGCAACGGAGAAAATCCCGCGTTTGCGGCTCAGCTCTCCGCCAGCCAGCGGGCCAGCGCCTTGTTCGGATCCGCGATCTCTTCGACCGATTCATACCAGTGGTCCCGCCAGCCCGATCTGGACAGCCCGGTGAACAGCATCAGGTTAAGCGGATAAGCCTCGCTGTCGGTGCAGCGGCGAAAGTCGTCCCGGAACAGGAACGTGGGCTTTCCCCATGCGATCGCTATGCCAAGCTCGACCATCACTCCCTCGTCAGGCGGGCAGCCGTTGACGACGGCGAAGATTCCGTCCGAATCGCGCACGTCCCGGAGGTCGGCTTGGCCGACCTGGTATGCCCAGCCCGCGCTGCTGGTGTCGATCTGGTTGTTCCGGGCGAAGGGTTCCCAGACCTCCGCGCCAATCGATTCCAGCGCCGTTTGGATTTCGGGCAGGAGCGACCGCTTTTGCGCCTTCGAAAAGCCGTACGGATTGGCGAGATAAAGTGTCTTGGACAAGCGCGCCTCCTTGATAAGCCGCTTCCCGAGCCGCCTGAGCGGGAACGGTAACACAATATTGGCGCATCCTGTTCCGCAAGGGCATACCCAAATCCGTCTTGATCCTGATCCAGCGCCGCGCGCTATGCAGGCCGTTTGCGCGCAGTTTCGCCAACGCGAAGCTGGCATGGCGTTGCCGATCGAAGGCGCGTTGCGCTACGGATTCGCTGCGCGGTGATTACCGCTGTCGGCGGGGGATGAATCGCGGATGGCCAAGAAAACGAAGCTGCCCTCAAGCGGCGGCATCAATTGGAAATCCCTGCTCGGGCCGGCGGCGGTCTCAGCGATGCTTGCCGCTTGCGCTGCGCAAACGCCTCCGCTGGTCGAGGCGGCGCAGACCGGGGACCTAGCGCGCGTGAACCAGCTGCTGGACGCGGGCGCGAACCTGAACGCCGGAAACGATGTCGGCTATACGCCGCTGCATGTCGCGGCGAAACGCGGTCGCGAAGCCGTTGTGGTTCTGCTTCTTGAGGCAGGCGCGAACCCGAATGCTGAGGACAATGACGGAAAAACGCCGCTGCACTGGGCGGCAAACTGCAACGCAGCGCGGGATTACGAAGGAAAAGCGGCGCCGAGCTGGCTCCTGCCCTGCGACGAAGAGCGCGGATTCAAGGGCATCGTGAAGCTGCTGCTGGATGCAGGCGCGGACCCGAATGCCCAGGACGGCAACGGCGAAACGCCGCTGCACGAGGCGGCACGCGTAGGAAGCAATGCCAACGCGAGGCTTCTGCTGGACGCGGGCGCCGACCCGAACATTGCGAACGACAATCATGAAACCGTGCTGGATGTAGCGGCGTCCGCGCACTCGGCAACCTATGAGCTTCTGCGCCGCCATGGCGCTCGTTATTCGTGGATCTAAGTCAGCGAAAGAGAAGGCAGCCGCAGGATATTCGACGACCTCGGCATTTGAAGGTCTTTGCGTCTGCGGCTATCAAAATCGCGAACGTCGCGCTCCGGCGAACGCGCCCTTGGCGAAGGCGCTTCCGGCCGCAACCGGCGATGCAGGGAGCCTCCTGAATGGAAGTCAGAATCCGTCCGGCGGAAACAGGCGACGCCGATGCCATCGCGGCGATCTGGAACCAGATCATCGCCGGAACCGACAAGACGTTCAACAGCGTGGAGACGACGGCTTCGGACATCGCCGCATTGCTGGAGGAAAAGAAGCGCGAGGGGCATCCGTTCCTGGTGGCCGAAGCGGGGCCGGTCGCAGGCTTCGCAACCTACGGGCAGTTCCGGCCCAGCATCGGGTACGTTCGGACAATGGAGCACACGATTGTCCTCGATGCTGGCGCAAGGAGGAGAGGGATAGGGCGCAAGCTCATGGAGGCGATCGAAGCCCACGCGGCGCGAAGCGGCGTGCATTCGCTGATCGCCGGGATCAGCGGCACGAACCGGGACGCCATCTCGTTCCATAGGTCTCTTGGCTACGAGGAAGTGGGCAGGCTGCGCGAGGTGGGCCGCAAGCTGAACCGGTGGCACGACCTCGTTCTGATGCAGAAGCTCCTCGCGGAAGGCCGCGCGGCAAGGAAATCCGTCTGGTCGCGCCTGGCCAGCTTCCTCTCGCGCAGCGGAAGCGAGGGGCCTTGGTCCGGGAGCGCATCCAGCAGGCCCTCGGCGCCGCGCGACAACTCGCTCACGTTCATGGTCGCCGTCATCTTTCTCGGCGCAAAGCTCGCGAAGGCTGACGGCCGCGTCACCCGCGACGAGGTTGCGGCATTCCGCAGGGTGTTCGTCATCGATGAAGCCGGCGAGAAGCTCGCCGGGAAGGCCTTCAACGTCGCGAAGCAAAGCTCGGTCAGCTACGAATTCTACGCTGGCCAGGCGGCGAAGCACTTCGGGCCGGGCAACCGCACGCTTGATGTCGTGCTGGAGGGGCTGTTTGTCGTTGCGGCAGCCGACGGAGAGATTTCGACCCGGGAGGAGCAAATGCTTCACCGGATCGCCGAGATCTTCGGATGCCCGGCGGGCCAATTCAAGCTGCTCCTGGAGCGCTACGCCGCCAGCGGGCGCGAGTCGCCTTACGAGGTGCTCGGTGTCAGCCCGGACGCGCCGACCGGTCAAATTCGGACGCGGTGGCGCAAGCTCGTAAGGGAGAACCATCCCGACGCGCTGGTCGGCAAAGGCGTTCCGCATGAAGCGGCCAAGCTCGCGGAGAGCAGGCTGGCCGCGATCAACCGGGCTTGGGACGAAATCCGGGCGGAACGGGGCGCATCCGCTTAGGGCCGCGGGAGCCGGTAAACACGCCGTCGCGCTTGTTGCGAAGTCGCTCCCGCACGCTAAATTGAAGCGATGGAAAGCCTACGGCCTTCCGCGGTGATCCAGGCGTTCAACGCGGCGGCCGCCAAGCCGGAGCATTGCCAATGGCATTCCGCCCGCACTCCACGGTCGAACCGCCGACGCTGCTTCTGATTGCGCTGTGCTACGGGCTCTGGTTCGCCGTCGTCCTCCCTGTCGCGGAATTGTCGGCCTTGGCGGCGCTGCCGCTTCTCGCGCTCGTGATCGCGTTCCATTCGTCGCTCCAGCACGAGGTCCTGCACGGGCACCCGCTGCCGAGCAAGGGCTGGAGCGAAGCTCTCGTGTTTCCGGCGGTGGGGCTGTTCATCCCGTACAGGAGGTTCCGCGACCTCCACCTGCAGCACCATGTCGACCCCAACCTCACGGATCCCTACGAGGATCCGGAATCCAATTTCCTTGATCCGGAGGTCTGGTCGCGGCTGCCCGGCTACCTTCAGGCGCTGTTCCGCTTCAACAATTCGCTGGCAGGCAGGATGCTGGTCGGGCCGCTGATTTCGCAATTCGCGTTCATGCGCGACGACGTCCGGCGCATCCGCGCCGGAGAGCGCGGCGTCGCGTCCGCATGGGCTCTCCACGCCGCCGGGACCGTGCCGGTCGTCGCAATTGTCGTTTGGGCCAGCCCGCTGTCGATTTGGCAGTATCTTTTTGCGGCCTATGCGGGGCTGTCCGTTCTGAAGATCCGGACGTTCCTTGAGCACCGCGCCCACGAAAGCCCGCGCGGCCGGACGGTCGTGGTCGAGGATAGGGGCCTGCTGGCCTTGCTCTTTCTGAACAACAACTTCCATCTCGTGCACCACATGAATCCGTTCGAGCCCTGGTACCGGCTTCCGGCGATGTTCGACCGGGAGCGCGAACGGTTCGTGGAAAGCAATGAGGGCTACGTCTTCAGGAAATACTCCGACGTGTTCTCGAAATACTTCTTCCGCGCGAAGGATCCGGTGCCCCACCCGATCTGGCGGCGCAAGTGAGGGCGCGCCCGGCCGCGCCGGCCTGAGGCCGCATTCCCGGATGCTCCGCTACGCACTGATGCGGTTCGCGTCGCTTGCCGCCAGCCTTGTCGCCGCCAGCCTCGTCATCTTCGCGGTCATCGAAATCATACCGGGGGACCCCGCCGCGTTCATGCTCGGCCTGAACGCGTCGCCGGACACGGTCGCCGCGCTTCGCCAGGAGCTCGGCTTGGACGCCAACGTCTTCGCGCGGTACGCGGCGTGGGTCGGCGGCATGCTGACGGGCGATTTCGGCACATCCTACACCTACCGGGTGCCGGTCGCGGAGCTGGTCGCGGCGCGGACCATGGTGTCGCTGCCGTTGGCGCTTTACGCGCTGGCGCTTTCGACTGCCATAGCGTTTCCGGTCGGCCTGATCGCCGCGTCGAAGCGCGGAACCGCGACGGATTTCGGGATCATGGGCGCGACGCAGCTCGGAATCGCGCTTCCGAACTTCTGGTTCGCGATGCTTCTCGTCGTGGTGTTCGCGATCGGGCTGAGATGGTTTTCGGCGGGCGGGTTTCCGGGCTGGGAAGCCGGCCTTCTCGAAGGTCTCAAGGCCCTGACGCTTCCTGCGGTCGCGCTCGCGCTTCCGCAGGCGTCGATACTGTCCAGAGTCATGCGGTCCGCCCTCATCGAAACCCTGTCGCAGGACTACATCCGGACCGCCAGAGCGAAGGGGCTGACGAGGCGCCAGGCAGTCGCCAGGCACGCGCTGCGGAACGCGCTTATCCCGGTCCTCACGATCATCGGCCTCCAGTTCTCCTTCCTGCTGGCCGGGGCGATCATCATTGAGAACGTCTTCTTCCTGCCTGGCTTGGGAAGGCTCATCTTCCAAGGGATCACGCAGCGCGACCTGGTGGTGGTCGAAAGCGTCGTCATGCTGCTCGTGTTCGCGGTTGTGTCCGTGAACTTCCTGGTGGACTTGGCGTACGCGGTGGTCGATCCCCGGCTCAGGATCCGCAAGTGAGGCTTCCGCCGGTACTGGTCGTGGGCGCGGCCCTCTCAGCGTTCTTTCTCGCCGCCGCGCTGCTCTCTTTCGCCTGGACGCCCTATCCGGTCGAAACCCTGAACATCGCCGCCAAGCTGCAGGAGCCCGGCGCGGAGCACTTGCTCGGGACCGACCATTTCGGGCGCGACGTGCTGTCGATGCTGATGGTCGGCGCCAGGACCTCGATCGGCGTCGCCGTGCTGGCCGTCGGGATAGGGATGGCTCTCGGCATTCCCCTCGGGCTCGCGGCGGCGGCGAACCGCGGAAGCGTCTTCGACGAGATCATCATGCGGGGCAACGATCTCGTGTTCGCGTTCCCGTCCCTGGTGATCGCGATCCTGATCACCGCCGTGTTCGGGCCTTCGGCCGTGAACGCGATTCTGGCGATCGGCATCTTCAACATCCCCGTGTTCGCGAGGGTGACCCGCGGCGGCGCGCTGAGCCTGTGGACGCTGGACTACATCCTCGCGGCGCGGGTCGCCGGGAAGCGCGCCTTCAGAATCTCGGCGGAGCACATACTGCCGAACATCGCCAATCTGGTGATCGTTCAGGGCACGATCCAGTTCTCCTTGGGCATCCTTGCGGAGGCCGGCCTTTCGTATGTCGGGCTCGGCGCCCAGCCGCCCACGCCGAGCTGGGGGCGCATGCTGGCCGACGCCCAGACCCTGATCTACACGGATCCGAGGCTCGCGGTCATCCCGGGAGTGACGATCATCCTCATGGTCCTGGGGTTGAACCTGTTGGGCGACGGCCTCCGGGACCATCTCGACCCCAAGGTCAGGCGCGAGCGCTGATGGCGCTGCTCTCGGTCAGGGATCTGGACGTCGCGATCGGCGGGGTCGACGTGCTCAAGGGCGTGTCGCTGGAGATCGATCCGGGGATGACCTTCGGAATTGTCGGAGAATCGGGCTCCGGCAAGTCCATGACGGCCTTGTCGATCATGGGCCTCCTTCCGCCCGCCTCCGTCCGCAAAGGATCCGCGATGCTGGGCGGAAAGGAGCTTTTTTCGCTGTCGGAGCGCGAGATGTGCTCGGTGCGCGGCGGCGAGATCGGCATGATCTTCCAAGAGCCGATGACCGCCCTGAACCCGGTCAAGACCATCGGGGACCAGGTGGCCGAGACCCTTCTGGTGCACGGCAAAATGGCTCCGGCGGAGGCGCGCGATGTCGCCCGCGAGAAGCTTGAGAGGGTCGGAATGCCGGAAGAGCGGTTCCCGCTCGACCTGTATCCGCACCAGCTGTCGGGCGGGCAGCGGCAGCGGGTATGCATCGCCCTTGCGATCGCGCTCAGGCCGAAGCTGCTGATTGCCGACGAGCCCACGACCGCACTCGACGTGTCGACCCAGGTCCAGATCCTGCAGCTGCTGGATTCGCTTGTGCATAGCGAGCGGATGTCGCTGATGCTGATCACGCATGATCTCGCCGTCGTCGCCGGCATGGCCGACTCGGTCGCGGTCATGGAGAAGATGAGGGTCGTCGAATCGGCGGACACGGAGTCCCTGTTCCGCCGGATGCGGCACCCCTACACGAAGAAGCTCTTCGCCGCGTCCAGCCACGTGCCGGACAGGCCGGCTCTTCCCGCCGAGCAGCCGTTGCTCGAGGTCCGGGGGGCAGTGCGCGAGTACAGCCTGCCGAGGACCAGCCTGTTCGCCCGTCCGCGGAATGTGCGCGCGGTGAACGGCGTGACATTTTCTCTGCGGCGCCGCGAGAGCCTCGGCCTCGTCGGGGAATCCGGCTGCGGGAAGTCCACGCTGACCAGGGCCATTCTCGGACTCGATCCGCTTCAGGACGGCACGATCCGGATCGACGGAAAGCCGATCGTCGCGGAGTCCTCCCTTGCGGAAGCCGTGCGGGTGAAGATGCAGGTCGTGTTCCAGGACCCGCACGGCTCCTTCAATCCGAGGCACAAGGTGGGTCGCCTGGTGGCGGAGCCGTTCCACCTGATCAGAAGCCGGCGGGTTCCGAGGTCGGAGCGGGAGGACCGCGTGGCCGCCGCCCTTGCGGATGTCGGCCTGTCGGCCTCGGACACGGGCAAGTTCATTCACGAGTTCTCCGGCGGTCAGCGCCAAAGGATCGCGATCGCCCGCGCGCTTGTTCTTCGGCCGGAGCTGATCGTGCTCGACGAAGCGGTTTCAGCGCTCGACGTGTCGATCCGGGCGCAGATTCTGGATCTGCTCGCCGCCCTGCAGGTCCAGCACGGACTGTCCTACCTGTTCATCAGCCACGACCTGACGGTCGTGAAGGCGATCACCGACAGGGTGCTGGTGATGAAGGACGGTTCGATCGTCGAGGAGGGCGACACGAAAACCGTGCTCGAGCATCCCGGCCACGAGTACACGCGGCAGCTTATCGAAGCCGCGCCGTCGATACCGGAAGGCTGGAGGCTGGAGGCGCAGAATCGGCCAGCGCCTCCCAACTGAGCCTCTAGCGGAACGGGAAGCGCTGGCGCGGACGGGGCCGCGCCGGCGCGGGAAACGGGCTCCTCAGTCGGTCCAGGAAACGCCGGTCAGGTCGTTCGCCTGCGTGGGCGAATTCGCCCACAGCCCTTGGATGTTCGCGTTCGCCACGCCGATCTTCGCCAGCTGGAACAGGTATCCGTTCACGTAGTCCTCGGCGATCATCCGCTGTGCGGCCCCGAGCAGTTCCGTCCGCATTGCAGCATCGTTGGTTACGGCGAGCTCGGCGTTGATCGCTTGGAACTCGGCGCTGTTGTACTGGAAGTAGTACTCCGGCCGGGCGTAGATGTTGATGTCGCTGGGTTCGGTGTGGCTGACGATCGTCAGGTCGTAGTCCTTGCTCCGGAACACCTGTTCAAGCCACTGGGCCCATTCCAGATTCGATATCTCGACATCGATTCCGACCTCGCGAAGCTGGGCCGCGATGATTTCGCCGGATCGCCGCGCGTACGACGGAGGCGGCAGCATCAGGCGGAGCTCCAGCCCGTCGCCGTGGCCCGCCTCTTCGAGCAGCTGGCGCGCCATGTCCGGATCGTGGGCCGACATTCCGGTCAGATCGACGTAATCCGGGCTGTGCGGCGGGAAGTGGGTGCCGATCGGCGTTCCGAATCCGAACATCGCGCCGTCGATGATCTCGCGGCGGTCGAGCGCATGGGCGATCGCCCTCCGCACCCGGACATCCGCGAGCGGCCCGGACTTGTTGTTCGTCGAAAGGATCGTTTCGCCCTCGGTGGATCCGAGGATGACGTTGAAGCGCGCGTCGGCTTCGAATTGCCCGACCGCTTCCGGCGCGGCGAAGTTCGGAATCGCGTCCACATCGCCGGCCATCAGCGCGGCGAGCTGCGCGTTCGGGTCGGAAATGAACTTGAACACGGCCTTTTCGAGCGCGACCGGCGCGCCCCAGTAGTCGGCGTTCCGGGCGAGCTCGACGCTGTCTCCCTGCACCCATCTTACGAACGTGAACGGGCCCGTTCCGACGGGATTCGTTGCCGCGTTCGCGACGGTCTCCTCCGCGACAATCACCGCATCGCCCCATGCCATGTTCGTCGTGAAGGTTCCGTTGGGGTTCGACAGCACGACCCTCACGGTGAGCGGGTCGACGACCTCCACCGCCTCGATTCCCGCGAACAGCGCCTTCTGGGCGTTCGTGGAATCCTCGGCCCGGGCCCTGTCCAGCGAGAATTTGACGTCGTTGGCGTCGAACGCCGTTCCGTCGTGGAACTTCACGCCGTCGCGCAGGTTGAACGTATACTGCAAGCCGTCGTCGGAGATGTCCCAGGAATGGGCGAGGGCCGGCAGAACGGTTCCGTCCGGCGCGTATCTGGTCAGCCCTTCGAAGACGTTCGCGTACACGACCTCGTCGATCGCCGCGGCGGCTCCGCCGGTCGGGTCGAGGTTGGGCGGCTCCAAAGGCATGACGATCGTAATCGACGTGCTCGCAGCCATTGCGGCCCCGCAGACAGCGGATGCCGCGAGCCCTCCCGCCAGCGATGCCAGCTTCCGTTTCAATGCCATTTCATCCTCCTTCGGTTCGAGTCGGCGCGTCGTCCGCGCCTGGGTTGAATCAGTCCCCTTGCGGAGCAAGCAGTTCCGCCAAGGACAGCGCCATGACTTTCGCGCTGTCGACCATGTCGTCGATGCCGATCCATTCGTCGGGCTGGTGGGCAAGATCAAGTATTCCCGGCCCGTAGGCAATACAGTTCTTCATTCTGCCGATGCGGTCGATATGCTTCTGGTCGTAGGTTCCCGGCGACAGCACGTACTCCGGCGCGGCGTCCAGAACCTGTTCTATCGCCGAGGCGACGACCCGCGAAACAGGCGCGTCGCGCCCGGTCATCGTCGGCGGCACATTGAACAGCTCGTTCAATTCGAACGCGAACCCGGGCCGCGCGCCGGCGACGCGGTCCAGGATCGCCTCGATTTCGCCCCGCACGCCGTCGGCGTCCTCCTCGAAGAGGTAGCGCCGGTCGATCACGAGGCTGCACCGGTCGGGCACGCAGGACGCGGGGAGCCCGGTGTAATCCTCGTCCTGCTCCGGCTCCCCTCCGTGTATGGAGTTCAGATTGATCGTCGACTGCCTCGCGCCTTCGGGCACAACGGGCATCTCCGTCCGCCTTCGCGCGAGTGCGGGCACCAGATTCTGCTCGATCTCGGCGACGACCGCTCCCATGTGCCGGACAGCGCAGCTGCCGAGGAACGGCATGGAGCCGTGGGCGATTCTTCCCTTGGTCACCAGCTCCGCCCACCACACGCCCCGGTGCCCGAGGCAGATCCGGTTCTTGTTCAGCGGCTCCGGGATCACGACATGGTCGACGCGTTCCGGCGAGAAATGCCCGCGCTCGGCCAGCCATGCCACGCCGCCGTATCCTCCCGATTCCTCGTCGGCGGTCCCTGATATCTCGATCGCGCCGCGGAACTCCGGGAAGAGGTCCGAGAACGCCTCAGCGGCCACGATCGACGCTGCCAGCCCGCCCTTCATGTCGCATGCTCCGCGCCCGTAGACCCTTCCGTCGGCCATGGTCGGAACGAACGGATCGCGCGTCCACCCGTGCCCCGCCTGGACGACGTCGATGTGCGAGTTGAAATGGACGCACTCACCGGGATCGCGCCCCTGCTTGCGCGCGACGATGTTCCATCTCGGATGCCTGTCGCTGTCGGCGATCGCTCCCTCGGCGCGGATGAGCTCCGTTGAAAACCCGGATCGGGCCAGCCGCGCCCGCAGGAACTCGCAGATTTCGCGGTAATTTGCGCCCGGAGGATTGAGCGTGGGGATCGAAATCAGCTGCGACGTGAGCCGCACAAGGTCGTCGCGCCTCTGCTCGATCTCGTCCAGCAGCCGCTGCAGCTTCGTCATGGCGCCGCGGGCGCTCCGGCGGGTTCGCAAGGCATTTCTCGCGCCAGCCGCGCGCCGACGCCGGAATTCTTGTGCAGGCGCCTGCAAATGTTCAATAGTGGGCCTTGAACGCGCCAATTCGCGGAATGCCCGCGCAACGCCGGAGTAAAAAGCATGAGGACATTGAGGATCGTCGCAAGGATCGTGATCGTGGCGATCTATGTAGTGTTCCTGAATTACACATTGCCGTCAATCGACATGGTCACCATCGTCGGCACGGAGGTCGTGCGCACCGACGTGGGAAACCGCAGCTTCTTCTGGTCCTCGACCGGCGATTCGACGGACGCGGCCGGAAACCGCGACATCCGGTTCATCAATACGGCGTTCGAGGACGGAACGCCGCGGGTCTTCCGGAACGAGGACACCGGCTGGGGGTGGCCGCCGTATTTCAAATTCGACAGCGGGGACCTCCAAGGCGCCGCCCAGCTCTCGACCCAGAAGAGGGTCGCGGTGCGGCACTACGGATGGCGTTCCACTTTCCTGTCCATATATCCGAACGCGGTCAGCCTGTGGGAGGTCGAAAACCCGGCCGACGACCCCGTCAACTGGATCGGAATCATCGGATACGTGCTCGCGGCGCTGCTGGCCGTGATGGTTTGGCGATTGTGGACGATGTTCAAGCTCCGGGTCAGCGACCGATTCGACTGGCTGCGCGGGAAGCTTCGCCGCTGACCGCGAAATCGTCCGCCGGCTTCAGCCGGCCCGGCGGTAGAATTCCCTGAACGCGTCGGCGGCGCGTTCGATGTCCTCGTCAGTCACGCCGAGGTGCGTCACGATGCGCAGCGTCGGGCGCGTCCTGCCGGTCAGAATGGACTTCCGCCCCAGATGCTCCAGTAGCGGCGCGTGGTCTTCCGGCCGAGGCGTGACGAAGACCATGTTGGTCGCTTGCCGGACCGTCAATCCCTCCGAGTCGGGGATTTGGCGGAGCGCGCGCGCCAGCGCCTCCGCCCGCCGGTGGTCGTCCGGCAGCTTCGCGATGTTGTTCTCGAGCGCGTAAAGGCCCGCCGCGGCCAAGACTCCCGTCTGGCGCATTCCTCCGCCCAGAACCTTCCGGTTTCTGCGCGCCGAGCCGATAAAGCCCTTCCTGCCCGCGAGAACCGTGCCTGCAGGGGCGCCGAGGCCTTTCGACAGGCAGACGGACACGGAGTCGGCCGCTGATGCGATGTCCGCGGCGCTCGTCCCAAGTGCGGCCGCTGCGTTGAATATCCGGGCACCGTCCAAATGGACCGACAGGCTGCGCCGCCTTGCTGCCTCGACTGCGGATTCCATCCGAACAAGGGGGACGGGCGTTCCCGAAACCGTGTTCTCGAGGCAAAGGAGGCGGGTGCGCGGCTTGTGCGGGTCGTCCTCCTTTACCGCCGCGTTAATCTCGTCGGGCTCCAGCGAGCCGTCCTCGGCGACGGGAATCGTGCAAAACACGACCCCGCCCAGAGCGGAGGCGCCTCCGGCTTCCGACACGTAGGTGTGGTAGGTTCGGCCGACGACCATTTCGTCGCCCCTTCCGCAATGAGCAAGGATTGCTGCCAAATTGCTTTGGGTTCCCGACGGAAAGAACGCCGCCGCCTCCTTTCCGAGCAGCTGCGCGGCTCGCCGCTCGAGCTCGTTCGTGGTCGGATCGTCGCCGTAGACGTCGTCTCCGACCTCCGCCGCGGCGATGGCTTGGCGCATGCCGGCATCGGGCTTGGTGACCGTGTCGCTTCTCAGGTCGACCGGCTGCGCTGGCATCGCTCTTGGGTCGGAACCGGAGTCCGGCTTCGACGCGATGTCGTGCGAGCCTTCGGAAGCATTCATGTCGATCCGGCAATCCCTGGCCATGCCGCTCCCGGACAGGTCCGGCAGCGGCGCGCGTTCGTGCGTTGAAGAATACCGCCAGCGGCTGGAATCAGGCAAGCGGATGTCTGGGTTCAATGCATGGCGAACTGTCGGCGCCTTCGCTCCTGTTCGATATGCCGAACGAGGTAATCAGTAGCTTCGGAGGTTTCCGTCGCGCCTTCCGCCGACCGATGCCGCCAGCGGAACAGCGTCCGTCAGGACACCTCGCCGCCTTCGCGCCAGCCTTCGCCGTGAGCCCGCTGTCCATCGCCCCGCGCCACCGGGCCAAGGCGTTCCTTCGGATCGCGGCCACAGCGCCGCCTTCGGTGCCTTCGCCCGCACCGCAAAAGACTCTGCCCTCGCGGCCTGCGCCGGCAAACCGGATACTTCCCTTGCCTCTCTTGGTACTTGATGGCCCGCTGACGTCCTCGTCAGCCGAACCGCGGGTGGAGTGCCGACAGCGCCTGAACCCAGACAGCATATATTTCCCCAATGACAGGCCTGTTCTGGAAACAGGAGCTGCCGCGCCGGGAAGGCGCGGCAGCCGGAAGTCTTCGGGCCGGAGGCCCGGGGGTCAGTTGCCGGCGGCGGGCTTCGCCACGCCCCAGATGCCGTCGTCGCGGACCAGCGCCGCGCCGAAGCTGCCCACGATTGACAGGTTCCGGGCCTCGGTGTTGGCGGCGTCGTTGACGCCGTCCTGAAGGTACCAGATGCCGGCCGCCTCCAAGCTGGCGGGCGGTCCGTAGAAGTTCCCCTTGTAGCCTCCCTCCGCGAACGCCGGCAAGGAGGCGGTGTCGACGACGCCGGCGAAGGATCCCGCGGCGGCGATGGCGGTTTCCTGGAGCGCCAGATCGCCGGTGATCGCGGCGTAGTTCTTCCAGAACCCGTTCCCGTCCCAGGACTCCAGGTCCGTGATCTTGCCGCTGATCTTGTTGTCGGCGGCGGTTCCGGAAATCGTCGCGGTCAGCTCCACGTTGCCCCGCAGCCTCAAATAGTAGTCGCCCGTGAATAGCAGGCGGGTGCCTCCCCCCCATGACGGGAACCGGAATTTGCGAGGCCATGGTCCGGCCCTTGAACGTCCCTTTGATCCTTTCGGCGATGTCCGTGGTCTTCTTGCCCGCCTCGTCCTTGAACGCGTCGTAGCCCACATGGAAGGGGAAGGTCCGCTGCGAGCGGAGTGTCTGGTTGTCGAGGCTGTGCCTGAACTCCATGTGCCCGTAGGCAGCGTAGGACAGGTAGTGGTTCACGTCGTCCTCCGCGGAGGCCGCCGGATCGTCCGGGTCCTCGAGATTCCTGTCCAGGCCGGCGTGGTTGGACAGCCGCACGGCGTAGGCGCCCACCGGAACGGTCCGCTCGCCGTCCCTGAACAGGGCGCCTTGCTCCTCCAGATGCTCCGGCGACGGCATGAGCGCGGCGGTCCAGTAATGCTCGGCGTTGCCCTCGGGCGAGGCCGACGGGCGGCCGAAATCCAGCGTCAGATCGTATCCGCCGTTCGATCCGTCGGGCTGAACCCATGCCGTGGTGAAGAAGCCGGGAAGTCTGAGATCGATGCCGGGCGCGCCTTTTCCGCCGATGTCCACGACAAGCCCGCTTGGAGTGATCCTCAGCCCGGCGACAAGTTTCGACTCGGCGCCGTTGTTTCCGCCGCCATGGGGGTCCAAAAACGGATGCGGGGCCAAATAGGGTCCAACAAGCAGAAACTGCCTGTAATCAAACGGTGTTTCCGGAGTAGGGGCCGCGGCAACGACCGGGGCTCCCCGCATGCGCAGCCTGTCGCCGCTGCTGCCCAGGCCTTCGGCCATCACGATCTGGTTCTCGTCGGCGTCGTACATGACCGCCGGGACCTTTGCCGCCGTCAGCAGGGTCGCGGCGTCGGTGCCGTCGGCGTTCCGGCGCAGCCTGCGGACCGCATCGACCGCGGGCGCAGGCCGGAGAAGCTCCTTCCCTATGACCAGGGCGGACGATCCTGCCCATCCCGTGCTGCCTTCGGCCGCGCGCAGCTTCGTCTCGTCATCGGCCTGGGCGGCTTCCGCGTCGTCGACCAGGATGGCCGCCCGGCCGATCCTGCCGAAGTCGCCCGAAGGCGCGGCCAGCGCCTTCGCCGCCGTCCGCTTCCCGTCCGTGTCGGCGGCCATCGCGAGCCCCTCCGCGGTTTCCACCAGCTCCCGCGCGGCGGCCAGATCCCTCTGCGCTTCCGCAAGCGCGTCGTCGAAGGCCCTTTCCGCGGCCGTCCTGCCGTCCGCGTCCGGATCGGTCGTTGCGGGATCGGGCGCCGCCGGCGTCGCCGGGTTGCCGCCGGAGCAGGCGCCGAGAGCCAAGGCCGCGCCGCATGCAAGAGCCGCGATCAGTTTCGTGTCCATGAGCGTTCCCCTCCGGTGCTGGTTCAGCGTCCCTTCGCGCCGTCGGCGGAGGGGCAAGGCGATGCTCCTGCCGCCACCGGGCCGCGCCGACGCCCTGTCCGGAACGGGCTCCGGCGTTCGCGCGAACCGCGGCGGCGCCATCGGGAAGCCGCGCGCACCCTACGGGGGGGTCGGATGTCAAGTGTCTGGCTGCGTTCGGAAGCCGCGTTTGCCGGATCCGGGCCGCGTCCGTCTTGGTCGGCGGCCGCGCCGCAGCAAGCTGCACTGAACGTACGCGTCGCAGGTTGAACTCGGCCGCGCGCCGCCTTACCTTGCGACCCCTCGGAAATCGCTTGGCGAATTGCAGCGCTGCCATGGATGCAGACCGGAATCGGACTGATCGACCGCTGTCGCCGCACGCGACGATTTACCGCTTTCCGCTGAACGCGGTGCTGTCGATCCTGCACCGGCTTACGGGAGTCGGCTTGGCCGGGGGCGCCGTGTTGGTCGTGTGGTGGCTGCTGGCGGCGTCGATTTCCCGCGAGCATTTCGAGTTCGTCGACGGCCTCCTGACTACTGTTCCGGGCGAGTTGTTGATGCTGGGCTGCCTCGCCGCGCTTTCGTTCCATTTCTGCAACGGAATCAGGCACTTGGTCTGGGACGCGGGGCTGGGCTTCAGCGAACGGAATGTCTGGATTTCCGCTTTCGCCGGCATCGCCGGAGCGGCGGCGCTGTTCGTCTGCGCCGTGGCGGCGGCCTCGATTTGACCTACCAGACCTCCTACAAGCGGGTTTTGGGGTTGGGATCCGCCAAGGACGGCACGCGCCATTGGTGGCTGCTCAGGCTGTCGTCGATCGCTCTGGTTCCGCTCGCGCCGCTGTTCGTCCTGAGTTTCGCCAAGGCGCTCGGATCAGGCTACGACGCCGCGGTCGCCGCCTACGCGAACCCTTGGAACGCGCTGGTGGCGATCCTGTTCCTGCTGGTCGGCTTTCTGCATCTCAAGGACGGGTTGCAGGTGGTCGTTGAGGACTACGTGCACGGCAAGGCGGCGCGCGCCGTGCTGATCGTGTTGAATTCGCTCTTGTGCTGGGGGCTGGCGATCGCAGGCGTGTTTGCAGTCGTTCGGATCTCTCTCGGATCTGCGTGAGGATTCACTCGTGACGTCCTACGAATTCGTCGACCATGCCTACGATGTCGTTGTCGTGGGCTCGGGGGGCTCCGGCCTGCGCGCCACGCTTGGCATGGCGGAGCAGGGCCTGAGGACGGCCTGCGTCACGAAGGTCTTTCCGACGCGCTCGCACACGGTCGCCGCCCAGGGAGGCATAGCGGCTTCGCTCGGGAACATGGGCGCGGACCATTGGCACTGGCACATGTACGACACCGTGAAGGGGTCGGACTGGCTCGGCGATGTCGACGCGATGGAATACCTCGCCCGGGAAGCGCCGAAGGCCGTCTACGAGCTTGAGCACTACGGCGTGCCCTTCAGCCGGACGGAGGGCGGCAGGATTTACCAGCGGCCGTTCGGCGGGCATACGACGGATTTCGGCGAGGGGCCGCCTGTCCAAAGGACCTGCGCCGCCGCCGACCGGACCGGCCACGCGATGCTCCACACGCTGTACGGTCAATCGCTGAAGATGAACGCGGAGTTCTTCGTCGAGTATTTCGCCACGGATCTGGTGTTCGGCGAAGACGGATCCTGCCAGGGTCTTCTGGCTTGGAAGCTCGACGATGGCACGATTCACAGGTTCAGCGCCAAGCTCGTCGTCCTCGCGACCGGCGGGTACGGCCGGGCGTACTTCTCGGCGACTTCGGCCCATACCTGCACGGGCGACGGCAACGGAATGGTCGCGAGGGCCGGCCTGCCGCTGCAGGACATGGAATTCGTGCAGTTCCACCCGACCGGGATCTACGGCGCGGGCGTCCTGATCACGGAGGGCGCGCGCGGGGAGGGCGGCTATCTCACGAATTCCGAGGGCGAGCGCTTCATGGAGCGGTACGCGCCCACGTACAAGGATCTGGCAAGCCGCGACGTCGTTTCGAGATGCATGACCCTCGAGATTCGGGAAGGCCGGGGCGTGGGCCAGAACCGCGACCACATCCACCTGCATCTGAACCATCTGCCGCCCGAGGTTCTCGCGGAGCGGCTTCCGGGGATATCCGAGTCCGCCAGGATTTTCGCCGGCGTGGACGTGACCAGGAATCCCATCCCGGTTCTGCCGACGGTCCACTACAACATGGGCGGAATCCCGACCAACCACTGGGGCGAGGTGCTGAGACCGGATGCGGGGGATCCGGATGCGGTACAGCCCGGCCTGATGGCCGTGGGCGAGGCGGGCTGCGCGTCCGTCCACGGCGCGAACAGGCTGGGGTCCAACTCGTTGATAGATTTGGTCGTGTTCGGCCGCGCGGCGGCGATCAGGGCGGGCGAGATCCTTGACCGCGGCGGTTCAGTCCGGGAGCTGGACAAGTCGGCCGTGGACGCCGCGATGGACAAGTTCGATCGGCTGCGCCATGCGAACGGCTCGGTGCCGACCGCCAAGCTCCGGCTGCGGATGCAGAACGCCATGCAGCAGGATGCGGCGGTGTTCCGCAGCAGCGAGACCTTGGAATCCGGGGTCCGCAAGCTGAAGGAAATGGCGGCTGAATTCGCGGACGTTAGCGTCACCGACAGGTCTCTCGTCTGGAACACCGATTTGGTCGAGACCCTTGAGCTGGAGAACCTTCTGGCGAACGCCTTGGCCACCATCGTGTCCGCCGAGGCCCGGAAGGAGACCCGGGGTGCGCACGCGCACGAGGACCATCCGGAGCGGAACGATGACGGCTGGAGGGTCCATACGCTCGCTTGGGTCGACGGAACCGATGTCCGGCTGGGCTACCGCCCGGTGCACACGGAGACGCTGGTCGACGTTGCGGAAGGCGGCATCAATCCGTCCAGAATCGCGCCGCAAGCGAGGGTGTACTGATGCGCGCAAAGATCAGGGCTTGCATCGCAATGTTGCTGCTCGGATCCATGCTGGCGGCATGCGAAACGAAGCCGGTTCCGGTCGAAGTGGCGATGGAGCAATGCAAGAAGCGCGCGGCGTCCGCGGCGTCGCCCACCGGAACCGTCAAGGTCGGCGTGGATTCGAAGGGAAACGTCTCGTCCGGCCTGATAATTGAGCTTTCGACCGACTATATCGCAGGCAAGGAGCCGGCGGAGGTCTACGAGCGTTGCGTTGTTCAAAAGTCCGGCGACAAGCCGACTCAGCCGTGGCCTGGCTGAGCAAGGGAAGGATCCGCAGATGGTTGAGCTAGCGCTGCCCAGGAATTCGAAGGTGAAGGTCGGAAAGACGTGGCCGAAGCCGGAGAGCGCCGGAAACGTCCGGACCTTCAAGGTCTACCGCTGGGAACCCGGAAGCGGCGAAAACCCCAGACTCGACACCTACTCGGTCGATCTCGACAGTTGCGGGCCGATGGTGCTCGACGCGCTGATCAAGATCAAGAACGAGATCGATCCGACCCTTTCGTTCCGACGGTCCTGCAGGGAAGGGATTTGCGGGTCGTGCGCCATGAACATCGACGGAAGGAACCACCTCGCCTGCACCAAGGGCATGGACGGGGGCAAAGGCGAGGTCCGGATCTATCCGCTGCCGCATTTGCCGGTGGTTCGGGACCTCGTTCCCGATCTGACGCATTTCTACGCCCAGCACGCTTCAGTGCAGCCTTGGCTGGAGACGCGCACGAGCGAGCCGCACCAGGAATGGCGGCAATCGATCGGCGACAGGAAGCATCTCGACGGACTCTACGAGTGCGTGATGTGCGCATGCTGCTCGGCGTCCTGCCCGAGCTACTGGTGGAACAGCGACCGGTATCTGGGACCCGCCGCGCTGCTGCACGCCTACCGGTGGGTCGTCGACAGCCGCGACGAGTCCACCGGCGAAAGGCTCGACGACCTCGAGGATCCGTTCAAGCTGTACCGCTGCCACACCATACTGAACTGCGCCCAGACCTGTCCGAAGGGCTTGAATCCCGCGAAGGCCATTGCCGAACTGAAGAAGATGCTGGTCGAGCGCGCCATGTGACCGCCGCCAGCGAATCCGGAAATGAATCCCCCTTTCGAATCCGGCGGCGGCGAGGCTGCCGGACGCCTCAGGCCGAATCCGGCGGAAGCCTGCGCAATGCTGCCGAGAGCGGGATCGGCGGCCGGCGCCGCTGAGCCGGAGCGCCGGCGGAACGGCGGGATGCCGCTCGACGAATCGCGCCTGTCGTCTCTGCAGGCGAACACGAGCGCCGTCGAGCGCCGAACCGCCTCGCTGCCGGGGCGCCGCAGCATCAAGAAGGACTGGCAGGCCGCTTGGCTCCTGAAGGCCGCGACGCTCATCGACCTCACGACATTGGCGGGCGACGACACGGCCGGCCGCGTGCAAAGGCTGGCCCAGAAGGCGCGCTGCCCGGTGCAGCCCGATCTGCTCGAAGCGCTCGGGATGTCCGGGACCGGCCTCACCGCGGCGGCGGTCTGCGTCTACCACGACATGGTCGCCTGCTGCGCGGACGCGCTGGTCGGAAGCGGGATCCCGGTCGCCGCGGTCTCGACAGGGTTTCCGGCGGGGCTTTCGCCCTTCCGGCAGCGTCTGGCGGAAATAGGGGAATCCGTCGATGCCGGCGCTCGCGAAATCGACATGGTCATTTCCCGCCGGCTTGCATTGGGCGCGAGGTGGGGCGAGCTCTACGACGAGGTCAGGACGTTCCGGGAAGCCTGCGGAAGCGCGCATCTGAAGGTCATCCTTGCGACGGGCGAGCTCGGAACGCTCCGGAACGTCGCGAAGGCGTCCTGGGTGTGCATGATGGCCGGCGCGGACTTCATCAAGACGTCCACGGGGAAGGAGCCCGTCAACTCGACCCTGCCGGTCTCGCTGGTGATGCTCAGGGCGATCAGGGACTATTTCGAGGAGACCGGCGCCGCCGTCGGCTTCAAGCCGGCGGGCGGGATTTCGAAGGCCAAGGACGCTCTGGTCTACTTGGCGCTCGTGAAGGAGGAGCTCGGCGACCGGTGGCTGTCGGCGGACCTCTTCCGCTTCGGAGCCTCCAGCCTTCTCGGCGACATCGAGCGGCAGCTTGAGCACCATGCGACGGGCCGGTACTCGGCCCGGCACCGGCACGCGATCGGATAGCGAATGGACGTCCGGCGGAAGTTCGAATCTCTGGAGTTCGGTCCCGCGCCCGAAAGCGCCCGCCCTGCGCTCGACTGGCTGGACGGGCGCGGGCGCGAATTCGGCCATATCATCGGCGGCGCCGTGCACGCTGGGAACGGCCCGGCGTTCCCGACCGCAAATCCCGCCACCGGAGAGCAGCTTGCGAGCATTGCGCAAGGCACGCCGGAAGATGTCGACCGGGCGGTCGCGGCCGCGCGCAAGGCGCAGCCGGAATGGGAACGCGCCGGAGGCGCAGTCCGGGCGCGCCACCTCTACGCGCTGTCGCGCGCCGTGCAGAGGAATTCGCGCCTCTTCGCCGTTCTGGAAACGCTGGACAACGGCAAGCCTGTCAGAGAGTCCCGCGACATTGATATACCGTTGGTCGTGCGGCATTTGCTGTTCCACGCGGGCGCGGCGAAGCTGATCGAGTCGGAGTTCCCCGGCCACGAGGCCGTCGGCGTCTGCGGCCAGATCATTCCTTGGAACTTCCCTCTGCTGATGCTGGCGTGGAAGATCGCGCCAGCGCTGGCAGCCGGAAACACCGTCGTTCTGAAGCCGGCGGAGTACACGTCGCTGACCGCGCTTCTCTTCGCCGAGATCGCGGAGGAAGCTGGGCTGCCCCGGGGCGTGCTGAACATCGTTACCGGCGACGGGCGGACCGGCGAGGCGCTCGTCAACCATGGCGGCGTGGACAAGATCGCGTTCACCGGATCGACCGCCGTCGGGCGGAGGATCCGGGAGGCGACGGCCGGGTCGGGAAAGGCGCTGACGCTGGAGCTGGGCGGCAAGTCGCCTTTCGTGGTTTTCGAGGACGCCGATCTCGACTCCGCCGTGGAAGGGCTTGTTGACGCGATCTGGTTCAACCAGGGGCAGGTTTGCTGCGCCGGCTCAAGGCTGCTGGTGCAGGAAAGCGTCGCGGCTCGGTTCCACGAAAAAACCAGGCGCCGGATGGACAAGCTGCGGGTCGGCGACCCGCTCGACAAGAGCATCGACATCGGCGCCATCGTGGATCCCGTCCAGCTGGATGCGATCGCGAGCATGGTGGATTCCGGCGTTCAGGCCGGAAACGAGGTCTACCGCGCTTCCGTCCGCCTGCCGGAGACAGGCTGCTTCTATCCGCCGACGCTCGTCACGGGCGCGTCGCCTTCGTCTCCGCTCATGCAGGACGAGATTTTCGGCCCCGTGCTTGTGGGCGGCACGTTCCGCACGCCGGCGGAGGGCGTCGAGCTCGCGAACAACACCCGCTACGGGCTCGCGGCGTCGGTCTGGTCAGAGAACATCAATCTCGCGCTGGATATCGCGCCGAAGATCGTATGCGGCGTGGTCTGGGTGAATGGCACGAACCTTTTCGACGCGGCAGCGGGATTCGGCGGCCGCCGCGAATCCGGCTTCGGAAGGGAAGGCGGCTGGGAGGGCCTGCGCCACTACTTGAAGCGCAAGCGTCCCGCGAAAGGCGGCGGCGCCAACCGGCATGCGGCGGAGCATCGAGGGAAGCCGCTGACCGGAGGGGCAATAGCGGTCGACCGGACCGCCAAGCTCTACATCGGCGGCAAGCAGGTCCGCCCGGACAGCGGGTACGCGATGCCCGTGCTCGGCGCCGGCGGCGAGACGGTCGGCCAAGCCGCCCTTGGCAACAGGAAGGACATCCGCAACGCGGTGGAGGCGGCCCGCGCGGCCGCTGGGCGCTGGTGCGCGTCGACCGGCCACCTGCGTTCGCAGATCATTTACTTCATCGCCGAAAACCTCTCGATCCGGGCGGCGGAATTCGGCGCGGGGATCGCGGAGCGAACCGGCTGCTCCGAAGCGGAAGGCCTGGCCGAGGTCGATGCGTCCGTGGACAGGCTGTTCACCTACGGGGCGTGGGCCGACAAGTTCGACGGGTCCGTTCACGGCGTGCCGATCAGGGGCGTCGTTCTTGCGATGAACGAGCCGCTGGGCGTGATCGGGGCGATCTGCCCCGAGGCGCGGCCGCTGCTTGGCGCGGTTTCGCTCATGGCGCCGATCATCGCGGCAGGAAACGCATGCGTGCTGGTTCCCTCCGAGTCCAGCCCGCTGTCCGCGACCGATTTCTACCAGGTGCTCGAGACGTCGGACGTGCCGCCGGGCGTGGTCAACATCGTTTCGGGGCCGCACGAGGAGCTTGCCGGAACATTGGCCGGCCACGACGATGTGGACGCGTTGTGGAGCTTCGGATCGACAAGGCTTCGCGGGCCGGTCGAGAAGGCGTCTGCGGGCAATTTGAAGCCGACATGGGCGGAATGCGGACAGGATCGGGACTGGATGGACCCCGCGGACGGCGAAGGCCGGGCGTTCCTGCAGAACGCCACCCACGTGAAGAACGTCTGGATTCCTTACGGCGAGTGACCCGCCGGGCAGCGGGCGCGGCATCCCGGCCCCGCGCTGTCGCCGATCGGATTCAGTCGATCAGGCCGAGCAGCTGAAGCGTGGCCTGGTCGGGTTCGCCGGTTGCGGGAATTCCTGCCGACTGCTGGTACCTCGCGAGTGCGGCGCCTGAGTTCGCGCCCCATATGCCGTCTTCGAGGCCGGCCTTGAAGCCTGCGATGTTGAGCAGCTGCTGGATCAGGCGGTAATCGCTCCGCGCCAGTGGCGGAATGGGCGCGCTTCCCACCGGGCAGGTCCTCGCAACGGCGCTTGCGACCGCATCGATTCCGGCAAGATCGAAGGCTGCGGCATGCGGCATGCCGCGGGAGTCCGTTGCATCGATCCGCAGCGTTCTTGCATGCCGGAGCCGATCGACGAGGCTCGTCGCCCTCCACCCCGAAACCTCCGCGGCCTGTCCGGAATACTCGGCATCCCAAATGTCGGATGCCGCGGAACCGTTGTCGATTCTGTAATCGACCGGAATCCGCTGCCGCGCCTGGCCGGAGCCGGCATCCGCCGCAAGCACGATTCCAGGGAGGAAAACCGTTACGGCCGTCGCGTCGCCGTCGAGGCATTTGATATGAAGCTGCCCGCCCACGCCGCTTGCGCCTCCCTCCGGCCTGTAGTCGGACACGTTGCTCGCGAACACGTTGGAAGCGGTCGAGGCGACCGTCCACCAGCCGGAGATTGTCGCGCCTTGCTCGTACGCCATTCTGAACAGCGGGTGCGAGTAGTCGACATGGGGATGCCGGGGGTCCGTCCATGCGAAGGTCTCCGGCACGGTCGCGGCCGCCGACTCCCAATTGGACGCAACGTCGTCGAGGGAGGCAGGGATGTAGAAGCCGTACTGCGCCTGGTAGAATGCGACCCGCAGCTGCGCTGCGGCAAGCCTTTCCGTCTCCGCGCGCCGCAAGGCCAGCTCGCGCTGCGCGCCGACAGCGAGATTCGCGTTCAAGGCCGCATCCTCGCCGCGCTCGCCGGCGACCTTGGCGGCCTGCGAGATCTTCGCCGCCAAATCGGGCTGGGGCGCGACGGCCGGAACAGTCGCGGAAGTCTCCGCATCGGCACGGACGGCCTGAATCCTGTTCTCCAGCAGCGCCTTGGTAAGCCGCAGGACCTCAAGCCGCATGCGCGCGATCTCGCGGACCGGCGCAGGCTCCGGAGAGGAAACCATCCGTTCAGCGGCCGCTATTTCCCCGGTCACGACCCTCAGGTCGCGCTGCAATTCGGACAAATCCTGCGCCGCGGCCCCGAAGGAAAGGAGCAATGCCGCCGCGAACGAGAACAGGGATACGGATTTCACGCGCTGCATGCTGTTCTCCGATTGGCGAAATGCGTCCGGACGGCTCCGAGGCTCGCATCGCGGTCTGCCCGGCGGACCGCAAGCGTCCGACCGGGCGCAAACTAGGCGCAGGAGGGAAGCAAGTAAACTCGAAACCGGGCTTCGACGCGCCTTCGGCGCTTGAAGCAGATCCGAGCGGAGAGCGGGGCGGCCGGGTTGCCGCGATATCGGCAAGAAATGCCCAATGACTGAGCGCGGAGGGTGCGGCCCAAATTTTTGGGTCAAGCGGCTGCGGCGCGGCAGGCCCTCCAATCGAGGAAGTCGGCCCAGCGGTTGTTGTCGATGCAGCATTCGGCGGCGGGCAGGGCGTTGGCGCCCGCTTTCGACCAGCGGCAGCCCGACCGCTTGAACCGGCTCCCGACGATCCGCCTGCAGGCGCTCTCCACGACCCCGGACCCGACCGGCAATCCGCGCTTCCGGCAGGCGTCGCAGCGCATCCGGTCCTTGTTCGCCTCCATGCAGCGGACGCAGGCCTCGATGGCCTCGTCGCGGTGGCGGTGCGGCTTCAGGCCGGCGATGGCGAGATCGACCCGCCCGCCGTTCAATTGCGCCTTGATCCTCTCCATCCGCGCCTTCCGCCCGGCTTTGTCCGGAGCGAGGACCCGCACCGCCGCCGCCGCGCAATCGAGGGCATGGAACTGGTCGAGGATGAAGGTCGTCCCCATGCCGGCGAAGACCTCCTCGCAGACGTTCCGGATCCAGGCGGCCCCGTCGGACAGCACGACCAGCTCCCCGGCCTCGAACAGGCCCTCCCGGTGCCCGAACCGCTCAAGGCGGGCGGCGAACTCCGACGCCCGGCTGATCCCGCCTTCCGACCGCGCGCTGTCGATGCGGACGCCGGCCGAACTGCTGCCCCTGTCCTTCCGCGGCTCCCCGGTCTTCGGGTTCCGGCTTTCGGCCGTGCAGGGACGATGGCCTTCGCCTCGCGGGTCTTCGCCGCGCCGTCCTCCCGCTCGCCGGGAACGCCCTCGACCTCGCCCGCGGTCATCGGAACGCGGACGCCGGCAAGATTCCCGAGCTTGCGGCTCGCCTCCCCGTAGCTTTCGGAACTGGCGGCCTCGCCCCGCCGCGCTTCGCGCTACGGGGCTTCGGCCGGGGGCTGCAAGCCGCGAAACCGGCTGGACATGCCCGGCGGAATTTGCAGAACCATCGGTGCACCGCTTGCGGAACGCGGCAGGGGAGGACGGCATGGCTTCAAAGCGCGGGATGGCCGCCTTGGCGCTGGCGGCGGCGGCGCTGTGGATGCCGACTGTCGCGGCGGCGGCTTCCGAGCGTGTTGCCCTGGTGATCGGCAACGCCGCCTACGAGCACACCGACGCGCTGAGGAACCCCGGCAACGACGCCGCCGCCGTCGCGGCGGCGCTCGGACGGCTGGGCTTCGAGGTCGTGCTGGGGACGGACCTCGACCTCGACGGCCTCTACGACAAGCTCGGCGAGTTCGACGCGGCGTCGCGGGGGGGGGCGGACGTGACCCTGTTCTTCTACGCCGGCCACGGCCTGCAGGTGGAAGGAAGGAACTGGCTCGCGCCGGTCGACGCGAAGCTCGGCAGCAAGCTGGACCTCAGGCGCGGGGCCGTCGAGCTCGACACCGTGCTGGAGCACATGCGGGGGACGAAGAGGCTGGTGTATCTCGACGCGTGCCGGAACAACCCTCTGGCGGGGGATCTGGCGCGGTCCTTGGGGCTGAGCCGCGCGGCGGCGGCCAAGCGGGGGCTTGCGCGCGTGACAGGCGTGCCGGGGACGCTCATCGGCTACGCGACGGCGCCCGACGACGTGGCGGCGGACGGGGAGGGCCGGAACTCGCCGTTCACCGAGGCGCTGCTGGCGCACATCGAGACGCCGGGGCTGAGCGTGAACGACATGTTCGGCGAGGTTTCGAAAGCGGTGGTCCGGGCGACCGGCGGCGAGCAGGTGCCGTGGTCGAATTCGTCGCTGGGCCGCTTCTACCTGGTTTCGGGGGCTGAGCCGCTCCCGCCGCGGGACTCGGCGGCTTCGGCGGCGGAGGGGACGGCGCCGCCTTCGCCCGAAGTCGCTGACAAGGCGGCGGAGATCGTCCTTCCGGGCGGCCTCACCCTGGCGGACTGGGCGCTGCTGGCGGAGGACCGCCTGAAGGCCGGCGACCATGCCCGGCTGCTGGAGGAGGCCGGCGCGCATCTGCGCGAGCACGGCCGGGTCCGGTCCGTGGAGGCGGTCCGGGAGCGGGCGGTGTCGGGGCTGGTCGAGGATGTGCGCGTCGAGACATGGGAGGACGCCCCGCCGGCGCTGGAGCGGATTGCGCGGCTCGAGGCGGCGGCGGGGCCGCGGCCGGAATTCCTGCGCCTGAAAGCGCGCGCCCAAGGGCTGCTCGGCGATTACGCGGCGGAGGCGGCGGCGCGCCTCCAATGGCTGCGCTCGGTTCCGCAGACCCATCCGGACCGCCGCGGCATGCTTTCCGCCCTCGCCGGCGCCCGCGCCAATCGCGAGGCGTCCCGGCGGTTCTCGGAACTGCTCGGCCGCCCCTTCTCGCCGGAGCGGAGGGAGGGCTCCGTCGGCTGGACCGACCTGCACTACGCGGCGCTGCTGGACCTCCCCGGGGCGGTCGCCGCCTTGTGCGATGCGGGGATGGCCGCGGACGCGAGGCTGAAGACCGGCTCCCAGCCGTTCGGCGGCGATCTGGAACGCGCCTTCGCCGCGCTCGGGCACGAGAGTTTCGAGGGCCGGCGGGCGAACGGCGAGACGCCGCTGATGGTCGCTTCCCTTGCGAACGCCCGCGGCGCGGCGGCGGGGCTGGCCGACTGCGGCGCCGACGTGGGCGCGGCGGACGGCGGCGGCCTGACGCCGCTGCACCATGCGGCCCGCGGGAACGCCCCCGAAGCGGCGGGGCTGCTGGTCGACCTGGGCGCCGACGTGGGCGCGGCGGACGGCGGCGGCCTGACGCCGCTGCACCATGCGGCCCGCGGGAACGCCCCCGAAGCGGCGGGGCTGCTCGTCGACCTGGGCGCCGACGTGAACGCGGCGGACGGCGACGGCCTGACGCCGCTGAGTTTGGCGCTTCGCGACGAGGGGCATCATGAAGTTCAGGCGGCGCTGCGCAGCCGCGGCGGAAAAGCGATCTCCCCCGAGGAAGTCGAGAGAGGCTTGGGATTGGGCGTCGAGGAGCGGCGTCTGATCCAGATGGGGCTGGCGTCGACCGGGCACGACCCGGGTCCGGCGGACGGGGTGTTCGGGCGTCGGACGCGGGCGGCGCTGCGGGCGTGGCAGGAGTCGAGCGGCTTGGATGCGACCGGGCACCTGACGCGGAAGCAGTCGGAGGGCCTGGCGGGTCCGGGGCGCGAGGAGGCGGCGCGTTTGCGGGCGGAAGCGGAGCGCGAGGAGGAGGCGCGTTTGCGGGCGGAAGCGGAGCGCGAGCACAAGAAGCGCGAAGAGGAGGCGCGTTTGCAGGCGGAAGCGGAGCGCGAGCGCCAAGCGCGGGAAGAGGAGGCGCGCGAGCGCTTTTCGGAACTGCTCGGGCGCCCCTTCTCGCCGCAGCGGAGAGAAGGCCGCGCCGGCTGGACGGACCTGCATTACGCGGCGCTGCTGGACCTCCCAGGGGTGGTCGCGGCCTTGTGCCGTGCGGGCATGGCCGCGGACACGAGGCTGTCTTGGTTCGAAAATGTGTATTTCTCCGAGCGCGTAAATCAGCGCGTCAAATTGGAAGGTAAGATTTATTCGAAAGCTGATACGCCGCTGATGATCGCTTCCCGTTTTAACGCCCGCAACGCGGCGGCGGCGCTGATCGCCTGCGGCGCCGACGTGAATGCGGAGTCCACGCTGGCTAACGACGACCATTTTACGCCGCTGACGTGGGCGGGGGCAGGGAATTCCCTTGAAACGGCGAAGCTGCTCATCGACCGCGGCGCCGACGTGAACAAAGCGGACGGTGGCGGCAGCACAGCGCTGCACTGGGCGGCGAGCAATAATTCCCTTGAAACGGCGAAGCTGCTCATCGACCGCGGCGCTGCCGTGAATGCATGGGGCAACCACTTCTACACGCCGCTAGACATGGCGATAGAGGTGCGGGACCGTAAAATGCAGGCGCTTTTGCGCAGCCATGGCGGAAAGCGTGGCGGAGGAGGGTGAGCCAAGCGGTGTTGATGCGGCGGCCGTCCGGAGCGGACGCGTTCCCGTTTCCGAGTCGGGCCGGCGGCGCCGGAAGGAAGACAGCGCCGCCTGCCTCCCGGCCGACGGGAGGCACGGCATCCGGGACGCGGCGCGCCGACAGCAGTGATTGAGTTCGGGTAATGATGGCACTCCACCCCTTGCCCTGAGGGGCGTGGGTCACCAAGCTGTTTTCATCGACTGAATCGGCAAGGAGACCCACGATGGAAGTATTCGGATTGAAGGCGCGGTTCGCAAGCGCCGCGTCCTTGGCCGTCCGGGCCGAGGCCGCCGAAGGAGGCGATGCCGCCGCCGCACTCGCGGCAGCGGAAATGCCTGCGCTTGATCCCGGCCTGCCCGAGGCGCGCCGGGAGCGTCTTCCCGATCCGGCCCTGCCGCTCCATCGACCGGCCGCAGTCCGGGCAGGACGGGGCCGGGCCGCCGGACGCTTCGCCCGCCCCGACCTCCCGGCAGCGCACACGGCCGCCCTCGCGCCAATACTCCGCGTGGACGCCGCCGGCCTTGCGGATCACGGGAGGATGCTCCGCCGCCTCCTCGTCCGTCAAGCTTCGCATATGCGCCACCGTGTTCGGATGGCGGAACTCCGGGTCCTTCGTCTTGCCTGCCATGATGCCTCCGCTGCTCGCGCCCGGATGCGCGGCGCCCGCCGTTCGCGGGTCTTCGGCAGCCGCGCCGGGACCGATCCATCCCGGCCCGCGGAGGCGCGTTTGCACCCCCCCCGCGCCGGTCCCGGCCAACGCCGGGACAGCGGAACAGGTTCAACCCAAAAATTTGGACCGCACCCGAGCGCGGACACGCGATTGCGCACGAAATCGGCAAGCGGTACAGTCTTCCGTCGGCATCAGCTGACCCAAACAAGGAGCGGCAATGGCGCGACCGAAAATTGCCATGGTCGGCGCGGGGCAGATCGGCGGGACGCTCGCGCACTTGGCGGCCATGAGGGAGCTGGGCGATGTCGTGCTGTTCGACATCCAGGACGGCATCCCGCAGGGCAAGGCGCTCGACATCGCGGAAAGCGGCCCGGTTCTGAGGTTCGATGCGGATCTCGCCGGCGCGAGCGACTATGCCGCCATCAGCGGTGCCGACGTCTGCATCGTGACCGCCGGCGTCCCGAGGAAGCCCGGGATGTCCAGGGACGATCTGCTCGGCATAAACCTGAAGGTGATGAAGGCCGTCGGCGGCGGGATCGCGGAGCATGCGCCGGACGCCTTCGTGATCTGCATCACCAATCCCCTTGACGCGATGGTCTGGGCGCTTCGCCAGTACTCGGGCTTGGATTCCTCGAAAGTCGTGGGAATGGCGGGCGTGCTCGACTCCGCGCGCTTCAGGCATTTCCTTGCCGAGGAATTCAACGTTTCGATGCGCGACGTCACGGCGTTCGTGCTCGGCGGCCACGGCGATTCCATGGTGCCGCTGACGCGTTACTCGACGGTCGCGGGCGTTCCGCTGCCCGATCTTGCCGAGATGGGGTGGACGACCTCGGAACGGCTTGACGGGATTGTCCAGCGGACGCGCGACGGCGGCATTGAGATCGTCAATCTGCTCGGAACCGGGTCGGCGTTTTACGCCCCTTCCGCCGCGGCGATCGAAATGGCGGAAGCCTATCTCGGCGACCAGAAGCGGGTTCTGCCGTGCGCGGCGCATCTCAGCGGGCAGTACGGCCAGGAGGACCTGTTCGTAGGAGTTCCCGTGGTTATCGGAGCAGGCGGCGTCGAGCGCGTGGTGGAGATTTCCCTCAACCGGGAAGAGCGCGAGATGTTCGAGCGGTCCGTCGCTTCGGTCCGGGAACTCGTGGCCAATTGCAAAGGGATCGACCCGACGCTGTAGCGGATACTCGCCGAAGCGCAACGATTTCGGTGGAAAACTCGGCCGCATCCCGGTTGGCGGCTTCAGTTTTCCCGTGATTTGTGGGAATCCGTAGAGCAGCGCAATCGGGCGGAATCTGCGATGAACATCCACGAGTACCAAGCGAAGGAATTGCTTCGGCGCAGCGGCGCCCCGGTGGCGGAGGGCCGCGCGGTGCTCCGGGCCGAGGATGCGAAGGCGGCGGCCAGCGAGCTTCGCGGCCCCGCCTGGGTCGTGAAGGCGCAGGTCCACGCGGGAGGGCGCGGCAAGGGCGAATTCGTCGAGCCGAGCGCAGGCGGCAAGGGCGGCGTCAGGGTCGCCAACTCCGTGGAGGAAGCGGCGGCGGAAGCCAAGCGCATGCTCGGGCGCACCCTGGTCACCCACCAGACCGGGCCGGAGGGGCGCAAGGTCAACCGCGTCTACATCGAGCAGGGGGCGGACATTGAACGGGAGTTCTACCTCGCGCTTCTGCTCGACCGGCAATCCTCCTCCGTTTCCTTCGTTTGCTCCACCGAGGGGGGAATGGACATCGAGGAGGTCGCCAAGTCCTCGCCCGAAAAAATCGTGTCGTTCAGCGTGGACCCCACTTCGGGCATTCAGTCGTTCCACGGAAGGCGGATTGCATTCGCGCTTGGCCTGGAGGGCGGCCAGGTTCGGCAATGCGCTGCGCTTGCGAAGGCCCTGTACGGTCTGTTCGCGGAAAAGGATGCCGAGCTGCTCGAAATCAATCCGCTTATTCTGACTGCGTCGGGCGATTTGCTTTGCCTTGACTGCAAGATGGGCTTCGACGCGAACGCGCTCTACCGCCACCCCGAGATCGTGGCCCTGCGCGACCCGTCAGAAGAGGACCCGAGGGAGCGCGAGGCTTCCAAATTCGACCTGAACTACATTTCGCTCGACGGCGAGATCGGATGCATGGTCAACGGCGCCGGACTCGCCATGGCGACCATGGACATCATCAAGCTTTGCGGCTCCGAGCCGGCGAACTTCCTTGATGTCGGCGGGGGCGCGTCGAAGGAGAAGGTGGCCGAGGCGTTCAAGATCATCACGCAGGACCCGAAGGTGAAAGGCATTCTCGTCAACATCTTCGGCGGCATCATGCGCTGCGACGTGATCGCCGAGGGCGTTGTGGAGGCGGTCCGGGAAACGGGGCTGGACGTCCCCTTGGTCGTCCGGCTGGAAGGAACGAATGTCGAAAAGGGCAAATCGATCATCAACCGCAGCGGCCTGAACGTGATCGCGGCCGACGATCTCGGCGACGCGGCGCGCAAGATCGTCGCCGCGGTCGAATCGCCGGGGAGCGCCGGCTGAAGGGGGTGCCGCGGCAGGACGCTGTCGGCATGGGCATCGGGCGCAGGCCGCCCGGAGACGGGAATCGTTGATGGCAATACTGGTCGACAAGGACACCAAGGTGATCTGCCAAGGCTTCACCGGCGCGCAGGGGACCTTCCATTCCGAGCAGGCGATCGCCTACGGCACGAAAGTCGTCGGCGGGGTCACGCCGGGCAAGGGCGGCCAGCAGCACCTCGGGCTTCCGGTGTTCAATACGGTCCACGAAGCGGTTGCGGGCACGGGAGCGACCGCGACCGCAATTTACGTTCCGCCGCCCTTCGCCGCGGACGCGATGCTCGAAGCCGTGGACGCGGGCATCGGGCTGATCGTGTGCATCACGGAAGGAATTCCCGTCCAGGACATGGTCAGGGTCAAGGCCGCGCTCAAATCCTCGGGCTCCAGGCTGGTCGGGCCGAACTGCCCCGGAGTGATCACGCCGGGCGAGTGCAAGATCGGCATCATGCCCGGAGCCATTCACAAGCGGGGTTCCGTAGGCGTGGTTTCCAGGTCAGGCACCCTGACCTACGAGGCCGTGAAGCAGACGACCGACGCCGGTCTGGGGCAGTCGACCTGCGTCGGAATCGGCGGCGATCCCGTCAAGGGGACGGAGTTCGTCGATGTGCTCGACCTGTTTCTCGCCGACAGCCAGACCGAATCCATCGTCATGATCGGCGAGATCGGCGGAAACGCCGAGGAGGACGCCGCCCAAATGCTGGCGGACGAGGCCAAACGCGGCAGGTCGAAGCCGGTCGCCGGATTCATCGCGGGCCTCACGGCGCCTCCGGGAAGGCGCATGGGGCACGCAGGCGCCGTGATTTCCGGAGGGAAGGGCGGCGCCGGCGACAAGATCGAAGCGATGCGGTCCGCGGGGATTGCCATTGCCGAAAGTCCGGCCGCGCTGGGTTCGGCCGTGAAAACCGCAATCGGCCGATCCGGATAGGCCCGGATCGGCGGTGACGCGAAGTCGGGGAAGACGATGAGCAAGAACGGCTCCAACGAGGAATTCCGCGCAACCAGCTTTCTTCACGGCGCGAACGCCGCCTACGTGGAAAGCCTTCACGCGAAGTACTCGCGCAATCCGACTACCGTTGATTCCTCCTGGCAGCGGTATTTCGAGGCGTTCGAAGGCGGCCAGGGGTTCGCCGCGCACGGCAAGGTGGGCCCTTCCTGGACTAGGCTGGACTGGCCCGCGCCGCCGCAGGACGAGCTGACGGCTGCGTTCGACGGCAACTGGAACGCCGTCGATTGGGGAGCGCCGTCGGAACTGGGCCTGAAGATCCGGGCGAAGGCCGCCGAAGGCGGCGTCGCCATCACCGAGCAGGAGGTCCGGCAGAACGTCCTCGATTCGATCAGGGCGCTCATGCTGATAAGGGCCTACCGGATCCGCGGCCACCGGATCGCCCAGCTGGACCCGCTTGGAATGACGCACCACGTGGCCCATCCGGAACTCGACCCGGCGAACTACGGCTTTGACGACGCTCAGCTGGACAGGCCGATCTTCATCGACAACGTGCTCGGCTTGGAAACGGCGACCCTTCGCGAGATCCTGAACATCGTGAAGCGGACCTATTGCGGGACGCTCGCGCTGCAGTTCATGCACATCTCGGATCCCGAACAGGCCGGCTGGCTGAAGGAGCGGATCGAGGGCTACGGCAAGGAGATAAAGTTCACGCAGGAAGGGCGCCGGGCCATACTGAACAAGCTGGTGGAGGCGGAGGGCCTCGAGCAGTTCCTGCACCTGAAATACACCGGAACGAAGCGGTTCGGGCTGGACGGAGGCGAAGCCCTCATTCCCGCCATGGAGCAGATCATCAAGCGGGGCGGTGCGCTCGGCGTCAAGGAAATCGTCATCGGAATGCCCCACCGCGGCAGGCTGAACATCCTCGCGAACGTGATGGGCAAGCCGTACCGTGCGATCCTCAACGAGTTCCAGGGCGGAAGCTCGATGCCGCAGGAGATATCGGGCTCGGGCGACGTGAAGTACCACTTGGGCGCGTCATCCAACCGGGAGTTCGACGGCAACTCCGTCCACCTGTCGCTGACTGCGAACCCGTCGCATCTCGAGGCGGTCAATCCGGTCGTTCTCGGCAAGGCGAGGGCGAAGCAGGACCAGCTGAACGACCGCAGCCGCGACCGGGTGCTTCCGGTCCTGATCCACGGCGACGCGGCGTTCGCCGGGCAAGGCGTCGTGGCCGAATGCTTCGGCCTTTCGGGGCTTTACGGCTACGGGACCGGCGGAACGATCCATATCATCGTCAACAACCAGATCGGCTTCACCACGACGCCGCACAACTCGCGGTCGTCGCCGTATCCAACCGACATCGGCATGATGACCGAGGCGCCGATCTTCCACGTCAACGGCGACGACCCGGAAGCCGTCGTCCACGCGGCGAAGGTCGCCACCGAATTCCGCCAGAAATTCGGCAAGGACGTCGTGCTCGACATCTTCTGCTACCGCCGCTTCGGGCACAACGAAGGCGACGAGCCGATGTTCACGCAGCCGAAGATGTACGACATCATCGGGTCGCACGAAACGACGCTCCAGCTTTATTCCGAGCGGCTTTCGAAGGAAGGGCTGGTTCCGCAGAGCGATATCGAAGAGGCGAAGGCGGCATTCCAGGCGCGGCTGAACGAGGAGTTCGAGGTCGCGAAGTCCTACAAGCCCAACCGCGCGGACTGGCTTGACGGGCGCTGGTCCCATCTCAAGGCGTCGACGGGCGATGTCGACATCCACGAAACCGGGGCGTCCAAGGCCCGGATCAAGAGCGTCGGCCAGGCGCTGGCGAGGGTCCCTGACGGCTTCCGCATCCACCCGACGCTCGGCAGGCTGGTCAAGGCGCGGAAGAGGCGGTTCGAAGCCGGAAAGGGCTTCAACTGGTCGGATGCGGAATCGATGGCCTTCGGAACCCTGCTGCTGGAGGGCTTTCCGGTGCGCCTCTCGGGTCAGGACTCGGTGCGCGGCACGTTCAGCCAGAGGCACGCCGCCTTCATCGATCAGAAGACCGAGGAGAGGCATTTCCCGCTCAACAGCATCACGAAGGACCAGGAGGCGAAAATCCAGGTCATCGATTCGATGCTTTCGGAATTCGCGGTGCTGGGATTCGAATACGGCTACTCGCTTGCGGAACCCAACTCGCTCGTCCTCTGGGAGGCGCAGTTCGGCGACTTCGCGAACGGCGCGCAGATCATGTTCGACCAGTTCATTTCGCCCGGAGAAAAGAAATGGCTTCGGATGTCCGGGCTGACCTTGCTGCTTCCGCACGGGTTCGAGGGCCAAGGCCCCGAGCATTCCTCGGCCCGCTTGGAGCGGTTCCTGCAGATGTCCGCGGACGACAACTGGTTCGTCGCGAACTGCACGACGCCCGCGAACTATTTCCATGTGCTCCGGAGGCAGCTCCACCGCAGCGACAGGAAGCCGCTGGTCCTGATGACGCCCAAGTCCCTGCTCCGGCACAAGCGGGCGGTCTCGGACCTGCCGGAATTCCTCCCGGGCACCCGGTTCCACCGGATTCTTCCGGACGACGCGGAGCGGGGAAGGTCGGACGTGAAGCTCGTCGAGGACGACAAGATCAAGCGCGTGGTGCTGACCTCCGGCAAGGTCTACTACGACCTGCTCGAGAAGCGGGACGAGCGCGGGATCGACGACGTCTACCTCATGCGTTTCGAGCAGTACTATCCGTTCCCCTTCATGACGGCGCGGAAGGAGTTCGCGCGCTTCAAGAGCGCGGAATTCGTCTGGTGCCAGGAGGAGCCGAAGAACCAGGGCGCCTGGACCTTCATGGAGCCCGACCTCGCCTACGTGATGAACAAGGTCGGCCGCACCAACTACCATGTGCGGTATGTGGGCCGGAACGCCGCGGCGTCGCCCGCTGCCGGGAGGATGTCGGATCACCTCAGCGAGCAGGCGCGGCTGGTCGACGAAGCGCTGTCGCTCGGAAAGGACAGATAGAATGGCGGATGAAGTGCGGGTTCCGGCTCTGGGCGAGAGCGTCTCCGAGGCGGTCGTGGGATCGTGGGCGAGGAGCGTTGGAGACGCGGTTCAGGCCGACGACGTCCTCTGCGAGCTGGAGACGGACAAGATCAACATCGAAGTGCCGTCGCCGTCGTCCGGGCAGCTGCGCGAGATCCTTGTCCCGGAAGGGAGCACCGTCGAGGTCGGGGCGGTGCTGGCGAGAATCGAAGTCGGCGCGACGGGCAAGGCGCCGAAGGCCTCCCGCGGCGGCCCGGCGATGAAGGAGGAAGAGGCGGCTCCGAAGCCGGAATCCGAAAGCGACGGCGGGAATGCCGGGACCGGGCGCGCGGACCAGGCGGTTCGCGAGCCCGGTCACGCTCCGTCGGCGAAGAGGCTCATGGCGGAGCACCGCATCGACCCGGCAAGCGTGCAGGGAACGGGCCGCGACGACAGGATCATGAAGGAGGATGTGCAGCGCGTGATCGAGGCCGGCCGTGCAGCGGCTGCCGCCGCGGAGCATGATCGGCAGAGGCCGCTGGCCGCGGAAGCGGAGGAGGTCGAGCGCGTCCGGATGACGCGGCTGAGGCAAACGATCGCCTCAAGGCTCAAGAGCGCCCAGAACACCGCCGCGATGCTTACCACCTACAATGAAGCGGACATGTCGAGCGTCATGGAGCTAAGGGCGGAGTACAAGGAAACGTTCCTCAAAAAGCACGGCGTCCGGCTCGGATTCATGTCGTTCTTCGTGAAGGCGTGCTGCACCGCGCTGGCGGAAGTCCCGGAGGTCAACGCGGAAATCGACGGAACGGACGTCGTCTACAAGAGGTTCGTGCACATGGGGATCGCCGTCGGCACGCCTTCGGGCCTCGTCGTTCCGGTCGTCCGCAACGCGCACGGCATGACGTTCGCCGAAGTGGAAAAGCGCATCGCCGAGCTCGGAGCGAAGGCGCGGGACGGGCGGCTGTCCCTGCAGGAACTGCAGGGCGGGACGTTCACGATCTCGAACGGCGGTGTCTACGGCTCCCTGATGTCGTCGCCGATCCTGAATCCTCCGCAGTCGGGAATTCTCGGAATGCACAAGATCCAGGAGCGCCCGGTCGCTGTCGACGGCCAGGTCGCCATCAGGCCGATGATGTATCTCGCGCTGTCCTACGACCACAGGATTGTCGACGGCAAAGGGGCGGTGTCGTTTCTGGTGAGGGTGAAGGAAGCGATCGAGGACCCGCGCCGCCTCCTGATGGAGATCTGAGCGGGTTCGAGGCGGCCGCCCCGCCCCGGCCATCACGACAGGGCTGCGCCCGCGGCCCGCCCCTCTTTCCGGGCCGCGCGGAGATTGCCGGGCCCGGCCTGCCGAAGGCAAGGAGATTCGAATGGCGAAATACGATGTGCTGGTCATCGGCGCCGGCCCGGGCGGATACGCATGCGCGATCCGAGCGGCGCAGCTCGGCCTCAAGGCCGGTTGCGTGGAAGGCCGGCCGAAGCTCGGCGGGACTTGCCTGAACGTCGGGTGCATTCCGTCGAAAGCGCTGCTGCACGCGACCGCCATGTACCATGAGGCGGAGAGCAACTTCCGGAAAATGGGATTGTCGACCGGCACGCTCGCCTTCGACTGGGCGAAAGTCCTTTCCTACAAGGACAAGGCGATCAAGGAGAACACGGCGGGAATCGAGTATCTGTTCAAGAAGAACGGCGTCGACTGGATCAAGGGATGGGGCAGGCTTGCGGGCCCGGGCCAGGTCGAGGTCGATGGCGAGACCCATGAAGCCGGCGGCATCGTGATCGCCTCCGGGTCGGAACCGGCCGGCCTCGAGGGAATCGAGGTCGACGAGAAATCCGTCGTCACTTCGACCGGCGCGCTGGAGCTGGAATCGGTGCCGGGCAGGCTGGCGGTCATCGGCGCGGGCGTCATCGGCTTGGAACTCGGCTCGGTGTTCGCGCGGTTCGGCGCGAAGGTCGTTTTCCTGGAGTACCTTGACTCGATCGCCGCCGGAATGGATCGCGAGATGGCCACGGCGTTCCAACGGCTGCTGAAGCGGCAAGGGATGGAGTTCGTTCTCGGCGCGGAAGTCCGGTCGGTCGTGCGGTCCGGCGACGCGCTGAACTTGGCCTACCGGAAGAGGGGCGGCGAGGAGGAGCTGCGCGAAACCGCGGATGTCGTTCTGGTTGCGACCGGCCGTCGGCCGGTCACCGCGGGGCTGGGGCTGGAAGAGGCGGGCGTCGAAACCGACCCGCGGGGATTCGTGATCAATGCTGCCGACGGGCGCACGACGGCGCAAGGGATCTACGTCATCGGCGATGCGACCGCAGGGCCCATGCTCGCCCACAAGGCGGAGGACGAGGGCATCGCGGTGGCGGAAACGCTGGCGGGCCGCGCGGGCCATGTGAACTACGACGTCATTCCGTCGGTCGTGTACACCCATCCGGAAGCGTCATGGGTCGGACAAACAGAGGAAGAGCTGAAATCGGACGGCGCGGAGTACAAGGCGTCCAGGTTTCCCTTCAAGGGCAACGGGCGGGCGAAGGCGACTTTCGCCTCGGACGGGATGGTCAAGATTCTGGCCGACGGAAAGACCGACCGGATTCTGGGATGCCACATCCTTGGCCCCTCCGCCGGCGAGCTCATCCACGAGATTGCGGTCGCGATGGAGTTCGGCGCGGCAGCCGAGGACGTCGCGCGCACATGCCACGCCCATCCGACCTATTCGGAAGCCGTCCGCGAGGCGGCGCTCGCCTGCGGCGACGGCCCCATCCACGCCTGACGCGGCCTTCGGGCGGCGCTGCCGCTGCGGAAGTCCGCGCGCTGCGCCGCATCAGCCGTCCGCGGAGTCCGAAAACCTGTAGCGGTGCAGGCCCGATCCGTTCGTCTTCAGCCACCCGGAATGCTCGCGGTAGCGGGGGCAGAGCGACTCCACCAAGGACCAGAATTTGCGCGAGTGGTTCATCTCGACAAGGTGCGCCGCCTCGTGGGCCGCGACGTAATCCAGCACCTCCGGAGGCGCCATGATCAAGCGCCAAGAGAAATTCAGGCGCCCCGACCTTGCGCCGGGCGCGACCGAGCACGATCCCCACCGGGTCTTCGGATCGCGGAGCGACACGGAAACGACGCCGCGGCCGACTTCAGCCGCGTACTTGCGCGCTGCAGGCTCCAGCCTGCGGGCCGCCAGCCACTTGCAATAGACCCGCAGTATGGCGGGCACCAGGTCCGGCGGACCGGGCACGAGAAGCTTGGACTCGTCGTGGCTCGGCAGGCGCGATGCCGTCGGCTCGATAAGCCGGTGCCGCCCCTCAAGCGGGAAGCTGGTCCCGTATGTCGGCCGGACCGGCGTCCAACATGATTCGATCTGCGACAGCAGCCAGCTCCGCCGCTTCTCGGCGAACTCCAGCGCCGACCGAAGGTCGGTTTGCGCGGGCACGGCAAGCGTCACGCTGCCGTCCGCGCGCGAAACCCTCAGGCTGATGCGGCGGTAAGCCCGCGTGCGAACCAGCTTGGCCGCAATCGGGGGGTCTCCGGGAATGGTAACCGTTGCCACGGATTCCGATCCTTGCTGGACGGCGCGGGGGTCCTGCGAGCGGTCTTTCCGACGGGCGGAATCCCGCGGGAAAGCTGGGAGTGCCGATTCGGCCGACCGTACAATCGCAAGCAGCGGGTTTCTACAAGATTCCGCGCGCCCCACGGCGCGGACGCGGCGCCGCTCGCGATTCAGCCGCCTGGCCAGCCGCAGCCCCATCGAAACAGAACTTTGACAATGCGCGCGCTGATGTGGCAGTGGGCGCGCCCGGCGAATGCGCGCAAGCGGAAGGACGACGATGCCGAAGGAAGAATGGGGCCAGAAGCACCGCTGCGAGTGCGGCGCCAAGTTTTACGACCTCATGCGCAAGGAGGTCGTGTGCCCGGTTTGCGGCACCGTGATGGAGCACGCGAAGACTGAGCCCCGCGAAAAGGAAAAGGCCGATGCGGTCAAAGAGCCGGCCGCGAAGGACGACTCCGAATCCACCGATGTCGCCGACGACATCCTCGACGACGCCGAAATCGATATTGAAGACGATGTCCTTGATGACGGCGAAGAGGACAGCGTTCCGCTGGACGACATCAAGAACGTTTCGACGGAGGATGAGAGGTAGCTCGCCGGATTCGGCTTGAAGTGCGCGCCCGAACGCAATAATCCGGCGCGAGGGACGCGCGGGGCCGTAGCTCAGTTGGGAGAGCGCTTGAATGGCATTCAAGAGGTCAGGGGTTCGATCCCCCTCGGCTCCACCAGCCCCCGGGTTCCCGAAGAGATATAGCCCGCGGCTCCAGTAAACGGAGAGCGGGCGGCGGATTCGGCTATCAGGTCGGGCTGTTTCGGCTCCGGGCCGCGACGGTTCGCGATCGCCGATTGCCAAGTGTTCGGGGAAGCCGCTCGGACCGATTCAAGCCTCGGTATCCGCGTCCCGCGCCCGGTCCGCGGCGCCGCCGGATTCGGCAGCGAGGCTCCGCGGCGGGTTTACCCGAATCCGGCGGTCTGCTAGTTGCCACATTGACGGTTTCGCCGGGGCCGAGAACGCTTCGGCGATGAAAAGGGAACGCGGTCAGGTGCAGCCACCCAGCCACCGAAGCCGCGGCTGCCCCCGCAACTGTGTGCGGCGAGCTGACCGGAACGAGCCACTGGCCGAAGCGGCCGGGAAGGACCGGGACTGCGGCGACCCGCGAGCCAGGAGACCTGCCGTCGACGCGTCAAGAACTTGGGCGGGATGGTCCGGGGACGAGGTTCGACGGAATGCCGATTATTGTTTCGATAGCCGGTTCGGGCCGTGTCCCGCGCAGCGCCTGCCGCGCCCGCGATGCAGGAGGGCGGCATCATTACAAGCGCATCGGCAGTTAGCCGTTCGCAATGGATTGCGAACGGCAGCGGACATCCGGCCGAATGCCGGGAGGCCGGCCTTCCGCTGGACCAGCGGCTTTTCGGCAAATCGGACCGGACAGGCCGTCCCGATTCGGGAGCGGCATCGGTTGAAGCCATCGGGCTTACCTGGGGTCCGAAAGGCAAGCCATGCGTCCTCAACGACATCAGTTTCAGGATCGAACCGGGCGAGATCCTGGGAGTCGTCGGCCCGAACGGGTCGGGCAAATCGACCCTGCTCAGGCTTCTTTACCGCTACTACCGACCGAGGCGTGGAAAGACGATTGTCGGCGGCAGCGACATTTGGAGCATGAGCGCGAGGGCGGCGGCGCGGAACGTCGCCGCTGTCCTGCAGGAACAGCCCGCGCCCTTCGCTCTGACAGTTCACGAGACGGTCGCGCTTGGGCGCGCGCCGCACAGGCCGCCTTGGTCGGCCAACGGCCTTGAGGACCAGGCGATCGTGGACGGCGCGATGGATCGCCTCAATCTGGCGGAGCTGGCGCAGCGGCGCCTCGGAACCCTTTCGGGCGGAGAGCGCCAGCGCGTGATGGTCGCCCGGGCGCTGGCGCAACAGCCTCGCGTGCTGCTGCTTGACGAACCGACGAACCATCTCGACATCCGCCACCAGCTTGAGATTCTTGAACTTTTGAAAGTGTTGGGTGTCACCGTCGTTTGCAGTCTGCACGATCTCGACGCCGCGCTCGATTACGCCGACAGCGTGCTGGCCCTTTCCGGCGGCCGGACGGCGGCGATCGGCCGAACCGGCGACGTGCTTTCGACGAATCTGGTTTCCTCGGTGTTTGCCGTCGAAGCCCGGCTGGAGCGGATGCCCGGCAGCGCCCGGCAGCGCTTCGCCTACTCGCTGAACTGAGGGTACGGCGTTGCGCCCCGCCGCCCTTCTCCTTGCTGCCGCGATTGCCGGTTCCGCGGCGCAGGCGGAAGTCGTTGAAGTTCAAAGCTGCGGTCGGCAGCTTGAATTCGATCGGCCTCCCGAGCGGGCGGTTTCGAACGACTCCAACCTTACTGAAATGATGCTGGCGCTCGGCCTTTCGGACAGGATGATCGGTCATACGGGGATTTCCGGCCGATGGATCGCCGACTCGAAATTCGCGGACGAAATCCGCGGGCTGCCGTCTCTCGCGCCTCGATACCCGAGCAAGGAAATCCTGGTCGGGTCCGGCGCGGACTTCTACTTCGCGGGCTGGAACTACGGCTTGAAAGTCGGGGGAGAGGTCACCCCGGAGTCGCTGGCGCCGTTCGGAATCGCCGTCTACGAGCTTACCGAATCATGCATTCACGTCGGACCAAAGCCGAAATCCAGCATGGAGGACATGTACGCCGACCTGCTCAATCTCGGGACGATATTCGGCGTCCGCGACCGCGCCGAGGCACTTGTCGAGACCTACCGATCGGAAATCGCGGAGCTGGAATCCGCGCTCCCGCCTGCCGCCCCGCCAGTCCGGGCGTTCGTTTACGACAGCGGCACGGACATCCCGTTCACCGCCGGGCGGTTCGCAATGCCGACAGCGTTGATCGAAGCTGCTGGAGGAACCAACATCGCGGACGACCTGCCGAAGAGCTGGGCGACCGTTAGCTGGGAAACGGTGGTGGAGCGCGCGCCCGAGGTCATCGTCATCGTGGATTACGGAGAAGTTACGGCGGAGCAGAAACAGGACTTCCTGCTTCGGCATAAAGTCTTCGCGGATGTTCCGGCCGTCCGCGACCGTAGATTTGTCGTTCTCGGCTACGCCGAGGCGACGCCCGGCCCTCGCAACATCGACGCGGCGAAGAAGCTGGCGGAAGCCTTTCGTGGCCGCTAGCAGCACGAAGTCCACGTGAGGACTCCCGCCGCCGCGCGGGTGCCGCCGGTGGCTCTCTATCTGGGATGCGCAGCTGCGCTGCTCGTGTCGGTCGCCGCTGCGACAGGCATGGGCTCCGTTCCGGTTCCGATCGCAACCGTTGCCGGAGTCATTGCTGACCGGGCTTGGCCCGGTTCCGTCGAAACGCACTGGACTCGTGCCCACGCCGCGATCGTATGGGAAATCAGGCTTCCCAGAGTGCTGCTCGCCTGCCTGGTCGGAGCGGGGCTCGCGCTGGTGGGCGCCGTGCTTCAGGCGGTCACGCGCAATCCGCTGGCGGACCCGCATCTCCTCGGGATCTCCTCCGGCGGCGCTCTGGGCGCAATTCTGGCGCTGCTGCACACGGGCCTGTTTTTGGGCGGCGCCACCGTGCCGGCAATGGCGTTCGCCGGATCGCTGCTCGCGACGATTGCCGTGCTGTCGGCCTCGCGGGCGACGGGGGATGCCAGCGCGGAACGCCTCGTGCTCGTAGGGGTGGCCGTGTCGTTCGTGCTCATGGCGTGCGCGAACCTGCTGATCTTTTTCGGGGATCCGCGCGCGACGCACACCGTCGTGTTCTGGATGCTGGGCGGCCTGGGGCTCGCGGAGTGGGGACGCCTGCCGTACCCCGCGCTGGCGCTTGCGGGATGCGGCGCCTACTTCTGGATCAAGTCGCAGGATCTGAACGCCGTCACGATCGGCGACGAGACGGCATCGACGCTCGGCGTTTCCGTTCACGGCTTCCGGCTTGCCGCGTTCACGGTTTCGGCGCTTCTTACCGGAGTCATGGTCGCCTATTCCGGGATGATCGGCTTCGTGGGCCTGATGGTGCCGCACATGGTGCGGATGGTGCTCGGCGGGAACAATTTCCGGGTTCTTCCCGGATCCGCATTGGCAGGCGCCCTGTTTCTTGTCTGGGCCGACGCCGCGGCCCGCACGGTCTTGTCCCCTGAGGACATACCCATCGGCGTCGTCACGGGGCTGGTGGGCGGCGGATTCTTCATTTGGCTTCTGCGCAGGCGCGAAGTGTAGCGTCGATGGCGGTCGGACGCATAGTCCATGCAACCCGCGGCCAGTGCCATTCTCGGACGTAAGCGACAGCTGGGCAGTACAGCAGTCGCAACCGGCATTGAAGAAACTGAACGATATCCTCCATCTCGGCGCAACAGGCTCGCAGCTGGATGTTGCGCTCCCTGATTCGCGTCCAAACTCGGCCTCGAACTCAGACCCGCTATCTACTTGGACGATTTGGACGGGGGAACAACATCCCACGGACATGCTTGCCGAGGAAGTCCTTATTCATTGCAGGCCGCGGCTATACGCACCATCGCGCCATGTGCCGCGGCCCGCGTTGTTAGAGCTCAATCAGAACTCAGATTGTAGCCTCCTGAACCGCAATTCTCCGGCGAAGCAATTGAATAAGATCAGCCAGTAAATGACCTAGTTCCTTGGCTACCGGTCTTGCGACCTGCCAGAGAAGCTCTATAGCTACTAATTTGAGGAGGAATGTTATCATCATGATCTCCTTTTTGTTGATTGCTTCATTTGCTGTCTTGCCCTCCTTTCTCCGACCCTAAACAGGCCGGATTCGAATCGATTCTATTCGGTCGTCCGGGCGATTGCAACGAATTGATAAGGTTCGGGTGCGGGCCAAATTTTTGGGTCAGGCGGCTGCGGCGCGGCCTGCCCTCCAATCGAGGAAGTCGGCCCACCGGTTGTTGTCGATGCAGCATTCGGCGGCGAGCAGGGCGTTGGCGCCCGCCTTCGACCAGCGGCATCCCGACCGCTTGAACCGGCTCCCGACTATCCGCTTGCAGACGCTCTCCACGACGCCGGACCCGACCGGCATGCCGCGCTTCCGGCAGATGTCGCAGCGCATCCGGTCCTTGTTCGACTCGAAGTAGCGGATGCAGGCCTCGACGGCCTCGTCTCGGTGGCGGTGCGGCTTGAGGCCGGCGACGGCGAGGTCGACCCGCCCGTCGTTCAATCGCGCCTTGATGCTCTCCATCCGCGCCTTCCGCCCGTCCCTGTCCGGAACGAGGGCGCGGACCGCCGCCGCCGCGCAATCGAGGGCATGGAACAGGTCGAGGATGAAGGTCGTCCCCGTGCCGGCCAAGACCTCCTCGCAGACGTTCCGGATCCATGGCGCCCCGTCGGACAGCACGACCAGCTCCCCGGCCCCGAACAGGCCCTCCCGGTGCCCGAACCGCTCAAGGCGCGCCGCGAACTCCGACGCCCGGCCGGCGCCGCCCGCCGACTGCGCGCTGTCGATGCGGACGCCGGCAGCCCCGCTGCCCCTGTCCTTCCTCGGCTCCCCGGTCTTCGGGTTCCGGCGTTCGGCCGTGCAGGGACGATGGCCTTCGCCTCGCGGGTCTTCGCCGTGCCGTCCTCCTGCTTGCCGGGGACGCCCTCGACCTCGCCCGCGACAACCGGGACGCCGGCGCCGTCGGCCGTCAGCACAACCTGCGGCGCCGGGGGCTTGCGCTCCCCGGCGTCCGCCCGCTCGAACTCCTGGACCTCCCGGCCGATCCCCGCGACATGGCGCCGGAGCGTCGACTTCGGAACCCGGACGCCGGCAAGGTTGTCGAGCTTGCAGCCAGCCTCCTCGTAGCTTTCGGAGCCGGCGGCGTCGGCAAGGATGCTTTCCGCCCCGGGCGCGGCGCTCCTGTCCTCCAGGCCCAGCGCCCGGTCCAAAGGGAAATGGCCGCCGCCGCACTGGCGGCAGCGGAAGTATTTGCGCTTGACCCCGGCCCGTCCGAGGCGCGCCAGGAACGTCTTCCCGACCCGGCCGTGCCGCTCCATCGGCCGGCCGCAGCCCGGGCAGGACGGGGCCGGAAGCTCGGCGTCGAGCGCCTCCAGAAGGGCCGCGCAGCCCCGCGCCCCGGAATCCAGCATGCCGTCGCGGACCGCCGTCTCGAGGGCGCCGGATCGGGAACCCGGCCGCCTCCCGGCTCCGCCTTCATCCGCGGAAGCGAGCGGCCGAACGTCGCTTCCGCCGCCGCGAGCAGCGCCCGCAGCTCCGGAGCCGGGCCGCCGGACGCTTCGCCCGCCCCGACTTCGCGGCAGCGCACCCGGCCGCCCTCGCGCCAATACTCCGTGCAAACGCCGTCGGGCTCGCGGATCACAAGAGACCGCTTCGCCGCCTCGCCCGTCAAGCCCCGCAGATACGCCGCCACATCGGGATGGCGGAACTCCCGGTCCTTCGTCTTGCCTGCCATGATGAACCCCAACTGCTCGCGCCCGGATGCGCGGCGCCTGCCGCTTGCAGGTCTTCGGAAGCCGCGCCGGGACCAATCCATCCCGGCCCTCGGAGAAGCGTTTGCAACCCCCGGAACGCCGGGCGCGGACAACGCCCGGGGAACAGCGGAACAGGCCCAGCCCAAAAATTTGGCCCGCACCCATAAGGTTCAGCAACCGTATCGGCGGGTGCCGGAATTTAGGCTGCATTCGACCTGATCCGCGGCTTGGAGCTGCGGCTGTTTTTGATCGCTGGCCCCGTTTCGCGCTGACCGGCGGCCGACCGGTCGGTCCGGATTCAGAGCGCGGCGGGGTTTTCGATTGCCGTACGGCCGCGGTGTCGGCCTGCCTCCGCTGCGATAAGGGGCTCCGCATCGGCAGGCCGACAGCGGGAGAGTTTTAGCACGGTCGAGATACAGGAGGGTTTTGCCCGGATCGGCCTTGATCGGCACCCTTCTGCTCGTTTAGGCCGACGCAGTGGCCGGAATCCTCATGGCGCCCCAAGACATTCCCATTGGTGTGGTGACGGGGCTGACTGCGGTGGCTTCTTCATCGGGCTTCCGCGCACGCGCGATATGTAGCGCCGACTGCGGCGGTCGGACACGTTGTACATGCGGCCCGCGACCAGCGCAGCTCTCGGAAGGGAGTGGCGGGTTGGCAGCACAACAGTCGAGATCGGCATCGCCAAAACCAAACGGCACCGTCGATCACGGCGTGGCAGAGTCGCGACTCATTCCGGATTCGCCGCCCGCGGCTTCAGGTGGGCAGCGTTTGCGGGATGGCAGGTTTGAATCCGATCCGCATCCGCGAAGCCGTTCGGCATGGCGGCTTTGGCCCAAGGTTCGCCCGCCCCGGCGAGTGCTTTCGTTGTGGGGCTTGTGCATGGGTGCTAGCTTTTTTCCGATTTGGTCGATAGTTCAAGACAGGCGGATCGGCAGCGCTCGGATCAGGAACTAGGCGGAATTTTGGGCTACTTTGCTCCGGCGTCGCTTGATGATGCCCTTTCGGTCCTGGACCGGGGCGACGCGAGCATTGTGGCCGGCGGCACAGACTTTTTTCCGGGCCTTGCCGCGGGCAAGCGGCCGCGTTCCATCCTTGATCCGACCGGAATTGAGGCGCTCAAGGGGATTGCCCGCACGCCGGGCGGCTGGCGCATCGGTGCCGCGGCCACGTGGTCGGACATTGCTTCGGAACCGCTGCCGGCCTGTTTCGACGCGCTGAAGGAAGCGGGCCGCGAAGTCGGTTCGATACAGATCCAGAACGCCGGAACCGTTGCCGGAAACCTCTGCAACGCCTCGCCCGCCGCGGACGGCGTGCCGCCGCTGTTGGCGCTGAACGCGGAAGTGGAAATCGCGTCCGCAGCGGGCACGCGGCGGGTGGCGCTCGGGGATTTCATAACGGGCGTTCGCGCGGTCGATCTCCGGCCCGGCGAACTTGTCGCCGCTATTCATGTTCCTTCAGTCGCTTCCGAAGCGGCTAGCTCGTTCCTCAAGCTGGGAAGCCGGCGCTACCTCGTGATCTCGATCGCCATGGTGGCGGTTGTGGCTCGGACTGGAAAGGACGGGATCATTGTAGACGTCCGAGTCGCCGTCGGGTCATGTTCCGCGGTTGCCGTGCGCCTTCGCGGACTCGAGGCTAGGCTGTCGGGAATGCAAGCCGATGAGTTCCGTCACACTCCGATGGTTACGCCGGATGATCTCAAGGAGCTGTCGCCGATAGACGACATCCGGGGAAGCGTCGGCTACCGGATGGAAGCGGCCGCGGAGCTCTGCGGGCGCGCGACCGCAACTGCTCTCGAACGGTGCGGCGGCCGTGGGTGAGCCGCAGGACGCAGGGATGATCGGGTTCGACCTGAACGGGCGTGCCGTCGAAATCGCCCCGGAGATCGGGGAGCGCTTGTCGGAAGCGCTTCGCGAGAGGCTCGGAACGCGCGATGTCAAGGTCGGGTGCGATGCAGGCGATTGCGGGGCCTGCACCGTGCTTGTCGACGGAGCCGCCGTCTGCTCCTGTTTGATGCAAGCGCAGCAGGCGCGCGGGCGCAATGTGGAAACACTGGCCGGACTTGCCGCGTCGGATGCGCAGGCCAAGGCGCTAGCGGAATCCTTTCAGGACTTGGGTGCCGCCCAATGCGGAATTTGCACGCCGGGAATGATCGTCTCCGCCGTTGCGCTGCTCAGGCGCGTTTTCGAACCCGACCAATCGCAAGTCGCCGACGCGCTCGGCGGCGTTCTCTGCCGGTGCACCGGGTACCGAAAGATCATTGAGGCGGTGATTCGCGCTTCGCGCGAAGAGCGGTCGCCTCCGAACGAATTCGGCGGTGTCGGCAGCCCGGTCCGGCGCCTTGACGGACGCGGCAAGGTCGAAGGGACGGAAATGTTTTCCGACGATGTCGGTTCGGCCGACTCGCTGCGGGTCCGGATCATCAGGTCCCCGCACGCGCGGGCGCGCTTCGAGTTCGGCGACCTCGACGAATTCGTTGCATCGCGCTCCGGGGTCGAAGCCGTGCTGACGGCGAGCGACATAAAGGGCGCCAACAAATTCGGGGTCATACCGGGGTACGAGGACCAGCCGGTCTACGCGGAGGCCGAAACGCGCTTCCGCGGGGAGGCCGTCGCGGCGGTCGTCGGCACCGCATCGGCGATGGAATCGTTCGCGGACGAAGAATTCCCGGTTCTTTGGGACCCCCTGCCCGCTGTCGCCACGATCGCGGAGGCGACGGCCGCCGATGCCCCGCAGCTGCATGAAGGGCGCGACTCGAACACGATGTGCAGCGGCTTCGTTCGCGCCGGAGACGCGAAAGCCGGCCTCGCGCGGGCCTACCGGACGGTCCAAGGCGAGTTTTCGACCTCGTTCGTGGAGCATGCGTACATCGAGCCCGAAGCCGGCTGCGCGTCGAAGGCGAACGGGCGGCTTGAGATGCATGTCGGCACGCAGACGCCCGTCATGGATCTTGAAGCGGTCGCCGACATTCTCGGCATGGATCGGCGGGACGTCAGGATCGTTCCGACCGGAGTGGGCGGCGGGTTCGGCTCGAAGCTCGACATTTCAGTCCAGCCCCACCTTGCGCTGGCGGCCCTCAAGACCGGTCGCGGGGTCCGGATCGCTTATTCGAGGCGCGAGTCGATGCAGTCGACGACCAAACGCCATCCTGCGGAGATCAGGATGAAGATCGGCGCGGACAAGGATGGTTTGGTATCGGGATTGCATTTCGAGGGGCGGTTCAACACCGGCGCCTACGCCTCTTGGGGCCCGACGGTCGTCAACCGCGTTCCGGTCCATGCGTCGGGTCCGTACAAGGTGCAGGACTACCTTGCCGTAGCTTCGGGGATCCATACCAACTGCCCGCCGTCGGGTGCCTTCAGGGGGTTCGGCGTGCCGCAGTCGGCGATCGCGCAGGAATCGCTCTTCGACGATCTCGCCGCCGCGGTCGGCATCGATCCGCTCGAATTCCGGATGATCAACGCCTTGGAAAACGGCGTTCCGACCGTATGCGGACAGACCTTCCCGAAAGGCGTGGGGATCCGCAAATGCCTGGCCGCGTTGCGCGGGCACTGGAAGCCGGCGCGAAGCGAAGCCGAGGCGTTCAACCGCCGCGCGGAATTGCGCGGAAGCCCGCTCCGGAAGGGAGCCGGAATCGCGGCCGGCTGGTACGGTTGCGGGAACACCGCGCTGCCGAATCCTTCGACAATCAAGGCCGGGATACTCGCCGATGGCACGGTCGTGCTTCACCAAGGCGCGGTGGACATCGGGCAAGGCGCGAACACTGTGATTCCGCAGATATTCGCCGAAACGCTCGGCGTTTCCGTCGACATCCTCCGGATCGTCGGCGCGGACACGGATTTGACGCCGGACGCAGGCAAGACATCGGCGTCGAGGCAGACCTTCGTGACCGGGAATGCGGCTCTCCTTACCGGGGAGGCGCTGCGCGCGTCGGTACTGAAGCTTTGCAACGCTTCAAAGGACGCCGAACTTCGATTCGGGCGCGGGGCAATAGAGGTGGCGGACGGGGGCCTGAGCCACACGGTGAACCTGGACCGGCTCGACCCGGATCCGGAAGGGTACGTTCTGCGGGCCGAGGAAACCTACAATCCGCCGACCACGCCGCTGGACGAGGAAGGGCAGGGCGCGCCCTATGCGCAGTACGGCTATGCCGCCCAGCTCGCGACAGTCGAAGTCGACATCGCGCTCGGCACCACCATCGCCACGGGGTTCGTCGCGGCGCACGATGTCGGCAGGGCGATCAATCCGCTGCTGATCGAAGGCCAGGTGCAGGGCGGAATCGCCCAAGGCCTCGGAATGGCCCTGATGGAGGAGTACGTTCCCGGCAGGACGGAAAACCTGCATGACTACCTGATCCCCACGATCGGCGACATCCCGCCTATCGAAACGATCATCATTGAAGAGCCGGACGCCCACGGGCCGTTCGGCGCAAAAGGGCTGGGCGAGCATGCCTTGATCCCGACCGCTCCGGCCTTGCTCAACGGAATCCGGCACGCATGCGGCGTCAGGATGACGCGCGTTCCCGCCACGCCGTCGCGGCTTCGCGCGGCAATCAAGGCGTCCGGGCGTGGATAATCCCCGCCGCGGCAAGCCGGACAAGATCCGCTGCGATGCGTGCCCGGTCATGTGCTACATCGCGGACGGGTTTTCGGGCGCATGCGATCGCTATGCCAACCGCGACGGCACGCTTGTCCGCCTCGACCCGCTAACGGTCATCGAGTCCTCGGAGGAAAGGGGCGGAAAGGCGGTTCCGTTCCTGCTCAACGATCCGGGCGGCGACTGGGACGGCGATGTGCTGCAGGGAAGCCGCCCGTTCCTGACGGCGGTCGGCGCAGGCACGACCTATCCGGACTACAAGCCCGCCCCGTTCATCGTCAGCCAGGAGGTCGACGGCGCGGACATGGTCACCGTCGTGACGGAAGGGATATTCAGCTACTGCGGCGTGAAGGTGAAGATCGACACGGACCGCCACATCGGCGAGGAGCGGGAGGCGGTGCGGGTTGAAGGCGAGCCGATCGGGCACGTCACGACGAGCGAGTACGGTTCGAAGATGCTGTCGCTCGGCGGTGTCGAGCACCTGACGGGCGGTTCGAAGAAGGAGGGCAGGGTCACCTGCGACAGCTTGCTGCGCCTTTGCAACCGCGGCGCGGTGGAGATGTCGGTCGACGGAGGCGCGGATCTGGTGGTCCAGGCCGGCAAGTCGCCTGTGATCGACGGCGTTTCCGAAACCCTCATGCGAGTCGGCTGCGGCTCGGCGGCGATAGGCATGTTCGCAAAGCAGTGGGCAACGCACGCGGACGAGGTCGTTGTGGTCGACGACCACATAACCGGCGTTCTGACAGAGCATGAGGCCGGTCGTCAGCTTGATCTGCCTCCTGCCGGAATCAGGGTCGCCGGGCGGCGGTCGACCCCCGGCCGGTATTTCCAAGTCGCCGACCCGGGCACAGGCTGGGGCGGCACGAACATCGACAACCCGATCGAGATCATCAAACGCATTGATCCGAAGGTTGCGTGGCCGGGCCTCCGGCTGCTGATGGTTTCGACGACCGGCGAGCAGTGGGCCTATTACGAGCTGGACGGCGACTTGGCGCCGAGGGAAGCGGAAATCACGGACTCGCTGCGGGACTCGGTGGAACGCGTTGCGGAAAACTGCGAACCGGCGATGTGCTCGGTTCTGTTCATGGGCGGCGCCGGCGGGTCGCTCAGAGCGGGCGTTACCGAGAATCCGGTCCGGCTGACGATGTCGGTGCGCGAGTCGCTGACGCGCGTTACCTGCGGCGGAGCGCCCGTCTACATCTGGCCGGGCGGCGGAATCACGTTCATGGCGGATGTCATGGACACGCCGGAGGAAGCGTTCGGCTACGTTCCGACGCCGGCGCTCGTCGCGCCGATCGAGTTCACGCTTCCGATGGAAAACTACGAGCGGCTCGGCGGCCATCTCGAGCACATTAGGCCTGTCGAGAGCGTGATGACGCCGGAAATCAGGAAAGTGGAAACCAGCGCGGGACGCCGGAACCGGCGGAACGGCCAAGCTTGAAGGAGTTCTCGGCCGCGCTTTTGCCGGACGGAAAGCGCCTGCATCTGCATCACGGTCCGATCGATCTCGTGATTTTTGCCGACACCGAGCCCGCACGCGGCAGAGAGCAAGCATTCCGCGCGGCCGCGGCCAGGTTCGACGGGCTGCTTGAGGAAATCGTCGCCGAGCTCCATCTGCTGCGGAAGCCGATCCGGGACGGCGGGCATGCTCCGGAAGGCGCCGTTGCACAGCGGATGTGGGCGGCCGCCAAACCGCACGCGGCGGGCCAATTCATCACGCCGATGGCGGCCGTGGCGGGCGCGGTCGCAGACACCGTAATGGAGGCGATGCTTCGCGCGGCCGACATCACGCGGGCCTACGTCAACAACGGCGGAGACATTTCGATGTTCCTGCGCGAAGGACGGAGCTACGAGGCGGCGATCAGCGCGCCAAGCGGCAAAGAGTTGGCCCGGGTCGTGATCCAAGGTGGAATCGGCGTCGGCGGAATGGCCACGAGCGGCATGGGAGGCCGCAGCCTTTCGGCGGGAATCGCGGACGCCGCCACGGTCTTCGCCGCCAGCGCGGCTGTGGCCGACGCCGCCGCCACGATGGTTGCTAATGCGGTCGACATTCCGGGTCATCGGTCGATAAGCCGCCGACCGGCGGATGAGATCGATCCGGAAACGGACCTGGTCGGCATGGACGTGGCGACCGGCTGCGGCGAGCTTTCGAAGGACGAGGTCGCTCTGGCTCTGGATCGCGGTGCCTTGGCGGCGAATGGAATGATCGGCATCGGTTTGATAAGCTCCGCGGCGTTGTTCCTGAGAGGCGAATCCCGGACGCTCGGCGCCCTTTCGGGGGCAGCGGGAATCGATATCCGGCAGCTGGATCATGCGTGAACCCGAAGTCCGCAGGATGGCAACAATTGCCGAGGAGATATTCCACGAAGGCGGCCCGGCGGCCTCCGAGCCGCTGAAGCGCGCCGCGGCGCTTGCCGTCATCGAGAACCCGTTTGCTGGCCGCTATGTTCCCGAAATCGCCCCGTTCATGGACATACTGAAGCCGCTCGGGCTGGAAATGGCGGAGCGCCTGGTGGACATCCTCGGAGGCAGCCCGGCCGTCGTCGAGGGATACGGCAAGGGCGCGATCATCGGCGTCGGCGGCGAGCTGGAGCACGGCGCGCTGTGGCACGCGCCGGGCGGGTACGCGATGCGGGAGTTCTTGGGCGGTGCCAAGGCGATCGTGCCGTCGACGAAGAAGGTCGGCGGTATCGGGGCCCGGCTCGACGTGCCGATCACGCATATCAACGCGTCCTATGTGCGCAGCCACTTCGATGCGATGGAAGTGGGGCTGTGCGGTGCCCCGAAATCGGACGAGATCTGCTTGGCCCTCGTGATGTCGACCGGTCCGAGAATCCACAACCGGTCGCTTGGGCTCGCGGCCGAAGACGCGAAGGGGGAGGATGGCCTGAGATGAACGCGAGCATCCGGAAAATCGCGGTCTTTGTCGAAGAGACCCGCAGGGAGGCCGACCAGCGGATCGAACCGCCGACGCGGAAGGCCGCCGCCGTCGCCGTAATCGCGAACCCGTTCGCTGGATCCTTCGCTGAAGATCTGGATTCTCTCATGGAGATCGGCGCGGAGCTAGGCGGCCTCTTGGGCGCAAAATGCGTCGCCGCGCTGGGAATCGAGCCGCGGCAGGCCGAAAGCTACGGCAAGGCGGCGATGGTGGGCGAAAGCGGCGAGCTGGAGCACGCGGCGGCGATCCTGCACCCGAAACTGGGCGCGCCGCTGCGCAAGGCCGTCGAAAAGGGGGCGGCTCTGGTTCCTTCGTCCAAGAAGATGGGCGGTCCGGGCGCGCCGCTCGACATTCCGCTCGGGCACAAGGACGCCGCGTACGTCAGGTCGCATTTCGACGGGATGGAGATCAGAATCAACGACGCGCCTAGGGCCGGGGAGATCATGGTCGCGGTTGCGGTCACGGATAGCGGCCGCCCGCTTCCGCGCGTCGGGGGCTTGAGGGCAGAGGATGCCATGGGCGAAGACGGCCTGAGGTAGGGTCCGAAAGAAATAACGTCCAATTCGTTGAATCTTTAGAGAGACCACTTAGCCACCGCCGCGAGATCATCGAGATCGAAATAGAACGCTGGAGGTTCCGGCCGTGCTCGAGATGCGAACCCAGTTCGGAAGGCGGACACCAGAAGCCTACTACCCATCGCCGCGTCGAAATCACAAATCTGATCAAGCCCTCAGCCTCGCTTCCTCCGCATCGGGCTGCGACGCGAAACCGCCCGCAGGAGTTCCCTTCTGGAAAAGGAGCAAAAAAGGATGCAAATAATGGGCCACGAAAGGAGGCTTATTGACAATTGAGCGTGCATAACATTTACGCGGCCCAAATTCGCAGGAAATCCAAGGCAAGATTGATGAACGTTGAATTGCTTTCGCTCCCACCGAACCTGAACCTACCGGATCTGGTTGATGTGATTAAGAAGAACGGCGAACAGAAAGCATGCCCGATCTGGACCGACGAGGCTAGAACGGGTGCGTGGCTTTTTCGCCGCGAACCGGAACGACCAGAATGGTGGTATTCTCCTAGAGGCGGCGGCTTATTTGGGCGTCCTTGGAATTACGAAGATTTTCCCCTAATCGAGGAAAATGCTGACCAACGATTACGAATAGCCGCATCGCGGAATATCTTCAAGATGAACCGCAGCGGACTATTTCCCTTAATCACCAACCTCGACGATCTCAAGAAATTGGCGCGCCATCCTCGTTTGAGAATTCAGGATCGGATTGATGAACTTCTACGTTGCGTGGAAGAGCGCGGACCAATTTCACAACCGACGCGCTGGGCAATGAATCAATGCAAAAAGGTCGCCGAATTTACTGAACGTTGCATGGCTGCGACGGAGTGCCGGGATTATGATGAACTCTGGTGGTTGGCCGACGCGGCGCTGGAGCAGGGCTTTCTCAAGCGACATCCTGGAACTGGTTATCAGGACGGAACGTGGTATTTGCTTTCGGGTCAAGGCGCGATGCGACTTGACCGGCTCCGTCATGCTGCGCCGGACAGCGACAGAGCCTTCGTGGCGATGTGGTTCGGTGATGGGATGGCGAATGCTTGGAGTGAAGCTATCAAACCAGGCCTAAGCAGTGCAGGATACAACGCGGTCCGGATCGACCGTAAGGAACATGTCAATCGAATTGATGCCGAGATCGAAGCGGAAATCCGGCAGGCCCGACTGATCGTCGCTGACTTCACCTGCGGTTTCGCCGACGATAATAAGACGGCAATTCCCCGCGGCGGCGTATATTTCGAGGCCGGCTTTGCCCACGGGCTGGGCATTCCCGTAATCTGGACCTGTCGCGAAGACCATGTGGAGCATCTGCATTTTGACACTCGGCAGTACAACCACCTGCTTTGGCAACCGGACGAACTTGGCAAGTTCCGTGAAGGCATTAAGCACCGAGTGATCGCTGCGGTTGGGAAAGGCCCCTTTCGCGGGGATGACAAATTGTGATCAATAGGTAAACGGTACGAGGAATTGGAAATCGCTTCAATTTTGTTTGCTGTTATGGCTAAGCCTCTCTGCGCAGTCACCGAACGTGCGGCAAGGCGGAGGCCCGGCGGCAATTGCCAGATTTGCGTAAAGAATTATTCGGCACTCTAATCTGAATAGTGCCGATTTCAATAATAGTGAAAAACCCAGTGATTTTGCTCCTGTCCGGGAGAGAACCCACCGCTTGTGCTTTTCGACTGGATTTCAGCCGGACGCAACCAGCTTGGCGGCGACCTCGTCGCAGGATTTAGGGCTGCTATGTGGCCGGGGCTCGATCTGCATTTCCGCGGTGTGCGCTTGGCCAGCGTTTCCCGTAGAGCCCCTTTTACGTAAGCGCTTCGGCTTGCCCGTGCTGGCTGATGCGCGAACCGCCTTACTGCCGACGGCAGTAACGGAGTTCCGTCAGGAACTTTCGACTTCCGGAAGCCGCTGAGCGGGAGGCGTGTTCCTGCTGCGGAACGTCCTGACGACACCGTCGATGACGGTCATTCCCACCCCCGGAAGATTGCCCTGTCCGACGGATTCCAGCATCGTCTTTCCCGGGGAATGCTGGGCTTGGTCCATCAGCACGAAATCGGCCGCGTAACCCGACTCCAGAATGCCCGCGTCCAGCTTACGCTGCCGCGCCGTGTTGCCCGTGGCGAAGCAGAACGCCTCTTCCGCAGGCACGTTCCCGAGGCTGGACAGCATGGCCACCATGCGAAGGATACCGAGCGGCTGGACGCCTGATCCCGCCGGGCCATCGGTTCCAAGAATGATCCTGTCGAGCTGTTTCAGCTCGCGCGCGGTGTTCAGGGTCAGCAGGGCGGCGCGCTCGTTTCCGTTGTGGACGATTTCGAGGCTTCGCCGGCACTGCTCGCAGAGGCAGACGATCTGATCGTCCGGGAGCGCGGAGTGTCCCCCGTTGACGTGTCCGATCACGTCGGTGTCCGCCTCAAGGACGACATCCTTGTCGATCAGCCCGGAACCCGGGATCGAAGGCCCGCCGGTATGTATCGTGCTCTGGATTCCGTGCTTGCGGGCCCAGGACACCATCCGCTTCGCGGTAGGACCGTCCTTCACGGAGCCGAGGCCGACCTCGCCGAGGAAACGTACGCCCGCGTCGGCGAGCTCCTTGAAATCCTCCTCCTCCATTCCGTGCTCGATGACCGGTGCGCCGGCATGAACCTTGACGCCTGACGGCCTGAAGTTCTCGTACCAGCGCTGCGCCGCGATCGACATCGCCTTCAGGCCGACCACGTCCTTGGGTCTGCCCGGCATGTGAACTTCGCCTGCGGAAATCAGCGTTGTAACGCCGCCGTGGAGCGTCGAATCGATCCAGTGCAACTGCTGCTGCCTAGGCGTGTAATCGCCGACGACGGGATGCACATGGCTGTCGATCAGCCCGGGAGCAACGCATGTGCCGTTTGCGTCGACGACCGTGCCGCCGCCGGTGTCCAGATCCCGCTCGAAACCGACCGCTTCAATCCTGCCCCCGGTCGCAACTACGCAGTCCCCGTCGAGCAACGGCTGTTCGATCTTGCCGGAGAGAATGAGCCCGATGTTGCGGACAACGAGTTTCTGGTCCTCTGCGCCCATGTGTCCTCCCTTCAGCGGCCCGTTTCGGCCATGGAATTGAATGCTATGCCAAACAGCGCGGGATTCAAGGCGAGCCGCTTGCTTGACCCATCTTCAAGCGGTCGTTGAAGGCGTGCCTTGCCCGTTTGCATCAATCATGCAGATACGGGTCGAAGCCGCCGACGTTCAGCGTGGCGTGGTCGACGCCTTTGCCCCACCGCGTGCAGGCAGCAATCAATTCGGCAGGCCGTGATCGTCGTAGAGAAAATCCTGGCTGCGGGCGGCGCTGACACCCTCCGTCCGTTTGTCCGCTGCCGAGGCTTGGATTCGGGCGATCACCGCACGCCGCGCAGCGACATCAAGCCGCCGCCGCACCGGCACAAGCTCGGCGGCGGCACGGCCATAGCGGGTGATCAATATTTCCTGGCCTGCCTCCGCGCGGCGGACGAGTTCCGCCAGTTGTCCCTTGGCTTTGGTGACGGAAATCCGCATCGGACTACTTCCTTCGAAAAGCGTCAATATGCCCATTGTCGATGGTCATCTGGTTCAATTCAGGGGAGTGACAGGGTTCAGCGTGCTGGCACTCCCCGCTGGCGCAGTTCGCGGTTTCCGCGTTTATCACAGCGCAAGCGGGGCGCTGACGGCGGCAAGGAGGAACCTTGGCGCGGCGTTGACACGAAATGCCGCCGACCATATGCGGGTTCGCCGCATTCCGGCGGCCGCCGGAGCGTCCCTTGCGCCGTTAGCGGCAGCCCGCGGGTTGGCGTGCACGCCCTTTCCTTCGAAGCTGGTGCCGACCTCCCTCTACGGAGCATTCCGCAATGAACGCGCCTCTTGAAGTGCCGGAAAAAGCAGGCGATTTCCCGATTCCGGCGGGCGTGTTCGCCGAGACCGCGACGTCGGTCGCGCATTACACGGACAGGCTGTTCAAATTCCGGATGACGCGGCCCGCTAGCTTCAGGTTCCGTTCCGGGGAATTCGTAATGATCGGGCTGCCGAACGCGACGCGCCCCGTCTACCGCGCCTATTCAATCGCATGCCCTGGATGGGACGAGGAGCTCGAATTCTATTCAATCAAGGTTCCGGACGGGCCGCTGACCCGGCATCTGCAGAAAATCCAGCCGGGCGACACCGTGCTCATGCGGAAGAAGGCCACGGGAACGCTCGTCCACGACGCGCTCACGCCGGGCCGGAGGCTCTACCTTTTCTCTACGGGAACAGGGATCGCGCCGTTCGCGTCGATCGTCCGGGATCCGGAAACCTACGAGAAGTTCGAGCAAGTTGTCCTCACCCATACGTGTCGGCTGGTCGCGGAGCTCCAGTACGGCCGCGAGCTGGTCGATCTGACGCTCGCCGACCCGCTCGTCGGCGACGACGCCTCCGCCGGACGGCTGCTCTACTGCCCCTCTGCGACCCGGGAGCCGTTCGAGCGCAACGACCGGATCACCGCTTTGATCTCGTCCGGCCGACTTTTCCGCGACTTGGGGCTTCCCGCACTTTCCAAGGAGCAGGATCGGGCGATGATTTGCGGCTCCATGGCGATGCTGAAGGACGTCAAATCCCTTCTCGAGGGAATCGGGATGGTGGAAGGAGCGAACAGCGCGCCGGCCGATTACGTTGTGGAACGGGCTTTCGTGGACTGAAGCTCTGCGGGAGTCGGACGGCGGCGCCGCCAGCCTTTACACGCCGAGATATCGCTCAAGCTTTGCCCTGTCTTCGCGAAGGCTCGACGCGTCGGCGGTTTCCAAGTTCGTTCCGCTCTCCATGAACGCGATCTTGTCGGCCATCGCCAAAGCCGCTTCGATCCGCTGTTCGACCACAAGAACTGCGACATCGGCCGATTTGAGGCGTTCGACCACGTCCTGCACCTGCGCAATCATCGATGGCTGAAGGCCTTCGGTAGGCTCGTCCATCAGAAGCACGCGCGGTTCGACGCAAAGCGCCCTTGCCGTCGCGAGCATCTGCCGCTCGCCTCCGGAAAGCGTCTCCGCTGGTTGGCCGAGCCGCGCGCGGAGCCGCGGAAAGATGTCCAGCACGCGGTCGCGGACGGCCGTGCCGAGCCCCCGCGCCATCAGTCCGACCTGCAGGTTCTCGGCGACCGTGAGTTCGCCGAACAGCCTGCGTCCCTGCGGCACGTAGCCGACTTTGCGCTTGGGTATTTCGTGCGCGGGGAGCGCGCCGATGTCCTCGCCGTCGAGCATGATCGAACCGCCGCTCGGCCGAACGAGGCCCATGACGCACTTCATCAGCGTGGTTTTCCCCGCGCCGTTCCGGCCCATAAGGCAGGTGACCTCGCCTGGCCGTGCCGACAGCGAGAATCCGAACAGCACCCGCACCCTGCCGTAGCCGGCTCGGACGTTCCGGACTTCAAGCATTCACCCGGTCCCCAGGTAGGCGTCCTGAACCGCCCGGTCGCGGCGGATGTCCTCGGGACGGCCTTCGGCAAGCGTTTCCCCGCTGTTCATGACGGTGATGTACTCCGCCGTCTCCATGACCACGCGCATGTTGTGTTCGATGAGCAGTATGGTCGTTTCGCCAGCCAGGGAGCGAATCAAATCCGAAAACGCCGCCACTTCGCTTTCGGACAGGCCTTGCGTCGGCTCGTCCAGGATGAAGAGCCGAGGCTTCTGCCCGAGTCCCATCGCGATCTCCAGAAGCCGCTGGTGGCCGTAGCTGAGGCTGCCCGCGACCTGCTCGGCGAAACCGCCGAGGCCGACGCGGGTCAGCGCCGAGTCGATGGCTTCCGCCACCCCGCGCTCGTCCCGCCCGAACGCCCTCCGCACGCCAAGCGCGACGTTCTCCCTGACGGAGAGTCCCGCGAAAATCGACGTGATTTGGAAAGTGTAGGCCATGCCGAGGCGCATGCGCTTGTGGTTGGGCAAGCGCGTGATGTCGATGCCGGCGAACCGGACGGTGCCCGCCGTGGCCCGGGTTCTTCCGCAAACAGTGCCCACGAAGGTCGACTTGCCCGCTCCGTTGGGGCCGATCAGGGCCCGGACTTGGCCTTCCGGCAAGTCGAAGTCGACGGAGCGGATTGCGTGAAGGCCGCCGAACGACTTCGACAATCCGCGCGTGGAAAGCAGGCTCATGGCAGCCACGGCGCAGCGCGCTTCCGGATTTCGCCTGCTATGCCTTGGGGAGCGAACAGGGTCAGCAGCATGATCGCCGCCCCGACCACGATCAGGTATGCTGTCGTCACCGAGCTCGACACGTCGACGAGGTAGAACGCGAACGCCGTGCCTATGAGCGGCCCGATGGTCGTGCCCGCGCCTCCGAGCAGCACCCAGAGCAGCGGGAATATCGAATATTGCACCGAGGCGAACGTAGCGCCGGCGTATCCGAACAGCAGGGCGTAGGTTGCGCCTGCGATTCCGGAAACGGTTCCCGACGCGATCACTGCAAGGAGCTTGTGGCGCGCCACGTCGTATCCGAGCATGCTGGTGCGGTGCTCGTTCTCCCGGACGGCGACCAGGCACCTGCCGAACTTCGTCCGGACCAGCCATGCGATCGCGATAAAGCAAGCCGCGAACACGGCGAAGGCTGCGAAATACCGCGCCGCCGGGCCGGCAAGGTCGATTCCGGCAACATGCCGCGCCGACCGCTGGATGACGAATCCTTCGTCGCCCCGGGTGTGCTCTCCGAACAGGAGCACGGTCAGGTAGCCGGCCTGCGAGAACATCAGAGTCACGATCATGAAGGCGACGCCCGAGGTCCTGAGCGCGAGGAACCCCACAACCGCCGATACGACCGCCGCGGCGACCGCGCCGGCGGCGAAGGCCGGCACGGCCGCGAGGTCGAAGAGGCGCATCGAGAGGCCCAGGCCGTACATTCCTGCGGCGAAGAACAGCGCATGGCCCAGGCTGAGCAAGCCCGTGTATCCGAACAGGATGTTGTAGCCCATCGCGTAGACAGCGAGCACCATGATCCTCGCGAAATTCCCCGCGTGGTACTCGGGCAGCACGAAGAACAGCGCGGCCAGCAGCGCGAGAACGCCGCCGTGCAGCAGGTTGGACGGCGCGGCGGAATTCAAGCGTGCCGCTTTCCGAACAGGCCTTGCGGCCGGAGCACGAGCACGAAGGCGACCAGAAGCGTGGCCAGAATCTTCGCCAGCGTCGGCGAGAAGAACACCGAAACGATGCCGTCGCTCATGCCGATCAGAACGGCCGCGACGACCGTTCCCCGCAGGCTGCCGAGCCCGCCGATGATAACGGCGATGAACGACAGGAGGAGCGGGTCGCCTCCCATCAGGTAGTGCGCCTGCTTGACGGGCACGATCAGTACAGCGGCGAGGGCGGCGATGCCCGCCCCGAGGCCGAAGACCGCCGCATAGACCCGCTCCACCGGTATCCCGAACGCGAGCGCCATGTCCCTGTCTTGCTGCGTCGCGCGCATGAGGAGTCCGAACTTGGTGCGCGAAGCCATGAGCCAGAGCGCCGACAGCACCAATGCGGCCGCGGCGATCACGAACAGCTTGTAGCTTGTGGTCGCCAAGCCCCAAGGCCAGACGATCTGCAGGCCCGAATCGCCGAACTCCAGCCAAGGAAGCGCCATGCGGGTGTTGAACGGAGGCTGCACGGGGCGGGCCTCGGGGCCGAACGTCATCAGCGCCGCCTGCTGAAGTACGTAAAGCAGGCCGATGGTCGCGACTATCGTCCGCTCCGGGTCGTAGCCCAGGCGGACCAGAAGCATCCGGTCCGCGAGCGCGGCCAAGGCCGCCACCGCGACGGGCGCGACAATGATGGCGGCGACGAACCCCAGCGCCGGATGCCCGCCGACGGACGACGCCGTCCACCAGGCGATGACGGCGCCCAGCATGAAGAATTCGCCGTGCGCGACGTTCACGACCCGCATGATGCCGAACACGATGCTGAGCCCGGCGGCGGTGAGGGAAATCACCGCCGCCGTTACCGCGCCCTCCAAGAGGGCAAGCAGGAAGTGGGGGCCGAAATCCATCCGGCTATCGGCCCCGCGAACGCTAGAGAGGCTGGACCGTGTAGTCGGTCTCGTCGTCGTAGAGCGTGTCCTCGATCGATGTCGTGTGAACGAGCGACAGACGGCCGTCGACCAGCCTCGTGATGTATTGGGGCCCGAAGACCTGGTGCGTTCTGCCGTTGAACATCTTGGCGCCCTGCGGGTGCTCGATCGAGTGCGGAAGGTCCGTCATCGCCTCGACGGCCTCGATGAGAGCGCCCCGGTCGTCCGGCCCTTGGTAGTCCGCCGCCTCCATCGCCTTTTTGACCACATGCAGGGTCTCCCAGCATCCGAACATGTGCCCGTACGTGGAGACGTCCTTCGAATCGGAGACCGACGCGCCGTTCTCGTCGACGCCTACCGCGGCGCGGTATTCGTTCTCGAAGTCCATCTGGCCGGGCTGGGCGTATCGCGGGTAGCCTTCCCAGAAATAGCTGCCGTCAAGGAATTCGAGGCCGGGGCTGGAGATGTCGACGGCCTCGAGGCTGTCGATGAAGCCGAAGAGCTCGGGCTTGCTCGGCCCGAAGAACTCGCCCAGCTCCTTGACGAAGGTCAGGACGGCCGGGCCCACCATGATGTGGTAGATCACGTCGGTTTCGCGCGGAATGTTCGGGAAGTACCTCGTGAACGAGGTCTCGGTCGGCGGGATGGCGATCTTGGCGACCACCTCGCCGCCCAGCGCCTCGAGAGCCGGCGGGAAATTGTCGCGATGGTCGTAGCCGAACGCGTAGTCCGGAAACATCATCGTGACCTTCTTGCCGAGGTTGGCGTTGATGAAGGGTGCCATGGAAAGCGCCTGGCTCTTCACGTCCGTGATCCCGGGCTGGAGCGTGTACCGGTTCAGCATGCCGCTGGCGACGTGATGCCCCTCCGACACGACGAAGTACGGCAGCTTCAGCTCGCCCGCGCGGGGCGCTGACCCGATCACGACATGGCTGAACAACGTTCCGAACGCGATGTCGCAGCCGTGCTGGGTCGCGAACTTTTCGACGACTTCGGCGCCGCGTTTCGGATCGGTGCCGTCGTCCTCGGCGACGATTTCGACCGGCCTCCCGTTTATCCCGCCTCCGTCGTTGATGCGCTGGACCGCAGCTTGGGTGGTCCGGTCGTACCAGCGGCCGTAGGCGGCGCCGATTCCCGTGCGATGGACTTGGAAGCCGATGCGGATCGGTTCCGAGCTTTGCGCCTGCGCGAACCTCGCAAGTCCCGTCGCTGCGCCGGCGGCGGCGATGCCGCCGCCGAGCGCCTTCAGCGCTCCGCGCCGGCTGAGTTTCGAATTGATCGGATGTTTCATGATTCCTCCTCTCTTCCGCCGAACGCCTCGCGACCGGCGGTTCCCTCAGCGCAAGATTGAATGCGGCGGACTTCGTTGTCCAGCAATTTCCGCGGCGGCGGGCCGGGTCACGCGCCCCGCGGGGACGCGAGCAGCCAGAGGCTGAACAGCGTGTAGAGGATCATCATCGCCGCGAGCGGCATCTGGCTTGCCGCCGCCGTCCGGGCCCGCCCGTAAAGGTCGATGGCGATGGCGTGCGCCAGCAGCACAGCAACCACGTGGCCCGCGACGATCGCGGCGCATTGAGTCAGCCAGATCGCACGAACCGTCGCCAGCGTGTTGAAGAAGCCGGCGGTCACATAGAAGTGCCCAAGGCCGAGATAGTCCGATCCGGTTCCGAGGGGATCGGAAACCGCCCCGATCGCGTACTGCCCGTCGACCATGAACGATGTCAGATAGTGGGCGAGGTGGTAGCCGAGGGCGATAGGAAGGATCGACAATGCCAGCCTTCCGAAGCACTCGGCCATCGGCGGGAGCGGCTGATCGCCGGTCGCAGCGGACTTCGCAAAGCGATGGCCCGCCCAAACGCACGCAAGCATCACGCAGCAAAGAACCGCCATCGAAGCCGCAAGCCCGGCGACCGTTTCGGGAACGATAGCCGAGCGTCCCGGAAACTCCAGCGGATTGAGGCCGAGCGCATCCAGCCACCAGAAGGTTTCGTTCAGCCCGTCGTAGCTGCCGAAGGCGAGAGCCGCTATCGCGAACAACGCCCTGCCGACCTCGGCGGGAGGCGCCGCAACGACTGCCCATCCGGGAAAGCCGATCCTGCACTCGCCGCCCGCAATCCGGACCGGCGCTAGCATGGCGAAGAGCTGCAGCAGAACCGTGAAGCACTCGCAGCGCGAGAGCCATTGCTCCTTTCCGAACAGCGCCATTCCACCGAACGTGAAGGCCCAATACGCGGCAACGACGCCGGCGAGCCGATCCGGATTGTCGGGCGCAGGGTCTGCGAGCGTGAACGATCCGAACGCAAACAGTCCCAGCAGCGCGGGCCAGGCTCCCAGCCTGTCGGGAAGCCGGGCGAACGGGCGTTCGCGGACGGACGCGGGCAGAATGTCGAACAGCCCGGTCCACGGGTTCGCCCACTTCCAGACATCCCCGAAGACCGCCTGCAGAACGGGAACCGGAATCCACCAGAGGGTCCAGACGGACAGCGGAAGCAGGTTCCGGAGCGGATCCGTCGGCCCGCGGAATCCAATGGCGACCAAAGCCGCGAGAAGCGCGAGCGCGAAAAGACTGGCCGCGGTTCCTGCCCAGTGCGGAAGCCTGAAGCACGGGAACGCGCGAGTCGCGAATATCCCCAGCGTCGTCCGCGGCGGCACCAGCGCAAGCGCGACCACCGTCAGCGCGACCGCAGCGATTCCGCCAGCCGTGTAGAGCCCGGTGGGAAGCAGAAGCACGAAGCTCTGCTCGGACGCGTGGGCGTCGGCAGGCGCAGGACTCAGCATCCACAGCGCCGCCAAGGCAGGGGCGGAAATCGATCTGGCCCATTCCAATCCGGCCCCGCCGCGCCATCCTGCAGGCTTCAGCAAAGCCGTGTTCCTCTCGGGCGGCCGCGAATTCCGCATCCGCTGCGCCGCTGCCGGCGCTCCGTCAGTGACGCCGTCCGAACGCGACCGAAGCGATCCAGCCGGCCGCCACCGCAAGCAGCACCGCGAAGAGGCCGTACTCCACCGGCCGCTCGATCGCCAGAGAATGAATCCATCGCTCCAAGCCTACCTTGCGAACGAATATGCTTTTTTCGTGGCTGCCTACCACGCTCCCGTCCCGCGCGAGGAAGATCCTGACCGTGTAGTCGCCTTCCAGCAGGTTCGCCGGGAGCGCGATGCTGGTTCCGATCAGGGTCTCGTCCAGAAACTGCACCGGCTCCGGCGATACCGAATACAGGCCGTCTTTCTGCCTGATGCGTATCAAAGCTTCGGTGAAGTTCGGCGAATCCGAGATGGTTTGGGGAGCGCCGACGGAGCGGATCATCCGCTCGACGGAGATCTTGTGCCTCAGATCCTCGGTCTCGTTGAGGATTTCCGGCAGCGGGCCGGTGGTCGCCACCGCGTAGAACGAAGGCGCAAGATCGACTTCGACCGCGTCGACGTTCACCCAAATGCCGAACATCTTGCGCTTCCGCCGGACGACCACCGGGTCGAGGGGGCCGGCGATCGTCACGATCACGTCCAGCGGCTCCCCGCCGGGAGGCGCTTCGCGCTTGACCGCTCCGTAAACCAGGATTTCGGAGCCGTCGAAGTTGGCCGTGATCGCAACCCGGTTCTGGCTGAGCGCAGCGACGATCTCCTCCTGCGCGGCGGCGGGCGCGCAGGCGAACAGCAATGCGGCGAGGATGCGGAGGATCATGCCGCGCCTCCCCCAAGCGAATAGATCTCGGACGGCTGGAGCAGGAGGTCGAGCGCGAGCTTGCAGCATACTCCGAGCACGAGGACTGCCAGCAGGACCCGGAGCTGCTCCGCCGGAAGCTTCACGCCGATTCTGGTGCCGATCTGCGCGCCGATCACGCCGCCGACGAACAAGAGGACCGCTAGGACGATATCCACAGTAAAGTTCGTCGCCGCATGCATCACGGTCGTGAATGCGGTCACGAAAATGATCTGGAACAGGGACGTGCCGATGACGACCTTTGTCGGCATCCCGAGGATGTAGATCATCGCCGGAACCATGATGAAGCCGCCGCCGACGCCCATGATCGCCGCGAGCACGCCGACAAGCGCGCCGACCATCAGCGGGGGAATGGCGCTGATGTAGAGGCCCGACGTCCGGAACTTCATTTTCAGAGGAAGGCCGTGGATCCAGTTGTGCTTGTGAAGCCGCCGCCGGACGCCCGCGGTCTTTCGCATTCTTGCGATCGCCCTGGCGCTCTCGATGAACATCAGGATTCCGATGATCCCGAGGAAAAGCACGTAGCAGAGCCTTACGATGAGATCGATCTGTCCGATCGCCCTCAGCTCCGCGAACACCTGGACGCCCGCCGCCGAGCCGACGATGCCGCCGACGAGCAGGACCAGCCCCATCTGCAGGTCGACCGAGCGCCGCCTGTAGTGCGCAAGAGCGCCCGAAAAGGAGGACGCGACGATCTGATTGGCTTCCGTCGCGACGGCGACAGCAGGCGGGATGCCGATGAAAAACAGGAGCGGCGTCATAAGGAATCCGCCGCCGACGCCGAACATACCGGAAAGAATGCCTACCAGCCCGCCTAGACCGAGAAGCAGGAACGCATTCACGGACACTTCGGCGATCGGCAGGTAGATCTGCATCTAGAGAGCTATCGGCACTTCCAGGATTTGGCCGAGCCTGACGGATCCGGCAGCCGCGCAGTCTTTAATTACCGAATGGGCAGTTTCGCAAGGGGCAGAATGCCGGAATTGTTTGAACTCCGCCAATGTGGCAGCAAGACCGGGATTTTGCGCGCTCCGGGAAGTTATTAGGGCCTGTTAACGCTTGATGATTTCGACGATGAGGGCGAAGCAAATGAAAGCGGCGTACATCGTGTCGAGCTTCTCGAACCTGGTGAAGATGCGCCGGCAGCCCTTGAGCCTGCGGAACAGCCGCTCGACCTCGTTCCGCCGCTTGTAGGTTTCGCGGTTGAAATCCCATTTGACCCTCCGGTTCGCCTTCGGCGGCACGACCGGCGTCATTTCGAGGTCGCGGACGAGCCGGCGGGTCTCGTCGCCCTCGCAGGCGCGGTCCATCACCAGCGGAACCTTGGAGCCCCGCTTGCCGAAGCGCTCCAGCAGGGCCCGGCCCTCCGGCGCGTCGTGGGCCTGCCCGCCGGAAAGGCGAAAAGCCATTGCCATCCAGTCACTTGCGGCGATCATGTGGATCTTCGTGTTCCAGCCGCCGCGGGACTTGCCTATGCTCTGCGGGCTTCTTTTTTTTTGGGCTCCGGTGCCGTCGGGATGCACCTCGGCGCTGGTGCTGTCGAGGCCGAGGCAATCGAGGTCCTTGTCCGTCAGCTCCTGCTCCCGCAGCGCCGCAAGCAGCCGCGCCAGCACGCCCGCCTCGGCCCAGCGGCGCAGCCGCATGTAGACCGTGTGCCACTTGCCGTAGCGCTCGGGAAGCGCGCGCCACTTGCAGCCGTTCTCAAGAATGTGCAGCAAGGCGTTGATGATGACGATGTTCGGAATCAGCACGTTGCCGCGCTGGACCGGAAGATGGGGATGCAGCAAGGCGTACTGCTCTTCGGTGATGCTGGCCATGATCGGGGACTGCTCGCTTGTTTTTTCCATTGTTGACAACAGCTTGCCACAAACCCGGTCTTGACGCAAGCGTAAACACGCCCTAGTTGTCTGATTCAAGCTCGTTGGCCCTCGCCTCAATGCCGGTGCATCGTTCAATGAGCGTTTCGAACGGTTCGCTGTCGTCGAGCAGCATGCCTTCGTCGAGCATTGCGCGGTAATCGTCAGCAAGCGCTTCGCGTGCGTCGCCGCAAGGAACCAGTTGCAGCCCACCCGAGACCGCCGCTTCATAGTTGATCCGATTCCCGGCAGCGTCGTTTTCCCGGAAGAACATCGCCTTGTGGCGTGCGACCGAACGGGCGAGGTCGCGGTCGGCCAGGGCAGTTGTGGCGATGCCCGATTCGTCCAGCCGAACCAGATCGTGCCAGTGCCTGGACAGGCGCTCCCCGCGATGCCGTTCCTGTTGGCAGAAGACGTGCGCGGCAGTTGCCTTCTCCCAAAACGTACGGGCGGCCAGCATGATGCGCGGGCGGGCCGCAGGAAACGTTAGATGCCGCAGAAATGGTGCCGCATCGCACTCGACTGGCAGACGCTCGCACGGCTCGCCCGTTGAACGTGCTCCAAACTCCACTATCACCTCGGGTTTGACGAAGCCGTAGTCTTCTACAAGCACGGACTTGTAGCTGACATAAAGTTTCTCTGCATTGGCTTGGACCCGTGCGCCAAAGCCGGCGCAGCCAAGCCCCCGTTCAATGATCGGCTGCGCGCGCTCCTCAACCCATGTCGAAAGCCGATCCCGAATGGCCTTCGACCACCGTCGCTCTTGGCTGCGCGTGAGAGGAAGCGCTTCCTCACCGGCATCGGCGGTCAGATCTGGGGCGAAGGCGCGGATGTTGTAGGTGACATCAACATCCTCGGAAAATCGTCGGATCACGTCGTACCCCTTGGCCAGAGACGTGCCGCCCTTGAATACGAGATCTGTTCCGAACGGTGCGTCAAAAAGGACGCGCAGCGTCTGCACGACCCAAATGTCCTTCTCCAGAAGATGCGCCCTGCGGCCGCTCGACTCTTGAGCAACCGTCAATGCGTTGCGCCTGTCTTCCGCAGAGAGCCGTTGGAATGCAACCTCACCCATGCGTGATCCGTGCGCTCAGAGGCACCGCCATCCACGTCGGCAGGATCGCCCGTATGGCGGCCAGTTCGTCGAAGTCCTCGGCGGAGAGCTTAGGCATGATCGCGTCGATCCCGGTTTCGACCTCCCGGGGGCCGAGCCAAGCGAGGGCGCGGACGACATCGCCGGCTGGCCTGTGGGGCGCCGCCAACTTCCAGCGAGGGGCCTGGCGCAACTGCACGACCAGCGCGCCGAAGTGAAGTCGGCGGCTTGGTCCCGATGTCAGATAGACGGACAGTACCGGATTCTGGGTAGTCAGGCCTAGAGCGTTGGCGACGGCCCCGCCGCTGCGAACGATGGTTTCACCCCAGAGCGAAGAAAGCGAGGCGATCACCTTCTCGACGGAAGGAGCGCAAGGGCCGAAGCGCGTCTGTATGGGGCGTAGGTAGACGCCTTGGCAGATCCGCATGATTTGCCCTGATCGGGCGAGCCTGGAAAGCGCTTGGTCAACCGCCGCGCGGCTGCCTAGGTGAAGCAAGGCATTTGGACACAGCGGGGTGGCCTCGGGAAGCGCCGAGGCATGCTTCAGGATACGGTTCGACAAGCTGGGCATTGTTGTGTCCGGACATGAATCTGTCAGAAATATTATAGTAATTATGACAGATTGCAACGGTTTGCTACGTTCAGCTTCCGAATTTGCTCCGCGCCGGGATTCAGGCTGCATTTGCCTTGCTTTGCAACTTCGGTGCCGCGGCAGTTTCTTGACTGCCTACCATGTTTCACGCCGACCGGCGGCGGCCCGGCTTGAGCCGCAAGCTTCACATGTGCTTGACGGCACCGCGGCCCGTAAACGCCGACATGCACGGCGGCCCAGCGGTCTCTGAGTTTCAATGCGAACCCCGCGCTAGCCTTCAGAGCTTCCCGAATTCCGCCCGCCGCAGGATACTTGGTTGCCTGAGTAGCGCGGGCGGCGACGCCAGAGCATGTTTGTCGCCCGCGAGCCGCGCGCTTGATCTCTCCCGGTCGGCGGGAGCTGCCGACAAACCGGCTCCTGCAGGCTATGCTCCCGGCACCGGTTCGCAACCGGCTCGTCGCAGGAGCGCCTAAAATGCGCGAAGCGGATTTCGTGATCATTGGTTCGGGAAGCGCCGGGTCGGCGCTGGCGTTTCGGCTGTCGGAGGACCCGCGGAACTCCGTCCTGGTTCTTGAGCGCGGCGTGCCCGACCGCGGCCCGCTCATCCAGATGCCGGGCGCGCTTTCCTATCCGATGAACATGACCATCTACGATTGGGGGTTCGAGACCGAGCCCGAGCCCGGCCTCGGCGGACGCAGGCTCGCATGCCCGAGGGGAAAGGTTGTCGGCGGATCTTCGTCGATCAACGGCATGGTCTACGTACGCGGCCACGCGTTGGACTTCGAACACTGGGAGGAGCTGGGAGCGTCAGGGTGGGGATACCGCGACGTTCTTCCTTACTTCAAGCGGATGGAGTCTTGGCATGCCGATGGCTGCACCGCAGATCCTTCATGGCGAGGACTGGAAGGGCCGCTTCATGTGACGCGCGGAGACAGGTCCAACCCGCTGTTCAGGATTTTCGAACAGGCGGGCGTCCAGGCCGGGTTCGAAGCGACCGCCGACTACAACGGGGAGAAGCCGGAGGGGTTCGGTCCGCTGGAGCGCACGATTTGGAGGGGGCGGCGATGGTCGGCCTCGAACGCGTATTTGCGCCCCGCGCTCGCCCGTCGCAACGTCCGCCTGCTGCGATACCTCGCGCTCCGGGTCCAGATCGAGGAGGGCCGTGCGACCGGCGTGGAGATTGAACGGGGAGGACGGACGGAGGTCGTCCGGGCGCGCCGCGAAGTCATTGTGTCCGCGTCGGCGGTGAACTCCCCGAAACTGCTCATGCTCTCTGGTGTCGGGCCGGGCCCGGCGCTGCAGGACAAGGGCATTCCGGTGGTCGCTGATCGTCCGGGGGTCGGGGCCAATCTCCAGGACCATCTGGAGGTGTGCGTCCAGCACGCATGCACGAGACCCGTTACGCTACACAAATACTGGAACCCGTTCGGCAAGGCGTGGGTCGCATTCCGGTGGCTGCTGGCGAAGGACGGGCCCGGCGCATCCAACCATTTCGAAAGCGGCGCGTTCGTGCGTTCGGCTCCGGGCATCAAGTATCCCGACATCCAGTTCCATTTCCTGCCGATCGCCGTCAGGTACGACGGGAAGTCGTCGGCCGGAGGCCACGGGTTCCAAGCGCATGTCGGGCCGATGCGCTCGCGCTCGCGCGGCACGGTGTCGCTCAGGAGTCCCGACCCCCGCGAAAGTCCGGCCATCAGGTTCAACTACATGTCGTGCGAACAGGACTGGTCTGAATTCCGGCGCTGCATTCATGCGGCCCGCGAGGTGTTTGCGCAGTCCGCGTTCGACGGGGTCCGGGGCGACGAGATCGCGCCGGGTCCCGATTGCCGGACGGACGGGGAGCTTGACGGGTTCGTTCGCGAGCACGCGGAGAGCTCGTACCATCCCTGCGGAACCTGCAGAATGGGAAGCCGGAACGACGAGCTCGCGGTGGTCGACCCCGAGTGCAGGGTCATCGGCGTGGACAGGCTCCGGGTGGCGGACAGCTCGATATTTCCGAGCATCACCTACGGAAACCTGAACGGGCCGTCCATCATGGTCGGCGAGAAGGCGTCGGACCACATTCTCGGCGTGCCGGTTCTTCCGACCGATGACAGAAAGCCGTGGATCAGCCAGCGCTGGCGGGAATCAGACAGGTAAGGGGCCCGCCTGCGAGGACCCGCGTGATCGGTGCCGTGTCCGCCGACGCCTCAGTGCGCAGTCCGGCGGCAGAAGCATGACGCGCTGATTTCCACATCGGCGCGGGCCAGCGCAATGTCGAGCTGCTGCCGCATTTCGGCAGCCTCGACCACCCGGCCGAGCTGCTGCAGGCACTCGTGGTAGCCGTGAAGGCTCCAGACGTTGTTCGGATGACGCAGTTGCCTCTTCAGCACAGGATCAAGTCCCAGGTCCTCGCGGTAGACGGCCGCAGCCTGTTCCGCTTCGCCTCTTTCCAGAAGCAGCGCGCCGAGCGCGTGGCGCGCGGGCTGCATCCATGCCCACGGCTCGTCGTACTCCAGATTGTCGTCGAACCGGACGGCTTCCCGCAGATGCTTGAACGCCGTCTCGAAGCTGCCGCGGCGGAATTCGGTTTCCCCGATGGCCATTTCGCGGGCGACAGCCAGGATGCCTAGGCAGGTGTTGTTGAAGACCATGCGGGATTCCGGCAAGCGGGCGAGCGCAGCCTCGAAATGCCCGAATTCGCTGTCCGCCTCCCGCAGATTCCCGAGAACCGCATTCGCGACGGTTCTAGCGTAGCGCATGACGGCGGTCGTGGCGCAAAACAGTTCCGGGTCGTCAGGCAGTTCCTGCTCCAGGATCTCCCGCCATTTGCCGAACCGAATCAGGACATGCTGCTTCATTCCGACAAAGCCCTCCAGCCAATCCGCCATCGGCGGGGATTCAATCCGAAGGAGATCGGCGGGAAGCGTTTCGATCAATTCCTCCGCGGCTTCCGCGGCAGGCCGGAATTGGCCGAGCAACATCCCGGCGTAAATTACGAAATGGAGATTGTGGCACCTGTACAGCGAGAAGAAATTCACCGCTCCTCTGCGCTTGAGGAACTTCCGGTCGGCCCGGACCGCCGCTTGGTTGACGTCGCGAACTGCCGAGTAGTCCCCGCAGATCACGTAGATATGCGAGGGCATATGCACGAGATGGCCTGCGTCCGGGACCATGTCGCGAAGCTCGTCCGCAGCGGGAAGGGCCCGCTCCGGGTTCGGCGACATCTCGATCGCGTGAATGTACAAGTGGGCCAGCCCCGCGTGCGGCGGCAGGTCCATCGTGTCCCGCAGCCGCATCCCACGTTCAAGAACGGCGACAACTTCTTCCGTGTCCGCACCGTCTGGGACTCCGCCGGTTTCGAGGTCCCACAACGCCCAGGGCGTGCGGTTCATCAGTGCCTCGGCGAACAGGGCGGCGACGTCGGAGTCGTCCTTGTGCTTCGCGTAGACCCTGCGCATTGAGTCGGCATAGGCGTCGTTCCACGCCTCCAAATCCTCGCGCGGCGACACGCTCTGGTACCGTTCGAGAATCGCGTCCGCGAGATCGCGTTCGACCTCTGTGCAGTTCGCGGCGGCGGACTGGGCCCTTTCCGCGGCTTTACGGGCCTTTTTCAGCGACTTCGCGAGGTCCTTGTCGTCGAAGGACTCCCACGGCTTGTTGTAGTTCGGGCCGAGCGCGTAGGCGATGCCCCACCACGCCATCGCGCAGCCCGGATCCCGTTTCGCCGCCTTGCGGAAGCATCTCTCCGCTTCCTCGTGGTTGAATCCGTAAACAAGGGTGAGCCCGCGGTCGAACCAGCGCTGCGCGTCGGCGGACGCGGTTGAGACCGGCCGCGTGTAGTTGCCCAAGTCGAAATAAGCCATTCGTGCTCCTGCTTGGCGACGCTGCATGTTCCGGCGAATTACCGAACGGGCCGCTTGGAGGTCGGACCTATGCCGGAAGCAGCCGCCGGAACTTCGCGAAAAAGCTGTTTTCGCGGAAGACATTGATTGCCAAACGCATGTTGGTCAATGTGCAGCGGGCATTCGCCGCTTCCGGCGCCCCGAGCGGGTGCCGAAGCCGCGCGGAACGGAACAACCGAATGAAGCCAGGACCGAGTTCGAATCCTTCGCAGCTCCTGATTGACGGACTCCAGTACTGCTACTGGACGCGGGAGGTGTTCGAGCAGATGCGCCGAGGCGGCGTTGATGCCGTCCACGCCACCGTCTCCTACCACGGCAATTTCCGGGATGCCGTGCGCGACCTTACATGCTGGAACCGGCTCTTCGAGGCGAACTCCGATCTCATCCTGCCCGGACGGAGAGGCGAGAATGTCGTATCGGCAAAGGAATCGGGGCGCACCGCGATATTTCTAGGTCTGCAGAACCCGTCGCCGATCGAGGACGACATCGGGCTTGTCGAGATACTTCATGCGCTCGGCATCCGCTTCATGCAGATCACCTACAACAACCAGTCGAACCTCGCCTCTGGCTACACGGAGGCAAACGATTCGGGTTTGACCCGGATGGGGCGGGAAGCTGTCCGCGAAATGAACCGCGTGGGAATGGCCGTCGATCTGAGCCATTGCGGCGAAAGGTCGGCCCTTGAAGCGACGGAGGCTTCGGAGCGCCCGGTCGCCGTTACCCACGCGAACCCAAGATGGTGGCATCCGTCCCCGCGCAACCTTTCCGACGATCTCATGAAGGCGGTCTGCGCGACGGGCGGAGTGCTGGGGTTTTCGCTGTACCCGCTGCACATGCGGGAGGGATCCAGCTGCACGCTCGCTTCGTTTGCTGAAATGGTTGCGCGCTGCGCCGAAACCTTGGGCGCGGAGCATTTGGGCATCGGTTCGGACCTCTGCCAAGGCCGTCCCGACGGCACGCTCCGCTGGATGCGGGAAGGCCGCTGGAAAAAGCCGCCGGTCGAACGCCGCGGCGGCGGGGACGACAGTCTTCCGGAAATGCCAAGCTGGTTCCGGAACAACCGCGATTTCGGGAACATTGCCGCCGCGCTCGCTGATGTCGGATTTTCGAGCGGCGAGGTCGGAGCGATCATGGGCAGCAATTGGAAGAGGTTCTTCGACGAATCGTTTGAGCCGAGGAATTGACGGGCGGAGCGCGGAATTCCAGCGCGGCGCCGAACCTGCGGCCGCCGGACCAAATAATGCGGCTTGCCCGAATGGGCGCGTTCCATGCCACCAGGCTGAGCTTCATGCGCGTGCTGATCAGGAGGCTTCACACCGAGCGCGTCCGGGTTCGAAAGCGACTATGGGAAATCGATGGCGACGGCCACGGGCGGGCCGTTTATTCATTCGTGATCGGCGGCCGACATTACAGCCTCTGCGCGTTTTCCGCGCATCTTGAACCGGAAGCGCGAACCGACAGGGTTATCGCAACCGCTTGGGACGCTACTTTCGCCCTGTTCGACGGGATTCCGGATGGATCCGATCTCGAACGTATCCGCGCGAATGTCGGGCGACAGGAGGCGGGGCGGTATCGTCCGACCGAACTGGTGATCAGCCGGGCCAACAAAAGCGTCAGGCTGTTCGAGCACACTGTCGATCGTCTGGGCGGCGGCAAGCAGCCGGATGCCGGTCTTCTCAGGAGCACCGGGTACCTGATGCGGACGACCGCGGTCTACGGAAACGGGAAGTTCGGCATCGCCGACCGCTGCCGGATCAGCGGCCGATCAGCGTTCACAGCTCCGTTCCAGGCGGAGCTGCTGACGGTCTGGCTGATTCGCGGATTCACCCACGATTTGGCGGAGCATGTCGCGAGCAGCCGGAGTCCGGGAACCAGCGCCCGATTGGATCAGGTCTCGAAGAGGCATTTGGGAATCGGCAACGCCACGGGCTTGGGAATGGCGCCGTTTCTGGTCAGCCACCCGATCCTGCTCAACAACTGGATGCTCGCCCGCGAAACCGCTTTCGCCCGGGTGCGCGGCTTGGAGCGGCTGACCGAAGCTCACGTCGGCAGGGCGGTGGAACTGTTCGGCAGGGCCCGCAAGCATCTTTCCGAATGGAATGTCGAGAATGCCCGCCAGATGGCGCGGATCGAGACGCTGAGATCCGAGCTTGAATCCGCCTGCGCGCTCTTCTCGGAGGAATTTCTTTCCAGCCCTTTTCCATGGGACCGAATCGTGCGCGCCGCCTCCGGCATGTCGCTTGAAGCCCAGGAGCTGATGGTCTCGTTGGTGATCGAGCCGCACGGCGATCTGGTCGACGAGCTCGCGGATGGGATGTCCAGCAGCGTTTTGCCGGAAATCGATCCGGGCATGCCGGTTCGGGAACTGCGAAATCTGGTCAGTCGGAATTACGGCTGGGCGACGGTTGCTGATTACATCAGCCCGGAGTCCCGGCAGCATTTCTGGTACGTCTCCAAGGAGAAGATGGAGCCGCGTCTCGGCGACAGGCACCGGGAGGCCGGCGCGCAGCTTGAGCTGCCGCTTGATGTTGCCCTGAAGGTCAAGGAACTGAATCGCGACCTCAATGCCAACACGGCCAACGGACCCGCGGCCGAATTCCTCGCGCGGCACCCCGCGCACCGCTACGCCGTGCGGCGGGTTCAAACGTCGGCGAAGGCGCCGTATTCCGAGATCCGCGAAAACCTGATCGGCGCCGAGTGCCTTCCGATCGACATGCTGCGTTGCAAGCTTTCGTTCTTCGGCGCCTCCAAGTTCGACCCGAAATCCGACCTTTGGACGCGGATAACGATGTTCCAAGGTGCTCCAAGCTTCGAAACGATAGCCAATTCCGATGCCGACGACTGGTGCTTTCCGGTGCAGGGCGCATGACGCCGGAGCTATCGCTCAACGAAATCGAGCTGACCATTCGCAAAGCGGCGATCGCATGCGGGTGGCCGTACGGCCTCGCCGAGGAGTTCGGGCGCGCCGCGCTCTGGGCGGCCGAACGGAAGCTCGCAGCCGTTTGCGAGATTCTTGAGCTCGCCAAGCCGGGCCCGGCGACGGCGGAGCCTCGCGTGGAGAGCGGCCGCTTGGTGTTTCCCGAAGGCGCGGCGGCGATTGTGTCGGCATTGGACTACCTTGCCGGAACGCAGGCCGATGAAGTCGCAATTCGCTCAACCGGCGGCTTGCCGGGGACGGCGGCGTTCGCGGGGGCCGCCGCCAAGTCGTACGACTTGGAGTTCAAGGCGGCGTGGGGCGGAATCACTCTGATTGTCGCCGGACCGGCGCACTGCCGGATGCCAGAATGGGACACCGCGCATGGAGGAACACTGACGCTCCGCTCCCGGCCCGCGCCGCGTTTTCCGACTCCGAATGGATTGGCGGACGCATTGTCGCTGGATGAGCGCTGCTGGGCAGAAGCCGTCGCGCTGGCCGGTAAAACGCTTGTGCCGGAAACAGATGCGTCGCGCGAGCGCGGGGCCGGGGCCGGACTGTTGGACAACGATTGAGTTCCGTGCGGGTGCCTTGCCGGATTCGGAGAGCTCACGCGCCTATTGTGAACCCCGCGGTAAATCACGGGAATCTTGTTCGAAGCCACGCGTCCACGAATTCCGTCGGCCTTCTTCTTGTTGCCGATATCCCATCTGTTCAGACTTTTTCTTTCCGGCAAACACGGGGCAGTTCATTCAAGGGAATTCGATATCGTTTTCGGTAAAATCATCGATTCCCATCGCGATCCGATCGACGGAGGCTCCAAGCCTTGAATCAGCAGAAGTTCTTCGGATGAGCGCTCAATCGCAACCGAAATATGCGACGCCTTTCAGATCACCTTCCTTCAATATCTCATCGAGACGTTCATCCGAGTGCTCCTCATTGCCTAGCAAAAGATCGATCCAGTCCGGCTTGTAGTCTTTCGCCCATTTGAATTCTTGGTCACCTGGCATACTTGCAGTCTGTTTTTCTGCGAGACAAATCTTTCCGATACCAAAGTACTGGTGCCAAGGAACCTGCCCATGAATAATCGTCGATAGTTTGTTGTCAGATGCGGTAGCCATGAATGCTGCAGTTGCGACAGAGCACCCCCAATAACTCCGCCAGTTAAACAAACAGGCATCTTTGATAACGGGATGATTGTAGAGCACATAGATTGGGTTGGCACCGCCCGCCTTCGAGATCAGCTTCTTGAGCTGATCTCCACAAGGTTTGAAATTTTTGTATGCTCCGGGGCCGTGAGGGGAATGATACAGGCGCTTTGCTTGCACACGAAAGCTAACTTTGAAGCTCCGGGATTTGTAAAACCACTCCCAGTCTGCACCATGGTGACTCTCTTCTTTGCGGCTGAAGATTCGTACTTTAAAGCCTAACGGTGTGAGTTGTTTTGCTATACAAAGCAAGAGCATTTCCGTAATAGTTTCTTCTTGAAGGGAAAACCCAAAATGAAAGGCACCCTTCTGCTGCTCCCAAACCACTCCGGCCAGACAGCGCATATACATCTGAAGATCACTAGACGATATTGTCATGTACGGCTTATTTGCAAATATTCTCGTATGCAAGATGTCAACCGTGTTTGGCGGGGGACCGCAAGCAGGACTCCATTGATTTCGGACTGGTTCCGGGGCTTCGGCATGCTGGCACATTCGTAGCGGAGCTGATGCGGCGCGGGTGGATTCCGTCCTTGGATGCGCCTTTGCAAGCGACAACGCCATTCAAAGTCGTGGCCTCCAACCACAGAACGATGCCCTGCAGTTCCGCCGCGCGCTTCAATGATGCCCGGAAGGGCACCCGCCTTCCGCTGGCCGCGAGGACGACAAAACGCGGGTCGAACACTGAGCAGGGCATCGATTCCTTTGAAGATGGCGCCTTCGTACGGACGTATCCATGTGGCCTGCCGGGCGCCGACTGCATGGCAGCCGATGGCGGTGGGACTTCAAAGTGTTGATGTGCGTTTTTTGCTGGCGAATACTGCCGCTGCGGATTGGGCGATCTCCTCCGCGCTCCGCCGCAGCAAGTCGATTTCGGATGGTGTTAGCATCCGAGGAGCGGGTGAGATACCGAGCCTCAGATTGAGTGCGGCAGTCGAAGGCGTGGCCGAAATGCGCCTGCCATCACTTCTCGAAATCCGGTCCGTGCTTGTGTCGGAGTTCATCGAGTTGTTCCTTTGATGGATTCAGTTTTCCCGAATACGGCTTCCCAGTCAATCCGACCGCGCCTATGACCGTGCCGTGTTGCGTTTCTATCCTGCCGCGCAGATTCGCCAGTCCCGCCTTGGCCGATGAAGTCGTCCACAATCACGCACTCGTGCCATGCATCGACATCGCTGAACTGCCCCGTGTTTGCCGAAGAGCAAGAGTTTGAATAAATGAACCGGAAGCAACATGGAAGGGGCCAATGGCAGCTACGATTGAAGCAGTTCCGCGAGGCGAGCAGGGCTGGTTGCACCATCGCGGAGAATGACGATTTTGTCAGGTTCGGAGACGAACCATGCGAACGATCCCCATGCCAAGCCAGAAACTGTTTTTCGAAATCCGGCGGATTCCCGATCTTGGTATGCAGTCAGAAAAGCTACCTGCTCGCGTTTGAATCCGGCTTCGTCAGTGAGGGCGAGCAAGGCTTTTTGACGGCGGGTCGATAAAGCGCCGTCGGTGGCAACGGCTTCAACGAAAACAATGAGCGGGTCAACAGGACCTAGATCGGTAAGGATGATGTCAGGCAGATTCTCGTCTGTCTTGATCTTGAGGCCAATTTCGGCAGCAAGTTTATCATCACGGGCGATCACTTTGTTGCCGCTTTCGCTAAGCCAAAGGACAGCAGGGGAATCCAAGAATTCCTTTGCGAACACCTCTATAACGGCTTGGGCGATGGTCGAACTTGGACCTGGCGCAAGTTGACGAGTCTCCTTGTTGGGGAAAGTAACCAGTACGCCGCTTGCACTAGCGGCAACACCGGCGCGCATGATTGAGATGCGTGTAAGCGCACTCTTGGACAGGTGAACTTCCCGGAATGCAAGGATTGCGGTCGCCAGAGCGTTTCCATCAAGAGAGGGATCGAACAGTGCCGCAAAATCCGATATGAGCGCATAGCGCGGCTTACCTGAAGTCGTGGGCAGGTCCGAGCGAACAGATACAGCACCGATGGCAACAAGGCCTTCGCGCAACGTCTCATCGCGAATTGGTTCTCGGGTGTTGTCGGCATACCAGCGTGTGCCGCCGGCGCCGTAGTTCTTTTTGGTAACGGCACTAGCGTAGGATAGGCGCGACAACGCGCTCTGCCGAGCAGCCTGTTCGTCGGTCATCCGATAGACGTGCACCGGACCGAGATAACGCCCGGTGCCTTCAATCGCCCCGATATAGAGCATTGCAAATACAGTGCCGGCCGCCAATTCCCGGACGCAATAAGCCCGATTCGGAGTACCTTCCGGAAAAATCGAGCGCAAGCGTTCCGCTACCAAATCACGGGAAGCATATGGCGGAAGTTCGGGCATTGTCAGGTGGCGTCCTCATAAAGCTGTGCACATGCCACATCAATTTGCTCCCGGTCCACCCTGTGTCGCACAAGCTGCGATAGCTCACCCATATCGCTGGGGTTCGGGAGTGGCAGTGCTTCCAGCTCATAGGCTGAAACGGCAACGCTGCCGCTGACGCAGCGGAAGGCACGGTCGGCAGCGGAACTATTGAGAAAGGCAGCAAGAACTTCGACGGGCACGGGCGGCCGTTCGGTGAGCGGCCGCAGCATGTTGAGATGATTTTCGACGACAATCGCACTGTGGGTTTCGAGAAAGCGCTTTGGGAGAACCGCGGCGATAAGTCGCCTGCATTGTTCCTTGGCCGTCGTTCGCTGCAGGAGAACGCACTGGCGGTTGGTCAACAACCAGTTATCGCCATCGCGGATTTCGAACCAAGGCGTGTGGTTTCTCTTCGCGGCGCGCCAAATGAACTCGCCATCAGGGGTGATCGCTTCGGCCCAAATAAGCGGATGGCGGTTGCAACCAGGTTCGGTCGCAAGCTGATCTTTGTGGCGGTTCCAGACAAGCGGGCCAGTGCTGACTGCGTACCCCCAATCGGCCAGCCGATACTCCATGCGGGCAAGAGATTTGGCTTGGCGAGCCTGCCATGCGCTGCGTGGCAAAATCCATGGATCCGACCTATCGGCTGGAGGCGCAAAAGAACCGGCGCGTGATACGGAAAGGGTTGCGTCACTCACGGGAGTGATTTCATGAACCGTGACGGGCGCTGGCTTGGAGCCACGCTTGTACGTTGTGAGCAAGGTCTCCTGCAGCACTTCATCGAAGACACCCTTGCGTGAGGATACGAAATCAAACGTGACGGGCGGAGCATCCTCGCAAAGCAAAGAACGAAGATTCTTGAAATATTCCCCCGCAAGGAAACTAGTCGGCGTGACATAGGCAATTACACCGCCTGACCTCGTGTGGTGAAGGGCTATGTCTGTAAACAAGCCATAAAGATTGGCATGACCAAACAAGCTGCGCTTGAAGCGGGCACGGTCACGTGGCGCAAGGCGGACACGGCCATAAGGCGGATTGCCAATGACAAGATCAAAGCGGTCGTCAACGGAGCTTTCGCGGAGGCTGTCGCAAACAGTGACAACAGCCGGGAGTTGGCCGCGCATCGACCGTGTGATGGGCAGGAGAACAGCGTCAAGGGCGACTTGGGACAGCCAGGCTCCGAAAGGGTCGATCTCGAAACCGCGCAAACGGTTAGTGATGTTCTTGATCAGGATGCTGGGGCTGCAGTCCGGCAATTCGTCGAGGATGCGGCGGGCGACCGGTGCAAGAAACGCACCACCGCCGCAGGCAGGGTCAAGCACCCGACAAGCGGTCCAATCAACACCGGCGAATGTGGCCTGCTCGATCAACCGGACGGCGAGGCAAGGCGGCGTATAGTAAATTCCCAACGTGGCGCGGTGTGAGCGAGGCAGCATACAGGTGTATGCAAGTCCGATATGGTAGGCGGCTGTCTCAGGCTTGAGCCGGGCGGCCGCTTGGCCAAGGCCCGCTGCAAGCACTTCAGAGGATGAAGAAAGTCTGACAAGATCAAAGGATTGAGAGGGTATCCGCAAGGCTTGGCGCGTGCCCTCGATGGATTTAAGTGAATGCCACCATTCGGAAATGAGTCGCGAACCAAAGGTTCGCGCCAAAGCAAGGCGGTCAGGTTCGGCAACATCGTCGATTAGCATCCTCGCTAAAATATGGCCGGATTTCAGGATTTCGAAATGTGAAGCCTCGCTGTGAGCCGATAATTTGCTTGACATTACCAGCGGTGCCGAATTGAGAACACCTTTCAGTGCTGCGTCAATCTTATGCATTTTGTTATCGGCGTCCATACTGTTTAATTTGCTCCAACGGGCAATGCCAGCTCGCGTGGTGATTCTAACGTGATATTTAAGTTTTTTGTCATATAAACTTGGAGGGAGTACCAAACTTTGGACAACGGGTAGGTTCCACTTGAATTCTCGATTAAACTCAAGACGCCGAGCAAGATCATTGCGGACCGTGAGGAAAAATCACGGGCATCTCATCCCAAGTTCGGCCTTCAAGAATTCGGCCTGACTTTTTCTTGTTGGTGCCGCCCCACTGCTTGAAAAAAAATGGAACCTTCGCCCGCGAGCATTGGTCACGCAGATCGACAGCCCAAGAAGGGTGCATAGGACGGGATTTCGGACCAGATTCGCCGCCTACGATTACCCAATCGATTCCCTTTAGGTCAAGATCAGGTAACGGTCCCAGCAACGGTTCAAGCGAAAGAAACCTAAGCTTAGCGTTTGTGCTCCGCAAGTCATCAATTCGCGAGCAATATCTTCGATTCTCTACACTCACTCCCATCCAAACATTTGCTGGCCAGGAGATCTGGTCGCTCAATTGTGCAAGACGGCTTGCCCGTTTCGTAAGAACCTGAAAGTAATGCCAGTGAGCACGACGCATCACACCAAAAACTTCTTGAATGTACGAAATCGGAACTTCCTCGTGGAACAAGTCACTCATCGAATTGACAAAAATGAACTGAGGTTTCTTCCAGTTTAAAGGAATTTTGAGCATGTGCGGTTGCAGCGTTAACTTAAATCCGTTAACGTAATTTGATTGGCCCATCACTTTGAGTCGTTCGGCAAGCCGCTTTGCGTAGCAAAATTTGCATCCAGGACTAACTTTGGTGCATCCGGTCAATGGGTTCCAAGTCGATTCAGTCCATTCAATTCCCGATTCTTTTGACATGGTCAAATATCCTTTAACAACGATCTGGCAATTTTCAATGCAGTGCGTTTTCCGTTTTCGTTGCCAACTGCAAAGCACAAAAGATAAAGTGGGCACATTGTGGAATTATACAAAACACCCGGATTTTCAATGACGCCCGGAAATAAGCCTTTGAGACGATCAATATAAAAACGACGAATCGTCTCAGTGGTTGCTGTTTTTTCGACTTCTTGTCGGCTTCCAAACATGTCTACGTTCTCTACTCTTTTGAAGAATTCATTTCGCCATTCTGTTGTACCAAAAACGCGATCAAGTGTTCTGACCCACGCTGTCGGAATTTCACCAGATCTCGGAAGCATCCGGTTAACTCCTACGCCAAGCGGAAAAAGCAACCAGAGGTCAATTGCCCGCGTGCGAGCAATTGCTTCAATCGTTTTCCATTCAACCTGCAATCCATAAGGATCAAGAAAGAGCACTGCGCGGTGATGCTTCCAATCGATCAAATTCCCGCAAAGATCTTGTATTTTTTCGTTCGCGTCACCTTGATAAACTTTGATCCGGTTCCGCATGTCCGGAAATTCATTTTTAAGTAAATTTAGCCTGTTTACTCTTGTGGGGTCGATCTCAATGAAAATGTGCTCGTGGAATTGAGGTTCTGAATTCAACGCAATGCGAGCGGAACCATCGAGCAATTCTTGACTGTCAATCAACTCTTGACGCTCCTGATTCGCAAATTCTTGAAAAAGTTGACCTTGGTGCGGCGGCACATTTTTGTCGGCGATGTTTAATTCACGGTATCCAGTACCGGCGAATGCATCGATATATATTCTTTTGAAATTAAAATATTTTAGGGCAGTCCCGTATGCATTAAGATATTTTTTTAAAACATCCAGTTTGGTGTTGGTCCATTTCCCTCCAAATCGGTGAGTGATTTCATCATTGGGTTTGTGCGCCATTTGCTTCATCTCGCGGTGGTTGTTTGTGATTTGATTTGCTAAGGTGTCCGTTCGGGGCTTTGATTGCGCGTGGAGCAACAGTACCACAGGCTTCGCTAGTCACGAAGCGTCTCCAAAGTAAAAGAATCTCGGCCGCCGGACAGTTGGGGCCAATGACCCGATGGCCCGAGGTCGTCCTGTTGACGGCCCATACGTATTCGAACCAATCGATAGTTTTGGTCTTGTTTTTCGGCAAAACTCATGGTTGCACGAATCCGTGCAGAGTTGGCAGAGCAGCTTTGCATCGTGGGGCTGTTGAAAACCCCTCGTTCCGTGGTTCCTGGAACATGATGTTGTTGGGGGAACGGGGAGAGCCACGGCATGCCGAGCGCAAGCCGCCGCCCCAGCTGGAGTTGTTCGTTGCCGGGTCGCTTGAGCAACTGGTTCCGGACGACCACGTCCTGGCGCGCGTCGGCCGGGTTCCGGATCCCGCTGGCTGCACGACGAGGTTGCCGGCTGCCATTGCGCCCACAGCGGGCGGCCCGGGATCGACCCCGAGACGGCCGTCCGGCTGATGCCGGCGGGGTTCCTGCTCGAGATCTTGCACGACCGCCGCCTGATGCGCGAGGCGCAGGCGGACCTCGCGATCCGCTGGTTCATCGGCTGCGGGCTGCACGAGGGGCTTCCGGACCATTCGAGCCCGGCGCGGATCCGGCAGCGCCGGGGCGATGCGCGGTTCCGGCGGATCTTCGAGCGTGCGGCTTCGGCCTGCGTGGAGGCGGGGATCGCGAAGGGCGGGGCTGTGCATGTCGACGCGACGCCGGTCCGGGCCGACGCGGGCTGGGAGAGCCTGGCCGACCGCCATGCCGGGGCGGTGGCGGCGGAGAACGGCGACGCGGGGAACGCGGAGAGGCCGGGGCCGAAACCGGCGTCCGGCCGGGCGGCAAGCGCAAGAAAGTCGGCGCGGCGGATCCCGACGCGAGCATGGCGGCCAGCTCCCGCAGCCGCCGCTTGGAGCCCTCCTGCAAGCAGCACACGGCGGGCGACGACGAGAGGAACGACATCGTGAAGTGCCCTCGGGGCAGGGTACTGCGCCCCGGGCGGCCGTTCAAGGACATGCTCCGGCGGTTCCACGCCAGATCCAGGGACTGCGCGGAATGCCCGCTCAGGGGCGACTGCGTTTCCGGGAGCCGGAGCCGTAAGGCGGTGGAGGTCGACGTCTACCATGGGGTATGAAATATACGTCCATGCGATCTCGTGCCGTAGTCCAAGCTGCGCCGGGCCGTGCGCATAGGTATGACGCTTTCACGTCGACGTTTGCACGCCGCGCACTTGAACAAACCTGGCTGCGCGTGAACTCCGGTACCTAGAATACGTGCAGACTCCGGGGAACCGCAACAAAATAGGCGCCCGGCGCGGGTCTCGCCATCAGTAAACCCATCCTCTAACTCGTTGTGTGGCATAGGTTATTGTCAAGAAAGTGATTCGTTGTAAACGAACTATAACAAAACCAAAAACAAACAAAAAGGGAACCGATTCTGTGCGCAAACCATGCCAAAAAAGTAGGCAACTCCCCAATTTCGTGCAAAGCCGTGCCGCTTGGCAACGATGACGGGCAAGCAGCTACTGCCTGCCCGTTCCGGTATCTCGGCACAAAGGCGATTGCCGTCGGCAGGCCTGCGAATCGCTCGCTTGGCGAATATCAGGCGTTACTGCGGAACCGCGCCTTCAATTCCTTCGACGTAGAAGTTCATTCCGAGAAGGGTTCCGTCGTCGGCGGTCTCGCCTTCGGCAAGCCAGGCCGAGCCGTCCTGCCGGTTCAGCGGTCCCGTGAACGGATGGTACTCGCCCGCCGAGATCGAATCGGAAATCGCCTGCGCCTCGGCTCGGACATCAGCCGGAATCTTGTCGGAGAATTCCCCCATCTCGACCATGCCCTCGTTGATGCCGTGCCATGTGTCAACGCTCTCCCATGTGCCGTCGAGCACCGCTTGGGTCCTCGCGACGTAGTAGGGAGCCCAGTTGTCGATGATCGACGAAAGGCGGGCGTTGGGTCCGAACTCCTTCATGTCGGAAGCCTGGCCGAACGCGTAGATCCCCTTCTCCTCGGCAATGGTCATCGCCGCCGCGCTGTCCGTGTGCTGCATGATGATGTCCGCGCCCTGCTCGATCAGCGCCGTCGCCGCATCGGCCTCCTTCGCCGGATCGAACCAGGTGAAGACCCAGACGATCTTGAACTCCACATCCGGATTCGCCTTCTTCGCGTGGATGTAGGCCGAGTTGATGCCCCGGACGACCTCCGGAATCGGGTACGACGCGATGTAGCCGATCACGTTCGACTCCGTCATCTTCCCGGCAATGTGTCCGATGACCGCCCGTCCTTCGTAGAAGCGGGCGGAGTAGGTCGAGACGTTGTCCGCGCGCTTGAAGCCGGTGGCATGCTCGAATTTCACGTCCGGGAACTTCGCGGCGACGTTGATCGTCGGGTCCATGTATCCGAAGGACGTCGTGAAGATCAGATCGTGCCCCGACAGCGCGAGCTGCGTAAGTACGCGCTCCGCGTCCGCGCCTTCCGGAACGCTTTCGACGTAGGTGGTCTCGACGCGGTCGCCGAACGCATCCACGACCGCCAGTCGGCCTTGGTCATGCTCGTACGTCCATCCCAAGTCGGAAATCGGCCCGACATACACAAAGCCGACTTTCGCATCCTGGGCCGCCGCGCCCGACGCCGCGACAGCCAGTCCTGCAGCGCAGGCGGCCGCAAAAACGGTGTGCTTCAATCTCATTTGTCTCTCCTCTCGGTTCCGGCGACAGTGCCGGTGCTCGTGCAGCTCAACCGGAAGCGTGGAATGGCCTGCCTAGGGACGCAGGCGCGCTCGTGGCTTTCCGGCGGCGCTTGCCAGACATAGCGGCAAGCGCGACGATTGTCACCGCAAATGGTGCCATCGACATGTAGGCGGCGTTGATTTCAACTCCGACTGCCTGAAGGTTCAGCTGAAGCATGGTGACGCCGCCGAAAAGGAAGGCACCGAGCACCAGCCGCCAAGGCCGCCAAGACGAGAACACGACCAGCGCTAGCGCGATCCATCCCGCTCCGGCAGTCATGCCCTCGGTAAGCTGCGGAACCCTGATCAGCGAGAGGTAGGCGCCTCCAAGGCCTGCGCACGCGCCGCCGAACATGATGGCAGCCAAGCGCGTTGCGTTCACGTTGTATCCCAAGGCGTGCGCCGAATCGTGGTTTTCCCCGACCGCGCGCAGCACCAGACCGGGCCGCGAGTAATTCAGGAACCACCAGACGCCCACGATGATGAACGCCGTCAAATAGGCGAAATAGTCGTGGCTGAAGACGGTCCGGCCGAACAGGGGCAGGTCCTTGAGCAGCCAGAGGTCCGGCCGCGGAAAGGATGGCGGCGAGATGCCCGCGTAGGCTTGGCCCAGCAGCGCCGAAAACCCCAGCCCGAACAGCGTCAGCGCAAGGCCGGTCGCAACCTGGTTCGATTTCAGGAACTGCGTCAGCAGGCCGAAGACCAGCGACAGGGCCGCGCCGCCCAAGGCCGCCGCGAGCACGCCTGCCCACGGCGAAGTGGTTTCGACCGCCGCGATGAAGCCGAACACCGCGCCGGTGATCATCATGCCTTCGACGCCCAGATTAAGGACGCCGGATTTCTCCACGACAAGCTCGCCGGTCGCAGCGAGCAGAATCGGTATGGACGCGACAATGATGGTCGCGATCAGCGTCAGCGGATCTATCGCCGAGAAATCCATTCAGGCGGCCCTCGTCCGGCCGAATTTCACGCGGTAGCCCGACAGGAAATCCAGCGCCAGCAGGAAGAACAACAGCATCCCTTGGAACGCCTGGATAGCCGCGGCGGGCAGGCCGAGCATCAGCTGGGCAAGCTCGCCGCCAATGTAAGTCAGCGCCATCAGTACGCTCGCGAGCGCGATGCCGACGGGATTAAGCCTGCCCAGGAACGCGACGATGATCGCGGTGAAGCCGTAACCAACGTTGAAGTCGATCGAAATCTGGCCCGAAGGTCCTGAAAGCTCCAAGATTCCTGCCAGTCCCGCCAGCGCGCCTCCGGCGCCCAAACAGATAACGACGAGCCAGCTTTCCTTCACTCCGGCGAAGGAGGCGGCCCGGACGGATTGGCCGGACAGCCGGATTTGGAAGCCGACGACATGGCTCCGCAGCAGGAAATAGGCGGCAACGACGGCGATGGCTGCCAGCGGGATGCCCAAGTGGATCCCGGTTCCCGCGATCAGCTCCTGGTTCGCAGCGCTTTCGTATTGCTGCAGGTTTCGCGATCCCGGAAACCCCGAGCCTTCCGGATTCCTCAGAGCGCCCAGCGACATGGCCGCAAGGAAATGCTCGGCGATGTAGACCAGCATCAGCGAGACCAGGATTTCGTTCACGTGAAGGCGGACCTTCAGGATGGCCGGTATCATCGCCCATGCCGCTCCGCCCGCCAGGCCCGCCGCGATCATCAGCGGAAATATCCACCACGCGTCCAGCGGGTAGAACGCCAGCGCAACGGCCCCTCCGGCGATGGCGCCCATGATGTACTGGCCTTCGGCGCCGATGTTCCAGATGTTCGCGCGGAACCCCAGCGACAGCCCGATGGCGATCAGAGCCAAAGGGGCGGCCTTGACCAGAATCTGCGGGCGCGCATAGGCGGCCAGATTCGGATCGAAAAGCGGCGCCCAGAAGATCGTCCGAATCGAATCGACCGGGTCCTTGCCGAGCGCCGCGAACATCGCGGCCCCTGCAACCATGGTCGCGATAACCGCGATGACAGGCGTTGAAGCCGTCCAAGCGGCCGAAATCTCCTGCCGCCGCTCAAGCCTGATCACGGCTTCCGACCTCTGCGACGGTTATGCCGTGGGCGCCGCCCATCATCAGGCCGATCTCCTCCCGCGTGAGCTCGCTGTTAGGCCTTGCTTCGCTCAGGCTGCCCTCGTTCAGCACCGCGATCGAATCGGAGATCTCGATCAGCTCGTCCAAGTCCTGGCTGATCGCGACCACAGCGGAGCCGTCCGATGCGAGGTCCAGAAGGGCCTGCCGTATGGCGGCGGCGGCGGCGGCGTCGACCCCCCAAGTGGGCTGGTTCACGACGAGCGCCTCGGGCTGCTGCAGGATTTCGCGTCCGATGACGAACTTCTGCAGGTTGCCGCCGGAAAGGGAACTTGCCGCGCTGGCGACGCCGGTGGTCCGGACGTCGAATCGGCCCACGACCGATTCGGCGAACTCGCCGGCGCCCCGCCAGTTGACGATTCCCTTGCGCACCAGCTTTTTCCTCGTGGCGCCCGACAGGAGGGCGTTTTCCGACAAGTTCATGTCGGGCACGGCCGCATGGCCCATCCGCTCCTCGGGCGCGGTCAATAGTCCCATGCGCCGCCGCGCGTTGATGCTGTCGGATGTCACCTCCCGGCCGTTGAGGGAGATGCGGCCGTCCTCGACATCCCTTTCGCCCGAAATGGCGGCGACAAGCTCCTCCTGCCCGTTCCCGGCCACGCCGCCGATTCCCAGGATTTCGCCCGCGCGGACCTTGAAGCTTGCGCTTCTGACCCTTGCTCCGAACCGGGACTCGCTGGACGTAGAGAGGTTTTCCACCTCGAGCACCGGCTCGTCGGACATCTTCCGCCCGTGGCCGGCGGGCGCATTGAAGGTCGATCCCACCATCATTTCGGCGAGCCGCCGCGCCGTTTCGTTTCGCGGGTCGCAGGTTTCTACGACCTTCCCCGCTCTCAGAATCGTTGCGCGGCTGCACAGGGCGCGGATCTCCTCGAGCTTGTGCGAAATGTACAGGATCGAAGTTCCGTCCTCGGCCAGCTTCCTCAGCGTGCCGAAAAGAATCTCGGCCTCCTGCGGCGTGAGAACCGATGTCGGTTCGTCCATGATCAGCATCCGCGGATGCTGCAGCAGGCATCGCACGATCTCGACGCGCTGACGCTCGCCGGCGGAAAGGTCGCCGAGCCGCGCGTCGGGCTCCAGCGGCAGACCGTAGGCATCGGCCGTTTCGCGTATAAGCCCGGACAGCCGGCCGGATTTCGGCGGCTCGGCCATCCCGAGCGAAATGTTCTCGGCGACGGTCAGCGCTTCGAACAGCGAGAAGTGCTGGAACACCATCGCGACGCCTTCGGCCCTGGCAGCCTTCGGGTCCTGAGGAGCGTAGTCGCGGCCCAGGAATTCCATGCGGCCCGAATCGGGCCGGACCAGGCCGTAGATCGTTTTGACCAGCGTCGACTTGCCCGAGCCGTTCTCGCCGAGGAGCGCGTGGATTTCGCCTTCCGCCAGGCCGAAGCTCACGTTGTCGTTCGCTTTGACCCCCGGATAGGATTTGGAAAGGTTCTCGGCGTCGAAAATCCGGGTCAAGTGGGAGCCGACTCCGACACTCGGCGGCTTCCTCCGACCGACAGCAGCGACGCGGCGACGCCGACCGCGATCGCCCAGGGATGCTTGCCCAGCGACGGATCCCCGATCGGGCACTGGATTCTGTCGACATTCGATGCGGAATGGCCTGCTTCGATCAGACGCTTGCGGAACCGCGCCCATTTCGTGTCCGAGCCGATCAGCCCGGCAGAGCGGAACGGACGGGACAGAATCCGGCTGCAGATCTCCAAGTCGAGCGCGTGCGAGAACGTCAGAACGAGATGCTCCGCGCAATCGGGCGCGTGGGGCACCGCGTCCGGCGGATGGCTGGCCGCCAGAATTCTGGCATTCGCGGGCATGTCGTCCGGGAACCGGTCCTTCGAGACGTCCACCCATGTCGTGCTCAAATCCGGAAGCGGCGCCAACGCGCGGGCGATGGCGCGGCCGACATGCCCGGCGCCGAACAGCCAGACATGGCGCAGCGGCGCGGACACCGGCTCGATCACCCAGCCGCCCGCCAGCGCCGTGTGTCCGGGCCCGTTCCCTTCGCTCATGCGCGCGAGCATTTTTTCGACGGGCGGGGGCGGCGCGTTCTCCGCGTCAACCGCTGCGCGCGCGAAGCCTCCGCGACCCGCGACGGCTTCGCGCGCAGACGCCAAGCGCTTGCTGTCGAACACCTCAGTCAGCAGCATTACCGCTCCGCCGCAGCATTGGCCGAGCCCGGGACCGAGCGGATGCCTTCTCAGCAGCGCGGACTTGGATGCGCGGTCGGAGAGCAGCTGCCGGGCATCCTTCGCCGCTTCCCACTCCAGCGCCCCGCCGCCGATCGTGCCGGATTGGCCGCCTTCCCAGACCATCATGGAGGCGCCCGCTTCGCGCGGAGTCGATCCCTCGGCCTTGGCGACCAGAACGCGCGCCACGCGCCCCGAGGCCGCGACCGCGCTTTCGATTTCCGAGATGTCGAAACTCACGGCGATTCGGGCGATTGCCGTCGAACGGCCCAGAAAATGCGCTCGGGAGTGGCCGGGGCGTCGACATCGGGACGAACGGAACCGTTCCCGCAGGCGGCGACCGCGTCGGATATCGCTATCAGAACCGACACCCCGAGAACAAAGGGCGGTTCGCCGACTGCCTTCGACCGGTAGATCGTGTCCTCCCGGTTCCCGCTTTTGTCCCAAAGGTGGACGTTGAAGACGGGCGGCCGATCCGAACAGGCGGGAATCTTGTAGGTCGAAGGCGCGTGGGTCAGCAGCCTTCCCGATTCGTCCCAGACCAGCTCTTCGGATGTCAGCCATCCGGCGCACTGCACGAAGCCGCCCTCGATCTGCCCGATGTCGACGGCCGGATTCAGCGAGTTTCCGCAATCGTGGACGATGTCGGCGCGAAGGATGCGGCTCTCGCCGGTTAGCGTGTCGATCACGACCTCGGATACCGCTGCGCCGTAGGCGAAGTAGAAGAACGGGCGGCCGTCGCACTTCTTCCGGTCCCAGGAAAGCTTCGGAGTCGAATAGAATCCGGTGGCAGAAAGCGGAATCCGGCTTTCGTACGCCCGGGTCACCGTTTCCGCGAAGCCGTAGGACTCGCCGCCGACCCGGAACGTGCCGTCCGAGAACTCCACGGATTCGGGGCTGGTCTGGTGCAAGTCGGCCAGCATCCCGGCCATGCGGCCGACGAGCTCGTCGCACGCCCGCTTTACCGCCATTCCATTCAGGTCCGAACCGGCGGAGGCGGCGGTGGGCGACGTGTTCGGGACCTTCGTCGTGTCCGTCGCGGTTATTCTGACGGCCTCCAGCGGCTGGCCGAACGCGTCGGCAGCGACCTGCGCGACCTTGACGAACAGCCCCTGGCCCATCTCGGTGCCGCCGTGGTTCATGCGGATCGAGCCGTCCCGGTAGATGTGGACGAGCGCGCCCGCCTGGTTGAGGTGCGTGAGCGTGAACGAGATGCCGAATTTGACCGGCGTCAAGGCGATCCCCCGCTTCAATGTCGGATGCGATTCGTTCCAGCGGCGGATCTCGAGCCGCCTCGCGGCATAGTCGGCGCGCTCAAGCACGTCGTCGGCGATTTCGGCGATGATCGAATCTTCAACGTCCATCCCGTAATGCGTTGATTGCGCGGGACCGGCGCCGCTGGATCGATAGTAGTTCGCGCGGCGGATCTCCGCCGGATCCATTCCGAGCGCGGCGGCCCCGTCCTCCATCACCCGTTCGATTCCGATGGCCCCCTGCGGGCCGCCGAAGCCGCGGAAGGCCGTCGCCGACTGGGTGTTCGTGCGCATGCGCCGCGAGACGATCTTCGTTGTCGGCAGGAAATAGGCGTTGTCGGCATGCAGCACCGCGCGATCGGCGACGGCGTTCGACAAATCGGTGGACCAGCCGCAGCGCACGAAGTGCTCGAATTCCACTCCGGCCAGCCGGCCGTCCCGGTGGAATCCGGCCCTGTAGTCGATCCGGAAATCGTGCCGCTTGCCGGTCACGATCATGTCGTCGTCGCGGTCGTAGCGCATCTTGCAGGTACGGCCGCTGCGCATGGCGGCAACGGCGCATGCGCAGGCGGGCGAATTCCCTTGGGATTCCTTGCCTCCGAACCCTCCGCCCATGCGCCGGACCTCCACCTTCACGGCGCTCATCGGCATTCCGATCGCTTCGGCCACCCTGTGCTGGATATCCCCCGGATGCTGGCTGGAGCAATGCACGACCACGGCGCCCGCTTCCTGCGGGACGGCCGCCGACGCATGCCCCTCCAAATAGAAGTGCTCCTGGCCGCCGATTTCGATCCGGCCCTGAACCACGCAATGCGCCGCGGCGATGGCAGCTTGCGAATCCCCGCGCGTGCACACCATCGACTCGTTGAGTTCGCTGTCCTCCGCGATCGCATCGTCGATCGTGAGCACGGCGGGCAGTTCATCGTATTCGATCTCGGCAAGCCGCGCCGCCGCCCTCGCAGCCGAATGCGACGCCGCGGCCACGATGAATAGCGGCTGCCCGACGTAGTGCACGGTTCCGTCGGACAGCAGCGGCTCCGGAATCGGGACAGCGGAAACATTGTTCTCGGCCGGCAGGTCTTTCGCCGTCAGAACGAATGCGACCATCGGCGCGGCCGCAACGCGCGACAGATCCATCGACTTGATCGTGCCGTGCGCGATCTCCGACATTCCGAACGCCAGATGGAGGGTTCCGGTCGGCGTGGGGATGTCGTCGACATAGGTGGCGGCGCCGGTGACATGCAGCGCCGCGGCGTCGTGGGCGGTAGCCGTTCCCACCAAGCTCACGGTTGCACCTCAAGCACGCCGAGCGGAGCGTCCCCGCGCTCGCGTTCGATATAGCATTTAAGCATCATGCTCTTCGCGGCCTCGAGCCGGTACGCCGCCGAGGCTCTCATGTCCGAGATCGGCTCGAAGTCCTTCCCGGCCGCGTCCATGGCCGATTCGACGGCGGCCATGCTCCACTCGGACCCTTCGAGCGCGGACTCCATGCTGCGGGCGCGCTTCGGAGTTCCCGCCATTCCGCCGAACGCGATCCGCGCCGAGTCCACGCTTCCGTCCTCGACCGCGATATGGAAGCAGCCGCATACCGCCGAAATGTCCTGATCGAACCTCTTGGACAGCTTGTGGCAGCTCAGGCGTCCGGGCCGCTCCGGCACGAAGACGCTCTCGACGAATTCGCCTTCGCCGATGTCCTGCCGCCCGTACTCGAGGAAGAACGACTCGAGCGGGATCGACCTGCGCGCGTCGCCGCGGCGAAGCCGGAGCAGGGCGCCCAGCGCTATGAGCGCCGGCGGAGCGTCGCCGATGGGCGATCCGTTGGCGATGTTTCCTCCGACGGTCGCGGAGTTCCGGACCTGGACCGAGCCGAATCTGCGGATCAGCTCGCTGAATCCGGGATGCCGCTCCGCGAAGAATTCCTGAAGCCGGTCCAAGGTGACGGCCGCGCCGATTTCGACGCCCTCCGGATCCTCCTTGATCTCCTGCAGCTCGCGCAGCTGGGAAACGAAGCATACCGACCGCAGATCCCTGAGCTGCTTGGTGATCCACAGCCCGACATCCGTGGCGCCCGCAACAATGGTAGCGCCGGGGTTTTCCACGTACCAGTCGGCGAATTCATCAACGCTGGCGGGCACGAACATCCGTTCGGACCGCACCGGGAGCGCGTCGGCAGCGACGCGGCTGCCGGTCGAGGAAAGCCAGGACGGGACCGGTTCGCGCGCCGCCGCCTCGGCGGCGCGGATGATCGGAGCGTAGCCCGTGCAGCGGCAAAGGTTTCCGGCGAGCGCGTCGTCATGCCGCTCGTCGCCGCGCTGATGCGAGGCGAACATCGACATGACGAATCCGGGCGTGCAGAACCCGCACTGGCTGCCGTGGTGCCGAACCATCGCATGCTGGACCGGATGGAGCTCGCCGCCGGGCCCGGCGACGCCCTCGACGGTCCGAACGGCCTTCCCGTGGATCTGGGGCAGCAGCGTGATGCAGGAATTGACGGCCCGGCTTCCGGCGCCGTCTCCGAGGACCACCGTGCAGGCTCCGCAATCCCCCTCGTTGCAGCCTTCCTTGGTGCCCGTCAAACCTTTGGATTCGCGGAGCCAGTCCAGCAGCGTCAGCGTCGGAGCCGGATCGCGGACGGCTTCGCGCCCGCCGTTGAGAACGAATTCAATTGTCGCCATCGCGTGGATCACAAGCCCCGCAAACGTCGCCGCGTGGCGCGAACATGCCATGAGTAGGCTTGTTTCGCGGGAAACTCCAGTGGAGTTCGCTTCGGAAGGATGCGGACGCCTCCTTCCCGGGAGCGCAATTTTGCGACGAAAAGCGCCGCTTGTCGGGTCAATCCGGGTTCAAGATTTCGCGCCTGGCTAGTAGAGTGCCGGCATCATGTCCGGTCCCGGCTTCATCCATCTTCGCGTCCACAGCGAGCATTCGCTTCTCGAAGGGGCGGTGCCGCTGAAAGCGCTCCCGAAACTGTGCGCCGACCACTCCATGCCGGCGGTCGCGGTAACGGACACCAACAACATGTTCGGCGCGCTCGAGTTTTCGACCGTCGCGAGGAGCAGTGGAATCCAGCCCATCCACGGATGCCTGCTGGACCTTGCAATGCCGAACGGCGATGCGGACGCGGCTGCCGCGGCGTCGGGAGCGCCCGTCGTGCTGCTCGCCCAGTCGCAGGCAGGGTACGCCAACCTTCTGAAGCTCAATTCGCAGCTGTATCTCGGAACTGGCGACGCGTCCTGGCTGGTTTTGGAAGACTTGGAGCGGTTCGGAGAAGGCCTGATCTGCCTGACCGGCGGCCCAGACGGAACGATAGGAAAGCTTCTCCAGGAGGGCCGCTCCGCCGCCGCGGAGGAACTTCTGCAGTCCCTGTCGAGCATCTTCGGGGACAGGCTCTACGTCGAGATTCAGCGACATCCGGCCGAGGGAACGGCATGCGCCGCGAAAGAGGCGGCGACCGAGGGCAGCATGATCGGGCTGGCATACCGCCACGGGATTCCGCTGGTCGCGACCAACGACGTGCATTTCCCCGGCCCGGACATGTTCGAGGCGCACGACGCCCTGATGTGCATCGCCGAAGGCGCGTATGTCGACCAGACATCGGGACGGCGGGCGCTGACGCCGGAGCATTACTTCAAGTCCCGGAAGGAAATGGCGGAGGTCTTCGCGGAGCTGCCGGAAGCCTTGGAGAGCACCGTCGAGATCGCGCGGCGCTGCGCGTTCGGCGCGGAAGGGCGCAGCCCGATCCTTCCGAAATTCGCCGACAACGAGTCGGCCGCGCTGAAGGAGCAGGCGCGGCAGGGCCTCGGAATGCGGCTGGAGGCCGCCGAGCCGTGCGCGCCGAAGAAGGATTACGAGGAGCGGCTCGAGTACGAGCTCGCGGTGATCGACGAGATGGGGTTCGCCGGGTACTTCCTGATCGTCGCGGATTTCATCAAGTGGGCGAAGAAGGAGGGCATTCCGGTCGGACCCGGCCGGGGCTCGGGCGCGGGGTCGCTGGTCGCGTACGCCCTTACGATCACCGATCTCGATCCGCTCCGGTTCAACCTCCTGTTCGAGCGCTTCCTGAATCCCGAGCGGGTTTCGATACCCGATTTCGATGTGGATTTCTGCCAGGACCGGCGCGACGAGGTCATCAAGTACGTGCAGGCCAAGTACGGCGCCGACCGCGTCGCCCACATCATCACGTTCGGCGGGCTTCAGTCCAAGATGGCGGTCCGGGACATGGGACGGGTGCTGCGGGTGCCGAGGCGGCAGGTCGACCGGATCGCGAAGCTGATTCCCAGCGAGGGCGCGAAGAACGCCACGATGCGCGAGGCGATCGAGAAGGTGCCGAGACTCAAGGACGAGGGGGATTCGGACCCGATCGTCAGAAAGCTCTACAGCCACGCCGAGGCGGTCGAGGGTTTGCTGAGGAACGCGTCGACCCACGCGGCGGGCGTGGTGATCGGCGACAGGCCGCTCGACGAGCTCGTTCCGCTCTACAAGGATCCGGGCTCCGAGATTCCCTTGACCCAGTTCAGCATGCGCTGGGCTGAGGAAGCGGGGCTCGTGAAGTTCGATTTCCTCGGGCTCAAGACGCTGACGGTGATCAAGAACGCCGTCGACCTGCTTCGCGACGGCGGAGCGGAGATCGATATCGTCAACATCCCGCTCGACGACGAAAAGACCTTCGAACTCTGCCGCTCGTCGTCGACCGTCGGCGTGTTCCAGCTCGAAGGCACGGGCATGAAGGACACGCTCCGCATGATGCAGCCCACCTGCATCGAGGACATCGTCGCGCTCGTGGCGCTGTACCGGCCCGGACCGATGGAGAACATCCCGCGGTACTGCGCGGTCAAGAACGGAAAGGAGCGCCGGGCGAGCCAGCACGAGCTGATCGATCACATCGTCGCCGAGACCCACGGCATCATCGTGTACCAGGAGCAGGTGATGCAGATCGCGCAGGCGATGGCCGGATACACGCTCGCCGGCGCGGACCTGCTTCGCCGGGCGATCGGCAAGAAGAAAAAATCCGAAATGGACGCCGAACGTCCGAAGTTTCTTGCCGGCGCTGAACGGAACGGCGTCGGCTCCGCGGCTGCCTCGGCCGTTTGGGATTTGATGGCCAAGTTCGCGGAGTACGGCTTTCCGAAAGCGCATGCCGCCGCGTACGCCGTGGTCAGCTACCAGACGGCCTGGCTCAAGGCCAACCACCCGGTCGAATTCATGGCCTCCGTCATGAAGTCGGACATCTCGGATACCGCGAAGCTCGGCGGCTATGCGCACGAGGTCCGCCGCCTCGGCATTGAACTCGTGCCTTCGTGCGTGAACCGGTCCGAGGCGGGCTTCGCCGTAAGCAATGGCAGAATCATCTACGGCCTCAGCGCGCTTAAGAACGTAGGGCAGGGGGCCGTCGCGGCGATCGCCGAGGCCCGGCGGAAAGGGGACTTCCGCGACCTGCTTGATTTCGCGGGCCGCGTCGACCTGAAGTCCGTGGGGAAGCGGACGCTCGAGCTGCTCGCCGGCGCGGGCGCGTTCGATTGCCTGGATTCGAACCGGCGGAAGGTGCTCATCAACCTCGACGCGCTGATCGCCCATTCCGACACGGTGTTCACCGAACGCGGCTCAGCCCAGCTCTCGCTCTTCGGCGACGCGAAGATTTCGCTGCCGAGCCTTGCCCTTCAGGAGACGGAGGACTGGCCGGCGAGGGAGCGGCTGGAGCGGGAATTCGCCGCTTTCGGCTTCTACGTGTCCGGGCATCCTTTGGACGAGTACGAAGACTATCTCGCGAGCAAGGGCGTGGTCGGGTTGGCGGATATTGCCGGGAGGGCGGGATCGTCGCCGACGAAAGCGCGGGTCGCGGGCACGGTCAAATCCGTGGACCGGCGGATGTCCGCGAACGGGAACCGCTACGCTTTCGTCGAACTCTCCGATTCCACGGGCGCGCTGGAGGTCATGGTGTACTCCGACGAGCTGGAGCAGATCGGCGACAGGCTGGTGCCGGGAGCCGACATGCTGCTTGAAGTCGAGGCGTCGGCCGAAAACGGCGGGTTCCGCGTCCGCGTGAACGAGCTTCGGCCGCTCGAGCCGAAGCCGGTCGCCGCTCCGGCGGGCATGCGGATATACTTCAACCTCGAGGCGGTTCCGTCCTCCGTCAAGTCGCTGCTGGAGCGGGAGCGCGCCCACGGCGTTCGGGGCAACATGGGCACGGTGCTGTTCCGCCCGCTGGCGAAAGGCGTTCCGGCTGAGGCCGAGCTGGAAATTCCCGGCGAATACCTGATCGGGAGGAAGATCCGGCAGGCGATCGCCAGCCTTTCCGGAGTCGTGAAGGTGGAATCCTATTGACCTCCCGCTACTCCTGCGGCGCGGGTGCATCCCATTTTCCGGGGTGAACCTGCTGCTCGCGTTCGGATGCGCGGCAACCGCCGTTCGCAATTCTTCGACAGCCGCGGCGGAACCGGTCCATACTGAGCCGTGAAGGCGCGTTTGCAACCCACGGAACGCCGAGCGCGGCCGACGACCGAGCCCTCGGAACAGGCTCACCGCCCCCCCGAAAATGGGATGCACCCCTGCGGCGCGCTCAGCTTGTTGTTCCGCCCGGCGTCGGCTAGTTGGCGCGACTTGGTTCCGGGCTGAGGCGGCGCGGCGCATCCGATGCAGACTTCGAAGAAGAGCAGGCGGCCTGCGGCTGAGACGCCCAAGGGGTTCCGCGACTATTTCGGCGCCGAAGTAACCGTCCGGACGGAGATGCTCCGCAAGGCCGCGGAGGTGTTCGAACGGTTCGGATTCCAAGCCTTGGAAACCTCTGCGGTCGAGAACCTGGACGCTCTCGGCAAATTCCTCCCCGATGTCGACCGCCCGAACGAAGGGGTTTTCGCGTGGAAGGAGGACGATGGCTGGTCTGCCTTGAGATACGACCTTACCGCGCCTCTCGCGCGGGTCGCGGCGCAGTACCGGAACGACCTTCCGAGCCCGTATCGCCGCTACGCCATCGGGCCGGTTTGGAGGAACGAGAAGCCCGGCCCCGGCCGTTTCCGGCAGTTCTACCAGTGCGACGCGGATACCGTGGGGTCGTCCTCGGCCGCCGCCGACGCGGAGATGTGCCTGCTGGCGGGCGAGGTCCTCGAGGCCGTTGGAATCGAGCGCGGCGGATATGTCGTGCGCGTCAACGACCGCAGGGTTCTGGACGGTGCGCTGGAGGCGGCAGGCGTCATCGGGAAGCGAGGCGAGGAGCAAGGAGCAGTGCAGCGCGGCATCGTTCTGCGCGCGATGGACAAGCTCGACCGGATCGGGCCGGGAGGCGTTGCGGCCCTGCTGGGCAAAGGCAGGAGGGACGAAAGCGGAGACTACACCGAGGGTGCGGGGCTTTCCGCCGGGCAGATCGACATCATCATGGCGTTTCTGGAAGCCGGGCGCGCCGACGTTGCGGACACGCTGTCGGAGCTCAAGTCGATTGTCGAAGGCTCGGACACGGGCGCCGAAGGCGTTCGGGGTCTGATCCGGATCGCTGACCTGCTCATCAACCTAAGGTTCGAACTCGGCCGGCTGAGGGTCGATCCTTCAGTCGTGCGAGGATTGGAATACTACACTGGGCCTGTATTCGAAGCGGAGCTTGTGTCCGATGCGCCGGACGGCCGAGGTCGGCGGAAGCGGCTCGGCTCCGTTGCCGGCGGCGGCCGCTACGACGGCCTCGTTCGAAGGTTCACCGGCCAGGACGTTCCCGCGACCGGCGTGTCCATCGGAGTGGACAGGATTTTGGCCGCGCTCGGCGAGGCGGAGCCGCCCGCGGCTTCGACGTCGGGTCCGGTGGTCGTTACCGTCATGGACCGGGACCGGATGTACGACTACATGGCGATGGCCGCGCAGCTGCGCGGAGCCGGAATTCCAGCCGAAGTCTTCCTGGGCAACGCGCGGAGTTTCGGGCGGCAGATGAAGTACGCCGACCAGCGGAACTCGCCTGCGGCCGTGATCCAGGGATCCGAAGAGCGGAAGAAGGGAGTCGTTCAGGTGAAGGATTTGCGCCTCGGGGCGCAAATCGCCCGAACGGCGACGCACGAGGAATGGAAAAAGCGGCCCTCCCAGTTCGAGGTGCCGCGCGGCAAGCTCGTCGCCAGCGTCCGCCGCCTGCTCGAAAATCCGACCGGCTGACATGGCGGCCGCCGACGCCTTGAAGCGCGAAACCGCGCGCCTTCTCCGGCTGTTCGAATCCGCCGGAGCGTCGCCCGTCGAGGTCGACGTGCTGCAGCCTGCCAGAACGCTGCTGGATCTCTACGGCGAAGACATCCGCGCGAGGGCTTATGTCACGTCCGATCCCGTCAGGGGCGAGCTGATGCTGAGGCCGGACTTCACCGTTCCCGTCGCGCAAATGCACTTGGCGTCCGGGACGGAACCGTCGACGTACGCGTATGCGGGGCTCGTGTTCAGGCGGCAGCTTCCGGGAAGCGACCGGCCAAGTGAATTCATGCAGGTTGGATGCGAGTCGTTCGGCGGCGCCGATCCCGAAGAGGCCGACGCCGAGATCTTCGCGCTCATGAAGGATGCCGTTGCGGACCTCGGATTGACAGCGGTTTCCGGCGATTTGGGGGTTCTGCTGGCTGCGGTGGACAGCCTGTCCACGACGCCCGCGAGAAAGGCGGCGCTGAAGCGCCACATCTGGCGGCCGTCCCGGTTCAAATCGCTAGTGGAATCCTACTGCGGAAAGGTCTCCATTCAGCCTTCGGCGGCCGCGGCCCTGCCCAGCAGCGTTTCGGAAGCGGAACGGATTGTCGCCGCGGCGGGAGCGCAGATCGGGCTTCGCGGCGCCTCGGAAGTCGTCGAGAGGCTGATGCAGAAGTCCGAGGATGCGAACGCCGACCCGCTTGCCCCCGACGAAGCGAATGCGGTCGAAAGCCTGCTCCGCACCCGCGGCGACGCGCTGTCGGCGCTCGCCAGCCTGAGGCGGATCCAAAGTAGCCTGCCCGGAATCGAGTCGGCGACCGACAGGTTCGAGCGGCGGATTGCTGCGTTGAGGGCGGCCGGAGCGGACATCGGAACGCTCGGATTCGAGGCTACCTACGGCAGGACGACGCTCGAGTACTACGACGGGTTTGTATTCGGATTCGTGAACGGTTCCGAGGGGCGGGACCTGCCGCCGGTGGCCTCCGGGGGCCGCTACGATTTCCTGACCCGGCAGCTGGGCGGCGAAACGGCGCCGATGGCGGTAGGCGGCGTTGTGAGGCCGGAGGTCGCGCTTTCGCTGGCGGACGGCCTCTGATGCCGCTTCGGCTGGCGATACCGGCGAAGGGCCGGATGCACGGGGAAACCGTCGCTTGGCTCGGATCGCTCGGAATCGAGGTGGCCCGGGACGCCGAAAAACGGGAGTACGCTGCGCTCGCGCGCGGACTCCGCGGCCTTGAGCTTGCGCTGATTCCTGCAGGCGACGTCCCGGGAGAGCTTGCCTCGGGAGCCGTCCATGTCGGGGTAACCGGCATGGATATGATGAGCGAGCGGACCCCGAGATGGAACGAGCGGGCAGACGAACTCGCCAGGCTTGGTTTCGGCCGGGCCGACCTTTCGATCGCCGTTCCCAGGTTCTGGGTCGATGTCGACACGGTCCACGATCTGGATGAAGCTGCGGCGCAATTCCGCCGACGCCACGGCCGACGCCTAAGAATCGCAACAAAATACACCGTGCTCGCGAGGGAATTCCTGAGCGGGAAGGGCGTTGCCGACTACCAGCTCGTCGAAAGCGCGGGAGCCACCGAGGGCGCGGTTTCGAACCAGAGCGCCGAAGCCATCGCCGACATCGTTTCCACGGGACGGACTCTTGAAGCCAACGGGCTCAAGCGGCTTCGCGACGGCAGGATTCTGAAGTCGGAAGCGGCGCTATACATGTCGCGGCAGGCGGAGTTCCCGACCGACGGGCGCCGAATCCTCAAGGAGTTCTTGGAACGGGCAGAGATCGAGCCGTCCGGCAGGAATTCGAGCTAAACCACGCCAACCCGGCTGAGCTCGGCCTCCAATCCCGGCGGAAGCGAACTCTCGCGGGCTCCCCTGCCGGAAAGGTCGGGCGGGCTGTCGTTCCGGTTCAAGTAGCGCCAGCCCTGGAAGGGGCGCCGCGGAACGGCGACGGTTCTGAAGATTTCCCCGCCGAACACAATAGCGCAGCGCGTTATCCCGTCGCTTCCGTCGCGGCGTTCAAGGCCGATTATCCGCTGTCGCGCAAGGATGTACCCGCGAATGACCCAGTAGAGCGAGCCGCCTTTCAGCACCTCTTCGGCGCGCTTGGGCCGCATCCGCGTAACGTGCTCAGGCGCCGTGAACACGCCGGAACGGACGCGTTCGGCCTGCCAGTATTCAAGCTCGTCGACTGAATCGCAGCCGACGCAGAGCTTGACCAGGTTCACGTAATCTCCGTCGGAAGCGGTCATTTCATCCTATCCTGCCGCGAGCGCGGGACTCATCCGGTCCTGTCGGACGCGCCGCCGGAACGCTGGTGCCGGGGCTATCACCGACCACCAAGTTAATGGCCGCCTCGCAAAACCGTTCCGTTCCGAGCCTTGAGGGCGCCTGTGCGCCCTCGGAGTGCCAAGCGCGGCCGGCATGTGAGCAAGTGGAACAGGCTAAGCTCAAAAATTGGGACGCACCTATTCCTTTAGTTTTTCGAATTTTGTTACCTTATACGGATTTTCAATTCTTCCCGCATCACGAAACACTGATCCGCGGAAAGTCCTATAAGGGTTGTCAAATCGAACGGCCACATCCGGTCGATTAACCCACCGTTCTCGTCCATTTTCGTCCGCAACCTTAGGACTTGAAACCGTGCTGATACGACCAAGCTTAATAGTTCGTATTGCTTCCATCGGTGCACCCTTTCCCTTGATTGCCCTTCGCCTCACATTAAAAGATCAATTCCCTAAATGTCATCAGATAAAATGCTTCGAACATGATCGGATATTATTGGTAATGCGTCAGGTGAAATATGGGCATGTACGGGCAAGCCAGGTCGATCTCCGGTGATATACGATACCATGCGGGTTTGACGCGTTTTTTCTATTCTCTTGATTGTTTCCATGCGATTTTGATGTGTCATTGTGTGTATCGCGGATCCATGTTCACTATATTGTATTCTCCTGATCTACACTATGCTTATCGGCATACATGTGTCAACACGTTGTCAACTCTATCTCGGGGCGATTGTGTGAGGACGCCCCCTGAGACGCGGGATCATTCCTTTTACAGTCCTGGGCATTTGGTCAAGCGCTGTCGTGTGTCCGTTCTGCTGTGGATGCGGCGCGTTCATGCTTGCCGCTATCCTGCATGGAGATGCGCGGAACGGGTCGATATCACTTTCCCGCGCTCTCAAGCGCTGCGTTTGACCGTGGTTTCCCCGATTCCGTCTCGATGACTGTTTTGCCCTTGCGCTGCTTCGGCTTCTCCCTCGCCCCGGCGGCCCCCGTCCGCGCGTCCGGGCGGAGGCGGAACCTCGGAGACCCCGTCATTCCGTTCAACCGGCCCACAAGGGAGGCACCAGGAAACGGAACGGCCCGCCCGCGACCGGAATCTGCGATTGGCCGCGGCCGGAGACTACGGTGGAAGCCCTCAAGCCAACCGGAGACCACGCCAACCGAATCGAACAGGAGAGAAGCCCCCGACAGTCCAGAATGTAGTGAACCCAATCAAAATGTTGACGATTGCCCGCGACCTCTGATAGCAGGCGCGCTCGCGCGATCAGCGCGGCAATTCCTTGGTGTTGGCGGTCCCCGCAAGGGGAATCCTGTCGCCCGGTTCGGCGGTTCGGAGCGGGAAAGGACAACGCCCTTCGAATCAATGAAGGAGACCAGCCGTGACCAAACGCACGTCTGCCAAGTACAAGATCGACCGCCGAATGGGCGAGAACATCTGGGGGCGCCCGAAGTCCCCGGTCAACACCCGGGAGGGCGGTCCCGGCCAGCACGGGAAACGGCGCAAGGCGAAGATGTCCGACTTCGGACTGCAGCTGCGCGCCAAGCAGAAGCTCAAAGGCTACTACGGCGATTTAACCGAGAAGCAGTTCCGACGCACTTTCGCGGAGGCCGAGCGCATGCGCGGCGACACCGGCGAAAACCTGATCGGCCTGCTGGAGCGCCGGCTCGACGCGGTGGTCTACCGGGCGAAATTCGCACCGACCGTCTTTGCGTCCCGCCAATTCGTCAACCACGGGCATGTGCTTGTGAACGGTCGGAAAGCGAGCATCCCTTCTCACCGGCTTAAAGAGGGCGACGTGATCGAAGTTCGCGAGAAGTCGAAAAGGCTGGTGGTCCTTCTTGAATCCGTCAACCTGCCGGAACGGGATGTTCCGGAATACCTCGCGGTCGACCACTCAACCATGACTGCTGAGCTGGTCCGCGTTCCTCAGCACGGGGATGTGCCTTACCCCGTAATTATGGAGCCGAATCTGGTCGTTGAATACTATGCCAAGAACTGACCATTCCGGCCCCGGCCAACGACTCGACACGGGACCGAGCTGATCGGCAAGCTCCTTCGGCCCGTTCTCTTGGCCTTCCTCGCGTCCGTCCCGCGCATCATGATTCGCGGTCTGTGTAGCCAAAGGATCGGGCGGGCAACGTGACCGGAAACGGCACAGGATTGTTCAAACGGGTCCTGCTGGAGGACGCCGCTGATCTCCCGTTTTGGCGGCGCCCTGTATTCCTGCTTTTTCTGCTTGCAGCGGCGATGCCGGTCTCTTTCGCGACGTGGAACGCTCTGCTGAACAATTTCGTCGTCGAAGTCGTCGGGATGGACGGCGTCGGAATCGGCTGGCTCCATACCGTTCGCGAAATCCCCGGCTTTCTTGCGGTCGGCGTCATCGCCCTGATCATATTCATCAGGGAGCAGGTTCTCGGCGTCATTTCCCTGCTCGCTCTGGGAAGCGCGACCGCCGTCGTGGCCTGGTTTCCCAGCTTCCAAGGGCTGCTGCTGACCACGATGATCAGCTCGATCGGCTTCCACTATTACGAGACCGTGAACCAGTCGCTCCAGCTGCAGTGGATACGCAAGGATCGGGCGCCGCAGACCATCGGATGGATCGTGTCGATCGGCTCGGCTGCTTCGCTGGTCGCGTACGGGCTCGTGATCGTTGGCTGGCGGTTTTTCGAACTGTCGTACAACGCCGTGTATCTGGCTGCGGGAGGCGTCACGCTCGCGATCGCCGTCTTTGCAATCCTGGCGTACCCCCAGTTCGAATCGCCGACCCGGCAGCGGGCGCGCATGGTGCTGCGATCCCGCTACTGGCTCTATTACGCCTTGGTATTCCTGTCCGGCGCCCGTCGCCAGATTTTCGTGGTGTTCGCAGCGTTCATGATGGTGGAACGCTTCGGTCTCGAAGTGCACGAGGTCACCGCGCTCTTCATGGTGAACTTCCTCGCGAACATGCTTTTCGCTCCGCTGATGGGCGGGGCGATCGGCCGGTTCGGCGAAAGGAACGCGCTGGCTTTCGAGTATTTCGGACTCGCCTGCGTGTTCCTCGCCTATGGAGGGATCTATTATTTCGGCTGGGGAGTTTTGGTGGCGGCAGCGCTCTATGTGCTCGACCACCTGTTCTTTGCGCTTGCGTTCGCGCTGAAGACGTACTTCCAGAAGATCGCGGATGTCGGCGACATTGCGCCCACATCGGCCGTCGCGTTCACGATCAACCATATAGCGGCCGTGTTCCTTCCCGCTTTGCTCGGCTACCTGTGGATCGTTTCGCCCGGCGCCGTGTTCGGGCTGGCCGCGGCGATGGCGGTCGGATCGCTTGCTCTCAGCCTGATGGTTCCAAGAAATCCCGGTCCGGGACGCGAAACCATCTTCTGCCGTCCGGCGGCCGGACAGGCTGGCTGACGCGGGTACTTTCGGCGATGGCTCTCGCGGATTTTGAAGATGCTTCGGTGACGAGCAGGAGGCGGAGCCAATGCATCGGGCCAGACTCGCAGCCGCGCAGGAACCATCCCGGAGTTCAGAATTGGAGCGCCGCGCGCCACATGATATGCGTCCGCTGCTCTCCGGCCCGACAAAACCGACAAAGCTCGCTCCGGCTGTGAGCGAATGAACGAGCGCGACTGGAAGAGGCTTCGCATCCGCTGCGGACACATGGACGCGCGACTGCATGCGCAGAGCAATACGCGCGCTGTCATTCACAAGCTATCTCGGCACGCATCGTCCTCTTCCATTGTTCACCCGAACGGTGAACTAATTGAGTTTAGTGACCGCTTTTGCGACCGCAACCATCACTCGGCCATGCGTGCACCTGCCTGAACGAGCGGGATTGGTAAAAAATTGACATTGGCAGAACTTGGCAGCGTGAATCGAATTAAAGCGCCGCCTATCAAGATGCAGGGCATCAAGACGAGGATTGTTCCGCATATCAGGGCGAGTATGGATTGGCATGGCAGAGGAAGATGGATTGAGCCGTTTGTCGGTTCCGCCGCCGTGCTTTTCAACATCAATCCCGACCGCGCCCTACTGGGAGACACCAATGTCCACCTGATTCGCTTCTACAAGGCGGTTCAAGAAAATGCAGTTACCGCGAATTCAGCCCGCTCGTTCCTGGAACTGGAAGGCGCGTATCTCATGCGTGACGGACAGGACCACTATTATCGGGTGCGGGAGCGCTTCAACCGCTGCTGCGATCCGCATGATTTCCTTTTTCTGAATCGTTCATGTTTTAACGGGCTTATGCGTTTCAACCAAAAGGGGCAATTCAATACTCCTTTTTGCCGGAAGCCTGAGAGGTTCTCCGGCGCCTACATCACAAAAATTTGCAATCAGGTGCAGTGGGCCGCGGACAGAATGCACGGAAAGGATTGGGAATTCGTGTGTTCAGACTGGTCGGACGTTATCGACCACGCTCAGGATGAGGACTTCGTGTATGCTGATCCGCCTTATGCCGGACGGTTCACGGATTATTTCAATTCGTGGAATGACGAGGATGCTTCTCGTCTTGAAAACCGTTTGAAAGAGCTTCCGTGCCCGTTCCTCTACTCAATGTGGTCTGAAAACAGATATCGAAGAAATGATCGCTTGCATCAGGCATTCTCGGGCTACGAGATCAGGATTGTTCCGCATTTTTATCATTTGGGTGCTGCAGAGGTCTTGCGAAACAGGATGGCGGAGGCTTTGATCATCGGATGAACAACTCAGGAGGCGGCATGTTTTCCTTCACAACCGCGAAATCTAGAATGCCCGACCGCGAAGACGCCCTTCCGGGAAGGGCAAGCCCGATCGACACCGCAGAAACCCATTTCGTTAGCGGGCGCAGCCTGAAGGGGCCGCATCCGCCCGGAACGCGCGACGCGATGTTCGGAATGGGCTGCTTCTGGGGAGTCGAACGGCTCTTCTGGAGCATGGACGGGGTCTGGGTGACGGCCGCCGGCTACGCCGCTGGCCTCACGCCCAACCCGACCTACCAGGAAGTGTGCACGGGACTCACCGGGCACAACGAGGTGGTCAAGGTCGCGTACGATCCGGCGCGGATCGGATTCAACGACCTGCTGAAGGCGTTCTGGGAAAACCATGATCCCACGCAGGGCATGCGGCAGGGCAACGACATCGGAACGCAGTACCGCTCAGGAATCTACACCTGCGGCGACGAGCAATTCGAGCTAGCATCGGAATCGCGCGATGCTTACGCGGACCGGATCAAGAGCGTCGGCCTCGGACCGGTCACTACCGAGATCAGGGAGGCTCCCGAGTTTTACTTCGCGGAGGAGTACCACCAGCAGTATTTGGCGAAGGTCCGCGGCGGATACTGCAGCCTCCGAGGAACGGGCGTGGAATTCCCGGCGGTCGATATGGAAGCGTAAGGTCCGGGCGGACGGCGTTCAGCAGCGCATGGCGACGTTTTCCGCGCTGTCTGTCATAGGCACCAGGATGGCTGCGGAGCGGCTAACCGCAGCTTTGGAATCCATTGATCCTCCGCCCGCAGCGACTGCGGCAACCAAGATCGAGGACGGCGCCGGGCGCTGGGAGGTCGGCGGATACTTCCAGAGCCGCCCGGATCCGATAGCTTTGGAGCTTCTTGCCAAGGCGTTTGGCGGCTCCTCGTTCGTCGTGTCGGAGATTCCTGATACGGGCTGGGTGGCAAAGGTCAGAAGGGACCTCAAGCCTGTTCAAGCGGGCGGCTTCTGGATTCACGGCGGCCACAGCAGGCGCACAATTCCCGCGGATGCCGCGGCGCTTGAAATCGAAGCCTCGATGGCGTTCGGAACGGGACACCATCCCACCACCGCGGCGTGCATGGCCGTTCTTCAGGACATCGCGGATTCGGGGCATAGAGTCGAAACGGTCGCTGACATCGGTTGCGGAACGGGAATTCTCGCGATGGCGGCGGCGCGGACTTGGGATGCGGCAGTCGTGGCCACCGACTCCGACCCTGTCGCGGTTGAAGTCGCAAAAACGAATATCGAATGCAATTCACTTTCGAACCGGGTCGTTTGCGCTGTCGCCGAAGGCTTCGACCATGAGGCGCACCGGCGGGCAGGACCCTACGATCTGGTCTTCGCCAACATCGTGCTCAGGCCGCTGCTTTCGCTGGTCGGCGAGTTCCGGAGATTCGTCAACGAAGGCGGAATGGCGGTGCTTTCCGGGCTGCTGGAATGCCAGTCCCGGAAAGCCATTGAGGCCTATGCGGGCGCCGGATTCGAACTTGCAGGCGCGCGGTACGACGGAGAATGGGCTACGCTGAGCCTGGTCCGCCGGTTCGGCTGACCGGTCCGAACCGAGCCCGCGCGTAGCCGGTCAGGGGCTTGCCAAGACGTTCTGCTGCTGCTCTCCGAGACCCTCGACGCCAAGCCGCACGGTTTGGCCGGGCTTGAGGAAGACTTGCGGCTTCTGTCCGGAACCTACGCCTGGCGGAGTTCCGGTCGGGATGATGTCTCCCGGCTGCAGCGACATGAATTGCGAGATGTAGCTGACGAGCGTCCGGACACCGAAGATCATCGTGCTGGTCGAACCGTTCTGGAAGCGGTGGCCGTCGACGTCGAGCCACATCGCCAAGTTCGACGGATCCGGCACTTCGTCCCGGGTCACGAGCCACGGGCCGATGGGAGCGAAGGTGTCGGCGCTTTTGCCCTTGATCCACTGGCCGCAGCGTTCCGCTTGGAACGCGCGCTCCGATACGTCATTCACTACGCAGAAGCCCGCGACGTGGTCCATCGCGTCCTCTTCGGACACGTATTTCGCCTCCTTGCCGATCACGACGCCGAGTTCGACCTCCCAGTCCGTCTTCTCGGATCCGCGCGGAAGCACCACATCGTCGTACGGCCCGACGATGGCGGATGTCGCCTTTCCGAACAGTATCGGTTCGGAAGGAGGCGTATGACCGGTTTCCGCGGCGTGGTCGGAGTAGTTGAGGCCGACGCAGATGATCTTGCCGACCGAGCCGACGCACGGTCCGATGCGGAGGCCTTCGGGCAGCAATGCCAAGCGGCTCAAATCCAGGCCATTGGACCAGGACATGTCCGAAAGCGCCCTGCCGGCAATGTCGTCCACAACCTCCGATAGATCGCGGTAGCGCCCGTCGCTGTCCAAGGCGGCGGGTTTTTCGGCGCCCTTCGGGCCAATTCGTGCGAGTTTCATGTTGCTTCCTCGAAATGCTGAACATCGTTGTTGCCGCAGGTCCCGGCGACGCTTGCAGCCGCGCTTGAATTGGGCGATGCCGCGGACTAAGCATCCGCGCCGTCCGCGCGGACCCGCCCGCGGGCGGATTGCTTCTCAGCGGGAACTACTTGGACGCATCGCCGTGCGCAAGCGGGCGTGCGGATGCGACTCGCCGTGGATTGTAAGACCGCACAGCACCCCAATGACTTCGCGGAGCCGTTTGACCTTCTCGTCGTAGGAGGCGGCATCAACGGATCCGCGATCGCGCGGGACGCGGCGGGCCGCGGCCTTACGGTTCTCCTGTGCGAAAAAGGCGATCTGGGCGAAGGCACCTCCTCGCGGTCGACGAAGTTCATTCACGGCGGCCTCAGGTACCTCGAGAACTTCGAATTCGGGCTGGTGCGGAAGGCGCTCAAGGAAAGGGATCGCCTTCTGCACCTCGCGCCGCATCTGACCCGGCCGCTCCGACTCGTGCTTCTGCACAGCCCGCAAATGCGGCCGCGGGCGATCGTGCGGCTGGGCCTGCTGATTTACGACCATATCGGCGGGCGGCAGCAGCTCCCGGGAACCTCGGTGCTCAATCTCCGGTCGGCGCCGGAAGGGGAAACGGTGCAGGACCGGTTCCGGACGGGTTTCTCGTACTGGGACGCATGGGGCGACGACGCGCGGCTGGTCATGGCAAATGCGCTGGGCGCCAAGGAGAAGGGCGCAAAAATACTGGTCGGGACGGAATTGACCTCTGCGTGCCGGGCCGACGGGATGTGGCAGGCGGAATTGCGCGCGGCCAGCGGCGCGTTCCAGGTCACGGCGCGGGCGCTGGCGAACACCGCAGGCCCTTGGGTAAAATCCGTTGCGGACCGGATTGAAGGTGTCTCAAGCAGACGGAGCATCCGCCTCGTGAAGGGCAGCCACATCATGCTGCGCCAATGGTGGAAAGGGGAGCACGGCTACGTCGTTCAGACCGCCGACAGGCGGATCATCTTCGCCTATCCGTATCTAGACGGCCACGCGCTGGTCGGGACCACGGACGTCCCGTTTGACGGGAGGCCGGAGGACGCGGACCCGTCCGGGCCCGAGATCGACCACTTGCTTGGCGTTGTGAACGGGCATTTCGCGACCGAATTCGCGGCGGCCGATGTCCAAGGCGCATTTGCCGGAGTCCGTCCGCTGTTCGACGATGATCCGGACAAGTCCGCTCCGAAAGTCACCCGCGACTACCGGCTGGAGCTGGACAGCCCGTCATGTCCGGCCGTTACCGTGCTTGGCGGCAAGTTGACGACCTACAGGGTGCTCGCCGAGGATGCGCTGGACCTTTTGCGCTGCCGGTTCCCGTCGCTCCGGGGATCGTGGACAGGCGTCGAGCCGCTGCCGGGAGGCGCTCCGGATGGCGGCGATTTCGAGGGATGGGCGCGGGAATGGACGGAAGCCCGTCCGTGGCTGGTCCCCGGTTTGGCATCGCATCTTGTCCGGACGTACGGAACCGAATCGGAAGCGCTTGTCGCGGATGCGGCGTCGATGGCCGATCTGGGACGGCATTTCGGCGGGCTGCTTTATGAACAGGAGGCGAGGTGGCTGATGCGGCGGGAATGGGCTCGATCAGCTGGCGACATCCTGGACAGGCGCACGAAGCACGGGATGCACCTCTCAGACTTGGAGCGGGCCGAATTCGAGCGGTGGATGGCGGAGGCTGAAGCCGGGCCGGAAGGCCAGGAAACCCACGCAGCTTAGGTTCGGCGGCCTTCCGCCCACCAGGTGTTTGAAAGCGGCTTCCCGCCGGCGAAGGCGCGGGCTCCGATTTCGTCCTGGATCCGGACGCACTCGTTCCACTTGGCCATCCGTTCGGAACGGGCAAAGCTCCCGACCTTCAGCTGACCGGCGGCCCAGCCCGTCGCCAAATGGGAAATCGTCGCATCTTCGGTTTCGCCGGAGCGCGCGGATACGATGGACCGCCAGCCCGCCTCGCGCGCCGCGGCGCAAGCATCGAGCGTTTCCGACAAGGTCCCGGCTTGGTTGACCTTGAGCAGAGCGGCGTTGCAGGCGTTCGCGTTCGCTGCGGACCTGATCCGCGCGGGACTGGTCACAAGGCAGTCGTCGCCGACAATCTGGACCCGCTTTCCGTGGGCTTCCGTGAACGACTTCATGCCCTCCATGTCGTGCTCCGAAAACGGATCCTCAATTGAGACAATGGGATAGGCTTCGATCCACTTCGACAGCAGGTCCAGCATTCCCCCGGAATCGAGTTCAACGCCGTCCAAGGAGAGCCGGTAGCGGCCATCGCTCCAAAATTCCGAAGCCGCCATGTCGAGCGAGATGACCGCATCGCCGCCCGGCGACCCGCCCGCCTTCTCGATTGCGAGCGCCAAGGTTTCCAGCGCTTCCTCGTTGGATTTGAAATCCGGCCACCAGCCGCCTTCGTCGGCGACTCCGGCCAGCCGCCCTCGTTCGCGCATGATTGCGCCTGCAGCCTGGTAGATTTCCGCGGTGAGCTCGAGGCACTCGTCGAAATCGGCCGCGCCGGGCGCCATTACCATGAGGTCCTGGATGTCGATGCGCCGCTGGGCATGGGCGCCGCCGCCGAAGATCTGGATCTCGGGCAGCGGAAGCTCGGGATCCTGCCCCGCGCCTTCGGCCGCCTTCCGCCAAGCGGGAACCCCCGCTCCTGCCGCGGCCGCGTTGAAGACGGCGAGGGAAACGGCGGTCGTGGCGTTTCCGCCCAGGCGCGACCTGTTCGGAGTGCCGTCGGTCTCGATCATCAGCGAGTCGATTTCGCGCTGTCTTCGCGGATCCATTCCGATGATCGCGGGGGCGATGATTTCCTGCACAGCCTGAACGGCGCGCTTCACGCCCAGCCCGCCGAGCCGTTCGCCTCCGTCGCGAAGTTCGACGGCTTCCTTCGAGCCGCGGGACGCGCCGGCCGGCGCCGACGCGCGCCCGCAAGCGCCGCCTTGCAGCCGGACAGCGGCCTCCACTGTCGGACGGCCTCTCGAATCCCAGATCCTGCGGGCCGAAACCTCTTCAATCCTCATGTCGCGGCGCCTCCGCCGCGGGTTGCCGGTAAAGCGCCAGCCAAATTCGGCTTCATGCTCCGCCCGGGCGTTCGACGCGATGCGCGACGCAAAGCATTTGGCGCGCCGGCTGCCATCAGGCGGTTCCGAGGTCGGAAAGGAATTCACCGATGCCGCCGGGCGGGTTCGAAATGCGCCGGGTCGCGATGCACCGCGCGCGGTCCTGCTCAGCGGCCGAAAGGTATTCAACCGGAGACTTGCCGTCCATCCGCGCCAGCATGAGCGCGGGAAGCAGCCTGCACACCCGGCATTCAAGGTCCCGCGCGGATTCCCAATCGACAAGGCTCTCGTACTGCCGCCACGACTCGAGGGCGCCCGCGAGCAGGGCGGATTCCAGTTCCGGCAAGTGCAGCGCCTTGATCGCCAGATGGTTCAGGAGGAACGCAAGATCGAAGGCGGGGTCGCCCATGGTCGCGCACTCGGCGTCGAGCAGAACCGGCGCGCCGCCGCGCAGCAGTATGTTCTTCGGGCTTACGTCCCCGTGGATGAGGACAGGCCGTTCCAGCATGAGGTCGCGGGCTGTCGCCTCAAGAATCGACGCGATCCGGGGATGGCGGGAGGCCGTCGCCAAAAGGTAGGGGGCGACTCGGATCTCGCGGAACGTCGCTGAGTTCGCGAATTCCGACGAGTCCGGTCCGGCGCGGCGGGATGCGGCATGCAGCCGCCCGATCAGGCGGGCGGCGGCAACGGCGTCGCCGGGTCGGAACGATCCTGAAAGGATTTCGCTCTTCCATTGAACGGATTCGCCGGGGTCGAGATACTCCATCGCAAACCCGTTCAGGCTTGCGGAGCGCCCGTAGAGTTCGGGCACCGATTCCGGCGCGATTCCGGAGGCGAACGACAGCCAGGCGTATTCCGCGCCGTTCCGCTCCGGCGGCGCGCGCCAGTCCTGCTCCACCCGCAGCTTTTCCAGCGCGAACTTGACGCAGAATTTGCGTCCCGCTGCGCTCAGGACCGCGATTTCCGATGAAACGCCGCCGGAGAGGGGCACGACCGAATCGATTTCCGCGGCGCGGCACAGTCCGAGCTCCTCCGCGAGCGCCGCGCATCTGTCCCTCAGCGCCGCGCCCGCTTCATGCGCCATCCGGAGTCTGTTCCCGCCCGCCGCCGCCTCGACGGGCCTTGAATTACTGCAGAACGCCGGGCCAGTTGGCGTCGCCCGCGGCGATGTTGCCGGGGATGTCCTGGCTCCATCGCCGCCGGACGCGGATGCTGTAGTTCAGGTACAGCTTGCCGTTGAAAATGGACCACGCGTCCGGATCCGTGCTCGCCGTGTAGTTCCGGGCCACGGCCCACGCGCAGTAGCCGCCGTATTGCGGCGCATACGCTTCCGGATCGGCTGTGAAGAGTTCCAGGTTTTCGGCGTTCTTGAACTTCCAGAGGGCGCCGTTCCACTCGACGGAATGCTCGTCGCGGCCGCGCACGGGCTTCCGCTCCGCGAAGTAGGCGACCGCGTCGTATCCGTTGATCGCGGCGCCCGAATTCGAGAAGACCTGCGGCTGCGCCGCCAGTGCCGGCGAAGCGGCGGCCATTGCGGCAAGCCCGATGAAAGTGCGGCGTGTAAGTTTCATTTGTGTCTCCGCCTTGGCTGATGCGCCCGTATAGTGCGGCAGGCCGCGGAAAATCCAGAGCGCGGAGGCGGCTGCGGACCGTTTGCTCGTAAATTCGGGTCCAGCCGGGCTGCCTGCGAAACGCCGGCGCGAGGAGCGGACGGGAATCCGGCCGTTTGAATTCCCGCTGCGATTCACGGACATTCCCGGCCGGATACATTTGGCGCGCGCAAGCCGGAGAGGTTCACCCTGCCGAAACCCACTGAGCACGAGTTCGTGATCGTCGGCGCGGGCACGGCCGGGTGCATTCTTGCGAACCGGCTCAGCGCGGACCGGAGCAACCGGGTGCTTCTGCTCGAAGCAGGCGGCCGCGATGCCAATCCGCTCTTCAAGGTGCCGGCGGGCTTCGCGCTGATGACCAAGGGCGTCGCCAGCTGGGGCTGGTCCACGGTTCCCCAGCGCAGCGTGAACGGACGCAGGATCTGGTTCACCCAGGCGAAAGTGCTGGGCGGCGGTTCAAGCATCAACGCGCAGATCTATTGCCGCGGGAACCCCCGCGACTTCGATGGATGGGCCGGCGAGCACGGGTGCGAGGGCTGGAGCTACCGGGAGGCGCTGCCTTATTTCGTCCGTGCCGAGGACAACGAGACCTTCAGCGACGGGTTTCACGGTTCCGGCGGCCCGGTCGGCGTCTCGAATCCCCGTTCAGCGCTTCCGATATGCGAAGCGTTCATCGAAGCGGCATGCCAATACGGGCTTGAGCGCAATCCCGACTTCAACGGCGCGAAGCAGGAAGGGGCGGGATTCTACCAGCTGACGCAGCGGAACGCGCGCCGGTCGTCGACGGCTTCGGAATACCTTCGGCCCGCGCTCGGGCGGCCCAACCTCGAGGTGAGGACGCGCGCGCAAGCGCGCCGGATACTGTTCGACGGCTGCCGCGCCGTCGGCGTCGAGCTTTCCGTAGCCGGAAGGCCTGCCGTTGCCCGCGCCGCGCGAGAGGTGGTTCTGTGCGCAGGCGCTGTCGGCTCGCCCCGGCTGCTGCTGCTTTCCGGCGTCGGTCCGCCCGGCCATTTGAAGTCCGTCGGCGTCGAGGTCGCGATCGATCTGCCCGGAGTCGGCGCGAACCTCCACGACCACATAAACCTTTGCGTGATCTCGGAATGCTCGGGGCGGCACAGCTACGACGGATACAGGCGGTTCGACCGGGCCGCGCTTGCGGGTCTGCGCTATCTGCTGTTCCGGGACGGTCCCGCGGCGTCGTCCTTGTTCGAGACCGGCGGGTTCTGCCGCGCGGACGGGGCGTCCGGGCCTCCGGACATTCAGATCCATCTCGGACAGGGGTCGGGGATAGAGAAGGGCATCGCGAAGCTCGGCAGCGGCGGCGTGACGCTGAACAGCAGCCACATCAAGCCGAAGTCCCGCGGAACCGTGAGGCTCGCATCCGGCGACCCGCTTGCCGATCCTTTGATTGATCCGAATTACTGGGGCGAGCCGGGCGATCTGGAGAAGTCGCTCAAGGGTTTGGACATCGTGCGGGAGATCATGCGCCAGCCGGCTCTGAAGCCGTTCGTGCGCGGCGAGGCGCTTCCGGGTCGCTCCGTCGTGGGACGGGAGGAGCTTTTCGCCTACGCGTGCTCCATGGCCAAGACCGACCACCATCCCGTGGGAACCTGCAGAATGGGCGCGGGCGAGGGCGCGGTCGTGTCGCCTGGTCTGGAAGTGGTCGGCGCGGAAGGGCTGCGGGTGTGCGACGCCTCCGTCATGCCGGAAATCGTCTCCGCGAACACGAACGCCGCGACGATGATGATTGCCGAACGGGCGTCCGATCTCCTGCTGGGCCGGGCGCCGCTTCCGCCCGCCGGGAACGCGCCTTAGCGCCTTTCCTGCGAAGCCGCGTCGGCGGCGGCCAAAGAAAAACAGCGGCCGCGAGGGCCGCTGTTGCTTGGTTTCGTCGACTTTGCGCCGATCGGTCAGCGGCCTCGCGCCAGGGAGAACGCCATGGTGTCGATGTCGCCGCGGGTCAGCCCGATGTCGTCGAGCTCGTGGTCGGAGAGCCTGGCAAGCACGTTGCGGGTCTTGCGCTTCCGGTTCCACGAAAGAACGGGGTTCATCGCGGAATTCAAGATTCTTGCGACGCGAGACTCGAACACGTCGAAGCTCGCGGATACCGGGGCGGTAGCTATAGCGGCCATTTTCGATCCCTTTCGTGGGTTGGGTGGAAGCCTGTTCTTGGCTGGATATAGGTGCCCGCATTCCCCGGACAATTGCTCATTCGGCAATTCCGCCTTGCGCTGAGCGAATGGGTAGAGGTCCGCGCTCGCCAAGGATTTCCGGCTTGGGGACCGGTCGGTTCCGCGCGCGCCCGTTCGGCTCATAGGCCCGCTGCCGCGGTCGCCGCGTGAATGGACAAGCCGGGTTGATGCTGGGATAAGCGGCCTGCGTTGCGGCAGTTGCGTCAGCGCGTCCGGCCGCACAGGGGCTGCGATGAAGGTGCTTGGGCTCGACCCGGGGCTGCGGGTTACCGGGTGGGGGGTCGTGGAACTCCGCGCCAACCGCGTCCGGCATTTGGCCAACGGAACATGCCGGTCGGAAGGATCGGCTCTGGCCGACAGGCTCCTCAGCCTGCACCGGCAGCTCACCGAGATCGTGGCGCGGATGGCGCCGGACGCCGCGGCGGTGGAAAAGGTTTTCGTGAATGCCGACAGCTCCGGCTCGCTCAAGCTGGGACAGGCGCGGGCGATCGCGCTGCTTGTGCCGGCCCAGGCCGGGCTCGAGGTTCAGGAATACGCGCCGAACGCGGTGAAGAAGGCGGTCGTCGGCGTCGGACACGCGGACAAGAGTCAGGTTGAGCGCATGGTCAGGATGCAGCTTCCCGGCACCGACATCCTCGGGCCGGACGCGTCGGACGCGCTTGCCGTCGCATTGACGCACGCCTTTCTCGGTCGGCAGACGTGGAATCTCGAGAAAGCATTGGCGAAGGCCGAAGCGTGATCCGATGATCGGGATGCTGGAGGGCGAGATCGGCTACCGGGCCGACGACCACCTGCTGATTGTCGCCGGGGGAGTCGGCTACGAGGTGTTTTGCTCCGAGCGCACCCTTGCGTCGCTGCCCGCGGCAGGCGGACGGACGACGCTCTACACGGACATGATGGTTCGCGAGAACCTCGTCCAGCTCTTCGGTTTCGGCACCCGCCGGGAGCGGGAGTTCCATAGGCTGCTGATGACCGTGCAGGGCGTCGGAGCGAACTCCGCGCTTTCCATTGTCGGCGCTTTGGGCGTCGAAGGCGGCATCCGCGCCGTCACGCTCGGCGACTGGCAGGCGCTGAAGGCGGCCCACGGCGTTGGCCCCCGCATTGCGCAGCGCATCGTCAACGAGCTTCAGGGCAAGACCGCGCAGATCATGGCGATCGGCGACATCGGCGAGGCACCCGTCGAAGACGCTTCGGGCCAAAAGCAAGGCGAGCGGGAGGATGCGCTCGCCCAAGCGAATGTCCGCGCCAGCACGGACGCGCTTTCCGCGCTGGCGAATCTCGGCTACACGCAGGCCGAAGCTGCGCGGGCCGTCGCGGAGGCCGCCGGGGAGGAGCCGGAGCTTGACGCGGCCGACCTGATCAAACGCGCGCTCAAGCGCCTGGCTCCTCAGTAGAAGCAGTGTCCTCCCCCGATCCCGTGCTGCGGTCGGCCGCGCTGGATGCCGAGCCCGATCGCGCCTTGCGGCCAGCCACGCTCGACGAGTTCATCGGGCAGGAGGAGACGAGGGCGAACCTCCGGGTGTTCGTCGAAAGCGCGAGAGTCCGGTCCGCGGCGATGGACCACATCCTGTTTTCCGGACCGCCGGGCCTGGGCAAGACCACCCTCGCCCAGATTCTCGCGCGGGAGCTCGGCGTGAATTTCCGGATGACCTCGGGCCCGGTGCTGGCCAAGGCGGGCGACTTGGCCGCGATACTCACGAATCTGGACGCGAAGGACGTTCTCTTCATCGACGAGATCCACCGGCTGCACCCGCTGGTTGAGGAGGTGCTCTACCCGGCGCTGGAGGATTACGCGCTGGACCTCGTGATCGGCACGGGGCCGGCGGCCCGCACGGTCCGGATCGATCTTCCCGCCTTCACGCTCGCGGGCGCGACCACGAGGCTCGGGCTTCTCACGACGCCCTTGCGGGACAGGTTCGGCATCCCCGTCAGGCTGGAGTTCTACAAGACGTCGGAGCTGAACGAGATCATCGTCCGGGGCGCGACTCTTCTCGGGTTCGACGTCGACGGCGAAGGCGCATGGGAGATCGCGAGGCGCTCGCGGGGGACGCCGCGCGTGGCGAACCGCCTTTTGAGCAGGGTTGTGGATTTCGCGATCGTAGACGGAGACGGAAGGATCGGGCTGGAGATCGCCAAGCGCGCCTTGGACCGCATGGGCGTGGACGAATCCGGCCTGGACGGCGCGGACCGCCAGTATTTGCGGATCATCGCGGAGAATTACGGCGGCGGCCCCGTCGGCATCGAAACCATATCGGCGGCGATGTCGGAAGCGAGGGACTCGATCGAAAGCGTGATCGAGCCTTACCTCCTGCAGGAGGGCTTCATCCAAAGGACGCCGCGAGGAAGGATGCTCGCCCGCAGGGCGTGGACCCATCTCGGCATGGCGCCGCAGGGCCCTGAACCGCGTCCGGAGCAGTTCGATCTGTTCGAGGAAGAGGAATGACGCACGAGTTCGGCGTGCGGGTCTACTACGAAGACACCGACATGGCGGGGATCGTGTATTACGCGAACTATCTCAAATTCATCGAGAGGGCGCGCACTGAATTCGTCAGTTCGCTCGGCGTCGACCAGAAGCGGCTCAGCCGGGAGCAGGGATTGGCGTTCGCGGTTCGCCGGCTCGAGGCCGATTTCCTGAAGCCTGCCGGATTCGGCGACGACCTCACGGTTTCCACGGCGGTTGAGGCGGTTTCCGGAGCCAAGGCGGTGCTGGCGCAGGACGTTCTCCGCAAAGGGGAGCGCCTGTTCTCGGCCAAGGTCACGATTGTTTGCATTGCCGCGTCCGGGATGCCTGCGAGGCTTCCGTCCGGATTTGCCGAGGCTATCAAGCGGCGCGCGCCGGACGGCGCGGGCGGCGGCGATTCGAATCCCGCGGAAATTGCGCTATAGTGCGCCTACGGAGCAGACTGCCGGATGAAAGAGCAGATTGCCGAATGAAGCGGCGAGGCAGGCCTTAGCATACGATGGAGACAGAGACGCTTTCAGCTGTTCAGGGGCTGGATTTCTCAGTTTGGACGCTTTTCCTTCAAGCCGGCATCGTCGTAAAGATCGTGATGCTGATACTTTTGTTCGCCTCGATTTGGTGCTGGGCGATTATCATCCACAAATACATCTCGTACAGCCGCGTTCGCAGGGACACGCTCGAATTTGACCGGGAATTCTGGTCCGGCGAGCCGCTGGACGAGCTGCACTCCACAATGGACCGAAATCGGCTGGGCGCGTCGGAGCGGATATTCTGCGCCGCAATGGACGAGTGGCAGAGGTCCCACCGGTCGGACGGCGAGCTAATTGCAGGGGTCAAGGCCAGGATCGAGCGCTCGATGGACCTTGCCGTGACCAGGGAGAACAACAAGCTCACGAGCGGGCTGGAGTTCCTCGCGACGGTGGGGGCGACCGCACCGTTCGTGGGGCTGTTCGGAACCGTCTGGGGAATCATGACGGTGTTCCGCGAGATCGGGCTGCAGAGCAACACCAACCTTGCGGTCGTGGCCCCCGGCATCGGCGAGGCGCTCGCGGCGACGGCGCTGGGGCTGCTAGCCGCGATTCCCGCCGTCGTGTTCTACAACAACCTGTCGGCGGCGGCGGACAGGATAGCGGCGCGGTTCGAGGATTTCGCGGACGAGTTCTCCACGATTATCTCGCGCCAGCTGGACAACTAGCGATGGCGATCGCCGCGACCGCAAAGGAAAGCAGGCGGCGGGCGGGTCGCCGCAGCAAGCACAAGCCCATGTCGGAGATCAACGTCACTCCGTTCGTCGACGTCGTTCTCGTGCTGCTTATCATCTTCATTGTCGCGGCGCCGCTGCTTACGGTCGGCGTGGAAATCAAGCTTCCCGAGACGTCGGCGGAGGCGCTGCCTTCCGAGGACGAGGAGCCGCTTGCGATTTCCGTCGCCCAGGACGGATCGGTTGCGCTCCAATCCTCGACAATCCCTGTCGAGGAGCTGATTCCGCGGCTGAGGGCGGTGATGGCGGAGCGGTCGTCGGACAAGATATTCATCCGCGGGGACAGCGAAGTCCGGTACGAGGTCATCATGCAGATAATGGGCGCGCTGAACAACGCGGGCTACCGGAACATCGGCCTTGTAACGGATCCCGGCGGGCCGGAATTCGACGGAGGGGGCGGCTAGAAGCGAGTGTGCGCGTCAGCTTTCTGATCTCAGCGGCGGTTCACGCCGCAGTGCTGATTTTCGGCGTGCTCCCGAATGTGTCTTCGCCGGAGCGCCTTGAGGCGGAATTCAGCACCGCCGATGTCTCGATTCTGAGCCAGGACGAATGGATTTCGATGTCCCCGCCGTCCGAGGTCCAGTTTTCCGAGCCGGTTCCGTCGGCGAGCGTCGAACTGCCGGACCTGATTCCCGACGAGTCGGCGCCGGCGTCCGCCTTGACCCTCGCGGCGGCCGAGCCCGAGCTTCCCTCGCCCGCGCTCACAACCCCGGCTGCGCTTGAAGCGCCCCGAATCGCCCGGCCGTCGCTGTCCGCGCCGGAAGCGCCGCAATTGCCTAGGCCTGAACCCGAGGAAAGGCCGGAATTGCAGCTGGCGGAGCCGCCGTCGGCTCCTCCCGCCATCGCGCTGGACGCGACGGCCTCATTGGCGGTTCCGCCCCGGCCGACGGACATTCCGGATGCGCCTCCGGCTCCGCCGGTTCCCGAGCCGGCGGAGGAGGTCCGCGAAACGCCGGATGCCGATGCCGAGCCCTCGGCCGACGATCCCGCATTGACGGCCGCGCCCAAAGTGGCGCCGGAAGCGGCGCCTGAGCCGGAAACGGACGTCAAGGTGGGCGACGAAGTCCAGCAGGCCACTAGATCGGAACAGGCGGCCGATGCGGAAGCGGCGGAGGCGGTCGATGAAACGACGGCTCCGGAACACGCCGCGACCCAGATCGTGACCGAAGCGGAGGAAACCGAGTCCGAAGTGCGGTTCGCGCCGGCGCGGCGTCCCGTCCTCATCGCGCGAAGGCCCGAGAATCCGGCGGAGCCCCCTGAGGACGACGATTCCGAAACGCTTCTCGCCGCCCGCCCGGAGGCGGCGCCGGAACCCGAGAGCGCTTCGGAGTCCGAGGATATCGACGCGCTTGTCGCGGCCGCCGCGGCGGCCGGCGAAAGCGACTTGATCAGCGAGCTGTTGACGGAGAGCATATCGGACGGCGCGGAGCGGCCGGAGAGCGCGGAGCCGCTGCTGGCTCTGCCGAGCCTGGGCGGATCGGGTCTGCCCTCCGGCGTCAGGGAAGGCCTGCGGAACGCGATCGCCGAATGCTGGAACGTCGGCGCGTTGTCGTCGGCGGCGCTCCGCACGGTCGTGACCATCGGGTTTTCGCTCGAACAGGACGGCACGCCGATCAGGGACACGATCAGGCTCGTCGCGTCGGACGGTGAATCGGATGTGGCGGTCGACAAGGCCTTCGAGGCGGGACAGCGCGCGATCCTGTGCGGTCTCGGAAAAGGCCACGACCTTCCGCTGGAAAGCTACGACAGGTGGCGGGATGTCGAATTGACCTTCGACCCCGAGGAAATGAGACTGAAATGACAGGCTTGCGCGGCGTTGATGCCGCTTGTCCGGGCGAGGATTTGAGTTGCGCGCATCGCTTCGTTCATGTTGAACGAACGCGGCAGCGGCGCGCCCGGGGCATGAACAATGCCGGGTCGGCGCCAGGCGTCCGGAGCCTCGCAGGCGGATTGCGGCGCGAGGGCCGGACGGCCGCCTCCGGAATCCACGGGGCCTGCCGGATGCTTTGAGCCGCGCCCGTTCCGGTCCGGGCGGCGGCGCGAGGAGACGAGCGCGAAATGAACTTGAACAGACTTTTCACGGCGATCATCGTCGCCTGCGCGTCTTTCGCCGGGTTTTCCGCCGGCGGCGCGTCCGCGCAGGACGGACCGCTGAAGATCGACATTACCCAGGGCGTGATCGAGCCGCTGCCGTACGCGGCGCCCGCGTTCGTCGCCGAGACCCCGGAGGCCGCGCGATTTGCCGAGGAAATCGCGAATGTCGTCAGGGCCGACCTGACCGGCACGCGGCTGTTCAGGGAAATTCCCCAAGAGGCGCACATCAGCGGCGTTTCGAGCTTCGACGCGCCGGTCCAGTTCTCCGATTGGAAGGCGATAAACGCGGCGATCCTCATTACCGGATCCGCGCGCCTGGGCGAGGACGGAACGCTGGAAGTCAAATTCCGGCTTTTCGACGTTTTCGCCGAGAAGCCGCTCGGCGCAGGCTCCAGATTCAGCGGCGGGGCCGAGCATTGGCGCCGCATGGCGCACAAGGCGGCGGATGCGGTCTACGCGAGCGTTACCGGCGAAACGGGGTATTTCGACACCCGCGTGGCGTTCATTTCCGAATCCGGCCCGAAGGACGCGCGCGTGAAGCGGCTGTCGATCATGGACTACGACGGCGCGGACCTGCACTACCTCACCGAAGGGAATGAAATCGTCCTCGCTCCGCGCTTCTCGCCGGACGGCAAGGACCTGATCCTGACCTCGTACGAAACCGGGGCGCCGCGCGTCCAGCTCATGAACATCGAGACGGGCGCGCGTCGGCCGCTCGCGCAGTTCAGGCCCGATGAGATGGCGTTCGCTCCGCGCTTCTCGCCGGACGGCGGGAGGGTGGTCTACTCCCTGACCAGGAACGGCAACACGGACATCTACGAAACGGACCTGGATGCCGGAGAGGCTCGCAGGCTCAGCAACAGCGCGGCGATCGACACCGCTCCCAGCTACTCGCCGGACGGGAAATGGATCGTCTTCGAATCCGACCGCAGCGGCGGCCCGCAGCTTTACATCCGCAGGCTTCCCAGCGGCGACGCGACGCGCATCAGCCGGGGCCGCGGGCAGTACGGAACGCCCGTATGGTCGCCGCGCGGGGATTTCGTGGCGTTCACGAAGCAGCTGGCGGGGCGGTTTCACATTGGCGTTATGCGCGTGGACGGCAGCGAGGAGCGATTGCTCACCGAGTCCTTTCTGGACGAGGGGCCGACTTGGTCGCCGAACGGGCGGGTGCTGATGTTCTTCCGCGAAACGCCAGGCGCGCAAGGCGGGCCAACGCTTTATTCCGTCGACCTGACCGGCCGGAATCTGCGCCGGCAGGACACGCCCCGGCTGGCGTCGGACGGGGACGGCAGGCTGTTCGCCTCGGACCCCGCCTGGGGCCCTCTTCGCGAATAGGCAAAGTTCCAATTCGCTTCGTCCGGTGCTAACTAGCGGCTCCACGAACAATGACGGCATTGAGGCAGGAACAGCGGAATGATGAATCAACTTAAGTTCGCGGCGTTCTGCGCCGCGGCGGCCGCGTCGCTGGCTGCGTGCACCGACCAGTCCGTGCTCGACGGCCTTCGGGGCGGCGGATCGTCGGGAGGGTCCGCTGGAGGGGCGGGCTCCGACGGAAACATCGAACAGCAGACCGATCTCGACTACGATCCGGCGACGCCGGATTATTTCAATCAGGTGCTGGGCGACAAAATCTTCTTCGCGGTCGACGAGAGCGCGGTCAGCCCGGGAGCGTCAGCCGTACTGGACGGGCAGGCAAGATGGCTGCTCGACAACCCGGGCTACAACGCGCTGATCGAAGGACACGCGGACGAGCGGGGCACAAGGGAATACAACCTGGCGCTCGGCGCCCGGCGGGCGAGCGCGGCGCGCGACTATCTTGTTTCGCTCGGCGTCCCCGATCACCGTCTGCAGACCGTGACGTTCGGCAAGGAGCGTCCGGCGGCCGTCTGCTCGGCAGAGTCCTGCTGGTCGCAGAACCGCCGCGCGGTCACGGTGATTTCCGCGCTCCCGGGCAGCTAGGACCGCCTCGGCGGCATGTTCAGGATACCGGCCGCCGGGCTCCTCGCGGCGGCGCTGCTGGCTTGGCCGGCGGGCGCCGATGCGCAGTCGGAGCAGCCGGATCCCGAAAGCCTGGCGGATGTCAGGGCCTCGCTGGAAAGCCTTCACGAGCTGCTCGCGCAGCTGGCGGCCGAGCTGCGCCCCGGCCAAGGACAGGAATCAGGCGCCGGCGGCGAAACGCCGCAGCTTCCGCAGAACGCGCTTCTGAGGCTGGACGCGATCGAAGCGGAGCTTCGATCCAACATCGGGAAGGTCGAGCGGATAGAGGCCCGCATTCTCGGCGTTGTTGACACCGGAACCGTTCAGCTTCGCGACCTGGAGCTCAGGCTCCTCGCGCTCGAGGGGCGCGATATCGGCGAGTTCGACCAGGATTTGGCGCTCGGCGCCGACGGTGCGGACTTGCCCGCGCCTGGGGATTCCGCTGCTTCCGGAGCCTCGACCCCTGAGCAGACGGCGAGGCGCATGTTCGACAAGGCCGAGTCGGCCTTCCTAGCCGGCGGGTTTGCCGACGCCGCCGAGAAGTTCGGCCGCTACGCGGAGGAGTTTCCGTCGGGCGAGCGCGTCGTCGAAGCGCATTTCCTTAGAGGCGCGGCGCTTTCGCGGCTGGACATGCGCGCCGACGCGGCCCGGTCCTACCTGGAAGCCTACAATACCGCGTCCGACGAGGCGTTGCGCAACAGGTCGGCGCTCCACTTGGCTGGAAGCTTGGCCAGAATCGGCAAAAGGCCGGCGGGCTGCGAGATTTTCGCCCTTTTGGCGGGAAAGCTGCCTGTTTCCGGAGAAGGCGACCGGGAAGAGGCCGACTTCCTGTACGCGGAGTGCTACTGACGGGCTCGCCCGCGGCGCGCTTGGACGATGCCCTCCGGAGCCTGGGCATCGGTGTCGGCCGCGAAACCGTCGCGGTAGCGGTTTCCGGCGGCGGCGACTCGATGGCGCTGTTCGCGTTGATGTCCGAGCTTTGGCGCGAACAGCCGGGGAATCTCCGCTGCGTCTCCGTCGACCACGGCCTGCGCGCCGAATCGGCTGCGGAGTGCGAAAGCGTCCGGGAATTCGCCGAGGCGCGATTCCATCCGCATTCGACGCTGCGATGGAAACGCGAAGAGCGGCGCGCAGGCAACCTTCAGAGCGAAGCGCGGAAAGCCCGCTACCGGCTTATTGCGGACTGGGCCCGCTCGAAAGGAATCCGGACCGCGGCCTTGGCGCACACGCTGGACGATCAGGCCGAAACCCTGCTGCTGAATCTCGCCCGCGGCTCAGGCGTCGACGGGCTCTCGGCCATGCCGCGCCGCCTCCGCAGGAACGGAATCGAATGGACCCGGCCGCTGCTGGGCTTCAGCAGGAGCGAACTCAGGGAATGCCTGACGGAACGGGGAGTCAGCTGGGCGGAAGACCCCGCCAACAGCGATGCCCGCTACGACCGGGTGAAGGCCCGCCGGATGCTGGATCATTTGGAGACGCTTGGCGCCACCCGCGAACGGCTTGCCGCGACCGCCGACCGCATGGCGCTCGCGCGCTTGGTTCTGGAACGCTCCGCCCATGCCGCCGCGGAACGAATCGCCGAGGTTTCGGCAGCGGGCGATGTGGAATTCGGCCCCGAAATCTGGGAGCTTCCCGAAGAATTGAAGCTGCGGCTTGCGGCGGCGGCGCTGCGGTTTCGAAGCGGAGCCGACTACCGGCCTCGAATCGACGCGCTCAAAAGATGCCTCGCCAACGTCGGGGACGGCGACGCGTCGACTCTTTCAGGGTGCGTCATGTCGCGCATGGGCGGAGGCGGCCTCCGCGTCGCGCGCGAGCGGGCCGCGTGCCCGCCGCCCGTGCCGCCCGGCGAGGTCTGGGACGGCCGCTGGGCCATGTCCGGCGAAACGCCGCCGAGCGGCGCGGTCCTTGGAGCGCTCGGTCCCGAAGGGCTGAAGGAATGCCCGGACTGGCGCAGCACCGGCCTGCCGGCCCGCAGCCTCGCATGCTCGCCCGCGATATGGCAGGACGGCGTCCTCGTGGCGGCGCCGCTCGCCGGATTTTCGCGCGGATGGGCCGCCGAACTGCTCAAGGGCGAGCGCGATTTTCTGGATTCGTTTTCGCCGGATTGAAAATTCACATTCGACCGCTATCTGTTAGAATGAAGGAAAACGCAGGTCCGCGGGTCGGCTCCGGCCCGCGCGGAACGGTGCGGCCGCCATGGATGCTGCAGCGCACGCGGGCGGAAACCGCGCGGCTTGGAGGATTGCCGGGTGATGTCGATTAAGAATTTGGCCTTTTGGCTGGCGATGATCGCGCTTGTGGTCGTGCTCTTCAACGTGTTCACCGAAGGCCCGTCCTCAATGCAGTCCCGATCGATCTCCTATTCGGACTTCCTCGCGAAGGTCGAGGCAGGCGAGGTGTCGAGCGTCGTACTGGACGGTGAGCGGGTCGTGGTCTTCACCACTGACGGCGGGCAGTTCACTGTCATCAAGCCCCAGGAAGTCGACGTTACCGGAATGCTCGTCGAGAAGGGCGTCAAGATCGAGGCCAAATCGCAGGAGCCCAGCGGGATCATGTCTTTCGTGGCGCCGCTGCTGCCGTTCCTGATTCTGATCGGCGTGTGGTTCTACCTGATGAACCGGATGCAAGGGGGCGGCCGCGGCGGCGCCATGGGATTCGGCAAATCCAAGGCGAAGCTGCTGACCGAGCGCCGCGACCGGGTGACGTTCGACAACGTCGCGGGGATCGACGAGGCGAAGGAGGAAGTCGAGGAAATCGTCGAATTCCTCAAGGACACCAAAAAATACTCCCGCTTGGGAGCGCGAATTCCCAAAGGCGCGCTGCTGGTCGGCCCCCCGGGAACCGGCAAGACGCTGCTGGCGAGAGCGATCGCCGGAGAGGCGGAGGTTCCGTTCTTTTCGATATCGGGCTCCGATTTCGTTGAAATGTTCGTCGGCGTCGGCGCTTCCCGGGTCAGGGACATGTTCGAGCAGGCGAAGAAGAACGCGCCCTGCATCGTGTTCATCGACGAGATCGACGCGGTCGGCCGTTCGCGGGGAATCGGAATCGGCGGCGGCAACGACGAGCGCGAGCAGACGCTCAACCAGCTGCTTGTCGAGATGGACGGGTTCGAAGAGAACGACGGCGTCATCATCATCGCGGCGACCAACCGGCCGGACGTGCTCGACAGCGCGCTGCGCAGGCCGGGCCGCTTCGACCGGCAGATCTACGTGCCGAATCCCGACATCACGGGGCGGAAGAAGATACTGGGCGTGCACGTGACGAAGCGGCCGCTTGGGCCGGACGTGGACCTCGGCGTCATCGCGAGGGGCACGCCGGGATTCTCGGGAGCGGATCTGGCGAACCTCGTCAACGAGGCGGCGCTGCGAGCGGCGCGGGTCGACCGAAGCTACATCACCATGGAGGATTTCGAGCAGGCGAAGGACAAGGTCATGCTCGGATCCGAGCGGCGGTCGATGGTCATGACCGAGGGGGAGCGGAGGCTCACGGCTTTCCACGAAGCCGGGCATGCCCTTGTCGGCATGAACGTGCCGCAGCACGATCCCGTCTACAAGGTGTCGATCATCCCGCGCGGGGCGGCGCTTGGAATCATGATGAGCCTGCCGGAAAAGGACCAGCTTTCCGTCACGTTCACGAAGTATTTGTCGATCATCAAGATGGCCATGGGCGGCAAGATCGCCGAAGAGCTGGTGTTCGGATCCGAGCAGGTGACGTCCGGCGCCGCGTCGGACATCAAGAAGGTGACCGGCATCGCAAGGCAGATGGTCGCGGAATTCGGGATGTCGCCCAAGCTGGGCAACCTCAACTACGCCGGCGAGTCGGATCTGTTCTCCGGAAGCTTCGCCCAGAGCACCACGAGCGAGGACTCCAAGAAGCTGATCGAGGAGGAGGCGCGCAGAATCGTAGAGGAGTGCGGCGCCGCCGCGAAATCCATTCTTGAGGCGCGGCGCGAGGATCTCGACCGCTTGGCGGCGGGGCTGCTCGAGTACGAAACGCTGACGGGCGAGGAGATCGAGCGCGTTCTCGCCGGGGAATCGCTGGATCGCGGCAGCGGCGAAGACATGCCGTCGCCGACCGCGGGCACCGCGACGGCCATCCCGAAGACGAAGAGGCCGCGTCCTCGCGCTGCCGAGGCGGCGGGCGGCCGGCTGGAGCCGGAGCCGACCTGATTTCTTCGGCCGCAGCAGAGCTTGCCGCGCCGGCATCGGATTGCTTGTCAGCGGCGGCGAGCCTCCGGCGTCCGGATGCGCCGCGCAGAATGGAAATTCGGCAAGGATAGACGATGGCTGCGTTCATTTTCGGCCTGCTGATTCTGGCGCTGATGATCTACTTGAACCGGAAGCAGGCGGGCGGCCCCGCGGGCATTTTCGGCTACGGCAAATCCCGGGCGAAGCTGCTGACCGAGGATCTCGGAAAGGCGACGTTCGCCGATGTCGCCGGCATCGACGAGGCCAAGGAGGAGCTCGAGGAAATCGTTGAGTACCTCGGGAACCCCGAGGTGTTCACCAGGCTCGGCGCGAAGATTCCGAAGGGCGCCCTTCTCGTGGGCCCGCCCGGAACCGGAAAGACCTTGCTGGCGCGGGCTATCGCGGGCGAGGCGGGCGTTCCGTTCTTCACGATCTCAGGATCGGATTTCGTCGAAATGTTCGTCGGCGTCGGGGCGTCGCGCGTTCGGGACATGTTCGAGCAGGCCAAAAGGAACGCGCCGTGCATCGTCTTCATCGACGAGATCGACGCGGTCGGCCGCTCAAGGGGAATCGGAATCGGCGGCGGCAACGACGAGCGGGAGCAAACACTCAACCAGCTGCTGGTCGAGATGGACGGGTTCGAGTCGAACGACGGCGTCGTGATCGTCGCCGCCACGAACAGGCCCGACGTCCTGGATACCGCGCTGACCCGGCCGGGACGCTTCGACAGGCAGGTGTTCGTGCCGAAGCCGGACCTGAAGGGCCGGGAGGCGATCCTCTTGGTGCACGGCCGGAAGGTGGCGCTCGGCGACGACGTGGATTTCCGGGTTCTCGCGCGGGGCACGCCCGGATTCTCGGGAGCGGATCTGGCGAACCTCGTGAACGAGGCCGCGCTGCGGGCCGCGCGGGCCAGGCAGCGGTTCGTCCTGATGGAGGATTTCGAGAAGGCGAAGGACAAGGTGCTGCTCGGGTCCGAGCGCCGGTCGCTGCTCATTTCGGCCGACGAGCGGAAGCTGACCGCGTACCACGAGGCCGGGCACGCGATCGTGGGCATGAACGTTCCGCAGCACGACCCGGTCTACAAGGTTTCGGTGATACCGCGCGGCGGCGCGCTGGGGGTCATGGTGCCTCTTCCGGAGAAGGACCACCACACGTTCACGATGACGAAGCTCATGTCGCGGATCAAGATGGCGATGGGCGGCAAGGCGGCCGAGGAAATCGTGTTCGGCCCCGAGAACGTTTCGACCGGCGCCAAGAGCGACCTCCAGATGGCGACCGACATCGCGAGGCAGATGGTGGCTGAATTCGGAATGTCGCCGAAGCTCGGCAATGTGAGCTACGGCGCCGACAGCGGCAGCCCCTTCGGCAATCCCGGCAAGGGCGGCTCGACAAGCGAGGAATCGAAGAAGCTCATCGAGGAGGAGACCCGCCGGATCATGGGCGAGTGCTGGGACGCGGCGAAGTCGATTCTGACGGAGCGGCGCGCCGACCTCGACCGGCTCGCCGAGGGCCTGCTCGAGTACGAAACGCTGACCGGCGACGAGATCACGAGGCTGCTTGCCGGAGACGATCTGAAGCCGGTGACGGTGGCCGCCGTGCCCTCGGTTCCAAGACGGAAGGCGACCGTCACCCAGTTTCCCCGCGCCGGAAAGGGGAAAGCAAGAGGCTCCGAAGCCGCGCCGGAACACTGACACGCGTTCTGCCCGTCCTCCGGGTTCGGGACCACGCAGGCGCGCATCGCCGCCGCTGCGCGGTTGAAATTGCTCCGGTTTCGCGCCATTCCCTCGCCCGGAACCGGACGCAGGATCTGGAAATGGCTGCTTTGGCTGACGCCGGGATCGCCGGCACCGTGGATTGGGTCGGCTGCGTGCATGATCGGGAGTCCTCGCTGCGTGCGCGGCCGGACAATGAGATCGAGCTGCTTTTCGAGGGCGTGAAGGGCGATTCGCACGGCGGCCTGTTCCGGCCGTCCTGCGTGCGCGTCGAAGCGATGCACGACCTCGGCACGCCGATTCGCAATTCGCGCCAGCTGAGCGTGCTGTCCGCCGAGGAGCTCGCGAGCATCGCCAAAGGCATCGGCGTCCGCGAGCTTCAGCCGGACCTGCTCGGGGCGAATCTCGTGGTGCGCGGCATTCCGGATTTCACGCTCGTGCCGCCATCGTCCCGGCTGCGGTTCGAATCGGGCGCGACCGTTGTCGTCGACCTCGAAAATCTTCCCTGCAACCTCCCGGCGCGGGAAATCGAGTTCGACATGCCCGGATCCGGAAAGCGTTTCAAGGCGGAGGCTTCGCGGCGCAGGGGCGTCACAGCATGGGTCGAGCGCGAGGGGATCGTTCGCGTCGGGGACGGGCTGCGGCTCTTCGTTCCTTCGCAGCCCGCTTGGCCGCACGGCCGAGGCAGCATGCAGGCCGAGGCTTAGGATGGCTGCCCGGTTGATTGACGGGAAGGCCGCCGCGGCCGAGCTGAGAGCGCGGGTCGCCGCCGAGGTCTCCCGGCTGAAGGACGCAGCGGGCGTCGTGCCGGGCTTGGCGGTCGTTCTCGTCGGCGAAGATCCGGCAAGCCAAGTCTATGTCCGCAGCAAGGCCAGAATGACCAGAGAGGTCGGAATGGCGTCGTTCGAGCACCGCTTGGACAAGGGGGTATCGCCCGGCGAACTGCTCGGAGTGCTTGATCGCTTGAACGGGGATCCCGGCGTGCACGGGATTCTCGTGCAGCTTCCGCTTCCCGCCCACTTGGATGCCAATGCCGTCATCGACGCGATCAGCCCGGCGAAGGACGTCGACGGATTCCATGTATCGAACGCAGGGCGGCTGGCAACTGGCCAAGAGTCCCTTGTGCCCTGCACGCCGCTGGGTTGCCTATTTCTTCTCAGGCGGCTGCACGGATCGCTTTCGGGCAAGGACGCGGTCGTGGTCGGGCGGTCGAACATCGTCGGCAAGCCGATGGCCAGCCTCCTGCTCGGGGAGAACTGCACTGTCACGGTCGCGCACAGCAGGACCAGGGATCTTCCGGCGGTCTGCGGCAGGGCGGATGTGCTGGTCGCTGCAGTCGGCAGGCCCGAATTCGTGAAGGGCGGCTGGATAAAGCCGGGCGCGACTGTGATCGATGTGGGGATCAACCGGGTGCCCGCGCCCGGTTCCGGGAAAGGCGCGATTGTGGGCGATGTGGATTTCGGGGAGGCGAACCGGGTAGCCGGAGCGATAACCCCGGTGCCCGGGGGCGTAGGGCCGATGACGATTGCCTGCCTGCTTGCGAACACGCTTTCCGCTTGCAGGGCATCGCTCGGCATGGGAGCTGCCGAAGACATCCTGAGATAGGCCGACGGAGCGCGGCCGGTTCCGCGTCGGCCGCGCGCGTTGCGCCGCGCCGCTACTTGGGCACCGGCAATTCCGCCGGGTTGCGCCCGGTCACGATCGCCCTTGCGCCGGGCTCAACAAGGTCCCGCAGCGGCGGCATGTGGCAGTGGAGGCCTCCAGCGTACAGGCCGTAGGCTGGGAGTATCACCCTTCTTCCGTCGACCAGGAAGCAACGCCTGACGACCCTTCCGCCCTTGGCGCTTATCGCGATCTTCGGATGGTAGTGGCCGGAGACCTCGCAGTCCGCTCCCGGCGACGCGATGTGCCGGAATTCCAATGGCGGGAAGCGGCAGCTTGCGGCTTGGATTCCGTCAGCGCGCTTTGTCTCCGCGTCGTGGTTTCCGCTGATCCATATCCACCGGCGGCCATCGGCGATTCCGCGGAGCGCTCGCTCGGCCTCGGCCGGGAGCGCCCCCGCCAAGGCGTCATCGAAGCTGTCGCCGAGGCAGAGCACGGTTTCGGGCTGCGCTTCCTTCGCGTCCGCCGCCAAGCGTCTGAGCGTTTCCATCGTTTCGTACGGCGGCAGCAGGCTCCCGCCCGCGCGGGCCATCCGCTCCGATTTCCCCAGATGGAGGTCCGCGACCGCGAGCAGCCCCCGCCTCGGCCAATGGAGCGCGCCGCTGCCGAAGGCGCGCAGCCTTTCGCCGCAAAAGGTGAATTCCAGATGCGGCACCGGCGCTCAGGCGGCAGGCCGCGTTGCCGCGGGCTTCCCGATCAAGCCCGCCTTCCGGATCCAAGCTTCCGCCTCCTCCGCAATGAGCCGGTCTTCGCCGCTGCCCTTGATCGGGATGCTGCCGACCTCCAGCAGTAGCGGGGCTGCCAGCGGCGTGAGGTGGGGCGCCCGCACATGGTCGATTCTTCCGCCGATCCGTTCCAGCATTTCCTCGATCCGCCCGAAGTCGATGAGGCCCTTCATGGCCTCCTCGCGGGTGGCGCGCAGCAGCACGTGGTCCGGGTCATGCTTGTGCAGGGTGTCGAAGAGGATGTCTGTGGAGAAGGTGACTTGGCGGCTGGACTTCCGCTTGCCCGGAAACGAGCGGTCGATCAGACCGGCGATGGTGGCGACTCCGCGGAAGGTCCGCTTCATGAGCGCGTTTCCCGCGAGCCAGGTCTCCAGAACGTCCCGGATGGGGCGCCCGCAGAGGAGGGCTTCCGGATCAGCCGCGGGATCAAGGCTCCATATCAGCACCGCGTAGTCGTTCGAAACCAAGCCCAGAGGGCCAAGTCCGGCCTCCTCCATCCGTTCAGTGAGCAGCATGCCGAGCGTCTGCTGCGCGTTGTATCCGGCAAAGGCGTAAACGCATGTGTACTCTCTTCCGCCATGCCGGAAGCTTTCCACGAGCAGCCGGTCCTGGCGAGGTATTTTCGAAATAGCCCTTTGGGCGTCCAGCCACTCGGCAACGCGTTTCGGCAGCCCGCTCCAGTCGCCCGACTCGAGTATCCGCAGCACGCGGTCGCAGAGCAGCGTCGAAGTCGAGAACTTCGTGCCTTTGAACACGGCGATTTTCGGTCGGCCGCTGCCTTCCCGGCTCACTTGAACGCACATCTCCGATATGCGCTCGTAACGCACCGTTTCGCCGCCGATGAGAAAGCTGTCGCCGGGCTTCAAGGTGGCCGCGAAGAATTCCTCGACCTCGCCGAGCATTCTGCCGCCGCGCCTCTTTCCAAGGCGCACGCCGAGCATTTCGGTTCCGACTATCGTGCCGGTGTTCATCCGGATCGCCCGAGCGGTCCGCGGGTCCCTCAGCCGCCATTTGCCGCTGCCGTCCTGCATGAGCCTCCGCCAGCGATCATATGCGCGCAGGGCGTAGCCGCCGGTTGCGCAGAACTGGAGGCAGTCGTCGAAGTCCGCTCGCGAAAGACGGCCGTACGGACCTGCGCTCCTGACCTCGCGGAACAGATCGTCCGCATCGAAAGGTCCCGAGCAGGCCGCGACCATGATGTGCTGGCAAAGAACGTCGAGGGGTGCCTTCCTCTTCGGCTCGCCGTCGAGATCCTCGTCGCGGACAGCGTCGAGCGCGGCTGTGCATTCAATGGTTTCAAACTGGTTGGCAGGCAGCACCAGCGCCCGCGACGGCGCGTTGTAACGGTGGTTCGAACGCCCGATGCGCTGGACGAGGCGCTTTACGTTCTTCGGCGTGCCGACTTGGATGACCAGGTCCACATCGCCCCAGTCGATGCCGAGATCAAGCGTGCCGGTGCAGACCACCGCCCGGAGCAGGCCGTCGACCATCGCCTGCTCGACGCGCTTGCGCGCGTCAAGGGACAGCGAGCCGTGATGGATGCCGATCGGAAGCGCGCCGTCGTTTTCCTGCCAGAGGGCTCGGAAGAACAGTTCGGCCTGCGCTCTGGTGTTGATGAAGATGAGCGTCAGGCGGGCGTTCCGCAAGGCGTCCAGCACCGCCCTGACGCCGTAGCGGCCGCCGCCGCCCGACCAAGGCGGCGCCTCGTCCGCCTCCAGCATCCGGATATCCGGCGGCGGACCGGGTTCGGCCGCGAGGATGCCGCAGGCCATCGCGCGCCCGGCGAGATAGCCCGCCATCTCCTTCGGGTCGCGAACTGTCGCCGAAAGCCCGACGCGCCGGAGGTTCGGCGAAATCGCCTGAAGGCGCGACATGCCGAGCATGAGCTGATCGCCGCGCTTGGATTCCGCAAGGGCGTGGATTTCGTCGACAATCACTCGCGAAAGCCCGCCGAACATCCTGGCGGCGTCCGGATAGGACAGCAGCAGCGTAAGCGATTCGGGCGTCGTGAGCAGAATGTGCGGAGGGTCGGCGCGCTGCCTCAGCCGCGCGGCGTGGCTCGTGTCGCCGGTGCGGTCCTCCACCCGGATCGGAAGGTCCATCTCCGATATAGGCACGAGGAGGTTTCTCTTGATGTCGGCCGCGAGCGCTTTGAGCGGCGAAACGTACAGGGTATGCAGTCCGGCCGATTGCCGCAGCGGGATTTCCGCGAGGCTTGGGAGGAATCCCGCGAGGGTCTTTCCGCCTCCTGTCGGCGCGACCAGCAGCAGGGCGCTTTCGCCCGATCTCCGGACCATCTCCCGCTGGTGGGGTCGGACAGCCCACTTCCTGCTCGAAAACCATTCCTCGAACGGCTCGCCAATGGCGGCAGCGCAGGACCGGTCGGCGCGGCTCATGGCGGAATTCGGACGAAGTCCCGCTCGGCGCAGCCGGCGGCAATCGCGAGATTCGGCAGTTCCGTTCTTGCCATCCCGGCCCCGTGTTCGATTGGAAAGGCTGGAATTGTTGATAGGTTCCCCGGAATTGCCCGTCGAGTCATCCGATCCGGCCTACCGCGGGGCGACGCCGGCAATGAATCGCGGCCTCCGGCAGCCGGATCGGCATTCGAGTTGCGCCGCTAGGTTCGCGGACCTATATTCGCGTCCTTGGCGAGTTGGCGGAGTGGTTACGCAGCGGATTGCAAATCCGTGAACACCGGTTCGATTCCGGTACTCGCCTCCATGCCCCGTATGCAGACGACCTTTCCGGTTTCCGGGAATCGGCGGTTCAGGAATCGAGTGCCTTCACGAAAGCGCTCGCCTTTTCCCGGCCGGTTCCGCCTTGCCCGGAGCCGGGCGGGTTGCGCAGCGCGGGCCGGATAGTGACGAAATGAGACATGCCGTTCGCATTTTACGATCTTGAGACATCCGGAACCAACCCGGCCTACGACCAGCCTCTCCAATTCGCGGCCATTCTGACCGACGACCGGCTGGAGCCGTTGGATGAATTCAATATCCGGTGTCGGCTTTCGCCGCATGTGCTTCCTGCGCCGTGGGCCTTGGCGGTTACGGGCACAACTCCAGCGGATCTGTCCGACCCCGGACTGCCAACGTTCTTCGAGTTCACGGGGGCGATCGCCGAACTGATCACTCGCTGGGCTCGCCGGGGCCCCTGCACGTGGACGGGATACAACAGCATCTCGTTCGACGAGGAGATGCTGAGGCACGCGTTTTATCAGAACCTGCACCCCTCTCCATACCGGACGCAGTTTGACGGAAATGACAGAATGGACGTGATGACGCTTGTCTATTCGGTCTGGGTGCTCGCGAATGGCGCATTGAATTGGGCGACCGACGAAGGCGGGCGCAATTCCTTCAAGCTTGGCAGCTTGGCGGAAGCCAACGGTTTCCGGCACGACATCCACGACGCCCTTGGTGACGTAGGAGCGACGATCGATATTGCCCGCGCAATCCGGGACGAGGCTCCGGATGTCTGGAATCGATCGCTTCGGAACCGTTCCAAGAAATCGGTGAACGAGATGCTGCATAGCGGCCGACCGCTTCGTTTGATTGAAAGAATCGGCGCGGCTCCTCCACACTCCGTTATCGGAGCCTTCGCTGGCCGAAATCCGAACAACCGGAACGCCATCGCCTTTTTGGACCTTGAACTCTGCGATCCCGCGGATCTGGCGGCTGTCGGCGACGAGGAAATCTCGGACGCGCTGGAATCGAATCCGAGGAAATTGTTGACCGTGGCGGCAAACAGGTTCCCTTCGCTGTTCGAGCTTGAAGCTGTCGAACCTGTCGTGGCGGACCGCGCCGAGCGTTTGGCCAATATGAAGAGGCTCCGGGACAGAATCGGCGCTGCGATGGCGAACCGCTTCGCTGATCGAGCGGAGAGCCCCCATGTGGAAGAGCGCCTGTATTCGCAATTCTACAGCGAAGGAGACCGGATCCTGCTGGAATCGTTCCAGCAGTCGTCATGGCAGGAGCGCCTCGGCATGCTGGATCGGCTGGACGATCCGCGCCTGAGGAAGCTCGGCCTGCGGCTCGTTTATCTTTACCGGCCCGATCTGCTTGATCCTGACTTGGCGCGAAAATCGTCCGCGGCGATGCGGAATCGGTGGCATGCGGCGGCGGACGATGCGGGCTGGATAACGTTTGCTGAGGCGGACAGGCAGCTTGAGGAGATTGAGAGCAGCGGAGCGATGAATGCGGCCGATATTGGCCGAATGAGAGCGTTTTATGACGAACGAAGGCGAGTTGAATGAACTGCCCCGTGTTCGCCGGAGAGTCGGGTTTCGCGAAAAACGCCGTCCAGCTTGCGAGACCGCCTTTCTTCGTCAGCGCGCGCAGCTGCCCGCGGCCATGCCGGATATCGAACCGGAAGAGAAAGTGCGAACGCCCTGTTGCATCCTGCGATCATCGGACCTGATGCCTCGCGCGATGCGCTTGATCTTCATTGCATGCCCGACTGCCGCCGCTTCCACTCGCCGAGCGCCGATGGCAAGCGCGCCGGTGTAACGGACCGCGCGTGGCCGACAGGCCTTGGCCTGCATTGAGGCCGCAGGCGACCACGAATGGATGCTTCTGGAGAGCGTGGACGAAGCCTGAATCGGAACGCGTCCGCCGGCGGCGCAGGCGGGTTCGTTGCGCCAGCGGGGCATCGGGCGCCGGGACGGGGGCAGATCGATGCGGGAATGATCGCCCGATTCATGGCGTTCCGCCCGGAGGCTGGATGTAGCTCGCCGCATGAAAAGTTGCGCAGTTTCCGATCATCGGAAACTTGGCGCGCGCAGGCCGTCGATGCCCTGAAGCGCCATTCCCTGCACTGCAGCGCGATCGGGATGCGGGTCGGAATGGCGGCCGCGCGCCGCGGAGGATCGGGCTGTGCCCCGAACCGGCCGGCGCGGAACAATGCCGATGGTCGAAATCAGTTGCGGCCGCGTGGCCGCGAATCAGAGCGAATGCAGCCTGAATGCCGACGCGATTAATCCGGTTTCCCGCGTTCGAAGTGGCGGCTCGCGTCGGCAAGCGATTCAGCGAACGACCGGAAATCGAGCATCCTGGTTTGAAAAGGAAGGCTGCCGCGCCGGAGGGCGCGGCAGCCGAAGCCCGCCGGGCAGGATCCGGGATCAGTTGCCCGTTCGCCCGGTTTCCACCTCGTTGCCGTAGGTGCCGTCCTCGCGGACCAGCGCCGCTCCGAAGCCGCCCACGATCGAGCGTTCAACGCTTCCAGCCGGATCGTAGTTTATAAGGTAGGCACCGGCCGCCTCCAGCCCGCTGAGCGGCCCGTAGAAGCTTCCTCTGTACGCGCCCGCGGCGAAAGCGGTGGCGCTGCCGTCGGGATCGGCGACGACTCCGGTGAACGATCCGTTGGCCGCAATGTCGCCCTCCGAGAGCGTCACGTCCCCGGTGATGCGCGCGTAGTCCTCCCAATGCCCTCTCGTGTCCCAGGACTCCAGGTTCTTGATTTTTCCGCTGATCTTGTTGCTGGCTGCAGTGCCCGAAATCGTTGCTGTCAGCTCGACATCGCCCCGCAGCAGCACGGCATCTGTTGTGATAGCCGGCGGCTTCACATCGTACGGGTAAGGCTCATTCGCGACCAATTCCTGAGCGATGGTTCGGCCCGTGAACTTGCCTCGGGTGATCTTGTCCGCATCGGCCACGTCGGTGACCTTCTTGCCCGCCGCGTCCTTGAACGCGTCGTAGCCCACATGGAACGGGAAGATTCGGCCCGCGCGAGCCCTGCCCTGCCCGGGGATTTCATCGCCCGCGCCATTGCTGCGCGGAAGGAAGTCAAAGAGCCCGTACGCCGCGTAGGACAAATAGTAATTCACGTCGTCTATCGGGTACGGAGCCGCATCCGGCTCCGGATACTCAAGTTTGCTATCGAAGCCGAGATGGTTGGACATCCGCAAATAGTATGTGCCCAATGCCAGTGTCCGCGTTCCGTTCTTGAAGTCGGTTTCGTCTGCAGTCACTTGGGCGGCGGTCGGCATGAGATCGGCGGCCCAGTAATGTTCGGCGTTGCCTGTAGGGGAGGATGCGGGCCTCCCGAAATCCAATGCGAGATCGTATGCATTCGCCGTGCCGCTGCCTATTTCGCCTGCCGCGTTCAACGTGATTCGAAGGTCCGAGCCGGGCTGTCTGCCATCCCCGCCCAGATCTATTGCAAGTCCCGAGCGCGTTATGGTCAGGCCGGCCAGAATATTGTGCGAACTGCCGGCGGCCACCGCCGCGCCGTTCGGGTGCCTCAGCACGCCACTGCCGGCATGCGTGTATCTGACCGGAATGCCCCTCATGCGAAGCCGGTCCCCGCTGCTGCTCTGACCGTCTTGCATCACATTCTTGCCGGCTTCGAACATGACCGCGGGCAAATTGGCCGCCTTCAGCCGGGTTGCGACATCCGCGCTGCTCTCGATCCGCTCGGTGCGCTCCACATCGATTGCGGTCCGCGGAATGACTACGGGTCGTGAAATTGCCGTTGCCACCACGGAGACCCCCGACCACCCGATGCTGCCTTCGGCGCGGTCCAGTTGGGCGCGCAGCAAGGCCGCGGCGGCTCTCGCTTCGTCGCGCTCCATTGACACTCTGTCAAGCTTTACGATGTTGGAGGGGGTCGTCGGCAGACCGCGCGCTGCCTCAAAGGCGGCATTCCATAGCGCCAAGGCTCGGTTCAATGCGGTCCGCGCGTTGTCGATCAGGCCTTGCGCGGCGTCCCGAGCCCGGTTCGTGGCGGCGCTGCGCGCAGCCGAATTGGCGCGCTCTACGGCCCTCCGGGCATCGTCCATAGCTTGGTCGGCCGCCTTCTGCTCGTCCGTCCTGTCGTCCGGCGCCGGCGCCGGCGCCGGAGTGCCGGGATCCGTCGGCGTCTTGGGTGTCGTGGGCGTTGTCGCCGGACTGCCGCTGATGCAGGCGCCGAGAGCCAAGGCTGCGCCGCACGCAAGAGCCACAATCCAATTCGTGTTCATGAATGCTTCTCCATCATCATCGCTTCAGCGTCCCATCGTGTCCGCGCCCCGTTGCCGAACCGGCAAGACCATGCACCTGCCAACCGCGAGCATCGCCAACATGCATTGACCGGGATGAGCTTCAGTGTTCGCGCGAACGGCAGCACCTTTGGATGACTGCGAATAATACACGGGGCGGGGCCAGTCCAGCATGTGTCCGGACTCGGTCAGGAGACGGAGACCCGATGTCAATCGGACCTGGGCCGCCAGGTTCTCAAGAGCAGCGAGTTCGCTACGACGCATAGACTCGAAAACGCCATGGCGGCTCCGGCGATGGAAGGGTTCAGGAATCCCAGCGCGGCAAGCGGCACGCCGGTCGTGTTGAAAACGAACGCCCAGAACAGGTTCTGCTTGATTTTGCGGAAGGTCCGGCGGCTGACCGAAACCGTCGCGGGCACCAGCCGAGGATCGGGCCTCATCAGCGTTATGCTGGAGGTCTCCATCGCGATTCCGGTTCCGGTGCCCATGGCGAACCCGACCGAAGCGCTGGCGAGCGCTGGCGAGTCGTTGATGCCGTCGCCGACCATGCCGACAATCGCTCCGTCCTTGCCGAGACTCGCGACAATTTCGGCCTTTTCCTCGGGCAGGACGGCTCCCCGCGTTTCCTCGATTCCGAGTTCGGCGCCGACGCCTTCCGCAATTCGAGCGGCGTCGCCGGACAATAGAATCGTGCGGATTCCCAAATCCTTCAGCTGGTCGATTGCGGCGCGCGATGTCGGCCTGAGCCGGTCGACCAGCACGAATGCCGCGAGCGGCCGCTTCGCCCCCGAATCCGTCTCCGCCAGCCATACCGGCGTTCCGCCGGGCATGCGTCCGGGCGGCGTGAATCCGCCGCCTTCCGAACGGTACATCCTCTCGCCGCCGAGCATGTAGCGCCGCCCGTCGATCACGCCTTCGATTCCGCGCGAGACATGGCTCCTGAAATTCTCCACCGCGCGGATGCCAAGCCCCCGGCCGCTGGCTTCGTCGATGAACGCCTGCGCGACGGGGTGCTCGCTTCCCTGCTGCAGCGAGGCCGCGATCGTCAGGACTTCATCTTCGGCGAGGTCTGAAAGCAATTGCATGTCAGCGATCGCGGGCTTCCCTTCGGTAAGGGTGCCCGTTTTGTCGAACGCAACCAGGGACAGCCGGTGCGCCTGCTCAAGAGCCGCGGCATCCCTGATGAGAATTCCCGCCTTGGTCGCCGCGCCCGAGCCTGCCATGATCGCCGTCGGAGTCGCGAGGCCCAGCGCGCACGGGCAGGCGATGACCAGAGTGGAGGCGGCGCTTTTGAACGCCTGCTCCAGCCCGGCCCCGTAAGCGGTCCAGCCGATGAATGTCGCGACCGCGATCAGAATGATCGCGGGAACGAAGACCGCGCTCACGCGATCCACAAGCCTGTGCACCGCAGGCTTCGAGACCTGCGCGTTCTCGACCAGCCGGATCATTCTCGAGAGCGTGGAATTCTCTCCGACCGCCGCCGTTTCGATGTCGATGAAGCCGTCGACATTGATCGAGCCGGCGGAGACGGAATCGCCCTCGCCCTTGGGAACGGGGGCGCTTTCACCGGTGATCAGGCTTTCGTCGATATCCGCTTCGCCCTTCACGATGATTCCGTCGACTGCAAGCCGGTCGCCGGGTCTGCAAACGACGGTGTCGCCGGGGTTCAGCGCCGAGGCGCGGCGGGATTCGGTGCCGCCGTCGGGCAGGCGGACAATCGCGGTGTCGGGCCTTAGCGCCAGCAGGTCGCGGACCGCCGCCGCCGCGCTGCGCTTGGCGTTCGCCTCCAAGTGCTTGCCGACCATGACCAGCGTGATGATCACGGCGGAAGCCTCGAAATAAAGGTTTCCCTGGGCGGCGGGGCCCAGCTCGTACAGCAGATAGCAGCTGTAGGCGAAGGCGGATGTGGTCCCCAAGGCGACCAGCACGTCCATGTTGGCGCTTCGGCCTCGAAGCGAGCTAAGAGCGCCGCGGTAGAAGCGCAGGCCGAATCCGAACTGAATCGGAAGCGCGAGCAGAAGCTCCGCCCACGGCGGCATATGGATTGACGGCACAGACCCCCCCGAAGCGGCCATCCCCGCCATCTGGACAAGAAAGGGAAGGGTTAGCGCGGCCGCCACAGCGATAGCGCGCCGCTCGTGCCGCGCGCGCTTGATTTCCCGTCGCGACTGCGCTCCCGAATCGCCTTCGGGGACGCATTGGAAGCCGACGGCGCCGACGCTCCGGAACACGGCCTCGTCATCAAGCATCAGGGAAAGGCCGGTCACCCGCATCATGCCCGTTGCAGGATTCGCAGCGACTTCAAGCACGCCGGGAACCTCGCGGACCGCCGCCTCGACCGCCCGAGCGGATTTCCCGTCGGACAGGTTTTCGACGCGGAATGACGCGGTCTCCGTCCCAGCCTCGAATCCGCTCCGCTTGATCTCGGCGAGAACGCCGGCTGCGTCAGTCTCGCTCGGGTCGACGCGGACAACGGCGCGTTCCAGCGCAAAACTGACCGCCGCGTCGGAAACGCCGTCCGCGCCGTCAAGCGCGCGCTGCAAACGCGCAGCGCATGCGCTGCAGTTCATGCCTTCGATCGCAAGGCTGAGCTTCAGATGTTCCGAGGACACGTGCATCCCTTGGATTCGACCGGCTGCCGCGGCCGGCATGGGTACGCAATTTCCAAATTGCGGCAACCGCTGAAAGTTCAGCAGGAAACTATTGTGGACATGCAGTCAATCCCTTCAATTTCACATGCAGGCGCCGCTTTGGAATGCTTTGCCGCGGACTGCATCGGCGAAACCCGATCATGGCCGCAATCGGAAGCAGCGCGGCGGACTTTCCGCAGTTCCCGGAAGCGACCTGCCGGAATGCGACGGGAACTCAATTGCGCGGGCATGCGACATAAAGCGCCATGCTGTCAGCCAAGCTGGCTCATTACGTCCCAGCAGGTCATGACGGTGTGGTAATCCGTTTTGCCCGGCGGCGATTTCAGATCGTCGATCTTGCTGCCGTCGCGTTCCAGAACGCGGAACCACGCGCCATGCTCATGATCGACAAGATTGTCCCAGGAATACCGCCACAACTCGTTGTAATGCTCGCGGTAGGCCTGAATGCCGGTCCTTCTGTACAGCCGCCACGCGGCGGCGAACCCTTCGCTTTGAACCCAGTAATATTTCTTGCCGGAGGCGAAGCCGCCGTTCGGTGAAACGCCGTATGCGACGCCGCCGTGCTCGCCGTCGAAGCCGGTGCTCCAGCCCGCCCCGAATAGCGATATCGCGCGCTCAAGATACCAATCCTCGGCAGATTCCTTCTCAAGCATCAGCAGGAGCCGGGACCATTCGAATTGATGTCCGGGCTGGAATCCCCATGGCTTGAACAAGTCGTCCGGCTTTTCCCGATTGTAATTCAGATCCGGCGTCCAGTCGCTCGAATAGTGCTCCCAGACCTGCCCTCCGCACTCGTTGGCCAACTCGAGGGCGAACCTTTTCGCCAACGATTTTGCGCGTTCGAGGAACTTGGCGTCGCGGACCGCGAGCCAGGCTGCGAGGCAGGCTTCGCACATGTGCATGTTCGCGTTCTGGCCGCGGTATCGGTCCGGGGGCAGCGAAAGCCCGGGGAGTTCGTCAACGTACGCGCCGTCGCCTTCCCGCCAGAGGCTGCTTTCGCAAAAGCTCCAGGCCTGTTCGAGAATTTCCGTTCCGCCCGGAATGCCCGCCCGCGCCGCCGAAGCGGCGGCAAGAAGAACGAACGCGTGGCCGTACGTAACAACGACGGGGCTCGAAGCGGCGGCGGCGTTGAGTTCCCAAGCAAACCATCCGCCGGGCTGCCGATGCGATTCCGCAAGAAACTTCAGGCCGTGTTGCGCGCGCTCCAAGTCCTCGGGGTTTCCTGTGTCGGCGAAGGCGGTGGCGAAATTGACTACGAATCTTGCCGAGCTGACCAGGTGGCGGGCGCTTTTGTCGTAAACCGCGCCGTCGTCCCTGAAGCAATGGAAGAATCCGCCGCCCGGGTCGTGCGCGTTCCTTCGGTAGAAGTTCAGCGTCTGTTCGATGTGGCTTTCGAGGAAAGATCTGGATTCGAAATCGGGGTAGGGCTTGTTCGACAGGCGCATCGTATCCCTCTGCGGAACGGAAGCGAAACGTGGGATTCGCGTCGGCGGCTTTCGGCAGCCAAGGTAATGCCAATCTCCAGCGCATTTCAATTGTCCGAGGAGCATTCGAAGCGCGAACCCCGTATTCGGAACATGAATCCAGCGGATTCGGGCGCTTGGAAGGGGAACGATTTGCCCTTCCTGCCATGAAGATTTGCGGCTGCGTTGCCGTTGATTTCGAGCGAATTTTTCGCAATCGAATTGCGCTCGGCAGCTCCGAAAAAATTTTTTGAAATTCCGCCAGCGACCGAATTGCAATCCGTGTTGCCCAATGGTATTGTCGGCACCGGTTATGTCGAAAAAGCAAAGGATTTCAAATGACCAAAATCAGTCTTGACGGCCTGTCTCTTCCTGAGCTCAACGCGCTAAGGCGCAGGGTGGATGTTGCGATTGCGACGCTCAGCGAGCGGCGCAAGCGCGAAAAGGCGGTAACCAAATTGCACGCCGTAGCGAAGTCCATGGGGTTTACCGTGGATGAGCTGGTCAATGCGAAAGGGACTGGCACCGGTTCGAGAGTTGCGCCGAAATACAGGAATCCGAAGGATCCGTCACAGACATGGTCCGGCCGGGGGCGCACGCCCGCTTGGGTTAACGAGGCCAAGGCGGCGGGATCGACCATGCAGGATCTGCTGATTTCAAAATAGCGCCTGTCGCGACCGGCAGGCGTCTGCGGTCGTGAATTCAGTCGTGCCTTAAGGGGAGGGTCGGCAACGATAGCCGGGCTTCCCCTCAAGGCTTTTCCCTAACCCGTTCGATTCGCATGCTGATCTTTCGAATCCGGCCGGCGACGCGAGGGCGCGCGCAGGTGCTTGGCATCAGTTGCCCTCCGATTTCCGTTTCGACAAAATAAGACGCTGAGCGCAGCCGACCCGGCAGCAATCCGTTGCCGCGATTCGATGTCCAGCAACGGGCGTTCCTTCGTTCGGCAGGGTTTGCGCGGAAGGTTCGGCTACTGGGACCGGATGGAGCGTGATGGGCAGATTGTTGTGGGAGCCGTCCCCGGAACGGGCATCTTCGTCGCAGCTTGTCAAATTCATGAAGCATGTCGGCGTCGGGGATGCCGATGTCCGCCTGGACTACGACAGGCTGTGGAAATACTCGATTGAGCAGCCCGACGCCTTCTGGAGTTCGGTCTGGGATTTCTGCGACGTGGTCGGCGACCGCGGTTCGACCGCTTGTTCCGAAGCGGGCGGCATCCGCGATGTCCGGTTCTTCCCCGGCGCGCGTCTCAACTACGCGGAAAACCTTTTTCGCAGGATGGGAGCCGCCCGCGCGGTGACGTTCCATTCCGAGGGCGGCGAGATCCGTTCGCTTTCCTGGGACGAGCTCCGGTCGCTTACATCGCGCATCCAGCAGGCCTTGGCGGACGCAGGGGTATCCGAAGGCGACCGCGTCGCGGCGATTGTTTCGAACACGCCCGAGACCGTCGCCGCGATGCTTGCGGTCGCGAGCATTGGGGCTGTCTGGTCATCGTGCTCGCCCGACTTCGGCGTGAATGGCGTCATGGACCGCTTCGGGCAGATCGCGCCGAAGCTGATGTTCTGCCATGGCGCCTACGAGTACGGCGGCAAGCGTTTCCGATCCCTTCCTACGGCTGTGGAGGTGGCCAAGCGGATGGACGAGACGCCCCGGATCGTCGTCCTTCCATACGCTCCTGGAGTCGACGAACCGGCTCAGGGAATCGAATCTCTTGCGGAGTTCGTCGACGGATACCAGCCGCGGGAGCTTGAATTCCGCAGGGTCGATTTCCGTTCCCCTCTGTTCATCATGTTCTCATCCGGAACGACGGGCCTGCCGAAATGCATTGTGCATTCCGTCGGCGGCTCGCTCCTGCAGCATTTGAAGGAACACCGGCTTCAATGCGACATCCGGCCGGACGACCGGCTCATGTACGTCACGACCTGCGGCTGGATGATGTGGAACTGGATGGTCAGCGCGCTCGCTTCGGAAGCCTCAATCGTGCTGTACGACGGATCCCCGTTGCACCCGGACGGATGGCGGCTTCCCGGAATCGCGGAAACGGAACGGCTTACGCAGTTCGGCTCTTCCGCGAAGTATTTCGAGGCATGCTCGAAAGCGGATGTCGCGCCCGCCGGGAGATGGCCGCTTTCCGATCTGAAATCCGTGTTTTCCACGGGCTCGCCGCTTTCGCCGGAATCGTTCGACTACATCTATTCAAAATGGAAGGCCGACATCTGCCTCGCGTCCATTGCAGGCGGGACGGACATACTCGGCTGCTTCGTCGGCGGCAGTCCAGTCAGTCCGGTCTACCGGGGCGAGTGCCAAAAGCGGTATCTCGGCATGGACGTCAGGGTTTACGATCCGGCCGGAAACGCGCTGGTCGACGAGCCCGGCGAATTGGTCTGCGCCTCGGCGCATCCGTCCATGCCGACGGGCTTCTACAATGATCCCGGTGGCGAGAAGTACGAATCGGCTTATTTCGCGCGCTTTCCAGGCGTTTGGCACCATGGCGACTGGGTCCGGCTGACGAAATCCGGCGGGCTGGTGTTCTACGGACGCTCCGATGCGACGCTGAATCCCGGCGGCGTCAGGATCGGAACCGCTGAAATCTACCGCCCGGTGGAGCGGCTGCCGCAGGTGCTGGAATCCCTCGCCATAGGGCTGGGCCGCGGCGCCGATGTCGAAATCGTGCTGTTCGTGAGGCTGCGGGAGGGAATTGAGCTTTCGGACCGGCTTGTCGGCGAAATCAGGAGCGCGATCAGAACCGGCGCGTCGCCGCGGCATGTCCCGTCGAAAATATTCGCCGTGACGGACATCCCTCGGACGAAATCGGGCAAGATCGTCGAGCTGGCGGTGCGCAACGTCGTGAACGGCAGGCCCGTCGAGAACATCGAGGCGCTTGCGAATCCTGAGGCATTGGAGCAGTTCAAGAGCCTTCCCGGATTGGCGGGGGCGGCCGGGAGCAACGATGGCGAGCTCGATGGTCCTGGATCCGACGGTCCCGGCGACGGGCCGGACATGTGACCGGGGATACGGTTCAGGCGTTACGCTTGAAGCCGATCTGTGCGATTATGGCTGTCGGCTTCAGAGCGGCGGGGCGGGCTTCTTGATGAACGAATACCATCAGCGCCGGATCGCGATGGTGGACTGCCAAGTCCGACCGTCGGACGTGACGAAGTTTCCGATCATCCAAGCCATGCTGGAAATTCCGCGGGAAGAGTTCGTTCCCGGCGCGCAGAAGGATCTGGCCTACATCGGCGATCATGTGGGCCTGGCCGACCGCAGGGTCTTGCTCGACCCGAGGGTGCTTGCCAAAATGCTGCAGGAGCTGGACGTCAGGCCGGACGAGCTCGTGTTGGATGTCGGGTGCGGACTGGGCTATTCGTCTGCGGTCATCGCGCGGATGGCCGAGGCTGTCGTCGCGCTCGAGGAATTGGAGGATTTGGCGGAACAGGCGGAATCAGCGCTCGCGAACCATTTCGTGGACAACGCCGTCGCCGTGGCAGGACGCCTGTCGGCGGGGGCTCCGCAGCACGGGCCGTACGACGCGATCACTGTCCAAGGAGGCGTGGAGGACCTTCCGGAAGCGCTCTTGGAGCAGCTGAAGGAAGGCGGGAAAATGGCCTGCATATTTGTCGACGGCACGGCCGGCGAGTGCAATGTAGGCATAAAGTCGAGAGGCAGGATGAGCTGGCGGATGGCGTTCAATGCGCATGCGCCGGTTCTGCCCGGTTTCGAAAAACAGCGGACGTTCGTGTTTTGAGGGCCGGAACGGGTGCAGGAGATCGACCGAGCAGCAGTCGAACTCGGAGTACACCATGTCGTTCATTCGAATTGGCGCGCATTGCGCCGCGCTTGCCGCGTGGGCCTTGGCGCCCGCGCAAGGGGAGACTCTTCCCGAGGCCCTAGCTTCCGCATATCGCGAAAGCAATCTTCTTGAGGCGTCCAGAGCGCTGGTGCGCATTCAGGACGAAAGCGTTGCTAGGGCCGTTGCCGGGCTCCGTCCCGCCATCAACCTCGTAGCGACCGCGGAAGGCCGCGAATCGAGCTCCTCGATGGGAGGCCCTTCGGGGGCCGGCGCCTCGCTGACGGGGACGATGCGCCTCACGCTGGACCTTCTGCTTTCCGACGGCGGCCGCCAGCGGCTGGCCGTGGAAGCGGCGAAGGAGGGGGTGCTCGGAGCCCGCCAGACGCTGGCGGAATCGGAGCAGTCCGTGATCCTCGGGGCGGCGACAGCCTACTACGACGTGCTGCGCTATTCCCGGCTGCTCGAGCTTGAAAGGAACAATCTGGTTCTGATTGAAACCGAGCTTGACGCCGCGCGGAACCGGTTCCAGCTGGGCGCGATCACCCGAACGGACGTGAGCGCCGTCGAAGCGAGGCTCGCGGCGGCGAGGAGCGCGGTCGCGCTGCGCGACGGCGAATTGGCCATCGCGCGCGAGTCCTACAGGCTGTCCGTCGGGAAATACCCGGAAGCGCTGTCGGCGCCGACTTCGCGGCCCGCGCTCCCAGCCAGCGTCGACGAAGCGATTGCGGCCGCGAACGAAAGCCACCCGTCGATCAAGCGGGCCCGGCATGCGTCGGCAGCCGCGGATCTGAACCTCCAGCAGGCCGAGACAGCATTGAACCCGCGCATTTCGCTCGGCGGGTCGGTTTCGCTGCAAAGGGATCTGGAGCGCTGGAGCGGCAGCGGTTCGAATACGGGCACCATTTCGCTCACCGCGAACATGCCACTGTATCGGGGCGGAACGAACATGTCGCTGCTGCGGCAGGGCTTGGCGGCAGCGCAGCAGGCGCGCTTCGATCTGCTCCAAACGGCGCGCGCGACGGAGCAGCGGGTGGCCGCGGCGTGGGCCAGGCTCGAGATTTCGTCCGCTTCGATCGGCGCCCGTCGGGAGCAGGTCGAGTCAGCCCAGCTTTCCTACACCGGCATGCGCGAGGAGGCGGCCTTGGGGCTCCGGTCCACGCTGGACGTGCTCGACGCGGAGCAAAGGCTCAGGGCGGCCCGAACCGATCTGGTCGCCGCCGAGACCGATCGCGATCTGGCCGCTTACGCGCTGCTCGCCGCCATGGGGATGCTGACGGCCGAAAGCCTCGGTCTGGATGTGGAAATCTACGACCCGCAGGCGAATTACGACCGCGTCGAATCCGCGCCCGTAAAGGACGAGCGCCGAATGCTGTTCGAGAGGATCACGAGCAGGGCCGGGCGCTGACGCGGCGGGCGGGCCCGGCGGGACGAGCGGAACGCTTGACCGGAAACCTGTCGGCCGCGCCTCAAGGGCGCCGCCGACCCCAAGTCATCCGTTGATCAATTCCCACGTCCGCTGCGGCGTGAACGGCATGTCCACCCTGCGGGCTCCGCGCTCCCACAAGGCGTCCTGCACCGCGTTCGCGACGGCCGCAAGCGCCCCGATCGTGCCGGCCTCTCCGCATCCCTTCATTCCGATCGGATTGTTCTTCGTTGGAACAGGCTCAGAATGGAAGTCGATCAGCGGAATGTCCGCGGCGCGCGGCATCGCGTAATCCATGAAGGTGCCGGAAAGCAGCTGCCCGGATTCATCGAACACGACCCGCTCGGTTACGGCCTGCCCGATTCCCTGCGCCACGCCGCCATGGACCTGGCCTTCCGCAAGCAACGGGTTCATGAGGACGCCGAGATCGTCCACGACCGTGTATTTGACGACGCGGGTGTCGCCGGTGTCAGGGTCGATTTCGACTTCGCATACATGCGCGCCGTTGGGGTAGGATCGCCCATCCAATTTCGTTCTAGCGCTGGCCGTCAGCAGGTCTGAGCGCCCTTGCGCGCGCGCCGCGTCGGCCGCGTCGATCAGCGAGAGCGACCGGTTCGACCCTTCGGCCCTGTAGAGGCCTTCGTCGAACGAGACCCGGTCGGCATCGACATTGAACAGTTCAGCGACGAACGGCGCGAACGCTTCGATCGCCTTATCCGCGGCGGCGTTGATGGAAACGCTCTGGGCTGTGACGGAGCGCGATCCTCCGGTGCCTCCGCCCTGCCGGATCAGGTCGCTGTCGCCCTGAACGTAGCGGATCTTCTCGAACGGAATTCCCGCGCGCTCATGCAGGACTTGGGAGTACGCGGTTTCGTGGCCTTGGCCGTTGGATTGGGTGCCGACATACACGCTGACGCCGCCGTCATTCGTGAACTCGATCTTCGTGGACTCGCTTTTGTCGCCGAGGATCGCTTCGATGTAGTAGCAAACGCCGATGCCGCGCAGCTTGCCGTTGGCTTTCGCGTTCTTCTTGCGCGCGCTGAAGCCGGGCATGTCAGATTCGGTTTCGGCGCGTCCCAGCACACGCGCGAATTCGCCGACATCGAAGGTCTCCCGTCCGAAGTTCGGATAAGGGAATTTCTCCGGCGGAATGAAGTTCCTCCGGCGCAGTTCGAGATGGTCGACGCCGAGCGCCCGGGCGGCGTGGTCCATCAGCCGCTCGATCATGTAGATCGCCTCGGGCCGTCCTGCGCCGCGGTAGGCGTCTACGGGCGTCGTGTTGGTGTAGTGGCCCCTTACCCGGAAAAACACCGCCGGAATGTCGTAAACGCCCGTAAGGACCTTCTGCGCGATCTCCGTCTGGATCGCCTGTCCAAATAACGAATTCTGGGCGCCGAGGTTGCAGTCGGTTTCGACGCGGTAGGCCAGAAGCTTGAAATTCTTGTCGAATGCGGCCTCGACCACAGAGACCAGATCCCGTCCGGCATTGTCCAGCAGCATCGCTTCCGACCGGCTCGAATGCCAATGCACCGGCCTCCCGGCAACGCGCGCCGCGTGGGCGATGGCGAAATACTCCGGATACATGAAGCCCTTCATTCCGAAGCCGCCGCCGACATCCGGCGTTTTGACGCGGACTGACTCGCTCTCAAGGCCGAAGACGTCCGCGAGCTCCTTCTTCGCCGACCAGACGCCCTGACCGCCGTACGAGAACAGCAGCCTTCCGTTCGCCCATTCGGCCGAACAGCCCCTGGGCTCCAGCGAATTCGCGATGACCCTGTTGTCCTCGACGACGAGCGATACTCTGTGCGCGGCATTCGAAAACGCCTCGTCCACCGCGGCCTGGTCGCCTTCCCACCAGTCGAAGGCCAGGTTGCCAGGAGCCTCCTTGTGGATCTCCTCGCCGCCCGCCTTGAGTTCCAAGTGCGACGGCAGCTCCTCGAAATCGATTTCGATCAGCTCGGCCGCGTCCTTCGCTTGGTTGAGGCTGTCCGCGACCACCAGCGCGACCGGCTCGCCGACGAACCGGACCTTGTCCTTCGCCAGGACGGGGCGGGGCGGATCCGCCGCCTTTCCGCCTACGGGCAGCGAAAGAATGGACGCCTCAAGCCTGTTGCGAACGGATGCATGCTTTAGATCGTCGGCAGTGATAACGGCGCGCACGCCACTCGCGGACTTGGCGGCTTCGACATCGATCGACCCGATGACTGCATGCGCGACGGGCGAAAGGACGAAATGCGCCCTGAGCGCGTCCGCCGGAACCCCGTCGTCGATGAATTGCCCCGCACCCGTCAGGAACCTTGAGTCTTCCTTGCGCGTTACTGGCTGGCTAACGCCGAATTTCAACATCGTGCAATCCGCATTCCGCGATGAATTCGTCCGGCCCGGACTTGGAGAGGCTCCAAGCGGAGCGGCGGGAATCGGATACCGGCGGGGCTGCGGGTTTGCAAGCCGCGCGGCGCCGACGGGTGCGTGCCAAATTTGGGGATTATATACATTGCTAGCCGAGACCGTGCGGCCTCTGTTCGACCCGGTGGAATCGGGAAATCCATGGTTCCGGACCGCCTTATGCGAACTGTGCGAGGGAGAAATTCCGCCCGGAACCTCGCTGCATCCGATCGGGACGGTCATGAGATGCGTCTGTCCGGAGTGCACGACGGATCGCGAGTTGCATTGGCCGCCCGGAGAGCGCGTCGGCTAGCAATGTATATAATCCCCAAATTTGGCACGCACCCCAACCCTGACAATACATTGAACTCAGACAATAGTTGCAATAGATTAGGTCCAAATGTTACCGTTGGCAGGCGTTAATTGCTCATCTCAACAATGGCTAACGCTGACAACGGGAGGAATCGGGGATGCCTACCGAGATAATGAAACAGTCTTCTAGCGGCAGCATGGGACGGAAATTTCGGCTCGGGCTGTCGATGGCGGCATTGATACACATTGCTTGCGTTGCCGCTGCGCAAACTTCGCTGCATAAGGCAGCATATGCCGGACACCAAGCCGCCGTAGAGTCGCTGCTGGACGGGGGCGCGGACCTGAACGCCGTGGACGAATACGGCAAGACGCCGCTGCACTACGCGGCATGGAACGGACACGCGGCGGCCGTAAGGCAGTTGCTGGACGGGGGCGCGGACCTGAACGCCGTGGACGAATACGGCAAGACGCCGCTGCACTACGCGGCATGGAACGGACACGCGGCGGCCGTAAGGCAGTTGCTGGACGGGGGCGCGGACCTGAACGCCGTGGACGAAGACGGCAAGACGCCGCTGCACTGGGCAGCATGGGGAGGAAAGCAAACCACTGCGGGACTGCTGCTGGACGCGCGCACGAAACTGAATGTCGTAGACGATATGGGTTTCACGCCGCTGCACTACGCGGCATATGCCGGACACGCGGCGGCCGTTAGGCAGTTGCTGGACGCGGGTGCGGATCTGAACGCCGTGGACGAAGACGGCAAGACGCCGTTGCACTGGGCAGCATGGGACGGACACCAAGCCGCCATAGAGTCGCTGCTGGACGCGGTCGCGTTCTCGAACGCCGTAGGCGAAGGCGGCAAGTTACCGCTGCGCTACTATGCGGCATGGGGAGCGCCGGAAACCGCCGCGGAACCGCTGCTGGGCGCAGGCAGGGACTGGAATGTCGTAGCGGCGAGCGTAAGCGTGCCTGAGGCCGCCGTAAGGCAACAGGTGACGGGAGGCGTGGATCATCTGAACGCTAAAGACAAATACGGCAAGACGCCGCTGCACTACGCGGCCTGGGATGGACACGCGGCGGCCGTTAGGCAGTTGCTGGACGCGGGTGCGGACCTGAACGCCGTGGACGAAGACGGCAAGACGCCGTTGCACTGGGCAGCATGGGACGGACACCAAGCCGCCGTAGAGTCGCTGCTGGATGCGGGCGCGAACTGGGACGCCGAAGATAAATACGGCATAACCCCACAACAAGCGGCGGAAATGCACGGACACGAGGCCATCGTGCAGCGGCTGAACCATCGCGATATCGGATTGAAATAGTTGCCACCTTGATCGCAAGTTCCTCACAATGGCCGGAGTGCGTCCCAAATTCGTCATGAAACATCTTCTCTCTCGGGTGCAATTCGACACCGGTCCACAGCGGCTCGCGGGTCGAACGACGTCTCTGAGCGTTCGCTCCCCGGTGCCGTGATTGTGGCTGTGGGCGGCCCCCCGCTGTAGTCCACCTGTGGTTCCGTTGCCGAGGGTGTGGCTTCCGTCAGGTCGGCTTTGACACCGCTTGCCCGGAAACCGGATGCTCAATGCCGTATTCCTTCATCATGCGGGTCCACAGCATGTGCTCTCGGCGCTGAATTTCATGGCTGCTCCCGGTCGGCCGCCCCTCCGTCCGGAACGGGTGGGTCTCGTCCGATAATTGCCAAACTCGAGGGGGATTTGAACTTTTGCCCCGGCCCGCGGCGAGGGTTAGCGGTTGCCCCGGGACCCCCGGTTCGGCCGACGAGGACGTCTGCGGGCCTTCAAATGCCCGGAGAGGCACAGGAACTGCAATCCTTGGTTCGGGAGGCGGCGAGCGTGCGCGAGGAGAAGACGCCATGCACCACCCCGTCACCGACCTTGGCCAAGGTCCGTGACGGGAGGACTATAGCTCGGTCGAGATATAGAAGGAGCTTGCGCAACAGGAAGATAATGGGAGCCCGCGGTTCAGCTTTCCGGCCTCATTCGCGGAACCGCCGGGCGGTACCGCGATCCATCCCGGAATCTTCTGAAGGCTGCCTAATTCAACGGCCCGAGGCCTACAAAAGCCTGGCCCCGATTCTGTTCGACGGGGACGATCTAGAGGGCGTACGTTCACAGCGCACCTCGCCGGTCGAGTCGACGAATCTGTCTTCCTCGATGGGTCCAGAAACTTCGCGGTAGTCAAGCCCCCTACGCCGAGACAGAAGAAGGCCTGCGAGCTTCTGGGCGTCGATCTGACGAAAATGTGGACGCTTCCGGAAACCTTGGCGTTTTGCGCGGGCCTGTGATTCGAAGGATCAGCAGCACTGGAGGCTGCGGTGGCGAAGCAGCCTGGATTTTGGGGCATCCACACACGAAGGATTTTGGGGCATCCACACACGCCTGCCTGACCCCGCAGGGGCCGGAACAGGCCCGAATCCCGCTCTCCCGACACTCCGAACGGGTCGGCAGCGGCCCCAATCAAGCAACCCGGACCTCCCAATCGGCCGGAACGGGCGACATGCCGCGGCCGCCGACCCGCGAAGCCGACCGAAACACGAAATCAGGCCGTTGTCGGAGGTGTCCATGTTCCTAGCCGCTGGCAGGTAGGAATCCAAGCGCCGCCTTCCCTCAAAGGAAAAACTGCGACTATATCGCGTGAAGTTCAGTTTAGGTGTTGGACAGCGGACTCTAGGACTCGGACGTCAAACTCCGTCGTCTCTACCTTACTCTTTAGGATTTCGACATTAATGGTTGTTGCTGTCACGTCATCCTCAACGTTAGCGACTTTGGTGCGCATTATACCTAAAGTTGATTGTACATCGTCGTCGACGCGCGTCATTTCGAATCTAACGTTTAGAAACAAAAAAAGGCACAAGGATAAGACAAGTGCCACGATTGCGAGACCAAATATGGATGCCCACGTAAAGATTGATGCTTTGGCTTGTGCCGTGCCGACTTGTATTACCTCGGCGACCGTTTCGGCAACAGAATGCTGCAGCCCACTAGCCTTCAAGCGGTTGATGAGCGTAGTCCTGTGTGCCGCTCGGCGGCGCGTAATCAAGCGGTTGATGAGCGTAGTCTCAGCCATAATCGGCACGGTCTATGCGCTTATTTGCTGTATGTCCATCCATTGATTGGGTTCAAACACACATGATCGGTTTACCTGTTCACCCCCGACCATGAAACGGATTCCGGGCGGCGGCCGCCCCGTCGGCCCCGCCCGGTGCTTCGCGGCGCTTTCCTGCGGGATCGCGGATGATGTTCGGCGGAAGCGGGCGAAGTGGACTTTATATATTCGGTGACGATGTTCCCGCGGTTCAAACTGTCCCGGGCGTACCCGCCGCGTCCCCCTTCACCCCCCTCGGAACAAGGAGCAAGCGGAATGGCAGACGACGAAGCGTAGCCGGAAAACATGAATGTAGTCCATCCCTGCGCGGCGGGCCGGGCCCCCGCATGCCCGCCCGTTTTGCCCGGCTCCTCGCAGCAAAACCCCGCTCCGACCGGCACCGCGATACACACCGGAATCTTCGGAAGGCCGCGTAGTTCAACGGCCCCACATACGACGCCCTGGCAAGCCGCGAGACCGACTGGATATGCCTCCGGCGGAATTTGCAGAACTATCGGTACACTACTCCGGCGTCGTGGAAAGCGCCTGCAAGCGGATCGTCGGGAGCCGGCTCAAGCGGATGGGCTGCCGCTGGTCGAAGGCTGGCGCCAACGCCCTGCCCGCCGCCGAATGCTGCATCGACAACAACCGCCGGGCCGACTTCCTTGATTGGAGGGCCTGCCGCGCCGCAGCCGCCTGACCCAAAATTTGGCACGCACCCGGCGCCGACGGAGCTTTGATCGGCCAAGGGCGCGCTTCAACTTTCGAAGCGGATTGATTAGGGAGGCGCCGGATTCAAGCGGGCGACATGGTTTGCGAGGCGGCTGAGCCGATGGATACGAAATTCGACGCCCAGGAGGTTGAGCAGCGGATCTACGCCATGTGGGAGGATGCCGGCGCTTTCGCCGCCGGGGCCAACTCGAAACCGGGAGCCGAGACCTTCTGCATCATGATCCCGCCGCCGAACGTGACCGGCGTCCTGCACATGGGCCACGCGTTCAACAACACGCTGCAGGATATCCTGGTGCGCTGGCACCGGATGCGCGGGAACGACGTGCTCTGGCAGCCGGGGCAGGACCACGCCGGAATCGCGACGCAGATGGTGGTCGAGCGCTCGCTGCAGGAATCCGGCCTTCCGGATCGCCGGGAGCTGGGCCGGGACGCGTTTCTGGAAAAGGTCTGGGAGTGGAAGGAGACGTCAGGCGGCGCGATCATTTCTCAGCTCAAGAGGCTCGGCGCGTCGTGCGACTGGTCCAGAAACCGCTTCACCATGGACGAGGGCTTCCACGACGCCGTCCTGAAGGTCTTCATCGACCTTTACGAAAAAGGATTCATTTTCAGAGGGAAGCGGCTGGTCAACTGGGATCCGCACTTCGAGACCGCGATCTCCGACGTCGAGGTCGAGCAGGTGCCGGTCGACGGAAGCCTGTGGAATCTGCGCTACAAGCTTGAGAACGGGGAACGCTACCGCCATCCGGTGCGGTTCGACAAGGATGGCCGTCCGATGGCTTTCGAAGAGCGCGACTACCTGGTCGTCGCGACGACGCGCCCCGAGACGATGCTGGGCGACACCGGCGTCGCCGTCCATCCCGGCGATGCGCGTTACTCCCGCCTGATAGGGAAGACCGTCCGCCTGCCATTGGCAGGACGGTCCATTCCGGTCGTCGGGGACGAGCATGCCGATCCCGAGAAGGGGACCGGCGCGGTCAAAATAACCCCGGCGCACGACTTCAATGACTGGGATGTCGGCCAGCGCTGCGGGCTGCGCGCCGTGAACGTCATGTCTCCGAGGGCGACCATGTTCCTTGCAGGGAATTCGGACTTCCTGGACGGATGCGAGCCGGACGATGCCGCGATGGCGCTGGACGGGCTGGACCGGTACGACGCGAGAAAGCGCATCGTCGCGCTAGCGGCGGAGCAGGGATGGCTGGACGGCGCAGAGGCCGACAGGCACTCGGTTCCCCACGGCGACCGGTCGAAAGCGGCGATCGAGCCGTACCTTACCGACCAATGGTTCGTGGACGCGAAGAAGCTGGTCGGACCGGCGATCGATGCGGTCAAGCAAGGCCGGACGCGGATACTGCCGGAGCAGTACGAAAAGACCTATTTCAATTGGCTCGAGAACATCGAGCCGTGGTGCATTTCGCGCCAGCTCTGGTGGGGCCACCAGATTCCGGTCTGGTACGATTCGGACGGGCGCCAGCACTGCGCGTCTACCGAGGAGGAGGCGTCAAGCCTGGCCGGAGGGGCCCAGCTGGTCCGCGACCAGGACGTTCTGGATACTTGGTTCTCGTCCGGCCTCTGGCCTATCGGCACGCTCGGCTGGCCTGACGATACCCCGGAGCTTCGGAAATACTTCCCGACGGACGTGCTGGTGACCGGGTTCGACATCATCTTCTTCTGGGTCGCCCGGATGATGATGATGCAGCTCGCCGTCGTGGAGAAGATCCCGTTCCATACGGTCTACGTCCATGCGCTGGTTCGCGACCAGCACGGGAAGAAGATGGCCAAGTCGCTCGGCAACGTCATTGATCCGCTGGAGCTCATCGACAAGTACGGGGCCGACGCCGTGCGGTTCACGCTCGCTTCGATGGCGGCGATGGGGCGCGACCTCAAGCTCGCCGAGAGCCGGGTCGCGGGATACCGCAATTTCTCCACGAAAATCTGGAACGCCGCCCGCTTCACAAGAATGAACGGCTGCGCCGCGACTGCCGGATTCGATCCGTCCGCGGCGGGGCTGAAGGTCAACCGGTGGATCGTTGGAGAGACCGCCCGCGTCCGCGAAGCGGTCGACGCCGATTTGGAGGCCTACCGGTTCAACGACGCGGCCAATGCGCTTTACGGCTTCGTATGGGGCAGGTTCTGCGACTGGTACTTGGAGTTCGCGAAGACGCTGCTGTCTTCGGCGGATGAGTCGGCGGTCGCGGAGACCCGGGCGACCGTCGGATGGGCGCTGGACCAGTGCCTGATCCTTCTCCATCCCTTTGTTCCGTTCATCACGGAGGAAATCTGGTCAGGAAGCGACCGGGCGGGCATGCTCGTTCACGAGGACTGGCCCGATTACAGCGCCGACGACCTCGCCGATCCGGATGCCGACAGCGAGATCGGCTGGCTGATCGGACTGATTGAGGAGATCCGCTCGGTCCGGGCGCAGCTGAGGGTTCCCGCCGGGTCTTGGACGGATTTGCTGGTGATCGAGGCTGGCGGCGAGGCGCGATCGGCTTTGGAAGGCAATGCCGATTTGGTGAAGCCACTCGCGCGGATACGGGAGGTTGGAAGCTGCGATTCCGCGCCCGCCGGATCCGCGACGATTTCAGTTGCGGGGGCCGCGTTCTGCCTGCCGCTGCAGGATGTGATCGATGTGGCGGCGGAACGGCGCAGACTGGCTGAAGCGCGAGCGAAACTGGAATCGGACGGCGCATCGCTTCGCGCCCGCTTGGACAATCCGGGCTTCGTCGCCAGCGCTCCTGGCGAAGTCGTGGCGCAGACCAAGGAAAGGATCGCGCAGCTCGGTGAGGAGCGCCGCAAGATCGACGACGCTCTGAACCGGATTCACGTGGACGGCTGAGGCAGGACGGCCGTCAATCCCGACCGCTTTCCGAGCAGACCGTTGCCGCGGCGTCGACGCCGCCCTGACCGTGCGGAATCCCCAGCGCCTTGAGCCCGGATTCGACCACGGCCAGCATCCCGAGCACCATGTGCGCGTTCACATGCCCCATGTGCGCCATCCGGAAGCATGTCTCGGAATCGGGATCCTCGGGAGTCGCCATTCCCAAGCCGATGCCCAAGGTCACTCCTGCTTCGCTCTCGGTCCATTGCCGAAGCTCGGGTGCGCGCTTCACTCCCAAGGAGACCGTGGTGACCGCGTGGCTGCGGCAGGCTTCATCGGCAATGTTCAGCCGCATCGGCCCGTTCGCGCCCCAGGCTCCCACTGCCGCCCAAACGGCTCCGGCAAGTCTCGCGTGCCGAGCCAAGGCCCGGTCCAGCCCTTCCTCGCGGAGCAGCATGTCCATTGCGGCGCCGAGTCCGAACAGGTGGTGCGTGGGCGCGGTTCCGCAGAACCTGAAATAGAATTCATCCGGCCGGATTCGCGGCTCCCAGTCCCAATACGCCGTGCGCATGTTCGCGTCCCGGCCCGCCTTCCGGGCGCGTTCGTTGAAGAACAGGATGCCGAGGCCGGGAGGCGTCATGAGCCCTTTCTGGCTGCCGGTCAGCATGACGTCCACGCCCCACTCGTCCATCCAGAACGCCTCGCAGCCCAAGCTGGCGACGCAATCCGCCATAAGAAGGGCGGGATGGCCCGTTTCCCTGATCGCGGCCGATAGCGCGGGTATGTCGTTCCGGACCGAGCTCGCCGTGTCCACATGCACGGCGAGAACGGCCTTGATCTCATGGCCCTTGTCGCGTCGCAGCCGCTCCGCCACGGCTTCGGGGTCGATGGGGCTTGAGGAGCCGAAGTCGATGCTCTCGACATCGGCGCCCAGTTTCGTCGCGATGTTCCCCCACGCCCCTGCGAACAGCCCGGTCGGCAGCGTGAGCACCCGGTCGCCCCTGCTCAAGGTGTTCGTGAGGCAGGCCTCCCAAGCGCCGTGGCCGTTGGCGATGTAGATTGCCGCCTCGCCTTCGGTGCCTGCAAGCTGCTTCAGGTCTGATATTGTAGCAACGACCTGCCGCTCAAGTTCCTTCGAGTAGATGTTGGGCGCCGCCCTGTGCATCGCCGCCAGAACCCGGTCGGGCATGACCGATGGCCCGGGTATCGCGAGGTAGGTCCGCCCGGCGGCCATCGTCATGGATGCCCCGCAGCCGCGAATCCGGCTTGGCGGGAAGCGTCTGCGACGAGCCTCGGCGGGCTTCCCTCGGCTTTCGGAGGCTTGCTGTTTCGACCGGGCTGCCCGCGAGCGGCGCTCAACCGCGTCGGCGGAAGTCCTGCGGTGGCCAATCCACTTGGGCCGGCCGCCGAACCGCCGGCTATTGTGCCGAACAGGATCGGCGCGCCGACGGGTCCGACAGGGCCATGGGCTTCATGAATGGACATGCGAACGGGCTCTCCGGTTTGCGATCCGCGCAGCGCGCCTTGAAGCGAGCGCGGGATGTATCAGGGTTCGGGACTTATGGCACTCCCAATTCGGCGGCTTTCCTATCGCAGATGGCGGCTGTTTGCTGTGCTCCCCAGACCTGCTTTCAGGGCCACGTTCCGCGCTCGGATGTTGAGAACGGATACCGTTGTCTATTCCAGCTGTTCGATTCTTGTAGCGACCTTGGTTCACACAGCGCCTTTTGAGGAGTTCGTCGATCCGCCGAAATCTCTTCCAAACGCTCCTCGGCGTCCCAAAATCCAGGCTGCTTCGCCGTCCCCGCCTCCAGTGCTGCTGATCCTGTGAATCACAGACCCGCGCAAGCGCCAGGTTTCCGGAGGCGTCCAGCTGCTTGAAACGTTCTTCTCCGATCCGCCGCGGTTTTCGAAAGGAATGCCTTCAACGATGACGCGGGCTTTTGCCGTCCCTACGTCAAGGCTTCCGTCACGTGCCGAAATTCCAGCCCGTCTCAAGGCTGGGCTGGATGCGCTCCGTGGTCCGCGGAACGACCGCGGAGAATGCCGTTAGGAGACTGCACTCAATCCGTTCTTTGCGACCAAATTCAGCAGTTTCAATGAAGCGCCGCCAGGACGCTTCGCTCCGCATTCCCATTGGCTCACCAAACCAGCCGTCACATTGAGATAGCGGGCGAATACGGCTTGGCTCACATGCTCGCGAAGCCGGAGTTCGCGAATTTCCGTCGGCGTCATCTCCTCGATCGGAAAAAGGCGCATCTCGTCGAAACTCCGCATGGTGAGCTTCGGCATGGCCTTCGCCTCGGTCAATTCCTGCCCCGTCCCGTGAACGGCTTCCATGGCCTCACTCCCGTATCGCGTGATTGCTGCCATTGCGGGTCGCTTTGATGCCCATTTCAGCTATTTGGGCTGCCGCGAAGCCGGCATCGAACATTCCCAATCGTTGGCGCTCCGACCCGCAGCGGGCGGAGCGCCAACGATGCCTGAACCCAATCAGCTTCCAGCTTCGGATGGATTCCTATTCGTCGTCGGACGAGGCGGGCTCCTGCTTCGCTCCGAAGCTGCCTAGCAGCCCTTCCCCGTTCGTTGTGCTTTGAGTTTCGTCAGTAGGCACAAACCACCAGCCTGCCGCTTCCAGGTCGTTATGTGGTCCGAGAAACGCGCCCCAGTAGTGCCCTGATCCGAACGCGTCGTCATTGTCGCTGTTGGCGGCGTTTCTTGCATCGGCACTGGCGTTGAACGTGCCGTCGCTCCCGATGGTCGCTTCCGCGAAGGCGACTCTCGAATGGACGTTGGCGTATGTCGCCCACCTCCCGGTCGTCCCGTCATACCACTGCAGGCCGTCGACATGGCCGGAAACCGTCTGGGTCGCATCCGTGATCGTCACTGTCAGCTCCACGTCGCCGCGAAGCCTCTTGCCGTTGGCGACATCGACCAGCACTCGGAAAGAGTCAGCGACGTATTCGGTCGGCGTCGTGCGCGCTATCGTGCGTCCGACGAATTTCGCGGCCGTGAGCTTGTTGGCGTCGCTGATGTCGTCCGGCTGCTTCCCCGCCTCGTCCTTGAACGCGTCGTAGCCGACGTAGAAGGCGTGGACCCGGCCGGGAACGCGGACGTCATAGTTGCGGCTGGTGGCGAACGTCATCATGCCGTAAGCCGCGTATTTCAGGAAGCGGTACTCGTCGTCGCCCGGATTCGAGCCTCCCTGGGTCGGCTCGAGGCCGTAATCGGCTTCGATGAAATTGCTCAGCCAGACCTGGTACGTGCCCAGCTGGTTGACTTGCTCTTTCAATGCGCCTGTGCCGCCTCCCGCCCGTCTTGTCGTCAGGTGCTCTCTCTGGCTTTCGTCCTCGTACAGCGGCGATGTCCAGTAGAATTCGCCGTTGCCGTCGGGGGCGGGCTGCGGAGCCCCGAACGTCAAGGTCAGATCCCAGCCCGCCGCGTCGGGGGTCGCATCCGCGAGTCTGGCCTCAATCCTGTTGTCGGCGTTGACGTTGGGGGGGTTCCTTATGAAATCCGCGCCGCCCGCGCCATGGCCGCCCAGCTGCACCGCGAGGCCGCCGGAGGTGATCTTCAGCCCGGCAATCAAGTTCGTTGATGGCGTCGCAGCATTTACGTTGGCCCCGTCCGCATGAATCTCCAGACCGGTATTGCGAACTTTTTTGCTGACATCGAACCCCCGCATCCGGAGCCATTCGCCGCCGGTGGCCTGGCCTTCGGATATCACGTACTTGCCGGCCGCGTACTGGACCACCGGAAAGCTGTCGTCGTCCAGCAGGTCGGCATGGTTCGCATCCGGGGTGGTGCCCTTGTTCCGGTTCCGGCGCACGACGGTCGCGGCCTTGACCTCCGCCCGGTTGTCCGCTCTCGGGATGTACGCCGTCCTTCCGAACCAGGTTCCGGCGTTGGCCGAGGTTCTGATGGCGGCCTCGCCGGCGGTCAGCTTGGCGGTGTCCGCGGTCAAGGCGGCGTCGGCCGCGGTCGCCGCCGCTTCCTTGCGCCCCCGCCTGTTCGCGTCGCCGGACGGCACCGCCAGGTTCTTTATCGCGTTCACGGCGTTCGTCAAAGCCGTCCTCGCGTTCGTGAGCGCCGTTGTCGCGGCGGTCCGCTTCGCGGCCGTGTCCGCGGCGCGGGCTAGCTCCACCGCGCTGTCCACGCCCGCCCGGGCCGTCATCAGCGTCGCTTGGGCAGCGGTCAGAGCGTCGTCGAAAGTCTTCTGGGCGTCCGTCCGCGCGTCCGTGCCCGGGTCGGTGGGTTCGCCGGGCGTCGTCGGCGTCGTCGGCGCCGGGGCGCCGCCGGCGCAGGCGCCGAGCGCTAAGGCCACAACGCACGCCATGGCCGCGACAAGTTTCGTGTTCATCAGTACGTCTCCGTCAATATTGGTTCCGTGTTCCCTTAGCGTCCTCGCACCGCACCGGTAGCGGATAGGCAAACCCATGTTCGTGCCGACTCCGAGTCTTCCCGGCGTGTCCTGCCCGGAAAGAGCTTCAGTGCTCACGCGAACTGCGCCGACGCCATTGGGCCGTGCTTGCCACAAAAAAAAGCGGAGGTAAAGACTGTTTCCGCATTTTATCGGCCGCCGACAAAGGGCGGCGTTGTGCGGAAGCGGCGTTCGAATCTATAACTTCCCGATTTTGCGGAGAGCAATTCCGACCGGCCCGCGGTAGGTTCGCTCCGCGAAGGCGCGGGGTGCCGGATTGAACCTGGAAGCCGCATACGAGAAGCAGGGCACCAAGGTTCTGCTGAAGTGGTTTTGGCGGCAGTACGTCCGGCGGCGCATGCTGTGGATAATTGCCGCGCTGCTTTTCATGGCCGTGCAGGGGAGCATGCTCGGCGTGCTCAGCTACCTTATCGGCCCGATGTTCGACACCGTGTTCCTTGAAAAGAACGAAGCGAAGCTCGTGGTGCTGGGAGCAATGGTATTCGCCGTCTTCGCGGCCCGGGGCGTGTCCGGGTTCCTCCAGCGATGGATTACCTCCCGCGTCGGCGAGTGGATCAAGTTCGATCTCAGGCTCGACATGATGCGGCGCGTGATGCTGCTCGACTATCCATTCTTCATAAGCAACGAGCCTGGAAGCCTCATTGAGCGGGTTCTCCGGGATACCGACAACGTCAAGGCGGTCTGGTCCACCTTGGTCGCTCCTGCGATCCGGGACTGCATCGCCCTCGTTTCGCTGATTGTCGTCGCAGTGAACATCGACTGGCTGTGGACCGCGCTGGCAGTCGCCGGGATTCCGCTGCTCGTCTTTCCCGTGCTGCTGATGCAGAAGCTGACCAGACGCGCGTCGCAGTCCGAGAGGGGAACGTCCGCGAGGCTTTCGGCATTGCTCGACGAGATCTTCCACGGAATCCTCGTAATCAAGCTTTTCGGCGTGAAGGATGTCCTGCTCGGGAAGTTCCGCGAAAGCTCGCTGCAGAACCGGAGGGACGTCGTTCGGACTGAAGTCGGCATGTCGGGCGTTCCGGCAATGGTCGATCTGGTCGCCGGCCTCGGTTTTTTTGCGATGCTGCTGTTGGCCGGGGCCGAGGTCATCGAAGGCAAGAAGACGCTCGGCCAATTCATGAGCTTCTTTACCGCGGTGATCCTCCTGTTCGACCCGCTGAAGCGGCTCGGCCACTTCGCGGCGAGCTGGGCGAGGGCGAAGGTTTCATTCGAGCGCGTGCACTCGGTGTTCGAACTCGCCCCGGACATTGTCGGACCTGGCCCCGAAAGCCGAGCTCCGGCCGGGACCGGAAAGTCGGATCTGCGTTTCGAGGGCGTTTCGTTCGACTTCGGCGGTACGCCGGTGCTCGACGGGTTTTCGGCGGAATTCAGGGAGGGCGGCACGACGGGGCTCGTCGGCTTGTCCGGCGCCGGCAAATCCACGCTGATCAATCTCGTGACCCGGCTATTCGAAGCCCGTTCAGGGACCGTGGCCATAGGGGGCCGGGACATCAGGGAGATTCCGGTCCAGGACCTTAGAGCCTCGTTCGCGGTTGTTCCGCAGAACCCCGGGATTTTCGACATGAGCATCCGGGAGAACATCGAACTCGGCAATCCCGGCGCGGTCGCGGACGAATTCGACCGGGCGGTGCGCGCGGCGTTGGTCCTGGACTTCGCGCAAGACCGGGAAGACGGCCTCGACTACCGTTGCGGTCCCAGAGGATCCAACCTGTCCGGCGGACAGTGCCAAAGGGTGGCGATTGCGCGCGCATTGATCAAGGGGACGCGCATTCTGCTTCTGGACGAGTCGACTTCCGAGCTGGATTCGAAGACCGCAAGCCGAATCCACGAGAACATTGCGGAGATCTACGGTGATCGCACGGTCATCATTGTCGCCCACCACCTTACGACCTTGCGGGATGCCGACTCAATATTCGTGCTCGACAAGGGCAAGTTGGCCGAACGCGGAACGCACGAGGAGCTGATGGGCCGGCGCGGCATCTACCGGGACCTCTACGAGTCGGAAGCAAGCCAAGCCTGAGTGTCGCAAGCGAACCAAGCCTCATAGGAGCCGGATGCCCGTTCGTCGGCGCCGCTTCGGCGCCCGGCGTTCAGCGGCTTTTTCCTTCGTAGCCATCGAGCAAGCGTTTTGCCGGGGTTCCCGCGAGGTATTTGGCGAGCGTCGCCAAATTCCGGCTCCCCCGGCGCAGCCAGCCGTCTTGGACGTAGCGGTCGGCGCGCGTCACGGCGTCGCATTCGAGCAGTCGCAGCCTGCCTTTGAGCCGACGGGCGATCTCGACATCCTCCATGAGCGGAATCTCGGAATACCCGCCGACCGCGTCATAGGTCTTCCTTGAAATCAAAAGCCCCTGATCTCCGTAGGGAAGCCCGAGCCGCCGGGACCGGAAGTTCGCCCAAGCGGCGACAAAGGCCGGCCCAGCGCCGCTGGCATCGAAACGGAGACGAAAAAAGCCCGCCATGTCCGGCCGGGATTCCATATGGGCCGCCGCCGCGGCGCTCCAGCCGGATGCGAGTCGGGTATCCGCGTGAAGGAACATCAGCCATTCGCCTTGGGCTGCCTTGGCGCCCGCTGCAAGCTGGGTTCCCCGCCCGCGTGCGGATCGCACGAACTCCGCGCCCAGCTCTTCGGCGATCGCTTCGATGCCGTCGGACGATCCGCCGTCGCTTAGCACCACCTCCCTGACGATGCCGCGGTCGACGCCCTCAAGCAGGCACGCCGCTGTCGGCGCGATTGAGCCGGCGGAGTCCAGGGTCGGAACGATGATCGAGAGCGGCGCTCGCACGGGAGCGGCGGATCAGGGTTCCGCTTGGGGCAGATCGCCGCCGACCCGCACCGGGGCGACCCGCCGGGCGAGGCCCGAGTCCGGGCAAGTTTCAACGAAGACCCCACAAATCGACGCCTCGCCGTTCGACGGCTCAAGCTTGCCGCCTTTCATCCCGGTCGTGAAGCGGCGCATCGGCTCCTCCTTGCGAACGCCGATCACTGAATCGTAGTCGCCGCACATTCCGACATCGGAAATGTACGCGGTGCCCTTTGCGAGAATCTTCGCGTCCGCGGTCGGAACGTGGGTATGCGTTCCCGCCACAAGCGATGCCCGCCCGTCGCACCAGTGGCCCATCGCCATCTTTTCGGACGTGGCTTCGGCATGGAAGTCGATGATCGCCGCGTCCGCGGCCGAACCGAGCGGGTGCCGGTCGAGCGCCTGGCTCACCTGCCGGAACGGGTCGTCGAACGGCTGCTTCATGAACACGCGGCCAAGCGCGGACACGACCAGTATCCTCTTGAGTCTGTCGGCGGTGTAGACGCGCGCGCCCTTTCCCGGCGCGGCTCTTGCGAAATTAATCGGCGTTACCACCCGGGGCTCGGACTCTGCGAACTGGATCATCTGCCTCTGGTCGAACGCGTGGTCGCCCAGCGTGATGCAGTCGACGCCGGACGACAAAAGGTCCTTCGCGTGCGCGGGCGTCAGACCGTTGCCCTGCGTCGCGTTTTCGGCGTTCGCCGCGACGAAATCCAAGCGCCATCCCTCGCGCAGCGAGGGCAGGCGCCGCGCGATCGCCTCCCGGCCGGACCGGCCCATGACGTCTCCAAGAAACAGGACGCGCATCGCAATCGCCGCGGCCTAGTCCGCCTTCACGATCCGGATGACCTCGTTCTCGGTTACCACGATGTCCAGTCTCTGATCGCCGGAGTCCGAAGGAACGCTTGTAGTTTCCTGCCCGGCGAATGCAAAGCCGACAGCAACCGCGGCCCCGGCGCGCCGGAGCGCTTCCAACGTGAGGTCGTAGTATCCTCCGCCGTATCCGAGCCTTGCGCCTTCGCGGTCGAAGGCAAGCAGCGGCGCGACGATCACCCGAGGCTCGATTCTTGAATCTTCAACAGGAACCTCGATTCCGTGCGCATCCCTCCGGAGGGCAGCGCCGGGAATCCATTCCCGGAACAGCAGCCGCAGTCCCGGCCGCGCGACAACCGGAACGCAGACGCTTCGGCCGTCGTTGTGGAGCTCGGTCATCGCCGGCAGCGGGTCGATTTCGGTGCGGAACGGCAAATAGCCGGAAACCGGCCAATCTAGTGGATAGGATCGGACCAGGTTTGCGAGCAGCTTCGCCGCGTCTTCGGCAGCCGCCCTGCTGGCGCATGCCGCCCGCCGTTCCGCCGCCGCCTTCCGTTCCCGGTGCTTTGCCTTCGCTAGCCCACTTTCCATTCACGCCTTTCCTTGCCGGTTCCGGGCCGTCGCAGCCCTGCCTGATTCATGGCGACGCGGGCAGCTCGAATTCCGGCACTCGCTGAAACCCGCTTCCGCCTGTTGCGGCTCGCGCGTCTGATTGTCTAGACTGAGCTTCACGGGCCAAAAACGCAATTTTCCCTTGCCTGCAAGGCCTTTTTCCGTTTTCCATCTGCCAGCCGCTGGGAACATTCTTGCCAGGTCGACGCCCGGCAGCTCGAACGCCCGGCGCTGGCCGGGTGCCGGGGTCGTGACCGCCGGGATGGTTCCGGAGGAGCCGAGAGCTAGGCGCCGGTTGTGGCAGTCCCCGCGGCCCAGAATCCGCTCGAAGCCCAGGTCCTTCATGGCGCCGAGGATCGCGGCGGCGGGCGGGGTTGGCGACGGTCTCCTTGCGGACGCGCCTGCCTTCGCGCCAGTGGCGGCGGAGCAGGATCGTGGACGGGTGGCCCCGGTTCGGGATCGTGTCGATTCGGCAGTCCATGGGAACCGCCTGCCACAGGCCGATTCCTTGTACAATCCGGGAACGCGGATTTCCTGCTCGAAGCTTTCATGGGAATGCTATGGCAGGTCGGAATCGGCCCGTTCCGGAGAAAAGACGTTTCTAAACAACATCTTGCGCGTCATTCAGGCGGCTTGAAGCCCGTGAAGTTCAGTCTAGACTCGGCTGCGTGTATTGCAGGATTTGGCCGGTTTGCCAGGACAGGCCCGTGCGGCCAATTCCCTCCGGATGCGGAGCGCGAGAGGTTCGAATGCGGAGAACAATTGCGCAAATGCCGGTAGGGCGGGCATGCCGGCGGCCGTGAAGCCGGGACAACTTCTTGCGCGGGGCGTTTGCCGCCATCTGCGCCATCACGACTTCTGTTCGCTTGAGGAATTCGCGCCGGAACCCGGCCTTAGGGCGGACGTATTCGCGGTCGGCCTCCGCGGGGAGATCTGGATCGTCGAGTGCAAATCGTCCCGTCTGGATTTCGTTTCGGATTCCAAATGGGAGGGATACCTTCCATATTGCGACCGGTTCTTCTGGGCCGTGGACACGAGCTTTCCCGTCGAATTGCTGCCTGGGCTGACCGGACTCATCATCGCGGACCCCTACGACGCGGAAATCGTCAGATACGGCGAGGAAGCGAAACTGCCGGCCGCTCGGCGGAAGAAGCTGTCGCTCAAATTCGGCAGGACGGCTGCGCAGCGGCTTTGGTCGGCTCGGGAGGCTGCGAACTTGGAGCGGCTGCGGACTCCCGACACCTTCGACATGCCGCGGGGTGCTTGATGCCATTCCGCGACCCGCCGCGTGCGATGGCGCGGCAGCATTCCCGAGGGGTTGCGGCACTTCGTGCGAAGGGCTAAGTCCGCCGTTCCCGCGCTGGGGTGTAGCCAAGCGGTAAGGCAGCGGTTTTTGGTACCGTGTACCGAAGGTTCGAATCCTTCCACCCCAGCCAACGCAAGTTTCCTTCGGCCGGATCGAGGCCGTGCGGCGGGTGCCCATCAGCAATAGCCGGATGCGCCTTGCTGGCGGCATCGGATTGCAGCCGGAGTCGCCGGGGCAGGATTTGCGGCCGCGCAGGCATTCGACGCCTGCGAGCGGCGGGCAAAGGCAGGAACGAGGAGGGATGGCGCCATGCCAAGTCTGAACGACACGCTGAAGCTTCATTCGAACCCTGTGGACATGCTGCGCAACAGCCGGACGGGAATGTACGTCTATCCGGTTGTCGCGCCGGAATTCCACAACTGGCGCAGCGAACAAATGGCTTGGCGGCGCGGCGCCGTGCTGTTCGACCAGTCCCACCACATGGACGAGCTCGTCGTTGAGGGACCGCAAGCGGAGGAGTTCCTCGCCCATCACGGCATCAACAGCTTCGCCAACTTCGGAACGAACGTGGCGAAGCACTATGTTCCGGTCACGCCCAACGGCCATGTGATCGGCGATCACATCGCGTTTCGCGAGCGAAACGACAGGTTCCTGCTTGTCGGGCGCGCTCCCACGTCGAACTGGCTTCAGTTCGCGGCGGCGTACGGGACATGGAACGTTCGCCTGCGCTGCAATCCGCGTTCGCCGAGTCGGCCTGAAGGCGAACGGGTGCTGCGGGAGCACTACCGCTTCCAGATCCAAGGACCGCTTGCGAACCAAGTGCTGGAACGCGTGAACAGGGGTTCGTTGCCGGACATCAAGTTCTTCCATGTCGACTGGATCAATGTCGGATCGCGGAAGGCGCGGGCTCTGCGGCACGGAATGTCGGGCGCGCCGGGGCTCGAGATTTGGGGACCCTACGAGGACAAGGGCTACATTCGCTCGACGATCCTCGACGCGGCGCGCGACTGCGGCGTTGACCTGGTGCCGTGCGGAAGCCGAGGCTACTCCACCAACACGCTTGAGTCCGGATGGATTCCGTCGCCGCTTCCTGGAATCTACACCGGCGGAGGGATGCTGGAGGCTTATCGAGACTGGCTAGGGTCCGACAGCTACGAGGCGTCCGGCTCGATAGGCGGTTCGTTCGTTTCGGACAACATTGAAGACTACTACGTGAATCCGTTCGAACTCGGCTACGGCTTCTACATCGGCTGGAAGAAGAGCGACTTCGTCGGAAAGGCCGCGCTGGAGAGGCTGAGAGGCTCGCCGGGGAACCGGAAGAAGGTCACGTTCGAATGGAACAAGGACGACGTTCTGAAAGTCATCGCGTCCGCCTTCGAAGACGAGACTCCGTGCAAGTGGATAGATTTCCCCGTGGCGAACTACGCGTCCTCGTCGGCGGACATGGTGATGATTGGCGACAGGATGGTCGGGATGAGCATGTTTGCCGGCTTCACTTGGAACGAGCGCTGCGTGCTCTCGCTCGGCGTGGTCGATCAGAACGTATCCGTCGGGGACATCCTGACGTTGAAATGGGGCGAGCCGGAGAGGACCTCCAAAACTTCCGCGGAGCATCATCGGCAGGCCGACATCCGTGTGCGGGTTTCGGAAACGCCCTACTCGAAGGCGGCGCGCGAGGATTATGCCGACAGCTGGCGCAATGAAGGGAAGGGCTAAGCGATAACTTGCGGCAGCCACACGTTCAAGACTGAAGCTGGCAAGCAATACAGGCTGCAGTTTCCTATGGCCGCACGCATTCGGCCGGTTCAGCCCTTATGACTGCATAGGAGTGCAGTTGCTGAATTCCAACCGGTTGGCGAAAATCGATCAAGCGGTCTGCCTTCGCCATTGGAAAATTGAACGCTTGCGTCATCGGAACAATCGTAGTTGGACGGAAAAACATCGCGTACATGGTGGAGCAGAAAATTGGCGGAAATAGATGGATTTGAAGAACACAACGTAGCACCGGTTTCTATGGACGAAGATACCGAAGTAGAAGACGCGCATGACGAAGAAGCCGCACTGCCGCCTAACCGCTACAACGTTAGCAGCTACGGCTGGGACTCGGACGTCGAAGGCCTAGTCAAGCGCCTCAAGCGCGGAAACATCTTTATTCCGGGTTTTCAACGAGGATTCGTTTGGACCGGACCAGAAAAATCACGATTCATCGAATCGCTTATTCTTGGCCTTCCTGTTCCTAATGTGTTCTTAGCACAAGACGCAAAGACCAAGAATTTGAACATCGTAGACGGGCAGCAACGCTTGATGTCTCTTCAAAACTTTCTGGAAGGAAAATTCTACCTTACAGGACAGGATATTCATCGGGAACTGCAAGGATGCTACTTTTCCCGGGAGGTTGCAAAATCAAAGGGGTCTAGGGTGTTATCTTACCAAGACGCTCGAACACTGGCTGATGCCGTTTTGCACTCTATTGTCATCAAGCCAGATCCGGCACACGACGACCCGGAATGGGGGAGCGAATACAACCAATCCATTATTCAAATCTTTCGACGCCTCAATACTAGCGGAAAGCCGCTTCATGCTCACGAAGTGCGCACGAGCATCCTATATGGCCAATTGGACAGCCTTATTCGTGATCTGAATGAACATCCGGCTTGGCGCGAATTGTTCGGAACGCGACATTCGAGGTTAAAGGATATGGAGCTGATCTTGCGGTTCATTGCACTTCGCGAGAACTTTGCCAACTATAAGTCACCTATGCCTAAGTTCCTTGACAATTTCATGGAAGAGAATCGCGAAATGCCTGAAGACCGTGCAGCGAGGATTGGGGATGCGTTCAAGAATGCTACAGACTTCGTTATCAGGGCCCTCGGAAAAGATGGTTTGCGAAGCGGCAACACGTTCAGGGCGCTGCGCTTTGATTCTCTGATGGTCGGTTTCGATGCGTATCTAAGGTCGCATTCCAACCCGTCGGAGGATGAAGTAGTGGAGCGATTGAGCGATTTGGAAAAGGATAACGATTACAGTTGGTCGACTGAGGAATTCGTGAACGAAACAAATCGAGTCAAGAAACGCATGGAACGCGTTTGTTCAATATTTGGAGCATAGCACATGACGGTAATCGTAGTGAATAGAGAGCAGTACAGAACGCGCATTGCGAAACTTGTCAACACCCCTCCGATAAGTGCCGATCCCGACGACTTACGATATGAAGCTGATGTTCAGGCTCATTGGGCTAAGTACACGTGCGTATTGATTTTCGGTTTATCGAACAGGCCGTCAAGGAAATTGTTTTGGAACACGCATCCGCCGCTCGCAATACTCGCGTGCGGAAATACGTTGAATATACGTGACCGAATTCTAGAAACATGAAATGCCATGCAATAATCGATCTTCTTGGCAATTTTGATGACAATTGGAGAGTTATTTTTCAGAATTGGCTTGGCGATGATGAAAGAAAAAAGGAGATAAATGAGATCGTCAGCTGGCGCAACGATATCGCTCACGGAAACGAAGCCAATACAAACAATGTGACTCTAAATTCAGTGAACAACAAATTTCGAATCGCATGTGATCTTGTGGATTTTGTTGAGGAATTGCTTCATGTGGAGGCGACATGAATTCGTGGGTGCTCCGGAAACGCGATTTGCTAGGGCGCTTAAATGATTTTCGGAGATTCTGATTGTTGGAGCGCGCTTGTTTGAATCAATTGTGTTTTTCGCGTGTTTAAGGAGCGGTTGAAGTAATTTGACCGAATTTCTGCGTGAATGAACGCAAGTCCGACAATCGGGCTTTCAGCGCAGGGCGCAGATATTCGGCAGTTCCTTGGTCCGGTCGCGGGTTGCCGAGCCGAATGAACGCTGACGCTTTCTGGCGGACGATCTTGTTCGTTCGCCGCGGATGATGGATCCAAGGCGACGGGCCCTTGTCGAAAGCATTGTTGCGGGCATTTTTGTAGACGCCGTGAACATCCGTACCTGAAAGTTGGACGCCTCCGAAAACCTGGCGTTTTGCGCGGGCCTGTGATTCGAAGGATCAGCAGCACTGGAGGCCGCGGTGGCGAAGCAGCCTGGATTTTGGGACGTCGAGGAGCGTTTGAAGGAGATTTCGGCGGACGGCGATCCGCTTGAGGCGCTGGACAGGACGGTGGATTTCGAGCGGTTCCGGCCGATCCTTGAGCGGGCCGCAGGGAAACCGCGAGGCCCGAAGGGCGGCCGCCCGGCTTTGGATGTTGTGCCGGAGTTCAAGATGCTCGTGCTCCAGGGCCGCCACGGCCTGTCGCTCGAAGCGACGGAGAAAGCGGTGCGGGACCGGCCGGGCTGGATGCGCTTCTGCGGGCTCGAGCTGCGCGACAAGGTTCCGGACGCGAACACGCTGTGGGATTTCCGCGAGGCGCTGATCAAGGCGGGCGAGCTGGATGCCTTGTCCGCGGAGCTTGAGCGGATGATCAACGCGGCGGGCTTCATCTCCCGGTCCGGCCAGATGCTGGACTCGTCGCTGATCGCGGCTCCGCGCCAGCGCGCCGGCGCCGCGGAGAAGGCCGCGATCAAGGAGGGGCGAACCGCCCGGGAGATCTGGCCCGACGAGCCCGCCAAGGCGGCGCAGAAGGACACGGACGCGCGCTGGACCGTCAAGTTCCGCAAGGCGAAGCTCCGGCCGGACGGCGCGGGGCAGGTCGACATCGCCATCCCGGTGTTCGGCTACAAGTCCCACACCGGCATCGACCGGAAGCACGGGATCATCCGGCGGCAGATCGTCACCGACGCCGCCGCCCATGACGGCGCGAGGCTGCGGGAGGGCCTGATCCAGACCGCCAACACCGGGAGCGAGGTGTGGGCCGACACGGCCTGCCGCTCCCAGCGGAACGAGGATTGGCTCAAGGCGAACGGCATGACGAGCCGCATCCACCGCAGGAAGCCGCGGGGCCGCCCCATGGGCAAGCGGACCGCCAAGGCCAACGGGCGCAAATCGTCGATCCGGGCGAAGGTGGAGCATGTCTTCGCCCACCAGAAGGATCGCATGGGGCTGAGGATCCGGACGATCGGAATGGCCCGCGCCAAGGCGGCGGTCACGCTCGCGAACATGGCCTACAACATGAACCGGCTGCGCTGGCTCTGCAGTCGAAGTGCGCCTGCCTGACCCCGCCAAGGCCGGAAACGGCCCGGATCCCGCTCCCCGACACTCCGAACAGGCCGGCAGCGGCCCCAATCAAACAATCCGGACCTCCAAACCGGCCGGAACGGGCGAAATGCCGCGGCCGCCGACCCGCGAAGCCGACCGAAACGCGAAATCAAGCCGTTGTCGGAGGTGTCCAGTTTTGTCCGCAGTTCGCGGGCGCGTGAGCGCCGGGGGCCGACGCGGCTCAAGCCCGAAGGTGCTGCGGAGACATCTGAAGTTGACGCTATGATGCTTGCGCTCCCGGCCGGATGGCTGCTCCTACAGCAGGAGGTCAAGACGGTTCGTATCCGAGGTGGATTTGGGTTTGCGGCTGAGTTCGGCCGCGAATTCGGTGCAGGGTTGATCATCCTGTGCGTTCGGTCGCTTCGCCTATTGAAGCTGAGCAAGGCAGCCGAGTGTGTGATCGCGAGCCGGAGCGACAAATTCCTCGCGTGCTGGGAGGTTTCGACAGGCTGGGCAGGGTGAACCTCCCTGTCGACACGTCCCCCGACGAATTCAAACGCATCGTGCTCCGCGGCCTCCTTGATGCCGGGTGCCGGATCAGTTCCTCAAGGAGGCCGCCTGCCCGGAAAACGCGGCGCCTGGAATTCCGTCCTCCTATCGGGAGCCACCCTCGGCAGAGGCCGGAGAGTCTCGGTGCCCCCCGGAATTGCCGAATATCCTGCCCCGCGCATTGAACAGGCAAAACGCCCCCGACAATCCAGAATGGTGGTGAGAACCCAATCACAGCCGAATCGGCCGCCGGGGAGTGCCAAAGGCCCGGAACTCTGTCAGACAGTTGAATCGCAACATGACAGGCTGTAATCAATGCGCAGGGAACCGTGCCGCCTTAGCTCAGTTGGTTAGAGCACTAGATTGTGGATCTAGGGGTCCCCCGTTCGAGTCGGGGAGGCGGTACCATCTCCAACCCCGAGCTTGATCGAATCGCAAGGCTTTCGTGTGTGGACGCCCCCCTGAGACGCGGGATCATTCCTTCTGCAACCCCGGGCATTTGGCAGAGTGCTGTCGTATGTCCGGCCTGTTCGATGCGGCGCGTTGATGCTTGCAGCCGGCCTGCATGGAGATGCGTGGACCGGGTCCATGTCGGGGCTGTTGAAAGCCCCTCGTTCCGCGGTTCTTGGAACATGATGCTGTTGCGGGAACGGGGAGAGCCGCGACATGCCGAGCGCAAGCCGCCGCCCCAGCTGGAGCTGTTCGTTGCCGGGTCGCTTGAGCAGCCGGTTCCGGACGACCACATCCTGGCGCGCGTTGGCCGGGTTCCGGATCCCGCTGGCTGCACGGCGAGGTCGCCGGCTGCCATTGCGCCCACAGCGGGCGGCCCGGGATCGACCCCGAGACGGCCGTCCGCCTGATGCTGGCGGGGTTCCTGCTGGGCATCGTGCACGACCGCCGCCTGATGCGCGAGGCGCAGGCGGATCTCGCGACCCGCTGGTTCATCGGCTGCGGGCTGCGCGAGCGGCTTCCAGACCATTTAAGCCCGGCGCGGACCCGGCAGTGCCGGGGCGATGCGCGGTTCCGGCGGATCGTCGAGCGCACGGTTCCGGCTTGCGCGGGGGCGGGGGTCGCGAAGGGCGAGGTTGTGCATGTCGACGCCACGCCGGTTCGGGCCGATGCGGGCCGGGAGAGCCTAGGAGCCTGCGCAAGTAATCGGCTTCTGGACATCCGTTCGCCGCTGTGATTCGGGTTCCGCATGGGAAGCATATTCAAGGCTTGGGAGACGGACGCGCAATGGCTTCTGCCGCCGTCCCTTCAGGATCTGCTGCCGGAGGGGCACCGGGTCCACTACATCCGCGACCTCGTTGCCGACGAGCTGGATCTTTCGGCGACCGCCGGCGCCCACGCCGGGGTCCGCGGCCAGCCGCCGTTCGATCCGAAGATGATGGCGGCGCTCCTGTTCCACGCCTACAGCGAGGGGATCCATTCGTCGCGCCGGATCGCGAAGGCGTGCGCCGAGCGCGTGGACTTCATGGTCCCGGCCATGCGCCAGACGCCGTGCCACCGGACGATCAGCGGGTTCCGCAAGCGGCATCTCGAGGCGCTTTCCGGCCTGTTCGGGCAGATCGTCGCGCATTGCGTCAAGGCGGGGCTTGCGGATCTGAAGCATGTGGCCCTCGACGGCACGAAGGTCCAGGCGAACGCGTCGAAGCACAAGGCGACGGGCCACGGCCGGATGGAGAAGGCGGAGCGGGAGCTGGCGGCGGAGATCGCGGCCGGGATGCTGAAGGCGGCGGAGGAGGCCGACGCCGCGGAGGACGCGGACCCGCCGGAGGAAAGGGCGGATCCGGCCTGGATCGCGGACCGGCGGAAGCGGCACGGGTCGCCCGCCCCGGCGAGGGGCGGCGAGCGCCCGGGCAGCCGGGCGGCGGCCATGGCGGAGCGGCTCAGGCGCGAGGGCCGGAGCGGCCCCTGCCGGCTCCGCAAGTGCACCGTCGAGCCGGTGTTCGGCCAGATCAAGGAGGCGCGGGGCTTCCGCCGGTTCCTGCTCAGGGGCTTGGACAGCGTCCGCTGCGAATGGGGGATTCTCTGCGCCGCGCACAACATCGGCAAGCTGGCGGCCCTCCGCGCGGCGGAAAGCGCCGCAGCCGCATAGGAAAGGGGAAAACCGGCCCTCCGCCGCCCCGCCGGGACGGCTTCGGGAGCCCGGCCATGCAGGCAGGCCGCCGGGACGGTTCGGCGCGGCATCGCCGCCGCCGCCTTCCGGGCCCGGAAGCGGAAAAACCGGCGGGGCTTCAGGCATTAAATTCGCAGGCTCCTAGCCGACCGCCACGCCAGGCGGCAAGCGCAAGAAGGTCGACGCGGCGGATCCCGACGCGGGCCACGCCTGCGGCAAGGCTGCGGCGGCCTCGAGCGGCGGGGGATCGATCCGGCGGTCCCGACGAAGCGGGAGCCGGCCGGAAGCCGGGTGCCCGTGCGCCGTTTCGGCTGCGACGCGAAGCACGACATTCCGGAGCGCCCTCGGGGCAGGGCACTGCGCCCCGGACGGCTGTACAAGGACTGCGCGGGGTGCCCGCTCAGGGGCGACTGCGTTTCCGGGAGCCGGAGCCGCAAGGCGGTGGAGATCGGCGCTGACCATCCGGCGCTGCTGCGCGCCCGGAGGCGGCGCCTCCGATGGAGCGAAGAGGATCGGCGGCTCCATGATCGCCACCGCTGGCGATCGGAAGGGTTCCGCGGAGAGGCCAGGACCTGGCACGGGCTGGGCCGCGCCGCGCGGCGCGGCCTAGGCAACATGAGGATCCAGTCCTGCCCGGCGGCCGCCGCGATCAGCCTGAAGCGGCTCGCGGCCGCTTTTTGCGCCCGATTCCCTGCCGTCGGCACGATTCAAATGCGCGGAACGGCCCTTTCCGCGCTCTTGGCGCGGCAGGCCGGGCCTGGCCGCCGCATGCCCGCCCGGCTCCGCGCAGCGGACCCCCGCGTCGGCCAGCGCCGCGATCCATCCCGGAATCTTCTGAAGGCCTCCTAATTCAACGGCCCCTCGCTGCTCGTTCCCAAGGGAAACAAACGATCCCCTCGCGTTTATAAAGCGCTCTCGTCAGGCTTCGCTCCTTCCCGGCAATGACTTCGTTCTCGTTCCTTCCTTCTTTTGCGATGCAAGGTCTGCGCCTGTTCGGCGTCATCTCGAAGCAACGCAGGTTGTAGCAGCCGGGTCGACCCGAAAATGGGATGCACCCCCAGGCACTCAGCAAGCTCGGTCAAGATCGTAGCGACATTGTCCAATCCGGCAGCCCACTTCGCGTAGCCGACCAAGTCGATCACCGTCGCTTGCGGCGTCGACACCAGAATTGTGCTCGTGTTGATACGCTGGACGGACACATCCGTGATGCGCTTGCGGGCGACGAAGGCGATCCTGATCGCGCCGCAGGTGATCGCCCGTCGATTCTTGGTGACCGCGAATTGAAACACCCGCGGGCGGAAATGCGCCACGCCGTGGAACTGAGCAGCGGACAAGCGGGCAGCGCAATTGGGCTGACCAAGATGCTCCATCAATGCGCGAACGAACAGTTCGGCCGGAAGACAGCCGAGGCGGCGGTACTCGGGACAAAGAATCACACTTAATCCACGCGCCGGGCTTGCGATCAGCCGCTTTTTCGCCATCTGGCTGAGGGCCTACCGGGTAGCTGCCTCGGAGACGCCCAGCGCAGACCGCATTTCGGACGTCGTGAAGTGGTTTCGCCCGATGGTGGCCAAGTCGACGATATGATCGGCAGCGCTTGTCGCTCGAGGTTCATAATTCTCACTCGGAAAATATCGAAATCCGCCACATTATGGAAGTGAGTGTCTGGGCCAGGGCGTGCTGCACTCCGCGTTAAGCCGATTCGGCTACGCTCGTTTCGTATAAGGCTTGAACAACGGTCGCCAATGGGGGAGGCAATCGTTAAGTGCGCAACAGCGATTTTGGACGGGCGCGGACAGAAGGCGGAACACATCTTGTAGCTGGCGAAAACAGCAGGAACAGAGAGTGCATCCCAAATTGTTGGGACGTACGGGGTGATGCCGGGCGAAAGCGGGTGCCAAACCCCAACTCGCCAACAAATCCTGCATTGAAGACAACCGCCAGCCCGACTTCCTTGATTGGACGGCTTGTTGCGGCGCAACCGCCTGACCCAATAACTTGGAATGCATTTGGAAACCGGTCACCAATTTACAGGCGGAGGAGGGTATCGTGCATGCAATGAAGACGACTGGCTGTCTGGCATCGGCGACAGGTACACATGGCTTTTCCAGCGTCGACTCCTCGGTCGCGCTGGGATAGACAGTGTCTCCGTTTTAACAGGCCGCGGCATTGCGCCGGATCTTGCGAACTGCGGGACCTGTTGCTGAGACGTGGCTTGGCCGGGAACTGAAACTCACTGGAAGGTTTGAACGACAGTGACAGAGTCGACGACATTTGAAGAGATGGAACTCAAGCGGAGTGCTGTCCGCCGATGGGTGACATACTTTGCAATAGGAACCTATCTCGTGCTTTCTGCGACTACGGTAGTCTGGCTGCTGTTGGAGAAGGAATACGACATGGCCATCGCAGTGCTGGGAGCTGTGGGAAGCATGGCTGGGTCGATCACGGGCTTCTGGTTCGGAGCCAGACGACCGACGACACCCTCAAGCGATGCTGACCGAGAACAAGAGCGGGAGTGAAGCAGAATCGGTCGAAGGGTAGACGGAGGTAGGATAAAGCCAGCTACGTCTACCGAATCCGATGTGCTGTGTTCGTGGGCCGATAGAATTTGGTATCTGATATCCGCTACTGAAATGCGGAATCGTTAAACTGAACTTCCCGTGCTTCAAGACGCCCGATTGATCTCCAAGACATTGTCCGAAAACGGCTTTTATCCGCCGAGGTCGGCTTCTGCCTTGCCAAAATGTTCCCATGTCATGCCGCGTCGACACCGTCCCCAACCGGAACAACCCGCCGACGATCTTGCTCCGCCGCCACTGGTGCAAAGGCAGGCGCGTCCGCAACGAGGCCATCGCCAACCTCACCTGTCGCTCCGAATGGCTAGTCGAGGGGATCTGCTCCTTGGTCGGGGCCGGAGCCTTCTGCCCGGAGGGCGGCGGGCCTGTCGAGATCCGGCGTGTGGCTCGGCATGGTTTTTCGACCCCTTATCGGGGGTGATCGGCGTCCATTTTGCCCCCTCCTTCCTGCCGGCAGGCTTCATCCGTTCCGGTTTGACCTGTCGATTCCCTGTGGATTTGGAGCCCGCATTGAGCATTGGGGGTACGAGGCCGGAAGGGGATACCGGCATTGGAGATGGCAGTGAAGATCCGGGTTGACCATTTCCGGGACAAAGTTGGACGCTTCCGGAAACCCTGGCGTTTTGCGCGGGCCTGCGGTTCGAAGGATCAGCGGCACTGGAGGCCGCGGTGGCGAAGCAGCCGGGATTTTGGGACGTCGAGGAGCGTTCGGAGGAGATTTCGGCGGACGGCGATCCGCTGGAGACGCTGGCCGGGGCGGTGGATTTCGAGCGGTTCCGGCCGATCCTCGAGCGGGCCGCAGGGAAGCCGCCAGGCTTGAAGGGCGGCCGCCCGGCCTTGGACGTCGTGCCGGAGTTCAGGATGCTCGTGCTTCAGAGCCTCCGCGGGCTGTCGCTCGCCGCGACCGAGGCGATGGCGCGCGACCGGCCGGGCTGGATGCGCTTCTGCGGGCTCGAGCTGCGCGACAAGGCGCCGGACGCGAACACGCTCCGGGACTTCCGCGAGGCGCCGATCAAGGCCGACGCGCTGGACAAGCTGTTCCGGGAGCTGGACCGTGCGATCAACGAGGCCGGCTGCACTCCCCGGTCCGGCCGGATCGTGGACGCCTCCCTGGTCTCCGCGCCCCGCCAGCGCGCCAGCGCCGGGGAGAAGGCCGCGATCAAGGCGGGGCAGGCTGCCGGGGAGATATGGCCCGGCGAGCCCGCCAAGGCGGCGCGGAAGGACACGGACGCGCGCTGGACCGTCAAGCACAGCAAGGCGAAGCTCCGGCCGGACGGCGCGGAGCAGGCCGGCATCGCCGTCCCGGTGTTCGGCTGCAAGTCCCACACCGGCATCGACCGGAAGCACGGGATCATCCGGCGGCGGATCGTGACCGACGCCGCCGCCCATGACGGCGCGAGGCTGCGGGAGGGCCTGGTCGATGCCGCCAACACCGGGAGCGGGGTGTGGGCCGACACGGATTGCCGCTCCCGGCGGAATGAGGATCGGCTCGAGGCGAACGGCACGGCGAGCCGCATCCACCGCAGGAAGCCGCGGGGCCGCCCCATGGGCAGGCGGACCGCCAGGGCCAACGGGCGCAAATCGTCGATCCGGGCGAAGGCCGGGCACGTCTTCGCCCGCCGGAAGGACCGCATGGGGCTGAGGATCCGGACGATCGGAATGGCCCGCGCCAAAGCGGCGGCCGCGCTCGCGAACATGGCTGCAACATGAACCGGCTGCGCTGGCTCCGCAGTCGAAGTGCGCCCGCCTGACCCCGCAGGGGCCGGAAACGGCCCGGACCCCGCTCTCCCGACACTCCGAACAGGTCGGCAGCGGCCCCAATCAAGCAATCCGGACCTCCAAACCGGCCGGAACGGGCGAAATGCCGCTGCCGCAGACCCGCGAAGCCGACCGAAACGCGAAATCAGGCCGTTGTCGGAGGTGTTCAGGTTTCGATCAAGGCGATCGCGCGGAAGCGGCGCGTCTCCTGGAACACGGTTCGGAAGGCGGTCCGGGAGCTATCAATTTTCCACTGTTAACTCGTTGATCATTCCGTGGGTCTTTATGGTTCGGCAGAGCTGCATCTGCGGCGCGAAGATCGTCCACGCGGCCCAGAGCTTCGGGATTACGGGGAGCGGCTGCCGCTTGGACGCCTGGAACCCGGCGATGCGGGCGAGCTCGACTGCGGACTCGCGGATGGTCGGGTCTGGCGGTGCCCTCAGGCGCACGTTGCAGCTGCGCAGGGCGATCCGGAGGATTCCGGGGGCGTCCTCGGGGACGGTGTCGATGGCGGGGGGGGGTCCGGCATTTCCCTCGCCGCCCGGCCGATGTCGAAGACGCGGCAGGCGGCGAAGGCAAGGCATTTGCGCAAATCGTCGGCGCGGTCGAACCGGCGCCCCTCCGTGCTGTGCGCTTCGGGGCTTCGGCCGCGGGTTGCAAGCCGCGAAACCGGCTGGACATGCCCAGCGGAATTTGCAGAACTTTCGGTACACTACTACGCCGGGGCGGCCCTCGCAGGCCCACGACGCCTCCCGCATGAGGCAGCGGACCGAATCCCAAAGCAGGCCGAAGTCGGTCGGATGGCGGACGTCAGTCTCCACCACGAACGAGTCACTGCGCCCGACCAACGCTGCGCCAGGCTTTTTCCCGCCGCCTTGTGCCCCGTCGACACGACCAGGCGGTCCGCCTCCCGCAGAAGCTCCGGCGTAAGATGCTCCACATTGTCCTTGATGTTCTGGAGCTCGTAGCGACACGGATCGAACCAGACATCGTGGCCCAGGAAGGCCTGCACGTCGGCGTGCCTGTCCGCCATCTCCCGGAGATGGTCGTAGTCGCAGTTCAGCCCCTGCTCGGCACGCCCATCACCAGGATGCGCCAGAGATGCATCCCCGGGCGGCCCGTGTCCCGGCGCTGGCCGGGAAGGATGCGCGCGTCGAGAAGCCGGAACAGTTCCTCCCGCGCCGCCTTGTCGTTCCAGATCGTCTGGAGGCCGATCAGAATCGCCGGGATTTCGCGTTCAGCCTGATCGACCCCATGTCGACCGAGCCGAGCCAGGACCGCTCCTCAACCACCTTGCGTATGTGATCGCTTCCGCTGCCGGCCTTGGCCAAGGCCGGCAGCGGGGCGTATTGGCACGGTAGAGATTCAGAAGGGTCAATCCGTCTGCCGCAGGCCGTCGCTCAGCCTTGCGGTGCATGATTAGAAGCTAATTTATAGCGTATCAAAAGCTGTTCTGCAAATATTTCTTGCTTGACATCTAGCTGCCAAGACCAATACTTGATACTGTCGGGATCGGTCGGAAAGTTAGATGAACTCACGTAAGACGATGACGCTCAACCTCACGGAGGCGGAGATGGGGGTTCTGGAGGTACTGAGCGCGAGGAAGGACCTAAGCAAGACGGCTCTGATGCGTCAGGCCCTGCGCATGTACCAGCTCGTCGACGCGCGTCTTGAGAGGGGCGACAAGCTCTTCTTTGAGAGCAAGGACACCAAAGAGAAGGCCGAGGTCATGATGCTATGACTGTTGAAATCCACCCAGTCCACCTTTTCGACGTAAAGCGTCGCGAGTCAGTGGAGGCGGAGCTCGTATATGCAATCATGGAGCAACAGCTTGCCGATTGGGAAGCGGAGTGGATTCCGGCGTTATTCGACGCGATACGGCGCCTTCGACGAGCGGGCATCGAGCGTCGCCACTGGCCGCAAAGCCGTCACTGGAACTGGCGCCAGAAGGTCAAGGCATTGCAGGGGATGTTGGCCTGTCCGGGCTTCAGCATCGTTTGCAACGGCATGACGCAGGGCATGATGATCGTCGATGCGGCAACGAGACGATGCCAAATCGAAGGTCAAAAGGGTCAGCATCTCGTCTATGTGAAGTTTGTCGAGAACGCGCCGTGGAACCGCCCAGAGCTGTTCGATCCTCCGCGGTATCGTGGTGTCGGAAGCGTACTGATCAGAGCTGCTGTCAATCATAGCGAGAGCTTGGAGTTCCGTGGACGGATCGGCCTTCATTCACTGCCGCAGGCGGACAGCTTCTACGCCCAAACCTGCGGCATGACGGATCTTGGGGTCGACCCGGACTACCACAACCTGCGCTACTTCGAGATGACGCTCGAACAAGCGCAGGCCTTCATTGCAAAGGAAAGGAGAACACAATGAACGAATTCATGGCTAGGAAGGAGCTGAGCCTGACCAGTGCGCTTCATGAAATCGGTAGGAACCGCTTGATTTCCTATGAGATCAGGCAACCAGCACAACCTTGACCGGGTCGGAACCGTGTGGGGCGAGCACTTGGAAACTCTCAGACGGGTCGGATGCATTCGCCGCCGTGAAGCGTCGGCGACCACGTCAACACCTGTTGCATGAGGTGCACCTATGCCGATCCTCGCCATGGCAACCGAATGATGCCGGGAGGGCATGCACAGGCCATTATGTTCAAGGGGAACACTCATGAAGACGGAAATCAGCAAGGAGTGGTGCATGTACATGGCGAAGCTTGAAGGCGATGCCGAAATTGGAGCTGGCCCGTTGGCTATCGACCCGGTGTTCGACGATGAAGTTGCTTGGGTCCCAGCGAGCGATAGAGCGGGGCCGAACGTCGGGTTCGGGCGTTTTGTCAGCCTGATGCGCCGACAGCGCGGGCTCAGCCTAGAGAAGTTTGCAGACGATGCGGACGTGGATATGACGGACTTGGTCGAAATAGAGAACGACCCGCATCACAAGCCGGAGCCGCGCACGGTCTACCGGCTGGCCAACTATTTCAACGTGCCACGGTCCGGTCTCTTTCAGGTGGCCGGGCTCACCGAGCCGAAGGATGCGAGGCTATTTGATGAGGCCGTCCGGTTCGCCGCGCGATCGGAGTCGATGACAGCGCTCACGCCTGAAGAGGGCGCAGCGCTGGAATCGTTCGTCGCCGTGCTTAGCGAACAGAAGTAACGAAGGGGCGCATTTGGCTAAGAACCGGATCATCTCCGTCAAGACCGCTTGCGACATCGACCGTCGTGTCGAGCGTGTGCTGCGGGGGCTGGGTCATCCCGAGCCCCCGCTCCGGCTGGAGGATGTGCGCGAACTGTTGCAGCTTGACCGCGGGTTTTACACCGCTGACGACCCAAGCGTTATACGTGAGACGATCAGTCGGATCCGCGTTGCGGGAATCCAGATCTGCGAACGGCCGATGCTGCTCATTGATGCGATCCGGAAATCCTCGCTCAAGGCTCTCTACCTTCCGGATCGGAAACGAATTCTTCTGGATGCGGCACTCCCGCGACCAAAGCACCGCTGGAACGAGGCGCACGAAATAGGGCACAGCGTCATTCCTTGGCACGGAGATGTGATGCTCGGGGACAATGCTTGCACGCTATCTCCGGGCTGCAGGGAGCAGATCGAAGCGGAGGCAAATTTTGCCGCGGGACGGCTCTTGTTTCTGCGGGATCGATTCGAGGAGGAAGCCCGCTCTATCGAGCCATCGATCAAAGCCGTCAATAAACTCAAAAAGACATTTGGAAACACGCTGTCGACGACATTGTGCCGGTTCGTTGAATCCGCCGGACTCGAACTTCCGCTAGTGGGGTTGGTCACAGATCACCCTCATGAAGCGCGACGGCCCGACGATTTCGATCCACTCGATCCGTGCAGACACTTTATTCAGTCTCCAGCCTTTGCGCGCCGCTTCGGGACAACGTCACCGTCGGCGCCATTCTCGGATGTAGCCGCCTATTGCGGCGCCCAGCGAGGCGGTCCGCTGGGAGAAGGGGAAATCACCCTGATGGACGACAACAGCGGCCGACACTGTTTCCACTTCGAGACATTCTTCAACCGGTACGACGCCTTGACCTTGGGCCGCTATCTTCGCCCGCAGATGCCGATCATGGCGATATCCACATAGGCGAAACATACTTTTCATGAAACCTCTGCAAATGCGACGTGATAGCTGCGGGTCGAGCACCGCGGAATAATGCTGGAAGCCGTTTCGTCGAACGCACGCTTCCACCGGGAATCCTACGCTGTTTTGCCGGAAAGCGCAGTGCGCGCACGCCGCTTCCCGGACCAAGGATTGCCAATTCCACAGCTACCTCCGCGCCATCAAGGCGAGGAACGAGCCACAAGCAGGCCGTCTTTGCTACAGCCCAAAAGCTGCTCGGCATGATCCCTTCGGTCATGAAGAGACGCTGCCCCCGCATGGATCCCGGAACCGATTGCCAGGAGATCATGGCGCGTAGGAACGCCCGGCGCTGGATCCGCATGATGAAGGAATACAACATCGAATATCCAGCCGCCGGGCAGATGGCGACGAAGTCGGCCTGACGGAAGCTGCGACCTCCGCTACGGGACCGCAAGCGGGCCACAAAGGAAACCGCCCGCAGCCGCAATCCCGGCGCCGGGGAGAGCAAGCCCGGAGACGCCGCTCGACCCTGCGCCCCCGGGGAACGGATGAGGTGCGCCCGAGGTAAGGAGATGTTTCACGCCAAGTGTCGAACTGGAGGATTCCCAAGCTGGACACCTCCGACAACGTCCTGATTTCGCGATTTGGTTGGCTTTGAGGGCTGGCGGACGGGGTTGGCGCCCGGCCCGGCCGGATTGAAGGCCGGGATTGTCCGGTTCGGGCCGTTTCCGGCCTGTTCGGAGTGTCGGGAGAGCGGGATCCGGGCCTGTTCCGGCCCCGGCGGGTTCAAGCGGACGCAGTCCGACTGCGGAGCCGGCACAGGCGGTTCATGTTGCAGCCATGTTCGCGAGCGTGATCGCCGCCGCGGCGCGTGCGATGCCGATCGTGCGGATCTTCAGTTCCATGCGGCTCTTCCGGTGGGCGAAGACGTGCTCGACCTTGGCCCGCACCGCCGATTTGCGCCCGTTGGCCTTTGCGGTTCGCTCGCCCGTGGGGCGGCCCCGCGGCTTCCTGCGGTGGATGCGGCTCGCCATGCCGTTCGCCTTGAGCCAGGCTTCGTTCCGCTTGGAGCGGCAATCCGTGTCCGCCCACGCCCCGCGCCCGGCGTTGGCGACATCGACCAAGCCCTCCCGCAGCCTCGCGCCGTCGTGGGCGGCGGCGGCGGCGATCCGCCGCCGGATGATCCCGTGCTTCCTGTCCACGCTGATGTGGGATTTGCAGCCGAAGACCGGGATGGCGATGCCGGCCTGCTCCGCGCCGTCCGGCCGGAGCTTCGCCTTGCGGAACTTGACGGTCCAGCGCGCGTCCGTGTCCTTCCGCGCCGCCTTGGCGGGCTCGCCGGGCCGGATCTCCCGGGCGGTCCGCCCCTCCTTGATCGCGGCCTTCTCCCCGGCGCCGGCGCGCTGGCGCGGAGCCGCGACCGGCGACGAGTCCAGCATCCGGCCGGACCGGGGGATGAAGCCCGCCGCGTTGATCATCCGCTCAAGCTCCGCGGACAAGGCATCCAGCTCGCCCGCCTAGACCGGCGCCTCGCGGAAGTCCCAAAGCGTGTTCGCGTCCGGGACCCTGTCGGCGAGGCCGAGACCGCAGAAGCGCATCCAGCCCGGCCGAGCCCGCACCGCCTTCCCGGTCGCTTCGAGCGACAGCCCGTGGCGACTCTGAAGAACAAGCATCCTGAACTCCGGCAGGACGTCGAAGGCCGGGCGGCCGCCCTTGGCGCTCCCGGGCTTCCCCGCCGCCCTTTCGAGGATCGGGCGGAACCGCTCGAAATCAGCCACCGCCTCCAGAGCCTCAAGCGGGTCGCCGTCCGCGGAAATCTCCGCCAAGCGCTCTTCATAACTCCAGAAATTGGGCTGCTTCGCCATCTTCGCCTCCAAGGAATCCACATCCCGCGAATCACGTCGGCGCCGAAGACGCAAGAGGTTTTCGGAGGCGTCCAGCTTTTCAGTTTGAGCTGTGCTGACTGTTGGTGTGCAGCCAGCGAAATCTTCCCGCGTAGCGTTGGAATAACCGGAAGTTCCGTGAGGATTTTTCGGACAACCGTTTGAACGTTCGGCACATTTCGGGATTCCGGCCGCGCCGTTTCTGGACACAATGCGATGGGGGAGGCTACCGCCCGGCGAGCTTCGCGTTCAGCAGCCGCAGGGCCCGGTCCTGGATCGGCGTCGGCGACGAGGGAAGGTCGAACCCCCGCCTGCCTTGCCCGAAGGGTTCGATCCGGTTCATCGTGAGGGTTCCGAGATGCCGTAGCAGGCCCCGGAAGTCGTGGACGGCCTCGCCGGAGCGGGCGCGCTTCGCGGCCGCCTTCCGCCGGGCCCGCGGCGAGCGCTCCGCCTTGGCGACGGGCGATTCCCGGACCGGGCCGTCCTCGTCGTCGAACAGCAGCGGTGCGAGCGCCTTCCGCATGTGCATCTCGACGCGTTGCGCGAGCATGCAGATCAGCAGGCGCACAGGGCCACGAGGATGGCGGCGGCGTTCCCGTGCGGCAGCGCCCGGGCGATCCGGAACGCGCCATCGAGCCCGCCGCCGGGGGTGTCGGCGACGGCGGATCCGCGCAGCAGGGCGCGGACCCGCCCGATCATGGGCTCGGGCAGCTTGGTGATGTTGGCAAGGGTGCGTTTTTTGACCTTGCCGCCCTCGCGGTAGGATTCCTGGATCAGGATCGTGGACCTCGAGCCGCGGTTCGGAACGGAGTCGATATACATGACCATGCATGTATCACTCAAATGTCGCTTTTGCAATGCAAAAGAGGAGTTTATTTGAAATATCCATGTCTACGATTTGCAAACTGGAAACCGGCCCGGATCCGCGTCAACCCCTTGTTGTGAAAGCACAGAATTTTGAAAGTGGCTTCAAAATCGTGCGGAACTTCCGAATAACCAACCAGATGGACCCGAGGCACCCGAGGGTACTTGCGCCGATGGTCAACCCATCGCGCGGGGTCACGAAAAAGCTAACATTTATAGTAAATTAGCATGGGTGCACAGGCACCGTATTCAAACCATGCGCGATCCCCTTGAATTCTGACGCGGCGGACCCATATCCAATTCCGAGGCCGCGTTGTGTTGCCCGGACGGTCGGCCTGACTAGAATGGAACTCGGCATAGATACGAAAGGACTGATCGATGCAAATCGACATGCACTACCACGGAACCTATACTTTGGCCCGCGCGGCGGGCATCGGACAAGAAGCAGCCCAAGAAATCGCGACTGCAGCGCAATTTGTCGACGACAACGTTGCGCAGGCCCATGTGGATTTCCAAGACGGCGCGCGTATTGATACGGAAGCCACCGTTCATCATTTGCTTGATCGCGACAACCTTGATGAACACGATCAGCGCCGCGTATGGGTGCCGTTCCACTTCCTTCCGGGCAATATTGGCGATTCCTACACGGAGCGTCTCAAATGCCGCATTGACAGCGAGATCGCACGGGAGATGCGCGATCACCACTTGGCCCTTTCGGATCGTGATTTCGCGTTGCAGCTTCTTGGAATAACCGCCCATGTCTATGCCGACACGTTTTCGCACTACGGTTTTTCCGGGGTCAGCTCCCGCGGCAACAAGGTCAACAACGACAGCTTCCGCTACCACGAAAACGTAGAGGGTCTTGACAATCCGGTAGAGGATTTGTTGCCTCGAATGGAGGACTACGTCAAACAAAAAGCCCAGTCGTTCTTTGATCGGAGAGGGGAGCACGGCGGTTTGCTGGCCAACATCAAGGCTAGTGCCATGGGCTGGGCGGCAGAACAGTTTTCGGGAGCGCTGGGGCATGGATCGGTCGCCACGTTGCCCGACCGGCCGTATCTCGTCTGGAGTTTCGATTACGAGCGGCCGGACGCGGTCGCGGAGATACGAAATGCGCGGAACAACCCTTCAGATTATCTGGCGTGTTGCAGAGCCTTGCACGACATGTTTCGTCAGTTCGCTGACCGGCGCCCGGACGTTTTTGACGGAGGCGGCTTGGAATTCGATGCCGTCGCGCCCAGTGTGGAAGGAATTCTGCGGACACAGGCCGAAAAGGCAGGACGTATTGAGGCTTGGGAGACGGCTGCGCGGGCAGGTGCTGTGCTCGGTGGTGGAGGCGAGGAAATTCCGGACTATGAAGGCGAGAACTGGAACAGGCAGTGGGAAGAATTGAATGGTGCCGAGGACTTCAGGCACGCTCTGGGCATGTCGATTTGGCGCTTCTATCAGGCCGCCTCGTTGCATCGAACTTATGTGCTACGTGACCTCCTTCCGAAGCACGGCTTAATTGTCGATTAGCATCCATGCAGGGCGGTCGGCGCGAGCAGCTGTAGGGAACGACTGTCTGGTGGGCCAAATCTGCGCAGTATTTGTGCGTCGGTCGACGATGCCGCTACGGGACCGTTGAGGCCATCGTCGGCCGCCTTCCTGTTGGATTACAGAAATTGCCAAACCTCGGGCAGATTGATCCGCCATTGAGTGACAAAGTTCATGTTAATAAGCTCCATTCTCGGCCCCCATGTTGGCATCCTTTTTTGCCCCCGGGGAGGCCGATTCCAAGGGGACGGGTTCAGTTCCGCCCGCCGCGCAGAAAGGAGGGGACAACAAGGGCACCGGTTGCAACCGATCAGGGGCCAAAAATCATGCCGATCCACAGACGATCAACGCTGGCACACGACTTGCCTGCTCGTAGGACCATTCTCCGTGTTTCCAAAACTACTGGGGCATAGCGCATATCTGATGAAGGCCAAAGGCACTCAAAGTGCTCGGATTTGCTTGGAAGACAAAACAGCGAACTCACGTTGCTAGAACCACGGCCATCAGTGATTGAGTATCTAATCGAGAACGAAAACGCAATCCGGCTCAAAGAAACCCTTTGCGACGATCGCGTCGCGCATCGCTTTCGTATTTTCCGCAAAGATGACTACGGCTAGGTTGGATAGAGCCCGTGAGCAGCAAACATAGAACAAGCGCCGTGTTCGATCGATGACAGAATCTCTTTCTGCCGCGATATTCTCTCGATCCCTGTTAGAAAGCGGTGTTACACCAAAATACTTTCCATAGGAAAATGCCGGAGATGGTCCTTTCTGATCATCGACAACAACCAGCACTTTTTCGAACTCCGCACCCTTAATTCCTTGCTGTGTCGCGAACGGAGAAAGATTCTCTATATACTTTCGGTAGCCCCAGAGCTCAGCCGCGGGGCACCGCATGAAACGCATCGTCGCGTTGTCGTTCTCGGGATTGGCCACCGGTTCGTCATTTTGATAGAGTCCGATCAATTCCACGTACTGCTCATCGAAATCTACGATGTGATTCTCGTGCAGAAACAGGGCGACATCACCGATGCACGCGCCATTATTGTTGTTTAACTTTGCCACTAGTTCGATGGTCGCAGCTTGCAGTTGATTCAATAGCTCGGTTATATCTTCATCGGCCAACGCGCTGGGCTGCAACCGCGGACAATGCCTGCGCAGAAGACGCATTATGTCGAATTTCCGCCCCTCCTGTTGCGCAAGGACGACGGGCAGAACGTAGGAAAGGAAGGGATGCAGCACCCACGCCGTACCGTCAATCAAGCCGGATTTCAGGTCATCCGGCGATTTGTCGTTCAGGGCGCTGTAGAGGTTTGGAAATCCCAACCGACTTGCAGCCATACGATGGACCAGTACCAATAGTCTAAGCGTGTCATCATCCTCTTCCGCAAGCCAACCTTCATCTCCATCCGTGTCGGCAAGGCAGCGACGGGCGCTTTCAAGCCGCTCCTGCCGCCGGGCATCGGCAGGCAGTATCAGTACCCTGGCAGTACCTGCAATAGGAACCTGTTCGCCGTTCACTACTGTACGGCGTCCCCGAGTTTGCTCGAGCCCGTCATCTTCCGCCCTAATTTTGTTGATGACACGAAGCACAAATTGCGGGCATCGGAAGTTCTCAAGTTTCCTCAGTTCCTGCCACCCGTCATCGAGCGGGATTTGGCCAGCACCCTGCATGTATATCTTTTGCATCGGGTCGCCGAAGAAACCGAGACAAAAGCCGTTCGGCACTTCACGCGCCACTTGTCGGAGAGCTTCAACGAAGGCGGGGTCGGTGTCCTGGCTCTCATCCACAAAGATGACAGGGAAACGTCGCGTTAGAACATTCCGCATCAACCGGTGATTGCCGATGAATTCAGGGCCGATTTTCAAGATGTCGCTGTGGCCAAGGACGCCGTTCGAGTAATCGCTGCCGGTTCCATAGCGAAAGCTCTTGACCGAGCCGATTTCATCAAGCTGGCTTGTGTACCGATCAATTTTTTCTCTGGCGCGCTCTTTCGCCGGTTCTCCCGTTCGTGGATTGTCGAACCTTTCCTGTTCTTCGGCGATCTTCTCACTCAGCCGGTTACTGACCCATTCGCGAAGATTGTTTTGAAACGGCTTGATCACGGCCCAAAGGAAGCTGTGAATGGTCGAAACATGGAACAGCTCGTCGTTTCCGACATCGCCGCGGATTTCTTTAACAGCAACTTCCGTGTAAGTGATGCAGGCGACCTGCTGTCCGTTCCGGCGCAGGGCTTGCCCTTGGGTTTGCTCGATCCGCGCAAGAGCTTTGATGAGCGACGTTGTTTTCCCTGAACCTGCCCCAGCAACCATCACGAAATGGCGGATGCCGTCGTCGGCAAGCCGCCCGTGCAGAGCTCTATCGGCATCTGTATCGGGCTTTCCGATACGGCTTATCATGTGCCGTCACCTTCGTGCCGACCGCCATCGTCAACAGCTACGCCCAGCTCGTCTGCGAGCCATTGCAGCCCATCGTCGATATAGCGGGGCACGCGCCAAGCATTCGGGTCCTTGGTAAGCAGTGCGAGGGCGAAATCCGTCTTCTTGAAATCCGACCCGTGGACTTTGTCATGCAGTCGCTGAGCAAGTCCGGCGGGTGGCAGTGCCTCGCGAACGCGCAGTTTCAGGTCATTGTTGATCTCCTCCTGCGTCCATTTAAGATTATCGAATGCGAAGGCCACTTCAAACGTGCGGCCAGCACGCCGAATCGGTTCGCCGCCGAGTTCCAAATCAACCGTTCCCGGATAGGCGACTCGAATTGCTCCCAGCTCGAAGCAATCAGCAGGGATGGTCTTGTCGACGTCATTGGCTTCGAGGAGTTCGTCGATCCTATTTTTGTGAGGAAGCCATTGCGCAAGCATCTGGTTCGACGTGATTGCGTCGGGTGTTTCCGGAAGGCACGTGGAGTTAGGTCTGTTACCCCCGGCGTTAGGCCCGTGCACGCTATCCAAGTCGGCCACTACAAGTGTAGTGATCCCAAGAAACTCTATTAACGGGCGGAATTTGTGAGCGTAAGCGCCATTGATTTCAAGCACGCTCAGATAACAGGACCGAAGTCTGGGCGCGGCCCTCTCAATCATCAGCGGCATTAGCAGACGCTCAACAGTGCCCTCCACGAGAACGGCTGCGTCCGCAAAAAATAGATCGCAGTGCGTAAGCTTCAGATACCGCTCCAGAAAATTATGGCTTGGATCTTCTATGTCTTGATAAAATTTCGACAAGTCCAAGACATTCGAATTTTGCTCTACCCCTATGCCTCCACGCCGGAAATACCGGACGTGTCGAAAATTGCATTCGTACAGAATGTGCGGTGAGTGTGTGGTCAGCGCCAACTGCGTTCGGAACACGTTAGGCACATCGTCCCCGGCCCGCAGGGTTTCCAAGATCTTATTGACGAATACCTGCTGCAATTGAGCATGCAGGTGGGCTTCCGGCTCCTCGACAAACAATAGATGGATCGGCGGGCGCTTTTCTTCAGATGCACGCCATTGTTCATGAAGATCGAGAAGCTCCACGAACATGTAGATCAGGTTCTTGAAGCCAAGGCCGTTGTATTTTTCGGGGAGTGTCAGCCCCTCATTGTTTAGTTCATAGTGAACATGCGCACCGTCCTGGCTGGCCATCACCGTAGCAGGGTTGAGCGCAGATTTGATCGTCAGCCGCGGGTTGGTCAGCCCAGGATAGCCAAGTTGCGCTAAGCGACTGAGGGTGTCGGCAAACACCTGCTTAAGGTGCATGTTTAACCGCGTTTCCGATTCTTCGAGCGCTTTGATCGCGTTGTAGTCATCTTCGTGGCGTGCCAAGTTTCTTCGGTAATATCGACTGAGGTGCCTTGATAGCTCCTCGGCGCGCCCGCCGCCCTCGCTATCCGAAAGATGGCGTTGCGCACCGAGAAAATCGACCTTGATCAGTGAATTGACAATGTCGTTGCCGACACGCCCCTGATCCCGCAGAAGCTCCTGCGGTTTGTATCCGTCGTTCGGATGAAAATTATCATTGAACTGAGCTTTATCAAGGGCAAAGTACTTAAATTCATACTCTTTTCTGAATTCCTTTTCGATGAACTCGCGCAGCGATCTAGGCGGGATATCATAAGGCTCTTCACCGTCGCCCGCCGCCTCCTGTGCTATCGCGTGGCGTGCATTGAAACGTGTCAGGGTATCATCTTGATTACGTGGAGCGAATGCGATGCGAATGCCCACTTTCGATCCTTCCCACTCAAGGTGGGGAAGGAGATCAATAACGCGATGGAGATTATCTTGCTCAACATCAAACCATAGATCAGCCGACATCACAGGAAGGTTGGCACCTTCTTCTCCAGCTTGAAAGTCGTCGATATCCTTCCATCGGCACGCGCTGATGTCGTGGAAACTGAAACTGACACGGTCCCGATCACTCCTGACGAAGAATTGCATCGCGTGAGCGACAGACGTCTTTCCACTGTTGTTCGCGCCCACGAAGATTGAAATGTCGCTATCCAGATCAATTACTGCGTCCGCCAAGCGGCGAAAGTTAGTTATCCTAATCTTGCTCAAATGCATCTTATGTCCAGTTTCGTTTTGGTTGCTTCACCATTAAGTTCCAGCGACAACGGCTTCGTGCACCTGAACGGCCGAATGGCCATGGTCGTAGATTTTATTTTCGGAATTTTGAAGTCCAGCGTCAATGTGCCACATCCTACAAAGGTGCGTAATCTTCACAATGCGTGGCGTCAACATCGCGTCCGGTGTCACCAACTGAGTGTGGAATGGTGCGGTCCAAATTTTTGGGTTGAGCCTGTTCCGCTGTCTCGGGTGTTGGCCGGGACCGGCGCGCCGGGGGTTGCAAACGCGCCTCCGCTGGCCGGGATGGATCGGTCCCGGCGCGGCTGCCGAAGACCCGCGAATGGCGGGCGCCGCGCATCCGGGCGCGAGCAGCGGAGGCATCAGGCAGGCAAGACGAAGGATTCGGAGTTCCGCCATCCTGACGCGGTAGCGCATATGCAAGGCTTGACGGACGAGGAGGCGGCGGAGCATCCCCCTGTGACCCGCAAGGCCGGCGGCGTCCACGCGGAGTATTGACGCGAGGGCGGCCGGGTGTGCTGCCGCGAGGTCGGGGAGCCTTCGCGCTCCGGCGCGCCAGAGCTGGAGGCACTGCTTGTGGCGGCGGAAGCGGCGCTCGGCCGTTCGCTTCCGCGGATGCGGGTTCCAGATTTGGACGCCCTCGGGACGGCAGTCCGCAACGGCATGCTGGATTCTGTTGATCGGCATCCTTTTCGGCCCCTCCTGCCGACGGGCTTCATCCATCCCGGTTCGCCCCGTCGGCGCCCTGCGGATTTTGGACCCGCATCGAGCATTGGGCGGTGCGAGGCGGGAAGGGATGTCGGCATTGGAGACGGTTGCGGGGATCCGGAATGACCATTTCCGGGACAAGGTTCCGATCAAGGCGATCGCGCGGAAGCGGCGGGTCTTCCGGAACACGGTGCGGAAGGCAGTCCGGGAGGGTCCGGAGGCGTTCGTGCGGCCCTGCCGCCGGGAGAGCCTGGAGATGCTGGTCGACGCGCACAACCGTGCGTTCGCGTTCTTCGGCGGCTCCTGCCGCCGCGGGATCCATGACAACATGAGGGCGGCTGTCCGCAAGATCCGCCGGGGCGGGGAGCGCGACTGGAACGAGCGGTTCCTGGCGATGTGCGGCCATCATCCGGTTGAGCCTTCGGCGTGCAATCCCCGGCTGGAGGCGATGTGCCTCGAGGACGCCGGCCGCCGTCGGCATCCGGACACGAAGGGCCGGAGCGTCCTTGAGGCGTTCGAGGAGGAGCGCAGCTCGCTGGCGCCGTTCCGGGGGGGGGCGTTCGAATCCTTCCGGGCGGTGCAGACCTCGGCGACGTCGACCTGCCTCGTGCCCTTCGACGGGAATCAATGCAGCGTCCACGCCGGCGCAGCGGGGCGGGAGGTCGAGATTCTCGTCCGGCCGGACCGGATCGAGATCCGTCGCGGCGGGACGATGGTCGCGGAGCACGCCCGCAGCTTCGCTAAGGGGGAGGCCGTCCATGACATCCTGCACTACCTTCCGGTGCTCCGGAGGAAGCCGGGGGCGGTGCGCAACGGGGCGCCGGTCAAGGCGCTCGACGCCGAGCTTCCGGCCCCGTGGCGCGAGGATCGGCCAGGAGATGCTGGAGTTCGAGCGGGCGGACGCCGGGGAGCGCAAGCCCCCGGCGCGGCCGGCGTCCGCATCGACAGCGCGCGGTCGGAAGGCGGCACCGGCCGGTCGTCGGAGTTCGCCGCCTGCCTTGAGCGGTTCGGGCTCCGGGAGGGCCTGTTCGAGGCCGGGGAGCTGGTCGCGCTGTCCGACGGGGCGGCCTGGACCCGGAACGTCTGCGAGGAGGTCTTCGCCGGCATGGGGACGACCCTCATCCTCGACCAGCTCCATGCTGTTGAATACGCGGCGGCGGCGATGCGGGCCCTTGCTCCTGGCAGGGCCGGGCGGAAGGCGCGGATGGAGAGGATCAAGGTACAATTGAACGGCGGGCGGGTCGATCCCGCCATCGCCGACCCCGAGCCGCACCGCCACCGCGACGAGGCCGTCGAGGTCTGCGTCCGCTGCATGGAGGCGAACAAGGACCGGATGCGCTGCGACGCCTGCCGGAAGCGCGGCCTGCCGGTCGGGTCCGGGGTCGTGGAGAGCGCCTGCAAGCGGATCGTCGGGAGCCGGTTCAAGCGGTCGGGCTGCCGCTGGTCGAAGGCGGGCGCAAACGCCCTGCCCGCCGCCGAATGCCGCATCGACAACAGCCGCTGGGCCGACTTCCTCGATTGGAGGGCCTGCCGCGCCGCAGCCGCCTGACCCAAAACACACATGATCGGCCTTCGACCGTTCACCCCCGACCATGAAACGGACACCGGGGGGGGGCGGCCCCGGGCGCTTCGTGGCGATTTCCCATGGGATCGCGGATGATGTTCGGCGGAAGCGGGCGAAGTGGACGTTCAATTTTTCGGTGACAATGTTCCCGTCTCAAAACTGTCCCGGGCGCGGCGGCATCAAGCCCCCTATTGTGCCCGGCCGCCAGGCCGCGGACGAACGCCAAAGCGACCCGCGCCCGCCAGCCGGGCGCGTGGCGGCGTTCCGCCGCGTCCCCCGCTTCCGCCTTCGACCCCTCAGGAACAAGGAGCAAGCGGAACGGCAGTCGACGGAGCGGAGCCGGACAACATGAATGTCGTCCATCCCCGCGCGGCGGGCCTCGACATCCACAAGATGTCGATCACGGCGTCGGTGCGGATCTGGAAAGGCGGCGGCGAGGACGGGGATGCCGTCGCGCGGATCTTCCCGGCCGCGGCGCAAGGCTTCCGGGAGATGGCGGACTGGCTTTCGGACTGCGGGGCGGCGGCTGCGGCGATGGAGGCGACCGGGATCCATTGGGAGGCGCCTCTGGACGCGCTCGAGGCGGCGGGCATCCAGCCGCTGGTCATGAACGCGCAGCGCGCCGAGCAGGTCCGCGGGCGCAAGACGGACGTCGGGGACAGCGTGTGGCTGGCGCGGATCCGCCAGTTCGAGCTGGCGCGGCCGGGCCTGGTCCTTCCGAAGCGGTTCCGGGAACTGCGGGCGCTCAGCCGGCACAGGCGGCAGGCGGTCGAGGACCGGTCGCGGTTCCGCAACCGGGCGCACAAGCTGGCGGACCGCGCGGGCCTGCGGGTGGGCGGCGTGCTCTCCGACATCTTCGGCATGAACGGGCGGCGCATCCTCGACGGTCTCGCCGAAGGCCTGCCGGCCGGCGCCATCCTGGCCGGGCTTTCATCCCATGTCGCGGGCAAGCTGGCCGAACTGGAGGGCGTCCTGTCCTTCAGGCTGCACCCGCACGCCCGGACGGCGCTCAGGGACCTTCCCGGCCAGCACGACCGGGCGGAGCGCGCGACCGCGGAATGCGAGCGCGTCCTCCGCGGCGAACTCGCCGGGAACCCGGAGGACGCGCAGTCGCTGCGCCTGCTGCAGACCATCCCCGGGATCGGGCCCGCGGCGGCGGGCGCCGTCCTGGCCGAGCTCGGCCCCGACATCGGCGTCTTCGCCTCCCATGAACACTGCGCCGCGTGGGCCGGGGTCTGCCCGGGCAACAACGAGAGCGGCGGGAAGCGGCGGAGCGGGCGCGCCCGGAAGGGCAATCCGTCGCTCCGGAAGGTCCTCGTCGAGTGCGCGCACGCCGCCTCCCGGACCAGGGACTGCCAGTTCCACAGCCATTTCCGCGCCCTCAAGGCGAGGAAGAGCCACAAGCAGGCCATCGTCGCCACAGCCCACAAGCTGCTGCGCGTGATCCATTCCGTCCTGAAGAACCGCAGGCCCTGCACGGATCCCGGAACCGACTGCCAGGAGATCATGGCGCGAAAGAACGCCCCGCGCTGGATCCGCATGATGAAGGATTGCGGCATCGAGTATCCGGCCGCCGGGCAGGCGGCGGCAAAGCCGGCCTGACGGAAGCCCCGCTCTCCGCAGCGGGATCGCCGGCGGGCCGCAAAGGGGGCCGCCCGCAGCCGCGATCCCGGCGCCGGGGAGCGGAAGCCCGGAGACGCCGCTCGACCCCGCGCCGCCGGGGAATGGTCGGGGCGCGCCCGAGGGGTGGGATGTTTCACGCCAAATTTGGGCCGCACCCGAGTGTGGACGCCCACTTGAGACACGGGAATCATTCCTGTCCAGTGCCAAACGGCCGGTTTCGCGGTGCCGGTCCGGAAGGATGTGCCCGTCGAGCGGCCAGAACAGTTTGTTCCGCACCGCGTTGTCAATCCAGATCGCCCGGAAGCCGAACAGGGCCGCCGGGATGTCGTTCCGGGATTTCGTGCCCAGCTCGGTCGACCCGTGTGTGGACGCCCCCCTGAGACGCGGGATCATTCCTTTTGCAACCCGGGCATTTGGTCAAGCGCTGTCGTGTGTCCGGCCTGTCGATGCGGCGCGTTGATGCTTGCCGCCGGCCTGAATGGAGATGCGCGGACCGGGTCCATATCGGAACCGTTGAATTAGGCGGCCTTCAGAAGATTCCGGGATGGATCGCGGCACTGGCCGGCGCGGGGGCTATCAAGAAGACACGGCTAACTCGGTGTGCATCGCCTGCCATGCTTCCGGCATGGAGAAGGTACAGCGGCGGTTCGGCGCCGGGATAGGGGCGTGGCTTCGGCAGGCCGCCGCCGAGGAGGGCTGCACGCGCGGCTCCCTGGCGCGGGGCCTTTGCGAGGCCGCGGATTGGCGCAACGCGAAGGGGGAGCTCTGCCGCGTCTTCGACATCGCCCGGGCGGCAAGGGAGACGCCGGACGCCCCCACCGTCGACACCGTCCCCGAGGACGCCCCCGGAATCCTCCGGATCGCCCTGCGCAGCTGCGGCGCGCGCCCGAGGGCACCGCCGGACCCGACCATCCGCGAGTCCGCAGTCGAGCTCGCCCGCTTCGCCGGGACCGCCGGATCGATCCCCCGCCGCTCGAGGCCGCCGCAGCCTTGCCGCAGGCGTGACCCGCGTCGGCGGCCGCAGTCTTGATCCTCTTCCTGGATATCCGGCGGGCCTCGTCGACCTGGGCCTCGATCACGTCGCCCTCGTTGACTTCGCCGGTGGCCGCCGCGACATCGGGAACGACGCCGCTCCCGTCGTCGACCGCCGCGTGCTGCTTGCAGGATGGCTCCGGGCGGCGGCCGCGGGAGCTGGCCGCCAAGCTCGCGTCGGGGTCCGCCGCGCCGGGCTCGAATGGTCCGGAAGCCGCTCGCGCCGGCCGCCGCCCGCAGCCGATGAACCAGCGGGTCGCGAGGTCCGCCTGCGCCTCGCGCATCAGGCGGCGGTCGTGCACGATGCCCAGCAGGAACCCCGCCAGCATCAGGCGGGCGGCCGTCTCGGGGTCGATCCCGGGCCGCCCGCTGTGGGCGCAATGGCAGCCGGCGACCTCGCCGTGCAGCCAGCGGGATCCGGAACCCGGCCAACGCGCGCCAGGATGTGGTCGTCCGGAACCGGCTGCTCAAGCGACCCGGCAACGAACAGCTCCAGCTGGGGCGGCGGCTTGCGCTCGGCATGTCGCGGCTCTCCCCGTTCCCGTAACAGCATCATGTTCCAAGAACCGCGGAACGAGGGGTTTTCAACAACCCCGATATGGACCCGGTCCGCGCATCTCCATGCAGGCCGGCTGCAAGCATCAACGCGCCGCGCCGACAGGCCGGACACACGAACGCGCTTGACCGAATGCCCGGGGTTGCAGAAGGAATGATCCCGCGTCTCAGGGGGCGTCCACACACGAAAGCCATGGATCGAATCGTGCCGGGCATTGTCGGACGGGCGGGACTCCCTGTAGGCTCCCCTGCAAATCGGCCGCGGCCCCAGCCATGCCGAAGGTGTGCGCCTATGCGGACTGCGACCCGGGGAGCCGTATGAACGCAAGCAGAAAGCACGATTTCCTCGGCTCGGTCGAGCGGGTCTACGATCGCGCCGCCGATCTCCTGAACCTTTCGCCGGGGCTTCGGGAGAAGATCAAAGTCTGCAACAGCACCTACACGGTCCGCTTCGGCGTCCGGATGAGGGGTTCGATCGAAACTTTCACCGGATTCCGTTCCGTGCATTCGGAGCACATCGAGCCGGTCAAGGGCGGCATCAGGTTCGCGCCGGGCGTCAACCAGGACGAAGTCGAAGCGCTTGCGTTCCTGATGACGTTCAAGTGCTCGCTGGTGGAGGTCCCCTTCGGCGGCTCGAAAGGCGGGCTGTGCATCGACCCGCGGGAATACAGCGAGCAGGAGCTTGAAACGATCACGCGGCGGTTCGCCTACGAGCTGATCAAGCGCGACCTCATTCATCCGAGCCAAAACGTTCCGGCGCCCGACATGGGAACCGGAGAACGCGAGATGGCTTGGATTGCGGACCAGTACGCGCGGATGAACACTACCGATATCAACTCGCGGGCGTGCGTAACCGGCAAGCCGCTTTCCAGCGGAGGGATACGCGGCCGCTTGGAGGCAACCGGGCGTGGAATCCAGTACGCCATGCAGGAATTCTTCCGCTGGCCTGAAGACGTGGCCGCCGCGGGCCTTTCCGGCACGCTGGAAGGCAAGGGCGTCGTCATCCAAGGCCTCGGAAACGTCGGGTATTACGCAGGCTCCTTTCTGGCGAACGAGGACGGGGTTCGGGTCGCCGGGATCATCGAACGGGACGGCGCTGTCGTGAACCCGGCCGGGCTGGATTTCGAGGCGGTGGCCGAGCATTTCCGGGAAACCGGCGGCTTGCGCGGATTTCCGGACGGCGAATTCGTGGAACCCGGGGAAAAGGCGCTCGAAGCCGACTGCGACATCCTGGTTCCGGCGGCGATCGACGGAATCATCCATTCGGGAAACGCCGAGCGGATCAAGGCGCCGCTCATCGTCGAAGCGGCGAACGGTCCGGTGACAGCCGATGCGGATGATATCCTGCAGCGGCGGGGCAAAATAATCATCCCCGACCTGTACGCGAACGCGGGAGGCGTGACTGTCTCGTATTTCGAATGGGTCAAGAATCTGAGCCACATCCGGTTCGGGAGGATGCAGCGGCGGCAGGAGGAGACCCGGAACCAGCTGCTGCTGGAAGAGCTGAACCGCCTGTTCGAGGCCTCCAACGTTCCCGTGCGCTTCTCCGAAAAGTTCAAGGAGCGCTTCCTGAAGGGCGCCGACGAAGTGGAACTCGTCAAGTCGGGCCTCGAGGACACGATGCGGGGAGGCTACCAGTCCATGCGGGAGGCATGGCGCACAGGCAATGAGGTTCCCGACTTGAGGACGGCAGGGTTCATGGTCGCCATCCGGCGGGTTGCCGACGAGTACCGCTCGAAGGGCCTCTAGGAGCTGGCCGCCCGTCCGGGCAACAGGCAGGTATCCAAGCTCGTCCAGAACGACCGCGTCGCGCCGGACGAGCCGCACCGCGACCGGGATGAAGCCATCGCAGCCTGCATCCGCTACCTGGAGGCCAACAAGGATCAAAATGCGCTACGACCTCTGCCGGAAACGCGGCCTGCCGGTCGGATCCGGCGTCGCGGAAAGCGCCTGCAAGCGGATCGTCGGGAGCCGGTTCAAGCGGTCGGGCTGCCGCTGGTCGAAGGCGGGTGCCAACGCCCTGCCCGCCGTCAAATGCCGCATCGACAACAACCGCTGGATCGACTTCCTCGATTGGCGGACCTGCCGCGCCGCAGCCGCCTGACCAAAAATGGGATGCACCCGCGCCGGTCGCCTCGGCGACACAGCCGGGATAGTCCAATATCATTGAATCCAAGCAGCCCTTCGCTGCCTGCTATGCCTTCGAGATCGTGCGACTCATGCACAGGCCGGAACCCACCGCATGGTCGCCGATGGCTTCGGTCTCGGCCGTTTCCGCATCGAGATTTTGAGCTTGCAACCGGGCGGGTTTGATATGATGTACATGAGTATGGCCATAATAGGCAAGCAGATGACCGAGAAACATTCGATCGCGGAAGCGCGACGCAACCTGCCGAAGCTGATTCGCGAAGCGGAGCGCGGCAAGACGGTGGAATTGACCCGGTACGGCAATTCGGTGGCGGTGCTGGTTGGCCGACAAGCGTTCGAGCGGCTTGCCGTCGGCCGACGCAGATTCTCCGATGCATACAAGGATTTCAGGAGGACCGTCGACCTCGCGGAACTCGACGTTGATCCTGACGAGCTGTTCGCGAACGCGCGGGACAAGACGCCGGGGCGCGAATTCCGGTTTTGAGTCGTGAGGTACCTGCTTGACACAAATACGGTCTCGGAACCGGCGCGCCCGGAGCCGAATATCGGGATTGTGCAGAGGCTGCACGAGCACGAAGGCGAGGCAGCGATTCCCGCCCCGGTATGGCATGAACTTCGCTTTGGATGCGCGCGGCTTCCGTTGTCAAAGCGCCGAACGTCAATCGAACATTACATCGAAGCTGTCGTACTGACGAGTTTCCCGATTCTTGATTATGATAGGGAGGCAGCTGACTGGCATGCGCTGGAACGGGCGCGGCTGAGCGCGGACGGCATGACCCCTCCTTTCGTCGACGGGCAGATCGCGGCGATCGCGTACGTCAACGACTTGATCCTAGTCACGTCGAACACCCGGGATTTCGAAGGATTCCGTGGATTGGAGATGCAGAGTTGGGCATGAAGGGAACGCGGGAAGCATTTCATAAGGCGGATGGGTGCCGACCTTGGAGCATATCCGAGTTGGAGAGACCCGGTTAAAATTCAAGGGGTTACGTTTTTGGCCTTTGTATGTTGGGAGGTTCGACAGCCCCGCGCAGGATATGATGCAATCTAAACCTGACACGCTCTAAAGGTTAGGCTTTCAGCCGTTTTTTGGCCGTGCGCTCATTGAGCAGCGCGGCGATGGTTTCCGCCATGATTTTCGCTTCGGCTCGGGGCGTGACGCCCCCGACGCCTACCCTTCTTCCGATCCGCCACCAGAGGCCGGGCCGCCAGACGCTTCGCATCGGACGCTTCAGACGCAGCGCGAACCCGTTCGACGGTTTGAAGGCGAACAGCCCGAATTCCACGCCCGCCACATTGTCCAGCTCGGCGACGAGCGCGCCATCGCTCGAATAGAGCCCGTCCCGGCTTAGCAGAATCGAGTCGGAAGTGGCCGATTTCGTCAAAGCGGCGCTCCAGAGCGCTGCCGCCCCGGCCGCCCAGAACGCTATTGCGGCGGGCAGGGACGGCATCGCCGCCGCCCCAATCCAGACAAGCAACGCGCCGAGCGCGACCAGCATTCCGATCCCGAATACCCGGCGGGCCGGCGAAGCGGCCAGCACGTAGACCCATTTGTCGTCAGGGCCGCTCACCCCCGGAACAACGCCGTCCGCTTCGCCGCGGATCTCGGGGCTGATCGGAGATGCATCCGGCCTCGAATCAGCGGTCCTCGACCTTCAGGGCGCTGATGAACGCCTGCTGCGGGATTTCCACCTTGCCGAACTGCCGCATGCGCTTTTTCCCCTCCTTCTGCTTCTCGAGCAGCTTCTTCTTCCTTGTGATGTCGCCGCCGTAGCATTTGGCGGTGACGTCCTTCCTGAGGGCCGAAATCGTCTCGCGCGCGACGATCCTCCCGCCCACGGCGGCTTGTACCGGGATCTTGAACAGGTGCCTCGGGATCAGGTTCTTGAGCGTTTCGCACATCGCCCTGCCGCGCGACTCGCACCGGTCGCGGTGGACCATCAGGGACAGGGCGTCCACCGGTTCGCCGTTCACCAGAATCTGCATTTTAACCAGGTTGTCGGGCCGGTATTCCGAGATGGCGTAATCGAAGGACGCGTAGCCCCGGGACACCGATTTGAGGCGGTCGTAGAAGTCGAACACGACTTCGTTCAGGGGCAGGTCGAAGACCGCCATCGTGCGGTCGCCCAGGAACGAAAGCTCCTTCTGTATGCCGCGGCGGGAATGGCAAAGCTTCAGCACCTCGCCGAGATGGGCGTCCGGAACGAAGATCGTCGCGTCGATCCTCGGCTCGCTCACGAATTCGATGGCGCCCGGATCCGGCATGTCGGCCGGATTGTAGACGCTCAGCGTTTCGCCTCCGCGCAAGGCGACCTCGTAGACGACCGACGGAGCCGTCGTGATCAAATCGAGGCCGTACTCGCGCTCAAGCCTCTCCCTGACCACTTCGAGATGAAGCAGCCCAAGGAATCCGCAGCGGAAGCCGAAGCCCAGCGCGGCGGACGATTCGGGCTCGCTGCTGAACGACGCGTCGTTCAGCGAAATCTTGCTGATCGCTTCGCGGAGGCTCTCGAAATCGCTGTTGTCGACCGGGAAGAGCCCGCAGAAGACGACGGGCTTCGAAGGCCGCATGCCGGCGATGGGCGCATCGCATCCCTTCCGCTCGTGGGTCACGGTGTCGCCGACGCGCGTGTCCCGAACCTGCTTGATCGATGCAGTGAAGAACCCGATCTCGCCCGGGCCCAGTTCCGGAGCATCCTCCATGGACGGCTTGAACACGCCGACACGGTCTACGGAATGGACCGCCCCGGTGGACATGAGCCGGATCCGGTCGCCCTTCCGCAGCGTTCCGTCGATGATCCTGACCAGCACGACGACGCCGAGGAACGAGTTGTACCAGCTGTCGACGAGAAGCGCCTTGAGAGGCGAATCGCGCTTTCCTTTCGGCGGAGGGAGCTTGCGCACGACGGCCTCCAGCACCTCGGCCACGCCTTTGCCGGTCTTTGCGGAAACCTCCAGCGCCTTCGAGGCGTCGATGCCAACGACATCTTTGATCTGCTGACGCGCCTTGTCCGGCTCCGCGGCGGGCAGGTCGATCTTGTTCAGGACCGGCACCAGCTCGTGGTCCGCCTCGATCGCCTGGTAGGCGTTGGCGAGGGTCTGAGCCTCGACTCCCTGCGACGCGTCCACGACCAGCAGCGAACCCTCCACCGCCTGCATCGAGCGGGAGACTTCGTAGGTGAAGTCGACATGGCCGGGCGTGTCGATCAGATTCAGCACGTAGTCGGACCCGTCCCGGGCGCTGTATTCGATTCGGACGGTGTTGGCCTTGATCGTAATTCCCCTCTCGCGCTCGATGTCCATCGAATCGAGCAGCTGCTCCTTCATCTCCCGCTTGCTGACGGTGCCGGTCTCCTCCATGAGCCGGTCGGCAAGCGTGCTCTTCCCGTGATCAATGTGGGCGATGATCGAGAAGTTTCGAATACAGGAGGCTTCCGGCATTCCGCAGGGCCCGGAAAATTGCGATGCGGCGCATTAGCCGGAACGGCCGCTTGCCGTCAAACGGCTGGGAGGGTTCGGCTCCAAGAAGGAACCTGATCGCCTTGACATTGCCTTGACGAATTTCCGAACCGGCATGTAGAGTGCCCGCAATCTGCAGGGCCGGGCGCCCGTGTGCCCGCGTTCGTTCGCAGGACTCGCAATTTGGAAATTGGGGGATTGAAATGAGAAGAGTAGCAACCGCTGCAGTTGCAGCCACGGCCGTCGCGGCGGCGGCCACTGCGGTCAAGGCGCAGGACAACGAAGTGACCCTGTGCTGGGCCGCTTGGGATCCTGCGAACGCGCTCGTGGAATTGTCCAAGGATTTCACGGCATCCACCGGAATCGGGATGAATTTCGAGTTCGTGCCTTGGACGAACTTCGCGGACCGCTTCCTCAACGAGTTGAATTCGGGCGGCAAGCTCTGCGACCTCATGATCGGCGACAGCCAGTGGATCGGCGGGGGCGCGACTTACGGCCACTACGTGAAGCTGAACGATTTCTTCGACGCCGAGGGAATCTCCATGGACGATTTCCTCCCGGCGACCGTCTACGCGTATTCGACTTGGCCGAAGGGCGAGCCGAACTACTACGCGCTGCCCGCCATGGGCGACGCGCTCGGCTGGGTCTACCGGAAGGACTGGTTCTCGCGGCCTGAGCTTCGGGAAGCCTTCAAGGCCGAGTACGGCCGCGATCTCGAAGTTCCGACGACCTGGTACGAGCTCAGGGACATCGCCATGTTCTTCCAAGGCCGGGAAATCGACGGCGAGACCCGGTACGGCGCCGCCATCAACACGGAGCGCGGTTCCGAGGGCATCACCATGGGCGTGACTTCGGCGCTTTACCCGTGGGGATTCAAGTACGAGAACACTCCCGGCTCCTACGACATGGAAGGGGCGGTCAATTCGCCCGAGGCCGTCGAGGGGCTCGAGTTCTACAAGTCCATGTACGACTGCTGCGTGCCGCCGGGGCATTCGGACGCCTACATGGTTGCCAACCTCGACGCGTACAAGTCCGGGCAGGTCGCATTCCAGATGAACTGGTTCGCATTCTTCCCGGGCATCGCCAAGGACGAGGTTGTCGGCGGCGACGTGTCGGGCTTCTTCGTGAACCCGGGCCAGAACATCGAGGCTTCGACGCTCGGCGGGCAGGGAATCTCGGTTGTCGCGTATTCCGACAAGCAGGATCTCGCTCTGGAGTACCTCAAGTGGTTCGCGCAGCCGGACGTCCAGGCGAAATGGTGGTCTCTCGGAGGCTACTCGTGCCACAAGGCGGTGCTCGAGGATCCGGGCTTCGCCGACACCGCGCCGTACGCCGCCGACTTCCTGAAGGCCATGTCCGGCGTCCAGGACTTCTGGCAGGAGCCGATCTACGCCGAGCTGCTTCTCGCGATGCAGCAGCGGGTTCACGACTATGTCGTGGCCGGCGAGGGCACGGCGCAGGAGGCCCTCGACAAGCTTATCGAGGACTGGACCATCTCGTTTGAAGACGACGGCAAGCTTTAAGCCTGAATCTTAGCCCGCGCGGCCCGGCAATGCCGGGCCGCGCCATCCAAGGCGGGTAACGGAATGTCGGAAGCGCAGCACGCGGGCGCCGCATCCGGTCAGTTGGCGGCGCGTCTGCGCGGAGTGTCCGACCGGGCGATGGCGTGGATTTTCATCGCCCCGACGATCGCGCTGCTTTTGGCGATCAACATCTTCCCGCTCCTTTGGACCGTCTATCTGTCGTTCACCAACTACCGGGCGAACCAGCCCGGCAGGCCGGTCAAGTGGATCGGGTCGCGGAACTACGAGCGGCTTCTCGGATCCGAGGACATTTGGGGATACCTCCAGGCAACGGCCCACTTCGTCATCTGGACAATGGCGCTTCAGATCGTGATCGGGTTCGGGCTGGCGCTGCTGATAAACAGGAATTTCCGAGGGGCGAGCTTCTGGACCACGGTGATCCTGATCCCCATGATGCTTTCGCCTGCGGTCGTCGGCGTGTTCTGGACCTACATTTACCAGCCGCAGACGGGCATCTTTTCCTACATTATCGACTTCTTCCTCGGGACCGGCGTGATTGACATGATCGGCTCGGTCGCGCTGGCGCCTTGGGCGATCATCATCGTCGACACCTGGATGTGGTCGCCGTACATCATGCTGCTCTGCCTCGCGGGGCTGCGCTCGATTCCTGACTACCTTTACGAGGCCGCGGAGGTCGACCGCGCCAACGCGCTCCAGAAGTTCTGGTACATCACCCTTCCCAGGGTCCTGCCGTTCCTGATGCTGGCGGTGCTGTTCCGCGCGATCGAGAACTTCAAGATGTTCGACATGGTTGTCGAGTTGACCTCTGGCGGGCCGGGCTCGACGACGGAGCTCGCATCGATCAACCTGAAGCGCGAAGCCTTCGAGAAATGGCGAACCGGCTACAGCTCGGCGTTCGCGATCATACTGTTTGTAACGGTGTTCGGCCTCGGCAACATCTACGTCAAGGCGCTGAACCGGGTGAAGTCATGACCGACCGGCGTCAGGGACGATCGGCCCGAACGGGCAACCTGCTCGCGGGGGCCGCCGTCGTGCTTTATTCGCTTGTCGCGATCATTCCGCTGGTCTGGATTTTCGCGACGGGCTTCAAGTCGCCGCCGGATTCGATCTCGTATCCGCCGAAGGTCGTGTTCGAACCGACTCTCGAAGGATACGTGAACCTGTTCACCGCCCGGTCGCGCCAAACGCCCGAGTACATCGAAAGCCTCGGCCCGCCGCAGACATGGTACGAGGAGCTCGTTCGCCGGCGGAACATGGTGATCGCAGGACCCAGCCGGTTCGCCGACCGCTACTGGAACTCGATCGTGATCGGATTCGGCTCCACGTTCCTCGCGGTCTTCCTCGGCACGCTGGCCGCGTACGGGTTCTCCAGATTCAAGGTGCCGCTGAAGGACGATCTTCTGTTCTTCATACTGTCGACGCGCATGATGCCGCCGGTGGCGGTGGCGATTCCGATATTCCTGATGTTCAGGACTCTCGGCCTTTCGGACACGGCTGCCGGGATGATCCTTCTCTACACGGCGGTCAATCTCAGCCTGTCCGTCTGGCTCCTGAAGGGATTCGTCGACGAGATTCCGCGCGAGTACGAGGAAGCGGCCGTCGTGGACGGCTATTCCCGGCTGACCGCGTTCTGGAAGGTGGTGCTGCCTCAAATGCGCGCCGGCATAGCGGCGACCGCCATTTTCTGCCTGATCTTCGCGTGGAACGAGTACGCCTTCGCGCTTCTGCTCACGTCGGGGTCCGCGCAGACCGCGCCGCCGTTCATACCGATCATCATCGGCGAGGGCGGTCTGGACTGGCCGGCGGTCGCGGCGGGCACCACGCTGTTCCTGCTTCCCGTCGTGTTCTTCACGGTCCTGCTCCGGAACCAGCTGCTGCGGGGCATCACATTCGGAGCCGTGCGCAGATGACGGGCGAGGGAAGGCCGGGACTGCGGAAATACTTCCGCCGCGGACCGTGGGAGAACGCCGCGACGGTCGTGATCGCGGTCGGAGTCGTCATGCTCATGCAGCCGTTCTCGATGTGGGCGTACGGCTGGTCCTTCTCCGTGATTCTCACCGGGACGATCGGGTTCGTGATCGTCTCGCACTTTCCGAAATGAGGCGGCGACCGATGCAGCGGCAAGGCTTGCGCCGACGGGTTCGTCGAGGTTCCGCCCGATGGTTCGGCGTCCATGGCTGAAGTCAGCCTGATCGACGTCCGGAAGGAGTTCGGAGATTTCGTCGCCGTCCGGGACCTGAACTTTTCGATCCATGACGGCGAATTTTTCGTGATGCTCGGCCCTTCCGGATGCGGGAAGACGACCACGCTGCGGATGATCGCGGGCCTTGAGCTGCCATCGACCGGCACGATCAGGATCGACGGCGACGACGTGACCTGGAGGAGGGCCTCGCAGCGGGATATCGCGTTCGTGTTCCAGCTGTTCGCGCTCTATCCGCACATGACGGTGCGGCGGAACGTGTCGTTCCCGCTCCGGCTTGCGGGGCTTTCGGGGAACGAGATCAAGGAGCGCACGGAAGAAGCCGCGCGCATGCTTCGGATCGAGCACCTTCTGGACAGCAACGTCGGAGGGTTGTCGGCGGGCGATCGGCAGCGGGTCGCCTTGGGACGGGCCATTGTCCGCCGGGCGAAAGCGTTCCTGATGGACGAGCCGCTCGGCGCGTTGGACGCGGAGTTCAGGGACGTCATGTGCGAGGAGCTGCGCCTGCTGCACAACCGGATCGGCGCGACCACCGTCTACGTCACGCACGACCAGGTCGAAGCGATGGCGATGGCGGATCGGGTCTGCGTCATGAACCATGCGGAAGTCCTGCAGATCGGCGCTCCGCGCGAGGTGTACGACGAGCCGGCGACCAAATTCGTTGCGGGCTTCATCGGATCGCCTTCGATGAACTTCCTTGATGTCGCCGGGCCTGTCCCCGGCGGAGCGAAGGAGGTGGAGGCCGGCGGCGTGCGGATCCCGGTTCCGCAGGTACGGAACGGCGGCGCCGAATCGGCGTTCCTGGGCGCCCGCGCCGAGCACATCAGAATTGCGGACGGCGGGCCGCTGAAAGGGGCCGTGTTCGGCGTCGAGTACACCGGGGCGAGGCAGCTGGTCGTCGTGGACACGGAGGCCGGGCGGCTGAAGATCCGGGCGCCGAACAACGTCCAGGTCAACGAAGGCGAAAATGTCGGCTTGGAGTTCCGTACGGACCGGCTCAGCCTGTTCGACGCCAAGACCGATGCGGCGATCCCTTGCCTGCGCGCCGGAGGCGGCGATGGCTGAAGCGGAGCTCAGCGGGGTTTCCAAGTCTTTCGGGGACACTGCGGCGGTCGCCGACCTTTCCATGACCGTCGGGGACGGCGAGTTCCTCGTTCTTCTCGGACCGACCGGCGCCGGAAAGACGACCACGCTCAGGCTTGTTGCGGGTTTGGAGACGCCGGACGCCGGCAGCGTCATAATCGCAGGCGTCGAGATGACGAAGCTGCCGCCTGCAGCTCGCGACGTCGCGTTCGTCTTCCAGCAGTACTCGCTCTATCCGCACTATTCCGTTTACGACAATCTGGCGTTTCCGCTGCGCGCTCCGGGACGCCGGAGCAGCGAGGAAGCGATCAAAAAGCTCGTCATGGAAACGGCGGATATGCTCCGCATCGGCCACAAGCTTGATGCGATGGTCACCCAGCTGTCAGGCGGCGAAATGCAACGGGTGTCCATAGGCAGGGCTTTGGTGCGCAAGCCGAACGTCTTCCTGATGGACGAGCCGCTGTCATCGCTCGACGCGAAGCTGCGCGAGGAGCTTCGTCTTGAATTGAAGCGGATACAGCGCGACCTGGGCGCCACGATCCTTTACGTTACCCACGACCAGCTGGAGGCGATGACGCTCGCCGACCGGATAGGAATTCTGGAGGAGGGCCGCCTGATCCAGCTGGACTCCCCGAGGACGGTCTACACGCATCCCGCGACCATCCGCGCGGCCCAGAGGATCGGGCGGCCGCAAATCAATCTCGTGGAACCCGGTCGACTCGGTCTCGGCGACGGGCCTTCCGGCTCCACGACGGCGGGCGTCCGCCCTGAGGATGTGGCCATCGGAGATACTGGCGGCGATGAAGCGGTAGTGGCGACCGTCGAGCACCGGGGCGACGAAATAATTGCTTCGATTGATGCGGGCGGAACGAAGGTCCATGCGCTTGTCGACGCCAGCGCCCCGCTGAAGTCCGGCGACAATGTTCGGATTTCGGCGCGGCAGGAGGCCGCGATTTGGTTCGACGGCGAAGGGCGCCTGATCCGGGAGGCCGCGGCTTGACCGGACGCATCCGCGGGCAGGCCACGTTCAGCGTGAATTCCCGGAAGGTGGACGCATGAAAAAGCTGATCAACAATGTGGACGATGTCCTTGCCGAGAGCCTTCGCGGTCTGGGAAAGGCCCATCCGGACCTGATCGAGGTGTCGCTTGATCCGAGATTCGTGACGCGCAAGGAGCGCGGCCGGGCCGGCAAGGTCGCTCTGGTTTCCGGCGGGGGCTCCGGGCACGAGCCGCTTCATGCGGGATTCGTCGGCACCGGAATGCTCGATGTCGCCTGCCCGGGGGAAGTGTTTACGTCGCCGACGCCCGACCAGATTCTGGCGGCCGCCGAAGCCGTGGAGAACGGCGGCGGCATCCTGTGGATAGTCAAGAATTACGCCGGAGACGTGATGAACTTCGAAATGGCCGCGGAGTTCTTCGAAGGGGATCACGAGACGGTCATCACGAATGACGATGTGGCGGTGGAGGACTCGCTGCACAGCCAGGGACGGCGCGGCGTTGCGGCGACCGTCGCGGTCGAGAAGATCGTGGGTGCCGCCGCCGAAGCCGGCTGGAGCCTTCAGGAGTGCAAGGCGCTTGGCGAGCGCGTCAACGCGGCGTCGGGTTCAATGGGGGTCGCGCTGTCGAGCTGCACCGTTCCGGCGGCCGGATCGCCGACGTTCGTGCTGGGCGCGGACGAAATGGAATTCGGCGTCGGCATCCACGGCGAGCCGGGCCGCCGCCGGGAGAACATCCGCGCCGCAGACGAGATCGTAGAGGAGATAGTCGGCGCGATTCATTCCGAAATCGGTCCTGACGGCGGGTCGGAAGTGCTCGCCATCGCTAACGGGATGGGCGGCACGCCTCTCTTGGAACTGTATCTCGTCTTCGACGCCGTTCACCGCGCCTGCGAAGCACGGAATTTGAAAGTGGTCCGCTCGCTGGTCGGCAACTACTGCACTTCGCTCGAGATGCAGGGCTGCTCGGTGACCATCATGAAGCTGGATGACGAGCTCAAAACGTTCTGGGACGCGCCAGTCCGGACCTGCGCATTGAACTGGGGCTGATTGCCGCGAATCTCGGCCTGCTCAGCGCTCCAAGTCCACGGAAACCACGAACTCAAGGATTCCGGCTTCTTCGAATTCGAGCGTCAAGGCGATTTCGTCGCCGTGGGCGAGGCTTTGCTTGAGTCCCATCAGCATGAGGTGGAGCCCGCCGCGCTCAAGCGCGACCGGCTGGCGCGAAGGCAACGCAATCCCCTCCGGCAGCGGCTGCATCCGAACGATTCCGTCATCGGTTTCGGATGTGCTGTGGAGTTCGCTTCGCCTCGCAGCGCGGGTTGACGCAGACACAAGGCGGTCGTCCTTCGCGGCCTCGTTGAGAATCGACATGTAGACCGCGCCGGACTTCGCGGCACGCGAAGCGACCCAGGCATACGCGCCGCTCACCAGGATGGGCCCGCGGCGTTGCAAATCTTCCGCCGATACAGAGGCGGCAAGAATCATCGCCGACGCGAGCATGACAAGGCAGAACATCGCCAGTCGGGACCCGGCGTTGCGAAGGCTCATTTGAAGCGCGTCGATCGGACGTTCGATCGGATTGGCGCCGCTAGCGCACGGGGTGCGCCCAGCCGTCGCTCGAATGGATGCCGGTTCACTCGGTTTCAGCGTCCCGATCGCTATGACCTCGCCCGTAGAAAAAATCCGCAATACCCCAATGGCATGTTCGCCCAATACATCTACCAGATCCTCGGCGATGTGTGCGAAGCGCCATACAGGCGGCTCCAAAAAGATGGGCGCCTCCGGAAACGTCTTCCGTATCTCGACCATGCTATAATGCGCCCGCTTCCGGCGTCGGCCGAGGCTGGCAGCGGCACGTTCAAGCTCTTTCCGGAGGCCGCAACCAAGAAGGAGTGCGCGCATCGGCTCAGTTCAAAGACGGGAAAGGTCAACGAGAGACCGAGTATCGGGTGCTGGGTCCCGGTGATCACCGCATGCCGTCTGTCTGCCAAGCCAAAGAGCATGTCGAACACGAATCTCATCCGAGACAGGAACACCACCTGACGCTCGGTCCAGTTCCGTACGCGTCCTCTCGGAGCGGCAATGTCATAAGAAGGCAAGGTGTGATCAGATCCAGTCAAAGTGGAGGGGATTTGCTTCGATGGCGTACGGGCCAACATGAGCAACGCAAGCGCAAGGCACTCGGGAGTGCGGGAGCGCGGGCCGTAGCCAAGGCGGCTGTGGTCGGGGCCATGAAACAAGTTGCCGCGAAGGTCGCGGAGGGTGCGTGCGTGGCGGCCGCCCCCGAAGTATCTGTCGTCGACCACGCCGCCCAAGGCGCGACCGTCTCAAGCGCCTGCGAGGCCCTTTCGCCCGACCGCTGCATCACTAAGCATTTGCTATCCGAGCGCATCAAGTGCGACACTCTCATCGACTGGCGCGAGTCCCTGTGGTCGATGCTCAAGCATTCCCATAAGGGCACAACTCACAACCATTTATCCAGACATCGGAACCGCCAAGTGCCGGAGTTCGCCAGCCGTCATAGCCTCCGCGATGAAGACGCCATCAGCTTCCTGGGTGCCGTCGCCATCGGAATACACGCCGAGGAGCTTCAGTATCGGGAACTGTTCGCTGACAACGGCTTGCGCAATGGCCCTTGGGGATAGCGGTATGACAGTTCCTCATCCAATTCCCTATCAGGGCAGCAAGCGAAAGTTGGCCCAAACCATCACGCGGTACCTGCCAGAGGAGATAGGGACGTTCTACGAACCGTTCGCCGGTTCAGCGGCTATGACGATCTACGCCGCCTACCACAGCCTTGCGCCGCGCTTTGTGGTTGCGGACAGTTTGAAGCCGATGATTGATCTGCTCCGCGCGATCGTCGACGAACCGGAAAAAACGGCAAATGAATACAGCGTTTTGTGGTGCGGGCAGAACGATGATGATGACGGCTACTTCAACCGTATTCGGGACCGATACAATGATGTCGGCCACCACGTCGATCTGCTTTATCTGATCTGCCGGTGCGTAAAGAATTCTGTCCGCTTCAATCGCTTCGGCCGTTTCACGCAGTCCGTTGACAAGCGTCGGCTTGGAATGCGCCCGGACAAGATGCGGTTCGCCATTCACGGCATGTCAAGCATACTTCGAGATCGAGTCGAATTCCGTATCGGTGATTGGCTGGAGACAACGGCGGACGCACAGCCGCTGGATTTTCTCTATATGGACCCGCCATATCTCGGCACGTCTGCCGGGCGAGACAAGAGATACCATCAGCAGATGATGCAGGATGAATTGATAATCGGCCTTGAGAATCTGCGGCAACGGCAGATTCCGTTCGCCTTGTCGTATGACGGCACGACCGGTGGGCGGGAATACGGACCACCTCTGCCTAAGGCCTTGGGGCTTACCCGCCGGCTGCTTAATGCAGGAACGTCTTCTCAGGCAACACTCAACGGTCGCAGAGAAGAAACTGTCGAGAGTCTCTATTTGACGCCTGGTTTGGCTTCGCTTCCCGTTCCCCCGGTCTCATGGAACGCCGCTCCGGTCAGCCTACCGCTCGCTCCGCCAGCCGTTAAATAAAGGCTGCAACCATCGCATCTTCGCTCTCTGCTCTGTTGCGAATTCGCTCGAAGATTTCCACCTCCGATCCACGCCACTCAATGCCGACGCGGCGAACAGGGTTTCCCGCAATGTGCGTGTAGTCGTCCGAGAAAGCCTAGAAGCAAGACCCGCAGGCCGCTTCGTCGCGACCATTTCGCCAGTTCGGGCAATGGGCAGATTCTCCCTTTGTTTCAAGGACGCCGACGATCCCAGGACAGGCAACGCGAAGCGCCACGACTTCCGCGAGATGGTGATGGTCGCGCTGCTTTCGAGCATGTGCGGCGGGCAGACCTGCGTCGACATGGTGGATTTCGCCGCCAACAACGAGGCGTTCCTGCGCCGCTTCATGACGCTGGCGCGCGGAGCCCCGAGCCGCGACACGTTCTCCCGGCTGTTCAGGCTGCTGGCTCCCGAGCCGGTTGCGGCGGCGATGGCGCAGCTCGCCGCGGACTGGGCGAAGGCGCTGGAGAAGAACGGCGGACGGCGGATCGCGATCGACGGCAAGGTGCTCCGGCGGTCGCATATGTGCGCCGGGGAGACGTCGCCGCTGCACATGGCGGGCGCCCTCCTGCCGGAGGCCGGCTCGCGCTCAGCCCGGATGCACCACGAGCGGAGCGTGGAGGGAGAGCATCCGAGCTTCGCCGCGATCGAGTTGCAGGCGGCACAGTTGCTGGAGCAATCCGTGCGATTTTCATCGGCCAGCCGAACTCCGCGCGCGCGGAGTTCGGCTGGATGCCTCGGGGTGGGTTTTGCCTCTGCCATTGGCCCCATCCGTGTTGCTTCCGGTTCATCTGTTCAGCTTCTTGCTCTCCGGCAAACACGGGGCAGTTCACAATTCCTCCGTTGCCTGCCCGAATGCGTTGCGCGCATTTTGTTCACGTCGATGCTCCACGAATTCCCATGCCACGCAGCTTAGAACATGAAGGCAATGTGTGACGTGAAACCTAGATTTTCCGAACACGCTCGTCACTGAGATACCGTTCTCTGTCAATCGATTAGGATCAATGGAGGAACGGCGTTCGTGGCCGAGTTCGTACGCGGATGCCAAACACTTTCCCCAAAAGTCAACCATGATCAATAGAATTTTAATTGAATAGCGTACCCAGAACGATTTTTGTATTTTTGAATATGCATTTTAGAATCGTTGTGAAATTGCATTTCTTTCGCATGCTCGATCGTTCACACCACTGCGAATTGCGGGCAAGCTCAATTGCGTGGATTTTTTGTTTTTTTCGATCTTCCTTTGTGTTATCCGGTAAAATAATATCCGCATGAAACGGGTTCCCGGAAACTGGGTTAGCGCAAACTTGTCTATCGTTTTGTCTAGCAAACTTTGCCGTAACCGTAGCCCACCCGTGAAATGTACTACGCCGGTTAACTGCATTGCGATCGGCAATCTCAGTTGCCTTGTCTAGTGGCGCCAGGCTGAGCCGATCAACCGAAAGCTTGATCACGCCTGGTCGGTGCAGAAAAACCTTAAATGAAGGTTTGCTGCGCCGCGCACGTATTGCCTCAGTTTCGGAGAACACGCCACGCCCGAGAAGTTCGTCATTTGTGACTTGCTTCACAATGACGCTACCTAGAATCAGGACCGTTAACGTGCTGTGCTATCTTTCCGTTCCATCGCCGCAAGCGCCGCTCGCAAATGCTCGCCGACAATGCTGTGCGCGTCACTGTGTTCCGCAAAATGCTGCTTGCCGTCGAAATAGCCGAAGTACTGTGCACCCCCATCCGAATCGCACAATATCAGAACGGAATGATTGGAGTCGCCGGGAACATCAATAGCAATTTCTCCGTCCGGTGTGGGATAAACTTCAAATCTCCACGGAAGCAGCTCGTACATGTAATGCAATAGCCAACGCGCGTTACTTACTGCCGCATCGGATGGAGCAGGAAGCCCCTCATCACGCGCCTCGGAGTACGCTTCGCCTAAATCATTCAAGGCCTCACAGAGATCTTGGTAACTGTTTTTTGCAAATACGTCAAAGCGGGTTGGAATTGGTGACGCCGTGCTTGAATACGCTACGGGAATGAATATTAATCCGCCATCACTTCCCGATATAAAATCGGTAGGGTGGATATACTTACCGCCCAATGTTTCAGTGTACCGGTCAATGCTTTCATACGGATCATCGATTGATAAAAACCTCAACTCTCTTACGATATTCAAAGATATTGCGGCTTTAGTTGAAAAGATGCCAAAATCTACGCTGGACGGATCCATTAGATATTTAATGCAAAGTGATGCCCAATTTGAAAGTGCTGGCGGCCACTGCTTTCCAGTACCTGCGACAAATTCATGCTTTGTCGACAGAGCACCGAAATGTGCAGTATCGGTAAGCCAACTATCTTCATCCATCGTAGTGATTCTGTTTGTATTGTAACTTATCCACCTATCGCGTACAATTCGATTCAATTCACCAACACGTTGAGCACTCACATTAGACGAAGCTAGTAGTGGCTTTGGTCGAGTCACGCGAGAATTCCTTTTGCATTGAACTGTTCAACTAACTGCTCGAAATCCTTCAGATCGTCCTCCCATTTCGACAGAATTGACGTCATAAGGGAAATACGACGACTATGGTTATCTTCCGTGATTTCACGATGAATATTTGCATAAAATTCTAATGATGATGCTTCCAATTTTTTGGATTCCATTTCCATATGATCATCCACAAACATTGTTATCCGCCGATCACCAAGAGAATAAACAGACTTGAGGGAAACGACCGGATTAGCGTTATCGAATGCCATCCACGTACCTCCATCGATCAAAGTGTTTGCTATGCGGCTATCTGTTTTGCCAATCGGCGCGCTAAATCCCCTGGGATTAATTCCAATTGCCAGATATCGCGGAAAAGGCACTTTCTCCAAAAATCGGACCACCATTTCCACGATCATCCCGGCCCTAGGTGAATTCTTTCCCTCATCTAACCGATGAATGAATGCGAGTTGATCGGGTCTTACATTAACTTCAAGTCCGCCTTCAAATGATACGTGGGCGAAGATTGGTGTGGAAACAGGTGGCTGGATGGTTTTCGGATTATCCCTTACGATACCGCTGTGGCACAGGAAGTCAGCGGTTATAATTGACGAATCAAAGTTTTCGGTTGCCAATACTACCGCCAACTCAACGAGCGTAATGCGTGGACTGATACTATCCTCTGCGCGCCGCTTCACGTTCGACCTCCAGCTACGGTGCACATGCGCCTAAAGGTTCCCGACGGCCTCACGGAAGGTTGCTCTGTCTCGTTGCCCTCCGTGATCTTGCGCAACCGGCGACGGTACGCCATTGAACGCGGCCGTAGTGGCACGTGGCAAAAAGTGTGCGTAGCCGAGCTACAGGTTGGCTTGTCAGCGGGCATACACGGGACCTTAGACTCAACCCGTGCATAACATAGGCATTATTGCCTTGCAATTCATGCACTAGATTTTACTTGCACATGCCCCAACACTCAACATTTTGTGCGTATGCTTGCAACGAACGGCGCTGATTCGGGCGATCTACAGGCACGATTGCGGGATTGAATCGACGGAATCCGCCTCCGTGGAGCAGGTCTAGGACATGTTCCCCGGCGATGAACTCTGTGCAAAGCATGTGTCCCGGCACGGATGGCCAGATGTCTCCATCCACAGGAGATGCGCAAGCAGGAATTTCATCTCGCGAAAGCTGCTGTGATGCTTCCATAATTTCTTGAACGCCCGTTGGCATATTTTGATTGTACTGCCTGCTCCGTCCGTGTTTCGACTGTACAATGGGTCTCCGGCTAGCGACCTTGGCCACGGTCGGTTGTAAGGTGACGCATGGCGGGCCCGGCGTCTTTTCGTGTTGCGCTCCGGGACAAAGAGGGCTAGGGGGCAAAATGTGTGCCGACATGGGGTCAGGAAAGGCAACATATCGACGGCATGCAGGCGGCAGTCTCGCGGCTCTTGATGACCTCGGCACGTAGCACCGAAGACATGGCACTTGCGTACCGCTCCATCACTCCAAATGCTTCTTGCCGTCTTTCAACTTGCCGGTTGTTGCGTTGAAGCCGACTCGGTCGATTTGGGCCCGCGGCGCAAGGCGGAATGCCAACAATACTTGAACCCAATCATGGCCAAATGAGCGGCATGAAATCGCAAAGCGCCGCGTTGCCGCGCATCGAACAGCTGAGGGTACGGAACTTCCGAGCCTTGCGGAACATCGAGATCCAGGGCGATTGCGCATGAGCGTCCATTGCTTCAAGGCGATCTCCGGATGCGGGAGGACGACCTGCGGAACCGGGCCGGGCATGGGTCGGCGAACCTCGCGGCGGTCCGCCGGCTGGCCGCGGGCATCGTGCGCCTGGCGGACGACAAGCTGTCGTTCCGGAGACGGCTCCTGAAGGCGGCGCAAGCGCAGGACTGCCGCTTCGTGCTCATCAGGAAAGCCGCCGGGCCGGACTCTCCAAAGAAATTGATGTGCGATAGCCCCGTGTCTTGCGGCTCATTCGTTTATACGTTTGCTCTCCGGCAAACACGGGGCAGTTCAAAACGGTTGCAGATGAAATCCAGACCCGACCGACGCGGCGAAGCCGGCCTGTAATCAAGACGCCGCAAGCGATTCCTGCAGCTCCTTCTTGATCTTCAGTGCCCGCGGAGACAGCTCCGCGTCTTTCGCCTTCGTAAGAAACTCATCAAGACCGCCGCGATGGTCGACGGTTCGCAGCGCGGCCGCCGACACCTTCAGCCGGAACGAGCGCTTCAGCGCGTCCGAGTACAGCGAAGCCTCATTGAGGTTCGGAAGGAACCGCCTCTTGGTCTTGTTGTTGGCATGGCTGACGTTGTTGCCGACCATGACGCGCTTTCCGGTGAGCTCGCACACTCGCGACATCTGATCATCCCGATCCTGGTCATCGAATTCGGCAACGCCGACGGTGCCGCCGATGAGCGACGGCCACTATTGGCGGCATCCGGCCATGTCAAGGCTGGAACGGATCGGATTCACGGCACAATCCCAAGCTCGCGAATGCTTTGGACCAGCTCTTCAACGGCGGTATGCCTGTCAACCTCGCCCGCCGCGACCCTGCATTCGATGTCCCGCGTCAGCCGCATGACTTCAGGCATGCTTTCCAGACGCGCGAGCAGCGCGGTCCGCCCGTCCGAGCGGAACCATTTCGCTTCCTGCGCTCGGCGGTTCCGGTCCCAGAACCCCGAATTCTTCCGCCAGTCCCGCAATGCGACGATGTCCTTCCAGACTTCTTCAAGCCCGGTCTCTTCCGCAGCCGATACCAATGCGACTTTGGGAAACCCGGACGGGTCGCCGCCGCGCGCGGGCCGCAACCTGAGCGCGCCCGCGTACTCAGCGGCGGTGCGGGTCGCATGCTCCTTAAGTTCGCCGTCGGACTTGTTCACCAGCACGAGGTCGGCGAATTCGAATATGCCCCGCTTCACGCCCTGCAGCTCGTCGCCGCCCGCGGGCGATGTCACCAGCAGGAAGACATCGCACAAATCGGCGGCGTCAAGCTCCGACTGGCCTACTCCGACCGTTTCAACCATCACGACATCGTAGCCCGCCTGTTCGAACAGGAAGACGCAGTCCTTCGCGGCTTCGGAAACGCCGCCAAGCATGTCGGCAGCCGGCGAGGGGCGGACGTACGCGCCAGCCTCGCGCAGCAGTCGGCCCATCCTCGTCTTATCGCCCAGAATCGATCCCCCGGAAAGTTTCGACGAAGGGTCAACGGCAAGCACGGCAATCTTCCGGCCTTTCCGCGCCAACGCCATTCCGAAGCTTTCGAGAAAGGACGACTTGCCGGCGCCGGGCGGGCCGGAAACTCCGATTCGCAGCGCTTCCCTCCTGCCGGCGCCCAGAAGATCCCGCGAAAGCGCCAGCGCCGCCGTCCGATCCTCGGACCGCCTGCTTTCAAACAGCGTTATCGCGCGCGCAAGCGCGCGGCGGTCCCCGGCGCGCAGCCTCTCGGCGGTCATGTTGTCCGGCGGTGGTGGCAGGCGGGCGCTCCTTCCGTAGAAACAATTGTTTGATACAATCGGGGCTGCATACTAGACCTCGCTGCCCTATTGAACGCCTGCAAGGTCGAACGGCGAACGGAACCATGTCTTCATTCACGCGATCCTCAATGGTTTCTTTGGCGGCGCTGGCGGCCGCGTTGTGGACCGGGATGGCGCCGGCGTCGGTGGATGACGGCACCGGCGGCGGAATGAGGGTCGACGATGTGAAGATTGATGTTGCCGTGGCCGGAGTCGTGGTCGGCAGCATGGCTCTCGCCGCGCGCAGCGACGGGAGGTCGTACGGAACCTCGGCGATCATCGTGGATACCGGATTCGTGGGCTGGTTCACGGACTTCAGGTACGAGGCATCCGTCAGCGGCTGGATCAGAGGCGAAGGATTCGAGCCGGTCGCCTACAGCGAACGCATCGACAGCAGCGGCGAGATCCAAGAGACATCGATACGCTACGAAAAAGGACTGCCCAGCAAAATCGAAATGGCGGTTCCGGAGCCGGATGCCGCGGATCCTGCTGAGCAGGGAGGTGCGCTGGACCCGCTGACGGCGTTCTACATTTTGACCAGGGATGCGCCGGATGGAGAGCTGTGCGGCGTCTCGTTCCACATGTTCGACGGAGCAAGACGCAGCCGCGTGGATCTTGGAATGCCGCAGTCGGAAGGCCGGAAGCTCGTTTGCGAAGCGGAATACGAGCGCATCGAAGGATGGACGGAGGAGGAGATGGATGAACAGTCCGTCTTCCCGTTCGAGGTCAGCTACAGCCCGCTTGACGGAAGGCCGGGATGGTTCAGGCTTTCGGAGCTCACAGCTCCGACCAGCTTCGGAAGGCTAAGGGCCCGACGTACCAACTGACGGCGACTGTGCTGAGCGGATCTCCTTGCCAAGCCGCCCCGCCTCCCGCGGATTGGATTCGGAACCGTTCGGAAATCGAACGGAAATGAGGTCGCAGCCGCTATGCGGCCTTCGCGCGCTGGCTGCGGCGTTCGCTTTCCTCCCTGGAAAGCGCAACGGAAGTCCGGATCCCCTTGGTGACGAATTTCATCAGCCCGGAGACGACGCGCTCGTTCGGGTCGATGCCCGCGCAGGTAAGAACCTCGCGGCCGTCCCGCGACCGCGCCCACCTGGCAATCACTTCATGGCCGTTTCCAAATTTCCGGTGATCGGCGATAGCATCGTCGAGCGCAGCAAGTACGACCGCTGCAAAAAGCTTTCTCGCTCTGCATCCTTGTTCGTGGTTGAAAGCAGTGTCGTCGTAATCAGCCATGAAGCCGTCCTTCTTGTTCGCGTCCTTCTTCTTGGCGCCGCCGCTTCCGCAGCCGCGCATGTGTCCGGCAAATTTATGCTAGTGCGCAGCCGCCCCCGTTGTGCACGGGCAGCGCCATGCGTCGCGTGTTGATTGCCGATTGAGCGGACTATATAGGCCATGCCGACAATTTTCAACCATTTTGTAGCGGTTCCATGCCGAAAATCAGCGGCAACGAGATTCGGCCCGGGCAGGTTCTGGAGCACAAGGACGGCCTCTGGACGGTCATGAAGGTCGAGCACGTGAAGCCCGGAAAGGGAGGCGCGTTCGCCCAGGCCGAGCTGCGGAACCTTCGCAACGGAAGCAAGCTCAACGAGCGTTTCCGGTCGGCCGACAAGGTCGAGCGGATTCGGCTGGAGCAGAAGGGCCAGCAGTTCCTGTACCAGGACGGGGACATGCTGAACTTCATGGACAGCGAGTCCTTCGAACAGATCCAGCTTCCTTCGGACATGCTTGGCGAACGCAGGCCGTTTCTACAGGACGGAATGACGGTTCAGGTCGAATTCTTCGAAGACGAGGCGTTGAAAGTCGCGCTTCCGCAGAAGGTGGAATGCCGCGTCGAGGAAACGGAACCCGTCGTCACCGGCCAGACCGCCGCGAACAGCTTCAAGCCAGCGCTGCTCGACAACGGCGTCCGGATATCGGTGCCGCCGTTCATCGGGCCCGGCGAAGGAATCGTCGTGAACACCGAAACATTCGAATACGTCGAGCGGGCCTGAGAAGTCGGGGATTCGGGCCGATCCGCTACAGCATCAGGCGCAAAGCGCAGTCCGAAACCGCGTTCCCGGGCAGATCAGGGGGAAGCGGCGTTGGCTCGTTTCTTCCCAAGCCGCCGACGAAGGGGCATCGCGCTTCCGTTTGCAGTGCAGGCGGGTTTGAAGTCTCCGCACATCACCGAATCTAGGGGCAATGTCCGAACACGCCGCCAATCTGCAGCTGATGACCAAAGCGGCGAGGGCTGCCGGCCGCCTGCTCAGGCGCGATTTCAGCGAGCTTCAGCATTTGCAGCGTTCCGCAGCCGGGGCGCGCGACTTCGCCAGGCGCGCGGGCGACAAGGCGGAGCAGTCGCTTGAAGCCGTGCTTCTCGAAACAAGGCCGAACTACGGCTGGTCCAGCCCTCCCAAGGGGGCCACGCAGGGCAGCGATCCGACCAGATTCTGGGTAGTGAATGCCATAAGCGGAGCGTCGAATTTTGCGCACGGCCTTCCGCATTGGGCGATTTCAATCGCGCTGGAACGACGGGGCAGGGCCGTCGCTGCTGTCATCTACGACGCGCTTTCGAACGAGCTCTTCCACACCGAGGAAGGGGGCGGGTCCTGGCTGAACGACACGCGCATTCGTGTTTCGCGCAGAAAGCCACCGCAAGAAATGCTGGTTGCCACGAACTTTGAACGCGAACGCGGGGCGGCGGAGAGCGAGGCGGAGTTGGCCCGCGTCCGGGCTGGCGTGAAGGGACTGCGCGCGCTCGGCGCGCCGGCTCTTGATCTCGCCAGCGTCGCATCCGGCCGATTGGACGGATACTGGGACCGCAATCCGGATCGGCACGATACGGGGGCGGCCTTGCTGCTGCTTTCAGGCGCCGGCGGAATCGCGGAGGGCTTTGCGCGCGAATCTGTTCCGGGCAGCGAGGTCGGCCTGATTGCTTCAGCTGGAGAGTCGTTCGAGCAATTCTCGGCGCTGATAAGGCCTGAAGGCCAGCCCTCCGGCTGACAATCGCGCACGAAGCCCCGGAACCTACTTCAGCGGAGCAGCCTGTTCTTCGAAAACGATTTGAGCCGCGCCCGCCGCAAGCGTTTGCCCGCGCAGCCGGTCGAAACGCAGCTGCGCGATGGCATGCCCGTCGGCCTGCGTGAACACGGTGCCCACTGATCGTCCGTTCGCGGTGATTTCCGCGCCGACATCGGCGGTTCCGAGGATGCCAACGCGGGCGAGACCCTTTCTGAGACTGGCCTTGTGCTTCATGCGGGCGGTCACTTCCTGCCCGACATAGCAGCCTTTCCGGAAATCCACGCCGTTCAGCCGCTCGAAGCCCGCCTCGAGAATGTAGGTCTGATCGGGAACCAGCTCCACGAGCGTTTCAGGGATGCAGCGCCGCACCCTGATCCGGTCCCAGACTTCCGCCCCGATCCCGTCGGACGACGAGCTGCCGTATAGCCGCCAGCCAAGTTCCGGGTGGCGGGGGTCGGCCATGGCTCCGGCGGGCGGCGGCCCCAGGCCTCTGGAAACCTGCATCCCGCACTCCGCGACCGCTACGCGGGACCTCAGCCTGTACATTGAGAGCTTGCCCGCCAGTTCCGGCGAGCAGCGCGAATCCGCGTCAACCAGCAGAGCCTCCCCACGCGCGAAGATCAGGAAGTCAGCAACGAATTTGCCTTGCGGCGTCAGCATCGCGGCGTAAACGAGGCCGCTTTCGGCACGGGCCACGTCGTTCGTAACAAGGCCTTGCAAAAACTCCTCGCGGTCCGGGCCTGAGATTTCGAGAACGGTTCGTGCGAAGCGCGATGGGCTGGGCATGCGGCGGAGGTCCCGAGTCAAGGGCGAACGAATCCTCTATTCGTTCGGCCGCTTGCAGTCGAGAACAACTCGCTGCCGCTGCAAGATGCGCCGCCTCCGGACGCGTCGCGCGCGCCGCGGGAAAGGCATGCAGCGAATCGCGCAGCCAAGGCTTCGGCGGATTCCAATTTCAGGGAGCTGCCCGATTCTGCACAATGCGTGTTCGATGCCGGGGCATTGCGCACAACAAATGTGCAACACTCCGCGATAGCCTTGGATTCTGGAATTGATTCGGCGCGGGCTTAGCAAATCCGTTCCGAAAGAAGTATTTCCGGTCCGGCTCGCGCCTGTGCGGACGAGGCAGCCGACGCGGACAAGTTTTCGATGCCCCTGACCGGAATCGAGGCGGCCCGCTGAAGCGATGCCGAGCACTGCGATGGAGCCCGCAAGCCGCGGATGAAGCGGTCGATTGTAGGCAACGGGCCGCGAAGCCCTCAATGCGGAAAGAATTGCGAGGATTGGAAAATGGCTGTTGTACTGAAGTTTGCTTGCTTGGCGCTTGCCGTCGCCGTCACGGCTGCAACGGGCGCGGCGGCGCAGGAGGCGGGCGGCGGCGAAGCCGCGGAACACACCGTCTTCATTCTGAACACGTTCCTGTTTCTGGTTTGCGGCTTCCTGGTTTTCTGGATGGCGGCGGGTTTCGCCATGCTGGAAGCCGGCTTGGTCCGCACGAAGAACGTCACGACCCAGCTGACCAAGAATATCGGGCTGCTGGCGATCTCGACCATCATGTACTGGCTCGTCGGGTACAATCTCATGTACCCCTTGGGCGACTGGCTTGTCGGCAGCGACGCATCCGGCGGCTACGTCGGCGCGATCGGAACCGCCGTGCTGGAAGCGGTCGGCATCGCCGCGGACGCCGCGGACGATCTTTCCTACGCGTCCACCGGATCCGACTTCTTCTTCCAGCTCATGTTCTGCGCGACCGCCGCGTCGATCGTATCGGGCGCGTTGGCGGAGCGCTTGAAGCTATGGCCGTTCTTCATATTCACGGCGGTCCTGACCGGGATCATCTACCCGCTTCAGGCGTCCTGGAAATGGGGCGGCGGGTTTCTCGACTCCCAGTTCGGGTTTCTCGATTTCGCAGGCTCGACCGTTGTGCACTCCGTGGGAGGCTGGGCCGCGCTCGCCGGCGCAATTCTCCTGGGCGCGCGAACCGGCAAGTACCGGGCAGGACGGGTCAATCCCATGGTCGGCTCGAACATGCCGCTCGCGACTCTGGGAACCTTCATACTCTGGCTGGGCTGGTTCGGGTTCAATGGCGGGTCGCAGCTTGCGCTGGGAAGCGTCGGCGACGCAGCCGACATAAGCCGGATTTTCGCGAACACCAATATGGCGGCGGCGGCGGGCGCCTTTGTGGCGCTGGCCCTGTCCAATTTGCTGTTCGGGAAAATGGATCTGACGATGATCCTGAACGGGGCGCTTGCCGGACTTGTGGCAATCACGGCCGAACCCCTTACGCCGTCGCTGTTCATGGCGCTCGTGATCGGCGGCATCGGAGGCGTTGTCGTGGTCTTCGGCGTTCCGCTGCTCGACAGGCTGAAAATCGACGATGTGGTCGGAGCGATTCCGGTGCACCTCTTTGCGGGCATCTGGGGAACCTTGGCCGTCCTGCTCACCAATCCTGACGCGACGCTGGTCGGGCAGGTCGTTCCGATCATCATTGTCGGAGTCTTCGTGTTCGCGGTTTCGCTGGCGATCTGGTGGATACTCAAGCTGACCATGGGGATTCGCGTATCCCAGGAAGCCGAAGTGGCAGGCCTCGACACCACGGAACTTGGCGTGGAAGCGTATCCGGAGTTCGCCGGCTGAAGCCGCCGAGCATCCAAGCGGCATAGCCGGAAGCGAAAGCGCCGGCCCGCGGCGGAAACTTTCCGCCGCGGGCCGGCGCCTGCCCGTCCCGATGTCAGTCGAATGGCGCTGCGGGCCCCGGGGATGCCGCGGCGCTTGCTTGCAAGCATGCGCCGCCCTTGCGCCGATTCCCGCATCCAACTATAGGAATCCGCTTCCGAATTCGGATCGGGGACCCCCATGGCAGGCCATTCGAAGTGGGCCAACATCCAGCATCGGAAGGGTCGGCAGGACGCTGCGAGGTCCAAGCTTTTTTCCAAGCTGTCCCGGGAAATCACCGTCGCGGCGAAACTGGGCGATCCGGATCCCGACAAGAACCCGAGGCTTCGCCTCGCCGTGAAGGAGGCGAAGTCGAATTCCGTTCCGCGCGACGTGATTGACCGCGCGATTTCCAAGGCGGCGGGCGCCGATGCCGATGCGCTGGAAGAGATCCGGTACGAGGGCTACGGGCCGGGAGGCGTAGCGGTGATCGTCGAAGCGATGACCGACAACCGCAACCGGACGGCGGCCCGGATCAGGTCGATCTTCGGAAAGTCCGGCGGCAACCTGGCGGAAACCGGCGCGGTCAGCTTCATGTTCGAGCGGAAGGGGGAGATCGTCTACCCCGGCGGGACATGCGACGCCGACTCGCTCCTTGAGGCCGCGATTGATGCGGGAGCGGACGATGTCGAGTCGTTCGACGACTCGCACGTAATCTATACTGCGGATTCCGATCTCGCCGCGGTCGCCGCGGCCTTGGAGGAGTCTCTCGGCGACGCCGAGGCGGCGAGAATGATCTGGAAGCCGACCGTCGCGGCCGATGTGGAAGGCTCCGACGAGGAAAAGCTCGGCAGGCTACTGGACGCGCTCTACGACGAGGACGACGTCCAAGCGGTCACGACCAACCAGAACGCCGCAGCTGACGCCGCCGCGGCGTAGCCGGCAGGCCGATGCGGGGTTTTGGCGGTTCTCCGCGGCCCGCCCGTCGAAATCGGACCAAACGCCCCGCGGCCCTCGTTGAATGACGGACAATCCGCATGACCGGCCGGGCGGGACCAAGGAAAGGCTGATACGCCGGTCCGTTCCGCCGAGGCTTCCGAGGCCCAGCAATTCCCTGATCGGAATTGGGCTGATGGTGATCGCGGGACTCAACTTCGTGGCCGTAACGGCGATCGTTAAGCATGTCGGAACGGACCTGCCTCCGGCGGAAGCCGCGTTCCTGCGCTACTTGCTGGGGCTGGCATTCGTCATACCGATGCTGAAGCCGATGCTCGCGGCGCGCATCGGCAAGCGGGATCTCGCGCTGTTCGGCGTGCGCGGAGCCTTCCACACGGTCGCGGTAATCTGCTGGTTCTACGCAATGACGCAAATCACCATCGCGGAAGTTACTGCGATGAATTACCTCGTGCCTGTCTACATCACGATCGGCGCCGCGTTGTTCCTGGGCGAGCGGCTCGAGTGGGGGCGGGCTGCAGCCGTTGCCGCGGCGCTCGCAGGCACTCTGGTCATCCTTCGCCCCGGGCTGCGCGAGGTAACACCCGGCCACGCGGCGATGATTGTGACGGCGCTCGGATTCGCAGCCTCCTACCTTCTTGCAAAGCGTCTGTCAGACAACATGAGCGCAGCCGTGATCGTCGGAATGCTGTCGGTGTGCGTAACGATCGGCCTTGCGCCCTTCGCCATTGCGGTCTGGGTTGCGCCGACCGCGAGCCAGCTGCTCTGGATATTTCTGGTGGCCTTCTTCGCGACGGCGGCCCATTACTCCATGACGCTGGCGTTCCGGTACGCCGAGATCTCCACCGTCCAGCCCGCGACGTTCCTGCAGCTTGTCTGGGCGACGCTGCTTGGTGCGCTTGCATTCGGCGAACCTGCGGACATCTGGGTGATTGTCGGCGGGGCGGTGATCATCGCGGCGGCGTCGCTCGCCACGTTGCGCGAGGCCGCCGTCGCTCGGCGGTAGCGCGGCCGGGTTCATCGGCATTCGGGGCGGGGCGCCTATCGCGGCAGCGGTCCTACCCTCTTTTCCACCCAAACCACGTAGGATGCGGCTGCAAGGCCGCAAAGGACGATTGCGAGCATGAGGAAGGCGAGGGGATAGGCGCCGGTGCCTTCGTTCAGCAGCGCGCCGGACAGCGCCGACAGTCCCGAGCCGCCGCCAATCATGATCGCGCCGCCGATTCCGGAAGCCGTGCCGGCAAGGCGCGGACGGACGGAAAGCATTCCGGCGGTCGCGTTCGGCATCACCAGACCGTTGCCGAATCCGATGATGATCGTGAAGCCGAAGAAAAACAGCGGATGGGCTGCGCCCGCCGCGATCAGCAGGATCGGCAGGCCCGGGCCGAAAATCGCGATCAGGGAGCCCGCGACGATCATGCGGTTGATCCCGACGGGCACGCTCCAGCGCCCCGAAACGAAATTCCCGAGCATGTACCCGAATGAGGGCAGTCCGATGTACAGCCCGACCTCGGACGCGCTAAGCCCGTATATGACCGTGCCCACGTACGGGGCGCCGCCGAGATAAGCGAAGAATGCGCCGGAAGCGCACGCCGCGCAAAGGCAGTAGCCCCAAAAGCGCCTCGACCGGAACAGGACCGGGTATTCCGCGAACTGCTGGCGCATGCTCGAGTGGCGCGAGGCCGCGGTCTCGCCGAGGTCAAAATAGCAGAAAAGCAGGATCGCGGCGCCGACCGCCGCCTGGATGATGAAATTCGATTGCCATCCGTACAGGTCCGTAAGCACGCCGCCCACCGCGGGGCCGAGCATGGGGGCGATGGCCATTCCCATCGTGACGTAGGCGATGAGCGAAGCGGCCCGGGATCCGACCGCCACATCGCGGGCGATGGCCCGCGACAGGACCATCCCGGTGACGACGACCGCCTGGCCCATGCGGAACGCAAGGAACGCTTCCGCGGATGGCGCGAGAAGGCATCCGATCGTGGCCGCGATGAAAAGAGCGAGCGACGCGAGCAGGACCGGCCTGCGCCCGTACCTGTCCGAAATCGGCCCAAGGACGATCTGGAGCGCGGCGTTGACGAAAAGGTAGATCGCTACCGACAGCTGCATGATGCGGTAGTCCGCCCCGAAATGCTCGGTGATCTCCGGCAGGGCCGGAAGGAACATTGTCATCGAGAGGGCGGAAATGCAGGCGAGAACGATTAGCGTCGAAATGTGCGGCGGCGTCGAGCGGTCCAGCAGCCGCGCCGCCGAAGTGTCTGTCATCCCGCTTAGGTATTTCCGCCGGTGCCCCATGTCCATTGCGGGTTGCGCAACCCGGTCATGCGCGGAGGTCGGGATGCGGCGGGAAGGCCGCCCCGCCGCGAGCGGCGGAACGGTCAGGCGATTGGCGCCGGAGATCAAGTTGAACTGGGCGCCCGAATGCTGAAGTATCGAGCGGGCATTCGGCCTGCCGGGAATTCGCGACGATGGACACGATTCTGAACGAGCTCGAGCGGCGGCGAGACGAGGCGCGCCGCGGAGGCGGCGAGCGGCGTCTGGCCCTGCAGCACAAGCGCGGCAAGCTCACGGCGCGCGAGCGGGTGGAACTTCTGTTGGACGAGGGAACGTTCGAGGAGTTCGACATGTTCGTGACCCACCGGTGCGCCGATTTCGGAATGCAGGAAACGAAGTACCCCGGCGACGGCGTGGTGACGGGATGGGGCACAATCAACGGAAGGCTGGTCTACCTGTTCAGCCAGGATTTCACCGTGTTCGGCGGATCGCTTTCCGAAACCCACGCCCGGAAAATCTGCAAGATCATGGAGATGGCGGTCAGGACCGGCGCGCCGGTCATCGGCATCAATGATTCCGGCGGAGCCAGGATTCAGGAAGGCGTCGCATCGCTTGCCGGATACGCGGACGTCTTCCAAAGCAACATCCTCGCATCGGGCGCGATTCCGCAAGTGAGCGTGATCATGGGGCCTTGCGCGGGCGGCGCGGTCTACTCGCCCGCCATGACCGACTTCATCTTCATGGTGAAGGATTCGTCCTACATGTTCGTGACGGGGCCGGATGTCGTGAGGACCGTAACGAACGAGGTGATCTCAGCGGAGGAGCTCGGCGGCGCCCGCACGCACACCACCCGCTCCTCAGTGGCCGATGCGGCGTTCGAAAACGATGTCGAGGCCCTTATCGCTGTCAGGCGGTTCTTCGATTTCCTTCCGCTCAACTGCAAGGACAGGCCGCCTGTCCGCCCGTTCTTCGACGATCCCGCGAGGCTGGAGCCGTCATTGGACACCCTCGTGCCGGAAAATCCGAACCAGCCGTACGACATCAAGGAGCTGATACGCAAAACGGCGGACGAGGGGGACATGTTCGAGCTTCAGGAGGAATACGCGAAGAACATCGTGACGGCTTTCGTCAGGCTCGAAGGCTCCACCGTGGGCGTCGTCGCGAACCAGCCGATGGTTCTCGCCGGCTGCCTCGACATCGACTCGTCCCGGAAGGCGGCGCGTTTCGTCCGCTTCTGCGACGCGTTCAACATCCCCATTCTGACTTATGTGGACGTTCCAGGATTCCTTCCGGGCACGGCCCAGGAGTACGGCGGCATAATCAAGCACGGCGCGAAGCTCCTGTTCGCATACGGCGAAGCGACGGTGCCGAAGGTCACGGTCATTGTTCGAAAGGCGTACGGAGGCGCGTACGACGTCATGTCGTCGAAGCACTTGAGGGGCGACATCAACTACGCATGGCCGAGCGCGCAGATCGCGGTGATGGGCGCGAAGGGCGCGGTCGAGATCGTTCACCGCGCCGACCTCGGCGACGAGGAATTCATCGCGGCGAAGACCGAGGAGTACGAGCGACGCTTCCAGAATCCGTTCGTGGCGGCCGAGCGCGGGTTCGTGGACGACGTCATCACGCCGCGGTCAACCCGGAAGAGAGTCTGCCGGGCGTTCGCCGCGCTGAAGAACAAGAAATTGAGCAACCCTCCCAAGAAGCACGACAACATTCCGCTTTGAAACGGAAGATGAGGGCTTGGACGCCTGCGCGGGGCGGACTTGGCACTGCCGGAGCAATCGGATCCGCTTGCGCGGATCGTTCCTCATCGGCGCCGCAAACTTCGTTGCGCAGCGGACGGCGCGGAATTATCCAATGAGGGCATGGCCGCCGCGCGCTGGAGGAGAGAAATGGAATGCGGATCTTGCGGCAAGACGGCCGCCGAGGATGCGGAATTCTGCAGCGGCTGCGGCGCGCGTCTGAAAAGATCGGGCGAAGAGGCAAGGGTGCCGCTGACCGAGTCCGCCGGACTTGGCGACGGGTCTCACCAATGCCCTCGGTGCAAGAGGAGCAACGAACGCGGATCGACATTCTGCTACTTTTGCGGGATGCCGCTTGACGGCGGCGCCGTCTTGTCCGATCGCCTGGCAACAGTGGTTCAGGAGTTGCCCGCTGGCTCGGTCGGCCCGGCGGGATTCCGGCGGGCGGGCTTCTGGGTCCGGTTCTGCGCGGCCGCGATTGACGGAATATTGTTGACGATAGTCGTAATGATCGTGTTCGGGACGGACGACACGAATACGGGGCCGGATTTCCTTATCAGTCTCCTGTACTACTCCTTAGGCGTCGCTGTTTGGTCGACAACTGTCGGCAAACGCCTGCTCGGCCTGTATGTTTTGCGGGCGGATGGGTCCAAGGTTGGCTTCCTTCGTGCGGTCGGGCGCTGGCTTTCGTACATTCTTTCGGCGCTGATCCTGTTCATCGGCTTCTTCATGGTCGGATTGCGCCAGGACAAGCGCGGCTTGCACGACCTGATTTGCGACACCGTGGTTGTATACTCGCCGGGCGGGCGTCCGTAAGTTGAATCGGCTTGTTTCGGTTTCGGATGCCGGGGAGGCTGGCAACCAATCGGATACAGCGCCGCTTGATCCGCGACCGCCTATTTGCGACGCGGAGCGGCAGAGGATGACAGTGGAAACGGATCAGCCGCGCTGACGGCTGGCGACGATGCGTCGCACCGAGGAGGAGAAAAGAAATGGAATGCAGTTCCTGCGGCAAGACTGCCGCCGCGGACGCGAAATTCTGCGGCGGATGCGGCGCGCGCCTGGAACGGTCAGGCGAAGAGACGACGGCGCCGCCGACCCGGCCCGCCAAGCCGGACGAGGGATCCCGCCAATGTCCGAGGTGCCGGAAGAGCAATGAGCCAGGGTCGGATTTCTGCTTCTCTTGCGGGTCGCCGCTTGATGGCGGCACCGGCTCGACCGGTCGAATCGAGACGGCAGCCCAAGAGCCGTCAGCCCGTTCGGTCGAGCCCGCGGAATTGCGACGAGCGGGCTTTTGGGTCCGGTTCTGCGCGGCGGCTATCGACGGCATTGTTGTGATGATCGCGTTCGGCGCGGTTGGCGCGGTCCTGTTTCCGCAGGACGTTCATCCGTTCGATCCCGCCTACGACCGATCATCTTCCGACCTGATCTGGTTCATATTCAATCTCCTGTACTACTCTTTGGGCGTCTCCGTCTGGTCGACAACCATCGGGAAACGCGCGCTCGGCCTGTATGTCTTGCGCTCGGACGGGTCCAAGGTCGGCTTCCTTCGCGCCGTTGGGCGCTGGTTCTCGTACATTATTTCAGCGCTGATCCTGTTCATCGGCTTCTTCATGATCGGGTTGCGCCAGGACAAGCGCGGCTTGCACGACCTGATTTGCGATACAGTCGTCGTATCCTCGCCGGGCGGGCGTCCGTAAGTTGAACCGGCATGCTGCGGTTTCGGATTCCGGAATGGCTGGCGGCCGACGGGATAAATGGCCGCTTGGCCCGCGGCCGCCCATTTGCGGCGCGCAAAGGCGGAGGACGACAATGGATGTGGACCAGCTGCAATGACGGCTGGCGCCGATGCATCGCCCCGGGCCGAAGGAAAGGCATGGAATGCAGTTCCTGCGGAACGAATGCCTCCGCGGATGCGGAATTCCGCAGCGGCTGCGGCGCGCGCTTGGAAACGTCCGGTGAGCGATGCAAGGGCGCTGCCGTCGGCGCCAGACAACGGATTTCTTCGATGCCCGCAGCGCCAGCAGATCAATGAGCCGGGGTCGGATTTCTTACTTCTTCGGGCTGTCGCTTGAAGGCGGAACCGGTTCGTCCAGTGGACGGAAAAGAGAGGTTCCGGAGCCATTTTGCCCGTTCGATCAAACGGGTCGACCTGCGAGGTGCTGGCTTCCGGCTCCGGTTTTGCGCGGCAGCGATTGACGGAATATTGTTGACGCTTGTCGCAGCGTGGCTGGCAGGCCTGCCCATCGTGGTCTCTCTTCTCGCAATCTGCCTCCTGTGCCGCTCCTTAGCCGTGCCCGTGTGGTCGACAATTGTAGGAGAGCGTTTGCTCGGTCCCTGCGCTCAGCGGTCAAACGGGTCGAAGTGCGGGTTCCGCCGCGCGGCCCGGCGCTGGTTCTCGTGTATCGTTTCGGTACCGGTCCTGTTCAACGGCTACATCATGATCGGATTGCGCCAGGACAATCGCGGCTTGCACGGCCTGATTTGCGACACGGCGGCCGTTTCCAGGCCAGCCTCACGAACGTGAACGGAACCAGCGCCGTCGGCATCCCCGGCTCGATTGCCGATTGCCGAGGGAACGGATGGCCCATGCGCCGGCCGGGCAGCGGCGCGGGCTGGTAGGGGCCAGGACGCGACATGGACCAGCTGCTGCCATATCTGGCCGTGGCCTTCGCCCCGGGCTTGTTCTGGCTTTGGTTCTTCGCCAGGCGGAACATTTACCGTCCCGACCCGAAGCGGATACTGGCGGCAACGTTCTTTCTGGGAATGGCGTCCACCTTTCCGGCGGCGGCTCTCAATGCCTTGTTCGTAGACGCCGGGCCGGTCTTCGACGGTTCGGCGAGCCTGACATCGGTCGCGGCCGGGATGTTCTTCGTGGTCGGGCCGGTCGAGGAGGCGTGCAAGTTCCTTGCCGTGCGCCTCTACGCGTACCGCACAAAGTATTTCGACGAGCCGATGGACGGCCTTGTCTACGCGGCCGCGGCAAGCCTGGGTTTCGCGTCTCTCGAGAATCTCTACTATGTCATCGATTACGGCCCCGAGGTGATGATTGGGCGCGCGCCCCTCAGCACTCTCGGGCATGTCGTGTTCGGCAGCGCCTGGGGGTACGCGCTGGGTCTGCAAGCCCGCGTCGGCAAGGAGAGGTCGACCTTCGTGCTTGCGGCCGGGATACTGGCGGCGGCAATTCTGCACGGCGCGTTCAACACCCTGCTTTTCTTGGGAAACTTCGCGTTCGTGCTCCTGTTCTTCGGCGTTGGCGTTTGGTGGACGTTGGCGCGGTTCACTCGGGCGCGGAAATCATCGCCTTTCAGATACATGAGAAACTATCCGAACTCCGCCTGCGCGAGCTGCGGCCGGATTGTCAGCCAGGCCCACAAACACTGCCGCCACTGCGGCGTTCCGGTGCCGCGCAAGGCGGACAAGCTGTATTGCGCAAACTGCGGACGGGGCGCCCGGGCGGATGCGCGGTTCTGCACTGGTTGCGGCGATCAGTTCCTTCGGCGCAAGGGCTGAAACGACGGCGAGCGATGGCGACTGCCGACGCTTGATGTCGCAATCAAGTGCGTGTGAATTCAAACAGGCCAGGGTTCCTGCTGCCCCCATCAAACGCCGCTTTCCCAACGCGATGGCACGGCAGAGTGCAGCCCCTCCCCCATCAACGTGTCCCATGCGGCGCGGCGAGTTCGGCGATATCCTCGCGAAGAAACGGACTCTGAACGAAAAAGCTTGCAATTTGCGGGATGTCTTCTGTATCCTGTCCGCGGATTGGGAATTCCCGGTCGGCGTTGGGGTTCGGGAGGCACCGGGCCCCTTCGTTTTTCTGTTATGCTGGAACTCTTAGGTTCCTTCGGCTCGCGTTGCATCCCATCGGAGGTCCGGCAGCGCTGGCCCGATTGAGGCGAAGCGTGCCAGAACTATCCGAGCCGGTCAGATGGCCTTGGAAGTTTCGAAGTGCGCCGGCGCCGTCTCCAATGTCATTCCGCCCATGTTGCGGCCGTTCACGGCAGGATCGCTGATGGAGCCGACGTCGCGCGCGTGAGTCTCGCAGTCTCGCCCTGCGAATTGCATCGCTTCAGGTCCCTGCTGCACCCGCATGGTCGTTGCCATTGCGGGTCGCCTTAATCGGAAGTTCCGTGCGATTTTGAAGCCGCGCCGCCTCATTCATCCTTCCGCAACAATGGGATAGGAAGGATCCGGGCCGCTTTTTCGCTTGCAATTCGTGTCCAGTAATCATTTCAATTGATCAAGTTTTTGTGTATTTCATTCATGGATTTCATACGATAATGGAGTGGCCATGTTCGTTGACACCATCCCGAACCGGGGCTCGCGGCCCACGATCCTGATCCGCCACTCCTACCGGGAGGGCCGCAGGGTCAAAAAGCGCACCCTCGCCAACATCACCAACCTTCCCCCCGAGACGGTCGGGAAGATCCGCGCCGTCCTGCAGGGGGCCGTCCTCGCCGACGCGCCCGGCGGGCGGCTCGACGGCGCCTTCGCCATCCCGCGATCCCTTCCGCACGGGAACGCCGTTGCCGTCCTCGCGGCCCTGCGCGCCTGCGGGATCGAGCAGGCGATCGCCTCCCGGCGCTCGCCGAAGCGGGACCTCGCGGCCGCCATGGTCGCCCAGCGGATTCTGGAGCCGGGATCGAAGCTCGCCGCCGCCCGGAGCTTCCGGCCCGAGACGGCCGCCTCCACCTTGGCGTCCCAGCTCGGCCTGCCGGAGACTGTCAACGAGGACAGGCTCTACGACGCCATGGACTGGCTCCTCGAGCGGCAGCCGAGGATCGAGAGGGCGCTCGCCGAGAGGCACCTGGCCGAGGGAAGCCCCGTCCTCTACGACCTCACCTCCACCTGGACCTACAGCCGGAAGTGCCGGCTGGCGAAGCACGGATACTCCCGCGACGGCAGGCGGGGCCTGCCGCGGATCGAGTTCGGGCTTCTGTGCGACGGCGAAGGCCGGCCCGTCGCCGTCGAGGCCTTCCCCGGCAACGCGGCCGACCCCTCCACCGTGGCCTCGCAGGTCGGCAAGCTCCGCGACCGCTTCGGGCTGGAGCGGGTGGCGTTCGTCGGCGACCGGGGCATGGCCGCGCAGGCGCGCATCCGCGAGGACCTGGAGCCGAACGGGCTCGACTGGATCTTCGCGCTTCGGGCCCCGGCGATCCGCGCGCTGGCCGAAGACGGCGCGCTGCAGCCCTCGCTGTTCGACGAGCGGGACATGGCGGAGATCGAGTGCCCGGAGCGGTTCCCCGGCGAGCGGCTGGTCGTCTGCCGCAACCCCCTGCTGGCGGAGGAGCGGGCCCGCAAGCGGCGGGAGCTGGTCGCGGCGACGGCGGCGGAGCTGGCGGCGGTCCGCCAGGCCGTCCGCAGGGGATCGCGGCCGCTCAGGGACGCGGACAAAATCCGGCGGCGCGCCGACCGCGTTCTCGACAAGCGCAAAATGCGCAAGCACTTCGAGACCGGGATCGGCGAGGGCTCCTTCCCGTGGAGGCGCAGGAAGGAGTCCATCGCCGCCGAGGCGGCATTGGACGGGTTCTACGTGATCCGCACCAATGTGCCGAAGGAGCGGATGGGCGCCGCCGAGGCCGTCCTGGCCTGCAGGAGCCTGGGCAGGGCCGGGAGGGCGTTCCGGACGATGAAGGCTTCCGATCTCGAGGTCCGTCCCATCCACCACCGCCTCGAGTGCCGGGTCCGGGCGCACCTGCTGATCTGCATGCTCGCGCAACGCGTCGAGATGCACATGCGGAAGGCGCTCGCGCCGCTGCTGTTCGACGACGAGGACGGCCCGGTGCGGGAATCCCCCGTCGCCAAGGCGGAGCGCTCGCCGAAGGCCAGGCGGAAGGCGGCTGCGAAGCGCACGCGCTCGGGAATGGCCGTCCACGACTTCCGGGGCCTGCTCCGCCATCTCGGAACCCTCACGATGAACCGGATCGAGCCCTTCGGGCAAGGCAGGCAAGGGTTCGACCTTCCCTCGTCGCCGACGCCGATCCAGGACCGGGCATTGCAGCTGCTGAACGCGAAGCTCGCCGGGCGCTGACCACCCCCATCGCATTGTGTCCAGAATCCGCGCGTCCGGAATCCCGGAATGTGCCGGACATTCAAACGGTTGTCCGAAAAACTCCCACGGAACTTCCGCTTAATGCCCATTCCAGCTATTAGGGCTGCCGCGAAGCCGGTTTCGAACATTCCCGATCGTTGGCGCTCCGACCCGCAGCGGGCGGAGAGCCAACGATGCCTGAACCCAATCAGCTTCCAGCTTCGGGCGGCTCCTGCTTGGATATTCCTATTCGTTGCCGGACAAGGCGGGCTCCTGCTTCGCTCCGAAGCCGCCCAGTATGCCTTCCACTAAAATGTCTTCTGAAGCCAACATATACCAGCCCGCCACTTCCAGGTCGTCATGGGGTTCGAGGAACGCGCCCGAGCAGCGCCCTTCGCGGAACGCGTAGTCAATGGCGTCGTTGGCGGCGTTTCTTGCGACGGCGGGGATGTTGAACGTCCCGTCGTCTTCGATGGTCGCTTCGGTGAAGGCGATTCTCGACACGATGTTGATATATGTCGTCCACCTCCCGGTCGTCCCGTCATACCACTGCAGGCCATCGACATGGCCGGAAATGGTCTGGGCGTCCTCCGTGATCGTCACTGTCAGCTCCACGTCGCCACCGTGCTCGAGGAGGGTCTCCACCTCCGGGCCGCGCGGCTTCCCGATGGCCGCGGCCACCGATCCTGCGTGGCCGTTCCCGAGGATCCAGCCGGCCATCGCGGCCAATCCTTCGCCACTGTGGGCGAACGCCTTCACGCCGAAAACCTCCCCGTCCGCGCCGACGACCGCGACCTGGTGGAGCGTGGCGGATCAGTCGATGCCCGCGAAGATTTGGAATTGCGTCATTGATTCCCCTCTGCTTGAAACAGGTCGGCCACGGCCTTCTCCAATCCCTGCACTGGCGCTCCCGGCCGGCCGCCCCTCCGCCCGGAGCGGGCGGACCTTGCCAATCGTCGCCAAACCCGACGGGGATTCGAACCCTCGCCTCGGCCTGTCGCGCTGTGCGCTCCAGCCCTCGGCGAGGGTTGGCGGTTGCCCCGGAACCCCGGTTCGGCTGACGATGGCGTCAGCGGGCCATCAAGTGCCCTGAGAGGTACAGGGTCGAAAAAAGCATGCCGATAAACATCTCGGGGTCGATCCCCGGACGCCCGCCGCGGGAGCAGTAGCAGTCGGCGATCTCGTCGCGCAGCCAGCGGGATTAAGAACCGGGTCGACGTGCGCTAGGACGTGGCCGTCCGGAACCAGCTGCTCAAGCGACGCGGAGACGAATAGCTCCAGCTGGGCCGGCGGCTTGCGCTTCAGCATGTCGTGGCTTTCCCCGTTCCCGCAACAGCATCATGTTCCAAGAACCGCGGAACGAAGGGTTTTTTACAGCCCCGGAGGGGGTGCGTCCCAAATTTTTGGGTCAGACGGATGCGGCGCAGCAGACCCTCCGATCAAGGAAGTCGGCCCAGGAAGCGCTGGAAACTGAAACGGATTGCCGCTATCCACGACGCGAAAGCAACCGAATCGGCCCGACAAGGAATGGAAAAATCCAAAACCCTAACAGACACTTGCGACGCAGCAACGCAACCCCGATACCTACGCCGCGCGTTCACGTACTGTCCAATCGTTAAAAAATCTTGGCCAACCCATCCCTCGCAGCGCAATGGGCTGAGTACAAGAAGTATATATTCCAAGCCGGTTGCTGTTGATAAGTGACAATTGCTCATTGCGACGCGACGTCAGATCACGCGCGTAAACGGGAAAAAAAGAGGATAAGAAATGAATGCGGACCTTACTGATCATCCCCGAGGACGGCGAACGCAGATATCGCTTGCAAGCCTATATTTAGATCCAAACAACTACAGAATTGTAGACAACCCGGATTACTCAAAAGTAACACAAAAGAACGTGTTGGACGCAAGTGTTCAACGGCGAACAATGCGATTGATCCTAGGAAAAAATCAAGAAAATGTTAAGGACATAATTGCAAGCTTTTCCGCAAATGGTTGGCTGGAACTTGATCCAATATTGGTGGAGCATCATAAACGGCGTGCATTCCTTGTGCTAGAAGGCAACAGGCGTGTTGCTGCGTTAAAGCACTTATTTCAACGATACACGGAAGCATCTATAAACTTGGGATACTTGGATCCTGCGATATTTTCTAAAGTGCCTGTTGTTATCCACGAGCTAGCCGATGAAAAGCAGAAATTGGTATTAATGGGACTCCATCACATCAGCGGAAAACGGCGCTGGCCAGCGATAAATCGTGCGCTCGCAATTAAGGATTTGTGGAATAAGCTTCATGGAAACGCTAGCGACGTGTGCGATGCCTTAGGCATAAGTAAGCAAGAATTTAACTTATCGCTACGGACACTTGAATTGATTGATACTTACAGAGAGAGTGATTATGGTGATCAGTTCAAATCAGAAAAGTTCACCCTTTTTCGTGAAATAGTTCAAAATGCCAATATTCGTGAATGGCTAAATTGGAATCAGCATGAACCCAGCGCCGCAATACCGAACAACGTTGAAAGGCTATTTCGCTGGATGTCTTGGGAATTGGAACACGATGTAAACGATGCTGAGGACGATGACGGATCGTCAACAGAGGTCGGACCTGTATTGACTACGATCGGCCACATTCGTGAACTCGCGAAGATAATTAATGATCAAGACGCATTGCTGCGACTTGACGAAACACGCAGCTTGCAAGAGGCAACACTTTCAAGCACGCTTTTGGTGAAGAACGAGGTTGATCGGGCGTTGGCAGGAATCGATAGTGGAATTCATAAGTTGACTATGCGCGGTGCCGATTTGGCGAGCGAAGACCAAGATCGGGCGAATAAGCTTGCGGGAATGTTGCAATGGTTAGCGTCACCTTCTTCCTCGCGTTCGCATATGCCTATTGGCAGGTTGAACAGAGTGCCTTTTAATGAAGTTACTCAATCTCAATTTTCCAATCTTCGTATTTTAAACTATCGACGGTTGCGTGGATTAGAGCTTGATCGATTAGGAAGAATAAATCTTATTGTTGGAACAAACAATGCCGGAAAAACTTCTCTACTGGAAGCAATTTACCTTCTTACGCGTCAAAACGATGAGAACGCGTTATTGGATGTTTTTCGTTGGCGTGGGCGATTTGAACGCGATCCGCCTTGGCGGTGGTTTGCGGAGCAGATACCCTCCGCAATACAAATTGAGGGTAAATTTGACGACGTGTTGCACAACGACGCACGTCTCGACATACGTCGTGTTTCTGAACCCGAAAATGATTCATGGAACCCTTCTACATTTCTTGCAAAGCTCGAAATCAAATCGAATTACGGAGATCGCGAACAAAGCACTGACGTGGTCTTGTCGTCGAACCTTCCACCGGCGACGAACTTTCTTGGTCAACACTGGCTTTGTCGTTGCTTTTTCGCAAGCCCATTTTGGATTGGGCGGCGTGAAGCCCTCGCCAACGCCAATAAGGCCGCAGTTGAAATTGGTTCAAAGCCAAAGGTGGTTCAATTTATTAAAGAAAATATTGACAACCGCGTAATTAACATTGAGCATGTCGACGAACTCAATACGTTTTTGGTGACTCATAAGGATTTTGACGTAGCACCGGATCTGTCATCATTTGGAGACGGTATGGGACGAATTTTTGAAATTGGCACCTCCTTTGCTAGCGCCAAGGACGGGGTTTTATTAGTCGACGAGTTTGAAAACGCGATTCATCGAGACCTGCTTGTTCCGTTTACCAAGTTGGTGCAAGCGCTTGCAACAGAATTGAATGTTCAGGTTTTTTTAACGTCTCATAGCAAGGAAGCGCTTGACGCATTTTTAACAGATGCAAGATTTTTGAACGAACTTGTCGGATTTGCCATAGAGCGCAATAAAGACGGAATATGCGCACATCGCTATGATGGCGAGAAGCTTAAAAAACTACAATACGCTTTGGATTTTGATCTCCGGGGAATACGAGGAGTATTGTGATGAAAGCCGTACTTGTCTTTTGTGAAGGCCATACTGATGTGGTGTTCGTGCAACGAAGTCTTGGAGCAATTTCTCCCGAATGCCGTTGGTATGACGGTGCGGTAAAGGATTTGCCTACGCCATTTGGTGGCTCCGCCAACGGCACTACAAGGAACGGATTCATTGCGACGCAGTTTAATCGAAACATTCACGTGCTCGAGCTTCGGTCGGCAGTGAACCCCCCGACACCTCACTTTTGTAGTGTGGTTCGTGATGATTCACGAGGCGTATTGTACTTTCAGATTGTAATGGGAGGCATCAACAATCCTGGCGGCGTTATTCAAATGATTGACCTTGTTAATGAAGCTGTAAATGTTAGCGGGGTTGAAGTTTCGAAGTTTGCTTCGGCAATTATTTGTGATGCAAACGACATCGGATTGCAGAAACGATTGAAGCGGCTTCGAAGCGATTATTGCACTCTGTCTGATAGTATAGCAGAGCTTGCGCACGCAAAATGGGTGGATGCAAAGATGTGCAAGTTTGGAGTTTTTGTTTTTCACCACGCCGATCATGAGTTCGGTACTTTGGAAAACCATGTCGAAGATATGGTGAAATTGGTTTGGCCTGAAAGATATGAATGCGCCTCCAAGTTTATTGACTGTGCCCGCAAAAAGTGTGATTTTGTTTTGCAACGAGATGCGGACCGATTGAAGGCGATCATTACTGCCGCTGGTCAACTCGAGTTCCCTGGCAGGCCGCTGTCAAGGGTAATTGATAGGAGAGGGATTCCGCCCGACCGGTTTCGTCAACTTCCCGAGTGCACCAAATTAGTCGAATTTTTGCAAAACCCTTGGAAACAGGATTTAATGCCATGAAGTTTTTATATGTAGTGTCTTCAGGAAAACCCTGCAACCCGTTGAATTTCATCCCTGAGTCGGCATTTTCCGCTCGCGAAGATTCTCGCGATTTTGCATGATTCGCCCGAATTCGCCTTGATATTCGCGTTTTCGAGGAATCTTCAGAGGTGATCGCATGCGGAAGGTTGTTGAGGAGCAATCGTGGCTCGGCTCGGTCGACATCGGGTCGGTCGAGCTGGACGCGAAATCCCGGGACGAGATCCCGGCGGTCCTGATCGAGCTTCAGGCGACCCGGAGCGACAAGGCGGCGCGGGAGGAGCTGTTCCGGCTGCTGGACGCACGCGTCCTTCCCGGCCGCCGGGATACCGGCCGCCCGGGGATGCATCTCTGGCGGGGTATTGTGATGGGCGTTCCGAGCAGGGGCTGAACTGCGACTACGACCATATCCGGGAAATGGCGGATAGGCGCGCCGACCTGCATGCCTTCCTGGGCCACGACATTTCGTTCGACCCGTGCCGCTACGAGCTCCGGAACATCAGGGACAATGTCGAGCTGCTGACGCCGGATCTTCTGCGGGAGGTACTTCCGGAAGCCTTCCGTCAGCGGTGCTACGTTCATTATCTCAGGAACGCCCGAACTAGGCTGAGGGCCTGTTCTGTTCGGCCAGTGGCCGCATCCAGGAGCTCTGCTGGATCTTCGACCGGCCGAGCCTTGACGAGGCGTGCGGATCTGGCCGCGCGGCTCGCGAAGTGGCAGGCGTCGCAGCCGAAGCTTTCCGAACGGGTGGAGGAGACCATCGAGGAGGCGCTGTCGTTCGTTCTGCTTCCAAGGCGGCATCATCAGCGGATGCGGTCGACGAACGTGCTTGAGTGTCTGAACCAGGAGATCAAGCGGCGGGCGGCGGCGGTGCGGATCTTCCCGGATGCCGCGAGTTGCCCGGGGCTGGTCCGGGCCCTGTCGGCGGAGATCCACGAGACCTGGATGGAGGGTGGGCGCTGCCTTGACATGGAGCTTCTGCAGGAGCGCCGCAGGGCCGACACGGGGAGGCTGGCGGGAGGCTCCGGGCCGGCCAGCTCCGCGGGAATGCGGAAAGCATGGAAAGCGTGGACAATCCTCCCCGGAGGCCTGTTCGCGGCGAGCCTCCGCCGGACGCGGATCTCGCGTTCGGACCGCTTCGCGGCGGGAGCGACGCCGAAATGGCATCCCGGGACCTGCGGGTCGGCCCGGAGGATGATGTCGAAGGCTTCGGAGATGATGACGGCCAGGACGGCGGCGTGGCGGACGCGCATGGGTCGCCGAAGCCGGAGTGTCCCCACGAGCTATACGGGACGGAGATGCATGCAATGCCGCGGGCTGATGAATCTGACCTTCGGCGCCGAGTCCCGACAAATCGTTGCATCGTCGGGATGCAAACCTATATGCTTGAAACGGTAGTTCGCTGGCATGGCGCGCCGCCGCCGTTCGGGACCGACAGCAGGTCGCCGGTCCGGATGCGAAGCGGCTACCCTAAGAAGCAAGGAGACTGGCTATGCGCTTGATGCTGGCAATTATGGCGTTGTCGGGCTTGTTCGCAGTTTCGGCATGCACAACGGAGCAGGTGGAGCGCGGGACCTTGGGCGCCGCAATAGGCGCTGTGGGTGCCGAGCTGCTTGATCGCGACCCTGTCGCAGGAGCCGCCGTCGGAGCGGCGGTTGGCGTAGCCACCGCAGAGTGAATTTTGCCGGCTGGGCATCTTTTCGTGCCCAGCCGTCTTTGCGCCGCTCCAACCGGACCCGTCGATGTCGTTGACGGCTGCGCCGTGATTCGGAACCGTTCCGATCGAACCGAAGCGCTGCCCTGATGTTTAGCAAGATCCTGGTCGCCAACCGGGGCGAGATCGCGTGCCGGGTCATCAGGACGGCCCGCAGCATGGGCATCCCGACGGTGGCGGTCTACTCGGAAGCGGATGCCCGATCGCTGCACGTCCGGGCGGCCGACGAGGCGATCTGCATAGGCGCGCCGCCCGCCAGCCAATCATACATCGACATCGCCAAGGTGCTGGGGGCGGTTCGCTCGACCGGCGCGGACGCGGTCCATCCCGGATACGGGTTCCTGTCCGAGAATGCCGAATTCGCCCGTGCGCTGGAAGCGGATGGCTGCGCATTCATCGGTCCGCCATCCCCTGCGATCGAGGCGATGGGCGACAAAATCGCGTCGAAGAAGCTTGCGCTCGAGGCAGGCGTTTCGACCGTCCCCGGCTACATCGGAGAGATTGGCGACTCGAAGAGCGCTGCCGAAATAGCGCGCGACATCGGATTTCCCGTGATGATCAAGGCGTCCGCCGGCGGCGGCGGCAAAGGGATGAGGATCGCGTGGGAAGAGGCCGAAATCGGCGCGGGCTACGACGCGGCGCGCAGGGAAGCCGCCAGCTCCTTCGGCGACGATCGCATCCTGGTGGAAAAGTTCGTCGTCGATCCTCGGCACATTGAGTTCCAGATTCTCGCGGACGGGCACGGAAACTGCATCCACCTGAACGAGCGCGAGTGCTCGATCCAGAGGCGCCACCAGAAGGTCGTCGAGGAGGCGCCTTCGCCGTTCCTGGACGAGGAAACCCGCCGCGCCATGGGCGAGCAGGCGGTCGCCCTGGCCAAGGCCGTCGGGTACCAGTCCGCCGGCACGGTCGAGTTCATCGTGGATGCGAACCGTGATTTCTACTTTTTGGAGATGAACACGCGGCTTCAGGTCGAACATCCCGTGACCGAGCTGGTGACCGGGATCGACCTCGTGGAGCAGATGATCCGGGTCGCGGCGGGGGAGGCGCTCTCAATCCGCCAGAAAGACGCGAGGGCGAACGGCTGGGCGATCGAATCGCGGATCTGCGCCGAGGATCCGTTCCGCGGCTTTCTGCCGTCGACGGGAAGGATATCGAGGTACCGACCGCCCGATGAATGCGCCGACGATGCCGCGGCGGTTCGGAACGATACCGGCGTCTTCGAAGGCGGCGAAATCAGCATCCATTACGACTCGATGATCGCGAAGCTCTGCTCTTGGGGACCGAATCGGAACGGCGCACTCGAGACGATGAGATCGGCGCTGGACAATTTCGTGATCAACGGCGTGAAGAGCAACATCCCGTTCCTTTCCGCCGTGATGGACCACCCGAAATTCGTTTCCGGCGACTTCACCACATCCTTCATCGACGAGGAGTTTCCGGGAGGATTCGCCGGTTCCCGGCCGGATGACTGCACGATTCGGCTGCTCGCGGCGTGCGCGGCTTCAATGCACAGGTTCTGCGAGGTCAGGCGCTCGCGGATATCGGGGCGCATGTCGAACCATTCGAGGCGGGTGGGCGACGATTGGACCGTGACGATCGCGGGCGGCGCGCACCGGGTGCACGTCAGGGCGGACCGCTACGGCGCCGTTGTTCGCTTCGAGGACGGCGAGGATATCCGGGTGGCGTCGGGCTGGCGCCCGGGCCAGCCGAAGGCCGTGCTGGAGGTAGGGGACCGGACGATTTGCGTCAGGCTGTCGCAGATCACCGGCGGTTTCAGGTTCTCCTACCGCGGCGCGGAGCTGGACGCCTTGGTGAGGACGCCGCGGCAGGCCGAGCTCGTCGGCCGGATGGCGCCGAAACCCCCGCGCGACGATACCAAGGAGCTGCGCTGCCCCATGCCCGGGCTGATCGTTTCCATCGACGTTTCGGTCGGCGAGGAAGTCGTGGAAGGCCAGGTGCTGTGCAAAGTCGAAGCCATGAAAATGGAGAACGCGCTCGCCGCGGAGCGAAGCGGAGTGGTCAAGAGCATACTGCTTGAGCAGGGATCAGCCGTCAGCGTGGACGAGGTGATCCTCACTTTCGAATAACGTCCGTTCCCGCTCGGCATGTCCCCGGCGTCGGCGGACGGCGGGGGCCTCCGGTCGCTAGCGTAATTCCTGCTGCCGAATCGGCCACTTGTCGATTGCGTGGGTGATTTCCCGCACGGACCACGGGAACGGCTTCCGAAGCTTCACGCCGCCGTCCTTGCCGATAAGGATCAGGGCGAAGCCCCGGGGCCTCAGTTCGCTCCGCAGGCTGCTCCGGGCCGCAGGGTCGGAGTCGACAAAGACGATAACGTCGCGCTCGACAAGCTCGTCGTGCTGGGACTCGAACATCTCCATCTGTTCGGCGAACCTGGGATCGTTCGGCGAGTCCGCGAAGACGATCGCAAGCCGGTTCCGCCATGCGAACTGCTCCAAAGCGACATCCGAGTTCTCCGGCGCGGCGGCGTCGCGGACCTCGAGCTCCGGATGCTCGATGGCAATGTCCTGCGCGGCTCCCATCGGCGCGGCCGCCGTCGCGGCAAGCAATAGCAGGTGTCGCAGCTTCATGGCCCGATAGTGGAGATTATCCCGCCCGGCTTCAATGCGCCCTGCCGCCCGCCCCGGGTCCCGAGCCGGATTCCAGGACGGAGATGCAGGAGCCGTTCAACGCGTTTAGCACCGATTCCGCGCGGAAAACAGGACGCCCCCGCGGGGCCGCGGACGCTCGCGGCAAAACGCGAATGTGGCGGATGTCACGGATTGAAATTACAGTTCCTTCCGTTCGGGAAATCGCAGGAAGCGCGGAGGCGGCATGGCGGAAGACACGGAAGGCTGGGCGGATCTCGCCCGGAAGGAGCTCCGCGGGCGCGCGCTTGAAGACCTGGGCAGCGAGACGCTTGAAGGCATCGGCGTCAAGCCGGTGTACACGGCAAGCGATCTTGAGGGCTGCAGCCATCTGGGAACGATGCCGGGAATGCCGCCTTTCGTCAGGGGCGTTAGGGCCACCATGTACGCGGGCCGGCCTTGGACGATCAGGCAGTACGCAGGATTTTCGACCGCGGAGGAATCCAACGCGTTCTACCGGAAGGCGCTCGCGTCGGGCCAGCAGGGCGTTTCCGTGGCGTTCGATCTCGCTACCCATCGCGGCTACGACAGCGACCATCCGAGGGTGGAAGGCGATGTCGGAAAGGCGGGCGTGGCCATCGACACCGTGGAGGACATGAGGATCCTGTTCGACGGAATTCCGCTGGACCGGGTTTCGGTCTCGATGACCATGAACGGCGCCGTCATTCCGACCCTTGCCAGCTTCATTGTCGCGGCGGAAGAGCAGGGCGTGGAGCGCGGCCGGCTTTCCGGCACGATCCAGAACGACATCCTGAAGGAGTTCATGGTTCGGAACACCTACGTGTACCCGCCGGAGCCGTCGATGCGGATCGTGGCCGACATAATCGAGTTCGCAAGCGCGAACATGCCGAAGTTCAACTCGATTTCGATATCCGGCTACCACATGCAGGAAGCGGGAGCCAACCTGGTGCAGGAGCTGGCCTACACGTTGGCGGACGGGCGCGAGTACGTCCGCGCCGCGCTTTCCCGCGGGCTCGACATCGACGCGTTTGCAGGCCGTTTGTCGTTCTTCTTCGCGATCGGCATGGACTTCTTCATGGAGATCGCGAAGCTTCGCGCGGCGCGGCTGCTGTGGAGCCGCGTGATGTCGGAATTCAATCCCTCGAATCCCCGTTCAATGATGCTCCGGACGCACTGCCAGACCAGCGGCGTCAGCCTTCAGGAGAAGGACCCCTACAACAACGTAGTCAGGACGGCGTACGAAGCGATGTCGGCCGTTCTGGGCGGAACGCAGTCGCTCCACACCAACGCGCTGGATGAAGCCATTGCGCTTCCGAGCGAGTTCTCCGCCCGGATCGCGCGGAACACCCAGCTGATCCTTCAAGAGGAAACCGGCATCGCCAGGACCGCGGATCCGCTTGCCGGCTCCTACTACGTGGAAGCGCTGACCTCCGAGCTTGCGGAGAAGGCTTGGCGGCTGATGGAGGAGGTCGAGGAGCTCGGAGGCATGACGAAGGCGGTGGTCTCAGGTCTTCCGAAGCTGCGGATCGAGGAAACCGCCGCCATTAGGCAGGCCATGATCGACCGGGGCGAGGAGGTGGTCGTCGGCGTGAACAAGTACGTTCCGGACGGCGAGGATCCGGTCGATGTTCGCGGAATCGAGAACCTGGCCGTGCGGAAGTCGCAGATCGAGCGCATCGGGCGCGTGCGCCGCGAGCGCGACGCGGGAGAATGCGGCGAAGCAATCGGGAATCTGAGGCGGTGCGCATCCGAAGGAGGCAATCTGCTGGACGCGGCGATCGGCGCCGCTCGAGCCCGCGCGACCGTCGGCGAAATCTCGTACGCAATGGAAGAGGTCTTCGGGCGGCACAAGGCCGCTTCAACGGCGACCGCCGGCGTTTACGGCAAGGCGTACGAAGGCGACAGGGACTTCGCCGGAATCAGGAAGGCCGTCGAGGAGTTCGCCGAGGAGGAAGGCCGCCGGCCGCGGATGCTGGTCGCGAAGATGGGGCAGGACGGCCACGACCGGGGCGCGAAGATCATCGCGTCCGCATTTGCCGACATCGGCTTCGATGTGGACATCGGGCCGCTGTTCCAGACGCCGGAAGAAACCGCCCGGGACGCGATCGACAACGACGTGCATCTGGTCGGGGTCAGCTCGCAGGCGGCCGGACATACGACGCTGGCTCCGAAGCTGGTCGAGGCGCTGCGCGCCGAAGGCGCCGGCGACATCATCGTGGTCTGCGGCGGCGTGATACCGAAACAGGATTACCGGATGCTCCGGGACGCCGGAATCAAGGCGATTTTCGGTCCGGGAACCAACATTCCCGCGGCGGCGCGGGAGGTCCTGGACCTGATCAGGGAAGCCCGGAACCGAGGTTGTTCCGCGAGTCCGGTCCGGACGGCGCGCTAAAGCAGGACCAAGGTCGCGATCCAGAGGAACGCGAAAAAGCCCGCGACGTCGGTGACAGTGGTGACGAACACTCCTGAGGCCAAGGCAGGATCGACCTTCGCGCGCTCGAGTCCCAGCGGCACCAGTATCCCGGACATGGCCGCCACAACCAGATTGGACACCATTGCAAGCGCAAGCACCGCCGCGAGCAGGGCGCTTCCGTACCACGCCAGCCCCACACCCGCTGCGATTCCAGCGAACAGAACGCCGTTGAGGAGTCCCACCGCGGACTCCCGGCGGATGACCCGCCAGGCGTTGGAGCCGGTGAGGTCCTTGGTCGCGAGGGCCCTGACTGCGACCGTCAAAGTCTGGGTTCCGGCGTTTCCGCCCATGGACGCGACAATGGGCATCAGGACCGCCAAGGCGACCACCGTTTCGATCGTTCCGGCGAACTGCGCGATCACGAGCGAAGCGACGACGGCGGTGCAAAGATTGACCGCAAGCCACGCGAACCGCTGGCGGGCGGTTTCGATCACGCCGTCCGAAAGGCTCTCGTCGCCGAGACCGCCGAGGCGCATGATGTCCTCTTCGGCCTCCTCGTTGTGGACGTCGTTCGCGTCGTCGACCGTGATGACGCCCAGCAGCCGCCCCGACCCGTCGACGACCGGCGCAGAAATCAGGCTGTACTGGTTGAAATCGTACGCGACGTCCCTTTGCGCCGCGACCGCGGGAAAGGTCCGGAAATCCGCGTCCGCGATGTTCGCCAGCGGAACGTGGCGCTTCGAGGACATGAGCGCACCCAGCGGCACTTGGCCCGCGGGCGCCATGTCCGGCCCGACAAGCACAAGGTGGTAGAACCGTTCGGGAAGGTCGTCGTGGCTGCGCAGATGGTCGATCGCCTGCCCGACGTTCCAGTGGCGGGGCGCCATGGCGACTTCGCGCTGCATGAGCCGTCCCGCCGAGTCCTCGGGAAACCGCAGGGACTCCTCCACGACCGCGCGGTCCGCGTCGCTGAGCTCCGCGAGCAGCGCCGTCTGCCGCGACTTTTCCAGCCCTTCGACCAAGTCGACGATCTCGTCGGATTCGAATTTGCGGATGGCGGCGGCGAGATGACCAGGCTCAAGCAGTTCGACCACTTCCTCGCGAAGCCCTTCGTCGAGCTCCAGCAGCACATCGTAGCCGAAATCCGGCCCCCAAAGCGCTATCAGCGCATTGCGCTCGTCCGGCCCCAGCTGCTCCAGCAGATCCGCGATGTCGGCCTCGTGCAGCGGCCGGAGCAGTTCGGACAGGCGGCCCTTGTCGGCATTGCTGACCGCCTCCATGATCGTCGCCACGATGTCGGTCGTGAGCTGCTCCGCCTTCCGGCCGTCAAGCCGTTCAATTTGGCTCACTTCCGCCCTCCCGTGTCCGATCGCCGCCCTATTGCAGAATTCCGAGTCCGCCTTCAACCGATGGCCATCGTTGAAGCTGGCAAGGGGCGGTCCTAACATGCGGCGGATTGGACAGGGTCGGCAGGGCGGACACGGTGGGCAAACAGCTGCTAACGGGGCAGACACTCTCGTTCACCGGGAATCCGTTTCTCGAACCGGCGGAGGAGTGCGCGCGGCACGAGCGCGACGGCGCGGTCGTGGTATCGGACGGGCGCATTCTGGATCTCGGCGGGAGGCGCGCGGTCCAAGCCAGGCATGCCGACGCCCAGGTCCGAAGCTACGGCGGCGGGCTTATCGTCCCAGGGTTCGTCGATGCCCACGCGCACTATCCGCAGACGGCGATCATCGCCAGCTGGGGCAGCCGCCTCAAGGAATGGCTTGAAAAATACGCGTTCCCGGAAGAAGCGAAAATGCGCGATCCCGGCTATGCGCGGAACATCGCGGAACGGTATCTTGACCTGACGCTGGCGAACGGGACGACCACGGTCTGCTCCTATTGCTCCGTGCACAAGGGAAGCGCCGACGCGCTGTTCGCCGAGGCCGAGCGAAGGAACCTGCGCCTGGTTGCCGGCAAGACCTGCATGGACCGGAACGCTCCGAACCCGCTGCTGGACACCGCGCAATCAGGCTACGAGCATTCCAAGGAACTCATCGCGCGGTGGCACGGCCGAGGCCGGCTTTCCTACGCCATCACACCGAGGTTCGCGCCAACCTCCACGCCGGAGCAGATGGAAGCGCTCGGAGCGCTATGGAAGGAGCACCCCGACTGCCTGATGCAGACCCATTTGTCGGAGCAGGTCGAGGAGATCGCCTGGGTTCGACGGTTGTTCCCGGACGCGCGGGACTATCTCGACGTGTACGAGTCGTTCGGCTTGGCGGGGCCGAACGCCGTTTACGGGCATGCAATCCATCTTGAGCCGCGCGAGGCCGCCCGCATCGGCGAGATCGGCGCAGCGGTCGCGCATTGTCCGACATCGAACACCTTCATCGGTTCCGGGCTGTTCGATCTCGACGGGCTTGCGAAAGGCGGCGTTCGCGTCGGCCTTGCGACCGACACCGGCGGCGGCTCGTCCTTCTCGATGCTGCGCACCATGGCCGCGTGCTATGAAATCGGCCAGCTTCGGGGCGCGGCGGCGCACCCCTGCCAGCTGTTGTGGCTTGCCACGAAGGGCAGCGCGGCGGCGCTGGGCCTTTCCTCCTGCATCGGCAACCTCGAGCCCGGACTGGAGGCCGATCTTGCCGTGCTCGACCTTCGGTCCACCGAAGCGGTGGCGCAGCGGGCCGAACATGCAGAGGATATCTGGGAGGAGCTGTTTCCGACCATCATGATGGGGGATGACCGTGCGGTGATCTCGGTCTGGGCGAATGGCCGCGAAATCCGCAAGCGCCAGTGATCCCGGCAGGTGCTGTGTCGCGGGTGCCTTGGTCCCGGAAGGCTGGGGCTCGCGGATTGCGCCGGGCGCGGCCGGAATCGCGTGTCGGTGCCGTGGGCCTGTGGCTGGATCACTTCGTGCCGAACATCCGGTCTCCTGCATCGCCGAGGCCCGGCATGATGTACCCCAATTCGTTCAAGCGCTCGTCGAGCGCGGCAGTGAACACGGGAACGTCGGGATGCGCGTCAAGCATCCGTTCGACTCCCTCCGGCGCCGCAAGCAGGCAAAGGAAGCGGATATCGGTCGCGCCGGCATCCTTCAGCCGCGAGATCGCGGCCGCCGACGAGTTTCCGGTCGCAAGCATCGGATCAAGCGCGATGACCAAGCGGTCCCCGAGTTCCGTCGGAACCTTGAAGTAGTACTCGACCGGGCGAAGGGTCTTCTCGTCCCGGTAGAGGCCGACGAAGCCGACCCGGGCCGAGGGAATCAGCTCCAGGACGCCGTCCAGCAGACCGTTGCCGGCCCGGAGTATGGAAATCAGCGCGAGCTTCTTTCCGCTAAGCGACGGCGCGTCCATTTCCATGAGCGGCGTCTCGATCCGGCGCGTCGCCGTGTCGAGCTCGCGCGTGATCTCGTAGGCCAGCAGCATGCTTGTCTCGCGAAGCAGCTGCCGGAACACGGCGGTGGACGTTTCGCGCTTCCGCATGAGCGTCAGCTTGTGCTGGACGAGCGGGTGGTCGACGACTGTCAGGTTTTCGTACATGGGCGCATCCCCTGCGGATATGGGTTGTCGGCGGGCGGCGGAGCCGTCGAACTCAATTCGATCCCGCGTAGCCCAAGCGTCCGAGCGCCTCCGCTATCTCGTCGAGAATCGCCGGGTCGTCGATCGTCGCGGGCGTTTTGAACGGCTTTCCGTCCGCGAGCTTGGCCATTGTGCCGCGCAGGATTTTGCCCGACCTGGTCTTCGGCAGGCGCGGAACTGCGGCGGCTTGCTTGAACGCGGCCACGGGTCCGATCTTCTCCCGGACGAGGGCCACGCATTCCGAGACGATCCGAGCATCCGGCCGGTCGCAGCCGTCATTCAGGCAGAGGAACCCAACCGGAAGCTGGCCCTTGAGTTCATCCGCCGCGCCGATGACCGCGCATTCCGCGACATCCGGGTGGCTTGCAAGGACCTCCTCGATCGCGCCGGTCGAAAGCCTGTGGCCCGCCACATTGATCACGTCGTCCGTGCGGGCCATGATGAAAAGGTAGCCGTCCTCATCCATGTAGCCTGCGTCGCCGGTGCTGTAATGCCCCGGAAACTCGGCCATGTACTTCTCGACGAACAGGTCGTCCGCGTTCCACAGCGTCGAAAGCGTTCCCGGAGGCAGCGGAAGCTTGGCCGCGATCGTGCCCAGGCTGCCGCGTTCAACTTCGGCGCCTTCCTGATCCAGTATGCGCAGATCGTATCCGGGCATCGCCACGGTCGGCGAACCCAGCTTCACCGGCAGCTTTTCAATGCCCATCGGATTCCCGGCGATCGTCCATCCGGTCTCGGTCTGCCACCAATGGTCGATCACGGGCACGCCGAGCTGCCTTTGCGCCCACATTATGGTGTCGGGGTCCGCGCGTTCGCCTGCGAGGAACAGCGAATCGAGGCAGGACAGGTCGTAGTTCTTCAGCATCCGGCCGTCCGGGTCCGCGCGCTTTATCGCGCGGAACGCAGTGGGCGCCGTAAAGAGCGACTTCACGTTGTGCTCCGATATGACGCGCCAGAACGCGCCCGCGTCGGGCGTTCCGACGGGCTTTCCTTCGTAAAGGACGGTGGCATTCCCCGCGAACAGCGGGGCGTAGCAAATGTACGAATGGCCGACGACCCAGCCCACATCGGAAGCGGCCCAGAACACATCGCCCGGATCCGCGCCGTAGATGTTCTTCATCGACCAGTTCAGCGCGACAAGGTGTCCGGCGGTAGGCCTGACCACGCCCTTGGGCTGGCCGGTCGTGCCGGACGTGTAAAGGATGTAGGCGGGATGGCCGCCTTCAACAGGAACGCAGCCGGTCGGTTCCGCCAAGTCAGCGAATTCCCGCCATTCGTGGTCCCGGCCGGGGATCAGTTCCGCCTCGGCCTGCTCGCGCTGCATCACGACGCAGAACTCGGGCTTGAACTCGGAAAGCGAAATCGCGGCGTCGAGCAGCGGCTTGTATTCAACGACCCGTCCGGGCTCGATGCCGCACGACGCGGAAAGCACGCACTTGGGCTTGGCGTCGTTGATCCTGACCGCGAGCTCGTTCGCGGCGAAACCTCCGAAGACAACGGAATGGATCGCCCCGAGCCGCGCGCACGCAAGCATCGCCACCAAGGCTTCCGGGACCATCGGCATGTAGATGATGACCCGGTCTCCCTTCGCGATGCCTTTTGCTGCCAAGGCGCCGGCCAGCCTTGCGGCAAGGCCCTTGAGCTCGCCGAAGCTGTAGGCGCGCTTCGCGCCGGTGACCGGGCTGTCGTAGATGACCGCGGTTCGGCCGCCGTTCCCCGCTTCCACGTGGCGGTCGAGCGCGTTCCAGCACGTGTTGCCGACCGCGTCTTCGAACCAAGTGCAGAACGGCGAATTACCGGCGTTCAGCGCCTTGGTCGGCTTCGCCGTCCAATCGATTGATTCCGCAGCCTCAAGCCAGAAGGTTTCGGGATCACGACGCCAGGATTCGTAGACTTCGCGATAGCGCATCGTTGAATCTCCTTGGCGAACAGGTGAATCGGATTCCGCTTGAGCGGCGCTCCGGGCCGTTCCTGTCCGACAGTTAATGCCTGCAAGCAGCAATTCCAAACATGTTGGCCGCGCTCGCGGAAGTCGTCAGGGCATTGCCAGCGTGCGGGAGCGGCCGTTCTTCGCGTAAGTCAGCGATCTGCCGCTGATCGCTGAGACCCGGCCGCCGTCGAGTCGGTCGCCTTCGGATACCTTGGCGATCGATCCGTTGCCCAATCGAACGAGCGCGCTTTTGCTGCCTTCCTTTCCGAACACCCCTAGCAGCAGCGGCTTGCGGGTTCTCTTCAGAACGCGCTCCTCGGTTGCGTATGAGGCTGCGCTTTCCGCCGACACGAAATCCGGCCCTCGGGGCGTGCTCCTTGTTACGCGTCCGGTTCCGCTGAAACCCTTGCCGATCTTGAGCACTTCCGGCCGGGTGATTGGCGCGGAGAATTCGTCGTGGGCGTCCCGGGCGCCGGGCAGCAGGCTTGCAAGGTAGCCGGGACGGTGCACCGGCGCCGTTGTCGGCGGCGCCCGCGCGGATACGGCTTCGGGTCGGCGTTGCGGCGCGAACAGCGCGATGCCGGAGGCGGTTTCCGCCGCAATAGCGTCCGGTTCTTTAGGCAATGCGGCCGCGAGCCGGGTTTCGTCGGCCGCCGGAGCAACGGGGGCTGCCGGGACGCCCTCGGCCTCGTCGCGGTTCGCCGCGAGCTGCCGCGCCTCCGACCCATCCGATGCCGCCTCGGTTCGAGCCGAACCGCCGCTTCCGCGGGCGGCTGCAAGGTTCGCCGGACGGAGAATGATCGCGGGCGCGAGTAGAGGCGGGCGCCGCATCGGCGCATACGGGGGCGCAGCAGCCGTCTCCAGCTGTTCGGGCGCAGTCGCGGAATCGGTGGGGGGCGCCTGCGCCGCGGCCGGGCCTGCGGAAATCGCGAGCGCCAGCGCGGCGGCAGATCTGGCGGCCGCCGCGGAAAAGGAAGCTGATCTGCCAAGGCGCGAGCCCGACCCTGTTCCGCGCTTCCGATCCGCGCCGGGCGCTTTCAGTTTGGCCGCCTTCCCGAACAGCGATCCGGCGAAGGAGCCTTTGGAGCGGTCGTCCTTGTCGGCGTCCCCGGCGCCAGGCAGCACGAAGCGGCCCGCCGGAAACTCGAATACGGGATCGTCCGCGAATTTCGCCGGATTGGGCGCAGCGGAATAAGCGACGGGGTTCAGACCGCGGGACCCGGCAAAATCGGCGGCGTCCTTCAAGGAGTCCAGAGCGACGGCGGCCACTTGCAGAACCTCGCCATCGCCGCACCAGTCGAACACAAGCTGCGAAACGTTCTCATTGTAGCCCGTCCGTCCGATCAGACCTTGCTTGATCTGCTCCGATCGCTCCCTGTCCGTCGGTCCGGGGGCGTAGCAGATCGAATAGTTGACCAGCCATTCCGGCAGCAGGATTCTCGTAGCGAGCCTGCCCGAGCCGAGCCTGAAAGCCCTTCGCCTCAGCACGGACCACTGGAGCTTTTCGTTCCCTTCGCTCTCTCGGATCTCGCCTATCGGAATCTCCGCGCCGCCGGGAGGATGATGGTACATCCAGGCACTGCCTTCGCCGAGCAGCAAGGAGAAATTGGCGTCGCTTGGTATGTCGGTCATGGCGCGCGCGATGGGTGCGGCAGGAGGCCGGGCCGCATTGCTGCGGAATCTTCGCCGCAACGCGCCAACTCGTCAACACGCAGCAAATCCGGCCAATCTGAGAGTGCCGCCGAGGGGAGTGGCGGCTTCCGCCACCCCTGTCGGCGGAATGTCGCGGCGGCCCCTGGCAATCCGAAATCAGGAAACGGCCTTGGCGAGCGCTTGATCGAGGTCGGCGATCAGATCGTCCGGATCCTCGATGCCGATCGAAAGCCTGACGACGTTCGGATCCGCCCCGGCCGCCCTTTGCTGCTCGGGCGTGAGCTGCCGGTGCGTCGTTGATGCGGAGTGGATCACAAGCGACCGCGTGTCGCCCAGGTTCGCGACGTGGCTGAAGATCTCAAGCGAGTCCACGAGCTTCACGCAGGCGTCGTATCCGCCCTTGACGGCGAAGGTGAACAGCGCGCCCGCGCCCTTCGGGCAGATGCTGTCGATCCGGGAATAGTAGGGCGAAGACTCCAGGCCGGCATAGGTCACGTTTTCGACCCGCGAGTCCTGTTCGAGCCATGATGCGACCGCTTTCGCGTTGGACACGTGCTTCTGCATCCGCAGCGACAGCGTTTCGATTCCGAGAAGCGTGTAGTGAGCGCCTTGCGGGTTCATCGTCATCCCGAGATCGCGCAGGCCGACCGCAATCCCGTGGAACGTGAACGCCAAATGGCCGAAGGTCTCGTGGAATTTGAGGCCGTGGTACGCCTGCTCCGGTTCGGAGAGGGACGGGAACTTCCCGGACGCCGACCAGTCGAATTTCCCGGAATCGACAATGGCGCCCCCGGTGACGGTGCCGTTGCCGGTCAGGTACTTGGTAAGGGAATGGACCACGAGCGTCGCGCCGTGCTCGATCGGCCGGCACAAGTAAGGCGTCGCCGAGGTGTTGTCGACAATCATGGGAACGCCGTTGCTGTCGGCGATCGCCGACAGAGTATCCAGATCCGTGATGTAGCCGCCGGGATTGGCGATCGATTCGCAGAACAGCGCGCGCGTGTTCTCGTCGAACGCCGCGCTCACCGCCGCGAGGTCTTCGGTGTCGACGAACTTCGCGGTCCAGCCGAAACGGCCGATCGTCCTGCTGAATTGCGTGACCGTTCCGCCGTAGAGGCGGTTGGACGCGACAACGTTGCACCCCGGCTGCATGAGCGGGAACAGCGCCATGATCTGGGCGCCATGGCCGGACGAGCAGCAGACCGCGCCGACGCCCCCTTCAAGGGTGGCGATGCGCTCCTGCAGGACCGCGACGGTCGGATTGGTCAGCCGCGAATAGATGTAGCCGACCTCCTGAAGGTTGAACAGCGACGCGGCGTGGTCGGTATCCCTGAACACGTAAGCGGTCGTCTGGTACACGGGCGTCTGCCGCGCCCCGGTCGCGGGGTCGGGCCGGGCCCCCGCATGGATCTGCAGCGTGTCGAAGCCGTAGGCTGGTGCGTCGGTCATGTTCAGTCTCCGGTAAGGGCTTGATCAGCGGAATTCGGACGGCGCCTTCCGCCGAATGCGCCGGTGAAACGGGCAGGGGCAACGGACGGCGCCGACACGGGATGGAACGATTGCGCCCGTTTAGTTCGATTGGGGAGGAGTTCAAGGCCGAAGCCGCGAAGGCGGCGCGACCAAGGAAGAATTTCCTTCGCGCCGCAGCGCATTGGAAGTTCGACCGGCATGCGAGTCACAGTTGGGACGCCGTTCCTGTCAGGAACGACGGGCTCGCGCGGTAGACCGTCGGCTGGAGTTCCACGCGATTCTCAAGCGGAGGCTTCAGCTTGTACCCGGCCCGCAGATCTTCGAACCTGAAATTGTAAAGCCTGATCAGCCGGTAGCTGTCCTTCCGTTCGGACGCGACATGCAGCTCGTTCCTCGTGATGTAGAACGGCGTGGATTTGGGACCGCCTGTCGTTTTCACTTCCAGCAAGAGCTCCCGGCCGGCCGTCTCGCCGCTTCCGAAGAAGGAGCGCACGTCGAAACCGAAACCGTCGCCCCTTTCCTTTGCGGTCCATTCGACGCGTTCCGAAAGATCCGGTCGCCCAAGCTCGAGAAGGCGGTGCTGTTCATGCAGCACCACCGCCTTCTCGCCCGCCTCTCCGAGCGCTCGGTTCCTGGCGTCCCTCGCTTCCGGACGTTCGAACTGCTTGAAGATCCGGAACACGCCTTCGATCGCGTCCGGCGCGAAATTGTCGTGCTCGGTCGGCGGGCCTTCGATCGGGATGAGCGGTTCCGCTTCCTGGAACGCCGGAACGATGGAAGCGTCAGTTCCCGACAGCGAATCGTAGAAACTTGGGTTGTCGCCAATGAATTCGCTCACGGCATGCGCAAGCGTCACTTGGAAATTGCGGCGCGGCTTGTACCCTCGGATGTACGGCAAGCCCAATACCGCAAGAACGGCGCTGATGTTCTGGTGCTTGAACTCTATTGATCCATTCGATCTGCTGATCTTGTCCATCAACGCGAGGCGATGCTTGGTCTTGGAATAACGTTCGCCGCTCAGCTCCTTTCCGAGCATATCGAAATAATCAGCGGCGATCATTTCGTTCTCGGTTGTCGACCAGGAACTGTTCATTTGCGTCTGAGCAAGGAGTGCAACCGGCGAATTCGTTCGCAACGAATTCTGAAGCCGAGAGCTGGCGGCGGCAAGCGCCGAAAATGCGCGGCGGCCGCCATCGTTACAGTTTTGAAGACAGCACGCCGGTGTTGAACCCCGCCATCCTCAGCTCCCAGAACAAACGCTGGTACTCGATCTTCGGGCACCGGTTCTGAATCACCGCAAGCCCGCGCGACCTCGCCAGCTCCGCCGCGCCCGGATGCCGGATCCCGAATTGCATCCAAACGACTTTGAGCGAGGGAAAACGGTCCAGGGCCGCCTCGACGAGAGCGGGAACCTCTTCGGGCCTTCGGAAGATGTCGAGCACGTCCACATGCTCATCGGCGGGGATTGCATCGAGACTGTCGCGCACGCGTTCGCCGAACAGCGATTCGCCAGCGTACGCGGGATTCACCGGAATGACCTTGTATCCCTTCTGGACCAGATACCGGCCGACAAAATACGACGGGCGGACGGGATTGGTGGAAACTCCCACGCAAATGAAGGTCTTTACGGATTTGAGGATGCGCCGCAGCTCGTCGTCGGGGTAGCTTTCGTCCATCCGCTGCTTCCTTGTCATTCTTTCCCACGGCGGTTGGGGCGGCGTCGCAAGGCATACACGGACAACCGCTGCCAGCGCTGCCGGTTTGGCCGGACGGCCCGGGCGCGCGTTATACCGGTCCCGCCTTCGAAGCCGCGTAGAGTGCGATCGCCGCCGCATTCGAAACGTTCAGCGTGCCCGCGCCCGCAGGCGCGATGCGCGCCAGCGCGTCGCAGCCGCTCTTTGTCGACTCGCGCAGGCCTGAACCTTCGGAACCCAGAGCGAGCGCCACGCGGCGGGTCGCCAAGCCGCGCAGGACGTCGTCCAATGCGGCTTCGCTGTCCGCGTCAAGGCCGATGATCGTGTAGCCCATGTCGCGCAAAGCGGCAATTTCGCGGGCCAGGTTCTGCACTCTGAGGTATGGGACGTGCTCGAGGGCGCCCGACGCAGCTTTCGCGAGAGCGCCGGTTTCCGGTGGCGCATGCCGCCGAGGAGCGATCACCGCCCGCGCTCCTAACACCCTTGCCGCGCGAAGCACCGCTCCGATGTTCCGCGGGTCGGATATCCGGTCCAGCAGAACGACAGTGCTCGCCACTGCGCCTTCGCGGCCGCAAACGTCGTTGGTGCTTCCCCAATCCAAGGACTCCACCGCAAGCGCCGCTCCCTGATGCACGGACGACGGATCCAAGGGCGCCGGGAAAGCCCGCGAGTCCGCAAGATCGGGAACAAGGCCGGATTGTTCGATAGCGTCCGTCAGCTTTTGCTGGGCGTTCCTGGTCGCGATCAGGCGCAGTTTGTTTCGGCGGGGATTCTCCAGCGCGTTGCGCACCGCATGCAATCCGAAAATCCAGAATTCGGAGCTTGCCGCGGCTTGGCGCGCAGCGCGAGGGCCGCCAGCGCGGCGGCTTCGCGATTTCCGGGATTCACGCCCGCCCGCGGCCATGGAATCCGATGGTCCGCTTATCCGGTTCGGCGGTCAGCCGCGATGCGTTGCCGAACCCGTGGATCATTGCGGTCGCGGCCTTGGGGATTTCTTGCGCCCGGTCAAAGGGCGCACAGTGGCTGCGGACGCCCGGGAATGTCAGATCGGGCTTTGAACAGGCCGCCGGAGCACGGGAATTCGGCAAGTTCGGCGTCCGATTGCCCGACCCGAAGCGAAGTCGCGTACAGATCCCTGAGATCGGGGCCGCCAAACGCGAGGCAGGTCGGGCAATTCGATGGAATCGCGATTGTCTTCAGCAAGCGGCCATCGGGGGAGATGCATGCCGCGCATCCGCCTCGGACCCTGGCGCTCCAGTAGTTGCCGACGCTGTCGATGGTCGCGCCGTCAGGCTTGCCGTCGGCGATGTCGGCTTCCGCGAGGCGCTCCAGCGGTTCGACGGACGCCAACGACTCATTTGCCGAATAGCGCCGTATGGTTCCGTCGCTAGTATCGGCGAAATACATCGTTCGGCCGTCGAGCGAGAACTCCAGGCCGTTCGTTACAATGATTCCGCCGAAGAGCTTGGAAACCGAACCGTCTGGGGCAAGGCGGTAGACACTCGCAACCGGCTTCCGGGCGGACCTGTCGGCTGTCTCGTCGTATGTGCCGAACACGATGCCGCCATGCGGGTCGACTGCCGCGTCGTTGATCCGGGTGCGGGAGATGCCGGGTTCGATGTCGGCGATGTGCTCGAACGTTCTGAGTTCCTGGTCCGCCAAAGCGATCCGGCCCGCGAAGCCGATAACGAATCCCGGTTCGCGGCGTGGAAGAATGAATCCTGCACGATCCGGGAGTTGAAACTCGGACACGGTTCCGTCGCCGTTCAAGCGGCACGCTCGGCGGCCCTCGATGTCGGTCCACCAAAGCATGCCGTCGCGCGGGTCCCAAAAGCAGGACTCGCCGAGAAGGTTCCGGCAGTCGGCTACGCATTCGAATTCCATCAGCAGGCTCCCGCCGCAGCATTTTGCGCAAATCTTGTCCGTGCTCAGGCGACTAGCAACGAGAGCGCAACTGGGCAACAGCTTGCGAACCGCAGACGGATTGCGGCGAAGCATCCAAGACAATTTGATTGACTTCGTGCGGCGCGGAAATTAGCTGCCCGTGTCGGTTGGCGTGCCTTTGCGCACGCGGCCGCGTATAGGGCGACGGGCTGCAAGGTGCGGCAGCGGACTGTAACTCCGCCGGGGAAACCCATGCTTGGTTCGATTCCAAGGTCGCCCACCATTTCTTCCCGCAATAGGCCGCTTGCCTGAGCTGCCGGAATCGCGTCCTCGATCTGCGCGGCCGCACTCATCGGAATTGCGGCGTTGGCCGCGCGCGGGCTAGTTTGCCATCATGACGGAATTGCGGAACCGGTTCGGCCAGCCGATTGGCCCGCCTGTCGCGGACTGGCGCCCGCGCCCGCCACCGCCTCGAACGCCCATGCAGGGCACGCATTGCATCGTCGAGCCTATCGATGTGCGTCGGCACGCGGCGGATCTGCACGCCGCGTTTCGGGCGGATCGCGAAGGCCGAATCTGGACCTACATGTCATACGGCCCGTTTCCCGGACTGGAGGAATTCCGGGACTGGCTTGAAGCGTACTGCGTGGGAAACGATCCGATGTTCCATGCGATCATGGACAAGGCCTCCGGCAAGGCGGCAGGCCTTGCAAGCTTTCTCCGGATAGACCCGTGCAACGGCGTCATTGAGGTCGGGAACATTGCTTATTCCCCGCCGCTTCAGCGAACGATGGCGGCGACCGAAGCCATGCTCCTCATGATGAGGAGGGCGTTCAGGGAGCTCGGCTATCGGCGGTACGAGTGGAAGTGCGATGCCCTGAACGAACGTTCCCGGAATGCGGCGGCGCGGCTCGGTTTCAGGTTCGAAGGCGTCTTCCGCCAAGCCGTGGTCTACAAAGGCCGTAACCGGGATACCGCTTGGTACTCGGTGATCGACACGGAATGGCCGGTTCTGGAAGCCGCGTTCACCGATTGGCTGGACCCCGCGAATTTCAACGCTGACGGCACGCAAGTCGCCAGCTTGGCCGAAATCAGGTCGAGAGTGGCAGGCTGAAGGCTATCAGCCGAGCCGCGGCCGACCGCAAACTCGACCCGCGGAACTGATGGTCGGAACGCGCGGTCCTCTTGAGCCCGCAGCGGTGCGGATATCGTTCAATCGTCCGCGCCATCGGCGATTCTTGACAGCTTGTGCAGCCGGTCAAGGTTCGCCTTGCGCAGACCCGCCGCATTGTGGCCGATGTCATAGGCCGGCGAACGGATCAGTTGTGCAGAGCCGACCGCGATAGTCACGATATCCTCCATCCTGGACACGTACTCCGGCCAAGCGTTTTCAAATTCCGCGAGCAGGTCCGGGCCGCAGTCCGCCCTTCGCGTGATCGTCGCGATGCCTCGGACTCGAACCGCGACGCGTTCCAGTACGTCGAGAAAACACGCCTCGACATCCGGACGGCGCCGAAGATTCCTGATGGTGCCTGGCGACCTGATGTTTCCGAACGCAATCGCCTCGGGCGAGAGCACAACGAAAGTGCCTTTCGGCGAGACGGCCGGCGTTCCGTCTTCGTTGACGGTCGCGACCATTCCGGCCGGATGGGCACGTACCAGACTCTGCATCCGCTCCGTTAGCATTTTCAGGATCCGATCCCGGCTAGGTCTATCCGACTCCGAACCAAGTCGCAAATGAACGGCGTCAATCGGCTACTGCCAGAAACATGGTCGTTGACCGATGGCGGCGAAACACGACGTTGATCGAGAAGCATCAAATAATGGTTCCAAGACGCGAACCTATCGCGTTTTGTGATAGGCTCCTAGCGGACACGCGACTGCGTCCTTCAGCTAAATTCTTCGGCCAAATTATGGATTATCCTGAGAGTTTTGGCGTCGACTCGAAATTGCAGTTCCTGAAGCTGACGCAGAATCTGGTGAACGTCGTCAATCAAGCCTCGTGCCTTTGCAAGAACCAAGACGCCGAGCGTGCCGGCGGTATTAAGGTCGGCGGCATCCGCGTGCCGCCGCGCACCAAGATCATCAAATATAAGCAAATGGTTCGGCGATTCCAAGCCGAGAGCTAAAACCTCCATTTCCCCTTCGCCCAAGCTCGTAACAAGAGGCAACAGCGTGCGGTTCTGCACTGGTCGCACTGCAATTCACTGAAGTCCCGATAAGTTTGGAAGATTGATTCCGCGCCTTCTGCCTTCAGCCGATTCCGCCTCGGCGCAGCCGCATGCAGGCCGTGTGCCATTTGCCGCAGCGCTCCGGAAGGGCGCACCACTTGCAGCCGTTCTCAAGAATGTGCAGCAAGGCATTGACGATGACGATGTTCGGAATCAGCACATTGCCGCGCTGGACCGGCAGATGGGGATGCAGCAAAGCGCAATGCTCTTCGGTGATGCAGGTCATGATTGGGAACTGCTCGCTTGTTTTTTTTCTTGACAACAACTTGCCACAGATCCGATCTTGACGCAAGCGTTAACAGGCCCTAGCTTAATCGACGAAACGTCCTGCGATACCAAGAGCAGAAACTGCAGTTCGCACAACGTGTCGGAGGATCAACTTCGATCTGCGCATGAGAGAGGGGATACGAAGATGACTACTGAATCGGCAAGTGCTGCCAAGGATTTGGGCACGAAGCCGTTGCTTGGCGAAGAGATCAGTTTCTACGAGTCCGGGAAGGACGAACTGATCCGAGAACACATTAACCGTCATCTGCTCATCAAGGGTTCAAAGCTGATAGGCAGCTTCGCAACACGAGAACAGGCGATTGTTGAAGGGTACCGTCGTTACGGCACAGGCCCGTTTCTCGTGAGACTCACAGGGGAAGATACACCCGTCGGGTATGTACCTGCGCTCGCGTTGGGGATACCGCTGTGCCGATAGTGAATTTTCGCGTTGGCAGCGGAGATGACAAAGCCGGTATGGAACCGGCACCAGGAGGGCTAATAGCCGGAGGACCGATTGTTCCTGTTACGATAGCCGTTCCAGATGCTGTTCAACTCTTACGAGGCGAATCGGGATCGCCAGTTCCCGAACCGGTAACCGGATTTGCGTTGATTGACACCGGAGCAACTTGTTCCTGCTTCGACAATTCCGCTGCAGTGCGGGCTGGGCTGCCAACAGTCGGCACGAGCAAGATGGCATCAGTATCTCATCGCGAGAATGACGTTCCGTTGTACACAGGCAAGATGATGCTTCCTGGCCTGCACTTCGACGTGGAAGCAGGTTTTGGTGTCGAGTTGCCTGGCCGTTGATGGGACTATAGCCTTGATCGGCCGCGACCTGCTCGTGCATGCAATATTCGTTTACAATGGGACGGAAGGAACGTTCAGCTTGGCCTTCTAGTGGCATGATTCAGACAGATGGTACCCTCTTTGCCGTGCGGCGATGAGGCGTTCCGGGCTTGCCGTCCAGTTGTAGGCTTTCGCCTCCTTCCCGTTGTGCAGTTCGATGAATTCCATGATCGACTTCTCGAGTTGCTCGACGGAGTCGTGGGCGCCGCGCCGGAGCCGGCGGCTGGCGAGCTTCCCGAAGAAGCCCTCGACGGCGTTCATCCAGGAGCAGGACGTGGGCGTGAAGTGGAAGGTCCAGCGGGGGTGGTCCGCGAGCCATTCGCCGACGGCCCCGTGCTTGTGGGCGGCGTAGTTGTCGAGGATGGCGTGGATGGCCAGCCCGGCGGGCACCGTGCTGTCGACCTGGTCGAGGAACTCGATGAACTCCCGGCTCCGGTGGCGCTCGGCATGTCGCCCGATGACCTTCCCGTCCAGGATGTTCAGGGCGGCGAACAGGTTCGTGGTGCCGTGCCGCTTGTAGTCGTGGGTCATCGTGGCGGGCCGCCCCGGCTTCATCGGCAGGCCCTTCTGCGTTCGCGCGAGCGCTTGGATCTGCGTCTTCTCGTCGATCGACAGCACGACCGCCCGGTCCGGCGGATTCATGTAGAGCCCTGTGATGTCGCGGGTTTTCTCCTCGAATTCCGGGTCCTTCGAGATCTTGAAATGCCGCCAGCGGTGCGGCGCGATCCTGTGGCGGGTCAGGATGACGTGCGCCGTCGACGCTCCGACGCCGACCGCGGCCGCCAGGGCGCGCACCGTCCAGTGCGTCTCCCCGCCAGGCGGCGGGGCCAGCGCCGTCTCCACGAGCTCGCGGACCTTCGCCTCCGGCGTCGGCGGCGTCCCCGGCTTGCGGGTCTTGTCGCGGAGCAGGCCGTCCACCCCCTCCTCCATGAACCGCTCCTGCCAGCGCCAGACCGTCGGCTTCGACGCGCCGGTCCCGGCCGCGATCGCCATCGTTCCCAGGCCCTGGTCCGCCAGCAGGATGATCCGCGCCCGCCTCGCATGTTTCAGCCTGCTGTTGCCGTCGTTCGCGATCGCCTCGAGCCGCCTGCGCTGCTCGTCCGAAACCTCGAATTCAACGCCTGTCCGCATCGTCCCGCCTCCTGTCCGTCCCGCGCCGAAGCTGCGCGGAGCCGACAAGCCGCATAAGGGAATCAAGTGTGAAAAACAAGCCACTAGCTGAACAGTCCGGTGTTTCCCGGGGAGCGAAAATCTGAACGAATGAGCCGGAAGCAACGCGAAAGGGGCCAGTGGCCGACGCAAGAGCGCCGCCGAAGCATCCAGCCGAGCGCCGCGGCCAATGTCAGCCTGCCGACGCGGAAACCTTCTATCGCAGCGGGGCAGGTCGGCATGGCGGCCGCACGGCTTCCGGAAACCACACCGCGCTCTGAGAACAAGCTGATCGGTCGGCGCGCAGCGGACCGAGCGATCAAATAATCAGCCGTAACGCCGAAGTCGCGGGTCAGGGCGAACGCAGCCTGAATCCCAGCATGTGTCTTACCTCAGTCAGCGCGTCGAGTGATCGGCTGACGGATTTCGTGCCGCTTTCTCATCAATTCCCGACCGTCCTTCCCGACGTTCGAGCTCATTCATTACGTCTTCTATTGCGACGCCGTTCGATTCAAGCAGCACCAGCAGATGGAACATCGCGTCAGCCGCTTCGCTCACAAGCTCTTCCCTTCGGCCAGATGCTCCGGCCAGCACGACCTCAATGGATTCCTCCCCGAACTTCCTGGCACACCGCTCCCGGCCTTCAGACAGCAGCTTTGCCGTCCAGGACCTGCCGGGGTCGGCCATCCGCCGTTCGGCGATCACCTCTGCCAAGCGCTCCAGAACGCTCAATTCAGCCTCACCGGAATGCCAGCCTCGTCCATGTGCTCCTTGACGGATCTAATTGACAGCTCGCCGAAGTGGAACACGGAAGCCGCCAGCACAGCCGAAGCTCCGCCCTCGACAACACCTGCGACAAAATGATCAAGCGCGCCCACGCCTCCCGAAGCGATGACAGGAATGGACACGGCATCGGCGACGGCGCGCGTGACAGGTATATCGAATCCCGCCTTCGTTCCGTCCGCGTCCATGCTGGTCAGCAGGATCTCGCCTGCTCCCTTCCGTTCCATTTCCTTGGCGAATTCCACGGCGTCGATGCCCGTCGGCCGTCTTCCTCCGTGGGTATGGATCTCCCAGCGCCCGTCGGGCGTGCTCCGGGCATCGATCGCCACGACGATGCATTGCGTTCCGAAACGGTCCGCCGACCGCGCTACCATTTCCGGATCCGCGACAGCGGCGGAGTTCACGGAGACCTTGTCGGCGCCTGCGAGAAGCAGGCTTCCGACATCCTCCGGCGTCCGCACGCCGCCGCCGACGGTAAGCGGCATGAAGCATTTTTCCGCTGTCCGCGCCGCGAGATCCAGCATCGTCGAACGGTTCTCGTGCGTGGCCGCGATGTCAAGAAAACAAAGCTCGTCCGCTCCTTCCCGGTCGTACTGAACGGCCGCTTCAACAGGGTCGCCCGCGTCGACGAGATTCACGAAATTCACGCCCTTGACTACGCGCCCGTCCTTCACGTCGAGGCAGGGTATGACCCGGACCTTCAGCATCCGCGCAGCCTCGGGAAGTGGCAGGGCCGCCCGCCAATCGCCGCGGCGGAGCCGAATTTCAAGCAAAAGCTGCCTGCCGGGCAGGGGTGTAGGCGCGTCATTCCGACAATGCCGTGATCGCCTTGGCGACATTGATCGCGCCTGTGTAGATCGCGAGCCCCGAAATCGCGCCGTGAAGCGGCGCGCCGCATTGCCTCAGGGACTTCAGGTCCTCAAGAGAGGATATTCCTCCGGAGGCGATGACCGGAAGGCTGGTGCCGCGGGCCATCCGCGCGGTCGCAGGCACATTGGGCCCTGACATGGTCCCGTCGCGTTCGATGTCCGTGTAGATGACGGCGGCCGCGCCGCAATTCTCGAACCGCTTGGCGAGCTCTTCAGCCCGCATTCCCGAGTCCGCGGTCCACCCCTTGGTGCGAACCAAGCCATTGCGGGCGTCGATCGCAACCGCGACTCTGTCGGGATGCTTCGCCGCCAGCCGCTCCACCAGTGCCGGGTTCTCTACCGCCGCGGTGCCAAGAATAACGCGGGCGACGCCTTCGTCGAGCCAGAATTCCGCGCCGGTCTCGTCCCTGATTCCGCCTCCAAGCTGGACGGGAACCGTAACCGACCGAACGACTTCCCGAACTGATTCCGCGTTGCGCTGCGAACCGCTCACGGCGCCGTCGAGGTCGACCAGGTGTATCCATTCGCATCCGGCGTCTTGGAATTCCCGCGCCTGGTCCCCAGGGGAGTCGCTGAAGGCGACCGCGCTGTCCATGGCGCCCCTGCGGAGCCGGACGCACTCGCCGCCCTTCAAGTCGATTGCAGGAAAAAAGATCACGTTCGTACGGCCCCGCCGTTCACGGAGCCCATGCGAGGAAGTTCGCGATGATACGCAGTCCGGTGCGCTGGCTCTTTTCCGGATGGAACTGGACGCCGACAAGATTTTCCGAAGCGATTGCGGCGGTGATCTCGCCGCCGTAGTCCGCGTGGGCGATGCGCTTGCCGGAGTCCTCCGGCCGGAAGTGGAACGAGTGGACGAAATAGACGTGGTCCCCGTCGCTGACGCCGCTCAGGATTGCATGCCGGTCGTCGATCCCGAGCTCGTTCCAGCCCATGTGCGGAACTTTCAGGTTGGGGTCCTTCGGCGCGATTTCCACAACTTCGCCCGGAATCCAGCCGAAGCCCTTGGAGATTCCGCGCTCGCGGCCGATGCTCGCAAGAAGCTGCATGCCGACGCAGATCCCCAGAAACGGAACCCCTCTGCGCAAGGCGGCTTCTTCGATGGCGTCGGCCATTCCGTTGCGTTCGCGAATCCCGTCGCTGCAGCTGCCGAAGGCGCCGACGCCGGGGAGCACCAGCCGGTCGGCCGAGGCGATGTGTTCCGGTTCGGACGAAACCGACACGTCGCCGGCCCCGGCTTCCTTGGCCGTCAACGTGAAAGCCTTGAGGGCCGAGTGCAGGTTTCCCGATCCGCAGTCGACGATGACTGTTCCCACGCTAAAGGGTGCCCTTCGTTGACGGCACTTCGCCGCGCGCGCGGGGGTCGATTTCAACGGCTTGCCGGATCGACCGCGCCAAAGCTTTGAAGGCGGCTTCTGCGATGTGGTGGCCGTTGACGCCGCTTCGGCGCTCGACATGGACGTTCGCTCCGGCCTGCGCGGCGAACGCCTGGAAGAATTCCCTCACCAGCTCGGCGTCGAATGATCCGATCTTCTCCGCCGGAAAGTCGACATCCCAGCCGAGGTAGGCTCTCCCGGAAAAATCGATGGCGGCGGATACAAGCGCATCGTCCATCGGAAGCAGGAAAAAGCCGTAGCGGCAGACGCCCCGCTTGTCTCCGAGCGCTTCCTTGACGGCGGAGCCGAGCGCAATCCCGACGTCCTCGACGGTGTGGTGGTCGTCGACCCTCGTATCGCCGTTCGCCCGCACTTCGAGGTCGAGCAGGGCATGCTTCGAAAGAAGCTCGAGCATATGGTCGAAAAATCCCACGCCGGTATCGATGCTGGCGCGGCCCGAGCCGTCCAAGTTTATCGCAACCTCGATTTCGGTTTCGCTTGTGCGTCTGCTGACTGTCGCTTTCCGCATAATGCGCCTGCAATGGTGTAATGTCGGCGCGAGGCTATAACCGCGCGCCGGGAAATTTGCCATTGACTCCGGCTTCGGCGGAGTGTCGGCGCAATCCGCCGGAGAGAAACGTGATGGCGCAAGAGGCATTGGAAGGATTGCGGTTCGCCCCTGTCGACCGGGGCAATTGGCGCGACTTGGCCGAGCTGTTCGAAAGCCGGGGCGGTCCCAAATACTGCTGGTGCATGGCGTGGCGGAGGAAGCCGCCGGATGCGAAATGCGGTTCCGCCGCCGAGCGGCAAGCAGTGTTGAAGGGGGCGCTTGAATCGCAAGTCGAAAAGGGCGTGGCTGTCGGGCTGCTCGCCTGCGACGGGTCCGTCCCGGTCGCGTGGTGTTCGGTAGGACCCCGCGAGTCGTTCCGGCGTCTCGGCGGGCAGGAATTGCAGGACAAGGGTTCGGCCGACGTTTGGTCAATCGTGTGCTTCTTCGTGCGGAGGGATTTCCGGAGGTCTGGCATCGTTGCCCGACTGATTGAAGCGGCCAAGGACTACGCGGCATCCGGCGGCGCGAAGGTTCTCGAGGCTTACCCGGTCAAGCCGGATTCGCCGAGCTACCGGTTCATGGGAACCATTCCGGTGTTCAAGGCCGCAGGGTTCCGCGAGTGCGGGCGGGCAGGGATCCGGCGGCATGTGATGCGGTTCCGGATGCCGCCTTCGCAGGAGGGGCGAAATTAGCGCCTGGATCGTCTCGCGCGCCGCTCCCGCCGGAGGATGTAATAGCTTGATCCCACAATGATCGCCGTTCCGGCCAGGAACGTCATGGTGATGGCTTCGCTGAAAACCAGGATGCCGATGCTGATCGATATGGGAACGGCAAGATAATGCAGAGGCGCCAGCACGCTCGCCGGCGCAAGCTTGTGGCTGAGCGCCATTGTGAACTGCTGGATGCCCGCCAGCAGGCCGATTCCGACCATCAAGGCCAAGTCGCGGGCGGCCAGCGGATGTTCCGGCGGGAAAGCGAGGCACCAAACGGCGAATACCGCCGTGCCGAACAGATTGTACCAGATGGCAGTGGTCGCCGGGGAGTCGGTTCGGCCGAGCAGCCGCAGGAAGACGAACATCAAGGCTGCAAAGAACGGCGAAGCGATCGCGTACAGCACGCCGACGCTCAGCCAGCCCTCTGTGCCCGGCCGGATAAGAACGATGGCGCCCGCAAGGCCGAGCAGCACCGCCATCCATCTCCTGATTCCGACCCGTTCGCCCAGCAGCAGTGGCGCCAGGATCGTGATGAACACGGTCATGGTCTGCGACAGGGCGGTCGCCTTGGTCAGCTCTATCGACGCGACCGCGAAAAGCCATGTCGACAGGCCGACAATGCCGAAAAGGCTGCGCAGCAGTTGCGCCTTCACGTTGACGACATTGAGGAGGTTCCCGCCTCTTTGCCGATAGCCGATCAGGAACAGAAGCGGCAGGCAGAACGCGTAGCGGAACAGCAGCACCATGGCGACTGGAACGCCTTCCGCCAGCAGTTTCACGATGGTCGCGATGACCATGGAAAGGGCGATCTCCGCCACGAGCATGGCCGCGCCCAGCGGAATGTTGTCGCCTTCGTAATCTGAGCGGGATTTCAACTTTGCGCCAAGCAGGACCGGTGCGGACAGCCGTCATCCGCAAGTGCGCAATGCGTTTCCCTCGTTGACGCTCATGTCAAGTTCGGAATTTCGGCGGACCCGGAATGGCAGCGCTGCCGAAAGCGCGGACATCGCGCCCGCGGACGGGAGCTTCGGATCACGACCGACGACGCGGCCGCATGGAAAAGCGGCCATGGTTCGGCTTGGAGCGGGCGATGGGATTCGAACCCACGACCCCAACCTTGGCAAGGTTGTGCTCTACCCCTGAGCTACACCCGCTCGATAAGTCCAAGGATATTAGCGAAGGCGCCCCGCGCCCGCAACCGCCTGACAGGTTCGGGCGGACCCGGATACGGCGCAGCCGCGCCATCCGGCGCGGCTGCAAGCCTCTTGACCGCTTCCCGGCCGGACGCGCTCTAGTTGCTTGCCGGAACTGCCGCCGGTCTTTGCTTCGCGCCAAAGCTGCCAAACACGCTTTTCTTTGCTTGAGACCCGAGGTTCGGGCAGGGTCGGCCAGGCGCGCAGCTCGCACCAACGGTGTAGCTTCCTGCAACTTCAAGATCGCTGATATCGTCACGAGGGCCATAGAAACCTCCTTTGAGAAGGCCTTGACCGGTAGAGCTGAATGGTGCTGAAGGCGTTGCTTGCACTCGGCCACTGAACGTTCCGTCTTCGCTGATATCGACGCTATTCAGTGCGATGGAGGAGATGTCGGCATAGGCAGTCCAGTATTTGTCATCGTGCCACTGTTGGAAGTTGCTCATCGTTCCTTCCAAAGTTCCCGCGCCCGTTCCCTTCGGAATGCTCACGGTCAGGGTCACGTCGCCTCGCAGCAATTTGGTGTTAATAGTAGTGGTTCGACCCCCTTGAACTTCGTAAGCGAGAGTTTGCCCATGGAATTTGCCGCTTATGATCGCCTCGCCGATATCCGTGGTCTTTTGGCCGTTCGCGTCCGCGAAAGCCGAGTAACCGAAATGAATCGTGCTGATGCGGCTAGCATGACCGTTGTAGCCATTTCGGAAGGTTTGGGTGTCTGCGGTTAATAGGAACATCCCGTATGCAGCGTACTTCAAATAATACGGCTCGTCGTCTATATAATGAGGATCCCGTCCCGACCCCGCGACCGGCTCGCGGTTCGTGTCCGTGCCGGCATGATTGGACAGCCAGACCTCATACGTGCCGAGGTCCCTGAAACCTTCCGGTCGCAGGAACGCGTTCGCGGCATAATGGTCCCCGCCCTCCAGCTGGCTGGGATCGGCGGGGACCAAGCTTCTCCAGTAGAAATCGCCGTTGCCCGTCCAGTTGGACTGGAGGTTTCTGCTGGAGTCGCCGACCGGGACGGACATGGTGTGCGGTTTGCCGAACGTAAGCACTAGATCCCAGCCGTTCTGCCCCCTAGGATTCCTGCCCCCGTCGACGTTGCCGTGGTTCGCATATCTCGTAAGATTCCTCCGCATATCTATGAAATCGCCCACAAATATTGTGGAGGCACGATCGAATGCAGTCGTTCCGCCTGTGCGAATGACAAGTCCGGCGTCCGTCAATTTCAATCCGGCGTAAATAAACTCTTCAAGGCGCCAGTCTGTTTCCGGCCAGCCAACCCATCCATCCACTTTGAATTCATCGCCGCCTTCGCCATCGTCGGCTATGGAGAATACCTTCTTGCCGTCTGCATACATGACGTCCTTGAATGTATCGCTCGTGAAGGCGTCCGGATTGGCCTTCACAGTGCCGTCGACCGTGATTGTTCGGTCAATCCTTTCGATCTCTACAGTACTGGTTCGCGCGTTGGGGACCACAACTGCGCCATTCGGAATTCGGTAGCGCGCAAGGCCTTGTCCGTACCAAGCGAACAAATCGGCCGCCCCGTCGAGCGCCCTCGTCAGCTCGGCCAGGTCGTCGCCCGCCTGGGCCGCCACCCCGATCGCGCTGTACCGCCTCGTCTCGTCGCCGGCGGGAGCCGTCAGGGCGCGCGCCGCCCTCACGGCGTCTTCCAGCTCCGTCCGCGCGCTTTTGATTTCCTCTTGCGCCGCCTTCTTGGCCTCCGCCGTGACCGCGCCGTTCGCGCGGTCCACAGCAGCCGTCACCGTCCGCCGGGCCTTGGCCAGCCCCTCCTGGGCGGCTTTCTGGGCGGCGTCGAACGTCTCGGCCGGGGTTCGCGCGTCCGGGCCCGGATCCGAAGGGCCGTCCGTCCCCGGATCGGAAGGGCCGCCCGCCGCCGGCGCCGCGGGGCTGCCGCCCGAGCAGGCGCCGAGAGCCAAAGCGGCCCCGCACGCGAAAGCCGCGATCAGTTTCGTGTCCATGAGCATCACTCCGCAATCATCATCGATCCGCCGGTCCTTCCGCGTCCGCGCACCAGCGGCGGACGCGCGGAACCCGGCTCTTTCCGGCCCGGAGCCTCGCCAGCGTGCATGGAAGGAAATTCGGAATTCCCATGGGCTGCGTCGACGCCCGCAGGCGGACGCATAGACCTATACGGGGGGGGGGCGGTCGGATGTCCAGAGCTTGATTGGGCTCGATCGGCGGTTTGAGATGCCCCGCGCCCGGCCGGGAACGGAAGCCTGAACGGACGGGCCGGGAGACGAGCGGACGGACCCCATGCCAACAAGGCGCGGCCAGCCCCGCGCGCGGCGCAGGCCATGCTTCCGGCATGGAGGAGGTTCGGCGCCCGCATCGGGTTGCGGCCTCGGCAGGCGGCGGAGGGCTGCACGCGCGGCTCTCCGGCGCGCGGGCTTCGCCAGGCCGCGGACCGGCGCGACGCGAAGGGGGAGCTCCGCCCGGCCTTCGCCGCCGCTTGCCGCGTCTTCAGCATCGCAGGGTTCCAGGCGCCCGCGCGGCCGCCGCTCCCCGAAATCCCCGAGTTCCGGGCCGTGCGGTCGACCTTCGCGACGCGGATGCAGCTCTACCGAACCGTGAAGAACCGCGGGATGATCAATGAGCAATCAGTAGGAAATTGATTAGGCCCGGGACAGCCAGCCGAACGCCGCGCGCGGCGCTCGGCATGCTCCTCCGCTTCCCGCCGATGCAGGTTCGGTCGATCTGCACCGGGCCTGAGAACAAGGCAGGTTCGGCCTTGAAAGCCTCGTGGATGCGGTGCGCCTTCCGCCAAGCCTTGGCGGCGGTCTCGTCCGGAAACATGTCGGCGGTCTCCATGAAGCCGATGCCCTGTCGATGTGATTTGCTGGGCCGGCACTGAAGGTCATGGCGAACCTAACTGAACCGAAGAAACTCCGCTTCCAGTCAACAGGCTCGGCTAGTCAAGCATGTATTCCCGAATGAAGGGGTTCGACCGAGGTTTCGCTTTCGCCCGGAATGGGCGGAGCTCGTCCGATCATCGCCGAACTCGATGGGGATTCGATCCCTCGCCCCGGCCTGTCGCGCTACGCGCTCCGGCCCGCGATGAGGGTTGGCGGTCGCCCCGGAATCCCGGTTCGGCTGACGGGAACGTCAGCGGACCAATTGGCGCCCGGAGAGGTACGGAAACTATTCGAAATTCAAGAGCGCGTACGGGCCTTCTTCGCGCGAAACAGGTTGAGCGCTTCGACAAGTCCCGCGAAGATGATCCCGCCGTAGATGAACGCCCGCTCGATATGGTGATCGAACCCGTCCGCCACCAGCGCGATGCCGACAAGCAGTAGGAACGCCAGGCAAAGCATCCTGGTCGACGGATGGCGCTCGACAAACCGGGATACGGGCCCGGAAGCGACCATCATCACGATCACCGCGATTATGATTGCCGCGACCATCACGCGCACGTCGTCGGCGATTCCGACAGCGGTGATCACCGAGTCCAGCGAAAACACGATGTCGAGCAGCATGATTTGCGCGATTACCAGCCAGAAGGAGGCCTCCTTCTTTCGCGGGCCTCGCTTCGGTGTCGTATCCATCTCTAGGCAGATGTACGTGATCGACTTCCAGATGAGGAAGGCGCCGCCCCCGGCAAGAATGATGTCGCGCCAGCTGAATTCGAATCCGAACACGGAGCCGACGGGCTCGGACAGCGAAGCTATCCAGACTATCGAAAGCAGAAGAAGGATCCGAAGGATCATGCCTACCGCAAGCCCCGCGGTCCGCGCGATCCTACGCTCCTCGGGCGGGAGCCTTGAGGCAGCGATGGAAATGAAAACCACATTGTCCACGCCGAGGACGATTTCGAGCAGAGTAAGCGAAAGGAAGCTCGCCCAAACCTCCGGGTTGTAGATCAGATCAGCCACAATCGTCTCCTGCGTCCGATTCAGCCTTCGTCAAGCCGGAGCTCCATGAGCAGGTCCTTCGCGTCGATCATCCGGGTCGGCGCCACGTGCAGGCGCTCGATCACGCCGTCGATCTCGGAGTAAATCCCGGTTTCCATCTTCATGGCCTCGATCGTGAGCAGCAGCGTCCCCTTGCCGACATGCTGCCCCTGCTCGACGGCGAGCGATGCCACGGTGCCCGGCATCGGCGCGGCCACATGGCAAGGATTGCCGGGCTCCGCTTTCGGCGTTTCCGGGCTCGCGGCGGCGGACACCTTGTGGGTCACCCTCACCACGCGGGGCTGCCCGTTCAGTTCGAAAAAGACCCTTACGTCGCCCTTCTCGTGGACCTCGCCGACGGCTTGAAGGCGGATTTCAAGCTGCTTGCCTGGGTCGATCTCGGCGCTGATCTCCTCTCCCGGCTCCATTCCGTAGAAGAATGCGGAGGTGGGGAGCGTTCGCACGGGCCCGTACGACTCGTGCCGTTTCTGGTAGTCCACGAAAACCTTCGGATACATGAGGTAGCCGTTCAAATCCTCGTCGTCGGCCTCGAATCCCCCCAGCTCCTCCGAAAGCTCGCGCCGGGCCTTCTCCAGATCGACGGGCGGCAGCGACTCTCCGGGCCGGCTGGTGCTCGGCGTCGCGCCTTTCAGGACCTTTTGCTGGATGTCCTCGGGGAACCCGCCAGGCGGCTGCCCCAGGTCCCCGCGCATGAGTTCCGCGATTGATTCGGGGAACGCGATTTCGACTTCGGGATCCTTCAGCTGCTCGCGCGTGAGTCCTTGGCTGACCATCATGAGGGCCATGTCGCCGATTGCCTTCGAGGTCGGCGTCACCTTCACGAGGTCGCCGAAAATCTCGTTCGCGTCTGAATATGCTGTCGCGATCTCGGGCCAGTGGTCGTCGAGCCCGAGAGACCGGGCTTGGGCCTTGAGGTTGGAGAACTGCCCGCCCGGCATTTCGTGGAGGTAGACCTCGGAAGCGGGGGCGGAGAGCCCCTCGTCGAAGGGCGCGTAAAGCTCCCGGACATGCTCCCAGTATTCCGACAGCTCCCTGATCGAGCCGATGTCGAGGCCCGTGCATCGCGGCGAGTGCTTCAGGGCTTCGACAATCGAGCCGAGGCAGGGCTGCGAAGTGCCGCCGGAAAAAGCGTCCATCGCCAAGTCGACCGCGTCTGCGCCGGCATCGACCGCCGCCAGCACGGAAGCCGCAGCAATTCCGCCGGTGTCGTGGGTGTGGAAGTGCAGGGGCAGACCGACATCCTCCTTCAGGTTTTTCACAAGCACCTTTGCAGCGTCCGGCTTGATCAGGCCTGCCATGTCCTTGATGCAAAGGATGTGGGCGCCCGCGTCGCGGAGCCTCTTGCCGAGCTCCACGTAGTATTTGAGATCGTACTTGGATCTGCGGGGATCCAGAATATCGCCCGTGTAGCAGACGGCCGCTTCGCAGATCTTTCCCGAATCCAGGACGGCGTCCATGGCGACGCGCATGTTTTCGGTCCAGTTGAGGCTGTCGAAAACCCGGAAGATGTCGATTCCGGTTTCCGCGGCTTGCTTGATGAAGAACCGGACCACGTTGTCCGGATAGCTCGTGTATCCAACGCCGTTCGCGCCGCGCAGTAGCATCTGGAGCATCAGGTTGGGCATGCGCGTCCGCAGATCGCGCAGCCTCTGCCAAGGGCATTCGTTCAGGAACCGGTAGGCTACGTCGAATGTCGCGCCGCCCCAGCACTCGACTGAGAACAGTTCCGGCAGGTTGTGCGAGTACGCGTCGGCGGCGTTCAGCATGTCGTAGGTCCGCATGCGCGTCGCGAGCAGCGACTGGTGGCCGTCGCGCATCGTCGTGTCCGTAATTTGGAGCCTGTCCTGCGCGCCGAGCCAGTCCGCGACCGCTTGGGCGCCCTTGCTGTCGAGCATTCCCTTCGCGCCGCCGCGTCTTTCGCCGCTTCGCACCGCAGGAGGTCTCGGCTGCTTCGGCCTCGCCGCCGCCTTCTTGCGGCCTGCGGTCTCCGGATGGCCGTTCACGATCACGTCGGCGATGTAGGTGAGTATCTTCGTGCCGCGGTCGCGACGCTTCTGGAAATCGAAGAGCTCGGGCGTGGAATCGATGAATCTGGTGGTGTACTCCTCGGAAAGGAAAACCGGATGCGCAATCAGCGATTCGATGAAGTCGAGGTTCGTGGAGACGCCCCGGACCCGGAACTCGCGCAGCGCGCGGTCCATCCTCGCTATGGCGTCCTCCTTGCTCGGGGCCCAGGATGTCACCTTGACCAGAAGCGAATCGTAGTGCCGGGTGATGACGCCCCCCGAGTACGCGGTTCCGCCGTCGAGCCGGATGCCTATGCCGGTCGCCGATCTGTAGGCCGTCAAACGCCCGTAATCGGGAATGAAATTGTTCTGGGGATCTTCCGTCGTGATCCGGCTCTGAAGGGCGTGGCCCCTTAGCTCCATGTCGCTCTGCGTCGGAACGCCCGTGGCCGTCGCGAGATCGGCGCCTTCCGCGATCCTGATCTGCGCCTTGACGATGTCGACGCCGGTGACTTCCTCGGTAACGGTGTGTTCGACTTGGATCCGGGGATTGACCTCGATGAAGTAGAAGGCCCCGGTATCGACGTCCATCAGGAACTCGACGGTCCCCGCGTTCCTGTAGTCGGCAGCCCGCGCGAGCCGAAGCGCCAGCTCGCAGACCTCCTCCCGTTGATCCCGGCTGAGATACGGCGCCGGCGCGCGCTCAACGACCTTCTGGTGCCGCCGCTGGAGCGTGCAGTCGCGTTCGAACAGATGGTAGAGGCCGCCTTGGCTGTCTCCCAGTATCTGGACCTCGACGTGCCGCGCCTGCTCGACCATCTTTTCGAGGAAGCAGTCGCCGCTGCCGAATGCGGCTTCGGCCTCCCGCCGCCCCTCCGCGACCCTGGCTTCCAGCTCGTCCGGCGCGCGTATGGCCCGCATCCCGCGGCCGCCGCCGCCCCAGGAGGCCTTCAGCATCAGCGGATAGCCGACCTGCTCCGCGAGCCGGCGGGCTTCCCCGATGTCGTCCGGGAGCACCGGCGTGGCAGGGACCACCGGAACGCCGGCGGTCTGCGCGACCTTCCTCGCAGCCGCCTTGTCGCCGAGAAGGCGCATCGAGCCAGGCGTCGGGCCGATGAACGCGATGCCTTCCTTCTCGCAAGCCTCGGCGAATTCGGGCTTTTCGGAGAGCAGGCCGTAGCCCGGGTGCACGGCGTCCGCGCCGCATTGCTTGGCGACGCGGATGATGTCCGGAATCGAAAGGTAGGCGCTGACCGGGCCGAGGCCTTCGCCGATTCTGTACGCCTCGTCGGACTTGAAGCGGTGCAGGGACAGCTTGTCCTCTTCGGCGAACACCGCCACGGTGCGCATCTTCAGCTCGTTGGCCGCCCGCATGACGCGAATCGCGATTTCGCCCCGGTTCGCGACCAGGATCTTTCCGAACTTGCGCACGCCGATCTCCTGCCGAAATTGAATTGCCATGTACGGACGAGGCCTCGGGTACGCGTTCGAGGCCGTTCCGGACGCGGCGGAACTTGCATTAATCGGCTCGGAGATTCCAGACTCGAAGAACTGGCGCGGACTTGGCGGGCGGGAACATTGCACGAACCCGGACTATCAATCGCTCGCGCGCTGATATAGGGCCGCACGATGCCTGCAAACTTGGAAAGCTCCCCCGCGCTGTCGCGGTCCGAAGGCGCGCCGCTCCCGGAGCCGGGCGTGCGCGCCGCCCATCTGGACGGGCTGAACGGGCCGCAGCTCGAAGCGGTGCAGTCGCTCGACGGACCGGTGCTCTTGCTCGCGGGGGCGGGTTCCGGAAAGACCCGGGCGCTGACGGCGAGGCTCGCCCACATCCTGCACACCCGGCGGGCATGGCCGTCCGAAATCCTTGCCGTAACCTTCACGAACAAGGCCGCGAGGGAGATGCGGGAGCGCGTCGCGGGCTATGTCGGCGACGACTTCCGGATGACGCCTTGGCTGGGCACGTTCCATTCGATCTGCGCGAGGATGCTGCGGAGCGGAGCGGAGCAGGCGGGGCTGAAGCCGGATTTCACAATCCTTGATGCCGACGACCAGCTCCGGATCCACAAGCAATTGATTTCGGAGGCCAACATCGATTCGAAGCAATACCCGCCTAGGCGGCTGGCTTCGATCATCGAGCGGTGGAAGAACCGTGGCTGGATGCCGGAGGACGTGCCGAAGAAGGAGGCGGCGGCGTTCGACCGGAAGGGCCTGTCGCTCTACAAGAGCTACCAGGAGCGGCTGGCCACTCTCAATGCCGTCGATTTCGGCGATCTGATCCTGCAGGTCGTCAACCTTCTTGCGCGGAACGAGCATGCGCTCGTCGAATACCGCAGCAGGTTCCGTTTCATCCTGGTGGACGAGTACCAGGACACCAATGTCGCGCAGTATTTGTGGCTGAAGCTGCTCGCGCAGGCGCACGGGAACATCTGCTGCGTCGGCGACGACGACCAGTCGATATACGGCTGGCGAGGCGCGGATGTTCGCAACATTCTGGAATTCGAAAAGGATTTCAAAGGCGCGAAGATCATCCGGCTGGAGCAGAACTACCGGTCGACCGGACACATCCTCGCCGCCGCGTCCGCCGTGATTGCGCACAACAAGGGCCGGCTTGGAAAAACGCTTTGGACGGAAGCCGACCACGGCGAAAGGATTCAGTTGCTTGAATCCTGGGACGGCGGCGAAGAGGCGGCATGGATCGGTTCGCGGATCGAGGAGCTGAGCATCGGCGGCGGTCGCCACCGGCGCTGCGAATTCGACGAGATCGCGGTTCTTGTCCGGGCGTCCAGGCAGATGCGGGAAATCGAGGACAGGCTCCTGACCTTGGGCATTCCCTACCGCATTGTCGGCGGTCCGCGCTTCTACGAGCGAAGGGAGATCAGGGACGCCGTGGCGTATCTCCGTCTGGCGGTTTCGCTTTCCGACGATCTCGCCTTCGAGAGAATCGTCAATACTCCCAAGCGGGGAATCGGCGCGAAGTCCCTCGGAACGATCCATGCCGCCGCGAGGGCCGCCGGCATTCCGCTTCTCGCCGCGGCCCGGCAGCTGGCCGTCTCGGGCAAGCTGCCGCGCGGGGCCGGCTCGGGAGTGATGGAGCTTGCGGAGAAGCTCGAGGCCTGGTCGCGGCTTGCAGGCGACCCGCAGCAGAGCCCCGCGGATATCGCAGGCCGGATCATCGAAGAGTCCGGACTCGCCGACATGTGGCGGAACACGAAAACTCCGGACGCGGAGACCAGGCTCGACAACCTGAACGAGCTGGCTTCGGCGGTCGGCGGGTATGAGAGCCTGCGGGCGTTCCTTGATCACATCGCGCTGGTCGCGGAGAACAACGAGGCCGCGGAAGGCTCGCGGGTTTCGGTCATGACGCTCCACGCGGCGAAGGGCTTGGAATTTCCGGTGGTGTTCCTGCCGGGCTGGGAGGACGGCGGCTTTCCCTCGATGAGGGCGATGGAGGAGGACCCCCAGTCCGGGCTCGAAGAGGAGCGCCGCCTTGCCTATGTCGGCCTGACCCGGGCGAAGGAGCTCTGCCTGGTCTCGTGCGCGGTCAACCGGTTCGTGAACGGCTCGTGGCTGTCGTCGATTCGCTCCCGTTTCGTCGACGAGCTTCCGCTGGAGCATGTAAGGGACATTACGCCCGCCGGCACGGGCTGGCGCGCCTACGAGGGCGGCGGGTTCGGAGGCCGGCATTCCAGGGGGTTCGGTCACGGGCAATCGGCGCAGGGAGGCTATTCGTCGCCGGGCTTCCAGCGCCTCGTGAAGCGCGCATCAAATCCGGTCGGCGAACTGCCGCGCGCTCCGGCGAAAACGTCGGAGGCTGCCTTTTCTACCGCCGAGAGGGTGTTCCACAGGAAATTCGGCTACGGCGAGGTTGTGGCCGTCAGCGACCGGAAGCTGCTGATCAAATTTGACGACGCCGGGCCCAAGCACATTCTTGCGGAATTCGTGGCGAAGGCCGACGGGTCCGAGGGCTGACGCCGTGCGCACCGAAACAAATCGGCGACGGCGCGGGAGGAGGTGCGCCGTCGCCGGAAAGCGGGAAACGGGCTGGATTCGCGCCGCTGTTCCCCGATTATCTCGTCTGTCCGTAAGTTGCGTTGAAGGCTACCGACCGGATCTGGTCGCGGCTGATCCCGATGTCTTCCAGCTCCCTTCGGGTCAGCGACTCGAGCCCCGAGACGGTGGCCCGGTACTGGCTGCGGCGCCTCCATGCGCTGGTTGCGCTCGTCGCCGTGCTGCGAACCAAGTCGGCTATCCGGCTTCGATGCGGGTTTTCGGTTGAATGTGCCATGGTGCCTGTCCCTCGAATGATCGCCGCCGACCGTCGGCGGCGTTTCCTGCGCTGCTACGCATATCGTGCCGCCGGCATCCGCGCGCAACGGACAGTTCGTCAATTCCGCTATGCGTCCGGCGCAATGCGGCTGCAGCGCCGCGCAGGCGGTACGGCATCCGCCGACGCTTCCGAAGGTCGCCCGCCGCCCGGCGCCTGTCCATGAACTGCGGAGCCGCGCGTGGCTGAACTGCGTGACCGCATCCTCTCGGAGCTTCGCCGCATCTCGCTTCCGAACGGCGAAGACATCGTTTCCATGGGCTTCGTCAAAGCGTTGGCGGTCGAGTCGGGGAAGGCGCGCTTCGTGCTCGAGGTCCCGCCCGAGCTGGGCCCTCGAATGGAGCCGGTGCGCGCGGCGGCGGAGCGCGCCGTCGCGGCGCTCCCGGGCGTTTCGGCTGTCTCGGTTGTCATGACCGCTCACGATCAAGGGCGGCCGGGCCCGCCGACCCGTCCGGCGGAGCCGCCGACCTTCCGGCTCGGCAGGCATCCGACGCGCCAGGACGGCGCGGCGGCGGTGAAAGGCGTGGACAGGATCGTCGCTGTCGCGTCCGGCAAGGGCGGCGTCGGAAAGTCGACGGTCGCTTCGAATTTGGCAGTCGCGCTGCGGCGGCAGGGGCGCTCCGTCGGACTGCTCGACGCGGACATGCTAGGCCCGTCAATCCCGAAAATGATGGGCACGAACGAACGGCCCGAATCGCCGGACGGGAAGACGCTGACGCCCATCCTGGCCCACGGCGTGAGGATGATGTCGATCGGAAGCCTTCTTCGCGAGGACGAGCCGGTGGTCTGGCGCGGCCCGATGCTGATGGGCGCGCTCCAGCAGATGCTTACCGATGTCGACTGGAGCGGCACCGAGATCCTGATCGTCGATCTTCCGCCGGGCACGGGCGACGTCCAGCTGACCCTTTGCCAGAAATTCCGCCCCTCCGGCGCGGTGATCGTCTGCACGCCTCAGGACGTGGCCCTGATCGACGCCCGGCGGGCTATTGCGATGTTCCGGAAGCTGGACACGCCCGTGCTCGGAATCGTCGAGAACATGTCGACGTTCGCTTGCCCGGCATGCGGGACGGAGACGCACATCTTCGGCCGCGACGGCGCGAAGCGGGAGGCGGAAAGGCTGGATCTGCCGTTTCTGGGAGCGTTGCCCATCCTGCCTGAGATCATGCTCTCCGGCGACGGCGGCGTGCCGGCTGCCATCAGTCCCGGTCCGGCCGCGAACGCGTTTGACGCCTTGGCGTCGCGAATCGCAATGGGATGACGGTTCACTTTGTGGGCCTGAATGGGACTGTCGGCGAAAACCGCGCTCGAGGACGCGCGGAATCGAGTGATGCAGTACGGCAACAGGTAAAACTCGTCGGCTGAAGCGCTCCGGCATCCTGGCCGGTCCAAGCTTGCCCTATATTTTGTATAAGTTTTTCGCCAATTACCGCAATATCCTGATTGCGAGGCATTCCCTTCGATTCTGCCAAGCGTTGGCCGGGCGGAAGGGCTAAGAAACAAAATCCCAAATTATCCCATAACTTCCCAAAGGGGGGTTGCCGACTGCCGAATGCGTGCCTAGCGTGCCCGCCATGTCGGCCAGCAAGCAAAAGACCAAGAAGGCAGGAATCATACAGGCAAGTTGGCCCGACTCTTCTCTGTGTGGTGCGAGTCAGCCGTTTCGCCGCCATTAGCTCTCCTCCCCCGAAAGGCGGCGAAACGGCTTGTTCAAGCGAAGGGGTAGCGGGGGAGGCTGGCGCACTCCGCATCGCCAATGAGAGTGGATCAAGCTTTGACACCCCAGATCCGCAGCCAGACCGAAGCGTTCCGCGGCGAGAGTCGCAGAAATAAGATCGACGCGAAAGGGCGCGTGTCGATACCGGCCGAATTCCGCCGCATCATCGAACGGAACGACGACGGACGCGATGCCGGAACGGGCGCCAACGTCGGCGCTTCGCTCACGATATGCTACGGCCCCCGCAGCCAGGAATGCCTCATCTGCTACACTGCGAACGAAACCGCGAAAATTGACCAGATCATTCTGGACAACGGCGGCGAGCTCGACAGCATCGACCTGCGCAAGCTGGCCTACATGTTCCAGCGGAAAGCGACGAGGGCGCAGCTGGACCCGAACGGTCGGCTGCATCTGACGGCGACCCTCCGCGACGAAGCCAGGCTCGAGGAAGCAGCCACTTTCGCCGGCTTTGGCAAATACTTCGAAATCTGGAATCCCGAGCTCTACGAGCGATTCAAGGAGAGGACCGAGACTGGCTTGTTCGGTGACGCCCCGGCGTTCGAACACACGGAATTCCTCACCAAAGTGACCAGCTGAATGGATGGCGTCCCCGGACTGCGGGAGTCCCCGACCGGGCGACGCCACAAGCCGGTGCTTCTCGGAGCGCTTCTCGAAACGGTTGCCCCGGTCCGGGGCGTCTGGGTCGACTGCACCTACGGGGCAGGCTGCTACGCGCGCGCCCTGGTCAACGCCGGCGCGGACAGGGTGTTCGGGATCGACAGGGATCCGGACGCCCTTTCGGCAGCCGATTCATCCGGCGTCGACGAACGGGTCCGCCTGGTGGGCGGCCTGTTCGGCGACTTCGACGCGCTTCCCGAAATCGCGGGGCGGCTTCCCGTGGACGGCGTCGTGTTCGATCTCGGCGTCTCGTCGCCCCAGCTCGACCAGGCGGAACGCGGCTTCTCGTTCATGAGGGACGGCCCGCTAGACATGCGGATGAGCCGGACCGGAATTTCAGCAGCCGAAATTGTCAATTCAGCATCGGAGGAGCGCTTGGCGGAGATCTTCCGGCGCTACGGCGAAGAGAAGGCGGCGCGATCAGTCGCGCGCCGGATCGCCGAGCGCCGCCGAAGCACGCCGATCGCGACAACCGGACAGCTGTCGGAAATCATTTCCGGCGCCGCAAGAGCAGGGCGGAAGGGCGCCGCTCATCCTGCAACAAGATGCTTCCAAGCGCTGCGGATCGCCGTGAACGACGAGCTGAGGCAGCTTTCGTCGGGCTTGTGCGCGTCGGAGCGGGCGCTGCGTCCCGGCGGGATTCTGGCTGTGATCAGCTTTCATTCGCTCGAGGACAGGATCGTGAAGCAGTTCCTGCGTTCCAAGGGCGGAGCAGCGTCCGGCAGCCGCCATCAGCCGCCGGCGATCAGAGCGCAGGCGACCTTCGAACCGGTGCTGCGGAAGCCCGCGACGCCCGGAAGCGCCGAGGTTTCGGCCAATCCGAGGTCGAGATCCGCAAAGCTTCGCGTCGCCCGCCGGACAGCCGCGCGGGCCGCCGCAGCGACGGAGTTCGCCGTTTTGCCCGAAAGCTTCGAGGGATCGGTGCACTGATGCGAACGCTGCTGTACGGAGCCATGTCGCTTGCGGTGATCGCGATGGCCTGGTGGGCCTACATGGAGAATTACAAAACCAAAGCGAGGATGGACGCGGTAAAGGAGCTGCAGACGTCGATCGCCGATCAGTACGACTACCTGCAGTATTTGCGCGCCGAGTGGGCGTACCTGACGCGAGCGGAGCGCTTGGCGGAGATCGTCGATCTCAATTTCGACGAGCTGAGGCTGGGCCCGCTTGGCGAACCGAAATTCGCCAGCATCGACTCGATTCCGTTCAGGGACGGCGGGGCGGAGCCCGCCGCGCGCCGCGCCCACATTCGGCAGCTGAGCAGATTCGGCATCGGGCCGAGGTAGCAATGCTCAGGCGTCGCAAGCGGTTCGAATCGCATCCCAGGGATGCTTCAGGAAACGAAGCGGACGAACGCCAGCGGATCAGACGCCCTTCCGGCATCGCAAAAGGCCCGAAACTGAGGCTGTTTATCATCGCGTGCGGCTTCTGCGCGGCGTTCATCCTGGTGGCCGTCAGGACCGCGGCGGTGTCGTGGTCGGATCCGGTTGAACCGAAGTCGGCAGCTCGCTCGTCCGAGGTGTTCTCCCAGAGGATCGACTTGGTCGACCGCAACGGCGTATTGCTTGCCACAAATCTGCCGGGGCACTCGCTCTACGTGATGGCCGATGAACTGAGGCATCACGGCAATCCGGAGCATGCGGCGGCGACGCTGGCCGCGATATTCCCGGACCTGGATGCCGACAAGCTGTTCAAGAGGTTCACCGGCGCTCAGAGATTCATCTGGATCAAGCGGAAGATCTCGCCCGAACAGGCCGCCGCCGTGCGCGACGTCGGCGAGCCGGGACTCTATCTCGGGCCGCGGGAGGTGCGCGTGTATCCCAACGGCTCGCTCGCGGCCCATGTCCTCGGCGGAACGGCCTTCGGCAAGGAGGGGGTCCAAGCCGCAGAGGTCAAGGGCGTTGCGGGCGTGGAACTGCATTTCGACGAATATCTGAGCGATCCCGAAAACGGCGGCCGGGTGCTCGGCCTGTCGCTGGACGCTCGGGCTCAAGCTGTCGTCGAAAAGGTGCTCGGCGACGGAATCCGCCTCATGAAGGCGCTCGGCGGCAGCGCGTTCATCATGGATGTGGACACGGGCGAAATCCTGGCTCTGGCGTCCTTGCCGGACTTCGACCCCAACGACAGAAATGCGTACAACAAGGGCGCGAAGCCCGGCTCGAACCCGCTGTTCAACCGGACCGCGCAGGGGACGTACGAACTGGGCTCCACGTTCAAGCCCTTTGCCGCCGCCCAGGCGATCGAGCTAGGTCTCGTGAACGAGGATACGGTTTTGGACACGAGCCCGTTCAAGATCGGAAGGTTTACCTTCAAAGACATGTATCCCAGGGACTCGAGGTCGGTTACCGAAATCGTGGTCAAGAGCTCGAATGTCGGGTCGGCGCGGCTGGCGCAAATGATCGGGCCGGAACGGCAGAAGGATTTCCTCGGATCGCTCGGCCTTCTGGAGCGGACCGGGCTGGAGCTGGCCGAGGCGCGTCTCGCGAATCCGAGCTGGCCGTCGAGATGGAAGCAGGTCGCATCCGTTACGATTTCCTACGGGCATGGAATCGCGGTCAGCCCCATGCATCTCGGTGCGGCCTATGCGGCGCTGGTCAACGGAGGAACTACGGTCGAACCAACGATTCTCAACCGGGGCGGCGTGGTTCCCCGAGGGCGGCGGGTGATTTCCGAGGCCACTTCGGAAGCGATGCGGCGGATTCTGCGCGACGTCGTGAAGGAGGGGACCGCTACGATCGCAAACATCGAAGGCTTCTCGATCGGCGGCAAGACCGGCACGGCGGACAAGCCGGACCCGAGGGGCGGCTACAGCGACGAACGTGTTCTGGCAACGTTCGCTTCGTTCTTTCCGTCGGAGAATCCGCGCTACGTTCTGGTCGTTACTTTGGACGAGCCGGCATTGGACGATGGCGAAGAGGTGCGCAGAACCGCCGGATGGACCGCCGTTCCGGTCGCCGTGGAAATCGTCAGCAGGGTCGCTCCGATCATCGGCGTCCTGCCCGGCGCCGGCGTGCTCTGAGCGTCGCAGCGCATGGAAGCGTCCGCCGTGAATCGCGAATGCGCGAAGCCGGTTCGCGCAAGACAGGCCGCGCGCGGCGCATGCAGGACGCTATCCCAGCTCGGTTTCGCCGATGCCGCCGACCCGGCCGCCAGGATTTACGGACTGTCGGAGGAAAGCGGACGGGTAGGCGCGGGGTTTTTGTTCGCGGCGCTGCCCGGCACGCGGGTCCACGGCGCAAACTATGCCGCGCATGCGGTCGGGAACGGCGCCGTTGCGGTGCTGACCGACGGCGCGGGCGCGCGAATGATCGACGACCGCGTCCGAAGGAAAATACAGCTTCTGGTCAGCGAGTCTCCCCGGTCGGCATTTGCGGGAGCGGCGTCGAACTGGTTCGGCGAAGCGCCCGTCACGCTCGTCGCCGTGACAGGCACGAACGGAAAGACGTCTGTCGCGACCATGTGCCGCCAGCTTTGGCAGGCGCTGGGCAAGGATGCCGCAAACTGCGGAACGACCGGCATTGAAGGCGCGTATTCAGCGCGGCTTGGCCATACAACGCCGGATCCGGTCACCCTCCATCGGCATCTCGCCGCGATGAAGGCGGAAGGCGTCGACCATGCCGCGCTTGAGGCGTCGTCCCACGGGCTTTCGCAGAGACGGCTGGACGGTCTCAAGTTCAACGCGGCGGCGTTCACGAACCTTTCGCACGAGCATTTGGACTACCATCCCGATCTTCGCTCCTATTTCGACGCGAAGTCGGGCCTTTTCAAACGGAACATGGCGGACGGCGGCACTGCAGCGGTCTGCGTCGACAGCGAGGCCGGGCGCCGAATGGCGGAGGTCGCCAAGCGGCGCGGACTCGGCTTGGCAACGGTGGGCTGCCAAGACGCCGACATCAGGCTTGAATCGCAGACGTTTGATTCCTTTGGACAGGAAATCGCGTTCGAGTGGCGGGGCGAGGCGCATGGCGCGCGCCTTCGGCTTGCCGGCGGCTTCCAAGCGCTGAACGCGCTGATTGCGGCGGCGTTGCTGATCGGGACGGGCGAGGAGCCCAGCGATGTGTTCGGCGCGCTTGAAGCGCTGGAACCCGTTCGCGGACGCATGGAGCTGGCCGCGCGCAGGCGCGACGGCTCGCCGGTATTCGTGGATTACGCCCATACCCCCGGCGGCTTGGAGACGGCGCTCACTTCCGTGCGCCCGCATATTCCCGGAAGGCTGCTGCTGGTGTTCGGAGCCGGCGGGGACAGGGATCGCGCGAAGCGGCCGCTGATGGGCGAAGTCGCAGCCAGGCTTTCCGAGCGGCAGTTCGTCACGGACGACAATCCGCGTTCCGAGCATCCCGCGGCGATCAGGTCGGAAATCATGTCGCGCTGCCCCGGCGCGACCGAAATCGGAGACCGCGCCGAAGCGATCCTGACGGCAGTCGGAGAAATGCGCCCGGGCGACGGGCTGATCATCGCAGGGAAAGGGCATGAGGCTGGCCAGCAGATCGGCGACTCCGTCCTTCCGTTCAACGATTCCGAGCAGGCGAGCATCGCGGTCAGGGTTTTGGAGGGGCGCGGAGCATGACGCTTTGGGAATCCGGAGACGCCGATTCCGCAACAGGCGGGCGGTCGACCCGCGGCTGGCGGGCGTCAGGCGTGTCGATCGACAGCAGAGCCGTTGAACCGGGCGACCTGTTCGTCGCGCTGAAGGACAACAGGGACGGCCACGATTTTGTTGCGGATGCGTTCAAGGCCGGAGCGTCGGCGGCGATGGTCGAACGGATGCCGAAAGGGCTTGCCGACGGCGCGCCGCTCTTGATTGTCGAAGAGGTCCAAGCCGCGCTGGAGAGGCTGGGCGCTGCCGGGCGCGCGAGAAGCAGCGCGAAAGTCATTGCCGTTACGGGATCGGCCGGGAAAACCTCGTCGAAGGAGATGCTCTCGCGCACGCTCGGATTCCAAGGCAGGACGCATTCAGCCGAGAAGAGCTTCAACAACCATTGGGGCGTGCCGCTAACGCTGGCGCGACTGCCCGCCGACGCCGAATTCGCCGTAATCGAGATCGGAATGAACCAGCCGGGCGAAATCGAGCCGCTCAGCAGAATGGCGAGGCCGCACGCCGCCTTGGTTACGCTGGTCGCCGGTGCGCACTTGGCCGCCTTTCGCGGCATTGAGGAGATCGCCGAGGAAAAGGCGGCGGTGTTTCTGGGTCTCGAGCCCAATGGAACCGCCGTCGTTCATGCGGAGGCGTCGCGCTTCAGGTCGATGGGCGAAGCGGCGGTGCGGGCGGGCGCTCGAACAGTCACTTTCGGATCCGCCGATGGAGCGGACTACCGTCTTGTGGATGTCAAAGTCCTGCAGGACGGAACCGTCGCCCGGGCTTTGGCGCGCGGGCGAACCCAGTTCCTGAAGCTGGCCGCCCACGGGAGGCACTTTGCGGAAAACGCCCTCGGCGTGCTGGCAACCGTGGATGCGGTGGGAGCGGATTCCGTTATCGCGGCGCTGGATTTGCACAAATGGGCGCCTCCGGACGGCAGAGGCGCGCGCCACACCGTGCGTCTGGACAGGCACGGCGACCAGTCCATCAGCCTCATGGACGACGCGTTCAACGCCAATCCCGCATCCCTGTCCGCGTCGCTCGAGGTGCTTGCCGCCGCCGTTCCGGGCCCCCCTAGCCCGGGCGCCCGCGCCGGACGCCGGGTTGCGGTGCTCGGCGACATGCTGGAGCTGGGCAGGAGCGAGGCCGACCTGCATGCTGGCTTCGCCCGCCACCCGTCGATGAAGGCGATCTCCGTTGTCCATTGCGCAGGACCGCTCATGCGCAGCCTCCACGATGCCCTGCCTTCCAACAAAAAGGGATGCTGGTGCGGCACCGCTGACGACCTGGCGAGAAAGGCCCACAGTCTCGCTGGTCCCGGGGATGTGGTTCTGGTCAAGGGATCGAAGGGGTCGAAGATCTCGCTGGTGGCCGCGGCGATCCGGCGGCTCGGCAACGCAAGGGCCCAGGAAGGCGAAGAGGCGACCTGAATGCTGCATTTTTTGACAGGGCTTTCCGACGGAGGAGATTTCTTCAATTTGTTCAGATACATAACCTTCCGCGCCGGCGGAGCCATGATGACCGCGCTGTTGTTCGGGTTCCTGTTCGGAAGGCCGCTTATCAATCTATTGAAGAAAAGGCAGAAGAACGGGCAGCCGATCCGGGAGGACGGTCCCGAGGGCCACTTGCTGTCGAAGGCGGGAACGCCGACGATGGGCGGCGTGCTCATCCTGGGCGCTATCGTCGTGTCGACGCTGCTTTGGGCGAGGCTGGACAATCTCCACATATGGATCGTCCTGCTTGTGACCCTCGCGTTCGGGGCGATCGGCCTTGTCGACGACGTGCGGAAAGTCGCCGTCAACAGCTCCAAGGGCCTGAGCGCGCGCATGAAGTTCCTCGCGGGCTTGGTGATCGCGGGGCTTGCGGCATGGGGCGCGATGCTGATCCATCCCGAGGGCCTATCGGGAATGATCGCGGTTCCCATATTCAAGGAGTTCCTGCTGGACGCAGGAATCCTCTTCGTCCCGTTCTCGATGATCGTGATCGTGGGCTCGGCGAACGCCGTCAACCTGACCGACGGGCTGGACGGGCTTGCGATCATGCCCGTCATGATCGCCGCCGCCGCTCTGGGCGTTATCGCCTACGCCGTCGGCAGGGTGGACTTCACCGAGTATCTGGATGTCCACTACGTTCCAGGCACCGGAGAGATCGTGGTGTTCGTGGCCGGGCTGATCGGCGGAGGGCTGGGATTCCTCTGGTACAACGCGCCGCCGGCCGCCGTGTTCATGGGCGACACCGGATCGCTCGCGCTCGGCGGCGCAGTCGGCGCGATCGGAATGCTGACCAAGCACGAGATCGTGCTTGCGATCATCGGCGGCCTTTTCGTCATCGAGGCGCTCAGCGTGATAATCCAAGTTGCCTACTTCAAGTACACGCGGAAGCGGATCTTCCTGATGGCGCCGATCCACCATCACTTCGAACGGAAGGGCTGGGCCGAGTCGCAGATCGTGATCCGGTTCTGGATAGTCGCGCTCATCCTCGCTCTCGCCGGACTCGCGACCCTGAAGGTGAGATAAGTGGTACCCGCGCGCGGGGTCGGCGGGAAACGCATTGCCGTTCTGGGCCTCGGCAGGACCGGCCTGACGGCTGCCGAGTCCCTCGCCGCAGGCGGGGCCGAAATCGCCGGATGGGACGAGGCGGCGGACGCGCGGGACAGCGCGCGCGCAGCGGGCGTTCCCCTGGAAGACCTTTCGGCGGAATGCGCTTGGGAGGGAATCGATTGCCTGGTGGTTTCGCCGGGCGTGCAGCACCTTTACCCCGAACCTAACCGCATGGTCCTTGCCGCGGCGGATGCGGGCGTTCCGGTCGACAACGACATCGGCGTGTTCTTCAAATCAATCCGTCCGGACGCGGAAGAAGGGCGCGGACCCGTGATCGTCGCTGTCACCGGATCCAACGGGAAATCCACGACGTCCGCGCTCATCCACCATACCCTGACGCATTCCGGTCGCGCAGCGCAGATCGCGGGCAACATCGGGCAAGGGGTTCTGGGCATTGATCCTCCCGGGGACGGCGAGATCGTCGTATTGGAGGCATCTTCCTACCAATGCGATGTAGCGAGCGTCCTGGATCCGGACATCGCGGTGTTTCTGAACCTGACGCCGGACCATCTCGGACGGCACGGAGGCTTGGGCGGGTATTTTTCCGCGAAGAGGCGGCTGTTCGGCGGGCGCAGCCTTCGCCGCGCCGTGATTGGCGTCGACGACAACGAAAGCCGCTTTCTCGCCTCGCAGACCGCCGCGCGGACGGCGCCGGGAACGACCGTGCGCGTGTCGGCGGCGCGCGATTCGGCCGGGAGGCCGCCAAGCGTTTGCGTGCGCGAAGGCTGCATCGCCGCAAGCCTCGGCGGACCTGAAGTCCGCGTCGACCTGGACGGCATCAGGGCGTTGGCCGGCGTCCACAACCGACAGAACGCCTGCGCCGCAACGGCCGTCTGCCTCGGCTGCGGCCTCGACGCCGCCGACGTGGAGAAGGGCTTCCGAACCTTTGCCGGCCTGCCGCACCGCACGCAGATCGTCGGCGAGTACGGAGGCGTGCTGTGCGTCAACGACTCGAAATCAACCAACGCCGAAAGCGCTGCGATGGCCCTTAACGCGTTCAGCAACATCCGCTGGATTGCGGGAGGACTTGGAAAGGAACGCGGGCTCGCCCCGTTGTCGGGCTGTTTGGAAAACGTGGTTAAGGCGTACCTCATCGGCCACTCGGCGAGGGAGTTCGCCCTGCAGCTCGGCGGGACGCCCTGCGCGATTTGCCGGACCATGGAGGACGCGGTGTCGCTCGCGGCATCCGACGCGGAGCCGGGCGACACGGTGCTTCTCGCGCCCGCGGCGGCCAGCTTCGACCAGTATCCCGACTTCGAAGCGCGGGGATCGCATTTCATCGAGGAAGTCCGGAGGCGGTTCCAGCCGTAGCGCTGTCCAGGCCGCCAACGATCGCGGATTTGCAACAAATCCGCCGGACGGGCTTTCCGGCCGGAATTTTTCGTGGACTCTTGGCCCTGTTCCGCTAGTCTCCAAGATTCGGATCGGCCGCCAGAGCCGACATCGAGCAGATACAGGCGTTCAACCATGACCGACATGGTCTTCGGGACGTTCAAGCCCGAACCCGACGATCCCATATTGCCGAACTGGTGGCGCACAATCGACCACCTCAGCATCGCGGCGGTTCTGATTCTGTTTGCGATCGGACTGCTGCTGTCGTTCGCCGCCTCTCCGCCGTTGGCCGAAAAGCATTCGATGCCGGTTTTCCATTACGTGCAGAGGCACGCGGTGTTCGGCATCGCGGCGCTGATGGCGATGGCCGCCGTGTCCGTAGCTTCGCCCACCACGGTTCGCCGCATCGGGATCGGGATTTTCGGCATCTCGTTCCTTGGGCTGATGCTTCTGCCGGCGTTCGGGACGGATTTCGGCAAGGGTGCGGTCCGGTGGTTCTCGTTCGGGGTCGGTTCGGTCCAGCCCTCCGAATTCCTCAAGCCCGGATTCGTCGTTTTCTCCGCATGGCTCATGTCCGCTTCCATGGAATCGGGCGACCGCCGCGGCCTGCTGCTGTCCCTTGGCTTCGCTTGCTTCATTGCCGCCGCGCTGGCCCTCCAGCCCGACTTCGGCCAGGCGAGTCTGGTGGTGTTCAGCTGGTGCATACTCTATTTCGCCTCCGGCGGACCGATCCTGATGCTCATCCTGATCGGCGCGCTTGTTGGCTCGGCCGGACTGCTCGCCTTCCACCTTTCCGAGCATGTGCAGAGCCGAATCGTTGCCTATCTCGAGGGCAACGCCGAGCCGAATTCGCAGCTGGGGTTCGCGGAGTCCGCGTTCCGGGAAGGAGGAACGCTCGGCGTGGGCCTCGGAAACGGAAAAGTGAAATTCCAGCTGCCCGACGGGCACACCGACTTCATCGCGGCGGTGGCGGCGGAGGAGTACGGACTCGTCATGGTCGTGGCAATCATCGCCCTGTTCTGCTTCATTTGCGTGCGGTCGCTTTACAGGCTGCTTTCGGAGAAGGACGATTTCGTCCGCCTTGCGGGCACCGGCCTCGCGGCGCTCTTCGCAATCCAAGCCTTCATCAACCTCGGCGTTTCGGTCCAGCTGCTTCCCGCGAAGGGCATGACCCTTCCGCTGGTATCTTACGGCGGCTCCTCGATGATCGCGGTAGGTCTCGCCCTTGGCATGCTGTTCGCGCTCACCCGCGAGCGACCGCGCGACGGAATCGTCGACATTCTTAGGCGCGGCGTTTGAACACGCCCGGCAGGCAGGCGGAGCGCGGATCGCAGCCGTTGCTGGTGCTTGCAGGGGGCGGAACCGGCGGGCACGTGTTCCCCGCGCAGGCCGTGGCGGAGGAAATGCTGGAGCGCGAATGGCGCGTCTCGTTCTGGACCGACAGGCGCGGAGCGAGGTTCGCAAGAGGCTTCCCCCGCGAAGTGGAGATCGAGACCCATGAAAGCACGACGCCTAGCCGCGGCTCGTGGATCGCGCGGGCGGCCGCGCCCGCGAGAATTGCGGCGGGGGTGATCAAGGCAGCGGCAGGCATCCGAAGAAGGCGTCCCGCCGTCGTCGTCGGCTTCGGCGGCTATCCGGCGTTCCCTCCCGTCGCCGCCGCGTGGATGACCGGAACCCCGAGAATGATCCACGAGCAGAACGGCGTCCTCGGCCGCGCAAACAGGCTGCTCGCGCGGAAGGTGGACCTGCTCGCATGCGGCGCGGTTGAAACGTCCATACCGCAGGGCATCGAAACGGCGCATACCGGAAATCCGGTCCGGGCTGACGTGTTGGCCAACGCGGGCGCGCCATTCGAAGTCCCTTCGTCAGGCGAGCTCCGGATTCTGGCTGTCGGCGGCAGCCAGGGCGCGCAGGCCTTCGATTCGATCATGCCGGCGGCGGCAGGCCTTCTTCCCGAGGAGATTCGGCAGCGCGTGCGATTGACGCAGCAAGCGCGCGGCGAGAACGTCGAGTCAGTGACCGAGGAATGCCGGGAGCGTTCAATCGAGTGCGAGGTCAAGCCGTTCTTCGACGATCTTCCCCGCAGGATCGCGCAGGCCCATCTGGTCGTATCACGGTCGGGAGCGTCCTCGATCGCGGAACTTTGCGTTGTCGGGCGGCCGTCCATCCTCATTCCGTTTCCCGCCGCCGCTAACGACCATCAGACCGCCAACGCAACCGGCATGGTGAATGCCGGGGCGGCCGTGATGATTCGGCAAGCAGACCTTACGCCCGAGCTGCTTGGGCAGGAGATCGGACGGATTCTTGGCGATGCCGGAAAGGCCGCCGAAATGGCGGACGCTGCCAAGCGGGCGTCGAAGCCTTCGGCGGCGTCAGAGCTCGCCGACGCAATCGTGGAGCTCGCCGAGTGCCGGAAGTGACAGGGCGTTCCACGAAGCTGCCGGCCGAGCTCGGCCCGATACATTTCATCGGAATCGGCGGCATAGGGATGTCGGGGATCGCCGAGGTCTTGGTCAACCAGGGATTCAAAGTCCAAGGATCGGATCTCGCCCCTTCAAAAATCACGGATCGCCTTGCGGCGGCGGGCGCCAGGATCTCCCATCCGCAGTCCCCGGAAAACGTGAAGGGCGCCGATGTCGTCGTGGTCTCCTCCGCGATCAAGGAAGGCAATCCGGAACTGGTCGAGGCGCGCCGCATCGGCCTGCCCGTCGTCCGAAGGGCCGAAATGCTCGCGGAGCTGATGCGACTCCGGTCGAACGTCGCGGTGGCGGGAACGCACGGCAAGACGACGACGACCACGATGGTTGCGGCGCTGCTCGAAGCCGGCGGCTTCGACCCGACGGTCGTCAACGGCGGGATCGTCCATTCGTACGGCTCCAATGCGCGGAAGGGGCAGGGGGAGTGGATGGTCGTCGAGGCGGACGAAAGCGACGGGACGTTCGTCAAGCTTCCCGCGACCGTCGCTGTGGTCACGAACATCGACCCGGAGCACTTGGACCACTACGGCGATTTCGAAAGGCTCAAGGAAGCGTTCGACCAGTTCGTGTCCAACATTCCGTTTTACGGGTTCGCTGTTTGCTGCACCGACCATCCCGAGGTGCAGGCCCTCGTCGGCCGGCACACGGACCGCCACATTGTCACCTACGGATTCAACGCGCAGGCGGATGTGTGCGCCGAAAATGCGGAATACGTCGATGGCCGCACGCGGTTCGACATCCTTTGGCGGAGCGAGGGCATCCGGATGGGCGGTTGCGCGCTGCCCATGCCCGGCGACCACAATGTCGCGAACGCTCTGGCAGCCGCCGCCGTCGCGCGGCGCTTGGGAATGGACGGAAGCGGCATCCGGAAGGCGCTGGCGGAATTCGGCGGCGTGAACAGGCGGTTCACCCGCGTCGGCAGGCTCAACGGCGTTCAAATCATTGACGACTACGCGCATCATCCGACGGAAATCGCAGCGGTGCTGCGGGCGTCGAGGCAGGCTTCGAGCGGGCGCGTAATTGCAATCCACCAGCCTCACCGGTACACGAGGCTGTCGAACTTGTTCGACGATTTCTGCACCTGTTTCAACGAGGCGGACGTTGTTGCGATCACGGACGTCTACGGCGCAGGCGAGGATCCCATTCCCGGCGCCGACAAGGAATCGCTTGTCGCGGGCCTCAAGAGGCACGGGCACCGGAGCGTCGAAGCCGTATCGGGCTGCGAAGGCCTTCAGGAATTCGTTTCGGCCGAAGCTGCGTCCGGAGACATAGTCGTTTGCATGGGCGCCGGAACGATATCGTCGTGGGCGCGCGCGCTCGCCGGGGAGGCGGAAATCGATGTCGCTAGCTGAGCAGTTTCCCGCGCGCCCTCCGAGTTCGGGTTCCATGCGCGTTCCTGCGCCCAGAGGCAGGCTCACGCCGGGGCGGCGGATGGCGGAACTGACTTGGATGCGCGTCGGCGGACCCGCGGAATGGCTGTTCCAGCCAGCGGATCTGCAGGATCTTGCGGACTTCATGGGCAGGCTGGACGGAAGCGTGCCGATGTTCGCGATCGGCGCCGGCACGAACCTGATCGTTCGCGACCGGGGCATCCACGGCGTGGTCGTGCGGCTCGGAAGGCCGTTCGCCCGAATTGAATTCGACGGCCGCCGGTCGCGGGTCGGCGCGTCGGCTCTCGGCCCAAGGCTCGCCGTGGAAGCGGCGGAACAGGGCCTGGATCTGACGTTTCTCAGGACCATTCCGGGAACGGTCGGCGGCGCGGTCCGCATGAACGCCGGCTGCTACGGAAGGTATCTCGCCGATGTGTTCGAAGCGGCGACGGTCGTAACGCGCGACGGCGAGATCAGGCGCATCGGAAAGGAAGCCGCGGGGTTCGGCTACCGCAGCAGCTCGATTCCCGAGGGCAGCGTCATCGTCGAGGCCGAATTGAAATGCCCGCGCGGCTCCAGTTCCGAACTTGCCGAAAGAATGGAAAGCCAGTTCGCCTACCGGAGCGCCACGCAGCCCACGAAGGCGGGGACGGCGGGCTCGGCGTTCCGCAACCCGGCTGGGTTCGCGTCGACAGGACTGCCGTGCGACCGCCACGAGCTCAAGGCGTGGAAGGTGATCGACCAGGCCGGGATGAGGGGCGCAACCCATGGCGCGGCCCAGGTTTCGCCTCTGCACCCGAATTTCCTGCTAAATCTAGGTGGCGCAACTGCAACAGAAATCGAGGCTCTCGGCGAACAGGTTCGGGAGACTGTTCGTCGGACGCTCGGAATCGGGTTAGAGTGGGAGATTGTAAGAGTAGGTGAGTACGGCCCCTGATCCTGCGCTAGACGGGACGGGTAACATAGTCAGCTTGGAACCCGGGCTGGCGCACCGCGGAGCGAGGCATGTCGAGCAGGACGCCGATCCGCGTAGTCGTGCTGATGGGCGGCCCGTCGGTTGAAAGGGATGTCTCCCTTGTCACGGGCCGCGAATGTGCGGCTGCGCTCAGGGACGAAGGATACGATGTCGTCGAGGTCGACGCCGACCGGGACATCGTCGCGCGCCTTTTCGAAATCAAGCCGGACGTCGCGTTCAACGCGCTTCACGGCCGTTGGGGCGAAGACGGCTGCATGCAGGGCATTCTCGAATGGATGGGCATTCCCTACACCCATTCGGGCGTTCTCGCCTCCTCGCTGGCGATGGACAAGCAGAGGACCAAAGCCGTCTACTGCAAGGCGAAGCTCCCCAGCCCCGACGCCTGGCTGCTTCCGAAGGACGTGGCGCTGAACTCGCCGCCCGTGGATCCGCCGTACGTCATCAAGCCGAACAATGAGGGATCGTCGATAGGCGTTCACCTGGTTCTGGACGGCGCCGATGCCGAGTCCTGCAGCCTGGGCGAGCTGTCCGACCCGGTGCTCGTCGAAAAGTACGTCCCCGGCAGGGAGCTGGCCGTGGGCGTGATGCGGGGCCGGCCGTTGACGGTCACCGACATTCAGACCAGCGACTGGTACGACTACGAAGCGAAGTACAGCCCGGGCGGCTCGTGCCACGTCTGCCCGGCGGACATTCCCGAGCCGGTGTTCGACGCCGCGCTGGAGCACGCGACGGCCGCCCACAAGGCATTGGGCTGCCGAGGGCTTTCCCGGACCGACTTCCGCTGGAACGAAGGCGATGGCGCGGAAGGTCTCTATTTGCTTGAGACGAACACGCAGCCCGGAATGACGCCGACATCGCTGTGCCCGGAGCAGGCAAAGCAGTGCGGAACCGGGTTCGGCGAGCTTTGCAGGGAGCTTGTGGAGGACGCGTCATGCGGCCGTTAGGCGGATTTCGCCCGCGCCCGCATGCAAGCCGGTCCAAGTACCGGATCCAGCGCCTGCTGCTGACGCCGTCCGTCCGCGTGGTGGCGCTCGTGGCGGCCGTTTCCGCAGCCTCGGCGACCGCGGGCGCGGCGCTGCTTTTCTGGGCAAGGAGCGACGGAAGCCTTGAAAGCCGGGTATCGGACGCGATCGGCGAGATCATGGCGCAGCCGGAACTCACGGTGACCGGCGTTTCGCTCCGCGGCGCGTCGGCGCACTTGGAACGCGAGATCGGCTCGCTTCTTCCCGCCGAGTTTCCGGCGAGCGCGTTCAGCATCGATGTCAAGGAGATAAAGCGCTCCATCGAGAGCCTGAACGTTGTCGAGTCCGCGAGCGTGCTGATCGATCCGGACGGACGCATCGAGATTTCCGTGGTCGAGCGCTCGCCGGTTCTGATCTGGCGGAACGGCGCGAGATTGTCGCTGCTCGGAGACGGCGGCCTGGTGATCGGGGAAACCTGGAACAGGAACGACTACCCGGCTCTTCGGCTTGTGGCCGGAACCGGCGCGGACCGGGCCATGAGCGAAGCTCTCGAGCTCTATGCGGCTTTGGAGCCGGTCGGCAGCGCGGTTCGGGGGCTGGTGAGGGTTGGCGAGCGGCGCTGGGACATCGTTCTCGACAGGTCGCGGCGGGTGCTGCTTCCCGAAGACGGCCCCGTTCAAGCCGCAAATCGCCTGATGGAATTGGACAGGGTCGACCGGATTCTCTCTCGGGAGATCGCGCTCGTCGACCTGAGGGTTTCGGGCCGCGTGAAAGTCCGCCTGACCGCGTCGGGCAGGCGGGCAATGCAATCCGGCGAAGTCTCGGTGGTGCGCTAGCATGGGCTTCGACGATACGCTCCGGATACACCGCGCCATGCGGGAGCAGCGCGCCGAGGCCCTCGAGCGGGGAATTCTCGCGGTGCTCGATCTCGGCACCACGAAAACGTCCTGTCTCGTCCTTGAGTTCAAGGAGCGCGAAAACGGCTTCGTGATGAACGGGGCGAGGGCAGGCCGTTCCAGCTTCCGGGTCATCGGCGTGGCCTCCGCGAAATCGCGGGGGCTGAGATTCGGGGAAATCGACTCGATCGCCGAAGCGAGCGGCACAATCCGGACCGTGCTGACGAAGGCGCAGAAGCAGGCCGGAGAGAGAGTGGACCACTTGGTCGTGTGCTTTTCCGGCGCGCGTCCGGAATCATCCGTCCATCTGGGCAAGGTGGAGCTCGGAGAGAGCCAGATTGAGGAGGCGGACATCGCGCGCGTGCTCGCGGCCTGCGATATCCCGCATCCGGGCGGGGTGCGCGAAGCGATTCACGCCCAGCCGGTGAATTTCTCGGTCGACCATCGCACCGGGCTGCTCGACCCGCGGGGGCACCGGGGCAATCAGCTGATGGCGGACCTCCATATGCTTTCGGTGGACCGCCACATGCTAGAGCATGTGTCGGAGTGCGCGGACGACTGCAGGGTGGAACTCGCGGGCGTCGCGTCCGCCGCGTACGTCTCCGGGATCTCCTCGCTGGTGGAGGACGAGCAGGAACTCGGCGCCGCGTGCGTGGACATCGGGGGCGGCGTGACCGGCGTTTCCATTTTCTTCAGAAAGCACATGCTGTTCGCCGAGGCCATCCCGGTCGCTGGCAACGATGTCACTTCCGACATCAGCTCGGCGTTTTCGGTCTCGACGCGCGTCGCGGAGCGCCTGAAGATCAAGTACGGAGGCGTGAAGGCGACTTCGCGCGACGACCTCAAGCAGTGCCACGTCGCGGAAATGAACGGCTGGGCCGGCCCCGAAAGCAGGATTACCCGGGCTCAGCTGATTGCCGTCATCAAGCCGCGCGTCGAGGAGATACTCGAGCACGTGAAGGCGACGCTCGACTGCTCGGAATTCGACAAGCTCGACGGAAACAGCGTCGTGCTGACCGGCGGCTCGAGTGCGCTGCCCGGGCTCGAGGAGCTCGCCAAGGACATGCTGGGCCGACATGTCCGTTTCGGGAGGCCGATCCGGCTGCCGGGCATACCGGTGGAATTGAGCGGCCCCGAGTATTCCTCCGCCGCGGGCCTGTCGCTTTTTGCCGCGCAGCCCCAGGACGAATGGTGGGACTTCGCCGATCCGAAGAGCGCCGCCGCGAGTTCCAGGCCGGTCGGCAGGATTTTCAGTTGGATCAGGAATAACTGGTGATGTCGCGCCGGCGCAGCAATCGCTGGGGAATGGCGCGATGTGTCGTGGAGCAACGGTAGCCCGGGAAGGCGCGGGACAAGCGTCGCGGGAACATCGAGCAGGAGCACTGAAATGTCACTGAATACTTTGCACGTACCTCCGAAGAGGAACATAAACCCGAGGATCGTCGTTTGCGGGGTAGGCGGGGCAGGCTGCAACGCCGTCAACAACATGATGATGAAGGGGCTTCAGGGCGCCGAATTCATCGTGGCGAACACCGACGCCCAGTCGCTGGACAGCTCGAGTGCCGACGTGAAGATCCAGCTCGGCGCCGAGTTGACGCAGGGCCTCGGCGCGGGATCCAATCCCGAAGTCGGCCTGAAGGCCGCCGAAGAGACCACAGACGAAATCCTGGAGTATTTCGACGGCGTCCACATGTGCTTCATCACGGCGGGGATGGGCGGCGGAACCGGAACCGGCGCCGGGCCCTACATCGCGAAGCTGGCGAGGGAAGCCGGAATACTGACCGTCGGCGTGATCACGAAGCCGTTCGCCTTCGAAGGCCAGCGCCGGATGGATGTCGCGCTGGACGGACTCGTCGAGCTCAGAGGCGCCGTGCACACGCTTCTGGTCGTTCCGAATGAGAACCTGTTCCTGATGGCGAACGAGAACACGACGACGACCGACGCGTTCATCAAGGCCGATGATGTGCTCTACCAGGCTGTCAAGGGCGTCACGGATCTGATCATTCGCCCGGGCCTGATCAATCTTGACTTCGCGGACGTCAAATCGGTCATGCTTGAGACCGGATCGGCGATGATGGGCAGCGGCGAGGCCGAAGGCGCGGACCGGGGCGCCAAGGCGGCGGAGATGGCGATGAACAATCCGCTGCTGGAGGAAACATGCCTTACGGACGCGCGCGGGATCCTGATCAACGTTGTCGGCGGCAGCGACCTTACGCTTTGGGATTTGAACTCCGCTTCGACGAAGGTGCGGGAAGGCGTCAACAAGAACGCGCGCGTGATCTTGGGTTCGACCCTCGAGCCATCGCTGGAAGGCGTGGTTCGCGTGTCCCTCGTTGCGACGGGCCTCAGCCCGGCCCCCGGCGAACAGGCGGGCGCGCTGGAATCCTCGTTCGAGGAGGCCAACCGCGGCGATTCCTTCTTCGAACGCATCGACAAGGATGTCGCCGCCGCGACGAGTTCGGCGGCGGATGTGGACACTTGGGACGGAAACGTCCTGGCGGACCCCGCCCGGCATGGTCACGGATTTGAAGAGCGGCCTCAGACTCCTGCGCCTCGGCGCGGCGGGTTCGTGGCGCCGAGGCCCGCCGCGCGGGTTGAACCGCCCCTGCAGGCTGAAATGCCGTCGGCAAGCGCGGCCAGGGCTGAGCAGGCGCCCCCGGCGGAAGCCGAACGAACGGACTCGGGCCGGTCCGGGCGGCGAGGCATTGGCGGCGTGTTCTCAAGGATGACCAAGCCGTACGACGGCGCCCGCGAGGGCGCAGGCGACGGAGGGCAGCCGAGGCTCACCTCGTCTCCCGGGCAACGCCACGGCAACGATTCAGAGCCGGATCTCCGCACGCCTGCATTCATGCGTCGGCAGGCGAACTAGCGTCTTCGGAAGGTTTGTTCCTCTTTGCTGACCTTCAGAAGACGGACCTGATCGCGCCCATCGGGCGCGATCTTTTTCCCTGCGTTGGAGTCGGAACGAACAATCCCGCTGTTACAATTGGTTGCAATGCTTGACTAGCGGATGCGCGCCAAGCGGACTACAAGTCGCCGCAAGCGGCGATGGAATGGACGCAGGTGCAGGCAACCGTCAAATCCGGATTCGCGCTCAGCGGCGCAGGGCTCCACACGGGCGAATTCGCTCGCTTATCGGTCCTTCCGGCGCCGCCTGATTCCGGGATTGTCTTCAAACGCATTGATGTTGTGGACAAGGACAATCTAATCCCGGCGTCGTACCGGAATGTTGTGGAATCAAGGCTCTGCACCAAAATTGCGAACGGAAGCGGCGTCTCGGTCCAGACAATTGAGCACCTGATGGCCGGGCTCGCCGTTTGCGGCGTTCGCAATGCAGTGGTCGAGGTATCCGGTCCTGAAGTGCCCAAGATGGACGGGAGTGCGCTGCGGTTCGCGCAGAAAGCGCTCAATGCAGGCATCCTGATCCAGAACGTGCCGATAAGCGTGATCAAGATTCGTCGGCCCGTCGAGTACGTGGATGATTCAGCGAAGGCGTGTCTGCTGCCCGCCGACTCGTCGGAAATGGAATTCAGCATTTCCTTTCCCGAGCCGATCGGCGACCAGACGAAATCGATGGACATCTGCAACGGCGAAGCGCTGCGGGAGCTTGTCCATTGCAGGACATTCTGCACCGACGAGCAGGCGGCGGAGATTCAGGCCAGCGGCCTGGGGCGTGGCGGCGACCTCCAGAGTGTCGTTGTGGCCATGTTGGCCAGCAAGAGCTTTTCAGTGCCGCTCCGCTGCGATGACGAGTGCGTGCGTCACAAATTGCTGGACGCGATCGGGGATCTAGCGCTTGCGGGCAGGCCGATTGTCGGGAAATTCGTCGGCGTCCGCTCCGGCCACCGACTGACATGCGGGCTTCTGAGAAGGCTTTTCGAATCCGGCAGCGCGGTCGAAGTTGTCGCGGACGAAGCTACCGTCGCTAAGCTTCCGGGCGTCGGCGCCAGAGCGGAGGACATCCCGCTGCACTGACCGCCAGCGCGTCCGCGCCTCGCGCCAAGTCAGCTCCGTCCGGCAGCGTTCCGGTCAATCGCCCGTCGGCGTCCCGCCCAGTTCGCAGACCGCCCGCCATTCGTCTTCGGCGACCGGCTGGACCGAGAGTCGGGAATTGTTCACGAGCACCATTCCGGCCAGACGCGGATCCGCCTTGCAGTCAGCAAGCGTTACCGGCTTCGGCATGGGGCCCACGGCCTTGACGTCCACGCATTCCCATCTCGGGTCTTCCGTCGTGCTGTCCGGATGAATCCCGGCGCAGACCTCGACGATGCCCACGACCGCCTTTTCGGACTGGGAGTGGTAGAAGAACCCCCGGTCGCCGACCTCCATGTCGCGCATGTGGTTCCGCGCCTGGTAGTTCCGGACGCCGTCCCACTCCGTGCCGTCTTCGCCCGCCGCGACTTGGTCGTCCCAGCTCCATTCGCCGGGTTCCGACTTGAACAGCCAGTATCGCATGCTTCCTCCACGGTTCGGTACTGCACACCGCATTCCGGCCTCAAACGCCCAATCGAGAACGCGCAGGGCGCGTGCATTGCGTCGTCCGGTTCGTCCCGCCGGATATCCCATCCGCCCGATGTTGGCAAAGCGAGTCGCGCCGGCGGTGCGTCCCGAGTTTTTGGGTTAGGTGGCTGCGCCGCGGCGAGCCCCCAATAATGGAAGTCGGGCCAGCAGTCGTTTTCAATACAAAATTTGATGGTGAACAGGCGTTAGTGCCCACGTTCGGCCAGCTGAACCGTGCATGAACCAAAACTTGGGATACATCCTCGCACCGCATGGACGCACGATTGGGTTTATATGCGTTTCAAACCGGAATGCCGCTCGTTCGGGCCGGGCCGGACGCGCATCGTCTCTCCGCCGTCGGCCCACTACGTCTGCCTTCCAGCTCATCTGGCTAAACTCGTGCTCTCCGGCAAATGCCGGTTCACCCTTCAATCAGAGTGGTCATGCCCAGTGCCTCGCCAGGCTTCGCCTGACTTCGCGGTCGTACAAATCGTCGAACGCCTCAGCGATGGCGTTGGGATAGATGTCGAGATAGCTGTCGACCGTTCGGTTGGCGATCTCGCCGTCGTCGCGATGGTAGAGCGAGTGGAAAACTAACTTGTCCCCTTTCGCTTTTTGTAAATCGAATTCCTTGAGAATGGAGTAGTTGTGAGTGGCGATGAATATCCGGACTCCCAAGCGGTGCAATTCGAGAAGAACTTTGACCACGGTGTTGAACAGCTTGGGATTAAGATTGGTTTCCGGTTCGTCCCAGAATAGCACTGCTCCTTCGAACAGCGTTCCATTCCGGATCAGCAGCCAAAGGAGGCCGAGCTTGCACGTTCCCTCGCCAAGCAACGAGAACTCCAGATTCCCATGTTTGGAGTGGAGAAAGAATTCTTCGCCGCTTGCGCGAGCCTTTCCGTCAATCGCCTTTCGCAGGGTGGCGAGCAGCCGCTCGCGCTCGGATGAGGCTGGCGCGCGCGGGGCCGGTCCGTAGGCACGGTCGAGGATGTCAGCGCAAATTTCCTCGAAATGGATCTCCCGCTGCGAATAGAGGGATCGGAATCCAGGCGCGTTCGCGAGCATTTCTTTGGCCGGGACGTAGGTGCTTGCGACGGGAACCGCGCGCCAACTTCGTCGTCCCGTGACTTCGGCTGCGCCGGAAGCGGCACTGCGATTGGAAAACGAGACTTCGAGTTGCCGCCGATGTCGGGATACCCTGATGCTGCAATCCGACCGTCCTTTTCGTCGCTTGACGAGCCGTCCGATGGCCTTCCCGGTCGGCATGAAGATGCGGATTAGCTTTTCGGCGTAATCGGTCTGGGTCTTGCTGACTGCGCAGGCGGCATAAGCGACCTTCATTAGGTGGGTTTTGCCGGTGCCGTTTGCGCCGACGAGGACGTTGACGCCGGGAGAGGCATTTAAGTCCAACGCTTCGAAGGCCGTAAACCGCTTTAGTTCCAGTCTCGTGATCGTCACGCGTCTCCTCCGCGCGGGTCAGCGCTTGGTCTTTCCAGAGCCGGAGTTTCTAGCCTTCCTAGCAACTGCATGCGGACGCCCCTTGGAGACGCGTGAACCATTCCTTGTCCGGCGCGGGTCATTCAATCGAGGTGCGACAAGGTTCTGTCAGTGCATTGCGCGGAAGTGCGCAAGGACTTATTCTCCAATGTGCCGGATCAGCTCAGGTTTGTCGATAGATGCAGTTTCGAACCGCGATCCTGAGGGTCGCGCTGCCGATTGCGCTCCTGGCGGTGGCAGGATGCAGCGAAGATGAAGGCCCGGGCCTTGAGGCGTTCACCCCGCAGGAACTCTACCTGACGGCGGAAGCCATGTTGAACGCCGGAGACTACGAGGACGCCGCTGAACGGTTCGGCGAAATCGAGCGGATCTACCCGTACTCCGATTGGGCGCGGCGCGGCACGATCATGTCGGCGTCGGCCTACAACGCTGCCCGCGAGTTCGAAAAAAGCCGGATCGCGGCCCAGCGGTTCCTTGCGTTCTTTCCCGGAGACGAGGACGCTGCGCTCGCGCAGTACTTGGTCGCCATGAGCTATTACGAGCAAGTGGGCAGGATGGGCCGGGACAGGGCCAATGCCCTGAATGCGCTGGAGTATCTGAATGAAGTCGTGGAAAGCTATCCCGAAAGCGAATTCGCGAAGTCCGCCGCGCTGAAGTTCGATCTGGTTGTCGACCTGCTGGCCGCCAAGGAAATGGATGTCGGCAGGTATTATCTGAAGCGGAAGCACTACAACGCGGCGATCAACCGGTTCCAGGCCGTCGTGGACGATTACAGCACGACGACGCACGTGCAGGAGGCGCTGCACCGTCTGGCGGAGGCGTACCTTTCCCTCGGGCTGGAGGACGAGGCGAGGGAAGCCGCGTCGGTGCTGGCGCACAATTACCGGTCGAGCGAATGGTACGCCGACACTTTCAGGCTGTTCGAGGAGCGCGGGCTCGATGCGCCTGACGACGGCGGCGGCGGGATTGTGAGAAAGGTCTATCGTCGGACGATCCTGGGCGAGTGGCTGTAGACTTCCCGCATCGGCGCTGCGGAGCATGCTGAGCGCCCTTTCCATCAGAAACCTGCTGATGATCGACCGGCTCGACATCGAATTCGAGCCAGGCCTGAACGTGCTGACGGGCGAAACCGGCGCCGGGAAGTCGATTCTGCTCGACGCGCTCGGCCTGGTTCTCGGAATGCGCAGCCGGATCGGCGCCGACCCGCAGGGCGTGGCTGGCGGCGAAGTCGCCGCGGGCTTCGAACTCGCTCCCGGATCCGCCGCAAAGGCTGTGCTGGACAGTCTGGGCATTCCTGAGGACGGCGAACTGGTGCTCAGGCGGGCATTCTCCGCTTCGGGCCGCAAGCCGTTTTTCGCGAACGACCGCCGGTGCTCGGCGGAAGCCGTCAGACCGCTTGCCGAGCATTTGGTCGAGATTCATGGGCAGCACGACGACAGCGGCCTTATGAACCGGGCGGGCCATCGGTCGATGCTTGACGACTTCGCCGAGAACGACGCGGCCGCGCGGAAGGCTTTGGCCGCTTGGAAGCGATGGCAGGGCGCGATATCCGCGCTGTCCGCTGCCGAGGCAGCGAAGACCGCGGCGGCGCGGGAGGAGGAATTCCTTCGGCACGCGGTCCGCGAACTTGAAGAGATCAATCCGGAGGATGGCGAAACGCTTCAGCTCGAGGAGCGGCGAAGGCTCATCAAGGCTTCGGCCAGAATCCGCGATGATTTGGCTGAGGCACAGCGGGCTTTGGGCTTCGAGGGTGCCGAGCGCGTCGTGGGCGACGCCGTTCGCGTCGTCGAGCGCTTGGTGCCGGACGCTGCGGGAGGGCTGGACCAGGTTGTTCCCGCGCTGGATCGTGCGCTCGCCGAGCTTGGAGAAGCGAACAAGGCTCTGGACGAATTCAGCGAATCGATGCGGTTCGACCCGCACGAGCTGGAGCGGGTCGAGGATCGCCTCTTCGCCCTGCGCGCGCTCGCGCGAAAGCACAGGGTTGCAGCCGAGGACCTCGGTCGGGTCGCGGAGGACCTTCGAGGGCGGCTTGATGCCGTCGAGAACGCCGATGCGGAAGTCGCCCGCTCCGCCGAAGAAGAAGCTCGAAGCCGGGCGGAGTATGAAAAGTCGGCGCAGGCGCTGAGCCGCTTGAGGAAGCAGGCGGCATCAAGGCTGGACAAGCGGATCAAGTCGGAATTGGAGCCGCTGAAGCTCGGGAAGTCGGTTTTCAAGACGGCGCTGAGCCGTACGGAATTCGGGCCGCACGGGCAGGACGCTGTGGAGTTCACCGTCGCGACGGGGCCCGGCGCTCCGGTCGGACCCATCCGACGGATCGCTTCCGGAGGCGAGCTTTCCCGATTCCTGCTTGCTCTCAAGGTCTGCCTGGCATCGGATGCGGACGGGCTCTGCATGATTTTTGACGAGATCGACAGGGGTGTGGGCGGAGCGACCGCCGACGCTGTGGGCCGCCGCCTACGCGCGCTGGCGAAGAATTCCCAAGTGCTCGTCGTCACACACTCGCCGCAGGTTGCCGCTCTGGGCGACCATCACTGGCGGATTGCGAAGCCGGATTCCGGAAGCGGCATCCATGCGGAAAAGCTCGCCGGAACCGTGCGGGTTGAGGAGATTGGAAGAATGCTGGCCGGGGGATCGGTTACGGACCAGGCGCGCGCCGCAGCCGAAGCCCTGCTCAGCGGTGCCTGAACTCGCAGGGCAGCGGCCGCCCGCCGCGCCGTCCCGCTTTGCAAGTCCGTCCAATCGGCGCGCGCACCCCGCTCCAGCCAAGCCGCGTCAAGGCCATCGAAGAGCGGGACGATTTCGACAAGAACATCCGCATGGTAGCGGTTCAGCCAGCTCTTCCGGCTTCCCGACAATTCCTGGCTCTGGCAGTTTGGTTTGATTGACCGGGTTCGGATATTGCTGGCACTCCGTCCCTTGGTCAATCGCCATCCAATCAGGCAGCCTTCCGCCCGAATGGCGGGCGGACTTATGTCCCGGGCGTGGCGCGCGGGGCCATGCGCTCAATGTAGTCCCTGAGGGACAGGATCGGGCACGCGAGCATCTGTCCGGATGCGTGCTGAAGCACGCCTCGGCGGATCATATGATTGAGGAATCTCTCTGCATCGTATTCCTTTGGCAGACTCCTTGATCCCACCCCCGGATGAGCAGCCGCGCGGATGTGGCTTAGCAGAGCGTCGAGAGTAGCCTCGTCGCCCATTCGTCGGAAGATTTCCGCAAGCAGATGCCGCGCGGCGATCAGCGGCGCGTCAATTCGGCTTTCATAATATTCATCCCGGGCCGATGCGGTTGCCCGAAAAACCGCAACTCCGAAACTGCTGTCGACCGCTTCGATTTGTCCCGGCGTGGAAGCGGCGAGCAATTCGGCAGCGAGCGCCTGCATGGCGACATGGAGATGCTGCGGCCAGCCGCAGCTTTCATTCGCGAGTGCTTGCGCCCATTGGTTCTTGGTCTCCAAGTCTCCGCGAACCCTGCATTTGGCAAGCATTGTGTGCACTATTTCGACGGCGTCGCCGAACGAAAGCGCCTCCAGCGTTCGGGCGTGGCCGCGGGAAAAGCGGGAAATGCCGCAATCCTGAAGCACGGTATGAGTATGCGCAAGGCCGGCGAACACCGGCAGCAGCGGTCCGCCATGGCTTCCCATATGCAGACCGGCGATGACCGGTCGCGCGGAGTCCGCGCCGAAGCTTTCGAGAACCTGGGCTTCGTCAAGGACAAGGACGATTGTTCTCCTCGATTCCGAAATTGCTTCCATGACATCCTCGAGCGCGGGCTCGGCGGGCGCCACGGCTTCGTGGCGCGACATCTCAGTCGCCGCATTGCCCGTCGCGACCCCGGGCACTCCGCCGCGCAACGACCTGGTTGTGCTGGAACGGGTCGCAACGGAGCGGCGGAACCGCGCCGCCAGAGTCGGATCGACTGCCTTGGCCACGCGTATCGCAAGCGCAGCTTCGTTGGCATAATGGGATGCTGCCGTGCTGACGACCACGGGCGCCTCCGGGCCGGCGCTTCGCCAGCCGCGCACAAGATGATGCAGCAATGCGCTTTTCCCGGCGCCCGGCGCGCCTTGGAACAGGATGGTTTCTCCGCCGGAAGGCTGCCAGTGGCCCTCCCGGGCCCGCTCGCGGATCCGGTCCAACGCGCGCTCGACCAACCCGATCTCGTCCTCGCGCCCGCCGAAGTACGGGGTCGCTTCCCGGTCCGGGAGTTCGGAGAACTTTCGGAGCGCATCCAAATCGGGCCCGGTCTCGGGCTTCCGGGGGAGCGGGCCATCACGCCACATCCGCTGCGTCTTTAGGAACGAACGCTACACAGCGAATCCCGACTCTGCAAACCGACTGCACCGTTTGATCGGCCCGTGCGCCACGCGAAAATCGTGCCATTGGCGTTGGCGCCAATGGAGAGGTGCCTTTCTTCAGCGGAAATGTGACCGGCGGGTCAGCCGCGGGCCGCGCTATCGGCATTGGGACATGCGCCGCCACCGTCCAAGAATGTTTCTGCGGCAGTATCGGCGCGTGCAGCGGAAGTCGCGTTCGGCAACACATGGAGCAGCCAATCTCGTTTCGCAGATTGAAATTTGCAATGCGCCGATAGAAAAATTCGGCATCCGGAGATCAGGAAAAGTATTTCAACCCGCGGAGACCCAAGGAGGAAACCTGAATTCAATAATGGTGCAGGTAGCTTCGTCGGCAATTCAAAAATGCTTTTGAAACTATAATTCCCGACTTCAACAGTTAGGCTCGGTTTCTGCGCTGCCCGGCTTCGCAAGCCCGTCAAATCGGCCTGCAGGCCCGCTCAAGCCAAGCGGCGTCAGGGCCGTCGAGAAGCGGGCGGATTTTGGCAAGAACATCCGCATGGTAGCGGTTCAGCCAGTTCTTCTGGCTTCCCGACAATTCCGCGGCATCGACGAGCGTCTCATCGAACGGCGCATAGGTCAGCGTTTCGAACCGGAGCATTTCGCTGCCGGAATTCCCGCGCGGCGGCGCCTGCTCCACGAGGGCCAGGTTCTCGAGCCTGATGCCGAACTCGCCCTCGCGGTAGTATCCGGGCTCTATCGATACCATCATTCCCGGCAGTAGGGTTTCTTCCGAATTCCTCGAAATCCGCTGCGGACCCTCGTGAACGCCCAGATAGTGGCCGACGCCGTGGCCCGTTCCGTGGCCGTAATCCCGGCCTTCGAGCCAAAGATGGTAACGCGCGATCGGATCCAGGTCCCGGCCGGCGCATCCGCGCGGCCAATTCGCGCGCGAAAGGTCGATGAGGCCCATGATCACGCGGGTGTAGCACTTCCGATGCTCGTCGCTCGGCTCGCCGACGGCAACCGTCCTCGTGATGTCGGTGGTGCCGTCAAGATACTGCCCGCCGGAATCGACCAGGAACAGATCGCCGGGCCGCAGCGCGCGGTTTGACGAGGCGTCGGCCCTGTAATGGACCACGGCGCCGTTCGGGCCGGATGCGGCGATCGTGTCGAAGCTGAGGTCCATCAGCTTGCCGGTGCCGCGCCGGCACTCCTCCAGCTTCGAAATCGCATCCAGCTCGGTTGTTTGGCCGGAAGGGGCTTCCGCATGCAGCCAAGCAAGAAATCTTGCCACAGCGGCGCCATCCCGGAGCTGCGCGGACCGCGCGCCGTGCGCTTCAACGCTGTTCCTGATCGCTTTGGCGGCAATGCACGGATCTCTGCCGGGCACGATTCCGTTCCCGTTTTCCTCAAGGCGGAGGAAGATCCATTCGGGGACGGTCTCGGGGTCGGCCAGCGCAGGGCCGCCGAGGCTCTGAAGTGCCTGCCCAAGCTCGCCGATTGGCCTGACCAGGACGTCGCTTCCCAGTTCGGCCATCAATTCCTTGGTGAATTTGCGCGGGTCGGCAAAAAGCTCCGGCCGGCCCGAGGCATGCAGAATTGCGTGCGCTTGGACGACAGGCATCCTCGGCACGTCCGATCCGCGGATGTTCAGCAGCCAAGCGACCGACTCCGGCCGTGCGAGCAATGCGGCGCCGGCTCCGGCGCTCCCGACCCGGCGCGCCATCCTGTCCAGCTTCGACTCCCTTGATTCCCCTGCGAAGGAGACCGGATACGAAACGGCGGGTTGAAACGGAGCCTCCGGCCGGTCGGTCCAAATCCTGTCGACAAGATTTTCGGCGGTTCTCAACGACAATCCGGCCGCCTCGAGCGCGTTCCGCTTCTTCCCGATTTGGGACCTCGTATGGAGCCAGGGGTCGAAACCGACGGCCGACCCGCCGGGAAGGCTCGCCGCCAGCCAGCCCTCGACAGACTCGGCAGGGGCGTCGAGCACTTGGACCGCATCTGCATCAACTTGCCGGCGCGCTTGGACCGAGTAGCGGCTGTCGACGCAAATGGCCGCATAATCCTTGGTTGCGGCGATTTCCCCTGCGGACCCGCTAAACCCGGCAAGCCACTCCAGCCGCTGGTCCGAAGGCGCTACGAATTCTCCGCCGAAGCGGTCTCCCGCGGGAACCAGGAACGCATCCAGGCCTTCGCGGCGCATCTCTTCCCGGAGCGCCGCCAGCCGCTGCGCGAATTCCGGCGGGCTCATGCCGCCCGCGCGGCGATCGCCGTTCGCGGCCTCCCCGGCTTCGCGGGCGCGCCTGCATCGAAAAGGTCGGCCAGCTGCTCGGTCATGGCCCCCGCAAGCTGCTCCACGTCGGAAATCGTGACGGCGCGCCCGTAGTAGCCTGTGACATCGTGCCCGATTCCGATGGCTATCAGCTCTATCTCGTTCCGCGCGCCGATCATCGCGATGACGCTGCGCAAATGCCGCTCGAGATAGTTGGCCGGGTTCACGCTGAGCGTGGAGTCGTCGACCGGCGCGCCGTCCGAGATCACCATGAGGATTTTCCGGGTCTCGTGCCTGGCCGCGAGCCGCCTGCCGGCCCATTCAAGCGCCTCGCCGTCAATGTTCTCCTTGAGTATCCCCTCCTTCATCATGAGGCCGAGGCTGGTCCGCGACCTCCGCCAAGGCGTGTCGGCGCTCTTGTAGATAATGTGGCGCAGATCGTTCAGCCTTCCGGGCGTCTTCGGCCGTCCTTGCGCCATCCACAATTCGCGGCTCTTCCCTCCCTTCCAGGCCCGCGTCGTGAATCCGAGCACTTCGACCTTCACCTGGCACCGCTCCAGCGTGCGCAGAAGAATGTCCGCGCTGATCGCGGCGATCGAAATGGGCCGACCTCTCATTGAACCTGAATTGTCGAGGAGCAGCGACACCACGGTGTCCCGGAATTCCATCTCCTTTTCGACCTTGAACGAGAGCGGCGTTGTCGGGTTGGCCACGATCCTTGCCAGCCTGCTGCAATCCAGCAATCCTTCCTCCCGGTCGAATTCCCAGGATCTGCATTGCTGGGCAAGCAGTCTTCGCTGAAGCTTGTTCGCGAGCCGACCCACGGCGCCCTTGAGGGGTTCAAGCTGCTGGTCGAGATTGGCGCGAAGCCTTTCAAGCTCCGGCGGCTCGGCGATGTCCTCGGCGCGCACTTCCTCGTCGAACTCGGGCGTGAACACGCGGTAATCCGGATCGGCGTCGGTATACGTCCCGGACAAAACCCTTTGAGGCGGCTCCTCCTGCTCGGCGGCGGCCTCGTCCGTAGTCTCCTCGCCGGAAGGCTCGCCGTCCATTGGCCGCATTTCCTGTTCGGACGGATCTGTCGGAGCCGGATCGTCGACAGGATCGATTTCGGACTTGTCGTCCGATTCCTCGGATTGGGTCGCGGCATCGTCCTCTTCAGCCGAATCCGGCTCGTCGTCCGGGCTTTCGCTGTCTGGATCGTCTCCGAGCTGGTCGGCGTACCCCAGTTCGCCAATGAACCGCCTTGTTAGCCGGGCGAACTCGGTCTGGTTGCCCAGAGCCTCCGCCAGAAGGCCGATCGAACCGTGCGACTTGGCTTCGATGGATTCGTGCCACGCTTCCAGAACCCGCGCCGCGGCTGGCGGAAGTCCGCGGCCGGTTCCGATGGAGCGGACCAGATAGGCGGCGGCGTCCGGAAGGGAGGCCGCAGTCGGCTCGGCCAGCCCTGAGTAGCCCTTGCTGATCGCTTCGCTCTCGACCTTGGCGTCGAGATTGGCCGCCGTGCCCGGCATCCGGTTCGCGCCGATGCACTCGCAGCGCGCCGCTTCCATCGCGTCGTAGATGTTCCTGGCTGTTTCGCCCTCCGGAACGTATTTGGCGTGGGTTCCCGGATCGTTGTGCCGCCTTTGCAGCGCGAACCCGTCCGCATATCCCCGCACGACCGACAAGTCATTGCTTGACAGCCGCGTTCCGACGTGAGGCAGCCGGACTGATTCCTCCGCCATTCCGGGAACGCCGGCCGCAAACTGGACGGAAAGGTCCGGATCGTCGGCAATCGACCGCGTCGCCGATGTAAGGGCCTTCTTGAAGGCGCTGATCCGCTCGTTCTCAAACTCGGCCAAGTCGTTGCCTCCGGGCCCGTTCCCGCTCAATGCGTTCGCAACAAGGGGAACGCCGGTTGGCCGGGGCCGCCATGTCGTCGGATGTCAGAAAAGCGAAACGCGAATTAGCGGCGGCATTCGAGCGGGGGGTGCCGAGGAGTCCCTTCACGGGCCGATTTATCCCAAGCTGCTTCCGACGGCGCTTTCCGGCAGTTCTTCCCCGAAGCAGCGCTGATAGAATTCCGCAACGGTGGCGCGTTCGAGTTCATCGCATTTGTTCAGAAAGCTCACCCGGAACGCGTAGCCGAGGTTGCGGAAGATCTCCCCGTTCTGCGCCCAGGCGATCACCGTCCGAGGACTCATGACCGTGGAAATTTCGCCGTTCATGAAGGCGGTTCGCGTGAGATCGGCGACGGTGACCATCTTCGCGATCGTTTCCCGGCCGTTCTTGGTGTTGTAGTTCGGGGCCTTCGACAGGACGATCTGCGTTTCCGCGTCGTGGGACAGGTAGTTCAGCGTCGCGACCAGCGACCACCTGTCCATCTGGCCTTGATTGATTTGCTGCGTGCCATGGTAGAGGCCCGTGGTATCGCCGAGCCCGACCGTGTTGGTTGTCGAGAAAATCCGGAAGTGCGGATGCGGAACGATGATCTCGTTCTGGTCCAGCAGCGTGAGGCGGCCGTCGGATTCAAGGATTCGCTGAATCACGAACATGACGTCGGGGCGGCCCGCGTCGTACTCGTCGAAGACGAGTGCTGTCCGGTTCCTCAGCGCCCACGGCAGTATCCCCTCCTGGAACACGGTAACCTGCCTGCCGTCCTGGATCCTGATCGCATCCTTTCCGATGAGATCGATCCTCGAGATGTGGCTGTCGAGGTTCACACGCGTGCACGGCCACCGCAGCCTGGCCGACACCTGCTCGATGTGCGTGGACTTGCCGGTGCCGTGGTAGCCTTGGATCATCACCCTCCGGTTGTGGGAGAAGCCCGCCAGTATCGCCAAGGTGGTGTCCGGGTCGAACTTGTAGGTCGGATCGATATCGGGGACACGGTCGCCGCCTTCGGCAAAGCCCATGACCGTCATGTCGGTATCGATTCCAAAGGATTCGCGGACCGAAATTTGGACAGTCGGGACCGCCGCGGGATTCGGGATCAAATCGTCCATAATGGGTTCCGGCGCGAAGCGGCCCGAGGATTGCTGACGGCGCGACTAGTGGAGCAATTCAATTCGAGGCGCAAGAACAGTGTTGGCGGCCCGAGGAGCGCTGCCGGAAGCTTGGCCATAGCCGAAGAATTCATGGTCGATGAGGCTGCTCAATCCACTATGCAGGGGGATATTGATGTTGCCAGATGCGTGCTTCGCCAGACTCCGTACCAGCGGGCCGGAATGTCCCGCTTGGCGGCGGTCCCGGCACGCACTGCCAAAGACGCCGCCGTTGTGACCTGCGTCGGCAAATTGGATGATTCCCGTACCTTTCTAGGCACTTGATGGCCCGCGCCCCTCAGCGCAAGGGGCAGAACGCCGGAACTATGCGAACCCGGTTTTCACCAGACCAGCCCCGTCTTCGTGGCGTCGATCTTTGTTACCGAGCCTCTCCGATTCGTTTCAGATGCTCGCTTCCCTTCGGCGTCAGGCGGTATCGCTGCTTGCTGCTGCGCGGCTTGTCCGGGACAGTCATCTCGATCAGGCCGTCGTGCAACGCAGGCAGCAAGAAATTGCTGCGGAAGTATTTTGTGTCGCTCAGATTGAGCGCTTCCTGGAGCTGCTGCCCCGCCATCTCTCCCAAAACTGCTCGGATCAACCGAATTTGGGGAGTCGCTTCCCCGGTCAATTGGGGGGCGACTTGAGGGGCGACTTTGGGGGTGACTTGAGGGGTAACTTTGGGGGTGACTTGAGGGGTGACTTTGGGGGTGACTTGAGGGGTGGCTTCCTGACTTCGAAACTTATTTCCGACAAGCATTTGTTTCAGATGCTCGCTTCCCTTCGGCGTCAGGCGGTATCGCTGCTTGCTGCTGCGCGGCTTGTCCGGGACAGTCATCTCGATCAGGCCGTCGTGCAACGCAGGCAGCAAGAAATTGCTGCGGAAGTATTTTGTGTCGTTCAGATTGAGCGCTTCCTGGAGCTGCTGCCCCGCCATCTCTCCCAAAACTGCTCGGATCAACCGAATTTGGGGAGTCGCTTCCCCGGTCAATTGGGGGGTGACTTTGGGGGTGACTTGAGGGGTAACTTTGGGGGTGACTTTGGGGGTGACTTGAGGGGTGGCTTCCTGACTTCGAAACTTATTTCCGACAAGCATTTGTTTCAGATGCTCGCTTCCCTTCGGCGTCAGGCGGTATCGCTGCTTGCTGCTGCGCGGCTTGTCCGGGACAGTCATCTCGATCAGGTCGTCGTGCAACGCAGGCAGCAAGAAATTGCTGCGGAAGTATTTTGTGTCGCTCAGATTGAGCGCTTCCTGGAGCTGCTGCCCCGCCATCTCTCCCAAAACTGCTCGGATCAACCGAATTTGGGGAGTGGCTTCCCCGGTCAATTGAGGGGCGACTTCCGGGAGCACCTGGCCATCCCCCGACATCTCCCGCACTTCCGGGTTCGGACGAAAGGTGACGGTGACGAAACGGTCGACTCCGAACTCCGGTTCCGGGCAGTCCTGCGCTCTTGCTCCGTCCCGTATGCGGCGGATCCCCGTGCCTGCCTTCTCGATAAAACCGATACGGTGGAGCAGGTCAGCGATGAGCGGGTTCCGCCGGATGCTCATGCGTCCGAGATCGGCTAGAGTCAGGCCCTTGGGAAGGCTGCCGGGACTGATCACCTCAATCCGGTCCGCATACACCTCGACGAAGACGTTGGCGCCGTCGAAGAACCAGTCGCGGTGCATGACCGCGTTGGTGATCGCTTCGCGCACGGCCTCCACCGGGTACTCCTGGATGTTCTGTCGCCTCAAGCCCTCGATGCGGTAGGCGGTTGCGGGTGTTGCGCTCGATGAAGCGCATGGCGTCCCCGATGTCGGCCACGATGCCGCCGTCGAAGTCCTTGCGGTCCAGGATATGCACCTTGTCCGTACCCCTTCCCAATAGGCAGGTGACGTACGCCTCCGGGAAGAACCGGCGCACATTCCTCGCGAAGAAGAGCACCCCCACGTTGCGGAAGAGCAGCTCGCCGCCAGCCCGCTCGGCGGCCTCAATGTTGACCAGCACGTCCTCGACCGGCGGACTTCCGGTGATGCCGGACAGGGCAAGCCAGGCGTCGAACTTCTCGCGGTCGAAATCCTCCGGATAGCTGAAGCGGGAGCAGGGCGAGAGGTCGAACCGGACCGCGCCCTCGGTGCGGAAGAAATCGCGGATTTCGTTACGGCTCATTTTCTGTGTCACCGCGCCTTGACGCCAGAAGAAGCCCTCGCTGCACTTCACCGGCTTGGCATTGCTTTCCCGAACGTGGGTCGCGAGCACGCCGTCCACCGGCTCCGCCAGCACCTTCACCGGGGGATCGCAATTGCGGGCGACATCCTGGACGCGACCGCGCAGGGTATTGGTATCTTTGACTCCAATCACACTGCCGCTGTCGCTCACGCCGAGGAGGATCTTCCCGCCGATGGTGTTGGCCAAGGCAACGACCTCCCGAGCGAACGATGAAGACAGGTTTTCCTTGAACTCCAGCGTGGTGCCCTCGCCCTGCTGGATAAGGAATTCGAGGTCGGCAGGGGTCATGCTGGCAGCGCCTCCGATTCGCCAATCTCACTGATAATCCCGTCTACTCGGCTCAGCGCCCGTAGATTGCATTCCGGGAAGATCGTTGCTTCGGGCGGCGGCGTGCCTTGGAGCTTCCCTGCCCGGATGCATCCCACGGCGGCGTCGAAATGTCGGTCCGCCTCGTCCACGCGCCCTGAGCGATACAGCAGGGTCATGAGGGCATCGTCGTGACCGGGTTCAGATATCGCTGGCACTCCGTCCCTTCGTCAATCGCCATCCAATCAGGCAGGCTTCCGCCCGAACGGATCGAGGCACAACCCTATGTCTCGGGCATGGCGTGCTGGGCCATGCGCTCGATGTAGCCCCTGAGTGACGGGATCGGGCACGCGAGCGTCTTCTTGCGGGTGCGCTGAAGCAAGCCGCGTCGGATCATGCGGTCAAGGAGCATCACTTCGTCGTGGTCACGGGGAAGGCTGTGCAATCCGCAGCCAGTCCGAGTTGCGGCACGAATGTACTCAAGCACCTCGTCGCTAGTAGCTTCATCGCCGATTCGCCGGAATGTTTCTGCAACCAGTCGCCGCGCGCTAGCCAAGGGCTCATCGATCCGACGTTCATAATATTCATCCCGCGCCGATGCGGATGCCCGCAGAACCGCGACTCCGAAATCGCTGTCGACTGCTTCGAGCTGTCCTGGCACAGAAGCCGAAAGCAATTGGGCTGCAAGAGCCCGCATGGCGACATGGAGATGCTGCGGCCAGCCGGAGCTTTCTTCTGCGAGGGCATGTGCCCATAGGCGCATGATCTCCTGGTCGCCGCAGACCCTGCATTCGGTGAACATCAAGTGGACAATTTCCACCGCTTCATCGAATGATAGCGCCTCCAGCGTTCGATCATGGCCAATCGAAAAGCGGGAAATGCCGCAACTTTGGAGCACGGCGTCAGAGTGTGCAAGGCCAGCAAACACGGTCAGAATCGGACCACCATGGCTTCCTTTGTGAAGTTTGGAAACGACCGGCCGCACCGAGTCCGCATCGAATCCTTCAAGGTCCTGAGCCTCGTCAAGGATCAGAACAACATGCTGCCTCGACTTTGAAAGCGCTTCTTTGACAGCGTCGAGTGACGGTTCGGCCGGTGCAGCGGCCACACGTTGCCCCGTTTCGGTCGCGGCATAGCCTGCTGCGACTCCAAGGAGTCCGGTGCCTAATGACCTGGTAGTGCTGGAATGAGTCGTCACTGAGTGGCGGAACTGCGCCGCGAGGGACGGGTCGAACGCCTCGGCCACACGAAGCGCAAGCGCACGCTCGTCGGCATAATGCGACGCTTCCGTATCGACCACCACGGGCGCATCCCGCCCGGCACCCCGCCAGCGACGCAAAAGACGACGCAGCAACGCGCTTTTTCGGGCACCCGGCGCGCCTCGGGACAGAACAGATGCTCCCCCGGAAGGGTACCAGAGGTGTACAAGATGATGCAGCAAAGCACTTTTTCCGGCGCCCGGCGCGCCTTGAAACAGAATGGTTTCTCCCCCGGAAGGCCGCCAGTGGCCCTCTCGGCCCCGCTCGCGAATCCTGTTAAGCGCTCCTTCGACCAAGCCGATTTCCTCGGCGCGGCCGCCGAAGAACGGGCTGGCTTCCCGGTCCGGGAGTTCAGAGAAACTCCGGAGCGCATCCAAGTCGGGCTTAACCGCCGACATCCGGGACGGATGGGCCATTACACTACATCCACTACGTTTTCGGAGATGAATGCTACACAGCAACTTCCCGTTCTGCAAACTTGCGGCGCTGTGCAGTCGGTACCCGGACCAGGCGCATATTGCCCGATTGGCATTGGACCAGCGGCGATGTCCCTTTCGTCGGCAGAGCCTCAGCCGATGGATCGGTCGCAAGTCCCGCTACCGGCATTTCAGGCAACCCTTTCCATGGCTTTCCCCGGCAACCGATTGATCAGCTGCTCCGATACGGTTTCGAACGTACTATCGAAGTCCCATCGGAAAGATGGCAAAATGCAAAGATTGGATATCTTCACGAAAGTCGTAGTCCTGCATCTTGCCAAAGATTTTTTGCTCACACCGCGCACGTGTGAGCCGGTTGTCTCTTTGCTTCAGAATATGTCGGTTATGGCTTATTTCTTTGAGTCCGCGCATACAGAATATCGATTGTGCGCGACGGCGGTTTTTGTACGGAACGGCTTCGGTTCGCCCGGAATCCGATCATTCCGGACAGCTGCCTCGCGTGTCTGTGCCAGTCGTCGCAGGCGATGGCACATCATCGGCGCTTTTGCGGCACGAAGGGCTTGTTCCGGGTGGATTCCGCCTTTGGGTCAGGCTTTGCGCATGGCCTCCGCCGAGCACTCTTGGACGTTCTGTCGCCCCAGTCACCAGCTGCAGGCCGCATCGTTCAGTCACGGAAGTTCGAACTGCTTTTGATCTGTTCCCAAGCCCACTTGACTTCGTTGAGCCGTCCTTCCTCCGACCGGTCGCCCGCGTTCAGGTCCGGATGCAGGTATTTCACAAGCGAACTGTACCGCTCTTTGATCTTGGACCTGTCCCAGGAATGGTCCGCGTCGAGTATCTTGAGAGCCCTGCGTTCCTCGGGCGAGAGCCGCCGTCCCGTCGTCCCGTAGCTTGCTTTCGACAACGTGCCCTTGTCGCCCAGGATTTCGAGCGGATCCGATACGCCGTGGCGCTGCCAGGCGCGGTGCTCGTCGGCGTTCTTCCGCTTCGACCGATCCCTTTCCGACCGCAGGCTTTCTTCGATCTGCTCTTCGGACTGGCGCTTGAAGTAGTCCCATTGGAGATTGTACTTCCGCGCGTGCTCCCGGCAGAACCAGTGGAACTCGTCGAGCTTGTACGGGGATTTCGGCGCCCTGAATTTCCCTTTCCTGCTGCACCCGGGATGCTCGCACTCCCGAGACGAGGTTTCGACCGCGCCGGACGCGCTCCGGCGCCCGCGCTGGCGCCGCTTCTTGTCCGCTGCGACGGAAATGTCGAAGTCCAAGGGAGCGTGCTCGTCCATCGGGGCGTCGGATCCTTCAGATTTTGGGCGCGCCAGTTTAATCCATTGTGCTAGGACACCGGAAGTGCGGAATTAAGGCGGGCGGCGATTTGACGGTTGCGGATCTGATACGGCAGCGGCTTGAGGCGGCGTTTTCGCCGTCCGTTCTTGTGATTGCCGATCAAAGCGAGCGGCACAAGGGCCACGCGGGTTGGCGGGAAGGCGGCGAAACGCATTTCAGCGTTGAGATCGCCGCCGCCGCGTTTGCCGGCATGTCACGGATTGAACGGCACAGGGCCGTTCACGACGCACTGTCGCCGGTGCCGCTTGATCGAATACACGCGCTTTCGCTGAAGGTATCCGACGGCTGACGCACCGGTCGGCCGCGACAAAGGGGACATGGCGGAGGTTTGGCTGGTTCTGGAGTTCCTCCCGGACGCCGGCCTCTGCCGGAATGGAGCGTGCTCAGCCTTACTCCAGCAGGCGCTTCCGAACGGTTTCGTTCACGATCCTCGGATTCGCTTTGCCGCCGGTCGCCTTCATCACCTGACCGACGAAGAATCCGGCCACCTTCGGATTGGTCTTTGCCTTTTCGACCTGCTCTGGATGGGCAGCGATCTGCTTGTCGATTTCGGCCTCGATCACCGCGGCGTCCGAGAATTGCCTCAGGCCGCGCTTGTCGACGATTTCCAACGGGTCTCCTCCGGATGTCCATACGATGTCGAAGAGATCCTTCGCGATTTTTCCGGAGATGTCGCCGCCGGAGATGAGGTCGAGAATTCCTCCCAGCTGCTTGGCGGCGATGGGGCAGTCGCAAAAATCCGTGTTGGACTTGTTCAGACGCCCGAAGAGTTCGTTGATGACCCAATTCGCTGCCTGCTTGCCGTCTCGGCCGCGAGCGACTTCCTCGAAGAAATCCGCATGATCTTTCTCGGCGGTCAGCACTGCGGCGTCATAGGGGGTAACGCCGTGCTCGCTGACGAATCGTGCTTTCTTTTCGTCGGGCAGTTCCGGTATCCCGGATGCAATTTCCTGGACCCAGTCGTCTTCAATTTCCAGCGGGAGCAGGTCGGGGCAGGGGAAGTATCTGTAATCGTGGGCCTCCTCCTTCGATCTCATGGAGCGGGTCTTGCCGGAAGCCGGGTCGTACAGCCTTGTTTCCTGAACGACTTCGCCGCCGTTCTCGAGAATTCCGACTTGCCGGTCCGCCTCGCATTCGATCGCTTGCTGAATGAACTTCGTCGAATTCATGTTCTTGATCTCGCAGCGGGTGCCGAATTCGTCCGAGCCTGTCCGGCGCACCGAGACGTTGACGTCGGCCCGAAGATTGCCGTTCTGCATATTCCCGTCGCAAGTGCCGAGATAGCGCATGATCTGGCGGAGCTTGAGAATGTATGCGGCGGCCTCTTTCGGTCCCCGGATGTCCGGGAACGACACGATCTCCATCAGGGCGACGCCCGTCCGGTTCAGGTCGATGAACGAGTTTGCGGTGTCGATGTCGTGGAGGGACTTTCCCGCATCCTGCTCCAAATGGATGTGGTCGATCCGCACCTTGCGGACTGCGCCGTCGTCCATTTCGACGATCACCTCGCCCCGTCCGACTATTGGGTTGTACAGCTGCGAGATCTGGTAGCCTTGCGGCAGGTCGGGGTAGAAGTAGTTCTTCCTGTCGAATGCGGTCTCGCGGTTGATTTCCGCGTTCAGCCCGAGTCCCGTCTTGACGGCCTGCTCAAGGCAGAACTCGTTCACGACGGGAAGCATTCCGGGCATCGCGGCGTCGACGAAGTCCACATTCGAATTCGGCGGGGCGCCGAATTCCGTCGACGCGCACGAGAATAGCTTGGCGTCGGATGAGACCTGCGCGTGCACTTCCAGCCCGACAACGATTTCCCAGTGGCCGGTAGCGCCGCGCACTAGAGCAGGCTGCGGTTCCTTGGAGGAAGAAACTTCCATTCAAGCTGGTCCTTGTTGGCCCAAGAGCGGCTGGTTCCGGTGGTTCGCACGTCCTGAAATTCGGCGCGATATTCTGCCATCCGCGGGTCAAGTCAAGATCGCGTCAGGGTTCGGGGTACTCGGTACGCCTCGTCAGACCAAGCTCCGATTATACGCTCTACGTTCCCGTTGAGCTTTGGGGGAGTGCGGCCGGAGCGCCTGGAGGGCGGTTCACCACATCGCCAGGCATATGTGTCGCTTCGAAGCCGTCCGGTCGGAACTCCCGCCTCAGACGCGGTCACGCACGTACAGTCCCAGAAATACGAATAATGTCCCACTGAACAGGACCGTACTGACGGTCTTCAGGTCTTCGTCGGGTATCCATTTGTATTGCTCTAATCCCAGATAGTGCCATGCCACGAACAAGAGCGCGATTCCGATGAGAACAAAAATGACGATAATCAGTGCCCTGACTCCGGCTGCGAACACATTCCGCAGCTTCTCTTTCCGCCTATGTTCGCTGCGTAGACTTTCAGCGCTCAGATCTTGCGCTGCCATACCACGCGTTTCCCCTTCGGCCCGTGGATCCGCTTCTTCAGGGATCTCTTCGGGCCGGATCAACGTTCCCACTGCTTTCTCTGAGGCCTGCATGTCAACCTTCGGCCATTTGCTTGTAGTGTTTCTGTATCAATCTGTTGGGGATTATCGCTCCTTCGCCGAGGCCCCCTCTGTAGGTCTCGTACCACGGAGTGCCCCTCTGGTGTGTGATGGTGGATAGCATCCACGCTTCGTATTCCCGGTAGGCGTCAACTACTTCTGATACGATTCTTTCCTGGTCGTCGTCCAAGTAACTGCTGCGATTCACCAAATCCGTATCGATCGCATTCATTCGAAAGGACTTGTACCTGTGATAGACACTCGGAATCACTGGGCCGTATCTCCATGCTTCGACAGGTTCGTTCAGCAGGCTGCGAGCATGTATCCCAAGCATCCAACCGTGGCACAGGTATGCCAGCTTGATCACGTGCATCGGGGTGGTCTCTTGGCCCTCCCGCAGCCACAATATCTGCTCTGCTACGATCCACGGCGGAACCGGTTTGTTCCCTGGCATCGTTTGCCAAGTGGCCTTCAACATCAATGTTTCCCTCCCCTTCGTTCCGTCACGGCCGCTTGCGCTGCCAAGGTCGTCAATGGGTGCCCGGATCAGCCGATGCTACAACTGCGCGGCAAGCAGTCGCTCGAGTTTATTCGCGTCAACCCGGCGGCGCAGACGGGTGGCGACTGCTGAAGCGCTCCGCCAAGATGCGCCACATGCAGCCATTCCCAGCCATATTGACGAGTGCTTTGATGACGACGCAGTTCGGAATCCGCGCATTCTTTCGTTGGACCGGCAGCTGGGGATACAGCAACGCATGCTGTTTTTTCCGTGCTCCCGGTCATGGTAGGCATTGCTCCATTTTTTGCTTGACAGACCCCTATCACGGATCTGATAGTACCTCTAGCGTTTGTCCGGGTTCAACAAACAACGGGCTTTGCGGCACGCTTCGATATCAGGCCGCATTCTCCTTGATCCGCTGCTTCGTCGGCCGCAGTAGTTTTGGATTGCCGGCTCTGTTTCGCTGTGGTCGACGGTCAGCCGGTCAGCCCGTGTCAGAACGCAGCTTGATTTTCGGTGGCACGGGTCCCGCATGCAGCGGAAGGCTTGCACCCGCAGACCCGGACACGGGGCGTACGGCCAATATGCCGGTCTGCCTCCGCCGTGATTTGGAAGGCTTCCGCATTGTCGGGCCGATGTGGATGCAACACTTGGCGGAAGGCGGGAATTGCATGAACCGAGTCAGGTCGCGAGGCCCGCATCCAAGTGCCTGCCGCGGCCCGGCCTTGCCGCTTGAACCCGTCGGCGGAGGCTCCGCCGACACTTCAAGTGTTCCGGTGCTTGCCGTATACGCCGACCGCAATCGGATCGTCTTTCTGTCGGAGTCAGATCGTGTCCCGACCCGTGGTTGGAATCGTCGGAAACCGTCACCTGATCGACGGGCATTACGCCGTGCATGCGTCGGGGGCCATGAACAGCGCGGCGGTCGCGGAGGTCGCTGGCGCCGTTCCGCTGATCGTGCCTTCCGATCCCGAATATTTTCCGACGAGCGACCTCGTCGAATGCTGCGACGGGTTCCTGTTCACCGGTGGCCGGCCGAACGTTCATCCTGAGGAGTACGGGGAAGCGGCGACGGCGGCTCACGGGGCGTTCGACCGGGACCGCGACAAGACCGCGCTTCCGCTCATCCGGGCCTGCGTCGAGCGCGGGCAGCCGGTACTCGGGCTTTGCCGCGGCTTCCAGGAATTCAACGTCGCGTTCGGCGGAACGCTCCACCCCGAAATCAGGGAGCTGCCGGGCCGCATGAACCACCGCATGCCGCCGGACGGAACGCTCGACGAGAAGTTCGCGCTGCGCCACAAAGTCACGTTCGAGGCGAACAGCGTATTCGCCGAGATATTCGGAAGCGATAACGTGACAGTGAACTCCTTGCACGGCCAAGGGATCAAGACCGCCGGTGGCAGGGTCAGAATCGAAGGCTTCGCGGAGGACGGCACGCCGGAGGCTATCAGCATCGAGGGCGCCAGCGGATACGCGCTCGCGGTTCAGTGGCACCCGGAGTACCGAGCCGCCATGAACCCGGTATCAAGGGCGCTGTTCGAGTCATTCGGCGCCGCGCTCGCCGAGTGGCGGCGGGGCAAGAGAGCAGTCGTCGAGAATCTGGTATCCTGAGCCGCCTCCGCGCGCACTGGGACCTGCCTCGCCCGGCAGGCGCTGGCCGCCCATGCCCTCGGAGCGTCAAAACCGGTAGCCGATCTCCACCGACGCGGATTTTCTCGAATGGGACCTGGCGGATTTGTACCGGCTGACGCCGGCTTTCACGAACAGGTCGCCGGACCTGGAAGCGAACTCGGCGCCGAAATGGACGCCTCTTGATGAGCCCGGCATCGTCCTGCGCGCCGAAAACGAAGCAAGGCCATCGCCGAATTCGGCTTCGGCGCTCGATGAGATCTCGTCCATTCGCATTTGCGAAACTGCAATCCTCGGGCTCATCACGATGCCGCCGCCGAACTGGAATGCGCGCGAGACTTCAACGGAAAATGCGGAAAAGCCTGATTTCTGCCGATCGCGCCCGACCGCAAGCGAATAGTCCCCAGCTCCGGTTTCTTGGTAGGGATTCCTCGAATACACGGTGCTCCCCTTGCCGATGGAAGGGGAGATGCGCCACTGTCCCAGCGGAATGTCGAGTGCCGCGGCGGCGAAGGTCGCCTCGTCCCGCGATCCGAACATTGCGGACGATTCAACATCGGCGCCCGCTTCAGCCGGAAGGTATCGCGTCAGTTCGTGATCGCCCCTGCCTGCTGCCTTCGCTATCGACAGCCTTGCGAACCCGCTGGCGATGGACACGCCCATCGAACGCCGGACCGTACGTCCGCTGGCGTTCGCGATACTCGGCATCGCCGCGGCGTGCCGATCCTCCGCCACTGAGAAATCTAGCTGAAGCGGAAACCCGTGCCAGCCGAGGCTCGCGCCTGCCGATTTCCCGCTCGAGACTCCGTCGAATCCGATCTGCGACTGGCTTGCGGGCGAGTTCCGGCTGCCCCGGCTGCGGGCGGCCCATGTGCAAATGCCAAACCCGCCATCGGCCTCCGTCAAATCGGCGTTTAGTGCCGCGCTGCACCGGCGGCCGGACATGATGGCGTCGGCGGAAGCTACAAGCCCGTTTTGCGCGACCGCGACCGCGATTTCGTTTCCGAACCGGTCCAAGGAATTCCTGAACGCCTCGGGGTCCGTTTCGCCAAGGTACTCGATGAACACCGACAGCAGGTCTTCGCTTGCCCCGCGCGACCTCGCGACCGCGCCGAGAACGTTCGTCTGGTTCGGGTTCAGCTCGTCCGGCTCCAGGTCGAGGGACGCCGTGAGCTCAAGGTGATGCGTCGAACTTGTACCGGCATTGCGGGTTGTTTGTTCGACGCCGTAATCGACGATGATGGTGTCGACGATGTTGGCTGGTTCGGCGCGATTGGAAAGCCTTCCAGTGCTGCGAAGGATGTCGGCTCTGACCGGATCGTCGCTGGACAGGAATGGAAGCGAGACATGGTTGATGTCAATGGTTCCGGCGATGCTGGCAGCTCCTTCAATATCGAGGGAATCGGCCGTTTCCTTTGACCAGTCGACGTCGATCGCCAAGCTGCCCGCGTCAAACTGGACAAAGTCGGCTTTCAATCTTCCCGTTCCGATCAGGCCTTCTCCCCAAGGCGACACGGTGCCGCCATTCAGGAATCTGCCGTTGGACCTCGCGGGTGTCGTTTCCGAGCTGCGGTCAACGCAAGACGCTTCCTTGACCAGTTCCGTCGTTCCGACCGGGATGAACAGGCCGGTGTTCTGGATTTCGGCCGTTCGGCACCCTTCGGCGTAAATTCGTCCGGCGACGGTGCCGCGGTTGTAGATCACGGACCTTGCGATCTGGGTGTTTTCCGCCGCTCTGATGTTGACCCCGTATGCGCGGCTCGCGCGGATCGATCCGCCTTGGGCGACCGTCACGGCCGCGTCGGCATGGTGGCCGGAGATTCTGATGCCGTCTGCATTGCGCCCGCTGGTCGACACATCGCCTTCGACCGCGATTCGAATGTCGGAATTCTCGCTGGTCGGCAGGGCTGCCCGGATGCCGTAGGAGTTCACGCCGCGGGTCTCGATGTCGTTCACCGCGATGGCCACGGGGCCGGCGGACGGGGAGTTCGTGCCGGATCTTACGACCCAAATTCCCGCGTTGTTGTCCGTGGCGGTCACGATTCGGCCTGTGGATGCGATGTCCAGCGAACCGGAGACGATTGCGACGACGCCAGCAATGTCCTCGATATCCGGACCGGCGGACGCTGTGGAAACCACGTCGTGGACGCGAATAGATGTGGACGGCTGCCGACTCTCGTCCATTGAGCCGAATTGAGCCAGGTTTTCGACTCTGACGCCGTCCGCGATTTGCCCCGAAACCGTGATCGTGCCGGTCGAGGCGACAGAGACCTTGCTCCCGAACAGCGTGCCGACATGGATCCCGGTCGCCCCCTCTCCGCTGGTTGAGACGTCATGGACGGAAATCGATACAGATTCCGGATGGATTAAGGCCGAAGGTTGGACCAGAATTCCGTAGTGCGTGTCGCTTCCGTCCGCGGGGCCGGTGGTCGTTATCGATGTGCGCGCTTCTTCCGCCGCGCGGATTGCGAGCCGACCGGTGCCGGTCAGGTGGATGCCGGGGCCATCGCCGGTTTCGATTCCGGTGCGGTCGAGCAGGTTTATGGTGAAATCGTCGACGTATTCGCAGCTGATGCCCATGCGATGCGGATTGCCCGCGGGGCCAGCGGTTCGCGCCGCGCCGCTGCAAGTCGGTGAAGGCGGCGGCGTTTGGCTCGCAGCACAGACCGCCGACAGCCCGATCACGGCTGACGAGACGATAAGACGCCGAAGGATCGAATCGCTTCCGAGGCGGCGCAGCTGGTCTGCGCAGTCGGAAGCCCGTGCCCGATTGAACCTCATCTTGAGTCATCCTTGTCGTGGCCGGAAGGCCGCGCCCGTTCAGGGGGCGGCATCCGGACCGGCCACGAGGTCCAATCCGGCTGGCTTCAGGCTGGTTCGGATTCCGCACTCCGGGCGACAAACGCCCCGATGCGCGGAATCGGTGCCATAACGGGTGATGGTGTTGCGGCTGCGCCGTCGATTCCTTGCCAGTTCGGAAACGGCACGGAATCCCAATAAATTCAGACGCAGTGCTGTCGATGGCGGGAGATTATAGGACGGAAATCGAAATCACAATTCGAAAATCGCAATTGGCATACCAGCGCAGGCGGCTTGCTCGAAACCTTTATCGCGCTGTGATCTTCCCGGCGCTGCGGTTCTTGAAGACGTGATCGATGCGCGTTTGGAGTTGGTGCCGCGCAGGCTGGAAGCCTTCCGTGCAAGGACTGCGGGCAGCGCCGGAAAGCGAATTGCGCGAGTCGCGATTGACGGACGAACCGAACTCCCGGCACGGGCCTGAATTCGATCGCGGAACGGGAACGATGCGCCCGAGTGTCCCGGATTCGATGCTCAGGGAGCGGACTTCGCCGCTGCTGCGGACAATCTCGCGGCGGCAGAGGGGCTCATCCGTGCAAGCAGAGCGCGCGCCTCGGTTCGTGCGAAGATGATCTCCGGCGTCTCTCCGCGGGAAAGATGCCTACCGACGATGTGGCCGCGCCACTCGCCCCAAATCGCGTTTCGGAGCGCGCTGTTCAGGAACGGCATGTCCAGTATGCCTTCCCATCTCGCTTGCTGAGCAGGCCCGGCAACATCCCCGTAGCCGTCTTGAGAGGCCAGCTTCCTCTGCATCCGGTTCCGCCAATCGGCGGTTTCGGCCAGATTCAATTCGAGTCGGCCTTCCTTCACGGCATGGAGCCATTCCTTCGCGGCATCGTTCGCGAGTCGGCTCGGGGCCCGGTTTCTTTGGGCCTTGTGCTGAACGATGGCGACATCCGCGCGCGCAATGCTTGGGGACGAGGCGGCGGGCGGCGCCACCTCGAACGTCGAATGCGAAACCCCGCCGTCCTTCGATTGAACGGAGAAGATGTGGCACCCTCCGGCCTTCGCCGTTCGGACATAGAGTCTGCCCACGCAATGGCACAGCCGCGAGGATTCCTGCTGCAGCTGCGCTTTGCTAGCCAAGTTGCGGACGACCGCTCCGTTTTCGGCTTCGAACTCCGTATCGACCAGCTTGGGCCACTCGTCGACGGTCCGGTCGCCCGGCTCGGCGTCCGACGCGGCAGGCCTGAACTGGCGCTCGACATCCGTGAGCGCAGGAATTCTGCTGAGCCATTTCCTCGCTGCCTCGAACAGCGCTCCCGCGATGTTCTTCGCTTTGCCCGCAACCAGGCGCCGCGACAGGTCCGACGCCTCGGACAGGTCGGCCGCGCTGGGAGCCGGAAGCGGCTCTCCGGTTCCCGCGATGGCGGCCAGGATTTGCGGAAGGACCACGCTCCGGCTGAAGTCGTCGATCAGCTCGAATGCATCGACGGTCGTGAGTCCGAGCCGCTGCCTATCCAGAGTTTCCGCCGGGATTCCGGCCGAGGCCGCCAAGCCGGCATGGAACCCCTGCCAGTCGCCTTTCGCGCATGCCAGAATGTTCTGGACCGGAATTCCGAACCCGCTGGAAAGCGGAACCGCGCATGCGGACGAGATTTCGAGGAATCGCTGCCATTCGCTTGGATTCTGCGGGATCCAGCCCGGGTCAAGCGGCTTCACCAGCGAAAGCAGGCTGTCGAGGTCAATTGCGCCGCTGATCGAGTAGCGCCTTCGGCGCGCCACGCCGATAAGGTCCTCGCCGCGAACAGGTTCGCCGAATTCGAACAGCCGTCCGCTTGGGATCGGCGATTCAATCTTCGCCAAGCGGCGCAGCTGGCTCGGCTTCATGCCCGTGTCCGCGCAAATCAAGGCCGCTAGCTCCCGACCCTCGTCGATGGCCGATCTGTAAGCGGAAACTTCCTGCAGGCGCTCGGCGAGCAGAGGATACGCGCCAGCGGCCTGCATCCGGTACCTGTGCTTCGGATTCGACCGGTCGCCGAAGAAGCAAACCGCGGCTGCCGACGGGCTTCCGATAGCCCTGAGCGCTCGTTCGGCCTCCGACGCGCCAATGCTCAAGAGACCTTCAGGCATGGGAATGCCGTGCTCCGCGGCGTCCGCCGCCATGCTCTGAACGGCACTCAGCGCCGAAACGTCGTCGTCGAAATCCAGGCTCGCGCCTGGCGCGAGTCGAAACCCGGTATCGGAGCATTCCTCGAGGATTTCCGCTTCGCGGCCTGTTTCCAAGACGTCAACAGGCGCTTCGATCGCCTCACGCTCCAGACGCGCGGGCGCGATGGACGCGGAACCCGAGCCTGAGGCTGAAAGCAGTCGCTGGAAGTCCCGCATTTCCTGGGCGAGACGGTCGGAATCCCGGCTGCTTCGACCGCTGGCGCGCAATTCCAGGCCGGCGGCCTGCGAAAGAGCGGCCAAGGCCAGCGCCTGCGCGACCCCCGCGCGGCGGCGGGCATCGTCGAGGAACTGGACCAGCCCGTTCCGGGTGCTTTCGCCGAACCGGAACGCCGCGCGCTGCGGCTGAAGAACGGGCAGGCCGATGTCGATGTGGACGATGCACTCCACGGCGCCCGACGAAGGCCGCAGCCGCAGTTTGACGGAATCGTGCCGATCGCCTGCCGCTTCAGCCTCTCCGGCGAGCCAGAATTTCGCGACAACCTGTCCAGCGCGTTCGGAGATTGTGTTGCGCATGCGTCTCCGTTTCCGGATGGCTGCCCATCGGGCTGTTGCGGCGGCGGCCGGAGACGCCGCGGTGTCTTTGCGATTGCGCCGTCGCGCTTTGGGTAAAGGGTTGGGCGGCGGTTGCCAAGTGCGGCGAAGCGCCGGCTCCCGACGACCGCTTGCTTGCCAAGCGCCGTTCGGAGCGCAGTCGGCAGTAACGGAATGTCGATGAACAACAGAAGCTTTGCCGGTTTCCTTTTCCGTGCCTTGAAACGAATTGGGTACGAGTCCCGATTGTTCGCATAACCGGCGCAGCGGCTTTCCGAGGCGCGCTTCACGTTGAGCCTTGCTGGTCGGAGCGCGCCGCCTCGCTGCTTGCCGGAAGCAACATTTGGCTTTTCGCCAATCCGGAACGCCTTGCCCGTCATTCCAAATCATCCCAAAAAGCGACCGCAAAACCACAGCCCGAAACGTTTCACTGACGGGCTCCCGGCAGGAACTTGAACGGAAGCGTTTGACCGGCAATTGCGGGCGCGCGCACGGAACGGCACTCCGACGGATTATGGAAGCGTTTGAACCTTACAGGTTTTCCGTTGCTCCGATGATGGAGTGGACCGACAGGCATTGCAGGTACTTCCATCGGCAGCTTTCGCGCCGAACCCTGCTCTACACCGAGATGTTCGCCTCCAAGGCAATAGTGCACGGAAATGCCGAGCGGCTTCTGGCATTCAGCCCGGAAGAGCATCCGGTCGCCGCCCAGCTCGGCGGCGCCGAGCCCGGCGAGCTCGGCGAGGCCGCCCGCATCGCTTCGGAGGCGGGATACGACGAAATCAACCTCAACGCGGGCTGCCCGTCGGAAAGGGTCAAGGACGGATGCTTCGGCGCGGTGCTGATGCTGGATCCCATGCGGACGGCCGAATGCGCACGCGCGATGATTGAAGGCGCGAACGGCACGGAGGTCACTGTCAAATGCCGCATCGGCGTCGACGACCAGAAGCCCGGCGAGGCACTCCCCGCGTTCATCGGGGCTGTGCAGGCGGCTGGTGTCCGGCGCGTGGCGATACATGCCCGCAAGGCATGGCTGTCGGGCCTCAGCCCGAAGCAGAACCGGATTGTTCCGCCGCTCGACTACAAGCTGGTCGCCGGGATGAAGGCCGAGTTTCCGGGATTGGTGGTATGCGTGAATGGCGGCATTGAGAGCCTTGATCAGGCGGAGCGGTTTCTGCGCTCCGGGCTGGACGGCGTGATGGTCGGGCGATCAGCTTACAGGTCCCCTGCGGAACTTCTTCTCGATGTCGATCAGCGGATGTTCGGCGAGCCGTGCAGGGCGACGCGGGAGTCCGCGGCGAAGGCCATGATTCCGTATATTGAGTCGCACATCGCCGGTGGCGGCAAGGCGCACCAGGTCACGCGCCACATGTTGGGCCTGTTCGCGGGGATGAGGGGCGCGAGGCAATGGCGGACGGCTCTTTCTGACACGCGCGCGCTATCAACGCAGGGCGCGTCGGCTGTGGTCGACGCGCTCCGCACGATAGCTGAATTGGCCTTGGAGCCGGCCTGACGCCCGGGTTACCGCCGCGCTCGTCGGCCTCCTCGGCGGACTCGCAGGAGCTTCTCTCGGCCGGGCAGCGCGTCGGTGATCTCCAGCCGCGTTTCGCGCGGGTATGTCGCCCAGTCGCGCACCTCGTCCGCCGTCCGGTGGCAGCCCAAGCATATGCCCGCCGTCGGATGGATGATGCAAACCTGCTTGCAAGGGCTGTCGGGCTCGTCGCGCTTCCAGCCGCGATCGCTCATTCCGCGTCGCCCGCATGGCGGAGTCGATCGATCGCTCCCTGCAGAATGATGGACGCCGCCACCTTGTCCACGACTTCGCGCCGACGCTTGCGCGAAGCGCCGGCGTCGATAAGGGATCGCTCGGCTTCAACAGACGACAGCCGCTCGTCCCAAAGCAGAACGGGAGTGCTTGCCGACCGCGCGAGGTTAGATGCAAAAGCCCTTGCGGACTGACATTTCGGGCCTTCCGTTCCGTTCATGTTCCGGGGAAGCCCGATCACCACCGCTCCAGCGTTACGGTCTTCGGCGATCTCCCGGATCCTGGAGGCAACGGCGCGGAAGGTCGACCGGACAAGCATGGCGATGGGGGACGCGACCATCCAGCCCGGATCGGAAACGGCGACGCCGATGTTCTTCGACCCGAGATCCAGCCCCAGCAGCGGCCTGCCGCGCGGCGCCATTTGAAGAAAGGCTTCGACGCTGTCGGTAGGCTTACTCATTGCTCCCGCCCGCCGCTGAATAAACGCGCGCAAGGAGTTCCAAAGCCTCGTTGTCGCCGGAATGCGCTAATCGCGCGGCGTCGTACGCCTGTTCCGCGCGAAGATCCTGCCCTAGAACGCCAAGCGACCGAATCAGCCGCGCCCATTCCTCGGGCGTGCCGCCCGAATCCGCGAGCCGCGCCTCGAGGCCATCGACCATGCCGCCGACCATTTCGGCGCGCTCCTCGTCGGTCAGGCCAGCGGCGAATTCCAGTTGCCGGGCGTCAGGCCCGGACATGGCCGGATCCGTCTCGGCCAAGGCGTCCGCGTATTGCAGGCCCGCGTACGGCGCCACCTCGACGACCTGGCGCCTGAGCTCGAAAACCCAAGGTTCGGCAGGCGGAACGTTCTCGAGCAGACTCCGCCAAACGTGGAACGCGAGGTCAGGCCTTCCGGTTTGCGCGTGCATCGCGCCCACGTAGTACCGGGCCGCCGGGTGCTCGGGATCCTGCTCAAGCGCGCGGGCAAGCGCCAGCTCGGCTTCAGGGGACACGTAGCCGGCCGCCGCGCCGATCATCAGAACCGCAAGCTCCGCGTGATCCTCGGCTGCCGCATGATCGCCCAGAATCGCAACTGCCTTCGACTTCGCGTCGACAGCCGCTTGCAGGTTTCCTGCACCGGCTTCGTGGGTTGCGAGCAGCTGCAGGCCCCGTGCGTCGCCGGGGCGCGACGCGACGGCCTGCCGCAATTCGTCCAGCAGGCGCAGATATTCAGGATCCCGCTCGGCTGCGCTGATATCGGGCTCGCCCAGGCGGGCGACGAACTCCTTCTGGCCAGGCCGATTCGACTGCATCGCATCGGCCGCTGCCAAGCGTTCGGCAAGCGGCATGTCCCGCATGCCGGGATCGCCGATGCGGGCGTGCAGCAGCAGCGCGCCCGGCACGATTGCGGCTGCGAACGCGCATCCGGCTAGCAGGGATGCGACGCGAGGGGTGGCGCCGTAAGCGGAGTTCCGCGTCGCCTGGTCCAAATTCAGAATTTTCCGGGATACCTCGATTCGCGCCTGAGCCGCGTCGTCCGCATCCCGCAGGCCTCTGTCCCGGTCGCGTTCGATTTCCCGCAGCTGTCCTTTGTAGAATTCGAACTCGGACTCCGACGCGCCGCCGGGACGGCGCCGCGGCCGCAAAAGCGGATAAGCCGCCAGCGCGAACGCTGCCAAGCCGACCGCGACTGCAATCGCGTAGAAGGCCATCCTGATCCCTGATGAGAATTGCCGGGTGCGCCGACTGCTTCGCGCATTCTAGATACATTCCGCTCCGTGTTGTATATGGCACTCGCGCGGAGGCCTGCCTTGCCGGATGCGGAGTACGGCGAGGCGGCGGCGGGGCAGGGGCGCGGAACCCATGCGCAAGTATTCGGCGTTTGCCATTGCAAGGGAAGCGTTCCGGAACCACGCCGGCTGGGAGCGGGCATGGAAATCGCCGGAGCCGGACCGGAGCTACGATGCCGTCATCGTAGGCGCCGGCGGTCACGGGCTGGCGACGGCGTACTACCTCGGAAAAAACCACGGCATCACAAATGTCGCCGTCCTGGAGAAGGGATGGCTTGGAGGCGGGAACACCGGCCGGAACACGACCGTCATCAGGTCGAACTACCTGCAGGACGACTCGGCGGCGATCTACGAGAAGGCCCGCGGGCTTTACGAGACCTTGAGCCAGGAATTGAACTTCAATCTGATGTTCAGCCCCCGCGGCGTGATGATGATCGCCCAGACCCATCACGAAGTCCGCGGATACATGAGGATCAACAACGCCAACATCAATCAGGGCGTTCAGACCGAGTACATCGGGCCGCAGCGCGTCAAGGAGCTGTGCCCGATCATATCCGTCGAAGGGCCGCGGTATCCGGTGCTCGGCGCTCTTTGGCAGCCCCGCGGCGGCACCGCCCGGCACGACGCCGTTGCGTGGGGCTACGCACGGGCATGCTCAGGGATGGGCATGCACATCATTGAAGGCTGCGAGGTCACCGGCATCGACCGGGACGATGAGGGCGTTTCCGGAGTCCGCACGACGCGCGGCGACATATCGTGCCGGAAGCTGGGGATCGTGGTCGCCGGGTACTCCGGGGTGCTGGCCGAGCTGGCCGGATTCCGTTTGCCGGTGGAATCAGTGGCGTTGCAGGCCCTGGTTTCGGAACCGGTAAAGCCGTGCCTGGACATCGTCGTGATGGCGAACACCGTGCACGGCTACATCAGCCAGTCCGACAAGGGAGAGCTCGTGATCGGCGGCGGAGCCGACGGGTTCAACAACTACACGCAGCGCGGATCATTCCACCACGTCGAGGAAACGGTCCGGGCGCTGACCGAGACCTTTCCGATAATCTCGCGGCTGAAGATGCTGCGGCAATGGGGAGGGATAGTCGACATGACCGGCGACCGCTCGCCCATCATTTCGAAGACTCCGGTCGGCGGCGTTTTCATCAACTGCGGCTGGGGAACGGGCGGCTTCAAGTCGATACCGGGATCAGGCTGGGCGATGGCCGAGCTGATGGCGAAAGGCGAGCCGGGGAGGCTAGCCGCGAACTTCGGCCTCGACCGCTTCAAGGAAGGCCGGTTCATCGACGAGAGCGTCGCTGCGGGGGTGGCCCACTGATGCGGATGCGCAGGCCCGTCGTCCGCAAGGCCTTCCCCGGCGCCGACGGGCGCGCGTCGCGGCAAAGAGACTGGCGATGCTGAAACTGGAGTGCCCCTATTGCGGCGTGGTCGCGGACGAGACGGAGCTGTCTCCCGGCGGCGAGGCGCACATAAAGCGGTTCGGTCCCGGGTCGTCCGACGACGAATTCGAAGGCTACCTGTTTTTGAGGAAGAACCCGAAGGGCGTTCATTTCGAGCGCTGGCGGCACAGCTACGGCTGCGGCAAATGGTTCCACGCGGCCCGATGCACGGCGACGCTCGAGGTCTTCGGCACCTATAAGGCGCAAACGTTCGGGCCGCCTAAACGCGTTCAGGCCACGATCAGGAAACGAAGGCCGGAGTGGGAGGGCTGGAATTGAGTGCGCTCCCGCCCGTCCAGCAGGGCTTCGCGTGAGCACCCGTCTCCCCTCGGGCGGGCGGCTCGTCGATCGAGGTGCGCCGCTGAAGTTCAGCTTCAACGGAACGAAGCTGAAGGGGCTCAAAGGCGATACGCTTGCTTCGGCCCTGCTTGCGAACAACCAGCTGCTGGTAGGCCGGTCTTTCAAGTACCACCGCCCGCGGGGAATCGTCGCATGCGGGCCGGAAGAGCCTAACGCGTTGCTCACGGTCGGCGATGGCGACTCGGCTGTGCCGAATCAGCGCGCCACGATGGTCGATCTCGTCGACGGGCTGGCGGCGAGGAGCCAGAATCACTGGCCGAGCCTGGAGCGCGATTTAGGAGCTGCGGCGGACGCGGCGTCCAAACTGCTGCCGGCCGGATTCTACTACAAGACGTTCATCCAGCCGCGGCCGGCTTGGAAGCACCTGTTCGAGCCCGCGATTCGAAGAGCGGCAGGGCTGGGCAAGGCTCCGATGGCCCGCGATCCCGAAACGTACGAGCACTTTTACATCCACGCGGACGTCCTGGTTGTCGGAGGCGGCGTCGCCGGGCTGGCGGCAGCGAGGGTCGCCGCGGAAGCGGGAATGCGGGTCGTGGTCCTCGAGCAGTCGAATTGGTGGGGCGGCCGCGCCCTGATGGACGAGGATTCGGTGGAGGACGTCACCCCGGCCGATTGGGTCGAGCGCGAGGTCGGCGTTCTATCGTCATTCGACAATGTCCGGCTCCTTCCCGGTACCGCTGGAATCGGAGTTTACGATCACGGCTACGCCGTCGCTTGCCAGCGGCGTCCGGCAGGCGCCCGGCCGTGTCAGCGGCTGTGGCGGATCCGGGCCCGGAAGACGATTCTTGCTTCGGGGGCCCTCGAACGGCCTCTGTGCTTCGAAGGGAACGACACGCCGGGAGTGTTCCTGGCGTCCGCGGCAAGGGACTACCTGCACGGCTACGGGGTTTCTCCCGGCGACCGTGTCGTGGTTCTGACCAACAACGACGACGGCTACCGCACGGCCTCAGCTGTCGTCGAAGCCGGGTTGAGCGTGCCCGCCGTCCTGGACGTGCGTCCGACTGCCGACGGTCCGCAGTGCAGGCGCGTTCGCGATGCTGGAATCAGGGTCGAATTCGGCAAAGGAATCGCGTCGGCCAAGGGAGGGCCGCGCGTGTCCCGCATCGCCGTTTGCTCGTTCGCAGGCGAAGGGACGGTTCTGGAGGAGCTGGCATGCGAAGCCGTTGCTATGTCGGGAGGCTGGTCTCCGACTGTGCATCTTTGGTCGCACAGCGGCGGAAAGCTCCGATGGGATGAGCGCCAAGCGATGTACAGGCCAATGCCGGACAGGCCTCCGATCAATTCGGACGGCAAGCCATCCGTTCATGCGGCGGGCGCGGCGAACGGGGAATGCTCGATAGACCGGGTCCTGCAGGACGCCCGCGCCGCGGCTGGCGAGGCGCTTGCGGGTCTTGGATCCAAGGCGAAACGGCGAATCAAAAGGTGCTCCGGCCCCGACGCCGCTTGCGATGTCCAGCCGGCCTGGCTGGTGCCGCAGGGGATGAGGCGGCGCGGCCGCAACCGCGCGTGGGTGGACTTCCAGAACGACGTCAAGGTCTCGGACATCCGGCTTGCTGCGCAGGAGGGCTACCGCAGCGTCGAGCACCTGAAGCGCTACACTACGCTGGGGATGGCAACGGATCAGGGGAAACTGTCCAATATCAACGGCTTGGGAGTGCTCGCCGGCCATCTCGGCGTTTCCATGGGCGAAGTCGGGACAACGACATTCAGGCCTCCATACGTGCCGGTCACCTTGGGGGCGATCGCAGGCGAAGCCCGGGGCCCGCTGTTCATGCCCACCAGAAAAACCCCGATGGACGGCTGGCACGAGCAGCGTGGGGCCTATTGGGAGCCTGTCGGCAGCTGGAGGCGCCCATACTGTTACCTGCGAAGCGGCGAGGAGATCGCTGACGCTGTGAACCGCGAGACCCTTCGAGTCAGGACATCGGTCGGGATTCTGGATGCGTCCACCTTGGGCAAGATCGTGGTGCAAGGCCCCGACTCGGGCAAGCTGCTCGACATGGTCTACACGAACCGGATCAGCGCGCTGGGCGCAGGGCGGTGCCGTTACGGCCTCATGTGCAACGAAAACGGCTTCCTGATGGACGACGGGGTCGTCGCGCGGATCGATGAGCAGACCTTCCTTTGCCACACGACGACGGGAGGCGCCGGACTCGTTCATGCCTGGCTGGAGGAGTGGCTCCAAGGCGAATGGTGGGACTGGAAGGTCCACGTCGCGGATCTGACGGAGCAATTCTCCCAGATCGGCATCGCCGGGCCGGACGCGAGGCGGGTGCTCGAAAAGCTGCTTGGCGGAGGCGTCGGCGCGGACGAATTGCCGTTCATGGCTTGGAAGCAAGCCGAATGGCGAGGCCTCGAAATCAGGTTGTTCCGGATTTCGTTCTCCGGAGAGATTTCGTTCGAGATCGCGGTCCCGTCCTCGCACGGCCAGGAGCTTTGGGACGAGCTCATGGGCTGCGGCGAGGAATTCGGAATCGAGCCCTACGGAACCGAAGCGCTTCACGTGCTCCGCGCCGAAAAGGGCTTCATCATGATCGGCGAGGAAACGGACGGAACGGTGACGCCGCAGGATCTCGGCTTGGACTGGGCGATCGCCAAAGGAAAAGCGGATTACATGGGCAAGCGGGCGCAGGAGCGGCCGCACCTTTCGAGCGCGCTCAGGTGGCGCTTGGTAGGGCTTGAGCGGATGGAAGGCGACACGCCGCTGCCGTCCGGCTCGCACGCGGTATCGGCGGAACGGAGCGAGCACGGCCATCCGCGCGCGATCGGAAGAGTCACGTCAAGCTACTACTCGCCCAATTTGAAGCGGCCGATTGCGCTTGGACTGGTTGAACGCGGGCCCGAGCGGATGGGCGAGATCCTGGAGTTTCTGGTTGAAGGCGGAACGGCCAAGGCCAGGATCGTCTCCCCCGTCTTCTTCGACCCCGAAGGGGCGCGGCTCAATGCCTGAGTCGTCGGAGACAGGCGGCGTGCGCGTTCTGGAGCCTGAAGCGTTCGGAATGCTGCTGATCAAGGCCGATCTGGCGTCGGCCCCGCTGATAGCCGCCGCCGAGCGGATTTTCGGCGTCGGGGTTCCCGGCCGCTGCGAAGCCGCAGGGGACCGCGAACGCGCCGTGGCCTGGATGGCGCCCGACGAGCTGCTTGCATTTGTTCCGGCGGAGCGCACGCGGGAGGCGCTCGCCGAACTGCGGTCCACTTTGGCGGGCGAGCATGCGTTTTGCGCCGACGTTTCCGCAATGCGCGCCTGCTTCGAGGTCCAAGGGGAGGGCGTCCGGGACGTGCTGGCGAAGGGCACTCCGGCCGACATGTCGCCTAGCGCCTTCGGACCGGGAGGATTCCGCCGCACCCGCATCGGGCAGCTTGCGGCAGCCATCTGGATGCTTGACGGCCGGTCGGCGCGGATATTCTGCCTGCGATCGGAAGCGGAGCATCTCCGGGAGTGGCTGGGCGAAGCTGTTGCGAACTTCAAGGCCGACGAGGTGTTCTTCCGGTCATGATGCAGGCCGCCTTCGGCGGGCGGACCTATGCGGAAAGCGCAATCCCGAATTGCTGAATCGGCGCTGTTTCGCCGCGCGGGCGGCATTATGTTTCCGGCATGCAAGACCGGGAGAAAGCCGTGAACAGCTTGGATTTCGATCCGTTGGATCACATCGCAATACAGAAGCGCGCTTCCGAGGCGCGCGCCGAAGCGACCCGCGAAGGGCTGAAGAGGGTAGCGAACGCCTCGCGCTCGCTGCTGGTCGGCGTGTCGGCGGTTGTCGGGATGCGCCCGCGCGCCTGAGAGGGCCGTTCGAACTACAACCGCCTGCAAACGAGCAGTGCAGCCGGAGCGCCGTCAATCGCCTGACGGCGCGTCCGAAACGGACTGCAAGCGGGTGCCGCAGAGCGAGCCGTCGCCTTCCGTCGCGACATCCGCCACGAAGACGCAGACGCCGACAGGCACCGCTGCGGCCGCGGGTCCTTCTCTCCGCTGCGCGCAGCCCGAACGATCGCCGGGAGCGGTCGCAGCCGCAGCGCTGCCAGAAGACGCGAAATCCGCATTGGGTGCGCCCGAGGTCGGCGCGGACCCGGGATCGCCGGAAATGGCCTGATCGCCTTCCTCCCGGATTACCCGCACCATCATGAACCGGTCGTCCGTCGCGGCCGCGCGCGGACCGCGGCAACGCGTTTCGCGGTTTCCGGCTTCGCCGGACGCGGATGAAATCTCGGCCAGCTGGCGGAGCGGCGAGTTTGTCTCGGGGGCGTCGAGCGCCGAAGTTTCAGGGGCCGCGGCAGCGCAGATCGCCAAGGCCGCGGCGGTCATCATGCGGTTTGCTACCGTAGAGTTTTCCGACATCGCCTTAACCTGTTCGTTGCCGGACGCAGCCTGCATGCGGATGCGGCCGACCGTTTCGCTCTGAAGGCACTCCTCATTCCTTGGAGGCGGCGGGTTTCCCGGCCGCGCCGCAGAATCAGCGCCTTCAACTATCATGTTACATGATGATTTATGATATGTCAAACATCATTTGAAAAAAATTTCAGCAAGGCTTGCCATGCGGAATGTTTTGAATGGGCGTTCGGAAGGATGGCGCCGCTCGGCCTCCCTGCGGCGGCGGAGCTGCGGCTACGCGGGTCGGCGACCGCTGACCCGCGCTTCGAACCGCTCTATCGCCTTGATGCGATCTTCCGCCGCAGGATGGCTCAGCATCCATTCGGCACTGCCCCGGGAACCGGAAAGCCGACCCAGCTTTGCCAGCAGGCTTTTCAAGGGCGAGGTGCCGATACCCGCTTTCAACAGGAGCGCGGCGGCATACTCGTCGGCGGCGTATTCCTGGGACCTGGAAAGTCGCTGCGCCGCCAGAAACAGCAGCAGATCGGCGATCAATGCTCCGATTCCCGGCAAGACCCTGGCAAGCAGGATCGCCGCCGCGTAGCGGGCCGCATTCCGGCCGGCTGAGGCTGCGAAGCGCTTTCTGAGATCGCCGTTCGCGACATGGCCGATTTCATGCGCGATCACGGAGGCGATCTCTTCCGACGAGAAACGCTTCTGCCGCCAGAAATCGTGAAGGCCTCTGGTGAGGTAGATCGTCCCGTCGGGAGCCACGAAGCCGTTGACTTGCCCTGTTTCGTGAATGCGGATGATCGGCTCCGGGGAGCCGGCGCTGGCCGCAAGCCGCCGCGCAAGGCCCGCGATTCGATCGTCGTCAAGCGGAACGGATTCGAGTTTCAGCATGGCGAGCGTTCTACGTGAGGAAAACTCGTGAAGCAGACGGTAGACAATTGCGGCCAGCAGGGCCGGAACCAGAAGCGCGGCGATGGTCATCGCGGAACCGCCGTTGCGCTCCGGACCGGCTGTCAGCGCGGCCCGGACGGCGCGTCGCCGCCGGACCGCCGCCCGTCCGCGCCGGTTTCGGCGGTTCCCTCTGGAATTACGAAAAGAACGACCACCCGACCGCCAAGTCCACGAACAGCCCCGCAAGACCTAGCGCGGTCCCGAACACTGCCGCGTAGTGGAGCTTGTCCTTGCCGCTGCCGCCGCGCTTCGCCGCGAGGAAGTAGCCGACCACTCCGCCAGCAAGAAGTCCAAAAACGACGATCATCAGGCCGTCCGTCCTCCGCGGGCCGCAAGCATTCCAGTGGCGTGTCTTATTCGCCGGAGTCCCGTGCACGGCTCGCCGACGCTCGGCTTTGGCGCGGGACGAGCAGGAGGCGAGGGATGTGGGCAGAAGTGGAAGTCGAGGTTTCGGACGGGCAGCGCAGGTGGATTGAGGTGACTGAAAATGACGGCAACAGCAAGCAGACACACGTGAGGCTGGCACGGATTGTCCCACTGAAGGACGACGGCTCGGGAACGATGGCGATCATGGCCGGGATTGAATCATGCCGCAAGCACTGCACTTCAGCTTCGCTAAAACGGCGAAGGGTGCCAATCGTCCTCATCCGGAGGGAAATAAACCCCTTCGCGCGTAATGCCTCCGTTCGCGTGGCGGTACGGGGATCCGCGCATGATGGATTCCACGTTCAATGTCGCTTGGTTTAACCGCGGCACGACTAGCGCGCCTAGATAGTCGACGAAATACTCAAGCCGCCCGGCGTCGGCTTGTTCCAAAGCCGCTAAGTAGGCACCTTTTCCCGATGCTTGAATAACCGGCGGGAACTCGCCAGCTTTGATGAATGGCAGGGCCATAAGCATCCGCGACACTCGGCCGTTACCGTCTTGGAAGGGATGGATCCGGACGAACTCGTGGTGCAGCCATGCTGCTTCTAGTTCCGGTGCCAGTTCCAAATTCGCATGCCCGCGGTGGAATTTGAGAAAGTTCTTGATCTCGGAACTGACATGTTCGGGAGGGCAGTACTCATGAACGAATCCATCTTTTCGGCGCGGGTTATTCGACCGTCTCTTCCATTCGCCTTTCAGCAGCGGGATTTCAACGCGATGCCCGAACGGGTCGATTCCCGCTGCCGTGTCCTGATGGCGCGTCAGGAGCTGATGCCATTCGCGAATGGCTGTGGCGGTCAGGGGCCTTTCGTCCTTCACATGCGCGAACATCATTTCCAAGGCTTCCTCTTGGTCCGTCAGGAGGCCCTTCAAGGTTTCGTCCGAGATGGACGTCGCAGAATGGGCCCCGTGTACCCCTTCAAATCCTTCGGAGATCAAGGTCTCAGTCACCCCTCGCCGAAGGACGTACAAATTCTCGATCTGACCCGTTTCAATCGCGAAATCGCGTTTTTGCTCGGCCAGCCACAGATCCATTGCTTCGCGACCGATTTGGCGGTCTTCAAGCCGCGCGCGCGCTTTTTTCCAGCTCCTAGCTTCCATGCGCGCAGATTCGAACTTGAGGCCTCGCTGGTCGGGTTCGAGATCACGACACGGCCTCCAGACTGCCCCGACAGGCTTTGGTCCAAGCGGTTCGTTAGCCATTTTGAATCCTCGTCGATTTGTGCGTACGACACCTCGGCCCTAGCCCGCTAGCCGCAACGGAGCTCCGGATACAGGTGGGAACAGCCAAATTGTTCGAACTCGGATCTTGTTACGTCAAAAATTGCGTCGATGGCGCATTCCAAGTTAAAGGAAGTCTATAGGTTCACGGTGTCATTGTATAGGGCTTGTCTCGGTTCCAACTGCAATTGCTGCACGCTAGGATTCAGGCTGCTTTCCCCCGATGCTCTTCCCTTCGTCACTCGTCATCTGATCGGCCAAGCCCCTCCGGTTGGATGGCGCGTTTGGTTCAGAGTACATCCGAACTCAGTCATCCGTGGCTTCGGCCGGGGGTGCAACCCGCGAAACCAGCTGGATATGACCGGCAGAATTCGCAGAGCTATCGGTACGCTGCTGACATGATCGTCATCGTTCCCAAGCACTCGTCCGCCAGCAGGACGACCCGCGCATGCCGCGCATGCCGCGCGTGCTGCAGCATGCCGTTGCCGTAGTCCGGGATCGCCTCGAGCGGCCTGCCCTGCTCGTCCAAAGCCTCGACTTCCGCTCCTGTCCGCGTTTCTTGCCTCCTGCTCGTCCCGCGCCGGAGCCCGCGCACGGCCGGCAAGCCGCGCAAAGGCCTCCAGCGTGCGAGACACGCCGCTAGCGGCGGCGATGCGGATTCTCAGGGGGATTGCCCAAGCCGATGGCCCGAAGACGGCAATCAAGGTGATGACGTGCCGGAAACAATTGGGTATTGGGGCGCGCCGAAAGGTGTCTCGCGGCGCGGGCGGCGGCTTGGGAAGGGATCGCATGGCTGAGCTTGTCGACTTGCCGGACGGCTATATGCCGACCGAGAACGAGCCGTTCATGAACGAACGGCAGGTCGAGTATTTTCGCAGGCTCCTCGCCGATTGGAAGACGGATCTTCTTGCCGAGAGTCGGGACACGGTGGGTCTCATGCAAAAGGAAACGCGGAACATTGCCGACATCGCCGATCTAGCGACGCAGGAGACCGACAGGGCGGTGCTGCTGCGCACGCGGGACCGTCAAAGGAAGCTGGTCGGCAAGATTGATGCGGCGCTTCGGAGAATCGACCAGGGCGAATACGGGTATTGCGAGGAGACCGGGCGCCCGATCTCGCTGAAAAGGCTGATCGCCCGTCCCGTTGCAACTCTTTGCCTGGAAGCCCAGGAACGCCACGAGCGCGACGAGCGGGTGTTCCGGGACGACTGATCCGCCGAATGCGCCCGCCTCCGGATTCGGCAGGCTTGAAAACCCGGCCGCGCGGGGCCGCGGCGTTTCCGCACGGCGACGTTCTTGTTGTCGGCGCCGGACCGGCGGGCCTCTCGGCCGCGGCTGCGATAGCCATGCGCGGCGGCCGCGTGGAAGTAGCCGAGCGGGCGCCGGAGCTTCGGTCCGCCGATGTCGGCATCCAGGTGACGCCGAACGGAATGGCCGCGCTCGACCGGATCGGCGCGGGCGCCGGCTTGCGGCGCGTTGGAATGCGCGCGTCGGTTCTGGAAATCCGCGATTACAGATCGCGTCGGCCTTCGATCGTTCTCGATCTTGAACGGTACGAACGAATTGCGGGCCAGCCCTACTTGCTGGTGCATCGCGACGATCTGCTCCGCGAGCTTGCCGCCGCCGCGGAACGCAGCGGGGCCAAGCTGTCGTTCGGGACCGAAGTGCGGAGCGTTTCGGACGCGGTGCCCGGTGCAAGCGGCGCCGGGCAGCAAGCGTCGGGGAACGCTTCTATCGTGGTTGCCGCGGACGGCAGCCGGTCGTCTGCGCGAACGGCTTTGAATCCCCGCGAGGCCGATGCAAAGCCAAGCCATGTCGTATGGCGGTCGCTGATGCCGGGGGACCTGGTACCGTTCGAACAGCGCAAGGATGCCGTCCGGTTGACGTTGGGGCCCGGGAGGCACGTGGTCACCTACTGGCTCCGCGAAGGTTCGGAATTCAATGCGGTTCTTGCCTCGAGTCTGCCGGGACCGCTTGCGCGCGCGCCAGCGTCAGGCGAGGCCTGCGAGGAAATGGTCGGCACGTTCCGGGATTTCCGCGGGGATGTGCGGGAGCTGCTCGCGGTTATCGGCAGCCCGTCTCGGCGCATGCTCAGGCCGCGCGGATTGGCTCGAATCTGGTCGGATCGGCGCACGGTCCTTGTCGGCGACGCGCTGCATCCGATGCTTCCGTTTCTTGCTCAAGGGGCCAACATGGCCTTCGAGGACGCCATTGCGCTCTCGGCTGCGCTCCAAGGAAACAGCTCGCCAAGCTCGGCGTTCCGGGAATTCCGCGCCGCCAGGTTGCCGCGCGTCACTCGCACGATGCGTGCCGTGGACCGGCAGGCGCGCCTCTACGGAACAACCAGCGCGACAATCAGGGCGGTCATGAACGCCGCCTTGGGGCTTGCCGGCGCTTTCTGCCCGGGAGCCGTTGCAGGATCGCTCGACTGGCTCTTCGGCGGCGGCGACGCCGCGAACTGAAGCAGACCACCTCGGCTCTGATCCGCCGCCGGAATTAGGCGTCGAGCTCCACCCAGATGGGAACGTGGTCGGAGGGCTTCTCCCATCCCCGGACGTGCCGATCGATCCGGCAGTCCCGCAGCAGGTCAGCGCATTGCGGCGTCAGAAGGAAATGGTCGATCCTGATACCGTCGTTGCGGTTCCACGCGCCCCTCTGGAAATCCCAGAACGTGTAGTTCGACGGCGCTTCGTCGCAGGCTCTGAACGCGTCGGTGAAACCGAGATTGACGATTCGCCGCCACGCGGCGCGGGTCTGAGGCAGGAACAGCGCGTCGTCCGTCCAGCTGTCGGGGGTATGGGCGTCGGCCGGTTCCGGAATCACGTTGAAGTCGCCGGCGAGCAGTGCCGACTCCTCCGACGCGATGATTTCCTTGGCGCGCGCGTGGAGCCTGACCATCCATGACAGCTTGTAATCGTATTTGTCGCCCGGCGCGGGGTTGCCGTTGGGAAGATAGAGACAGCAGACGCGCACCGGCTTGGCATTCACGACGGTCGCTTCAATCCACCGCGCTTGCGGGTCGTCGCTGTCGCCGGGCAGGCCGCGCGCAACATCCTCGATCGGAAATTTGGAAAGGATCGCGACGCCGTTGAAGCCCTTTTGGCCATGGATCACTATGTTGTAGCCCTTGTCCGCGATCGGCTCCTCGGGAAAGCTTCGATCCTCGCACTTGATTTCCTGGAGCAGCGCGACGTCCGGATCGCATTCGTCGAGCCAGTCCAGAACCCTCGGAAGCCGGGCGCGAATCCCGTTGATATTGTAGCTTGCGATCTTCATGCGCGACCCGGGACTGCGCGGATCCTCACATCGAAAAGCTGAGCATGCAGCCGCAAGTTGACTTCGCGTTTGGGTTTCTGATGACGAAACGCGAGCCAATAAGCTCCTCGGCATAGTCAATGGTCGCATCCGTCAGAAACGGAAGCGACACCGGATCGATCAGCACCGCGTTGCCGTCGCGCTCGAGGACGAGGTCGTCGTCCAATGGCTCGCCCAGCCCTATCTCGTACTGGAAGCCCGAGCAGCCTCCGCCCTTGACCTCGACACGCAGGCAGGTCTTGTCCGAACCTTCGGCGCTGATCTCGGCGAGGCGCCGGAACGCCCTGTCGGAAACCTTCGGTGGTAGCTTGAGTTCCATGTCGAACAGTCAGGCGGCCTTTTCCCGGAACGCTCAGAAAATATATTGCCGAGAGGTTGCGCAGGCAAGGATGCGAAGCCGATGACCGACGATCCGCGCGGAACTCTGCGCCCGTTCGCAGTTGGCGCAGGCGGGCCGGATTCCTGCGGATTGCGGCGGCATCCGGTTGCTTCCGATCCGGATCGGTCTCCCTTCCAGCGCGATTGCGACAGGATCGTCCATTCAACGGCCTTCCGTCGGCTGATGCACAAGACGCAGGTGTTTGTCTCGCCCGACGGAGATCATTTCAGGACAAGGCTGACCCATACAGTCGAGGTCGCGCGGGTTGCCCGCGCGCTGGCTGCGATCCTTCGGCTGAACGGCGATCTTGCCGAAGCCGTGGCGCTGGCCCACGACCTTGGGCATCCGCCGTTCGGCCACGCGGGCGAAGAGGCGCTGGAGGAACTCATGTCCGCGCACGGGGGCTTCGAGCACAACGCCCAAGCCATACGGATAGTTGCGGAGCTGGAGCGGAGCTACTTCGGCTACGACGGGCTGAACCTGACTTGGGAAACGCTTGAAGGCATCGCCAAACACAACGGTCCGCTGAGCGGCGACATCGCTCAAGCCGTCCGCAAGCTGGACGAGGAATTCAATCTGCGACTCGGCTCGCATGCGAGCGCGGAGGCCCAAGTCGCGGCTATCGCCGACGACATAGCCTACAATTGCCACGACCTGCAGGACGGGATGCGGGCGGAGTGCTTCGCTCTCGAAGACATCGAAGCGCTTCCACTTGTGAGGGATGCGTTCCGCAAGGTCGGGGAATCGAAAAAGGAAAACGACCGGAACCGGTTCGCTCAAGCCGTCCTGCGCGCCGTGTTCAAGGCTCTGGTCAACGACGCAGCCAGCGAAACCAGGGCCCGGATTGACTCCGTCCGGCCCTGCAGCGCCGCAGACATCCGCGAGTGCGGCCACGCGGTTGCGGGGTTTTCGGGCAAGACGGCGTCGGAGCTCGCGGAGGTCCGCATTTTCCTGCGGCAGCGCATGTACCGGTCGGCATCGATGGAGAAGGCGAGGTCAGCGGCGAAGCAAATCGTCAGGGATTTGTTCGGTCATTTCATGGCCAAGCCCGATCTCTTGCCTGCGGACTGGGGCATGGCGATGGCCGGAGCGGCGGATGCCGATCAGAGGAGGGCGCGTTTTGTCGGCGACTACATCGCCGGAATGACCGACCGGTACGCGATCAGGGCCCACATGCGGGCGGGCTTTTCGCCGGGCGAGGACTTCTACCGGGAGCTGCTCTACGCGGGAAACAGCGAGTGATAGAAGTTGGACTGAACAGCTTGCAAATCGTCGCAAGCCCTTTCCGATTAGCAACCCGGCTCGGTCGTCGGCATGCGCGGGCCGAAATGCGCATGTCCTCGAGTCGACCCGCGCCTGAGTGCTCTGCCAACGGAGTGGCAGGTCGGTCAGACGGTTTTCCGGCTTGCAACCGGTGATGAGCTCCGGGGCACCCTCGCGCCTGTCGAGGCCACGAAGTGCTGTGGCGGATGGGTCGCCATCCTTTACGTTCTTGGCACCGGCTGCGGTGCCGGGAAGAGTTGCTCATTAGCGTCAGCGACGGCATGAGTACAAACACGACGGGCTCCGAATCAAATGCTGGCGAAAAAGCGGAATTCCTAAGCCAAAATTGATTTTTTCTAAATCCAAATGCCTTAGCATTTGTGCACGGCGCGCCTGTGCTCTCTTCAAGCTGGGGATGGACAAGCATTCAAATTAGAAGTAGTGAATATGTAATTCACGGATGGGAATCTGACTGTCGCAAAGGCATGAACTCATGTATTTCTTCTATTTTGACGAATCTGGCTCTCGTGCCCCCTCAACCGGAACTGCCGGAGAAACCCAAGGACCATCTCTGCGTATTGCTTGCCGTTTGCATGTATGATCATCAGTGGCGCCGCTTCGAAGCCGAGATTTCCGGCCTAAAGCTCGAGCTCGCCGGATACATGAAAAGAGACGGATTGGGCAGCTACGAGCTCGCGGAGTGCGAAGTCAAATCCAACTGGATGCGCATGCCAACTGAACGCAAGAAGCGAAGTCCATTCCTTAGCGCGTTGAACGACGATGACATGACACGTCTCACAGAAACTTATTTTCGCCAGGTTGTCGAATGCAATACGATCATCCTGCCATGTGTTATCGACAAGCGCCATCTTTATGACCATGCTACTCACGAGACTCTTCGCATAAAAGCGTGCGAATTTCTGTTGGAACGCATTCAGCACTACATGAGGGAGTATCATCCGAAACATCGAGTGCTGATCATGATGGATGATACGAGCAAGAAACTCAACCGTGCCATCGCGATGAAACATGCCTCGTTTCAGCGGGCGGGGAACCGCAACATGGCCTTCCCCGCAATCGTTGAATATCCGTTTTTCACCCGCAGTGAGCTGTCAAACGGCGTCCAGCTTTCCGATTTGCTGGCCTAAAACGTTTATCGTGCATTCAAGTACATGGATTTCGACTATCCGTATTTCGAAAGATTGCTTCCGAACATCTATCGTCGGCAACATGGAGCGACGCTTGACCGGCTGAAAGTTTGGCCGGGTCGTTCGCCATTGGTCGAAGTGGCCCGAGATGCATGGAACGCGCGCAAAGAAAACGCCCTCTTGGAAGAGGGCAGGTGATGTCAGGCTGGGCGAACCATATCGAGCCCGTCAAGGGCACCCGATGAGTCATTAGGTACTGCGCTGACTATCCCTTGTCAGCCCCTAAACTGCAAATTTTCCTCAGCGTCGGTGCGTGGGATTCGCTTGAGGCACTGGAAGGTATGGATCGCCCCGGCGCGATCTGGAGGAAACCCAGAGGTTCATCGGATGTGTGTGCTGCTTTGCGGCGCAGATCGACACGGGATCATGCCGGATGGCAGGAACACGGACGCCGCGGTTTCGATGACTGACCTCTACCGACAACGCGGCTTGCCGGTCGGATCCGGCGTCGTGGAATGTTCCTGCAAGCGGATCGTTAAAAGCCGGTTCAAGCGGGGCGGGGCGGTTGCCGTACCGGCATTGCGCCGCCTTCCCTGCGGCATCCGTATCGGATAATGCCGCGATCACGGCGGCATTCGGCGTGGCAAGCATTCGAGCTGGCTTGATCGCGCGCAGGTTTTCCGCGGGTAGACCACGAGCCTGCTTCCACCGCCGCGCAGTTTCGCCGCCACAAGGATCGTCCCGGATCCGGCGGATGAAGCGGCTCGAAGTGCTGCTCGTGGATGAACGGTTCGCTGATGGGTGCAAACGTATACCGCCAGATCAGAACGCTGGTTCTCGAATGCCTCGAAGGTCTGTCGGCCCAAGGAGGCATTCCCGAGGGACTCGACCACTCCGGAGTGACGGTCGAGCGGCCGCGGGACCAGTCCCACGGCGAGCTTGCCACGAACGCAGCGATCGCGATTGCCAGATCCGCTGGCCGAAATCCGCGGGACCTAGCTTCGGAAATGGCGGAAAGGCTGGGCAGCGCACCGCAGATCGCATCCGTAAGCGTCGCGGGCCCGGGGTTTCTGAACCTGATGCTTCATCCGGATACTTGGATGGGCGAGGCGCGATCCGCTTTGGAGCTGGGCGACGCTTACGGCCGCTCCGACGCCGCCGCGGGAAAGCGCGTGAACCTTGAATTCGTTTCGGCGAACCCGACCGGTCCTCTGCACATGGGGCATGCGCGGGGGGCGGTGTTCGGCGACGCGCTCGGCAGGCTGCTGGAGTTCATCGGCTGCGATGTGACGAGGGAGTACTATGTTAACGACGGGGGCTCGCAGGTGGATGCGCTCGCGAGGTCGGCATACCTCCGGTACCTGCAGGCGAATGGCCGGGAGCCGGAATTCGACGGGAAATCCTACCGCGGCGATTACCTGGTGCCGGTCGGCGAGGGCCTGAAGGAGCGTTTCGGCGAGGAATGGATCGGCGAGCTGGAAAGCGTTTGGCTGGAGCCCGCCAAGGAATTCGCGATTCAGGAAATGCTCGCCCTGATACGCGCCGACTTGGAGCTCTTGGGCGTGCGAATGGATCGGTACTTCAGCGAAGTATCGCTCTACGGCAGCGGCCGCATTGAGGCCGCAATCAAGGAACTCGAAGCGAACGGGCTGGTTTACGACGGCGTCCTCGACCCGCCGAAGGGCCTGAAGCCCGAAGACTGGGAGCCGCGCGAGCAAACGCTGTTCAGATCCACTGCCCGCGGGGACGATGTCGACAGGCCGGTCAGGAAATCGGACGGGACGTGGACGTATTTTGCCCCCGATATCGCCTACCACTACGACAAGGTGATGCGCGGGTACGACGAGCTGATCAATGTCTTCGGGGCGGACCATGGCGGTTATTGCAAGCGGATCAAGGCCGTTGTGTCGGCGTTCACGGATGGCCGCATGCCGTTCGACATCAAGCTCATCCAGCTTGTTCGCGTCAGCTCGGCGGCAGGAATCCAGAAAATGTCGAAGCGCGCCGGCGAGTTCGTCAAGCTGAGGGAGGCGGTCGAGGCAGTCGGTCCCGACGTGCTGCGGTTCGTGATGCTGACCAGAAAGAACGACGCCCCCTTGGACTTCAATTTCGACGAGGTTCGCGAGCAGTCCAAGGAGAATCCGGTGTTTTACGTCCAGTACGCGCATGCCAGGATTTGCTCCGTCGCGCGGAGGCTTGCCGCATCGGGACTGGACGCGTCCGAGGACGCGCTTGCGAAGGCGGATTTCAGCGTTCTCACCCACGGGAAGCAGATTGCCTTCGCCAGAAGAATTGCGGAATGGCCCAGGCTTGTTGAGACAGCTGCCCGTCACCACGAGCCGCACAGGATCGCGTTCTACCTTTCAGAGCTGGCTTCGGACTTCCATTCGTTGTGGACGCTGGGGAACGAGAGTCCGGAACTCAGGTTTGTGCAGGATGGCGATCCAGTCGGCAATTCCGCCCGCGTCGCGCTCGCCTGCGGCGCAGGTGTTGTAATCCGGTCAGGCCTTGGTATTCTTGGCGTGACGCCGATGCGGGAGATGTAGTCTTCCGGAAAAGACGCAAGGGAATTGCGCGGGCGCCCGAGAGCAGTCTGTTATGCTGTTGAGGCAGGGGCATGGCAGTATACGTAGCCGGAGCCGCGGATGTCTCCGGTGCCGGAGATTCCGGAAAGCGCGCGATCAGGGTTGCCCTGAAGGCGGCCGGTCCGCTGATTTCCGTCGGCGCGGTCGCGTTTCTGGTCGCATGGGGGAACGGCGTGTCGTTCGGCACGGGAGGCGCGATTCCGGAGGTCAGCGCCGGCGGCGCCCCTTTCAAGCGGCTGCCCCAGGATCCCGGCGGAATCCGAAGCCCTTTCGAAGGCCGCGCGATCAACACGCTGATCGGCGGAAACAGCGCCAAAATCGCAGACCGGGAGTCAATCCGGCTGGCGCCTAAGCCCGCCCAATTGCACGTTTTGGATTTGTCGCCGAGGGATCTCGCAGCGAGGCGGAATGCCGGTGCCGCATCCCGGTACGGATTCATGGGACTGCCGAGGGAAACCGCGCCCGCGCAGGCGCCGGAGCGCTTGGCGAGGTCGGAGCCGGTTGCGCGCGAAGTCCATGAACCGGAGATCCCTGCTGCCGGAACGTCGGACATATCCTCGCAACAGGAGCCAGCGGCGCAGGAAATGTATGCCGCGCAGGAAACGTATGCGCCGATGCGGAGGAGTCCCGAGCTCGCCCGAATGAGCGCGGCGGCAGCCGAAAACACGCCGGGATTGCAATCGGCGGGAAGCGAATTGGACGCGGCGGCGGTTCCGACCGGCACCCCTGTCGCCCAGCTCGGCGATTACGCCACGAGGGATGCCGCCAGGCGGGCGTGGCGGATGCTTCATAGCACATTCACGAATCTGCTCGGCGGACGCGACTGGCTGATCCAGGAAACGACCAGCGGCGGAAGACCGCTGTTCCGGCTGCGGGTGCTCGGTTTCGCCGACCGGACGGGAACGGGCGAATTCTGCGCCCGACTCAACGCGCGGCAAACCCAATGCATTCCGACAATAATGAGATGAACGGCGTCGGCGCCTGCATTCTGGGCTGCGAGGGCACCGTCGTGAAGCCCGAGGAGCGGCGGTTCTTTCAGGACGCCAATCCGTTCGGATTCATTCTGTTTTCGAGGAACGTCGAGGAGCCGGAGGCGGTCCGCCGACTCACGGACGCGCTGCGATCGGCCGCGGGGCGGGACGCGCCGGTGCTGATCGACCAGGAAGGCGGTCGCGTTCAGCGCCTGCGCGGGCCGCATTGGCGGGAATGGCTTCCTCCGCTCGAGCAGTGCGAAATGCTCGCGCCCGACAAGGCCGCCAAGGCCATGGCCCTGCGGTACGAAATCATCGGGTCGGAACTGAGGGCGCTTGGAATCGACACGAACTGCGTGCCCACTGCCGACACGGCGACCGCCCGAACGCACTCGGTGCTGTTCAACCGGTGCTATTCGCGCGACCCTGGCCAAGTAGCAACGCTGGCGCGCGCGGTCGCGGACGGATGCTTCCGCGGAGGCGTGCTTCCGGTGGTCAAGCATGTTCCGGGCCACGGGCGGCCGGGCTCCGACAGCCATCTTGAACTGCCTAGAACCGGAGCGACAAAGGAGGAATTGGCCGAAACGGACTTCAAGCCGTTCCGCGCGCTTCGCGACCTTCCGATCGGAATGACCGGGCACGTGGTCTACAGCGCGATTGATCCGGACAGCCCTGCCACCCAATCGAGCAAGGCGATCGGCATCGTGCGCGGCGAGATAGGCTTCGACGGCCTCCTGATGACGGACGACATTTCAATGAATGCGCTTTCCGGCGGGATCAGCGAGCGCGTGCGGCGGTCGCTTGACGCCGGATGCGACCTCGTTCTGCACTGCAACGGGAAGATGTCGGAAATGGCCGAGGCCGCGGAGGAAGCCGGAACGCTCAGCGGAGCATCGGCGTCGCGTGCCTCCCGTGCATTGGATGCGAGGCCGGCTTCCGCCCCGGACGGGCAGCGCATGGCGGAGGCAATCCGAGAATTCGAATCGATCATGGAAAGAAAGCCGGTTCCGTGTCCGACAGCATGAACCTGTCGATCGAAGACGACTGGCCCGTGCGGGAGGCCGCGCAGGAGGAGCTGCTGGTCGATATCGAAGGGTTCGCAGGTCCGCTGGACCTGCTGCTCGACCTTGCGCGGAAACAAACGGTCGATCTGAAGCAGATTTCGATTCTGAAGCTCGCCGAGCAGTACGCAGACTTCGTGGAAAACGCCAAAGCGCTTCGAATCGAGCTTGCGGCGGACTACCTGGTCATGGCCGCTTGGCTCGCGCTGCTGAAGTCCAAGCTCCTGCTGCCGGAGAATTCGGAAGAGCCCAGCGGCGAGGAGCTAGCCGCCCAGCTTGCATTCAGGCTCCAGAGGCTGGACGCGATGCGGGCCGCTGCGAAAGCCATCGTGGGCAGGCGGCGCCTCGGCGAGGACTTCTTTCCGCGTGGCGACCCCGAGGAGATCGCCGTCGTCCAGAAGCCCGAGCACTCCGCGACGGTGCTGGATCTGATGCAGGCCTATGCCCGGGTCCGGGCGCGCGACCGGTTCACGCCGTACAACGCGAACCGCGATGGCGTGATTTCGGTGGACGAGGCACTTGAGAGCCTTCGGTATCTCATAGGCGATGCGGTAGAATGGGCGGATCTGCGCCGGTTCCTTCCCGAAGCATGGACCCGCGACCCGCAGAGGCTCCGGTCCGGGACGGCGTCGCTCTTCGCCGCCTCGCTTGAACTGGCGAAATCGGGCGATATCGAGCTCAGGCAGAACGGATCGTTCGCCCCGATCCAATTGAAGAAGAAGGACAAGAACGATGGAGGCTGAAATCATGCAGATCAACGGCCATTGCGCCCCGGTTCCGGACGGCGAACTGGACCGCAGCGTCGAAGCGATCCTGTTCGCGGTGCCGGAACCCGTTTCCGCGGATGAGATCAGAGACCGGATCGGAGCCGATTGCGATGTCGCGGCGTCGCTTGAGCGGTTGTCGGAACAATATTCGCGACGAGGCGTGCGGGTGGTAAAAGTGGACGGCTCCTGGGCGATGCGCACTGCGCCGGATCTGGGCCATCTCTTGACCAAGGAAAAGACCGTCGTACGAAGGCTTTCGAAGGCCGCTTTGGAGACCTTGGCGATCATTGCCTACCACCAGCCGGCAACTCGGTCGGAAATCGAGGAGATTCGAGGCGTGTCGCTGTCGAAGGGATCGCTGGATCAGCTCATCGAATTGAACTGGGTCGGCATCGGAAGGCGCCGGCGGACGCCGGGCCGCCCCATGACGTTCACCATCACGCGTCAGTTCCTGGACCACTTCGGCCTTGAAACGGTCAAGGACCTCCCTGGCTTGAAGGAGCTGAGGGAATCAGGGCTTCTCCGGCGGACTCCGCCTGCCGGATTTAGCCACGAGCTTGGCCTTCACGACACCGTTGCTCACGCGGCGGCCGCCTGAGGAGTCGGATACCTTTGACAACGGGTTGCTTCCGCAGTCCGCTCAGTTTCGACGGTCTGCGGGCTCGGCTTTCCACCCGTTCTGCTGTTTTGAAGGTCCGGATTGCGTGACCTGGGCCGTTTCCGGCCTGTACGGGGTGCCGGGAGAGCGGGATTCGGGTCTGTTGTGGCTCCGGCCGTAGGGTCGGCGCAGTTGGCTCATGCTACAGACTTTATTTGTGAGCGTGGTCGCCGCCTTGGCGCGGACCGTCAGCCCCATGCGGCTATTCCGGCAGGTAAAAACATGCCCGGTCTTCGCCCGAACCGCCGATTTGCGTCCGTTGGCCTTGGCGGCCCATTCGCCCGCCGCGGGGAGGTCGCACGGCTTCCGGCGATTGATGCAGCTTGTCATGCCATCCGCATCAAGCAAACCTCTTTCCGCGCTGAGTGGCAGTCGGCATCCGCCCTCATCTCGCGCCCGGCACGGCGGTCCGGATCAAGCCTTCCAGCAGCGTTGCGCTATCGGGAGCGGCGTCCTCCTCGGAGGTCTGCCTCTCCGGACGATCCCGTTCCTCCGATCCACGCTGATGTGGGATTTGCAGCCGTAGACCGGAATGGCGGCATCAGCCTGCATTGTGCCATCCGGCTGGAGCTTCGCTGTGAGGAACTTGGCCGTCCAGCGCGCATCCGCGTCCTTCCTCACCAACCACCGACCTCGGCAGAAGCCGACAGCGGAAGCGCTACGGCACTGTCGGGATACAGAAGTTTCCTGAAGCTTCCTGTGCTCTTCAGGCACATGATGGTCCGCTGATGTCTTCGTCAGCCGAACCTGGGTTCCGGGACGACTGGTCGGCCGCTGGGTTTTATATCATCTTTTCCAAATGAGCTGTCCATCGCTGAATTAGATTGCATGGAAATTTATGCTTCGATGGTCGGCCTTGCGGCGCTCTTCGTCGGTTTGTTTACGTGGTTGCTTGCGGACAACAGGAAAGTTGAGAGAAAACTCGATAATTCCGTAAGCGAATTGTCGAGTAGGATTGACGCATAAGGCGAGGAGGTGCAGTAAGCGGACGCCGCGTTAGGCAAGGAGTTCAGAAAAGCGCACGAGGCTCAAGGCAGGGAAACGCGTGGGAGAACGGATGGCCTTGTAAAGGATGTGGCGGAGCTAGCAGCGGGCGGTTCGGTGATCAAGACGCGGCTTGACCAGCCGCTGCTCGTAAAGGTAGTCAGGAACGAGCTCGACGCAGTTGCTTGATCAGAGCTCTCGAAACTCGGACACCTCCGACAGCGACTCGAATTCTCAGTCCAGCCGGTCGGTTGGATACCTCGGATTGGGCTTTGCATTTGCCATTGGTCCATTCCGCGTCGCTTCGGGCTCATTCGAATAAACTTTTACTCTTCGGCAAACACAGAGCGCATATATCTTGCTTACGGGGGCGCCGTTAACGAATGCCGATGGAAAAGCCATAGCGCAAATCTGATTACTTTGGCGAGACCTTGGCGTGTCTCCTACAACCTTGCAATCACGACGATTTGCCGCTCTCATAATGGGTCTTGAAGATAGAATCTACCAAACGCCCGCTACCAGAAGTCAATCTTGCCAAAACTTTCAGCTGATCCTGACAAGACCTGATCCGCGATTCCTCCGGATAGTTAACTCTATGGGACACCTCTCCCCACAATTCGTCTGTCAGGGATCGAATCTGAAGCTCGCAGGTGATCTGTTTCCTTCGGTTTGCAACCAAGTCATAATGCACCGTCGTGTACATGGAGTCTCGTTGCACGGCTTTGATCCCGATCTTGTTAAACAGATCTTCATATTCCACATCCCAACAATAGGCCGTGGTGCCTGATAGCTGGCAATTTTGCTCTTCCAAAATATTCAACACAATAGGATGGATGGAAGATAATTGGTCCATATGCAAATGAATAATTCTAAGGCCAGCAAAATTGGCAACTTTGCCCGCAAGATTTTGATCACCGATATTCTCGACGTATCTTTTCAGCTTCGCACGCAAACTCCCTTCATCCTTGATCCTGCATTTGATGAAATGGATAAACTCTCCGAGTTCCGGGCTGCTCTGAAAATAAGCCATGAGCGACTGGGCAAATGATTCGAACAGATGGCGGTTGGTTATAAAGTATCGAACCGCTTCATCAATGCGGCGACGTTCATTGCCGGACAGCATTCAAACTTCCCTTCCAGCTGCACGCGCAATGCCTTCGGCGATCTGCCGGAATGAGCTCTTTGCCGACAATTTCAAACGGCTATCCGAGGCTGAGCAATCCCAAATGGATACGCCTTCGCGCTGCGCCCTATGGACAAGCGATCCAAAATCCTGAATTTGACCAAGCACAGGATTAATCGGATATCCCGGTGCAAGCTCATCATCGATTTCCCGCAGCACTGACGAAATGTCCTTGTAAACACGGTTTCTAATTCGGTTATGGTATAACTTTGCCTCCCTTGTCATGTCCTGACCATAAACCCTGAACCGCTGAGGTATGTAACCGAGAAACTTTGGCTTCCCAGCCAGCATCGGCGCATTATCGGGTGCGATAGCATTGATGGTTTCCGTGTCGCGAACCCACTTCTTGATGGTTTGGCCAAGAGTAGATAGCGCCCTAGTGGAAAACAGGTCGCACGCTACCGGCACTATGAAAAAATCGGAATCCAGCAGAAGCACACGGTTGAGCGGACCAATATTGGGTCCAGTATCATAAAATACAAAATCAAATTTATGTTGACGGACCAAATTGGTAATCAAATAGCTGATTGACGACGTGGCTTGCAGTGCGCCCATACGTCTCTTGAATACATCAGCCCAAGCATCTCCTAGAAATTCTTCAAATTCGGAAAGTCGTATATCACCTGGAATCAAAGAAATGTTTCCGATCTTCGTTCGATCAATCAAACGAACGGAACTTATCCCGTTGGTAATGGGCTGGACGGCACTCCAGATGGTTTGTCCATCTTCGTGGGTAGAATGATTCAGGAGATCATCAACCACGTCGTCAGCGAGAAGATATGAAGTGAGGTTGCATTGCGGATCGCTATCTACCAAGAGAACATTTTGCCCCAAGGACGACAGAGCAAATGCGACGTTCACCGTAAGTGTAGTTTTTCCGACGCCGCCCTTATGGTTGTAGATCGTAACGCGGATGGGACTAGCCGCGTTACTCATTTGAATCGACCTAGTTTCAATTGTGACCGCTTTCTGTTTGGCTCATTCAACTTTTTTTGCGGATTCGCTTTTTTGTTCGTGGTCTGACCTCCTTTGCAGCACCACGATCAGGCAATGCCTCAACGTACCGCTCCCCTTCCGCGGACAATTGCTTCATGCCTTTTGCTGCGTCCGCAAGATACCCAGATCTAATAGCACCGAAGACGGTACGCGAAGCATTGGACAGTTTTGTCTGCGCGGCTTCTGTATTCAACTTGCTTATTTCGATGGTCTTGAATCGCAGGATATCTCTGTAGTGGGCCAGATAGTACGCAAGGCAAGCAACACGTTCGACTTCTGTGTCCGGTTTTTTTTCAAGAAGAAATTCCTTAGGCGTTGGATCTTCCGAACTCGAAAATTGTGGTTCTCGAGAAACATTTGGCGGAACCCGATTGCCTGCATTCTTGTCAACTTTGAGGTACGATTCCTCGAAGCCAAAGAAGGTACCCACGGTTCGATACACCCGCAACTGGATGGATCGGTCGAGGGGAAGGAGCATCTTGACTACTACATCAACGGTTTCGTAGACGCTTTGGTCGTTGGTTTGACTTTGCTTTTCCATGGCCGTTCCTCAAAACAATGGTCGTCATTGGAACATACTTGGGGATTGCATGCAAGTTCATATATTAAAGAGGTGTAGCACATCTTGACCGTGCGATTCGGCTGCCTTCCTGTTTCGCGTAACCGCCGATTGTTTTCCGGGCACGTTGGCCCTCCGGGCGAAGATCAAGCACGTTTTCGCCTGCCAAAAAGCTGCATGGGGCTGAGGGGGCTATGCGATCAGTATCGCCCGCGCCAAAGCGGCAATCACGTTTGCGACCAAAGCTGCAATGTGAACTCGCTGTGCCGGGGCCGCAGTCGAACTATATCCGTTTGAACCCGTCGACCGGGCCCCGAAACGGTTCGAGCCGGGCAATCCCGACCTTTATACCGACTGGATCAGGCGGAAACCCTGTCCGCCGACTCTCTAAGTCAGCCGGACTACGAATTCAAGCCGTTGTCGGATGCTTCCAGTGCGCCCGCTTGTTCCGCTGGCTCGGCTATCCGCCGAGCAATGGCGCGCCCGGCGCCACGTACTGCCGGAACTGCTTCGCGAGCTTCAGCCCTTGCCCTTGGTAGTTCGCGCCGGCACTCGAGCCGTACGGCACGTCGGGACGGGCTGACATCCGTTCGAAGGCAAGCCTTCCCACCAGCTGGCCGTGCTCGAGAAAAAACGGAACCTCATGGCAGCGCACCTCGAGGACTCCCTTCGAGCCTTTGCCGCCTGATTCCGAATGCCCGAACCCGGGGTCGAAGAAGCCCGCATAGTGGACGCGGAACTCGCCTACCATTGCAATGTAGGGAGCCATTTCGGCCGCGTAGTCCGGCGGTATGCTGACAGCCTCCCGGCTCGCAAGGATGTAGAACGAACCGGGGTCCAGAATGATGCGCCGATCTTTCGCGGCGACCGGGTCCCAGAAGTCGGCGGGATCGTAGCGGCCGATCTCGTCCACATCGATGATCCCGGCGTGCGGCTTCGCGCGGAAGCCCGAGAATCCTTTTGGCCGGCCGAGATCGACCGAGAATCCGATTCCGCCGCCGATCGACGCATCGCCTGAAACGATCCTGCGCTTTCGCTGCAGTTCGCGCAGCTGGTCGTCCGAGAGGACGGCGTCGCCTTGGCGGAACCGTATCTGGTTCAGCCGCGTGCCGGTTCTCACGAGAACGGCGAACGAACGGGGACAGATCTCTGCATACAGTGGGCCCGTGTATCCGGCGTCGACCCGGTCGAACTCCGTGCCGCAGTCCGTCACGAGCCGGGTCAGGAGATCCAGGCGGCCCGTCGAGCTCTTCGCATTGGCGACCGCGCCGATATTGGTCGGCAGCGCAAGGCGCTCTTGAAGGCCGACGACGTAGACGCAGCCCTTCTCCAGAACCGCCCCTTCCCGCAAATCGACCGTGCGAAGGCTGTCTTCCTCCAGACGTTCCGAAATCGCGCGCCCGGCGCCCGGCAGGAACGATGCGCGGATCCGGTGCGCCGTTGATCCGAGGGTGAGATCAAGGCTGGCGGGCTGAACCTGGAGAGGACGAATCGAGCTTGAGCTCCTGATCGCTCCGGCGTCGATCAGCTTGGCGATCAGACGGTCCGGAAGAACGCCTTGTTCGCAGCTGATCACGGCGGTCCCAGACTCTCCGAACTCGGCCCGGCTTCGCCTGCGCCCCGGTTCAGGATGGTCGGGCCAGCGAGATTCGAACTCGCGACCTTTCGCCCCCCAGACGAACGCGCTAACCTAACTGCGCTATGGCCCGACTGAGCAGGTCCATATGCCAACTGCGCTTCGGGTGGCAAGTGCGGGCCGTCAGCCCGGGTCCGCCGCCATGCGCGCCCGCAGCGATTTGAGCTTCTCATACACGGATATGAGTGCCTGCCTTTCGGCGGCCGCTTCCCCGTTGACTTGCCGCACCGGGTCGGCAAGGGCCGGCGCCGGGACATCGCTCGCGCCCGGCGCGGCGTCCTGGGCCGCTCTGCTGTTGGCCGGAACCGCATCGCCGGACGCGCGCGTTCCGGCATCCGCAGACCGGGGCCCGCGCGCTTCGGATTTGACAGCGTCGCCAGCTTGCCCGGCCAGATTCGCGACATGCCCCACGCCTTTCGAATCGAGGACCTTGCGCACGCCCTTGATCGTAAGCCCCTCATCGTGAAGCAGCGTCTGGATGCCGGCAAGAAGCCGTACGTCCTCCGGCCTGTAATATCGGCGCCCGCCTGCCCGCTTCAGCGGCTTCACTTGTGTGAACTGGCTCTCCCAGTACCGCAGTACGTGAGGCTGCACGCCAAGGAGTTCCTTGACGTCGCTAACAGTCTTGAGTGCGTCCTCGGACTTATCCATTCAGGGTCAGCCCTAGTGGCTTGTTTTTCACACTTGATTCCCTTATGCGGCTTGTCGGCTCCGCGCAGCTTCGGCGCGGGACGGACAGGAGGCGGGACGATGCGGACAGGCGTTGAATTCGAGGTTTCGGACGAGCAGCGCAGGCGGCTCGAGGCGATCGCGAACGACGGCAACAGCAGGCTGAAGCATGCGAGGCGGGCGCGGATCATCCTGCTGGCGGACCAGGGCCTGGGAACGATGGCGATCGCGGCCGGGACCGGCGCGTCGAAGCCGACGGTCTGGCGCTGGCAGGAGCGGTTCATGGAGGAGGGGGTGGACGGCCTGCTCCGCGACAAGACCCGCAAGCCGGGGACGCCGCCGACGCCGGAGGCGAAGGTCCGCGAGCTCGTGGAGACGGCGCTGGCCCCGCCGCCTGGCGGGGAGACGCACTGGACGGTGCGCGCCCTGGCGGCCGCGGTCGGCGTCGGAGCGTCGACGGCGCACGTCATCCTGACCCGCCACAGGATCGCGCCGCACCGCTGGCGGCATTTCAAGATCTCGAAGGACCCGGAATTCGAGGAGAAAACCCGCGACATCACAGGGCTCTACATGAATCCGCCGGACCGGGCGGTCGTGCTGTCGATCGACGAGAAGACGCAGATCCAAGCGCTCGCGCGAACGCGGAAGGGCCTGCCGATGAAGCCGGGGCGGCCCGCCACGATGACCCACGACTACAAGCGGCACGGCACCACGAACCTGTTCGCCGCCCTGAACATCCTGGACGGGAAGGTCATCGGGCGACATGCCGAGCGCCACCGGAGCCGGGAGTTCATCGAGTTCCTCGACCAGGTCGACAGCACGGTGCCCGCCGGGCTGGCCATCCACGCCATCCTCGACAACTACGCCGCCCACAAGCACGGGGCCGTCGGCGAATGGCTCGCGGACCACCCCCGCTGGACCTTCCACTTCACGCCCGCGCCCTGCTCCTGGATGAACGCCGTCGAGGGCTTCTTCGGGAAGCTCGCCAGCCGCCGGCTCCGGCGCGGCGCCCACGACTCCGTCGAGCAACTCGAGAAGTCGATCATGGAATTCATCGAACTGCACAACGGGAAGGAGGCGAAAGCCTACAACTGGACGGCAAGCCCGGAACGCCTCATCGCCGCACGGCAAAGAGAATGCCATCTGTCTGAATCATGCCACTAGATGGCCTCCTCAACTTGTCTGTCGGCGACACGCTTCTTCAACTGCCTCGACGGCCGGAACGTAAGGACGCGACGGGCCGTGATCGTGGCCGGTTCGCCTGACTTGGGATTCCGTCCCATGCGCTCGCGCTTGCTGATTACCGCAAGCGTCCCGAAGGACGCGACCTTTACGGGCTGGCCGCGCACCAGCTCGTCCGACAGCAGCTTGAGCGTCAGCTCGACAATTCGCGAGGACTCCGCCCGCGAAAGTCCCACATTCTGGTAGACGGCGTTGATCAGGTCCTGCCGAGTTCGTGTTTCCATAATTTCTGTTCCAACCGACAGATTTCTGATTTCGCAGGAATATTGCCGAAGGTTCCGGCCTTGGCAATACCGTGACTGGGTTCAATACATTCTGGACTGTCGGGGTCTTTTCTCCTGTTCGATTCGGCTGGCAGGGTATCCGGTCGGTTTGGCGGTTTCCACCGCGGTTTCCGGCCGCCGCTTCGGCGGGTTGCCGGTCGCGGGCGGTCCGTTCCGTTTTCCGGCTCCGCCATCGGGGCCCGCGCTCCCGCGTTCGATTCGAGAATGAAGAAGTCGGTGTCCGTTGGCTCGTTTCATGAGGCGGCCCTCAGGAACTCCTCGGGCGTTCTGCATCCGAGTGATCGGTGGGGCCGGACGCGGTCGGACTCGTCGGCGAAGGCGTCGACGAGGCGGTTGATTTTGGCCAGGTCGTCGGGGATCTCCCAGCATCCGTGGAACTCGTAGCGCCAGGTTCCGATGGTTCGCTCGACGTTCCCGTCGGGCTTGGGGGATCGCGGCGGGAGCACCCAGAGGGCGATGCCGCGCTTTCGGCACTCCCGCTCGAACTCGGCCTTGAACTCGGATCCGCCATCGACCTGGATGGCCTTCACCTCGAACGGCATGTCGCGGACGAGCTTGTCGAGGAACTCCGCGGCGTTGCGGGCGGTGGCCCGCCTGTAGGCTTTGGCGCAGGTCCATTTGGAGACGGGATCCGCGGCGACCAGCTGCTTGATGGTCCGCCTTCCGCCCCGGTGGGTTACTGTCATGCTGTCCACTTGGAGGATGTCCCCGGCCTTCCGGGGCCTGAGCCCTGCGGGCCTGCGGCGCGCCCAGGGCCGCCGGCTGCGGGCGTCGCGCGGGGCCTTTCCGCGCAGCGCCGGAACCGGAACGATGTCGCCCGCGCGCATGAGCTGCTTGAGGATCCGCCCGATGGTGCTCGCGCTGGGAGCCTTCCGCCCGCTCCATTCCCGCCGGACCGCGGCGGCGATCTTGGCCTTGCCCCACATCGGCTGGTCCTGGCGGATCTCCTTGACCGTGCGGACCAGGCTCTCCGGCCAGTCCGCCCGCCGCACGCGCCGGGGCCTCCGGGACCGGGGCTCGAGGCGGTTCTCCCGCCGCAGCTTGTCCCAGCCGAAGAGCGTGGATTTCGGAACGCCGACGATGTCGGCGGCCTTCCGCGCCGTGAGACCCTCGCGCCTCGCTGCGTGCCACTGGCCCAGGGCCTTGCGCCTCGCGGCGGCGGCCGGGCCGCCTTCCGCAGCCTCCGCCTTGATGGACATCGAGGCCGCCCTTGCAAAGCGGGAGCCGTGTCTGATTACTTGCATTGCGGGTCTCCTTCTGTTCGCCGTTTCACGAACAGGTTGGAAGACCCGCGCCCCTTCGTCAATCGCCATCCAATCGGGCGGGGCCCCGCCCGATTGGATGGCGGGGCCAGTCCAGCATGTGTCTGAACTCAGTCATACCGGAATGGCCGGATCGAAGCGTCGGCTTCACCAGCGCACCAGAACCGACCCCCATGCGAGTCCGCCGCCGATGGCCTTCATGAGAACCAGGTCGCCGCTGCTTATCCTGCCGGATTCCTTGCTGACGGAAAGGGCGAGCGGAATTGACGCGGCGGACGTGTTTCCGTGCTTGTCGAGCGTCACAACCACCTTTGACTCGTCCAGCCCGAGTCTTTTCGAAGTGGCCCGGATGATCCTGTGGTTCGCCTGGTGGGGAACGACAAGATCGATTTCGGAACAGTCCTTTCCGGCTTTGGCCAGGACCGCATTCGTCGTGGAAACCAGCTTGCTGACAGCGTGCTTGAAGACCTCCTTGCCGTCCATCCGGAGGTGCCCCGCGGTCTGCGTGGTCGAGACCCCGCCGTCCACGTAAAGGAGGTCGCGATGACGGCCGTCGGAATGAATGTCGGTCGCCAGGACACCCCTGCCTCCGGCTGCTCCGTTCGGCTTTTCGGCCGCAAGCACCACAGCCCCGGCCCCGTCCCCGAACAGCACGCAGGTGCCTCGATCCTTCATGTCGAGAATTCTGGAAAAGGTTTCCGCGCCGACGACCAGGGCGCATCGCGCCTCTCCTGCGACCAGAAGCGAGTTCGCGTTCGCAAGCGCATAAACGAAACCTGCGCATACCGCTTGGATGTCGAAGGCGAAGCCGTTCCGCATCCCGATTTCCGCTTGGACCTGGGTTGCGGTCGACGGAAACGTGCTGTCCGGCGTGGAGGTTGCCAGCACCAGCAGGTCCACATCTCCCGGATTGATCCCGGCATCCTCGATCGCCCGTCGCGCCGCTTCGGCGGCGAGGGCTGAGGTGGTCTGCCCGTCGGCTGCGAATCGGCGCGATTCGATTCCGGTACGGGTGCGGATCCATTCGTCGCTCGTGTCGAGAAACCCTTCGAATTCGGAATTGGGAACAACGCGTTCGGGCAAATAATGGCCGACGCCCCTTACGACCGCCGCGATGCCGGTCATGCGGCACCGCTGCGCACGGGCATGCCGCCGACCGATGCTGCCGGAGGGGCAGGGCGCGGCCGCGATTCCGGAACAACGGTGTCGGCTGCCCGCTTCTCGGCAAGGCGGAGGGCTAAGCCGATTGCGGCCGCCACGCCGACCGCATCGGCGCCGCCGTGCGATTTTACGACCAGCCCGTTGAGGCCCAGAAACACGCCGCCATTCACGCGCCGCGGGTCTATCCTTTTGAACAGGCGCCGGAGCGGCGTGTACGCGAAGAGAGCGCCGATCGGCGACAACGGCGTGTGCGTGAATGCCTCGCGGAGGAAGTCCTTGATCAGGTTTGCCGTCCCCTCAACCGATTTCAGGGTGACGTTCCCCGTGAACCCATCGGTTACGACCACGTCGACCCGCGATGAAGGAATGTCGCCGCCCTCGACGAATCCGACATAGTCGAAGCCGCTAGCGTCGGCGATGCCGGGCATCATCGCGTTGGCCGCCTTGATTTCGCTTCGGCCCTTATGCGCTTCGGTGCCAACGTTCAGGATGCCGATCCTGGGCCGGTTCAGCCCAAGGCCGTTCCGCGCGTAAGCCGCGCCCATTTCGGCGAAGCGTGCCAGATCGTTCTCGTCCGCCCGGATGTCGGCGCCGACATCCAGCAGGACATTGAAGCCGCTGGGATTCCGCGACGGCCAGAGGCAAGCGATTGCGGGCCGGCCCACTCCCGGCGCGCGTTTCAGCCGAACGACGGAAACAGCCATCAGCGCTCCGGTGTTGCCGCAAGAGACTGCTACCGGCGCTTCTCCGTTGCGCACGGTCTCGATCGCGGACCACATCGAAGTGTCCCGCCCGTGCCTGATGACCTGGCTGGGCCTTTCCGCCATCGTGACGACGCCGTCGCAATGCCGGATATCGCATTTGCCGCGAAGCGGCCGCCGCTTCGCTATCCGCTTGCGGAGAGCGGTCTTGTCTCCGTGGACGACGTACTTGATTTCCGGATGCTTCGCAGCCGCGCGGGCCATTCCATCGACTACGGCGTTAGGGCCCCGGTCTCCGCCCATCGCATCCACGGAGATCACGTGCGGGTCCGCGCCGATGTCGCTCTGGCTGGTCTCGCTGGCCATGTCCCAACGCGAGGGTGCCGTCTCTCAGACGTCAGACGTCGTCCTCGTCGTCCTCGAATTGCTGGCCAACCGTGTGGACTTCCCGGTCATTGTAGGTTCCGCACGCGGGGCAGACGTGGTGCGGGCGCTTGAATTCGCCGCAGTTCGGACACTCGTTCCGGGCGTCCGAAGCCAGTGCGTGGTGCGATCTGCGCTTGTTGCGCCGCGACGGCGTGACCTTGTTTTGCTGAACCGCCATAGCATGCCTTTGATCTCACGCGCGAAATCCGGCCGCGCGGAGAACCCGCGCGGCATTCGGAACGCCAATTAGTCTTCGGCGCGGAAAATACAACCAAGCACAGCCCGCGCAATAGCTTATGTTGCGCATTTCAATCAACAATTCAGGCGGGTCCTAAGTGCCGAAAGGGTTTCGAACGGCTTGCGGGTTTCGCTTTCCGGGACGGGGACCTCGCCGCCGACGTCTTCCCGAACCACAAGCTCAGCTCCGTCCGCTCGGGGATAGCCAGGCATCTCCAGCACAAGAACCTCCCGCGCCACCGAAAGTAGATCCACGAACTCCACCCCGTGCTCGACGTCCAAATCCGGCACTTTGGAATATGCGGCTTCGGCGGGCAGCGGAGACGTGGCGTACAGCCGCTCCACAGGGACATCGACGCGCGCCTTCACATGCCGCAAAGTCACGATGCATTCCTGCACGACCGTTGCGCCCAGGCATCCTTCAAGTCGCCAGGCGGATCCTCCCGCAGCGCGAATACTGCCCTCGAACCTCAGTTTCCGGATCGCGACCGTTCCGGTCTCGAGCGCCAGCAATTCGAGGGCGCTTCGGCTTGGGATGAAACGGAACGGGTTCGGAGCGTTTGCGGACAGGCTCGAAAGCGCTACGCGCTCGGTGCTTTCGGCGGGTCCGCGTCCTGTTTCCCGGCTAATCCGCTGTCCGACCATTTCCGAGTTCTACCAAGTGGAATCCTGACCGCGCAGCAAGATGATTCGGCCATCGGAGCGCGTCCAAGCAGCCCTTCGGGCGCTGATCCTTGGGCCCGCATATACTTCGCCGCAGTGCCTGTTCTCAAGCGGGCGGCGCAGCGGCGCGTCGTCAAGGAAACGGCGGCTCCAGAGCCATTGGCGCATCTGTCGCATTGGACTGCAATCTAGTGCCGTGGTATTCAGGGACCGTAACGGGAAGGGCATTCCGAATTCCGATGAAACCTTGCTTTGCGCTGGCGGTCTGCTTGGCGCTTTTCTTCGCGGCTTGCTCGGATATCGACCGAACGCACGGGTACGCGCCCGCGAATTCGGATCTGGCGCGGATCGAAGTCGGCGCGACAAGCAAGGAGCAGGTGACCGAGATCGCCGGCGCCCCGGCCATCATCAACCGCAGGTACGGCGAGGCGTGGTTCTACGTCGCCAGCCGCTTTCGCGTCTCCGGCCCGAACGAGCCGGAGGAGATCGAACGGCGAATTGTCCAGATTTCGTTCGATGGCCGCGACCGGGTGGCGGCTGTGGCGGAGTACGCGCTTGCCGATGGCAGGGACGTGCCGCTGGTTCGCCGGATTACCGAGAACAACCTTGGACGCGTGACAATTCTCAATCAGCTCGGGGACGCCTTCGGGCGCATAGACCCGGGCGCCATTCTCCAAGGCAACTGATAAGCGTTCGCACGGGCCGCCGGCCTCGAGGCGGCGTTACTGCTCCTTTTGATTGGAATCGAATCGGAGAGCCGCGCCGTTGATGCAGTATCGAAGCCCCGTCGGCTTCGGCCCGTCCGGAAAGACATGCCCCAGATGGGCATCGCACCGGTTGCAGACAACCTCCGTCCTGGTGACGAAGAGTTTCCGGTCTTCCCGCTCACCGACAACTTCCGCGCTGGCCGGTTGGAAGAACGACGGCCAGCCGGTGCCGGAGTCGAATTTGGCGGCGCTGTCGAAGAGCTCCTCGTCGCAGCAGATGCATCTGAACCTGCCGCTCGCCTTCGGAAAATTGTCGTTGGTGAAAGGCCGTTCGGTCGCGCCCTTCCGCGTGACCCGGTAGGACAGTTCAGGCAGCTGGGTCCGCCATTCGGCGTCTGTCTTGACGATCTTTTCGCTCAATTTCGGTCTCCATCATTCGACTGTTGTTCGCCCCTGCAATCGCCGAGACCGGCACTCAGGGCACGGGCGTTCAGGTTATGATCCCTTTAGGGCCGGTGCCAATCGCCCATACAATCCGCGATGGCGATGTGCTCCTCTAGCATCGCTTGGATATCAGCTTCGCGAACCTATGTGCGTCGGTTAATCAGTGCGTGTGTGGACGCCCCTTGGAACGCGGGAATCATGAGGTACTTTATCACTTCGGGTGCTTGATGACCCAATGACGTCCTCGTCACCGAACCGGGCCCCCGGGGCGAGAGTTCGAATCCCCATCGAGTTCAGCGGTGGTCCGTCCGTTCCGGGCGGAGGGGCCGCTGACTTGGAGCAGCCAGAAGCTTCAGCGCCCAATGCGCCTGAGACGGAGCCGTGCCCCGGAACTGATTCGTTTCAATTTGCTCTGTGCCCACCTCAAATCCGACGCGGGAATCAAACGCTCGCGTGACCTTGAAGACGTTTTCGCTGCTGGTGTCGGCACATGTAATCCCGCGTTAACTTTCCGACAAATCCGGCTTGTCCTGACAAACCGGTCGCGCCGCGATAGATGGCGTCTGTTATGGCCTTCCGCCTCACATCCGTTTTCCGCCGCTCGCCGGATGGCGAGTCGCTCCCGGAGGCCGAAGCCATCGGTCTCCAACTCTTGACGAGGCGGCTGACTGGGTTCGGGCGTTGTTGGCGCTTCGCCCCTTGCGCTTCCGGTCGGGACCGCCGAAGGCGCGCGGCGGCGCGTCGACCGGGCCTTTGACAAAGCGTCCCGGCAACAGGAACCGCGGGTTCGCTAGTGGTGCTGGCGCGGGCCACCTTGCGAGACACGGCCGAGGTCTAAGCATGGACCAAGCGCCAGAAATTGGCACTGCTTGAAGCCATCGCCGATGGCCCTATGCTGGCGAACTAGGGCCTGTTAACGCTTGCGTCAAGACCGGGTCTGCGGCAAGCTGTTGTCAACAAAGGAAAAAACAAGCGAGCAGTCCCCGATCATGGCCAGCATCGCCGAAGAGCGTTGCGCCTTGCTGCATCCCCATCCGCCGGTCCAGCGCGGCAACGCGCTGATTCCGACATCGTCATCATCAACGCCTTGCCGCATATCCTGGAGAACGGCTGCAAGTGGCGCGCCCTTCCGGAGCGCTGCGGCAAGTGGCGCACGGTCCACATGCGGCCGCGCCGCTGGGCCGAGGCGGGCGTGCTCGCGCGGCTGCTTGCGGCGCTGCTGGAGCAGGAGCTGACGGACAAGGGCCTTGATTGCCTCGGCCTCGACAGCGCCAGCGCCGAGGTGCATCCCGACGGCACCGGAGCCCAAAAAAAGAGGCCTGCAGAGCATAGGCAAGTCCCGCGGCGGCTGGAGCGCGAAGACCCACATGATCGCCGCAAGCGACTGGATGGCAATGGCTTTCCGCCTTTCCGGCGGGCAGGCCCGCGACGCGCCCGAAGGCCGGACCCCGCTGGATGGCTTCGGCAAGCGGGGCTCCAAGGCTCCGCTGGCGATGGACCGCGCCTGCGAGGGCGACGAGACCCTCCGGCTCGCCCGCGACCTCGAAATGACGCCGGTCGTGCCGCCGAAGGCGAACCGGAGGGCCGAATGGGATTTCGACCGCGAAACCTGCAAGCGGCGGAACGGGACCGAGCGGCTGTTCCGCCGGATCAAGGGCTGTCGGCGCATCTTCACCAGGTTCGAAAAGCTCGACACGATGCATGCCGCTTTCCTTTGCTTCGCCCTCATCGTCGAAATCATCAAGCGTTAACAGGCCCTAAGAGAGGCAATCCGCCGCACGAAAAAGGGCAGTTTCCGCAAGTCTGACCACGCCGTCGAACTTCTTGCTCGGATTGATCCGACGAAGGCACAGAGGAGCTGCGAGTATTGCGAGCGCTTGTTTCATCTTCTCGGCGCCGCCATCAAGGCCGGGTGACGCAGTGAGTGCGCTTTCGCGGAAACTGCGCCAAGCACCAGAGAAATCCGCTCGCGAGGCCCACGCTGTAGTTGAGATCGGTGCAAGCAAAGTATCGAAAAGTCATGCGGTCGGCCACCATGAACCTTGGGAGTCGATGACGCCAGAACAGGGTGAACTTCGTAGGCGGTTGCGCGCGTGTGGTCGGCGCTTCGGCGATCATCGTGACCCATGCTGCGGCGAGCAGGCTCAAACCCTGTTGATGCCGGTCTCGGTGCGACGGCAACTCAACGATTTGCCTGACGAAATTCGGACCCGGATCAACATTGAGTTCTACATGGAACGCCCCGATGGCGTGTTCAAGGCGTTGACGGGTTGAGTGGAAGTCCGCACCACCGGCCGCACGAGCTTTGCCGGATGCCGGGCGTCCCCGATTGAACCGCTCCGCATTTGCCGCAGCTGGCGGAGCGACGCGGGGTCTCGGAGAACTGGGACCTGAGATTTTTCTCAGGTATTGCACGGCGCATACGCGTCGCCGAATGCGACTACGGTGAAATCCGCATGAGCTTGGACTACGATTGGAGAGGAAGGCTTCAAACCCAGTCATGACCGCGATTCTACTGACAAACCTCGACGACCTCCTCAACTGCCGAAGCGTGGAGTCGGAACGCGTGGAATTCAAAGCGTCTTGGGACCGGCGCACGACCGGCCCTCAAGTGCTTCGGACGATCTGCGCCTTCGCCAACGACTATCACAACCTGAACGGCGGATACGTGGTCATCGGCGTTGAAGAACGAGACGGGCGAGCCGTCTTTCCGCCTTCCGGTCTGTCCGCGGAGGAGATCGAGAACGCGCAGAAGTGGATTCAAGGCAACTGCAACCGGCTCGACCCTCAGTATCCGCCCATTCTGTCACCGGAAACCGTCGGAGACCGACGTATCCTCGTTGTATGGGCTCCGGCCAGTGAGATGAGGCCTCATCGCGCGCCGGGGTCAGGAGGTGAACCTGGCCGATACTGGGTTCGGCTAGCCCTACCGTGTCATCACAAGTGCTGCATGACGACAGGCCCGCCTTCCTCCTCGCGGGCGCGCCTCCGGCCGGCCTGGACGCCGATCCGGTGGCCCATCGCCGCGCTTCCGAGCCGCGTCTGGCCGTGCCACATGGCTTGGTGCCCGGGCTCGGGATCGCCCTTCCGCCCTTGGTATCCGCCGAGATGGGCGACGAGCCGCGCGGCGGCTCCCAGCCGGTCCGGCAGGGGCAGCCCGCGCTCTTCGGCGTAGCTCCGCAGGAAGTCCAGCTCGTGGTCGGTGAACATCAGCTCCGGCGCGCAATCGGGGGCCTGGCGGCCGAGCAGGGTCATGGCCATGATGCGCCAGGCGATGACGGCGTTGATCGCGATCGCCCGCTGCAGCCGCCCGGCGGTCCGGAACAGCAGGAACTCCGTCCGGCATCCGGACTTCAGCACCCGGAAGAAGTCCTCGATCCTCCAGCGCTGGAGGTAGAAGCCGACGGCCTCGGCGGCGGCGTCGGCGCTGCGGATGTCGAGGGTGGTCAGCAGGCGCCACTGCACCGGCTCCTCGCCGTCGGGCGGCGCGGCCTCGGCCACGTGGATCGCGGAGACGACGGCCGGCTCCGCGCCTTCGGCGGCCCCCGTCGGCGGCAGGGCCGCGCGGCGGAAGCGCAGCTCGCAGCGGGCCAGCCGCCTGCTGCGGGCGGGGCGGGCCTTCCTCCCGCCGGATTTGGGGCGGGCCGCCAGGCCGTCGATCTCGACGTCGACCAGGCCGTCCGGCGGGCCGCCGCCCATCAGGGCGAACAGCTTCGGGCGGCCGCCGCCGAGCGCGCGGTCGTGCCGCGCGCGCACCAGCAGCTCCACCCGGGGATGGCGGCGCTGCGCGTCGAACAGCTCGAAGCAGTCGGCCTCCCGGTCGCCGACCGCGACCACGCGCGTCCTGCCGCCCACCTCGCGGACCGCCTTGGCGGTGTCGGCGAAGCCGTCCAGCCACCGCCTGGCCTTCCGCCGCTCCCCGGCCTCCGGCGGGCGGGCCTTCTCCGCGTCGAAGCCCAGCCGCAGCACGCCGAGGGGGAGGCCCGCATCCGTCACCGCCAGCGTCGCGTGCATGTGCAGCCCGAGGCTCTTCGCCCCGGTCTGGTTCGAGCCGACCACCTCGAGCCCCTCGCAGCCCGGCCGGGCCGGGAAGCTCAGGACGGTCCCGTCCTGGACCGCCAGCACCGTGCGCTGCCCCCGGATCCGCCGGACGGTGCGCTCCCGGTGCGGCGCGAGGATGCTGCGCACCGTGACCGCCGACTCCGCCGGCATCTCGATCAGCCGGTAGAAGGCGCTGACGGCGGCGCCATCGCCCGCGCAGCCCGCGTTGATCTTGCGGCCCGGAAAGGCCCCGAGAAGGCCGGCGCTCTTCACCAGCCGCGCCGACAGCCGCTTGTCGCCCAAGGGAGCCCCTCCGAACTCGTTCTCCGCCCACGCCGCCGCGTCCAGGCCCTCGCCGGGCCCGAGGGCCGGCGCGTGGTCGACATGCGGCACTCCGAGCCTGCGCCGCCAGCCGCCGCCGAGCGGGCGCATGAAGACCGCCTTCACCGTCGCGGCGCGGCGCTTCCCGCCGTCCTGGCGGCCGCGGCCCGCCGTCTCGCCGACGCGCAGGAAGCCGGCGGCCCGGAGGCAGGTCCCGTCATAGCCCTGATCGGCGAAACTCTCCACCAGCCACGGCCGGAACCCGTAGCGCTCCTCGAAATCCCGGGGCAGCCGCCGCAGGACGCGGCCGAGCACATGGCTGGCAAGATGCGGGCAGCGGACCGAAGGGCGGATCAGGAAGCGGCTCATGCACACCACCCGGCTGAGATGCTCCCGGCGCTGCCCGTCGCTCCACGCCATCCAGCGGTCGCGGGCGGCCACCCGCAGGGCGGCGGCGGAGAAGCCCGCCGCGCCCAGCCAGCCATGCTCCGAGCCGACCAGGTAGCGCATCTGGCAGCCCGCGAAGACCGCCAGGCCGCGCGGATGCTCGTCCGCGACCAGCGTGTTCCACACGGCGCGGTCCGAAGGCGACGAAGCCGCCGCGACCGCAAGGCCGCGGATCTCCGACGGGCGGGGCGGAACCCCGTCCGGCTCCGGAACCCCTTCCGGAAGCAGGCGGGGCGAGCGGTCGGGCGGCGCGGCGGCCGGCGGCGGCAGAACGATCCCCGGATCGCGCCCGGAAAGCTCCGCCAGCGCCTTCAGGCACCCGGAAACCTGCAGCCTGCCGGCCGCGTCGGCGAACGAGAACTCCCGGCAGATCCGGCGGCCGAAAGCCCGCCGGCTGCCGAATTGCTCCTGCGACAGAATCGCGGCTATCCGCGCGCGCTCCGCCGCGCCGCGCAACGTGCGGCTGATCTGCGACTGTGCCATGGCGGAGACCGGATACACCGCAGGAAACCCGTTGTCCAGACCTTTTTGTCATTACATGGCAGGGCTAGCCTCGGAGACTGTCGACGCTGAAAAACGCGGCGATTTGCTGCGAGGACTCATTCAGCAGACCGCGCGCGTTCCGTGGGATGACCGGCGGGAATCAAATGCTCGAATCGAAGACCTGCGTGAAGCGAAGGTGCGCGAATTCCTGCGCGACGTACGCAGCGGGCTGCTCGACGAGCCAAGCGAAAAAAGCATTTACCGGAGTATGCGGATCACGAAGAGGGTCAACGATCACGAAGTCCCCCGGAACGCAGGCCTCCTCTTTTTCTCGAAGGATCCCACCGAGTGGTTTCGGGGGGCAAAGATCGAAGTTGTCCAGTTCGCCGATGATCGCGCCGGAGATGTGCAGGAGGAGAGGATCTTCGGCGGCGGTCTTGCGGACCAGCTTCGTGACTGCCTGAATTATCTTGATAACTTTTCGGCATTTCACTTGCAGAAACAGCGGCATAGGAGCCAAGTTCGCAGCTGGGCCAGTTATCCGATGCCGGCGCTGCGCGAGACCCTTGTCAACGCGCTGTATCACCGGAGCTACGATGTCGATCAGCCCGAGCCCACCAAGGTCTATCTCTATCCGAGTCGCATAACGGTCACCAGCTATCCAGGGCCGGTTGCAGGAATCGAGGATCGACACCTTCTTCCCAATGCGGAAGTTCCGGCGGTGCCCGCCCGCAATCGGCGAATCGGAGAATTTTTGAAGGAGCTCGGGCTAGCGGAGGGACGGCTGACCGGGCTGAGAAAGGTGTTTCAGGCGATGGAATTCAACGGCTCCCCGTCGCCCCGATTTGAGTTCGATGAACAACGAACTTACTTTCAAGCAACGTTGCCAGCGCATCCGGAGTATGGGGCGCTGTCGGCATTGCGGGACGCCGCACACTTGCGGGCATTGGGGGATTCCGCAGAAGCACGCAGTCGCATTGAGGCCGCGTGGATGTCCAACCAGATATCGGCGGTTCTGGCATCCGAGCTGATGCGGGCGTATGCGGAAAACGGCGAGCTGGATCGTTCCGAAGAAGTTCTGCAAATTTTTGAAAAGCAAGTGCCGGAAAGTGCGATCCCCCACGTCACGAATACGATGGTCGAGTTGCACGCGGAGGCCGGAAACGAGCGCGAAGCGCGGCTGCTTCTCCGGAAGATGCGTCCGTCACTCTTCGGCCGCGACGCTATCGACGCGGCCATTCTAGCCCGGCGCGTAAGGGATTCACGCGTCGCGCACCGATATTTCGAGCGTGCAGGCGAAGCGGTCTATGGTGATTCCAGGGCGCTGCTCGAATTCGCGCAGACCAAACTCTGGTTGGCTAGCGAGGCCCACCAGAAACGGCAGCGCGACTTGAATCGGCGGTTTCTAGCCGAGGCTCGAATGCTGCTGGAGCGCGTTATCCAGCTCGATGCATCGCCGACCCGGCACGGGTGGGCTTGGCGCGAGCTTGCGCGTACGCTCTACTGGCTGCGGGCTCCGGTTGGAGAGGTTGAAAGAGCCTATCAACGGGCGATTGAGCTGGTGCCGAATGAGCAGAGATTTCGCAGGGAGATGGAGAGGACGCTCGCGGCCCGATAGCGGCCGCGAGCGGAGTGCCGAAGACCCGGAACGCTGACATTGTCCGGTAATGTCGAAATTGACACCGGTATTGCAATAGGTCAGTTGGTTGGGCCGATCCACATAGCTTGGACCGCCTGTGCGCAAGATTGAAGCGAAAGTTCCGCCGAGCATGAACAAGCCAAGCGACGCAAAGTTCAAACCCGGTTTCGGTAAGGCCCCGCCGGAATTGGCCGGACGTGACGGCGAAATGGCCGCGATAACTGAGGCACTTGATGATCTGGGAGCGCGTTCATGTCCCTCGGCAAACATCGCGTTGACCGGACCGCGTGGCAACGGCAAGACAGCGCTGCTGCGGTGGGTGCAGACGCAAGTTGATCGCCGCGACGACAATATCGAGTGCACTGTTCTCAGCGCTGATCGATTCAATTCGCATCATGATCTGGTCGACGCGCTTGCGGATCAGAGTTTATTCTCGGATCTCGTCCGAGAAGGGCTTTCGGCGACCATTAAGCTATTCGGTTCAGAAGTTGCCATTTCGCGGCAAGGTGCCGCAAAAAAATTGCTTAGGCCCGTATTGGAGAAGAGATGTTCCAAGAACGGATTGGCAATATTGATAGATGAAGCGCATACGCTGGATCGCTATCCGGATGTAACTCGCGAATTCTTCAACGAAGTGCAAGTGCTCGATACGCGGCCATTGCTGTTGATTCTTGCGGGCACCCCCAACATTTCGACTCGCCTGAACAAGATCGAAGCCACATTTTGGGATCGCTTGGACAAAATCGGCATTGGGCTCCTCGACGCCGAGTCTGCGCAGAAAGCTCTCCGGGTACCTCTGGAGCGGATGGGCTACGGCGTTAAAGCCGACACTTTGAGAAAAGCGGCCAATGAGGCGCAGCACTACCCGTATTTTCTTCAGGTTGTCGGGAGAGAGTTGCATCGCGCCGCCAAGGCGGACTCCGGCAAGCTTGGCGGCGGTAACGAGATCTGCGGTGCAATTCTCAAGAAAGCGTTGAAGAAATTCCGTCTTGCAAGAAACAACTACTATTCCGGACGGTATCAGGAACTTCGGGCCCGCGGCATATTGCGCTCAGCCGAAGCTGTTGCACGACTCTTCGCATCGCAGAAGAAAAATTCGATTTCCACCACTGCGGTGGAAGCGGCCGTCACCCAAAGCATCGACACGAAACTGGAAGAATTGGCAAAGCGCAGTGGCGGGATTGATCCAGCGGTATGGGTCGAAGAGGAGCTTCGATATGCTGGCTTCTTCTGGAGTCAGATCGGGCATGAGGAATTCTGCGAACCCGGAATTCCGAGCTTGATGGAATACACTTTGAAAAGGGTTGAAGGCGCGAACCGGGCTTGATTCAAGACAGGTTCGACACTGCATCGTTGCAATGGTTGATTGTTGGCGGGCCGCGGCGCTGGTTCACCCTAGGCCTTGCGGTTTGTATTGATTTTCCCGACGGCTTCGAGGTTTGGCCGTTGGCGGGTTGCCAAGGTCAGGCGCATGCTCGGTTCGGAAGGCGTCGAGCACTTCGGAGGGATGCCGGATTCGCGAGGGGACGGGGCGATTGGCATCCGCGTGCTACGCGATGGAAGGCGATCTGCTCGTGAGACAGCAGTCGATCGGAATCCCATGAACCGTAGCGTCGGCGCGGCATGACTTGAATCATGTCCAGTTTCGCGAACGAGGACGAGCGGAAGGGAATTCATGAGCGTAGCGGACGAACTTGGACTTTATGCCCGCGGGCGCTCGCCGCATGCTTGGCAGCGGTTGACCACGTGGGCGCTAAGGGACGCCCTCGGCGGCAAGCGGTGGTGGGAGAGGGCGTCGTCGGGATGGTCCCAGCATGTGGACGGGCTGTGGCGGAGGAGAATTGCGGGCGCGCAAACCGCAACAGAAAAGAAGGTGCGTCGGCCGCTCGTCGTGAGGTATCCGGAAAGCAAATGGAGTCTTGAACGGTTTCTCGCGCGCCGCAGACGGGTCGGTAGGCACGACGGCAGAGTGTCCGAAGCAAATGTCAATGAACAAAGCGAAGCGGCAGAAGTAGTGGTCGCGATGTGTCGATCAAACGATGGCGACGCAGCCTGCCGCCGGATGCTCTACCAAGCACGTCAACAAGCGACGCATGCGGTCGTGGCGGTGATGCCCGACCAAGGAGCGGGCACGATGACCGAGCAGTACCTCGGTCTCTGTGCGGGAGCAGGCCGACACGATGCGCAAGTCTCTGGAAGCGAGGACCGTCTGGCCAAGGCATTCGAGACGCTCGGCGTTGACGCGCAGCGACAAGTGCCGGTCGGAAGGTACCGACTGGATTTTCTTATCCGCGGGACGATGGGTGATACGGACGTAGAGGTGGACGGACGGTACTGGCACACTGACCAGGACGGGAATCGGCTGCCGGCAGATTGCTGGCGCGATGAAGTGCTTGCGTCGATAGGAATTCGCACCGTCAGGGTCTGGGCCGAAGACGTTTACAGCGATCCAAGGCGAAGCGCCGAACGCGCGATGCGGCAACACGAGCAGTAACGATGCGCGGTCAAACACGAAGGGGAGATCCCGGATGAACACTCGTCGACGCTACGGAGCAGCTACGCTGGCAGCGGTGATTGCTGCAACTGCGGGACTGACGGCGTGGACCAGCTACACGGCTATAAATGCCCGGACCTATGGTGAGACGATCAAGCAGATTGAGGAAGAGAAAGCACGGCTTGAAGCAACGGTCGGGAAGCTTGACGAAGAGCGAGCACGGCTTGAAGCGGCGACTCGAAGCCGAAGAGCGGACGCCGCAGAATTGAAGCAGGAACTTGAGGAGCTGAACGCGGAGGCCAAGGAAAGTCGGGAGTTGATCGCGCTAACCGAGCGCCACCGGGCGATGGAAGCTGAGGCAGTGAAGGCCGCCGACGAGGCACAAATCCGGGCGAAGAACGACCGGGTTGCGGCGCGCGATGCGGAGCTGCGGGCTCAGGCCGCGTCGGAGGCGGCGCGCGCGGCGGCGGTGGACTTGAATGAAACACAGGCGTTGCTGCGCGCCGAGCGACAGGCGCTCAAGGATACGGAGGGCACGCTGCGCGAGATCGAATCCCGAACCCGCGAAGCGCGGGCGCAGCTCAGGGAAGTGGAACGGAAATTGGCGGACGCTCAATCCCGGTTGGACTCGGTGGCGCGGGATGAGCAAGCGATGCGCGATCAAATCGAATCGCTTGAGGCGGAGCGGACGAAGCAGAACGATCAGCTTCGCGAAGAAAAACGGGCGCTGGAAGCTGCATTCGAGACGACGCGGAACGCGGAGCAAGCAAGGGATGAAGCGGTAGAGGCCGGAGATAAGGCACAAGGCGAAGCGACCCGGGTGCAAAACACGCTGGACGGGCTGAACACAATGGCGGCGGAAGCAAAGGGTCGGTTGGACGGGCTGCAGGCAGAGTCGGAGCGACTGCAAATCGAAATCGGCGGGCGGAACGCCGAGCTGAACGAAACGACAGGGCGGCTGGAAGGGGTGAAGCACGAAATCGTTCGTATGCAAGATGAGCAGGCGGCGCTGACGCAGACGCTTGCGGCGCTGGAGGAACGAATCCGGGCGGCGCAACGGCGACCTGAAGCGACGGGAGGCCCGGTCCAATGATCGAAACATGGCTTGGGACCGGGGCCGGAGCCGCCATTGCCGGAATGCTGATCGCGCTGGCAGCCGGCGTCGGCACGGCGCTGGCAGTGACCCGCACGGGGAAAGAGAGAAAGGACGATCTGAAGGCTGAGATCGGAACGCTCGAAAAGTCGCTGGAGGGCATGCATCAGGAGGCGAGTGCCCTGCGACGGGAAACGTCCGATCTCAGGAGGATGTCGGAAGAAGCGGATCGCATCAGGAGTGAACACGCCGCCTTGGGCAGGCGCAAGGAAGAGGTAGAGGCGTGGGCTTGGGAGGAAGTGCGCAAGCTCGACGAAATTGAGGCGAAGCGCCGCGCTTCCCGATCAGCGGAGAACGAAGCGGCGCGATTGCAAGATGAAGTCGCAGCACTGCGGGTGCGCAAGGCTAGATTGGACGGGGAGCTCGAAGACGCGGAGGAAATCCGCAAGAAGACGAGGGAAGCGAAGGACGTCCTGGACGAAACGAAAGGAAAGCTGCGCGCGGCCGAATTGGAGTTGGAGTCCGTTCTCGAGAAGGCCGAAGCGGTCAGAAGGGCGCGGGAGGCTGCGGAGCGCGGACGAACAGAAGCCGAAGATGAGCAGAAAAAGTCTGAAGAGCGGTATCGCGAAGCAATGAACACCGCGGCTCATGCCGAAGAGAGGAAGCGCGAGGCAACGGAAATACTCGCCGACCTGCAGCGGAAGGTCGAGGAGATGCGTGCAGAGGTCTCGGATCTGACCAGCGGCAGAGACGACCTGCGGAGCCAAATCGGAGCAGCCGAGGGAAGGGTCGCGGATCTGAAGGAGGAGGAGGACAGCCTCAAGAACCGCAGGGACTCGCTCAACGAGTATTTGGAGCAGCTCCGAGACTCAGCGGGCGGAAGTGAAACAAGCGACACGCCCGCGAACCGGCTGGGCAACCTGACGGATCCGCCCCACTTGAGGTACCCGCGGACGGCAGTTGCCGCGCCCCGCACGGAAGAGGGAGAGAAACTGGAGCAGGCTATCGAAGCCATCAAGCAGCAGGGGCTGAACTTCAGGGATCGCGTGGTGCACAGGTTCCACACCGCGTTGAAGGTATCGCGGATCTCTCCCCTTACTGTGCTCGCCGGGATCAGCGGCACGGGCAAGACCCAGCTCCCAAGGGCCTACGCATGGGCAATGGGCATGGAACGCTTGGTGGTGCCGGTGCAGCCACGATGGGACGGCCCAAGAGATCTGCTCGGACACTTCGACTTTCTGCACCGCAGGTTCCAAGCCACGGACTTGGCTCGCCTTTTGTACGACTACACGCAAACCGACCCCGACGGGAAAGCCGGAGAGTACCGACTCAAGGACGGCGATGACCGCATGGCGATCGTGTTGCTCGACGAGATGAATCTCGCGCGCACGGAGTATTACTTCTCGGAGTTCCTGAGTCGGCTGGAGCTGCAGGGCAAGAAGGACGAACGGACCGGCGATGTGATCGACAAGGACCGGATGGTGGAGCTCGATATCCCCTATTGGGAGGAGAAGGACGCGGTAAGGGTGTTCCCGACGCAGCGGATCTTGTGGGTGGGAACAATGAATGAAGACGAGAGCACGATGACCTTGAGCGACAAGGTCATTGATCGCGCGAACATTCTGCGGTTCGCCCGACCTACGGACATGGGCCGGCAAAACGGGGCGAAGGCTGCGCTTGGGCAAGGCGAGGCTTCTCCTAACGGGCACCTGTTGGCAGGCGACTGGAACGAGTGGTGCGTGGAGTCAAAAAACATCGGCGGAACGGAAGACCTAATCGAGCGGGTCAACATGGACATTATGGAACCATGCGGAAGGAGCTTCGGGCACCGAATGCGCGAAGCGATGGTGAAGTACGTGGAGGTCTATACGGGACGCGGCTGGGCGGAAGGGTTTGCCGATCAGGTCGAAATGCGCCTCCTTCCGAAGCTGCAAGGAGTGGACGCACAGATGGACAAGGCGGGAAACGCGATCGACCGGTTGGCGGATATTTGCGACGAAGAGTTGAATGACAGCGACCTCGCCGAAAGCATTCGGCAGGTGCGGATGGAGATGGAGCAGACGGGGACATTCAATTGGAAGGGCAGGAAACTTCCGGACCCATGACCCGAGCGATATGCAGCCCAGGAGTCGAAGCGACAGAGAGAGCGATTCAGGAAGCGGCCCGCCTGACGCTGAATCAAGGCGGGGCAACATGGGTCGAGACCGCGGGGCAGCCCAGTCGAACCTATGCGGTCGTTCCGCAGGGCACAGCAATCAAGCTTGGAGGATACCGGTCAATCCAGCCGAAACGATTGGCACCGCGACATGGGGTTGAGGTGTACCGGATCCCGCTGCCCAGGAAGGGAACGGTCTCCGGAGGCCGGCATCAGGTAGTGACGGTCAACGGTGCGAGCGAAAGGAAAATCGACTGGAAGGCCCGAGGTATCAACATTGAGAATGCGGGAGACGCCGAGACGTGGAGTGCGCAGAGGATCAACGAGTTGGAGACGGTCGAAGGCGTTGGCGGCGAAGTGTGGCCGGCGCTGGCCGCGATTTATGAACGGAAGAGCGAGAGCAAGTACGACCCGAAGACGTCGGTTCTGCTGGATCACGCCGAGTCGATGCCGAAAGTGTTGGGGAGGATCATCCGCGACCCGAAGAGGCGGCTCGGACGAGAGCACCGAGTGGTTCCGGTGGGCCAAGCGACGGAGATAGGCAGCGAGAGTTTCGCGTGGCTGATGCGCAAACCCGGACGAACCGCAGAGGAAAAGGCGCATCGCGGCGTGCTGTGCTCGGTACGTACGACGGAGTTCGACACGCTGGAGAACCGGCTAGTGCGCGACTTCGCCCAGCGTACGATCCGTGAAGTGCAGAGAACGCCGCACGCGAAAGCGCTTCTCAAGAAATGGGAAAGGGAATGCCACTGGGTGGACCGCGGCCTGCGTGAGCTTGGAGTTGGGACGCCCCGCGGGCACGCGCAGGCGAACCAGGTGCTGCGGATGAACCCGGACTACCGGCGCGTGTGGGAGGCGCGAAAGGCGTTGCTGGATCGGCTTGAGCAGACGGAGCTCCTTTGGTGCTGGCAAGGCGAGACATGGAACGAGTTCGCTTTGTGCATGTTCAAGGCGGCGGTGGCGCGATACCTTGAGGCCGATGATCCGCAGGCGGGCTGGCATGCCGCCATACGGAGTCCGATCCGGATGCGCAGAGGTCAGCATCAGGGCCGCTGGATAGAAACCGACCAGCAGACAGCGGGAATCTGGGTGCACATGTCGCGAAAGCGGGTTCTCAGGCTGCTTGGCGGCGGGATGCAGTCAAAACGCAGCCCTTGGACCGCCGCATGTCGAGCGCTCCTATACGAGATGGACGGCGAGGATCGGAAGATCGGGGAGATGAATGTGTACGCAATGCCTCCGGCCGACTGCGCTGCGCACGATGGTCGGCGCGAGGCAACGGAAGTCTGCGGGGATACAAGCGTCGGAAGCGTCATGGTGGTCTCGCAATCGAATTTGAAGGAGACGGCACGAAAATCGGAATTCGTGCACGCGGGGGCAGGTTTGGGCCAAGCGATGGAAACCATCTGCTGGGGAATCGAGAGTCTCATGCGGTGACGGCGCGCGACGAGAAAGCCGCGGGACTAGACCTCAACGGGGTGTGGGATCACTGCGTTAGGATCGTTCCCGCCGGACAGGACGAGTCGAAAAAGGAGCACGATGACCTGGGCGCCCGAAGCGTCGTCGTGCGAGCGAAGCATGCCGCCCAGGACGATGGCGGCAATGGCGTCCTCATCGGGGGCCGGGAGGCGCTTGAAAGCATCTACGGCCGCGGCGAGGCTGTCTTCGGCAGCGTAGGCAAACTCGTTCACAGGATGGAGGTCGGAGAGGCGTGGCGTCGCGTTAGGGGAGAATACGAACCCGAACGACTCCGCTTGCTGCGGCAGGATTCTGAAGACGAAGACGAAGAGATCGCCCCCTTGGAGGCGCTGCTCGCGCAGGCGCGGGCGGCGATGGGGCGCGCTGCGGGAGGCCGCCCGAAGTTCCGCATGGCCGGCATTGTCATGCGCGACGACGAGGCAAGCACGGAAACCGTGCAGGACGAAATTCGAAAGGCTCTCGGCTGGAATGCAATGGGAGGAACTCGCGCCGTTCTGGTCTGGGACTCGGTGGCGGTCGCCAAGGCGGCGCTGGAGCACTGCCGGGAGCTGCGCGCAAATGCCGAATTCGCCGTCGTGGTCAGCTACGGCAAAAGGATTCGCGTTTACCCGCTCCGTGTCAGGGAGGATGACGGAAGGCGAGTTCCGGTGCGGCGTCGCGACGAGGGCCGATCCGGTCACTCCGCAGCCCAAGGCGAAACCAAGAAGGGATCCGCGCGGGCGGACGGTTGGGATATCTGGCACGAGGGATGGGACGCATCCATTGACGCATTGCGGACGTCCAAGGATCGGAAGACCCGTGCAGTGATCCGGCAAACGCGCCAAGGCGAGGAGTGGGTTCAGGAAGATCGAGGCAAGGCATTGATCGGGGTCGAAGTGGACGGCCGAGTTCGATGGGCATTGGCCGACCGGCCGTGGACGCCCCCGATGCGGGCGTCCGGAGAACGAAAGATCGACATGGGGGAGGAGTGGTCGAAAGTGGTGGTCTGGACGCCGATGGGACGCAGGGCCACCGAAGCACTGGCGAGCTGCATCAGAGCGCCGAAGGACCGAATCACGCTGGCGGGCGCGGAGTGGGCGGCGGAAGGGGCCGCGTTGGCAGCGCTAGACCTCGGTCACGGGCGGGCGCCTTGGTACGACCGGCTTGACCGGATGACGATCAAGGTGGAGCGCGACGGCGAAGAAGAAGATCTGCTGCTGGTCGACGAAAAACAAAGCGTGCCCGCAGGGAAGGCGTTCCGCACCAGTGACGAGCACGCGCGAGAAATCAGCAGAAACCTTCACATGACTGAGCAAGATTCCATCCGGTTGAAGCTGACGAAAGGGCAGGGCGATCGGAAATGGTCCCAAGAAGTCGCAGTGCCGCTGGCGAGGAAACCCAGGGGGCGTGTGCATGTCGAGTTGAGAGCAAGACAGACGCCCGGACAGGGCTCCGCCGAGCTGGAGCTCCGGTCGGCTCAATACGAGCCTTGGCGCGATGCGCCGCAGGTCGTGCGTTTCACAAGGGAAACGCCGGACCAGAAAGCTGTGAAGCCGGCGTTGATTCTGTACGAACCAGCCAAGCAAGCTTGGAGCCCGGAGGTGTTTCCAAAAAGTCTCGCATACGCAGCGGGAGCGGCAAACCACGAACGCATTGATCTCAATGAACGCCAATTGAACGAAATCAAAAAGTGGCTGCAGACATCGTGGGGACCGCCTCCGCTGAACAAAGAACACGCGGTGGGTTCGAACGGGCAGCTGCCGGACAAAGTTAGAGGAAAGGCGCGACGGGGACTGGAGAACGTGCTGAAGTGGACAGAGCGAGAACTGCTGGAAACCATAAAGAATGGAAGCATCCAAAGGGCAAAGAAAAAAGTCGCAGTGAATGCGCTGCACGGGATCCACACGTGGTGCTTCGCAAAGGCCAGCCCTGACGTGCTGGAAGTGCTGATTCAAGCGACCGAAGGAGTCGGCGCGATCCGACTAGGCTTGCAATGGGACAAAGACGGCGCGCGCCGCGCCATTTGGCATGGTTTGAGCAGAAGCGTTACTTCGCGCGATGCCATTGAGCGCGTCTTGGACGGTGCGCTGCGCGCGGCGGAACAAGACGAGACGGGAACAATGAAGTGCGACGCGTTGGCCGCGGCGAGTCACCTGCTGGCAAGGAGGCATATCGCAGGCCTGCTGGTGCTGGAAGACGGGCGGCGCGCGAAAGCGGCCGCGGCAATTGCCTGCGAAAAGATTCGCCGCATGTCGAAGCGGATTCGCCAACCCAGGGACGGGTTCAATATGCGGCCGGGACTGCAGCTCCGCTACGCGGTGCTCCTTGCAGGCGGCCTCGCGAGAGTGAAGGATATGAAGTCGGAGGGCCTTCAGTGCGGCACCGAGACAGCCGGAAAACTGGCGGATGCGCTCGCGGAAGCGATCGGGACGATAGACGCGCAGGGCGGGTCGCGATATGCAAGAGAATTGAAGCCCATCATGGCATCGCTGAGAGATGTCTTCGGAAGGGACGCGCAGCCGGACTCCAACCTCTTGAAGGTGCTGGACGATGATCGCGCGGAGCATAAGGCGCCGCGGGCAAAGTAGAGCGCGTTCTGGCCGGAGTCCTCTGCTGATTACAGTTCAGGTCGCGGTGCAAGATTCGACGCAACTGCGAAACAAAGCCCATCCGGAATCTCATGACGCTTGATCGCCGCGACATGCAGGCCGTCCGCCGGGACTCGCTCAATCATCATTGGAAGGCTGATCAACCCGCCGCGGCATAGCTTCTTCGGATATCGGCCACATCGCCGGAACTGGTCCGGGTTTCAACATAGGGCGTCAACCGGCCGTCGGCATTGTGAGCATCGCCCGCGCACGCGACAGCGGGATTCAGCCTCCGGTATGGCTCATGTGGCGCGAGACCCGTCCTCCGACGCTTTGCCGCGAGTAGTCGAAATCGTGCCCCTTCGGCTTCCGGGAAATCGCCTCGCGGATCGCGTCGACCAGCGGCCCGTCGCTGTCGGGGAACTGCCGGAGCGGCTCGCGCAAGTCCGCCTGGTCCTCCTGTCCGAGGCACATGAAGAGCTCGCCCGTGCAGGTGACCCTGACCCGGTTGCAGCTCTCGCAGAAATTGTGCGTCAGCGGCGTGATGAATCCGACGGTCTGCCCCGTCTCCGCGATCTTGGCGTACCTCGCGGGGCCGCCGGTGCGTTCGGCTGAATCCACAAGAGTGAACTGCTTCTCGAGAGCGGCCCGCAGCTCGGTCAAAGCCCAGAACTGTCCCAGCCGGGCCTCGTTGCCGATGTCGCCCATCGGCATGACTTCGATGAACGTGGTCTTCATTCCGCGTTCGCGGCAGAACGCCAGCAGCGGGAAGATGTCGCCTTCGTTGAAGCCTTTCAGGGCAACAGTGTTGATCTTGACCTCGAGCCCTGCGCTCAGGGCCGCCTCGATGCCGTCCAGCACCTGGGCAAGCCTTCCCCAGCGCGTAATCCTGGCGAACTTCTCCGGATCGAGCGTGTCCAGCGAAACGTTGATCCTCCTGACGCCGCAATCCGCCAGCTGGGTCGCGAACTTGCGCAGCTGCGAGCCGTTGGTGGTAAGCGAAAGCTCTCGCAAGGCGCCGGTCGACAGGTGCCGGGAGATCGATTCGAAGAAGCCCATGATGCCGCGCCTCACCAGCGGCTCGCCCCCTGTGATCCGCAGCTTGGCGACGCCGAGCGAAACGAAGGCGGAGCAAAGCCGGTCGAGCTCCTCCAGCGTCAGGAGCTGCTTCTTCGGGAGGAAGGTCATGTTCTCCGACATGCAGTACGCGCATCGGAAGTCGCAGCGGTCGGTAACCGAAACGCGCAGATAAGTTATCGCGCGCTGGTATCGGTCCGCCAATGAAGCCCGTTCAAGCATGGCCTGATTGATACGGCGGCTGCCCCCATCCCGCAATACACATGCCCGTCATCCGCCGGGAGCGGCCGCGGCCGCCGACGCCGGGAACGGGCCGGTTCACGACTGCGCTAGGTTCACGTTCCGCGCACTCGGCGCGCCCGCGCCGTCCCGCGAACGCGGTTGCAATGCCGCGGTGCACGAAATAGTTTGCCTTCGGATCGCAGGAAGCCGTCCTGTCAGACTGAATGGAGCCAGATTCGAGATGCTGAGTTTCTCAGAAGAAGTGATGCTGCTGATGCTCGAGGACGAGAACGGGCGGTTCGCGCACGTGCCTGAGCTTTCCATGCGCTGCGTGCTTTCCGGCGCCGTCATGATGGAGCTTGCGCTCCAGGATCGAATCGACACCGACACGGAAAAGCTCGTCGTTGTGGACCCGACTCCGACGGGCGACGACCTTCTTGATCCCACGCTCAAGCACATTGTCGAATCTGAAGAAACCCACGACGCCCGATACTGGGTGGAGTTCATCGCCCGTGAAGCGGACGCGATCAGGACCGCCTCCCTGGACCGCCTGATCGAGAAAGGGATTCTGCGCCGCGAGGACGACCGGTTCCTTTGGGTGTTCCGTTCCCGCCGCTATCCGATGATTGACGGAAAGCTTGAGCGCGAGGCCAAGCTGAGGATTGTCGGAATCCTGTTCAGCGAAGAGATACCCGGCCCGCGGGACATCGTCATGATCAGCCTCGTGGACGCATGCGGACTCTTCAAGCACATCCTGTCCGAGCGCGAGCACAAAAGGGCCAGAGACCGGATTCGCCAGGTCAGGAAAATGGATCTGATCGGCCAGGCCGTGACCAATGCCGTGAGGGAAATCGAAGCTTCCCTCGCGCTCGCTATGCACCCTCCATTCTGAAGCATTCCGCGATTTCCGCGGTCGGTTCGCCGTAGCAGGCTGAGTGCGGCCAAGATCTTCGCCGTCGTTTGGCCCGGCGGGCTCCTTCCGTGCCGCAGCGCATCTTGCAGGCGGCAGTTTCCGGCATGACGAGTCGGCGGCGCAGACTTTCCGCGGACCCTTTACATAGCCCGCTTTCTTGCGTCGCCATCGCCGGATGCCGGTGCCGAACGGCCTGCCGACTGGGTTCAGGCTTTGCTAACCGAGTTCAGGTAGTGCTGGCAATTCGAATCGTTATGAAATAATATTGCAATTCGAGGATTCGAAAATCCGCTGCAGGCCGAATTGGAGGTGCCGGTGGGCGACGCCGAGGGACGATGTCCGGACATCATCGAAACCGTCGAGCGGGTCTGCCGCGAACGGAATCTTCGGCTGACGCCGGCCAGGCGGCAGGTTCTCGAGCTGCTCGCCGAGGAGGGCAAAGCGCTGGGCGCGTACGAGCTTCTCCGGAAGATTGGCGGGGACAAGGCGGCGGCGTACCCGCCCGCTGCGTACAGGGCGCTGGAATTCCTGCAGCGGAACGGATTCGTCCACCGGGTGCGCGAAGCGAAGCGCTTTGTTGCGTGCAGCCGTCCGGGTGAGCCTCACGACCCGGTTCTGCTTGTCTGCGGGTCCTGCGGCGAGGTGGAGGAGCTGCCAGCCGCCGACACGAGCGCAATCGCGAGCGGGATCAGCGCGGAATGCGGAGGAGGGCAGGCAAGCGGCGTCGGCGCCGGCGAGTCCGGATGCTTCCTCGAGACGGCCCACGCGATCGAAATCGTCGGCAGGTGCGCCCCGTGCTCCGCTGATCGCGTTCGGACGGAGCAAGCCAGGGAATGACGCTTGTCCTCTTGCAGGGCGTCAGCCTGAAGCTGCAGTCTGAAACCGTCGTCGAGGATGTGGATTTCGACGTCGATCGCGGCGAGGTCGTGACCTTGGTCGGACCCAACGGCGCGGGGAAAACCTCATTGCTGAAAATGATTGTCGGATCCGTCCGGCCCACGGCCGGCACTCTCTTCAGGACGCAGGACCTTCGCATCGGCTACGTTCCGCAGAAGCTGGCGCTGGGCCGGACGATGCCGGTCACCGTCGCGCGGTTTCTTAAGCTGGCGCCCGGCGGCACCGGGCAGCAGATCGAAGAGGCCATGGAATTCGCGTCCGTCGCGCATTTGAGCGGCCGCCAGCTGTTCCAGCTGTCCGGCGGCCAGCTCCAGCGGGTTCTGCTCGCCCATGCGATGATCGGCGAGCCGAACCTGCTTGTCCTCGATGAGCCCACCACCGGACTGGACCAGGAAGGAATCCTGTCCCTCTACCGGCTGGTTCGCGACTTCCGCGCCCGGATCGGATGCGCCGTGATCATCAGCAGCCATGATCTGGAATTCGTGCTCGCGAACACCGACCGGGTCGTCTGCATGAACAAGCGCATTTGCTGCGAAGGCTCGCCTTCCATCGTGTCCGCCTCCCCGGAATTCAGGGCGCTGTTCGGCGGGGAGGCCGCCGAAGCGCGCGCAATTTACACGCACGCCCACGGCCGCAGACGCGAAGACGACCGCTCGCAGGAGAGCGCCCGCGGGGGGCTTCGGAACCTGCATTGAATATCGAGGAATTCATGGTCCGGGCCGCGCTCGCGGGCTTGGCGATTGCGGTTGCGTCGGCGCCACTGGGATGCTTCGTCGTTTGGCGGAGGATGGCGTATTTCGGTGATGCCACCGCTCATGCCGCAGTTCTCGGCGTGGCGCTCGCCCTGGCATTCGACTCGTCCATCATGCTGGGGGTGTTCGTAGTATCCTTGGCAATGGCCGTGTTCGTGACCACGGTTGGGCGCAACACCTACGAGGCCGACACCATGCTCGGGGTGTCCGCGCATGCCGCGCTCGCGGCCGGAATCGTAGCCGTTTCCCTATCCAGCAACTCCGGCATCAATCTCGAAATCTTCCTCTTCGGCGAGATTCTTGCCGTCAGCTATGCGGAGGTTGCCGTGTTCTGGGCGGTCGCGGCGGCGGTCTCTCTGCTGATCTATTCACGCTGGACGGCGCTAATCGCTTCCACGATGAACGAAGAGCTGGCCCACGCCAGCGGATTCAGGCCGAGGATTGAGCAGCTTCTGCTTAACTTGTCGCTCGCGGCTTTGGTCGCCGCCGCGATCAAAGTCGTTGGCGCTTTGCTGGTTACCGCCATGCTCATCATCCCTGCCGCGGCGGCGCGGGCTGTCTGCAAAACGCCCGAGCAAATGGCGGCCGCGGCCACGGTGCTAGGCGGTGTTTCGGTTTTGGCAGGCCTAGCGGGATCTTACAGATTCGACACGCCTGCGGGACCGACGATGGTTGTTTGCGCCACGGCGCTGTTCGCGCTTTCTGCCGCCTCAAGCTTCATCATGTCGCGAATCCGCGGCCAATCGTGATCGCTCTCGATGCGCTGACTCCGATCATCACTCCACGGTGACGGACTTCGCAAGGTTTCTGGGCTGGTCGACATCGGTGCCCTTGGCGACCGCCGTGTGATAGGCGAGCAGCTGCAGCGGCACGGCGTAGAGGATCGGCGCCAGCAGCGGGTCGACATCCGGCATTACCAGAGTCCGCCACACGCCGTCCCCTGCGTGGGCAACGCCTTCGGCGTCCGACACGAGGACGACTTTCGCGCCCCGCGCCTTCACTTCCTCGACATTCGACATGGTTTTGCCGAACAGATGCCCGGACGGGGCAAAGACGACGACCGGCAGCCTCTTGTCGACCAAGGCGATCGGGCCATGCTTGAGCTCGCCGCTCGGAAACCCTTCAGCATGGATGTAGCTGATTTCCTTGAGTTTCAGCGCTCCTTCCAGCGCGAGCGGAAACATGGGCCCGCGCCCGAGGAAGATCGCGCTCGAAGCTTCCGCGAGCTCCTCGGCGATACCGTTGATTTCGCTGTCGGCTGACAGCGCCGAATTCAGCAGACCCGGCAGTCCGGCCATGAGGCCGGCGATCCGCTTCGACTCCGCTTCGTCCAGCTTGCCCCTGTCCCGGGCGGCGCGCACCGCCATCGCCGCAAGCGTGGCCAGCTGGCATATGAAGGCCTTTGTCGACGCGACTCCGATCTCGACGCCCGCCCGGACTTCGATGGTCGCATCGGCTTCGCGCGCCAGCGTGCTCGCGGAGTTGTTCAGAATGCCAATGCCGCGCAGCCCCGCGGACTTCGCGTGGCGGAGCGCCGCCAACGTGTCGGCGGTTTCGCCCGACTGGCTGATGAAGAATGCCAAACAGCGCTCTCCCGCGAGAACGTCTCGGTAGCGGAACTCCGAAGCGATCTCCGCGTCCGTCGGCAGCCGCGCCAGGCTTTCGAACCAGTAGCTTGCGACCTGGCAGGCAAGGTAGGCGGTTCCGCACGCCACCAGCTTGACGCGTTCGAGTCCGGAGAAATCCTGGACGCCGGGAAACTCAGCGATTTCCCCGTTCTCGCCGACGAGATATCCGAGCGCGTCGCCGAGAACCTTCGGCTGCTCGAAAATCTCCTTCGCCATGAAATGCTTGTAGCCGCCCTTTTCCGCGACGGCGGGATCGGGAACGATTTTCGATTTGGCGCGCCGAACCGGCTTGCGGCCCGAGTCGAAGATCTTCGCGCCCGACCTGTCGACGACGGCGCAGTCGCCGTCTTCCAGATGGGAGACCGTTCCGGCCAGTCCGGAAAGCGCGATCGCATCCGACGCGACGAAGCTCTCGGTCTCCCCGCGCCCGACCAGCAGCGGCGGACCCTTCCTGGCTGCGAAAATCAGGTTTTCCTGGCCCGAAAAAAGCATGCAAAGCGCGAACGCTCCGCGCAGACGGCTGATCGCTTCGAACGCCGCGTCTTCGGGCGCCATGCCCGCGTCGAGATTCGACTGGCACAGAACGGCCACCGACTCGCTGTCCGTCTCCGTGTGGAAAACGTGCCCGGCCCCGGACAGCTCCGATTTCAGTTCCCGGTAGTTTTCAATGATGCCGTTGTGGACGACCGCGACCCGCGCCGAGAAGTGCGGATGGGCGTTCGAAACCGTGACCGCGCCGTGCGTCGCCCATCTTGTGTGCCCGATTCCGATCTTTCCGGCGAGGGGTTCGTGCACGAGCGCATCCGCGAGGTTCGAAAGCTTGCCGACCGCTCGCCTGCGATCAAGCCCGCCTTCGCGCAGCGTTGCGATGCCTGCGCTGTCGTAGCCCCGGTATTCGAGCCTCCGGAGCGCATCCACGAGTATCGGCGCGGCTTCATTGCCGCCGACGTAGCCGATAATTCCGCACATTTGGCCTCAGCCTCCGGCGGCGGACCTGAGGCGCGACAGAATCCTTCCGGCATAGCCGAGCTTGTTTTGCTGCCTGCTTCTCGCGACGGCGAGTGCCCCGTCGGGTACATCGGCCGTGACTGTCGACCCAGCGGCGGTCATGGCGCGGTCGCCGACTTGGACCGGAGCAACCAGAATCGTGTCCGAGCCGATGAAGACCTGATCGCCGATGCTGGTCGGGTGCTTCGCCACGCCATCGTAATTGCAGGTGATCGTGCCAGCGCCGATGTTCGTCCTGCTGCCAACGGAAGCGTCCCCGATAAAGCTGAGATGTCTGATCTTCGAGCCTTCCCCGACGGACGATGCCTTGATCTCGACGAAATTCCCGATGAAGGCGTTCTGTTCGATCTTGGCGCCCGGCCGAAGCCGCGCAAACGGCCCGACGCTGCAGCCCGGCCCGACTTCGCAGCCCTCGAGGTGGGAGAAGGCGCGTATGCGGGTGCCGGACCCGATCGAAACGCCCGGCCCGAAATAGACGTTCGGCTCCACGGTTGCTTCCTTCGCGAGCGCGGTGTCGAAACTGAAATAGACTGTCTCCGGCGCGAGCAGCCTTGCGCCGCTCTTGATCGCGCGCTTGCGCGCGGCAGCTTGGTACACCGCTTCGGCGTCGCATAGCTGCTGCCGGGAATTGACGCCCAGAGTCTCAGCCTCGGCGCACTCGGAAAAGGCGCATTCCAAGCCGGAATCCGCTGCCAGCCCGACGGCGTCCGTCAGGTAGCGCTCGCCGCTTAGACTGTCTGGCCCGACACGCCGAAGCAGCCGCAAGAGAGTCGCGCGGTCGGCGCACAATGCGCCCCCGAAACAGAGGGTGACCTTGAGCTCCTCGGCTCCGGCGTTCCTCGTTTCGACGATCCGGCGGGGCCGCCCGTTCCTGTCCCGCAATATGCGGCCGTATCCGGCAGGATCGTCGGCTTCGAACGCAAGGAACGCCAGATCGGCGCCGCCGCGCCGGGTTCGCACGAGGCCTTCCAAAGCGCTTGTTCTGATGAAGGGCGAGTCGCCGTACAGTATCAGAACGTCGCCATCGAAATCGCCGAGGCCTTCCAAGCCGGTCTCGGCGGCATGCCCCGTGCCGAGCTGGTCCCGCTGGAGCACGATGTCGGCCTCGATTCCGAAATCTGACAGCCTGCCGCGCACTTGGTCCGCGCCGTGGCCCGCCACGACGACGGTCCTGTCGGGATTGAGCGGCTCGGCCGAATTGTGCGCGTGCCAAATCAGCGGAGCGCCGGCGACCTCGTGAAGGACTTTCGGAAGATCCGAAACCATTCTTCGCCCTTTTCCCGCGGCCAGGAAAACAATCGCCAAAGCCATGGGCGTCGCCTTTCAATGCGGAGAAATCATCTATATCTAGCGTTCCGAAACCGGCAGTCAACAATTAAACGGCCTTTCCGGGGGTGCGCCTTCGCCGCCCGCGGAAATCCCGAGGACTCGCGCGACTGGAATGAACTCCGCCATTTTCGATTTGGACGGAACGCTGGCGGACACCAGCGGCGACCTGATTGCGGCCGCCAACGCGTGTTTCCAGCGGCTCGGACTTGAAAGCCCTCTTGATAGCGCCCGGGACCAGCTGGTCGCTTTCCAAGGCGGGCGGGCCATGCTTCGCCTCGGTTTCAAGCGCCGCGCGGGGCACGCGGAGAGTGAGGCGGTGGTCAACAGGGAATACCTTCGGCTTCTCGAGCACTACGGGAACGCCATCGACCGGCACACTTTCCTTTACCCTGGCGTTGAAGACGCGCTCCAAAGCCTTGAATGCAGAGGCTGGCAACTGGGCGTTTGCACGAACAAGCCGGAAGGCCTCGCGCGCGTCCTGCTGGAACGGCTCGGCGTGATAAGCCTGTTCAGAACGGTGGTCGGCGGCGACACGCTCCCGGTATGCAAACCTGATCCGGCTCCGTACCTCGAAGCTCTCCGCAGGATGGGCGGATCGCTCGAGAAATCTTTCCTCGTGGGCGACACGGCGAACGATGCGGAAACTGCCCGCGCGGCTGGCGCGCGGCTTGTGCTGGTCTCGTTCGGACCCGAGGGCGACGGATTGTCCCGGCTCCGGCCCGATGCAATGCTGGATCGCTACGACGACCTGCCGGGCCTGGCCGAGCGCATCGTGCAATAATCGAACGGCTGGCCGGGGTTTTGACGGAGCCCGGCCGTGCGAAGGGTATTGCGCATTGGCGGTTTCCTTGTTCGGGTTGCGGACCCGGAATGGCAGGGCGAGCGGACCGTGACCGAAAAATTCGAACGGAGCTTCACTCAGCAGGAGCCGATCCCCGAGGAGGCGATCGCGCGGGCGGTCGAGGTCATGCGGCACGGGCGACTGCACCGCTACAACGCCGCTGACGGCGAGGTTACCGAGACGGAATTGCTGGAGCGGGAATTCGCCGACTTCGTCGGCGCCCGCTACTGCTTGGCGGTAGCATCCTGCGGGTACGCGATTTCCTGCGCGCTCCGCGCGATCGGCGTCCGCCCGGGCGATCCCGTGCTGATGAACGCATTCACCCTCGCCCCGGTCCCGGGCGCGATCACCGGGATCGGAGCGCGGCCGGCGCTGGTTGAAACGACCCGCGATCTGGTGGTCGATTTCGCAGATCTCAAGACGAAAGCCGGAACCTCCGGCGCGAAGGTGCTGGTGCTGTCGCACATGCGGGGCCACATCTGCGACATGGACCAGCTGGCAGACGTTTGCGACCGGGCAGGGGTGTCGGTCATCGAAGACTGCGCGCACACGATGGGCGGGAGTTGGGACGGAGTCCCGTCGGGCCGCCACGGCATGGCCGCCTGCTACTCAACCCAGACCTACAAGCACATGAACTCCGGCGAAGGCGGGCTCATCGTTTCGGACGATTCCGATTTCATGGCGGCGGCAATCGTGAATTCCGGAAGCTACATGAATTTCGGCCGCCACGTCGCCGCGCCGCCTGCGGAGGCGTTCCGCGCCGCCAGCCGCGACGTTCCGAACTGCTCGGGGCGGATGGACAACCTGCGCGCCGCGCTGCTTCGTCCGCAGCTTCGTCGGCTGGAGGCGCAGTGCGTCGCGTGGAACGAGCGCTACGCTGCCGTTGAGGACGGCCTCCGCCGATCAAGGGCCATCCGGATCGTGGAACGGCCTGCAAAAGAGCAGTTCGTCGGCTCGTCAATCCAGTTCGAACTGCCCGGCTTCAGCCCGGGGGCAGTCGAGGGCGTGGTTTCCCGATGCAAGGAGCGCGGCGTGGTTCTGAAATGGTTCGGCCGCGACGAACCGGTCGGCTTCACCTCGCGCTACGACAGCTGGCGATTCATTGAGCCGCAATCCTGCCCCAAAACCGACCGGGCCTTGGCCTGCCTTCTGGACATGCGCCTGCCGCTCACCTTTTCGATTCCGGATTGCGCGGCAATTGCGGCGATTATTGTCGAAGAGGCGGACCGGATCGGTGCGGACGGGAAGGTGCCCGAAAAGGATTCAACAGGGGATCGTTCCGGGTTCGGGACCGTGGGCAAAGCGGAGGAGATGCATGTTTGAGGCATCCTTGAGTTTCGAATTCGACGACGCGGTTGCCGATCTCAGGGAGGTGGTCCGCCGCTGGGCACAGGAGCGGGTGAAGCCGCTTGCCGCGGAAATCGACAGCGACAACGCGATGCCCCGCGATCTATGGCGCGAAATGGGCGATCTCGGGCTCCTCGGCATTACCGTCGAAGAGGAGTTCGGCGGCGCCGGCATGGGGTATCTCGCCCATGTGATCGCGGTTGAAGAGATTGCGCGCGCCTCGGCGAGCGTAGCGCTGTCCTACGGCGCCCACTCCAATTTGTGCGTCAACCAGATCAGGCGCAACGGCAGCGCGGAGCAGAAAGCGAAGCATCTGCCGAAGCTGGTTTCAGGGGAGCATGTCGGCGCGCTTGCGATGTCGGAGGCGGATTCCGGATCCGATGTCGTGTCGATGAGCCTCTCGGCGAAGAAGCGGAACGGGTACTACCTGCTGGACGGCGCCAAGTTCTGGATTACCAACGGCACGGACGCGGACGCATTGGTCGTGTACGCTAAGACGGATCCGGCGGCCGGATCGAAAGGCATCACTGCGTTCATTGTCGAAAAGGGCATGGACGGGTTTTCCGCGTCCGCCGGTTTTTCGAAGCTCGGAATGCGCGGCTCCGACACCGCCGAGCTCAGGTTCGAGGGCGTGGAGGTGCCTTTCGAAAACGTGCTCGGCGAGGAAGGCAACGGGGTCGGCGTGCTAATGTCCGGCTTGGACTACGAGCGCGTCGTGCTCTCGGGAATTGGCACCGGGATCATGGCCGCGTGCATGGACGAGATCATGCCGTACATGCGCGAGCGCAAGCAGTTCGGACAGCCCATCGGCGAATTCCAGCTGATGCAGGAAAAGATCGCGAACATGTACACCGCACTCAGCTCCGCGCGCGCCTACGTCTACCAGGTCGCCGCGGCGTGCGACCGGGGAAGCGTGACCAGGCAGGATGCCGCGGCCTGCGTGCTTTACGCCTCCGAGCAAGCGATGGCGCAGGCGCATCAGGCAGTGCAGGCGATGGGCGGCGCGGGATATCTCACCGACGCTCCCGTCAGCAGGATCTTCCGGGACGCGAAGCTGATGGAAATCGGCGCGGGAACCTCGGAAATCCGCCGGATACTGATCGGGCGGGAACTGATGAGGCTTGCGGAATGAAGCCGCGGACGGCCGGACCAGGGCGAAGCATAGAGTTTTTGCCAGAAGAGCCGAAATGAAGCTGCTTCGCTCAGGCGTTTCCGTTGGCTCCGACGAGTACCAGGAGAACTACGAGAGCAATTCGGCGAAGCTTGAGGCGGCGAAGAGCGCTGCGCTGGCGGCGGCCGAAGGCGGCGGCGAACGCTCCCGGAACCGGCATGCGGCCCGCGGCAAGATGCTTCCCCGGGACAGAGTGGCGAACCTGCTCGATCCCGGATCGCCCTTTCTCGAAATCGGCGCGACCGCGGCCCACGGGATGTACGGCGGGGACGCCCCGTGCGCCGGGCTGATTGCGGGAGTCGGCCTCGTTCAGGGGAATTTCGCGATGGTCGTCTGCAACGACGCGACGGTCAAAGGCGGCACGTATTTCCCGATGACGGTCAAGAAGCACCTTAGGGCACAGGAAATCGCTGAGCAGTGTCGACTGCCGTGCATCTACCTGGTGGACTCGGGCGGCGCGAATTTGCCCCGGCAGGACGAGGTTTTCCCTGATCGCGATCATTTCGGCCGCATCTTTTTCAATCAAGCGCGGATGTCGGCCGCCGGCATCCCGCAGGTCGCCGCCGTGATGGGATCCTGCACAGCAGGGGGAGCTTACGTGCCCGCGATGTCCGACGTCTCGATCATCGTCCGGAATCAGGGCACCATCTTCCTTGCTGGCCCCCCGCTGGTGAAGGCGGCGACCGGTGAGGAGGTAACCGCGGAGGAGCTGGGCGGCGGTGATGTCCACGCCTCGGTGTCGGGCGTCGCGGACTACCTTGCCGAAGACGACTCCCATGCGCTCGCGCTAGCGAGGCAGGCTGTCGGCTCGGCTTGCGGCGCTGGCGGGGCCGATTTGGCTTCCGAGGATGCCGAAGAACCGGCGCACGACCCGGCCGAACTGCTCGGCGTCGTGCCTGCAAGCGTGCGGAAGCCCTACGATGTCCGCGAGGTCATCATGAGGCTGGTCGACGGCTCGCGGTTCGACGAGTTCAAAGAAGGGTTCGGACCGACTCTCGTGACCGGGTTCGCCCGCGTCCGCGGACGGCTTGCGGGCGTCATCGCCAATAACGGCGTGCTTTATTCCGAAAGCGCCATGAAGGGGGCGCATTTCGTGCAGCTTTGCTCGCAGCGGAAGGCGCCGCTGGTGTTCCTTCAGAACATCACCGGCTTCATGGTCGGGCGGAAGCACGAGCGCGACGGAATCGCCAAGCACGGCGCGAAGCTGGTCACTGCCGTCGCGACCACGTCCGTCCCCAAGGTGACGGTGATCATCGGCGCATCCTTCGGTGCCGGGAACTACGGAATGGCCGGACGTGCATACGAGCCCCGATTTCTTTGGACTTGGCCGAATTCGCGGATCGCCGTCATGGGCGGAGAGCAGGCGGCCGATGTCCTCGGCAGCGTTGGCAGAACCGGCTCGGAGCCGCCCGAGGATGCCGACAAGCGCAGGGAGGCGATCATGCGCCGCTACGAGGAGCAGTCGGACCCGCTGTTCGCATCCGCTAGGCTTTGGGACGACGGAATCATTGATCCCGCAAAGACGCGGGACGTGCTTGCACTTTCGCTTGCCGTTTCGGCGAACGCCCCGGTGGAGGCGACCAGGTTTGGCGTGTTTCGGATGTAGCGCCGACCGCCCCGGCGCGTCGAAGTCTCGAATTGGAACGGCGCTGGCACGCGTCGCACGGGCACGGTGTTCAGCAAAGCATTGATCGCCAACAGGGGCGAGATCGCCTGCCGAATCATCGCCACGGCAAGGCGGTTGGGCATGGCGACGGTAGCCGTGCATTCCGACGCCGACGCTCGTTCCCGCCATGTCGCGATGGCGGACCACGCGGTTCGAATCGGCCCGGAATCCCCGCGCGAAAGCTATCTTCACGCCGGGCGGATCATTGAAGCGGCGCTCGCGTCAGGCGCCGAGGCCGTCCACCCGGGCTACGGCTTCCTCTCGGAAAACGCGGATTTCGCCGAGGCCGTGCGGGACGCGGGACTGGAGTTCGTCGGCCCCCCAACCGACGCCATGCGCAGAATGGCGAGCAAGGACGCGGCGAAATCCGCGATGGCCGCGGCGGGCCTGGCTGTCGTTCCGGGATACAGCGGATCGGAGCAAAGCGCTGAGCGCCTGCTGTTCGAGGCGGAACGAATCGGCTTTCCGGTGCTGATCAAGCCCGTGGACGGCGGGGGCGGCAAAGGCATGCGAGCCGCGTTCGCTCCGGAGGAATTCGCGTCGGCGCTGGAACTGGCGAAGATGGAGGCGCAGGCGGCCTTTGGCAGCGACCGCGTCCTTGTCGAGAAGCTGGTCCGCCAGCCGCGGCACATCGAAATCCAAGTGCTTGGCGACAAGCACGGGAACATGGTCCACTTCTTTGAGCGCGAGTGCTCGATGCAGCGGCGCTTCCAGAAGGTCATTGAGGAGGCGCCGGCACCGGGCCTCGCAAGGGAGCTGGCGTCCGAACTCGGCGAGACCGCGGTGAAGGCCGCGAAGTCGATTGGATATTTCAGCGCGGGAACCCTCGAGTTCATCGCCGACGGAAGTCGGCCGCTGAACGGCCAAGGCTTCTGGTTCATGGAGATGAACACCAGGATCCAAGTCGAGCACCCTGTCACCGAGCTGGCAACTGGCGTCGATTTGGTCGAACTGCAGTTCCGGGTCGCGGCAGGTGAACGCCTGCCGATGGAGCAGTCGGCAATCGCGACCTGCGGGCACGCGATCGAGGCCCGGCTCTACGCGGAGAACGCAGGCGCCGGGTTCCTTCCGTGCGCGGGCCGGATCGGACGGTTGAAGCTGCCCGGCGGCGCGAGAATCGACCAAGGCGTCAATTGCGGCGATTTGATCGGCGTGTCCTACGACCCGCTGATTGCGAAGGTTGTGGCCCATGCCGACACCAGATGCGCCGCCCGCGCCGAGTTGGTCTCGGCCCTGTCGCAAATGCGGGTTTCCGGCGTCGTTACGAACCTCCTGTTCCTGAATGCGGCGACGGACTGCGATGAGTTCGCGAGCGACGTTGTCGATACGGGATTCATTGAACGCGAATTCTGCCCGCCTCAAGAGAACGGGATCCCGCCGGGCGAAGCGATCGCGCTGGCAGCGATCGGCGCTGCGGGTCTCCATGCTGAAATAGAGCCGTCTGCGGGTTTCTCCCTCTGGGCTCCCGTCGTTCAAAAATCGTGCGTGGAATTCCGCGACCGCCGGTTCGACGCCGGAATCGCAATAGCGGGTTCTGGGTACTTCGAGGTTTCCGTTGAAGGAATGCGCTACCTGATCTCGCGATTCGATGGTCGATGGGAGATTGGCGGAAGCTCTTCGGCGGCAAGGCTCTATGCGGGGGACTCCCGCATTGGGGTTCTGATAGGCCGTTACTGGGAGTTCTCGATTGCGGATCCCTTGGACCGGGAGACCTCGGCATCGAAGGGAGTCAGCATCGTTCGCTCGCCGGTTCCGGGTGAAGTCAGAGCGGTCAGAGTTGAGGCGGGCGCAACGGTTGCCAAGGACGACGAAGTCGCGGTTGTCGAAGCGATGAAGATGGAGCACGCGATCAAAGCGCCAAGGGTCGGCACGGTCGCCGAGCTGTTCGTAGAGGCAGGGGACCAGATCACCGAGGGTGCTCCGATTCTGCGGTTCGAGGAACTGCCGGAGGGTTCGGCCGAACATTGATGCGTGCGCGTGCAGGCCCGGCGCGAGCCGCCGCGCAAGCGAGAGCATAGGCGGCAGGAGAGGGGAAATCATGAAGGTTATGCGGGTGAACGGAGTGGCTCTCCACTACGCGGACAAGGGCCCGGCTGACGGCCCTGTGATCGTGTTCGCGAATTCGCTAGGCACGGATTTCAGGCTTTGGGATGACGTGATCCGCCGGTTGGCGGGCGAATTCCGGATCGTCCGCTACGACAAGCGAGGGCACGGGCTAAGCGGCTGCCCGCCGGGACCTTGCTCCGTGGTCGATCTTGCGGCCGATGCCGCCGCGCTGATGGACGAATTGGGCATAGCGAACTCGCTGTTCGTCGGGATCTCGATCGGCGGCATGATCGCGCAGCGGCTGGCGCTAACGCGGCCCGATCTGGTGGCTGCCGCGGTATTGTCGAACACGGGCGCAAAAATCGGTTCGGCGGAAATGTGGGACCAGAGGATCGCCGCGGTAAGGGAAAGGGGCGTCGATGCGATTGGCGACGCCGTGATTGAACGATGGTTCTCGCAGGATTACCGCAGCCGCAACGCACTGCAGGTGCGCGCTTGGCGCGAAATGCTCGGCCGCACTCCAGCCGAGGGCTATGCCGCTTGCTGCGAAGCGCTGAAGCGCGCGGACCTGACCGGCGAAGTCGCAGGGCTGAAGCGGCCTGCGCTGTTCATCGCGGGGTCCGAGGACGGATCGACGCCTCCCGCGCTGGTAAAGGGAACCGCCGACCGGATTCACGGATCAAGGTTCCGGCTGTTCGAAGGAGCCGGGCACCTTCCCTGCGTGGAGCAGCCGGAGCGCTACTCGGAGACGATCATGGAGTTCGGCCGCGAGACCGGCGTTCTTTGATGCGGACGGCCGCATCCGCGGCGCTGGTGCGCAAGCGGACGCACGAAACCCGTCCGGCAATTCAGGCGGAATGCGATATCGTGTATTTCCGCGGCCTTGCGCGTTCGAATCGAGGGATGACTCAACAATGCTGGCTGCCGTCTGCAGATCCTTTTCGGAGCCGCTGATCCTGGAGGAGCTCGAGCTGCGGCCGCCCCAAGCCGGGGAGGTCGAGATTCGAATCGAGGCGTGCGCGATCTGCCATTCCGACATCCATTTCATTGAGGGCGCCTGGGGCGGCACGCTGCCAGCGGTCTACGGGCACGAGGCGGTCGGAACGATTGTCGGCGTCGGAGAGGCCGTCGCCGGATACAGCGTCGGAGACAGGGTGCTGGCCACGCTGCTCCGCTCGTGCGGCGGGTGCACGAACTGCCGGTCGGGGAGGCTTTCCCGCTGCGAGCACGATTTCGATTCGGTGCACGGACCTTTGAGCCGTGCGGACGGAACGCCGGTGTTTCAAGGTCTGCGTACAGCGGCCTTCGCGGAGCGCGTGGTGGTCGAGCAGTCGCAGATCGCTCCCGTTCCGGAATCGATGCCGCCCGCTTCGGCTTGCCTGCTGTCGTGCGGCGTGATCACAGGCATTGGAGCAGCGATCAACACGGCGCGCATTGAGCCGGGTTCTTCAGTTGCAGTGATCGGCGTTGGCGGCGTCGGGCTCAATTCCGTCCAAGGAGCGCGGATATGCGGCGCATCGCGGATCATCGCGGTCGACATCTCCGACGGGAAGCTTGCCGACGCGCGCGAATTCGGGGCCACAGACACCGTTTCGGCGGCATCCGAAAAGCCGCACAGGAGCATCAGAGCGCTCGCAGGCGGGCGCGGCGTCGACTACGCGCTGGTGGCCGTCGGGTCGACGAAGGCGTACGAGTTGGGCATCCGGTCGCTTGCGCGGGGCGGGAGCCTCGTCATGGTGGGCATGCCCGCTGCGGGAGAGAAAGTCGCGTTCGAACCCTTGGCGTCGGCGTTCCTCAGCCAAAGCATGCTGGGCTCCTACATGGGCGATGCGCTGCTCGGCCGCGACATTCCGTATCTCGTGGATCTCTATGGCCAAGGGCGGCTGAAGCTCGATGAGCTGGTTACGTCCACCTACGCATTCGAGGACATCAACGAAGCCATCAAGGACACGGCTTCGGGCACGGTCCGCCGCAATGTGATCGTTTTCGACTAGGGCGTCTGCGTGCGACTGGACGATCTCGAGGTCTTCGTCGTCGAGCCGCCCGAGGGCTGCTGGGGCGGCCGGTACTGGACGTTCGTGAAGGTCACGACCTCGAACGGCATCGCCGGAATCGGAGAGGTCTACGCGTCGTCGGTCGGGCCGGATGCCATGACCCATGTCATCAACGACGTGTTCGACCGGCATATGTGCGGCGAAAACCCCGAGAACGTCGAGCTGATGTTCCGCCGCGCCTATTCCTCGGGCTTCTCGCAACGGCCGGATCCGACTGTCATCGGCGCTTTTTCCGGCTTGGAGATCGCCTGCTGGGACATCATCGGAAAGGCGCGGGAACGGCCGGTCCACGCGCTGCTCGGCGGGCTCACGAACCGCCGCATACGCTCCTATTCGTATCTCTATCCGGAGCCCGGCGAGGACGCGGACGCCTTCTTCCAGGATCCGATCCGGTCGGCGGAATGCGCGGCCCGGATGGTCGAACAAGGATTCACCGCCGTCAAATTCGATCCGGCAGGGCCGTACACCATCCGTGGCGGCCGCCAGCCGACCTTGGGCGATATCGAAAGATCAGCGGAGTTCTGCCGGCTTATCCGGGAGGCGGTCGGAAGCCGGGCAGACATCCTCTTCGGCACGCACGGGCAGTTCACTGCAAGCGGCGCAATCAGGCTGGCTCGGCGAATCGAGGAATACGATCCGCTCTGGTTCGAAGAGCCGGTCCCGCCTGACAATGTTGAAGACATGGCTCAAGTCGCCCGCTCGGTCCGGATTCCCGTCGCGACCGGAGAGCGGCTGACGACCAAAGCCGAATTCGCGTCCGTTCTGCGGCACAACGCCGCGTCGATACTGCAGCCCGCGCTGGGTCGGGCCGGCGGCGTATTGGAAGCCAAGAAGATCGCCGGCATGGCCGAGGCGCACAATGCCCAGATGGCGCCGCATCTCTATGCAGGTCCGGTTGAATGGGCGGCGAACATCCAGATGGCCGCGACGGTTCCGAATCTTCTGATCGTCGAGTCGATTCAAACTGGCGACGGCTTCCATGCGGAACTTGTTGGCGCCGCGATCGGCTGGGAGAACGGCTATATCGTTCCGCCCTCCGGACCGGGTCTCGGGATCGAATTCAACGAGGCGCTTGCGAGAAGCCGCCCGTATTCGGGCGGACGGCTGCATCTGGAGATGCAGGAAGAGGATTGCCAGCCGGGCGCAGGCAGACTGGGCGCTGCGCGCCCTCCAGCGGGCAAGCCCGCTTGAATCCGGCTGGACCCGGCGACAACCGCGGCGCTGGCCGGCAAGCACCGAAGTTAAGCGTGTCCAAGCGTCTCCCGCTGTTTTTCATCCTGTGCACGGTCGCGATCGACGCGATCGGCATCGGCATCATTGTACCGGTGATGCCGGATCTGCTCCTTGAAGTGGCGGGCGGCACGCTCGGCGAGGCCGCAGTGTGGGGCGGAATCCTGGCCACGGTGTTCGCGTTGATGCAGTTCGTTTGCGGCCCGACGGTCGGAAGCCTTTCGGACCGCTTCGGACGACGGCCGGTGCTTCTGGTCGCGCTTCTGTTCATGTCCCTTGATTACATCCTGATGGGGTTCGCGAACGCGCTGTGGATACTGTTCGTGGGCCGCGTCATAGGAGGAATCACCGCGTCCACGCCGGCGACCGCCACCGCCTTCATTTCAGACATTTCGAAGCCTTCGGAGAAGGCGAAGAATTTCGGGCTGATCGGCGCGGCATTCGGGGTTGGCTTCGTTCTCGGCCCCCTGTTCGGAGCGTTTTTCGCGGAGTTTGGAACGCGGGCCCCGTTCTTTGCAGCGGCGGCGTTCTCGTTCGCCAACATGCTGCTCGGCTACTTCGTCCTGCCGGAAACCGTCACGGACAAGATCCGAAGGCCGTTCGAATGGAAGCGCGCCAACCCTCTCGGCGCGTTCTACCAGATCGGCCAGCTTCCCGAACTCAAGACCATTCTGATCGCTCTTCTGATCTTCCAGATTGCGTTCGCGGTTTATCCGGCGATCTGGCCCTTCTACGCGACGGAGGCATTCGGATGGGAACCGCGCATGATCGGCGTGTCGCTAGCGGCGTACGGAATCGCGATCGCGTTGGTTCAAGGCTTCGGGATCAGATGGGTGCTGCGCTATCTCACCGAGCGCCAGGCCGTGATTCTCGGCTTGGTGTTTGAGGTCGTGGGGTTTTTTGGGTTTGGCTTCGCCACGGCGACGTGGCAGGCGTTTGCGCTGATCGCTATTTCGTCTCTGGGCGGAATCACGCTTCCGTCGCTTCAAAGCATTGCGGCGCGCCGGGCATTCGACAACCAGCAAGGGGAATTGCAGGGCGTTTGGGCCAGCGTAACGTCGCTCGGGTTCATGATCGCGCCGATCATCATGACCCAGGCGTTCTACTACTTCACCGGACCGGAAGCCCCGGTCCACCTGCCGGGATCACCGTTCCTCCTAGCCATGATCCTGTGCTTGGCGGCAATGGTGCTGTTCCTGTGGTTTACCAAGGAGGAGAACCGGGACTAAAAGCGTTTGCCGCGGAAAGCTTCGTATCGCCTACGATGTCGTCGACATGGTAGGCGAAGCGCCCTTCCGGCAGCCATTCGCCGAGGTCCGGGGAAAGCAGCCGAACCTGCTTCGGATTGTAAGGTCGAAATTTAGGCGGCGTCTGGAACTCCGGCACAAAATCTGCCATCAGACAATGCCGCGATGTTTTCTCCGGTGCTCGCGCTTAGGATGACCGCCTCGTTGACAAGCGACCATATCTGATTGCGTGGCACGAACGACAGACATAAGGTAGGCATCATGCCGGAGAACCAAAATCCAAAAGATCCGATGAAAGTACCGGATTTCGCGGATGATTGGCGTGACCAAATCAAGGCCGACCTCGCCGCCCAACTCGAGGCCGGTGGAACGCTCTACGGTGTCCGGTCGGACGGTGCCTATACCGCACAGACCAAGGACGGGATACGGGTGCTTGGTTATCTTGACCTGAAGGAATCTGACTGATCCGTTTGATCTGCCGTCGGCAGTAACTATGCCAACTCTCCTGATTGTTGCTGGCCCTAACGGCTGTGGAAAATCGACGCTGACTCGCAGGAGCGGAATCAGCGGGACCGAAGTGATCGACCCCGATGCAATCGCCGACGGCATGTCACCCGGCCAAGGCGCGCGCGAAGCGTTGCGTCGTCGAGGACGTGCTCTTGAAGAAAAACGGTCTTGTCTGGTCGAAACCACGCTCGCTGGTACCGGAATTCTCAGTCACATGGAGGCTGCGCAGGGCAGGCTACAGGATCGTCCTGCTGGCGGACCAGGGCCTGGGAACGATGGCGATCGCGGCCGGGACCGGCGCGTCGAAGCCGACGGTCCGGCGCTGGCAGGAGCGGTTCATGGAGGAGGGGGTGGACGGCCTGCTCCGCGACAAGACCCGCAAGCCGGGGACGCCGCCGACGCCGGAGGCGAAGGTCCGCGAGCTCGTGGAGACGGCGCTGGCCCCGCCGCCCGGCGGGGAGACGCACTGGACGGTGCGCGCCCTGGCGGCCGCGGTCGGCATCGGCGCGTCGACGGCGCACGTCATCCTGGCCCGCCACAGGATCGCGCCGCGCCGCCGCCGGCATTTCAAGATCCCGGAGGACCCGCAATTCGAGGAGAAAACCTGCGACATCACAGGGCCTGCATGAATCCGCCGGACCGGGCGGTCGCGCTGTCGATCGACGGGAAGACGCGGACCCAAGCGCTCGCGCGAACGCGGAAGGGCCTGCCGATGAAGCCGGGGCGGCCCGCCACGATGACCCGCGACTGCAAGCGGCACGGCGCCACGAACCTGTTCGCCGCCCTGAACATCCTGGACGGGAAGGCCGTCGGGCGCCATGCCGAGCGCCGCCGGAGCCGGGAGTTCATCGAGTTCCTCGACCAGGTCGACAACGCGGCGCCCGCCGGGCCGGCCATCCACGCCATCCTCGACAACTGCGCCACCCGCAAGCACGGGGCCGTCGGCGAATGGCTCGCGGACCACCCCCGCTGGACCTTCCACTTCACGCCCGCGCCCTGCTCCTGGATGAACGCCGTCGAGGGCTTCTTCGGGAAGCTCGCCAGCCGCCGGCCCCGGCGCGGCGCCCACGACTCCGTCGAGGAGCTCGAGAAGTCGATCACGGATTTCATCGAGCTGCACAACGGGAAGGAGGCGACAGCCTGCAACTGGACGGCAAGCCCGGAACGCCCCGTCGCCGCACGGCAAAGAGGGTATCATTTGTCTGAATCATGCCACTAGGAGTTGATTGTGCCGGTGGCGGTGCGTCCTACGAATCCTACCGGAACGACCATCTTGGCACCCGTGTCGTTAGACAAGCCGCCTGCGCATGTGCGGCCGAAGGAGAAGTCCGATGACGTTTCGACGACAGGCCGCGGGCAAATGGCACAGCGAAATCCCGGGTGCTCGCTGGTTCAAGGCCGACCTGCACGTTCACACCATCGATGACCTTCCTGGTGGCAGTGTGAAAATGCCGTCCGGCCTGTCAGGCGACCCGGAAGACCCGCAGACGCTGGCGGACTACGCGCGGCTTTTTCTCAAGGCTGCCGTCAAACGCGGCGTGCAGGTCATCGGTCTAACGCCGCATTCGCCGCGCGCGGGGCATGCTCCCGAAACCAGCGCTGTCTGGCGCATCGTCGACAATTGGAACGAGGGGATTGACGACGACGGAACTCCGTTCCGGAAAAAAATCTACGCGGTGTTCCCAGGATTCGAACCTTCGCTTCACGAAGGCAGGCAGGGATTGCATCTTCTTTTCCTTTTCGATCCGGAGGTCGGCCGCGACCGCTATTTGAAAGCGTTCGACCTCGTCATGGACGGGGTTTCGCCTTGGCAGGGAAACAAGCTGCAGATGTCCCGCGGTCGCGCGAACGAGGTTTTCGAGCAGCTGGCGCATTTCCAGAAGTCCGAGCGCTCGGTTGGCGAGGATTGGAATTCTCTCATCCTTGCCCCGCATATCGATGGCGGCAAGGGATTGCTCGGCGGGCAGAAAGCCCAAGTGCTTCAACTCTTCGATCACGGGATGATCGCCGGTCTGGAGCTCGGGGACGGGAAGATGCCTCAAGATGCGTTGCGAAATCGCAAGTGGCTTCGCGAGGGAATGGAAACGCATCGCCAAGCGTTCTTCCACGCAAGCGATGCCAAGCGGTTGGACGACATCGGTTGGCGCCACACCTGGATCAAGCTTGCGAGGCCTCGCATTGATGCTCTGCGCCAAGCGCTGGTTGCTAGCGATTCGCGCGTGCGGATCGGCTTCGAAAGAGGCGCAGACAATGAGCTTAGGGAGATCGGCAACCCACCGGGCGTTCAGCTGAACAAATACCGGTGGTTGAGGGAGGTGACCGTGAGCGGTGCCTCGTTCTTCGGAGGAATGGAGGGCGGCAAACAGCGAAAGACCCGGTTTTGCCTCAGTCCCGACCTGACCTGCATTATCGGCGGCAGCATGACCGGCAAGAGCACCTTGCTTGACGGTCTGCGTGTCCATGCCGGAGCCCGCCTGCCCGGCGACGCGACGGTTCGCAAACAGGTCGAGGCTCGTGCCCGGGACGTGTTCGGTGCCGGAACCCTTGGAATTAATCTCGATTGTCCGGGCGCTGATCCTGTGGCTCCGCTCAACGAAAGGTGGCCCGCACAGTTTTTTGCTCAGAGCGAGCTTCAGCGCCTTTCCGAGGAAAGCACGGCGGTCGAGGACATTCTCGCCCGTCTGGTTCCTGCCGAAACCACAAACATCGAAAGCCGCAGGGAGCGCCTTCGAGATCTGGACGCGCAATTGGCTGGTTGCGTTCAACAACTCAGCAAGCTCGACGAGCAACACGCCGATATGGAACAGGCGTGCGAGCGTGCGAGAATGGCTAAAAGCGAGCTGAACGCTTTCGCCGAAGCCGGCGTGGAAGAACTGCAGCAGGTCGGACGCGACCGGCAACTCTGGGTAGAGTCGAATCGCGCTGCCAATTCCATCGCTCTGTCCATCCGCGGTTCGGCTGAAGAACTCGCGGCCGCCGACATCCCGCAGATTGATGAAACACTGGCCGAGGCATTTGCGTCCAAGGAACGCGGTGCTCGCGATCTGGAGTTGGGTGAACGCCGGGCGCAAATTGCGGCTTTGCTCCGAGAAGCCGAGCAGGAGACCAAGGCTTGGGGCGTTGTTGCCGTCGCCGCGGTCGAAATCTTGAAGAAGAAAGAAGCCGACCTACGCGAGGCGGTCGAACGCGCGCTCGCCGACCGCGGATTCGGTGCCTCAAGGCTCAAGGAAGTGCAGGATCTCAACAGGCGAGCGTCCTTGCTTTCCAGCTATAGTTCGGAGCTTGAACGGATAGATGATCAAAGGACCAAGACAGAAGCTACCTTTGACGATCTCCGACAGAAACGGGATCGCATCGTTGGCGAACAGCGACGGGCATTTGGACGCGTTGCTGAAGAGATAGGACGGGAATTCGGAACTCGGATTCAAGTTAGACAAGTGGACAACGGTGACTCCAAACCGCTCGAACGATTCTTGGAAGAGTTGCGACAGAGGGGAATTACGCGATGGTGGAACGATCTGGATTCCGGCGAGAAGCCATCGCCGGACGCGCTGATCGAAAATCTCCGGTCTCGAACGCTGTCCAGTGTGGGGATGAGCGGTGCCGTTCGGAAGACGTTTGAGGAAAGCATAACCAGAGCGAAGGAACGGGAACTGGTTGCGCTTCGCTGTCCCGATGCCTACGTCCTCGAAATGCGGATGGATGACGATTCCTACCGACCTCTGAACGATCTTTCCGGCGGCCAGAGAATCAGCGTCCTTCTCTCCCTGCTGCTGGAAACCGCGGATGATCGTCCGCTTGTCATCGACCAGCCGGAAGACGAACTCGACAGCCGGTTTTTGTTCGACACAGTACTGTCGGCGTTGAAGAAGCTTCGCGGTCGGCGTCAAGTGATCGTCGCAACCCACAACGCGAACATGGTCGTGAACGGCGATGCCGACATGGTGATCCAGCTCGACGCAACGGCCCGCCGCGGCCGCGTGGCATGCATGGGCACCATTGACGAAACCGAGGTGCGCAATGCCATCGTGCGCACGGTGGATGGAGGTGAGGAGGCGTTCCGGCTTCGACGGCGGAAATACGGATTCTGAGGCACGGCGATGAAATGGGCAAGCGTATTGCAGCGCATTGAAGAGGGCGAGGGTCGAGCCACCGAGTTCAAACGGCAGTTCAAAGACCTGTCGGCCATCGGAAAGGCAATTTGCGCCTTCGCGAACGGTGAAGGCGGCCTGATCGTTATCGGGGTCGATGACAAGGGATCCGTCGTCGGGCTGAACGAGGATCCGAACGAGGTGCATGAGCGGTTGACCAGCTTTCTGCACGCCGGATGCAGCGAGCCGGTCACGGCACTCTGTGGACGGAACGAGGTTGCGAAAGGGCGTTGGGTCCACTGGATTGAAGTGCCGAGCGTTCGGGGCTTCCAGCCGCTCAACTGCCGCGGGCGCGTTTACATCCGTCGAGAACGAAGCAGCGTTGAGCCTAGTGCCGCCGAGCTTCAGGAATTGTTCAACATCTTCGGGTTTGTGCTCACTGAAGAACAGATGATCCCAGGGGCAGGCATCAACAGCATAAGTTTGGAGGCGTTTCGATCCTTCCAGCGCGCGCAGGGACTCGAGATTGCCGAGGAGCCGCAGCCCTCGGTCGAGGACGATCTGCAAAACGCCAGTGTGGTCAAAGCGTTCGACGACACGCTTTGTTCAACTCTCTATGGGCTAATGGCCTTTGGCAAGGCACCTCAAGCGCACCTGCACACCGGAAATTTTACGATTCGATGCGCGGCCTACGCGGGTTCCGATCAGGGCGCAGACATCATCCGCGCCGGAGAGGGTGCTGGCCGACTCGACGAGCAAGTGCATTGGGCGCTCGCTTGGATCAAGAGCTTGGGATGGACCGAAACCTACGCGGGTCTCCTTCGCGAGGATCGCCCGTTGATCCCTGAACCTGCGATCCGCGAGGCCTTGGTAAATGCTGTCGTGCACCGCGATTACGCGATTACCGGTTCACCGATATTGCTTGATGTGTTCGACAACCGCATCGTTGTCACGAGCCCCGGCGCTTTGCCCAACCATATGACAGTCGAGAGCGTTCGCGCCGGTGGGCATCCGCGTTCGCGCAACGAGGCGATGGCACATGCGATGTCGGTAGCGCGCCTGATGGAACGTCGCGGTCGCGGCTGGTTGACGATGCGTGGCGCTATGCGGGAGTTCAACCGCACTGACCCGGAGCTCACCAACGACACCGAAAATAGGTTCGTCCGCGTGGCATTCCAATTGAAACCGGAACCCGCCGATTCGGAAGCTTGAAGATCGTTACGCTGATTGACTGACAGTCTGCGGGTAGATGGCTGCGGATCCGCGCGCTAGGAGCTTGCGCAGCAGGACGGCAACGGAAGCCTGCGGTTCGGCTTGCCGGCCGCAGGGAGGATTTCGCCGGCCGCCGCTCGGCGAAGCCGCCTGCGCGATCCGGGCCCGCCGCCTTCCGCGCCCCACCGGGGCCGCGACCGTTCCGCCCGCGGCGGCCGGACGGGGCTTCGGCGAGCAAATTCCCGCCATCCATGCCGCCATCAGCGTCTTCATGCGCCTGAGGTTGAGGGCCAGGCACACCAGGTCCCACTCCCCGCGCACCTTGGCCAGCCCCCGGACGCTGAACCTGCGGAACCCCATCGCCTCCTTGATCCAGCCGTTGGGCGCCTCGGACAGCCACTTGCGCTGAGCGTAGCGCTTCCGGCCTTCGGGCGTGGCGAGCTTCCCGGCCATCCGCCGCGTCGCCGGCTTGGACGCCGGGTGCCTGCGGACGGCTTCGCGCCCCTCGCGCCCGGTCGCGACATATCCGTCGATGCCGCGCTTCTCCAGCTCGGCGAGCACCTCCCCGGCCGCCTCTCCGCACGCCGCCTCCGCCTGGTCCACCAGGCCGAGCATCGTGCCCTGGTCGCTCGGGCTGGCGCGCACCTCCGTCGCGACGACCGGCTGGCCGTCGCTGGCGACCGCCACCCCCGCGTTGCAGCATTGCTGGAACCCTTCCGACGATGTCGGCATGATCCCGCTCTCGGGATCCGCGGAGTTGCTCTGCGCCTTCCCGTCCGGCTCGCGGGGCGGCCCGCTCCCTTCGGCCTCCGCCTCGCGCTCCCGGGCCTCCAGACGTGCCTTGGCCGCCCGGATCGTCTCCAGCCGCTTCCGCTTGTCCTCCGCGAGCCCCTCGGCCCCGTCGCCCCGGGCGTCCGCCCCGAAGCGGCCGTCCTCGTCGGCGTCCGCCGAACCCGCCCGGCCCGGAAGCTCCGAGATCTCCGCCTCAAGGCGCCGCTCCGCCTCCTTCATCCGGGCGTAGCCCGTGGCCTTGCGCTTGCTCGCGTTCGCCCGGACCTTGGCGCCGTCCACCGAAAGCGTCCCGAACTTCGCCAGACCCGTCCCGCCAGCCAGCCGCACGACCTGCGCGAACAGGCGCCTGAAGTCCGCAAGGTGCCGCCGCCGGAACCCGCAGATGGTCCGGCGGCTCGGGAAGTTGTCCGCCGCGAGCATCCGGAACGCCACGTCCTCCTCAAGCCGCCTCGCGATCCTCCGGGACGGGAACACCCCCGTCGCGTAGGCGTGGACCAGGACCTTGAGCATCATCCGGGGATCGAAGGGCGAGTTGCGCCGGCCGTCCCCTTGGTAGGGCGCATGGAGCGCGCCGAGGTCCAGGCTGTCCACGATGTCGTCGACATGATGGGCCAAGTGCCCTTCCGGCAGCCATTCCCCGAGGTCGGCGGGAAGCAGCCGGCCCTGCTTCGGATTGTACGGTCGAAATTTAGGCGGCGTCTGGAACTCCGGCACAAAATCTGCCATCAGACAATGCCGCGATGTTTTCTTCGGCGCATGCTCCTATATCGGAAGTGTTCCAAAGATGAGCTTTTTGCTTGCACCTGATGTCAACCGGTGCGAGGCTGACCTGCAAGGTGCAAGGCGGCAGGAGTTCGTCAGGCACGAACCAGAAGAGCAGCCGGGTTGACAAGCGACCATATCTGATTGCGTGGCATGAACAACAGACATAAGGTAGGCATCATGCAGGAGAACCAAAATTCAAAAGATCCGATGAAAGTACCGGATTTCGCGGATGATTGGCGTGACCGGATCAAGGCCGACCTTGCTGCCCAACTCGAGGCTGGTGGAACGCTCTACGGTGTCCGGTCGGATGGTGCCTATACCGCGCAGACCAAGGACGGGAAACGGGTAATTGGTTATCTTGACCTGAAGAAGTCTGACTGATCCGTCCTGTTCTGCCGTCGGCATTAACCATGCCGACTCTCTTGATCATTGCTGGCCCTAACGGCTGTGGAAAATCCACGCTGACTCGCATGAGCGGAATCAGCGGGATCGAAGTGATCGACCCCGATGCAATCGCCGACGGCATGTCACCCGGCCAAGGCGCGCGCGAAGCGTTGCGCCGTCGCAGATGTGCTCTTGAAGAAAAACGGTCTTATCTGGTCGAGACCACGCTCGCCGGAATCGGAATTCTCAGCCACATGGAGGCCGCGCGCAGCGAAGGCTACAGGATCGTCCTGCACTATGTGTCGCTCAGCTCACCGATTCAGGCAGGTTTCCGCATCATCAACCGGGTTGCGTTAGGAGGGCACGATGTACCGGAAGCCGATGCACGCCGCCGATTCCTGCGGTCGCATTCCAATCTGCCAACTGCCGCTGCTCTGGCGGATGAAGTTGTTTTTTATGACAATACAAATCCCGAAAATTCACACAGGGTGGTCGCGATTTTCGAAAGGGAGACGAAGGAGTTCCGGATTTCGGACGGTGTTCCCGATTGGGCCGCACCGACAATTCCTCGGGTAATGATATCGTTGGCGGATGACGTCATTTTCTATGACAACACCAATCCCGATAAACCGCACAGGGTGGTTGCAAAATTCAAAAGGGCAACGTTACAGGATTTGGATGATGTTTCTGATTGGGCTGCACCGAAAATTGCTCATGCAATGACACGACCCGCGGGATAATTCCAAGAAATGGCACGTTGACTAAAATCACTTTCAATGCTCCAAATCAGAGGTTTCCGCCGCACGTGTCAAACAGTAGCAAGTTGCCCCCGTACACAAGATGACGTTCTAAAACGCCCCGATTATTCCAGAAACCGTGACGCCGAGCCCTCGCTGCCGACAATAACGTGAGGGTCGGCTCAGATGCACCTGCCGCCGTCAACCTCCAGCACGACGCCGGTCAGGAAGTCCGCCTCGTCCGACGCCAGGAACAATGCGACGTTCGCGACATCGCGTGGCTCGCTCAGCCGGCCGAGCGGAACCGTCGCCAGGAATCGCGCGACGGTTTCCGGCGAGTCGTCGCCCAGAAAGGTATCGCGCAGCGCGGTGTTTCCAAGGACCGGCGCAATCGCGCAGACCCTGACTCCGTCGGGCGCAAGTTCGGCCGCCAGCGATTTGGTCATCAAATGCACGGCGCCCTTGGTCGAATTGTACCAAGTAAGCCCGGGCCGAGGCCGTATGCCGGCAGTTGATCCGATGTTGAGCATGACGCCCCCTGTGCCGGACTTCCGCCAATGCGGAACGACGGATCGAGTCATGTGGTAGATTGAGAACACGTTGATTTCATAGACCCGCCTGAACTGGTCCTCGTCCACATCGAGCAGGGGTTGGTTCCTGTAACTCCAGCCTGCGTTGTTCACCGCGATGTCAAGGCTGCCGAACGAGCTGATGGCGGCGTCGACGGCGTTCCCGACCTCGGACGCGGCGGAAACGTCGCATTCGATTGCGATCGCAGCTTCTCCGATCCGATCCGCGGCCGCTTGAGCACCGGTGCCGTTGATGTCCGCCAGCGCGACCTTCGCGCCCTCGGCCGCAAACCTGTTCGCGATCTCAAGGCCGAACCCTGACGCCGCGCCGGTGACCAAGGCCGTTTTCCCGTTCAAACGCATGTGCCGCCCCTCCTGAAGTCAGCTGTGATCCTGGATGATGGTTTTGACTTGGGAGAATTCGCGCAGAGCTTCGAACCCCTTTTCCCGCCCGTGGCCAGACTTTCCGACGCCGCCGAACGGAAGCTCGATCCCGCCGCCTGCGCCGAAGCAGTTCAGGTAGACCTGCCCGCATCGCAGCGCCTTCGCCATTCGGCTCTGCCGGGACCCGTCCCGGGTCCAGACGCCGGCCACCAATCCGTATTCCGTCGCGTTCGCCAAGCGTGCCGCCTCCGCTTCGTCCCCGAACGGAATGCAGCACAGCACCGGGCCGAATACCTCTTCCTTGGCAATCTTGCTTCCCGCGTCGACTGGCGAGAAGAGTGCGGGTGCCACATAGTGGCCCCCGGCGGGCGCGTTCTCCGCGATCCGGCCGCGCGCGATGATCGGCGCTTTCGTTTCGCCTTCGACGTACGCGTTCACCCGTTCCATCTGCTTCCGCGATATCAGGGCGCCGAGATCGCGATCCGCGTCGTGCGGCGCGGCTACAAGCGATTTGAACCGATCCGCCAAAGCGCCCACGACCTTGTCGAATACCGGCGCGTGGATCAGCGTGCGGGAGCCGGCCGAACAGGTCTGCCCCCCGTTCTGGACGATGGCTCCGACGATCGCTGTCAGCGCCTTGTTCAAGTCCGCATCCTCGAAAACGATCTGCGGCGATTTTCCCCCCAGCTCCAAGGTGCAGCCGATATGGTTGGCAGCCGCCGCTTGCTGCACAAGGGCCCCGGTTTCGGGCGACCCGGTGAACGAAAGGAAGTCGATGCCGGGGTGGCGGGCGAGGGCGGCTCCCGCCGTCATCCCGAGACCGGTTACCACATTGATGGCGCCATCGGGGAATCCGGCCTCCGCTGCCAGTTCCGCCATCCTGATCGGCGTCATGCAGGCGTCCTCGGCTGGCTTGAGGACGACCGCGTTCCCCATAGCCAAGGCGGGCGCAAGGGTTCGGCCGAACATCTGCGCCGGGTAGTTCCAAGGGATAATGTGGCCGGTGACGCCAAGCGGTTCGCGGATGGCTTGGACCTGGTAGCCGTCCAGATACGGGATCACCTCGCCGTGCAGCTTGTCGGCCGCTCCGCCGTAGTACTCGAAATAGCGTGCTGCCAGCCTGATGTCGTTCGCCGCTTGCGAGACGGGCTTTCCGGTGTCCAGCGCCTCCAGGTCCGCCAGCTCCTTCGAGCGCTCCGAAACAAGCCGCCCAAGCCTGGCCAGCATGCGGCCCCGGTCGGCCGCCGCGGTCCTGGACCATGCTCCGCAATCGAAGGCCGCTCTGGCCGCCTGCACCGCGTCGTCCACATCCGCGGCGGTCGAGCTTTGAATCCTTGCGAACGCCTTCCCGTCCGACGGGCTTGCGGCATCAAGGGTTTCGCCTGATTTCGCGGGCGTCCAAGCGCCTCCCACCAGATTGAGCTTGCATTCAAGGCTGCTTCGAAAATCGTCCATGCGGCTGTCCCGGTTGCGTCGGCCCTTTGGCGGAATCAGATTTCCTTCACATACGGCTCGCCTCCGGCGCGAGGCGGAATGGCCTTTCCTACGAACCCGGCGAGTATCACGACCGTAAGGATGTACGGCAGTGCCTGCATTAGCTGCAGCGGAACGGTCCCGACTCCTTCGATCTCGATGCTTTGGTACCGGATCGCGATCGCTTCGAGCAGGCCGAAGAGCAGGCAGGCGTAGAGCGCGTAGCCAGGCCGCCATTTCGCGAATATCAGCGCAGCGAGCGCGATGAATCCCTTGCCGGCTGTCATGTCCCTGATGAATCCGGCCGCGATCCCCGTCGAAAGGTATGCGCCCGCGAGCCCGCACAACAGGCCGCAGATAAGGACCGCTTGGAACCTCAGCAGCGAAACCGAAAGGCCTGCCGTATCGACGGCTTCCGGATTCTCGCCCACCGCCCGGAGGCGGAGGCCGAACCGGGTTCTGAACAGCAGCCACCAGGTCGCCGGCACCGCAGCCAGCGCGACATAAACCATGAGCGTGTGGCCGGACAACAGTTCGCTGTAGACGGGCCCCAGCAACGGAACCGACGCGATGGATTCAGCGAACGGGAATTCGATCGGCAGGAATCGGGCGTCGCCACTCAACGACGGTGTCCGGCCGCCGAGCTTGAACCAGTTCTGACCGATGACCGCCGTCAGGCCTGACGCAAGGAAATTTATCGCGACGCCGGAAATCAGCTGGTTGCCCCGGAAGGTCACCGAAGCGACCGCGTGGACGGCGGCAAGCACCATAGATGCGGCAAGCCCCGCGGACATCCCGATCCAGACCGATCCCGTCGCCGCGGCCACGGCGGCGGAAAAGAAGGCCGAAGCCAGCATTTTGCCTTCCAGGCCGATGTCGAAAATCCCGGCCCGCTCCGAGAACAGGCCGGCAAGGCAAGCCAGAAGGAGCGGCGCCGAAAGCCGCATCATTGAATCCAGGATCTGCACGACGGTGGCGAAGTCCATCACGCGCTCCTTGAGCCGAATACTTGAAAGATGCGCGCCACCGGCATGCGTACCATGTTCTCCAAGGCACCGGTGAACAGGACGACCAGGGCTTGGATCACGATGATCATTTCCCTGCTGACGGCAGGCATTTCGAATTCGAGCTCGACTCCGCCTTGGTAGAGCACTCCGAACAGCAGGGCCGCGAGAAACACGCCGAACGGATGCGAACGCCCCATGAGCGCGACCGCGATGCCGACGAAGCCTGCGCCTTGGACGGCGTCGATCAGCAGCCGTTCAGCTTCGCCCACGACCGTGTTGATCGCCATGAGGCCCGCGAGGGCCCCGGAGATCAGCATCGTGATCATCGTGATCCGGAACGGGGAGATCCCGGCGTAAACTGCAGCGGGCTCGCTCCAACCGAAGGCCCGGACCGCGTAGCCGAGCCGGGTGCGCCAAACGAGCAGCCAGACGAACACGCATGCTGCGAGCGCGACCAGGAAGCTGACGTTCAGCGGAGGGGATTTAGGGAAGGGGACGCCGATCCAGCCGAACATGTCGTGGGCCGTAGGCAGGTTGGTTCCCTCGGGGAACAGGGCCGTCTCGGGCGCCATCTGTCCCGGCGCCTTGAGAACGTTCACCAGCAGGTAGACCAGCAGCGCGTTCGCGATGAAGTTGAACATGATCGTCGTGATCACGATGTGGCTTCCGCGGCGCGCTTGCAGGTACGCAGGAATCGCCGCCCACGCCGCTCCGAACGCCATCGCGCCGATGATCGCGGCAGGGAACGCCAGCAGCCAGTGGGGCCAAGCGAAGGACATGCAGACCAGCGCCGCTCCGAGCCCGCCAAGCGTGGCTTGGCCTTCGCCGCCGATATTGAACAGCTTCGCGTGGAAGGCGACCGCCACTGCCAAGCCGGTGAAGACGAAGTTCGTTGCGTAATAAAGCGTGTAGCCCCAGCCGTAGGCCGAGCCTATCGACCCCTTGATGATGACCCCCAGCGCCCGCAGGGGGTTCTCGCCGATCCAGAGGACAACGAGGCCGGACACCAGGAACGCCAGCACCAGGTTGATCATCGGAATCAGCACCACGTCGGCCCATTTGGGAAGCCCGACCTTCACGCCGCGCTCTCCGTCACGCCGGCCATCAGAAGGCCGAGCTCGCGCTCATTCGTTTCCTGGGTCACCTTCTCGCCGATGATCCGGCCGTCGAACATGACCGCGACTCGGTCCGACAGCGAAAGGATCTCCTCGAGCTCGACGCTCACGAGCAGCACCCCGGTCCCTTCGTCGCGCAGGTCCAGGATGCGCTGGTGGATGAACTCGATCGCGCCGATGTCGACTCCGCGCGTCGGCTGGCCGACGACGAGGAGGCGGGGCGCGCTGCCGATCTCCCGCGCAAGAACGATCTTCTGCTGGTTCCCGCCGGAAAAGTTCCGGGCCTGGTTTCCGGGCGCGACCGGCCGGACATCGAACCGCTCCATGCCGGATTTCGTGGCGGCGCGGATGGCGGCGTTGTCCATGAACAGGGCGTTCGAATTGTAGTCGGCCTTGTTCTGGTACCCGAACGCCATGTTCTCCCAGGCGAAGAAATCCATGACCAGCCCGAGATGCTGGCGGTCCTCGGGCACGTGCGCGAAGCCGAACCCGCGCCGGGCGAGCGCGTTCGAGCCGGACCCGGACAGTGGGACGTCCGTGTCGCCCATTCTTAGTGCGCCTTCCGCCTCGGTGATCCCTCCCAGCACCTGAAGCAGCTCGGTCTGGCCGTTTCCGGCGACTCCGGCGACGCCTAGGATTTCGCCTTTCCTGACGTGGAAGGACACGCCTTTCAGGGTTTCGACGCCGCGCTCGTCCACGACGCGGAGGCCGTCGGCCTCGAGCACTTTCGCGCCGGGCTCCGCGTTCCGCTTTTTCACCCGAAGGAGCACCTTCCTGCCTACCATCAGCTCGGCAAGATGCTCGGGGCCGGTTTCGGCCGTCTTCAAGGTAGCGACCATCCGGCCCTGCCTCATCACGCTGACCGATTCGGTGACAGCCATGATCTCCCTGAGCTTGTGGGTGATCAGGATTACCGTCTTCCCCTCGTCCCGCAGGCTGCGGAGGATTCGGAAGAGATGGTCGGCCTCAGCCGGGGTTAGCACGCCCGTGGGCTCGTCAAGGATCAGGATATCGGCGTGCCGGAAGAGCGCCTTGAGGATTTCGACCCGCTGCTGGTGGCCGACGGAAAGCTCTTCGATTGTCGCGTCTGGGTCGACATTGAGCTCGTACTCCTTCGCGAGCTCGGCAAGCAAGGTTCGCGCCCTTTGCAAGGACGGCCGCAGCAGCCGCCCTCCCTCGGCCCCGAGCACTATGTTCTCGATGACCGAAAAGTTCTTCACCAGCTTGAAGTGCTGGTGAACCATTCCGATTCCAGCGCGGATCGCGGCTTCGCTGTCCGGGATCTCCTTCCTCTCGCCGTTGACGAAGATCTCGCCCTGGTCGGCCCGGTAGAAGCCGTAGAGGATCGACATCAATGTCGATTTCCCGGCGCCGTTCTCTCCGACGATGCCGTGGATCGTGCCGGGAGCGACCGACAGGTCGATGTCCTTGTTGGCCTGCACGGGGCCGAAGGACTTCGAGATTCCCTTCAGCTCGATTGCAGGCGGCCGAGCGCCGCTCCGGTCGGCCGGATCGCTTCCCGTTTCGGCCGGCTCAGCCATCAGAGATTCAGCCTGACGGGCAGCTGTTGTCGACCGAGTAGTCGTGAACGGAGATTTCCCCCGAAATCACGCTGGACTTCGCCGCTTCGACGGCTTCCACCATTTCACCGGAAAAAATCTCCGCATTATGCTCGTCGGCGGAATAGCCGACTCCGTTCTCCGCGAGGCCGAGTCTGAATATCCCGGGCTGCAGATCCTCGCCGCCGCTGAACGCGTCGAACACCGCAAGCTCGACATGCTTCACCATGGACGTCAGAACCGATCCGGGATGGAGGTAGTTCTGGCTGGCGTCGCTGCCGATCGACATCACGCCCTCGTCGGCGGCCGCCTGCATCACGCCGATTCCCGTTCCGCCGGCGCCTTGGAAAATGACGTCCGCCCCCTCGGAGATTTGGATTCTGGCGATTTCCGCGCCCTTGACCGGATCGCTCCAAGCCGAAGAGTCGTTCCCGGTCATGTTCACTAGGACCCGGATGTCGGGATCCACTGCGCGCACGCCTTGGACGTAGCCGCAGGCGACGCGGCGGATGAGGGGCACGTCCATGCCGCCGATGAATCCGACCGTTCCGGACTCCGTTGCCATCGCCGCGGCCATCCCCACCAGGAAGGAGCCTTCGTGCTCCTTGTACGCCAGCGATCTGACATTCGGCAGATCCACGATGCCGTCGATGATCACGAAAGTCGTGTCGGGGAAGTCGGGCGCGACTTTCCCGAGCGCGTTGACGAACGCGAATCCGGTCATGACGACAGGATCGTGCCCGGCGTCCGCGAGCGCACGCAACGCCTGTTCCCGGTGGGCGTGCGACAGGAGTTCGATGTCCCGGTAGTCGCCGCCGGTTTCGGCCTTCCAGCGCTCAGCGCCGATATAGGCGTTCTCGTTGAAGGATTTGTCGAATTTGCCGCCGAGATTGTAAATCAGGGCGGGGTCTGCCCAAGCGGCAGCGGCTGCCATCGCGGCTGCCGCGCCAACAGCAACTCCCGGGATTCTCATCAAGGGCCTCCGGCAGCGATCGCATTGGCGGCGCGGCGGAGCAATCCGCCGCGCCTTCGGTTTTCGAACGGGCCGGGCGCGAGAGGCGCCCGCCGGAGCGTCAGCTGACCGGGCAGCTGTCGCTGGCAGTGTAGTCGTGGACGGACGTTTCCCCGGAAATGATCATCATCCGGGCGTCGTCGACCGCAGCCTTCGCGTCGTCCGTGATCAGATCGGCGTTGTTCTCGTCGAGGGCGTATCCAACCCCGTCTTCCGCCAGCCCGAGCGCGACGATCCCTGTTTCAAGGTCCGCGCCGCCCTCGAACGCTTCGTACACCGCAAGATCCACGCGCTTCAGCATCGAAGTCAGCACGGATCCCGGATGCAGATGGTTCTGGTTGGCGTCGACGCCGATGCCGAGAATTCCCGCGTCCGCGGCGGCCTGCAGCACGCCCACTCCCGTGCCGCCGGCGGCATGGTAGACCACGTCCGCTCCAGCCGCGACTTGCGCGCGGGTGAGTTCCGCGCCCTTCACCGGGTCGTTCCAAGCCGAAGGCTCGTTGCCAGTCATGTTCTGGATGACCTGGATATCGGAATTGACGGCCTTGACGCCTTGGACGTATCCGCAGGCGAACCGTCGGATCAGCGGAATGTCCATTCCGCCAACGAACCCGACAATGTTGGATTCCGTGTTCATCGCGGCGATCATTCCGACGAGGAAGGAGCCTTCGTGCTCCTTGAACACGACCGAGCGGACGTTGGGCTGGTCGACCACCATGTCGATGATAGCAAACTTCGTGTCGGGGAATTCCGGCGCGACGGCGTTGAGCGCCGTTCCGAACGCAAATCCCGTCATGACCACCGGGTTGTTTCCGGCTTCCGCAAGACGCCGGATCGCCTGCTCCCGCTGGGCTTGCGACTGAAGCTCGATCTCGCGGTAGGCGCCTCCGGTATCCGCCTTCCAGCGTTCGGCGCCGTCGTACGCGCTTTCATTGAACGATTTGTCGAATTTGCCGCCCAGGTCGTAGACCAGCGCCGGGTCGGCCGACGCGTGCGCCGTTGTCAGTGCCAGTGCAGCCGCGGCTGCAAGTGTTGGCCTCGCGATTTTCATGTCTCTCCTCAGATTCTTTTCGGACTTCGAGCGACGGCATTGCAGCGCCGCCGCCCCGCTACGCCTTGTTCGCGACGTTGGCGGAAATTTCAACACGATATTTGGGCTGTCGGTGCCGATCGCCGGATTCTCGTGAGCAATTTGATGCGCCGCCGGATCCGCGGCAGCGCCAATCCGTTCGATCGGCAGGCCGGTTGCCCGCTGGCATCCGGTCGCTTAGGCAGAAGGCGGGGAATGCCGCGTGGAGAACGAAATGAAAGTCTACTTCGATCCCAAATCACCTTTCGCGAGAAAGGTTCGGGTCATGATGCACGAGAAGGGCAGGCTCGGTGCCGTCGAATTCGTGCAGGTATCCGGAACGCCGCTCGATCCGGGGTCGATTCCGGTGGAGGACAACCCGCTCGGGAAAATTCCGGTGCTGAAGCCAGCGAAAGGCCGTGCGGTGTACGACAGCAGGATCATTTGCCGCTACTTGGACGAGGCGACTGGCGGCGGCATGTACCCGTCAGCGCCCAAGCTGTGGGACACGCTCACGCTCGAAGCGACAGCCGACGGCATAATGGATGCGGCTGTCCTCATGGTCTACGAATGGCGCTGCCGACCGGAGGAGGTCCGGAGCGCGGACTGGACGGGCGCCCAGTGGTCCAAAATCGCCCGGGCGCTCGACGCCTTGGATTCGGGCTGGATGGGCCATTTGGAAGGTCCGGAAGACATTGCCCACGTCGCTGTGGCGTGCGCGCTAGGGTATCTCGACTTCAGGCATGCCGACCGCGACTGGCGGTCGGGGCGCAAAGCGCTCGCCGATTGGCACGGCGGGTATTCGAAGCGGGGGAGCATGGCCGCGACCGTGCCGACCGGATGATGCCCTTCGTGATGCCGTAATCGGCCAAGCCCCCGCGCGACAGCCGCCGACGTTCAGAAACTTGGATTGATTGCGTCGGGAGTTCGGCGGCCGCTTGGAATGGCGGCCGGAGGATTCGCGTAGACGGGCGCAGGCCGGATCCCGGCTTGACCCAGCCGTTCCAAGGCCGAAAGCGCGGTCGCCTCCGCGATGCCGAATTCCGGCGTCCCGCAACGGATTCCGAGCGTGCTGGCGATCTTCCCGGCATCGTCGCCGACGACGATGCCGAGGAATCCTTTCAGTTCCGGCAAGCCGCTGTCCAGTGCCAGGTTGAGGATATTGCTGCCCGGTCCCGGCCGGAGCAGGTACCGGTCGCCGCGGATGCCGACAGACGCAAGCACGGCTTCGTGCGCGCCGAACGACAGCGCGTCGTGCGTTGTGACGCCGACGGCTGGAATCCCGAGCCCTAGGGAAAGCCCCCTGGCTGCGGCGACTGCGACGCGCGTTCCGGTAAAGCTACCTGGGCCGACGCCGACGCCGATCACGTCCAGATTCCGGTATTCCGTTCCGGCCTCGGAAAGCGTTTCCGCGATGAAGCCGAACAGCCTTTCGGCATGCCCGCGCCGCATCTCCGCGATTCGCCGGGAAATGATTCGGCTGCCGCGCGCCAGCGCGACGGCGCAGTGATCTCCGCTGGTGTCGAAGCCGAGTGCCGTCGGCTCAGGCGACAACCGGGCGCACCTCGACAACTTCCGGAATGTAATGGCGCAACAGGTTCTCAATGCCCATTTTGAGCGTGATCGTGGATGACGGGCATCCTGCGCATGCGCCCTGCATGTGCAAGTAAACGACGCCTTTTTCGAAGCCGTAGAAGGTGATGTCCCCTCCGTCCTGCGCGACGGCGGGCCGAACCCGCGTGTCGAGCAGCTCCTTCACCTTCTTCACAATCGGAGCGTCCGGGGAGTCCTCGTCGGCGGGCCGGATCTCCGGGGCCCGGCCATGGTCGAGGACGGGAGCGCCGGAGGTAAAATGCTCCATGATCGCGCCAAGAATCGCGGGCTTCACATGGGGCCACTCGACGCCTTCGGCCTTCGTGACCGTGATGAAGTCCGAACCGAAGAACACGCGGTCGACGCCTTGGATTTGGAATAGTCTGGACGCGAGAGGCGACCTGTCGGCCGTGTCGGCCGAAGGAAAATCCACCGTGCCCGCGGAAAGGACCTCCCGGCCCGGCAGGAATTTCAGCGTGGCCGGATTCGGCGTCGACTCGGTCTGGATGAACATCTGGCTGATCCTTGTGGCCTAATTGGAATATGTGGCCGGGCCCGCGAAAGTCAACGGATGGCGGTTTCCGGACCGGGCCCCGCCGTTCCCGAGGCCGGAGTCCGAAGAAGCCTCCGCTTCGGCGAACGCTCAGGAAATCGCTTCCAGACGCTGCTTCGACAGCTGGCCCGGCACGATCGTTACCGGTATCGCCAGGTTTCCGGATTCCTTGGAAAGCTCGGAAACCAAAGGGCCAGGCCCCTTGGACGAAGTGCCCGCGCCCAGAACCAGAACTCCTATTTCCTTGTCCTCCTCGATCAGGCCGAGGATCTCCTGGACCGGCTGGCCGGTCCGTATGACCAGCTCGGGGTCGACGCCTTGGCGCTCGCGCATCCACTTGGCGAAGACTTCGAAATGGACTTCGATTCGTTCCCGCGCTTCGTCGGACATGATGTCGCCGACTCCGATCCAATGCTGGAATTCGTGCGGCGGAATGACGGAAAGGATCGTGACGCCGCTCCCGGTCTTCGCCGCGCTCATCGCCGCGTATTGCATCGCCTTCAGGCATTCGCGGCTGTCATCGAGCACCACAAGGAATTTTCGCATCCAGGAGTTTCCTTCGCCCCGCTTTCGTGCAGGCGGTCCAGCCAATCGTATGCGCGCCCGCTATGATTCGCGCATCCTGTTCGCCAAGCGCCCGGCAACGTCGGAAACTATCAAGCGGGCGGTGAGCGAATTCAAGGTCGGCGGAACCCCGCCGAGATCAGCCGAGTCTCACGATTTTTCCGGGATTCATGATGTTCAGCGGATCGAGCGCTCTCTTGATGCCGGCCATGATCGCAGTAGCCGGTCCGAGCTCCCGCTCAAGGAACTCGATCTTGCCTTGGCCGATTCCATGCTCGCCCGTGCAGGTTCCGCCGTTCGAAATCGCGAGATCCGCCAGCCACGAAACGTAATGCTCGGTCGCTTCGAGCTCCCGGGCGCTGCTCGTGTCGACGAGAAGCAGCACATGGAAATTCCCGTCGCCGACATGCCCGAGAACCGGAGCGATGAAACCCAGCTCCCGGGCCTTGGCCTGCGCTGCCGCCACGCACTCGGCGAGGCGCGATATCGGAACGCACGCGTCCGTCGAAAGCCCCCGCGCGCCGGGCCGGAGCTGCAGCGCCGCCCAGTACGCGTCGTGCCTGGCCTGCCAAAGGCGGGAACGCTCCTCCTGCTTGACCGTCCAATCGAATCCCGACCCGCCATGGTCCGCGAAGATCTCGCCTGCCGCTTTCGACTGTTCCGCCACTCCAGCGCCGCTGCCGTGGAACTCCAGCAGCAGCATCGGCGATTCGGGAAGCGACAATCCGGAATAGCCGTTGACGGCCTTCACGGTCAGCGAATCAAGGAGTTCTATCCTGGCCATCGGAATGCCGAGCTGGATCGCCTCGATCACCGCTTCGCATGCGTTCGATACAGCGGGGAAGCGGCAGCTCGCAGCCGCGATCGCTTCGGGCACGCCGTGCAGCTTCAGCGTCAGTTCCGTGATCAGCCCGAGCGTGCCTTCGGCTCCGATGAAAAGCCGGGTGAGATCGTAGCCTGCCGAGGATTTGCGGGCTCTCGATCCCGTGCTCACAACGCTTCCGTCAGGCATGACCGCCTTCAGGGACAGCACATTGTCCCTCATGGTTCCGTATTGCACCGAGTTCGTACCCGATGCGCGCGTCGACGCCATTCCTCCGAGGCTCGCGTTGGCGCCGGGATCGATCGGAAAGAAAAGCCCCGTTCCCCGCAGCGATTCGTTCAGTTCGACTCTGGTCAGCCCGGGCTCGACGACGCAGTCGGCATCGTCCGCATTCACGGCGAGGACGCGATTCATTTCGCTGAAGTCCACTGAGAGGCCGCGGGCCGGAGCGTTGACATGGCCTTCGAGCGATGTGCCTGCGCCGAACGGAATGATTGCCACCCGACGCTTCGCGCAAACTGCGACGATTTCCGAGACTTCCTCCGCGGACCGCGGGTACGCGACCGCGTCCGGCCACTCCGACGGGAGCCAGGTCGTCGTATGCGCGTGCTGCTCTCGCACGGCCGCGCCCGACTGGAGCCTGCTTCCCAATCTCCGCGCGAGCTCCGCGTACGCGTCGGCCCGGTCGGCATCGTTCGGACCTTGGTCGGCTCGGTCGGGCAGGGCATTCATTTCAGCGGTTTCCGCATTTCGGATTCCATCGACGGGCGCAGCGAATTTCCACCTTCATGCGCGAAGGCGAAAGCCGCAACCCTGCGGGTGTAGCGCACGGCATCTTGCGGATGGCCGCGGACTCGCGCAATGGTTTCGAGACGCCCCGGATGGCCGATCAGCGGAAACGCAAGCGATTCCGGAACCGCCTGACGGCTGCCGCCGGGCGAGGGTGTCGGCAACGGGAGCTGATGATGAATATTGTTGGCGAGCAGGTCCTGAAGGCGAACAGGTCCGATGTTTGGAGCAAGCTCATCGACGCCGAGGTCCTCGGCAGATGCATTCCGGGCTGCAAATCGATCTCGGGATCGCTGGAAGACGGCTACGACGCCGCGGTCTCGCTGAAGATCGGACCGGTTTCGGCTACGTTCAAATGCGCCGTTTCGATTGAGGATATCGTAGAGGAAACGAGCTATACGATTGTCGGCGAAGGGAAGGGCGGCGTTGCCGGGTTCGCGAAGGGTTCGGCGAAAGTGAATCTGCAGGATTCCGAGGACGGAACCGTGTTGGCTTACGACGTCGACGCCCGGATCGGAGGCAAGCTGGCCCAGCTTGGCTCGCGCGTGGTCGGCGGCGTGGCGCGAAAGCAGGCGTCAAGCTTCTTCCAGCGCTTGCAGGCCGAAGTTGAGGGGTCGGCAGACGACGGCGCGGCCTGACCGTCGCTGCGCCTGAACGGAACCGATCAGGCGCCAGAATGCGCCCAGTCCCAGTACAGCTCGCGGGCTTTCCGCGCGACCGGGCCGGATTGGTAATGGGTGTCCTCGAAACGGGACACGGACACCACTTTCGACATGTTGCCGGTCACGAACACCTCGTCCGCGCTGTGGAAGTCCTCGAAGCTTAGAACGGTTTCGCGCACGGTTTGCCCGGCCTCGCGCAACAGCTTGATGATTCGCGCGCGCGTTACCCCGGCCAGGAAAGTGCCGTTCGCGATCGGCGTCAGGATTTCGCTGTCCCTTACCATGAACACGTTTGAGGTCGCCGTTTCCGCGACATTCCCCAAAGCGTCCGCCGCCAACGCGCTGTCGAATCCCTTCTCGGCAGCCTCCATCAGCATGCGCCCGTTGTTCGGATAGAGGCATCCCGACTTGGCGTTCACGATGGAGGACGCCAGTATCGGGCGGTGGAACCGCGTCGTGGTCAGCGTGATGGACGCTGTGGGCGGCGGCATTGGAACCTCCTCGAGGCAGATGCAGAATCCGGTGGCCCCCGGCTTCGGCGCGACGGCCATATGGCCGCCGTCGAGCGCCCAGTACATGGGGCGGATGTAGACCGCAGCGTCCTTCGGGTAGCGCTTGAGCCCCTCCATGGAGATGCTCGCCAGCTCCTCGGACGTGTGCAGCGGAGTGATCCCCATCACGCGCGCCGAATTCACCAGCCGCTGGCAATGCTCGTCCAAGTCGGGCGCGACGCCTTCGAAATAGCGCGCGCCGTCGAACACCGTGGAACCGAGCCAGGAGCCGTGGTCCGCCGCCCGCATGACGAACACGTTCTCGTCGTGCCAGCGATTCTCGAAGAATGTTCGTATGTTCTTGCCGTAAGCCATCCTGATGGATCCCTGCGCGATTGGTGCGAGTTCAGCGCGACCTGATCATTCCGACAATTTCAAGCGTCTTCTCAAGGATAGGCTCCGCGATCTCCGCGGCCCGCGCCGCGCCGGAGCCGAGCGTCCGGTCGATCTCCCCGGGGTCCTTCATCAGCCTGTCCATTTCGCCGGTTATCGGCGCAAGCTTCGCCACTGCCAGCTCCGCGAGGCGGGGCTTGAACTCCGAAAACAGCTTGCCCTCGTGCTCCCTCAGCACGTCGGAACTCTCCGCATCCGCCAGCGACGCGTAGATGTTCACTAGGTTTCTGGCCTCCGGGCGCGATTCCAGCTCGTCGGGATGTCCCGGGAGCGGGTCGGGATCGGTCTTCGCTTTCCTGATCTTCAGCGCGATCGCATCGGCATCGTCCGTCATGTTGATCCTGCTGAGGTCGGAGGCGTCCGATTTCGACATCTTCTTTTGGCCGTCCCTGAGGCTCATGACCCGGGTCGCGGTGCCCTCGATGACCGGTTCGATGACCGGAAAGAAATCCACGTCGAAATCATTGTTGAACTTGATTGCGATATCGCGGGTCAACTCGAGGTGCTGCTTCTGGTCCTCGCCGACCGGAACGTGGGTGGCGTGGTAGACGAGAATGTCCGCCGCCATAAGCGTCGGATAGGCGAACAGCCCGACCGAAGCGTTCTCGCGGTTTTTTCCGGCCTTGTCCTTGAACTGGGTCATGCGCCCGAGCCAGCCCATCCTGGCCACGCAATTGAACACCCACGCGAGTTCGGAATGCGCCGGCACCTGCGACTGGTTGAAAAGGATGGATTTTCCCGGGTCGATTCCAGAGGCGATGAAGCCGGCCGCTGCCTCCCGGGTCGATCTCGCGAGTCCGCCGGGGTCCTGCCAGGTCGTTATCGCGTGAAGGTCCACGAGGCAGTAGATCGTGTCGATGCCGGAGTCCTGCATTTCGACGAACCGCTTGATTGCGCCGAGATAGTTTCCGAGCGTGAGGTTCCCGCTGGGCTGTATGCCGGAAAACACCCGTTTCGGGCGGTCCAAGTCCGCCATTGCGAATTCACCTCAAATGGACAATCCGGCGCGGCTGCCTTATCGCTAGGCCGCCGCAACCGTCAACCTGACGCCACTTCCGGAACATGCAGAACCTCATACTTCCTGATCGCGACGGCCATAGCATGCCGCGCTCGATAGCGGGCCTTGCCATCATCATGGTCGGGCTCGAGCTGATTTTCACCGCAGGCTCGGCAGGGTTCCTCGGCGGATCCGACACCGCCGAATGGCGAAAGACGGCGATACTCGACTACGGCTTTTTCGGGCCGATTCTGGAGTACCAGATTGCGAACGGCGGTCTTTTCGCCCGCGAGACCATGCGCCTGATCACGTTTCCGCTGATCCATTTGTCGTTCACGCACATGCTCATTTCCGTCGTGCTGCTGCTGGCGCTGGGCAAGCTGGTCGGAGAGTTCCTTTCGGACGTGGCGATTGTCGGGATCTTCTTCCTCTCCGCCGCGCTCGGCGCCGCGGCATTCGGCACGCTGCTGGGGAGCGATGTCCCGCTTGTCGGATCCCTGACAGGGCTCTACGGGCTGCTCGGCACGCTTGCGGCGATGACGATGTCGCGCCCCACGAGCACTCTCTTCAAGGTTGCGACAGTCGTTCCGGCCGCGCTCGTCTTCGTCGCCGTGGTTTCGAACCTGGTTTTTGGCTCGCTTGCCGCATGGCCCGCGGATGTGGCGGCGTACGTGGTCGGGATCGCGCTGTGGTACGCGCTTTGGGGCTTTTGGAAATTTGTCAATTCCTACCACTGACCTGGCGTACGACCGAGAGCCTGCAGTCAGCGGCGCCTCACGGTCCGCATGACTTCGGCGGCCGTCCAGACCCTCAGCGCCAGCAGGGCCGCGCCGTAGACGGCGGCCCCGGACAGGACCAGAGCGGCGAGCGCGACGTACCGGATTCCTTCAAGCTCGAACGCTCCGCCCGCTTGCTCCCGCGCAAGCCACAGGAAAAGCCCCATCGCCAGCGCCGCCGCCGCGATTCTCGGCATGCGCCTGCGGAAGCCGTTATCCAGCGTCGCGGCAATTCCCATTCCGCGCGATCCGCGCCAAAGCAAATATGCCATCAGGCAGCCTGACGCGGTGGTCCCTATCGCCGCGGCCAAATACCCCGCAACGCCCGAAAGCCCGATCGCAACCGCGGCATTCAGCAGCATTGATGCCAGCGCGTATTTGAATGGGGTCTTGGTGTCTTCCCGGGCGAAGAACGGAGCCTGAAGGACCTTCTGGAGCACGAATGCCGGCAGCCCGATCGCGTAGACGAGCAGGGCGTTCGCCGTGGCCGCGGTATCGATCGCGGAAAACGCGCCGCGCTCGAACAGCACGCCGGTCAGCGGAAGCGGCACCACAACGAAAGCCACCGTCGCTGGCAACGCGAGGGCAAGCGCCGTCTCCGCCGACCGGTTGAATGCGTTCCTCGCGCCTTCGGCGTCCGCGCCGGCGAGTTTGCGCGACAGGTCCGGAAGCAGCACCACGCCGATCGCTATGCCCACGACACCGAGCGGGAGCTGGTAGAGCCGATCCGCGTAGTTGAGCCATGCGACCGCGCCCTCATGGAAGCTGGCGACTTGGCGTCCGATGAGCAGATTGACCTGCACGACCCCTCCTGCAAGCGCTGCAGGAGCCGCGATCACGAGAAGCCTCTTCAGGTCGGGCGTGAGTTCAGGCCAGCGCGGAACGATGCGGAAACCGGCCCGCGAGGCCGCGTGCCAGACGAGCGCAAGCTGGGCCGCGCCGGCAAGCGGCACCGAACAACTCAGCACCAGACCGATATCGAGCCCGCGGTAGGCCGCGATTCCGATCGAGCCTATGAAGATGACATTGAGCAGCACCGGCGCGGCCGCTCCCGCGGCGAAACGGCCCGTCGCGTTCAAAACCCCGGAAACTAGGGCCGCCATCGAAATGAACAGGACATACGGAAACGCGATCCGGCCGTAGAACACCGCCAAATCGAACCTGCCGTCGGCGACGAACCCGCTGGCCATTCCAAGCACGAGCAGGGGCATCAGAAGTTGAGCCGCGAGGACCAGCGCGAACAGCGCCGCGCCCAGCGCAGACGTCGCGTCCTTGGCGAAGTCTTCCGGCCGATCCTTGTTTTCCAGCTTCTTGGAGAACATCGGCACGAACGCCGTGTTGAATGCGCCTTCGGCGAAAATTCTGCGGAACATGTTCGGAAGGCTGAAGGCAATGAGAAAGGCTTCGGCGACCGGGCCCGCGCCGAGGAAGGCCGCGAAGAGAATGTCCCGCAGGAAACCGAGGACCCGGCTCAGCATCGTCCACATGCCGACGGTGAAGAACCCGCGCGCCAGCCGGATCGGCCGGACGCCGCCCTCTCCGCTGTCGCCTGCGCCGCTCAACCGGGAATATCCTTGGGATTCGAGGCCGCAAGCCCGCTTGCCATCTGCGCCGCACTCGCGCGGGGGCGATCAGGCGCGTTCGAACGCCTGTCATCGGCGGTTCCAGGTGTCAGGTTGAAGCGGATTGCAGGCGGCATCCCGCTGCCGCACGGGCTCAGAATCCGGGGAACCCGAATGATCGCGGCGCCTCCGAAACGATCTCGGCGCGGAAATTCCGGATTTCCGCGATTGCCAAAGCCCTCTCGTTCGTTCCGTCCGGCCTGAACCGGAACGCGCCGTTGGCTCCCAGAAAGCCTTCCGGCGTTGTCAGGCGAGCAGCGTGGAACGGATCCGGCTTGCCGGATTCCAGCAGCGTCCCGATCGCCGCGATGCCGTCGTATCCGAGGCTGGAGATCCAGTGCGGGGTCTCTCCGTACTCGTAACGGTACTTGAAGCTGTACCCGCCCTCGAGATTGGGATCCGGCAACGTGAACCATCCGCCTTGAAGCCCTTTGAACCTGAGCAGCGATTCGGGCTGGTCCCAGCGCGCGAGCCCTGCGAACTTGACCTGGGTCGTGTCGACGCCGCCCTCCGGCAGAAGCTGCGCCAGAATGGCAAGCGCGCCGGCGGCATCGGCAGTGAACAGAACCAGGTTCGACCCGGTCTCGTTGATGGAATTCGCGATGGCCGGGATCGCGGCGACGACGCCGTCCTGCGTCGGCTCGTAAGAGCCGACGCCCGCAAGGACGGTTCCCGTGGACCCGAGCCCGCGTTCGATGGCGCGGCGCGACGCGATTCCCGAAGGAGTTTCCGCATGCACGATGAAGACCGTAAATCTTTGCTGCGACGCTGCGTGGCTGAGAATCCTTTCCGCCGCGTTCTCGTGGGTGCGACCGAGCAGGAAGACGTTGCCGCCGGCAATATCGGTCGTGTTGGAAAAGCTGAGCAGATTGATCCCGGCCCGCGCCGCGGTCGGAGCGGCGGCGGCGGTTTCGCGCGACCTCAGCGGCCCTAGGATGATATCGGCGCCGCTCGCAACGGCGGCCGCAGCCGCGGAGGCGGCGCCGGCTTCGGTTCCGAAGGTATTGTAGATCTTGAGGTCGATGTTCCGGTCGGGGAAATCCGCCAGCGCCAAACGCGCGCCATTCTCGAGGTTCCTCGCAAGCAACTGGTCGTTCTCGTCCAATCCGAACGGGAGGAGCATTGCCACCGTCGCGCCGCCGCCATCCGGCGCGCCGTTCGAAAGCGGACGCGTGGCTGTCGTATTCGCGGCCTGGTCGGCCGTGCATGCCGCAAAGGCGAACAGCGCAACGGACATAAGCAAGGCATGCCGACGGCTCACGCTTGCTGGAAACATGCTCGCACTCCTTCGAGAATTCGTCGGCGGAATGTACATTTGTCTAAAGAAATAGCAAACCGCCGCAGCCCGCGGCGGAGAATGTCGCTGGTCTCAACGCCAAATAAAATCTTGTTGAATCGCGAGGTTCGATGCCCCGCAAGGCAAACTATCGGCGGGGCGCGGCAGCCGGAACGTCCGCGGTCCTGGCGGCGCGGCTTTCGGCCGGTCCGGGCAGGCCGGCGGAGGTGCCGCTTGCAAATTCGCGCTACTTGAACAGGTAGACCGGGCTGGACCACGCTTGGTGGCCGTCTTCGGTTGTCACGCGGATCCAAACCGGGGTGTCGCCGCGCGGGCGCAGCGGGATCGTCCGCCGCACATGAAATTCCCTCGGCATCCTTTCTTCAGGAAGCCGAAAGATGCGAAGCTTCCGCTCAAGCCCGCCCGCGTCCATCACCAAATCCTCAAGGCCCAGTTCTTCGAGATCGACAGCGATGTCGCCGTGGTTGGTCGCGACTTCCAGCTTGCCGCCGCTTCCCGACAGCCATGCATCGAAGCCCATGAAGTTGCCGGTGGTCACGCTGTCCCAGATCACCTCGTTCGCGCCGCACTGCTCGAACCTGCGCTCCGGATTCCAGCGATTGATGGTTTCGAATCGATCAATGGTCCTTCCGTCGAATATCGCCCGTCCCCGCCACGTCGTGTGGCGGCCCCTGCCGCGGTACTCGGCGCCGCTCCAGACCACGCGGACCCGTTCGCCCAGATCTCGCTCCTCGTACGGCCGGAACGTCTCCAGGACTTCCGCCCCGCCCCGCACTTCCACTCGCTCGATCCCGGCATGGGCCACGATCAATGCGGACAGCTCCGCGACGTCTCCGCCGGTCCGGACGATATCCCCCATGGCGGCAGCGCTGGTCGTTTTTCCAGCGATCCGCGGAACGGCGTCAGGATTCCGTTCGAACAATTCTCCGCCGCCGGGCAGCCGCACATCGACATCCATGTGCATGCGGCATCCCGTGGTCGCGAAATGATGCCGCCGTCGCTGGGCTTCGAAAATGGCATCGCGATCGTTCCGGTCGGCCAGAAAGCACGTAAGCCCGCCGTACGCGCCGAAATCGTGCGTGCCCGGATAGCATGCCCCAGGCCTCCCGTCGTGCCCGTCGCTGTTCGCCACGACCCCGACGCGGCGGCCGAGCGGGAACCCGTCGGTCAAAATCCATTCGAACGTTCCCCACGCCGAGTGGATTTCGACAGCAGTCTCGAGGCGGGGATCATGTCCGCGTGCAATGTCGGCATACCGGCCTCCGACATGGGCGTAGATGACGCAATCCTCGTCGTTTAGCGATGCGTAAAGATCCTCGAGTGTCGAGGCATCGGTCGCCGCGTCGGACCGGTCCTCCAGCAGCGCGTGGGAGCAGCGGCGAATTTGCCGGCCCTCGTTCCGGAAGAAGACGTTGCGGTCGCCCCCGACCGCGGTGTTGCCGGACCATTCGTAGCCGGGAAAGGTCGTGAAGCGGCCGGGCTCGTTCGTTGCGGCCGTGATCTCGTTCAGCCGCTTCCAGAACGCGCTGTTGATCTGGAAATCGTTGCCTTGGTGGCTGGCGACGTCGAGGAACGCCTTGTTCCGCGCGAAATCGAAATAGTTCTCCGCCGAATTTATTCCGATGGTTTCGCCGGACTGGCCGTGAAGATCGCCCCAATAGCCCGCCGCGCCGCCTTCCCGAATCGCAAGCGGCCCGGCCTCGGCCACTTCAGCGCCGTCCACAATCACCCGGATCCTTAGCGTGCCCGTCGCATCCGTGCGCAGCCCGTCGAAACACATCGAACGATCGTCGGGCGAGTACTCGAATTCGCTCGGAAGCCCGGACACCAGCATCGACGGAACGAACCGCACGAGCCCGGAAGCCCGGCTGGTTGGATTCCCCCAAGCGTCCTCGGCTTTGAGGCCAAGCGCGAAGCTTTCGCCCACCCGCCTGCAGGAAGGCAGCACGGCCTTCCAGCGCTTCGCGGCGCCCGGAACCACCGGGACTGCGAATTGCCGACGAAGCGGGACGAAATTGCCCGTGGCCTGGACATCGGCCGACACGCGGAATTCGAAGCCCGGATCCTCGAAGGACTGCATCTGAAGCCCCGGCGACCCGTGTCGCGTGTCGCCGAAAACGATCGTGATCGTGTCCCCTTCGGACAAGTAGCCGCCGCGGAGCATGGCAGTAACCGCAGGCTTCCATGGCCTCTCGCCGTGCGGACCGATCGCCAGTTCAATCCTGCCGGTGCCGCTGCATTCCGCGCTTGTGAAATTCGCGCCAGCCGGATCTTCCGTCTGAGGAACGCCGCCATCGCCGACCATCCGGAACGAGACCCTGATCGCGCCGGTATCGTCTATCCCGATCCGTCCGGCCGTGTATTTCAGAATGAAGGTTTGGAAGCTCCGCACTTCCGCCGACTCCGCGCGCAGCAATTCAGCCGTGCCGTACAGGCTTTCGTCGTCGCCCGGGCGCGCCGACGGGGCGGTCTCGCCGACGAGGCGCCGCGCAACCGGCCCGGTTGTTCTGGATATCGCGTTCGGCATCGGAGTCCTTCGTCCTGCAAGCCTGACGGGTGGTTGCAGCCGATGCTGCCGTCCCGGAGCCTGAAATAGCGGGGCGGAATGAAACTTCCCATAGGCGCGATCGTGTTGGAGCTTGGCGGCCTGTTCGACTCACCACCTGCGCCGCGACGAGGTTCCCGCCGGTCAATTACTAGGCTTTCGGCGGGGCGCATGCTGCTGCGGGCAGTGCATGATCACATTGCATCGGCCATTTGGTAGAATCTCAGCCTGTCGGAGTGCAGTCCGGCACGAACGGCACGACATGCGGCAATCGGACCCGGAAGATTTTGCGAGGACAGCCAGACGCCGATTCGGGAGGTGAGGAACCGCGATCGCGGCTCCCGCCGGGCCTTTACGTGGTGGCAACACCGATCGGACACGCACGCGACATAACGCTCAGGGCGCTCGATGTGCTCCGCGGTGCCGAAGTGCTGGCAGCGGAAGACACGCGGGTTATCCGGAGGCTGCTGGGAATCCACGGAATTCCGCTGGGAGGCCGCCGACCGATTTCCTACAACGACCAGAGCGACGAGACGAAACGCAGCCGAATCATCGGGCTGCTGAGCGAAGGGCAAAGCGTTGCGCTTGTGTCCGACGCCGGGACGCCTCTCGTTGCGGACCCGGGGCTGAAGCTCGCGCAGGCCGCGATCGCCCGCGGCGTTCCGGTTCGGCCCGTGCCCGGCCCGTCGGCGGCATTGGCGGCTCTGACAGCCTCGGGGCTGCCGGGGGACAAGTTTCTGTTTGTCGGTTTCCTGCCGAAGAAGAGCGCCCGAAAGGGCAAAGCGATCGCGTTACTCGGGGAAACGGAAGCGACCATGATTTTCTTCGAGCGGCCGAGCAGGCTCGGCGTGACCCTCCGCGCCATGTCGGCCGAATTCGGCTCGGGCAGGAAAGCGGCGATATGCCGCGAGCTCACGAAGATGTTCGAGGAAGTCCGCCGGGGCACGTTGGGGGATCTTGCGGAGGCGTGCGCGGAATCAAGCCTCAAGGGCGAATGCGTGATCGTCGTGGCGGGCAAGGAGGCAAATCGCGCTGGCCTTGCAGACTTCGAGCAGGAGCTTGCGGAAAGAATGGCGTCCTCCACGCTGAAGGAGGCGGTTGTCGGCGTTGCCGAGGAATTCGCCGTCGCGCGGAGCGAAGTCTACCGCGCCGCATTGAGGATGAAGGAACGCTCGGGCGGACGGGCCGGACAATGATCGAACGGATATCGTGTCCTAATTCCCGGTCGTGCCCATTCGAATCAGCGGCCCTTTGGCCGACTGGCGGCTCAGGCGCATGCCGCTTTCGAAGCGCCCGGCCGCTGCGTAATCTGCGGTCCTCGAGTCGGCGCAGCCGGGGCGATTCGTACAGGAGTTGACCAAGATGACGCTTAAAGTCGCTTTCCAGATGGATCCGATCGAGTCCGTGGACATCGATGCGGACAGCTCGTTCCGCATTGCGCGAGAAGCCCAGGAGCGCGGGTGCGTCATTCACTGCTATCACCCTGACGATTTGGTGCTCGACGATGGCCGCCTCGTTGCTTCCGGCTGGCCGCTGAGCGTTCGGCAAGTGAAGGGCGATCACTTCGAAAAGGGCGACAAGGCGTGGCTCGATTTGTCTGAAATGGATGTCGTCTGGCTGCGCCAGGATCCGCCCTTCGACATGTCGTACATCACAACCACGCACATGCTGGAGCTTGCCGGGCCGCGTGCTCTCGTGGTCAACGACCCGTTTTGGGTGCGCAACTACCCTGAAAAAATGCTTGTCTGGCAGTTCAGGCAATTCATGCCGCCGACGGCCGTCGCGAGAAACGTGGAATTCCTGCGCGATTTCCGCCGAAGGCACGGGGACCTCATTTTCAAGCCTCTGTACGGCAACGGCGGCTGGGGCGTCTTCATGGTCAAAGCGGACGACAGGAATTTCAACTCTTTCTGCGAAATGTTCCTTGCGGCCAGCCGCGAGCCTGTGATCGTGCAAAAGTACATTCCGGAGATCATAAGCGGCGACAAGCGTGTCATCCTGGTGGATGGCGAACCTGTCGGCGCGCTCAACCGGCTGCCGGCCGAAAACGAGACGCGATCCAACCTGCACGTAGGCGGAACTGCCCAGGCGTCCAGCCTGACTGATCGCGATCTCGAGATTTGCGCCGCCGTGGGGCCCGTATTGAAAGAGGCGGGCCAGATTTTTGCGGGGCTGGACATTATAGGGGGCAATCTTACGGAAATCAACATCACTTCCCCCACGGGCATCATCGAGCTGGAGGGGTTCGACGGAGTCAATTCGGCTGGGCTCATTTGGGACAGCATTGAAGCGCGGCTCGCCGAAAGGCGGATTTGACGGCCAGCCGTTACGGGAGCGTGCTGAACTCCTCCAGCTTCCACTGTCCGTCCGACACAGAGATGCGCGTGACCGAGAGATTGGCGACAGGCTTTTCGACCAGGCCGGGAAAGCCCTGTCCGTTCGCTCGCTGAACCTGGGTAAGGATGACGCCGAAATGCGCGACCGCGACGATATGCCCGCCTTCGCGGTTGCCGGTCGTCCGGTCTACATAGTCGGAAACCCGCCGTGCGACTTCGTTCCAGGATTCCCCGCCCGGGGGCGACGAGCGGTCTGGATTCTGGAGGTAGGTTTCAAGTTCGCCGGGATAGGCTTCCGTGATTTTGCCGTACGGCATCCCGTCCCAATCGCCGAAATTGATTTCCCGGAGCTCCCGGGCATCCGGGAGCCTGACCCGGCTGCCGACGATTCCGTCGGCGGTGCATTTCGCTCTTGAGAGGTCGGAAGAGACGACGGCGGCGTCCTCCGGTATTCGTCCGGACAATCGGGCCAGCGCCGCCTGGTCCGAAAGGTCCGCCGGGAGATCCGTCCATCCGGCCAGAACCGATGCGTGGGTCGGGCCGTGCCGGACCCACCACCAAGTCGTAGTCAGAGCCACGGAGGCGGATCACCCTTGAGCGCGACGGGAATTCCGGCGACGGCCGCGAGAGCAAGGCCGGAAGCTGCCGCGATCCTTCGGTTCGCGTTGCCCTGCGCTTCGTTGAACCGTCGCGCGACGGCGTTTGGCGGCACTCCGCCCCAGCCCGTTTCGTTCGAGACCGCTACGACAGGTCCGCGCGCGTCAGCGAAGGCCGCCAGAAGCCTTCCGGTATCGGCGTCCAAATCCGCGTTCGCTTGAAGCCGTTCCGCCAGCCACATCGTTACGCAGTCGAACACTGCCGCTTCCCCGGGCCTCACGGACGCCAGCGCGGCGCCCGCCCGCCCGCTGGCCTCCTCCGTTCGCCAGCCGGTCCCGCGCTGGCGGCGATGCTCTTCGATCTTCGACTTCATCTCGCCGTCAAGCGGTTCAGCGGTTGCGATGTAGACAGGATTCAGCCCGGTTCCCAAGACCATGCGTTCGGCGATTCCGGTCTTGCCCGACGATGCCCCACCGATCACGAACGATACTTGCGGAAGCATGGGCTCACATTCTGACAGGCTGCGGAAACGGCGTTCGCCCCTGTATGTGCCGGTCGGCAGGGAGTCAAAATCCCGGCTTCGCCCAGCGCTGCCTTGCGCCCGCAGCGCCGGTTGCCACGGGATTCGGTCGGCCATAATGTTCCGGCCAACGCGCAGGTGCGCTTGGAGCGGACGGGTTGAACGGCAAGCGCATTCTCTTGATCGTCGGCGGCGGAATTGCCGCTTACAAAGCGCTGGAGCTGGTGCGCGGGCTCCGCGAGGCCGGCGCCGCGGTCACGACGGTTATGACGAAAGGCGCGGAGCGGTTCGTTGCTCCGCTTTCCTTCGCGGCGCTGTCTTCCGCGCAGGTCCATACGGAACTGTTCGATCCCCTTGAAGAATCCGGAATGGGGCACATCGAACTGTCGCGCGCCGCGGATCTGTTGGTGGTCGCGCCTGCCACCGCCGACCTGATGGCGAAAATGGCAGGCGGGCACGCCGATGATCTTGCATCGACGGTTCTGCTGGCCACGGACAAGCCGGTGCTCCTGGCTCCGGCGATGAACGTCCGGATGTGGCTTCATCCGGCAACGAAGCGGAACGTCGAGGCGATCCGGGGCGCCGGGGCGCTCATGGTGGGTCCCGAAGTCGGAGACATGGCCTGCGGCGAAACCGGGCCCGGCAGAATGGCGGAACCTGAGGCCATACTGGACGGAATTCGGCTCGCCCTGTCTCCGAAGCCTTTGGCAGGCAAGCACGTGATCGTGACGTCCGGCCCGACCTTGGAACCGATCGATCCGGTGCGGTTCATCGCGAACCGTTCGTCCGGGCGGCAGGGGAAGGCGATTGCAGAGGCGCTCACGAACGTCGGCGCACGGGTCACATTTGTTTCGGGCCCGGCGGCGGGCATGCCCCGCGGCGCGGAAGTCGTGAATGTGGAAACCGCGCGGCAGATGCTTGACGCGGCGATGGCCGCGCTTCCCGCGGATGCCGCCGTATGCGCGGCTGCGGTGGTCGACTGGCGTCCGAGGAAGGCGAGCGCCGGAAAGCTGAAAAAGGCCGAGGGCCAAGGGGCGCCGAAGCTGGAACTGGTGGAGAATCCGGACATTCTTGCGGCGCTGTCCGGCGCGGAGGCGCGTCCCCGGCTTGTCGTGGGGTTCGCCGCCGAGACCGAAGATCTGGAAGCCAACGCCCGCAGGAAGCTCGCGGCCAAGGGCTGCGACTGGATCGTCGCCAACCGGGTCGATGCGGAATCGGGCGTGTTCGGCGGCGCCGAAAACGAAGTCATGCTGATTTCGGCCGACGCGACGGAAGAATGGCCCCGCATGGGGAAGAACGAAGTCGGGCTGCGGCTGGCCGAACGCATTTGCGCCCAGCTCGCGGAGTGAGCCCGACGATTTTGATCGCCTTGGTCGACGGAGCGGACCCGTCCGTTCCGTTCCCCAAATACGAGACTTCGGGTGCCGCAGGCGCAGACCTCCGGGCGAACCTGCCTGCGGGTCTGCGCGAGTCGGGGGTCGAATTCCGCCCGCTCGAACGTCGGATCGTGCCTTCCGGGCTCCGGATGGCAGTGCCGAAGGGATTCGAAATCCAGATCAGGTCCCGTTCGGGTATCGCTTCCTCCCGCGGGCTCGCCGTTGCGAACAGTCCGGGAACCGTCGACAGCGATTACCGGGGAGAGGTCGGCATTCTGCTGGTCAATCTGGATTCGCGAACGCAAACGGTTTCGCACGGCGAACGGATTGCCCAGATGGTCGTCGCAAGAATCGAGGAGGCCCGCTTCGAGCGGGCCGCCCAGCTGACTCCGACTGAGCGGGACAAGGGCGGCTTCGGTTCGACGGGAGCAGGCTGATGCAGCAGGTGCCGCTTTGGCTGATGCTCGCGGGGATCGCAGTGCTCGCTCTCGGCTACGTCTTCGTTCTCCGCCGGCTTAGGCGCGTTGCGGAGGAGCGGGATCGGCCGACTCCGCCGGCGACGGCTCCGGCTTCCGCCGAAAGCGCGGACGATCCGTTCACAGGCGCCGAACTGGAGCGCTACGCCCGCCACATCGTTCTGCGGGAAATCGGAGGTCGGGGGCAGCGGCGCCTGAAACAGTCGAGTATGCTTGTGGTGGGCGCGGGCGGCCTCGGGTCGCCTGCGCTGCTATACTTGGCGGCCGCGGGCGCGGGAAAGATCAGAATCGTGGACAGCGACTTGGTTTCGCTTTCGAACCTTCAGCGGCAGGTCGCCTTCGGCGAGCGCGATGTCGGTGCGCCGAAGGCGGAGCGCGGGGCGGAACATGTCCGCGCCCTGAATTCGCATGTGCGGACGGAATCGCTGCCCGTCCGCCTGGACAGCGCCAATGCGGACGGGATCGTCGGCGGCTTCGATGTCGTGCTGGACTGTTCCGACAGCTTCGAGACCAGGGAAATCCTGAACGAGGCGTGCGCGCGGCGCGGCATACCGCTGGTGTTCGGCGCGATCAGCCAGTGGGAGGGGCAGGTCAGCGTCTTCCACCCCGCAGGCGGATCCGCCTGCTTCGCGTGCGTGTTTCCCTCGGCCCCTGCGCCGGGAACCGCGCCGAGCTGCGCGGAAGCGGGGGTTCTCGGCGCTCTGCCCGGCGTGATCGGATCGATGATGGCCGTAGAGGCCGTGAAGATCGTCGCCGGCGCCGGCGCGCCGATGGCCGGCAGCATGCTGATCTACGACGCGCTCTGGGGCGAAACCAGAATGATCGCGCTGGAGCGGCGGAAGGATTGCGTGGTGTGCGGCGGCGGGCGGGCGCCAGCCGCCTGAACCGGCTTCAGCGCAAGCCCGGAACCACCAGATCCGGAGGCTGGTGCCCGTCCGCGTAGGTCTGGATGTTGAGCAGCACCTTCTGGCCCATTTCCTCCCGTGCCTCGATAGTCGCCGAGCCCATGTGGGGCAGCAGCACGACATTCTCCAGGTCGCGGAGCCTCGGATTGATCTCCAGGCCGCGCTCAAGAACGTCCAGCCCGGCTCCGGCGATCGCGCCCGACCGCAGCGCGCGGGTCAGCGCGTTCTGGTCGATCACTTCGCCGCGCGAGGTGTTCACGATGATCGCATCGCTCTTCATGAGCTTCAGGCGGCGGTCGTTGATCAGGTGGAAGGTCGAAGGCGTGTGCGGGCAGTTCACTGAAACGATGTCCATCCGGCTGGCCATCTGGTCCAGGCTTTCCCAGTAGGTCGCTTCCAATTCCGCTTCGATTCGGGCGTCCACGCGGTTCCGGTTGTGGTAGTGGATCTGCATGCCGAAAGCCTTCGCCCGCTTCGCGACGGCGGTTCCGATGCGCCCCATCCCGAGAATGCCGAGCCTCTTGCCGCCGACTCTCGAGCCGCGGAGCGCGGTCGGCGACCAGCCTGCCCAACGTCCGGACTGCATGACCTTCAATCCCTCGCGCAGCCTCCTTGAGACCGCCAGGATGAGACAGAGCACCATGTCGGCGGTATCCTCCGTCAGAACGCCCGGGGTATTGCAGACCAGAATTCCCATCCTGTCGGCCGCCGCCGTGTCGATGTGGTCGATGCCAGCGCCGTAGTTGGCGATCAGCTTCAGCCTCCCGCCGGAAGCGCCGAGAACGGCTTGGTCGACATCGTCCGTGATCGTCGGAACGAGAACGTCCACGCCCGATGCGGCCTCGGCGAGCTCGTCGCGGCCCATCGGCTCGTCGGTGTCGCGCAGCCTCGTGTCGAACAGCTCCATCAGCCGGGTTTCGGTGGCGGTCGGCAGCCTCCTTGTGACTGCGACCTTCAGCCTGGGTTTTTGCATGGACCGGATCCTGCGCGGCGGCCGTTGTTCAATCGCCGAATTATTCGATACCTTGGACCCGGAAAGACCAATTACGCAACCGGTGCTCCGCAGGGCTGAGCCGCAACCTTGGCATTCGCATACCGCATGTCCGTTCGGCGAAGCGCTTCCGCGCTCGCACTGGCTGTTTGCCTGTCGGCGTCCTGCGCCGCCGCGCAGGACGCCGAACCGCCTTCGGACCCTGCGCGGCCCGGCGCCGCCGACCTGCCGGAAGTCGAATACGGCGTGGGCGCCGAGACCGGCCTGCGCGTTCCAAGATTCGTTTCCCTGCGGGCCGGCATGGGGCGCGTGCGCCGCGGCCCCGGCGTGGACTACCGGATCGACTGGGAATTCACTCTGCGCGGAATGCCGATGGAGGTCGTCGGGGAATACGGGCACTGGCGCCGGGTGCGCATCTGGGACGGCTCGAGCGGCTGGATGCATTACGCGCTGCTCTCCGGCACGCGCAGCGTCATCGTCATGGACGATTCGGTCCCGATGCGCATCAAGCCGGACGCCGATTCCGCGATATCGGCGATCGCCGGCAGCGGCGTCGTCGCGACCCTCGGCAAGTGCAACCCGGACTGGTGCCACATCCGCGTCGAAGGGCACCGGGGATGGGTCCGCAAGCCGAGCCTTTGGGGCGTCTATCCCGGCGAAATCAGGGACTGAACGCGGCGGCCGGAATTCGCGGCCTCGGACGCCGCCGCTCCGCCTCGCCGAATCTCCAGCCTGAGGAGCGAAGCTCGACGATCCTGGCCCGGCTCCGCGCCGGCTGCTCTTTGCGCGCCTGCCCAAGCTCCCGCGGAGGTTGATTCCCGTTGAATCAGGCGCGGCCGTCCGCCGCAGCCGTTCGAATGTTCACAGGTTCGTGAGAAATGCAAATTTTTAACGCATCATGTAAAAAAGTTGTTGACATGATATTTGAAATGATGATATTCATGCTTTCAACAGCCAACGAGAGAGAAGAAAGGGAAGAACAATGAGAATCGCCGCCGCAATCGCTTTCGCCGTCATGCTCTTCACGGCGCCTGCCCATTCCGCGGACCCCGCGACCGGCTATGAAGCAGTCGCCGAGACCGCCGACAGCGTTGCTGTCTTCGACGGCAGGTGCGCCGTCTGGCGCGGCCAAGTTGTCTGCGCCTTCTAAGCCGGGAGCGCTGTCGGTCAGCGCCGCCGCCGAAACACCACCGCCGGACGATGCCGCATCGTCCGGCGCATCGCGGCAAGGCGCCGCTTGGCATATGGGCCGGTCGACAAGCTCGTCCGCAATATGCCGTTCCCCATCAACAGCCGCGTTCGAGAGGAATGCCGGGCGTTCGGCGTCGGGCCGCGGGACGCTCCCGCGTTGATCCCCGAAACCGGACCGCCGCATTGAGCGCGCGACAGTGCCTTGGCGCTGCGGGTTCCGCGGTCGCCGGGACGTCTTGGAGGGCCAGAAAAAGGCCAATCGGATCAGGCCCCGCCGCCGACCGCTGCATGCGGTCCGCCGAGTCGGCCGGCCAGGGAGCGCCGAAATTCCCTGGACCTCGACAATTGCTTTACAATTTCGTGAAACGCCGTTAAGTAACCAACTGGTTAATTCCACCACATTGAGGAGACCGTGATGAACGGAAATCAGTTTTCTGGTCCCGGCGCGCTAGGGCGCAGGGCCTTTCTTGGCCGCGCCGCCGGAACGGCGGGCTTCGCGGCGCTGGCCTCTGCGCTTCCCGCCCGCGTGCTGGCGAACCCGGATGAATGGACTTTGGTGAACTCGATGCGCTCGGTTGCGAACCCGTACCACGCGACGTTCGCCGAAGGCGGAAGGGTTTTCGCGGAATGGCTCGGAGCCGAGTACGAGGTGCTGGTCACCGAAGGCAACTCCGAGAAGGGAATCGCGGACATCAGGGCCATGCTCGCCCGCACCGAAGGCAACATGATCCTGAACGTCGACCCGAACGACTCGCCCGACGCCCGCACGATCGTGGAGGATTGCGCGGAAGCCGGCGCGTACGTCGTAACGCAGTGGAACAAGCCGAACGACCTGCACCCGTGGGACTTCAACCCGCACTACGTGGCGCACATGTCGTTCAACGGCGTGCCCAGTGCCAAGGCCATCGCGGAAGAGCTCTTCAAGCGCATGGGCGGGTCGGGCGGCATCGTCGCGCTCGGCGGCATCCTTTCGAACGTCCCTGCGATCGAGAGGAAGATCGGCTTGGACCAGGCGATCGCGGAGAACGGGAACGTCGAGCTGCTGGACTTCCAGGCGGCCGACTGGAACGAGACCAAGGCGTTCGACATCACCCAGGCTTGGCTGACGCGCTTCGGCCGCGACATCAAGGGCATCTGGGCCGCCAACGACAGCATGGGAATCGGCGCGCTCGAGGCGCTCCGCCAGGAAGGCCTTGCGGGCGAGGTCCTCGTTACAGGGATCGATGGCATCGAGGCGGTCATCGAGGCCACGAAGGCCGGCGAGATGGCCGGGACGGTCGCATGGGATCCGATATGGACCGGAGGAATGGGCCTTTCCATCGGATACCACAGCGCAACCGGCGAAATCGACATCGCCAGCGAGCCGAATTCGCGGCGCGAGTTCTACGGCACGAGCATTCTCGTCACGCAGGACACGGTCGCCGGGTACGGAGAGCCCGCGCCGTTCGATTTCAAGGATTACTGGGGCAAGTCCACCGGCCAGATCCAGTACGTGAGCTGACCGGCCGCGACAGGCGTTCAGGCGGCCGCCGGGCTCCGGCCCGGCGGCCGCCATTCATTTGACGATCTGGATGCGGGAGCGGTCGATGGTTGCCGCGACGGCGACAACGAGCGCGACTCCGAACACGATCTGCTGAGCGAACACGCTCACGCCGAGGAAGGTCATCCCGATCCGGACGACGGCGATGATGAGCGCGCCGATGAAGGTGCGCCAGACGCCGCCCGCGCCGCCGGTCAGCGCAGTGCCGCCGAGAATGATCGCCGCGATCGCGGGAAGCAGGAATTCGTTGGCCAAGGTCGGCGAGCCTGAGCCGAGCCGCGCCGCCATCATGGCCCCGGAGAACCCTGCAGTGGCGCCGGAAAGCGTGAAGGCCATCGCCTTGATCCGGTCGACGGGAATTCCCGAGGCGATCACGGCCCGTTCGCCGGCGCCGATCGCCCGCACAAGCCGTCCGAACGGCGTGCGCAGCTGCACGAACGCGAGGACCGCAAGAAGCACGAGGCCGACCCAGATCTCGTTCTTTACGCCGAAGGTTTCCCCGACCAGCCAGAAGAGGTGCGCGTCGCGCATGTCGCCGGAAATGTTGATCGAGCGCGCATCCGACATCACAAACGCGACGGCCGTCACGACGCCGCCGATGGCGAGAGTGGAAATGAACGAAGGGATTCGCAGCAGCGTGTGGGAGACGCCGCCCGCCAGGCCAGCGATGCCTCCCGCAGCCACCGCCACCGGCACCGCGATGAAGCCCAGCTCTGGAAGCAGGAACGCGACGATGACGCTGGTCATCGACGCGACGGCTTGGACGGACAGGTCGATCCCGCCCATCAGGATCACGAACGTGGCCCCCGCGGCCATAAGGAACAGCGTCATGGTGTCGGAGGTGAGGACCATGAGCGTCTGGAAATTCAGGAACGACGGATCGACAATTCCGACCATCACGACCAAGCCGATCAGAGTCAGAAGCGGTATCTGGTTCGCAAGCACCGATTTGACGGAACGGTTCATCGCGCAACTCCTGCGGACTCAGCCGCAAGCGGCCGTTCGCGCGCCGCCGCGCGCGGGCATCCGCCTCCTGCTTGCTTCGTATCCATAGCCATGCCGCCTTGTCAGACCATGTGCGCGATCAGGTCGACCTGACTCGGCTTGGTCCCGGGAGGCGCATCGAACCGCGCGGATTCCTTGCCGTTGCGCATGACGATGATCTTGTGGCTCAGCCCGATCACCTCTTCCAAGGTGTCGGCGAGAAGAACGATTGAAAGGCCTTCGGCCGTCATGCCGCGGATCAGCTCGTAGACGTCCTCTTTCGCCCCGACGTCGATGCCTCGCGTCGGGTGGTCGAGAACCACAATGTGCGAGCCTGCAATCCTCCACTTCGAAAGAACGACCTTCTGCTGGTTGCCGCCGGAAAGCGATCCGGCGAGCGTGTCCGGCGAAGGGGTCTTGACGCTGAGCTTCCGGATCCAGTCCTGCACGACCGAACGCTCTCGGCCGCGCTGGATGACGCCGGCGCTCGAGAATTCCGCCAAGGCGGGCATGGTCATGTTCTCCACGACGGGAGCGCCGGTAACGACGCCTTCCGTTCTGCGCTCGCGCGGAAGATACCCGATCCCCGAGGCGACGGCTTCGGAAGGCCCCCTGAAGCTCTTGGCCACGCCGCCGATCTTAAGGGTGCCGGAGTCGATCGGCGCAAGTCCGGCCAGGCATCTGGCGAGCGCTTCCCGGCCGGATCCGATGACGCCCGCGATGCCGAGGATCTCGCCTTTCCGCAGTTCGAACGAAACGTCGCGGAACCCCGCCCGCGAGCACAGGCCGACCGCCTCCATCGCGACCTCCGGCTGCGGATCGCCCTGTTTCGCCTCGCGGTAGTACTCGTGATGGAGCGCGCGCCCGACCATCAGCTCGTGCAGGCGGCTGATCGACACATCGGACGACGGCGTTTCGGAGACGACCTTGCCGTCCCTCATGACATAGACGCGATTGCACAGCCGCAGCACCTCGTCGATCCGGTGCGAGATGAAGACGAAGGCGGCCCGGTCCTTCAGCTCCTCCACAATGCGGAACAGCACGTCGATTTCCTTCGACTCAAGGACCGACGTCGGCTCGTCCAGCAGCACGACGATGTCGCCGTCAATGCGGGTGTCGAGCGAAATCGCCTTCGCTATCTCGACCATCTGCCTGTCCGCGAAGGTGAGATCATCGCAGATCGCCGACGGGCTGATATCCAAATGGACCTTTTCTAGCTCGATTTTGGCGGCCCGGTTCATCGCCGCCTTGTCGAGCACGCCCCAGCGCATGAATTCGGTTTCGCGGCCCAGAAAGATGTTCTCGGCAACCGTCAGCACCGGAAGGATCGACTGCTCCTGGAACACCATGGCGATGCCGTGGTCGAACGCGTCCCTCGGGCCCTTTATGCGCGTCGGCTTCCCGTTGATGCGGATGTCGCCGGCCTCGGCCTGGTACACGCCGTTCAGAATCTTGAGCAGGGTGGACTTGCCCGCCCCGTTCTCGCCGATCAGCCCGACCACCTCGTTCTTCCGGATTTCCAAGGAAACGTCGTCCAGCGCCTTGACGCCCGGGAACGACTTCGTGGCGTTCCGCACTTCAAGCACGGCGGTCATGCCGAGGCCCGGGATCCATGGGAGGCGCGGGTCATTTCACGATCCTGAGCCGCGACCGGTCAAGCGCGAGCGCGACCGCGATGATGATGAGAACGCCCTGCACGCCCATCTGCACGAAGGGCGAAATCCCCATGAGGATCATGCCGTTCGAGAGGACCACGACGATCATGACCCCGATGACGGAATTCAGCACCGAGCCGACGCCGCCGGAAAGGGCCGTTCCGCCGACGACGACGGCCGTGATCGTCGTGAACAGCCGTCCTTGGCCGATCAGGGCGTGGCCTTGGCCAAGCTGCGCGGCGGCCATCGCTCCCGCAAGGCCGTAGAACGCGCCCGCGATGGCGAACGCGATTATCCTCGTCCGCTCGATCGGAACGCCGGCCTGGCTTGCCGTCGCCTCGTCGCCGCCCAAAGCGTAGAGCCATCGACCGACCCGGGTACGCTCCTGTATGAAATACGCGACCAGAACCGCTGCGGCGGCGATCCAGACGCCGGCCGGGATTCCGAAAAACCGTTCAAGAGCCATTCCGCGGAACACTTTGTCCGCTATCCGGACCGTGTCGCCTTGGAGATAGGCTGTCGCTATGCCCACGCAGACGAATCCGATTCCGAGCGTCGCCATGAACGAAGGTGTTTTGAGCTTGACGTGGGTTACGCCGTTGACCGCCCCGATCGCCGCGCCCAGGGCGATCGCCGCGGGAACGGCGAAGAATCCGACATCCATCGCAGTCAGGTTGTTCGCAACGAGTATCGACACGAGGACGGCGCAGATCGCCAGCACGCCTTCCAGCGACAAATCGATGCTTCCGAGAATGATTATGAACGTGGCGCCCATCGTGAGCACGATCAGGACGGAGGCCGAGTTGAGCAGCCGCACCAGATTCCACGGGTCGATGAACCGCTGATTCAGGACGGCGATCACGGCGCACAGCAGCACCAGAACGGCGACCGGGGCGAGCGCGCGTTTTCGCCGCCAAACCGCTTCGAAGATCGAATGCAGGAAGCCTTCACGGCCGCCGTTGGTTGAATCCTCCGCCATCGGGCCGCTCAAGCCAATCCTGCGCTGGCCGCGTCAAGTATTCGCCGTTTCAGCAATGCGGAAATCCCACTCAATCCGGGCGGATCAGCACCCGCGGGCGCTCCGTTCATTCGACCGGAACGAATTTTGCACCATCCAGTTACTTAGATTGTTAGATTGGGGGCCAATTGCTGTCAACGGAAGCCAACCGCTCAGAAGCGCGGGACGAGCATGCCGGCATCCGCGGAGATCGCTTGGCCGGTGGTATAAGGCAGCGCCCCGGCTGCGAGGTTCGCGATGAGCTCTCCGATTTCGTGGGGGGTTCCTATCCTGCGGATGAGCGTCAGGCCGTTTTCGGCCCGATTTGCGTACTGCTCGATCACGGAGGCAGTCATGTCGGTGTCGATCAGTCCCGGCTGGACATCGTAGACCGCGATGCCTTCCCGTCCAAGGCGGACGGCGAAGGCCTTCGAAACCATCGCCGCGGCGGCTTTGGACGCGCAGTATTCCGATCTCGGCTCCGCGACGGCGACGGCGTTCGACGACGTCACGTTCACAATCGAATGGAAGGCATCGGAGTCCCGGAGCCTGGACAGCGCCGCTCTGGCGAACGCCTGGCAGAGGAAGAACAGCGCCTTCGCGTTGGTCGCGTGGCACCGGTCCCAGCTGGCTTCGGTCACATCAAGCGGGTCGCCGCGGTTCATGACGCCGACCCCGGCATTGTTGACAAGGGTCGTAAGGGGGCCGATTTCCGCTTCGGCCGCCTCGATGGCTTGCCGGTGAGCGCCAAGATCGGTCACGTCGAACGGCATTGCCATGCAATTCGCCCCGGCGGCCTTCGCGGCTTCGACCGCTTCCTCCAGCGCCGCGTCGGAAACGCGGTCGTTCAAGGCAAGGCGGAATCCCCGGCGCGCCAGCGCCGTCGCGGCGCCGAGGCCGATGCCTCGCGCCGCGCCAGTCACGAGAGCCGCTTGCCCGCTCATCGCGTCGGCGTTCCCGCCGGCATTGGCATTGGCATTGCGCCGCGTCCGGCGGCGCCTTCGGTTCGTGCGCTGCGATTCACGCCGCGCCGCCGAGCGTCAGACCCATGGTTTCCGGCCGGAACAGCGCTGGGTCCATCAAGGCCGGCGGGCCGTCCGTGAAGACGGTCGACTCGCAGCGATCGATGACGTCGCGCTGCAAATCGAGGCCCGGCGCGATTTCGGTGACGACGAGGCCGCGGCCCGCAAGCTTCATGACGCAGCGTTCCGTCACGTAAGTGACGTCCTGGCCCTGCGCGAGCGCGCGGGGACCGGAGAAGGAAACCTGGTTCACGCGGTCGACGAATTTCGGAAGCTTTCCCTCCTTGGCGATGCGCAGGCCGCCGTTCTCGATGCGCGCTTCGGAGCCGACGTCGAAATTCCCGGAGAACACCAGCTTCTTCGCCCTTGCCGTGATGTCGATTATGCCGCCCGCTCCCGCGGTTCTGTGAGGCTTCGACGGGAGGCGCGAGACGTTCACGGACCCGTTCGAGCCGATTTCGAGGAACGACAGCAGTGCCGCGTCGAAGCCGCCCGCCTGGAAGTAGCAGAATTGCTGCGGCGCCGGAACGAACGCTTCAGCGTTCGCGGAGCAGCCGAACTTGAAGCCGAGCAGCGGCAGGCCGCCGACGGCGCCTTGCTCGATCACCCAGGTCACGGAGCCGTGGAGGCCCTCCTCCAGCAGTATCCTGGGAACGTTCGCGGACACGCCGAAGCCGATGTTGACCGACCAGCCGCTCCGCAGTTCGCAGGCGACTCTGCGGGCAATGACCTTGCCGACCCCGAACTCGGGAACCTCGAAGCTGTCAAGCGGCCTGGAGAGCTCGCCGGATATGGCCGGATCGTAATCCGTTGCCGTCGTCTGCAGCATGTCCGGCGCTTCCACGACCGCATCCACAAGCACCCCCGGCACATGGACATCGTGTGGCTTGATTGTGCCGTTCTTTGCGACGTGCCGAACCTGCGCGATCACCTTCCCGCCCGTGTTCCTCGCGGCGAGCGCCATTTCGAGCGCGCCCAGATACGCTCCTTCGCGGTCGAAGCAGAGGTTTCCGCGCTCGTCCCCGATCGAAGCGCGGATGATCGCGGCATCCGGACGCACCGCCTGGAAATAAAGCCATTCCTTGCCATCGAACGTCTCGCGCCGAACAATGGGGCGTTCGCGCGCGGCGGCGTTCATCGCACAGCCTTCTAGGTCCGGATCGGCGAACGTGCCCATCCCGACTTCCGTGAGAACGCCCGGGCGCTTCGCCGCGCCTTCCCGGAGCATGTCAAATATGATCCCCGAGGGGACGTTGTAGGCGGCGAGCTCGTTCCGAGACACCATTCCCCAGATCAAAGGCTGCTCCGCGGAGGAAGGGCCAGACGGATAGGATCCGCCGATGATCGCCGCCAGCAGGCCGGGCTTGGCGATGTGGTCGACACCCGGCGTTCCGAACAGGTCTCCGGCCGCGATCGGGTGGACCGCCGTCAGCCCGCGGGGGCCGCCTTCTTGGTCGAATCGCTCGCCCAAGGCCCTCAGAACCGCGTCGGGACAGCACAGTCCGCTGGACGAATTGACGGCGATTACAGCATTGTTCTTGATATCGGCGACGGCGTTCCGGGCGGTTGTCGTCTTCGTCATTGTCGTCCGAACCTCGTCAGCAAAAATCGACTCGCTATCCCCGCCCGCCGCGCGGCGCTTCCGACGAAAGCGCCGCGTCAGCGAACAATTCCTTACGCGATCCGTTCGCCGGTCTTCGAATCGAACGGAATCGCCTTGTCCGACTTGACAGAGAATTCGGCAATCTCGCCGGGCCGAATGTCCGCATCCGCCCGGACCCGGGCCACGCACTCCTTGCCGCCGATCAAGCAGGTCGCGAACGTGTCCGCGCCGGCCGGCTCAACGACGATCGCGCGGTTGCGCATGACTTGGGACGCCCCGTCGTCCCGGGCGGCTCCGTCCGGGTCGGAGATCGATTCCGGCCGTATGCCCACCGTGATTTCCTTGCCGACGTAATTGCTCAGGGCGGAGCCGGGATCCGCCATTCGCAGCCGCAGGGTTTCGCCGGCGCCGGTTTCCGCTTCCGCGTACACGCCTTTATCGTCCGCGCTCGCCGTCGCGGTGAACAGGTTCATCGACGGAGATCCCATGAAAGTCGCGACGAAAATGTTCGAAGGGGAGTCGTAGACATCGCGCGGCGTGCCCAGCTGCTGGATCTTCCCCTCGTTCATCACCGCGATTCTTGTCGAAAGCGTCATCGCCTCGATCTGGTCGTGGGTGACGTACACGATGGTCGATCCCAGCGACTGGTGAAGCTTCTTGATCTCGGTGCGCATGTCCACTCTGAGCTTCGCGTCGAGATTCGAGAGCGGCTCGTCGAACAGGAACACGTCGGGATTGCGCACGAGGGCCCGTCCCATGGCGACGCGCTGTCGCTGCCCGCCCGAAAGCTGCCTGGGCTTGCGGTCGAGCAGCGCTTCGATCTGCAGAAGCTTGGCGACGTCCTGAAGCGCGCTCTCGCGCTCCGCGCGCGGAACGCCGTGCATCTCCAATCCGAAGGTGATGTTCTGCGCCACGGACATGTTCGGGTAGAGCGCGTAGGACTGGAACACCATGGCGATGTTGCGCTTGGAAGGGTGGACATCGTTCACCACCCGGTCGCGAATGGATATTTCGCCGTCGGTTATGGATTCCAAGCCCGCGATCATGTTCAGGAGCGTGGATTTCCCGCATCCCGACGGCCCGACGAGCACCAGGAATTCGCCTTGCCCGGCTGAAAGGCTGACCTGGTGCAGCACTTCGACCTCGCCGAAGTTCTTCGAGACGTTCCTGACTTCGAGGAAGCCCATGCGCTATCCTTTCACGGAGCCGGCCATCAAGCCGCGGACGAAGTACCTTCCGGCGACGATGTAGACCAACAGCGTCGGCATCGCCGCCATGATGGCGCCGGCGAAATGGACGTTGTACTCCTTCACGCCGGTGGAGGAGCTGACCAGATTGTTCAGCGCCACGGTCATCGGCTGGCTGTCCTGGTCGGCGAACGAGGCGCCGAACAGGAAATCGTTCCAGATGTTGGTGAACTGCCAGATGACCGACACGACGATGATGGGCCCGGAGGAGGGGAGCAGGATCCGCCAGAAGATGCGGAAGAAGCCCGCCCCGTCGATCTGCGCCGCGCGGACGAGCTCGGTCGGGAACACCTGGTAGTAGTTCTTGAAATACAGCGTTGTGAAGCCGATTCCGTAGACGACATGCACTAGGACCAGCCCCGGCGTCGATCCGGCCAGGCCCGCAAGGCCGAGTATCCGCGCCATGGGGATGAGCACGATCTGGAACGGGATGAAGCACGCGAACAGCATGAACCCGAACAGGATCGTGTCGCCGCGGAACCTCCATTTCGTGAGCACGTAGCCGTTGAACGCGCCAAGAATGGTCGAGATGGCGACGGCCGGAACCACCATCTTGATCGAATTCCAGAAATACGGACTCAGCCCGGAGGGATCCACGCCGATCTGGGCGGTCGACCAAGCCGCAAGCCACGGCTCCAGCGTCCAGACCTGGGGAAGCGCGATCATGTTCCCTTCGCGGATTTCGCTGAGCGGCTTCACGGAATTCACCAGCATCACCGCGAACGGGAGCAGGTAGAACAGGGCGAACAGGAGAAGGAACAGGTAGATCAGCGTCCTCGCGATGCGCCCCGTCCGAACGGCAGTGTCCATCAAGGCGGCCATCATTCCTTCTCCCGGAGCTCGGAGTACAGGTACGGCACCATGATCGCCGCGATCGTCAGGAGCATGATCACGGCCGACGAGGCGCCGATGCCCATCTGGTTCCGGGTGAACGTGTAGGAGTACATGAACGTCGCGGGCAGCTCCGTGGCCCGGCCCGGCCCGCCGCCCGTGAGCGCGATCACGAGGTCGTAAGACTTGATCGCCAAATGCGCGAGGATCACGATCGCGGACAGGAACGCCGGCCTGAGTTGCGGCAGCACGATCCGCGTGTAGAGATTCCAGTTCGACGCGCCGTCGATCTGCGCCGCGCGCAGGATTTCGTTGTCGATCCCGCGCAGCCCCGCGAGGAACATCGCCATGACGAAGCCGGACGACTGCCAGACCGCCGCCAGCACGACCGTGTAGATCGCGTAGTCACGGTTCTTGATCCAGTCGAACGAGAAACTCTCCCAGCCCCAAAGGTGCATGGTGTGCTCGAGGCCGATCCCCGGGTCGAGGAACCACTTCCAAGCCGTCCCCGTCACGATGAAGCTCAGCGCCATCGGATACAGGTAGATCGGGCGGAGCACGCCTTCGCCCCGGATTTTCTGGTCGAGGAAGATCGCCAGAAGCAGTCCGATCAGCGTGCTGATGGAGATGTAGAGCACCGCGAACACGGCGAGGTTGCTGACGGCGGTCGACCAGTGCCGCAGCTGGAAGAGCTTCCAGTAGTTCTCGATCCCTACGAAGCCGAAGCTCGGCAGAATCCTGCTGTCAGTGAACGAAAGGTAGAATGTGAAAAGGATGAAGCCGTAAACGAATACGATGAGCAGCAGGATCGACGGCGCGAGGACCAGCCCCGGCGTCCAGTCCCGCCGCGCCAGCAGCAGTTGCCGCCAATGATGCACGTGCCTTGGGTGTTCCGGCTGCCGCGCGGACGGGCCGGCCCTTTCCGGGGCCGGCCCGCCGCAATGGTTGAAGCGGCTACTGCGCGATCGAGATCGCGGTCACAAGCTCGTCGACTGCCGTTTCCGAGTCGTACTCGCCGTTGAAGTGCGCCGTGATCACATCGTAGAACGCGTTCTTGACAGCCGCGCGGTTCGCGTGGCCGTGCGCCATTGAGCCGAACAGGTTGCCGCTTTCGTTCGCGGCCGCCAGATCGGCCATGCCCTTCTTGCCGCAGTCGTCGAACGCGTCGTTCGGCACGTCGGTGCGCGCCGGCACCGAGCCTTTGACCACGTTGAACGCGGACTGGAAGGACGGCGACATGATCGAGCTGGCCAGCTGCTGCTGGTCGACCGCCGCGTCTCCTTGGACGCCGAACATCGCGAACTGGTCCGAGTTGAAGGTTACGGTGCCGCCGGATCCGGGAACGCGGAAGCAAAGGAAGTCCGTGCCGGGAACCTTGCCGGCGTTGATGAACTCGCCCTTGGCCCAGTCGCCCATGATCTGGAACGCGGCCTCGCCGTTGATGACCATCGAAGACGCGAGGTTCCAGTCGCGTCCGGAGAAGTTCTCGTCGACGAATCCGCGAAGGACTTCCATGCGGTTGAACGTTTCGAGCATCGTGTCCGAGCCGATGGCGCCCTCATCCAGGTCGATGAACGCGGCCTGGTAGAATTCGGGCCCGCCGGCGGACATCGCCACGCCGTCGAAAATCGTCGCTTCCTGCCACGCTTGGCCGCCGTGGGCCAGCGCCGTAAGCCCCGAATCCTGCACGGCTTGCATCGCCGCCACGAACTCGTCCCAAGTCGTCGGAACCGCGAGCCCGAGATTGTCGAGAACCGACTTGTTCGCCCAGACCCAGTTCGTCGAATGGACGTTGACCGGCGCTGATATCCACTTGCCGTCGTGCTTGGCGAAGTACTGCAATGCGCCGGGAACGACGTCGTCCCAGCCTTCGGCGTCAGCGACGGCGTTCAGGTCCGCAAGCGCGCCTTCCTCCGCCCAGTCGAGAATGTCGAAGCCTAGCATCTGGACCGCGGTCGGCGGGTTGCCGGCCGTTACCCGGGCGCGCAGGACCGTCATGGCCTGCTCGCCGCCGCCGCCCGCGACCGGCATGTCGAGCCAGCCTATGCCTTTGCTTTCCAAGTCCTGCTTGAGGACGTTCAGCGCGGCAGCTTCGCCGCCGGACGTCCACCAATGGAGTACCTCGACATCTCCGGCGGCAGCGCCGGAAGCCGAGACGGCGGCCACTGCGCCCGCAACTGCGCTCAGTTTGAACTTTCGCATCGTGTTCCTCTTCGTTTGTGCGAACATTCGGACAATTGGCGTGGATATGCGGCTGGCGCGGGCGGCTCCGGATCGATCCTTACGCATCGCCCCGCGGACCGGACGGCCCGGCAAATCTGGGTTGTCGCTTGCCTTTGAAGGCCGCTACACCTTCCCCCTTGTCAGGGTGGGCCGCTATCACGCCGCCCGCAAGCATGTCAATCGCGCCGGCCGGGTCTTCGCCCGCCGCGGCGCTGATCATGCTCTTCGCAATCTCTATCGCGTGCCGGGAATTCGACTCGGCGGCGGAGGCGGTTTCGCGAGCTGTCGACAGCGGATCGTCCGATAGTTCCGCGATGAAGCCGAGGTCGTGGGCACGGTCGGCCCCGATCCGGCGGCCGAACAGCGCCATCTCCCGAAGCACGGGAACGGGCAGAAGCTTGGCCAGCCGCTGGGTGCCCGACCAGCAAGGGGCGACCCCGATGCCCGCCTCGGGAAGCGCAAGAAACGCGCCGGGGTGCGCAATTCTGATATCGCATGCCGCGCACAGTTCGAGGCCGCCGCCGAGCGCGAATCCGTTCAGCGCCGCTATCGTGGGTTTTGTCAGCCGGGCGAGAAGATCGAAAACGCGGTTTCCCTCCCGCACCCAGGTTCCGGCGAACTCGGCCGCGCTCAACTCCGCCCAGCTCTCGATGTCGGCGCCGGCGCAAAACGCCTTGTCGCCGCTGCCGGTCAGGACGGCCACGCGAACGCCCGGGTCCTTGTCCAGCTGCTCCAAATGCGTCCGAAGGCTTGCGATCATGCCGGCGTCCAATGCGTTCAGCTTCCGCGGATTGGCTAGCGTCAATTCGGCGATCGAGCCGGTGACGCTCAACGTCACGGCGCTCATGTCGGTACTCCCCTTCAGCGAAACGATGACTTCCGGCCCGGCAGGATGGCGCATAGTCGGCCAAGCGGCGAACTGCCAGCGTTTCCGGACGCTCGGACGCGCCTGAATCGATGTTGGCGCCCGATGCCGGCACCGCCGGTCCGCCCGGAGCAGCGTTTGCGGTTCTGGTTAGTCGCGCAAATTGTCGATATTGCGGCAGGGTAAGGCGAGGCGATGGCACCCGAGATCAGTGCAGTTTCGCCGATCGGGTGAGGAGGCAGCTGCGTTGGTGGAAGGCATCGCAGATCCTGAAAGCGCAATTGAAACCATTCCGGCGCTGCTGCTGCGGAATGCGTCGACGATTGGCGCCAATCCCGCGTACCGCGAAAAGGAGTACGGCATTTGGCAGTCGTGGACTTGGTCCGAAGCTGCGGAATGCGTCCGGTTCCTGGCCCTCGGAATGATAGAGATGGGCGTCCGCGAGGGCGATCGGCTGGCGGTGGCCGGACGCAACCGTCCGGCGCTCTATTGGACGATGGTCGCCGCCCAGTGCGCGGGCGCGGTGCCGGTTCCGGTCTACCAGGAGGCGGTCGCCGACGAGATGGCATACGTCCTCGGGCACTGCGGCGCGCGCTTCGCGTTCCTCGGCGACCAGGAGCAGGTCGACAAGGTGCTGGAGAAGCAGGACGCCCTTCCGGAACTGGAGGGCCTTGCCTATCTGGACCCGCGCGGAATGCGGAACTACGACCACAGCAAGCTGAAATCCTTCGAGGAGATCCAAGAGAGCGGCATGCGGAACGAGGAGCGCCTGCAGCCCGAACTCGAGCGGCGCATGGGCGGGCTGTCGTCCGATTCGCCGTGCGTGATCCTCTATACGTCCGGAACCACCGGACGCCCGAAGGGAGTCGTGCTCACGCACAGCAACATCCTGTTCGCCTCGAGGGCGTCCTCGGAATTCGACGCGCTCGCCAGCGCCGACACCGTGCTCGCCTATCTTCCGATGGCGTGGGTGGGGGATTTCATATTTTCGATCGGGCAGGCGTACTGGACCGGATTCTGCGTGAACTGCCCGGAGTCCGCCGACACGATGCTGGCGGATCTCAGGGAGATCGGCCCGACGTACTTCTTCGCGCCGCCTCGGATATTCGAGTCGATCCTGACACGCGTGAACATACGCATGCAGGACGCGGCCCGGCCGAAGAGGCGGATGTTCGACTTCTTCATGAGCCATGCCAAGCGGGTGGGCCCGGCGCTGGCGTCCGGCGGCACCGCGCCTTTCCGCGACAGGCTTCTGTACCGGCTGGGCGACTTTCTGGTGTACGGTCCGCTACGGAATGCCATGGGCTTCACCAAAGTCCGCGTCGGATACACCGCCGGCGAAGCAATCGGGCCCGAGATTTTCGACTTCTTCAGGTCCATCGGCGTCAACCTGAAGCAGCTATACGGGCAGACCGAGGCCTCGGTGTTCATCACGCAGCAGCCGGACAACCAGGTGCACGCCGACACGGTCGGCGTGCCGACGCCGGGCGTCGAGATCCGCTTGGGCGACGACGGCGAGGTTTTTTACCGATCCGACGGCGCGTTCGTCGAATACTACAGGAACCCCGAGGCGACGGCTTCGACGAAGACGGCGGACGGGTGGGTGGCGACCGGCGACGCGGGCTATTTCGACAATGCCAGCGGGCATCTCAAGATCATCGATCGCGCCAAGGATGTCGGCCGAACGGCCCGAAACGAGCTGTTCGCTCCCAAATACGTGGAAAACAAGCTGAAGTTCTTTCCGAACATCCTTGAAGCGGTGGTGTTCGGAAGCGGGCGCGAAATGTGCGTGGCCTTCGTCAACATCGACCTGTCGGCGGTCGGAAACTGGGCCGAGCGGAACAACATCACCTACGGGTCCTACCAGGAGCTTTCCGCGCATCCCGAGGTCTGCAACATGATCGCCGATCACATCGAGGAGGCGAACGCCGATCTTGCCAGGGACCCCAACCTTGCGGGATCGCAGATCAGCCGTTTCCTGATTCTCCACAAGGAGCTGGACGCGGACGACGGCGAACTGACCCGTACGCGGAAGGTCCGGCGGAGGATCATCGAGGAGAAGTACGCCGATCTGGTGGATGCGCTCTACGGCGGAAAGGATTCGGTGTTCACCGAAACCGAAGTCACCTACGAGGACGGGCGCAGGGCGCGCATCTCGGCGACGCTTGCGATACGCGATGTCCGGGTTTTGGCGCCGGTGGCCGCCGCCGCATGACGGCGCAGGAATTGCAGAACGGCGCCGAGGCGGAGAGGCCGCACCCGAACGGGGAGCGGGAAGTGCTGCTGGAAGTCCGCGACATCTCCCTGCGGTTCGGCGGAGTCGCGGCGCTGGCGAACGTGTCGTTCGACATCCTCAAGGGCGAAATCAGGGCGATCATCGGCCCGAACGGGGCCGGCAAGTCGTCGATGCTGAACGTGATCAACGGGTTCTATTTTCCGCAGAGCGGCGAGATCTGGTTCAAGGGAAGGAAGCGGCCGGCATTGAAGCCCCACCGGGTCGCCCGGCAGGGCGTGTCCAGAACCTTCCAGAACATCGCTCTCTTCCACCGCATGTCGGTGCTGGACAACATCATGACCGGGCGCCTGACGCTCATGAAGTCCGGCATGCTGAGCCAGGCGGTCTGGATGGGCCGGGCGGCGCGCGAGGACGCGGAGCACCGCGAAAAAGTCGAGCGCATCATCGACTTCCTGGAGATCCAGAGCATCCGGAAGGTTCCGGTCGGCAGGCTGCCCTACGGGCTCCAGAAGCGCGTCGAGCTCGGCCGGGCGCTTGCGGGCGAGCCGGAACTGCTGCTGCTTGACGAGCCGATGGCGGGGATGAGCGTCGAGGAAAAAGAGGACATGAGCCGGTTCATCATCGACGTGAACGACGAGTTCGGAACGACGATCACTCTCATCGAGCACGACATGGGCGTGGTGATGGACATATCCGACCGGGTGGTAGTGATGGACTACGGGCGCAAGATCGGCGACGGCCCGCCCGACGCTGTCCGTCGGGACCAGGCCGTCATCGACGCCTATCTGGGCGTGGCGCATTAGCGGGGCGGACAGGTCATGCCGCAGCAGCTCCTCTTCGCGATCGAGGTTTCGATCAACGGACTGATGACCGGCGTTCTTTACGCGCTGGTCGCGCTCGGATTCGTGCTGATCTTCAAAGCCTCCGGCGTCTTCAATTACGCGCAGGGGGTCATGGCGCTCTTCGCCGCGCTGACCTTGGTCGGCCTCCAGAACGGGCAGGTGCCGTTCGCGGAGCTGATCAACGCCATCTTCAATGCGGACGTTCACCATTTCGGGTGGCGGCTTCCTGCGGTCGTCGCGATCCTGCTCGCGCTGGCCGCGATGGCGCTGCTCGCGCTGCTCGTGGAACGGCTGGTGCTGAAGCACCTCGTCAACCAGGAGCCCATCATCCTGTTCATGGCGACGATCGGACTCGCGTATTTCCTCGAGGGATTCGGGGATCTGATGTGGGGCGGCGATCTCAAGAAGCTCGAAGTCGGCCTGCCGATCGGCATCTCCGAATCGGTCGAGGCGTACACCGGCGAGCGGTTCGGGTACGGATTCTTCATCGACCGCCTCGACATCGTGGCGGCCTGCGTCGCCGCCGTGCTGGTGGCAGCACTGATGGTCTTCTCGCAATATTCGAAAATCGGCAGGGCGCTGAGGGCCGTGGCGGACGACCACCAGGCGGCGCTGTCCGTCGGCATATCGCTCAGGTTCATCTGGGTCGCGGTCTGGTCGATCGCCGGTCTGGTCGCGCTCGTCGCCGGAATCATGTGGGGCGCGAAATCCGGCGTCCAGTTCTCGCTGTCGCTGATCGCGCTCAAAGCGCTTCCCGTGCTCATGCTGGGCGGGCTTACCTCGATACGCGGCGCGATCGTCGGCGGCCTGATCATCGGCGTGGGCGAGAAGCTGTTCGACTTCTTCGCCGGGCCGCTCATCGGCGGCGCGACGGAGAACTGGTTCGCTTACGTGCTGGCGCTGTGCTTCCTCGTGTTCAGGCCGCAGGGCCTGTTCGGCGAAAAGATCATCGAGAGGGTCTGACGGATGCTCTACCGGGAAGTCGGCGAATTCAGGACGAGCTACCAGCAGGACAGCCAGACCTTCCCGATCCGGATCGAGCGTATCGGATACTACGCGATCCTGGCCGCCGCCGTTCTGGTCGCGCCGTTCCTGATCAACGACTACTGGGCGAACGCCGTCGTCGTTCCGTTCCTGATCTGGTCGCTGGCGGCCCTCGGGCTGAACATCCTGACGGGCTATTGCGGCCAGCTGTCGCTGGGCACCGGCGGATTCATGGCCGTGGGCGCCTACGGCTGCTACAAGCTCATGACCGCGTTTCCGGACTTGAACATCGTGTTCTGCGTCCTGATCGCAGGCGCCGTGACCTCGGCCGTGGGCATGCTGTTCGGGCTTCCGTCGCTGCGGATCAAGGGCTTCTACCTGGCGGTGGCGACGCTGGCGTCGCAGTTCTTCCTGGTCTGGCTGTTCAACAAGGTTCCGTGGTTCTACAACTACTCCGCGTCGGGCCAGATAACGGCGCCTCCGCGCACGGTCTTCGGAGTGGACGTCACCGGCCCGTACACCCATCCCGCCGCCCAGTACTTGTTCTGCCTGGCGTTCGTGATCGCGTTCGCGTGGCTGGCGCGCAACCTGACCCGCGGGGCGCTCGGCAGAAGCTGGATGGCGATCCGCGACATGGACATCGCGGCGGAGATCATCGGTGTCGATCCGCTGAAGGCGAAGCTCTCCGCGTTCGCGGTCTCGTCGTTCTTCGTCGGGGTGGCCGGCGCGCTGTTCTTCGCGGCCTACCTCGGCTCGGTGGAGGCGACGGACGCGTTCAACATCAGCCAGTCCTTCCTGGTGCTGTTCATGATCATCATCGGCGGACTCGGTTCGGTGCTCGGCTCGTTCATCGGCGCCGCGTTCCTCGTGCTCCTGCCCGTGCTGCTCAAGAACCTGCTCGCCGGGGGCCTGGGCTGGGAAACCCAGATCGCGACTCACTTCGAGTTCGTCATTGTCGGCGGTTTGATTATACTGTTCCTGATTGCCGAACCGCACGGCATCGCGCAGATGTGGAGGCTGGTCAAAGAGAAGATGAGGCTCTGGCCGTTTCCGCACGACCGGTGAGCGGGCGCGAATTTCCATGCGTCAGGGGCACACGGATTCCATAGGGAAGAGGGAGACTGAACGATGAAGGCACGTATTGCGGTCGCCGCGTTTGTCGCGGCGACATTCACGGCGCCGGCCGCCTTGGCCGAGCTTGTGATTCCTTGGCTGAGCTACCGGACGGGACCGTACGCGGTCGGCGGGATTCCGCTTGCGGACGGCTTCAGCGACTACTTCGCGATGGTGAACGAGCGCGACGGCGGCGTCGGCGGCGTGCCGGTGCGCGTGGTCGACTGCGAAACCGGCTACAACACCCAGAAGGCCGTGGAATGCTACGAGGCGACCAAGGGCGAGGGGGCGCTGGTCTACTCGCCGCTGTCGACCGGCGCGACGTACCAGTTGATTCCGAAAGCGACCGCCGACGACATCCCCATCCACTCGATGGGCTACGGAAGGACGTCAGCGGCGAACGGCGCGATCTTCAGCCACGTGTTCAATTTCCCGGCCAATTACTGGGACGGCGCTTCCATCGCGGTGAAGCACATACTGGACGTGAACGGCGGGGACATCTCCGGCAAGACGATCACGCTTCTCCACCACAACTCGGCCTACGGTCGCGAGCCGATCCGCACGCTTGAGGAGCTTTCGGGGAAGCACGGGTTCGAATTCAAGGCGATTCCCGTCGACCATCCCGGCCAGGAGCAGAAGTCGCAGTGGCTCGAGATCCGCCGCGACCAGCCCGACTACGTCCTCATGTGGGGCTGGGGCGTCATGAATCCGGTCGCCATCCAGGAGGCCGCGAACATCCGCTTCCCGATGGAGAATTTCATCGGGGTCTGGTGGTCCGGCTCCGAGAACGACGTCGTTCCGGCAGGGGATCGCGCGCACGGATACAAGGCGCTGGCGATGCATGCGCCGGGTTCGGACTATCCGCTGTTCGACGACATCAAGACCCATGTCCACGACAAGGGAATGGCCTCCGGCGCGGGCGACCAGTTCGGAACGGTGCTCTACAACCGCGCTGTTTACGGCGCGGTGCTGATCACGGAGGCCATCCGGACCGCCCAGGAGATGCACGGCGTTGCCGACATAACGCCGGGAATGATGCGGGACGGCTTGGAGAACCTCGAGATCACGCAGGAGCGGATGACCGAACTCGGCTTGCCGAACTTCGGCCCGGCGATGAAGATCACCTGCCAGAACCACGGCGGTCCCGGCATCGCCATGGTGCAGCAGTGGGATGCGAACGCCATGGAGTGGAGCCTCATCTCCGACATGATCAGCTCCGACAGGGAGGTTATCGACCCGCTGATCAAGGAGGACTCGGAGGCCTACGCCGCCGAGAACTCGATCGAGCCGCGCTGCTGAACGATCCGGCCCGGCCCGCCGCTAGGCGGGCCGGACTCGGCCGGGCGCAAGGAATCCGCAAATCAAATGAAGGACGCTGCGCCGGAAGGCGGCCCGCTGCTTGAAGTCAAGAACATCGAGGTCATCTACAACCACGTGATTCTTGTCCTCAAAGGCGTCAGCCTGTCGGTTCCGGAAAGGGGCATCGTGGCCCTGCTCGGCGCGAACGGCGCGGGCAAGACGACGACGCTGAAAGCCGTTTCGAACCTGCTCAGGTCGGAGCGCGGCGAAATCACCAAAGGCTCGATCACCTACGGCGGCCGAAGCGCCAAGAACCTGACTCCCGCGCAGCTCGTGAGGCTCGGCGTCATCCAGGTGATGGAGGGCCGGCACTGCTTCGAGCACCTCACGGTCGAGGAGAACCTGCTGACCGGCGCGTACACCAGAAGCGACGGTGCGGCAGCGGTCCGCAGCGACCTCGAAATGGCCTACGAGTACTTTCCGCGGCTGAAAGACCGCCGCCGGTCCTTGGCGGGCTACACGTCCGGCGGCGAGCAGCAGATGTGCGTGATTGCGCGGGCGCTGCTGTCGCGCCCGCGGATGATCCTTCTCGACGAGCCCTCGATGGGCCTGGCGCCGCAGCTGGTCGAGGAGATTTTCGAGATCGTCAGGAGCCTCAACGAGAAGGAGGGGGTCACTTTCCTTCTGGCGGAGCAGAACGCGAACATCGCGCTTCGTTTCGCGCATTCCGGCTACGTGCTTGAAACGGGGCGCGTGGTGATGGACGGGCTGGCGAAGGACCTCAGGGAGAACCCGGACGTCAAGGAGTTCTATCTGGGGGTTTCGGACGCGGGCCGGAAGTCGTTCCGGAACGTCCGGAGCTACCGGCGCCGGAAGCGCTGGATGAATTGACCGGCCGCCTGCCGCGCCGGGAAGGGGAGGGCAGCGGAGCGATGCCGCACTACGACAAACTGGAGGTCCGGTCGCCCGACGAGCGGGCGGCGGACATATCCCGCAAGCTGCCTGCGCTGGTCGCCGGAGCCAAGGCGGGCGGTTTGGGCGAGGCGCTTCGGGACGTCGATCCGCAGGAAATCGGATCCGCGGAGGCGCTTGCGGGCCTTCCCGTGCTCAGAAAGTCCGACGTGGGAGCGATGCAAAAAAGATGCCCGCCCCTCGGCGGGCTGGTTCCCGGATCAGCCACGGATCTCGACTATCTGTTCCAGTCGCCGGGTCCGATTTACGAGCCCGGCAGCGATGCGCCTGACTGGTGGCGGATGGGCCGCTTCCTGCATGCCTGCGGATTCGGCCGCGGCGATATCGTCCAGAACTGCTTTTCCTACCATCTGACGCCCGCCGGCACGATCTTCGAGAGCGGGGCGCGGGCCGTCGGCGCCACGGTCATTCCGGCGGGAACCGGCAACACGGAGCTGCAGGCCAAGGCCGCGGCCCATCTGGGCGCGACGGCATACGCCGGCACGCCGGATTTTCTGAAGGTTCTGCTTGAAACGGCGGACGGGCTGGGGCTGGACCTTTCGGCGATCGCCAAGGCGGCGGTCGGAGGCGGGGCGCTGTTCCCGTCGCTCAGGTCCTACTACGCGGACAGGGGCATCAGCTGCCTGCAGTCCTACTCGACGGCGGAGCTCGGCAGCATCGCCTACGAAACCGTGCCCGACGAGGGCTTGGTCGTCGACGAGGGCGTCATCGTCGAAATCGTCACGCCGGGCACCGGCAATCCGGTCGAGCCCGGCACCGTCGGCGAGGTGATCGTAACGCTGCTGAACCCGGACTTCCCGCTGGTCCGGTTCGCGACCGGCGATTTGTCGGCGTTCCTGCCGGGAGCGAGTCCCTGCGGCAGGACGAATGTCCGCATCGCAGGCTGGAAAGGCCGGGCGGATCAGACGACGAAGATCAAAGGAATGTTCGTCCGGCCCGAGCAGGTTGCGGACTTCACCGCCCGGCACCCCGAGATCGCGAAGGCCAGGATCGAGGTCGTGCGCGAAGGGGAAATGGACGCCTTCACGCTGCGGATCGAGGCGGACGGCGGAGGCGGCGAGGAGCGCTACGTCCAGTCGGCGCAGGAGATTCTGAAGGTCCGCGGCAAAATCGAGATCTGCCGTCCCGGCACGCTGCCCAACGACGGCAAGGTCATCGACGACCAGCGCGACTATTCCTGAGAACGCGGGCCGGTTCCGCCCGGAGCCCATCGGCGCGGCGGCTCAAGCGGGCTGCAAACCCCTTTTTCTCAGAACGGCGCCGACGTCCGGCAGCCCGCCGCGGAAAGCTTCGTACAACTCCTCCGGCGGCTTCGAGCCTCCTGCGGAAAGGATGTGGCGGCGCAGCCCGTCCGCTGCGGCTGAATCGAAAGGGCCTCCGGATTCAAGGAAGAACTCGAAGGCATCGGCGTCCATCATTTCCGACCACAGGTAGCTGTAGTAGCCGGCCGCGTAGCCGTCGCCGGAGAAGACGTGCGCGAAATGAGGAACGGCATGCCGCATCCGGATCGCGGGCGGCATTCCAATCCTCTCCAGCACTTCCGACTGCGCCGCGACCGCGTCCTCCGCAGGCGGCGCGTCGTGAAGCTCCAGATCCACGAGCGCGCACGCCAAGTACTCGACCGTCGAGAATCCCTGATCGAAGTTCCGCGCCGCCAGCAGCTTTTCGATCAGGCCGGCCGGGATCGGCTCTCCCGTTTTCTCGTGCACCGCGAATTTCGACAGGACCTCCGGCGTTTCAAGCCAGTGCTCGAACAGCTGGCTCGGCAGCTCCACGAAATCCCGCGCGACGGAGGTTCCCGATATCCGCTCGTACGTCACGTCGGAAAGCATTGAGTGGAGGGCGTGTCCGAATTCGTGGAACAGGGTGCGGGCGTCGTCGAACGACAGCAGGCACGGATCGCCTTCCCGGGGCTTGACGAAGTTGCACACGTTCACCGCTATCGGCCTGATGTCGCCGCCCAGCCTTCGCTGGCTTCGGAAGGTGGAGCTCCACGCTCCCGACCGCTTCGAGGCTCTCGCGAAATAGTCCCCGATGAAGACGGCGACATGCCGTTCTCCCTGCCGCACCTCCCAAGCGCGACATTCAGGATGGTAGAGCCCGCATTCGAGCGGTTCGAAGCCGAGGCCGAACAGCCGCGACGCGCAGTCGAACGCAGCCTTGATCATCCGGTCGAGCTGGAAGTACTGCTTGGTTTCCGCCTCGTCGATGCTGTGCTCGCGCTTCCGCCGACGTTCGGCGTAGAAGCGCCAATCCCACGGCTCCAGGTTCCCGGTTTCGCCGTCCTTCGAAAGCATGCCGGCCAGCACCTCTGCATCCTTCCCGGCCAGCGCGGAAGCGGGACCCCAGACGGCATGGAGGAATTCCCGCACCTCGGCGGGCGATTTCGCCATCTCTTTCTCAAGCTTGAATTCCGCGTACGAGCGGTACCCCAGCAGCGCCGCCATCTCCGAGCGGAGAGCGAGCATTTCGGCGGCGATGCGGCGGTTGTCGGTTTGTCCGCCGTTCGAGCCCCGGCTGCACCAGGCCTTGTTCGCCTTCTCGCGCAGTGCGCGCTTGGCCGAATACTGGAGGAACGGAACGATGTGGGACCGGTTGAGCGTAATCGCGTGGCTGTCGCTGCCGATGTCCGCCGCGGCCTGCTTGGCCGCGGCGACGGCGAATTCGGGCAGTCCCTCAAGCTCGTCCGGGGAAAGCTCCAGATGCCAGCTTGATTCGTCCGAGAGCAGGTTCTGGGAGAATTCCGCGCCCAGCGATGCGAGCCGCTTCTTGATATCCCTGAACCTGTCGCGGTCGGCGCCGCGGAGTTCCGCGCCGGCCCTGACGAAATCCCGCTTGTAGAGCTCGAGCACGCGGTTCTGCTCCGGGTCCAGGCCGAACACGACGCGCTTGTCCCAAACGGCCTTCACCCGGTCGTACAGCGCCTCGTTCATGAAGACTTGCGAACTGAATTCCGCGATCCTCGGGCCGATCTCCCGTTCGAGCTCCCTGCGCTTTTCGTTGCTGTCGGACGCGGCGAGGTTGAAGAACACGCCGCAAACCCGGTCGAGCTTCTCACTGGCTTGCTCAAGGGCCTCGACGGTGTTGGCGAAGTCCGGCTCGCTCCGGTCCGCCGCGATCGTCTCCACTTTCGACAAGGCCGAAGCGAAGGCGGTTTCGAACGCGCTTCCGAAGTCGTCGTCCCTGACCTCCTTGAACGGCGGCACGCCGAACGGAGTTTCCCAGTCGCGCAGCAGCGGGTTCGGATCCATATGCGCCTCGCTTGGACGTCTCGGGCCGTCCGCGACGGCTCGGCCCAATTAGCGGCGGGCGGCCGGATAGTCCACGATGCCCGCGCGCCAGCGCCTGCTTCGAATCGCGGCCATCATTTCGCGCCGCTGTGGTAAAATGCGCGCCGAGTCGTGCCTGACAAAGTGAACGGAGCCGCGAAATGACGGAATTTGCGAGAGCGCTTGTCGTTGGTGGCGGGGCCGTGGGCGTTTCGATCGCCTACCACCTTGCCAAGGCGGGGTGGTCGGAAGTCGTTCTGCTCGAGCGCGACGAGCTGACATCCGGATCGACTTGGCACGCCGCCGGATTGCTGCCGCTGTTCAACATGAGCTACGCGACCAGCCACATCCACGACTACTCGGTCAGGTTCTACAAGGCGTTGGAAGAGGAAACCGGGATGGGAACCGGCTTCAACGTGGTCGGCAATCTCCGCATGGCGCAGTCCCGCGAACGCATGGACGAGTTCATGCTGTACGCATCCACTGCGGAAACCGTCGGCATTCCCTACGAGTGGCTTTCGCCCAAGGAGATATCCGACCGCTATCCATTGGTCAGGGCCGACGATCTGGCCGGTGCGCTGTTCCACCCCACGGACGGCTACATCAACCCGGCGGACGTGACCCAGGCCATGGCGAAGGCAGCCCGCCAGCTTGGCGTGTCCATCCATCGGAAGGCGCAGGCGGACGCCTACGAATGGACGGGCTCCGAGTGGATCGTCCGGGGATCCCGGATGAGAGAGGCCGGAGGCATGCTCGTCCCCGGCGAAGAGCGGTTCGAATTCCGCGCCGAGCATGTCGTCACCGCGACCGGCAACCACGCGCAGCGGACGGCGGCCCTTCTCGGAATCAAGACGCCTGCGATCCCGGTGGAGCACCAGTACATTGTCACGGAGCCGGACCGGAAGCTGGTCGAGTGGCGGGAATCCAACGGCGAGCATCCGGTTCTCAGGGACGCGGACGCGAAGTGGTACGTCAGGGAGGAGCGTGGCGGGTGGATCCTGGGGCCTTACGAGGTCGGCGCCCCGGCGCGATTCCCGTACGAGGTTCCCGACTCGTTCCGTGCCGATCTGTTCGAACTCGACCTCGACCGCATCGAAACCGAGTACCTCTCCATGATCCGCCGCATCCCGTCGTCGGAGGCCGCCGGCCTGAAGGACGATTTCAACGGCCCGATCTGCTACACGCCCGATGGCAATCCGCTGGTCGGGCCGGCGCCGGGGCTGCGGAACATGTGGCTGGCCGAAGGGTTCTCGTTCGGCATCACGGCCGCTGGCGGAATCGGGCACTACCTGGCGCAGGTGATGGTGGACGGCGAGGCCGAGATCGACATGGCCTCGCTGGACCCCAAGCGGTACGGCGACTGGATGACGGTCGAGTACGCGTGTCGGAAGAACGAGGAGTGCTACAACCACGTCTACATTCTCCATCACCTGGACGAGGAGCGCGAAGCCTGCCGTCCGTTGCGGACGGCGCCATGCTACGAGCGCATGCGGGACCGGGGCGCGCAGTTCGGCCAAGTCAACGGCTGGGAGCGCCCGAACTACTTCGCGCCGGAGGGATTCGACGACCATGCGTCGCGCTCCTTCAGGAAAGGCGGCTGGTTCCAGTACGCGGCCAAGGAGTCGCGGGCTGTCAGGGAAGGTGTCGCGCTCTTCGACGCAACGGCCTTCGCGAAGCACATCGTCCGGGGCGCTGGCGCGCGCAGGTTCCTTGACTGGTTCACTTGCAACAGGCTGCCCGGTGAGGGCCGGGTCAACCTGACCTACGCGCTGACCGCTTCTGGAACCGTCCGAACGGAATACACGATCGCGAGGATTTCCGAGGACGAGTTCTACCTTGTGTCCGCAGGAGCTTGGGCGGCGTACGACGGCGACGAGCTCCGGAAGGCTGCGCGGGACCGCGAGGAGGAGTTCGGCAGGATCGAGGTGCACGAAGTCACGAGCCAATGGGGCGTGTTCGCGATCGCCGGCCCGGACTCGCGGGATCTGCTCAAGGCGGCCGTTCGAGACCGCGACCCGGAATCCGCTTTCGGAAACAAAAGGTTCCCTTGGCTCTCATGGCGCGAAGTCGAGATAGGGATGTGCCCGGTGCGCGCGATGCGGGTCTCTTACACGGGATCGCTGGGCTGGGAGCTGCACCATCCGATCGAGATGCAGAACCATCTCTTCGACAAGCTTGAGGAGGTTGGCTCCGCCAAGCCCCTCCGGATGTTCGGCGCCCGAGCGCAGAACTGGCTTCGGCAGGAAAAGAGCTACCGGGCGTTCGGAACGGAGCTCGGGCGGGACGCTACCCCGCTGGAAGGCGGGCTCGACAGGTTCGTCGATCTCTCGAAGGATTTCCGCGGCCGCGACGCGATGACGCGCACCGGAATCCGCTCAAAATGTGCAACGCTTCTGATCGACGGGCCCGACGACGCGTTCCCGTGGGGGCGGGAAGCGCTGTACTCGGGATCGGAGAAAGTCGGCAGACTTACATCTGGCGGCCACTCGGTGGTGTTCGGCAAGTCGATCGGGATGGGTTATGTTCGGCCGGATCTTGCGGAGCCGGGAACCGAACTCAAGGTGAAGATGTTCGACAAGCTGTGGCCGGCGGCGGTCGTTGAAGACAGCCCCTACGATCCGACGCATTCGGAACTGCGAAAGGACGGCTGACCGGTCCGACCGGTTAGAGCACGTCCGGTTTAGATTGCATCATATCTTGCGTGGGGCAGTTGACCCTTCCCCCAAACAAACAAAAGCCAGAAACGTAACCCGTTGAATTTTAACTGATTCTCTTTAAGTCGGATTTGCTCTAGCGCCGCCGCTCGCTTCAGGAAGCGCCGCAGGCTGCCTTCAGGGTCGCCGAAATCGCGGCGATCGACTCGGGCTCGTCGAGGAACGGCGCGTGCCCGCGTCCCGGCACTTCCGCGAAGACGAGTCCGGGAAGCGCAGCCCGCATCCTTTCGGCGGACGTTTGCGAAAGCAGATCGGAATCCTCGCCGCGTATGAGCGCAATCGGAAGCCCGTCCAGCGCCTGATAGAAGGGCCACATGTCCGGGAGAGGCCCTTCGAGCGCCTTGTCGAAGGCCTCCCGCAGCCGAGGGTCGTAATCAAGGCGGGGACCGTCCGGCGTTTGCTTGAACCGGCGTTCCGCTTCCTCCATCCAGCGGGCGTCCGGCACGTCCGCGAACCCGATGGCGGAATCGCGCGTGGCCGCGGCGGCATCCTCCATGGAGCTGTGGCAAGGGTCCACGCCGACATACTCCCGGATCCGCTCCAGCCCTTCAGGATCGAGGATCGGGCCGATGTCATTGAGCACGACGCCGTTGAGCCGGTCCTTGGCGGTTGCCGCGATGAACATCGACACCATGCCGCCGCGGGAAGTCCCGATCGCCGTGACGGATCCGATGCCCAGATGGTCCAGAAGTTCCAAGGCGTCGCGGGCTTCGACTGGCACGCTGTAGTTCATCGGGTCCCTGTCGAAATCCGAGCGTCCGCGCCCCCGGTAGTCGGGGCGTATCAGCCGACGGCCGCCCAAATGCGGCGCCAGGTAGTCGAAATCCCTCGAATTGCGCGTGAGGCCGGCAAGGCAGAGAACCGGAGGGCCGCTGCCTTCATCGCGGTATGCTAGCGCAAGCCCGTCCGACGATTTGAAGGACTTCATACCGGTCTCCCATTGGCGATGCGGGCGACGGGCCGAAGGTTCGGAATCACGTGCGCGGGCTTCCAAGGAAGGCGGTCCACAGGACGATTCCCGCGTGCGACCCACACGGATTCGAACCCGAAGCCGGCCGCCGCCGCGGCGTCCCAGCCGTTGGAGGAGACGAACAGGACATCCGCGGGTGCGCAGCCGAACTCGCGGCCGACAAGCTCGTAAACTTCCCCGTGCGGCTTGAAGACGCGGACGCTTTCAACGCTGAGGACGGCGTCCAGCAAGCCGTCGATTCCGGCCGACCGGATCGCGCTGGACAGCATTCCGGGGGTTCCGTTCGAAAGGATCGCCGTTGGATGCCCCGCGGTCTTCAGCGCCGAAAGAACCGACGGCACTTCCGGATAGGCTGGCAGCTCCTTGTAGAGTGCCAGCAGGTGTCGGCGCAGTTCGGCGTCGCCGTCCAGCCCGGCGCCTTCGAGCACGTAATCCAGGCTGTCGCAGGTCACCGTCCAGAAATCCGCGTGGCTTCCCGTGGCGGATCTGATCCAGACATACTCCAGCTGCTTGGAACGCCATTCCCGCGCGAGCGCGGCCCATTCGGACAAGCGCGGCGCGAACCGCTCTTCGTCGGCCGCCTTCATTGCCGCGCCGTCCGTGTCGAAAAGCGTTCCATAGGCGTCGAACACGCAGAGTCTTCCGGGCAGTATGCGGTCCTTTCCGAACTGGCTGCGCGGAAATTCCGCTTCGCGCGCAGCGTGCCAATCCGCCGCTTTCGGCCACCGGCGGGAGCCGACGGCGGCGCGGCCTCCCTCGCCGCACTGTTGCCGAATCTTCGGTCGACCGCTAGTGGTGCGCGTCCAACAATTCGAGAGGAGTCGGCGGCATGCCTCAGAATCACGGAACCGTCTGGTGGAGCGAGCTTGGGACCCGAGATGTCGAAGGCGCGAAGAGCTACTACGCGAAGGCGTGCGGATGGACGTACGACAGCATGGAGATGCCGGACGGCGGCGACTATTTCATCGCCAAGAACGGCGACATGCCTGCGGCGGGCATACTTGACCTGAACCGCGTGGAAGGCGTGGACGGCGTGCCTCCGCACTGGTTCACTTACATCGCCGTGGCCGACATCGAGGCCGCCGTCGAATGCACGCGTTCGGAAGGCGGCCAGATCAGGCGCGAGCCGTGGGAGGTTCCAAACGTTGGCAAGATCGCCATCGTCGTGGACCCGACCGGCGCTCATTTGGGGTTCGTTGAGCCGCCCGCGCAGCAGGCTGCCGGATAGAGCCGGAACCAATCTTCGGGCCGCGGCTTCCGCGGCCCGCGAATTCGTGCGCCGGCTAAAGGTTTTCGGGCTGGGGCATCCCGAGCACGTGGTAGCCGCAGTCCACGGCGATGATCTCGCCGGTCGTGCAGGCGCCGTAGTCTGACGCCAGGTAGGCGGCCGTGCCCCCGATGGATTCGAGCGTCGGGTTGGAGCGCAGGGGCGCGTTCGCCTCGGAGTGCCGGAATGTCTTCCGCGCCGCGCCGATCGCCGCTCCGGCAATGGTCTTCATCGGGCCCGGGCTGATCGCGTTCACGCGGATTCCGTCCGGCCCGAGATCGTTCGCAAGATACCTGACGGTGGATTCCAGCGCCGCCTTCGCCACGCCCATCACATTGTAATAGGGGGTGACCCGGTTCGACCCTTGGTAGGTCATCGTCAAAATCGTTCCGCCCCCGCTCATCAGCGGCCTCGCGCGCCGGGACAGATCGATCAGGGAATGGCAGGAGATGGCCAGGGAATTCTGGAAATTCCCCCTGCTGGTGTTGATGAAGCGGCCGGTCAGCTCGTTTCGGTCGGAGAACGCGATCGCGTGCACCAGGAAATCCATGGCGCCCCATTTCCGCTCGATTTCCGAGAACAGGCCGTCCAGCGACTGGTCGTCCAGCACGTCGGCAGGCAGGATGATTTCGGCGTCAAGCTGCTTTCCGAGAGGGTCGACGCGCTTGCGCATCGCCTCGTTCTGGTAGGTGACCGCGAGCTCGGCGCCTTCCGAGCGCATGGCGCTTGCGACGCCCCAGGCGATCGACCTGCTGTTCGCGATTCCGATAACGAGCCCGCGCTTGCCCTTCAACAAACCCGCCATGTCCGATCATCCATAGAATTTGCTGAGCGCGAGGGTCGCGTTGGTTCCGCCGAATCCGAAACTGTTTGAAAGGACCGTGTCGATCTCGACATCTTCCCGGAGCTCCGTGGCGACCTCCTCCGGGCGGATGGCGGGATCCAGATCCGTCACGTTGGCCGAGGCGGAAACGAACCGCCCCTCCATCATCAGCAGTGAGTAGATCGTTTCGTGGACGCCGGTTGCGCCCAGGGAGTGCCCTGTAAGCGACTTCGTTGATCCGATCACCGGCTGGCTGCCGCCCTTGAACACCCGCCGGACGGCTTCGACTTCCACGACATCCCCGGCGGGCGTGGAGGTGCCGTGGGCGTTTATGTAGTCGACCTTCCTGTCGCCGATGGTCGACAGGGCAAGGCGCATGGAGCGCTCGCCGCCTTCGCCGGAAGGCGCCACCATGTCGTAGCCGTCGGACGTCGCGCCGTAGCCTGTGACTTCCGCGTATATTTTGGCTCCCCGCGATTTCGCGCGCTCCAGCTCCTCAAGCACCACCGTTCCGCCGCCGCCCGCGATCACGAAGCCGTCCCTGCTGGCGTCGAAAGGCCGGGACGCCGTCGCCGGGCTGTCGTTGTATTTCGAGCTCATCGCCGACATCGCGTCGAAGAGGCAGGAAAGCGTCCAGTCGATCTCCTCGCCTCCGCCGGCGAACACGATGTCCTGCTTGCCGAACGCGATCTGCTCCGCGCCGCTCCCGATGCAGTGGGCGGACGTCGCGCAGGCGGACGTGATCGAGAAATTGAGTCCCTTGATGCCGAACGGCGTGGCAAGGCAGGCGGAGTTCGTGGAGGACATGCAGCGCGTGACCATGTACGGCCCCATTCTGCGCGGGCTGCCCTTTTCGCTGACCGCCTTGTGCGCGAGGAAGAAATTCGAGGTCGACGGCCCGCCGGAGCCGGTAATCAAGCCCGTCCGCTCGTTGGAGACCTCCTCCGGCTCCAAGCCGGAGTCCTTGATGGCCTGCTGCATCGAAATGAAATTGTAGGCGGCCCCGGGCCCCATGAACCGGAGCTGGCGCTTGTCGACATGGTCCTCCAAGGCGATTTTCGGCACGCCGTGCACTTGGGACCGGAAGCCCTTTTCGGCATAGGTCTCGCTGAACTCGATTCCCGAAACGCCGTCCCTCAGCGACGCGGCGACCGATTGCTTGTCGTTGCCGATCGGCGAAACGATGCCGATGCCGGTAATGGCGACGCGTCTCATTTGCGGCTCTCCCGGGGTTGCGGCGGACGGGCTATTCCGAAAACAGCCCGACTTTCATGGCGGTCGTCCGGTATATCTCCTTTCCGTCCACCAGCATGCGGCCGTCGGCGATGCCGAGCTTCAGCTTTCTGTGGATGACCCGCGTGAAATCGACAATGTAGGTGAGCAGCTTGCAGCTGGGCGTGACCATGTCGACGAATTTCACCTCGGCGACACCGAGCGCTCGTCCGCGGCCGGCAAGCCCGCGCCATCCGAGGTTGAAGCCGGTCAGCTGCCAGAGCGCGTCGAGTCCGAGGCAGCCCGGCATCACCGGATCGCCCGGAAAATGGCAGGAGAAGAACCAGAGGTCGGGCTTGAGGTCCAGCTCCGCAACGACGTGCCCCTTTCCGTGGGCGCCCCCGTCGTGGGAAATCTCGGTGATCCTGTCGAACATCAGCATGGGCGGCAGCGGCAGCTGCGCGTTGCCCGGGCCGAACAGCTCGCCGCGGGCGCACTTCAGCAGTCCTTCCCGGTTGAAAGAAGTCGGGAACCTCGGCATCCGCCCACCCTGCCGTTGCAGCGAAAGTTGCCGATTTCCTACCATTGCGCGCCGAGGGTAGGCAATAGCGTTCCCGCGGTCGCGGGCGTTCGGCTGCGGGCGCAGACATCGGAATCTCGTCCCTTCGATGGCGCGCGCCGCCGGTGCCGCTGGCCGCCTTCGCCCGGTTCCGTCGCGGGCCGATGGCGAATTTGGACTTCAAGCGGCATTGGTGTAAATGCGGAAACGAAGTCTTCCGGTTCCGAGGGAATGCGGAATGGTGCCCGAACATGCCGCTCGCGGAGAGAGATGGCTGTGCTCCGCAGGATTGAGGCCCACCAGGCAGCGCTTGGCGCTCGCGGCGCTGCTGGTCGGGGACGGCAAGAACCGGCATGTGACTGCGGAAGGGCTTTATTCAGCAGCCTGCGGGGCAGGCGAGACCGTTTCGCTCGCAACGGTCTACAACACGCTCCGGGTCTTCAGCGACGCGGGCCTGTTGAAAGAGGTCATCGCGGACGGCCACAAGTCGTGGTTCGACACCCGGGTCGACGACCATCCGCATTACTATTGGGAAGACTCCGGCGAGCTTGTCGACGCGCCCAAGGAGAGGCTCAAATTCTCCGATCTTCCGGACCCGCCCGAAGGCGCCCAGATCACAGACGTGAACGTCGTGATCCGCCTGCGTCGCGCTTGACGCGAGGCGATGCCATCGGCTGCCTTGGCCGGCGGCACGCCCATCCGGAATGAAGGCTTGGGCGTGCGAATGAATTCGACAATCCGGCTGGACCCTTCGGACAATGTAGCCATCGCCGCGCGGCGGATGGAAGCCGGGCAGTCCGGTGCGCTCGGCGCGATCCCGAGGGGGCACAAGGTCGCGCTCGAAAGCATTCCGGCGGGAGCGCCGGTGCGGAAATACGCCCAAGTGATCGGCTACGCGGGCCGGAACATTGAGGCGGGCGAACATGTGCATGTCCACAACCTCAAGTTCAGGAGCGTCGCGCGCGACTACGAGTACGGCACGGACCTGAGGCTGGCCGGGGTTTCGCCGGAAGTTCGCACCTTCCGCGGCTTCCTGCGCCGGGACGGAACCGCGGGGACAAGGAACTACATTGCCGTGATCGCGTCCGTGAATTGCTCGGCCACTGCGGCCCGGATGATCGCGGGCCGCTTCGCGACGGACGAATTGGACGAATGGCCGAACGTCGACGGCGTCGCGGCGTTCGTCCACGGCACAGGATGCGGCATGGCCGACAGCGGCGAAGGCTTCGAGGCATTGCAGCGCGTCATGTGGGGCTACGCGAGGAATCCGAACGTCGCCGGGGTGCTGATGGTGGGCTTGGGATGCGAAATCAACCAGATCGGCTGGCTGCTCGAAGCGTACGGCATTGAGCAGGGACCGCTGTTCCAAGCCATGAACATCCAGGAGAAGTGCGGCCTTCAAAAGACGGTGGAATTCGGCGTCAGGAAGATCGAGGACATGCTGCCGCTGGCGAACCAGGCCGAGCGGACCGATCTCCCGGCATCGAAGCTGAGCGTTGCGCTGCAGTGCGGCGGCTCCGACGCATGGTCGGGAATCACCGCCAATCCCGCGCTGGGCCGGGCTGTGGACATGCTGGCCGCCGCCGGCGGCACCGGCGTTCTCGCCGAAACGCCTGAAATCTACGGCGCGGAGCACCTGCTGACCCGCAGGGCGGCAAGCCCGGAAATCGGGCAGCGGCTGGTCGAGAGAATCCGCTGGTGGGAGGACTACACCAAGCGGAACCGGGGAAGCATGGACAACAACCCGTCGCCCGGAAACAAGGCGGGCGGCCTGACCACGATACTGGAGAAGTCGCTCGGGGCAGCCGCGAAGGGGGGAACGACGCCGCTGAATGGCGTGTTCAAATACGCGGAGCGGGTTTCGGCGTCCGGCTTCACGTTCATGGACAGCCCGGGATACGACCCGGCCTCCGTCACCGGCCAGATCGCAGGCGGCTGCAACATCGTCGCGTTCACGACGGGCCGCGGCTCCGCGTTCGGTTCCAAGCCGTCGCCCTGCATAAAGATCGCGACCAATTCCGAAATGTTCCTCCGGATGGAGGAGGACATGGACGTGAACGCCGGGCGGATACTGGACGGCGAAGCGTCGGTCGAGGAGGTCGGCCTCGAAATCTACGAGGAGATCCTGAGCGTCGCGTCCGGGAAGCAAAGCAAGTCCGAAGCGCAAGGGCTTGGCGATTTCGAATTCGTGCCTTGGCAGATCGGCGCTGTGATGTGACCGGAGCGGAAGGCGCCGACCTGCGGAGATGCTTCGGCGACGGCCCCAGCAAGGAGTTCTACGCCGAGTACCACGACAAGGAATGGGGAGTGCCTGTCCATGACGACCGGACTCTTTTCGAGTTCCTGCTGCTGGAAGGCGCGCAAGCGGGATTGAGCTGGGAAACGATACTGCGGAAGCGCGCGGGATACCGCGAGGCGTTCCACGGATTCGACTGGGATTCCGTCGCCGCGATGACCGACGCCGACTTGGAGCGATTGGCAAGCGATCCGCGCATCGTTCGGAACCGGCTCAAGATCCGAGCAGCGCGGGCGAACGCCCGCGCGTTCGCGGACATCCGGCGCGAATTCGGTTCTTTCAGCACGTATCTTTGGTCGGGGTCGCGCAGTCGGCCCCGAATCAACAGTTGGGAACAGAGCGACCAAGTCCCCGTGGCGACGCCGGAAAGCGAGACGCTCTCGCGCGATCTTCAGCGTCGGGGAATGAAGTTCGTGGGGCCGACGATCATGTATTCGTACATGCAGGCGGTAGGGGTCGTGAACGACCATCTCGTCGGGTGCTGGCGGCACCCGTCGAATCAGCGGCGTGCAAAATAAGCCATTGACGGCCGCGAGCGCGGCCTGCCAGACCCGGCACCTCAATTCCGCTTGGCGACTGTCACTTGTCTGGCTTCGACGCGCCGTCCCGGCCGATGGCATCGAAATCCACGCCCATCTGATCGCCGATCCTCTTGAGAATCGGAAGCTGGACGGCCATCGACAGGATCGCGTCCATGGCTTGGTTCATGGCAGGCCGATCCCCGCTTCCGCTCCCGGAGCCGCCGAAGCCGGACACCTGATTGATGTTGATCGACTTGATCTTTTCGGCGGGCTTGACCATTTCACCCACGATACCCGGCATCGCCGCCAGCCGGGCCTTCTCGAGTTCCAAGGCCGCCGCTGATTCGGAACGGGAATTCTCCGCTTCGATCAACGCTCTCGTTGATTCGGCTTCAGCCAGCGCTGCTGCCTTCTCCGCTTCGGCTTCCTCGCGGCGTGCCTCGGCCTTGTCCTTCGCGGTGGCTTTCGCGCTTTCCGCGGCGATCGCCGACCGAGCCGCTTCGGTGCGGGCGGCTTCCTCGGCGGCAATTCGGGCGAGGCTGGCGCGGCGCTCGGCCTCGGCAGTGGCACGCGCAGTTTCCACTGCTTCCGCGGCGCGGATCGCTTCCGCGCGGGCCGCGTCCGCCTCCGCTTGGGCGCGGCTTTCCTCCTGGCTCTTCGCGCTGACCGCGATCTTCCGGTCCTGTTCGGCCAAGGCGAGCGCCTGCCCGCGTTCCACCTCGGCTGCCTGGATCAGGCGCTCCATTTCGATCCGCGCCTTGGTCGCGTTCAGTTCGCTGTCGGCCTTGCGCTTCGCCACTTCGGCGAGCTGCGCGGCCGTCAATGTTTCGATCTCCTGTTGCTGGGCGATCTCCGCGCGCCGCTCCTCGAGGTCGATTTCCAAGCGCTTCCGCGACGCCTCCATCGACGCGCGCCGGACGCTCACTTCGCTGTCCGCGTCGATTTCGGCGCGCTCCTTCTTGGACTTCGCGACGACCTCGGCCAGCTTTCGCATGCCGACCGCGTTGAAGGCGTTGTTCTCGTCGAGCGAAGAGAACGGCGTCTGGTCGAGGGCAGTGAGCGAAACCGAATCGAGCTGCAGCCCGTAGCGCCCGAGAGTTTCGGAAAGGATTCCCTTCACGTCATTGACGAACGAGGCGCGATTCTCGTGCAGCTCGTCCATGGTCACCCGGGCCGCGACCGACCGGAGCGCGTCAACCATCATGCCTTCAAGCAGGCCCCGCAGCTCCTCGCGCTGAAAGGTGCGATGGCCGAGCGTCTGCGCCGCGCGGGTGATCGATTCCTCGTCCGGCGCGACCGACACGTAGAATTCCGCGCCGACATCGACGCGCATCCGGTCCTGCGTGATCAGCGATCCGCCGCCCCTGCGGTCGACATCCAAGCGGAGCGTCGCAAGGTTGATGCGGCTGATTTCGTGAAGTCCGGGCACCGCCAGGACGCCGCCGTCCACAACAACGCGCCTCCCGCCGATGCCGGTGCGAACGAGGCTGACCTCGTTGGTGGCGCGCACATAGAACCAAGCGAACACGGCGACGAGCGCCGCCAGCGCCGCGAGGCAAAGGATTATCCAGCCGAGTGCTTCCAATTCTCCCACCTCCTCAGAGCCCGTGCATTCCGCATAGGATGTTCGAGAACATCCCGCCGTCGGCCGGTATGTTCGTTCCCCGGATCCAGCTGCTCAGGTCGCTAAGCAGAAAGGCGGCCACCGGCGCGATGTCCGTCGGCTCGCCCGGCCGGTCCATGACCTTCGCGTCCTCCTCCGCGCGGGCGCCCAGCGTCTCGAGGAAATCCCCGAGGATAGGCGTGTTCACGGGGCCCGGGCTGACCGAGTTCATCCGTATTCCCCGATCCCGCCAGGTCCACCGGTTCCGCATCGTCCAGACGATCAGCGCCTCCTTGGAGAAGAAATAGCTTCGGCCGCCCTCGCTTCCGACGCTCCATTGCCTGACGAAATCCGGAATGTCCGCGAAATCCAAACTGTCGGCTGCTTTGATCGCGTCAATCGAATCGGGCCAGCCGATTCCCGCGAGCGATGCCACGTTCACGATGCTCGCGTTGTCGTTCATCTTGGGAACCAGACGCAGCGTCAGATGCTTCAGCCCGACGAGATTGACCGCCAGCAGCTGCTCGGCCGACCGTGTCGGCGGAAGCCCGGCGTTGTTCACGAGCCCGTCGATTCCATCCGGAAGCGCATCGGCCAGTGCCTCGATCGTGCGCTTGTCCCCGAGATCGGCGCGGTAGAACTCCTCGACATGGTCGAAGCGCTTGTTGACGTCGATTCCCAGCACTTCGGCGCCCTGTTCGGTCAGGAGCCTCGAGGTCTCCAAGCCGATGCCGGAACCCGAGCCGGTGACGACGACGCGCTTGCCTTTCAGCAGATCCTTCAATTCGCCCTCCTAAAACGCCGCCGGAAACGGGCGTCCGCCCCGATCCAGAGTAACCCAGCGGGTCTCGGTGAACGTCTCCAACGACCATTTGCCGCCGTGGCGCCCGATGCCGCTGGCCTTCGTTCCGCCGAACGGAACGTGCGGCTCGTCGTTCACCGGCGAGCAGTTCACGTGACACATTCCGGTTTCGAGCTGCCGCGACATTGCCAGCGCGCGCTCCTCGTCCGCCGTGACGATGCCGGAGCTTAGTCCGTACTCAGTGTCGTTGTTCATCGCAACGGCTTCGGCGTCGGATCCGAACGGAACGACCACGGCGACCGGTCCGAACGTCTCATCGCGCCAAATGTCCATGTCGGCCGTGACATTGGTCAAAATCGTCGGCTCGACAAAGCGGTCGCGCACGTTGCCGCCCAAGGCGACCTTCGCGCCCTTCGCCACGGCGTCGTCGATCTGGGACTTCACGCGGTCGGCTTGCCGGTCGTTGATAAGCGGTCCGATCACGTTGCCCTTGTCGGCGACGTTTCCGGTCTTGATGCCGCCCGCACGCTGGACAAATCGTTTCAGGAACTCGTCGTACACGCTTTGCTGCACAAGCACCTTTTCCACGCTCATGCAGATTTGGCCCTGATGCATGAACGCGCCGAAGCTGGCGGCGGCGGTAGCGCGCTCCATGTCCGCATCGTCAAGCACGATCAGGCTGTCCTTGCCGCCCAGCTCCACGCAGCACTTTTTCAGATGGGCGCCGCACTTTGCGGCGATGCGCCGTCCGACCGGCGTCGAGCCGGTGAACGAGATCCCCTTTACCGCGGGATTGTCGACGAGTTCGTCGCCCACTTCCGCGACGCGTTCACGGGAGCAAGTGACGACATTGAATGTTCCCGCCGGCGCTCCCGCCTCCTCGAGCACCTCGGCGAAATGCAGCCCGCCCGCGTAGGGCGTTTCCTCGGATGGCTTGAGCACGACGGTGTTTCCGGCCGCCAGCGGAAAGGCGAAGCCGCGCGATGCCAGGATGCCCGGCATGTTCCACGGCGAGATCACCCCGACGACGCCGAGCGGAACCCGCACTGCGCTCGAATGCTTCCCGTGCTCCGAAGGCAGGACTTCGCCGACCGGGGTGTAGCAAAGCCCGGCAGCGGCACGGAACACCTCGGCCACATAGCCGGCCTCGAACGCGCATTTCCCGATCCAGCCGCCGCCCTCGTGCCGGGCCGCCGCGATGAAGTCGGGCGCGCGGCGTTCCCAGACCTCCGCAATTCGGAGCATCAGGTGCGCGCGCGCATGGAACGGGAGGTTCGACCACTCGGCGAAGGCGTCCTGCGCCGCTTGGATGGCTTGCCGCGTTTCGGCGGCGGCCGCATCGGGTATCCTCGCCCAGACGGAGCCGTCGGACGGGTTCATGTCCTCGAATTGACGGTCGGCCGACTGCCATCGGCCCCCGATGAAATGCCCATTGATCAGCGGCGGCTTCACTGCATCGTCATGCATGCTCTGGCTCCTTCAATCCTTGCGGAAGCTGCCGTCAGGACTGCGACGGTACACTTCCACGCGCGGCCGCCGGTAAATCTCGATGACCGGGTGCGCGGCACGGCCGCCTTCCGCGGCAGGGCCGTTCGTTGCAGAATCCTTGCGGGAGCTTGCCGGAAGTTCGGCGTCGCCGGCAGGCAACCTGCGCGCAGCGGCCGCTGCATTCTCGATTTCCTTCAGCATTGATACGAGCCGGGAATCGCTTGCGGGGTCGGCTGCCCGCAGCCGTATGTCCGAACTGCGCTCCGAGGAAATCCGCGCGGCGCCGGCGACCAGCGACTCGATCGGGATTCCGATCTGCTGCTCCGCCGTGCGGCGCGGCGGCGGCCCTGCCCGGACCGTCGGCGGCTCTGGAGCAGCCGCAGCCTCTTCGCGCTCCGGCGCGTCGGCCCTCGGTTCGGACGCGCGCCCTCCGGCTCCCAGATAGGCCTTCTGGACTGCCGGGTCCCGCGACAGTGCCGCCGCGCTGTCCTCGTGGGTGATGCGCGTGTTTTCCAACAGATAGCCGCGGTCGGCGATCGCCAGGCTCTGCTTTGCATTCTGCTCCACCAGCAGAACGCCTATGCCATGCCGCTTCACCGTCGCCAGATTTTGGAAAAGCTCCTTGCACAGATACGGCGAAAGGCCGAGCGAGGGCTCGTCCAGCATTAGGATGTTCGGTGCCGACATCATCGCCCGTCCGATAGCGACCATCTGTTGCTCGCCGCCGGACATGGTGCGCACGATCTGGCTTCTGCGCTCCCGAAGCACCGGAAACAGCTCCAGGACACGGCCGAGATTGGAAGATTCCTCAAGCCTGGCGCGGCGCGAGTAGGCGCCGAGAACAAGGTTCTCCTGCACGCTGAGTTCGCCGAAGATGCCGCGCCCCTCGGGAACCAGCGCAATGCCCGCCTCGACGATCCGGTAGGGCGAGAGGCCGCGGATGGATCTGCCGTCAAGCAGGACATCGCCGTTCACGCGGCCCTCGCAGATTCCCGCAATCGCTCGCAGGAGCGTCGATTTGCCCGCGCCGTTCGCGCCGAGGATGACGACGATTTCGCCCGGCTCGACCCGGAGGCTCACTTCCTGCAGGGCGGGGTGCTGGCCGTAGGTGGCGGATAGGCCGCGGACTTCAATCATCGTCCTCGCCCAAATAGGCGCGGACGACTTCCCGGTCGGAAAGAACCTCGTCGGGGGCGCCTTCCGCGATCTTCGCGCCCGACGACATGACCACGCACCGGTCGCACAAGGATCGGATCGCGTCCATCACGTGCTCGACCAGCACAACTGTCCGCCCTTCGTCGCGAAGGGCGTGAACCAGCTCGATGCCGGTTTCAAGCTCAGTCGGATTTAGTCCCGCGAGCCATTCGTCGAGCAGCAGGACCTCGGGTTCGCCAGCCAGCACCCTCGCAAGCTCGAGCCGCTTCTGGTCGATGTAGGTCAGCCGGGAGATCGGAGCGTAGGTCATGGCTTCGAGTCCCACGCGCTCGAGCATGGCGTGGGCGAAATCCGCAGCATCGCTTCCCCATCGGCGGCGGTGGCCGAACACGGCTCCGGCGGCGACGTTTTCCAGCACGTTCAATCCGGGCAGCAGGCGTACGAGCTGGAACGTGCGCCCGACCCCCTCCCGGGCGATCTTCTGGGCAGGCATTTCCGAAATGCGCCGCCCCTTCACCGAAATCCGGCCGGCGGTAGGCTTGTAGACGCCCGAGATCATGTTCATCATCGTCGTCTTGCCGGATCCGTTGGGTCCGATGACTCCCACCATCTCGTGCTCGCCCACATCGAAGGACATGTCGCCGACGGCCACGAGGCCGCCGAAGCGCTTCGTGACGCCTTTGATGGAAAGGACGGTGCCGGAGTGTTTCACGACCGGCGTTCGCGCGCTCGGGTGCGCAGCTGCTCGATTCGGCCGACCACGCCGTGCGGCAGCGCGTAAACGATCAGCAGGAACGCGAGCCCGAGAAATATCGTCGACTGGTTCGGAAACTGGACGCTGACGAACTCCCAGATGATCGTGAACGGAATGACGCCCACCAGCGGTCCCCAGAGCCGTCCCGCGCCGCCGAGAAGCGCCATGATCACGACCAGGAACGAGAGCTGAGGCGAGAAGACCTGGTTAGGCTCGATATAGCTGTAGCGCGGCGCAAGGATCGCGCCGACCAGAGCGGCGAAGAAGCCGCTGGAGGCGAACAGCACGACCTTGGCGTTCGCAGTGTTGATGCCGACATGGCGGGCGACGGTCTCGTCGCCGCCGATGATCCGCAAGGCGAAGCCGAGGCGCGACCGGTTCACCAGCCAGCCGAACAGGTAAACGGCGGCGGCGACCGCAAGGAGCATCCAATAGATGTGCTGGTCCCGCAGGTCGGTCAACACGTAAAGCCCCCGCGAACCCAGGAAGTTGTTCTGGATCCAGCTGACGAGATTCCGGACCATTTCGGCGAGGCCGAGCGTGAAGATCACGAAGTAGACCCCCGAAAGCCGCAATGTCGCCATGCCGATCAACGCCGCGAGCACAGTGGCGACGACAGGGCCGATAATGGCTGCCACCCAGAAGGGCAGGCCATAATCGCTCATCCCGGCGCCGACGGCGTAGCCGCCGACGCCGAAAAACGCGCCCGTCGCCAAGGAAATGTAGTGGGTGGGGCCGGAGAACAGGGCCCAACTCGTCGCCAGCGCCAAGTACATCATGGCGGTGACGGCGATCGAGAGCCAGTAGCCGTTGGCGACGAACGGAACCAATATGGCCGCCGCCGCGACGGCCGCCGCTATCGCCAGTTCCTGCCATCCGGTCGTTCTCAAAGCGCGCGCCTTCCGAACAGGCCCTGCGGGCGGAACAGCAGAACAAGCAGGAAGATGAGATAGGCTGCGGCGAGCGTCAGGCCGGGATCCACGAGCGTCGCGACCCCGGTTTCGACGAGCCCGAGGATCAGCGCCGCCACAACGGCGCCGCGGATTTCGCCCACGCCTCCCATGATGACGATGATCAGCGCCTTCATCGTGAAGACGACGCCGATCGACGCGTCCAGCGTGATGAAGGTCGAAATGAGCGCGCCGCCGACCGCGGCGATCGCTCCGCCGAGCCCGAACGCCAAGGCCGAGATCCGGTCCACATTGATGCCGACCAGGCCGCTTGCCTCCGTGCTGACGGCAACCGCGCGCACCGCGACGCCCGGACGGGTCCGGTTCAGCCACAAATAGAGGCCGCCTGCGATCGCCACCGCGATCAGGAAGGCGACCACCCTGTTCAGCGAGGTCGTGGAGCCGATGATCGATACCGGTTCCGACAGATACTTGTAGGCGAAGAATCCGCCTTCGATCGAAACCATGACGCCGATCAGGAAGAACGACATTCCGAAGGTCGCAAGGATCGCGTTGACCTCCAGCTGGCCGCGATCCTTCGACCGCCGGACCAGCGGCAGCAGAAGGAACCGGTAAATCAGCCAGTTTCCGATGAACGCGGCGGGTGCGGCGAGCACGACCGTCAGCAAGGGGGACACCAGCGATGTCGTATAAAGCCAGAACGCCGCCAGCGCGCCGAGGACCAGCACTTCGCCGTTCGCCAGATTCATGATCCGCGCGACGCCGTACTGAAGGTTGAGCCCCATCGCGACCAGCGCGTAGGTGCCGGAAAGCAGCAAGCCCGAAACAACGATATCCAGCATCGGGCCGGTTTTTGCTTAAGCCGTTTCCGCGAACGCCGCGTCCGCGCCTGTCGGCGCGGGAACAGGTCGCGCGTGTTCCCGCCGCTCGCGGCGGATGCAGGAAAGCCTCGAATCCGCAAGCCGAGCTGCCGCTCCGGGCATGGGCGAAAGGAACGCGGGCATTTCAGGATTCGCGGTGTTCAGTCGGGACGCTTCCAAGGCGGCGCGCTCGCGCCGCCTTGGGATGTTTGGTTTCGGTTCAGTTCCAGCCGTCCTTCAGCCGGACCGGGACCGCTCCTTCCACGTTGGAGCCTTTCACGCCTCGGAAAACGCCGTCCTGCCACTGGCCGACCGACCAGAAGGTGGCGGAATTGTTGCTTTCGAAGGTGAGCGCGCCCATGACCGTGTCGAAGGAATTGTCCTTGATGTACTGGGTGACGGCGTCGCGGTCCAAAGTTCCGGCGCCTTCGATCGCCTGCTCGAGGATCTGCAGAGCCGCGAAAGTGTTCGCCGACGCCCAATAGTCGGCAACCTTGCCGGTGAGCTCCTCGTGCGCCGCCCGGTATTCAGCGATCTTCGGGTCGTCCACATTCGTGCCGCCTGCGCCGAGCACGTTGTTGATCTTGTCGCCGTAAGCGCCCTTGAACGCCGGGAAGCTGGTCGCGACCGCCGAGTAATAGATCGGCACGTCCAGATCTTCGATGATCGCCTGTTCGGCCAGCCCGAAGGAGTCCGGCGGATAGGACCATGCGATGAAGGAATCGGCCCCGGACGCCTTGGCACCCTTCATAACGGGCGAAAGGTCCGGCGTCCCGAGCGGGTACGACTTGTCGTAAACAAGGTCGAATCCCGCTTCGACGAACAGTTCGCGGGCGCGGTCCGCCAGCTCGATGCCGAAGGCGTCGGCCACGTTGACCATGGCGACCTTGTTGCTGATTGCCCCGGCGTCGCGCTGCTCGACAAGAATGTCGCGAACCCCCTCGACGAATGCCGTGGTCGAACCGAGCGTGAAGAAAAGGTTCGGATAGCGCTCCGTCAGTTCGCCGATCTTGTCCGTGATGGCGGAAACGGCGATCATCGGATAGCCGTAGCGTCCGTATATCGGCGCCGTCGCGATGTTGAAGCCTGTTCCGTACGGCGCGACGATGAAATCCACCTCGTCCTGCTCCGCAAGCCGCTGCGCCAGCTTGATGTGCTCGCCCGGGTTCGTCTTGTCGTCGTACTCGATCACTTCGAGCATCATTTGCTTGCCGCCGACCATGAGGCCGCCTCGCGAATTGATCAGCTTGGTCCAAAGTTCGACATTGGGCCACTGCGTGACGACTGCGCCGCCGGCCAGCGGGCCGGTTTTCGGAGCGATCGTTCCGATCTTGATCGTGTCTTGTGCGCTTGCGCCGCTCGCCGCGAGGGCGCCGACGGCCAAGGCGGCTGCGGCCGCGATTTTGAAGTCTCGAATGAGATTCATGATATCCTCCGGTGTTGGTAGAGTCATACCGGCCTTGCAATATTCAGGCGGACGCTCGGATTAGGCTGAAACAGCGCCGCGGTCCCTGTCGCCAAGGCCGACGCCGAAGGCGGACAATACGGATTGGGAAGGGGCGCGCAAGCATTCCATCGGCGCTCCGCCGATCGCCCTGCACGCATTCCGGGCACCCGTTCGTTCGGCCCGGCCGCTCGCCGGACGGCGCAGGCTCATCTTGGCTTTCGAAGGTCGGCCCGGAGGTCCTTCAGTCTGTAATAGGCATCGGCGAACGGCAGGAACCACGGGCTGCCGCCGTACCACCATCTGCCGGCAAGCCCGGTTTCGGCGAACGCCGTTCGCCCTTCGGGGTCGCCGAGGATCGACAGCGCGGCCTTGTGGCCCAGCCACGGAGCCATGGCGTTTCCGTTTCCGCAATAGCCGATCGCATGCCAAACGCCATTGATTTGTCCGACGTTCGGCGACAGGCTGAACGTGAAGCCGGTATTGCCCCGCCAGCTGTGGGTTACCGCCGCGTCGCGCAAGTCCGGAAGGACGCCAGTCATGAGTCTTCGCAGCTGGCTGTCGGTGAAGCGTTCGGGAGCGTTGAACATCGCCGCCCGGCCTCCGAACACAACCCGCTTTCCGTCCGGAGAGGGTCGGTAGTAGCAATGGCGCAGCCTCGTTTCCACGATCATGCGGAGGTTCGGAAACATGTCCCGAACCCTGTTCGCGCCCAGCTCCTCGGTCGCCATGATGAAGCTGGGAATCGGAAACACCCGTCTCGAGATCCCGCCGAGGCCCGCGGGCGTGTAGCCGTTCGTGGCGAGCAGAACCTCGCCCGCATCGACACGGCCGCCGGACGTCTCCACCTTCCACCCTGAACCCGATCTCTCCAAGGATCGCACTTCGGATCCGCCTTGGACATTGGCGCCGGCCCGCACGGCCGCATCCCTGATCCCCTTCACCCACTTCGCCGGGTTGAGGCCGCCGTGCTCATGGTACAGCACGCCGCCCCCGTACGCATCGGACGCCACATCGTCGCGAACCCGGGATTTCGGAACCATTTCCGCCGCGAGCGGGATCGCCTTCGCGATTTTCTTGAGGTTGCGGGCGACGGAATCGTAGTCGGACGCATTCCACAGGGCTTGGAGCCTGCCGGTCTGGGCGAAATCGCAATCGATGCCCTCTTCAGCCATCAAGCCTTTGGCGAACGCCATGGATTCGAGATGCATTTCCCGCATCAGCTCTGTCGCGACGCTTTCGCCATATCGGGCCACGAGCGCGTCCCACGGTATCCGGTGCCCGCCCCCGATCATTCCGCCGTTCCGGGAGCTAGCGCCGATGCCGGGAGGTCCCGCGTCCAGGCAGACTACGCTCTTTCCCGATTTTGCCAGTGTCCGCGCAGCGGACAGGCCGGTCAGGCCGGCGCCCACAACCGCCACGTCCGCCGAGGGCGCAACCCTTTCGGAATTGAACGGTTCGGGAGGTCCCGCGACGTCCCACCAGTACGGCGTGCGCTTCACCGCAGCCTCACGCCGTCGCCTTGGCGGTCTTCAAACCAGCCAGGTTGCGGATGCGCGCTTTGACGGACGGTGTTTCCGATTCCAGTGCCTCTTGGCAAAGCGCTTCGGCCTCCTCCGCAAATTCCGGGTGCTGCGATCCCAAGCGGTGCAGCCCGTCGTACGCCCATGCGCGAACGAAGTTGTTGCCATCCCGGACCAGCCGAAGCAGCTCCGCGTGAAGACCCTCCTTTTCCCGGCTGGAGATCCGGAGGAACCGGATTGACTGGAGCAAGTGAAGCCGCGCCTGCCACTCATCCATCGCAGGAAGCAGCTGCAGAATCTCGTCCGACAAGTCCGGAACGGCGTTGCCGCGTTCCAATGCGCGCTTGATCATCCAAGTGGAGCCCGATTGCAGGCGCGGGTTTCGTGCGCATTGCACCATCCGGGACAGGAATTGCCGGTCGCCGCCGAGTCTTTCGAACGCGTCCTCCAGCTCCGCAGCCGAAGAGCCGACTCGCGCCAGCTCCTGCTCAACGGATCCGGGAGAGTCGGAATCGGTCGGGATGGTGCGTTCGTTCACGCCGACTCGGAGGCGTTCCGCCCGGCATCGCCTTCGGCGAATTCCTTGAAATTGACCATGTGCTTCCAGCTTTCCTTCTTGAACGCGCCCGGCATCAGGAACGCCATGAACTTCATGTATCCCCGGAAGGTGAACTCCGTGCGAAATCTCCACTTGGTCGTGCCGGGGGACAGCTCTTCGAAGACGTTTTCGACCGTGTTGTAGCAGTTGCTCACCTCGTAGGTGCCGGAGAACGAGTGCGGAAGGTTCCGGTCCGTGACCGTCTCCAGCATAGTGACGTTCCGCTTGCCCATCTTGTGGACAAGCTCCGCCTTCGCGCCCGGCTGGCCGGGCTCGCCCGACAGATGCCTGAACTCGACGAGGCTCGGCTGCCACTCCTTGAACCGCTCGCGGTCGTCGAACATCCGGACCACCTCATCCCGCGGCCTGCCTATTTCGATCTCAAGCTCGTACTTCATGGCGCCGCCCACCGTCAGCCCGCGATTGGAGCATGAACATTTCCACCAAATGCCGCATAATGCTAGTCGGCGGCGCGTTGCGGCCGCTTTGACCGATCAAGACATGCAGGATTTGCCCGATGAAGAAAGCTCGCCGAAATTTCGCCTGGTACGGCAAGAACGATCGGGACGGGTTCATCCACCGCAGCTGGATGAAGAACCAGGGATTTCCGAACCAGGCGTTCGACGGCCGTCCGATCATAGGCATCTGCAACACCTGGTCCGAGCTGACGCCGTGCAATTCGGGACTGCGCGTGCTCGCCGAGGCCGTCAAGCGAGGCGTGTGGGAGGCGGGTGGCTTTCCCGTGGAGTTCCCCGTGAGCTCGCTCGGCGAAACCCAGATGAAGCCCACTGCGATGCTGTTCCGCAACCTGCTCGCCATGGACGTGGAGGAGTGCATCCGCGCCTACGGCATGGACGGCGTCGTGCTGCTGGGCGGGTGCGACAAGACGACGCCTGGACAGGTCATGGGCGCGGCGTCGGTCGACCTTCCCACGATCGTGGTATCCGCAGGCCCGATGCTGAACGGCAAATGGAGGGGCACCGACATCGGATCGGGCACCGATGTCTGGAAGTTCTCGGAGGCGGTCCGGGCCGGCGAAATGACGATCCGGGACTTTCTGTCCGCAGAGTCCGGAATGAGCCGGTCCGCGGGCGTGTGCATGACCATGGGAACGGCGTCGACCATGGCGAGCCTGGTGGAATCGATGGGGCTGAGCCTGCCGACCAATGCGGCGCTTCCGGCCGTGGACGCGCGGCGCACGGCGCTTGCCCACATGACCGGAAACCGGATCGTGGCCATGGTCGAGGAGGATTTGCGGCTGTCGAAGATCCTCGCTCGAGCCAATTTCGAAAACGCGATCCTCGCGAACGCCGCCATCGGCGGATCGACGAACGCGGTCGTCCACCTGCTCGCGATCGCGGGAAGGGCAGGGGTCGAGCTCTCGCTGGACGATTTCGAAATCGGTGCGGACATGCCGCTGCTGGTCAACTGCATGCCGTCCGGGAAATACCTGATGGAGGATTTCTGCTACGCAGGGGGCGTTCCGGCGGTGCTCGCGGAGCTCGGCTCGAATCTCCGTCCAGCCCAGACCGTGCTTGGCGGCGACATCAGCAAATACTGCGAAGGCGCGGAGTGCTTCAACCGGGACGTCATCAGCGCGTTCGGCGAGCCTTTGAAGCCGAAGGCCGGGATCCGGGTGCTGCGCGGGTCGCTCGCTCCGGACGGCGCCATCATCAAGCCGTCCGCGGCGACGCCGGACCTCCTGCGCCACAAGGGGCGCGCCTGCGTCTTCGAGAACGTCGAGGACATGAAGGCGAAAATCGATGATCCGGATCTGCCGGTGGATCCGGCAACCGTGCTCGTTCTCAAGGGCTGCGGACCGAAGGGCTATCCCGGCATGCCGGAGGTCGGAAACATGCCGATACCGAAGCGGCTTGCGGAGCAGGGCGTCCGGGACATGGTCCGGATTTCCGACGCGAGGATGTCCGGCACAGCCTACGGAACGGTCGTTCTGCACGTGACGCCGGAATCGGAGGCGGGCGGCCCTCTGTCGCTTGTCGAAACCGGGGACGAGATCGGGCTGGACGCGGCGGCGGGAACGCTGGATCTGCTGGTTTCGGACGCCGACATGGCGGCAAGGCGCGCAGCATGGCGGCCGCAGCCGCCTCGTTACGAGCGGGGATACGCCCGGCTGTATTTCGATCACGTCCTGCAGGCGGACCGCGGTGCCGACATGGACTTCCTGGTCGGCAAGGACACCCGGCCGGTGACCCGCGAAAGCCATTGACCGCGGCGGACGCCGCTACGCCTTTCAGATATCCTCCATGTAGAGGGAAATCGAGATGTCCAGCCAGCTGCCGCGCAGCTTGAACGTCTCGAGCTGGACGAAAAGGCGCTTGCCGGCGTCCATGAGCCGCGCGGGGATTTCGTTGCGGTTGCGGGGGATGTAGCCGAGCTTCCCGCCGTCCCGCGTCAGGACTTCGATCGCGAATTTGTCGTGGCGGTTCTCCGGCTCCCTCCTCAGAACGAACCGGTCGCCCGCCGAGAAGCTCTCCGCCGCGTCCTTCGCGCCGTAATAGTCGGTCCCAGCGACATGCATGCGGGCGAGCATGATGTCCTGCTCGAACGGTATCCTTATGAGTTTTCCGGTGACGCTCTTCCGGAGCAGCTGCTCCACGAGCTCGGTCTTCTGGATTTCGCTGCCCGTGCTCATTGCATGGTGTCCGCGGGCTTGGCCATGGCCTCGAATCTCCTGCGCAATTCCGCCTCCCGTTCCTTTCCCTGGTCGATCGCGAGCTTGAGTTCGACCTGCTTGGACTTCACCCATTGCGGGTCGTCGAGCTGCTTCCGGTAGCTGAACGGGGGCGAAGCGAGCGTTTCGGCGATGCGCTCGCCATGAGACTCGATTCGCGAACGGAGGCGGTCGAGTTCGTCGTCCACGCCGTCGAGCGGAGTCTCCGGAACGGGCTGGTCGGGATCGCCCGCAAGGTCCGCCAGCGCCCTGAGCCGCTCGAGATCGCCTTCCCGGTAGGCGCGCTGGAGCGAGGCCCAGATCTTCGTGCCCTTCTCCGCTTCGTTGCCGCCTACATCGGGATGGTAGCGAAGGCATAGCTTCCGGTACAGCGACTTCAGCTCCAGCGCGTCCTCCGGCTTCATCCAGTTGTCGGCATTCAGCAGCATGCTCGACTTGCGGATTGCGCACTCCCGCTCCGCGATTTCGGCGCGGGACTCTTCGAATTCCTTCTTGATTCGCTCGTTCAGCGCCGCCACCGTCTCGTCGGTGACGGCGTTGCCGCGGTTGATTTCGGCCTGCAGCAGCGAAATGCGCCGCCTGAATTCGGATATCCCGACATTCACGCGGAACAGCTCGTATTCGAGATGCCCCACATCCCGGTTGTATTGCGCGATGATCATGTCGCGTTCCGACGTGGTCAGCGTCTCGTGCTCTTCGACAAGAAGGGCAAGGCGTTCGCGCAGCTTTTCGATTTCCTGCAGCTTCGCGGCCACTGCGGGATGCAGAACGACATCGCCGCCCCCGGCGTCTTCGCCCACTTTCCGCTTCCCCCTGCGGCCCGGGCTCAGCGTTCCGGCCGGCCGGGCGGCGTCTGCGGCGGCTTGTGCGGCATGGCGATCTGCCTCTGCGTCGGCGAAAGGCGGGCGAGAAGCCCGTCGCTCGGGCGGTAGTTGTGCCGGAAGAAGCCCCAGGACGGCCCGTAGCGGTAAACGGCCATACGCCGCTGGCCCTGATTCACCCGCGCCGCCGAGCCGTGCATGATGGCATCCACGAACAGGAGCGCGTCGCCGGCGTCGAGGTGCACTTCGATCGCGCCGGTCACGCCGTCGGCCGAAGTCGGATCCGTCGACATTCTCGCTGCGTCGAACTCCGGATGCATGACGTTCGACTTGTGGCTGCCGGGGATCACCATGGTTGCGCCGTCCCCTTCGCCGATGTCGTTGAACGCCATGAGCACGTTGATCTGGCCGCAATGGAACCGTCCGTCGTGGTACCTGAACTGGCAGCGGGTAACCCTGAACTGGCCTCCCGAGTGCAATCCGATCGCCTGCCCCGGTCCGCGGATCGACGCGAAGTTCTCGTCGATGAAGCAGGGGCCGTGCTGCGAGTCGAAATTGCCGCTGTCCGATCCGATGAAATGGATCACTTTCCCTATCCAGGACGGGTGGTCGATCAGCCGCTCGAAGGCGGGCCCTGCCTCGTAGATCTGCTGCAGGTTCAGCCCTTCGTGCTCGCCGGTGAAATTGTGGCCGTGCACATGCCCGCGCCACTCGCCCGGCGCGGTGCCCTGAAGCTCGTCAAGAATCCTGTTGCAGTCCGCCACCTCCTGCGCGCTCAGTGCGCCCTTCAGCACGACGTACCCGTTCAGATCGAAGAGGTACCGTTCCAACTCGGTGCAAGGGCTGTCAGCGTCATGCATCTCGGCGTCCGCTCCTTGAAATCCGGGCATGGGCGGCCCGGCGCCCGGTATCGCCGAAGACGCGAATTTCCGTCAAGGCGCAATCGCGGCGAATTCGATCTCCGGCGCCTTCAGCCGCCGCGGACCAGGCCATCGCCCTCCAGCGCGAACGGCCGGGCGTCGAGGCCGACGGTCGCCGTCTCGAACCGGGGCGAGCGGATGGCGACCTCGACCGCGCCCTCGGCGCCCGTCGACTCGATCCAGAACCCGGCGGAGCCGCCGTCGAAGACCAGCGTGCCCGGGCCGATCAGCCGCGCAGGCCCGGAAACCTCGACGAACAGCGGATCGGCAAGGAACGGCAGGATCGAGCCGTTCTGGTCGAGCGTTTCGACGATGAAGCGCACCTGGTCCTTCTCGCTGGAGAGGATTTCGTCGAAATCATGCGAGACCCCCAGCCTCGCCGGCAGCGGGTCGGCGGCGAGTTGGAGCGATTTGACCGGTTCGCCGCCCACATAGCCGGTGATCGTTCCGGGCATCCACTTCATCCCCCAGAGCCCGAGTTCCGACTGCGTGAAATGGTCGCGCGTGAACACGACCGGAGGCCGCGGCAGGTGCGGATACGCGCCCCTGTCCGGCTTCGCGCGGACGGCGATCTCGTTCCCGTAGCGCAGTTCGACCTCGTCGCAGTTGGTCAGCACTATGAGGGGCAGAACGCCGCCGACCCTCCGTTCGCCCCGCGCCCAGTAGGTTGCTGGCTTCAGAACCACCTCTTCCGACGGATCGCACTGGCTTGAGTACGCGTAGGCGGCCCACTTCGGGGCGCGGAACATGTCCAGGACGCCGTGATGGCAGATCCTGTCGCCCGCGCCGAAATCCTTGTGCGTGTTGTAGTCGCACATGCACCATCCGATGCATCCGGCGATGTCGCTGTCGCCGTAAGTCCGGTCCAGAACCTCCAGGTAGCGCACGACATGCTCGGCAAGATGCTGCTCCGGGTCGCTGCGCTTCGCCGGATGGGTGTGGCCGTTGAACTCCGTGACCATGTAGGGAACCGGCTTGGGAATGCCGGTGACTTCGGTTCTTCCCCGCAGCGGCGTTTTTTCCCGGTTGATCCAAGGGAGCTCCTGGTCGCCGAGGACGAAGTCGTTCATGGTGTAGACGTCCTCAAGCAGCTCGCTTCCAGTGAAGTTCCGCACTCCGGCCGTCTGGCGCGTAGGGTCGAGCTGCCGCGCCAACCGATTCGTCTCCTTGTAGAATTCGCCGCTGTCCCGCGACTCGTTGATGCGGACGCCCCACAGGATCACGGAGGGCCGGTTCCAGTCGCGCCGGATCATCCGCTTGACGTTCTCTATCGACTCCCGCTTCCACCCTTCGCCGCCGATGTGCTGCCATCCGGGAATTTCCTCGAAGACGAGCAGACCGATCCTGTCGCACCGGTCCAGAAACCAGCGCGACTGCGGGTAGTGGGAGGTGCGGACCAGATTGCATTTGAGGTCCCGCTTCAGGATGTCCGCATCGCGCTCCTGCGCGCGCCGTCCCATCGCGTATCCGACATAGGGATAGGATTGGTGCCGGTTCAGGCCCCTGATCTTGAGCATCCGGCCGTTCAGCATGAAGCCTTCGGGGGTGAACTCCGCTTGCCTGAACCCGAACCGGTCGCGCAGGCGGTCCGTGCCGCCGGGGTGCCGCAACTCGAGCTCGAGTTCGTAAAGGACCGGATTGTCGATGTCCCAGAGCCTGATGCCGGCCAGCCCCTCGAGCGAAAGCGCAGCCGGCTCCCCGTCGGCGGGCGCGGCCGTTTCGGCGATCACGCCGCCGCCGGGATCGATCAGCCGGGCGGTCAGGCTCGATCCCGGGCCGAGCGCGCCTCCATTCCGGATTTCGCATTTGACCGCGACGGATTTGGTTTCCGACAATGCGTCCGGGGTTTCGATCTTCATGCGCTCGATCGAAACCTCGTCCGCGACCTTCAGCCAGACTTCGCGGTAGATCCCGGCATAGGTGAGGTAGTCGATCTGTCCTCCGAACGGCGGAATTTCCGGATTCTCGGCGCCGCTGATCACGACGCTGACCTCATTTCCCGTCCGCGACAGACGGTTCGTGAGATCCGCCTCGAACGGCGTGTATCCGTCCCGGTGGGCGGCCACCTGCGTCCCGTTCAGGAACACGCGCGCGTCCGCCATCGCGCCGTCGAACAGAAGGGACACGCGGCGCCCTTCGAACTCCGGTCGGAAGGGGAAGGGTTTCCGGTAGACGAATTCCTTCTGGTAGCTGGTTTCGTCGGGATACCTGAGCGGGAGGTCGACGGCATTGTGCGGCAGCGTGACCGGAACGCCGTCGCCATCGGGACCTTCGCGGCCGCGGTCGGCGTGGAACGTCCATCCGCCGCTGAAGCTAGTGATCAGACGCATGCCAAGCTCCGCGGACTAGCCCGACCGCAAGTCGGCGGAGGCGGACCGGCCGCCAATCCCCCCGCAAGCGCCGGATTCGGTCAAGCGGCGTCCTCGCGGACGCTCTGCAGATACTGCCTGTGCCCCGCTGCCTTCGCCGCGGAGATTCTTGAATCCCGGCAGAATTTGTCGACCGCCTTGCGCGAGGAGGCGAGAACGTCCGGATACCGGCCGAGCTCCCTTTTCGCTACGCTCCGGTCGATCAGGCTCAGCCCGTCAAGCACGGGGTAGTACAGCTCCTCCTGCACATGCGGGGCGTTCCCGCGCAGATGGACGAATTCCGACTTCCTGGGAGTGTGCCTCGACCACGTGTCGAGCGAGGACTTGACGTCGTCGCCGATGCAGGCGTCGCGGACATGCCGCCAGAACGGCGTGTCATCGCGTCGGCTGACGTAATGGAGGTTGATGAATTTCCGGAAGTCGTCGACCTGCTTCGAAACTTCGCGGTTGTATTCCTCCCGGCCGGGCTCGCCGCCTTCCACCACCGCCTGGAAATGGTAACGGTAGAACAGCATCATCTGCACGATGGTTGCGTGTATCGATGTCGCCTCCAGCGGCTCGAAGAAGGACTGCGCAAGGCCGGCGGCGACGCAGTTCCCGATCCATGCGTTTTCGAGGCGGCCGGCGTCGATCCTGATGTCTCCCCGCGGCTCGATTTCGCGGCCGAGGGCGGCTTCGACCTCCGCCTTGGCCTCGTCGGGGGTCGCGAACTCGTCCGAGTACGCGTAGCCGCATCCCATCCTGCTCTGCGTCGGGATCTGCCACATCCAGCCGGAGTGCTGGGCCCAAGCGAGCGTGTAGGGAGGGATTTCGGCGTTTTCATCCAGTTCGAGCCAGAACGGCATCGCGCGGTTCACCGGCAGATTGCTGCCGTAGGAGATCCACTTTGCGCCCAGCGCGCCACCAATCAGGATCCTCCGGAAGCCCGTGCAGTCGATGTGGAAGTCGAACTGCCGCTCTTCACCGCCTTCGAGTCTCAGAGACCGGATGTCTCCCGTCGACGGGTCGATTTCGGCGCGTTCGACGGTGGCGTCCAAACGGCTGATGCCTTCGGCCTTTGAGCGAAGGTAGCGCCCGACCAGCGCCTGGTCGAAATGGAAGGCGTGATCAAGCGGCGAGATAGGCGTTTTCGGCCTGCCTTTTCGGCTTGCCAGCACCGGGGCCCGGCTCTTGCCCATAAGGTAGGTGAACAGGTGCGGCTCCGTTACGGAGCGGCCGGAGTAGACGCAGTAGACGTCGAACAGCGGAAGCGGATCATAGCCCATCCTGGACGCAAGGGCGTGCGGGTCGTCGATAGGGCCGTCGTAGGTGTGGCCGACGTTCCGCCAGTCCCGGTGCCGGATGCCGTACTTAACCGTAGCTTCGGTTTCCCGGAGGAATTCCTGCTCGTCCACGCCAAGGAATCGGAGCACGCCCCGGAACACGGCGGTCGTGCCTTCGCCCACTCCGATCACGGGGATCCGGCTGGATTCGATGACCGTCAGGTCTACGTTGAGTTTCCGCAACTCGCTGCCACGCCGCAGCATCATCGCGCAAAGCCAGCCGGCGGTTCCGCCTCCGACGACCGCGACCCGGAAAGGGCTTTCAGGCATTTTCCGCCAACGGCATTCAGGCCTGCGCGTTCAGGCGCCAGCGGGTTCCGTCACGCCGCTGCCCTCCGTCCGGATTGGCCGATCCATCGCGGCAGCCAGTCGGAGTGCACCTCGATCAGGTCGTCGACCAAGGCCCAGATCTGGTCGAGATCCAGTTCGGCGGCGGTGTGGGGATCCATCATCGCCGCATGGTAGATGTGCTGCCGGTCCTCGTTCAAGAGGGCGGCCACCGTCAACTCTTGGACGTTGATGTTGGTTCTGATCAGGGCGGAAAGCTGCGGAGGAAGCGGCCCGACCCGGACGGGCTGGATTCCGTTGCGGTCGACGAGGCACGGAACTTCGACGGCGCATCCATCGGGAAGCGATGTTATCAGCTGCCGGTTCGGAACGTTTCCGTGAACGACCGAAGGCTCCCCGGTGCACATCGAATTCATGATCATCGACGCGTATTCGATGCTGGTCTCCACCTTGACGACGTCTTCCGACAGGATGGCTTCCGCCTGGGTCTTCCATTTCCGGATCTGCGCTTCGCTTCGCACCAAGTACTCGTCGAGCGGGATCTTGAACCGCTCGATCAGGTCCGGACGGTCCCGCTTGATGAACCACGGGACGTACTCCGCGAAGTGCTCGGAGCTCTCGGTGACGAAATACCCGAGCCTCGTCATCATTTCGTAGCGCACGATGTTCGGGCAGCGGGGATTGTGCGCGTTGGGCTTCGGAAAGCGCCCCTCCCGGTATCCTTGGCGGAGCGCGGGATAGAGGTCCCGGCGCCCGCCGTCCGGAAGGATCTCCTCCAGCTCCAGGTAGAACGCCATGTGGTTGATGCCCGCGCAGCGGAACCGGATCCGCTCCGCCGGGATGTCCAGATCGTTCGCAAGCTCCTTCACGGTTCCTTGCACCGAATGGCACAGGCCCACCTGCCGGATTTCCGGATTCCTCGCCGCTATCGCCCAGGTGTTGATGGCCATCGGGTTGACGTACTGGAGGAGCAGCGCATCGGGGCAGAGCTCGGCGATGTCGTCGCACATGGCCCACAGGTGAGGCACGGTGCGCAAGCCGCGCATGATGCCTCCGACGCCCAGCGTGTCCGCGATGGTCTGCCGGAGTCCGAATTTCTTCGGAACATTGAAGTCGGTGAGGGTGCAGGGATCGTATCCGCCGATCTGGAAGGCCACGACCACGAAATCCGCGCCCTCGAGGGCCGCGCGCCGCTCCCGGTGCGCGCTGACGGTCGCGCCGACCCCTAGCGAGGAAATGATCCGTTCCGCGACCATCTTCGCGTCGTTCAGGCGGCCGCCGTCTATGTCCATGAGCGATATGTGGGCTTCCTGAAGCGCCTCGCATTGCAGGACGTCGGACACGATGTTCTTCATGAACACCGTCGAGCCGGCTCCTATGAAAGTGATCCTGGGTCTTCGAATCATGTGGCTATCCGGGTGCTGATTCGTGCTCGCGTCTGGCTCCGGGCAGTCACTCGACAGCCCTGAGGCGAATGGGTATTGGCCGTGCGGTCGCCCGTCTTCCGAATGTTCGCGATAGTTTTCCGGTTTTCAACTCGCCGGTTCCACCGGAGGCGCATTTTGCAGGACTTGCCGCCCGCCATCCGCAAGTACTGGTACTCGATCGACTGGGATGTGGAATCGCTGTGGCGGCTCGACCTGCCAGTGGAGGAAATCGAGTTTCGCGAGCTTGCATGGCACCTTGATGTCGCCGTCTGGCCGGACGAGCAGGGCAATCCCTACGCGGTCACGCCGCGGCAGGTGCTGGAGGAGGCCGATCGCCACCCGACCGAACATCGGCGGGTCCGCGCGGCATCGCTCGACTATCCGCTGGAGGTGTTCGCCCACCTGGGGAGGACGATGATCCTCGACGGCGTGCATCGGCTCGCGAAGGCCAAGATGGCCGGGCTTTCGACGATGCGCGTCCGCCGGGTTCCGGAGGAGGCGGTCACCAGGGTCTGACTACAGCTTGGATGCGGCCCGGAACGCCCCGGGAGACGAATTCGTCAAGGCGTTGAACGCGTCGTAGAAACTCGAGAGCGAACGGAAGCCGCTGTCCATCGCGATGCTCAGGATCTTGGTGTTCGAGTTCGCGAGCAGCATCTGCGCATGGCTGACGCGGATGCGGGTAATGTGCCGCTTGATCGGCACGCCCACGGTCCGGCGGAACAGCGACATGGCGTAGCTCGGCGACAGCTGCACATGGTTGGCAACGTCCTGCACGGTGATCGGCCCGGCGAAATTGTCCGCGATGAAGCGCAGCATCATGTCGATGTACCGCATCGACGGCACCCGCGACGATGCGATCGCGGCCGCCGACTTCCCGGCCAGCAGCTCGGCGCAGCCTTCGAGGGCGAGGCGCCTGAGCCTCATCTCTATTTCGCCGAGCAGAAGGTTCCGCATCGCGGGGCCGCCCTCGCCGTACTCCGCCGCCCACTTCGGAAACACGGCCTCGTCGATCGAGTTGGGCTCGCGGGCCGACAGCACCGCGCCGCTGATGATCTTGTCGGTGAAGCTCTTCGGGAGCCCCCATTTCAGCGTTTGGAACAGGGAGACGTACACGTTGACGATGCTCCCGCGCCCGTTCACCTGGTTCACGCAGTGGGGGATGGCGCCCCAGAACACGGTGAGCCGGTTTTGCGGGACCACGACCCGCTCGCCTGAGAACGAGTAGACCAGATCGCAGCCCGTCAGGAAGTTCAGCTCCAGCGAGGCGTGGTGGTGGTACGCGGCCTTGAACTTCTTCGGGACATGGGTCTCGACCATGAATTCGTCGGTGGCCGGCACCAAGTGCGCGTCGACGTACTCGAGATACTTGCTGTCGCTTAGCTCGCCCTGGTCCATCGGCCTCCGCATCCGTATCGCCGCGGCGCGTCCGGAATTGTTGCTTTGGCAGGTTCGGAGTCAACTCGCTGGCCTGCGCCGCTTGGGCACGCAGGGCTTGAGCGCGAAGCCCGCCCGCGGCGGGCTCGGCGGGAATCCTGGTTGACGAACCTGCGGATTCAAGCGATTTGGAACTGCCCGCGGCGGTTGGAGCCATTCTGCCGCAGCGGGCCGCGGTCAAGCCCGAAGCATTCTGGAGAAGCGGGCGGGCGGATTGCCGCAGGCGGTCCGCTCGGTCTTCCTGCTTCCGGTTTCGAGTAGGAAGCCGGAATTCATTAGGATAATTTCGGAAGCCCGCCGCGCGGACTGAATGTTAATCACCCTTGGACAAATCACCACACATCGGAGGAAACTTGATGACGAAAAATGACAAACGGGCGTGCGCTGCGCTCCTGGCCGCGTTCGGCGTGGCGGGACTGCCTGCGGGCATCGCCGGCGCCGACCCGATGCCGAAGGAGGTGAGCATGTCCGCCCTCGAGTACGAGCTGCTCGGGCGGGACGAGCTTTGGACCTTCAAGGCGCTGGACAGCTATTCCGAAGCGCCTTTCCTGAGCGACCTGGTCGCGGCCGGGCAGCTGCCTCCTGTCGATGAGCGCCTGCCGAGCGAGCCGCTCGTGCATCTGACCGGCGCGATGTCCGACGGAATCGGCCAGTACGGCGGCGTGTTCCGGCACGTCATCGGCGGCCGGCCGGAAGGCTGGAACTGGATGGCGGGCCAGCACCAAGGCTGGGGCGGCATCAACATGGCCATGCAGGAGTGCCTCGTCCGGGTCGGAGCGCTTTGGCAGGTCAAGGCGGAGGACCAGTCGGGTCCGCTTCCCAACCTCGCGAAGTCGTGGAGCTGGAACGGCGACAATACCCAGCTCACGCTCGATCTGGTGGAAGGCGCCAGGTGGTCGGACGGCGACCCGTTCGATGCCGAGGATGTGCGCTTCTGGTGGGAAGACAACGTGCAGGACGAAAACGTGTCGGCTTGGATGTCGCAGAACGGCATGGGCGACGGCACGACCATGGACGTGATCGACGCGACGACCGTGCGGTTCAATTTCATGGAGCCCCAAGGCCCGTCCCGGGTCCAGTCGCTGGCCTACATCCAAGGCTGCCCTGGTCCCAGCCACGTCCTGATGCCGCACCACCCGCGCTACAACAGCGACGCGACCTACGACAGCTACCGGAACGCCTTGCCGTCCGACCTGCTTTCGCCGGTCGTGATGGGGCCGTGGGTTCCCGTTGAGCACAAGCCCGACGAGATCGTCATCATGCGGCGCAACCCGTACTACTGGAAGGTGGACGAGGCCGGCAATCAGCTGCCGTACATGAACGAGATGCACTTCAAGCTGACGACCTGGTCCGACCGGACCACGCAAGCCGTCGCGGGAACGGGCGACTTCTCGAACATGGAGAACCCTGGCAACTACGTCGAAGCGCTCAAGCAGAGCCAGGCCGACGACTCGCCTACCAAGGCGCAATTCGGACCCAGGGTGCTTTCGTGGGAGATCGAGCTCAACTTCTCCGAGACCGTAGGCGTCGAGGACGAAGTCGATGCGGAGCTGCGGCAGCTGTTCCGCAACAAGGACTTCCGCGTCGCGCTCAACCATGCGCTGGACCGCGAGGCGATCGGCCAGTCGATCGCGAGAGGGCCGTTCTCCTACCCGTATCCGGGCGGCTTTTCGGCAGGTTCGCCGTATTACGACTACGACTCGACGGTCTACTATCCCTACGACCAGGACAAGGCGAACGCGATGCTGGACGCTCTTGGGCTGGCCGACACCGACGGGAACGGCGTCAGGAACCTTCCGGGGACCGGCGCGGATGCCGAGATCGATCTGACCTTCGACACCAGCGAGCCGACCGACCGCAAGCAGGTCGACGCGGTCGTGGCGATGCTCGGGGATGTGGGGCTGCGGATTCTTGCCCGCTCCGTGGAGGAGATCGAGCCGGTCGCCGACTCGGGCAACTTCAACATGATCGAGCGACGCCATCACTGGGTCATTCCGACGAGACAGACCTGCGATTACGTCCCGATCTCGATCGGGTGCCCGGACTGGCATCCGGCGGACGACTCCGGGAACCGGAACCTGTTCGATTTCGAAGTCGAGATGGTCAATGCGGTCAACCTCATCCAGGAAACGTGGGATGCGGCCGCAGCTGCCGAAGCGGCGCGGACGATCCAGCGGCTCTGGACGGAGAACGCCTACACGATCGGTCTGACGCAGGCGCCCGCGGCGCTCCTGATCAACAAGCGGATCAGGAACGCGCATCCGGGAACTCCGGTGTTCATGTTCGAATGGGCCGAGGACGGCGTGGTCCGCGAACGTCTCTGGGTTGCGCCGGAAGACCAGCTCGACGAGCTGCTTCCGGGCCAGATCCCGACTTACTGAACTGTCGCGGCGGGCCTGCCATAAGGCAGGCCTGCCGTGTAAGTTGCGCTTGATAAGGCGCTGGCGGGGAGGTCGGCTGCATCGTGGGATTAGCCGTTTTCCTGGCACAGCGATTTCTCGCCACGATCCCGCTCCTGATCGGAATCTCCATAGTATCGTTCGCCCTGATCCTCGCGGTTCCCGGGGATTACGTCGACATCTGGATCAACCGCACGATGGCGATGACCGGGCAGACCCGGCTGGAGCTTCAGCCTCGCGCGGATGCGATGCGCGCGGAGATGGGCTTGGACCAGCCGGTCTGGGTCCAGTACCTGATCTGGATCAAAGGCATCGTGACCAGCTGGGATTTCGGCTACTCGTACTACTACAACCTGCCGGTTGCCGAGGTCATCGGAACGAGGCTTCCGCGTTCGATCGGCATCGCCCTCGCGGCCCTGATCGTCGGCCAGATCGTGGGCGGCCTCCTCGGCGTCTACGCCGCCATCAACCAGTACAAGCTGGGCGACACCGTCGCGACCGTGGTGGCGTTCCTGGGGATCGTGATTCCGAAGTTCGTCATCGCGCTCGTCATCCTGTACTTCCTGGCGTTCGTGTACCACTCGCCCTACATCGGCGCTCTGAACTCGCCAGAATTCGTCCTCCAGGACTACTGGAACCTGGCGAAGCTATGGGACTTCTTCCTGCATGTTTGGCCCGTCCTGCTGATCGCGATCTGGGCAGGCCAAGCGTACACCCTGCGGATGATGCGGGCGAACCTGCTCGACGTGATGAATTCCCAGTATGTCGAAACCGCGCGGGCGAAAGGGCTGTCGCGCCGCCGGATAATCTTCATCCACGCGATTCCGAACGCGCTCCACCCCGTGATCATGAACATGGGGACGCGCTTCGACTACATGATCAAGGGCGAGCTCGAGATCGCGATCGTTCTGGGAATTCCCACGATCGGTCCCCTCATCCTCGGCTCGATCGCGAACCGGGACATGCTCGTAATCGCCGCGATCTTCCTGATCGTCGCCGTGATCATCGTCATCGGCAACCTGGTTGCCGACATGATGCTGGCGCTTCTGGACCCGCGGGTCCGGCAGGCCACTCTTGAGGCCAAGAGCTGATGGAGCAGACGACGCCTCCCGAATCCGCGGAAAGCATGCACGCCGAGGCGCGGCCTGCCCACTCACTCACCTACTGGCAGCTGGTCCGCCTTCGCTTCCGGGGCAACGCGTACGGCATGGCGGGGCTGGTCGGCTGCATCTTCGTCATTCTTTCCGCCCTGTTCGCCGGCTTCATCGCCCCGTACGGGCCGCAGGAAAAAGACCGGACGCTGCTCTACACGCCGCCGCAGCTCGTCAGGATTTACCATTCCGAAGTGGGATTCCAGCGGCCGTTCGTGTTCGGGTTCGAAGAGCGCATGGATCCGAACACTTTCGAAATCACGTTCGAGCCGAGCGCGGAAAAGAAGACCGTGGTTCGGTTCTTTGTCGAGGGGAGCGAGTGGTCGTTCCTCGGCCTCACCTTCAACACCCATTTGTTCGGAGCGGACGACGGCTCGCGGGTCCACCTCCTCGGAACCGACAACATCGGCCGGGACGTGTTCTCCCGCATGATCTGGGGCACGCGGATCTCGCTCCTGATGGGCATGATCGTGATGGGGGCGGCGCTCGCGATCGGCACCGTGATTGGCGTGACCGCCGGATTTTTCGGCGGATTCTACGATTTGTTCATGCAGCGCGTCGTGGAGTTCTTCAAAGCCTTCCCCGACCTGCCGTTCTACTTGGCGCTTACGGCGCTGCTTCCTCGGCGCGCGGACCCGATACTCGTGTTCATCATGTTCGCGGGAATCCTTGTGCTTCTCCGATGGCCGGACCTGTCGAGGGAGGTCCGCGGAAAGGTCATCGCGATGCGCAGGCTGGAGTACGTCCGCGCGGCCGAGGCCGTCGGCGCGTCCGACGGGCGGATTCTGTTCCGGCACATCGTGCCGAACGTGTCGTCGCACCTGATCGTCTGGGCGACCTACCAGCTTCCCGAAGTGATTCTGCTGGAGAGCTTCCTCTCGTTCCTAGGCGTCGGCGTTCAGCCGCCGATGGTCAGCTGGGGCGTCATGCTCAACCAGATTCTCGACTTCCAGTCGTTTTCCGCCGCGCCGTGGATGATGGCGCCGGTGGGGATGATCATCATCACGGTGCTCGCGTTCAACGCCTTCGGGGACGGGCTGCGCGACGCGCTTGATCCGTACAGCACGAATTGAACATGGATGCCGACGCGCCGCTGCTGACTGTCGACAACCTGTCGGTGGACTTCCGGACCGTCGGCGGCAAGGTCGAGGCCGTCCGCGGCAGCTCCTTCTCGGTTTCGAAAGGCGAAACGCTTGCCATCGTCGGCGAGAGCGGATCGGGGAAATCCGTCACGGCGCGGGCGGTCATGCGGATGCTCGCCGAAAACGCGGCGGTCGGCCCCGAGACGGAGATCCGTTTCAAAGGCCAGGATCTGATCAATATGCCGGATCTGGATATGCAGCGGATTCGCGGCAACAGGATCACGATGGTCTTCCAGGAGCCGCTGACGAGCCTGAACCCGGTCTACACCGTGGGCGACCAGGTTGCGGAGGTGATCAGGCAGCACCGGAAGGTATCGAAGGAAGCGGTCCGTTCCGAGGTTGTGCGCCTCTTGGAGGAGGTGCGCATTCCGGATCCGGAGGCCCGGTATGCGCAGTATCCCCACCAGCTTTCCGGCGGGCAGCGGCAGCGCGTGGTTATTGCGATGGCGCTTGCGAACGAGCCCGACCTGCTGATCGCCGACGAGCCGACGACCGCGCTCGACGTCACCGTCCAGGCGGAAATCCTCAAGCTGCTCAAGGATCTGCAGAAACGCCACGGCATGGCGATCATTCTGATCACACATGATCTTGGGGTCGTTCGGCAGACGTCAGACCGGGTCTGCGTGATGCGCTATGGCAGGATTCTGGAGCAGGGCGACTGCGCGAGGATATTTTCCGTGCCCGAGCATCCGTACACGAAGCATCTCATCGCGAGCGAGCCGTCGGGGTTGCCGGACCCGCTTCCGGACGAAACGCCGAACGTCATGAAGGGCGAACAGCTCCGCAAGGTGTACAGGGTCAAGCACGGCAGCTTCCTCAACAGGAAGCGGCTGGACCTGAACGCGGTCAACGACGTTTCGCTGCGCGTGCGGAAAGGCGAGACGCTTGGAATCGTGGGCGAGAGCGGATCCGGCAAAACCACGCTCGGCATGTCGCTCATTCGGCTCCAGCCGCTAACGTCCGGAACCATCGAGTTCGGCGGCACACGGATCGACAGCCTTACGAAGCGGGAGATGCGGCCCTACAGGCCGGAGATACAGGTTGTTTTCCAGGATCCTTTCTCGTCGCTCAATCCGAGGATGATCGTCCGCCAGATCATTGCCGAGGGCTTGGTGGTGAACAATATCGGCGCCAACGGCGCCGAGCGTGAGAAGATGATTCGAACCGCTCTGGAGGAGGTTCAGCTCGAACCGGACACGCTCGACAGGTTTCCGAACGAGTTCTCGGGCGGGCAGCGCCAGCGGATCGCGATCGCGCGGGCGATGGTCATGTCGCCAAGTTTCATACTGCTCGACGAGCCGACTTCGGCCTTGGATCTGTCCATTCAGGCCCAGATCATCGATCTGCTCCGCGAGCTTCGGCGCAAGCACGATGTCAGCTACGTCTTCATCAGCCACGACCTGAAGGTGGTCAGGGCCTTGTGCCACAACGTCATCGTTATGCGCAGCGGGGACGTGGTCGAGCAGGGTCCAACCGAGACGGTGATGGGCAGTCCCGGCACTGAATACACGAAGAGATTGGTGGACGCCGCGCTGATGGCCGACGAACGGGCGGAAGCCGCAACGGGTTCGGCGACCGCTTGACGGCAAAACCGGCCGGTTTTGAAGAACGCCTCGACCCTCCGGAGGAAGCATGTCGAGACGGGCGCGTCGTCGATCAGGAAGGCAAAGCGAATAGGAGGCGAGCGTGAGCGGAAAGACAGTTTATCGCGACCTTGAGGGGCGCTCCGTGTTCATCACCGGCGGCGGCGCAGGAATCGGGGCCGCGCTGACCGAGGGATTTGTGGCGCAGGGCGCGAAGGTGGCGTTCGTTCAGCGATCGGACGCGTCTGAATTCGCGGCGCGCTTGGGGCGCGAGCACGGGCGCCCGCCGCTGTTCCTTCAATGCGACGTAACGGACATCGATGCGCTTCGCGACGCGGTCCGCAGCGCGTCGGGCGAGCATGGCGACATAGAGGTGCTGGTGAACAACGCCGCTGACGACACCCGGCACGATCTTGCGGATTACAGCGTCGCGGACTGGGACCGCTGCGTGAACGTGAATCTGCGGCCCCATTTCTTCACCGCCCAGGAAGTCGCGCCGGGAATGGCGCGAGCGGGCGGGGGATCGATCATCAATTTCTCGTCCATCTCCTACCTGATGGGAAATGCCGGCTATCCGGTCTACGCGGCTTCGAAGGCGGCGATCACAGGCCTGACGCGATCGCTCGCCCGCGAGCTCGGCCCCATGAAAATCCGGGTCAACGCCCTGCTGCCCGGCTGGGTGCTGACCGAAAGGCAGATGGAGCTTTGGGCGACTCCGGAGCAGCTTGAAGCGCATCTCGGAAAGCAGTGCCTGAAGGAGCATCTTGCGCCCGCCGACATGGTCGACCCGGTTTTGTTCCTTGCGTCGGAAGCAAGCCGGATGATGACGGGCCAAGCCCTGGTCGTCGATGGTGGCGTCGTCGTTACAGGATAGCTGAATCGCTCATCGAAGGGTGCGAGCAGTGTCGCTTGCGGCGCCGCTGCCGAACTCGGCCCGTACTGCAATGAACGCTACCCTGACATGACCTTGCGAACTGCGCCGTCAATCCGAATGCTTCTTGTACCTCTCTGGGCGCTTGACGGCCCTCTGACGTCCACGTCAGCTGGACACCTCCGACAACGGCTTGATTTCGCGTTTCGGTCGGCTTCGCGGGTCGGCGGCCGCGGCATTTCGCCCGTTCCGGCCGGTTTGGAGGTCCGGATTGTTTGATTGGGGCCGCTGCCGGCCTGTTCGGAGTGTTGGGGAGCGGGATCCGGGCCGTTTCCGGCCCTGGCGGGGTCAGGCAGGCGCACTTCGACTGCGGAGCCAGCGCAGCCGGTTCATGCTGCAGCCATGTTCGCGAGCGCGGCCGCCGCCTTGGCGCGGGCCATTCCGATCGTCCGGATCCTCAGCCCCATGCGATCCTTCCGGTGGGCGAAGACATGCTCGACCTTTGCCCGGACCGCCGACTTGCGGCCGTTGGCCTTGGCGGTCCGCTTGCCCATGGGGCGGCCCCGCGGCTTCCTGCGGTGGATGCGGCTCGCCGTGCCGTTCGCCTCGAGCCAGTCCTCGTTCCGCTTGGAGCGGCAATCCGTGTCGGCCCACGCCCCGCTCCCGGTGTTGGCGGCATCGACCAGGCCCTCCCGCAGCCTCGCGCCGTCATGGGCGGCGGCGTCGGTCACGATCCGCCGCCGGATGATCCCGTGCTTCCGGTCGATGCCGGTGTGGGACTTGCAGCCGAACACCGGGATGGCGATGTCCACCTGCTCCGCGCCGTCCGGCCGGAGCTTCGCCTTGCGGAACTTGACGGTCCAGCGCGCGTCCGTGTCCTTCCGCGCCGCCTTGGCGGGCTCGTCGGGCCATATCTCCCGGGCGGTTCGCCCCTCCTTGATCGCGGCCTTCTCCGCGGCGCTGGCGCGGAGCCGCGACCGGCGACGAGTCCAGCATCCGGCCGGACCGGGAGATGAAGCCCGCGGCGTTGATCATCCGCTCAAGCTCCGCGGACAAGGCATCCAGCTCGCCCGCCTAGACCGGCGCCTCGCGGAAATCCCACAGCGTGTTCGCGTCCGGAACCTTGTCGCGCAGCTCGAGTCCGCGGAAGCGCATCCAGCCCGGCCGGTCCCGCACCGCTTTCTCCGTCGCTTCGAGCGACAGGCCGTGGCGGCCCTGGAGCACGAGCATCTCGAACTCCGGCACAGCATCCAAAGCCGGGCGGCCGCCCTTCGGGCCTCGCGGCTTCCCTGCGGCCCGCTCAAGGATCGGCCGGAACCGCTCGAAGTCCACCGTCCTGTCCAGCGCCTCAAGCGGATCGCCGTCCGCCGAAATCTCCTCCGAACGCTCCTCGACGTCCCGAAATCCAGGCTGCTTCGCCACCGCGGCCTCCAGTGCTGCTGATCCTTCGAATCACAGGCCCGCGCAAAACGCCAGGTTTCCGGAGGCGTCCAGCTGAACCGGGGTTCCGGCGCGACCGCCAACCCGCGCAGCGGCCGAACCTCCCGCCGCTTTCGCGACAGGAATCCTAATGCGCCGCGCCGAGGCCGTGCGCTTGAGCACCTTCGACCGGGGCACTTGGTGGAATCCTCCAAACCGACCTATGCGCCGTCCTGCGCGTCGAGCAGGGGAAAGCCGCCGCAGTCCGATGCGGTGGACCCGCAGGGCCGTCGTGTGTGAACTCAATCACACACTTGCTTTCCAAGCGATCCGCGCTTATTGTACCCCTTAGTAACATTCAGTCGTCGATTCTCGCGTTGGTGCGGGGGCGGCAGACCCCTTGGCCACCTTAGCGGTGGCCAAGGTTTTTTTTATGAGAGGCGTTCTTGAAAATCTGTTTCATCGATGAATCCGGGGATCTTGGACAACTTGACAACCCGCCCCAGCCAAACAACCAGCCCGTCCTCGTCATAGGCGGCCTGTTTGTGGACGCTCGGAATCTCGCCGACATTACGCAGGAATTCCTGCAGTTGAAGTCCAGGTTCTTCCCTGGGTTGCGCCGCCGTTCGGACAAATACCTGGATCTCATCCTCCGTGAAGTTAAGGGATCAAGCCTGCGCGAAGATACGACACGTGGAAACAAAAAGCGGGACAGGAATGCGACTGGCTTCTTGGACCACATTTTCGGTTTGCTTCGCCGTTATTAAATCAAAATAGTTGCGCGCATCTGGATCAAAGCGCTTGGCGAGCCAGTCGGCGGCACGGCTTTATACACGTCTTCAATACAGAGAATCTGCGGTTATTTCGAACACTACCTGGTCACAGAGGAAAGCGTCGGTTTTTGCATCGCTGACAGCCGGAACAAATTCAAGAACAGCAGCGTTTCTCACTCCATTTTCACGCAGAAGTTTGGGACGGTGAATCGCTACCAGCGCCTCATTGAACTGCCGACCTTCGGACACAGCGACAACCATGCAGGTCTTCAGATCTGCGATATTGTCTGTTCCGCTCTATTGTACCCCATTGCCTGTCGCGTGTATTGCGCCGAGCATGTGGATAACGTTCATGTGCAACCACGCGCAGACGATCTACGGCACCGTTACGCGCCACAACTGAAAGAACTCCAGCACCGTTACTGGAATCCGGAAACGAACCGTTATGAAGGCGGGGTCGTGGTCTCCGATGCTGCTAACCGCCGATCCGGCTCTTTGATGTTTCAGCCCCCATAAGCAACCGAATCGTAGCTGATGAATGAATTGCCTTCAATACATTGATTTTTTAATATTCCAATTTTCTTGGAATCTGGACACCTCCGACAACGGCCTGATTTCGCGTTTCGGTCGGCTTCGCGGGTCGGCGGCCGCGGCATTCCGCCCGTTCCGGCCGGTTTGGAGGTCCGGATTGTTTGATTGGGGCCGTTTCCGGCCTTGGCGGGGTCAGGCAGGCGCACTTCGACTGCGGAGCCAGCGCAGCCGGTTCATGTTGCAGCGATGTTCGCGAGCGCGGCCGCCGCCTTGGCGCGGGCCATTCCGATCGTCCGGATCCTCAGCCCCATGCGATCCTTCCGGTGGGCGAAGACATGCTCCACCTTCGCCCGGATCGACGATTTGCGCCCGTTGGCCTTGGCGGTCCGCTTGCCCATGGGGCGGCCCCGCGGCTTCCTGCGGTGGATGCGGCTCGCCGTGCCGTTCGCCTCGAGCCAGTCCTCGTTCCGCTGGGAGCGGTAGGCCGTGTCGGCCCACGCCCCGCTCCCGGTGTTGGCGGTCTGGATCAAGCCTTCCCGCAGCCTCGCGCCGTCATGGGCGGCGGCGTCGGTGACGATCTGCCGCCGGATGATTCCGTGCTTCCGGTCGATGCCGGTGTGGGACTTGTAGCCGAACACCGGGATGGCGATGTCGACCTGCCCCGCGCCGTCCGGCCGGAGCTTCGCCTTGCGGAACTTGACGGTCCAGCGCGCGTCCGTGTCCTTCCGCGCCGCCTTGGCGGGCTCGGCGGGCCATATCTCCCGGGCGGTTCGCCCCTCCTTGATCGCGGCCTTTTCGTCGGCGCCGGCGCGCTGGCGGGGCGCGGAGACCAGGGAAGGCGTCCACGATCCGGCCGGACCGGGGAATGTAGCCGGCCTCGTTGATCGCCCGGTCCAGCTCCCGGAACAGCTTGTCCAGCGCGTCGGCCTTGACCGGCGCCTCGCGGAAGTCCCACAGCGTGTTCGCGTCCGGCACCTTGTCGCGCAGCCCGAGCCCGCAGAAGCGCATCCAGCCCGGCCGGTCGCGCGCCATCGCCTCGGTCGCGGCGAGCGACAGCCCGTTAAACGGAAGTTCCGTGGAAGTTTTTCGGACAACCGTTTGAATGTCCAGCACATTCCGGGATTCCGGACGCGCGGATTCTGGACACAATGCGATGGGGGAGGCTACCGCCCGGCGAGCTTCGCGTTCAGCAGCTGCAATGCCCGGTCCTGGATCGGCGTCGGCGACGAGGGAAGGTCGAACCCTTGCCTGCCTTGCCCGAAGGGCTCGATCCGGTTCATCGTGAGGGTTCCGAGATGGCGGAGCAGGCCCCGGAAGTCGTGGACGGCCTCGCCGGAGCGCGCGCGCTTCGCAGCCGCCTTCCGCCTGGCCTTCGGCGAGCGCTCCGCCTTGGCGACGGGGGATTCCCGCACCGGGCCGTCCTCGTCGTCGAACAGCAGCGGCGCGAGCGCCTTCCGCATGTGCATCTCGACGCGTTGCGCGAGCATGCAGATCAGCAGGTGCGCCCGGACCCGGCGCTCGAGGCGGCGGTGGATGGGGCGGACCTCGAGATCGGAAGCCTTCATCGTCCGGAACGCCCTCCCGGCCCTGCCCAGGCTCCTGCAGGCCAGGACGGCCTCGGCGGCGCCCATCCGCTCCTTCGGCACATTGGTGCGGATCACGTGGAACCCATCCAATGCCGCCTCGGCGGCGATGGACTCCTTCCTGCGCCTCCACGAGAAGGAGCCCTCGCCGATCCCGGTCTCGAAGTGCTTGCGCATTTTGCGCTTGTCGAGAACGCGGTCGGCGCGCCGCCGGATTTTGTCCGCATCCCTGAGCGGCCGCGTTCCCCGGCGGACGGCCCGGCGGACCGCCGCCAGCTCCGCCGCCGTCGCGGCGACCAGCTCCCGCCGCTTGCGGGCCCGCTCCTCCGCCAGCAGGGGGTTCCGGCAGACGACCAGCCGCTCGCCGGGGAACCGCTCCGGGCACTCGATCTCCGCCATGTCCCGCTCGTCGAACAGCGAGGGCTGCAGCGCGCCGTCTTCGGCCAGCGCGCGGATCGCCGGGGCCCGAAGCGCGAAGATCCAGTCGAGCCCGTTCGGCTCCAGGTCCTCGCGGATGCGCGCCTGGGCGGCCATGCCCCGGTCGCCGACGAACGCCACGCGCTCCAGCCCGAAGCGGTCGCGGAGCTTGCCGACCTGGGAGGCCGCGGCGGAGGGGTCGGCCGCGTTGCCGGGGAAGGCCTCGACGGCGACGGGCCGGCCTTCGCCGTCGCACAGAAGCCCGAACTCGATCCGCGGCAGGCCCCGCCTGCCGTCGCGGGAGCAGCCGCGCCTCGCCAGCCGGCACTTCCGGCTGTAGGTCCAGGTGGACGTCAAATCGTAGAGGACGGGACTTCCCTCCCTCAGGTGCCTCTCGGCGAGCGCCCTCTCGATCCTCGGCTGCCGCTCGAGGAGCCAGTCCATGGCTTCATGGAGCCGGTCCTCGCCGACGCTCTCCGGCAGGCCGAGCTGGGACGCCAAGGTGGAGGCGGCCGTCTCGGGCCGGAAGCTCCGGGCGGCGGCGAGCTTCGATCCCGGCTCCAGAATCCGCTGGGCGACCATGGCGGCCGCGAGGTCCCGCTTCGGCGAGCGCCGGGCGGCGATCGCCTGCTCGATCCCGCAGGCGCGCAGGGCCGCGAGGACGGCAACGGCGTTCCCGTGCGGAAGGGATCGCGGGATGGCGAAGGCGCCGTCGAGCCGCCCGCCGGGCGCGTCGGCGAGGACGGCCCCCTTCAGGACGGCGCGGATCTTCCCGACCGTCTCGGGGGGAAGGTTGGTGATGTTGGCGAGGGTGCGCTTTTTGACCCTGCGGCCCTCCCGGTAGGAGTGGCGGATCAGGATCGTGGGCCGCGAGCCCCGGTTCGGGATGGTGTCAACGAACATGGCCACTCCATTATCGTATGAAATCCATGAATGCAATACACAAAAACTTGATCAATTGAAATGATTACTGGACACGAATTGCAAGCGAAAAAGCGGCCCGGATCCTTCCTAACCCATTGTTGCGGAAGGATGAATGAGGCGGCGCGGCTTCAAAATCGCACGGAACTTCCGGTTAAAGCTTTGCAGCACGAGCATCCTGAACTCCGGCACAACGTCCAAGGCCGGACGGCCGCCCTTCGGGCCCGGCGGCTTCCCTGCGGCCCGCTTGAGGATCGGCCGGAACCGCTCGAAATCCACCGCCCCGGCCAGCGTCTCCAGCGGATCGCCGTCCGCCGAAATCTCCTTCAACCGCTCCTCGACGTCCCGAAATCCCGGCTGCTTCGCCATCGCGGCCTCCATTGCTGCTGATCCTTCGAATCACAGGCCCGCGCAAAACGCCAGGGTTTCCAGAAGCGTCCAGCTCTGAACGGGTGATCGCCGACAAGCATCCCGGAATCCGTGCCTACTTGGTGTCGAGCCTCTGAGCGACCTTGTCCCAATGTGGAAGCAAGGGCAGACAATAGAGGTGAAACATGAACCAGCAGGCATAAATGGCGTCGGGGTTGCGGAACTCGGCTGCGGACATCAGCCCGTGCGCCAAGCCATGCCTGAGGGAGGGGCCTCCGCGAAAATCGAACAGGTTCTCGATCTCGAAGACGATTGCCGGAGATAATATTTTTTCCAGCGGCTCCCGCTCCTTGCCGAGAATGGCGGACAAAGTGCGGTTTTCCTGCGTCATGTCGCTGCGGATGGTGGTCGGATCGACGCCCTCCAGTACGAGAACGCAGCGGAGGGAGTGTTCGAGCTGCAGGCCAAGGATGTGGAGTGCCGAGTAGAAATCGCCGCCGAAGAATCGGAACAGGCCAGCCGTAACAAGATCCACTCGGTTAGCAGGAACGAATGGAGTCAGTTCGACAATCGGGCGGAGTGCGCCAAAGCCGACAGCATGTTCGGATTGAATCTGTTGCCTCGCAGGCTCTATCGATCCTGTGACGACAAGTGATCTGCGCATGCCTTCGCTGCGCAAGATCAGGTGACGCATGGCGAGTTCGTCCTCGCTCCCTTCACCCCTCAGTCCCGGTGATTTTGAAATCACCTTGCCTTCTTCGTCAGTGATTGATCGCGGTATGACAGCAGATAAGGGGTATTTTTTGGCGAAGCGCTCTTCTTGTGCTCGTAAGTCGTCTGGGTCGGGAGAGCACGCCAAAAGTGCAAAATTCTTGAGTGCCTGAGAAAGGCTTTTCCCGCCAACTGCCTGCAGGGAGTGCCTTATGTGCTCGGTTAGGTCCATCTTGGTGGATATCTCAATCATTCCATCATTTGCCGAGGCCTGCGCGCGTCTCAGCTTTTCCTTTAGTTCGCTCCAACGCTGCCCGGTATTCGGAAGCTTCCTGAGTATTTCGATTGCATCCATGTAAAGGGCGGCGGCAACCATTCGTTCGCAGTCGGTAGCATCGGCTCTGGCAACGAAGGTTTCCGCCAAATTGTCAAGGCAGCGTTCGCGGTCCTGCTGGTTCCCTGATTTTCCATGTGCCCCGGCGGCAAGTTTCCACAAATCGCCCGACCAAAGCTCATCTATATCATCTGATGATGCGATAGTTTCGGCTTTGCTCACGATTGAAGGGGCGTCGCCGATGCGGAAATCCAAGGCAACTTCCGCCGAGGCCATAAACCCGCGGGGATCCCGACTTTCGAATGCGTGTTGGACGACATTGCAAATCAGGCACCTGAGTTGCGATGCTTCTGGGTCCTTCCATCCGGTTGCATGGGTAATTTGGCATGCGCGGCGCAACATCTTGCAACCTTCAATACCGCTCGCTTGTTCATCTTCGCCAAGGAAATTGGCTTTTCGGTCGAGGACGGATTGAACGGATTCGCAATAAGCTCCGATGGCCTGTTTCGCCATGTCCGTGCGTTTTCGGTCATTGCACCAGACGATGTCCGCCAATCGTGCACGGAGGCCAGCGTTGTGAATGGAGGGCACAATCGTGGCGATAGCAGCGGATTGGTCGCCTCGGAGATCGGAAGGGATCATGCTCCGTCGCCCGCCATCTTGGAAAAACGGTCCAAAGGGCTCAGATCGATCCTCCGGCTTGAAGTGGATGCATGTGATGCCATTCAGTAGGCTGAAGACTCGGATTTCAGATATATTACCGATTTTTTCGGATTCGGAAGCAGCCGAATTGTAGAGCTGGCCTAAATCTATGCAATCCACGCTCTTGCTGCCGCCTATTGGCGCCTCAATGTCCACTGTCGCAAATTCCTCAGCGGTAACCGGAGCCGCGGATTGCGTGCAGCTCGTGTTATTGATGTGCCGCGTGTCCATTGTCATTTTCCAATTCCCTTCTGTACCGGCGGGCGCGAAGAACTTACGTTCCGAAGCGGCGATTTCGTTGTAGCGCAGTTTTCGCGCTTGCGGACCGACTGCTATCGCACCTGTATCCCGCTCAGTGGAACGCACGGGCACCTATCCCTCCATCACGGGAGCAGACGGGCACTGTCGTCGTGGTGTTCAAGGCCGCCGCAGTCAATTGCGGTTAAATTGCTCAAGCTTCGGCCCCTTCCACCGCCGAAATCGCCCTTGTAATGGGCGTCCCGGTCTGAATTCTTGAATTACGGGTTTTCTGTATGCTCGTCAACGCGAACAGCATTCCCCAATGCAGCCGACTCTTGGAAATGTTGGGTGGATGCCTGATCGCAACCATCACGACGACGCGCGTAATTACGCGGCAGGTGCGTTATCTCGTACAGCACCAGCCATCGTCTGGTTGATAATTGGCCTAGGATTCTGCTCGTGGAGGCGGAAGAAGTATGCCATCGCCGCCGAGGCTGCATTGGACGGGTTCCGGGTGATCCGGATCAACGTGCTGAAGGAGCGAATGCCGACCACCGACGCCGTCCTAGTCTGCAAGAGCTCGGGAAGGTCGAATGCGCATCCTACATCATGAAGGCATCCGACATCAAAGTCCACATGCTCTGGCTTGCTATGTCGAGATGTAAATGCGAATGGCACTTGCCTTGATGCTGTTCGACGACGAGGACGGCCGGGAACGCGTCGCTCCCGACGCTAAAGCGGCGTGCTCGCCGCAGACCCGGAGGAAGCCAGCCACAATGCGCATGCGCTCCCGCAAGGCTTTCCGTGACTTTTGGGCTGCCCCGGCATCTCGGCACGCCCGCGATGAACCGGGTCGCGCCCTCAGGAGCGGAAAGCGGGGTGCAATCTCTTGTCGCCACCTCTGCCGGTCCACGGGCAGACGCTGCGGTAGCTCGGTGCCAGTATCGTGAAGCGGTCACCGCTTTTATCCGACAGCGATACAGCCGAAATCATGGAATGCGCCAAACGTTCGATCAGTTGTCGGAAATACTCCCTCGGAATTCCCGCTTGATTGTGTAGTACGATGAATTCCATGATCGACTTCTTGGGCCGTTCAATAGAGTGATAGACACCGCGCCCAAGCTCGCCGGTCGGACTGGCACAGTCAGGAGAATAGCGGGATACCAGAATCAGAAGCGTAGGCTGCATCGGCTTCCAGCGGGCAAACCGCTTCCGCCCAACGCCGTTGCGAAACTCGTCCGCATTGCACCATTGCGCCGAGATTGGCTGCAGGTCGCTTGCTTCAGTGGTTCCGCTCGCAGAGGATCATGCGGTTGGGACGGCAGGTGCCGGGACGGGTGAGGCAGGCGATATTCCAGATTCGTCGATATCGTTTCGACGCTGGTCGTCGATGCGGTTCAACTTCCATTTCAGTATTGCATTCCGCCGACCTTCAATCATTTTCTGGATTCCGTCAGCGACACCAACAATCTCGGCAGGAGCGCGCACGGTTTGACCGACCATCCGCTTCAAAGCGATCAGTATGGGAGCCAGTCGCTCCGATCGGTTTTGATCGTCGGCAAAAAACTCCAGGAAGTATTGTTCCGGCGTGCCCCTAGCTATTGCATCGACGATAAAGCGCAGAAGCTCCAGAACGTCGTCATCGTTGTCGAGATCGTATTTAGAAAAAGCTGATTGAAGTGCGATTGTCGCCGAGGCATAGTTTTCCAGCATTTCGTACGCCCTGAAACGCACCCAGGGAACGCGCCGCACAACAAAACTCCGCATTTGCTCTTGCTCACTGATTGGAATGCCTTCTATATCGTCGCACTTGCATAGAGCAGACTTCGCGCGGCCGAGATCTGCCAACACCGAAGCCTGTAAAACCAAAGCGCGAATGACTTGCCATAGAACGGGCGGGTAGGCACTGCTTCCAAACCTTCGATTGATCGTTTCGCACGTCCCTATCGCCTCTTCAAATTCCAAGCGACAGATCTGTGCATTGGCCTTTTCGTACAGCGCAGTGCTTACGGCGAAATGGAATGAATCAGCAGTTTCGGCCCCGAATTCTCTTTCCGCCAGTTCGCACGTCTTTATCGCGTCATCGTATTGATTCATACTCACTAGTGCAACCACTTTATCGGACAGGGCGGAGGCGGCCAGTGATCGCAGCGAACTGTGCGCATCTTCGCCGAAGTGCTCGAAAACTTCATTGCAAGCTGCTATGGCTTCGACGTAGCTACCGGTGTGCACGAGTTGAGACGCCTTGACGTACTTGACAAGTGCCCAATCAAATGGCTGGGCAATTTCTGGATCACGCAAGAGGCGCGCCACCGTTGCGTCGCAAGTCGCTATGGCGTCGGCACTGTGGTTCAGTTGTGCCGACATGATCGCCTTAATCAAAAGTGCATTGACGACCAGCCTTAGCACGGCCGCTTCGGGATTATCTCCAAATAGCTCTACCACTTCGTTGCAGGTTGAGATTGCGTCCTCAAGAAGGCCAAATTTCTCCTGTATCAAAGCTCGATCGATATAGAACGAAGAGATAATTGAATTGTAATTCGGATGATCGTGCGGGGGAAAGCGGGAAATGAACTCGTTAGAGATCCGCATCGCCTCTTCCAAACGATTGTTGCTAAGCAAGTCAAATGCGGAACTAAGCATTTCTTTGGCGATTGGCCGCATCGGTACAGACGCCGCTGCTGGGAACTGGTTTTGAAACTCGCGAAATGTTTCGCTCGCGGCATCAGAGCTTCCTTCTTTGACTTCGGAAGCGAACTTCACAATCCTGGCTATGGCGGAAAGGCTTTGGATTTCCGGATCCGGATTTTTCGAAAACGGCTTAAGCGCAAGCCGGCACGTTTCCGCCGCAGCTTGGAAATCTGCCAATTTCTGAAGCGCTTGTGCCTTCCTAACCATCACTCGCAAGACGATTAGCTCCTCGTTACGTCGGCTGGGATTTTTCCGCTCTTTCAGAACTTGATCCGCCATCCTGACAACGCTTTCGAAATCGAGCTCCTTGAATGCGGCTTCAATCTCGTCGGTTGCCGAAATGCCGCCGGTAGGGATCTCCGTTGGACGTGGCAGCCTTTCATTGCTTCGCAATTCTCTCGGAATCAGATCGGCGATGCTCGGTTCGGCGCTGATTGCGAGCTGGACGCCGCGCAGCAAGGCGTGATGCATTGGCGACTCGATGCGAGGCGTTTCAAACACCTGTTTCTGCTCGCGCTCGGTAAAGACCAGGCGCATGAACCTGATGAGGTCGTGCACCACTTGGGCTGCGCCTTGATCGCGGCGAAGCTTGTAGTACACGCAGTAGAGACCCTCCGCAGCGGAATATTCCCGCTTTCCGCCAGCGCCCCTGACCAGAACGGCGCCGCGGTCGGCCAGCCGCCCAAGCATGGTGGAAACCGTTCGGATTCCGAGCGAGGCGCGCGCGGCGATCTCGCCGGTAGTGCTGGGTCGCCAGAGATCCGCAAGGGCGAGGTAAACGCGCCGTTCCGTTTTCGGCATCCCCTCCAAATGGCCCCGGAAGTATTCGGTGTGGCTGTCAATCAGACCCACAAGCTCGTCCAGCAGGCGGTCCAAGGAAAAGTGGCTGGCGAAACTCGCGATTATGGCGATCAGCCTGGGGCTGCCGCCTGTGAGGATGCGAACAGGCTCTATTTCGGTCTCCGACCTTTCCCCGCCCCCGAGCTTGTGCCACAGCCGATGGCAGGACTTCGAATCCAGCGGATCCAGATGGACAGGCCGGAATAGTTCGAAGAACGCATGCTCCGCGTCGCAGAGAGCTCGGAAGCGGCTCGTGGCTGTAGCGACAAGCGTGAGTCGGGGCTCGGTCTGCAAGGCATGGCGCAGTCCCCATCCGAAATCGTCGTCGACGGCGTCAACGAGGGACTGCAGGTTTTCGACCATCAGCACCAGATGACAGTCGAGTCGTTCAGCGGTGCCCATGACGGCGGCGCGCGCGCGGTCAGCGATTCCCTGCTCCCGCCACCGCGACTTGAATTCAGCGTGGGCCTTCCTGAGTTCCAGTGAAGTGTCGGCGTCGCTCGCTGCAACTTCCTTGGCCAAACCGTTCAGGGCTTCGAGCCAGAAATCAGCTAGGGTGAAGATTTCATAGCACTCCTCCATGAATCGAACCGGGACGATGCGCCGGGAATATTTCTCGTTGGTCCGGCACTCGGCCGCCAGGCGCGCCAGCAGCATGGTCTTCCCCCTGCCGCGGGGCGCGACGACGAGCACATGCTGGCACGAGGGCGAGTCGAGGTTGTCCCCGACGATCTCCAGCACTGTTTCGAATTCGACCTTCCTGACCACGAATTGCGCGATCACCTCGTCGTCGGGCTGGAACAGTCCGGGGTTGAACTTGCGAATGGTTGGCCGGTGCTGGTTGTCCACGCGGCGCTACTCCCTTTCTTGTCCGGTCTTCGGGCTGAGGTCGAAGCCCATCTTCTGTCGCTTGCCTCCGGGAATATCGCTACTTCCGTCGGGACTCGGTCTTCGGCTGGCGAACGGACGGTGGAAGGGGCCGTAACGCGCCTTCAGCCAGTCCTGCAGCAATTTGAATTCGAACCGGTGGCCGTCCGGATGTAGGGCAAGGTATCCGTCGTGCTCGAGAACGCTCAATATCTGCCTGACCCGCTCGGACCCGTCAGCGAATCTAACGCGAAGCTCATTCTCGAAGGCTCGCCGGGCGCTTGTGGAAAACACGCCTTCCGTGGCGGTTTCCGCCAGAATCTCCATGGCGATGGCACAGGAATGCTCATCGAGCGCGGCGCGAAGGCGGGTCTCATATTGACTGAGATCGCCTTGCCCCGGTGCGCCTAGAAGCCCGGTGCGATAAGCTTCCAAGACATCCTGCTTGGTCACGGCAGCACCCGCGCGCATTTCGGAGCGGTCTTTCAGCTCGGCGAAGAGCCGCTGCACGAAGTGCGGCACGCCGCGGCCGAGCACGTCGTAAACAGCGTCCGCGACATCCTCTTCCGGGTGCATTTCGTATTCCTCGGCCAGACGCCGGAAGCATGCAATGCTGGTGTCGCGATCCCAAGGCGCAAGCTGAAACGGAGCGAAGATATTGATGCGGTCCGGCAATCCGAGGCGCTCAACCAAGGGAAGGAGCCCTATGCTTCCCGCCAGAATGGCGGTGGGGCGGTTGTCGATCGTCTGGAGCGCATGCCGCATCCAGCTCAGAAATTCGTCGACCCGCTTCGTTCCTTCGGGCTCCGCGGAAAGACGGGATAGGAAGATGGGCAGTTCGTCGATGACCAACAGGACCGGCTGCCTGTGATTGGCGCAGGCGCTGATCAGATTGTATCCGAGCCGCTGCCAATTCCCCGAGTTCAGTTCAGCACGGAACTTGATCCTGAATTCCCATGCGCCCAGCTCTTCCACATTCTTCCAAATTCGGCGATCCAGAACCTCGACGATGCGGGATGCTATGGTGCGCACGGGGTAGGAACCTCGGGCCAGCTCGGCTATCGCGTCTTCCGGCGAAGCGGCGTTCTCGACATCGGCGAATACGGTTGCCCAGCCCTCGGACTCGAGTCTCTGTCCCAATTCCCTTGCGATGCTGGTTTTCCCCATGCGGCGCTGCCCGGATAGCAGGACATGGTTGCCGTCGCGGACCCGTCGCAACAATGCCCCAAGTTCGGCTTCGCGTCCGTGGAAGTCGGTGCCGACAACATAGGATCCGATATTTGATTTCATGGTTCGCCCAACTGTTCAACGATTCGGTTGAGTTCTAACTGTTAACAGCGCGGTTGTCAACAAACCTGTTGACAACCGCGCTGTTGACCTATCCGGTTTCTGGACCTCCGAAGTCGGCTGGTGCTTCAATCCGGGTTCCGGCGGCCAACGCAGACCGAATTGGCCGGGAGCTGCTGGCGCGTTCCCTCATGCTTTCGACCGGGCCGGTGACTGAGGTTAAACGCATGCTGTACTGGCCCCGCCATCCAATCGCAGGTTGGGAGCGTTCAATCTCAGATGACTGGATTTGGGGAAGACATTCAGAGCCAATTTGCAGCCGCCGATGCGAGCTTCGACGATGCTCGCAAGGCTGGAAGCAAGAATATCCGAAATATCAGTGCGGAAATTCGTGCGCTTAGAGAAGAAGGCCTGCCACTCGCCGTACGGATCGCTAGCATAGAATCGAGGCTTGCGGTTCTGTCGACCGCCGCGAGTATAGGAGCGGGCACGGCTCAAGCCGCGCAGGAGGAGTTCGACAATACAGCGCAAGGTAATCAATTGCCCGCATGGCCGTCGCCAGGAGAATTGCTCTGGCCCGCAGATCCATTAGGAGCGAACCGCAACATACCTTAGCGGCCCGAAGTACCAATCAACACAATTTGTTCGAGTGCTTCTGACATTTGGTCTTGATGCCGACATGGTTTGTCGAGGCCGTCTGCAAGAAACAGACGGCAAGAGGGCCAACTACGCAAGCATTTGGCTTGCAAGGGCGATTCGTTCAGAGGCGGCGGAATCCACTTCGCCCGCCATGAAAGGTCACGCCGCCAACTCGTTCCGCGCTTCCTCGCGGGCCGACCATGGAACCGGGCGCACATCGTAACCGCGCATCGCGTCCAGCACATTTTCGGAGATCGTTCGTTCTGAGTCGTTCAAAATAGCATAGGTTTGAGCCTCGCACGGAAGCGCCTCTCTGGTGTCTGCCCAAGAAAACACCACCTTCTCCGCGGTCTCGCGGCTTGGACAGTTGATCGCTTGAAGTATACGTTCCGGCTGGGTCTTCGATTTCGGAATGATGAAATCGAAATAGTGATCGTAACCGGTTTTCCCTGTGAACTTGATGTTCGAAATATAACGGATACCGGACGTGTCGAGCCAAGACGCCACATCTTCGCGGAAAAAATTTGCGATGGTCGGCGAAACAATGCGGAAGAGATCGTTGACTGCGAACATAGCCTGCACGAGATTGTGTTTCCGAAGCGGGAAATTTTCCGCGGATGCCGTGACCTCCAGTGCCGTGCCGTTTGAGTGGACGCCGAATCCGTTCAATATTTCCTCAAGCGCTGCCTTGCGTTTGGAACTGTCGATTTCGTGCCCGGACAATTCCAGATCGTCAAGGATGTATCCGTCGTCGGTCAGTACGAAACCACCATTGATGCGTTTGGTATAAATCTGAAGATAATCGTTGTGGCGATCCAAATACGGCGTCGTAATCTCAATACAGTCTCCAACCTCACGCAAGTGCGTTCTGTCCTGAAGCCAAGTCCAATATCGCTCCAGCAATGGCTGCACGTCCTGAATCATGGAAACATCCTCTTGATAGCATCATAAACATTGGCTAGTTTTGGCGAGCGTTACAAAATTGGAGATACAATCATGAGAACGACACTTAAGGCTCTTGCGCTGATCCTTTTGGCCTCTGGCGTTGCCAACAGCGGACCGCTGCCAACTTGGTGGAGCGTATCAGCCTACAACGGCTACAGTGTAACTTTCTCCTGCTACAGCGAATGGTCATGTGGTACTGATGCATCGGAAGATTGGCAAATGCAAACCGAAGCGCAGCGGATATGTGGCAGGAAAAAGTCAGCAGAGTTTGCCAGCGCTTGGAGTCAGTACGGCGCTTCCAACCGGTTGTTTCTTTGTCTATCCGATTGAGCAGTATAAATTTCTTTCGCAATTACGCTTTACGTTCAAGGGCCGCCGACGAAAGCATCATCGGGCGCATCCTCGCGGTCGGGCTGCATGGCTCAAGCCCGAAAGGCCGCGGGGAAGCAGTGTATGTCGATGCCGGATGATTGGACACGGCCGAGGCTGAGCGCGAATGCCAGATGCGGGACATCAGGCTGCGACCGCGTCATCCACAGCCGCCTAGGAACGTCGTGCGTAATCGGAACTCGGCATGACAAGTTCCGCGGATGCTAGGACGTCCTGGAGGTCCCGTTCGTCACCGACTACGTCGCCAACGCCATCGTTGAAGTATCCAACCGGAACAGCTCTTTAAGTTGGTCGCATACACCGAAAGCGCAGTACCGAAGTGTGCCGTTTCCCCAATCGGCATCCACGCCGATGGCGGTCGGAAGGGTCGGTAGCCAACAGAGCGACCGATTGTTCTGCCCCGCGAATTGAACAGGATAAGAACCCAAGTAGCCCGGAAAGTGTTGAATCGCGACAGGTGATTGAATGTCGTTGCGCCTGCGATTAAGCACGCGCCATGCGGTTCTGGCCTTCAAGAAAGCGTGCGCCCTCGGTCTCGGTCATCAGGCTCGAGGGCGTCATCATGTCGAGCTCGCGGATGCGCTCGTCGATCCTGTGCGACGAGGCCATCGCCCCGCACCTTGAGCGCGCGTTCACGAAGGGGAAGCCGAAGGCCGTGGCGCTCGCCGTGAATTCCCCCGGCGGATCGCCGGTGCAGGCGTCGCTGATCTCCAGCCGGATCCGCAGGCTCTCGAGTGAGAAGGGCGTTCCCGTTTACGCGTTCGTCGAAGATCTTGCGGCTTCAGGGGGCTACTGGATCGCCTGCGCCGCCGATGAAATCCATGCGGACCCGAACTCGATTGTCGGCTCCATCGGCGTGATATCATCCTCGTTCGGATTCCATGACCTGTTGAAACGGTCCGGAATCGAGCGGCGCGTCCATACCTCCGGCGACGAAAAGAACGCTTGGGATCCCTTCCTCCCTGAAAAGGCCGAGGATGTGGCCCGGCTGAAGGAGATTCAGGGGCAGCTGCATGACAACTTCATTCGGCACGTGGAGGAGCGGCGAGGCGGCAAGCTGAACGGCGAGGGCCTGTTCACCGGCAAGTTCTGGACCGGATCCAGTGCCGCCGAACTCGGCTTGGTGGACGGCATCGGGCACTTGGTGCCGAGGATGAAGGAGTTGTTCGGAGACAGGGTGAAGTTCCGGGTCTACGGCAAGCGCCGCCGGTTCATGACTCCGTTCGCGTCCCAGCTGGTTGATTCGGCGGCGCTTGAGCTGGACGAGCGCGCGATGCGGGCGCGGTACGGCGTTTAGCGCCGTCGGCAGCGGCTTCGCGGAAAGGGGCCCAAGACCGAAACCGATTCGCTTTTGCGAAAGAATGCACGATGCCGGAAGTAGGCGCGGCACTAGTAACAGGCGGGGCCCGCAGGCTCGGAAGGACGATTGCGCTCGCGCTGGGGCGCAGAGGCTACGACACGGCGGTCCATTTCAACACCTCTTTCGAGGCAGCCGAGGAGACCGCCGCCGAGATCCGAGGCTTCGGCGTCCGATCGCAGATCCTGCGAGCGGATCTGCTCGACCCCGGAGCCGCCTCCGGGCTGGTTGACAAAGCCGGCGCCGCCCTCGGGCGCAGGATTGGCGTGCTGATCAACAACGCGTCCGTTTTCGAACCCGATACAATTGAGACGGCGACCTTGGAGAGCTGGCGGGACGCCCTCGAAATCAATCTGCACGCGCCCTTTCTCCTCGCGCAGGCGTTCGCCCGCCAAGCGCCGAAGTCCCGGCCCGACGGCGATGGCGAACTCGCGGCGGTCGCGCAGATCATCAACTTGGTCGACCAGAGGGTCGTCGACCCAGCTCCGGACTTCGTGAGCTACTCGATCGCCAAATCCGCGCTCTGGTCGTTCACCGGGATCGCTGCGATCGCGCTTGCGCCGGATGTTAGGGTCAATGCGATCGCGCCCGGCCCGACGGTTCGAAACGAACGGCAGACGGCGGAGCATTTCGCGGGCCAGCGCGCCGGCACGCTGCTTGGACGGGGAGCAAACCCGGAAGACATCAGCTCTGCGGTGAACTACCTGCTTGATTCCAAGGCCGTCACCGGCCAGCTGCTTTGCGTGGACGGAGGGCAGCATTTGAAGCCGTCCGCGGCGGCCGGAACCACGCCTCGCCGGGGGAGCGATTCGGCATGAAACGGCTTCCAACCGCGCAAGTTTTCCACGATGCTCACAGAATCGCGAAAAATGCGTGAGATTTATGCGCTTAGCGGCTAAGGCCCAATTCGGAGCCAAAATTTATCGCAATCAATCAATGTGTTGCCGACTCGCCGCGAGTCCGAGGATGATTCTGCGCGATGCCTTGGATTTCAAGGCCATTGCGCGCCGCGAAAGAGATTTCAACATATTTATCCACAATCGGGCCTTAGTGGTCTCTCGCGCCGGAGCAGCCCGGCTCAGGGCGCATCCGTCCCCGGTCTGGTGCCCGCTCAGTGCGGCGGAAAGGCTCCCCGCTCGGACGGTGCACCCGGCATGAACGCTGCCAGCGAAATCGCCGCTGAGGGCGGAATGTCTGACGCGCACGGACTCCGCGGCGTCGAATGCGTCGAGCATTATTTGCGGACTCTGGACGGCAGCCCGGGCGTGTACCGGATGCACGGCGAGAAGGGCGAGGTGCTCTACGTCGGGAAGGCCCGCAACCTGAAGAACCGCGTGCGCAGCTACGCATCCAAATCCGGGCAGAGTCCGCGCATCGCCCGAATGGTGGATGCGACGGCGTCGATGATGTTTCTGACAACGCGGACGGAAACCGAAGCGCTCCTACTGGAGCAAAACCTGATCAAGCAGCTCAAGCCGAAGTTCAACGTGCTCCTTCGGGACGACAAGAGCCTGCCGAACATCCTCGTGTCCCGCGAGAGCCGGTATCCGCGCATCAGAAAGCATCGCGGCCGCAAGAGCGAGAAAGGCAACTATTTCGGCCCGTTCGCTTCGGCGGGAGCGGTCAACCGGACCTTGAACCAGCTCCAGAAAATCTTCCTGCTCCGGAACTGCTCCGATTCGACCTTCGACAACCGCACGCGCCCGTGCCTGCTGTACCAGATCAAGCGGTGCTCCGCCCCTTGCGTCGGATATATTGAGGAGCGCGAATACGAGGAGTCGGTGCAGGATGCCGAACGGTTCCTGTCCGGGAAGACTTCGGAGATGCAGGCGAAGCTCGCGAAGGAGATGGATGCCGCCGCGGCGGCGCTCGAATTCGAGCGCGCGGCCGCGATCCGGGACAGGATTCAGGCGCTTACTCAAGTGCAGGCGGTCCAAGGCATCAATCCGAGATTCGTCAAGGAGGCGGATGTCGTGGGGCTCCATATGGCCGGGGGAGAGGCCTGCGTTCAGGTGTTCTTCATCCGCGCCAATCAGAACCGGGGCAACCGCGCTTATTTCCCCCGCACCGGATCCGGCGCCGAAGAGCCCGAAGTGCTGGAGGGCTTTCTAGGTCAGTTCTATTCCCGGAACATTCCGGCGCCGCGGGTTCTGCTCTCGCATCCCATAGCCGATGACGATCTCATGGAGCGGATGCTGTCGGACCGGCTAGGGCGCAGGGTGAGGCTGGTGCTGCCGAAACGGGGGGAGGCGGCGGTCCTTGTTGAAAACGCGGTTCGCAACGCGAGGGAATCGCTTGCCCGGCGGATGGCGGAAACAACCGCGCAAGCAAAGCTGCTCGCGGGGCTGGCCGAGGCGTTCGGGTTGGACGCGGCGCCGTCGCGTGTAGAGGTGTTCGACAATTCGCACATTCAAGGCAGTTCCCCAGTCGGCGCAATGATCGTCGTCGGACCGGAAGGATTCATGAAATCGGCCTACAGGCGGTTCAATTTCAAGCAGGAGGATCTGGCCCCCGGCGACGACTACGCCATGATGAACGAAATGCTCGAGCGCAGGTTCCGAAAGCTGATTAGGGAGGATCCGGAGCGGGAATCGGACGCTTGGCCGGATCTGGTGCTCGTCGATGGCGGGGCGGGCCAGCTGACGGCGTGCTTGGCCGCGATGGAGGATCTAGGCGTTTCGGGTGTGCCGCTCGCGGCGGTTTCCAAGGGACGCGACCGCAACGCGGGCAGGGAGGAGTTCCATCTTCCCGGCAAGCGCCGGATCGCATTGCGGCCCAACGATCCCGTGCTGTACTTCGTGCAGCGGATCAGGGACGAGGCCCACCGGTTCGCGATCGGGTCCCACAGGGCGAGCCGCGCGAGGAAGAATGCTGAATCCCCGCTGTCCGGGATTCCGGGAGTGGGGGCCGCGCGCAAGCGGTCGCTTCTTTCGCATTTCGGGTCGGCGAAGGCCGTAGGGCGCGCAGGCTTGGAGGATCTGAAGGCGGTGCCGGGAATTTCCGCTTCGCTTGCCGCGGCGATCCACGGCCACTTCCGCGAGCCTGCGTGAGCTTGGAGGCGGTTCCTTGACGCTTACCGTCCCGACGCTCGTGACGATCATGCGGATTGCGCTGGCGCTTGCCATCGTGGTTCCGTTCCTCGTGCTGGACAGGCCTGCCGCCGATTTCTGGGCTGCGATTCTGTTCGCCGCCGCCTCGGCCTCCGACTTCCTCGATGGCTACTTGGCGAGGAGGACCGGCTCGGCGACCGAGTTCGGCGCAATGCTAGATTCCATCGCCGACAAGGTTCTGATCGCCTCCGCGTTCATAGTCATCGCCGCCCATTCGGGGATAGGCGCCTACGTAGCGCCGCCCTTCGCGCTCATCCTGTTCCGGGAATTCCTGATTGCGGGCATTCGCGAACGGCTGGCCGGAAGGGAGCAGGGCCTGAACGTGACCTATCTGGCCAAATGGAAAACCGCGGCGCAAATGCTGGCGAGCATGCTCCTCATCTGCATCGGCGGGTTCGCCGCGGCCGGCTGGGGCGGTTTCGCCCGCGCGCCGGACGGCGGGCCGACCTGGCCGGACATGATCGGCATCGCCATGGCTTGGATCGCCTGCGTCCTTACTTTGGTTTCCGGTTTCGATTACTTTGCGAAGGCGGCATCAATTCTGAAGGGCGCGCCTGACGATGGTTGACGTTCTTTATTTCGCATGGGTGCGGGAGCGCGTCGGCGTGCCTAGGGAATCGGTGGAGACCCGCGCCGCGACGGTATCGGACCTGGTGGAGGAGCTCAGGTCGCGCGAGGAGCGCTACGAGCTCGCGTTCTCGGACATGGCGTCCGTTCGCGTCGCGGTCGACCAGAAGCTGTCGGACCTTGATGCGCCGCTGGCAGGAGCCAAAGAGGTCGCGTTCTTTCCGCCGATGACCGGAGGCTGACCTGCAGATTCGGGTCCAAGCCGACCCGATCGATCCCGGACGGGAGCTTGCGGCATTCGCGTCCGGGCGCACCGACATGGGCGCATTGGCGAGCTTTTCCGGAATGGTCAGGTCTGCGCCCGGTTCGGGCCTGCAGTCCTTGGTCATCGAGCACTATCCGGGAATGACGGAGAAGGCGATCCGGCAAATCGCGGAGCAGGCGCTTGAACGCTGGCCGATCGCCGACCTGCTGGTCGTGCACCGGCACGGCACGATGCTGCCGGGCGAGACGATCGTTCTTGTCGCGACGCTGTCTCGGCACCGGGGCGCGGCCTTCAAGTCGGCTGAATTCCTGATGGACTTCCTCAAATCGGAAGCGCCGTTTTGGAAGAAGGAGCTTTTCAGCGACCGGTCGAGCTGGGTGGACGCGCGCGCGGAGGACAGCGACGCGATGCGGAGGTGGCAGGAACCAAGCGCTTCCGGTTGACTCTTGGCGTCGGCCTCTACGTTCCTATGCGGGTGCGCAGCTCGTAGTTCTCGTCCTGCGCCTCCCGGTACCTGTCCAGCAATTCGCGGTATTTCTGTGCGCTCTCGGCACCCTCCGCCGCTGCGCGCGCAAGCTCTTCCTCCGCATCCGTCCTGGTTTGCTCGATGGTTCGTTCGGCGATCAGAAGCTCCTCGTGCAGCTTCGCCATCTCGTCCGCGTCCCCCGGCGACCCGCGAGTGATTCTGTGATGGACCCAGCAGGCGGCCCAGCCGAGGCAAAACGACGCGAACACCGTCACCGCGGCTGTCATCGTTACTTCCATTCCGCTCATTGCCCGCCTCGCTTGGCTGACGTCATTCGGGAGTCCCTTCTCCGTGCCGCTCCAAGAGTCGGAATTCGATGCGGCGGTTCCGTTCGCGGCCTTCGTCCGTGCCGTTGTCTGCAATCGGCCTGGATTCGCCGTAGCCCCGCGCTGTGAGATTGCCGAACCAAGCGCCTCGAAAGGCCAGCTGCTCAAGCACCGCCCTCGCGCGCTTGGAGCTAAGCCGAAGGTTCATTTCCTCTCCGCCTTGGCTGTCGGTGTGCCCGGCGATCTCGATAACGGCTCGAGGGCAGTCCGCAAGCACCTCGGCAATGGCGTTCAGAACGGGTACGGTCTCGGACGTGACCTGCTCCGAACCCGGCTGGAACGAGATTTTCCGGCTCTTCTGCGCATCGTAAACCGCCGATATGCATTCCTCGGGGGTTGGCGACCGCGCGCCCAGCAGCAATGACGGGTCGAACTCTATTCGCAATTCGTAGGGCAGACCGATGGCGGCGATCTGCGAGCCGGCGTCCTTGATTTTGTCCCGCTCCCCCGAGGATCCAGCTAGCTCGGAACGATCCGGAGTGAGCGAAAGCGAGCCGTGGTCGAGCATTGCCAGGGCTTCCATTCCTGCCACGACGCGGCCGGTCCAGCTTTCGGGCACAGCCCTGTCCGCGCGGGTGCTGTCGCGCATGTCGCTCGTCTGGAACACGGCCTTGGCCATTCGATTGACGAAACTTCGGGCGGATTTGTCTTCTAGGTTCCCGGAGATCGCAATTGCGCCCGATTCGGACTTCGCCGCCGTGAAAGCAACCCCCGGATACTCCTTGGCGCTCTCCGGAGGCGGCACGAACGTCAGCTTGAAGGAGCCGACGGCTGTCTCGGAAAGCTGGTCGGCCGCCTGCCGGAACAGCGCGGGCGGCAGGCCCGGCTTGCCCGCGAGCGCGATTTCAGGTCCCGAAGCCGACAGCTCCGCGCCATCGAGGCTTGCCGCCGCGCGAATCGCGGCGGCCATTGTTTCCGCCCAATTCGAATCCGGCGCGCCCAATCCGACGAGGCATTCGACAGGTTCGGCCGCTCCGACTGATCGCGCCGCCGCGATGATCCGCTCGCGGTCGGCTTCCGTCTCGGCGTGGCATACCGGCATGCGCGCGGTGCCGCCCGACGATTCGAATTCGAGCGAATAAGGCAAGACCAGCGGAAGGGGCGACGGCGCTGAGAGTTCGACACGCAGGTCAGCCGGCTTCAGCCGATTGATTTCGGCCGCGATGCCTTGGTCCGAATTCTCCGAATCGACGGCGAGCGAGATCTCAAGCACGCCGTCCGAAAACGCCATGTCCGCTTCGGGCCGCATCCGAAGCACCTCCAGCGCCAAATTCAAGGCCGCGGGCCATTCAGCTGCCGCCCGCTTGCCGGAAACGAGCGAGTGATCGGCGATCCGCACGGCAGTCTCCGCGCTTTCCAGCGCCGCGAGCAGCGCGTCCCGGGACTCGGCATCCGGGAACGCGCCCGAAACCAAGGTGCGGCCGCCGCGCTGAAGCACGCGGAACGACGCGCCGGACCAGCGCGGTTCGGGCGGCCGCGCCGCGATCATGCGGTCGACAACCCGGTGGGCGCCGACCGCATCGGAAACGGCGGCGAGCGCAGCGAGGCGCCGTTCCGGGTCCGGCGCGATTCCACGAAGCTCCACGACGAATCCGTCCGGCTCCGACTCCGGCCAGGTCTCGCCCGACTCCGATATCGCGGCATTCGCGATTCCGCCCAGCCGGGTTTCGACGATCGCGTTCGCGGACAGGCCCAGCAGGAACGCCAGAACGGCGGCGCCGAGAAAAGCCAGCGCCCGGAAATGCTTGACGGCAAGTGGCGCCAGAGCGGCGGCGGTCAGGTCCATTGCGCGATTGCCGCAGCGAAGAAGCAGACGACCGGCATCAGGCCCGCGTTCCGGTTCGCCCGGAACAGCAGAAGGCAATTGCGCCGATCGGCGATGTCAAGCCGCGCCATCTGCCATGCGAGATGCGCGCCGAAGAGCGCGGCCCCCGCCAATGCGGCCGCTAGGGCAACGGTCGAGCCGGAAGGCATCGCCGCAAGAATGGCGGCCATCATCAGCGCGGTCGAACCGGCGGCAAATCCTGCCAGCCACGGCAACGGCCGATTTCCGAATTTCCTCGCGGTCGACTTGATGCCGATCAAGGCGTCGTCCTCAATGTCCTGGTACGCGTATATCGTGTCGTAGAACAGCGTCCAGAGCATCCCCGCCGCGTACAGCAAGAACGCGGGCAGCGCCAACGATCCCGACTGCGCAGCCCAAGCCAGCAGCGCTCCCCAGTTGAATGCGATGCCTAGGAACACTTGCGGCCACCAGGTGAACCGTTTCGCGAACGGATAAACGGCAACGGGCAGGAGGGAGATGATTCCAAGCAGAATCGCCGCTTGGTTGAAGGTGAGCAGGATGCAGAGAGCCGCCAGCGCTTGCCCGCCCATCCATAGAAGCGCGAGGGGAACCGGGACATGCCCTGCCGGAATGGGGCGCGCGCGGGTGCGCTCGACCTTCGCGTCAAGTCTTCTGTCGGATATGTCGTTCCAAGTGCACCCGGCTCCCCGCATGAGCGCGGCGCCCGCCGCGCAACCGACGAACACCCACGCGTCCGCCAGCCGCAGCCCTTGCGGTCCTGCCGCCGCGGACAGAATCAGCCCCCACCAGCAGGGAAGCAGGAGGAGCCATGTGCCGATCGGCCGATCCGCCCTCGAAAGCCTGAGATAGGGCCGCAAACCGGGCGGCGCGGCGCGGTCGACCCAGCTCCCTCGGACGGAATCCGGGATGCGGCCGTCGTCTTCCTTTGAGTGGGCTTCGGTCATACAAGCCGGGAATGGCGGGCCGTTCGCGTTCCTTGATCCGGCTTCATGTAAAGCATCCACTCCGTCCGCGGCAACGCGTTCCGCTGGAGCGCGGCCAATCGCATTACTTGTCGTCCGTCATGCGCATTCTTCCGGGCGACGAAATTCTGGCCTTCAACGGCGAGGACGGGGAATGGCTCGCGAGGGTCGAAGGGCGTTCGGTCCTCGCGGAAACGCTGACATGCCTTGAATTGACCTTGCGGCAGGTGGATGCGCCGGATGTCTGGCTATTGTTCGCGCCGCTCAAGAAGGCCCGGACGAACTACGCGGTGGAAAAGTCGACCGAGCTCGGCGTCAGCAGAATCGTTCCTGTCCGGACCGAGCGGACGAACGCGAAGCGCGTCGCGATCAAGCGCCTCGAAGCCATTGCGGTCGAGGCCGCGGAACAGTGCGGCGGATTGACGGTTCCGGAAATCGCGCCGCTGTCGCGTCTGGACGACGTTTTGGCGGAATGGCCTTCCGGCAGGCGCCTGTTCGTTTGCGACGAAGAACTCAGCGGGACCAGCACCGAGCCGTTTGAGGCCAGCGGCGTTGGGCCCGCGGCTGTCTTGGTAGGGCCCGAGGGCGGGTTCGCCGATGGCGAGCGGAACTCACTCGCTGGCCTGCCTGCCGCGGAACTTGTGAGTTTGGGGAACAGAATTCTGCGGGCGGAAACGGCCGTGGTTGCTGCATTGGCGCTGCTCCACCGCAGTCGGCAATCCTCTTAGCAACGGGGCGGGTTCCGCCGCGAGCAAGAACCGGCGGTGGCGGCGCGCAGCCTATCGACTTGCGAAATCCGCCTTGAAGGTTCTAGTTCGCAGCCGTCTGCGGGACGCAAAAGGCGGACGCCATGTCCATTCCACAGTCGGGCGCAAGCGTGATCGAGCGGCCTGAGCAGCTGACCGAGTATTTGGAGGGCGGCTGCAAGCCCAAGCAGGATTGGCGGATCGGAACCGAACACGAAAAGTTCGGCTTCCGGCGCTCCGACCGCTCGCCGCTGCCCTATGACGGCCCTTGCTCGATCAAGGCGGTGCTTGAGGGGCTTTGCAGGGAGTTCGGCTGGGCCCCGGTCGAGGAAGTGGGAAACATCGTCGGCCTTTCGAAGGGGCGCGCCAACGTGTCCTTGGAGCCGGGCGGACAGCTGGAGCTGTCCGGCGCGCCCTTGGAGACGCTTCACGAGACCTGCGACGAGGTCAACGACCACCTGCGCGAGGTGCGCTCGGTCGCGGACAAAATCGGCGCGGCATTCGTCGGGATCGGCGCGACGCCGGACTGGCCGCTCGAGCGAATGCCGATGATGCCGAAGGGCCGGTACAAGCTCATGACGCAATACATGAAGCGCGTGGGCTCGCTGGGCTTGGATATGATGTACCGCACATGCACGATCCAGGCGAACCTCGATTTCGGCTCAGAGCGGGACATGGCGCAGAAGCTGCGGACCGCGTTGGCGCTGCAGCCGGTCGCGACGGCGCTGTTCGCGAATTCGCCGTTTATCGACGGGCGTCCGGCCGGCCAGATGAGCTGGAGAGGACGCGTCTGGCGGGACGTGGACCCGGACCGGACGGGCATGCTCCCGTTTGTGTTCGAAGAGGGGTTCGGATTCGAGGCCTGGACGGACTACGCGCTGGGCGTTCCGATGTATTTCGTCTACCGGGACGGACACTACGTGGACGCCCTCGGCCAGTCGTTCAGGGATTTCCTCGCGGGGCGGCTGCCCGCCCTTCCGGGCGAGCTGCCGAGGGTTTCCGACTGGGCCGACCACCTTACGACGATTTTCCCGGAGGCGCGGATCAAGCGGTTCATCGAGGTGCGCGGCGCCGACGGCGGGCCGTGGCGGCGGCTGTGCGCGCTGCCCGCCTATTGGGTCGGCATCCTCTACGAACAGGATTCCCTTGATACGGCCTGGGACCTGGTGAAAGGCTTCAGTGCCGAGGAGCGCGAGGGGCTGCGGGTCGCTGCGGCCGAGCACGGTCTGAAGGGCCGCTTCGCGGGGATTTCGATTCAGGAGCTTGCCGAGCGTTCGCTCGAACTTGCCGAGGCGGGCCTCAGGCGCCGCGGGCGCGCGGGTTCCGGCGGACTCGTTCCCGACGAGACGCACTTCCTCAATGACCTTAAGAGCATCGTCGAGTCGGGGCGCTCGCCGGCAGAGGAACTGCTGGCGAAGAACGCGACGGAATGGAACGGGGATTTGGGGCGGATTTACGACGAGTATTGCTATTAGCGGATCGGCAACGATTCGGCTCGGACCATCCCGTCGGCGGGGCAGCGGGCGCGTCGGTTAAGCAGGAGACGCAGCGGAAGTGAGCAAACCGGGGATCGACGCCAGGCGCGCGGATGTCGTTGTGGTGGGCGGCGGCCCTGTCGGGCTCGGCCTCGCCATCGAACTGGGCCTCCGCGGCGTCGATGTCGCCGTGATCGAAAGGCGCGACAAGCCGTCGAGTATCCCGAAGGGCCAGAACCTCACGCAGAGGACGATGGAGCACTTCCATTTCTGGGGCGCGGAAAGCCGGCTGAGGGCGCAAAGGATCATTCCGCGGGAATTCGGAAGCAAAGGGGTCAATTGCTACGGAAGCCTGCTGAGCGGCTACAGCTACGAGTGGCTGCGGCGCGACGCGGTCGGGCAGTACTACTATGCGGACAACGAAAGGCTTCCGCAGTACGCGACCGAGGCCGTGCTCCGGGAGCGGGCCAAGGAAATTGGCCGGATCCGACTGCTCGAAGGCTGGGAAGCCGTTCATGCGGAGGATCTCGGCGACGCCGCATTGGTGCGGGCGTCGTTGCGGGACGGATCAGCCATCGACATCCGCGCGGACTATGCCGTCGGGTGCGACGGCAGTCATTCGATGGTCCGGGATGCCGCGGGCATCGCCGAGGAGGTTGCCGACCACGGAAGGCTGATGGCGCTTCTCGTGTTCAGATCAACGGAGCTGCACGGGCTGCTTGAGCGGTATCCCGGGACAAGCTTCTTCTGCGCCCTTGATCCCGAGCTCGATGGCTACTGGAGGTTCCTGGGGCGGGTAGACCTCGGAACGACGTGGTTCTTCCATTGCCCGGTTCCGCCGGGAACCGACAAGGACAGCTTCGACTTCAAGAGCCTACTGCACGCCGCCGTCGGCCGCGCGTTCGAAGCGGAAATCGATCATGTGGGATTCTGGAACCTCCGGTTCTCGACCGCCAGCCGGTACCGTTCGGGGCGGTTCTTCGTCGCCGGCGACGCGGCCCACAGCCATCCGCCGTACGGCGCGTACGGAATCAACACCGGCTTCGAGGATGCGCGCAATCTCGGCTGGAAGCTCGAGGCCGTGCTGTCGGGATGGGGCGGAAACAGGCTGCTGGACTCGCACAACGACGAGCGCAGGCCGGTGTACATGTCCACGGCGTCCAGCTTCATCGAAGCAGCGATAGAGAATGATCGGGCGTTCTTGAGAAGGTACGACCCGGGCAGGGATCGCGCGGAATTCGAGCGTGCATGGGCGGAACGGAGTTCCCAATCCGAATCCGAGGTGACAGGCTTCGTGCCGAACTATTGCGGATCGCCGATCGTCCATGGCCCGGAGAACGGCCGCAGCGGCGCGGTCGGGCGGCATTCGAACGCCGCGCGGCCGGGCCACCACCTGACCCCTTCGACGCTCTCCGACGGGCGGAACGCGTACGAGGCGCTGGGCCAGGGATTTACGCTGTTCCGCTTCGGCGCGCGGCCCGGCGTCGCGGACGAATTCCGGAAGTCCGCAGCCGAAAGCGGCATTCCGCTGACCATCGTCGAAGACCGCTCGCCGATGGCGCGGCGCTTCTACGAATCGGAACTCGTGCTGGTGAGGCCGGATCAGTTCGTGGCTTGGACCGATTCGGAAGGCGGTTCGCCTGCCGAGGTGCTCGCGCGGTGCGCAGGCCGCTGAGTTCGGCGCAGGGAGTCCGCCTACAGCGGCGTGTTTGCCGAAGTCTCCAAGATCAGCCGCTGTTGGTCAGCTTGGTGACCCGCGTCATCCGCGGCTCCTTCCCTTTCGCCAAGCGGCCGATGTTGTCCGCGTGGCGGATCCAGACCAGCAATGCCATGATGGCCGTCGCCAGAACGGCGGTCGTGCCGCCGGTGAGCCAGAACCAGACCGGCGCCAGCAGCGCGCCGGCCAGCGATCCCACCGATCCCATCCGGCTCGCCCCGGCGAAGCACAGCCAGGTCGCGCAGACCGCCACGCCGGCCGGAAACGAAAGCGCGAGCGTCACGCCGACGAACGTCGCGACGCCTTTGCCGCCTTTGAAGCGCAGCCAGACTGGAAACACGTGGCCCAGAATGGCCGAGACGCCTGCCACTTGCGCCGCGTCGTCGCCCAGAATGGCCGACGCGGCCAGCACCGCGACCGCGCCCTTTCCGGCATCCAGCAGCAGCGTGGCCATCGCCGCGAACATGTTGCCCGTCCGCAGGACGTTCGTCGTGCCGATGTTGCCTGATCCCATTGACCTGAGATCGCCGAGCCCCATCAGCCTGGCGATCGGAAGGCCGAACAGGATGGAGCCAAGCATGTAGGAGAGCACCGCCGTCAGCACCAGCTGCGCGGGCGGCGTTACGAATTCGGGGAAGACCATGTTCTGCTCCTGAAGACCTCTCGGCCGCCGACGATTGTCATCAATACCCTTCCTTGGACGCGCTGCCCGTCGAAAGGCGTGTTCTTGCATTTCGATAGAAGCGCGAAGCGGTCAAGCACATAAGGCACGTCCGGGTCGAAAAGCACCAGATCCGCGGGCGCGCCCGGCTCAAGTCGGCCCGAATCCAGCCCGAGCCGGCTGGAAGGGTTCAGCGAAAGCGCCCTGAACAGCGTAGGAAGGTCGACCTCGCCTGAATGGTGGATCCGCAGCGCGGCGGGAAGCATGGTTTCCAGCGCGACGGCTCCGCTTGCCGCCTCCGCGAACGGGAGGCGCTTCGATTCCTCGTCCTGCGGCGTGTGCATGGAGGAGATCACCGAAATCAGGCCGCTCGCGACCGCGGCGACCGCGGCCTTGCGGTCGTCCTCCGACCTCAAGGGCGGCTTGATCTTGAAAAAGGTGCGGTAGTCGGCGACGTCGAACTCGTTCAGCGTCAAATGGTGGATCGACACGCCCGCCGAGACGTCAAGGCCCTTGGATCTGGCGGCCTCGAGGACTTCGAGGCCTTGCCGCGTGGAAACCTGGTCCGCATGGTAGCTGGCGCCGGACAGCTCCGCCAGCGCGACATCGCGCTCAAGCCCGATTCGCTCCGCCATCGCGGGAACCGAAGGAATCCCTTTCAGCGACGCGAATTTCCCGGAGGTGGCGGAGGCTCCGCGCGAAAGGGAAGGCTCCTGCGGATGGCCGACCACCAGCGCGCCGTGCTGCCGGCAGTAAGCAAGGCACCTCAGCATGACTCGCGCATCCTCCACGTAGGCGTCGCAATCGGAGAACGCCGCGGCGCCGCCGTCCCGAAGCAGGCCGATCTCGGTGATGCGCCGGCCTTCGCGCGCCCGAGTCAGCGTCGCCATCGGCTTGACCCGCACGGGCGTCGCGGCCTGCGCCCGCCTCGTGAAGAATTCCAGCGTTTCGGGATTGTCGATCGCCGGGATCGTGTCCGGGCGCGTCACGATCGTGGTGACGCCGCCTGCGGCGGCGGCCAGCCCGGCTGTTCGGAAGCTCTCCTTGTGCCTCTCGCCCGGCTCGCCGATCTTCGCGCCGATATCCACGATGCCTGGCGCAAGGACATGCCCGCCGCAATCGATGGCTTCGGCAGCGCCCGCTGCTTCGGCCGCTTGGCCGACCGCGGCTATCCGGCCTCCCTCCACCGAAAGGGAGCCTTTGGAAACGGTACCGGCCGCAGGGTCCACGAGCCTTGCGTTCACGAACCGGACTGCCGTCATGCCAACGTTCTCCAGGCGCTTCGCGAGGCTGCCGCCGACAACGGCGGGCGCGAAGCGTTCGGCCGGGCAGGCAAGATCGAAGACGCAGGCGTTCCGTCCGACGCGGGCATCATGCGCGGCTCGCCTTGCGCTTGCGGGCAAGCAGGTCCAGCACCGCCATCCTCACCGCGACGCCCATTTCGACCTGGTCCTGGATCACTGACCGAGTGATGTCGTCGGCGAGGGTTCCGTCGATTTCCACGCCGCGATTCATCGGCCCGGGATGCATGACGATCGCGTCGCTTTTGGCGGCGCCGAGCTTGTCCCGGTCCAGCCCGTAGAAATGGTAGTACTCGCGCGTTGACGGAATGAACGCCCCGTCCATCCTCTCCGTCTGGAGGCGCAGCATCATGACCACATCCGCGCCGCGCAGACCTTCGGCAGCATCGCTGTAGACCTCGAAGCCGAGCTCCTCGACCCCGGACGGCATCAATGTCCTCGGTCCGACCAGCCGGACCCGGTTCCCCATTTTGCCGAGCAGCAGGAAGTTCGACCGGGCGACCCTCGAATGGGCGATGTCTCCGCAGATCGCGACGACGAGGCCGTCCAGACGGCCCTTCGCCCGCCGGATTGTCAGGGCGTCCAGCAAGGCCTGGGTCGGATGCTCGTGCGTGCCGTCGCCTGCGTTCAGGACGGAGCAGGCCACTTTGTCGGCCAGCAGGTTGACCGCGCCGGAATGGTGGTGCCGCACGACCAGGAGGTCCGGATGCATCGCGTTCAACGTCATCGCCGTGTCGATCAGGGTCTCCCCCTTCCTGACGGAGCTGGACTTCATCGCCATGTTCATCACGTCGGCTCCGAGGCGCTTTCCGGCGATCTCGAAGCTGGCCTGCGTGCGGGTCGATCCTTCGAAGAACATGTTGATCTGGGTCATGCCGGCGAGCGCGTCCGCGCTCTTGACGGGCTGCCGGTTCAGTTCGACGTAGTGATCGGCCAGATCGAGAATCCCGGCGATTTCGTCCACAGCCAAGTGCTCGATCCCGAGCAGGTGGATTGAAGAAAGACCCATGTCGCCGAATCCGCTGGCCGGGCGGACATTAGGTTCAGGCGCAGGCCGATTCAAGGTCGTGCCAGGGTCGATCGAATGCCGCCTCCCGCAGCCCGTTCCGCATGCGCTGGAACGCGCTTGCGCGACGCTTGCATTCGGGCGGGGAAACCGGACAAATCGGCATCCGAGAGCCTCGCGCGAAGTGCCGAGGCACGCCTGACCCTGCGCAATTGCGGCTGGAGCGATGGATTTCCAGGGACACCGGGAACTGCTCCAATGGTACGTCGAGCTGGGCGTGGACGAGACTATCGGCGAGGTTCCGGTGAACCGGTTCCGCGAACCCGAATCGGCGGCCCAGCCTCCGGAGCCTCAGGAACAAGCGCCTCGCGCATCCGGGCCCGGGACTGCGCCGCCAGCCCGTCCGGATTCCCCCCGGGAGCCTCGTGGACAAGCGTCGCAAGAGTCCGGGCGCGCACTGGCGAAGGCAGGCTTGCGTCCTGATCAAGTCGCCGAAGCCGTGGAGGTCGCAACGGCCACTGCCGCCGCTGCGGCCGATCTGGATTCGCTGCGGGTGGCGACGGGCGCATTCGAGCATTGCGACCTGAAGCAAGGCGCGCGGCAACTGGTCTTCTCCGACGGGAACCCGTCCGCCCGGCTGATGATCGTCGGCGAAGCGCCCGGGTACGAGGAAGATATCCAAGGCAAACCATTCGTCGGGCGGGCAGGGCGCCTGCTTGACCTGATGTTCGCCGCGATCGGGCTGTCCCGGACAGCGGAAGCGGCGGAAGAATCGCTCTACATAGCGAACGCGGTGCCGTGGAGGCCGCCGCGAAACCGCGCTCCAGAAAACGCGGAACTGAAGATCATGCGGCCCTTCCTGGTCCGCCACATAGAGCTCGCAGAGCCGGAAGCGCTTGTTCTCATGGGCAACGTGCCGTGCAACGCACTGCTGGGACGCACTGGAATCACGAGAATGCGCGGCAACTGGCTGGAGCATCAGGATATCCCGGTCATGCCGACGTTCCATCCCGCGTACCTGCTCAGGAATCCAGCCGCCAAGCGCGAGGCGTGGCTGGATCTGCTCAGGATAAGAAAGCGTATGGCGGCGGATCGATGACAGCGGCCGCGGAGCGCGAATTCATTCCGGTACGGATCGCCGTTCTGACCGTATCGGACACCAGAACGGAATCCGACGACCGGTCGGGCGACCTGCTGGCGGAACGGATCGAGCGATCCGGCCACATCGTCGCGCGCAGGCTGATCGTTCCGGACGAGAAGGACCGGATCGCGGAAGCGCTGCGGGGCATGGCGTCCGACCCGGGAGTCGATGTCGGGGTTTCGACCGGCGGCACCGGGCTGACGGGGCGCGACGTTACGGTGGAGGCACACAGAATGGTTTACGAAAAGGAGATCGATGCGTTCTCGGCCGTCTTCGCCGCCATCTCAATGAAGTCGATCGGCGTCTCGGCCATTCAGTCCCGGGCATGCGCCGGCGTCGCTGGCGGGACTTACTTGTTCGCTCTGCCCGGCTCGCCCGGAGCGTGCAGGGACGCTTGGGACGAAATCCTGTCCAAGCAGCTCGACTACAGGCATCGGCCCTGCAACCTCGTGGAGATCATGCCTAGGCTGGACGAGTCGCTCCGGCGCAAATAGCGTCGCATGCCGATAACGAAGTCGGCGTCAGGCCCCCGCGCACCCGCGAAATTCGAATGCCTTGCCTCCGCTGAGGACGGTTGTGCGAAGGTTCGATGTGTCGATCGCGGCAATCCCTGATCCCGTATGGTATAGATCCGCGGACGCGGACACCTCGTTCCCGATCCGGCGGGACTCGACCATCCCGAAGCTGAATTGCCGTTCAGGCAGTTCCAAGGCCACATGCACCTCGTCGGCGTCGGGAAGATCCAGCTCAAGCTCCAATTCCACATGCAATCCGTCATCGCTCGCGCCGAATCGGCATTTCGGCGCATGCTCCGGCCCAAGGACTTTCAGGTTCGTCCCGATCGATTCGAGCGCCTTCACGAGGCCCGGCTCGGGCAGGCGCTCCCAAGCGGGAAGATCCGCCCGAAGATTCGTCCGAGTCCTGATGCACAGGCCGTGGCAAACGGCGAATTCGAAGGTGCCCGAGAACGCGATTTCCCTCGACGGATCCTTTGGCCGGATCTCCACGGGAAAAACCACTTCGTGCTCGTAGCCGATTACTTTGTATTCGTCCTGCCAGTAGACGTCCGGAACCGGGAAGAGCAGCCGGACGTCCGCGACGTTCCGGCTGTTGCTCCAGTCGAGGCTGGGCGGAAGGCCGGATTCGCCCGGAACCCGCCAGTAGGTCTTCCACTCCGGCGCCAGCGCCACGCGGATTCCTGCGGTATGGATACCGCCCGCGTTCTCCGCATGCCTCCACCCGGCAAGGAGTTCGACCGTCCTGACGGGATTCCGCTGCTCGTCTTCGAGCGCCTGTCCGGCGCCGGCGAGCAACGCGGATCCGGCAAGCGCGAGGAGTTGCAGGTATCGTGCCATTTGTCCCGATTCGCCTTGAGCGAATGACGCCATGAAACAGGAAATGCCGCAAATCAAGTAATTGTGTCGAATTCCGCTCCACGCGCTTGCCACGGGGCCTGAGCGCGACTAGCACAATTCCATGCCCGATGAGCTTGAAAGCGAGTTTCTGGACGGCCGCCTGCTGGTGGCGATGCCGGACATGCCGGATCCTCATTTCATGAAGACCGTCATCCTCCTCGTCTTCCACTCGGACGCAGGGGCGATGGGCGTGATCGTGAACAGGCCCGCGGGCCAGGTGAAGATCAGCGAGTTCGTGAAAGGCGAGGAGAGCGTGGAAACGCTGCATGAGGCCATGCCCATACATTTCGGCGGGCCCGTCGACCGGACGAAGGCGCTGATCATCATCCATTCGACGGATTGCAGGAAGTATTCCTCGACCCACTTCCTCAACGACGATTTGGGGATCACGTCCACGCCCGACATTCTTGAGGACATTTCGGGCGGGACCGGCCCGTCCTCGACGCTCTTCGTCTTCGGGTACGCCGGCTGGGCTCCCGGGCAGCTTGAGCACGAGCTGCAGCAGAACTCCTGGCTGGTCTGCGACAGCACGCCCGAGCTCGTTTTCGAGGTCGAGGCTTCCGAGCGGTGGGACGCGGCGATCAAGTCACTCGGCATCAGCCCGTCGCATCTGTCGGCTGGCGGCGGCACCGCATAGGCGCCGGTCCCAAGCCCGGCATTTGGCCTCGTCGCGGGGTGCGTCGCAAGTTTTGGGCGGGTCGCTGCGCTGCGGCAAGCCCTCCAGTCAAGGAAGTCGAGCCGGAGGTTGTTTCGCTGAGGAATTTGACGGCGGGCAGGGCGTTTGCGCGCGCTTTCGACCAGAAGCACACCTCACAACCCTAAACTTGGGATGCACCCGCGTGCGACGGAGAAGGAAAGGCGCGGCTGGTCCCGATTCGCACGGGGCGTTTGCAGAGCCCGGCATCTCCATGCAGGCCAGCGGCAAACATCAATCCGCCGCATCGACAGTCCGGACACACGAAAACCCTGATAAGAGGCGGAGCGCCGAAACTACCTGAGCCCAGTTGCTGCGTTGCCATCCAAAGCAACTTGGTCGCCACTCTTGCCAGCTTGCCCGCGGCGTTGAATGGCGGGCGCGTTTACGTCCCGGGCGCGGCGGGCTGGGCCATGCGCTCAATGTAGTCCCGGAGGGACGGGATCGGGCACGCGAGCATCTTTGTGCGGGTAAGCTGAAGCAAGCCGCGTCGGATCATGCGATCAAGGAGCATCGTTTCGTCGTGGCCCCGGGGGAGGGCGTGCGAGCCGCCGCCAGGTCGAGCTGCCGCGCGGATGTGCCCGAGCGCCTCGTCGCGAGTGGCTCCATCGCCAATTCGCCGGAACGTCTCTGCAACCAGCTGCCGCGCGCCAGCCAGCGGCTCATCAATCCGACGTTCGTAATATTCGTCCCTCGCCAATGCGGATTCCCGCAGAACCGCAGCTCCGAAACCGCTGTCCACCGCTTCAAGCTGTCCCGGCGTTGAGGCCGCCAGCAATTGGGCGGCGAGCGCCTGCATGGCGACATGGAGATGCTGCGGCCAGCCGCAGCTTTCATTCGCGAGGGCATGCGCCCATTGACGCTTGGTCTCTTGGTCGCCTAGGATCCTGCATTCGCCAAGCATTAGATGGACGGTTTCGACGGCGTCGTCGACCGAAAGCGCCGCCAGCGTCCGGTCGCGGCCGCGGGAAAAGCGGGAAATCCCGCGATCCTGAAGCACGGAGTGGGAGTGCGCTAGTCCTGCGAACACGGCCAGAAACGAACCGCCATGGCTTCCCTTGTGGAGTTTGGAAATGACCGGCCGCACCGAGTCCGCGTCGAACCCTTCGAGGTCCTGAGCTTCATCCAAAATCAATGCAATGCATCGCCCCGATTTTGAAAGTGCTTTGCCGACATTGGCAAGCGACGGCTCCGCCGGGGCGGAGGCCGCGTGGCGCCCTGTTTCAGCCTCCGCATTGCCCGTCGCGACTCCAGGGATTCCGGCGCCCAATGACTTGGTCGTGCTGGAATGGGTCGTTACGGAACTGCGGAACTGCGCCGCCAAAGCGGGATCGACGGCCTCGGCCACATGAAGCGCAAGCGCGCGCTCGTCAGCGTAGTGCGGCGCTTCAGTATCGACCACCACCGGCGCGTCCCGCCCGGCACCTCGCCAAGACCGCACAAGATGGTGCAGCAACGAACTTTTCCCTGCTCCCGGCGCGCCTTGGAACAGTATGGTTTCTCCTCCGGAAGGGCGCCAGTGGCCCTCCCGGGCCTGCTCGCGAATCCGGTTCAACGCACGCGCGACCAAGCCTATTTCGTCTGCACGCCCGCCGAAGTACGGGGTCGCTTCCCGGTCCGGGAGTTCGGAAAACCTCCGGAGCGCATCCAAGTCGGGCCCGGTCTTGGGCTTCCAGGGATAACGGGTCATCACGCCGTGTCCGCTGCGTTTTCAGGCATGAACGCTACACGGCGCCTCCCCTTTCCGCAAACCGGTGACGGGTGAGGGGTGCGGGCCAAATTTGGTCAGGCGGCTACGACGCCGCAGGCCCGCTAATCGAGGAAGTCGGCCCATCGGTTGATGTCGATGCAGAATTTGGCGGCGAGCAGGGTGTTGGCGCCCGTTTTCGACTAGCGGCAACCCGCTCGCTTGAACCGGCTCCCGACGATCCGCTTGCAGGCGCTTTCCACGACGCCGGATCCGACCAGCAGGCCGCGCTTCCGGTACTTCATTGCGCATCCGGCCCTGTTGGCCTCGACGTAGTGGACGCAGGCCGTGACGGCCTCGTCGCGGTGGCGGTGCGGCTTGAGGTCGGCGATGACATCGGCCCGCCCGTCGTTCAATCGCGCCTTGACCCTCTCCATCCGTGCCTCCCACTCGCCCCAGTCATTGATCGGCATCAAGCCGAGCGAGCACCGCAGTTCGATGAGATTCCGCATGCCGGAATCTTCCGAAGATTGCCCGAAATCCGCCCGTTTCGCGGCGAAATCGGGCAAATCATGCAAAATCGCAGGAATCTTCGCAAGCAAAAACGCCGATTTAGGAATAAAGTTCAACGCGTTGAGGGTTCTCTGGCAGGCACACTCACCGCACCGCCGTTGGAAATCACTTCGTTGTTCCGAATTGACCGAATACCGCGAGCGCAAGCGCAACAAAATCTTCATGCGGCGAGTTAAGTTGATTCAGGATAGCTGTGCCGGTGTCTCCCAGTGGACAAAACGCGAATCCATAGGCAAAAGCGGCCATTGCGCACATCTGCAATGCTGCACCGGCGTCACGCCACAACAGTGATGCGCTTGGCCGGTATTTTTCTTCCACCCTGCGCATGTCTCCGACGAACAGGATGAGGTGCCCTCGCGCTGCGGGACGAATCTCCCTGCAATCGGCTATCGCGCTAGCAAGGAAATTGGGGCGCTTTACCGACAGGGTAAAAAATTTGCTGCTGAAGTCGGAGAATAGAATTGGTTCCTGCACATCAGGTCCGGCGACAACTAGAACGTCTATTGGATGGAGTGCGCCTGCCGAGATCGGTGGCTTGCGTGCTAGCCCTAAATTCTTGCCCTGACCAATCTCTCTCATATCAAAAACATGCTTTACGAATCCTAGCGTATATTGAAGGCTTACTTCCTCAACCACCGAGGGAGAGCGACGAAACTCTACCACTTCGTCGAATGGCTTTCTTGTTTGCCAATCCATAGCTGAGTTCTTGATCACGCCGGTGGTCGCCCAACTAGCCTTTGGTTTTGGAGTATGCGATTTGTTGATCAAATGAACGTCAATAACCATGAGAAAAACATGCTTTCATTGTCTCGTAGTGCTTATGGCACCCCCGGCAGGAGCCGCACGCATATGCCGCTACATGACATGAATGTGACCATGCTATTACCTCATGCGGAACTTGCGATTTCTGCACAAGCTCCGCGGCTGTCAATTCGATCGCGGGCGCGATCACCTTCAATTCTCCCTCCTGAAGTGAAAACAATCTGTTCATGCGTTTAATGAATTCTGATGTGCCATCGGCATGAAACCCGTCGGTCTTTAGGGCTCCGATCATCAGTTCAGGCAATTCCAACAACTGGCACTTCATCGCTGCTACCGTCAGAAGGAACTGATTCCGATAGGGCCACCATTCATTTGCAGGCGCATTATCTATCGGAGGCAAACCGGCAAGATCACCGCTTCCGAGCGACGAAATGTCCGCATGAATGGCTAGATGTTCGATCTTGAGCGTTTTACATACCGCGCGTGCGGCGCGGATCTCACCTTCTGCTGGTTTTTGACCGTAGTTGATCGTGATAGCGCACCGGGGACGCTTCCAATACGCTATCGCTATCGAATCCATACCTCCTGACAGGAGCAACGCCGCCGTCATGTCTGAACCGCTAATGCGTGAAGTCCACTAACCAAATCATCGTAAATTTCGCAGTTCGCGCCTCTTGGCAGCTTTAAGTCGTTCTCCGGGACGTTCTGCGCGATACAGAAAATAGGCTTTTTTAGTGCCGCCGCGTATCCGACTTCAAACACCGTCCCCGGGCTATTACCGTTAAGGATTGCAACAACTACGTCGGCATTTTGGAGAGCATCCAGATCTTGCTTGACCACTCGACATGCTGGTCCGTGGCCAATGTCATGCACCGGACTAAATACCTTCATTCCGAAGTTTCTCAGTATACTTCTAGCTTCATTTATTATTGCACGTTGGCCGATGTTGCGGAATGGTCCGGCAAGGTATACATGTTTCTGGTTAATTTCTACGGGGTTTCGGTTTTTAATTGTAGCGTCATGTGCAGGTCGCATGGGAACCACATCTGTATCCATGTAATTCGCCGCTGCTCGCGAAGCGTAATCCGCTGCGATGGCGGGCGGCTTTTTTTCAATCGCCCACGCAAGGGCAAACGCCGCAGTGAAGATGTCCCCTGACCCGATTTTGAATCTCATCGTTGTCACGTAAGCTGGGACCTTGTACTCTTTTTGGTATCCGTCGACGGCAATTGCCCCGTGTATTCCATTTTTCACGACTACGACTTCAGCCTGTTCACGTGCCAGTAACTCACGGGCGGCCTCAACTCCCGATTTGCCCGTCAAAAGTGCGATTTCATGAGCATTGGCGACAATGGCTAGTCGGTTGGCTTGGGACCCCGACGCACGAAATCCAACGGGCTTGGTTGGTGATTGAGGATCGTAGACGCAGACATCGGCCTTCACTGTTGCTGTACATTCGATCATTCCGAATAGCACCGCCACCTTTGCTTCTACATGCAAGGGGTCTTGTCTCTGGATGTCGAGGGTGGGCGGAGTGATAACGGGGCTGGCAAGGCAATGCAAATAGTCAAACCCAATAAGTTTCTTGCTTTCTTTTGCTACAACGTCCACGCCCAAGGCATGCAATCGTACATTGAATCTTTCTTTTTCGTCTCGGGGGAGCATCGTGTGAAGTCGAACTATATCAACATGGTCTGCTAGCCCTGCTGCCGCCCGCCCGCCGGAACCGTACACATCTTCCGACGGAGGAAATGCGCATCGCTCGCCGTAGACGCCCCCGATGACATTCACGGATCGCATCGTCGAGGTACCAACTTCACTTCGACCCGTCCGCAGCGGACCGATTGCACTTCGGCGTCATATCTGATTCCGGCCTGGATGCGCTCGATAATGTCTAGCATCCTTTCCGATGTGATCGTTCCTGCAATTCTTCCATCGTTGGTTTTCGCTAGCAATTTTTTTATTGGTTGACGCTCCAGTTCTATTGATAGAACACTTTCGTTGCCCAACTCATTAACGACCTCTTGGACTGGCGAACTCAAAATTGTGGAAAACTCGACGTCGTGATTGTTTTCTTCGACATCCCCGACCTGTCTCCTGTGGCGCCACTCGTCCGAACTGTGCCCACTGTCTCCGCTACCGGACATGTGCTTTCCCTCATGCTTCCGATCACTGAGTTGATCGGCCAAGGGTCACTATACCAGCGTCCTCCGCCGTTTTGCCACCGGGAATATCCGCCGCATGTAGTCCCACATGATCGCGTCGAGCCGACTGGGTGGCTCTCTAATGGCATCGCAGAACTCTAGGAAGCGCTGCTCTAGCTTGAAGTAGCCGCGCGCCGGATCAGCTGTTTCAGGGAATACGCCTGCGGTCACGCCTGCGCGGATGATATGTACGTCGAGAATCGCGACATCATTGGCTCCCAAGTGGTTGCGGACAATCCAAGACGCCGTTTTTGGTCCGATCCCAGTGATTCGGACCAGTTGGCTGCGTAGCTCTCTGGCATCGCGCGATGGCGACAGGGCTCTCGTCTCGTTGATGGCGCCGTAGAGATATTGGGCCTTCTGGCGCACTAGCCGATATCTTCGCGATGTGCCAGCGACCGTGAATGGCCTTCTCAGAGCCCGTTCGATCTCATCGAGCCTTGTTCCGCCACGCAAAAGGCCTTCGTCTCTCAACCTGACGAAAGCCGCCCAGCCGAGTTCCGCAGGCATGCCGTAACCTCCTAGCAAACATGCGCTCATCTCTTCGACGAGCGTACGCCCAAGCGCGAAGTTCTGGAAGCGCTCCGAGTCGCGATGGGCGTGTGAATGATATTTCCAAAAGGCTGGCGAGAAGAACTCAGCTGTGTGTCCCCAACGGACCCCCGGCAGCACTTCGGCATGCGGCGGTGGTAGCTCTATGCGTTCGTAGGATGTTCCAGTGCGCCGCCATGCTACTTGGGAGAAATCACGCTTGCCGCATGACGTCATAGAAGTGAGCTGCATGCACCGATGCCACGCTCGCGCGTCCGCCATTGCTAGGTCATTCTATGTTTGTGCTTCCACGGCCATCATGGCGGCGAGCACGGCCAAGCGCTCGCATCTAGCCAAGTTTTCATAGCGTTTGCCCCAGTTCGTGGCCTTTCGCTTGATGCGCTGACGGTCGGAAAAGTTCTTTCCCGCGAAGCTAGCCCAGTGGACGCGGTCGACCGTGAAGTTCATCCACAGTTTCTCGGTTCGCACTCCGCACTGATTCATGACCTGAAGCTCAACGCTCTCCCACCCAAAAAGCTGTTGATTGTAGAGTGCTGACGGATACCCGGAAATCATCACCTGACAAGGGACACCCTTGAGCAGTTCCAGCAGCTCGACGTGGTCCGTTGTCCCATAGTCAAATCGGTATTGGCGTCGGGACTTACGGGTGTTCTTTAAGTAGGGCGGGTCTGCGTAGATGAGCTCAGGACCCTGAAACTCGTACTCAGCGACGAACTGGTGAGCGCATCCATGAACAAGTTTCACCGGGTAGTCACACTCGAATTGCGCAAGTGGTCTCGGGTCGCGGTCAATTCCGATGTTGCATAGTGCTGGTGGTTTGCGCTTCATAACCGCGCCGCCACCGAGGTGCGTCTCAATGTAAGTGCTATGGGGCGGCATCATCGCGATAATGGGCTGGCACAGCCCTGAAGTCGCTTTAGACCCAAAATAACCCATCGGTACGACCCTCGTGCCTGATTCGAAGCCCAAGCATAGACGTCCGCAGCTATGCTGTCAAACACATGATCGGATTCGGGTGCGTGCCAAATTTTTGGGTCAGGCGGCTGCGGCGCGGCAGGCCCTCCAATCGAGGAAGTCGGCCCAGCGGTTGTTGTCGATGCAGCATTTGACGGCGGGCAGGGCGTTGGCGCCCGCCTTCGACCAGCGGCAGCCCGCCCTTTTGAACCGGCTCCCGACGACCCGCTTGCAGGCGCTTTCCACGACGCCGGATCCGACCGGCAGCCTGCGTTTCCGGCAGGCGTCGCAGCGCATCCGGTCCTTGTTGGCCTCCATGTAGCGGACGCAGGCCTCGACGGCCTCGTCGCGGTGGCGGTGCGGCTTGAGTTCGGCAACGGCGAGGTCGACCCGCCCGCCGTTCAGTTGCGCCTTGATCCTCTCCATCCGCGCCTTCCGCTGGCTTTTGTCCGGCATCAGGGCGCGGACCGCCGCCGCGCAATCGAGGGCATGGAACTGGTCGAGGATGAAGGTCGTCCCCGTGCCGGCGAAGGCCTCCTCGCAGACGTTCCGGATCCAAGCCGCCCCGTCGGACAGCACGACCAACTCCCCGGCCTCGAACAGGCCCTCCCGGAGCCCGAACCGCTCAACGGAAGTTCCGTGGGAGTTTTTCGGACAACCGTTTGAATGTCCGGCACATTCCAGGATTCCGGACGTGCGGATTCTGGACACACCGCGATGGGGGAGGCTACCGCCCGGCGAGCTTCGCGTTCAGCAGCCGCAGTGCCCGTTCCTGGATCCGCGTCGGCGACGAGGGAAGGTCGAACCCCCGCTTGTCCGGCCCGGAGGGCTCGATCCGGTTCATCGTGAGGGTTCCGAGATGCCGGAGCAGGCCCCGGAAGTCGTGGACGGCCTCGCCGGAGCGCGCGCGCTTCGCGGCCGCCTTCCGCCGGGCCCGCGGCGAGCGCTCCGCCTTGGCGACGGGCGACTCCCGGACCGGGCCGTCCTCGTCGTCGAACAGCAGCGGGGCGAGCGCCTTCCGCATGTGCATCTCGACATGTTGCGCGAGCATGCAAATCAGCAGGTGGGCCCGGACCCGCCGCTCGAGGCGGCGGTGGATGGGGCGGACCTCGAGGTCGGAAGCCTTCATCGTCCGGAACGCCCTCCCGGCCCTGCCCAGGCTCCTGCAGGCCAGGACGGCCTCGGCGGCGCCCATCCGCTCCTTCGGCACATTGGTGCGGATCACGTGGAACCCGTCCAATGCCGCCTCGGCGGCGATGGACTCCTTCCTGCGCCTCCACGAGAAGGAGGCCTCGCCGATCTCCAGCTCGAAGTGCTTGCGCATCCTGCGCTTGTCGAGGGCGCGGTCGGCCTTCGCCGTCGCACAGAAGCCCGAACTCGATCCGCGGCAGCCCCCGCAGCGCCGGGCGCGGCCGACAGCCGAGACAGCGGAACAGGCTCACCCCAAAAATTTGGCATGCACCCATCGGATTCAGCAACCATGTGTAGACACCCGTTGAGACGCAAATTTAGTGCTCGCTAAAATGCAGGCGACCTTTACCTTGATCCGCAAATTTGCAGCTGCAGCAGTTTTGGATTGCGGACTCTGTTTCATGCCGTTCGACGGTTCACCGGTCAGTACGTTTCATTGTGCAGCCCGATTTAGTGCTGCGGGTCTCGCAGTGTGGCGGCTGGCTTGTGATAGTATGCGACGCAATATCAGTGGGAGTGTTTCCGGGTTCCCTGCATCCGTGGAACTCGCTGGCCAAATTTCTATTTTGCGGAGGAAATCCTTAACATTGTGCGCCGCGGCGCAGCCGATGCGGCGTCTGGCGTCAAGCTCGGTTTGAATAGGCGGCGCGGGCTAGGCGATCATTGATCGCAATGCCGATCCCTTCGAACGGCACCGGCGCGATGGCGATTCTTCTTGCTCCGTTGCTAAGTGCTTGCCGGTCCGCTGCCCTAAGCATCGCAAACAGGTTGGACGCCGCCTCATCGAGGTCACCGCTAGAAGACAGATTGAACTTCGCCGCTTCCGACCCGGCGCCGAATCCAATCCAAACCTCGCCCTCGGCTGGCTGTAAGGCGTTCAACCGCAACTTGGATGCGGGTGCGTAATGGCTTTGCAGCTGGCCGGGCGACGCGGGGAGGGGGCCGCCGGATGCCATGAGCGGCTCGACCCGGACGATATCCACAATCATCTCCCTCGTGATCGCTCCCGGCCTCAGAATTTGCGGAATGCCGTGCAGCGTCGAAACTATGGTTGATTCAATGCCGAACCCGCAGGGTCCGCCGTCAAGCACGGCCTCAATTCGTCCTGCGAGATCCGCCACCGCATGCTCGGCTGCGGTCGGACTCACCATGCCCGACCGGTTGGCGGATGGAGCCGCAACAGGACCGCCGAACCGCCTGAGAAGCTCAAGCGACACTTGATGGGACGGAACTCTAACGCCGAGAGTGCGGTGCCCCGCAGCGGCCACATCGCAGACCGGCGAGCTCTTCAGTTGCGGAAGCACAAGGGTAAGCGCCCCCGGCCAGAACTCCGACGCGAGCAGTTCCGCCACGGGATCCGCTTCGACACAGTGCCATGCGTCCCCGGCAGTGGCGAAGTGGACGATCAGCGGATTGCTCTCCGGTCGACCCTTGGCGGCGTAGATCTTCCCAACGGCCTTGGGGCTGCGCGCGTCGCCGCCGAGCCCGTATACGGTTTCCGTCGGAAACGCGACGACTCCGCCATCGGCTAGGATACAGGCAGCGCGCTCGATCCCGGTGTCGTCAGCCTTCAGGAATTCCGTTTGCAATCCGCATGCTCCGTCTGCACCGCCGACACGGCGGCTCGCAGGAACTATCGCCATTTCCGCCGAAATTCGAATGGCGCGGCGGGCCGCTTTCGCGCGTGCGCAACTGGCCGCCGGTTTCGCCGAAAGCCCGTCCGGTATAGAGCGTGCCGATCAGGCAAGCCGGATACGAAACAGAAATGGCATACCGGGCGCCGGTTGCGGACTACCGGTTCATCTTCCGCAACGTTGTGGATTTCCAAGGTCTCGGCCGGACCGGGCGTTTCGAAGACGCGGATATCGAAACCTGCGAAGAAGTCTTGGAAGCGGCGGGAGACCTCGCCGTGAACGTCTTGGCGCCGCTGCAGCGCCATGGCGATCTCGAGCCCGCGAGGATTGAGAACGGCGTCGTCCGGCCGCCACCGCGATACGCGGAGGGCTACGACGCCCTCGCGAAGGGCGGCTGGATCGGAATGGCCGCCTCGCCGGAGTTCGGCGGTTCGGGGCTTCCCGTTTCCGTTCAGAACGCGGTGAACGAATTTCTGAACGGCGCGTGCATCTCGCTGGGCCTCAATGTCCTGCTGACGCAGGCGCAGATCGAAGCGTTGTCGGCGCACGCCGACGAAAATCTCAAGAAGCTCTTTCTTCCGAAGCTGGCTTCGGGCGAGTGGTGCGGCACCATGAACATGACCGAGCCGCAAGCCGGATCGGACATTGGCTCGCTGACGACGAAGGCCGTTGAAGACGGCGGCGGCCGCTATCGAATCACGGGACAGAAAATTCTCATCAGCTGGGCGGACGCTGATTTCGCCGAAAACATCTGCCACCTCGTTCTCGCGAGGCTGCCCGATGCGCCGGGCGGATCGAAAGGCATTTCGCTGTTTCTCGTGCCGAAGCGCTTGGTCGGCGACGACGGAAAGCTCGTGCACGCCAATGCCGTCAGGATTGTGTCGCTGGAGCGCAAGCTCGGGCTTCACGGCTCGCCCACCGCCGTTGTGCAGTTCGATGGTGCCGAGGGATGGATGGTTGGCAAGCCCAACAGCGGCCTTAGCGCGATGTTCACGATGATGAATGGCGCGCGCTTGGGCGTTGGAACCCAAGGCGTCGCCGTCGCCGAGGCCGCAGCGCAAATGGCCGAGGAATTCGCGGTGGAACGAGTGCAGGGGCGTCCGCTTCGCTCGGGCGGCACCGGTGCCGTGATCGATCATGCGGATGTGCGCAGATCACTTATGCTCATGAAGGCGCAGGTGTTTGCGGCGCGTTCGATTTGCGCGTCGTGCGCGATCGCGTCGGATCTTGCCGCGGCGGGGCAGGGGGAGCGCTGGGCGGAGCGCGCGGCTCTGCTTACGCCGATCGCGAAATGCTTCGGTTCCGACACCGGCGTCGAAGTCGCTCTTCGGGGAATCCAGCTGCAGGGAGGTTCGGGGTATGTCGAGGAATCGGGTGCCGCCCAGTTCCTCCGGGACGTGATGGTCACCACGATTTACGAGGGCACCAACGGGATTCAGGCGATGGATCTGGCCGGAAGAAAGCTTGCCGACGGAGGCAGGGCCCTGAACGCGATGCTGGACGAAGTCGATGCGTCCGCGCGGGAGCAGGAACCGTCCTTTCCGGTGCTGGCGCGGCGTCTCATTCAGGCCAAAACGCGATTCGCGCAGTCGGCGGAATGGATGGCGGAACAATCCGATCTCAACGCGAGGTTCGCGGGGGCGCGGCCTTTCCTGCGCGCGCTGGCACTGCTTCTTGGCGCGGACGCGCATCTGCGCGCGTTTGCTGCCGTCGAAGGTTCGGGCCCGCGAGCCGCGCTGGCGCAGGTCTATTTCACGCGCATCCTGCCGGGGATGTCGATCCTTTGCGAAGAGGCCGAGGCAGGAGACGGGGACCTTTATTCCGGCGGTCCCGACCAGTTCGGAGTTCCGACAACGTGAATTCCTCGGCTTCGGAACAGCTCAGCTTTCCGTTCCCGCAACCGCCCGGCGGCGCGGACCCCGTTGAACTGGCGGACGGGATTTTGTGGTTCCGCATGCCGCTTCCGCTCAGGCTCGACCATGTGAACGTTTACGCTGTGCGCGAGTCGAAAGGCTGGAGTCTGGTCGATACCGGGATGAACACCCGCGCGACGCGGGAAGATTGGAAGTCGATCCTCGGCGGACCGCTCGCGGGCGTTCCCGTTTGGCGCGTTATCGTGACGCACCACCATCCGGATCACATCGGCCTGGCCGGCTGGTTCAGACAGGAGCACGGCGCAGAGATCTGGACAACGCGCACGGCATGGCTGACGGCGCGCATGCTGACGCTGGACGTGCAGGATGCGCCCGCGCCCGAAGTGCTTGAATTCTACAGGTCGGCGGGAATGGACCGGGACGAGTACGAGGCAAGGGCGTCCTCCCGACCGTTCAATTTCGCCGATTGCGTTCACGCGATCCCGCTGGGTTTCACCAGAATCAAGGAAGGCGATTCGGTGACGCTGGGCGGGATGGAATGGGATGTCCGAGCGGGCGGTGGACATGCGCCCGAGCACGCGACTTTATGGTGCAGGAGTGCGCCGCTGGTATTTGCGGGCGATCAAGTGCTTGCAGGCATTTCTCCGAACATCGGCGTCTACGCCACGGAGCCGGACGCGGACCCCTTGAAGGATTGGCTGGACGCATGCGGGCGTCTCAGGAGCCACGCCACGGATGATCAGCTTGTAATGTCGGGGCACAAGCTTCCGTTTCGCGGACTCCCTCTTCGGCTGGCCCAGCTTCGGGCCAACCACGCCGACGCTCTTGAAAAGCTCGTCGAGGCGATTGCGGAGCCGCGCACGGCGGCGGAGTGCTTCCGCTTCCTTTACAAACGGGAAATCAGGACCGGAGAGTACGGGCTTGCGCTTGGCGAGGCGGTCGCCCACCTCAACCATCTGCGGGCCATCGGCCTTGCCGAGCGGCGCAGGGGCCGGGAAGACGGGGCTTGGCGCTGGTTGGCGGTGCGCCGCTGACTGTCGGCACCCGGTGGTGCGCTTGTTCACCGAGGGATCGGGAGTGCCGATGGCGAGACCGGATAGCGCACTGACGCTTGCGGACCGGAAACATTGCAATGGCGGTGCCGATGTGGGAATTCGGCGGACAGACGCCGCGCAAAGCAGGAGTGCCGGAAATGGAGGACTACAAGCACGGATCGATGGACGTCGCCTACAACGAGAAGCTCTTCGCGGGATTCGTGAAGATGTCGGTCTGGGTGTGCGTGATCGCGATATTTGTTCTTCTGTTCCTTGCGGTGTTCAACTCCTGACGCGTTGCCTGCCACCCCGCGAGGCGCTCCGCCACGGCCGACTCCGCGCGCACTTCAGAAGAAGTGCCGCACGGGCGACGCTCAGTGCCTCGCGCTGGGGATTAGCGATGTAGGGGAAAACGAAGCGGAACCCGCTTCGAGGCGTGAATTCAGAGCTGCCTTTCGCGCAATGCGCGCTTACGGGCGAGCTTTCTCGCACGCCGGATTGCCTCGGCCTTCTCTCTCGCCCGGCGTTCGGACGGCTTCTCGTATTGCTGGCGGAGCTTCATTTCCCTGAACACCCCTTCGCGCTGGAGCTTTTTTTTCAGCACCCTGAGAGCCTGATCGACATTGTTGTCCCGAACCATGACCTGCATGCGATGCCACTTCCTTTCCGACGATTGGACCAGCGTTTTGACGCAGAACGGGCTTATAGCAGGCGTCGCCGTAGGTGTCCACGCCGCCATCCGCTCGCAACGAAGGAACCGTTCCCCGGGCGGCGCAGAATGTCAGGATTCGGAATTGCGGCGAGCAAACCATCGCAACGCGCTGGCACCGCGGCCACCGGACCGATTAACCTGAACTTTACGCGATTGAATTGCAGTTTTCCCTTTGCGGCAAGGCGATTCGTGGATTCCTACCTGCCAGCGGCTGGGAACATTTTCGCCGGATCGCCGCCCAGCAATTCGAACGCGCTACGCGCTCCAGCCCTCGGCGAGGGTTGGCGAGCAATTCGGAACCGGGACGTCCGCCGCCGACCCCTTCACGAGCATCCGGATGTCGACCGGTTTCAGCGCGGAGATCCGGTCGAGGCCCGCCGGAGCCAGCTTCTCGCGGATCCGGGCGCCCGCGGTCATTCCCTGGTCGCCGACGAGCGCGACCCGCTCGAGTCCGAAGCGGCCGCGGATCTTTTCGACCCGATGGCCCAGCGTCGCCGGATCGGCCTGCCAAGGCATGCAATAATAAGCCTGGCCCCGACATTGGCTTCCGGCCGACGGCAGGCATATGATGATGCCATGCATCCGCTAATTGAAGCTCACCGCGAGGAGATTCTCGTGCTCGCCGAACGTCACGGCATGCGGGACGTGCGGGTGTTCGGATCGATGGCTCGGGGCGATGCCGACGATTCAAGTGATGTTGATCTGCTGGTGTCACTCCGTCCGGGGCAGTCGGGGCTGGACCTGGCGGCCTTGCTTACGGACGTTCAGGAACTGCTCAACCGCCGGGTGGATGTGGTCACGGAACTTGCGCTGCATCCCGAGATGCGCGACCGGGTATTGCGGGAGGCGCAGCCACTGTGACACCGGGGAAGGGGAAAGATCGCGTTTTGCTTGCACACATCCGTGAATGCATCGACTTGATACGGGCATATACGAGTGAAGGAAGGGAGGCATTTTTCCGTTCTCGCATGGCGCAAATGCGATCGTGTACAATCTGCAGGCACTTGCGGAGTCGACGCAGCGCTTGAGCGATGCGCTCAAGTCGGGCGAACCCGATGTGCCATGGAAAACATTGCCACATTTCGTAACGCGTTGGTCCGCCAGTATCTTGGACTCGATTACGAAGCGATATGGGGCGTCGTCGAAAACCGGCTTTTGGAGTTGGAACCGGCGATCGAACGGATGTCTCGAGTGGTCGCTTCGAAAGAGGAATCACCGTCAGGCCCGCCGGAACCGGAAACTTGAAGCATCCCGAGTGACGCTGCCGCATGTCTGCGGAAGCCCTTGGAGAGCAAGGAAGGTGCTTCAGCGGCGGCGACGTCGGCGAGGTTCATCAACGTATTCATGGATTCGGACGGAAAAGCGCGTCGGAGGCGCCAAGGCGAACCCGGCTGGGTTGAAATGCTTCTTGTGAGCTTGCCGTGCGCCGGGCTGCGTCCATTGCCTTGATCGTCTCTTCGTTCGGTACAACGGGTCGAACGGCAAAACATTCTCGGCAGCGGTTCACAACAGCATCAAGCAGACGGCGGCGGATGCGGAAAGGCCGATCCCGCGCAACACGGCGGCGGCATTGTTCTTGGTTTCTTCGTCAGTGCTTGCGTGAACCGTAGTGTCCGTAGTCGGATCCTCGAAGACTGTCTGAACTGCCCTGTGTTTGCCGGAGAGCAAGAAGTTAAACGAATGAACCGTAAGCAACACGGAAGGGGCCAATGGCAGAGGCAAGACCCACCCCGAGGCATCCAGCCGAGCATCTCTTGGCCGGATTTAGTCTGGAGCCGACGGGAAGCGGTGACCTATAGCCGAAGCCGGTTCGCCTCCTTCTCCCCTTTGTCGATATCCTCCGCGTCGGCGTCTTCGATCTGGTCGGCGAGCACCTCGCCGTACGTCGGATAATCCTTCCTGTCGATCCGTGTTCGAGGATCCCAAAGCCGCGATCTGATCAACGAGCGGCCGCAATGGAGGAAGGCCTCGCCGACAGCGATCCTCAGTCCCGAGACGGGTATCCGGCGGCCCCGTTTCGATGGTTCAAGCAGCTCGTTGTCGGTAACGATCTCCGCCTTCCCCTTCACCCGCAGGGTCTCGTTCATGCCGGGAACAAAGAACAGAAGTCCGACGCCGGGATTCTCGACGATGTTCTGGAACGAATCGACCTGATTGTTGCCCGGCCGGTCGGGAAGCATGAGCGTTTTTTCGTCCAGAACCCGCACGAATCCGGGCGCGTCGCCACGCGGAGACGCGTCGGCTTGCCCCTGCGCGTTCGCCGTGCTGAGGATGCAGAGCGGCGACATGGCGATGAAGCGTTCGAAGTGGTCGTCGATCCGGTCGATAACTTTCTGGGCAGCCAACGGTCCTGGAGGCGCGTATACGCTTCGAAGACTGTCGTAAGTGGCGACATTCATCTCTTCTCACTCCGGTGCTGAGTTGCTGTCGTCAGCGGCGCTGCGGTCGCTGGAATTCGGCCGGCGCGAACGACCGGATTGCGCCATTCATGTGATTCCGCAATTCGATCGGGGTCGCGAGAACCCACGTTAAATGTTCCATCACGAAGCCGTTGGCAGGACGCTGTCGGATAGGTAGCGAATCCTCGTGCAGGTCTGCAACCATTTTCGGAAAATGAACCGAGGTGTTGATCGGCATGCTTTTTGATCCGCTATCGGGGGTGATCGGCGTCCTTTTTTGACCCCTCCTTCCTGCCCGGCGAGGGGGCCGAAGGCTTCCTGCCGCCGGGCTTCGCCGATCCCGGTTTGTCCAGCCGCCGCCCTGCGGATTTTGGACCCGCATTGAGCATTGGGCATTGCGAGGCGGGAAGGGGATGCTGGCATTGGAGCCGGTAGTGAAAATCCGGGTCGACCGGCTGGACATACCCGGCGGAATTTGCAGAACTATCAGGCACGCCACTTCACGGCGGAGTGTCGCGCCGGTCGCCCGTCGGCCCGTCCGGGGGAGGGATCCGGCAACGAGGAGGGCGATGCGATGAGGGATTCCGAATGAGCGCGGGCATCGTCTTCGGGCGCCCGGTCCGCCGCTTGCTGGCGTCGGCGGCGCTGGCCGTTCCGTTGGCGGGCGGAGCCTTCCAGGAAGCCCGCGCGGGCTGCCGGGAAGCCGCGGAACCGCTGCTGGAGGCGCTGGCGGCGCGCGACCTCGAAGCCGCGCGGCGCCACTACGAGGCCGTGCACGGCGAGTTCGCCTGCGCCGGCGCATACCGGGACCAGGCGAAGCGGGCGGTGTCGAACCTGCACGCGCGGGTGGCGCAGGAACGCCTGGCAGGCGGCGCAAGCCTCGCATCGCAACGCGCCCTGCTGGAGCGGGGCCGCGCCTACGCGGGGACTTGGCGCATCCTCGCCCTGCTCGGCGACGTCGCCCACGATGCGCGGGACTACGACCGCGCGGCGGTTCTGTACCAGGAGTCGCTGGTGGCGATCAACAACGAGGGGGAGACCCCGAAGCGTCCGTCCGACCCCGAAATCGAACGGATCTACCGCCTTGCCGAACAGAGCCGGATGCTCGCCGAACATTACGTTGCGGCCCTGACGAACCGGGCGGGCGAGCCGGACGGGCTGGCCGCCCCCGCCATCCGCGGCTTCAAGCCCGAGGCTGAGGCGGTGCCCATCACCTTCATTGCCGATACGGCGGAGTTCGACGCGCTGGGGCTCCTGTACGCCGAAGCGATGGCGAAGAGCCTGATCCGGCTGGCGCCCGAACGGATCACCCTCTCCGCCCATACCGACGAGCGCGGAACCGACGCCTACAACCAGGCGCTGTCGGAGCGCCGGGGCGAGGCCGTGCGCCTGTTCCTGAGAGAGCGGGGCGTCACGCAGCCGATCGATGTGAAAGCGATGGGCGAGAGCCAGCCGCTGGATCTGTTCGAGCCGGAGAGCTACCTGCGGGAGGCGGTCTGGCGGATGAACCGGCGGGTCGAGTGGATCCGGTAGCGGGCGCGCGCCGCGCCGCGGCCCGGCGCTCCCCGCATGCCCGGGGCGTCGGCCTGCGCCGGACCCGGCCAGCTCCCGGAACCGGGCGCGCCCGACTGCCGGAAGGAGGACGGGCGATGAGCCGCCTCGCGCGATTCCCCGGCGTTTCGCGCGCCGCGCGGCAGGGGCCGGCCGCCGCGATGGCCGCCGGCATCCTGTGCGGGCTCCTGGCCGCGGCGCCCGGCGCCGGGGCGCAGGCGCTGCGGGGGCTCGTGGTCGGCATCGACGACTACGCGCACATCGGGAAGCTTGCGGGGGCGGTGAACGACGCGCGCGACATCGGGGAGGCGTTGGCGGGACTCGGCGTCGACGATCTCACGGTCCTGCTCGACGGGGACGCGACGCGGGCGCGCATCGTGGCCGAATGGCATGGCCTCCTGGAGCGGGCCGCGCCCGGCGACACGCTGGTGCTGGCCTATGCCGGGCACGGCGGGCAGGAGCCCGAGCGCGTAGCCGGAACGGAGCGCGACGGGCACGACGAGGCGCTGCTGCTGGGCGGCTTCCGCGCCGAAGGTCCCGGGACCCGCGAGCGGATTGTGGACGACGAGATCAACGCGTGGCTCCTGGACGCGGGCGCGAAGGGCCTGCGGGTGGTCTTCGTCGCCGATGCGTGCCACTCGGGGACGCTGACGCGCTCCCTCGTCGACCCGCGCGCGCCTGCGCCCGTCTACCGGACCGCGCCGCGGTACACGCTGCCCGACGACGAGCTCGCGCTCGGCCTGCCGAAGGAGGCGGCTGACACAGGCGAAGTAGGGCACGGCCCGCTGGCCCATGTGAGCATGCTCGCGGCGGCGCAGGAGCATCAGAAGGTTCCCGAGATCGCGGTCGGGGGCGAGATGCGCGGGGCGCTCAGCTACATGTTCGCGCGGGCGTTGCGGGGCGAGGCGGATATCGACGGGGACGGCGCGCTGAGCCGAGGCGAATTGTGGGGCTTCGTGCGCGAGAACGTGCGCATGGAGAGCAATTCGCGGCAGACGCCCAATCTGGAGCCGTCCAGCCGGGCCGACGAAATCGTCCTGCATCTGTCGCTCCCGCCTTCCGGCGCCGCGGTCCAGGCCGGTCCCAGGGCGGTTCGGCTCGCAGTGCTCCATGCCGACCCCGGCACCCTCGCCGCGGCGCGCGGGACGCTGGCCGGCGCGCATGTCGTTCCGGACGGAGCGCCCGCGGACCTCGTCTGGGACGCGGACGCCCGGCAGGTGGTGACCGGGATGGGGGACGCGGCCGCGCACGATGTGGACCTCGAGGCGCTGCCCGGCGTGATAGGGAAGTGGGCGGCGGTGGCCGCCGTCAAGGAGCTCAGCGCGCGCAACGGCCTCCGGATGGGGATCGACCCGGGCGACGGCGTGCACCGGCGCGGCAGCCGGATCAAGGTGCGGGTGGAGGGGCTGGAGCATCCGCGGCTCACCGTGTTCAGCCTGTCGGGGAGCGGGCGCGTGCATTACCTGCATCCCCTGCCGGGCGACCCTGCGGAGGTCGCCATGGACCGGCCCTTCGCGCTCGAGGCCGTGGTCACGCCGCCGTTCGGGGCGGACCATGTGGTGGCGGTGTCGGCGGACAGCGCGCTCGACGAGCTCAACGCCGCGCTGGAGCGCTTGGACGGCAGGGTGGCGGCGGGCCGCGCCGCGGCGCTGCTGGCCGCCGCCAAGGCCGGCGCGCGCGGCTGGTCGTCGGGGATCCAGGGACTGTACACGGCGCCGTGAGCGGAACGGCACTGTTTCAGATGTTCTGCAATTGGCTTTCGAGAGGAGGCGGCCATGGCAGTTCCTGCGGTTTAGCAAACCATCCCCGACGAAGGAGAGGACGACACCATGACCGGGGTTCATCATGGTTCGAAGCTTGACGGGTTCAAGGCGCAGCTTGAGGTCGGCGGAGATCCGCGAGACCTGGATGGAGGGCGGGCGCTGCCTGGACATGGAGCTTCCGCGGGAGCGCCGCAGGGCCGACACGGGGAGGCCGGCGGCATGACGCTCCAAGCCGACATCTCCGCGGGAATGCGGGAAGCATGGAAAGCGTGGACAATCCTCCTCGCAGGCCCGTTCAAGGCCGCGGCGCGGGTGGCGCGGATTGCCCGACCCTTCCCACGCTTCGCGCATGGCAGGCGCCGTTCCGGGCCTGGCCCGCGGGGATTCAACATCATCATCAGCAAACCGGAAGATTCGGACCGGGCCCCCGGCCTCGCCCCTCCGCGCTGCGCGCTCCGGGGCTTCGGCCGGGGGCTGCAAGCCGCGAAACCGGCTGCCGGCTGGACATGCCCGGCGGAATTTGCAGAACCATCGGTGCACTGCTTGCGGAACGCGGCAAGGGAGGACGGCATGGCTTCAAAGCGCGGGATGGCCGCCTTGGCGCTGGCGGCGGCGGCGCTGTGGATGCCGACTGTCGCGGCGGCGGCTTCCGAGCGTGTTGCCCTGGTGATCGGCAACGCCGCCTACGAGCACACCGACGCGCTGAGGAACCCCGGCAACGACGCCGCCGCCGTCGCGGCGGCGCTCGGACGGCTGGGCTTCGAGGTGGTGCTGGGGACGGACCTCGACCTCGACGGCCTCTACGACAAGCTCGGCGAGTTCGACGCGGCGTCGCGCGGGGCGGACGTGACCCTGTTCTTCTACGCCGGCCACGGCCTGCAGGTGGAAGGGAGGAACTGGCTCGCGCCGGTCGACGCGAAGCTCGACAGCAAGCTGGACCTCAGGCGCGGGGCCGTCGAGCTCGACACCGTGCTGGAGCACATGCGCGGGACGAAGAGGCTGGTGTATCTCGACGCGTGCCGGAACAACCCTCTGGCGGGGGATCTGGCGCGGTCCTTGGGGCTGAGCCGCGCGGCGGCGGCCAAGCGGGGGCTTGCGCGCGTGACAGGCGTGCCGGGGACGCTCATCGGCTACGCGACGGCGCCCGACGACGTGGCGGCGGACGGGGAGGGCCGGAACTCGCCGTTCACCGAGGCGCTGCTGGCGCACATCGAGACGCCGGGGCTGAGCGTGAACGACATGTTCGGCGAGGTTTCGAAAGCGGTGGTCCGGGCGACCGGCGGCGAGCAGGTGCCGTGGTCGAATTCGTCGCTGGGCCGCTTCTACCTGGTTTCGGGGGCTGAGCCGCTCCCGCCGCAGGGCCCGGCGGCTTCGGCGGCGGAGGGGACGGCGCCGCCTTCGCCCGAAGTCGCTGACAAGGCGGCGGAGATCGTCCTTCCGGGCGGCATCACCCTGGCGGACTGGGCGCTGCTGGCGGAGGACCGCCTGAAGGCCGGCGACCATGCCCGGCTGCTGGAGGAGGCCGGCGCGCATCTGCGCGAGCACGGCCGGGTCCGGTCCGTGGAGGCGGTCCGGGACCGGGCGGTGTCGGGGCTGGTCGAGGAGGTGCGCGTCGAGACATGGGAGGACGCCCCGCCGGCGCTGGAGCGGATTGCGCGGCTCGAGGCGGCGGCGGGGCCGCGGCCGGAATTCCTGCGCCTGAAAGCGCGCGCCCAAGGGCTGCTCGGCGATTACGCGGCGGAGGAGGCGGCGCGCCTCCAATGGCTGCGCTCGGTTCCGCAGACCCATCCGGACCGCCGCGGCATGCTTTCCGCCCTCGCCGGCGCCCGCGCCAATCGCGAGGCGTCCCGGCGGTTCTCGGAACTGCTCGGCCGCCCCTTCTCGCCGGAGCGGAGGGAGGGCTCCGTCGGCTGGACCGACCTGCACTACGCGGCGCTGCTGGACCTCCCCGGGGCGGTCGCCGCCTTGTGCGATGCGGGGATGGCCGCGGACGCGAGGCTGAAGACCGGCTCCCAGCCGTTCGGCGGCGATCTGGAACGCGCCTTCGCCGCGCTCGGGCACGAGAGTTTCGAGGGCCGGCGGGCGAACGGCGAGACGCCGCTGATGGTCGCTTCCCTTGCGAACGCCCGCGACGCGGCGGCGGGGCTGGCCGACTGCGGCGCCGACGTGGGCGCGGCGGACGGCGGCGGCCTGACGCCGCTGCACCACGCGGCCCGCGGGAACGCCCCCGAAGCGGCGGGGCTGCTGGTCGACCTGGGCGCCGACGTGGGCGCGGCGGACGGCGGCGGCCTGACGCCGCTGCACCACGCGGCCCGCGGGAACGCCCCCGAAGCGGCGGGGCTGCTGGTCGACCTGGGCGCCGACGTGAGCGCGGCGGACGGCGGCGGCCTGACGCCGCTGCACCACGCGGCCCGCGGGAACGCCCCCGAAGCGGCGGGGCTGCTCGTCGACCTGGGCGCCGACGTGAACGCGGCGGACGGCGACGGCTGGACGCCGCTGAGTTTGGCGCTTCGCGACGAGGAGCATCATGAAGTTCAGGCGGCGCTGCGCAGCCGCGGCGGAAAAGCGACTTCCCCCGAGGAAGTCGAGAGAGGCTTGGGATTGGGCGTCGAGGAGCGGCGTCTGATCCAGATGGGGCTGGCGTCGACCGGACACGACCCCGGTCCGGCGGACGGGGTGTTCGGGCGTCGGACGCGGGCGGCGCTGCGGGCGTGGCAGGAGTCGAGCGGCCTGGATGCGACCGGGCACCTGACGCGGGAGCAGTCGGAGGGCCTGGCGGGTCCGGGGCGCGAGGAGGCGGCGCGTTTGCGGGCGGAAGCGGAGGCGCGTTTGCGGGCGGAAGCGGAGCGTGCGCGCAAGAAGCGCGAAGAGGAGGCGCGTTTGCAGGCGGAAGCGGAGCGCGAGCGCCAAGCGCGGGAAGAGGAGGCGCGCGAGCGCTTTTCGGAACTGCTCGGGCGCCCCTTCTCGCCGAATCGGAAGGGAGGCTCCGCCGGCTGGACGGACCTGCATTACGCGGCGGTGCTGGACCTCCCCGGGGTGGTCGCGGCCTTGTGCCGTGCAGGCATGGCCGCGGACACGAGGCTGTTTTGGAAAGGCGATGTGGAATTCTCCGAGCGCGTCAAACGGCGCCTCGGCGGCTGGGAAGGTTGGTTCAATTCGGACGCTGATACGCCGCTGATGGTCGCTTCCTCTGCGAACGCCCGCGACGCGGCGGCGGCGCTGATCGCCTGCGGCGCCGACGTGAATGCGATGTCCGTGCGGACTGGCGGCTTAGTAGGCATTACGCCGCTGACGAGGGCGGGGCAATGGAATTCCCTTGAAACGGCGAAGCTGCTCATCGACCGCGGCGCCGACGTGAACAAAGCGGACGAGTACGGCAGCACAGCGCTGCACTGGGCGGCGCACAATAATTCCCTTGAAACGGCGAAGCTGCTCATTGACCGCGGCGCCCAGGTGAACAGAGCGGACCATCGCGGCGAAACGCCGCTCGACGACGCGATAAAGGAGCGGCACCGCAAAATGCAGGCGCTTTTGCGCCGCCATGGCGCAAAGCGGTGAGCTGGGCGGTGCTGGTGCGGCGGCCGTCCGGAGCGAACGCGTTCCCGTTTCCGAGTCGGGCCGGCGGCGCCGGAATGAAGACAGCGGCGCGCCGGCCGACAGCGGTTGAAACTTCACAGGCCTTGTGCGCAGTCTGTCGGCCGCGCGGCGCGGCGCAATTAGGCCGAGGAGGGATGCCATGAAGAGCATCGGAACGCCGTTGCCCGCGGCCTCCGCAGTCCGCCCGCCGCTGGTCGGAGCGCTGGCGGGCGCGGCGCTGCTGTCGGCGCTGGCCGGCGCCGCGTGGGCGGAAGCGTCCGTTTCCTTGGCGCCGCCGCGGGGCGATCGGGCCTTGCTGATCGGCATCAACCGCTATCCGGACGACACGATCAACGATCTGCAGGGCACGGTCAACGACGCCCGCAACATGCGCGACCTGCTGGTCGGGCACCTCGGATTCGACTCCGGCCAGATACTGCTGCTGACCGACGCGCAGGCAACCCGCGCGGGCATTCTGGACGGGATCCGGGACTGGCTGGTGGCGGGCACCAGGCCGGGCGCGCGCGCCCTGCTCTATTACTCCGGGCACGGCCATCATCAGCCGGACCAGGACGGCGACGAGCCGGACGGGCAGGATGAAGCGCTGGTGCCCCACGATGCGCGGTTCGAGCCGGTCGCGGGCAACCCGACGAGGTACGCCAACCTCATCCTCGACGACGAGATCGGGGCGCTGTTCGACGATCTGGCGGACCGCCAAGCGTACCTGATCGTCGACTCCTGCTTTTCGGGCACCATCACCCGGTCGCTGGGCGCGCCCGACCCGCGCGCGGTGCGCACCCTCCTCCCCCGGCGCGGCGCCGGGCGGGAGGCGGCAGGGCTCCGGTCCGCGCCGCCGTCCGAGCCCGGTCCGGGCTTCGTCGAAAGGAAAGGCAACCTCGTCACGTGGACCGCGGTCGCGTCCAACCAGCTGGCGCTGGAAGACCTTGAGGCGCAGCCGCCGCAAGGATTCTTCACCGGCCGCTTCGTGCGCGGAATCGCCGAGCGCCGCGCCGACCGCGACGGCGACGGGCGCGTCGTGCACTCGGAATTGCTCGACTACGTGCGTTCGGAGTCCGAGTCTTTCTGCGCGCGCCAGCAGCGGCATTGCCCGAGCGGCCTGACCCCGCAGCTCGAAGGGCCGCGGGGCTTGCTGGCGCGCGACTTGGAGGTGGTCGGCCCGCCGCGCGTCCCGGACGCAGCGGAGGCGGCCGGGGCCGCGCTCGGCCACGGCAACAGCGCCGGCGTGCGGGTGGAGATGCTGCCTTCGCAGCGGGTGCGGCTGGGCGAGAAGATCAAGCTCCGGGTCCACAGCGCGCGTTCCGGCCATCTCCTGCTCGTGGATGTGGCGGCCGACGGAACCGTGACGCAGATCTTCCCCAACCGGTGGTCCGAGCGGGCCGGAGCGGGCGCCTTGATCAAGGCGGGGCGCGCCGTTGAGATCCCGAATCCCTATTACGGCTTCAGCCTTCCGGCCCGCGAGCCGACCGGATCGGGGGTCCTGTTCGCGGTCGTGACCGAGGACCCGGTCTCGCTCGGCGATCTGGCCTCGCCCGAGCAGGCGTTCGAGCCGGTTCCGGACGCCCCGCGCTGGCTGTTCGCGATCGGCGAGCGGCTGCGCGAGCCGCTGATGAGCAAGGACGGAGCTTGGACGCGCACGCGACGCTGGTCCCATGCGCGGCTCGATTACGAGATCGTGCGGTGACGGGCCTCGGCGTGTCCGCGGGAGGCGGGCGCGTCCCGCCGAGCAGACGAAGGAAGACCGTCATCTTGAGAACGCTTTTTCATCCCACCGCGGTTGCGCTCGCCGCCGCGGCACGGGTGCCGTCGTTCACAGCCTGGGTTGATGATCCTACCGCCGGGGAGTGCTGAACGCCCTCTCGCGGCCGGGGCCTGGTTTGAATTTCCCGCCGCACAAGCAAGCCGCGCGTTTCCTGAGGCCGTCAGCCCGGACGCTTCGTTCCGATTCTACGAACCGCGACGCCGCGCGAATCCGAAAAATCGAAGAAGCCCCCGGCCTCGCCTCTTCGCGCTGCGCGCTCAGGGGCTTCGGCCGGGGGTTGCAAGCCGCGAAACCGGCTGGACATGCCCGGCGGAATTTGCAGAGCTATCGGTACACTACTTCCATGTCCTTCTGCCCCGCCTTGGTCGCGGCCTTTTCCCCGGCGCTGGCGCGTTGGCGGGGTACGGCGACCAGGGAGGCGTCCACGATTTGGCCGGAACCGCTCGAAATCCACCGCATCAACCAGCGTTTCCAGCGGATCGCCATCCGCCAAAATCTTCTTCAAAAGCTCCTTGACGTCCCAAAATCCAGGTTGCTTCGCAACCGCGGCATCCTGTGCTGCTGATTCTTCGAAGCACAGGCCCGCGCAAAAACGCTAGGTTTCCGGAGGCGTCCAATCGCCTTGGGACATGAACCTCTCGGGGCCGTTCCGCGCCCGTCAATACCCCGCCGAGCGGGCGACGACCCGCAGTTCCGTGGCTGCTGCGGGTGTCCCGGCCGGGGCGGATTCTGTTTGTTCGATTCCTCGAATGCCGGTATGCCGGTTGGAAATCGACAACCGTCGGTTCCGGCTGAGGCAGCGCATGGAAGCCGATACTGAATCCCGATTGGAAACGCCGGAAGCGGTCCGCCTGAGCCTGTTGAAAGCGATTCTTCCGCTGGTTCCGGAACATGGCTGGAGCGACCGGGCTTTCGGGGCCGCCGTTGATGCTTCGGGCTACGAATTCGAGCGGGCGAAGGCGGCTTGCCCGCGCGGCTCCCTGGATCTTGCATGGACGTTCCACAAGGACGCAGACGAACGCATGTCGGCCCTGATCGGCGCGGCGGATTTCTCTGGCATGAAGTTCCGGGACCGCATAGCCGCCGCGGTAGGATTTCGCTTGGAAGTCGTGGAAGACAGCAAGGATGCGGTTCGCCGCGCCATGTCGCTCTACGCCCTGCCGCAGCATGCGGCGGAGGGCGCTCGGGCAGTTTGGGGAACTGCTGGCGCGATATGGACATCTTTGGGCGACACATCCGAGGATTTCAGCTGGTACACGAAGCGCGCTACGCTTTCGGCTGTCGTTGGCAGCGCGTTCCTCCACTGGATCGGTGATTCGAGCGCCGGACACCAGGATACCCGCCGGTTTATCGATCGCAGAATTGCCGACGTGATGAATATCCAATCGATTCGCTTGCGGCTGGAAAGCAATCCCGCGTGCGCCGGAGCCGCCGAGGCGATTTCCCGTCTGGGCAAAGCCGTTCGGCCGCCGACCGACCGGCGGGGCCAGTTTCCCGGCTGGGTGCGGAAAGAGGGGCGCAGCTGATGCCCGATACGATGAGGGTGGTGGAGATCAGCGAGTCCGGCGGTCCGGAGGTCCTGAAGCCGGCGGAACGTCCGGTTCCGGTTCCCGGCCACAGGCAGGTGCTGATCCGGAATTTCGCGGCTGGCGTGAACCGACCGGACGCTTTGCAGAGAGCGGGCAAGTACGCCCCGCCTCCCGGCGCATCGGACCTTCCGGGCCTTGAGTCCGCGGGAACCGTAGCGGCAGCCGGGCCGGGCGTAACCCGGCATTCCGTCGGCGACCGGGTTTCGGCGCTCCTGCCGGGCGGCGGCTACGCGGAGTATTCCGTTACCCACGAGGATCATGCGCTGCCGGTGCCAGCGGAAATGGAAATGGACCGCGCAGCAGCTCTTTGCGAAACCCACTTCACCGTTTGGAGCAACGTGTTCACGAGGGGAGGGCTCAGGTCGGGCGAGACCATCCTTGTCCACGGCGGCTCGTCTGGAATCGGCACGACCGCCATCCAGCTGGCGGACGCTTTCGGCGCCCGGGTGTTCGCCACTGCCGGTTCATCCGAGAAATGCCGTGCCTGCAAAGACTTGGGTGCCGACATTGCCATAAACTACAAGAAGGCCGACTTCGTGGAGGAGGTTCGGTCGACTACAGGCGGCAAAGGCGTCGACCTGATCCTGGATATGGTCGGGGGCGACTACATCGAGCGGAATCTCCGCGCGCTCGCCGACGACGGTCGGCTTGTGCAGATCGCGTTCCTCCAAGGGTCGAAGGCGGAGCTGAATTTCTTGAGGCTGATGACAAAGCGGCTCACGATGACCGGGAGCACGCTTCGGCCGCAAAGCGACTTGGCGAAGGCGCGGATCGCGGACGGGCTTCACGAGCATGTCTGGCCGCTGCTCGAATCCGGCCGGATTGCGCCGGTGATGGATTCCGAGTTCGCGCTTGAGGACGCCGCGGATGCCCATGCGCGGATGGAAAGCTCGGCCCATATCGGCAAGATCGTGCTCAAGCTCTGAAGGGTGCGCCGACCGCCGCGTCGGAGGCGGCTTGCGAATCCGCTTTCGCATCCTAACGACGAAGACTAATAGGAGCGGCTGGAGCCGTCCGGGCGAGACGCGCATGGCATCTGCTGCGGGCGGCCAATCGCAATCAGTTCGGAGCGCGGGCATTCATGAGCAAACCGATTATGGCGCGGGCGACCGCCGTGTGGCTGATCGACAATTCCATATTGACGTTCAAGCAGATTGCGCAGTTCTGCGACTTGCACGAACTCGAGGTCCAAAGCCTTGCCGACGGGGATGACATGGGGATTCTGGGATCCGACCCCGTCGCGAACAATCAGCTGGACCTGGAGGAGCTTCGCGCAGCCGAAAAGGATCCGGAGCGGGTTCTCCGCCTGAAGGAGAACCCCGCAACGGAAGGGGAGACGGCACGGAAGGCTCCGCGCTACACGCCGCTTTCGAAACGGTACGAGCGCCCTGCCGCCATAGCCTGGCTGGTCAAGAACCATCCCGAGCTAAACGCGAGCCAGATCTCGAAGCTTGTCGGGACGACCAAGCCGACGATCCAGGCGATCCGGGATCGGACGCACTGGAACATCGGCAACATCCAGCCGACTGATCCGGTCGCACTCGGCCTGTGCCGCCAGACCGAGCTTGACGATGCGGTGAGGATTGCGGCGAAGCGGAAGGAAAAGGCAACCGCGCCCGCTGCCCCGGAGGGTGCGACGATCAAGCCGACGGAGGAGACGCTGCGCCCCGGCGGCGAACCGAAGATGCCGTCGGCGATCTCGGGGCTGGAGGATTTCAAGCTCGGGGCCGACACCTGAACAAGCGGGCCCGCCCGCCGCGGCTAGTGGCAGGGAACTTCCACCACGTCGACTAGCGAACGTCCGCCGTCGACCGCTAGGACTTGGCCCGTTATGAACCGGGCCGCGTCGGAGCACATGAACTGTACCGCGCTGGCGACGTCCGACGCCTCGCCGATGCGTCCGAGCGGGGTTCCACGGACAATTTCCTTGCGGCTGCTGTTGTTCACGACGAGCTCACTCTGAAGCTTGGCGGTCATTACCGATCCCAGCGCCACCGCGTTCACACGGATTCCTTCGGGTGCCAGCGCCGCCGCGAGCGACCTTGTGAGCTGGTCCAGCGCGGCGCAGCTGACGGAGTATTCCACAAGCCGGGGATTGGCACGCCGGGCCGCGATGGTCGAGATGTTGACCACGGCCCCGGCCGGTGCCTCGGAAAACTCCGGGCTTTCCGACTTCTGCTTCACGAATTGGTCCGCGACAAGCAGCGTGAGGTTGTAGTGCTGGACCAGGTTCTGAGCCAGCATCGTGTTCATGACCGCATCGTTGCCGCCGGTAATCGGATCGGCGGTCTGCACTTCCCGGCTGGCGTTCACCAGAATGTCGACGCGCTCGAACTCCGAAAGAGTGAGGGCGAGCAAATTCGCCCTCGTAAGCTTTTCCCGCAGGTCCCCCGCGTAGTAGCGGACCGACTCTTCGGAATTGCGGAATTCCGACTTCAGGCCGGAAACGTCCAAGTCCGCGAACACGACCTTGGCACCGCCTTCCACGAATCTCCGCGCGACCGCTAGGCCAACGCCGTTGCCCGCGCCGGTAATGATGGCGGTCCGGCCCTCCACCGAGAAGCTCATGGCCGAGGTTCAGCCGTCGGCGGAAGCCGCGGCTCTATTCCTTCTCTATTGTACACATGAGCGGGTGCTGATTCTTTCTTGCCAAATCAATGACTTGTCGGGCTTTGGTTTCCGCGATCTCGTGCGGAAAGACGCCCGCGACGCCCACGCCCTTGTTGTGGACAGCCAGCATCAGCGCGATCGCATTGTCGCGCGACATCATGAATATTTGCTCGAGTATCGCCACGACGAATTCCATCGGCGTGTAATCGTCGTTGATCAGGAGAACCTTGTACATCGGAGCGCGTTCAGTCTCCGACTCCGGGCGCGAAAGGACGGATGTGCCCGCATCGGGGCTGGCTCCGTTCCCGGCGTCCTCGCTGCTGCCGCTCGCTGTCATGATTGGGTCGTTCAGCTCAAGAGTTCGGGCGCGCTGCTCCGCCAGCCAAGATTATTCGAATTGAACTGCCAACTCAAATCCCGTGGGCGGTCCAACGGCTGCCCGCAAGGCATGAATCCCTTCGAGGGCGATCCGCGCGAATCGATATCCCTCAGGCGCGTCGCTGTCCGGGTTGCCGCGGAGCGAGAGGACTGCTCGGTCGGATCTAGCAGTTTCACCCGGCGGGATGACGAACAAGGTCGTTGCAGGGACGATTCGGACTCGGATTTGCCGGAGGTCACGACACCTGAATGCCACGCCGATGCCCGGCTTCCCGAATGCCTGCCTTGGAAGCAGGCCCGCGCCGGCGAGCAGATTCAAGTGCATTTTCCGGCCTGCGATCAGGCTGCTTCCGCAAGCGCAGCAGGAAAATATTGCGAGATATATTGGCTGTGTACCACAACATGTTGATCCGGCGCAAAAAACTGTTGTCAGCAAGCAACAAAATCGACTTGCGTTCCTTCCCCTTTCTAAATGTGGTATGGGTTTGGGCAGGCCAGCAAAGAGCCTTCCGGTCGCTCAAACGGCGCCCGAGATCGAGCAGTGAACCAGACAATCCCGGTCAACGGGATGGACAGAGAGCGAGGGCAGGGTGTTCAGAATCGTCATGCTTGTTGTGCTTAGAGCCGGGCTGAACGCAGGAATAATCCTGGTTTCGGCAATCCTGCTCGCACTATGGGCGAACGGCGCGCTAGCGGCGCCGTACGCGGCAATGGTCATGGACGCGCGGAACGGCGAAGTCCTGTTCGCGAGAAACGCGGACACCAAGCTTCATCCGGCGTCGCTAACGAAGATGATGACGCTCTACGTCGCCATCGAAGCCGTCAAGAACGGCGAAATCTCGTTGGATACCAAGGTCAAGATCTCGAAATTCGCGGCTTCTGAGCCGCCTTCCAAGCTGTACATGAAGCCCGGATCGCGGATCTCCCTGCGGTATCTGATGCGGGCGGCGGCGGTGAGGTCCGCCAATGACGCTGCCACCGCGATCGCCGAGGCAATTTCCGGGAGCGAAAGCGCGTTCGCGAAGCGGATGAACAAGACGGCAGCGGCGATGGGAATGAAGAACACGACATTCCGGAATGCCCACGGGCTGACGCAGAAGGGGCACCGGTCCACGGCGCGCGACATGTCGACGCTCGCGCGCCACGTGATCTACGACTACCCGGACTACTACAACCTGTTCTCCCGGATCAAAACTTCGGTCGGAAACAAGACGATCTACAGCACCAACCGCAAATTCCTGTCCGCGTACCGCGGCGCCGACGGCATCAAAACGGGGTTCACGAACGCAGCCGGATTCAACCTCGTTGGGTCGGCGCAAAGGGGCGGCAAGCGGATCATTGCGACGGTGTTCGGCGGAAGGTCGGTGGCGACGCGGAACGCACATGTTTCGGAGCTGCTCGATTTGGGCTTCCAAAGGGCGCATACCGAGGTTGCCGTAAGAATGCCGGACAAGCCGAACTACGCGTCTGCCGCGCTAGTGCTGGCCCAGTTCGCGCCGATGCCGCGGCCGGGCTTTCCGGAGCTTGAGGAGCAGAGCGGCACCGTCAGCGCCATCGTCGCGGCGGTCGTCTCGGCCGGGGACGGCGACGAAGTTCCGGTTGCCGTTGGCGACGGCGGGGAGCCCGTGCACGAGGCGGAGCCTGTTACCGTGCAGGTCGAGATGGCGCCGAAGAGGCGCCCGTTCAGCGTGCTGGCAAGCTCGTTCAACATTTCGGAGACGACCCGGTTCGGCATCCATCTCGGGGATTTCGGTACCCGGCAGGCTGCGGAACGGCGTTTGCTGAAGGCGGCGCTCATGGACTTCGGCTCGATCGTGGGCGCGACGAAACTCGTTCAGCGCGTGGGGGATTCCTACGCGGTCAGGTTCATTGGACTCACGGAAGCGAACGCCAGCAAGGCGTGCGCGCGGCTGAACGCGCGCGGCATCGATTGCTCGGTGTCCTACCTGCAATAGCTTTCGGAAGCCGGGCGGGCGGCGCGGCGACTTCCCGCTGAGCAGGACGGGACACGCGAAACCCGTTTCCCGCAAGCCGCCCCGCCGCTCCGAAGCGTCGAGGCCTTTTCCGTCGCTATCCTGAAGCGCTCGCGGATTCCCGGTCCGGCAATTCCCCGTTCCGCAATCCGGCGGCCTCCGCTCGGCCTCCGTCGAGATCCTCGTCCTCCAGCGTATGCATGTCGAACGCGGCGGCGATCAGCTCCCGGGTGTAGCCGGTCCTGGGCTGGCCGAAAACTTCCGAGGCAAGCCCCCATTCCACGATATCCCCGTCCTTCATCACGAGTATCTTGTGGGACAAGGCGCGGACGACCCTGAGGTCATGGCTGATGAACATGTAGGACAGGTCGTATCTGCGCTGCAGCCCTAGCAGAAGGTCGATGATCTGCGCCTGGACCGTTCGGTCGAGCGCCGATGTCGGCTCGTCGAGCACGACCAGCTTCGGCTTGAGTACCATCGCCCTGGCGATCGCGATTCTCTGCCGCTGGCCGCCGGAGAACTCGTGCGGGTAGCGGTGCAGCATTTCCGGATCAAGGCCGACTTCGGACAGAATATCGGCTGTCGCCTTAGCCCTTGTTCCCTCCGCCACGCCGTGCACCTTGAGACCCTCGGAGACGATCTGCTCCACCGTCATGCGCGGCGACAGCGAGCCGTAAGGGTCTTGGAACACCATCTGCATGTCGCGCCTGGCACGCCGCAGGTTCCAGCTCTTCAGACCCTGCAGCTCCTTGCCGAGGAAACGGATGCTGCCGGTCGAGGAGACAAGGCGCATAAGCGCCAAGGCGAGAGTGGTTTTGCCGGATCCCGATTCGCCCACGATTCCGAGAGTCTCGCCGCGCCTGACATCGAAGTCGGACGGATTGACCGCCTTGATGTGCCCCACCGTGCGCCGGATCAGGCCCCGCTGGATCGGGAACCAAACCTTGAGGTCCTCGGCGGCGGCGACGGTTTCCGCGTTCGATTTCACGGGATCGGGCTCGCCGCCGGGCTCGGCGGCAAGGAGCCGCCGCGTGTATTCGTGCCGCGGGTTCGCGAAGACTTCCTCTTTCGGGCCGTTCTCGACGAACTCGCCGTCCTTCATGACGTAGACCCTGTCGGCGATGCTTCTGACGATGTTCAGGTCGTGCGTGATGAACAGAAGGCTCATCCGCTCCGACTGCTTGAGTTCGGCGAGCAGCTCGAGGATCTGGGCCTGGATGGTCACGTCGAGAGCGGTCGTCGGCTCGTCCGCCACCAGCAGGCCGGGATTGTTCGCAAGCGCCACAGCGATCATCACCCGCTGCCGCTGGCCGCCTGAAAGCTGGTGCGGATAGGATTTCAGACGGCTTTCGGGGTTGTCGATGCCGGTCCTGTCCAGAAGCTCAACGATCCGCTCGCGCGCGGCCGCGCCCCGCAGGCCTTGGTGCTGCGCAAGGCTCTCGCCGATCTGTTTCTCCAAGGTGTGAAGCGGATTGAGGGACGTCATCGGCTCCTGAAAGATGAAGCTGATGTCGTTGCCCCGAATTCCGCGCAGCACCGTCCGGTCGGCGTCGATGAGTTCCGCGTCCGCGTATTTGATTGATCCGGTGATTTCGGCGTTTTCCGGCAGCAGGCCTACGATCGAAAGCGCCGAGACCGACTTGCCTGATCCCGACTCGCCGACAATGGCGACGGTTTCGCCTTCGTCCACGCGGAAATCGACGCCCCGGACCGCCCGGGTTTCCGTGCCGCCTTGCCGGAATGTGACCGCAAGGTTCGATGCGCGAAGCAGGGCGCGTTTCAAGCAAACGTCTTTCGAGGATCGAAGGCGTCCCTCACGCCTTCAAAGATGAACACGAGCAGCGAGAGCATGATCGCGAACGTGAAGAACGCCGTGAATCCCAGCCACGGAGCCTGCAGATTCTGCTTCGCCTGAAGCGTCAGCTCGCCGAGCGAAGGCGACGATTGCTGCAGCCCGAACCCGAGATAGTCCAGCGCCGCCAGCGATCCGATCGTGCCGGTGATCAGGAACGGGAGCAGCGTCAGGGTGGCGACCATCGCGTTGGGAAGCACATGCCGGAAAAGAATCGCGTGGTTGCCGACGCCGAGCGCCCGCGCGGCCCGGACGTACTCGAAATTGCGCGCGCGGAGGCACTCCGCCCTGACCACGCCGACCAGCGCAATCCATCCGAACAGGATCATCAGGAACGCGAGCAGCCAAAAGTCCATCCGCCAGACCGCGGCGACGATGATGATGATGTAGAGCGACGGTATCGCTCCCCAGACCTCGATCACACGCTGAAGGAACAGATCGAGTCGGCCGCCGAAAAATCCCTGCACCGCTCCCGCCGCCATGCCGATCGCGGATGACGCCACGGTCACCACGATCGTGAACAGAACGGAAAACCTGAACCCGTAGATGATCCTCGCGAGCACGTCGCGGGCGGTGTCGTCCGTGCCGAGCCAATGGTCCGCGTCCGGCGGCGACGGCGCCGGCTTCCCGCCGAGATCGCCGACCGTGTGGTACGAATAGGGAATCAGCGGCCAAACGACCCAGCCCCGATCAACCGGAGCGCCGTCGACCTCGCCGTCGGCGGCGTCCTCGATCACGCCCTCCGGATCGTCCCAGCAGGACTCCAGGCCGCCGGAAATGATCAGGCAGCTGACCTCGATGTCGCGGTACACCGCCTCCGTGCGCAGATCGCCTCCGAATCTCGTCTCCGGGTAGAAGCTGAGAACGGGCGAAAGCAGGTCGCCCTTGTAGCTCACCAGCAGCGGCTTTTCGTTGGCGATCAATTCCGCGAACAGCGAAACGGCGAACAGCAGCCCGAACACGATCAAGGACCAGTAGGCGCGCCGGTTCGATCGGAAATTCCGCCAGCGGCGTTTCGCAAGAGGGGAGAGCCGGATCACGTTTCCCTCGTTTCGAAGTCGATGCGCGGATCAATCCAGACGTAGGTCAGATCTGAGATGATCCCGACGACAAGTCCGAGCAGCCCGAACACGTACAGCGTTCCGAAAACCACCGGATAGTCGCGCGCGACGGCGGCCTCGAACCCGAGCCTTCCTAGGCCGTCCAGCGAGAAAATCGTTTCGATGATCAAGGAGCCGCCGAAGAACACGGAAACGAAAACCGCCGGGAATCCGGCTATCACGATCAGCATGGCGTTGCGGAACACGTGCCCGTAGAGCACGCGGTTCTCCGAGAGGCCCTTGGCCTTGGCGGTGACAACGTACTGCTTCTTGATCTCGTCCAGGAAGCTGTTCTTCGTCAGGAGGGTAAGCGTCGCGAACGCAGCGATCGTCGACGCCAGGACGGGAAGCGTGATGTGCCAGAAGTAGTCGGCGATTTTCCCGACCAGGCTGAGGCTTTCGAAATCGTCGGACACGAGGCCGCGCAGCGGAAAGACCTTGAAGTAGGAGCCGCCCGCGAACAGCACCAGCAGCAAGATCGCGAACAGGAAGCCCGGAATGGCGTAGCCGACGATGATCGCTCCGGAGGTCCAAGTGTCGAAAGGCGAGCCGTCCTTGACCGCCTTCCGGATTCCGAGGGGAATGGAGATCAGGTAGGCAAGGACGGTGCTCCATAGGCCCAGCGTGATCGATACCGGCATCTTCTCGAGCACGAGGTCGACCACCGAGATGGACCTGAAATAGCTTTCGCCGAAATCCAGCCGAAGATAGTCCCACATCATGGTGACGAACCGTTCAAGCGGAGGCTTGTCGAATCCGAACTGCTTCTCCAGCTCGGCGATGAAGTCCGGGGGCAGCCCGCGGCCGCCCAGATACCGGTCTCCGCCGCCTTCGTTCGCAATCGTCTCCTGCCCGGTTCCCGCGAAGGATTCGAACACGTCGCCTTCGCCTTCCAGCTGCGCGATGATCTGTTCGACGGGACCGCCCGGCACGAACTGCACGAGCGCGAAATTGATGACCATGATCCCGAACAGCGTCGGGAGCACCAAAGCGAGCCGGCGGAGGATGTAAACTCCCATTCAGCGCTGCGCCTTCGCCAGCGGGGGATGCGCGCGGAAAACGGCTAGAACGCGCCGGCTGCTTCCAAGGCGTCGTGCTTTTCCTGGTTGAACCACCAGAAATCCAGGTGCCCTAGCGAATACGGCGGGAGATTCTCCGGATGCTCGAACATGTCGTAGTAGGCCACCGTGTGGAAGTTCCGGAACCATTGGGGGACCCAGAATTTCTCGGCACGGAGCGCCCGGTCCAGCGCCCGCACCGCGACGGTCAGTTCCTCGGTCGACTTCGCGGCGACCACGTGGTCGATGAGCGCGTCCACGGCTTCGTTCGCCAGCCCCGCCGAATTGAAAACGCCGTCCGTATGCTCCGAACCGAAATACTGGCGCAAGCCGGGGCCGGGCTCCAAGGAGACGGGGAAGGAGTCGACAATCATGTCGAAGTCGTGGTTGCGGACCCGATCAGTGTACTGGGACGGATCCACCTGTGAAACGACGGCGTCCACGCCTAGCTTGCGCAGGTTCTCGGCGTACGGGGTTATGACGCGGATCATGGTCGGGCTGTCCTCAAGGAACTCGACCACGAGGGGTTCGCCGTCGGCATTCCTGCGCATTCCGTCGTCGCCTACCAGCCATCCCGCGGCGTCCAGCAATTCCGAGGCCCTCCGCAGATTCCCCCGGTCCAGCTGCCGCTCGCCGGATTCGGGAGCGAGCACCGCAGGCTCCGAAAACACTTCGGGGGAAACGCCGTCCCTCAGCGGTTCAAGCAGCGCGAGCTCGCCTTCCCCGGGCAGGCCGGCAGCCGCAAGGTCGCTGTTTTCCCAGAACGAGTGAATCCGCGCATAGAGGCCGTAAAAAAGCGTCTGGTTCGACCATTCGAAATTGAACATGAGCCCGAGCGCCTCGCGCACGCGCTTGTCCTGGAACGTTTCGTGCCTCAGGTTGAACACGTAGCTTTGGCCGGACGCCTTGTTTCCGTCCGGAAAAGTCCGCTTCACGGCCCAGCCGTTCTCGATGGCCGGAAAGTCGTAGGCGGTCGCCCATTGCCGCGAGACGTTTTCCGCGCGGAACGTGTAGGTGCCCGCCTTGAAGCCTTCGAAGGCCGCCAGCGAATCCCCGAAATACTCGACCCGGATGCTGTCGAAGTTGTTGCGGCCTAGGTTGATCGGGAGATCCCGGCCCCAGTAGTCCGGGTTCAGCCGGTAGACGATTCGACTGTTAACCTCGAGCTCGTCGAGCACGTACGGTCCGGAGCCGGTGGCCGGCTCGAGCCGGGACTCGTCAAGCACCGATCCGGTGGCGTCGAACCAGGCCTTTGAGAAGATGGGAAGGCCGCCGACGAGTGCGGGGTAGTCCCGGGTCGGTTCGTCCGTCTTGAATTCGAAGCGTATCCTGTACGGCCCTTCGACCGCGGCGCTCTCGACCGCCTTGGCGAGCTCGCGCCGGAACGAAAGCAGGCCTTCCCGCAGGAACAGGTCGTAGCTGAAATACACGTCGTCCGCTGTGAGCGGCGTTCCGTCGGAAAACCGCGCCTCGGGGCGAAGGTTGAACGCGACCCAGCTCCTGTCCTCCGGGTACTCCATAGATTCACAAAGCAGGCAGTAGGCGGCGCTGATCTCGTCGGACGTGCCTTGGAGAATGCTTTCGAAGAAAACGGATGAAAGGCCGCCGGAACGGCCCTTCCGGCTGTAGGGATTCATCGAATCGAACGTTCCCCACGCCCAGATCGCGATTTCGCCGCCCTTGGGCGCATCCGGGTTCACGTAGTCCAGATGGGCGAAATCCGCGTCGTATTTGAGATCGCCAAAAGTGGAGATGCCGTGCGATGTGATGAAGTCCTGTGCGCCCGCGTGCGACGCGAGCGCTGCGAACGAAGCGGCCGCAAGCGCGAGGCGGGCGCGCCGCCCGAGACGGGACCGGCAGGCCCTCGCTGAACGGCTCCTACTGCTCTTGGAACCTTGCCAATTCTGCTTCATCGCTTGCCTCGTGTCGTAGTCTTGCGCTGCTGCCCGGTGCATAGCCGCGCGCGCCGGAATCCGCAACGATTCGGCGGTCCGACATTGCGGAATTGTTATTCCTTCCGGGGGAAGCACTGCTTGATGTCCGCCGTCAAGCGGAACATGCGCCCCCGTCCGCGCGTTCCCAAGCGCAATGTCATACGCCATTTGTCGATTGCCGGACCGCGAGCCGAGCTTCTAACGGACACGCGCCGGTTCAGCCGGTCGGATTCGTTCGATGATCGGAACTACGCCTTGTGTCTGGCAGAGAACCTGCCTTTTTTCATTGACGGGCAGGCGTGACCGGCCTGTCGGCAGCCGCTCGCTAGCTTGGTCAACTCCGGTGCATTTAGTGCGATGAGCTGTACCCTTCCGACAACTGATCCTGGAATCGATCCTTAGCATCCTCAGTAATAAAATCTCTATTTCTTAAGTGTTCAAGAAGTGTAGTTCTTCCAACCATCAATTTGTCCGACAATTCAATTATCCCATCGACAGAGCACAAATCAGCCTTCCCTGCATCGCAGCTATGGCGGATTAAATTATATGGAATCAAGAGCTCCGCCGCAAATGCATTTGCACGCTGCTCAATGCGTCGAGGCGCCCACGGACCACTTGCCAAAGAAAGCGGGCATCCAATTTTTCGGTCAATCAAATGATGGCAAAGTTCATGTGCCAAAGAGAATCTGCGCCCAGCATGGCCTTTGTTAAAGTGGTTTTTCGGATTGAGAAGAATAGCCGGACGAAATGACGGCCCCGCAATCGAAACGCCTCTAACGTCCAAATCAGAAAGATCAAGACGCCCAACCGAAATGCAAAGCTCTTCAATAATTTTATCTATCTCAACCGGTACGCAATCATCGAGCTCCGTCCCCGCGGATTCATGAAATAAGCGAGCCAATTCATAACCTCGCGTCCAAGGAGCAACGGGTGGTTCAACATCACCGAACTCGCGCAACCCCGACCGTAGCTCGTCAGAAAAAGCGGTTTCGGAGTGTTCCGGATCATGCAGCTTTATCATCTCGTGCGCGAGCCTGATTGCATCTTCCTGGGTGATTTCGGGCGCCATTGAGCCAAACATAAGTGCAGCGTGACAGGATCCGATAATTACTAATGGCGATCCAGCGGTTTCAAGAATCTTTTCCGCATCGCCAGGATGAGTCTGCTCATTTCGGATCGCACGCACTGCATTGTTCCAAACCGTTGTGACTTCCGCCTCGGCCCGGCCTAAACCAGCTAGCCAAGCGATTCTTTGCTCCTGCAAATCATGCCCATCAGAGCCGCAGGCTCGCAGCTTCTGCACATTGTCAGAAAATGCCGTAACTCGGTCGTCATTGGGCAATATTGCCGACAAATGAGATCCAGCGGCGGTCAACAATTGGAAAATCGGTTCAGCAACCAGCTGCGGGTTCAGCAATTTGAAATTGGGTTCCGTGTTTATGAAACGAAAATGCTCGGGCGCTCCCGGTAGATTGGAGCCTCCCCAAGAAACTTCTAGCAAATCCCTGAATCGGCGGATTACGATATCGGGGAATAGTCCGCCATCGCGGGCTGACATTATGGAATGGCGAAACCACCAATCTTGCCACCAGCTCTCCCACTTATCTAGTTCGCCTTCATTGAACTCCAAGGCTGGAGGCGGGATCTCGGTTCGATGCAAGGAAAGCCATGCGTGTGTTCCGTCATTTCTATTTGGCAAGCGCTCTTCATGAAACAATGGATTCCAGTTTTCAATGAACCACTCAAAGAGTGTCAAAAAATACCAATCTACCGATTCACAAACGGTTCCGTCGTCGATGTGGGAGCACAGATTTGTTCCGTCGACCCAAATTTGCAGAGAGCCCCACGTCCTACCAAGGAACGGTTCCACAGGATGTTCTGTATCGGGATCAGGATAAAATTGTACCCCGATTGCGAATTCTTCCTTATTCCCGTAGAGATTATCCATAAGCTATATTTTACCTTTCCTAGCAGCTCTATCGCGCGTGATGTCTTTTCGACGAATTAATCCTGCTTTTTGCCATTTCCTTTGAATTGGAATCGGTACGTCGGCAAATGAAACAGGATAGCCGTGCCAACAATCATTTCCGCTTTCTCGCGCGCAATACGCTTTTTTACCGTATATGGCAAATCTTCTTTTTCCTGAAACCTCACTGCGTTCGAGCAATTCTTGAGCGACATCCAAGGTAATTCCTTTTGGGCCTTTCGGGCAACGTGAGCCTTTTCGCCCTCGCTGGAAAGGGTCATTGTGTTTTGGGTTTCCCGAGTATTTCATCGCAAAGTTAAGCTGGCCCTAATGTTAAGAGTGCATTCTAGAGGCGAAGCAACGAAAACGAAAGTGCCTGTCCGGGTTCAGGGACTTTTGCACTCCCCGTCGGCCGATTCGGCTGCTTCCCCGTCGTGGATACCCGCCACTCGCGGCGTTTTCCAGCGCTGCATTCGAGGGGCGAGTTTGTTGCTCATTTCAGGAAGTTGGCGGCATGGCGCCCCTTGGAACCCGCCGCCGTGGGGGCAAAAAAGAACGCCGATGGGGGCACGAATGGAAGCTTATTGACAGCCGCCGGACGGATTTTGTCGACCGACGCTTGACGAAGCCGTATGCGCGGTTCCCGGCCGGTGCCTTCCGCGGTCGGATTCCCGCCATCTACGCCGCCATCGGCGTCTTCATGCGCCTGAGGTTGAAGGCCAAGCACACCAAGTCCCATTCGCAGCGCACCTTGGCCCGGAACCGGAACGCCACGTCCTCCTCAAGCTGCTTCGGGATCCTCCGGGAAGAGACCCCCCCGACGCGTAGGCGTAGACCAGAACCTTGACCATCATCCGGGAACAGAAGGGCGAGTTGCGCCGACCGTCCCCCCGTATAGCGCGCGTAGAACGCGCCGAGAGGTCTAGGCTGTCCATGATGTTGTCGACATGATGGGCCAAGTGCCTTCCGGCTGCCATTCCCCGAGGCGGGCCGGAAGCAGCAGACCATGATTCGAATTGTACGGTCGAAATGTAGTCGGCATCAGGAACTCCGGCACTAAATCTGCCATCAGTCCGCATCATGAAGTTTTCTGCGGCGTTCGCTCCCAGGGAATCCCTACTGGAACGACAGCAGGTAAGAGATGACGTTCGCCCGGTCCGCCGGCTTCTTCAAGCCGACGAAGGTCATCTTGGTCCCCGGAAGGAATTTCCTCGGATTGGCAATGAAATCGCTTATGGATTCGGCCGTCCAGGCTCCTTCAAGCTCGGCCATCGGCGCGGAGTACCTGAAGCCGTCCGCCGCGGCGATCGCCCTTCCGACTATGCCGACAAGATGCGGCCCCGCGCCGTTGGTCGGCGCATCGACTACGTGGCACGCCTTGCACTTCGCGAACACCTTCGCTCCCCGGTCGGGATCGGCTTCCTCAAGCAGCAGGGCGAAATCGATTTCCTCGGCCTCCGCATCCGCGCCGCCCGCTTCAATGCTTTCGGCGGCGATCAGTTCCGCGACCGCCCCGCCGTGGCTTTCGACATGGTACACTTCTTCGGACGCCCAATTCGCGAGCAAGAGCACCAGCAGAGAGCCGCATCCGGCCCCTACGATTTTTGTCGCGGTCATTGTGTCCAGCATCCGGCACTCCCTCAGGCGGCGGCCCGCGTCCGACGATGGCCGGAGCGCGCCTTACTATCGCCTTCACTTCCCGATTATCAAGAAGTACTGGACAGCTTCGGCGCGAATGGCGGGGCCAGTTGAACAATGGGCAAGTCGAAATCGATTGCCTACCAAGGGGAGCCCGGGGCGTATTCCCACGAGGCGTGCCGGACCGCGCGCCGCAGCTGGAAGGCGCGCCCTTACCCCACGTTCGAGGACGCCGTCGAGGCGGCGCGGAGCGGCGATACCGAATGCGCCATGCTGCCGGTCGAGAATTCGATTTACGGGCGCGTGGCAGACATCCACCGCCTGCTGCCGGAATCGGGCCTGAAGATCGTCGACGAGGTGTTCGTCCCGATCCACATCAACGTTCTCGCCATTCCCGGCACGCCGTTCGCGGAGATCAAGAAGGTCCTGAGCCACATGGTCCTTCTGGGCCAATGCCGGAGCTTCTTCGGCTTGCATGGAATCGAGGCCGTCCCTTCGGCGGACACGGCAGGGTCGGCGAAATACGTCGCCGAAACCGGCGATCCGACGATCGCCGCGCTCGCGTCGGAGCTGGCGGCGAAGACCTACGGTCTCGAAGTGGTCAAGCACAACATCGAGGATTCCGAGTTCAACCGGACCCGGTTCCTGGTGATGTCCAGGAAAGCCGACTGGTCGCGCCGGGGCGACGACATGATGACATCGCTGGTGTTCCGGGTAAGGAACATCCCGGCGGCTCTGTACAAGGCCCTCGGCGGCTTCGCCACGAACGGCGTGAACATCGTCAAGCTGGAGAGCTCGATGGTGGGCGGATCGTTCACGAACGCCCAGTTCTTCGCTGATTTCGAAGGCCATCCGGAGGACCGCCATGTCGAGCTCGCGCTCGACGAGCTGCGGTTCTTCACCGACTACGTGCGGATTCTCGGCGTCTACGAGGCGTCGCCTGAGCGCAAGGGCGGCTGAGGGCGGCGCGGCCGCTCCGGTTCAGTCCAGCCGGTCCGCGAGCCAGTTCCGGATCAGGAAGTCCGCGATCGCGCCTTTCCGAGGCCGTCCGCCTTCGGATTCGGGCCGGGCGTAAACGTCCATCATGTCTTCACGGGACACCCACTCGGCCGACTCGAGTTCATCCGTGTCCACCTTCAGCTCGTCCGTGAGCGCTTCGCCCCGGCAGCCGATCATCAGCGAGGTCGGAAACGGCCAAGGCTGCGACGCAAGATAGCCGACGGTTCCGACCAAGACTCCTGATTCCTCCTGCACCTCCCTGCGGACCGCGGCCTCGATGGTCTCCCCGGGCTCCACGAACCCGGCGAGCAGCGACCGCATCCCTTCAGGCCAGCCCGGCGAGCGGCCCAGCAGCAGGCGGTTCCCGCTTGTGATCAGCATGATCACGACCGGATCGGTCCGGCAGAAGTGGTCCGCGCCGCATCCGGGGCATTTGCGCTGCCATCCGCCCGCGGCCGCTTCCGTTGCCTCGCCGCATCGGGCGCAGCGCGGGTGCGTGCGGTGCCAGTTCGCGATCGCCTTTCCCATCGCCACGAATTCGGCGTCGTCGCTTCGCAGGCCGCTCATGTGGCGGCGGAGGTTCGCGAACTTCGCGCCTTCGGGAAGCGATTCGTGCCTTTCCTCCGACTGGTCGCGGATGTCGTCGGGGAACGGCGCGCCGCCCGCGCCGGGCTCCCAGCCGGACACGTCGACCGCGAATCTCGGCTGGCCTCGGGACAGCCCCAGGAAGAAGGGCCGCTCCGCGGCGCGCGCAAGGAAGGGATGGCCGGTCTCCAGCCAGCAGACGGCGCCCGATTCGTCGAACAGCGGCTTTGAGTTCCAGAGCAGCAGCGCGCGGGCGCCGGGCGCGAGGAGCATCTGCCGCAGCTCTGCCTCGCTGTTCCGAAGCCCCGCGGCGCGCTCGACCTCGCCGCCGCCGAACGTGACCTGCTCGGCAATCCTCAATCCGCGCTCCCCGCGTGCCTTCCGGAATCCCTTCGCGCAAAGAGCACATTGGCCGGGGGATTCCCATTGCCGGCGCGCCGCCGCAGGCGGCATGACCCCGCCGCCCGATTGGCCGGACAGGGAATTCCGGTGCCGAGGGCGGGCAGACAATTTCCTGTTGACCGTGTGCGGGCAAGTGAACAAGATGTCGCGAAATTAGGCGTCATTCGAGAGAGAATTCTCGTTGATAACTTTGCGGCAGGGATTTCCGGGCGCGCCGCCGGCGCCGGACTCGGCAGGCGACGGGCATCGCCTCCCGGGCGGCGCTTCCGGTCGCTGCCGCGCAATGCGGCTGGGAGAACATGACGGCATCGCTCGAAGTTGAACTGACGGACGTTTCCCTTTCCTTCGCGGGCGAGGAGGAGGATGTCAAAGTGCTGGACGAGTTGTCGCTGGCCGTTCCCGAGGGCACTTTGGTTTCCGTGATCGGGCCCGACGGATGCGGGAAATCGACCATCGCGAAGCTGGTCGCGGGCCTTGTCCAGCCCGACAGCGGCACCGTGAAGGTCGGCGGCGACGTGGTGGACGGCCCGCGGGCCTCCGTGGGAGTCGCCACCAAGTCTCCGGCGCTGCTTGAATGGCGAAGCCTGGTGCAGAACGTCGCTCTGCCTTTGGAGGTCCTGGCTCCGGACATGCCCAAGGAGGAGCAGGAGGAGCGGGCCACCGACCTGCTGCGTATGGTCGATCTCGAAGGCAGCGAGGAGAAGAGGCCGTCCGAAATTCCGAAGGAGGCGAGGACCCGCGTGGCGCTTTGCCGGGCGCTGGTCCATTACCCGCAGCTGCTCGTTCTGGACGAGGCCTTCGGCGGCTCCGACACTTTCGCCAGGGAAGGGCTTTGGCAGACAATGAACCTGCTCCGGGAAATGGAGCCGTTCACCTGCCTTTTGCTCACGCAGAACCTGAGGGAGGCCGTTTTCCTGTCGGACGAGGTCGTCATACTGTCGGGCAGGCCGGCCAAATCCCGCTTTGTCGCCAAGGTCGTGTCGGAATCCGAGCGGAAGCTGGATTTCCTTTACGAGTACGAAACCAACAAGCTCCTGGGCAAAATGCGGCGGCAGATCGACGCGGCGGTGTTCGGGATCGAGCTCGAGGACGAGGAAGAAGCGAAATGAGTTCTGGCACGCGTGTCGTCCTCGGATTGGCCGGGATAGCGGGGTTCCTCGTCATTTGGGAGCTGGTCGTTCTCGCCGCGGGCTGGACCAATGAAACGATGGCGTCCCCGACGGATGTCGTGGTCGCGCTCTTCGGCTCCGCCGGCATGATTCTGGTAGCGGCTTGGGAAACCATCTGGCGGGTCGTCGTCGGCATATTGGCCGCGATGGTCGTCGGCACCTCGATCGGAATGCTCATCGGGTTTTCAAGCGCGGCCAAGCACACGCTCAATCCTCTGTTCCGGGTTCTGAATTTCGTGCCGATGGCAACGATCGCCGTCGCCATCGCGTTCGTGTTCGCAGGGATCGAAAGCTTCGCCACGATCCTCGCCGCCTTCCTTCTTGCCGTGTACCCGGTGATTTCGGCCACTTCGGAGGGCATCACCCGGATCGATCCGGAGCTGGAGAACATGTTCCGCTCATGGGGCGCATCGCGCGGTTTCATGCGGTGGAAAGTCGTTCTCCCCAGCGCGCTTCCCGGCTACATGCGCGCCCTGAAGACCGCCATGCCGCTGGCCTTCGTCGGCGCGAACCTGGTCGAAATCATCGACGCGCACGGCGCCGGGCTGGGCGACCTGCTGATCAGCGGCCGAGCCGCATCGGATGTGCCGCTGTTATTCGCGGTCATGCTGGTCCAGGCCGTCCTGGTGTTTCTGCTGCACGCCTTGGCGTCCCTGCTCCACAGCTCCTTCGCGTCGTGGGATTCGAAGCCCGGCTCCGCGGCTGCGGACGGGATCTGAGATCCCGGAACCGCAAGCTTTCGGACAACGGACAAGGGCACGCCTCGCGGGCCGAAGCCGGGTGCAAGGAGTAGTCGCGATGGCGGGCGGCCGGACCTCTCTTCCTTCAGGCCGCGGGCGATTCGCGCGCCAAGGACTCCTTTGCCCAGGCGATGTGGGCGGTTTCCTCGATCAACTCGACCAGGTATTGCGCCTGCATCAGCGTCCGGCCGACGCCGATAGTTCCGTGGTTTGCGAGCGTCGCCGCGTTCACCTGCCTGTCGGACATGGCGGGCGCGATTTCGCCGGGACCCTGCGGCCCGCCGTTCGGCGAAAGGGGAATCAGGGGGATCCTTCCGATCTTCTCCCTTGACTGGACCGTGAGGCAGGGAATCTCGCGGCCGGCCGAGGCCCAGCCCGTGGCCCAGGGGGAATGGACATGGACGACGGCGCCGATGTCGGGCCGCGCGTTGTAGAGGGCCGCATGGAAGTCCAGATCCTTTGACGGCTTGCCGTGGCCGGCGATCCGGTTTCCGGCGAGATCGAAGACGAGCAGATTGTCGGGGGTGCACTCGCTGAAGCCGACCCCGCTCGGCTTGATCAGGATCGCGTCCGTTCCGGCGAGCTTCACGGACAGGTTCCCGCCCGCGTTGGTCTGAAGCTTCTGCTTGAAGCACCTCTTCGCGACCCGGACCAGAGCGAGCTTCTTCGCCTCAAGGTCGTTTTCGTCCAGTTCCGGCATGCATCGGGTTCCCTTCTTCAATCCGCATCCAGGAGGCCGGTCAGCGCGTCCGCCGCGGCGGCTCCGGTCGCGCCATCGTTGATGTGGCTCTCGACCGTGCGGATCTTGCATTTGCCGCCTGCCGCCGCGGACAAGGACTCGCGGAACGCCGCCCGGCCTTCGGGGAACTCCAGCTCGCCGCCGGGCCGATCCTCCGACGAAAAGCCGCCCATTGGCACGATGACGGCGCAAGGCGCGCGGAAGCCGGACAGCTCCGTTCCAAGGAACCGGCCGATTTCGGCCATTTCGTCGGCGGTCAGGCCTTGGTGGAGGAACGCGGGGCTGTGCGGGTAGGAGGGCCGGACGCTGTCCGGCCGTGCCCCCCGGCCGCGTTCGACTGTGAGGAAATTCAGGCCTCCGGGGAGGATCACGCTCGGAATTCCTGAGTACGAAGCGATCCTGTCCCGGCGCGCTACGCTTTCCTTTCCCAGCGCCAAAGCGGCCAGCTCGTGCGTGGTGAAGTCGGCGGCCGCCCGCAGTTTTCCGCTCGCGGCCATGGCCGCGAAGGCGTTTCCGCCGTATCCGTTCGCGTGGAACGCCACGGTCTCATGCCTGCGCTGCCGCAGGCGCCGGTTCAGATGTCCGACGCCCTCCGCCGTTACTCCCAGCCCTGTTATTCCGATAGCCTGCGCGCGCTCCGAGGGCGCTTCGGCCCGGAGCGGTTCCGCCATCGCCGCGGCGACCGATGCCGCGCGCGACAGCGCCCGGCGGACGAACTGATTCAGGCCCGAAAGATCCACAACGGTCGGAAACAGCACGATTCCGGATTCCGCCGCGAACATGCGCGGGTCCTGAGCCATGGTGGTCACTAGCAGCTTGGGCAGGCCGCTCGGCAGCGCGTCCAGCGCCGACGCGCAGATCTGCGTTCCCGTTCCGCCGCCGATGCCGATCGCGACAGCGAAAGGCTGTTCCTTCGCGGCGGTCAGAAATTCAAGCGCCGCGCGGTTCGCGGCGGCCTCCATGGCGGCGACCTTCTCCTCGCCTGTCAGGCGGCTTCCGTCGTCTGGTATCGACGCGTCGAAGATCCGGCACCGCGCGCCGCGCTCCTCCAGCTGTTCGGCAAGGAAGCGCGCTTCGCCGCCCTTGGTTGAAAGCGTGGCGAAGAGCGCGGCGGCACCGCGATCGGACATCAGCCTTTGACCGCGCCCGCCGTCATGCCAGTGATGATCTGCTTTGAAGCAACGAAGGTGAAGATGATCGGCGGAATGGCGAGGAGGGTTCCTGTCGCCATGATCACGCCCCAGTCGATGTCGTGCTCGGTAAGCGAATTGACGATCGTCACCGGTACGGTTCGTGAGTTGCGGTCCGAAAGCGCGTTCGCCAGCAGGAACTCGTTCCACGCGATTCTGAATGTGAATATCGAGGCTGCCGCGAGTCCGGGCCGGATTACCGGCAGCACGACAAGGAAGAAGACTTGGAACGGGTTGGCTCCGTCCATCTTGGCCGCTTCCTCGAGCTGGATCGGAACCTGGACGATGAAGCTCTGCAGTATCCAGATGACGAAGGGCAGGTTCATCGCCACGTAGATCAGGACGATGCCTGACCGGGTTCCCGCAAGGCAGGCGTTTCCGAAGCAGAACTGGAACGTCCACAGCCCGAACACGGGAACCAGCAGCACCGCTGGCGGGACCATCCGCATGAGAAGCGTTGTGATCGACACGGTGCCGCGCCCGATGAACCGGAACCGCACGATTCCGTAGGCGGCCAAGCATCCGATCAGCAGCGTGAGCACGGTCGCAACCAAAGCGATGACGATCGAATTGCCGAGCGCCCGGCCAAAGGTCGGGTCGCAATAATCGATGTGCGCCGGCGAGTACCACAGCACATTGCACAGGACCGTCTCGTAGTTCCGGATCGTGGGCGCGAACAGGAGGCCCGAGGTGGAGTCGAGTATGTCGACGTTCAGCTTGAGCGATGAGGACAGCATCACGAACACCGGTCCGACCGACATGACGACCAGCGCCGTCAGCAGCGCGAAGAAAGCGGGACTGGACCGTTGCCGGGTCGAGGCGGCCATCGTCAGCCCTGCTCCGCGGCCTGCCGAAGCCTCTGCTGCCGCGCCTCTTGCGCCTTGTTGTAGGCGAACGAGATCAGCGTGAGCACCAGAAGCAGGATGAGCAGGAAGTTCGACATAGCCGAAGCCTCGCCGAGCTCGCGGAATTCGGAGGCGGTCCGCGATATCCGGAGGGCAAGGATTTCGGTCGAGAGGCCGGGGCCGCCGTTGGTCATGACCAGGATCACTTCAAGCACCTTGAAGGCGTCGATAAGCCTGAGCAGGCAGGTGACCACCAGCACCGGCATCATGAGCGGAATCTTGATGTGCCAGACCTGCTGCCACGGGCTCGCGCCGTCGATGCGCGAAGCCTCGAGCGCCGACTGGGGAAGCGATTGGAGCGCGGCGAGCGCCAGAATGAAGATGAACGGCGTCCACTGCCAGACGTCGGCGATGATCACCGACGTGAGGGACCACCAGCTGTCCGACAGCCAAGGAACGGGTTCGAATCCGAGCTTGGCCAATGTCCGATTGAACAGCCCGACCGACGGATGGTACATGTACCGCCACATCAGGCCGACGACGATGGGCGCGATCATCATCGGCAGGATGAAGATGGTCCTGAGCGCCGACATTCCGCGCAGGTTGCGGTCCAGCAGAAGCGCAAGCCCGACCCCGACGGCCATTTCCAGCGTTACGACCCAGAAGGCGAACTTCAGGGTGACCCAGAAGGATTCGTGGAAGCTTTCGTCCATCAGAAGATTGACGTAGTTCCGGAATCCGATCCATTCGGCCTGCGAAATCCTCTGGCTGGGGTTCCAGTCGAGGAAACTCGCGTAGATCATGTAGAAGATCGGGTAGAGCAGCGCGATCACGAGCACTGCGACCGCCGGCGCCATGAAGGCGTAAGGGGTCAGCTTATTGGCTCTGTCCGCCCACCTGCTCATGATTCCGCCCGCGGAAGCCCGGCAGCGCTTCCGCTACGCCGTCGCGCGCGCCGGACCGGCGCTGAGAGCGCCGGTCCGGTCCGGGTTTGGCACTACTGCCAAGTGTAGTAGCCCGCCTCGTCCAGCGTGGCCCGCGCCCGCTCGGCGACTCCGTCGAGCGCCTCCTGGACGTCAAGCCCTTCGGTCAGGACCTTCGACAGCGTTGTTCCGATATCGGCGTTGATCTTTCCCCAGACGGGAATGATCGGGCGCCAGTCCGGATCGGCATGCTTGAGGGCCTCGCCGAAGATGGACATGTGCGGGAACTTCGCGTTCACTTCCGCGTCGGCGTGCGTCGAAAAGCGGGACGGGTTTCCGCCAGCCATTGCCACGAGCTTGTCGCCCTTCTTGGAAGTGAGCCACTGCAGCAGCAGGAACGCGGCGTCCTTGTTTTGCGCGTTCTTCGGAATGGCGATTCCGAATCCGCCGGTCTGCGATCCGCGGCGCACGCCCATGGGGTGCAGCGCCCATCCGACTTTGCCGACGACCTGCGAGCGGGAGGGATCCTCAATCTGGCCGGCAATGACGGTCGTGTCGAGATACATCGCCGTCTGTCCTTGCAGGAACGATCCGAGCGCTTCCCCGAAGGCGAAGGAGGCCGCGCCTTCCGGGCCGCAATCCACGATCGTCTTCAGCGCGTTGGCGGCAGCCACGCCCGCCTCGTTGTTGATGATCGGGTTCCACTGGTCGTCGAGGACCCGGCCCCCAAGCGGCGCCAGATGGAGAAGGAACGCGTGGCTCGCCTGGTGCCCGGAGGCGGCGCGCGACGACATCCCGCCCATTCCCGGCTCAAGCTCCGGGATCCGGCATGCGAGGTCGAGCATTTCGTCGTAGGTCTCGGGCACGTCCAGACCGTGCTTTTCGAAAATGTCCTTCCGGTATCCGAGCACGGAGGTTTCCGAGCCGTACGGAACGCCGAACAGCGAGCCCGTGGGTCCGGGCAGGTAGCCCTTCTTTCCGCCGGCGACGCCGATGTTCTGCACGTAGCCGTCGATCAGGTCCTCGGCGTCGTAGTTCGGATCGGCCAGCTTCGGGTTCATGAAGAACCGGGCAAGGTTCTCCAGCTGGTCCGCGAACACGTAGTCGGCCTTCGAGAACACCACATAGGCGATAAGGTCGTAGTCGCCCCGGCTCTTCGTCAGCTCGAGCGTCTGCCGCTCGCGCATCTTCAGGTACTGGAGCTGGTCGACCTCGACGTTGATTCCCGTTTCCTTCGTGAATTCGGGCAGGATCTTCATCACCGCGTTGTAATGGGGATGCGCGGGGAAGTTCACGACCAGCGTCGTGCCCGCGAATTCCTCGTAGGGGTTGGCGTAGGCCGCCGCGGCCATCGCCGCGCCGGCCGCCGCCGATGCCGCGAATTTCATTGCCTTGTGCATGGATGCTCTCCTTGAGTGGTTGGACAACGGATTGGTTTCAGAGCCGGAGGTCCGACTCCCTGTCGAAGACCATGACGTCGTCGGGCTGAACCCTGAACGTCATCTCGCTCCCCCTTTTTGCGGGAGCCGACGCCTCGTGCTCGACAAGCACTTCGGCATCCCCGCACCTGGTCGCGAGAACGGAATTCGCGCCCAAGTATTCAGCGACCACGATTCGCAGCGCTATTTCCGAGCCCGGGCCTTCCAGCCGGAAGCAGTTCGGCCGGATTCCGATCGTGACCTTCCCCGATGCCCGCCCTTCAAGCCTCGCCTTCTGCTTTTCGGAAAGCGCGAGCCTGAATCCACTGCCTTCCACCCAGAGGCCGTCGCCTTCCGAGGCCAGGCTGCCGTCGAGGAAATTCATTGTCGGGCTGCCGATGAAGCCCGCCACGAAGCGGTTGGAAGGCTGCTTGTACAGCTCTTCGGGCGTGCCCTGCTGCTGAACCAGGCCCTCGGACATGACGACGATCCTGTCGCCCAGGGTCATCGCCTCGATCTGGTCGTGCGTGACATAGACCATGTTCTTGTCCAGCTTGTCGCGCATTTCCGCGAGTTCCGTCCTCATTCGCGCCCGCAGCTTCGCGTCGAGGTTCGAAAGCGGCTCGTCGAACAGGAAGGTGGACGTGTTCCGGACCAGCGCGCGCCCCATCGCGACGCGCTGCCTTTGGCCGCCTGACAGCTCGGCGGGCTTGCGGTTGAGGAGCCGGGAAATGTTCAGCATCTCCGCGACCTCCTTCACTCTGCGCTCGATGTCCGCTTTCGGCATCCGCTGCAGCCGCAGCGCGAAGGACATGTTCCGCGCGATATTCATGTGCGGGTAGAGCGCGTAATCCTGGAACACCATGGCGATGTCGCGGTCCTTGGGCTCGAGCCCGCTGATGGGCCTGTCGTCGAACCAGATCTCCCCGGCCGTCAGCGTTTCCAGCCCGGCCAGCAGGCGCAGGGTCGTGGACTTCCCGCATCCGGACGGCCCCACGAGCACCGTGAACTCGCCGTCGTCGAATTCCAGATCAAGCGGGGGCAGCACCTGGACGGGGCCGAACCGCTTTTCGACCTTTTCGAACCGGATCTGAGGCAATCCGCGAGACTCCAAGCAATCCGCGCTCGTCGCGAACATGTCGCGATTCCTAGTTGCATACAACTTGCGGCGATTGAATGCAACGCCTATATGGTCCGGCTCACGGAGAATTCCGGCAGCCGGATGCGCAGCGAGGGCGGGGGTTCGGCGACCATGGCGGGCCAGGCGGCAGACATGACCAGTTCGCAGCGAATCGCCGAGTCGCTCATTGACGACATTTCGGCGGGCCGGATCGCGCCCGGCGCCCGGCTGGACGAGCACGGGCTGGCCGCAAGGTTCGGGACCTCCCGCACGCCGGTTCGCGAGGCGCTGGCCCGCCTCGCCGCGCGGGGAGTGCTCCGGTCGGAATGGGGCAGGGGCGTCTTCGTTTCCGACTACGGCAAGGAAGAGCTGTCCGAGATGCTGGAAGCGATGCAGGAGCTGGAGGAGATCTGCTCGCGCCTCGCCGCCAAGCGGCTGACGCTCCGGAACGAGGCGGCGATACTGTCGGCGCACAGGAAATGCGCGGAGGCTGCCGAGGCCGGCGACCTGCCGGGCTTCCTGAAGGCGAACGACGCCTTCCACCATGCGATTTACGAAGCCACGCAGAACAGATTCGTGTCCGAGATCGCTTCCGAATTCCGCTACCGCACCGGCCCGTTCCGCGCGAAGAGGTTCCGGACCAAGGACGACATGCTGGATTCGGTCAGGCTGCACGGCAGCCTGGTGAAAACCGTGCTGGGAAGGGCCGACGCCCCGCCGGCGGAAGCCCTGCGGCGCGAGGTCTCCCTTAAATACATCGAAGCGCTGGACCAGGCGTAGCGGCCGCGTTCGGAAACGGGGAATCTTGCGGATCCGGCCGCGGCCGCCGGATCGGAAATTGCAGTGAGGGCATCAATGGGCGCAAGCGAAGTGCGGATTTATCCGATCAACACCGGATGGCTGGAGGCCGATCTCGGCACGTACGTCTTCTGGAAGGGGCCGGCGGGAAAGAAGATCTGGAATCCGGTCTACTGCTTTCTGGTCGACACCGGCGCGCAGAAGATTCTGGTTGACACCGGCCTCTGCGACGAGGCGAGGGCGACGAAATTCCACCACAAGTGCCAGAAGCGGGGCTGCCTGCAGGTGCATGAGCATCTGCGCGGCAAGCTCGGCGTCCATCCTGACGAAATCGACATAATCATCTTCACGCATCTGCACTGGGACCATGTCCAGAACATGAAGGAGTTCCGGAACGCCCGCTTCATTTGTCCGGAAATCGAGGTGAAGTGGGCGTACAATCCGCTTCCGCTCTACTACCGGACGTACGAATCGCCTGTCCTCGGCATCGAGCCGGCCTATTACGGCTGCAGCTTCGAGCTTGTCCACGGCGAGACCGAAATCGTTCCGGGTGTTTCGATGTTCGAGACTCCCGGACACTCGCCGGGGCACATGTCGGTTACGGTTTCCACGTCGGCGGGGGACGTCGTGATTGCCGGGGACGCGATATTCCAAGCGAGGAACATGGAGCCGAACGAGGACGAGAAGTGGCGGTACTGGGTTCCCGCCCGATTCGTGAACTCGATCGACGGATGGAAGTCGGTCGAAGAAATCGACAAGCGCGCCGACTACATTCTTGCCTGCCACGACGAAGCGGTCGGCGCCCACGACGTCTATCCGTTCGAGGGGATGCAGCGACGCGAGCGCCGCGCGCACATTCCCGGATACGCGTTCTATTTCGCCGATTTGCCCCGGTAGGCGACAATGCCGGTTCCCATCGGCTCGCTCGCGGAGATCGAGAGCGAGTTCGACGTTGCCGTTCTCGACCAGTGGGGAGTGCTGCATGACGGCAGGCAGCCTTACGAGGCCTCCGTCGCTGCGCTGGCCTGGCTGAGCCGGGCGGGAAAACCCGTCGCCGTCCTGTCGAATTCGGGCAAGCGATCCGACGTCAACCGGAAGCGCATTGAAGCCATGGGGATTCCGCCGCAGCTGATTGGACACGTCGAGACCTCAGGGGAAACCGCATGGCGGGACTTTTGCGGCGGGCGCGTCAATCTAGACGGACGCGAGCGCCCGAGGCTGTTTCCGGTCGCGCAGGCCCAGGGCGATCCGGACGACTGGGCCGATGGCAACACGGGAGTCGAGCTTGTGTCGAAGGTAGGAAGCGCGGACGCCGTCCTTCTCATGGGCATGCCCCGCGGCGGGCGCATGGCTGAAGCGGAATCGGCATTAACGGAGGCTCTGCGGCTGTCGCTGCCGCTGATATGCACCAATCCCGACAAGACATCCCCTTTGGGGGCGCAATTCGTGCCGTCCCCGGGCGCGGTTGCGGACGATTATTCCCGGAACGGAGGGCGGGTGATCCATTACGGCAAACCCCACGCGGCCGTTTTCGAAGCCGTCAGGCGTCGCCATCCTGGCGTGAAGCGGAGCAGGTTCCTGATGGTCGGCGATTCGCTTGAGCACGACATTGCGGGCGCCCGCGCCGCAGGCTTCCTGTCGGCGCTGGTTCGCTGCGGCATCCACAAGCCGGAGCTTGACCGCATGGGCGGGGACGCGGCATCGGCGGTGGCGAAACTTGCGGCGAAGCCGGGGAACGCGCCGCCTGACTACACGCTGGCCCGCTTGGCGTGATCCCGATGCCGACGGAGGAATTGCCGCGAGGCTTCAAGAAGCTGTCGGCCGAAATCGGATCCGACCCGCTGCTTGTCCAAGGGCCGGGCGGCAACACGTCAGTGAAGCAAGGCGTCGCGATGTGGATCAAGGCCTCCGGCACGACGCTGTCGGATGCGGAAACCGGCCGGATCTTCGTCCCTGTCGACCTAGCGAAGGCGTTGGCGGAGATAGACGGGAGCGGAGACGGATCTTGCCGGGACGCCGTTCTGGATCCCGGTTCGGAACTCAGACCGTCGGTCGAAACGACCTTCCATGCGCTGTTTCCGCAGAAATACGTCTTCCACTATCATTCTGTCGCATCGATCTGCCATTCGGCGTCCGTCGAGGGGAGGAAAGCCCTCGCTTCCAAGATGAATGGTCTGGACTGGGCCTATGTGCGCTACCGGAAGCCGGGCGTCCCTCTGGCGAAGGAGATCCGCGCGACGACAGGCGGAACCACTCCCGGCGTGGCCATCCTCGAGAACCACGGCGTGATTGTCGCCGACGACGAGATCGAAGGGATCGCGCGGCTGTGCAGCGATGTCGAGAAGCGGTTGCGTCTTCCGGTCCGGAGCCTTCGCCAATGCCGAACCGAACCTCCCGCCGTGACGGGATGGGAGCCGGTTCCCGAGTATTCAGCGCTGGCGGCGGATCGGCAGACTAGGGACAGGGCGCTTTCGGGAAGCTACTATCCCGACCACGTCGTGTTCCTCGGCCCCGCGCTTTCCGTCTCGAACGGGAAGGGGTTCGATGCCGAGTATCCGGCGGTGCTGCACGCGGACTGCATCTATTTGCGGAAGTCGGCGCCGCCCGCGGCCCGCGCCATGCTTCGATGCCTGTTCGAAGTCCTGTCGCGCATCCCCGAGGGCTGGCGGCTTGTTCCGATTCCGGCGTCTGCCGAAGCGGAACTCCTGAACTGGGATGCGGAGAAGTACCGGAAGCGGATGTCGGCGCGGCGTTGAGACGATGCCCCTGTATCTCGGCATCGACATCGGAACATCGGGAGCGCGCGCCTCCGTCATCGATGAATCGGCCCGTCTTCTGGTTTCCGAAAAAGTCGGGATGCCGGCGCCCGACCGGAGCGGCGGCAGGCCGAAGCAGGACCCTTGGATCTGGTGGCGCGCAGCCGCGGACTGCATCCATCGGGCATCGGCGGCGCTGTCGGACGCCAAACGATCGCTGTCGGAAGTCGACGCGGTGGCCATCGACGGAACATCGGGCACGATCCTGCTTGTCGATGCCGCGCTTGATCCTGTCACCCAAGGCCTCATGTACGATGCGGGCGGATTCCTTAGCGAGGCGCAGGAAATCGATGCCGCCGCGCCGAGCGACTCGATTGCGCGGGGCGGATCGTCGACCTTGGCCAGGCTTCTTCATCTCCAAAGCCTGCCGGGCAGCGAGAGCGCAGCGCATGCAATGCACCAAGCCGATTGGATCGCCGCCATGCTCACAGGCCGAGGCGGGCAATCGGACGAGAACAATGTTTTGAAACTCGGCTACGATCTCGGAGCGCAATGCTGGCCGGATTGGTTCGGCCGACTGCGCCTCGGGCGCGAGTTGCTGCCGGAGGTGCATCCCGTAGGCGCCGCTCTTGGCGGCATTTCGGCGGAATGCCGGTCGCGTTTCGGGTTCTCAAGGCACGCCAAGGTGGTTGCCGGAACCACAGACAGCACTGCCGCCTTCGTCGCGGCAGGCGCGCCAGCGAGCGAGCCCGGCGACGGCGTCACGTCGCTCGGGACGACGCTGGCCGTAAAGCTGCTGTCCACGCGGCCCGTCACAAGTCCCAGCCACGGCGTATACAGCCATCGCCTCTTCGGAATGTGGCTGGCCGGGGGCGCATCGAACACCGGGGGCGGAGTTCTGCTGGATCTCTTCGGGATGGAGCGCATCGGGGAGCTTGAAGGCCGCGTCAATCCGCAAGCCGACACCGGATTGGACTATTACCCGCTGTCGCGTCCCGGCGAGAGGTTCCCCGTGTCCGATCCCGGTCTCAGGCCGAGGCTGGAGCCAAAGCCGACAGACGAGGGGAAGTTCTTCCAAGGCGTGCTTGAAGGCATCGCCCGCATTGAGCGAAGGGCCTACGGCACGCTGGCCGATCTCGGGGCGGATCCGGTTGCAAGTATCCGGACGGCGGGCGGTGGCGGGAAGAGCGCAGCGTGGACGGCTATCCGGCGCCGCATTCTAAAATGCCCGGTCACAGTTTCGGAAGCGGAAGCGTCCGAAGGCAGCGCAAGGATTGCGCTGCGAGGCGCTGCCGGATGCTGAGCCAAGCACTTGCGTCCCGATTTCCGAAACAGGCGCGGGGCAGCGAATTGCGCCGCATTCCGCATTGCAATCCGGCTCATGCAGGAATAGCCAATCGATCAAGGTTGACGCGGGCGAACGGCGTGCGAGCCCGCTCACGTCCGAAAGGAAGCAGCCTTAACGTGTCGGCATTCGCATCGGTTGAAGGGCGGACGGCGGTCGCTCGAGGCGAATCATTCACCACGTCAGCAAGTCCAGCGCCATGGTCCTGTCCGGAACAATTCCTTGCCATCGGCCGGATCGGGACCCGAACGCGCCGCCGGAATTGCGGAGGAAAGAACACGCATGCACCCTGAGCTGAAAGCGCATCCCGAATACTTTCAAAAGGAAGTCGTCCGGCTAGCGGACAACGTCTATCAGGCTTTCGGATTTGCCGCTTCAAATGTTTACATGATCATCGGCGACGACGGCGTCGTCGTCATCGACACTTCGGAGACGACGACGGCGGCGGAAAACATTCTCGCGGAATTCCGGAAGATTACGGATCTCCCGGTTAAAACGATCATTCTCACCCACTCGCACCGAGATCATGTTTCGGGCGCGAGCGTTTTCGCCGAGGGCGTCAGTCCGGAAATACTCGCAAGCACCGAATTCTCCGACGATCTTCTGGCGGTCGCGTCCGATCATCCCCGTCCGGCGAAAGCGATGCAGGCACGAACCAAGCGGCAATTCGGCATCGGGCTTTCCTATCCGGACGAAATCATCAGCCTCGGCGTCGGCCCGGGCAGCAGGCCGCTGAAGGGCATGGGGGCCGGGGCTCTCCCGCCGACGCGGCGCATCGGCGATGAGGGCGAACATGTCACGTTGTGCGGAGTCGATCTGCAGCTGGCCATGGCGCCCGGAGAAACCCCCGACCACATGGTCGTCTGGTATCCGGCAAAGAAGGTATTGTTCAGCGGCGACAACTTCTACCGATCGTTTCCGAATCTCTATGCCATCCGCGGAACGGAATACCGGGATTTCGACACCTGGGCCGATTCGCTTGACGAGCTCATGGCGTTCGAACCGGACGTGCTGGCCCCTGGCCATACCAAAGCACTCTTCGGAGCCGACCGGATCAGGGAGGTGCTGACCGATTACCGGGACGCCATCCGCCACGTAATCGACGAAACGCGAAACGGCATGGACGCCGGCCTGACAATCGACCAACTGGCGCACTGCGTCGAGCTGCCAAGGGCTTTGGCGGAAAAGCCGCATCTGCGCGAATTCTACGGCCGCGTGGACTTCGCGGTTCGCGCTTACTTCGTGGGAACCATGGGCTGGTTCGACGGAAATCCGACATCGCTCGGCACCCTTGGACCGAGCGACGAGGCGGAGCGGTTCATCAAGCTCGCCGGGGGGCACGAAGCGGTCATCGCGGAAATCGGGAAGGCTAGATCCAACGGAGACCATCAGTGGGCGCTGCAGCTCGTGGACCGCTTGATTCATTCCGGACGGGAGCAGGCTTGCGCCAAGAAAATCAAAGCGGAAATCCTGAGGGAATTCGCCGAGGAGCAGATCAACTGCCCGACGCGGAACTACTATATCCAATGCTCGAAAGAGCTGGAAATGGACAGCTAACGAGGCGTTTCCAATGGCGCTTGAACTCTACTATCTCGAAGAGACCGATTCGATATGCTCCAACCGGGTGATCGTCGCGCTTGCGGAGAAAGGCATAACCGACTGGATCCCGCGCAGGATTTCGCTGTTGAACCGCGATCAATTCAAGCCCGACTACCTCAAGCTGAATCCGCAAGGCGTTGTGCCGACGCTCGTTCATGACGGCAAGCCCATTCGGGAATCTTCACTGATCTGCAATTACGTTGACGATTTGCGTTCGGACCTGCCGCTGAAGCCCGGCGATCCTGTCGGGCGTTGCAACCTGGCGGAGTGGGTCAAGCTGTTCGATGATCGCGGATACGAAGCCGCGGCGGTGATCAATTTCGTTACGAAATTCCGGCTGACTGTGCCGCTGGAGAAAATGGAGGAACGCTGGAAGGTCACTCCGAACATCGACCGGCTGTACCGCCAGCAGTCGGTCATTCGCGAAGGCGTGTCCTCGCCTTACGTCATGCGGGCCATCGGCGCGTTTGAATCCATTTTCAAGCTGATGGAGCAAGCTCTTTCCGACGGCCGCCCGCATATCATGGGCGATCAGTTCACGCTGGCCGAAGTCAACTTCGCGCCGTTGGTCAAAGTGTTGGAGATGGTCCGGTTTCTGGAATTCTGGCTTGAGCCCTATCCGTTGACCCGGGCTTGGTGGGACCGGATGACGAGCCGTCCGAGCCTCAAGCAGCTGGACGATTTTCCTTACAGCGCGGTTTCCGAAGATTCGGCGCATGCCAAGGCCGGAAGGGAGACGGCGCCGGAGTTCCGCAAGAAGCTTGCGGAGTACAGAGAGCGTTTCGCCCACGCCTATTCGATCGGATCCTGAATCGGCTGCCGATATCGACAGCCCGAAGCTTCAAGGGCCCGGCCATCGCCGGGGCGTTTTCGACGCTTGCCCTCGTCAGGCCTGCGCGGTCGGCAGGGGCACCCGATCCACCGCCGCGATCTCCAGTTCAGCGAGGCGCTCGATCAGGCGGCTCCTGACGTCCGTGTGGCCCTCGCTGTCCCAAAGATTCGTCAGCTCGTCCGGGTCGTCCTCAAGATCAAACAGCTCATTCCGGCACTTCCCAAGATAAAGGGACAGGCGCCAGCGATCCTGGATGATCGTATGAACGCGCGGCGAGGGACCGAACGCCTCCTGCGTGCGCTGGCTGTCGTATTGTATCAGCGCGGCATCGCGCCCCTTGCCGCCGGCGACGGACAGGGCCTGGCCGTGCATTCCGGTCGGAGCTTCGATTTTAGCGTGTTCAAGTATCGTCGCGCCGATGTCGATTGTCTGGCCGAGTTCGTTGCATCGTTCTCCGCTCGGTCCCGACGGATCCGCCCAGATGAACGGCACATGGGTGAGCGTGTCGTATTGCTCCGCCCCTTTGAACAGCAGACGGTGGTCGCCCAGGTGGTCCCCGTGGTCCGACGTGAAAATCTGGACGGTATTTTCACCGACGTCCGCATCCCGCGCCGTTGCCCGGATCTTTCCCACGGCGTCGTCGATCATGGCGATCATGCCGCAGGTGAGCGCGCGGGCCTCCAGCGCTTCCCGCCTTGAAACCGCGATCGCCGCGCCGGAGTGCTGGCCAAGCGTCTTGTCGCGCGCCCGGTCGCGCTCGGCGAACGTGACATAATCCGGCGGTTGCCAGTCGTTGGACGAGTAGGCCGGCGGCACCGTCATGTCCTCCGGCTTGTACATGTCCCAGTACTTGCCGGGCGGGTTGAACGGATGGTGCGGGTCGGGCCACGAAACCATCAGGAAGAACGGCTTGGGATTGCCTTTGCGGCCCTCGAGCCATTCGCAGGCGCGGCGCGCGATGTACGACGTCGAGTAGAATTCCTCCGGGATAGGCGTCCGGATGGCCTGCGGACAGGAATAATCATGAGGAAGCTGATTGCCGCGTCCGCGCAAAGGAACAATTTCAGGCGCTTCCCGCTTCAGCCACCTCAGGTAGTCGCCGCCGTTCATCGTGCCGTGCCGCAAGACGGAATCCACATGGTCGAAGCCGTAGAACGGGGTCGGCACTTTGGGATTTCCTTGGGTCCAGAACTCCTCCCGTTCGAATTGGTAATCCGCGCTGTCCAGATCGGAGCGAACGGCCTGCGCAAGTTCGCCGGGCGGCGCGGAGAACCCGTCCCGGAATTCCCGGGGCTCGAACTGAGGCGTCCATGTCGACACGTTCTGAAGATGGCTTTTGCCGATCAGAGCGGTGTCGTAGCCGGCGGCGCGCAGCATTTCGACGAAGGTCACGTTGTCGCGCGCAAGCGGAATGCCGTTGGATCTGACGCCGTGGCTCGAGGGCATCCTGCAGGTCATCAAGCTTGCACGGTTGGGCATGCAGACGGGCGAAGCGACGTAGAAGCGGTCATGCGCCACGCCCTCGGCCGCCAGTTCGTCGATGTTCGGCGTTTCCAGCACCGGATGGCCGTTGCATCCAAGATGGTCGAACCGCTGCTGATCGGTGATGAACAGAATGTAGCTCGGTCGTTGGTTCATGCTTTTTCCAAGTGGCAGGCGCGGGACGACGATCCTGCGCAGGCTGGTCTATTGGGGCTGCGCCGCGTTCCTGCTGCGGATCAGGTGCAATGCGATTACGCCCGCGCCGGCCGCCAGCGCCGGACCATAGACCTCGGCGGGCCGGACCATGATCAGAGCCGCCACGGCGAGGCGAACGGCGATTTCAAGGCCGTTCAGGGCCTTGCGGTCGTAGGCGGTCAAAGCGCTTGACACCAGGAAGAGCGCAACGGCCAGCCGCGCTACCAGGAACATCAGCCAGCCGACATCGATTGTGCCGTCGTATCCGGGAAGGAAGCCCGCGGAACCGGGATCCAAAACGGCTTTGTCGATCAGCAGCAGCTCCGGATACACCGCGAACACGAAGGGTATCGTGAACATCACGATGCCCGACTTCACGGCGGAAAACCCCGTCTTCATCGGATCCGCGTGAGTGATCGTCGAAGCGGCGAACGCGGCAAGCGCCACCGGCGGCGTGATCGCCGAAGCGACGGCGAAGTAGAATATGAACATATGCGCGGTGAAGGTCGCGATGCCCAGCCCCACCAGCATCGGACCCATGAGAAGAGCGACGTTGATATAGGCGGGAACCGCAGGCATCCCCATGCCGAGCAGGACGGCCAGGAGCATCGTCAACACCAGGGCGAAGAGCTGGAAGCCGGTTGAATCGCTGGAGATGTCGAGCGAATTCAGGAAGGAGAGGACGTCGACCGCCACGAACTTTGCGAGGCCGGTGAAATTGAGGCAGACATCGATCACCGTCACCGCGAGGAACATGAGATACAGCGTCGAAAGCGTAATGCCGGCTTGCGAAAGGCCCTCGAAGATCCTTCCCGGCCGCGCGCGGAACTCCCGGTCGAGAAACATCAGGACGAGCAGCAGGAAAACCGCCCACCAGCCTGCGGCGCTGGCGTCGCCCGCGGCGTTCTGAAAGAGCGCGATGATCCAAGGCAGCGAAATCACCTTGCAGGTCTGGCCGCTGATTTCGACCTCGGCGCCCAGCAGGATCGGGAACCAGCCGCATCCGATTCCGTCCTTGGGAGTCAAAAGCAGGACCAATACCAAAAGCACCGGCGCGAAGATCTGAACCAGATGCAGTCTGTCGGCGCGGTTCAGGCGCATGTCGTCGCCCAATTCGCCGACCGGCTGGATGTCTTGCTTGCGGGCTTGGAAGATGACCGACAGGAACAGGCAGAAGAAATAAAGAAGCGCCGGGATCGCGGCCGCGATGATGATTTCGCGATAGGGCACGCCGGTCAGCGACGACATCACGAAGGCGGCGACGCCCATGATCGGCGGCATGATCGACCCGCCGGAGGATGCCGCGGCCTCGACGCCGCCCGCGAACACCTTGGAGAACCCGCGTTTCAGCATCATCGGGATTGTCAGAACGCCCGTGGACAGAACGTTCACTACCGGTCCGCCGGTGATCGTGCCGAACATCGCGGAGGATACGACAGCCGCATGGGCCGGGCCGCCGCGCAGTTTGCGGGTCAGCGAGAATGCCAGCTTGATCAGCGCCTGCCCCCCGGCGCAGCGCGCGAACAGCGCGCCGAGGATGATGTAGGGAAATACCAGCAGCATCAGGACGTTGATGAAGCGGCCCAATATCCCCGCGGTGTTGTTGATCAGCGCGTCGCGCACGAATTCCCGGCCCGAAGCCAGGCTGCGCGGCTCTTCGCTGCTCAGGATCGTGACGAAGTACTTGTTCTGATCTTCCGCGCCGAAGAAATACCAGTTCATCACCGTGAGGAACGTGTAGGCGGCGATCAGGATCGATACCAATACCAGCGGCAAGCCCCAAACTTTGACGTTGTAGGCAAGGAATACGACGGTTGCTCCGAACAATATGAACGGCAGCCAGTCGCGCGATGTATTCAAACATGCCGGATCGTCGGCGGTATCCGGGATAGGCAATCCGAGAATCTCTGCGAGCTCGATCTCGCCCTGCAATGCCTCGGCCATCAGCCGCGCCCGGTCGCCCGTGAAAACATCGATCAGGCAGACGGCCTCGAGCTCGATCAAGTAGCCCAGCGAAATCGCCGACGCCGCGATGACCAAAGCGACATCGAGGAATAGGCCGAAGCGGCGGACAAGCGGCGCTTTCTCCGTCCAGCTTCGCCACATCGAATGCTTCAGCGCGACGATCACCATCATCCAGAAGAAGATGATCGGATACAGCCATTCCGTCGGGAATCGCCTGACGGCGAAGAATTTGATCCCTGTCAGGCTTCTCCAAAGCTCGTCCCATCCGGGTATGGCGGGGGTAACGTTGAGAAGCCCGACCAGCACGAGTGCCAGGCCCAGCCAATAGATCAGGCGATCCGTGGCCGACTTCGCATCCGTTTGCGGTTGTTCCCGGCCTTGATCCGTCACTTAGGCTCAGCCGGGCAATTCCGCGCGCGGATAGGAAAAAGGGATATGGCAGAGCGGGCAGGGGCCGGAAATCCGGTTCCGCCTTCGCCTCGGACGCGTCTCGCTCGCAGCGGCTGAGCTTGCGGGCACGAGCCCAAAAGCGACTCCGTCGCTTCTTCAATGGAGCGGCAAGCGCTGACTGGCATCCGGACGCGCGGGACGGGAAACGATGCGCGACAGCCCGGATTCCAAATCCGGCCGATGAAACTCTCGCGATTGCCGAACGCGCTGGCGGCAGGGAGGCGCGTTCCCCGCCGGACCGGGTAGGTCAGCTCGCAAAGCATTGGTTTGCCGCGCTTATGCGCCTTGGCTCCCGAGCTGCTGACCGGCGCCGTTCACGAACCGCCGCCGAACGTGGAAATCGCGTGCTTGACGCGCCCGGCGTACGCCGCCGTTACCGACAGCGTCTCCAATCCGACATCCAGAAGCGAATGGACATGTTTGGGATCGGAAGCCATTTCGCCGCAAATGCTGACTTCCACGCCGCGGGCCTTTCCCGCCTTCACGGTCCGCCTCATCAACTCAAGCACGGCCGGGTTCGCCGGATCGGCCAAACCTGCGACACGCGGATTGTCCCGGGCGCATGCGGTCACGTACTGGACGAGGTCGTTGGATCCGATGGAGTAGAATTCCGCGGGCCAGTCGGCTGCCGTCAGCGCGGCCGCGGGAGTCTCGACCATGATTCCGAGCGCCGGCTTTGCGCAGGCCGTACCTTCGGCCTCAAGCTCGCTCAGCGCCTCGTCCAAGCGCTTCTCCGCTTCCACGAATTCGGAGGGAACCGTGACCATCGGAAGCATAGCCTTCACAGGGCCCAGCGCCGCCGCGCGCGATATGGCCCGCAGCTGCATCCGGAACTGCCCGAGATTGGCAAGCGACAATCGCAGGCCCCGAACTCCGAGGAAGGGGTTGGTCTCGCTTTCGACAGTCAGGCCCGCGACCGGCTTGTCTCCGCCGGCGTCCAGCGTGCGGATCGTAACCGGGCGCCCGTCCGCCCATTCGACGACCCGCCGATATGCGCTGTACTGGACTTCCTCCGATGGCAGGCATTCGCCCATGAACAGGAACTCGGTCCTGAACAGGCCGATTCCTCCGCAGATCTCCGGATTCAGCTTTTCGAGATCGTCGGGGTCCTCGACATTAAGTAGGACATTGATCGGCTTCCCGGACGCCGTCCGCGCCGGTTTCGCGGCGAACTCGGCTTCGATCCTGCGCGCCTCCTCGACCTTGGCCATCCTCGTGTCGCGGATTTCCGAAAGGCGCGCCTGCGAGCCCACCGTGACAGTGCCCGCGTCGCCGTCCAGCAGCATCGTCGCTCCGCTCCGGATCTGCTCAAGGCCGGATATCCCTACCGCCATGGGCAGGCCCTTGGATCGCGCGACAATTGCGGAGTGGGCCGTCGCGCTTCCGGCGCCAAGCGCGATGCCTGCCGCGAGGTTCCGATCCGCCCAGTCGATCAGCACCGACGGACCGATGTCGTCCGCCACGATGACGTCTCCCAGCGTCGGTTCGGGGGTTCGTCCGGAGCCGTTCGCCATCATGGCGTTGAGCACCCTGTCGCGGAGGTCCGCAAGATCCGACGCGCGCGCAGCCATGTACTCGCCGTCGGAGCTTGCGTAGTCGTCGATCTCGATTTTCAAGACCTCCGACCATGCCGAGTCCGCGGACATTCCGGCCGAGATGCGCTTGCGGACCGGTCCGAGAATTTCGTCGTCCCCCAGCAGCAATTCCTGGAATTCCAGGATTTCAGCGCCCAGCTCGTCCGAATTGCTGGCGAGCTCGGCGATCTGCCGTATCGACTCGGCTACGGCACGCTCGAACGCTGTCGATTCCTCGTCAACCGTGCCCTGCTTGCGGCTTAGGGCGGCGTTCATGGGCCGGAAGCACTTTCCGGCGACGATCCCCCCGGATGCGGGGAGTCCGTGAAGCTCGCGGACGGCGGCGCTACTCACGGAAGTTCCTCGCCACCAATCCCACAAGCGCTTCGACCGCGTCGTGCGCGTCGTCGCCCGACGCCCTGATGTAGAGCGGCGAATTCTGCGGAGGCCGCAATTTGATCACCAGGTTCGGCGATTTGGCGTTGACCCAATCCGGCCGCTGCTCCGAGCGGATCTGGATGTTGCTATCGAACTTCATTGCAAGCTTGGTCAGCTTGATGGCCGTTCGGGCGTGCAGGCCGAGCTTGTCGGTGATGACCGCTTCTTCGCCGACCCAGCCGTCTTCGCTCATGTTTTCTTCCATCAGCGGAAATCCTCAGCTGTTCCGCGGACGTCGTCCAATAAGGCTCCGCCCGCGGCAACGGTTGCGGCCATGACCGCGCCTTCGACGATCGGCGCGCTGCAAATCACAATCTTGTCCGATTTTTCTGGACCAAGCATTTCAATCGCCATTTCGCTGTTCGTTTCAGCTCCGCCCAGATCGACCAGGATCGCTATTCCCTTGTCCGACCAGACGCTTTCGATCGCGTCCATGATGGCGGAAACGCTGGTTCCCAGCCCGCCGCCCGGATCGCCGCCGCAATGGGCGACCTCAACATCGTCGCCCACCATTTCCTTCACCATTTCGGCCGTTCCGCTAGCGACGTGGGCCGAATGGGAAACGATCACAATGGAAACATTCTCGTTCATCGCTGCTCCAATACGTTGCAGATGGCCTCCACGATGTACGCCGCTGAGCGCGCGCCCGGATCCACATGCCCGATCGAGCGAATGCCGAGAAAGGACGCTCTGCCTTTCGTAGCCTGCATCGTCCGTGTCGCCTCGACCGACTTCTCGGCGACCATGCGGACGTCGCTCAGCGATGCGCCGCCCGTTACGGCCTCGTGGACGGGAACCAGCACGTCCAGCATCGTCTTCGCGCCGACATCCGACCGCCCCCTCGCCTTGACCGCGTTGACCCCGACCTGCGTCAGCTTGCCGATTCCTGCCGAATCCGAAGGCATCTCTCCGGCCTCCCGGGCCATCGCCAGCAAAGCTGATCCGTAAAGCGGCCCGGACGCGCCTCCGACGGTCATTACGATTGTCGTTCCTGCCTTCTTCAAGGCGGGGCCGAAGTCCAGCCCCGCGATCTCGTCCCGATTCTTCAGAAGGGACTCCGCGCCGCGCTTCAGGTTGGTGCCATGGTCGCCGTCGCCGATCGCTTGGTCGAGAAACGTCAGCTCGTCTGCTTGTAGATTGATCGTGTCGACTATGCTGTCGATCATTCGGGCAATCAGCTCGCTGTTCATCGGACCCGTTCCCGCATGGAAACCCGGGGCTGCGGCGAGCCCGCTGGCCTGCCGCGCGCTACCGAAGCGAATTTGCGCGCGGCGGTGCCCTCTGCCGAGCGCAGCGGGAGCTCCAAAGGCGCAATGGCTTCGGATGTCGATCTCATTGCGGCCCTGCCTTGGAAGCGCGCGTCGCAGGCGAACGGCTTCCGCGCCGCCGACGCCGGGGAGCCGCATAAGCCGCCAACTGAAATCCGTCAACCGTTTGTCCAGCAGGCTGGCGGGGTGCAGCCCGCCGCGCGGGTTCCGATTCCGCTTGCGTTTCCGAGGATTGTCGTCGGCTTGACGGGGAACGGCGGTTGATTGGGAGTGACGCAATTCAAGACGCTTCACGAATCCGCAAATTCGAGCCATTGGAATTTGGGCCCGCGCGATCCTGCCGTCCTAACGGTTCGGCAAGCCTTCAAGGCGCCCGACCCCGCATTGCAGGCGAATCGGAGAGCGAGGTTGGCGGACGGCCCGAACGGGCATCGTTACGGCTGCTTCCTTTCGGACCTGACCGGGTTGGCGAGCCGTTCGCCCGCGCCAACCTCGAACGCGGATATATTCAGGCGCGAGACGAATTGCAATGCGATGTCAGGGTTCGCCGCTTCACGATTCCCGCGTTTGGAGACTTCCGGCTCCTTATGTCGCCGGTTCCGTTTTCGCTCCGTATGAGAGGAGCCTGATCAAGGCCGACCTCCCTCGGGCCGCGGTCATCCGCAAGCCAGCACTCGCTGGCACGCATGCGCCGAACCATCGCACAGGGCCGCTCCGAGGAGGGAATGCCGGGCGAGGGCTTCGCCCGGCATTTCAAGCGCAGCGTCAGCTTCCGTTCGAAATCCGCCGCAGAAAGCGCGCGAATTGACCAGGGTCGCCGCATTCCAGCACGTAGTCGAGCGCATTCTCCAGCTGGCCGACATCCCGAAGCCCCGCGACCAGGGCGGGCAGCTCGCCTTGGCCGGCAGCGCCGAACTTCTTCAATACCTGCCGACGCAATGACTTCCGCATACCTTCGCGCTCCCCTTCACTTAGAGCGTCGCGACGGGTCTTCACGAAGGCCCGGTCGACGTTCCTCCCTATGATGGATCCCACATCCTCGAGTTCCGGCATCGGTCCCAATCCCTTCAATGCGTCCAAGCTATCCCGCGGCAATTGCCGCGACTGATCCAGAGACCCCACCGCGAAGTCGGCGACGGCCCTTCGGAAGCCCTCCAGCTCCGGGGCCCTAAGGGCGCGCGCGAGAGCGTCAACCTCGCGCTTGAGCTCCGCGGATTCGAAATCCCGCTGGAACAATGCGGTCAGAGCCCGGAAGGCGTTGCCGCCGGGATGCCGGCCGGGGCGCTCCCGCGCCAGATCAATCAGAGCATGGCGCTGCCGGGTCTGGCATTCCCGCAGCCACTTGCTGCCGCCTTCCACAAGATCCGGATAGTCCAGCGGGGCCGTCCAAGCCTCCTCGCCGCAGTGGATCACCGCCGGAAGGACCGGAGGAAGGGTCCTCGCGCGCCCGCGGCTCTCGCGCTCCGCCTGCTCCCGCAGCGCGAGGACGCATTCCAGAACCCGCTTGGCCATCATCGGATCCGGCCGGGATTGGAACTCGATGATGATATACAGATGCATCCATTCTTCGCCGTCCTTGGTCCTCACGCGCCAGACCCTGTCCGCGCGCCGGGACCGCAGGCCGCCGTCCACGAAATCCCCGCCGGTCTGGCTCGCCGTGCCGAAATCGACCGAGGCGACGAATTCCTCCGGGGCGACCGCCCGCAGGAACTCCTCGACGATCCGGCTCCGGTTGAAGAGCTCCTTGAAGCGGGCGTCGTGGCGCGTCGGCGCCGATTCACTCTTGGGCATCCTGCTCCCCTGCCATCCGCGGAGCCAGGGCCAATGGCCTTGATGAATCCCCGATGCGAACAGCGAATCCGGCCCGGCGGGCAGGCGTGGCAGACCGGCAACTGCCCGCGGAGGATGGACGGCGACCCGGCCATGAATCTGACGCCTGCTGTCCGGTCGTGCAGCCCCAGGCAAGGAAATCCCGGTCGCGTTCAGCCTTGCTCCCGCTTTGGCAGCCGGATTTTCCGCGCGCCAGGATTCACGCCGCATTCGCCTTGGTCCGCTGCCATCCGGCACGGGCTGATTTTGATTGCCGACCCTGCTTCGCGCTGATCGGCGGCCGTCCTGATGCGGGCGATGAATCCCGCACCTCTCCGGGCACTTGATGGCCCGCTGACATCCTCGTCGGCCGAACCGGTCGACGTGCCGCGGATCCGGCATCGACAATATGCATCGCGCCCGAAATGCCGTCCGCAGCGCTTGCGCCGGCTTCCGGCCTGAAACCAAGGATCCGGCAGTTCGATGAAAGCGGCGTCGACGCGGGACCCGATCGCCGCCGGGATGCGGGGAACCGGTTCCAGTCCGGGTTTCGCGTTTCCATTCCCGCGGAGGATGGACGGCAACCCGGCCATGAATCTGACGCCTGCTGTCCGGTCGCGCAGCCCCAGGCAAGGAAATCCCGGTCGCGTTCAGCCTTGCTCCCGCCTTGGCAGCCGGATTTTCTGTGCGCTAGGATTCACGCCGCACTCGCCTTGGTCCGTTGCCATCCGGCACGGGCTGACTTTGATTGCCGACCCTGCCTCGTGCCGATCGGCGGCCGTTCTGATGCGGGCGATGAATCCCGCACCTCTCCGGGCACTTGATGGCCCGCTGACATCCTCGTCGGCCGAACCGGTCGACGTGCCGCGGATCCGGCATCGACAATATGCATCGCGCCCGAAATGCCGTCCGCAGCGCTTGCGCGGGCTCCGGCCTGAAACCAAGGGTCCGGCAGTTCGATGAAAGCGGCGTCGACGCGGGACCCGATCGCCGCCGGGACGCGGGGAACCGGTTCCAGTCCGGGTTTCGCGTTTCCATTCCCGCGGAGCTTGGCGAACGACAAAGAAAATGCGTGCACGCAACCTGCGGCCCAGATAGAACCAGCAACCCGGTGCCGGACAATTGGCGCACCGAACTTGCCAATCAAAAAGCAAGCGACGCTGGAGGATGCGCGCGTATGGCCCGCAAGAACATACTCTTCATTATGTGCGACCAGCTTAGGTTCGATTACTTGAGCTGCACCGGGCATCCGACGATCAGGACCCCAAACATCGATACGCTCGCCGCCCGGGGCGTCACCTTTTCGAACACGTACTGCCAATCCCCGATTTGCGGCCCGTCGCGCGCGTGCGTCTATACTGGCCGTTACGTGTCCTCGCACGGGGCGTCTTCCAATTTCGCGCCGCTTCGAATCGGCGAGAAAAACATCGGCGATCACTTGGGCCCGCTTGGCGTGCGCAGCGTTCTGGTCGGCAAATCGCACGTGATCGCGGACAAGGACGGCATGGAGAGGCTCGGAATCGATCCCTTGAGCAGGATGGGCGCGCATCACGCGCAAGGCGGATTCGAAGCTTATGAGCGCGACGACGGCATCCATCCCGACGCGATGGTTCGCGATGATCTGCCCTACAACAACTACCTGAAGTCGAAAGGACACGCCGAAGACCGCAATCCCTGGCATTGGTCGGCAAACTCGGTCGACACCCCGAACGGGGTCCGGTCCGGGTATTTCAACGACTGCGTGAACCGGCCTGCTCGGGTCTCGGAGGAAGACTCCGAGACGCCGTACATGACGCGGCGCGCGATGGAGTTTCTGGACAAGGACGATGGCGAAACGCCATGGCTGCTTCATTTGTCCTACATCAAGCCGCACTGGCCCTATGTCGCGCCGGCCCCCTACAACAGCATGTACTCCGCCAAGGACGTGGTCCCCGCAGTCAGGTCCGAGGCTGAGCTGGCGGACCCCAATCCGCTCATGAAGCATTTCATGGACAGGGTTTCGGGGAAGACGTTCAGCAAGGAAGCTGCCAGGGAAACGATCATCCCGGCCTATATGGGGCTCGTCACCCAGATCGACGACCAACTCGGTATCCTGTTCGAATTCATGCGCGAGCGCGGATTGCTCGACAGCACGATGATCGTGTTCACGTCCGACCATGGAGATTATCTGGGCGACCACTGGATGGGAGACAAGGACTATTTCCATGACCCGTCCGTGAAGGTTCCCCTCATCGTTGCGGATCCAGACAGCTCGGCGGGCGGAACAAGGGGAACTGTCGACGACTGCCTGGTTGAGTCAATCGACCTGATACCGACCTTCGTCGATTACCATGGCGGCGAAATCGCCGATCATGTTCTGGAAGGGCGCTCGCTTATGTCAAGAATCCGGGGCGAAAAAACGGGCTGGCGGGAGTACGCCGTCAGCGAATACGATTATTCCTGCCAAGTCTTCCGCCCTGAGACCGGGAGAACGCCGCGCGACTGCCGTTCATACATGATCGCGACGGCGGAATGGAAATACGTGCATGCTCCGGGGTATCCGCCTGTGCTGTTCGACTTGGTCAATGATCCCGAGGAACTGACCGATCTGGGCCGCCATCCCGATTATGCCGAACTCCGTCAAGCAATGTTCAACAGGCTTGCCGAGTGGTCGCTTCAATACCGCCAGCGGGTAACTTGGTCCGAAAAGCACAATATCAAAATGACCGGTCTGGAAGAACAAATCGGCGTCTTGATCGGCTACTGGAATGAGGACGATGCGAAGGGCAAGGATCCGAAAATACTTCCCAGGCGGGCTCACTTGAACACGGGCTGAGGGAATTCCGCCATCCACACGCACGCCGCGCAATGCAGTAGCCAAGCCCGGGGGGCGGTGAAGAGCGAAAGTATCCGGTGACGCCGGCGCGCTAGCCCGTGCGCCTGCGGAACTGCCGGAGACTGGCAAGAGGCGGTCGGACGCCGAATTGGCCACCGGACAAGATCGCCGGACGACGATTTGGCGGTCGGGTGCATCCCATTTTTGTGGTCAGGTGGCAGCGCCGTGGCAAGTCCTCCAATCAAGGAAGCCGGTCCAGCTGTTGCCGTCGATGCAGCATTTGACGGCGAGCGGGCGTTGACACCCGCTTTCGACCAAGGGTTTGAACCGGCTCCCGATGGTCCGCTTGCAGACGGTTTCCACGAAAATCGAATGCACCCGTCGATAGCCCGTTCCATGCGCGAACCCCGGATCTGATGCGCATCTGCCATCACTCTGTCATGTAAGAAAAACCGGCCTTGGAACTCGTCCGCATAGCGTGTGTCCAAATGCGACAGTGTCTGGCCTGGAGGCTCATTTCACGAATTGTAGGCATGGCGGTATCGTGCTATGCGCGAGGCTCAAGAAAACATTGGGAATCACGGCGATGGACCAAGCGGAATTCCAAGATTGGCCATCGGCCGCCGACCGGCTGACGGCGGCGCAGCGGGCGGAGTCGACCTGGGGTCTCGGAGGCGATGGTCGGCAAGTTGCGGCGCCGGCTCCGGGAGGGCGGGGTCGCAGGGCTGCACGACGAGCTCCGCTCGGGGCGGTCCCGCACCTACGGCGACGAGCGCGTGGACGGGCTGATCACCCGCGCCCCCCGGGAGAAGCCCCGCGACGCCAACGCTTGGAGCATGCGCCGGATGGCGGAGGCCGAGGCGTCTCGAAGAGCACCGTGCAGTGGTGGTTCACGCTGTTCGGGGTCAAGCCGCACCGAAGCAAGACCTTCGAGCTGTCAGCAACCCGGTCTTCGTCGAGAAGGTCCGGGGCGCGGCGGGCCTCTGCCTGAACCCGCCGAACAACGCGACGGCGCTGTGCGTCGACGGGAAGAGCCAGATCCAGGTGCCCGACCGAACCCAGCCGGCGCTGCCATTGGGGCTGGGCCATGTCGAGGGCTGCACCCGCGACTGCGCCCGCCACGGAACCACGACGCTGTTCGCCGCCCTGGACGCGGCGACCGGCAAGGCGGGCGGGAAGTGCGCCAAGCGCCGCCGCTAGGAGTTCCTCGCCTTCCTGCAGTGGATCGGCCGGGAGACGCCTCCCGCTCTCGACCTGCACCTGGTTCTCGACAACTGCGCCACCCACAAGCACCCCTAGGTCCGTGCGTGGCTCAACCAAGCGGAGCGCTGGTTCGCCGCCGTCAGCCAGCGTGCCATCAGGCAGGGATCGTTCGACAGCGTTTCCCGCTTCGTCCGGACCATCGAAAACTTCATCGCCGACTGCAACGAGACCGCGTCCCCGTCCGTCTGGGTCGCGACGGCCAATTCAATCGTCGGAAAGCTCGAAAGCTTGTCCAAGCGTATTTGCGGGACGGAACACTAGCGACTTCGCTAGTTCGCGCGGAACTGCGGCAACTCCTAAGGATTCGTCTCTGATGATACTAAAGGAAATCGAAATAAGCAACTTCAGAGCGATCAAGAAGCTATGGCTTGGGCTTGATCCGAAATTGAACATTCTTCATGGAGCGAACGGCCACGGAAAGACAAGCATATTGAGTGCCATTGCCACCGGCCTTGGTTCCATTCTTACGCTGCTTCCAGAAATTCACGGAGTTTCGTTTTTGAAATCCGATCTTCGCGCAAATGCCGGCACAAAACTGTCGCTCACTACCACCGAAGGGCTTCAATGGTCGCGGTCCCGAAGGCAGCAATCTAGGCGAACATCGCCGCTAAAGGATCTCAAATCGCATATCGATCAAATTATTGATGCCGACAGAAACGGCCAATCCGCTTCGGATTTGCCAATTTTGGCATTCTATGATGCGAATAGGAATGTATTGGAAGCGCAAATCAGGAAAAAGCGCACTCGCTGCGAGCCGACACGCTATGAGGCGCTTCAAGGCTCTTTGTCGTCAAAATCGAATTTCAACCAATTTCTCAACTGGTTTTCTGAACTGGAGCACAAGGAGTTGTGGGAAAAGTCGAACAGATCCGATTCTAATTACTCGATTAAGGAATTAAGCACCGCTAGGAGAGCGATTGCCAAAATGCTTCCAGGTATGTGCAACCCACGAATTGGATTGAAACCGTTCGGAATGCTGATTACGGAAAGATTTGATAAGCGGATTGCACAAGAAGTTTCCATTGACCAAATTGGGGGCGGATATCGCACCGTTCTTGCGTTAGTGATGGATTTAGTCATGAGAATGGCACAGGGAAACCCGCACAAGGATGATCCATTGTCTTCCGAAGCGATTGTGCTAATTGACGAGATCGATCTGCACTTGCACCCGTCTTGGCAGCAGCGAGTACTAATTAATCTAGCAAATACGTTTCCTGCCGCGCAGTTCATTGTTTCTACGCATAGCCCGAGTATATTGGCAACGGCACATCCGCATCAGATAATCAAATTGACTCGCGACGGAGGCGAAATTTCCGCGGGTATCACGCAATTTGCCACGTTCGGAGCGGATTCGGGCTATGTAATGAAGGGAATTATGGATGTTGATGGAAGATCGCAACATACGGAATTCGGAGAAAGGCTTGCGGCGTATGAGCAATTGGTAAGGCAGGGAAAGGGAAGATCATCTGGTGCGAAGGAATTGCGGGAATCACTAAAAGAACTGTCACCTTTGGACCCTGCGCTTGATGCGGCCGATAGGGAAATGCGACGGCAAGGATTGTTTGCGCCGGTAGCGGACAAGGGACAAGGGAGCGAATGAAGCGAATAAAGTATGTCGACGAATCCATTGCCAGTTTGCACGATTACAGAAGAATTGATGGGAGTTTGGCAAGCTGGGATCGCTACCGCAGTTTTCGTGATGGTGCCGACAATCTCCTCTATCGTCAGTTGATTGACGAGCTGGTGCGCAACCAGCACGGAATTTGTGGATATTGCGAAATGCGAATCGATAATGGCAATCGACAGGTGGAGCATGTCGTTCCGCGGAGTGTATGTCCGGAATTGGAGCTCGAGGGAACAAATCTGATTGCATGCTGTTCAGGCGGATCGAACGAGAAGACCGAAAATCGCGGCGGCAAGGACAGTCTTAGCTGTGGACAGAAGAAAGGAAGCAGCGTATTGCCAGACATCGCCGACCCGAGAACTGTTCCATGCGTCCCGTCGCTGCTGATCGTTGGCGCTGATGGAGAAATTTCGGCCAATTCCGGACTGGTCGGGGAATTGGGTTTGGAAATGCGCGAGGTATCGGATGCGATTGAGTTGCTCGGGTTGAATGCAAGGCGTCTTCAGGTAATGCGGCGAGAAGTGTGGGAGGATTTGGAACGAATGGTAATGAGTGAGGTTGAAGACCTTGGCACGGAAGCCAAAAAATTGGAAAAAGGCAAAGACTTGGCGCTCAAGATGTTGATGCCGCGATCAGACAGCGGGGAGTTGCAGCCGTTTTTTACGACGATTCGATCATTCTTCGGAAAGGCTGCGGAAGCGGTTTTGCATGAGAGGCTTCCGGAATGGATATGAAGTCCTGGGATCTAGAAGTCCGTGTATGGACGCGCCCCTGAGACGCAGGATCATTCCTTGTCCAGCCCCGGGCATTTGGTTAAGCGAACGTCTCTGGAAACCGGGTGCATCCCATTTTTCGTGTTCAGGCGGCTGCGGCGCGGCAGGCCCTCCAATCGGGGAGGTCGGCCCAGCGGTTGTTGTCGATGCAGCATTCGGCGGCGAGCAGGGCGTTGGCGCCCGCCTTCGACCAGCGGCATCCCGACCGCTTGAACCGGCTCCCGACGATCCGCTTGCAGGCGCTTTCCACGACGCCGGGTCCGACCGGCAGGTCGCGTTTCCGGCAGGGGTCGCAGCGCATCCGGTCCTTGTTGGCCTCCATGTAGCGGACGCAGGCCTCGACGGCCTCGTCGCAGTGGCGGTGCGGCTTGAGTTCGGCGATGGCGGGGTCGACCCGCGGAGGCGCGTTTGCAACCCCCGGAACGCCGGGCGCGGACGACGACCGAGCCAGCGGAACAGGCTCGCCGCCCACAAAATGGATGCACCTTTGGCGGGCCCGCGCCTTGACTTGGGTTCCCAAAACGCATTTGTGCTTGATCTGGACAGGGAGGGAAGCATGAAGTTTGCTCGTCCCGGCTTGACGCTGGCGCATGTCACGCGTTTGGATTCGGTGATTGGCGAAGAACTCAGCGTCGCTACGTTCGTGCCCCCGCAGCGCCTCGCCAACAACACAGTGTTCAAGTGGTTCGGTTTGAAGAGCGCGCCGGGATGGATACGGTGTTGCCGAAGGCCTTGAGGCGATCTTCGCGGACTGCGGGAGCAGGAGCATCCCGAACGCCTTGGAAATCCACGAAACGCTCAACCGATAGCGCGCGGGCGAACTGAATGGGTCCCGAACCGGCGTAGGCCCAAAGCTGCCGTCGATCCAGAACCCTCACGCAAAAGAAACGGGCCCACTGCCATGGTCGTCATTGTCCCAGCCAGCAAATCGGTGGAATCCTTTGCGGGGCTTCACCTTTACCATGGCGGTATTTCAAACTGCTCGATGCGCGTGCGCATGACCTTGGTCGAAAAGGGACTCGACTGGACAAGCCATCACCTCGATCTGAAAAAGAAGGAAAACATCTCGGACGAGTACTTCGGCATCAATCCGAACGGCTTGGTTCCGACGCTGATCGACAACGGCGTGGTTCACATCGAATCCAACGACATCATCGACTACCTGGATGACGCCTATCCCGAGCCGCCGCTGCGAGCATCGGACAATGAAGGAATGCTGGGATGGCTGCGCCTGGCCGCGTCGATCCATGTTCCTGCGGTCAAGCCGTACGTTTACGCAACCAAGATACAGAGCAAGGTGAAGAAGACCGCTGACGAGCAGAAGAAATACGACGAGCTTCAGCGGAACGAGGAACTGAAAACGTTCCACGCAAAACATGCCGGCAGCAGCGCCTTCGGCGAGGAGGACATCGCCAAGTCCAAGGAGATGCTCGAGGAGTGCTTCGCCAAGCTCGAAAACGCGCTCGACGGGCGGAAATGGATCATGGGCGACCGGTTCACCCTCGCCGACATCTCATGGGCCCCGCTGCACTTCGTGCTGCTCGGCTGCGGCTACCCGTTCGAGCCGTATCCGAACATTTCGCGGTGGGCCTCGGCTTCCCGCGGACGAGAGAGCTACCAGGAAGGCATCCTCAAATGGTGCCAAGATTTTTCGATGGTCTGAGTCAATCAGCGATCAGGAAAGGAGAACAATCAATAGAATCGATGAAACTGAGGCGCATCCTTTGTTCAGGAGCTTTGGCCTTCGGTCTGGCCGGCGGAGGAACCCATGCCGCGGCCGACGAGCTTTCGGTGGCGACATTCGTCCCGCCGCAGCACCATATACACAGAAACTTCTTCGCCTGGTTCGGCTAGGAGCTGGACAGCCGCTCGAACGGGACGCTGACAATAAAGGAGTATCCTGGCGGACAGCTCGGTGCCGGCCCGGTCCAGCAGTAAAAGCGGGTCGTCGAAGGCGTTGCGGACATCGTGTTCGGGTTGCAGACCTACACGCCGACGGTTTTTCCCAAGACGCTGCTGATCGTTCCGCCCGGCAAATCCCGCACACCGGAAGATTCCACTAGACGGCTGCTGTCGGTTTACGACGAGTATCTTACCGATGAATACGAGGAAGTGGCGCTTATCGGAATCTTCACGACCGCCGGAGACGGATGGGCTGCGCGGAAGGACCTGTCGTCGATGGACGACTTGTCCGGCGCGAAGATCGTTCCATTCGCCGCGATGACATCGCCGATCCTGGAAGCGATGGGCGCGGTGCCCGTCCAAATGACGGTCACCGAGATGTACACGGGTCTAGGGACCGGCACGATCGACGGAACGACGATCGCGCCCGGCCAGATGGGAAGGCCTTGGAATTTTTCCGAGGTTTCCAGCCACTACATCGAGAACATCCCTGTCACGTTCGCGGTCTTTTTCATCGCCATGAACAAGGAGCGCTACTTGGGCCTTTCGGATGAGCACCGCGCGATCATCGACGAGCTGTCCGGCGAAACGGCATCCTTGATGGGCGCGGCGAGTTTCCAGAACGAGCGCCAGATGGGGCTTGATTTTCTGGCCACTGATCCGCCGGAAATGGCGAACGTCACCCGCGTCCGGATTTCGGACGAGGTTCGCGCCGAGATGGACGCGGCTGTCGCCGCGGGTCTGAAGGTGATCTTTGCCGACTATGCAGAGCGCGGCATTGAGAACGCGGAAGAGATCTGCAACGCGATCAACAGGTAGCGGCTTGGGGCCGGGGAGCGAGTTTCCCGGCCCGGTCCGCCAGGATCGCGCGCAAGCACGCGTCGCTTCGAAGGGCCGCGGCGAAAGTCGTCCTGCCAAGGACGGGCGATCCGCGCTTCACTACCCGCCGCGCCCGCGCCGCCATGCTCGAAAGGGAAATGCGGAGCGGGCGCGCAACGATGCGGAGGCGCCTGCCGGAGTCCATCGCGGTATGCGCCGGTTCACGGCAGCCATGCCATCAGGTCTCGTCAACCATGGCGGCGGGCGTTAAGGGTATCCGCCTTCCGCGGTAGAGTTTGGAAGAACCTGAAAACGAGAAATGAGAGCCTGAAAAGCTTCACGGGAATTAGAGCAAGAGGGGAAAGAAATGCTCAAGACACTCAGAACGGCGGCGCTGGCCGCGACCGCCATGCTCGCAGGGCCAGCGGCACTGGCCCAGGTCAACCTGACCTCGAACACTGCGGGGGCCGGCACCGCGGTCTTTCTTACGGCGACCGGCCTTGTTGAATACGCGGCTGATCGCGGCATCGCGAATATTCAGCTGAAGGACGGCCAGACAGGGACCAACTACATCCTGGCCCTCGCGGAAGGGAAGATCGACATAGCCAACGGCCCTTTCCTGCTGCCGTTCATGCTGATGCGCGCCGCCGGACCGTACGCGAACGTCGATAAGGAACTGGGCGCTGAACTCGGTACCAGCGTGCGCCTGCTTTACCCTTACACGCTGAGCGTATTCACCATGTACGCTTACGATGCCAAGGGAGTATCCGGTTGGAGCGATCTGGCCGGGCGCAAAGTGCTGAACGGACCGCCGCGCGGCGCGGCCGTGGCGAACTCCCGTGCGCTGATCAATCTGCTCGCCGGCCTGAAGGCTGAAGAGGATTACGAATCCGTCACGGTAAGCTGGAACCAGGCCGCTGCCGCGGTGATCGACGGCACCGCCGATGTTGCCGTGATACCGGCCATGTTCCCCGGCCCGAGGGTCACGCAGGTCGGCGCGGCGGGCGCAATGGTTATCTACTCAATGCCCAAGGACGTCTATGAGACCGAAGCTGCGCAGAATTTGCTGAACAAGCCCGGCTCCACGGCATTCGAGGCGCCCGTGGCCGACATCCAGGCAAGCTTGGGCGATGGCTGGACGATCGTCTCTGAAGACGACACGTTCCGCGCAATGGCTGTCGTCGGCGGCGACATGGTTAACAAGAGCATGGACGAGGAATTGGCCTACCAGCTCACGAAGGCGCATATCGAGAACCTCGATAACCTGATATCCAAGGCGCCCTTCATGTCGACATTGAACTTTGCCGTTCTGGATCCCGAGGTTGCGGGTCTGTGCGGTGCAAACCCTGTCAAATTCCACCCCGGCGCGGTGCGCGCATGGGAGGAGGCGGGTTACGCCGTTCCCGATTGCGCCAAATCCTGACGCTGTCTTGATGCCGGCGCGGGCGGCGCTTGGCGCCGCCCGCGCCTCTCTATCGGAGCAAGCGGATTTGATCGGGTCGGGCGCATTCTCGCCCGCTGTTCCTTGCCTGAAATCTGCAGGAGTCGACGGTCCCCGAGGCAGGCGGCCGTCGGCCACCGTGCCCGGAGACGGGGGAGCGACGGATCAATAGGGGCCGTCCGCCGCCACTTGTTCGGGATGCTCCTCCGCCCACTCCGAAAGGAAGCCGGCCATGTCCTCCACGCCCGCGTAGCGCGGCGCAAGCGCGGGAAGCCGGACGCCCGCGGAAAGGGCCATGCGGGCGCACGCGATGTGGTCGCGCGTCTCTCGCTTCGGGCAGTTTTCGGACCCGTGCACGATTGTTGAAAGCAGATCGCCTCCGAATCCGTTCACATGCTCCAGGTCGGGACCTAGCGAAAGCCAGTACTCCAGCGAGTCCGGCAGCCCTTCCCAGCCCGCGAGCTGCGCGGGCGTCAGCCCCATGCCGTCGGTGCTCTCATGGGCGAATCCCATCGCAATCAGGCGCTTGGAATGGCGCAGGCGGTCCGGATACTGCTGCAGATCGTGGAGCAGGCTCTTGAGCGTACTTGGCAGCGCCGTCACGTCCACAGTCGGCGGGTCTTTGGCATCGCCATCGGCTGCGAGCGCCAGCGCGGACAGGTCTCCGTCCAGTGGACAGGCATGACCCCCGGCCTCAAGAGCGCTCGCGAACGCTCGATTGCCGTAGATTCGCGCAATCTGATGCGGCGTCAGCCCGTCATGCCCGCGTCCCGGGTCCGCTCCGGCGGCCATCAGCAGATCCGCCATTTCGGCATCGCACATCCGCCTGGCCGCTTGGTGAAGTGCGGGAAGGGCCATTGGCGGTTCGCCGGACGGATGCGGAACCACGTCCGCGTTCGGATCCGCTCCGCTGTCCAGCATCATTCGGACAGTCGGATGGTCGTTGAAATCAAGGGCGCGGAGCAGCGCGTTCGTGCCGGCGACGCGGGCGCCGCGTTCAAGCAGCAAAGCGGTGCTTTTGCGATGCGGAACCTCCGTGGAGTGGTAAAGGGACTCGCCGTCGTTCGGATCCGCGCCGTTTCCGAGCAGCCACTCGGCCAGATCGAAATTGTCCGCATGGCCGACGGCACCGTAGAGGGCGGACAGCCGGTGCCCGGATTCCGCATCCGGCGCAAAGCCATCGTTGACGTCCGCGCCGTTCGCGATGAGAAGTTCCGCGATTTCAACGGCGTCCGCCGCTTTTTCCGGTGCCGCCCCGATGCGCCTCGAGAACGCCAAGTGAAGGATCGGCGTCCTCGGACCGATCAGCCGAACCGCTGCCGCGGGATCTTCATTGATCGCTTCGGCCACCCGCTCCTTCTCCAAGAGCGCGATTTGCAAGCCGAGATTGGCGTTCGCCGTTTCGGGATGGCGGGCGAGGATTTCGTCGACGATCCAGTGCTGCCCGAAATACAGCGCGAGCTTGAGTCTTTCCGCCCTCTCTTCCGGCGCCATTTCCTCGAACCAGCCGCATGCGAGCAGCCTGGACCAGCTGCGCCATCCTGTTTCGCGCGCAACGACGTCAAGCGCGCGAGCGCTCGTGAAATCGGCACTGCCGGGGAAGGCCGCGCGGCGGAAACGAGCCTCCGCGTCAGGATCGCCCCGGCGCGCGCGCGCCGCCAGCGCGTGCGCATCTCTTCGAAGCCGGGACAGTTCCATTCGCGCGGAGCTTTCGAAATGGCCAAAGGGATTCAGCCCGGATTCGCCCGGCCGATCAAGAGCGGACCTGCACCGAGGCAGCCGGGACCGAAAAACGAGTGGAAGGCCGCGAGTGCTGCCAGTACAAAGGAATCGCAATGGACGGATCGTACAAAGTCCTCGCGAGGAAGTACCGGCCGCAGACGTTCGCCGAGATAATCGGGCAGGACGCCATGGTCCGCGTGATGCGGAACTCGTTCCAGGCGGACAGGATTGCCCATGCGTTCATTCTGACCGGCGTGCGAGGGGTGGGGAAAACCACAACGGCGCGGCTGATCGCGAAGGGCCTGAATTGCGTGGGTCCGGAAGGAGATGGAGTCCCGACTACCGATCCGTGCGGAAAGTGCGAGCACTGCCTCGCGATCGCGGACGGTCGGCATGTCGATGTTCTCGAAATGGATGCCGCCTCCAGGACCGGCGTCGCGGACGTGCGGGAAATCATCGAGAGCGTTGCCTACCGGGCCGCGACCGCCCGGTACAAGGTCTACATCATCGACGAAGTCCACATGCTTTCGAACAACGCGTTCAACGCGCTGCTCAAGACCTTGGAGGAGCCGCCCGAGCATGTGAAATTCGTGTTCGCAACGACGGAAATCCGCATGGTGCCTGTCACGGTGCTGTCCAGGTGCCAGCGGTTCGACCTGCGCCGAGTCCGCCAGAGCGAACTGTCCGCACATCTCCGGATGATCGCCGAGCGGGAAGGGGCGAAAATCTCCGATCCCGCCCTCGCGCTGATAATCCGGGCCTCGGAAGGCTCGGTCCGGGACGCGGTCAGCCTGCTGGACCAGGCCATGTCGCTGGGCGAAAGCGAGATCGACGACGGAAGAATAAGGGAAATGCTGGCGTTGGCGGACCGGGGCAGAATCCTGGACCTGCTGGAGCGCGTTATGGAAGGGGATGCGGCGGGCTCGCTAAACGAGCTGCGGAGCCAGTACGACGAAGGCGCGGACCCGCAGGCGCTGCTTCGGGACCTTGCGGAGGCCGTGCACTGGATTTCGGTGATCAAGATGAATCCCGAGGTTGCCGAGGAGGCCTCGATAGGTCCGGAGGAGAGGGAGCGCGGGCTGGAAATGTCCCGATCGCTTCCTGCGAGCGTCTTGGCGAGAGCGTGGCAAATGCTCGTCAAGTCGCTCGACGAGGCCCGCTATTCGCCTACGCACATGATGGCCGCGGAAATGGCCATGATCAGGCTGACGCATGTGGCCGAGCTGCCGACGCCGTTCCAGATTGCCAAGAAGCTCGAAGGCACGGCTGCGGCAGATCCCGAAAAGTCTCGCCGGGAAGCCGCGCCCGTCGCATCGGCAGGGTCTGCGCCCGCGAGCGGCGCGAAACCGGACGGATCCGATTCAAGCGGCAGTTCCGGCAAGAGGGGAATGGCCGCAGGCGAGGATAGGCCGGCCGCGGACGCGAAGCATCCGTCCCAAGACGCGAAGCCGCAGGCAAGCGCCGCGGAACCGGACGGATCCGAGGCGAGCGGCGGCTCTGGAAAGAGGGGCGCGGCCTCGGCCACGAACATGGAGGCCGGCGAAATGGAACGTCCGTCCCAAGACGCAAAGGCCGGGGCAAGCAACGCGGAATCGGATGCCCGCGGGGAACCGGCGGAGGCAGGGGCGGTACAGCCGAAGGACCATGCTCTTGTCCAAAGCGTTCTGGCCGCGTTTCCTGGTGCGCAGTTGAGAACATGAGACACAGCCGGAATGGCGTTCGGCCGCGGCGCTGCTGACAAGGATCCATACGCAAGCGGCCGGGTTCCCGGGATCCGGCCGCACTTCGGAGCGGGACACCGGGGGCTGAATCCCGCCTCGCGGCGGGCTTTCCGCCTGCAGCCCGCCGCGGCATTCTGCTAACAACCTGTCGGCGGCAACGTGCGGCGCTGCCGTGCGTACGGAACCAATGGCGGTGAACGGCTCTTGATCAAGCGACGAAGCGAAATCAACAACTTGATTGACGAGATGGCGAGGCTTCCGGGGCTCGGCCCGCGCTCGTCGCGGCGGCTCGTGCTCCACCTGCTGAAGCGGAAGTCCAAGCAGATGGAACCGCTCGCGAAGCTTATGCTGGAGGTCGCCCAGCTGATTCGGGAATGCGATGAATGCGGGAACCTCTCTGAAGCGGATCGATGCGAAATCTGCGCGGCCGAAAACCGCGCCAAAGGCGAAATTTGCGTGGTCGCCGATGTCGCCGACCTCTGGGCAATGGAGCGGGCGGGGAGTTTCAAGGGCCGCTACCACGTCCTTGGCGGACTGCTGTCCATGCTGAACAGCATGGGTCCCGACGAAATCAGGATGCCCAAGCTGATGGAGCGGGTCGCAGCCGAATCGGTGTCCGAGGTCATACTCGCGCTCAACCTGACCGTGGAGGGCCAGACGACGGCGCACTACATCGCGGAACAGCTGCAGGGAGTCGGTGTCAAGGTCACGTCGCTCGGAACCGGCGTGCCGATCGGGGGCGAGCTCGACTACCTGGACGAGGGCACGATCGCCGCCGCCCTCGACGCGCGCAAGGACGTCTGAGGCGCGGCGGGATCGGCATGGCGGCTGAGCCAAGCGCGCAAGCGGGGCCGATGGAGGCCGAGAAGGCAAGCGCCAGCGGCTGGTTCACGCAGCTTCGAAACGAAATCCGCAGCAGCTTCGAGGAGCTGGAGCGCTCGTATCCGGTTAGCGGGCAGCCTGCCGCGTTCAGCTTCAAGCCCACCAAACGGGTTCCCGCCGAAGGCGGCGACGCAGGCGGCGGCGAGATGGCGATGCTCCGGAACGGCCGGGTGTTTGAAAAAGCGGGCGTGAATGTTTCCACCGTGTTCGGCAGGCTCGACGAAGCCCCCGCGCGGATGCTGGCGTCGCGGAAGCGGATGCCCGGCTTCGAAGCCGATTCCAGATTCTGGGCATCCGGCGTCTCCGTCGTCGCGCACACGGCCAATCCGCATGTGCCCGCCGTGCATTTCAACACGCGGATTTTCTGGACCCCGGGCGGCTGGTGGTTCGGAGGCGGCACGGACCTGAACCCGTGCATCGAGTATCCTGAGGACACGGCCGAATTCCACCGGGTGCTGGAGGCCGCCTGCGAACGGCATGAGCGGGGGCGGTACGAGCGGCTGAAGTCCTGGGCGGACGAGTATTTCCAAGTCCGGCACCGGAAACGCCCGCGCGGCGTCGGCGGCATATTCTTCGACGACCTCAACACCGGCGACTGGGAGGCGGATTTCGCGTTCGTGCGTGAGGTGGGCGAGGCGTTCCTGGAAGCATTCATTCCGATCGCGCGGCGGCGGATGGGCCAAGCCTTCGATTGCAAGGATCGCGAGGCTCAGCTGGCGCATCGCGGCCTCTACGTGGAATTCAACCTCGTTTACGACCGGGGCACGCGGTTCGGGCTCGAGACCGGCCATGACCCGGATGCCGTATTGATGAGCCTGCCTCCGCTTGCCGCTTGGCCCTGACACGCATGGCGCCGCTGGCTGCGGTGCCGTCCAGCCGCCAAGGGGCGCGATTTACGAAGCGCCGCCGCGGATTGTTCGAAGCATCAGTTCGACATTTTCCGGATCGGCATCGGGAGTGATTCCGTGTCCCAAGTTGAAGACATGAGGACCTCCGGCGAACGCCCTGACTATCCGCCTCGTCTCGGCAACGAGGCGGTCGCCTCCATCCACCAAGTGCCGGGGCGCGAGGTTGCCTTGAACGCAACCGTCCGTTTGCAAAGCCGCCGCCGCCCAGCCGGGATCGACCGTTTCGTCCAGCCCGATGCAATCCGCGCCGGTCGAGGCCGCGAACCCGGCATATCTTTCGCCCGCTCCGCGAGGGTACGCGATCACGGGCATGCGCGGATGCCGCGACTTGATTGACCGGATGATCCTGCGGACAGGATCGACCGCGCAGCGTTCGAAGGCGCCGCCGGGAAGCGATCCGGCCCAGCTGTCGAAAATCATCAGGACGTCCGCCCCCGCTTCGGCTTGACGCGCCAGATAGCAGGACGTCGCATCCGTCAGCAGATCCATCAGCCGCGCGAAGGCGCTCGGCTCCTCGGACAGGAATCTCAGCGCGGGCGCTTGGTTGGGAACCCCGCGGCCAGCGATCATGTAAGTGGCCACGGTCCACGGAGCGCCTGCGAACCCGATCAGAGAGGCGGAGGCGGGCAGCTCCGAACCGGCCAGCTGCAGCGTTCGGTACACCGGCGAAAGCGTCTCGTGGATGTCGTCGGGATGCTTCAGCCTGTCGATGCCGCCCGAGTCCGAGATAGGGGAAAGCCTCGGGCCTTCGCCCTCCGCGAACCAAACCTCTGAGCCGAGCGCGTGCGCAATCAGCAATATGTCGGCGAACATGATCGCGCCGTCGAAGCCGAATCTCCTCACGGGCTGGAGCGTGATCTCCGCGGCCAGTTCGGGAGTGTAGCAGAGCCGCAGGAAATCGACCGCCTTGGCCCGCGCCGCCCGGTATTCGGGCAGGTAGCGGCCGGCCTGCCTCATCATCCAGACAGGCGGCACCTGCAGCCGCTCGCCCGATAGCGAGCGCATCAGCGGCTTTGCTGTTCTATCGATGGATTCCATGCATGCGCACCCGCGCGCTGTTTGCCACAGCCGCGAAGGAACCTTAAGCGTCTCCAGAAAAATGCGTGCTGCTGGAATGCACAAAGATCCGAACCGGAAATCCCGAGCCGAATGCGCGCTCCGCATCGGCACAAGGGCCTCGCCTCTTGCGATCGCGCAAGCGGAGCTAGCCCGTTGCAGGATTGCGCAGGCGTGCGGATTCGACCTCGGCGGAATGAAGCTCGTGCCGATCGCGACCGCAGGCGACCTCGACAGGAGTCGGCCGTTTCGCGAGCTTGGCGGGAAGGGCGTGTTCTGCAAGGAAATCGAAGCGGCGCTTCTGGACGGCCGGATCGATATGGCCGTGCATTCTCTGAAGGACATGCCCGTCGAGCAGCCCGAAGGGCTCGCGATCGCCTGCGTGCTGCCGCGAGCCGACGCGCGCGATGCCTTGGTTTCGGCGCGCTACTCCCGGCTGGATGACATGCCGGCAGGCTCGGTTGTCGGAACCTCGAGCGCGCGGCGGCGGGCGCAAGTCATGCGCCTTGGAAGGGGCATCAAGGTGGCGGAACTGCGGGGCAACGTCGATACCCGGCTGAAAAAGCTGGCTGACGGAACTGCCGACGGGATGCTGGTCGCGATGGCGGGGCTGGAACGGCTGGGAGCGCGCACGGCTTCCGCGCGACCCGTTCCGATGGACACCATGCTTCCGGCTCCGGGCCAAGGAGCGATCTGCATCGAATGCCGGGTTGACGACGAAAGGACGCGCAGCGTCCTGGCACAAGTGAACGATGAGGCGTCCATGGCGCGCGCCGACGCGGAGCGCGCGTTTCTTCGCGGGGTCGGCGGATACTGCGGCCTGCCTGTGGGAGCCCACGCGGCGGCGGACGGAACCCGGCTGCAACTTTCCGGGGAGGTGCTGCGTGAAGACGGCAGCGCTTCGATTGCGGCAACATTGCGCGGATCGGTCGGGGGCGCCGAGGAGCTTGGCCAGCGCCTCGCGGAGCGGCTCCTAGGGGACATGGATCCGGAGTTCCGCGCCTGGATTGCTTTCTTGGGCCGATAGCCCGCCACCGCGCAGCGGCATCTGTTTCGTGCTGACCATCGACCGGCAGGCCGGCCCGTTTTCAGAGCGCAGCCCGGATTTCGGTGCCGTGCGGCCGCAATGCGCGGCCGCTCCGCCGGCGGCCTTGTCCAAGGCCGCCGGCGGAGCGCGGGCCTCCGGGGCGGGGTCAGTTGCCGGCGGCGGGCTTCGCCACGCCCCAGCTGCCGTCCTCGCGGACGAGCGCCGCGCCGAAGCTGCCCAGGATTGACAGGTTCCGGGCCGTTGCGAGGTCGGGGACGCCGTCCTGGAGGTACCAGATCCCGGCAGCCTCCAGGCTGGCGGGCGGTCCGTAGAAGTTCCCCTTGTAGCCTCCCTCCGCGAACGCCGTCAGAGAGGATGTGTCGACGACGCCGGCGAAGGATCCCGCGGCACCGATGGCGGTTTCCTGGAGCGCCAGATCGCCGGAGATCGCGGCGTAGTCCTCCCAGAACCCTTTCGCGTCCCAGGACTCCAGGTTCTTGATCTTGCCGCTGATCTTGTTGTCGGCGGCGGTTCCGGAGATCGTCGCGGTCAGCTCGACGTCGCCCCGCAGCCTCAGGTAGTAGGCGCCCGTCAAGAGCGGCCACGAGCCGATGCCGCCGCCGCCGTAGTTGGCGTGGATCGCAAATTGCGAGGCCAGGGTCCGGCCCTTGAACGTCCCTTTGGCGATCCCGTCGGCGATGTCCGTGGTCTTCATGCCCTCCTCGTCCTTGAACGCGTCGTAGCCCACGTGGAAAGGGAAGATCCGCTGCGAGGGCAGCACTCTGTCCTGCTCGGCCAGGCGGTACCTGAACTCCATGTGCCCGTAGGCCGCGTAGGACAGGTAGTGGTTCACGTCGTCGCGCGCGGAGGCCGCCGGGTCGTCCGGATCCTCGAGATTCCTGTCCAGGCCGGCGTGGTTGGACAGCCGCAAGGCGTAGGCGCCCAGCGGGAGGACCCGCTCGCCGTCCTTGAACACGCTGCTGTAGTCCTCCAGATACTCCGGCGACGGCATGAGCGCGGCGTTCCAGTAATGCTCGGCGTTGCCCTCGGGCGAGGCCGACGGGCGGCCGAAATCCAGCGTCAGATCGTATCCGCCGCTCGACCCGTTGTGCAAGACCTGCCCAGGGCTGGCGTAGGAGGCGGCGCGTCTGACATCGATGCCGGTCGCGCCCTTTCCTCCGAGGTCCACGACAAGCCCGCTCGGAGTGATCCTCAGCCCGGCGACAAGCTTCGGCTCGACGCCGTCGTTTCCGCCGCCATGGGGGTCCAGATACTGACGCGGCGCGGGGAAAGCGCCTGCATAAGCCAGACGCCGGCTATTGTCGCTCACCCCTTGAATGCCAAGCGCATGGGTGACCGGGGCCCCCCGCATGCGCAGCCGGTCGCCGCTGCTGCCCAGCCCGTCGGACATCACGATCTTCCCGTCCTCATGCATGACCGCCGGGATCTTCTCCGCCGTCAGCAGGGTCGCGGCGTCGGTGCCGTCGGCGTTCCGGCGGTTGTCCCTGCGGATCAACGTGACCCAGGGCGCGGGCCGGAGGATCTCCTTCCCGATGACCAGGGCGGACGAGCCCGCCCATCCGGTGCTGCCTTCGGCCATGCGCAGCTTCGCCTCGTCCTCGTCCTCGGCGGCTTCCGCCTTGTCGACCTGGATGGCCGCCGCGCCGATCCTGTCGTAGTCGCCGGAAGGCGCCGACAGCGCCTTCGCCGCCCGCACGGCGGCGGCCAAGGCGTCCCGCGCCTCGTCGATTTCCATCTGCGCCGCGGTCCGGGCGGCGTCCGTGCCTGCGGCCCTGGCGGCTCTCTCCGCCGCAGTCACCAAGGCCCGGGCGGCGGCCAGATCCCTTTCCGCCTCCGCCAGCGCATCGTCGAAAGCCTTCTCGGGGTCCGTCCTGTCGTCCGGCGCCGCCGGATCCGCAGGATCGGGAGTTGTCGGCGCCGCCGGACCCGCCGGGGTGCCGCCGCCGGAGCAGGCGCCGAGCGCCAAGGCCGCGGCGCACGCGAGAGATGCGATCAGTTTCGTGTTCATGAGCGTCGCTCCATCATCAATGTTGGACCGCAGGGCTCTCTCCGCGCCTCCGCATCAAGCGGATGCGCAGAACCCTGCTTAATCCAGCCCGGAGCCTCGCCAGCGCGCCTGAAAGGGAATTCGGCATTCAAACGAGCCGCGTCGACGCCCGCGGGCGGACGCATGAACCTATACGGGGGGGGTGGCCGGATGTCCAGCATTTGTTTGCGCCCGGAAGCCGCATGCGCCGCAGCGGGATCCGGGCCGCGCCCGCCCCGGTTCGCGGCCATGCGGCCGCGGCCGTTCCGGATCGCCGACTCCGTTCCGCGCCGGTCGGCGGGCGGCCGTTCAACCCGTTCCGACACGCAGCCCGGCTTTCGGCGCTGCCGGCGCCGCATGCGGCGGATGGCCTGCCGTCGTCTGCGGCCCTCGGCCGAGGGCGATGCCGTTCAGCAGCCGTGTGGCTTGCGCCGCCCAGGATTGGCGCGATTCGCACAGGACGCCGGAGATCGCGCGGAGCTCGCTGGCGACGGTTTCCAACTCCGGTTGCCGAGCACCGATGTGGGGCGCGCCGCTTGAATGGATTGCCCGTGCCAAAGCGAATTGAATCGATGCCGGAACGATTGCCGGGCCTGGACGGCTTGCCCCGAGGCCGCCTTCCGCAAGCCGTCGGCGGCGGAACAGCGTCCGTCTGGACACTCCCACCGCCTCGGACGCGAGCCCATTGTTTCTTGCAAAGATCACCAGCGGGCCGGGATGGTCGGCTGGCGGGACGCCTCCGCGCCGCTTTCGGCAGCCTCGGCCCGTGCCGCGAGGAACGCGGTGCCGGTCGGCCATTGTCCTCCGCGACGGAAACGGCCGAATCCGAAAACCCAGGCTCCGCAAATTTCTGAACCCGATCATTGCCTTGAAACTCGTCCGGTACCCTGTATAGTCGAACCACCGTTGGGGTGCCCGAGCCGGGCTGAGAAGCGACACCGCTGACCCATCGAACCTGATCCGGGCAATGCCGGCGTAGGGAACGGGTTCAATCCATGGCTCAGCGAAACCGTTTCGCCTTGTGGCGTCCCCTCGGCCGCGGCGACGAGGATCACCAATGGGGCATCAGGCAGCACTTGCGATTGCGCAGTTTGACTCCCGTGGCGCTTGGCGGCGGACGGGCCTGGAAGCCTCGTCGGCGCGTCGCTCGCACCCCGGACGCGGCCGCCGCGTTCAGGAGAACGGAGGCGTGCGAAGCCGTGGAGGCCCGGGTGGCCGGACAGGCTCCGCCCAGGCGGAGATCCTGGCGGATCCCGTGGACACGGAAGCAGGCATCAAGTGCGTCGGGTAGGCGACGTTTGGTCGGGCTCGGCGTTGGGAAAGTCAAACAGGTCGCGTTGCGGCGCGGCCCAGCAAAACGGAGATTGACATGATTCACAAAGCTGCTGCGTCGGTTGCGCTGGCGATTTGGGCGACCAGCGCCATGGCCGCCGACAAGCTCACGCTCGTGCTAGACTGGTTCGTTAATCCGGATCACGGGCCGATAATCATTGCCGCGGAAAACGGCTATTTCGCCGAGCAGGGACTCGATGTCGAAATCATCGCGCCCGCGGACCCGTCCGATCCGCCCAAGCTCGCGGCCGCGGGCAAGGCCGACTTGGCGGTTTCATACCAGCCCCAGCTGCATCTGCAGGTGCACGAAGGTCTGCCGCTGGCGCGGGTCGGAACGCTGGTCGCCACGCCCTTGAACTGCCTTCTGGTCAGGGACGACGGGACGGCGGATTCGATTGCCGATCTGAAAGGCAGGAAGATCGGATTCTCGGTTGCGGGCGTCGAAGAGGCGCTGCTGGAGGCTGTTTTCGCGAGGCATGGCTTCGGGCTTGCGGACGTCGAATTGGTCAACGTCAACTGGTCGCTTTCGCCTTCGCTCATGTCGAATCAGGTGGACGCGGTCATCGGCGCCTACCGCAACTTCGAGCTGACGCAGATGGACTTGGCCGGGGTTCCTGGACGCTGCTTTTATCTGGAAGAGGAAGGGCTGCCGCCGTTCGACGAGTTGATCTACGTGGCGAATCCGGATTCCTTGGATCGCGACGCGGCTTCGAGGTTCCTGTCTGCGACGGAGAAGGCGACGCAGTACATCGTCAACCACCCGGAGGAGAGCTGGCGGATATTCGCGTCGACCTCGGCGGAACTGTCGGACGAGCTGAACAACAGGGCGTGGTTCGACACGATTCCGAGATTCGCCCTCAGGCCTGCGGCGCTCGACGCCGGGCGGTACCGGCGGTTCGAGGAGTTCCTCTTCGACGCCGGGCTTGTTCCTTCGGTGCTCGACGCCCCCGCGCTGGCAATCGACGTGACCGCGCAATGAGCCAAGCGCCGTGCTTCGGCGCGGATTGGGAAGGCCTTCGGGGTTCAGAACGGCGGGGCAGGGCGTTCCGGGCTGCTTCGCTGCTGCGAACTCGACTCCGGAGGATGGCGCAGCGCTTGACGTGACGCCGCCGGTCGGAATCGATCTGCGCGGCGGCGCGTCGAGCGGCGGGAAGCCGCTGTTCCCGGAAATCCGGCTGACGCTCGCGCCGGGCCGCTGGACCTGCCTGCTGGGACCGTCCGGCGCGGGCAAGACGACGCTGCTCAGACTCGTTGCGGGACTCGAGACGCATGTCGATTTCAGCGGTTCGATCCGAGCCGCCGACGGCGGGACGATTTCGGACCGCGTTGCGTACATGGCGCAGAGCGACCTGCTGCTGCCTTGGTCGAACGTCGTTTCCAACGTGGTCATCGGCGCCCGGCTGCGCGGCGAAGCGCCCGACTGGGACCGGGCGCGGTGCCTGGTCGATCAAGTCGGCCTTTCCGAGCATGCCGGAAAGCGGCCGGCAAAGCTTTCCGGAGGCCAGAGGCAGCGCGTGGCCCTCGCCCGGACGCTCATGGAGGATCGGCCGGTCATCCTTCTGGACGAGCCGTTCTCGGCGCTGGACGCGCGGACCCGCATGGAAATGCAGGATCTCTCGGCGCGCCTGCTTGTGGGCAGGACTGTGCTGCAGGTCACCCACGATCCCGCCGAGGCGGCGAGGATCGGCAACGCGGTGTACTTGCTCAAGGCGGGGGGCCTTGACGAGCTCGGCGTCCCGCCAAGCGGCGTGCCGCGGCCGGTGGACGATCCCGGCATGCTGGAGTTCCAGGGCAGGCTCGCCAAGCTCCTGCTTGAGAAGCGCTGATGGCCGCGAGGAACGCCGTGATCGCCGCCCTGCTGCTTGTCGCGGTCTGGCAGGGCGTCGTCTGGCTGGCGTCGTTGCCGCCGTTCATCCTTCCGGGCCCGCTCAGCGTGCTGGAAGCGCTCTGGGCGAATCGGATGCTCCTGCTCGAGCATGCGGGCGTGACCATTGCGGAAGTCCTGATCGGCATGGCGGCCGGAACGCTGCTGGGGATATGCACGGCGGTGCAACTCGCGCTTTCAGCGCGGGCACGGGCGTTCATCCGCCCGCTGCTGGTGTTCTCGCAGGCCATTCCCGTGTTCGCGCTTGCGCCGATCCTGACGCTGTGGCTCGGCTACGGGCTGCTTTCCAAGGTCGCGATGGCCGTGCTGATCATCTATTTCCCGGTAACCTCGGCGTTTTTCGACGGCCTGATGAACACGCCCCGAGGATTCCTCGATTTGTCCGCGACCATGGGCGGCAGCAGGTTCAGCACCATAACGCGGATTCGGATTCCATCAGCGATTCCGTCGCTGGCCTCCGGCCTGCGCCTCGCCGCCGTCTATGCGCCGATCGGAGCCGTCATAGGAGAATGGGTCGGCGCCTCGAGAGGACTCGGATACGTGATGCTTCTTGCGAACGGCAGGGCGAAGATCGACCTGATGTTCGCGGCGCTGGTCGTTCTCGGCCTGCTTGCCGTGGGGCTCTATCTGGCGGTCGACTGGTTCGGCCGGAGGATCAGCTACGAGCAGTAGCGGCGCGCCCATCGGAACGACCTTGCCCGGGTTCATGATCCCGTTCAGATTGAGCACTTGCTTGATCGCCCGCATCGCAGACAGCGCCGCAGGGTCCTTCCTGTGCTCCATTGTGCCGAGCTTGGAGGCCCCGATGCCGTGCTCGGCCGAAAACGTGCCGCCGAGCTCGTGCGCAGCATCCTCAACGGCGTCCATGACCGCTTCGCGCAGGCGCTCGTTCGTCGGATCCGCGCATCTGTCGTGTCAGCGGGGCGCTGCGGGCATCGGAATTCCTTTGATCCGGCAGACACACTCTGTGGCGGGTGCCAAATCTGCCTACTGGAGGAGGCAAAATGGATGTCGATGGAGGGTCGGGAAAGGAAGCATATGAGGCTGTTGAAACCCCCTTGTTCCGTGATTCTTGGAACATGATGTTGTTGTGGGAACGGGGAGAGCCACGGCATGCTGAAGCGCAGGCCGCTGCCCCAGCTGGAGCTGTTCGTTGCCGGGTCGCTTGAGCAGCTGGTTCCGGACGACCACATCTTTGCGCGCGTCGACCGGGTTCTCGATCCCGCTGGCTGCACGACGATGTCGCCGGCCGCCATTGCGCCCGCGGCGGGCGTCCGGGGATCGATCTGGAGACGGCTGTCCGCCTGATGCTGACAGGGTTCCTGCTCGGCATCGTGCACGACCTGAAGGGATTCTACGCGCGAAGGATCCACTTCCCGAATGGAAAGGAAGATGATCAAGTTCAGGCGGTCAAACGCAAACTCGGGGCGAGGATCAACTCTGAGCTCTGGCAGTACGTGACGAAAACGGCGAGTGGACCGTTCGTCCGACCGAAGAGCGGTCGCGTCGCAGTGCGCGTCATCACTACAACTGGCGTCGAGATGACTCAGGTGATCGAAGAGAAGGACTGGAGTTCGTAGCGGGAGCGCACGAAAGAGGCACTTGGAATTGTAGTGTACAGGGAGCGTGAAAGCTGACAGGGAGTGCAGGCGAAGGTCGGCATGGAAAAGGACGAAAGGGATCTGAGCATCGATTCAACAGGACACGATCCGGCTCGCCCTGACGGGCTTGGCTACTTGGAGTGCGTTGGTGATCGGCGCTTCCGTGGAATGTATGCGCCTGCGCTATGCCAAGCTTACGAGGCAAGCGTGGAGGCAGCAGGGTAGGCTGCATTCCTGAGCAGCCGAATATCCTGCCAAGCGAAACGAGCAGGCAACGAGACCTAGGCAATCCAAAAATGTTGAACCCGGACAATGCATTTGCTGTTGCTCATGACTGCAAGGCGTGAGTAATGCGTAGTTCATTCCTCCATTCCCGGGTTTGGGTAGAAAATTGACATGCCAGTATGGTCCACCCAAGCTGCAAATGAGTTGATCTCCTTGTCGAAGGAGAAACCGCTCACCCACATGCATATTCAAAAGCTCGTGTATATCTCGCATGGCTGGACATTGGCGTTCAGGGATCGGACCCTTACCATCGACGATCCAGAGGCTTGGAAGTTTGGTCCCGTCTACCGGCTAATCTGGGACAACCTTCGCTATACTGGACCGTATCCTGTGACAAACAAGATTCCTGATGCCAAAATAGCCCCGTACCCCGGCTCTACGCCTCAAGGATGGAACGATGAAGATAGGCAGATGGTTGGGACGGTGTATCAGGAATACAAGCACTTGGAAGCTTTCCAGCTTTCAGCTCTCACTCATAGGAAAGGGACTCCGTGGCGTACCGTATATCGAAACGGCGACGGGCAGGATCAGTACATCCCTTCATCCATGATTAAGAAACATTTCCAAGAACTTGCCGAGCCAAGGTCCTAGCAGTATTGATCCGCGCTCCGTTTTACGGCGGAGCGTCGAGGAGGCAAAGGCGATCAGTGAACCGGATGGGCCAGATCAATTCGAACGTACTGAGTTGCGTTCGCGTCAACTTGATAACGAGTTGACGCGGGCCAGAATTGATGATGTTGAATCTGATCGAAAGCTGCGGGAAAGCTACGCATCTCGTATCCTGAGGTTTCTCTATAGCTACGCCGCTGTAGTCGGAATGCTTATCATCGCCTCCGGTCTTCATGTGCCATGGCTGCCCTTTGAACTCCCGGGGGAAGTTCTTGCGCTCTTGGTGGGCAGTACCGCCGCTTCCGCGATTGGTTTGGTAGGGTTTATTGCACGGGGCCTGTTCAAGACTCCTCCGTCCTTGGACCTGAGATCAGTTGGGAGGTAGGGTTGTTGATTTGCCGGACCTGCAGCCAGCTCGAACTTGTCATCAATCGAGTGCTCGGCGAGAGTTCCAAGCTACAGTTCAGCCGGACGCCACTCGGATGGAACGAAATGCTCGTTCTCGTGCTTCAGGTCGCTTGCCCCGCAATCTCCGGGATTTCTGAAGATCAGGAAGGGATTCCTTCCGATCCGCGTCAGCGCGGGATCGTGTAACTGACTGAATTCCCGTTCCGAGGCGATGGAATTCGTGACCTGGGGGATCGGTTTCCTGCCCCTGCACAGGTGGCGGCGTCCCGACTAGGTTGGCATCGGAATGACCTTGCCCGGGTTCATGATCCCGTTCGGATCGAGCGCTTTCTTGATCGCCCGCATGGCGGACAGTGCCGCGGGATCCTTCCTGCGCGCCATGGTGCCGAGCTTGGAGGCCCCGATGCCGTGCTCGGCCGAAAACGTGCCGCCGAGCTCGTGCGCGGCGTCCTCGACGGCGTCCATGACCGCGTCGCGCAGCCGCTCGTCCGCCGGATCCGCGCACCTGTCGAGCCAGACGTTGTAGTGCAGGTTGCCGTCGCCGAGATGGCCGACCGTGATGCTCTCGGCGCCGGGGGCCACCGCCGGAAGCGCCGATTCCATTCTGAGAACGAAAGGCTCGACCTTGTCCAGCGGCAGCGCGATGTCGTTGTGGACGAGGGGATGCCGCATGTTCGAAACCTCGAAGGCCACATCCCTGATCTTCCAGATGTCGCGGCGCTGGCGCTCGTTCGCAGCGACGACCGCGTCATCCGCGTCCCCGGATTCAAGGGCGTCCGAAAGGAACTCCTGCAGCTGCCGCTCTACGGCGACAACGCCTTCCCCGTCCGCGGCCGCGTCGGCTTCCGACGTCGCGGCGGTTTCGATCAGAAGGCAGACCGGATGGCGTTCGCCGAGCGGCGATTTCAGATCGGGATACCGGATGCGGAGATTTCGCATGTAGCCGTCCGGCATGTACTCGAACGCCTCGACCGAGCCGCCGGACGCCGACTGGAGCCGGTTGAGGAGTCGCAGGGCCGAGGACAGGCTGCGGGTCCCCACCAGCGCGGTCGCGTGCGCCTTAGGCATCGGAAACAGCTTCAGTATCGCGGCAGTGATGATCCCCAGCGTCCCCTCCGCGCCGATGTACAGATCCTTGAGCGCATAGCCGCTGTTGTCCTTGTGAAGGTTGGTCATCAGGTCCATGATTCGGCCTTGAGGCGTGACGACCTCGATGCCGAGGCAGAGCGAGCGCACGTTGCCGTGCCTCAGGACGTTCGAGCCGCCGGCATTCGTCGAGAGGTTGCCCCCGATGGTGCAGCTGCCTCGGGCGCCCAGATTTAGCGGAAAGGAAAGCCCTTCACGCGACGCCGCGTCCTGCAGGTTTTCCAGAACGACGCCGGCTTCTGCGACGGCGGTTCGGGTTTCGGCGCTGATCGACCGGATGCGGTCCATGCGCTCGAGCGAAAGAACCAGCGCGTCGCCGCCCGGGCCGACTGCGGTTCCGCCGGAAACCCCGGTATTGCCGCCGAACGGAACGACCGGCGTGGACGTTTCGTTCGCCAACGCGAGCAGCGCGGCCGCTTCCTCGGCGGAGGAGGGCAGGGCGACCGCTAGGCACTTGCCCCTGTACTCGCCGGTGCTGTCGTGGTTGTACTTCTCGCATGCGGAAGCGTCGGTTCGGATGTTGCGCCGGCCGATCAGCGCGGCGGCCGTCTCGACGATCCCGTTCCCCATTGCCGGTCAGCAGGCTGGCGGAAACGTGGCCCCGGTCATTCCGTTTCGATTCCGAAGCTCCGCGCGCCCAGTTCGATGGCGTTCTCAAGCTTCTTCTTCAGCGCATCGCGCCTCGACTGCGAGTGCAGCTTCAGTCCGGCCATGTCCTTCACGTAGAACACGTCGACCGCTTGGATTCCGTAAGTGGCGATGACCGAGCTGGCGATCTGGACGTTCGCCGCGTACATGGTGCGCGCGAGATCGTAGAGGAGGCCGGGACGGTCGCGGGTGTCCACTTCGATGATCGTGTAGATCTCCGAGCCTTCGTTGTCGAAAGTGATCTCGGTGGGGATCCGGATCTTTTGCGCCCGCCTGGCGTCCGGCGCCCGGCTCCGAAGCTTGTCGCGGTCCGCGACCTGCTTCATCGTGTCGACCTCGCCCTTCATCTCGCGCTCAAGCATCTTCTTGAGTCGGGTGACCTTGGCCTCGCCGAAGGGCTTGCCCCTCTGATCCTGAAGCCAGAATGCCGCAGTCGAATAGCCGTCGGAGCTCGTGAACGCCTTCGCGTCCACGATATTGCCGCCCGCGAGAGCGACGGTTCCGGCAAAGCGGGCGAACAAGCCGGGATGGTCCTGCATCGCGAAGCATGTCCGGGTCGCGTCCCTGCCGACGTTGAGCTTCGAATCGACGCGGATCTCGCCGGGCGAAATCCCGTCGAGAAGCTCGGCGAATGCCACATGGGCGTCGGTCGGAAGCCCGCGCCAGAACGGATCGTCGTGGCGGGCCAGTTCCGCGCCGAGCCGTTCCTCGTCCCAGTCCTTCATCGCCTCCTTGAAACGCGTCCTTGCCTCTTCCGCGCCGATGTCGGGCGCGTCCTCGTCCGTCCGTCCGTCCGTGAGGGCCTGGTGGGTGTGGCTGTACAGATCCCTGAGAAGCTGAGCCTTCCAGTTGTTCCACACGCCGGGCCCGACGCCGCGGATGTCGCAGACGGTAAGAACCGTCAGCAGCTTGAGCCGGGAACGGTTGCCGACGATCCGGGCGAAGTCCCGCACGGTTCTCGGGTCCGAAAGATCCCGCTTCTGGGCGGTGTCGGACATGAGCAAATGGTTGGCGACCAGCCACTCCACCAGCTCTGATTCGTTCTCGTCGAAGCCCAGCCTGGGAGCCAGCCCCTTCACGATCCTTGCGCCGAGCTTCGAATGGTCCTCCCGCCGGCCCTTGCCGATGTCGTGCAGAAGCATCGCGGCGTACAGCACGCGCCGGTCGACGCCCTGCTCCAGGATCCCGGAGGCGACCGGCAGGTCCTCCTTCAGCTCGCCGCGCTCGATCTGGGCCAGCGTCGACATGCATTGGATCGTGTGCTCGTCCACCGTGAAATGGTGGTACGATCCGAACTGCATCATCGCCACGATTTCGCGGAATTCCGGGATGAACATCCCCAGCACGCCGAGCTCGTTCATCCGCCTGAGCGCCCGCTCGGGATTGCCGTAGCCCACGAGCAGGTCGATGAAGATGCTGTTGGCTTCGGGATTCTGCCTGAAGGCGTTGTCGATCAGGTGCAGGTTCAACGCGATCAGCCGCATCGCGTCCGGGTGGATGAGCAGGCCGGTCTTCAGCGCCTCCTGGAACAGGCGCAGTATGTTCAGCGGATCCTTCAGGAACTCGTCGTGGTCCATGATGTCGAGCCGGCCGCGATTGTTCCGGTATCCCTCGGCGACCTTGCTTCCGAATTTGAACCCCGCGCTCCGGAGCAGCCCGACCACGACCGGCTCCCGCTTGACATGCTGCTCCTCGAGCTTCGTGAGGAAGATCCGCGTCAGCTCGCCCACGTCCGTGGCGTGGCCGAAATAGTCCTGCATGAACAGCTCGACCGCGCCGCGCTCCGCCGAGTCCTCGTAGCCGAGCATTTCTGCGACATCCCCTTGGACGTCGAAGTGGAGCTGGTCCTGCGGGCGGCCCGCGATGTCGTGCAGGTGGCAGCGCACCGCCCAGAGGAAGGATTCAGCGCTGATGAACTTCTCGAGCTCCTCGATCGTGAACACCTCAAGATCGATCAGCTCGCGGGCCTCGCTGACCCGGTGGAGGTACTTCATGATCCAGAACAGCGTCTGAAGGTCCCTGAGTCCGCCTTTGCCTTCCTTGATGTTCGGCTCGAGAAGGTACCTGTTTCCGTTCTGCCGGAGATTCCGCTCGTCCCTCTCGGAAAGCTTCGCCTCGACGAATTCAGGCCCCGTGTTCTTGAACAGCTCCTTCCAGAGGCGCTCGTGGAGGTCGACGGCGAGGTCCTGGCCTCCGTAAATGAACCGGTGCTCGAGCAGGGCCGTCCTGATGGTCATGTCCTCCCGGCCGAGCAGAATGCAGTCCTTGATCGATCTGCAGGAGTGGCCGACCTTCATCTTCAGGTCCCAAAGGATGTAGAGCGCCGTCTCTATGACGCCTTCCATCCAAGGCGTGATCTTGCCTGAATTCAGGAACAGCAGGTCCACATCGGACTGAGGCGCCATCTCACCGCGCCCGTACCCGCCGACCGCGGCTACCGTGAGCGGCTCCTGGGTGCTGACCGTGGGGTCGAGCGGCCCGGTCGCGAGATCCAGCACGGTCTTCATGATGCCGTCAGTCAAATGCGCGTAGGCGCGCACCGTTCTGAGCGACGCGAACGGGGACAGCTTGCAGGCGTCGAGGTTCTTGGCGGAGATCTTGCTCATCCCGGCCTCGCGCCGCGCCGCCAGCTCCTCGACCGCCGCCTTGCGGATCTGATCCGCGCCGGTGGCCCGCGCCACCGCTTTCTCCAGAACCTCCGACACGGCCGCCGCGTCGTATATCTCTTCCGCCGGGAGGAGCAGGTTCTCGAGCGGTTTCGCCACCTCGATGGTAGCTTGGCCCGAACCTGCATTGGTCGCGGCATCGCCGCGCGCGCCAAAGATGCCGCGTTGTTTCATGTCAATTGCCGTGCTCAGCCTGCCGCGTGCGCTAGTTTCTTTCGGCGGCGGTCGCAATGCAAGCAGTAACTGCCTTGCGCAGACGGGGCAATCCGGGCGTTCCGTGCGGGCGCATCCCATTTTCGGGGAGCGGCGAGCCTGTTCCGATGGCTCGGGCGTCGGTCGTGCTCGGCGCGCTCCCGAAGGCCCGAATCGCATGGCTGCAATGCCCCGGGGCGGGCCGCGCCCTTACTCCTTGGCCCGCAGAACACGCGACGGGCTGGCATTCAGCGGGCCCATTGCGAACACCAGCCCCGCGACGAGCGAAGCCGTCGCGCCGCCGAACACGATTGAAACCGCCGAAACGGGTTCGAAAGCGAAGCCGGAGTCCATGACGAAAGTCATGACCGCCCATCCCGCCACGCCGCCGGCGACGATCGCCACAAGGCCCGACGCGGCGCCCAGAATCGCTGACCGGGCCGCCAGTCCCGCAAGGATCCTTGCCCTGGTCGCGCCGACGGCTTTCAGCACCGCCGATTCAAAGACTCGCGCTCGCTGTCCTGCGGCAGCGGCGCCGATAAGCACTACGAAGCCGGTCAGCAGGGTCGCCGAAGAGGCGTAAGTGATGGCGGCAGCGAGGCTGGAGAGCACGCCCGCGACCCTCTCGATTCCCTCCTTCACGCTGATCGCGGTGACATTTGGAAAGGCGGAGGTCGCGCTCCGGAACATCTCCTGTTCGGCTTCGCCGTCGGCATACACGGTCGCGATGTGGGTGTGGGGCGCGCCGGCCAATGCGCCCGGATTCAGCGAAAGGATGAAGCCGATCCCGGCGTTGCGGAAGTCGACGACCCTGAAGCTGGACACCTCCGCCTCGATGTCCCGCCCGAGTATGTTGATCGTCAAGCTGTCGCCGATCGCGAGTCCAAGCTCCCGCGCTTCCTCGTCGCTGAAGCTCACCAGCGGCGGCCCGGAGTAGTCTTCCGGCCACCATTCCCCTTCCGTGATGGTGGTGCCTTCCGGCGGGCGGTTCGAATAGGTGACGCCGCGGTCTCCCTGCAGGGTCCAGTGCTCGCCGGCGGCCTCCGCGGCCGGAACGCCGTTGATGCGGGTGATTATTCCTCGAAGCATGGGCGCCGATTCGACTTCCGTGACGCCTTCGATTCCGTCGGCGAGCTCTTGGAACTGCGAAAGCTGGTCGCTTTGGATGTCGATGAAGAAGAACGACGGGGCGTTCTGCGGAAGATCCTCCGCGATCGCATTGTTGAGGTTCGAAGCGATTTGCCCGATCGTCGCCAGTACGGACAGGCCGAGGCCGAGCGACAGCACCACTGAAGTCGCTTCCGAAGCCGGGCCGCCGATGGACCCCAGCGCCAGCCTCGCGGTGGTCAGGCCGCGCATCAGGCCGGTTCTTGCAATGCGCTTTGCCGCCCAGCGCACCGCGTAGGAGGCGGCGGCCAGCGCCGCCAGCGTGCCGGCGATTCCGCCGGCCGCCCACAGCGTAAGCCTCGGAATGCCCGAAAGCGCCGCCGCGCACGCGACCAGCGCCGCAGCGAGTGCCGCGATGGATATCAGCAGTGCGGGCGACGGCGCGCTTCGGTTGCTTTCCGCCATGTCGCGGAACAGCGCCGCGGCCGAAATGTTGTCGGTTCTCGAAAGCGACCAGAGGGCGAACACCGATCCGGTCAGCGCGCCGTAAAGGGCCGCTTCCGCGAGCGGCCCCGCGTGGATGCCGAAATCCGCCGGAAGCGGAAGGATAGGCTCGATAAGGGGCGCGACGGCCACGGGCAGGATTCCGCCGATCAGCAGCCCGACGGCGATTCCGGCGGCGATCATGGCGCCGACCTGGAGCAGGTAGGCCGCAAAGATGGTCCCGCGTTCGGCGCCTAGCGACTTGAGAGTCGCGATGACTTCGGTTTTCGATTCGAGATAGCTCTTCACCGCGGCGGACACGCCGATTCCGCCCACCGCCAGCCCCGCAAGCCCGACGAGAACCAGGAACGCGCCGACGCGCGCGACGAATTCGCTGACACCCGGAGAGGCGTTCCGGCTGTCCAGCCATCTGAGCCCGCTGTCCCGGAACCGATCCTCTGCCTCCGTCTTCAATGCTCCGAGATCGGCGGACTCGGGAAGGATCATCCGGTACTTGGTCGAAAACAGCGAGCCGGGCGTGATGAGCCCCGTGCCTTCCAAATCCTCGGAAAGCACGATCGTGCGGGGGCCGAGCCCGATGCCCGCGGTCGCGCTGTCGGGCTCCCTTTCCAGCGTGGCCGACAGCCGGAACTCCTTCGTGCCGAGGCTGAAAGCGTCCCCGGGAACCATGCCGAGGCGATCCGCGAGCGTGGGGTGCATCACCGCTCCAGGGAGGCCGTCCCGCGTGGACAGCGCTTCCTCGAGAGAGATGGGCGGCTGAAGCTCGACGGTTCCGTAAAGCGGGTACTCCCCGTCGACGGCCTTCAGCTGCGTCAGCCCCCGAGCCGCCTCGCCGCCTGCGCCGGCGGTGGCCATCGACCGGAATTCCACGACTTCCGACACGGTCTCGGCGGCGGCGTTCATCCATTCCGTTTCGGCCTCGTCGGCGAAGCGGTAGGTGAACTCGATTTCGGCGTCTCCGCCGAGCAGCGACGCGCCCTCCCGCGCCATTCCTTGCTCGATGCTGGTACGGACGGATCCGACGGCGGCCACGGACGCGACGCCGATCGCGAGGCAGGCGAGAAGGATCCTGAACCCCTTGATTCCGCCCCGCAGCTCCCGCCTCGCGATCCTTGCTGCCGCGGCGATCCTCATTCCCCGGTGTTCCTGGTGATGTCGAAGCCGATGGCGCCGTCGCGGAGGCCGATCACGCGGTCGCAGCGTTCGGCAAGCTCGGCGGAATGCGTGACCAGAATCAGCGTGCACCCGTGGCGGTCCCTGAGGCCGAACAGCAGATCGACGATCGCCGCGCCGTTGGCGGCGTCGAGGTTTCCGGTCGGCTCGTCCGCGAGAAGTATGCCCGGCCGTGCCGCCGAGGCGCGCGCAAGGGCGGCCCGCTGCTGCTCGCCGCCCGACATCTGCGACGGATAATGCTCCATCCGGCTACCCAGCCCGACCGCGTCAAGCTCCGCGCGGGCGCGGTCGAACGCGTCGCGCTGGCCCGCAAGCTCGAGCGGCGTGGCCACGTTTTCCAGAGCTGTCATCGTCGGGATGAGGTGGAAGGACTGGAACACGATTCCGATGTGGTCCCTCCGGAAGCGGGCGAGCTCGTCCTCGTTCATCCGCGTGAGCTTTTCGCCGAAGGCGGTCACGACGCCGCCCGTGACGCGCTCCAGTCCGCCCGCGAGCATCAGGAGCGAGGATTTGCCAGAGCCGGAAGGCCCGGTGAGCCCCAAGGTCCTGCCCTTGCCGACATCAAAGGAAATCCCCTTCAGGATTTCGACAGAACCGGCGTTCCCGGATAGAGTCAGGAACACGTTGTCGAAGGAGAGCGCGGTTTCCGGCATGAAGAAGCTCTTGGCGCTTGCTGCGGCCCGTACATATGGTTGCGTTCGCCGGCTCTGCAAGGCGGCCATCGCGAATTGTTTGCTCGCGGCGATGGCCGCGGGCGCGGCCGCCCAAACCGTGAACGTCGCCGCGCTCGGCGACAGCCTGGTTCACGGATTCGGCCTGCCCGCGGAAGACGGGTTCGTGCCCCAGCTGCAGGCCTGGCTCGATTCGAACGGCGGGGACGCGCTTGTTTCGAACGCCGGCGTGTCAGGCGACACGACGGCGGGCGGACTCGCGAGACTCGAATGGACGCTTGCTTCGAATCCGGACGCGCTGATCGTCGTTCTCGGCGGAAACGACCTCCTTCGGGGCATCCAGCCCGCGCACAGCCGCGAAAACTTGGACGGAATCCTGTCGTTCGCTGCGGGGCGGGGCGTGCCGGTGCTGCTCACGGGGCACGAGGCCCCCTCGAACTACGGTCCCGAGTACAAGGCGGAGTTCGAGGCGATGTTCGAGGAGCTTTCCGAAAGGCACGGCGCGCTGCTGTATCCCAGGTTCTTCGCCGCGCTGGACGCGAAAGGGGACAGAAGGGAGGTGCGCAGGCTGTACATGCAGGACGACGGCATCCATCCGAACCGGGAAGGCGTCGCCGTCATCGTCAAGTCGATCGGGCCGATGGTTCTGGAGCTCGCTGCGAGGGCGCGCTCGAATTGAGCGCCGGTTCCGTTCGGGCAGGGCGGCCGGCCGAAGCGGTAATCGCGTGGCGGGGCTGCCTGCGGGGCTTGCGGCCGCCTGAGTTCCGGACGCCGACCCGCCAGGTTCCGGGCGTCGCATCGGTTTGGCGAGCGGAATGTCGGCGTCGTCGTCACATGGCGTCCCGGAGCGCGTCGAGCACCCCGGAATCGGCGCTGAGCTCGTTCTCCTCCGCCGGAAAGCTGCCGTCATGGACCTCCCGAACGAACGATCTGAAGGCGTCCACCCGCATGCGCTGAAGCCTGTCCTCCTCCCCCGCGAGATCGGCGTACTTCTTGGCATGCCGAGGAATCCGGCCCCGGTTCGTGCCCAGCACGTCGCAGCTGAACAGGTATTGCGTGTCGCACACCGCGCCGCATCCCATTCCTTCGGTGATCAGAGTTGAATTTTTGGTGATGAAATCCGCGACCGGAACCGGCACGAGCTCCATTTCGACAAGGCAGGCCCCCGCGTTTTCCAAGTCCTTGATTTTCCGCCAGATCGCGATCGCTTCGCTGGGCGAGCGTCCGACCGCCCGGATCCCGGTCCAAGTGTTCCATCTGGGGACGTATCCGACATGCCCGCAGACGGGTATGCCTTCCGCTGCCATCGCCTCCACGATCCGCAGCGAGCCCGCGAAATAGACGGCGTCGACGCCGCGCTCCATCGCCGCGAACCCGTCGCGAATCGCGATTTCCTCGGACGCGATCCGGCCCTGCGGATATCCAGCCTGGATGAAGACGCCCGGCGCCGCCGCCCGCACCGCTTCGAACCGCTCGTCCACCTCGAAGGTGAACATCTCGATCCCCGCCTCCGCGGCTGCCGCGGCCTCGTCGGCGGTTTCGACGTGCATCGTGCAGATCTGGCGTACGCCCTTGAGCGCGCGCATGTCCGCGATGGTCGGGGGACAGGTCATGGAATTCTCCTACGCCGGGCCGCCTTTGGCGCCCGCGGTCTTCCTTGCCTGGCGTTCGCGCCGCTTCTTCCGGCGCGTCTCCATCTGCGCGTCGCCCTCGATGGTGCCGTCGTGCCAGGTTCCGAACCAGCGGTCGAAGGGTATCCCGCCGTCGGCGTAGTTCACTTCGAAGTACTTGTGGTGGAGGTAGTGGGCGTAGGCATGCGTATCCATCGCGCTCTTGTCGCCGGTCACGATCTTGTCGAACCCGATATGCCCGACGACCGCGCCGGTGCCGGTGATCTGGAGGTTGTAAAGGACAAGAAGCGGGTGCGACGGAAGAATCAGGTGGATGAGCGCGTCAGACCAGTAAATGAGATGCTCCACCGGATGCATGGACAGCGAGGACCACGGGCTGGGGTTGACCGAATTGTGGTGGACCGAATGCACGCGCTTGTACAGGAACGGGATGTGGATCAGCCGGTGCGTGCAGAAGAAATGGAATTCGTGCCACATCGGAAGCGCGAGGCCGAACGCGATCAGCCAGACCGGGTTCTCCACGAAGGTCGCCCAAGGGCCCCATCCGTTCGCGTAGCACCAGAGGATCAGGACCTCGTACGCCGTCCAGATGGGCAGCCCCGTCCCGAATGTGCGGACCGCGTTGTCGATGTTCTGCGATTTGAACATGAACACGCTTGACGGCGCGTCCGCCGGAAACTTGCCGTTGTACTTGAACTGGCCGTTCTGCCTGCGCCTGATGTAGAGCCTCAGCTCGAGCAGCCCGAACAGAATGAACACCAGAGCCATGTTGCGGACGAGCAGAAAGGCGATCCATCCCGGCGCCAGCGTCTCCATCGTCTCCTTGGCTGGCGTGAGCCAGAACCAGAACGCGGCCGCCAGCCCGAAGAACAGCGCGTTCCACGGAACGAAATAGCCCGGCAGCCAGGCCAGGATTTTCTTCAGGTTCGGCGGCAATTCGAATAGCGGCCCCGTGGTCAGCCTCTTCGAAGGCCGCCAGTTCCCCCGCTCGTCGCGGGTTCCGTATTGCAGGTCGTCCATGTCGGTCTCCAAACCCGGTCAGGCTGCGCGCCCGGCCGTCGATGGTTCATCGTCCCTGCCGCCCATCGCGGCGATCTCCGCCTCCAAGCTCGCGGTCTCGGCGCCGCCGGCCATGAGCCTCCGGATGTCTTCGCGGTCGAGCTCGTGCTTCGTGCCGCTCCCGATGACTTCGCCGAGCGAAAGGAAGGTGTAGCGGTCGGAGATGAGTCTCGCGTGCAGGAGATTGTGGGTGATGAAGATTATGGCGATGTTGCCGAGCGCCCGTGCGCCCATGATGGTCTTCAGCACCTCCATTTGCTGCTTCTGGCCCAGCGCGGATGTCGGCTCGTCGAGAATCAGGACGCGGGCGCCGAAGTAGATCGCCCGCGCGATCGCAAGCGTTTGGCGCTGCCCGCCGGACATGGTCCCGACGGGCTGCCGCGGGTCCGAAATGTCGATCCCGATCTTCCTCATCTCCTCCGAGGCGATCCGGTCCATCTCGCGGTCGTCAAGAACGCCCAGCGGCTTGGGGCCCTTCACCAGCTCCCGCCCCATGAAGAAGTTCCGGGACGCCGACATCAGCGGCGCAAGCGCCAGATCCTGGTAGACGGTTCCGATTCCCACGGAGTTCGCGGCCTTGGGCGACCGGAAGCTGGCGGGCTTCCCGCTCACCCGGATCGTTCCTGACGTCTGCGGATAGACGCCCGACAGAATCTTGATCAGGGTGGATTTCCCGGCTCCGTTGTCGCCTAGCAGCGCGTGGACCTCCCCGGGATACGCGCTCATGTCGACGCCCTTCAGCGCCTCGAACGCGCCGAAGCGCTTCACGATTCCCCGGACTTCGACAATCGGTTCCGCCTCGGCGGCTTTCGGCTTCCGATCGGTCATCGCGCCGCCGCAACGCCGGGGACGAGGACCCTCGCGGCCACCAGTCCGACCAGGATCAATCCGAGCACGATCTGGTAGGCGAAGATGTTGACGCCTTGGAGGATCAGGCCATGCTTGAGCGTGAGCAGCGTGGCTACCCCAAGCATGGCTCCCCACGCCGTTCCCGATCCCCCAAGCAGCAGGCAGCCGCCGATCACCACCGCCGCGATCGCTTCGAACTCCATTGCGGTCGCCGTGGTGGTCGATACCGAGTTCAGGTTGCACGCGGTGATCACGCCCGCCAGCCCTGCCAGCACGGCGCAAATCGCGAACGCGCGGATCTTGGTCCGCCCGGCGGGAACGCCGTTGGCCATCGCGGCGTCGACCGCGCCGCCGACCGCGTAGATGTGGCTGCCGAACCTGGTCTTCGCCATGATGACGCAGAACGCGGCCATGATCACGGCGGCGATGGCTATCGAGTTGTGGAACCCCGCGGTTTTCCCGCCCAGCGCGACAAGCGTCGGGTTCGACTGGATCGATTCGCTGATCGTGATCGGGAAGCCGTCGGTGACGTACTCGACCAAGCCGCGATAGACGAACAGGAAGCCCAAGGTCACCAGCAGCGACGGCAGCTGCATGCGCCACGTCAAGACCCCGTTCAAATAGCCGATCAGGGCTCCGAGCAGCATCGCCAGGGCAAGCGAGGGAAGCGGCCCGACCGACGCGTTCAGCAGAAGGACGAAAATCATGCTCACGAACGCGTAAACGGAGCCGACCGAGAGATCGAATTCGCCCGAAACGATGACCACGGCTTGGCCGACGGCCACGATGCCCAGCCAGGAAATGTCGCGCAGAAGGCTCGGCACGTTCCGGAACCAGGTTTCGCCGATCATCGCGGAGAAAACCGCGAAGAGCGCCAGCAAGCTGACGAGCGCGATCATCTCGTTCCGGACCGACTGGGAGCGCCCCATTGCTTATCGCCCTTTGGACACGCTCGGCGACGGCGCAAGCTGCATCTCCGCGATTCCGCTGGAGAGCGCCTTCGATACGACGAGGAAGCCGATCAGTATCGCGCCCACGAACGCGACGTACCACGATGTGGGCGCGCCCATCATCATCAGCCCTCCTTTCAGGCTGGAGAGCGCGAAGACCCCAAGCACCGGCCCCCAGATTGATCCGCTTCCTCCCCGAAGCGTGCATCCGCCGATCACGGCCGCGGCAATGGCTTCAAGCTCCAGCCTGAGGCCGGATGTGGAATAGACTGAAGCCTGCTGCAGCAGGACGATGGTCCCCGAAAGGCCTGCAAGCCCCGAACATATGACGAATGCCTTGATCTTGATCGCGGCGGGCGAAACGCCGTTGGCGAGCGCCGCCGCGCTGTCGCCGCCGACGGCGAGAACGTGGCTGCCGAACCGGGTTCTGGCGAGCACGAACGCGAATGCCGCCGCGATCAGCAGGAGCAGGAAGAACGGGCTGCTTACTCCGAAGATCTTGAATTTCAGGAATCCGATGACCGGGTCGCTGCGGAATTCCCGCGGAACCGTCAGGCTGAATCCCTTCGTCGCAATGTAGGCGCACCCTCTGAATACGAACATCGCGCCGAGAGTCACAATCATGGACGGAACGTTGAACCTGGTCGCAAGCACGCCGTTGGCGAAGCCTATGAGGCCGGCCGCGGCGACCGCGACGGCCGCCGCGGGCAGAACGCCGAGCCCAAGGAGGTCCATCGCCCATACGGCCACCACTGCCGCGAACGCGTAGACCGATCCGACCGACAGGTCGACTTCGCCGGACGACATCAGCATCGCCTGCCCGACGGCGATAATGCCGACCTGCGCGGTCACGCGGAGCACGCTTGGAAGCGTGGACAGCCAAGCGCCATCGGTGCCAACGGTGAAGAACAGGACGATCGCGACCGTTCCAATGATCACGGCTGATTCGGGCCTGCCGTGCAGGAACGCCCGAAGTCCGGTCATCGCATCCGCCCCTCCGGCGCGCCGGCCGTCCCGGGCCGACGGGCCGTTCCGGCATTGGCGGCCATGCGCGTCAATCCGCGATTGCCCGCAAGGCCGCCGACGCTCTCAGTTCCCGTCAGAACGGAGACATGCCGTAGTAGGCGTCCTCGCCGAGCACGCCGAGCACCGTCTCCTTGATGGAATCGACGTTGCTTGCGTCAATGATCGCAGGACCGGTGATGATCGGAAGGACGGGCGTCATCCCGGTCTCATTGTACTGGTAAAGGAGGTCGTAGGAAAACGGCGCCTGGATCGGCAGCTGCTGCCCGAAGGACGCGAAGCACTTTCCAGCCAGGATGCACTCAAGGGAGGTCGGCGCCTCGTCGGAGGTCAGAATGAGAATGTCCTCGCGGCCAAGCTCCTCCAGGACATCCGCCGTCCACTTGTGGGTAAGCGCGCTCCCGAAAATTATGTCGAGATCGGGATTTGCCTGCACGTAGGAGCGGATGACGTCCATTGCCTTCAGCGGCTCCTCGCCCGTGGCGACCTTGTCGGAAGCGACCCCGTCGGGCATCCCGTCAAAGAATCCATCCGCCCGCTGCTCCTGGCCCGCATGGCCGAGATGGCTCATCAGGTAGGCGACCCGTCGCGGCGTGACCGACTTGAGCACATGATCCGCCATGACCGCCCCGACGATCGCCTCGTTCGCTCCGACCCAGTTGATGTACAGCCCCTCGAGCTTCTCGTTGTCTGCGGCCAGCGGCGGATGCGATGTCGTTGAAACGAAGGGTATCCCCTTTTCGGCCGCGGCCCGCAGACCCGGCAGCATCGCGTCGACCGACGAGATGTGCATGGCGATCCCGTCGGGTTCGGCGTTCACGACCGTGTCCAGGAACTTCGCGTGCTCGGCCGGATCGTAGTTCTCCGGCCCCACATACTTGATCTCCACATCGGGGTGGGAGGCCATGTAGGCTTGGCCAGACCGGATGTGGAACTGGACGTTCGCGTCGGTCATGCCCCACAGGACATGGTAGAAAGTGTACTTGGCCTGCGCGCTGGCAGTGCCAGCGCTGAAAGTTGCAGCCGCTGCGATGGCGACTGCCGCGAGCTTGAGATTCATCATCGGGTCTCTCCTCTCCCCTTGTTGACCATCTCCGTTCCGAGCCCAAGCCGGGGCTGCCGCCGCGGCGCTGGACTCGATACGAGACTATATGATGATACAAAATGGGACAAATTGTTTCTGAATTCAGGAATATCGAAGCAGAATTGGCTCATTTGGCATCAATATTGGACGTCCAGCCAGAAAATGCAGTTGAATGCGGCTAATCGTGATGTATTTTGATGCAATGCTGAATTCAGCGGCAAACCGGTTGCGGAGCCTCACGGCGTGAGGCGCGTCAGAATCAAGGACATCGCTCTCGAATCAGGCGTGTCGAGGGCGACCGTGGACCGGGTCCTGAACAACAGGGATGGCGTGCGCCCGGGCACGCGGGCCGCCGTGGAGTCCGCGATGAGGCGGCTGGCCGAACCGGACCCCGCAGGCGGGTTCCGAGGCCGGCCCTTCGACGCGGTGCTGCGTCTGGGAGGCGGAATGGCGCAGCAGTGCCGCGACGCCATGGCAGCCTACCATTCGGCAGGGTGCAGACTCTACGACATGTTCCAGCAGGACGAGAACGCGATTCTCGAACGAATCGACGAACTCGCCGAGACGGCGGACCGCCCGCTGGTTATCACCGTCAAGGACACCAGCCGGATGCGGTCGCGGCTTTCCAAGCTGAGGCGCGCCGGAAAAACCGTTATCGCGATGGTCACGGACCTCGCTCCGGATGCACGCGACGCATTTGTCGGCATCGACAACCGCGCGGCCGGCCAGGCTGCCGCGTTCATCGTCGGTCGCTCGCTCGGAGACCGGCCGACAAGCGTCGGGGTTGTTCTCGGCGATTACGCGTTCAGATGCCATCAGGATCGGGAAATCGGCTTCAGGTCCACACTTCGCGATCGTTTCCCGAAGGTCGTTCTTGCCGCCGAGGCGCACGGCGAAGACAACCCGGACCGCACTTACGAGGAAGTGCTCGGGATGCTGAGGAAGCATCCGGCGATCGGAGCCATATACAATGTGAGCGGTGGAAACGCGGGGCTGGCCCGTGCCATCGCCGAAGCGGGCCGAGTTGACGACATCACGATCATTTCCCACGAAGTCAACGCTGTAACCCTTCCGCTGCTGCATGACGGGATCTTTGATTACCTGATCGCGCAGGATCCGGCCGTGCTGATTTCCGAGGCCGCGATGATCGCGGCGTCCGCTGCAGGCGACCGGGCCAGAGGGCGGATTTTGGATTTCTTCGTTCACACGTGCTACAATGTTCCGGAATACGCGCGCCTGTTCCAGCGATAGTCGGCACTTCGTCGGCGCGTCGAACTCCGCGATGCCAAGGAGACTTTTGAATGAAGAAAACGGCATTGGCCGCGGCAGTCACGCTCGCGTGCTCTCTGGTCCCGGCCAGCGCCCAGTCGCCAGCAAGCATGGCGGACGCGAGGCATGCGTCGATGTCCTACATCGGTTCGCAGATGCGGACCTTGGCGAACATGGCACGGTCCCAGGAATCCTATGACGGCGAGTACGCGAGGAGTGCCGCGAAAGCCATTGCCGCCATTGCGAAAGCGTTCCCGCACTTGTTTCCCGATGATGGCGGAGCAAGCGAACTTACGCAGTCAGAGGCCGCGGTGCTGGCGGAACGCGAAGACTTTCTGGCTGAAATCGCGGCGTTCCAGAAGCTTGCCGACACTCTCGCGTCGGCTAGCGATGCGGCCGGGTTCGCGGAAGCGTTCGGCCCGTTCTCGGGAGCATGCCGCTCTTGCCACTCGCGTTACCGGTTCCATTGAAATTCTGAAGCGGCGGTTTGGGCATTAGGCGCGACAGCCGGATCCGCCTAGGCCTCGCAATTGCGGCCCTTCTTGCGGTCGGCGCAGTGTCGCTGGCGCTGGTTTGGCTAAGCAATCCGCCAAGACTGACCGACGCCGAAATCCGGACCGGCCTCGCAGCCGGATTCGTTCCCGACCCGGCCAAAGGGGAGGCGCTGTTCCATCTCGGCGGATGCGCCGACTGCCACAGGTCTGCGGGAACAGGAAGCGCAGTAGCCGGTGGTGCGCCGCTGGAGACGTTCGCCGGAACTTTCTATCCGTCGAACATCTCGTCCGACATGGAAACGGGCATCGGCCGGTGGAGCGATGCCGACTTTGTCAACGCGATGGCGCATGGCGTCAGCCCGGAAGGGCGGCACTACTATCCCGCGTTCCCGTACACCGCATACGCGCAGTCCACGCGCGAGGACTTGCTCCACCTGAAGTCCTATCTCGACGGGCTGGAGCCTGTCCGATCCGCCAACTTGGACCACGACCTTGAATTTCCGTTCAATTTCCGGATCGCCAGCGGCGTGTGGAAGCTGGCGTTCCACCGCGCTTCGCCGTTCGAGCCGGATCCGGAAAGGAGCGAAGCGTGGAATCGCGGTGCCTACATCGTCAACAGCTTGGGGCATTGCGGCACGTGCCACACGCCGAGGAACCTTCTTTTTGCGGAACGGCAGGGCGAGGCGTTCATGGGCGCTGCGCCGACCAAGGACGGTGCGAGAGCAGCGCCTCGCATAGCAGGGCTGGAAACGCAGAAGATTCTCAACGGGCTGGACGAATGGGCGGCGTCTGTTCACGAGGAAAGCGCGATGTTCCTCGTAACGAAGACATTTTCCGAGCACGTTCCATATGAAGACCACTTGGCAGTAGCTGAATATCTTTCCTCGCTGGCGCGAAGCGACTGAGCTCGGCCAGCATGGCCGAACGGGCGCTAGCGTTTTCAACCGATCGCGCTATCCCTTCGGGCGGAACCACGAACGGGATGGCTTTCGCGCTACGAATTTCGATCTGCACCGGCGTTCCAAATGAACAAGTCAACCCTTTGAATGCTCCCGTTTATCGTGGTTTCGTTTGTGGAATTTGCGGCGGGCGGAGGCATTTCTCCAGGTCGCCACGATTCCAACGACTTTCCGGAATGTACTTACCGTAGGAAGGCAGGTAGCATTGGCAGGGCACAAAGTTTCCGGGCAAGCTTGACGTAGCGCTGGCCGAGCGCCGCGGCTCGTTCGTAGCGGAGATGAATGCCTGCGGTCCGGCCAGCTTCGGCGCTCGGTTAGCTGTATGGCGCTGGTCGGCGAGGCCGATGTCACGCGTCAATCTTCCGGGCGAACGGCGCTGTCGTGCCATCTGTGCAGAAGCAGGTGGCTTAGTAGTGACAGGGCTGCAAAGATCAGAACGCCGGTCGCGGCGATCAGGAGCAATGCAGCGAACATCCTCGGGATGTTCAGTCTGTAACCGGCCTCGAGAATCGTGCTCGCGAGGCCGGTGCCCACTCCTCCCGTGCCGGCGACGTACTCCGCGACAATCGCACCTATTAGCGCAAGCCCGCCCGCGATCCGGAGCCCGCCCAGGAAATAAGGCAGGGCCGAAGGAACCATGAGAAGCAAAAGCTGCTGGCGCCTGCTTGCGCCGTGGATTCGAAACAGGTCCCGGAGATTGTGGTCCACCGAGTTCAGGCCGAGCGTGGTGTTCGAAAGGATCGGGAAGAACGCCACGATCCACGCGCAAATCAGCAGCCCCGCGAGCCGGGAGTCCACATAGATGAAGATCAGCGGCGCAATCGCGACGATCGGCGTAACTTGGAGGACGACCGCGTAAGGGAACAGCGACATCTTCACCAAGCGCGACATGGCGAACAGAACGGCGATTCCGACACCTCCGGCCACGGCGACCGCAAGCGCCAGGATCGTCGTGGTCAAAGTGACTCCAAGCGCGCTGACGAGAATCTCCCAATCGCTGGCGAGCGTGGAAAGCACGAGCCCCGGCCGGGGAACGACGTAATGCGGGATTTCGTTCCAGACGACCAAGCGGTCCCACAGCCAGAGCGACGCGACGAGGAAAATCGCAGGAAGGGCCCAGCGCCCCGCGCGTTCCAATTGAGCCCAGTCGAACGAACCGCCAATTCGGGCACGTCCGTTCATGGCGCGTCACCGGTGGCTTCGCGGAGCGCGGCCGACACGTCCTTGCACAGCGACAGGTAATCGTCGGAATTGCGGAACTCGTCCGATCGAGGATAGGGCGCAGACACTTCAATCTCTCGAAACACCCGGCCCGGCCGCGGCGTCATCACTGCGACCCGGCGCGACAGGAAAACGCTCTCGTACACGGAGTGGGTGACAAACAGGATCGTGCACCCCGAGTGCTCCTTGATTACCAGCAAATCGTTGTTCAGCTTGAATCTTGTGATTTCGTCCAGCGCGGCGAAGGGCTCGTCCATCAGGATCACCTGAGGCCTCGTGACCAGCGCCCGCGCAATGGAGACGCGCATTTTCATTCCGCCGGAGAGCTCGCGCGGATACATCCGCGCGCACTGCTCCAGGCCGACCATTCCCAACGCCTGTTCGATCTCGGCCTGTGCCTCTCCGAAGCTGCAGCCGCCAAGTCGAAGTGGCAGCCATACATTCCTCTCCACGCTGGTCCACGGCATCAGGGTCGGCTCCTGAAAGACGTACGCGACCCGCCCGCTTTCGCGGTTCGAACGCCAATCGACATGCCCGGTCGATGGTTCAGCCAGACCGGCTATCAATCTGAGAACAGTGGATTTTCCGCATCCGGATGGCCCAAGCAGGCTCACAAAGTCGCCTTGGCCGACATGCAGGGAAACGTCCCGGAGCGCTTCGATGCTGCCGGAGAAGGTCTTTGAAACGGACTCGAGCGCAAGCAATTCGCCGCCCGCCGCCGGGTTGGAAGAGGATCGGGAATCGCTGCCGTACATCGCCATCAAAGTCGGATGAGATCCAAAAATCGCAGCCCGCGGCAAGCCGGAGGAAGGTTGGCCCGGCCAGCAGGCCGCTAATTGGGTTTCAGTTCCATGCCAACGCCGTTGCCGGTGAATTCAACCGTGAACGAAGCCCGCCAGTCGAAATCGGAGGCGACGACGCCGGAGGCAGCCATCTTGCGGTAAAAGTCTTCAACGATCCGCGGGTCGATTGCGCCGATTCCGCGGGTCAGTGCCAGCCCGGAATCCGCAATTCCGTGCTCGATCAGCTTCTCGACGGCATAGTCGATCCGGTCGTCGGTCATTTCCGGATTGTGGGCCTTGATCATTTCGTCGGCCGCCGTGCGCTCGCCGTAGAGGTAGCCGTACCAGCCCTTGATGGATGCATCCACGAAGCACTGAACCGTTTCAGGGCGCTCCAGGATGGTTTCCGCCATCGTCTCGATTGTGGTCGAGTAAGTGGAGTATCCCTGATCCGACAGCAGGAAGACCTTCGGTTTGAAGCCGCCTTCCTTCTCGATCGCGTACGGCTCCGAGGTCAGGTACCCCTGCATCGCCTTGCGCTCGTCGACGAGGAACGGGGTTGGATTGAAAGTGTAAGGCTCTCGCTGTTCGCGCGTGAAACCGTGCTTGGCGATCATCCATTGATAGTAGGACTGGTAGCCGAACTCGGCGATCATCAGCGTCAGGTCCTTGAGGTCCGCGAACGTCTCCGCTTGACCAGGATGCGCGATTATTACCTGCGGATGCTTTTGAAATATCGCTGCGACCGTCACGACCGGGATTCCGTTCAGTATCGAATCGAATGCCCTCAGCAGATCGCCGCCGAGATAGAAGTCGATCTTCCCTGCTGCCAGAAGCGCCCGGTTGTTGACCTGCGGGCCGCCGGGAAGGATCTCGACGCTCAGGCCGCACTCTTCGTAAGTGCCGTCGGCAACCGCTTTGTAGAAGCCTCCGTGCTCGGCCTGTGCCAGCCAGTTGGTGCCGAACACGACCTTTTCCAGTGAGGAGGCGCTTCCGGCAAGGCACGAAGCCGCCGCGGCAAAGGCCAGCAGTTTCGAACGCATATGGGCTCTCCCGAATAGAACTCCGCAGGAACGCAATCGTCCGATGGCTCCAGAATCGGCGTCGCTAGTAGGGATTCAGCGGGGCGGGCGCAATCATTGGCATGCTGCGTTTGCACGCGGAACTTCGCGTTACCGGCAACATCGCATCGCCGACGGGGTGCAACCAATAACTGAACCAGTCGGCCTCTTCGTCGGAATGCGGGGGCCGCGTGCAAGCGCCGCCGAGCATCGCTCATGTTCACGACGCTCGTCCTGTACCCGTCAAATAAAGTGCGTGCGATGCCGTGCACGCAAATCATGATCGATCCCGTTCATTGCACAAGTTGCGCTCGGCCGAACCGGCGGCGTTCTGTCAGGACAAGAAAGGTCCTTGCTCAATCCTTCCCCGACGCGTGCTCCAAGTCCCCGTAGCCAATGTGGCACAGCTCCATTCCGTCCATCCGATCAGTTTTGATTTCGCCTCATTGGGTGCGGTCCAAATTTTTGGGTTGAGCCTGTTCCGCTGTCCCGGCGTTGGCCGGGACCGGCGCGCCGGGGGGGTGCAAACGCGCCTCCGCGGGCCGGGATGGATCGGTCCCGGCGCGGCTGCCGAAGACCCGCGAACGGCGGGCGCCGCGCATCCGGGCGCGAGCAGCGGAGGCATCATGGCAGGCAAGACGAAGGACCCGGAGTTCCGCCATCCGAACACGGTGGCGCATATGCGAAGCTTGACGGACGAGGAGGCGGCGGAGCATCCCCCTGTGATCCGCAAGGCCGGCGGCGTTTGCACGGAGTATTGGCGCGAGGGCGGCCGTGTGCGCTGCCGGGAGGTCGGGGCGGGCGAAGCGTCCGGCGGCCCGGCCCCGGAGCTGGGGGCGCTGCTTGCGGCGGCGGAAGCGGCGTTCGGCCGTTCGCTCCCGCGGATGAGGGCGGAGCTCAGGGGCGGCGGGGTTCCCGATTTGGACGCCCTTGAGACGGCAGTCCGCGACGGCATGCTGGATTCCGGGGCGCGGGGCTACGCGGCCCTGCTCGAGGCGCTCGACGCCGAGCTTCCGGCCCCGTCCTGCCCGGACTGCGGCCGGTCGATGGAGCGGCAGGGCCGGATCGGGAAGACGCTCCTGGCGCGCCTCGGGCAGGCCGGGATCAAGCGCAGATACTACCGCTGCCGCGAGTGCGGCGGCGGTGCGGGCCCTCGCTCCGGACAAAGCCGGGCGGAAAGCGCGGATGGAGAGGATCAAGGCGCAACTGAACAGCGGGCGGGTTGATCTCGCCGTCGCCGGCCTGAAGCCGCACCGCGACCGCGACGAGGCCGTCGAGGCCTGCGTCCGCTACATGGAGGCGAACAAGGACCGGATGCGCTACGATGTCTACCGGAAACGCGGATTGCCGGTCGGGTCCGGGGTCGTGGAGAGCGCCTGCAAGCGGATCGTCGGGAGCCGGTTCAAGCGGTCGGGCTGCCGCTGGTCGAAGGCGGGCGCCAACGCCTTGCTCGCCGCCGAATGCTGCATCGACAACAACCGCTGGGCCGACTTCCTCGATTGGAGGGCCTGCCGAGCCGCAGCCGCCTGACCCAAAAATTTGGGCCGCACCCCGCCTCATTTCGCGAATTGTATGCATTTCCGTTTCATGCTATCCGTTGGGTTCGGGAAGATATTGGGAATCTAATGCGATGGACCGGGCGGAGTTCCAGGATTGGCTTTCGGCCGCCGGCCGCCTGACGTCGGCGCAGCGCGCGGGGGCGGCCCGGTCGCTGGCCGCCGAGGCGAACGAGGAGAAATCGGTCGCGGCGGTTGAGCGGCGCGTCGGCGAGTCGCGGACCTGCCCGCGCTGCGGCGCGGGCGGCGCCGTGCGGAAAGGCATGGCGCGCGGCCTCAGGCGCTATCTTTGCAAATCGTGCGGCCGAACCTTCAACGCGGTGACCGGGACGCCGCTGCAGGGGCTGCACAAGAAGGAGCGCTGGCTCTCGTTCGGGGAATCCCTGGCGGAGAGTGAGACGGTTGAGAAGTCCGCTCGGCGCTGCGGCATCGCGAATTCGACCGCCTTCCGATGGCGGCACCGGTTCCTCGACGCCTCTCGGCAGGACGCCCAAACGCTGCACAGGAAAGCCTGAGCTGCCGAGACCTGCCTTCGTCGAAGTCGGAAAGGCCAGCGGGGAACACGGTCCGGCCGCTCCGGCGGAAATGCCGCCGCATGCGGCCCCGCCAGGCACCTTGCGCCGGCCCTGTTCGCCGCCGACCGGCAAGGCCGCTTCAAGGCGTTCCTGCCCGGCTTCCGCGGCGTCGCGACGAAATGCCTCGGAAACCGCCTACAGTGGTTCCAACTCGCCCGCCTTGACGAGACCGCAAGCTCGTCATCCTGCCTCGGCGTCGCCGTCAATGCATCGTGCATACTATTCGAAATCAGCCTTGATTTTTCAGCTTGACGCACCATGCCGACACCTTATGGAGGCTCTGTCGGGTGCCCAGCTATGGGCTTGATATGGTTCGCCCAGCCTGACATCACCCGCCCTCCGCCAGGCGGGCGCGTTCTTTGCACGAACGCCATTTCGCCCGACATCCGCAAGCTCATGAATGGCCCGCTGTCGGCTTTCAAAGGCAGAGATGCCGCCAATCCCGGCCTAATCAGGACGCTTTACTGGAGTTCTCCCGAATGCCTTGCGCTTCTTGGCTTTCTTCCGTCCAGACGGCCAGTTCATTGCCGCTAGGCTCCAGGAAGTGGAACCGCCGCCCGCCCGGAAAGCTGAAGATGTCCTTGCAAATCTCGCCTCCGCCGGATCTGACAGCTCCGAGGGTGCCTTCAAGATCGTTGCTGTAAAGAACGATCAGCGCTCCACCCTCGCAGTGGCGGCTGCGCAGCTCAGCCGAGTAGAACCCGCCTTCAAGGCCGGACCCCGAAAACGCGGTGTAGGCAGGACCGTAATCGGTGAATTTCCATCCGAAGACTTGGGCGAAGAACGCTTTCGTGCCGGCGAGGTCCGCAGCGGCGAATTCGACATAGTCGATCTTGTTGGGAACTCGTTCCGGTCCGCTGCCGCTGTCCATTCGTGCCTCCGTGTCGCTGTGCAACTTCGCGCGTTGAACCTGGCGCCGCGTTAACGGCCGCTTTAGGCCCGCGCAATTCGCGGTCGGCCGTGCTGCCCCGCCGGACGCCGACGGCGGAACGCGCCAACTGCGTCTGCCGATGCGGTTCGGTGGCGGGTTGTATTGCACTTCGGGCCGGTGCGGTATCTCTTGCATCAGGACGGATGAAACGGGGAAGGGGCCGTGAAACACGGGAAGGCGGCAGCGCGCAGCGGATCCGGAGAAGGCAAATCGGAACGGCGAAGCAGGCGCCGTCGCGTGGGCAAAGCGTTCTACGAACGCGAACTGTTCAGGCTGCAGACCGAACTGGTCAAGCTTCAGGAATGGGTAAAGGCCGAAGAGCTTAAGGTCGTCGTGATCTTCGAAGGGCGGGACGCCGCCGGCAAAGGCGGCGTGATCAAAAGGATAGTCCAGTTCCTGAATCCAAGGGTCTGCCGGATTGTCGCGCTGCCGCAGCCGACCGAACGCGAAACCAGGCAATGGTATTTCCAGCGCTACTGCGCCCATCTGCCGGCCGACGGCGAAATCGCGCTGTTCGACCGGAGTTGGTACAACCGCGCGGGGGTCGAGCGCGTCATGGGCTTCTGCACGGACGACGAGTACTGGGAGTTCCTGCGGTCCTGCCCGGTCTTCGAACGCATGCTCGTGCGTTCCGGAATCATACTGATCAAGTACTGGTTCTCCGTTTCCGACGAAGAGCAGGAAAAGCGTTTCCAGAGCAGAATCGAACAGCCGCACAAGCGCTGGAAGCTTTCGCCCATGGATCTCGAATCAAGGCGCTTGTGGGTGGAGTACTCGAAGGCGAAGGATCAGATGTTCGACCACACGGACATCAAGCAGGCACCGTGGCATGTTGTGAACGCGGACAACAAGCGCTTGGCCCGCCTGAACTGCATCAGGCACTTCCTCAGCTTGATCCCGTACGATGATCTAACGCCGGAGCGGATCAAGCTGCCCAGCCGCACCGACGCGGGCGGGTATATCCGTCCGCCGCTGTCCGACCAGACGTTCGTGCCCGACTATTATTGACGGAAGCGAGCGGCGATTGTTCGCGCTGGTCGGCGGGTTGTCCCGGCCAGAGGGCGCGACGTGCGGGAACTCAATCGAGCGCTTCGGGATTCGCGAGGTTTTTCCGCGCCAATTTGCCGTCGATCCCGTCCAGCGCGTTTTGCACGGTCATTTCTCCCATGGCTTGGAGCGATTCCGTCGTTAGCGCTGCGGAATGAGGGCTCATCACGATTCGCCGCTCCCGTGCGAGCGGCGAATCGCTGGGCAGCGGCTCGGTCTCGAACGTGTCCAGTCCGGCGGACATGAGATGTCCCGATCGAATCAGTCGCAGCAGTGCGTCCTCGTCGACCAGCCCGCCGCGGCTGGCGTTCACGACGATAGCGCCTGTCGGCAGCAGGCGAAGCTCGCGCTCTCCAATCAGGTTCTTGGTGTCGGAGGTCAGCGGCAGGTGGAGCGACAGGATGTCGGAGCGTGGAAGCGCTTCATCCAGGCTTCCGGTGCGCTCCGCGCCCTCGGGCAAGGGCCCTCTGAGATAAGGATCAAATATCAGCAGGTTCACCCCGAACGCGCGGGCTCTGGGAACTAGCTCGCGACCGATCCGGCCGCACCCCGCGACAAGCAGCGTCTTTCCGGAGAGTTCGACTCCCGTCAGCTCCGATCTTGCCGCGAATCGGCCCTCCCTTGCGGCAGCGTCGGATTCGACTCCCAGCTTGGCAGCGGCGAGGATCAGATACATCGTATGCTCGGCAACCGAGACGGCATTCGCGCCGACTGTCAAAGCGACCGGGATTTTCCTCTCCGTGCAGTAGCTTATCGGAATGTTGTCGTACCCGACCCCGTGGCGCGCGATCACCTTCAGTTTCGAGGCGTTTGCAAGAACCTCCTCCGTAAGATCCGCCGTGCGGACCGTCACTGCGTCGGCTTCCTTGATTGCAGGGATCAAAGCAGAGGGGCTCGCGTCGTTCACGACTTCCCAGCTCACGTCCTTCCTTTCGTCCAGCAACGACATGGCGGACGGGGCAAGAGGCTGAATGATGAGAAGTCTCTTCATTCCGAATTCCTCAGCAGCGGCGAGCAGGCGGAGCACGGTGGGCGCAACGGGTCAAATGAATCATAGGGCGCGGGAATTCAACCGTGGCTGCGGATACAGCGGAAAATCCTGCGCGGGACTGGGGCTTGGTTGAATGTACTATCGCCTTGCGCGAAAGCGGTTTCCAGACGCCGGTTTGCGGCAGATTCGCGAGGGACGGCCTAATGCGCAGCCTGAAGTGGGGCTTAGTAGGCGGAGGCGAGGGCAGCCAGATCGGCTTCGCGCACCGTGCGGGAGCGGTGCTCGACCGGCGGTTCGAATTCGTGGCGTCCGCCATGGACATTGACCCCGAGAGAGGATGGGCGTTCGCCGCCCGCCTAGGCTTGGATACGAGCCGCGCTTATGACGACTGGCGCGAGATGCTTGAGCGGGAGGCCGCGAGGGACGACCGGCCGGATCTGGTCACGATCGCGACGCCGAACTCCACGCACTTTGAAATCGCGAAAGCGTTCCTAAACGCAGGGTTTGGCGTTCTTTGCGAAAAGCCTTTGACCACGGCAGCGAACGAAGCCCGCGAACTCGAGGCTATAGCGGAAGCTAGGAACGCCGTGGCTGCGGTGAATTTCGGCTACACCGGGTATCCGATGGTCCGTCAGATGCGGGCCATGATCCTGCAGGGGGCGGTAGGGCAGGTTCGCGTCGTTCACTCGGAGTTCGCCGGAGGCTTTCTTGCCGACGCCTCGGACGAGGACAATCCGCGGGTCCGGTGGCGGTTCGACCCGGAGCAGGCCGGAGTCTCCTGCGCGGTGGCCGACTTGGGAAGCCACGCAATGCATCTCGCGACCTACGTGACGGGGCAGCGGGTCCGCTCCGTATCGGCGGATTTCGCGCACGGGGTTCCCGGGCGCCAGCTGGAGGACGATGCGCTGGTCGCGTTCCGGACGACGGACGGCGCTGTCGGAAGAATGTGGGTGAGCGGGCTGGCAATAGGGCGAACGCACGGTCTCGGGATCAAGGTGTTCGGCGAGAAGGGCGGCCTCGACTGGATGCAGGAGCATCCGGACCAGTTGCGATGGACACCGCTGGGCAAGGCGACCAGGGTTCTTGAGCGCGGGTCCGCGGGCCTGTCTCCGGCCGCGGTACGTGCGAACAGGATTGCCGAGGGCCATCCGGAAGGAATGGTGCTGGCATTCGCGAACCTTTATCGCGATCTCGCCGAAGTGCTTTCCGCCCGCCGGACCGGCGGCCATCCCGACGAACTCAGTCTTGAATTCCCCAGCTTCGCCGACGGTCGGCACATGGTGGAAATGGTTCACGCGACGGCGGCTTCCTCGGCCGGTGGAGGCGAATGGAAGACTCTCCCGAGCGAGCGCCTGTGACGGGGTGCAAGCGATTCAGGCTCTCCGCCGGTCGCGATGAGGGGCGTGGCAGGCTTGGCGGCTTCCAGACGCTGGCAAGGACAATACGCGGAATGTCCGAAGCGGGTCTCGCGGCAGCTTCAGCAACTGAATGGCTATCGACGTGACATGCAATGACAACGACTATGCGGAACAAGAGCGAAGCCATGGCGGCCATTCACGAGACGGCTCAGGGATTGACCGACGTGGGGGTCGTGTCGAAGCAGACCATGAGGAAGTATGACGAGATGTGCCTCGTTCTACGCTTCGCCCAGTAGGCCTTGACGGCATAGTGCAGGATATTGATGTCAACCGGTGGCGTCGCGTCGATGCAAGGCGTCTCGCGGCAAGTTGTCCGCCATGCGAAGCCCTACGCCGCGCGCATCGAAATTTGCGAACAATTCGCTCAATGATTTGCTGCGGCGACCGGCATCGGACTTTCCCGTCGGGTCGCTGCCCGCGCTCCCATCGCGGTTCTGTTGAACGAACCAGACAAGAAAGTCGTGCACCAGCCCGGGCACTGACATGCCCTGTTTGGTGGCCCGAATCTTGGCGAGCCGGTAGGTCTCTTCGTCGACGGACAGGTTGATGTTCTTCATGGTCGATAGCCTCTCCGACGATTGGGCCATTCGTTTCGCTCGTCCGCGTTGCCGCAATCTGGATGGACGAAGGCGTTCGGTCAGCGCAAGCGGAATACTCGCTCCCCTCAGGCGTTCTCGCCGGCGGAGCGCTCTTCGAATCGACGGGGTGGCGGCTTCCAGCATGCGGATCGTCGGGAGCCGGTTCAAGCGTTCGAGCTGCCGCCGGTCGAAAGCGGGCACCAGTACCCTGCTCGCCATCAAATTCTGGATCGACTTCGTCGATTGGATGGCCTGCCGCGGCGCTGCCACCTGACCACGAAAAATGGGATGCACCCGTCGATTCAGGGTAGGTTGTATGAGTTGGTACACCAGCTATGTTGGGCGCGTCATTTGACGCACGCTGGGCTCGCGACGGCCACATGGTCGACAACGAAGCGCCGAGCGTCGCCATTATCGATAAACTCTGACTTCGCGCTCCGAGCTTCCGCGCCAACGAGTGGACAGCCTCCCGATGGCATCCCCGGGCGGCACGAAGGAGCGGACAATTTTTTTGGCGAAGCTGATGCCGCCCCCGCTGGCGTCGCAGGCGGCCCTTATGAAACCGGCCCGGTCTATTCAGGAAGCGAACCGCTCCAACTTCGCATTGGCGGCGTCATGCTTGCGCTCCCAAGCGCGCCAGCGCCTGATCGTACCAGAAAAGGAGCTTCGGGTCTTCGTGAAGCGCAGTTTCCGGAAGCCTTTCCGCGACTTGGACGATTGCTTCGTAGTCCCGGTCCCGCCAAGCCTCGAAGAAGCCGGCCCGCATTGCCTCCATGCGGAAGCAGTTCAGGTGCCTTTCGGGGGATCTGCGGTATATCTCGAATTCGCGCAGCAATGCGCGGGTGCGCCGCTTCTCCATGTCGGCGGCCTTGTTCGGATCGGGGACGTACCAGCGGTCCTTCGCCTTTGCGCGCAGGGCCGGATGGTTCTTGGCAAGATTCCGCAGCTCCTTGAACTTGGCTGCCAGAAAGGCACGAATCTGGATCGGAATGGCACCCGTGCCGTCGTAGCGCAGGAAGTTCTGCTCCAGCATCTCTGATAGTCCGGGCATCTTCTCATGCTTCCGCCAGCCTGCAATTTCGCCCAGGAACTGGGGTTGGACCTCTTGGTAGCTCAGGGGCTTGCGGTCCAAGTGCTGTGTGAGCCACTGGATGGCGGAGGATTCATCGACGATGTCGATCTTTAGCTGTGCCATTTCCGCGACCGCCGTGCGCCTCTTGTCGTAATCGGCTACCTGATCGGGCAGGAACGCCATGCCGTTGCGTTCGGGGAACAACCGGGCGAGGCCGGAAAGGAACTCGCCGACCGTCAGCGGAACCGTCGCGTCGCGCAGCACATGGAAGGCGACCATGCGGTCGAAAAGCCGATGCGGCTGGCGTTCGGCGACAACCTCGGCGCTGCCGTTCTTGCGCACGAATGCAGGCAATCGGCCCAGATGGGTGCGCACGAAATCCCAGACGCCTTTCTCGGTCCCGCGTTCGAGGGCAAAGCGCTCCTCCAGCCCGTTGTCGGGCTTGTATGCGGAAATCACGAGATCCTGCTTGACCGCGGAGCCGGTGACCTGCCGGAAAGATCCCTGTCGCTTGTCCAATGCCCGTACATCGGCGACGACAAATCCTGCGGCGAGCAGGGCTTCCTGAATCGCGGTCCAGACGGAGGCCTTGGAGTTGTGGAAGACGATGGTGATCCAGCGCCCCGGCTTGAGCACGCGGTTGTACTCCTTGAAGCAGCGCCGCATAAGCCGCTGGCATTCGGGCAGCCCCTTGCCTTCGAAGCGGTTGACGACGGTTTCCGGCGCGGCGTTGGTCAGCACTCGGTGCCAGGATTCCACCAGGAAGTTGAGATCAGCATAGTGGATGCTCTCGCTGAACGGCGGGTCGGTGAAGACGTAATCGACCGAGTCGGCGGGCAGCCCGAGCGGTGCGGTCGTGCTTGCGGTTCCGATGCAGAAGCAATTGCATTCTTTTGATTCACTTCGAAACGCATCAGCAATACCGGACAGCTTGCTTTCAAATCCATGCCGAACCGATGGCTCGGCGATTCGCGAAGGAATGCGGTAACCGCTACTCGACGCTTGGTTCGCTTGGGACCCCTTGTTTGGGCGATATCTGTTCAGAAGGGAAAACGTGGATATTCCCTGCGCAATGAGATGAATGAGCATATGCCGAATGCGGGGATCGGGATGGACATCGGCTCGTCGCCGCATCGCCGCCAGAGCATGCGCCGCGCGGGGAACGAACAAATGGTGGGCGTGGGTGATTCCCTTCGAAGCCAGACGCGAGCCACGATGTATGCTTTCGACAGGGATGCGTTTCGTCGGAACCTCCGCTGGAAGTGGCGATTCCTCAATCCGCCGCATGAGGTTCAGATCGTTGGCGTCCGGTATTTTCGTGTACGCTTGGCCGTCCGCCTCGTACCGGATAAGCGTCGGCCTGAAGATGGCGTGTCTCCGTGTTTGCCCGGTGGCCGCGTCCATATCGGATCGGAACACCCGTTCCATCTTGCTGTTGGCCAGAGAGGCATCACAATTCGGGCAGGTAAATCCGTCCCTGACCCTGCCAGTCGTCCGATCCAATGGTTCTTCTCGGAACGCGATCTCGCCAACGCACGCAGGACACGAGAACACTTCGCTCCAGACGGCGTATTCGATCCGTCCGCTGGCCTTGCCGTCGGCATGCAGGGTCTCATACATCCAGCCAATCTCGTGCTCCACTTCGCCGAGCAGCACGCGGCCAGCATCGGCGAAGGCATCGACGTTGAGGGGCAGAGCGTGGTTGGCGGCGGCAAAGCCGGCAGCTGGCGCAAGATCGTTCATTATCGCGCGCCGACTGCCCCAGCGCGGCTTGCTGAGTCCCTCCTCCGCCCAGTGCGCTTCAAGCTCGTTCCGCCAGCTCTCCGGCGCGGTTCCGCACCATCGCGCTGCGACGCCGGTCATCCCGGAGCCAGCGAACCCGTCCAGCACCAGGTCGCCGGGGTTCGTATAGTGCAGGATCGAAGGGATGATCGCCACATGCGGGGCTTTGGTGTGGTAGCCGTTCGCCCGATTGACGGGGCGGGTATTGCCGTTCCCGACATCAACCGCGAAGGACCTACGGCGATAGGGTTCCGCTGAGTCGCAGGGCTTGCGGCCAGCCGCCGCGAACGCGCCCAGGAACGGGTTGGGGCAGGCGGTATGCCAAGGCGGATCGGACAGATTCAGGATGTCCTTGATCTCGCCGTGCGGAAACCCGACCTCGTCCTTCCAGCGTTGCAGCAGATCCGCCGACCGATCAGTTCGTGCCATGCTCTCGGCGAGGTCTCGAAGATGCGCTTTGTCGCCCATCGGCCAATGCGTGATGGCTGCCATGCGGGCCACCGCGTCTTCGACGCCTGCGAACGGTACGCCGCCGAGCTTCGCGCGCAGCTCCTCCAGCCCCTTGCGAAGTTCGACGAGGAAATGGGTGCGCCGCTCATCTTCTTCCTTGAAGGCCAGCCCTAGGCATTCGACCGGCTGGCCGCGTTCGGCTTCCGCCAGTTCCTTCTGGCATTTCCCGTACGTCTTGTGCTGTCCCAAATGGCCGCGGAACGGCCGACCGATCCGATACTCGGCCTCGCGGCGCACCATCCGGTCAGTTCCCGTTCACTTGGCGGGCTTTGAGCGCGGCGCCGGCCTCGGTCAGCACATAGGCTTGGTCCGGGTGGTTGGGCTGGTTCGGGTGGGTCACGGCGACGACGCCCGCGCTGACCAGCGGATCCAGATGATGTTTCTTGAAGTGCCCGCGATTGGCGAAGCCGAGAGCGGCCATGACCTCCGTCAAGCGTCTCGGCACGTCGCAGTAGTGTATGATTGCCCGATGCGTCTTCGACAACTCTGCCAGTGGTTCGACTTGTGCAGTGGACAAGTTCCCCCGCGCGCGGTCAACTTGTGCAGTGATCAAGTCGGCGCGGTCCGCGTCGACCTGTGCGTCGACTTGATCGGTTCGCGCGAGAGGTTCCCTCAGGTGCTCCGCAAGCGCGTAGCGTCCGCCGGTCCCTAGGGGTTCGATCAGCCTCTGCGTCGCCAACCGCTCTGCGACCTCGGCGGCGTCTGGTCCGGAAAGCCCAGTAACCGCCTTGAATTGCGCCATAGTCGCTTCGCCTTCTCGACGAACGAAGGCAAACACCCTGGCCTCGGCCTCATCAAGGCCGACGCCGAGCCCAGCCTGAAACAGCATCTGTTCTTCGGATAGCAGCTCGTCTTTGACGAGGGTCAGTTGGAAGGTTTTCCGCGCCTTGTCGTTCTCGATTACCGGCGGAACGAGTCCGAGCTGACGCCAAGTGCCGAAAATGGCGCGGAGGCCGGTCCCGGCCTGTTCGCTCAATCCGATCCGACGGAAGACGGCGACGACCCGGGGGTTGCGGACCTCCCGCTCGCCGGGTTCCATGAGTTCCTCGTTCGATGCGAAGGCATCGCCCGGATTCCACAGAATCGTGCGGTCGTCGAAGAACCGGATCACGGGCTTGCGCCCATGATCGGCATAGTCTTGGTGGATCAACAGGTTGATCGCCGCTTCCCGGAAGGCGATGTAATCCGGCGGGCGGTTCTCCCGCCGCAGCGTTTTCGGATCGACGGAGAAGGGTTTCTCCGTGCGCTGCATGTAGCGGTCGACGAGCGCATTCCAGGCTTTCACAAGGTTGACCTCAATCACCAGTCGGTCGGACCAGCGCTCCTCCGGCAGGATTTCCGACCAGTCGCCGCGACTCCACTGCAAGTCCACGACCGGACGGGGCAGCAGTTGGCGAAATGCGGGATCTGTGCCGAACAGGAGAATCGCCGCGCGTATCGGCAACATCCTGTCGTTGGCTTCGACAACGAGTCCCCAATGTCGCAGGAATTCCAGATGCGACAACGAGTCGTCGTGATCCGGATTCCGATCCTTGAACAGCTTCCGATACCAGCGCAGGGACTCGTCGTCGAAGCAGTGTGCTGGATCGAGATCGATGGTTTCCGCGTCATGGCGTTCGTCCGCCGCGTCCTGCAGCATCCGACTGATCTCCGCCATTGTGCAGCGCTCGTCTCCAGCGCCGCGGCGGACGAACGATCTGCGGATGTCATGACTGAGATAGACTGGCTTGTCCTGCCGCCGCGCTTCGGGAATGTGGAAGATCAGAAGTGCCCTGCCGTTGTCATCAATCAGCCCTGCCCGCGCCGCCACGACGCGGTTCAGTTTCTGGCCCGAACGGAGGACGCTAAGAAAGTCGTTCTGGACTTTGTCCACGTCGTGGACGCCGACGATTTCGAATCCACCCGCGGCATCCCGGACGCCGAAAACCAGCCACCCGCCCTCGGTGTTGGAAAAGGCCGAGACCGTTTCATAAGCCGAATCGGGCACGCCGCGCTGGGCCAGCTTGACTTCGAAATCGGTCCATTCGTGCCCCTTGAGGCGTTCGACAAGCTCCTCCGGGTTCATCGCTGCCTCGGGCTTTCCTGCTTAGATGTGATCCAGGACGAGCCCGCGGGTTTCTGACGGAAGGTCGCTAGGCGTCAGTTCGATCGAGCTGGAGAAAGCGAAATCCACCTCCTCCTCGGGGAAATGCTTGAGGAACTCGGTTATCCAGTGGCTCTCGCGCTGCCGGTAGCAGAGCGTCCGGAAGTGCATCGGAACAACGTATTTTGGCTTGGCCGAGTCCGCTATCCGCTTCACTTCCTCAAGCTCCACGACCGGAAACCCGCCCGCCAGCGCCAGCAGCACGTCGACGCCATCGAAAAACTTGAGCTGGTTGCCGGTCAGCGGGTTGCCGACATCGCCCATGTGCCCGAACTCGATTCCGTCCACATCGAACCGGTACATGCCGTTCTGGTCAGGGTCATGCCGGTCGTGGTCGACGTGCTCCATCGCCTGAACGGCCTTGATCTCAATTCCATGGCTGATCCGCGAACCGCCTGATTGGGCGACTTCGAGAGCGTTCACGACTTCCGCGCCATCCGACTTCGGCACAAGATGGGCATTGCAGTGGAAGTCGTCGTTGTCGCTGGACATGACGACGATGTCGGCCTTGTCCGGAAAGGGCTTGAAGCCGGATGTCGCCGGATCGTACGGGTCGGTGACGATGCGCAGGCCGGATTCGGCTTCAAGCGCGAAGCTCGCCCATCCGTACCAAGTGAGTTTCATGTTTCCGCCTCCCGGGTTTGGCGGCGCGGCCCGGACCGGGACTCGGCCGGCCGCTCAATCAAGCCGCTTGGTCAGAACCGGAGATTAAGTTCGCCGAATTTCCGGGGCAAGCGCGGTGACGAAACGCCGACCGCCGGATTTCGGCGCCTCGGAACGCCAAAGCGGCGGACTCGCCTGCCGTGATCAGAGACCTGAGTTGATCGCTTGGACCGCTTCAATCGCATCGTGTCCGACATCGTCTTCGAATTTCTTCCAGACCGGCTTCATCGCATCGACCCAGAGGCTTCTTTGCTCATCCGTCAGAGTCCGCACTGTGCCGCCCTCGTCCATGATGGCCCGCTTGTTGGCCTCGTTCAATGCGCGCGCCTCCCTGTTCCGGCTAACGGTCACATCGCGAAGAATCGACGCGAGCCGAACGCGCAAATCGTCGTCCAAAGCCTCCCACCAGGCGGCCGGCGTCACGACCAAATACTCGATTATCCCGTGGTTCGTTTCCGTAACGCCGCCCTGCACCTCGAAAAACCTTTGCCCGTAAATGTTGGACCAGGTGTTTTCCTGGCCATCGACGACGCCCTGACGGAGCGCTTCGTAGACTTCCCCGAACAGCATCCTGTGCGGGACGGCGCCGACCGCGGCCATTTGCGCCTCAAGCACCTCGGACGCCTGCACCCGGAACTTGAGCCCCTCGGCATCGCTCGGAACCGTGAGCGGCTTGTTGGCCGACATCTGCTTGAATCCGTTGTGCCAGAACTCGAGACCCAGAATGCCGCTTCCCGCCATGCTTTCCTTCATGGCTCGGCCGGCATCGGAATTCTGGAATGCCTCGACCGCTTCCGCGTTCTTGAACAGGAAGGGCAGGTCGAAGATCCGGAAGCGCTTCGTGATCGTCTCGAAATTGGAAAGGCTCGGCGCGGCAAAATGCACATCGCCGGCCAGCATCGCCTCAAGAACCTTGTCGTCATCGTGCAGCGTCGAATTGGGAAACACCTGCATGCAGGCCGTTCCGTCGAGCTCGACATTGACCCGCTCGGCGAAGAGCGCCGCGGCGATGCCTTTCGGATGGCGGTCCACGTTCGTTACGTGGCTGAACTTCATGACGATTTCGCCATCGTCGCATTCTGCGAAGGCGGCTTGGCCCGCAGTCGCCAACGCGGCGGCAAGCGCCGCCGAAATCATGTGTCTCACTGATGTCTCCTTGCTGCCGCGCCGGTGCGCACTCCCCTTGTATCAGATGGGCAAGGGTTCCGCAGGACTCGGATGCGAGATCGACCTCGCCGGAACCGCGCGTTTTGGCGCGGCATGCCCAAGCGGGTTGACCTTTCATGCGCGCAGGCGATTCTTGGCCATCTTCCGGATCCATGATCAAGCCGAGGCGGCATGAGCGGAACATTCGAAAACGTCGCGGATTTCGCGCTTGAGCTAAGCCCATCGGATATTCCCGACTCCGTGCTTCGCGCCGCCGCGAGAATGACGCTCGACACGCTGGGCGTCACGATAGCCGCGGAGCCCCTGCAAGCGGCGCGGATCGCGAAGGACACCGCGGCGGCGGTATTTGGTTGCGGCGACTCCGGGCTTGGATCCCGAATGCTGTTCGACGGAAGGCGGGCGAGCGTCGCGGGCGCCGCGTACGCCGGCGCGGCGCAGACGGACAATCTGGACGCACATGACGGCTACAACCCGACCAAGGGCCACATCGGCGCCGCGGTGGTGCCGTCCTTCGCCTCGCTGAGCGAAACGGTTCAGGACATGAGCGGTCGGGAAGCGCTGGCATGCGTGGTCGTCGGTTACGAGATCGCGGGCAGGGCAGGGCTTGCGCTCCATTCCACGGTTTCGGACTACCACACGTCCGGCGCATGGAATGCCTTGGGAGTGGCGGCGATGGCCGCGAGGATCCGCTCGATGGATCGGAGCAAGCTCCGCCAAGCGCTGGGGATTGCTGAATACCACGGTCCGCGCAGCCAGATGATGCGCGAGATCGCGAACCCGACGATGCTTTCGGACGGGTCCGGCTGGGGAGCGCTTGCAGGCGTTTCCGCGGCGGTGCTGGCGGAGAACGGCTTCACCGGAGCGCCCGCGATCACTGTGGAAGGCGACGAAGTCGCCAAAATCTGGTCCGATCTGGGAACGTTCTGGCAGATGGAGCACCAGTACGTGAAGCCCTATCCGATCTGCCGCTGGGCGCATCCGGCGATCGACGCCGTGCGCATGCTGGCTGCAGACCGCGGCTTCCGCCTTGAGGATATTGAACGCGTCGAAATCGCAACATTCCGCGAGGCGGCATGCCTGTTCGACGGCATGCCCGATACGGCGGCGCAGGCGCAGTATTCACTTCACTTCGCGGTCGCCACCATGCTCGTGCATGGCGGGATCGGCCCCGAGCACGTGTCGGATGAGGGCATGTCGGACGAAGTCGTTTCGTCCGTCGTGAAGCGGATTTCGGTTGCCGAGTCCGAAGAGCACAACGCGCTGTTTCCTGCGTCGAGAACGGCTGAGGTTGCTCTGCGGCTGAAGGGCGGAAGAGTACTGGAGAGCGGAATCACACACGCCCGGGGAGCGCCGGAGAACCCGATGAGCGAACACGAATTGCGCGACAAGTTCATTGATTTCTCAGTGCCGGTAGTAGGCAGGAAGCGCACGGGGGCGATTCTCAGCGCGGTTCGATCGCTGGTCGAGCAAGGGAGCCGATTCTCCTCCCTCTCCGATCTGATATTCGATGCTCCCTGAGTTCCTGACCGCGTTGCGGGTTGCCGATTCGTTGCTGCGCGGCGCGGGGTCGGCCTCCGGATCATTGCCGATTCGAAGCGGTGCCGGGATCGGCCACGCGAATCGCCGAAACGGGCCGGCTGCGCCGAACTGGAGACCCTGATGAAATCTCCCGTCGTCATTCTTCACAACGATCGGACGGGGGAAATGCTGCCGATCCTCCGGCGATTCTACGCCGGTCTGGAGATCCACGAATGCAATTCCTACGGCGAACTGCCGTCGGCCATCGAAGCGACGGGGGCGGAAGTCGTGTATTCAGTGCGGTTCGCCGGAACGCCGGGCTATCCGCGCGAAGCCGTTCTTGCCCAAAGATCGCTCAAGTGGATCTCCGTGGGCGGCTCGGGGACTGACCACCTCACTCCTTGGGACCCCAGCCGACTGACGGTCACGAACTCCTCCGGCGTCGCCGCCGACATGATGGCGGAGTACGCCTTGGGTGCGATGCTGCATTTCAACCAAGGAATTCCAGGCTACCTGGCCGCCAAGTCGCGGCGGGAATGGATTGCGGGATCGATGGAGCCGGTCGAGGGGCGCACTGTCCTGATCCTCGGGCTCGGCGGGACCGGGAAGTCCGTGGCAAGGAAGTCGAAGGCGCTCGGGCTTCGCACGCTGGGCGTGCGGGCCAGACCGCAGCCGACGCCGCATGTCGACGAGGTTCTTGGCCCCGAGGCGCTGCCCCGGCTTTGGCAGCGGGCGGACTTCGTCGTGAGCTGCGTGCCGCTTCTGCCGAGCACGAGAGGGTTGATCGACCGCGCCGCGTTCGCCGCGATGAAGTCGTCGACGGTGCTTGTGGATGTTTCAAGGGGCGGAGTCGTCGACGAATCGCCGCTTCTGGACGCCCTCCGATCGGGCCGGATACGAGGCGCCGCGCTCGACGTGTTCAACACGGAGCCGCTTCCTCCCGAAAGCCCGTTCTGGGAGCTGGAGAACGTGATCGTCACGCCCCATTGCTCTTCGGTTTACGAGGGCTGGGAGCTGAAGTCGGTCGAGATGTTCGCCCGGAACCTCGCCCGCTATCGCGCGGGCGAGCCGCTTCAAAACGTGGTTGATCCCGACCGCGGCTACTGAACCGCAGCATCGCCCGGGCGTTCGGAGATTCAGAGATATCCGAACAGCCGGCCCGGCGCCCGTTCGCTTGCCGGGATTCCGAGTCGGCGCGACAAGCAGAACATCATGGCCTGGTTCGAGGACACGACCGGTTTGCCGGTTTCCGCCTCGATTCTGCTGACCGCATCAAGGGAGCGCATGTCGGTGCACGAAAGCACGATGGCTTGGGCATCGGGGTGGTCGGCCCGCAGCCCCAGCTCAGCTATCTCATCGGGGGAAAGCCCGGCCTGTTCGTAATTGTCGAGCGCCCGTCCGACATCCGCCCTGCGGACGGTTCGGATTCCGTTCTGCTTCAGGAAAGCCACCGCCTGATCGTTGATTCCGCCCACGTACGGCGATGTGAATCCGATGTTTTCCGCTCCGATCGCCCTGAGCGCTTCGACAACGCAGCCCGCCGCCGTCAGGGCGAGCGCTCCGGATCGCTTCTTGATGTCCGCCGCGAGCCGGACGTCGAATTCCGGGCCGTGAGTCAACGTCGCCGATGTGCAGCCGTAGAGCACCGCGCGGGGCCGTGCGCCCAGAAGCATTTCGAGGTCGCGGCGGATGTCCGATGCGCCCAGGCCCGCCATCTGCTCGCTTCCCGGAATCGCATCCGCGTCGTAGCCGCCCATCCGCTGGAAATGCACGGTCGCGCACTCCGGGCACATGCGCACCATGTCGGGTTCGAGGACCGTGTTCGTGAACGGCACAAGCACGCCGATCCTGATCGGCGTTTCGCGATCTGGCTTCATTGCATTGCCTTCCGGAGCGCGCCGAGCGCCCGGCCCATGACCGGTGCCGCGCAGACGGTGGCGCGAAGGCACTCGGGCAGGCCGCTTGGAGACATGCGGCGCAAGCGCAGACCATCGGCCTTCAGCGTGCGGTCGGCGGCGTCCGCCGCTTCGACGCCGGGGAATTTGAGCAGGACGAAATTCGTCCGGGAGGCGGGCGATTCAATTCCCAGCGACAGGGCCTGCTCGCGGAATCCGTCCCGCAGTTCCTCGGTTTTCTCGACCGTGCGCCGCATATGGCCTTGGTCGCGCACGGCGGCCAGCGCCATCGCCTGCGATGCTGCCGCGACGCTGTTGGGCAGCAGCAACTTCCGGACCTGGCGGCCGACCGCGGGCGGAAAGTACCCCCATCCGACTCGCGCGCCTGCAAGGGCATAAGCTTTCGAAAACGTCCTCAGAACGACGGTGTTGCCGCCGGCGACCAAGTCGAAAGCGGGTAGGGGGCTGTCGCTCGCGTCCGTGAACTCGCCGTAGGCTTGGTCGATCACCAGAAGCAAGTCGTCCGGCAGCTTCGCTCGAAGCCTGACGATTTCGGAATTGGGTATCGCGGTTCCGGTCGGGTTGCCCGGATTGCAGACGAACGCAATGCGGGTTGCAGGCGTAACCGCGGCGGCAATCCTGTCCCCTGACACGGTGAAGTCGATCTCTCGTGCCCTCGCGATTCGAGCTCCAGCCTGCGCCGCAGCGGTGGCGACAAACGCGTAGCAATGGTCTGTCACCAGCACATCGTCTCCCGCCGCGGCATAGGCGCGCGCGAGGCAGGCGATCAGTTCCAGGGAACCCATGCCGCAAAGAATCGATTCCTGATCGAGGCTGTGCACCTCGGCGATCGCTTTGCGCAATTCCGTCCAGTTCGGATCAGGATAGATTCTGACTTCGGGAGCGAGGTCGCGTGCCGCCGCGATCGCATTCGGGCTTGGCCGAAAGGCGCTTTCGTTCCGCGACAGCGTCGCATCGCCTTCGTCCGCTTCCAATTCGGGGACGACGTAAAGGGAAAGGGAGGCAACGGCTTCTGCAGGCCGGATCATGGCTTGCCTCCATACGGCTGCGCTCCATTCTCCGTAACGAGCCCTTTGCGCAGGTCGGAGGTGAGCGCGTCGCGGGACCGCTCCGCCGGATCGCCATAGCCGCCTCCGCCCGGCGTTTCGAAGATCAGGGTTTCGCCCGGCTCCAAGCGCAATTGGCCCTTGCCTGGCATGTCGCCTTCCCGCCCTGTGATCCTGACGCGCCCCGTCGCGCCGGGCAGCCCGCCCGAGCGGCCCTTCGCCGGATTCCTGACCCGCTCGACCGAGAGGAACAGAAGGAGGGGATGCCCGTCCGCTGGCGAAAGTTCGATCCGCTGCCCCAGCCCGCCTCTGAATCTTCCAGGGCCGCCGGAGTCCGGCCGCAGTTCGCGCTTCCAAACGACCACGGGCGCGACCGACTCGGTGATTTCTACTTGGGAACCGAACACGCCTGACGGATACGCGGTTGCGGAAAGCCCGTCGGAACGCGGGCGCGCTCCTGTTCCGCCGTTGTGAACCGGCTCGATCGCGAATTCCCTCCCGCCGGTTTGGGCCGCCTCCGGGACGTGCCGCATCGGCAGGTCGTACATGCACGATGCGCCCTCCGCGGGCACTTGGTCCGGAAGGGCTTGATGCAGGCATCCGAGCACCAGATCGGGCGTCATCTGACCGATCGTGTGCCGCATCGCCACCGGCGCCGGTCGCGGCGCGTTGAGTATGCAGCCTGCGGGCCCTCCGACCGTGAACGGCGACAGCGAACCCGCGTTGTTCGGGATGTCGGATCCGACGATGCAGCGCAGGGCGAACACCGTGTACGCGGCGGCGTAGTTGAGCGGGACGTTGATTCCCTTCTTCGAGCATCCGGACGTGCCGGCGAAGTCCACATGCATCCCGGAATCGGAAACCGTGAGCGCGGCCCGCAGCGTGATTTCGCATTCGTACCCGTCGAGCGTCAGCGAGTTCTCGAACCGGCCCTTCGGCACGTCTGCGATCGCGTCCAGAGTGCCGTTGCGGGAAGTCTCAATGATATACTCTGCTAGTGGGTCCAAATCGTCGAGGCCGAATTCGTCCATCATGCGGACAAGATTCCTCGCGCCCGCCTCGCAGCACGCGATCAGAGCGTAGATGTCCCCTTCATTCGCTACCGGCTCGCGGGAATTCGCCTTGATGATGTCGAGGAGGAGCTGGTTCGGAGCGCCTTCGGCGACGAGCTGGCAGGGCGGCAGAGCCAGACCCTCGTCGAAGACGTCGCTTCCTTCCGGCCCCATCCCGAGTCCTCCAAGATCGACGAGGTGCGACGTGCAGGCGGTATATCCCGCCACGCGGCCGCGCCGGAACGCCGGCATCATGAGAAGGAAATCGTTGAGATGCCCGGACGCCAGCCAAGGATCGTTGGTCATGTAGATGTCGCCGGGACGCATCTGCTGGCTGGGAAACCGATCTATGAGGTGGATCACTGCTTCGGCCATCGTGTTGATATGGCCGGGCGTGCCCGTGACCGCCTGGGCGAGCATCCGGCCGCGCCGGTCGAAGATGCCCGCGGATATGTCGCCGCACTCCCTGACGATCGGGCTGAACGCCGCCCGGATCAGCGTCTGCCCTTGCTCCTCCACGACGGACAGCAGGCGATTCCACATCACTTGAAGGCGGGAAATAGAAGGAGCGGCTGGCATCACGGTTCGCTCCGGAGACGTTCGAGGACGAGATTTCCCGCGCCGTCGACGCTCGCTTCAAAATCCGCGGACACCAATGTCGTCGTTTGCGGTTCGGTCACCAGCGCAGGGCCTGCAAGAGCGTCTCCTGGATTCAATTCAGCGCGGTCCATGACAGCCGCGTCGGTCCAGCCTCCCGTGATATCGCAGACGATCCTGCGCGTCGTCGCTGAGGTGACCCTCGTGCGCTCCGGCGTCGGCGGTGTAGGCGGCGTTGCTGGCCGCGGCGTCGAGACGCGCAGTGACCAGTTGAGTATCTCGATGTTCATGCCGGGAACGGGTCTTGAGAACTGCCGCCGGTATTCGTCCTCGAATGCGCCGGCCAAATCGCCGAGATCGGACGGCCTGAGGGGCCGGGCGGGAAGCGGCAACTCGATCTCGTGCCCCTGTCCGCTGTAGCGCATGAACGCGCTGCGGAAGGACTCCAGGTTCTCCGAACCGGCCGCTTCGCGGACTACGCCGAGCGCTTCGGCCGCCATCTCCTCGAAAAGCGAATTCACGCTTTCCAGATCAAGGGACTCAAGCAGTGAGTAGCGCGACCGCACGATCTCGAAGCTGACCGGCGCGTAAAGGAATCCGACGGCCGACCCGACTCCGGGGCTCGGCGGAACCACGATCCTGGACACTCCGGCGGATCGGGCGACCCGGGTCGCGTGCAGCGGGCCGTTACCGCCGAACGCGATCATTGTGCGCTCCTCAAGATCCTTCCCGGACTCGACCGCATGCATTCTGCCCGCGGACGCCATCCGCTCGCCCACGATGCGGCTGATTCCTTCGGCGGCGCCTGTAGAATCACTGTGCAGCCTGTCTCCGACGGACGCCTGGAGCGCGCGGTGCGCTGCTTCCGGATCGATTCCAATGCGGCCTTCGCCGAACGATTCCGGCACGATGTATCCGAGTTCGATGTCGGCGTCCGTGACCGTAGGCTCCGCGCCTCCGCGCGAGAACGCCGCGGGTCCGGGATCCGACCCGGCGCTTCTCGGACCGACATTGATGCGGCCAAGCCTGTCCACCGAAGCGATCGATCCGCCGCCCGCGCCGATTTCGATCATTTCTATGACGGGTATCCGGACGGGCAGGCCGGAGCCCTTGATGAGCCGCTCCGCGCGGGCGATTTCGAACTGCCTTGACGTTTGCGGCCGCGCGTTGTCGATCAGGCAGAGCTTTGCAGTCGTGCCGCCGACATCCAGCGAAAGAACCTTGTCCAATCCGGCGCTCTCGGCAACCCGCGCGGCAAGAATCGCGCCGCCTGCAGGTCCGGATTCGACCAGCCGGATCGGATGCCGCTTCGCGGTTTCGACGCCGCACATGCCGCCGCCTGCCGTCATCATCAGAATCGGGCACGCAAGCCCTTCGTTCGCCAAGCCGCGTTCGAGCTCAGCCAAGTAGGAACTCATAAGCGGCTGCACGTACGCGTTCGCCGCCGTTGTCGAGAGGCGCTCGTACTCGCGGGCCTCGGGGCTGACTTCCGAGGAGATCGAGACAGCCAAGCCGGGTCTGGCGCGGGCGATCATGTCGCGCAGCCGCTCCTCGTGGGAAGGGTCGGCATACGAGTGCAGCAGGCAGACCGCCACCGCCTCCGCGCCGCACTCGTCGATGCTCGCGAGCAAGCGGTCCAGCGCGGACTCGTCCAGCTTGATCAGCGTTTCGCCGGTCGCGGACATGCGCTCCCGGACGGTGAACGAGCGCTCGCGGGGAACCAGCTGCTCCGGCTTTTCCAAGGAGATGTCGTATTGCGAGTATCTCCGCTCGTAGCCTATTTCGAGAATGTCCCGGAAGCCCTCGGTGGTGATGGACGCAAGCCTTGCGCCGCGCCGCTCGATCAGCGCGTTCGTCGCCAGGGTGGTTCCGTGGATGAGGCCCGCAAGCTCCGAAAATTCCCGTCCGGAGCCTTGCAGCACCGACGCCGCTCCCCGGACGGCGCCGTCGGCCGGGCTCGCGTGCGTTGTCAGGGTCTTGGCCGAAGCGAGAACGGTGCCGGATCCGCCCATCAGGACGGTGTCCGTGAAGGTGCCGCCGATATCGATCGCCAGCCTAAGCGAGTTCGCGCGGCTCACTCCCGCTTTCCTCCTCCAGGCTCTCCGGCGTCAACGATAGGCGCAGTATCGGCGGCGTATCGGCGCCAGCCATCGCCAATGGGCCATTACAGTTCCGCGCCGGAGGACAATCGCCCAATTCCGCCATGCCCGGAGCAATTCCGCCGCCGCCAAGCAGCTTCTGGAAGAGCCCCGCAGGGAACTCGAACATGCGTCCGCCCCGGAGGAACGGGATATCTCAACGCAACGGAGCAGCGTAACCGGGCGCCGCCGAGGCCGATCCGCGTGCGAGCCAGGCTAGACGGAAGTTCCGCGCGATTTTGAAGCCACTTTCGCAATTCTGTGCTTTCACAACAAGGGGTTGACGTGGATCCGGGCCGGTTTCCAGTTTTCAAATCGTAGACATGGATATTTCAAATAAATTCCTTGGACTGAAGCGGGCGGTGTTCGTCGGGGACCGGGGCATGACCGCGCAGGCGCGGATCCGGGAGGACCTCGAGCCGAACGGGTTCGACTGGATCTTCGCGCTTCGGGCCCCGGCGACCCGCGCCCTGGGCGCGAACGGCGCGCTGCAGTCCTCGCTGTTCGACGAGCGGGCCCGCAAGCGCCGTTGCTGTTCGACGACGAGAACGGCCCGGTCCGGGAGTCGCCCGTCGCCAAGGCTGAGCGCTCGCCGCGGGCCCGGCGGAAGGCGGCCGCGAAGCGCGCCCGCTCCGGCGAGGCCGTCCAAGACTTCCGGGGCCTGCTACGGCATCTCGGAACCCTCACGATGAACCGGATCGAACCCTTCGGGCACGGCAGGCGGGGGTTCGACCTTCCCTCGTCGCCGACGCCGATCCAGGATCGGGCCCTGCGGCTGCTGAACGCGAAGCTCGCCGGGCGCCGGCCACCCTCCCATCGCAGTGTGTCCAGAAACGGCGCGGCCGAAATCCCGAAATGTACCGGACATTCAAACGGTTGTCCGAAAAATCCTCACGGAACTTCCGACTAACGCCGACCTTCTGCGGCCTGTTCGGGCCGCAAGATCAATGCGAACAGCGCAAGCGACATTGCCGTGACCAGCGCGTTTTCCGTTGGCAGGTCGAGATGTCCGCGGAGTTGGCGGTCACGGTGCGGTTGCGGCTGCTGACCACCCTCGATGTCCTCAGCGCCAAGGAGGCGGCCGCGGTTGTGGGTTTCCAACTTTGGCGGTGGAGGAACGAGGTCTTCTTCCGGGTGCTGCTGTCCCGATTCCGGACGGAGTTCCTGCCGTTTCGGACCGGCTGGGCGATGCAGTGAAGCTCGCCGCCCATCTCGGACGTTGCCGGGCGTGAAAGCACAATCCAGCCCCCGGATGGCAGATCATTCGGCACAAATAGACGCGGCTGGGAACCGCACTGATGGGGCAACGGGTCGCCTGTTGCAGTCGAGTCACATGCTGGAAGCGGCGGGGGATCTAGACTCGGATAGCCGGGGGGGGGTAGACGCCTCGCGTTGAAACCGCCCGGGTCACGCCGCCATCGGAAATTGCAGACGGCAGCCACGCGGTGCCGCAATGCTTCGAGCACCGCGGGAGCACGGGTTAAAGCATAACGAAAGGGCATACAGTGCGTTACGGCATTCTTGTTGCGACCTCCTGCGTCGCCGTTTTGCTGACGGCATGTTCCGGCGGGGGAGCGCCCTCGAGCGGGGCGCCGACGCCAAGTGAACCGACAAACGGCGGCGGGGCTGCCGGAGGCGATTACAACTCCGCAAGAACCGCGGTGCAGAGCGTTCTCGCGGAGATCGCGGCGATCGAAGGGTTGCCCGTGGACACCGCGGCGCAAAGGGAGGCGGCGCGGGCGCGGGCCGCAGCCGCGCGCATGCGGTTCGACCGGGCGATTTCGGATTTGAGAAGCGCGGCTGCGGGCTTGGCGGCGGGATCGCAAGCCCGAGCGGCTGCGGACAGCTATGTGCGCGGGATCGTTCTCGCCGACATTCCCAGCCGTCTGGGTGCCGCCGCGCTTCGGGCTGCCGACAAGTGGGCGTCCGACCTCGACGGCCCGAGTCGGGCAAACGCCGTCAATCCGCCGCGCAGCGCGATTTTCGAACGTTTCCCGCGCGCCGAGGCGGACGGAACCGTCATTCCCAACAGGCTTAGTGTTCGGACCGAGCCGGTCATGCATTCGGCCGGAAAGACCGTGTTTTCGCCGCGGGGAACCGGCACGACGGACGAGCTGCCCATGCGTTCCCTGACCGTAAGGTCAGCAAATGCTGTCGGAAAGACAATATTGCCTTATCGCTGGGACGATTCGGAATGGTGGGGCGATTGGGCTCTGCAGGGGCGGGACGGCACGCCGCCGCTTTACGGCGGGTCGGAGGAGTACGACGCGAGCGAGTATCCCACGCGATTGAGCTACACCGATGGAATTCTCGAGTACTCCGTGCAGATCACGCCCGGCGGCCTGGTTTACAAGGCCCGGGGAAACGCGATCTTCAATGATTTCCAAAGGCGCTTCGACATCGGCGACAGCACTGACGCATGGTACGGACGGGGGCCGGACGGCGAGGCTGGGACAGCGGACGACGGAACGTTCGACTTGAGGACGCTCAATAATGTCGGCACCGATTATCGCCCCGACGACTCAAGCAACACGAATTACAATGCAGGCCAGCCCAAATTGGCCCCTGGCGGCAACAACAATGGCTGCTTGAACGCTCGCGTTCCGGGTGCAACGGCGGACTGCACCAACTGGAACCAAGACGACCTCAGGCTAACCTTCGGGGGTCCTCGACCCACTGATGGCGTGACCGCTTTTTACTGGACGACACGCGTTCCCTTTCCCGAAGGAACGTCAAGGGATGATCCAAACATCGTAACGAAGCTGCGCGACCATGATATCCATTATCCGGATGCCGATTTGGGCAGCTACGAGCTATGGATTTCGAATTACAGCGGCGTCGACAGAGGCACGGAGTATCAGGGGGGGCGCTCGTATCTTGATGACGATGTGGAACGCCGCCTTCTTGAATACGCCGCTTACGGGCTGTTCACCTACACCGACATGCTCCATTCGACACGTGGTCCGGCACGGCAGCAGGCGTTCCATTTCGGCTACGACACGTTCGCCGACCAGGATGGCCTGAGGACGACCGACATCAAGGCGGATCAAACGGTTGAGGCCACTTTCAGCGGCGCAACGCTGGCCTACCAGTACCTGTTCTACAGGCACACCCGGCCCAACCGGAACGACCTCCGCGGCGACATAGTGCTCAACGCCCGCATCGGTTCCGGCGCCAATACGATTTGCGGGGAAATCACCAGGTTGCAAAAGCGCGCCGCCGATGGCTCATGGGCGGCGTTCGAACCAGTGATGAGACAGTACCGGAACGCGTCTGACAGGCTGGTGCTCGCCGGCAAAAATTACAAGGACCACTACACGTCAATCGACGGCGCGTGGTATTACCCGGAAGATTACAGCGCCTATGGCGCGGAAATAGGCGCCGACGGCAGCTACGAAGGCGGGGTCTATCTTCAGTACCGGGTGGATGGCAAAGGCTGGCGGGAAAAGAGCTGGGAGTTCGATTCATACAGCGATGTTTCGAGTTTGAATCTCTACAACGAGAATCCGGACAAGGGATACGACGTAAGCATATTCGGCGGGACAATCTACGGTCCCAGGGACGGCAATTTCGAAAACGTCGAAACCGCCGGATACTGGTACTTGGCAGGCGATTCACGCGATTTGAATAAGCGGTGGGGCGGCATAGTCGGAAGCTACGGGGCCGTCAGGGTGGAGGAATAAGCTGGTTCCGTTAGCGATGCGATATTGGCGGAGATCCGTTTGAAGCCTTTCGTGGAGTTTCGCGGAGGATTTTCGGCGCGACGGAGAATGCGCTCGGCGGCCCGGAAGAACCCGGTTCGCGAAGGGTCGCAATCATGCGGATGGCGAGTTCCGAGGCAATCCGCACTTCAGGCGCTCGGCCATGCTGCCAATTCCTGTTGCACTGTTTTGGCAGCTGCATCCATTGCGGCGGATTGCTTTGCTGACGCCTGCGCGGCAGGATGGTTGGTTTGCAGCATGCACGGGAAACAGAAGGCTCCTTGCGGCTAGGATGGACGGTTGCGCTTGCATCGCGAGCGGACAGCCGCGGCGGCGCGGTGACCGCAAGACGCTTGCTGGCACTGATTTAGCGGAACTCGCCTCGGTCCGGGCGAGGGGATGCGGGCGCAGACGACTGGCCGGCTGCGGGAAGCCTCGGCTAGAAACCCGTGCCCGGCTTGGATCATCTGTCGATTTCGGCCCAGAGCACGACGAGCGTCGTGCAATCCAGGCACATCCCCGGATCGGTGTAGATCATCCGGGAGTGCCGACCCTTCGGACCGAACACGGCGTTTATCAAATGGGAGGCCCCGTCGAGGGCGGCGGGCTGCTCCGTGAAATCGGGCGTGGCTTGAACCGATCCTTCGATGCGCAGGATCCGCTTTATCCTGGACAGTTCGCCGACAGCGGATTTCAGTTGCGCGATCCCGTTCAGCGCGGAAATCCGGAACGACTGGTAGCCGTCCTCGACGGTCAGCTTGTCGCCGAGCTTGCCCTTGTATTTCAGGTCGCCGTCGATCCATGGCAGCTGGCCCGAGGTGTAAATCACGCCGTTCACTTCCACCCATGGCTCGTAGGCGCCGACTGCCGAGGGAACGCTCGGCAGCTCGAGTCCGAGCGTCTTGAGCCGCTCTTCCGGCGTCGACCCGTCGGCATCCCCGTTTCGCTTGTCGCTTGTTCCTTCCGGTGCCGCCATCGCTTGCTCTCCTCGTTCAATCGCGAAATCGCATCCGCATCATGTGCCCAATCGAACGCATTCCGCAAATGCGGCGCGCGCGCAGGCGCGTTCCGCGCCGGGCGGAAAGCGTCTACGATGATGGAAGGCGATAGGCAGGAAACGGAGGCGATGCGGTGACGGATGCTCCCGAGTCCGAAAGATACCGAAGCTGGCCTGCGGAAAAGCGGGAGGAGATCCTTCGCAACTGGCGCAACAGGAAGGTCGGAACAAGAATCGTCTCGGAAACCGAATCCCTTCGGATTTGGCATCTGGTGCTCAAGCAGGGCGAGCGCGCGCCGTTCCACCGGCACGACGAGCCGTACTTCTGGACCGTGATGGGCTCCGGAACGGCACGTTCCTACTACCATGACGGGAAGGTGTCGGACACGGTCTACGAAGCGGGAGACACAAGGCACTACAGCCTCCAGGACGGCGAGTTCTTCGTCCACGATCTCGAAAACATTGGTGAAACGCCGCTTGAATTCGTCACGGTCGAATTCAAGAAGTGATGCCGCCTCCGACGGGCCGCCCAAGCGTTATCCGCTGCAGGAAACGGCGCGGACGGAGACCCCGCTCCGCCGCAGGCCTTGATCTGAAAAGGCGGTTGTCCGCGAGTTTCGAGGCTGCTACCGTCCGGCTAGGGGATTGCTTGTCGCGACGGCCGGATAACTCCGGGCCTATGGATGAGCAGGGCGGGTGCCCTGCGGCGTGGCCAGCAAATTAGGGAGGAAAACCTATGCAATTGTACGGTAAAGTGCGTGCCGCTTCGGCGGCCGCAGTTGTTGCGGCTTGCACGGCCATCGCGCCGGTCGGTGCCGCTATGGCCCAGGAGATAACGCTCAGGCTGCCGAGCTGGTGGTTCGGCGAGCCGGGCAACGAGGTCTGGATGAACAAGGTAATCGAGGCCTTCATGGAGGAGAACCCCGGCATCAAGGTCGACGGCTACAATCTTCCCTATGGAAGCTACGCCGATCAGATGCTGCTGGAGATCAGTTCCGGAGCGCCGCCGGACGTCATCCACCTGACCAATCTCAATATGGGGGACTACCTTCGCAACGATCTGCTGATGCCGATCGACGGGTATTTGGCGCAGTCCGACATCAACGAAACCACGTTCACTCCGGCGCAGTTCGCGGCGCCCATTGTCACGGACGGGAATTCCTACGGCGTGATCCACATGGTTGCGAACTACATCCCGTTCTACAACAAGGACCTTCTCGCAGAGGCTGGCTACTCGGAGTTTCCCGAAACGACCGAGGAGTTCATGGAAATGGCCAAGGCCCTTTCCGACCCGCCCGCGAGCTTCGGCTACGCGGCGATGGTCAAGCCGGGCAGCTACGTCGAAACGTACATGGATGTCGCCCAGTGGGTGATTGCCTCGGGGGGCAATTTCGCCAAGGCGGGCAAGCCGACCATAGACGATCCCGCCAACGCGGCCGCAATCGCCGATTTCAAGGAGCTGTTCGACGCCGGCGTCATGCCGCGCGACGTCGACAAGGCCACCTACCGCCAGATGTGGTGGCAAGGGAAGGTCGCGGTTCTGTTCGACGGCTCGTGGATGATGGGCTTCGCCCGGGCGGAAAACCCGGACATCGTGCCCAAGCTGGAGACCGCTCACATGCCGTGGCCGGGGAGGCGGACGGCGTCCGCATTCCAGATATGGTCGATTCCGAGAGGCGCGGCGAATCCCGAGGCGTCGTTCAAGCTGATTGAGTTCATGCAAAGTCCGGAGTGGCAGGTCGAGATGGTGTCGATCACCAACACCGTGTCGCCCCGGTTCGGAAGTCTTCCAGAGGGCTATCTCGAAGACAATCCGTGGTTCTCCACCTTCCAGGAGGCATCGGACATGCACGCCGTTTCGATCATGCCGGAAGGGCTTGAAGCCTACGGGAACGAGATTCTCAAGATCATCGCCGACAAGGTCGAGCAGATCCTTTACCGGGATGCCCCGATCGAGGCTTCGCTCGCAGAGGCGCAGGCCGAAGTCGAAGCTCTGATCGGCGGCTGACGAGTCGCCGGTTGCCCGGGACGGACGAGATGCCGTCCCGGGCCGACATGATTGCCAACGATCGCCGCAAGCTTGACTCTGTTCCGTTCGCGCTGTGCTGCAGGGCGTCCGACACCTTGTAGGCGAACTGGCGAAACCTTTCCGTGAGACCTAGGGAAGTCGCCGACAGCCAGGACAGGTGGCTCCCGTCCGTGATGCTCGGACCGGTGCTGCTTGCCGTGTTCGTTCTTGTCATCGCGCCTCTGGCTTGGGGCCTCCGGCTCAGCGTAACGGACAGCCGGATGATCGGACTCGGGTTCGACATCGGCCTGACTCTGAAGAATTACCGCGCCGTACTCGCCGACGCGGACACTTGGAACGCGGTCTGGGTCACGGTCCTCTTCTCGGGAGGCACGGTGGTTGGAAGCGTCGCCGTCGGCATAGCGGCGGCGCTTGTGCTCGACCGGGAGTTCTTCGGCCGAGGCTTGGTGCGCGTTCTGGTCATTCTGCCGTGGGCGGTTCCGCACGTCGTTGCGGCGCTTGTCTGGCAGTGGATGTACAATCCGGACTTCGGCGTGATCAACTTCGGGCTGCTGCTCCTGCCGTGGGTCGACGCGACGCCCAAATGGCTCAGCGATCCCGATTTCGCTCTGTCTGCGATAATCCTTGTGAATGTCTGGAAGACTTACCCTTTCGCCGCGCTTCTGCTGCTTGCCGGGATTCAAACGATCAGCGACGACCTGTACGAAGCCTCCGCGATCGACGGCGCCGGACCCGTGCGAAGGTTCTTCGACATCACCTTGCCGGGACTCCGGCGGGTTCTGGCCATTGTCGTGCTTCTTCTGCTCATCTGGAGCTTCGGCAACTTCGTTTTCATATTCCTGATGACCCAGGGAGGCCCGGCAGGCGCGACGAACGCGCTGGTCGTGCACATCTATTTCGAGGCGTTCCGCTTCTTCAGGGCCGGATCGGCGTTTTCGATCGGGGCGCTGCTGCTGGCGATGTCGATTGTCCTGACCTCCGTGTACATCGCCGTGTCGCGAGGGCACGACCGTGAGTGAAGCGGCGGCGGGCGCGCCGGATCTCGTGCCGCGCATCTCGGCCGCCGCGTCGCGCGTGGCCGCAGGAGCCACGATCATCCTGCTCTGCTTTCTCGGCGTGTTTCCGTTCTACTGGATGTTCGTTACGTCCATCCGGCCGGGTCCCGAGATCTTCGAGTTCCCGCCGAAGCTGCTTCCGAGCGCCGATTCCGTGTTCTCGCCTTATCTGACGCTGTTCCAGGACAGCGACCTCGCGCTCTGGATCTGGAATTCGACGGTCGTTTCGGTGATGACCGCATTCGTCGCCTCGCTGGTCGGCGCGATGACCGCGTACGTGCTGTCTCGATTCCGGTTCCCGGGCCGCGGCTCGTCCATGGTGGCGCTCCTGATGACCCAGATGCTGCCGGCGATCCTGCTTGCGCTTCCGATGTACGTGTTCTTTTCGCGGCTCGGCCTTCTGAACAGCCTTTTCGGGCTATCGATCGCCTATCTCGCGTTTCTCATCCCGGTGGCCGCCGCGCTTCTTAAGGCGTTCTTCGACGCCATTCCGATAGAGCTCGAGGAGGCTTCGCTCATTGACGGCGCGTCGCGGATCCAGACGATCTTCCGGGTCACGCTGCCGCTGTCGCTCCCCGGCGTCGCTTCGACATTCCTGTTCTGCTTCATTATCTCGTGGGACGAGTTCCTGTTCGCGCGCATGTTCATCAGGCAGCCGGAGAACTGGACGGTCTCTCTCGGCCTGGCGTCGTTTTCGGGGGAATTCGTCACCCCTTGGGACCAGGTCATGGCCGCCGCCACGATCATTACGCTTCCTGCGGCGGCCATCTTCCTCGCGCTGCAGCGCTATCTGGTCCGCGGGCTGACGGCCGGCGGGATAAAGGGGTAGGGCAATCATGGCCACCGCTCGACTTGTGAACGTGTCCAAGCGCTATCCCGACCATCTGGCGGTCGATGGCATCAACCTCAGCGTCGACGAGGGCGAGTTCATGGTTCTCGTCGGCCCGTCCGGATGCGGGAAATCCACGACGCTGCGCATGATCGCAGGGCTGGAGCATGCGACCGAGGGCGACATCTGGATCGGCGACCGGCTCGTGAACCGCGTTTCGCCCCGCGACCGGGACGTGGCGATGGTTTTCCAGAGCTACGCGCTTTACCCGAACATGAATGTGCACCGGAATCTGTCCTACACGCTGCGGCTGCGAAGGCTGCCGAAGGCCGAGATCGATCTCAAGGTGCGGGGCGTTGCCGAATCGCTCGACCTGACGCGGCTGCTTGATCGAAAGCCGGGCCAGCTTTCCGGAGGCCAGCGCCAACGGGTCGCTCTCGGGCGGGCCATCATCCGCGAGCCCGAGCTGTTCCTTATGGACGAGCCGCTCAGCAACCTCGACGCGAAGCTCCGCGTGCAGACGCGCTCGGAAATCACGAGGCTGCAGCGCAAATTCGGCGTTACGACGATCTACGTCACCCACGATCAGACCGAAGCTATGACGATGGGCAAACGGATCGTCGTAATGAACGACGGCAAAATCCAGCAGATCGATTCGCCTCGGGAGCTCTACCGCCACCCGGCCAACGCCTTTGTCGCGCAGTTCATCGGCACGCCGCCGATGAATCTGCTCGAGTGCCGCCTTGAGGGCTCGGGATCCGCGAAGGCGCTGAAATGCGAGGGCATGAATGTCGCATGCCCGGATGCCGAGGCGAATGCGCTCGCATCGGAGGGAGACGGGTTTCTGGTCGGCTTCAGGCCGGAGGACACCGAAATCATCGGCGGCGATCCCGGAGAAGGAATTTACGGCACGGCCGCCGCGGTCGAGGAGCTCGGCCACGAATCCCTTGTCACAGTCTCCGACGGATCATCGCAGTTCATTGTCCGGCTTGCGCCGGCCGACGCTGAACGGGTCCGGCCGGGGGATCGGATGGGGTTTTCCGTCGATCCGGCGAAGCTGCGCTTCTTCAGCCGCCGCACCGGCGAAGCGATTTCCGTGCCGGGCGGCTCGGCGCATGGGGGAATCCAAAAGGAGCAGCCAACATGACCATCTTGATCACAGGGGCGACCGGAAGGGTGGGCCGGGAGCTGGTGGCCCTGCGCCAAACCAAAGGCGAACATGTCCGGGCGTTGGTGATGCCGGGCGACCCCGGCCGCGAGCCGCTGGAATCCGAAGGCGTGGAAATCGTCGACGGCTCGTTGACGGATCGGGACGCCGTCGGGGCAGCGGTGGATGGCGTGCGTCGAATCGCCCATCTCGCCGGCGCAATGCTTTGGGACGAAGGCGCCGACAAGAGCCTGTTCGAGCAGAACATCGAAGGGACATTCAATCTGCTGGACGCGGCCGCGCGAAAGAAGGTCGGGCTTGAGCGCTTCTTTCTGGCGAGCAGCGACGAAGTATATCCGTCGTTGAAGGCCGACTACGTCCCGATCGACGAGCCGCACCCTCGAAACCCCTACAGTTTTTACGGCTTGACCAAGGAAACGAACGAGCGGTTTGCGTTCTATTACCAGCGCGCCCGGGGAATTCCGGCGACCGTCGCCCGTTTCGCCCTTACGGCCCGTTCGGAAGAGATCCTGAGGCCGGACGGCTGGTCCGGCCGCTTCCTGTTCGTCTCGCCGATGAAGGGGCTGTTCGGGGCGCTGGGAAGGCCTGATGCCGTCGCGGCGCTCGATTCGTCCTGCCAAACGGATCCGGAATCGACGCTGCTTCTCGCATGCGACGAGGACGGCGTTCCTTACGAGTTCCACATGTGCGACGTGAAGGATTTGGTGGCCGGCATCGACCTGATGCTCGAGCATCCGTCGGCCGTCGGCCAGGTATTCAATCTGAGCGGCCCGTCGCCGTTTTCCTACCGGACGGCCGTCGACGCCCTTCATGAAGCGACCGGGCTTCCTTACGTCGAAGTGCGCATACCGGGCCCTCCGATCCGAATCGCCCACGACATCTCCAAGGCGCGATCGATTCTCGGCTACAAGCCGGAACGCGACATCCTCCGGATCATAGCGGACGCGGTGGAAAGCAAGTAACGCCCGCGCGGCACGTAGCGGGCGCGGATTTCCGCGCCTGGCGGCGAATCGAGGGTTGCGTCAGGCAGCGACCGGCGGATGGACAGGCTTGGTTGAACGTTGCCGCGACCGTTGGGCCGGGAAAGCGAATCCGGTCCTCGACCGGAGCCGTCAGAACAGTTCCGCGATCATGTCGGCGGCCTTGTCGCGGGCCCGCTCCATGCTGCCGCGGGCGAAGAGAGCGATCCGCACGGGATAGGTGTCGCGGTCGTAGTCCGCCGCCCGCGGAAGGTAGTTCAGGAACCCGTTGCAGACGTCGAGCACCGCCACCGTGATGTCGGGAAAGCGCTTTCGAAGCGCAACCTGGACGTCGCTGTAGAATTCGATCGGCGCGCCGACCAGAACGGATCGTCCCAGCCGCCAGACATAAATCGGCAGATCGTAGCCGTCGCCATCGCCGAGCTTTTCCCGAATCGCGAGTCTGCGCTCGGCGCGTTCGCGTTCGAATCCGTCAGCGGCATTCGCAATAGCCTCTTTGCACTCGGCTACTGAGGGCTGATCCGCTAGCGCCAGCCTTATCGTGTCGCGCTTCACGGCGATCATGCCGTCCGGGGCGCAGCGCTCAAAGCCCCACCGCCCGAGCGTCGCGCCCGATTCCTCCCGCCCGGCAAAGCCCAACCGGTGCCCGGGCGGGAACATCCCGGCAATGACGGAGAGCGCGGCGTATCCCAGCTCCCGCCCGTTCTGGTCGGCGGCCGACGCATCGTCCTCGAAACTGCGCCGGGGCGTGAGGTCGCCGTCCGCGCCGTGCAGGAACACGCAGACGGCGTTTCCGGTCTCGCGCTCCACCAGGTCGCGCATCGCGCCGATATAGTCGGGCGACACAAGCCGGTTCCCGCCGCCCAGCGAAGTCGGATGGGCGGCGTAGTTGACCAGAGTGGCGAGAACGCGGCCGGCCTGATCGGTCACGCGGCCCGCGACCAGCGTGTCGTCGGCCTCCCTGCGGGGGTTGAGGCCGCAGACGACTTCCCCCGTGCGCGGAAGCTCCAGATCGCGATCGTAAGCGAGTCCGCAGCGGCCCTTCGCCCAGCTCAACGTGGCCGGCGACATGGAGGCGATTGCTTGGCCGATGGCCTCCCGGCATGCCGCGAGCAGTTTTTGGCGGTACGGCCGGATCAGATGCCCGCCGGGCGCGGAAGCACGGGCGGGGTCGGTAAAGGGCGCTCCGTGGCTGTGCGAGAGATGCAGGATGAACGAGCCCGGTGCCTCCGCGAATTCCGCCTCAAGAGGACAGCGGATTCCTTCTTCGTCGGCCTTGGACAGCCAGACCATGAGGTCGAGCGAAAGCAGCAGAGCCGGCGCTCCGCCGCGGGCTGGCGCGACGGAAAGGCACGTGGCGTAGAGCGGGCGATGCAAGCCGTCCGCGATGTCGTGGGTCGCCGAGCCCCATGTGCGCGCGAACATTCCTTCGGGCGGATTGATTTCCGCGCGGGCGACGCCGATGCGGCCGCTGAATTCGTTCTGGGTAAGCGGCGGGATGCCGTGCTCGTTGGCCATGTCCTGCTCCGGAATTGCGCTCTGCGCCGGGCTTGGTGAGCGCCATTCGATCTCCGGATAGACCTCCCTCGGACGGAGGCCGAGATCCGCCGAAGCTTCGTGCCCACCGGAACTCTCGGGGTTCCGCGGCGACGAATCATTCCCCATCTTTGCCAGCCGCCATAATGGCGGGATTCGGCTGGCGCGGAAATCCCTTGGTACAATGACGATTCCTGAGACGCGGCATGCATCCCGTTTTTCGGGGTGAACCTGCTGCTCGCGTTCGGATGCGCGGCACCCGCCGTTCGCAGGTCGTCGACAGCCTCGGCGGAACCGGTCCGCAATGAACCTTGAAGGCACGTTTGCACCCCCGGGACGCCGGGCGCGGCCGACGCCCGAGCCCTCGGAACATGCCCGCCGCTCCCCGAAAACGGGATGCGCCCTCGCAGGTCCCCTTGCCGTTCCGAGCGCGAAAACGCTTGCGCGGCCCGCGGCGGCAGGCAGAGCGCTTGAGATATCAGAACCCGATCATGATCCGCTCGGCGCGATTGCGTTGATGGAGTTGGCCGTCCCGATGAGCGGGCAGTTCACGCCGGCAAGGACGGGAACTCATGATTGATTTGCAAGCGAAACGGATCGGCAATATCGCCAATCGGGGTAGGATCAGCATGTCTTGCGACGAGCGGAAAACGCGGATGCTGAGCCTGCGTCTTCGGCCTGCGAACGCAGGCATCGCTCCAGAATCAGAGCGGCTAGGGCCTGTTAACGCTTGATGATTTCGACGATGGGGGCGAAGCAAAGGAAAGCGGCGTGCATCACATCGAGCTTTTCGTACTTGGTGAAGATGCGCCGGTAGCCCTTGATCCGGCGGAACAGCCGCTCGACGTCGTTCCGAAGCTTGTAGAGTTCGCGATCGCAATCCCATTTGACTTTCCGGTTCGCTTTCGGCGGCAAGATCGGCATCATCCCCAAGGTCTCCACGAGGCCGCGGGTCTCGTCGCCCTCGTAGGCGTGGGCCATCCCCCAGCGGCGCGTTCGCAACCGGCTCGTCCCAGCGGATTTGATGGCTGTCCCATGCGCATTTCATGTCGGTAAGTCCGCGAGATATGGGAATCTGTCTTCACAGTTTGTCTCCATGATAAAAATCATGTAGGTTAATCCGCGAATAATGCGGACTAGTAACATGAATCGTGGAAATCGTGTATCTCTCGCTGACTATGTGACCGGGCTTCAATCGAAGGGGCGGATCGCTTTCGATGCCGATGAGGCAGTTGTTGCCCTCGGCACCAACCGAGGAGCCTTCCTGGATGCCGCTCAGCGTCTTCAGAAGCGAGGGAGCCTGATCAGTCCACGGAAAGGCTTCTATGTTGCTGTCCCCCCACAATTTGCGTCCCGGGGGGCGCCACCGCCGTCCTGGTATGTAGACGCACTCATGACTCGCGAGCAGCAACACTACTATGTTGGTCTGCTGAAAGCCGCGGAGCTGCATGGCGCGAGCCATCAGGCGGTGATGGAATTCCAAGTCGTCACCGGAAAACGCATTTCCAAGATCCGCACCGGACGCAGCCTCATCGTTTTCTACTATCGCAAGGAGATGGCTGGAGTCATCGACGGGATCGACGATTTCAAGACTGACACCGGAAAGATGCGAATATCCTCTCCCGCACTGACTGCGCTCGACCTCGTTCGTTACACAAAGGCGTCGGCTGGAATCGACAACGTCGCGACCGTCCTCGCCGATCTAGGCTCAAAGATTGACGCCGACCAGCTCGCACTCCTGTCAACACAGTTTGAGAGATCGGTCGTCCAGCGTTTGGGCTACCTTCTGGACATCCTCGACAGGCGGAGCATGACTCAAAAAATGCACAAAATGCTGTTCACGCGCGGAAAGCCGCCATGGGTCGAACTGGATAGGAGTGAGGCAAGAGACCCGCTCTTTGCACCGGTACTGATCGAACGCGATAACAGGTGGCATGTTGTCGTACGCCGGCTTCCGGAGGTCGATGAATGATCCCAAGCCAGAACATTGTCGAATGGAGTTATATGGCCCCGTGGGCTGAGCAAAGGCAGGTCGAACAGGACCTGATCATTTCTCGGGCTCTCGTTGATATATTCTCCGACCCGTTCTTGACGAAGGAGCTGCGGTTCCGGGGAGGAACGGCTCTCAATAAACTGCACTTTCCGGAGCCGTTCCGCTATTCCGAGGATATTGATCTCGTACGCACCTCATCCGGCGGGATTGGCCCGATACTCGATCGATTGCGAGAGCTTCTAGAGCCGTGGCTCGGCCCCGCGCGCTTCGATCAGAGCCAAGTCGCGCCCAAGTTCCGCTTTCGGGTTCCGGCAGAGGACGGTGGCGAGAACCCCATCCGCCTCAAGCTGGAAATCAATACCCGCGAAATCCAGGCCTATGATCAAATACTGATGGCACCGTTTACCGTCGAAAATTCTTGGTTCACAGGTGTGGCAACGATCCCGACATTCTCAAATGAGGAGATGCTGGCAACCAAGTTTCGGGCGCTTTTGCAGAGGAACAAGGGTAGAGACCTTTACGATCTGAGCCGCGGCCTCGAGGTTTTCGCTGATCTCGATTGCGGTCGAGTCGTTGAACTGTTCGCACAATACCTGGCCGACGGAGATGAACGAATATGCCGGGCGCAGGCGGAACAGCGCATGCTCGCGAAATTCGCGAAGGGGGATCTGTTGATGGATATGCGCCCGTTGCTTTCGGCTGACGCGGCCCAGCAGTTGACCGGCGATGCGACCGCGACCGCTATAAGAGCCGTTTTCGAAAAGCTTATCCATGAGCTGCCCGGGAAGCCTTGGGCCAAGACGCGGAAAGCGAAGCTAAGATTGGGGCTTGACTGGTGAACGGCAGAAAACTGTTCAACGTTTTAAACGAATTGCTCCTTTCGATGCTTTGGGATTGAGGGGACTGTCATGAACCTGATGGAAGGGCAATGCGTCGAGGACCTCGCCGACCTCCTCTACAACTTCCTGCCCGGCAGCGGCAATTCCCGGTTACGCTGGCCTGAATTACGGCCTGTTAACGCTAGGATTTTGCTTGGTTCTGTGCTTAAGCGCTTGTTAAAAATGAGATAAAAATCGAGCGGTGCGCAATCATGAAACAGATCGCGGCGAAACAATGCACCAAACTCCATCCTTATCTGCCGGTTCCGCCGCCGGTTCCAAAGGGGCGTTCTCGAGCGGCTGTTCACCGCGCTATGGTCTCGGCAAGTAACCGCCAAGCAATGATTTTTCGCCTGTCCGGCGGGCAGGCCCACGACGCGCCCGAAGGCCGCGTCCTGCTGGAAAGCTGGGACAGGCCGGTCGCGAACGCGCCTCTGGCGATGGACCGCGCCTACGAGAGCGACAAGACCCGCGCCTCGCGGAGACCTTGCGGATGACGGTCGTGCCGCCGAAGGCGAGCCGGAAAGTCAAATAGGAACACGACCGCGAACTCTACGAGCTTCGGAACGAGGTCGAGCGGATGTTCCGAAGACTCAAGGGCTGCCGGCGCATCCGCACGCGGTTCGACAAGCTCGACGCGATGCGTCTGGGCTTCCTGAATTTCGCAGTCTTCGTCGAATTGATATACGATTTAGCATAAACAGGCCCTAGGTGATCAAGTTTAGCACGGTGATCAAGGTGCCCAAGAAGGTGCCCAGAACGATAACCGCAGCGACCCACATGCCGATCAGCCATCGCGTGTTGTCCTTGTCGCGCTTCATCATGTCGACATCGCGGGCGGCATCCCGCTTCGCCATGTCGGCATCCCGCTTTGCCATGTCGGCATCGCGGTCGGCGTCGCGTTCCGCGACGTCGGCGCGCAGCCGGTCCATGGCGCTTTCCTGCGTTGCCTGATGCGTGCTCATCCGCTCCTCTTGCCTCGCCAACCGCTCGGACAATCCCGCCAGCGCTTGCTCGCTCATCGCCTGCACCCCGTCGCAAGAGAAATCTTCGGCGCTAGGCGAGCCGCATGCCACGCCGCGCAGCCTGGCGGCGAAAACGGTCGAACACTCGCCCGAACGTAGGGTGCTTCATGTCCGCCGTCAATTCATTGACAGGGCTAGGAAAGCCTGGGCGCTCCGTCGGCCGCCTGCCTGCCGCTGGCGGCGGCCCGCGTAGGTTTCCGGCGTCGCCTTCGGGGCGTCCCGAGCTTCGGGTCATGCGGAGCGCCGCTGGTCGAAAACGCCCCCGGCGCCCTGCCCGCCATCGAATTCCGCGTCGAAAGCAACCGTCGGCTCGACTTCCTTGATCGCGGGGATCGTCGAGGCGCAGCCGCAAGTCCGCGAAGATCGGGATGCGCCCTGAGACGCGCGGCAGGTTGACAGCGGATTTGCTCAGCGGTTTGCTGACTCGCCGTTGTGGCCAAGGGAGGGGAAGCCGTGTCCGAAGGAGATGCGACCGGGAGCGCGGCCAAGCCAGCCGATCCCGCGATTGCGGAATTGCGCCGGGGGTTCTTTTGCGCGTTGATCTCTGACGTTTTGGACGATCTGGGTTGCGACCGCCAAGCGCTGCCGCCGTTCATCCGCCCTCTGGACGAGAGCCTGACGCTTGTCGGACGCGCGCGGACGATGCTTTACGCCGAAGTCTTTGCGCGGCCAGGACCCGAGGAGAACCACTACGAGCTGGAGATCGGCCTGGTCGACAGCCTCGGGCCGGGCGAGGTCGCGGTCGCCGCTTGCGGCGGGAGCGGAAGAATCGCGCCTTGGGGCGGGCTTCTAAGCACGGCTGCGCAAATGCGCGGCGCCGCAGGGGCGGTCATGGACGGATACGTGCGCGACATTCTTCATGTCCGCGAGCTCGGATTTCCGGTGTTTGCTGGCGGGATCGCTCCGCTCGACAGCTGCGGACGCGGAAAAGTGGTCGAGACGGATGTCCCTGTTGAAGTGGGAGGCGTGCCAGTCGGCCCCGGAGACATTGTGTTCGGAGACGCCGATGGCTGCATCGTGATTCCCCGCGATTTCGAGGAGGCCGCCATCCGGAAGGGCCGCGAGAAGCTCGCCGCTGAAGGCAAGTCCCTGAAGGCACTGCAGGAAGGAAGGCTGCTCGCGGAAGTCTACAAGGAATTCGGTGTGCTCTGATCCCGCTTTGAACCGCCGATCCGCCGGACCCCGGGCCGCTACAGCGACTGATCGTAAGGGCCGACGCACTCCTCCGTCCGGACAATCCTGTCCAGATCCCGAAAGATCGAAACGAGTTCTTGTCTGCTGCTGGTGCTTTCGCACACGACGACCAGGTTCGGTGTGTTCGACGAGGCGCGGACCAGCGCCCAGGAGCCGTTCGCGAGTTCGGCGCGCGCGCCGTTCACGCGGTTGATCTCCAGGACTTCCAATCCGCCCAAGGTGCCGCCGGACCTCGTGAGTTCCTCCAGCTTCTCCGAGATGCGTTCGGCGGCCGCGTATTTTGTGCCGTCGGGGCAGTGGGGCGACATCGTCGGCGACAGCCATGTCCGGGGAAGCGACCGCTTCATGTCGGAAAGCGACCGGGCGGGATGCCGGTCGAGCATCTTGCAGACCTCCACGGCCGCCCGCAGCGCGCAATCGTAGCCTTCGCCGATGTCGCCCGACAAAAAGAAATGGCCGGATTTCTCGATGCCCGCGAGCGCACCGGTTTCCGCCGTGCGCATCTTCATGTGGCTGTGACCGGTCTTCCAGTATTCCGTTATGGCTCCCAGTTCCCTCAGCACCGGGTCCGACCTGTAGAGGCCGGTCGACTTGATATCCACGACGAACCGGGCGCCTTTCCTGCCGCGCGCGAATTCGCGCGCAAGCAGCACGCCGACCTTGTCGGAGAAGATTTCCTCGCCCTCGTCGTCCACGACGCCGAGACGGTCGCCGTCGCCGTCAAACCCGAGCGCCAGATCGGCGCATGAAGAGCGGACGGCCGACGCCATGTCCTCAAGCATCTCGACCGCCTCGGGATTCGGATTGTAGTTGGGAAACCGCGAATCAGGCTTGTTGTGCAGGGGCACGACCTCGACGCCGATCGCTTCGAGGACGCGCGGCGCGAACATCGACACGGTTCCGTTGCCAGTGGCGCAGACCGCCCTGAGCCCTCGCTTCATGCGGTAGCCGCCTGCGGCGTTCGCGATGTAATCCTTTTCCAGCCCGGAAACGCGCTCGTAGCCGCCCGCATCCGCGCGATGGAACCGGCCGCGCTCGACGATTTCGCGGAGCTTAGCGACCTCGCGCGGGCCATGCGTGTGGGGGTGCCTGAATCCGGTCTTCACGCCGGTCCACCCGTTGGGATTGTGGGACGCGGTCACCATCGCGACCGCGTCGACGCCCAGCCGCGTACGCGCGAAATACGCCATCGGCGAAACCGCGATGCCGATGTCCTTGACCTTGGCGCCTGCGCCGACCAGCCCGACAATCAGCGCGTCCTTCACCGCAGGCGAGTATTCGCGGAAGTCGCATCCGACGACGATTTCGGGCCCGACGCCCGCTTCGCGCATCTGGGTTCCAAGCGCCGCCCCGAACGTCGCCATTCCGGGCAGGTTGATTTCCTCGGGGTACCGCCACCGCGCGTCGTACTCGCGGAACCCGCTCCGCGCGATCCGCGGCTCGGCCAGCGCGTTCCAGCCGCTTGGCGAGAAATCCGGCCCGTCGGATGCCAATTCCGTCCCTTGCGGCGCTCAGAGAGCGACCGGGTCGGCCTTCGCCAGCTTGTCGAGGCCTGACAGCGTCTCGAGTATCGGCCCGATCCTGTCCAGCCTGACCATGTTGGGCCCGTCGCTCGGCGCATTGTCGGGGTCCTCGTGGACCTCGATGAACACGCCTGCGACTCCCACGGCGACCGCCGCCCGCGCCAGCACGGGCGCGAACTCCCTCTGGCCGCCCGACGAACCGCCCCTGCCGCCCGGCTGCTGGACGGCGTGGGTGGCGTCCATCACGACCGGATAGCCTGTCGCCGCCATGACCGGCAGGCTGCGCATGTCCGCGACCAGCGAGTTGTAGCCGAAGCTCGAGCCCCGTTCGCAGAGCAGAATCCTGTCGTCGCCCTGCGAGGCGATCTTTTCGGCAACGAACTTCATATCCCACGGCGCAAGGAACTGCCCCTTCTTGACATGCACGGCGGCTGGGGCGGCGCCCGCTGCGAGCAGCAGATCCGTCTGCCGACACAAAAAGGCGGGAATTTGCAGAATGTCAACGAATTCCGCCGCTTCGGCGCATTGGCCCGGCTCGTGCACATCGGTCAGTACCGGGCATCCGATTTGCCGCTTCACATCGGCGAGTATCGAGAGGCCCGATTGCTTGCCGATGCCCCTGCGCCCCTGAAGCGCGGTGCGGTTCGCCTTGTCGAAGGACGACTTGAACACGAACGGCATCCCGATGCCGTCCGCGATCTCCTTCAGCCCGCCGGCAATCATTTCCGCGTGGCCCCGGCTTTCGATCTGGCACGGTCCGGCGATCAGCGCCAAGGGAAGCCGGTTGCCGAAGCTGACGGAGCCGATGGATACCGTCTTCATGGCAGTCTACGCACTTTTGCCGCCGCGGAGGGAAAGGGTGCCGCAATGGCATTGCCAGTAACCCTTGGTGTATCCATTTTCAATAAATTTAGAGACATCTATTCTTTCCTTTCGTTGTTGCGAGATTAGTCCTTCATGTTCAGTTTCTTGGGTTTTTCCGGTCCCAAAGAAGATGGCTGCCGAGGACAACTGCTGTAAGAACATTGAGAACAACCCATATTTCCCTGTCCAAATGAATGGGCAATACGGGATTGTACAAGATCGCTCCAAGTCCAAGTATGACAGGCCAAATGCTCGTTTCATACTTGTTCCAATGGTAGAAAGCGATTATTCCTAGGCTTAGGCACATCGCTATTCTAAGGAACATGTAATACCCGTAGGGCCATGGTAACAATGCCAATAGCACTAACGCCATCGGTGCCAGCCAGAATACTGGATTCATTTTGTCAGTCATTGGAAGCTGAACTCCTTTGTTTCGTTGATCCAACCGGAATCTTCAATTCATAATCCATAATCGTAAAACACTACAGCATTCCATGCGCCACTCATTCCTAACAAAAGCCACAAAAGAAGTATTAGCCTCAAAGTAACCAATAAGGATTTCTAAATTTTTCTCTTTGGTTTGACTACCTCTTGCAAAGAATCATCTACGTAAGCGTTTTCCCCTCTTGTACTTGGAACTATGAATAAGCCGAAAAACACAAGAAAACTAATCGCTGAAATAGCAGTATTCTGGTGAAAAGGCAGATAAGAAAGAGGAATGGCAATAGTCCGGAGCGGGAGGCAGCAATCGCGTCGGCTGGCGGCAGCAACTCCGGGCAGCCCGGACGGGCGGCATGTGTTCCGGCTCGGTTCCGCGTTCAGCCGCGAACGGGCCAAGATCGTCAAGTGACCCGCTGAATCCGGAGCATCCTGCCGACGGCGATCGCGATCGCCGCGGCGCCGAGGCTGAGCAGCGCGCCCATCTTCGCAGCATCCTGGACCGGACCGGCGTCGAAAGCCACGGTTGCGATGAACAGGGACACGGTGAATCCGATGGCGGCGATGAATCCGACCACAAGTATGTCCGCCAGGTTCATGCCTTCCGGCACGCCCAGTCTCAGCGGAACCGCGCCGAACCACCCGAACAGGTAGATTCCCACCGGCTTGCCCACGATCAGCCCGAGCAGCACCAAGGTGGTCGGCGTTCCTATCGAAGCCAGTTCGACGCCCGCGTTCGCCAGTCCGAAAAAGAACAGGATGAATTCGACCGGGAACTTCAGCATGTGCTCGATATGGTTGAGCAGGTCGGTGTAATGCTTCTCCATCGCCGCGAAGATCCCGAACTCCCTGTCCGCGTGCGGAATGGCGGGGATGACGGGTATCAGGCCGAGGGCCGGGTGGAGGCCGGATTCCTGGAATCCGTACCAGGACAGCGCTCCGGCGACAGCGTAGGGCCAGAAGGACAGCTTTTCCCGGAAGAACGCCGAAACCGGCTTGTGCTCGCGTCCGCGGTCCAGCGCTACCGGAAGGTAATTGAACAGCAAGTAGACGCCGACTGCGGCGGCAAGCGAAAGCAGCAGCCATTCGGGAACCAGCTCCCCGGTCGGATAGAAGATCGCGAGGATGAGCAGGCCGGCGGCGTCGTCGGCGATGGCGAGCAGCAGGAGGAACCGGACGGCCGGATGCCCGGCCCCGAATATCAGCCGTCCGACGAGGTACGAGAACGCGATGTCGGTCGCGGTCGGGATCGCCCAGCCGTTCGCGACCGCGTTGTAGACGTCGGATCCCAGAACGAGCGCCACGCCCAGATAGACCGCAACCGGACCGACCATGCCGCCGGCCGTGGCGATCAGGGGCGTCAGCGCCTTGCGGCCGCGCAGGGAGCCGTGCTTCAGGATCATGGCTTCCCAGACCTCCTTCGCGGCGACTGCGAAGAAGAAGGCCATCAGGATGTCGTTGATCAGGTAATGGATCGTCAGGTCCCGGTGGAGCTCGCCGTCCTCCCCGGGATGCATCGCTCCGACGAGGCCGTCCTTGAACAGCGAGAATTCGATGAACGCATGGTAGCTGTGCGGGTCCAGGTTTGCCCAGACAAGCGCGATCGCGGCCCCCGCGATGAGCAGGACCGAGTATTCGGAAACGAAGTTCCTGACTCGGCTCATGGTTCGCAGGTCGGGGGCTTGTTCGGGCATTGATTGCGATGCTGTTGCGCGGCGTGAGCCGGAAAAGCGTTACAAGATGGCCGATTGCGCCGCAACGCCCCAAAGCAGGCCGGAAAGGACGGCCCCGACAATCGCGAACGCGAGATAGCAGGCGAACGCATTGTGCCGGACGAGCGCCCAGACCGCGATCGCCGCGGGGATGCAGGTGATTCCGCCTCCGACGAGAAACGCCATCGCTGCGCCTTGCGCCATGCCCTGCTCGATCAGCCCTGCCACGAGGGGGACAGCGGCGTATCCGTTCAAATAGGCCGGTATTCCGATGGCAGCTCCGGTCACCACCGACAGGAAGCCATCGCCGCCAAGCGCGCCCGCGATCCATTCGGGCGGCACCCAGGCGAGCATGAGAGCCTCAAGCATGTAGGCCAGGATGAGCCATTTCGACAGGAACTTCGCGTTTTCGATCAATGTCGCGCGGAACGCGGCCCGCCGGTCGGCGTCCTGCCAGAACCGCCATTTTGTTCCGCCTTCCTTGATTGCGGAACCGCAGCCGGAGGTCGCGTCGAGATCCGGGCGCATTGGGTTCTTCAGGCCGCCGATGCTTTCAATGGCGGCAGTGCCGAATCCGCCCAGAAGCCCGACCAGCACCGCGCATGCGGTCTTCGCGATCGCGAATTCGACGCCGAGCGCGCCGGCTGTGATGACGAACATCGGCGGGTCCATGATCGGCGAGGCCAGCCAGAACGCCATGACAGCCGACAACGGCGCTCCGGCGACCAGCAGGGCTGCGATGAAAGGGATGACCTCGCAGGAGCAGAATGGCGAAAGGCCGCCGATCAGGGAGGCCGACACGATCATCAAGTGCTTGCGGCGCTTGAAGACGCCGGCAATCAGGCTCTTCGCATCCGCCGCGGTCAGGCATGCCGTCATCAAGACGGCGAACGCGATGAGCGGAAGCGTCGTCATGAACGCGTCGAAGGTGAATTCGAGCGTGGGCACGAATTGACTTGGCGCCAGCAGCCCGAGCAGAATGGGCAGCAGAACGACGGCCGCCCAGGCGCGGTCGATCTTCCTGAACCTAATGGCCCGCCAACTGATCAGCGCTTGGTTTTCCATGCCCGCCGTTTACGCATTGGCCGCCCCGCTGTCCAATTGTTCCGCCCGCCGCCCGTTCGATCCGGCATGACCGGCGCGGTTGCCGGAAATGGCGGCTTGGAAGCCCGCATTCGCGCTTGCCGGATCTGCGCGGGCCGGTTCCTGGATTCTGCGACTTCGCACGAGCCCCGGCCGGTGTTCTGGTGCCGGCCCTCGGCGCGCATTTTGGTCGCCGGTCAGGCGCCGGGCGCGCGCGTCCATGAAAGCGGAATCCCGTTCCTGGATCGCTCCGGCGAACGGCTGAGGAGCTGGATGGGAGTTTCGTCGGAAGAGTTCTACGACAAGGATCGGATCGCCATTCTTCCGATGGCGTTCTGCTTTCCGGGATACGACAACCGCGGCGCCGACCTGCCGCCGCCTCCGGCTTGCGCCAAGACTTGGCGCGCCGAGGCGATATCGGCGCTGCCGAAGATCGAAACCGTCCTGCTGGTCGGGGCGCATGCGCAAAAATGGCATCTGGGCCGGGACGCCCTGCCGAGCGTTACCGCTAACGTTCTGGCATGGCGGCGGCACGAACCCGCGCATTACCCGCTTCCGCATCCGAGCTGGCGGAACAACGGATGGCTGGCGCGCAATCCATGGTTCGAACAGGACCTGCTGCCGCGGATGCGGACGCGGATCCGGCGTGTTCTGGAACAGGCCTGACGCGGCCGGACTCAGTAGCCTAGCCGCCTGTCGACAAGATGGAGCAGCGGCAGTCCGCGCAGACCGCGCCCGACATTCTCCGCGATGAACCGCGATGCCGTCCTCGGACGGGTCTCGGACGCGATATGCGGCGACACCGTGACCTTGGGGCATTTCCAGAACGGATGGCCGGGCGGAAGCGGCTCCTCACGGAACACGTCGAGGGTCGCATTGCTGAGCTTGCCGGAATCCAGCGCCGAAAGCAGGGCGTCGTCGTCGATCAGCGCGCCGCGCCCGGCATTCATCAGCACCGCGCCGTCCTTCATCTGATTGATGGCGCGCTCGTCCATGAGGTTCTCGGTTTCCGCCGTCAGCGGCAGCAGCATCACGACGAAGTCGGCGGCGGAAAGCGCCTCGCTCAGGCCTGCCGCCCCCGAAACGCAATCGAACCCGTCGACGCGCTTCGGCGCGCGGCTCCAGCCGACAACGTTGAAGCGCATCCCGGCCAGGCAGCGGGCGCACGCCTGCCCGAGAACCCCGAATCCCAGAATCGCAACCGTCCGGTCCCGCGCCAGCGGCGGGCTGTGCTCCTTCAGCCATTTCCCGCTTCTGTTGGCCGCGTGCCGGTCGACGCCGATGTGATGCCGGAGCACGTGTCCCGCAACCCATTCAGTCATGCCTTCGATCATTCCGGGATCGACCATTCTGGCGAGCGGAACCGTCAGCGTCTCGTTCCCGACGATGTTCTCCACGCCGGCCCAGGTGCTCATGACGGCCTCCAGGCCGGTGAACGGACCGAAGTCGGCGACCGGCCCGTCGGGCGAGTGGATCATGTACCTGAATTCCTCGGGCTCGGACGCGTCGGTCGCAAGCTCGACGTCGAGGTCGGCGTCCTTGAAGGCGGCGCCCAGCGCCGGAAGCCACGCCGCCCAGCGGGCCTCGGCGGCGGAAAACAGGATCCTGCATGCCATGTTTCAGGCTACCTCCTCGCGTGGATGATCGCGGACTGGACCAGTCCGAACGAGAACATGAGCGTCAGCATGGCTGAGCCGCCGTACGAAACCAGGGGGAGGGGAAGGCCGACGACCGGCACGAGGCCCGTTACCATCGCTAGATTCACAGAGAAATGCAGGAAGAAGGTCGCGGCTAGCCCCAGCACGAGAAGCGCGCAGAACCGATCCTTGAACCTGAACGACTCGAACACGCAGGTCGCGACGATCACCCCGTAGACCGAAAGCAGGATAAGTCCCCAGATCAGCCCGAACTCCTCGGCCAGCAGGGTGAAGACGAAGTCGGTATGCCGCTCCGGCAGGAACTGCAGCTGGTTCTGAGTCCCTTTCAGGAATCCGCGGCCATGCAGCCCGCCGGATCCAAGCGCGATCTTCGATTGCGTAATGTGGTAGCCGGCACCCAGCGGATCCTTTTCGGGATCGATGAAAATCTCAATCCGCTGGAACTGGTAATCGGACAGGAGCTGCCATTCCTTTCCCTTGCTCTCGAACACGGTGAGCAATGCCGCCGCCGACAGCGCCGCCACGGCAACGAAATTGTAAAGCCTGATCCCGCTAAGGAACATCATGGCTCCGCCGCCCAGCAGGATCAGCACCGCGGTTCCAAGATCCGGCTGCCTCATCACGAGCGCCGCCGGAATCGCGATGAGCACTGCCGGAACAGCTATCCGCATCGGCCAGGACATGCTCGCGGCGTCGGCGCGGCCGTACAGGTCGGCGAGCAGCAGGACCAGCGCGACCTTAACCAGTTCGGACGGCTGGAGGCGGATGAACCCGAGGTCGATCCAACGCTGCGCGCCCATGCCCGTCTCGCCGATGGATTCGACGAGAACCAGCAGCGCGAGACCGGCGATATAGATAGGAATCGACAATCCGCGCCAGAACCAGACCGGAACGAAGGCGACACACGCCATCAGTACGAGGCCGAAGCCGAACCGCGTCATTTGCGTTCCGGCCCACGGATCCATCGCTCCTCCCGCGGCCGAATAAAGCAGAGCGAAGCCTACGCATGCGACGACGCAGACGGCCGCCAGCAGTATCCAGCTGACCCGGCCGACCTTCTCCAGGCCGGTCGGAGGGCTCCAAGGACGACCGACGTCGAGGGTCATGCCCGCGTGTTTCCGGGACGGGGCTGTGCGCCAGGGCGCAGATCGAGCGCCTGCTGCTCCCGAAGCACCCGTCCGCGGAGTTCCTTGGGGTAGGCGGCAAGGGGAGGGATCCGCCCGTAGTGGGCCCGCAGAAGAATGTCGCGGGCGATCGGTGCCGCGATGGCCGATCCGTCGCCTCCATGCTCCATGACGACCGCGACCGCGAATTTGGGCTTTTCAAACGGTCCGTATCCGCAAAACAGCGCGTGATCCCGGCGGTTCCATGGACGCTCCTCGTTCGGAACCACCCCTTCCTCCCGCTCCTCAAGCGTGATCGTCCGGATCTGGCTTGTCCCCGTTTTGCCCGCGATCGGAAACGACGCGTCGATCGACCGCGATTCGAATGCAGTGCCGCGGATCTCGTTGATCGCCGTGAACATGCCTTTCCGCACGGCTTCCAGGTGCTCGTCGGAAATGCCGAGCGGGGGAAATGAAGATGCCTCCGGAATCGCGCTGCCCGGCGACATCACAAGCCGGGGCTCGAACATGGTTCCGGTAGCAAGGCGCGCGGTCATGATGGCGATCTGAAGCGCTGATGCCAGCACGAAGCCTTGGCCGATGGCCGCGTTCAGGGTGTCCCCCGTGATCCATCTGGCGTCGCGGTTGCGCAGCTTCCACTCGCTCGTAGGGGCCAAGCCCTCCGCGGCGTCCGGGATCGGGACATTCGGCCGGACGCCGATGCCAAGACGCTTGGCCATCTCGGAAATCTTCTCGATGCCAACCAAGCGGCCAAGGTTGTAATAGAAGACGTCGCACGATTCGCTGATGCTCTTGGAAAGGTCGACCCTGCCGTGGCCGTCCTTCCGCCAGCAGTGGAAGGTCCTGCTTGAGAGTTCGAACTTGCCATTGCAGGTGAACGTGTCCGCCGGAGTGATCAGCCCTTCCTGCAGAGCCGCAAGGGCCGTCACGGTCTTGAACGTCGATCCCGGCGGATAGACGCCCTGCGCCGGGCGGTTGATCAGGGGCCTGTGCGGGTTGCTCAGGAGCCGGTCGAAGCCCGCCTGCGAGATGCCGATGGCGAAGTCGTTCGGATCGAATGTCGGCGTGGACGCGATCGCAAGCACGCTCGCGTCCTCAAGATCGAACAGCACCGCCGAAGCCGGATCGGGCCCAAGCCGCGCGATCATGTAGTTTTGAAGCCAGGCGTCGATGGTGAGCTGGATGTCGGCTCCCGGCGCCGGCTCGGTCCGGTCCAGTTCACGCACCACCCGGCCGTGCACGTTCACTTCGATCTTCTCGTTGCCGGCCCTCCCGCGAAGGTCGCGGTCGAGCGCGCGCTCGACCCCGATTTTGCCGATCCGGAGCTGCGGGAGCCACAGCAGGGGATCCTGGTCGTTGCGGTCTCTCCTTTCTTCGGAGCTGACCTTTCCCACATAGCCGACGACATGGGCGAAATCCTGGCCGAACGGATAGATCCTTGTCGATCCGTACTCGGCCGTTACGCCTGGCATGGACGGGGCGTTGGCCGATACCGCGGCGACCTGCTCCCAAGTGACGTTGTCCGCGACCGTTACCGGAACGAATTCGCGGCGCAGGCGGATTTCCTCGCGCTTCCTCCGGATCTCCTCTCCGGACATCGGAACAATCAGGGCGAGCTTGCCCAGTGCCTCCTCGACGTCTCCGGCTTCCTCCCGGACCATCACGATGCTGTAGCTGGGCTTGTTGAGCGCGACGGCGACGCCGTTGCGGTCGAAAATAAGGCCGCGCTCCGGCGCCAGAAGGCGGATGTTGATACGGTTCTCCTCGGCCAGTTCCCGGTAGATCCGGGAGTCCGAAATCTGCAGCTGGTACAGGCGCGCGCCGATGACGAGCAGCGTCGCGGCTTGGAGGCCGCCAAGGATCGCCGCCCTGCGGGTCACGAGCTTCTGGCCGTCCGGCGTGAACTGGCTGCCTTCGGTTCTCATACCCGCGCTCCGATCGTCGCGGCTTCGACAGGCGTCTGCTTGCGGATGCGGAACGCAAGGTTGGTCGCAAGGACCGCCGGCGGGTAGAACAGCGCGGTAAGGCCCGCATTCAGCAGCACTGCCGAAAAGGGCGGGGCGTCCACGAAGAAAATGACGAGCGAGATCTGGTAGAGGACCGACGCGGCCAGGAACGCCGAGGAGAACAGAAGCCACTCGAACGTGAACGGAAGCATCCGCACCCGGTCGACGTTGCCGCGCAGGAAATAGGCCGCCGCGAACGCGAAGGCGGACCAAAGGCCGACCGGCAGCATGTAAAGGATCTCGGCTGCCAAGCTGTAGGCGACCAGCAGCCAAAGCGGAGCGTACTCGGGGCGCCTGACCAGCCACGCGCCGACGAGGCAGAAGGCGATATCGGCGCTCGCGATCGATTCAAGGCGCGCGGTCGCCGGCACCAGCCCTGCGAACAGGATCAGCGCGAGCGCTAGCCCTAGAGCGAGCCGGTAGATCCATTTCATGCCGGATGCGTCCACGCCCGCCGCCCGCGTCCGCCTACGGGCCTTCGGCGGCGGTCTGGTCGCCGACGACCAGGCTCCCGCCCGATTCGACGCGGTACGGCTCCGAGGTCTTCAGGATCGAGACGAACGTCAGCTTCCGGAAGTCCGCCGCCAGCTTGATCCTCAAGCTCTGGTCGGCTCCTTGGGTCACAGTGCCGACGAGAAGCCCTCGCGGGAACACCCCGCCGTCGCCGGAGGTCACGACCCTGTCTCCCAACGCGACCGCTTCGCCGTCCTGCACCAGCTCGAGAATCGGCGCTTGCGAATTGTCGCCGGACGCGATCGCGGGGGTTCCGGACGGTTCGATGCTTACCGGCACCCTGCTGTTGGCGTCGGTCAGGAGGATGATGCGGGATGCGACGTCGCCGACGCCCGAGATCCGGCCCACCAGCCCGAAGCCGTCCGTTGCGGGCCATCCGTCGACTACCCCGTTCGCCGCGCCGGCGTTGACCAGCACGGACCGTGCGAAATGGTTGCTGGTGTCGGCAAGAACTTCGGCTGAGAAGGAGACTTGGTAGGGAAGGGACCGCACATTGGCGACGCCGCGCAAGCGCGCGTTCTCCTGCTCGAGCGCGCGCGCGTATTCCCGCCATGCCTTCAGCGCCTTGACCTCCTCCTCAAGCAGCGCGATCCGCTCGTCCGCGCCGAACAGTCGGCCCGCGGCGTCTGCAACGCCGAACGCGATCTTGCCGGGACGGGTGCCGATCTCCACGCTGGGAACAAGCGCGTCGATCGCCCAGGCACGGAGCCTTTCCATTCGTTCGCCTTCGATGCGCCACAGCAGGAACAGGCCAAGAAGGGCGCAGAACACGAGAACGGCGGCCAGACGCCGCAACGGGCGCCGGTAGAACTGGTCTGCGTCCGGTCCGATGCCAACCATTCCGATCCGTCCGAGGCTAGCTGTGGTAGTCGATGACGTGCCTAAGCTGCTTGTTCAGGTCCAAAGAGCGCCCGGTGCCCATCGCGACGCACTTCAGCGGCTCGTCCGCGATCATCGTCGCCAAGCCTGTCTGTTCGCGAAGCGCGGCATCAAGATCCCGCAGAAGCGCGCCGCCGCCGGTCAGAACCACGCCGCTGTCCGATATGTCGCTTGCGAGGTCGGGAGGCGTTTGCTCCAAAGCGAGCATCACGGCGTCGCGGATTTCGCCCAAGGGCTGCTCCAGCGCGGCCGCCACCTGCGCCTGCGTGATCGTGAACTCCGCGGGCACGCCTCTGAGCAGGTCGTTCCCCCTGATGCTCATCGACTTGCCGCAGCCGTCCTCGGGGACAATCGCGGTTCCCAGTATCTTCTTGACGCGCTCGGCCGTGTACTCGCCGATGGCCAGATTGTGCTTGCGGCGCAGGTAGGAGATCAGGGCCTCGTCCATGCGGTCTCCGCCGACCCTGATCGAATTGGCGTACACGATATCGCCAAGCGAGAGCACGGCGACCTCGGTCGTGCCGCCCCCGATGTCGACGATCATCGATCCGCGGGGATCGGAAATCATGATTCCGGCGCCGATCGCCGCGGCGATCGGCTCCGCGATCAGCCCGGCCTTCCGGGCGCCCGCCGACAGCACCGACTGCCGGATCGCGCGCTTTTCGACCGCGGTCGCTCCGTGCGGCACGCAAATGATGACCTTGGGCTTCAGAAACGTGGTGCGGCGGTAGATCAGGCGGATGAAATGCTTGATCATCTCCTCGGCGACATCGAAGTCGGCAATCACGCCGTCCCGCATCGGCCGGATGACCTGTATTGTGCCGGGCGTTCGGCCGACCATCGGCTTCGCCGCCTCTCCGATCGCCAGAACCTGCTTGCGGCCGTTCCTGAACTGGTAGGCGACGACGGACGGCTCATCCAGAACGATCCCGCGGCCCTTCACGTAGGCCAGAGTGTTCGCCGTCCCTAGGTCGATCGCCATGTCGTAGGAAAGCATTCTCGAGAACAGGCCGAACATGCGTTCAGAGGGTCTCCATTCTGTCGCCGAAGCGGGCCGGAACCCGCGTCCGCGCCGCCGGAATTATACGGAAGCGGCCTGAAACTCGCAAAGGAAGCCGTTCCGCCGTTCAGATGGCCGCGGGGCGTTCGCGGACGGATTCGCCGCCCTCCGAGCGCGCCCTTCGCCTGACCAGGTTGTTCAAGGCGCTCACGTACGCCTTGAGGGATGCGAGCACCGTATCGGTGTCGGACGACTGGCCGACCGCGATCTTGCCGCTCTCCTCGATCCGGACATTCACCGTCGCCTGGGCGTCGGTGCCTTGGGTCACGGCCTGCACCTGGTAGAGCTGCAGGCGCGCCGAGTGCGGAAACACCATCCTGACGGCCTTGTAGGCGGCATCGACGGGCCCGTCGCCCTCGGCGCGCACTTCGTGGTCCTTCCCGTCGACGGTCATCGCCAGTTCGGCGGTCTTCGGGGAGTCGGAGCCGCACACGACCCTCAGGCGCTTGACCTGCAGCGTATCGCAGTCCGATTCGTTCGCGTCCGCCCGCATGAGCGCCACGAGGTCGTCGTCGAAGATCTCCTTCTTGCGGTCCGCGAGTTCCTTGAACTTCCCGAAGACGGCGCTGAGCCGGTTGCCGCCGACATCGTAGCCGAGCTCGCCGAGCTTCTGCCTGAGCGCGGCGCGCCCGGAATGCTTTCCGAGCACGAGGTTGGAGGATGTCAGCCCGACATCCTCGGGCCGCATGATCTCGTAGGTTCCGGCGTGCTTGAGCATGCCGTCCTGGTGGATGCCGGACTCGTGGGCGAACGCGTTCTTGCCCACGATCGCCTTGTTGTACTGCACCGGGAAGCCGGTCGCGTCGGCGACGGCCCGGCTGGCCTGCATGATCCGCGAGGCCGTGACGCTGGTGCGGTAGGGCAGGATGTCGTTGCGCACCCGCAGTGCCATCACGATCTCCTCGAGCGCGGCGTTGCCCGCGCGCTCCCCGAGGCCGTTGATCGTGCACTCGACCTGCCTGGCTCCCGCTTCGACCGCCGCGAGCGAATTGGCGACGGCCATGCCGAGATCATTGTGGCAATGGGTTGAAATCACGACGTTCTCAATGCCCGGAACGCGCTTGCGGAGCATGCGGATGAGGTCGGCGCTCTCGCTCGGCGCAGTGTAGCCGACGGTGTCGGGGATGTTGATCGTCTTGGCGCCCGCGCGGATCGCGGTTTCGACGGCGCGGCAAAGGAAGTCGTGCTCGGAGCGCGTCCCGTCCTCGGGGGACCATTGCACGTCGTCGGTGTAGCTGCGCGCCCTCGACACGGAGGCTTCGATCGCTTCGATCACCGTGTCGGGCTCCATCTTGAGCTTGTGGCGCATGTGGAGCGGCGACGTCGAAATGAACGTGTGGATTCTGGGCCGCCGCGCGCGCTTGAGCGACTCGGCCGCCCTGTCGATGTCGGCGAACGACGACCGGGCAAGGCCGCACACCGCGGCGTGCTCCACGAGGCGCGCGATTTCGCTGACCGCCTGGAAGTCGCCTTCCGAAGCGATCGGGAAGCCCGCCTCGATGATGTCTATGCCCATTTCGTCGAGCAGGACCGCGATCTCGGCCTTCTCGTACTGGGTCATGGTTGCGCCTGGCGACTGCTCGCCGTCGCGCAGCGTCGTGTCGAAGATGAGGACCTTTTCCTGGTCCTTCTGCGTGTTTTCGTGATGGGTCATCGGGCTACCGGGTCGGATCTGGCTTTGTCTGAGGTTGGCGGCGCGCTATCTGCCCTCTGAGCGGGCGCGCCGGATCCGGCACGCTCAGAGGCAGCCTAGCAGCAGTAGTAGTCCGAGCCCGCTACCGGCCTGCGGCGAAGATGCAGTTCCGCGGCGTCCCGCGAGGGGATTCGCGATTCCGCTTCCGTTAGCGCCACAGTGCCACATGCGGCCCCCTATAACGATGCGGAGCGTTTCCGCAAGCGGCAATGCGGGAGCCATGCGGCCGCGCCGTTCCGCTGTTCCCAAGTGTGCGGCTTCAGCAACGGCCGCGCGCGCCCCGCTCGGGCCGAGCCAGCGCTCGTCTCGCGCATCTCAGAGCGTGCTGGCAGGAGTGTAGGTTCCGTCCCCGGCCGGAAGGCCGTTTTCGAAGGCGCCCGTGTAGACGTCGCCGTTCGCGTAGGTGAGGGTGCCGCTGCCGTGCATGTTCCCTGCCAGCCATTCGCCTTCGTAGTAGTATCCGAGAGTGTGGGTCAGCTTTCCCACGCCCGACCGCAGGCCATCCTTGAATCCGCCGGTGTAGATCGTGCCGTCGGGATAGGACTCAACGCCGGCCCCGCTCTTCAGGCCAGCTTCCCAGCCGCCCGTATAGATGTAGCCGTCAGGGTGGGTAATCGTTCCTTGGCCGTGGAACAGGGACAATTCCAGCCCGCCTTCGTACACGGAGCCGTCAGCGAAGCCGATTTTCCCTTCGCCGTTTAGGCCGCCTTCGCTCCAGTCGCCCTCCATGAACGAGCCGTCGGCGTTTCTCTTAACGCCGAACCCGTAGTATCTCCCGTCGAGGAACCCGCCCTCGTACCGCTCCCCGCTCGGAAGGGCCAGGGAGCCTTCACCGGTCATCATGCCCTTGGACCAGTCGCCCTCGTAGACGGCGCCGTCCACGAAATCCATTTTCCCGTCCCCGTCGGGCTGCCCGTCCGCGAAACGGCCCGTGTAGGTGCCGCCTGCGGCGAATTCCATCGTTCCTGCTCCGCTGCGGATGCCGTCGGCAACATTCCCCATGTAGATGTCGCCGTTGGCGAACGTTATTTTGCTCTTGCCGTTCAATTCGCCGCCGATCCATTCGCCTTCGAGCACGGCGCCGACTGCGGTTCGCAGAATCCCGTTGCCGCTTGGCTCGCCGTCAACGACCGCTCCTTTGAAACTGTCGCCGCCGGGATACGCGATGCGTCCGGTTCCGGTCATCCGGCCGTCGACCCAGTCGCCTTCGTACTCGAATCCGGACGGGCTAGTGCGCTTTCCCTGGCCGTTGGGCAGCCCGTTTGCGAACGCGCCCGCGTAGATGTCGCCGTTCGCGTAGGCAAGCCGACCCTCGCCATGGTAGCGGCCTTCGCTCAGCCCGCCTTTGTAGGTTTCGCCTGACGGCGATTCGACTGTAACGGCGCCAACGATTTCGCCTGCCTGCCATGCGCCTTGGTACGCCGTGCCGTCCGCGAAAGTTAACCGGCCTTCGCCGTCATACAATCCGTTTGCGAATCCGCCATCGTAGCTGCTGCCGTCGGCATAGCGGAAGTATCCGGTTCCGTGGGGGCGGCCTTCTTCGAAGCGTCCGTCATAGGCGCTGCCATCGGCGAATTCGATTTTGCCGGTTCCATGAAACGTTCCGTTGACCCACTGGCCGTCCATCACCGCACCGTCAGCGAGTCGGCGAACGCCCCGGCCATTCATCACGCCGTTTTCGACTTCGCCTTCGTACGTTTCGCCGGTAGCGAACGTGATCGACCCGGAACCGGTCATCCGCCCGTCCAGCCAATCCCCTTCGTACTTGAACCCCGAAGGGCTGGTCAGGGTGCCCCGGCCGCCGGGAAGCCCGTTCGCGAACTCGCCTTCAAGCCTTTCGCCGTTCGGGTAGTTCAGGATGCCGGAGCCATGGTAAAGCCCGTTGAGGAAACCTCCGTTGTAGGTTTCGCCCGACGGGCGCACGAGAATTCCGGTTCCGCTCATCGCGCCCTCGCGCCAGCTGCCGGTATAGTCCGAGCCATCCGCGAAGATGTAAGTGCCCGCGCCGTCCTGAAGTCCGTTCAGAAAATCCCCGGTGTAGGTTGATCCGTCCGCAAACGTCAGGGTTCCGCGGCCGGTGCGCTTTCCGCCGGCGAAGTCGCCCACGTACTTGGTGCCGTCGGGGAAGATCAGCGTTCCGATGCCGATTTGGACGCCTTCGGCCCACTCCCCCTCGCGAACCCTTCCGTCGGCTTGCCGGAGAACGCCCATGCCGTTCCAAGCGCCGTCGGCGAATTCGCCTTCATATGTGGTGCCGTCGGCGCGGATTTCCACGCCGACGCCAGACATGCTCCCCGCAGCCCAGTCCCCTGCGTAGGTCGCGCCGTTCGAAAAGGTGATCTTGCCTTTGCCGTCGCGCAGCCCGTTCGCGAAGGAGCCGACGTACACCGCTCCGTTCGGCATTTTTTCGGTGCCTGCTCCGTGCCGTTCGCCTTCCGACCAGTCTCCTAGGTACTGGTAGCCGTTCGGCAGCGTGAAAATTCCGGCGCCATGCCGCAGGCCGTCAAGGTATTCGCCTTGGTAAGTGCCTTTCGGCTCCGACTCGCTTTCTTGGGCCGTGGCCGCCGCGACGGCAAGCGCGGAGAGGGCGGCGGCAAGACAGAATCGTTTCGTTGGGCTCATTTTCGCTCCGGGCCGTCTGCCGATGTATCTATGCGGCTGGCGCGAGCAACATACGGGATTCAACGCGAATCGTCCAACAATCAGAAATTGAACCATAAGTTGGACCGCGGTCGCGGTTCGGCTGCCTTCTCGCGCCGAGCGGCCCGTTCCGAGAACGAATGCGCCTAGCTGCATGGGTCCGGAACCCGCGCTCTCAGTCGAACGACGGCAGAGGCAAATCCTCGATCTGCTCCTTGGTAAGCGGCTTGACGCCGCCGATCAGCTCCGCCGCCCAAACGGTTTTGGCGTACGCCTCGCAGACTTCTAGGCGATGGTAAGCGTTCCGGACGCTAGTCCCGGCCGCTGTCGCGCCATGGTTCTGCAGCAGGAAGACGTTGTGCTTCCGGATGTAGGGCGCGACCGCAGCGGCGAGCTTGGCGGACGACGGCCGACCGTAAGGAACGGTCGGGATCGGGCCGATGATCGCGACCAGTTCCGGCAGGACGCCCGTGGGAAGCTCGCGGCCGGAAGCAGCGAACGCGGTAGCGAACACAGGGTGGCCGTGGGCAACGCCGTTGACGCCCTTGCGCTGCTTGTACATTTCCAAGTGCATGAATTTTTCGGACGTCGGCGCAAGGGAGCCTTCGAGAACTTCGCCGTCCATGCCGATCCGGACGAGCATGTCAGCGGACACATCCCCCTTGTTGAAGCCGCTCGGGGTCACCAGCACGGTGCCGTCCGGCGCCCGGGCGCTGACGTTCCCTTCGGTGCCCGCCACGAGGCGGCGATCCGCCATCAGTCGGCAAACCTCAACGATCTCGCGCTTCAATTCGTCGTCCGACTTGCACATTTCGTCCGCCTCCGCCATTCAGCATTCCCCGTGGATACAGTCGGGCGCTCCATCGCCGTTTCCGTCCGGAACTTCAAGCCGACGGCGCAGCAAACAGACGGCCGCGAAACGTCGCAACACGGTTCCCTTGAAATCACACACGTCTGCAGTAAACAAGGTTAAACATCCAAGCGTTAAACCGCCGTCGGCGCAGATGAAAACCAAAAATGGGCAACAAAATGTTTGCGCAGCAAATCAAGCATTGCAGGAAAAATAAATATCCACTCATCGCAATGCACCCATTGAATGAAATGGCCAAAACTAGAAATAAAAAAAACACAACTAGAAGCAGAAGATAAGCGAATCCCCGAGCTAGAACCATATATATGCCGAGATTTACACAGCCTCGTCTTCATATTTTCAACAAAAAATTCTCTCGCCATTACCTCGACATTGCTAACAAAAGTTTTTCCCAATTTTGCTCGAAGGTTTTGGCGCAGCAACCATGTGATCTCATTTAATGCCATGGCATTATCCTGCTGGTCGTCGTTTACAACAAGCCAAAATCGAATTGTGTCAATATCCAAACTCATATCCGAAGTAATGCGTCGACTTAAAAATCTGTAGAGCACGAATAGCGAACCATAAACCTTCAGCGCATTTTCATCGCAAATCAACTTCTCGATGTGCTGCGTTCGAATGTCTTGTTCCAAATATCCAAAATCGTTTTGCTTGCGCAACACTTCAGCGCGCAGTTGAGTATCCTCGACAAGCACCAAGTCCCCAAAGCGTGAGAAAAAGAAGTAATCGCAACAGTTGCACGACCCGACAGACGCGTCACGTCGTAGATATGGATGTGGGTGAGTTCCATCGAGGCGGTAAGCATTGCAGGTGAAAGGTGCAGAATCACCTGAAAGCCATATTCCTTCCAAATACTTTTCGACGATAGCTAAATGCCCCCAATGTACAAACGATAATATGGGTCAGACAGTTCGTGCTGAATCGTTCTCAAACGGTCAAAAAATCGAGATTATCGTCGTTAGGTCGAGGAAAGTGATTTAACTGAATCATATCAACAACACTCGGATCGCTTTGAGCGTATACCTCGATGTACTTCAGAATGTGCACGCTATGAGTAGCAAAAATAACGTTGACACCTGCACGCGCAAGCTTGAACAACAGTTGCGCCATCAAAACCTGCCACGCGGGGTGAAGGTTTGACTCGGGTTCATCGACGAACAAAAATGTACGTTCATTGATTAACTTACGCTCAATGAGAAGTCCAATAATGCCAATGTTTGTAAATCCGGTGCCGGTTGCCTGCAGCGGATATTCTTGCTGACCATCATGATAACGCAATTGCCCTCCAGCAGACATAACTATTTTACCGTTTAATACACTTTTTCCATTAATCCAATCCAAAATTTCCGGAAATGCCACTTCGCCGGTATATTCGGAAAGCAGCTTTTCTCGTAAGGATGGAAAAAAAATCAGGCACACCTGATAATTCTTCGCGTAAACCAAATAGATTCGTACGATAAACGTCTAATCGGCCCCAAGATTGAAATGTTCCAACATTTAGCTTCCAATAGATTGGAGATTCCAAAAATATGTTACTTGGATAGTAATGCGTAATATTCGCATCTATCAGCTTGATTGACGGATCCTTGCCAACACGTTCGGCCGTAAATGAAATGTGACTATTTCCATTTGTAAATGCAATTTTGGGCAAAAGGTCATTAAACCGAAAAAACGCTGCAACTGTTGGAAGTTGAAAGTTCCCGATTAATTCCTTTTCGATATTTAAGCCGAGTTGAGATTTCACAAATTTGTCTTGAAACTTGTTTTGCGTAAATTGCTTTTGAACATAACCCATTTCATCCAGAAATTGATCCGCCGAATTTATAAATTCAGCGACATGCCTGTTAGACTGAAATTGCCGTAATTTTCCAAGAATGTCGATAACATCAGATCTTGTTTTCCTCAACGTCGCTCCGACATCTTCTGAATTGTCTAGAATTGAGTCCACCGGAAGCAGCTTTTGAATTTCGTGCCCAATGGCATCGGTTATTGAATTAAAAATTTCGTACGATTCGTTGTTGACGCTTTGCTTTAGCCGAGCATGGTCAACTATATCAGTTAATGCATCGGAGTTAAGCATGGAAGTTATCAATTTGCGAACGCGCTGGGTATATAAATCGGATTGCAGGCTATTTAAAAGTGAATAAACAAGCCTAGTTGCAAAGCTTTTACCGGTGTTATTGGCACCGGCGAAGATCGTAAACTTTGCCGACGCGAACGCAGGCTTTGTCAATTGGACCGAAATTTGAAATTTTGACGGTTATCATCGGAGTCCAAACATCGCTGCGAGTAGTTGATTTGTTTTTGACAAGTTCATCAGTAACCATATTGCGTAATCCAAATCGGCATTTTTTGGTAGGTCCGTTTGTTGGCGACAGGTACGAAAAGCACCAGACTGTTCCTTCCGTACGGTTGATATGCTGCTCTTTACTCTAGTTTGTATCAGAATCTAGCGCACAGCTCGTTCAACATGTTTGTGAGTTCCGGCAGCGCTCTACGGGTTTGATTTTTAACGCAAGATACATTTTTGGTTTGTTGCGCGGCGCGTTTGCATCGTCACAAGAGACGTGCCGGTGGAGATTGTGGATGTTCTGGGCTGCCGGGTGTTTTCCAGAGAGCAAGAAGCTGAACGAATGTTCCGGAAGCAACAAGGTGCCCATGGCCGAGGCAAGACCCACTCCGCGGCGTCCAGCCCGACTCCCCGTGCGCGGAGTTCGGCTGGACGACTAAAACCGCGCTGACTGCTCCAACGACAGCGCGGCCTACCATTCCATCGCGGCCAAGCTCGGATGCTCGCCGTTCACGCTTCGCTCGTGGTGCATCCAGGCCGGGCGCGACGCTAGCGATAGCGAGCAGATGCACGGGACGCGAGAAACAGTCACTTGAATCAGGATAGGTATAGCGGTACGGTTTCACCTCATCTCGCCAAACCAATGTGCTGTGGCGTTCATCGTGACAGGGGAGCGGGAAATGGCGGATCGTCGAGCAGTGCGAGCAAGCATGAAGCTGAAACTGATGATTGGTGGATTCGAGGTGAGCTATTCCGGCTCGGAAGAGTTCGCAGAGCAGAAGCTCTTGGGCCTGGCGCGTGAACTAACCGAACTTGCGGCCTCGCAAAATCTTTCGGGCCTGACGCAAGAGGCAGCCGAACTAGCTGTCTCTAGCGGCAGCACACCAATGAACGTAGCGGCCGCTGCCGAAACCGGGAATTCGGTCGGCCAGCTGTCGGATTTCCTAAAGCGATTTAACGGGAGCGGTTCAGAGCAAACGCAGACGGACAAGCACCTGGCAACTTCAGCGTGGCTTCACTTGTCGGGATACGAGAGGATTGCGTCCGGAAACGTGGTGGACGCGCTGCAGAATCACAACGAGACAGCATTGGCAAACCCGTCGGATTGCCTCGCCAAGAACGTCACAAAGAAGCTTTGCGAGAGATATTCCAAAAGAGGCCCATATTTCGTGACCGCTAAAGGGTTCCGTCACTTGGGCTTGGACGTGAAGCGGTCCAACGACGGATCGTGGGAGCTCAAGAGCGGGGGTGGTGAATAAGGAGGCAATGCTGCTTTGGGTAGTTTGGCTGTTCAGCCGGGCCGCCGCGAGCGAGCAGGCCTGACAGGAGGTGGTGCGCGCGCGACCACAGAACGCAGAAGATCCGTTCGCGACGACGCCGTTGCCCAAAGTGCAATAACGCAATCTGGTGCTGCGCGTTTCGCAGGCTTCAAAGCCATCTGCTATAACTGGTCGGCGGTGACTGTAATCACCGCAGTTTCCCAAGGCTACGGATCTCGATGACCAAACGTTTCCGCATAGCGCTTGCACAGGCGAATCCGGTCGTAGGCGGACTTAAGGCCAACGCCGAGAAAGCCCTGCGGCTCCATGCGCAGGCCCGCGAACAGCGCGCTGACTTGGTTGCGTTCCCCGAGATGTTCATCTCGGGATATCCCGCGCAGGACCTTGTTCTTAAGAAGGCGTTCACAAATGATTGCGCCGAGTGGATTCGTTGGCTGGCGAAGAAGGCGTCCGATGGGCCAGCCATCGGCATCGGTGGGCCACATGTAGAAGGGGATCATCTCTACAACGCCTATTTCGTGCTGCGGGGCGGCGACGTGGCGGCACGGACGCTGAAGCACCACCTGCCGAACCATGCGGTCTTCGATGAGGCGCGCCATTTCGCGCAGGGGCCGCATCACGGTCCGATTAGACTAGGTCCCGTTCGGGTCGGTATCGCGATTTGCGAGGACGCTTGGCACGAGGATGTCTGCGAGACCCTTTCAGAGTCTGGCGCGGAAATCCTGCTTGTGCCCAACGGATCTCCTTACCGGCGGCTCAAGTTGGATACTCGGGCGCAGATTATGGTCACGCGCGTCACGGAGACCGGGCTGCCCTTGGTCTATCTCAACATGGTCGGAGGTCAGGACGACCAGATGTTCGACGGCGGCTCATTCGTCCTCAACCCTCGCGGCGAGCTTGCGATGCAGATGCCGCTGTTTTCGGAGTGCCTCGAGATCACGGAATTCCGGAAAACCGATGAGGGATGGCGCGCGGAACGGGGTCAGCTTGCGAGCATTCCCGACGAATGGGAGCAGGACTATCGCACGATGGTGGAAACCCTTCGGGACTACTTGCGCAAATCGGGTTTCTCGAGGGTGCTGCTTGGACTGTCCGGCGGCGTCGACAGTGCTCTTGTCGCTACGATCGGAGCGGATGCGGTCGGGCCGAAGAACGTGCGATGCGTCGTGCTTCCGTCGGAATTCACGTCGGCAGAATCCAAGGAAGACGCCGTTCTCGTCGCGGAGAACCTGGGATGCGGTTCGCACCTTGTCGACATTTCGAGCCTGATGGCGGAGGTGGGCAACGCGCTCGAGACCGTCCTGGGCGGGCATCCCGACGGGCTTACGGCGGAGAACCTGCAGCCGAGGCTGCGTGGGCTGCTGCTCATGGCGATTTCAAACAAGCATGGCGAACTGCTGCTTACGACCGGCAACAAATCCGAAGCTGCCGTGGGCTACGCGACGATCTACGGCGACATGGCCGGCGGGTACAATCCGATCAAGGACCTTTACAAGTTGCGGGTGTTTGAGACCTGCCGGTGGAGGAACCGAAACCATTTCGACTGGATGGAGGGTCCGAAAGGGGCGGTGATTCCCGAGAGGGTGATTAGCAAGCCGCCTACCGCGGAGCTCAGGTCCGGCCAGAAGGATTCCGACAGCTTGCCGCCCTACGATGTCCTCGACCCGATTCTGGAGATGTTGATTGACGAGGATCTGTCGGTTGGCGAGGTCGTCGAAAAGGGGTTCGACCGGGAAACGGTTCAACGGGTCGAAAGTCTGATTTACGCTTCGGAATACAAGCGGTTCCAGTCCGCTCCGGGAGCTCGGCTGACCGGACGGGCGCTATGGCTCGATCGGCGGTATCCCATCGTGAACCACTGGCGCGATCCCACCTGAACCGGGCGGTGCGGACGCGTCGCGCGGCCTGAACCGGAATCGCGGCGCCTGATGGCGCAGCCGTCCGCGCGATTCACTCCCACCATTTGTCGATTGCGGCGATGTCGCTATCCGACCAGCCGAAATGGTGCGCGAATTCATGAACGACCACATGGGACACGAGTTCGCCGAGCGGCACGTCGCCTCGAGACGCCCATTCGTCCAGAAGGGGACGCCTGAATATCCAGACGATGTCCGGCCATTCCGGTTGACCAAGCGTTGACCGTTCGGTTAACGGACACCCTTCATAGAGGCCGGTAAGCTCGAACATGTCCTCCATATCCAGCGATCTGAGTTGAGCCTCCGTTGCGAAATCGGCGACTTGAAGCGCTACCGAACGCGCGAGTTCCTTGAAGGGTTCGGGAAGCGCGTCCACAGCGGCCCTTGCCATTTCCTCGATGTCCTCAAGCTTGGGCGCTTCAAGGGCAGGCAAGCGTTGACGCAAAGGCGGCACTCCCGGTCTCCGGGCGAGTCGGAGGCGGGCACGATCATATGAAAGCGAAGCACGTGCAAGGCATTGCTCAATGGTAACCGCAAGATTCGCGCCGTCGCCCACGGGATTCCTGCATGTCGGAAACATCCGCACCGCGCTGCTGAATTACCTTGCTTGCAGAAAGCACGGCGGAACCTTCATCCTCAGGCTGGACGACACCGACCGGGAGCGGTGCAGGCCGGAATTCGTCGACGCCATCAAGGAGGACCTTGAATGGCTCGGATTGCGCTGGGACAGGGTGGAGCGCCAGTCGGACAGGCGGGATCGCTACGATGCCGCGGTCGAAAGGCTGCGCGAGGCGGGGCTGGTCTACGATTGCTATGAAACCGAGGACGAGCTGAAGTCGAAGAGGCAGCTTCAGCGGAAGTCGGGGCTTCCCCCGAAATACGACCGCGCGTCCCTGCGCCTTACCGACGACGAACGGCGAAGACTCCAGTCGGAAAGGCGTTCCTACTACCGCTTCATGCTGGACGATGAACGCGTGGAGTGGGTGGACGGAGTCCAAGGGCCGGTCTCGGTTTCCGCTGGCAGCCTTTCGGACCCCGTTCTGGTTCGGGCGGACGGCAGAGTCCTCTACACGCTTTCCTCGGTGGTCGACGATGTCGAGATGGGGATTTCCGATGTCGTGCGGGGATCGGACCATCTCACCAACACGGCGATGCAGATCCAGCTGATGAGGAAGCTCGGGGCCGAGCCGCCGCGGTTCGCGCACCATTCGCTGCTGACCGGGCAGGACGGCGGACCGCTGGCCAAGCGTCTGGGCGCGCTGTCGATAAGGGAAATGCGGAGCCAAGGCATCGAACCTATCTTGCTGCTTTCGATGCTTGCCTATCTCGGCACGTCGAAGTCGGTGAAAATCCGCGCTTCGCTGGAAGAGCTTGGAGAGGATTTCGAGATCGGCCATTTCAGCCCGGTCCCGACGCGGTTCAGCGAGGCTGATCTAGCGGCGCTCAATTCCAAGCACCTCGCCGCACTGCCGTTCGAATCCGTCGAGGGGCGCGTTGCGGACATGGGAATTCCGGGAGCCGTCGCGGAGCGGTTCTGGCTCGCGGTCAGGGGGAACGTTTCGCGCGTCGAAGACGCCGTGATGTGGTGGGACATCTGCAGGGGCCGCTTCGAGCCGGACATTGACGACGGAGATCGCGAGTTCGTGGACGCTGCGATGGCGCTTCTTCCCATCCCCCCGTTCGGCGACCGGACTTGGGCCGACTGGACCGAAAAGGTTTCAAGGACGACTGGACGACGCGGCCGAGGGCTCTACATGCCGTTGAGGAAGGCTCTAACGGGCCGTTCAAACGGGCCGGAGATGGCCAAAATCATGCCGTTCCTTCGCTCCGGAGTCGGAACCGGCGGGTAGCATGCGGAAACGGAAACGCATTGAAGTCGCGTTGTCGCTCAAAGCCGTCAGTACTTGTGTGTGAACGCCCCCTCGAGCCGCGGGAACCATTTGATCACGCTTGAATCGGCGGCGCGGCCATTATGCGCAACGCTGCGGCGGCTTTTGTACGACAGTGCCTTCTTGACCGCAATCGCCCGCAGCTTATCGGGATATGGTTTTGGCATCCGTCCCGTTTCTCAACATTGCGGGTACCGAATCACATCGGAACGGAAGGAAGAATCCTTGCTCGAGCAATTCAATCCTACCAAGAACCGCGACAGGGCTGCACAACCCATTATATGCGCTCAACGAAGGCCGGAGCCTGAACTCCGGCGACACCGGCGCCGGCGTCCGGGAGATTCCGCCTCGTCGGCCGCGCTCAACAAAGGCCGGAGCCTGAACTCCGGCGACACCGCGGCTCTCCTTGTCCTCGTCTATGCGCCCGCGAAGCGCTCAACAAAGGCCGGAGCCTGAACTCCGGCGACACCCGGTCTTTGCCCGGAGACTGGAAGGGAGTGTGAACGCTCAACAAAGGCCGGAGCCTGAACTCCGGCGACACCATGTATAGTTTGCCGTGTTACCCGAATTCTGCTCCATCGCTCAACAAAGGCCGGAGCCTGAACTCCGGCGACACTCGCACAATGGGCGAGAGAGGCCAGGTGGAGGACTACGCTCAACAAAGGCCGGAGCCTGAACTCCGGCGACACGTCAAAAGCGGGCGCACAGGCGGCAAGGTTCGGATTCGCTCAACAAAGGCCGGAGCCTGAACTCCGGCGACACCCGACGCTTGCAGATGTCCTCGACTTTCGCCTGCAACGCTCAACAAAGGCCGGAGCCTGAACTCCGGCGACACCCGAATATCCCGTATTCGCAGCCTTCATGCCAAGTCCGCTCAACAAAGGCCGGAGCCTGAACTCCGGCGACACCCGGCATCGGCGGAGTTCACCACCGGCGCGAAGATCGCTCAACAAAGGCCGGAGCCTGAACTCCGGCGACACCACAGGACATCGAGTCCGATTGACGTTCGTCGGCGACGCTCAACAAAGGCCGGAGCCTGAACTCCGGCGACACGATGTGCGCGTTCCGCGACCAGCGGCTGGATCCGACGCTCGCTCAACAAAGGCCGGAGCCTGAACTCCGGCGACACCCGGCGCGAATCTGGACGTCCGCGATGTCTCCGCTCGGCGCTCAACAAAGGCCGGAGCCTGAACTCCGGCGACACATTGGGAGATTTGGCGGCGCTACATCTCTCCGATGTCGCTCAACAAAGGCCGGAGCCTGAACTCCGGCGACACAGCGCCGCCATCTCCATCAGCACGAGACCGATGGCCGCTCAACAAAGGCCGGAGCCTGAACTCCGGCGACACCCGGGCGGGGAGTGGTCGCACGTCGCCGACGATTCGGCCGCTCAACAAAGGCCGGAGCCTGAACTCCGGCGACACGGCACCGCACTGGCCTTCACGATCAGCATGTTCTTCGCTCAACAAAGGCCGGAGCCTGAACTCCGGCGACACCCGGGCGGGGAGTGGTCGCACGTCGCCGACGATTCGGCCGCTCAACAAAGGCCGGAGCCTGAACTCCGGCGACACGGCACCGCACTGGCCTTCACGATCAGCATGTTCTTCGCTCAACAAAGGCCGGAGCCTGAACTCCGGCGACACTCACAGGCACCCCGAATTTCGTTTTCATGCCGTAGATCGCTCAACAAAGGCCGGAGCCTGAACTCCGGCGACACCTGCGGGGAATGTCTTCTGGTTCAATTCAGTCTCTGTGCGCTCAACAAAGGCCGGAGCCTGAACTCCGGCGACACCGTCGTGGCATGCGCCGCGGTGCTGCGCGTTGGATGCGCTCAACAAAGGCCGGAGCCTGAACTCCGGCGACACCCTCGAACTCGTGCTTGTGCAGCTTCCGGTGGCGGCGCGCTCAACAAAGGCCGGAGCCTGAACTCCGGCGACACGGGCAGATTCCGCAAATTCCTCGCCACTGTGCAGGGCGCTCAACAAAGGCCGGAGCCTGAACTCCGGCGACACTTTGTCTAGTAGTATATGCCTGTTGTGGCATAACTCCGCTCAACAAAGGCCGGAGCCTGAACTCCGGCGACACTCGTCGGGCCATTTCATGTACCAGTTCCAGATCCGGTTCGCTCAACAAAGGCCGGAGCCTGAACTCCGGCGACACGAGAAAGCATTATCCGCGGCTGCCCGACGACACCTTCGCTCAACAAAGGCCGGAGCCTGAACTCCGGCGACACTCTCCGCGGACTGACGACACGCGGTCGCAGATGGCGGTCGCTCAACAAAGGCCGGAGCCTGAACTCCGGCGACACGCCCAGGTCCGGGCCGCCGATCGCGTCCTCCAGGTAGTCCGCTCAACAAAGGCCGGAGCCTGAACTCCGGCGACACCTCCGCCGTCGGCGAGGTCGATCTGGTCGATGATGTGCGCTCAACAAAGGCCGGAGCCTGAACTCCGGCGACACAATCTCCTGAATATCTGCATGTACATCGGAGAGATCGCTCAACAAAGGCCGGAGCCTGAACTCCGGCGACACGGCTGAATCGACCGTATACCGAAACGGAATCGACCCGCTCAACAAAGGCCGGAGCCTGAACTCCGGCGACACCTGGGGGTAGTCGATCTGCGCCGAGTTGGCCGCGGTCGCTCAACAAAGGCCGGAGCCTGAACTCCGGCGACACAAGATCGGCCTTTTTCCTGAATGCGGAGCAAGCGCGGCGCTCAACAAAGGCCGGAGCCTGAACTCCGGCGACACCCGGAGAATGCCGAACCGGAAGAGGTCAATGACAACCTCGCTCAACAAAGGCCGGAGCCTGAACTCCGGCGACACCTCCGCCGCGCCTTCAGGCGCGGATTCCATCCCGCACGCTCAACAAAGGCCGGAGCCTGAACTCCGGCGACACTCTCCGCGGACTGAGGGCACGCGGTCGCAGATGGCGCTCGCTCAACAAAGGCCGGAGCCTGAACTCCGGCGACACCTGTCTCTAGCGGAATATCCGTAGCGGATGATTGCAGGCGCTCAACAAAGGCCGGAGCCTGAACTCCGGCGACACCCCCTGATCCCACGCGGCGACGCATCGCTGCAGCATCCCCGCTCAACAAAGGCCGGAGCCTGAACTCCGGCGACACCGCTTGCTCGTGCCGATTGGGCCGCTGCCTATCATGCTCGCTCAACAAAGGCCGGAGCCTGAACTCCGGCGACACTTCTGGAATCCAAGAACCGTAATCGTGCCGTCCTTCGCTCAACAAAGGCCGGAGCCTGAACTCCGGCGACACGGCCGACACAGGACACGAACAACGGATTGGGCCGGCACGCTCAACAAAGGCCGGAGCCTGAACTCCGGCGACACGCGTCCCATATCCCCCAGTGCGTGATCGCCGCGGCCGCTCAACAAAGGCCGGAGCCTGAACTCCGGCGACACGATGGAAGCGGAGAAGTGGCTTCAATTCGAAGGACGCTCAACAAAGGCCGGAGCCTGAACTCCGGCGACACCTCCGCAGACAATGGCCGATCCCGTTACGAGAGCCACGCTCAACAAAGGCCGGAGCCTGAACTCCGGCGACACACGCGCCGCCTCAATTTGTTGTTGTTCGACGTCGAATCGCTCAACAAAGGCCGGAGCCTGAACTCCGGCGACACAAGATGCGCTCCGTGATTAACGAACGCATGAATCGGCGCTCAACAAAGGCCGGAGCCTGAACTCCGGCGACACCCCGCGGGCCCGGCAGATCCGGGTCAGCTCGTCGATCCGCGCTCAACAAAGGCCGGAGCCTGAACTCCGGCGACACGACCACGGCGTTGACCCCGTAGTCGATCTCCGCGTCCGCTCAACAAAGGCCGGAGCCTGAACTCCGGCGACACCCGTATTGCGGGGTGATCTCGTAGAACACCGGCATACCCGCTCAACAAAGGCCGGAGCCTGAACTCCGGCGACACAACTAGGCAAATTCCCATGCCATGGGAATTTGGTGCCTCGCTCAACAAAGGCCGGAGCCTGAACTCCGGCGACACGGGACGAATCTTGTTTCAATGGGGGACTACAAGGACGCTCAACAAAGGCCGGAGCCTGAACTCCGGCGACACCGGCGTGACCGCCGCGGCCAGGGCGAATCCCATGTACGCTCAACAAAGGCCGGAGCCTGAACTCCGGCGACACGCGACGCCGAACGCCAGCGGCAAGGATGCGGCAATCTCCGCTCAACAAAGGCCGGAGCCTGAACTCCGGCGACACCCCTGTTCGTAGCAAGTTGGGCTTGGTCGGGGCAATATTGCCGCAATTTGGCTGTTGAACATGTCCCAGCACGGTAAACTCATGGGATAACGGTACTATTATACCTTCCAGTTTCGCTATCGCTCGTCAACACGGCCCAATTATTCGGGATCACCGGCGGTTCGCAGCCCCTCACAGAATCCACGGTTTGCCCAATGCGCGATCCCGGCGATGGCCCAAACGTTGCGTCGCAGCTTCAATTCCATGGGGGAAGCGATAAATGTGCACTGAGTCGCGTTTGCGGTCGATGATGTCCTCCATCTCCCCGACAAGTCGTGCCAGCCTTGCTTTGGACAGGCGACACTCGAAGACAGAGAATTGAACCCGCTGCCCGTACTTCTCGCACACGTCTGCAATACGCCTGAGGCGCGAGGCGCCCGCTGTGGTTTCCGTGTCGGCGATGTCATATGTGATCAGTGCGTCCATGGATCATGGAAGGACAAATGGCGGATAGTGGCGCAGGTCTCCGCGAAGATGGCGGGCGAGCAGTGTCGCTTGGATTGAGGGAATCGCCCAGCGGCCAACCGGCCGCCCAAGTATTCGATGCGGAATTTCGGTCTCCTTATGATCTTCCCATGCTTTGATCAGGGCAGTTCTCGCATCGTCACCCAAGTAAACACCGCCGCCTGGTGTATAATCGAAACTCGCTTGTCCAATCTGCCGACGGCGTACCGTCGACACTACGAACCGGTCAGTCAACGCGCGTAGCTCTTCCGCAAGATCAAGCGCAAGGGAGGGACGTCCTGATCGCGGGCGATGGAAGAAACCCATCTGGTAATCGAGACCTACGCTTTCCAGCGCGCCGGTGCATTCGGTTACAACCAGCCCGTAGCAGAAGCTCAACATAGCGTTGACGGGGTCTCGCGGCGGGCGCCGCGTTCTCGCTGAGAATCCGAGTCCGGCTCTCTCAACGGCCTGCGCCATCGCACGAAAGTAAATCCGGGCGGCGTCTCCCTCGATACCCCGCAAATGGTCACCTGTCGCTGCGCCCCGCAGACGTTCGATCCTTTGTCGGATCTGTTCGCTTCGGTCGGCGAGCCGCTTGCTTCCCACCGTGTCTTTCTCGTCGCGCGACCAGCGGCCAACGACCTTCCTGCTATTCTGCAACTTCGCCGCGACAATCGCTCTCGACAGTTCCAGCGAGCGGGAATCGTCCCTGACTGTCTCGAACAGAGCCGTTCGAAGGTGAACGTTGCCGTTGGAGGCACCGTTTATCAAGAACCGGACGGCACCGCTGCGGCGCAGGACTGCAACGCGTACGCCTCGGCGCACACAGGCATCCAAAGCCTGCATGGTTACCTGTGCGCCGCCCAACACGACGACTGCATCAAGCGCCTCCAGCGGGACACGCCGACTCCCCTCCGGGGAGGAAACCGTCAACGACCCTCGCCGATGCTGAACCCGTGCGCGATGCTCTCGAACGTAAAGTGTATTCAGATAGCGCATCCGAATACGACGCTGGACATGTACGTTTGAATCCTGCGTGTCGATTTGGTTACCTGGGGCAGGCAGTGATGCAGGATCTGGCACTCTTTGCACCGCTCGTCGTCCGCGGCGGCCGGAAGAACCCCCGTTCGTAGCTGTTCGCGAATGGCGTCAATGACGGCCATCACCTGATCCCGCAATGCGTCGGTGAATTCGATCTCCATGCGCCGCCTCGGGCCACCGTACCAAATGCTGCCAGAAGGGATAGCGACGCCAAGCATTTCTTCGAGGCACAGTGCTTGCGCACAGAGCTGGAAGTCCGCGGTGAAGCCGTGCCGGACGCCGGATTTGTACTCCACAGGCCGAACCAAGTTGCCATCTACCTCCACAACATCGGCGCGTCCGGACAATCCCAGCGACTCCGACCAGAGAGGAATGCCTCGAAGGACTTGGCGGCCCCGCTCCGAGCGGTGATGTTCGCCATCCACGCGTCGGTGCGCCCTCGTGCCTCCGACGGTGTGAACGTTGTCGGACCAAACGCCATCGCAGTGGATCAGTGCGCACTGGCGCGGGCAGTAGACGAAGTGTTCAATCGCGGAGATCGGTATGACGGGTTCGAGGGTCACAGCATCTCCGCTCCAAACGCCCTGGTAGTGTCCGCCGAAGCCCTGCGCAGATAGCGAACGCTTTTCCATGCGGAATGGATGCCGAGGCGGGCCCAACTTTGCTTGCGCCAAGGGTTCCAAACGTCGAACAGCGCATCGATGCCGGCGGTAGTGAGAGGCTGTTGCCATGCGGGCCAGACGAACCGCCGTATCTCATCGCCTCCCGGTTCTTTTCGCCACCCGCGTTGCCGCTCGTCCGATACAACGGCGCGACCGAGTCGGCCGTCCGTTCCGGGGCCTCGGAACGGCAACATCGCCAATCCGAAGAATGCCAGCACCTCGACCACCGGTTCGACCCAAGGGGCTGATCCATCCGCCAAAGACCCCAGCCGTGTGCAGTCGAATCCCAAGCCATTATTCTTGACTCGAGACGCCCGACCAACCAGCGAATCGCGCAACCGATCCGTAGTCATCGGGCCTACGTGATCATGAGCTTTGAGCAGCCGATGGTGCAGCCACTTCACCGTTCCCGGTCCCGCAGGATCAAATGGAGCGTGAGCGACCTCACCGCTATCGTCGACGCTCAGGTCGGTCATTGTCGAGGAGATGGTCCAGTCGAACGGATGGCCTCGCGCCTTCTTCACTCGCTCAACGAATTGTTCGACCGATACCTTCCGCTCGAGCGAGCCTTCCCCTTTCCATTGCTTGGCAATCGGCAGATTCCGCACGGACGCCGCATCCGGCCACCGCTCGACCAACGCTTCGATTGGATTGATGTCGTCTGCTGAGAGTACGGCCACGGACGTTCCCTCCGAGGTCCAGTGCAGCCGAATTCGAGGGTCAAGTACCGTCACGCCAACCGCCGCGAGCCAAGCATTTACCCACGAAGCGGGAAGTCCCGGGCAGGTGAACTCATGCATCAGGAGACCTCGGTTGTCTCAACAATCCCGGCCGACACGGCATTGTCAGCTCGAATGACTATGGCCTCCAGCAGTGCCAATCCCCATGGCCCGACCTGTTCTTGCAGCCTCTGAAAGCGGTTTGGCTGCTCCCAGTCGACCAAGGCGAGGTTCGCGTTCGCTGTGAGCGATTGACCCTCAACGACACTGGCTACGGATCCGGTCGCGCCGTCGGCCGCGGGTGGAACAAGCGGGCGGCCCTTTCCGTGATGGCTTACCACCAAGTGAACCAGAAGGTCGCGTTGAAGCGGGCTGCCCCAGTCGGGAGTCTGAGCAAGCCACGCCAGCACCAGCCGTGCGGAAAGCTCCTCATGCCGCCCCCCTTTCGGCCAGCCAGCCGACACGCGCGTGGCTTCCCAGCGGTGCCGCGGCGTATCCGACTTTGCAAGTAGCGGGCCGGGCGCGCCCTTCGGGTCCAACCATCGCTGGAAACGAGCGTCGGTCTTTCCGATGTCGTGCAGTGCTGCGGCCAGTCCGACTACGTCCCGAAGATCATCGGGCAAGCCGATCCGCTCGGCCGAATTCCGTGCCCGAATCATGACCGCGTGACAATGCTTGTCCAGCTCCACAGCAACGCGATTAAGGGAGAATTCGTCGAATTCGTTGCTCCGGTCTTCACCAGCGGGCTGCTCGACAAGCAAGCGGGCCACTTCGGCACGGGGTTCAAGAACGTACGGGCGCAGCCGGTGGATGAATCCATTCCACTCCGTTTCCTCCCATCCGGGTGGAACCGGCGTGTCCCTGATCGCGGCCAAAATGTCCGAAACCGCTTCGGACCGTTCCGACTCGTCGATGTCTCGGTCTTCGTCGGCATCCCCCAATGCGGTTTTGATAAGTCTGCCGACTTCCGCGCCGCAAAGCCGCCTTATCGCGACGGCGTCCAACGGCAATCCCAATCCAGCAAGCGAGTCGTCCGCGACGGGGGATACGGCCGCTGGATTCCAACCGAATCGGTCCATGTGTCCCGCGTCGCTGGCGACGACTATCCGATCCCCGGGGCGAAAGTCGCCAACGGATACCTTTTCCACCGTGACGCCGTCTGATTCCAATCGACACATGGTCGCATTCTCTAGGTTCTCGCGTGCCTCCGGCAACGGAACTTCGACAGCTTCCCTGTCCCTGGCTCGCGGCCATAGCCGTTTGCCTGGTGCCGGAACATGCGCTCGCCAGAGTAAGGAGACGGACAGTCGACGGGCGGCGATTCCGCTGAAGTACGGCTCCACCGGGGCCGCACCCTCGGGTGGCGTTGTTGTCTTTGTCCACTCCCATAGCAGGCCCGGAAGCACCTCGGGCGCGCGCCCGGGGGCGTCATTCGCTGCCCCCAATATTGAAGTGACCGACCGCGGGGAGAGATCGACCGTTCCGTCATCGCATCCGATGCGTGACCTCAGCAGCCGCTCGAGTACCATTTCAGGCTCTACACCATACACCGGCCAGCTATTCGCCTTCGCAGCCCGGGTCCGCCCGCCCGACGACTCGGACGGCGGCACATGGACGTAAGTAGCGCGCGCGTGGGAAAAGCGTCCGAGTCGGTTCAGCCGACCCAACCGCTGGGTAAGCGCCCGGACGCCACACCCCTCCGTCACCAAGTACTCCGCGTCAATGTCTGCTCCGACTTCCAAGGTCTGGGTCGCTACCACGACCAGATGACGCCGACGCAACGCACCCGCTGGCCGGGCCGTCGTCATCCCATGTTCGTCGTCGAGAATCCGATTCCGGATTTGCGCCGCTTCGCGTTCGCGCATGAGTCCTGTGAGGAGCATGACCTCCGCTTCCGGCAGCGCCTTGCGCAAGCGTTCGAAAGTCTCCCGCGCCGTCTTCGGCGTATTGCTGAACACAATGCACGCGGCCGGAGCAGACGCCTCCTTGATGAGCGCGATAGCGGCGTCCGCAAGTGGTTTCGCGCGGTCGTTGCCGATTGCGAGGTCGACCTTAAGCGGCTTACAGGCATCCAGCCGCTTACGAACGATCGGGTGGGCATCATCGTCGGCATCCAGCTTGAATCGTTCACTCTCGTCGGCATCGCCGGTTGCGGTCAACGAGACGACCATCGGTCTTGAGCGCTGCCTGCCAAGCAGATCCCCCGCGCCAGGATGGCAGGCGGCCAAGTCTGGAATCAGCTCCCTCAAGTGCCTTGCAAGATGTGCCTCGTCCAGCAGAACCAAGCTGTCGACGCCGGCCATGGCGGCGTCGACGGACCGCAATTTGGACCCGTAGCCTCTAAACAGCAGGCGGGAGCCGTACATCGGCACCGTGCACAGTAAGATTGTCGGCCGTGCGGGATCCGTGGGCGTGCGCGAAGCGATGCCGCCGCGAAGGCGGATTACATCAAGCGGGCGTGCGGCACCCTCAATCCACAGAGAACGAAGCCGCGCGGCGATGCGTTCGACAGCACGACGCCTAGTGCGGTCAATCAGCCCGGCGGATGCCGGGTCGTCGAGCATTTGCGCCAAACGCTCGGCGTGATCGGCTGTTGAGTCCACGAGGAGCCGCCGATTGACTACCCACCAGATGCGCGTCGGCGCAGTTCGGCGTTTCGGCGCCCGATCCGCCTGCGAGGAAAGCCACCACACCGCGATATCGAGGCAGGCAGTCTTGCCGAGCCCGGTCGGCACGCCGATCTCTGCCGGCCAACGGTCCTGCTTCAAGACATCGCTGGCAAGGCGGGCCTGCCAGGGGAACGGCTCGCGTCCGTGGACGGCATGGTAAAATTCGGGGAATGAGGGCAACGAAGGAATCGGCCCCGGGTCAGCCTGTCGCGCTCCGATGCCGGGCACCGGCCCTTCTTCAGTCATCAACTGGCACGCATAGGCCGAATCCGCGTTGTCGTCCGGCACCAATGACGACCGGCCCAGCGATGGGCTCCGCGAAACGAAACTTGGCGTGGGAGTACGGCAGCGCGGGTCGCTGCGGGCGGTTGACTTCCGCGGGCGACAGGTCGACCGCGCCTGTAAGCAGGGGCGTGCGGGACGATTGAAATGCGAGTGGAGCGGGCAGGCCAGCATGACGGCACCATCGGGCCGCTTGCGGTAGGCCGGGCACGCCCCGCCTCTCGTGAATCACCGGGAACGCCGTCACCCACACCGGTGACGGTCCTCGCCAGCGACGTGGATTTGCTGCCCAAAGCCCCTCGTTATCCCCGTCCGGTTCAACGGATACATCAATGCCCCGTCCGACAAGCGCGTCGATGGCGAACGCAGCATCGCGAACCTGCAAGCACTGAATGCGGGTGGCGTCCGGCGGCAACCAAAGGGCCAAGCCGTGGATGCGGCCTCGCGAGTGTGGATAGCCAACATCTGGCAGCGCAAGGTAGCGTGCGAGGTCGTAACCTGATCGCTCGAACCCGTGACCATGCAGGATGGCGGGCGGCTCGCCGTGCATTCGCTGGTGCCGACTGAGGACGGCCTCCTTGAAGAGCGCAGTGAGGGACGAAATCCGTCGGCCCGAAACGGCTGTGCGCAAGCGGAGCCAAGCTACCACTTCCCCTCTGTCCGCCTTGTCGCGGCCGTCAGGCGACCGGTAGGTCGCCATGTGGAAGAGCGCCGGAAACTGCGAGCGGCCTACCGACGAACCTCGTTCTTGCCAAGCGTCGTACATCTGGTCCAGCAGACGGATGTCCCCCGGCTGCGGGACACTGATCCACGAATCTCCCATCGAATCCGGTACAAAAACCTCGTCCGGCGAATCGCATGGCATCTTCGTCGCGACGCGGACGCGGACCGGCGAGTCGGACGTGCCGAGATAACCGATCCTCGCGGCACGACGGCGGAGCGAGGCGAGCGTAACTTCATCCGGCGTCTTCGTTTTCCACCGGTACACAACGGATGGAATTCTTGTTGCCACTCGGACGCCCGCCCGATGCAGAGCCCCTTGCCTGGCCACATACTCTTGATGCGTCGCCTTTGCCGGACCACCGCGGTGAGCGACCACGAATCGAGGTTGGAGCGCCTGGTGCCAAGCATTGCCGTGGGCATGGATGGACGGTGGTGGCAAACCTTCCAGCCATAAGAGTTCTTGGCCGTCTGTAACCCGTGAGGCTTTTCGGGTTCCGTCGGCCGCCACGAAGGCGGCAAACAGGCGGGCTGGAGACGGCGGCCACTCGCCATGAGCCAACTCTCCGGTGACGGCGGTGCCGGCCGGATCGCCTCGGAAAGTCCCGTGCAGGAACTCTACGCTGATTGCCAGCATCAGTCGAGTTCGGGCCAGGTCGCCGAGATCGCTTTTTTGAGATTCTCCTTCGGAGTCAGCCTCGTCGGCGATCCGCCCCATCCGTCGAGTGGCACTCCGTGCGATGCGGCATGCGTCCTTGCCGCTTCAAGGAGCGCGCCTGTGGTTTCAACGTCGCCGAGATTGAACGGTTCATCTCCATCCGCGCCAAGCTTGGTTGCGGTCGTATTTCGCGGTCGAAGCTCGGCACCGGAACGAAGCGCAAATCCTCTGCCGAAAGCGAGTTGGTGGGCATGCAGTCCGAGCGCCACCAGCAATGCCCGAACCGCCGCATCCGCCTTTCCTGAACCGCCCCCGAGGCTGATCCGCCGAAGCTGGGCGAAGGACACCGTCGCGCGCTGCGTCACCCGTGCAAAGGAAACCGCTCCCGCCGCGGCCGTATCCTGCCTGAACGGCACCTGCCCATGGCCAATTTCTGAGAGCTTGTCCTTCCTTGCACCCTCAATCTTTGCCCCGTCGCTCTTCACACCTTTGCCGATTTCCCATTCCGTGCGGTCATTGGGATTGGAACTCACAACGTCATCGGTGTTCAGGTTGAGGGCATCCCCTTTCACGCCGAGTACCTTGGTCTCCGTGGCAGCGGGATTCCAGCCGATGATCTCGGAGACCCACGCGCGCGCGTGTTTTGTGTTCTGACGCTTCTTGCCCAAGTGCGATTGCCAGAAGCCGTACAGCAATGCCTGCGGAAACCAAGCGATCAACGGCCCGCAGGTTTGCGCAGTGGCGCCGAAGATCGCCCGGCCGATATCGGTCTTGAGGAAATCCTGCCCGTCCAATTCAGCGTCGCGAAGGTACGCGTCCGCATTGCGGTGGGGAAATTCAAGACTCGACAGGGACCGGGGAAGGTGCGCCGGAAGATGCGCCAGTTCCGAAAAGTCGAGCGTGAATTCCGGTATCGAAGTCGAGGCGCGGCTTTTCTGCAAGGCCTCCTCAAGGCGGTTCGCCTGCGACGGCACATTGTCGATAACGATGACCAGCGTAGGTTCGGGGTCCGCAGGAGAAGCCCACCGTTTGTCGAGCTGGTAGGTTCCGCCTTCGTAGACCGCCGGCTTGACCACGCCGCCGGGACCTGAGAGCGGCTCAAGGTCGCTGTCAATGCGGATGCCATCATCGAAAGAATTGTCGGCGCATCCCGCCAGCAGCGCTTCAAGGTCTATTGGATGAGGCATTCTGTATCGCTCCCAGTTGTCTTCAGTACGCTCGATTGAACCAATTATGCCAACAGCGAGCGAAACGCTGGCACCATAGCTTTGCGGGCAGAACGGTCAACAAGCCCAGTCACCTGAATCCGACGGCAACGCTTCCTTTTTCCGCAGCGGTGGTGGAGCGAGTGGCATGATTCGGACAGATGGCACCCTATTTGCCGCGTGGCGACGAGGCGTTCCCAGTACGCTTTTCGGTTGCAGGCTTTCGCCTCCTCCCCGTTGTGCCGTTCATGAAATTCGTGACCGAATTCTCGAGTTGCTCGCCGGAGTCGTTGACGCGGCACCGGAACCGGCGGCCGCCCAGCTTCCCGAGGAAGCTCTCGACGGCGTTCATCCAAGACCAGGATGCTGGCGCGATTATTTTGCGCATCAGGCATTCTTGCGGGCTTCAACGGCCTGCCATATTGATTTCGTATGCAAGGGCGCGAATCCATGACCAGCGCGAGCGCAGCTATAGAGGGCATTCCGGAACAATCCACTGCGTCCTCGGCACCCGCCGGATTGCGAGCGCAGTGACCGGGGAGGCGGACGGCGGCGACGTGTCGGCGCGGCGGACGCCGCTCTATAATCTGCATGTCCGGCTCGGCGGGAAGCTGACGGAATTCGCCGGTTTCGAGCTACCGCTTCAGTTCGCGACGGGCGTCATCGCGGAGCACCGGCAAACCCGGACCTTGGCCAGCCTGTTCGATGTCAGCCACATGTGCCGGTTCGTGCTCCCGGGCAATGCCGGGGACACGGATCAGGCATCAGCCATTCTCGAGTCGCTGACGCCCATGGATGTCTTGGGCGTGCCGGTCGGACGCGCCCGCTACGGCGTCTTCACGAACGTCCGCGGCGGAATCGTCGACGATTTCATTGTGGGAAAGCTGGCGAACGAACTGATCGTAGTGTCGAACGCTTCCCGTCGCCGCGAGGTCGCCGGTCTGCTCTCCAAAGCTTTCGGCGAGAAGGCGGAACCGAAGCGGGATCAGGCGATGGTTGCGCTTCAGGGACCCGATTCGGAGAAAGCACTGGCTCGGATTCTTCCGGGCGTCATGGGTATGAAGTTTCTGGATATCAGGGAATTCGAGCGCGACGGGTCGACGTTGGCAGTTTCCCGGACCGGCTATACCGGAGAGGACGGATTCGAAATCATCCTTCCGGGCGAACTTGCGGATTCCTTCGCATCCGGGCTGTTGGCCATGGACGAGGTCGAGCCGGCCGGCCTCGGCGCGCGGGACACGCTCAGGCTCGAGTCGGGCATGTGCCTGTACGGGAACGACCTGGATGAAACGACCAGCCCGGTCGAGGCGGGGCTTGCTTGGACCATCGGAAGGGCCCGCAGAGCGGGCGGCCCGCGAGCTGGCGGGTACCCCGGGTCGGAAGCCATCAATGCGGAACTGGTGGGCGGAACGAAGCGGACGCGCGTCGGGCTGAAGGCCGAGGGCAGGGTTCCGCTTAGGCGGGGAACGCGCATCTTCGGCGATCCCGAAGGTCGGGAAGAACTCGGGATTGTGTCATCCGGGGGATTCGGGCCGAGCGTCGGAGCGCCTGTTTCAATGGCATATCTGGCTTCGGGCAGGGTCGAGGAAGGCCGGAAGGTCTTCGGACGGGTGCGGAAGGAACTTCTTCCGGCCCGGGTTGCAGCGATGCCGTTCGAACGGTCCGGAAACTGATCGACAGAGCATGGAGGGGGAATTGAAGTACACCAAGGAGCACGAGTGGCTGTCCGAAGAAGGCGGCGAGGTTACCGTGGGGATCACACAGTTCGCCGCGTCCCAGCTGGGAGACATCGTATTTGTCGAGTTGCCGGAGGTGGGCACGCGCTTCGAGTGCGGATCCGAAGTCGCCGTCATCGAAAGCGTCAAGGCGGCGTCCGAAATCCTCGCGCCGGCGTCCGGCACGATCTCGGCGGTCAACGAAGCCGTCGCCGAGAATCCGTCGGTGATCACGGAAGATCCGCTGGATGCGGGCTGGTTCTTCAAGATGCGGTTCGAAGAACCCGGCCAACTCGGCAAGTTCATGTCGGAAGACGAATACAACGCGCATATCGCCTGACGAGGCCGATGCCATGCCTGACGACGCACGCACCATCGACCCTGAAGATTTCGCGAACCTCCGACACATCGGTCCTTCCGCGGCGGAAGTTCTCGAAATGCTGTCGTACCTTGGCGCTTCCAGCGAGGAGGAGCTGATCCGGAATGCATTGCCGGCGGGCTTCGAGGATCGAAAGCTCCTGCGGATCGGTGATCCGCTGAGCGAGCGGGACGCGCTCAAGAAGGTTCGCGAGACTGCCGTGAGGAACCACGTTTGCCGATCACTGATCGGCGAGGGATTCTACGGAACCGCGACGCCAGCGGCGATCTTGCGCAACATTCTGGAGAACCCCTCCTGGTACACCGCCTACACGCCGTACCAATCCGAGATCAGCCAAGGCAGGCTGGAGGTCCTGCTGATCTTCCAAACGCTGGTTTGCGATTTGACCGGCTTGGACGTGGCGAACGCTTCATTGCTCGACGAGGCGACGGCGTGCGCGGAGGCGATGGCGATGGCCTTCCGCTGCTCGAAGTCGGATGCCCGCAAGTTCTTTGTCGATCGGAACTGCCATCCACAGAACATCGCGGTTCTGAAAACGCGGGCCGAGCCGCTCGGCATTGAGCTCCGGGTCGGCGACCCGTTTGTCCCGGCGCAGTACGACGACCACTTCGGCGCAATCTTCCAGTACCCAGGGACCTTCGGTGCCGCACGGGATTTCTGCGAACCCGTGGGCGCCGTTCACGACGCAGGCGGGCTGGCGGTGGTTTCAGCGGATCCGTTGGCACTCACCTTGCTGAAGGATCCGGGCGCCATGGGCGCCGATATTGCGGTTGGCTCGGCGCAGCGCTTCGGCGTGCCGCTCGGTTTCGGAGGCCCGCATGCCTCCTTCATCGCTTCCAAGGAAGCTTTGAAGCGGGAGCTTCCCGGACGCTTGGTAGGGGTGTCGGCCGACAGCGGCGGGGGCAGGGCGCTGCGGCTTGCGCTTCAGACAAGGGAGCAGCACATCCGGCGGCAGCGCGCGAAGTCCAACATTTGCACCGCGCAGGTGCTGCCGGCCGTAATGTCCGCGCTATACGCCGTGTTCCACGGCGAAGAGGGCCTGTGCGCCATCGCCTCGCGTGTGCATGCCCGGGCGGTCAGGCTGCGGAACTCGCTTCGTGCTGCGGGATTCAAGGTTGGACCGGAAGCGTTCTTCGACACGATCACGGTGGAAGTCGGCGATTCCGAAAGCGCGGTCCGCGCGCGGCTGGACGCCGCGGGCATCAACCTCCGACCGCTTCCAGACCGTCGCTTCGGAATTTCGGTCGACGAGCTCGTGGACGAGGAGACGCTCCTGGATCTGTGCGCGGCTTTCGGCGCTGAGCTGGCGCCCGCGGGAACGGACGCCGCAATTCCTGAGTATCTCAGAAGAACCACCGAGTGCTTGTTGCATCCGGTTTTCCACTTGAACCGATCCGAAGCCGGATTGACCCGGTTCATGAGGCGATTGGCGGATCAGGACCTCGCCTTGGACCGAACCATGATTCCCTTGGGCTCCTGCACGATGAAGCTGAACGCGGCAACGGAAATGATGCCGGTCACGTGGCCGGAGCTGGGCCAGATCCACCCTCTCGCGCCGAAGGAGCAGATTGAGGGCTATTTGGAGCTGATCGACGATCTTTCGCAAAAGCTGTGCGAAATCACGGGTTTCGATGCCATCTCCATGCAGCCGAATTCCGGGGCGCAGGGAGAGTACGCGGGCCTTCTGGCGATCCGGCGCTACCATTCGAACTCCGGGCAGGCGCAGCGCGACATCTGCCTGATTCCTAAGTCCGCCCACGGAACCAACGCGGCGTCGGCCAGCATGGCCGGATACGAGGTCGTCGAGATCGGCACTACCGAAGACGGATCTGTCGACCTCGACGACATGGCCCGCAAAGCGGACGAGTTCGGTTCCAGGATCGCCGCCACGATGGTGACCTATCCCTCCACGCACGGCGTGTTCGAAAGCGGCATAGGAAGAGTGATCGCGCTTACCCACGACTGCGGCGGGCAGGTCTACCTTGACGGCGCAAACCTGAACGCGCTCCTCGGGATCGCGAAACCGGGCGAGCTCGGTGCCGATGTTGCCCACCTGAATCTGCACAAGACCTTCTGCATTCCCCACGGCGGCGGCGGGCCCGGCATGGGCCCCATCGGCGTAAGGGCGCATTTGGCGGATTTCCTGCCCGGCGACCCCGCCACCGGTCAGAACGTGGGCGCAGTCTCGTCGAGCATGTACGGATCGGCGTCCATACTCTCGGTTTCATGGGCGTATCTTCTGCTCATGGGCGGCGACGGCCTGTCGCGCGCGACGCGAATCGCGATCCTGAATTCGAACTATGTAGCCCGGCGCCTCAGGAACAAATTCGAGATCTGCTATTCCGGGAGGAACGGGCTGGTGGCGCACGAATGCATAGTCGACCTCCGGCCTTCGGTCGAAGGAACGAACCTGACGGTCGAGGATATCGCCAAGCGGCTGATCGATTTCGGCTTCCATCCTCCGACCATGAGCTGGCCGGTTCCCGGCACCCTGATGGTCGAGCCGACGGAGTCGGAGCCCAAGGCCGAGCTAGACCGGTTTTGCGACGCGATGCTCCGGATCGCGGACGAAATCGCGGAGGTCAGGGACGGGAAGGCCGATCCCGAGAACAACGTCCTGCGCAACGCGCCTCATACCGCCCGGGACCTCGTCGGCGACTGGGACCGCCCGTATTCAAGGCGGAAGGCGTGCTTTCCGGCGGGCGTAGCCGAGGCTTCCAAATACTGGCCTCCGGTTAACCGCGTGGACAATCTTCACGGAGACCGGAATTTCGTCGGAAGGCTTGAGCATTCGGGATGAATTCCGCCATGCAGGCAGACACCTGCCACTGCGTCGCCGCTGATTGAGGGCACGCGATTCTTACGAGCTTGTTTTCGATTACGAGTTCCAAGCCCGAAGATCGCCATCCTCATCGACTTTATTCGAACCGACACCCTCGAACTGTGCGCCTCGCAAGCGCCACTGACCTTCGAATGGCTCGAGATCGCCTGTAATGACGACTACGGCATTACTTTTGTGAGCTTGGATGGCATGATCGTAGTCGGATCGATTCAACGCTGCCTCGATTGACACCGCACGTCCCTCGACATTGGTTCCCAGCGTAATCGTTCCGTCCGTTTCTAGATCATCGCGCGTCAAGCGTTGGATACGCCCTTTCAAGCGCATGTCCGGCTTCCGTTCCGGCATGCGCTTCGGCTTCCGTTCCCGTAAGCTCCGCGCCGCCTCCCGCAGGATAGGAGCATCCGCCGCTCCGAAGCGGACAGTTTTCCGCGGCACACGCATCGGGTAGGTCAGGGCCCATGTCAGGCTGACGTCGATTCCGCCAAACGGTTTGATTAACGTGGCTACGGCTTCGCACAAATTGGCGCTCGCGCCGTGCTCCACGGCTTCGAAAAAGGCGTCGGCATCGCCGCTAGAGGTCCTTTCGGCCGCCTTTTGGGCGGCCGTCACCGCTTCAATTAGGCGCTGTGTCACTCGCCGGTCAACACGTGGACCGTCCGTTTCGGAGTCGAGCAAGGATGCTTGCCGCATCGGGAGCGGAACGACCGGAGTAAGCAGCGTAACGACATAACTTCCACGCTCGGTTTGCCCAAGGTGGACCCTCCGCATGTAGTCGATTGCCTCCCGATTCGCCCGCGGACGGAAAAACGGCCTCGGTTCTCGCAAGGAACAGGCTGCGGCCAGAACCATGTCGCGCGCGCCGGTAATTAGGTTCACGCCGTCATCCAAGGTCACGGCGCCGTCGGCGCCTTCGGGCGCGGCTCTCACCCGGACGACATCGCGGTCAGCAATGATCAGATCGCGATAGAGAGAAAGCGCATCCGTTTCGGCGGTTTCAGCGAAGATCTCGATCAACCGCGATACAACGTCGGCGTAATCGCCGAGGCGCTGGGTCCTAGGAATGATGATTTCGGGCGCTTCCCCGCTAACGTAAACATCGGAATGGTCGCCATAGGGCTCGTCCTTAGCCCAGCCGGCGGCGCGCGCGTAAGCCGACAGCGCCGAGGGTGAGACCTTGTTCAATGCGCGTTCGTCCTGGATGCTGGCTCTCATAGAATCTTCCCTCCCCTTGATCGCTCCATCAAGCAGCGCAGACTCTCGACGTTGAACAGGTTTCCTTCCGGTATTGCGACGATGACGGATACCTTATTCGTTGTCTCTTCATTCGTCCGAAGACTCAACCAATAAGCTCGATGTCTCAGCACTAGTTCGTTCTCGGTGAGGGTCATCCACTGGTTGCTGTCGCTGGGCAAATCCAGCACGACCAGCAGCCTCGGCGTCTGCGTTTCGATGCGAAGCAGGTCATGGTTGCGACGTTTCAAAGGGAATCGAACGTAACCATCGCGGCGCCTCTCCAAGTTGACGGTCGCCTTCAACTGCAAGTCCAGAGCGGGCCTCATCGCGCCACCGGCTTGGATTCGCAGGTCGATGCCATCCCGATCTGGCTCGAGGACGGATGTTGTGTACCCGGCTCTCGCTGCAACGGCGCTGGCATAGGCGCGGGACAGTGCTTCCGCCTGATCAGCATTCGTCAGCAGCGTATCAGTCACGCGGCGCACTTTGCTTGTTCCGAGACTTCGCCAAGCGGGTGTTCCGCCGAAACAATTTTGGAGAGCAGCGCATCGTGCGGACTGGAGAGCGAGCGAGTCTCATGAATATTGGCGATGATGCACCCTGAATCGCCCCGGCTTATCTGAAGAGCATTTCGTTCGGCACTCATGTGGTTATTTCAAGCGCCCTGTTGTTCGCGGAACGTGTCCTCTGCTTCGCCCGGCGGCCGAGGCTGACAGGCGCGCTTCAGCATGGTTGAGAAACGGAAGGCTTTCACTTTCCTGCAAACACGGGCAGTTCAACCGGCGGTTGCTTTCTCTCGCTTGTCTGCCGTCGGTACCATTCGACTCCCTGCGTTTCGATATGCTCGCGCAATTCGTCGCTGTCGATCATCGCGTGCAGGAGCAAATCAACTCGCTGCGGAACGGTGAGCTCGTCGAGAACGCTGCCGAGGCGCGCTTGATCGGTCAGCGTCAGGCGGTCTCCAAACAGCGCGATGTCCACGTCGGAAGCCGAGGTGTAGGTCTCCGTGGCCCGCGAGCCGAACAGAACCGCCCGTTCCACGCGGTCGTTGCCGGCGAGGGCTTTGATGATCGCCGCGCGATGCTTCGCCTTCAGTCCATCCGTCATGAGCGGCTACTGCGCTCAAGTGTTTCCCGCAATCTGCGCAGCATCGGATGGTAACGGCCTTTGATCAGCGTTTCCGCTTCCCGTGCCAGCTCGTCCCGATAGGCATGCATAAGCATGCTGCGATTGCCGATGGCATAGAGAAATGTCTCGCAATCGTCCTCGCCGAGGTAGCCTGATTCGAAACTTTTGCGGATCACCCCGCGCGGGCTGTTTACGTCGTGCCCTTCATGGAACAACAAATCCTTCAGGACTTTCCAGCCAAGCTCGTAAGAGCTCTCGAATATCCGCAGCAGCCCGACCCGTTCGAGGTTTGAATAGGAATCCTGTTCGCAAGCCTCGTCCAGTTGCGTCAGCACCGCGCCGAAATTGGCCAGACGCTGCCGCCACCGTTTTTCGTCCGAATTGGCCATGCCCCGCACTCCCGGGTCCTGAGTCTCTGGACGCAGTCGATGACCGCTGCGTCCAGCCGCGCACCCTCCGCCTGCTGCCCGCAAACCTCGCCATCGAATTCACGGGCAAGAATCCGAAGGCACCCGGGACGCGCGAAGCACAAGCAGAAAACGCCCTCAATGACGAGGGCAGGTGATGTCAGGCTGGGCGAACCATATCGAGCTCATCAAGGGCACCCGACAATCCGCGGTTATTGCTTCGGCGATCCCGTGGCAATGCAAAATTGCGGGATATTTTCGGATGCCGGACACCCGGTCGTCTGATATGGCAGGTCAGTTGATGCGTCCCCAGTGCTCAGTTGAACGCGTTTGCAGTGTCAGGAGCGCGGAGGCCGAGATTCAGCCAGCACCTTGACAACGCAGGCGGCTTCATTCAGAGGGGCGGCCGCTAGGGGCCGTAGCTCAGTCGGGAGAGCGCGTCGTTCGCAATGACGAGGTCAGGGGTTCGATTCCCCTCGGCTCCACCAAGCTTCCCGCTTCGATCAGGAATCCACCGACGCGAATTTCCGCGCCGACCTGAGCGTTCTCTCCGTGATCGCCAGTGCCGCGCCGGTCGCAACGCACATCTGCGGCAGCACCATCCATTCCAGCGACCAAGCCGCTCCCGAACGCTCCTGTTCGTGCACAAGGGCTTGGTGCATGCCCGGCAGCAGAACGGCGTTGAACCGGCCGAGCGCGACCATGGTTTCGGCGCCGACGGGATTGCTTTTGTGGGGCATAGCGGAGGAGCTCCCGCCGCCTTCGAATTCGACCTCGCCCATCTGCGCCATCAGCGCGAGGTCCTGCCCGATTTTGGCAAGCGAGCCGGTTAGCGCGGAACACCACGAGGCGTAGTCGGCCAGCCTCGCGCGTTCGGAATGCCAAGCGAAGCCGGGCTCAGCGAGCCCGAGCTCCCGTGCAATGCACGCCGCCACCTCTCTCGCGTGTTTGCCAAGTTGCCCCCGATCGCCGACCGGACCGCCGAATTGCAGCACTTCCACCGCTTTGCGGATTTCCGGGAAAGCTTCGGCGGCCTTGGCCAACGGGCGCGTCCAAACATTGATCCTGTCGGCCGCCATGATTTGCACGGCCTCCTGCATGCGCGTGCGGCCCTTCAGCGCGCGGCCTCCGGCGTTCTGGCGAAGGTTCCCCAGGGTGCCGATTGCGCTTCGGAGGCGGGATGCGAACAATGCGTTCGCATCCTTGAGCGCCATGGCCAGCGCGGTGTCCACAAGGTCTTGGCTGGTCGCGCCTCTGTGGAAGTCCGCAGCATGCTCGGAACCGATCCGCGCTCGCAACTGCCTGACGAGTTCCGGCACGACAACGCCGTCGCGGCTGGCCGCTTCTCGGATCTTCGAGACGTCAATCTTTGTTCCTTTGATAGCTTTCAGCGTGTGCGTGACGCAGGACTCGGAAGCGATTCCGGCTTCGCCCAGCGCCGAGGTCAGTGCCGCCTCGAACCGGACCATGCGATCCAGCATGGCCTCGGATGCGAACAGCTGTTCGATCTCCGGGTCTCCGAAGAGCCCGGCAAGCTCCGTTCGGGTCAGCGGATGGGCGAACACGACGCCTATGCGGCTTCCAGGGCCAAAGCGATTCCCTGTCCGACGCCGACGCACATCGAGGCGAGCGCACGCCTTGCGCCGCTTTCCCGGAGTTCGACTGCGGCGCTCCCGGCAATCCGGGCTCCGGACATTCCGAGCGGGTGGCCGAGCGCAATCGCGCCGCCGTTGGGATTGACGCGCTTGTCGTCGTCGCGAAGCCCCAACTCCCTGACCACCGCTAGGCACTGGCTCGCAAAAGCCTCGTTGAACTCGATAACGTCGAAATCCGCCAAGCTCAGCCCGGCCTTTTCGCAAAGCTTCCGCGAGGCGGGAACGGGCCCGATCCCCATGACCCGGGGCTCTACGCCCGCTGTTGCGCCTCCGACAATCCGCGCAATCGGCTCCAAGCCGTGCTTGGACGCCGCCTGCGGCGAGGCGAGCAGCAGCGCCGCGGCGCCGTCGTTGATCCCGGACGCATTGCCGGCGGTGACCGTTCCGCCGGTTCGAAACAATGCGCGGAGGGCCGCGAGCTTCTCCAGCGATGTGTCCCTGGGATGCTCGTCCGAACTGACCACGCGCGGATCGCCCCGGCGCGTTGGAATCGTTACGGGCGCGATTTCCTTCGCCAGCCTGCCGCTTTCCTGCGCGCGTTTCGCCTTCTCCTGGGACCGCAGAGCGAACCGGTCCTGGTCCTCTCGGGAAACCCCGTAATCCTCCGCGACGTTTTCCGCGGTTTCAGGCATCGAGTCGGTGCCGAACTCCTTGTGCATGCGCGGATTCACGAACCGCCATCCGGAGGTCGTGTCCTGGATCGAGGACGAGCGCGAGAACGCGCTTTCGGCCTTGCCCATGACGAAAGGCGCGCGGGACATGCTCTCGACGCCGCCTGCCACCACGATGTCGGCGTCGCCGCAGGCGATCAGGCGCGCGCCCGTCAGCAAAGCGTCCATTCCAGAACCGCACAGCCGGTTGACTGTGACGCCGGGAACCGATTGCGGGTAGCCCGCCAGCAGGAGCGACATCCTCGCGACATTGCGGTTGTCCTCGCCGGCCTGGTTCGCGCATCCCATCAGAACTTCGCCGACGGCGGCCGGATCCAGTTCCGGATTCCGCTTCAGCAGCGCGGCCAGCGGCACCGCAGCGAGATCGTCCGCTCGGACGCTCGACAAAGAGCCGCCGAATCGTCCGATAGGCGTGCGGACGTAATCGCAGATCAGCGCCTCGGCCATTCAGCCGTCCGTCCCGCCGGCCCCGGAATGGGCGGCGCTTGTGCGCGCCCGGAGATCCCGCAGGATCGACAGCTCGACCTCAGTCGGCGGTTCCGTGACGCGGACATCCTCGGCGAATTTCACTTGCCAGCCGACCGTGTCCTGGACCGTTTCGCGGGTGACGCCGGGGTGGAGCGACACCACCGTCAGCTCCTTCGTGGCGTCGTCGGGCTCCCAGAGCGCAAGGTCGGTGACCAGCAGGGCGGGGCCCTCGGTTTCGATTCCCAGCGATCGCCGGTCGTCGGCACCGGTTCCGAACCCGAACGACGTGAAAAAGTCGATGTTCTCGACGAAGCCGCGCCGACTCTGCTTCATCACGATGTAGACCTTGCCGCAGCTCGCGGCGATCTCCGGCGCCCCGCCGCCGCCGGGCAGCCTGACTTTCGGATTTTCGTAGGGGCCGATTACAGTCGTGTTGATGTTGCCGAACTTGTCGAGCTGGGCTGCGCCCAGGAACCCGACCGTGATGCGGCCGCCCTGAAGCCAGTACCGAAACATTTCCGGAACCGGGACCGTGGAAAGCGCCGTTTCGCACAGTTCGCCGTCGCCGATCGAAAGCGGCAGGACGCCTGGCGAAGCTCCGATCGTGCCGGATTCATAGATCAGCGTGATATCGGGGGCCTTTGTCATCCGCGCGAGGTTGCAGGCCGCCGACGGAGCGCCGATCCCGACGAAGCATACGTCGTCGTTGCGCAGCGCGCGCGCCGAAGCGACGATCATGATTTCGTCCGGAGTGTATCCGTTCGCGGTCATTTGCCCGTCCTCAAGTGCTGGACGCGCTTCTCGAATGCGCCGGGTCCGGATTCAATCACATTTTCCTGCATCCATTCGCGGAACCGCTCGCGGTCGGCGGAAATCCTGTCCCATTCGATGTAGGACGCGTTGTCGCGCTCGTAGTAGCCTCTCGCGTAGGAAGGGTGGGCGCCGCCGGGCACTTCCGAGATGGCAGTGACGGTCCAGTGCGGAAGAACGCAGGCGTTCGGATGGGTTTCGAGATCGTCGACTATCTCTTCGACGGTCACAACTGTGCGCTTCGCCGCCAATGCGGCCTGCTTCTGAACGCCAAGTATCCCCTCGATAAGGACGTTCCCCTTCCGGTCGGCTTTTTGCGCGTGGATGAATGCGGCGTCCAGCTTCATTGCCGGAACCGCCGCCAGCACCTCGCCAGTGAACGGACAGGCGACGGTTCGTATCCTAGGATTGACCTCGGGAAGGCCCGATCCGAGATACCCGCGGAACGCGCCGAACGGCAGCCCGGCCGCAGCGGCCTCGTAAGCGTTCGCGATCGCCGCGTGCGAGTGCTCTTCGATCTCAAGCGGTTGCGGCCAGCCGTTTTCAACGGCGTCCCGGAATCTGCGCAGCAGCCCGACGCCCGGATTCCCTGCGTAAGAGAACACGAGCCGCTTGATCAGACCCATTCCGATCATCTGGTCGTAGATCAGGTCCGGCGTCATCCGGACGACGGTGAGGCCGCCGATGCCCGCTCTGATGGCGGCGTGGGCCGCCGCGTGCGGAATCAGGTGCGTGAAGCCTTCGAACGCCGCGGTGCTGCCAGGCGCGAGACACTCGGCAACGGCGTCGTCAAGGGGCTGGAATTTGGGCATGCCGCGCGCTCAGACGTCGAAGAACACGGTTTCCCGGTCGCCCTGCAGGCGGATGTCGAAGCTGCACGTGCTGCCCTCCACCGTTCCCATGAGCGTCGGTATCCGGGATTTGTGGGCGATCATGTTCAACACCGGATCTTCGCCGTTCGCGTCGGTCTCGTCGCTGAAGTACATGCGCGTGTGCAGGCCGAGATTGATCCCGCGCGCTGCGACCCAGATCTGGAGATGCGGCGCCTGCAGCCGGCCGTCGAAATAAGGAACCCGGCCGGGGCGGATTGTCCTGAATTCGAATCCGCCGGTGTCCCAGTCCGCCGCCTGTCGGCCCCATCCGGGAAACTCCGGGTCCGCGTCGCCGCGGGTCTCGAAGGGGCTGTTGAACAGCCCCGCGTGGTCGGCTTGCCAGATTTCCACGAGCGCGTCCCGCACGGGCGCGCCGATGCCGTCGAGCACGCGCCCGACGATGTTGATCCGGCGTCCCTTGGTCCGCTCGCCGACCATGTCGGCGCCTAGATCGCTCCCTCCGTACATTCGCTCAATGCCTGCCACGTTGGGCGTGCAGCCGATGTGAACGTACGGCCCGGCCGTCTGCGACGAGGACTCGCGGAGGTGGTTCAGCTGCTGGACCATTGGCCGATCCGGATTCAATTCCGCTCGAAATGCGTGCGGCGCCTGCCGCGCAGCACGATGTCGAACTTGTAGGCCCGAGCGTCCATCGGGATCGTGTTCGGCCAGTCGAAAGCCGCCACCAGCCGGCCGATCGCGTCCTGGTCGTGGATCGTGTTCACGATCGGGCAGAGCGGGATGAGCGGGTCGCCCTCGAAATACATCTGCGTGATCAGGCGCTGCGCGAAGCCGTGCCCGAACAACGAGAAGTGGATGTGTGCCGGCCGCCAGTCGTTGATCCCGTTCGGCCAAGGATACGGGCCCGGCTTGACGGTCCTGAACTCGTAGCGGCCGTCCTCGTCCGTGATCGTCCGCCCGCAGCCGCCGAAGTCGGGATCCAGAGGCGCCAAATACTGGTCGACGGCATGCCGGTAGCGCCCGCCGGCGTTCGCCTGCCAGACTTCGAGCAAGGTTCCGCCGACGCCTCGCCCGTCCTCGTCAAGGACGCGGCCCCTCACGACGATCCGCTCGCCGATCGCGCTCTGTCCCGGCCGGGCCCAGTTGCAGGTGAGGTCGTTGTCCTTCGGCCCTAGAATCTCGCGGCTGAAGGCGGGTCCGGTCAGCTCGCCGGCGGAATTCCCGATCGAGACCAGCGCCTGCTGCGGAGAGCGCGCCACGCTGCTTTTGTAGCGCGGCGTGGAGGCCGGAGGATGCAAATCGAAGTTCCGGGGGAAGAAGGCTCCGGAGGAGGGCGGCTTGTTATCCACTGGCGGCTTCCTCGGCATCGCCGCCGGCAATTTCCGCCAGCGCCTTTTTGGCCGCGCGGAACGCCCGGTTCGCGGCCGGAACCCCTGCGTACGCCGCGACATGCAGCAGCGCCTCGGTTATGTCGTCGGGGCTTGCTCCGGTGTTCGCGGTCGCGCGGACGTGCATTTCCACTTCCTCGTCGTGTCCGAGAGCCGCAAGCAGGGCGATCGTGATCAGCGACCGTTCCCGCAGCGTCAGCCCCTCCCGGGACCAGACCCCGGCCCATGCGGACTCGACAATGTATTCCTGGAACGGCGTGTCGAACGCCGTCGCCTGCGCGCTGGCCCGGTCGACATGCGCGTCGCCGAGCACGCTGCGGCGGACCCGCATGCCCTTGCGATGTGTTTCAGTGCGCTGCGTTTCCGCCAATCCGGGGCTCCCGCGTTGAAGCGCCATGCAAATAACCTACAGGTGGCAGGATGTGAACATTCGGGGTCCGCGGCCGCCGCCGTTCCGGATTCAGCCCGCAGGCATGCGCTCCGACCGCGCGGCGCATCCCAGGAGAGGCGCGTTGTTGTCCATGACCGCGAGGACCGGGAACTGCCGCATCAGCTCGCTGAACCGGCCCTTGCTCAGAAAGGCGTCGGCAAAACCGAATTGGCCGAGGAAGCCCGCGATCGAAACGGCGACGCTTCCCGCGAGGTAGACGCCGCCGTACGGCAGATGGACAAGCGCAAGATTGCCGGCGACCGACCCCAGCAGGCCGGCGAAAACCTTCCCGGCCTCGTCGGCGTTGCCGTCCTTGCCGAATTCCGCCGAGATCTCTCCGCCCGGCTTGGACGTGCGTGCGGACGCATCGCCGGAGACCCAGTGGTGGATCGTTTCCAAGCCGCGACCGGAAAGGGCCTCCTCCACGCTTGCGAAGCCCGTGCGCCGCTCGATTGCCTTGAGCAGCCCGAACTCGCGGTCCGTGGATGCCGGCAGGCTGGCGTGCCCGGATTCCGAAGGCATGACGATCTCGGACGAATCCGTCTGCAGCACGGCGGCGGAATTGAACCCGGTGCCGACATTCACGACGAGTTTCGTCGCGCCGGACGGCGGAGGCTTGCCCGGAAGGATGTTCTGCATCTGCTTGCCTGAGAGGCCGCGCAGCGAGTGCCCCAAGGCCTGCATGTCGTTGATGACGGCCGTCCGGATCGTTCCGGCTGCGGCTCCCACGCCGCTTTCCGAAATCCGCCAATCGACATTGGTCAGGCTGGCCGAGCCGTTCTTCACCGGTCCCGCGACAGCAACGCATGCGCAGGAGACCGGCCCAGCGTTCACGGTCGCAAGGTAATCCTCAAGGACCGACTCGAAGCGGTCGAATTCGGAATTCCGGTAGTGCCGAATCGAATCCGCAGCGAGTTCGCCGCCTTCGGCAAGCGCCAGGCGGCAGTTCGTGCCGCCGACGTCCGCCACAAGCGCCGCGCGGGAAGGATCCGGGTCAGGCAACGGACCGCGCTGCCTCCGGTTCGGTCCCTGTGGATGCCCCGCGGACGAACTCCGTTTCCCAAAGCTCGTGGACCGGTCCAGAATCCGGGTTCTCGATCAGCCCGAGCAGGAGCTCCGCGCACCTCCTGCCTGCGTTCCGGACCGAGGAGCGGGTGGCCGTGAACAGCGGCAAGGCGCCGGAGTTCTTCAAATAGGAGAGCTCGTCGTCATGGGTCACGATGGCGGCGTCGACGCCAAGCTCGAGGCCGGCCTCCTGGATCGCGCGGCGCGCGCCGATCGCGGTCAGGATCGATGACGACAAAAACGCCGATGGCGGGTCCGGCCAGCCCAGCATTTCCGCCGCGGCGTCGTGGCCGGCGTTCTCTGTCATGTCGCCCGAGCGAATCAGCGCGGGATCCGGCTCCAGCCCGTTTTCGCGCAGCCCTGATTCGTAGCCGCGCCGCCGTCGCCTCGCGAAATCCAGCGTCTCCAGCCCGTTCAGCAGCGCGATGCGGCGGTGGCCGGACCGGACGAGGTAGGCGGTGGCCCGGCGGAATGCCGTCCTGTTGTCGACGTCCAGCCACGAATAGTCCGAGTCTACTTCCGACGACCGGCCGTGGACGACGAACGGAAGGCCCATCTGCTGGAGCATTCCGATCCGGCCGTCCTTGACGCTCGGAAGCTGGACGATGACGCCGTCGACGGCTCCGCGGTCCGCAAGCTCCTTGTACGCCCGCTCGTGGTTCTCGTCGTTGACGACGGAGAGCAGCAGGTCGTACCCGGCGCGGCCACAGGTTTCGCCGGCTCCAGCCAGGAAATCCGCGAACACCGGATTGACCATCTCGTTGCTTGAAGAGACCGGAATCACGTGCCCGATAGCCATGGACCGGCCCGTCGCCAGCCGCGTGGCGTTGAGGTTGGGCCTGTAGCTGAACTTCTTGGCGGCGCGGCAGACCCGAATCCGGGTTTCCTCGCTGACTTCCGGATATCCGTTCAGCGCGCGGCTCACGGTGGTTTGCGAGAGGCCCAGCAGGTTCGAAAGATCCTTCAAATTCATTCAGGTTGCGGTCCTTGCAGTCCTGCCGATAGGCATCCTAGCGGCGCAGCAGACGCGGTCGGCGACCCGCCGCGATCCGTCGCCGAGCAAGATTTGCCCGAATTCCCCGCCCTTGTGAATGCAGCAAATTCGCTCGCGCCAATTCGGCATGCTCAAGTGGAATTCACCGTTCCGGCGGCTTCGACCGGCCGATGTTCGATCCGCTCTGTGGGCGCTTCCGGCGGTTTCCCGAAGAACCCGGCGTCAACGTCCAACCGCGCAAGGCAGGTGCCCGCGAGATCCGAGATCATCGCTTGATTCTTTTGTCGGGCGAGCGGAGCGGGCTCGCATCCGCTTTCCGCCCCGCGCCGCGGAGCAGCCGCACCCGAGCATGCCGGTTTGGCCTCCGATGCGTCATTCCAAATGATGGACCGGTTGCATTCCGTAAACCGGCGTCGGAATCCCCTCGAATCGCGCTTTCAATTGAAGCGCGAGCATCAGGGAATAGTGGCGCGATTGGTGCAGATTGCCGCCGTGGAACCAGAGCGCTTCCTGCTTGGTCGGCTTCCACATGTTCCGCAGCTCGCCCTCCCAGGGGCCGGGATCGTACGCCGTTCCGGAACCGAGTCCCCAGCATTTGCCGACGGCATCCGCGACTTCCTGGCTGATCAGGTCGGCGGCGAAGCCGTTCATCGACGAATATCCCGTTGCGAAGACGATCAGTTCGGCCGCGAGCCGCGTCCCGTTCTCAAGCACAACAGAGTCCTCGGTGATTTCCGCGATCTCGCGCCCGCTCTCGACCCGGATCTTGCCGTCGATGATGAGCTGGCTCGCGCCCACGTCGATGTAGTAGCCCGAGCCGCGCCTGAAATACTTCATGGCAAGGCCGGTTTCGTCCTCGCCGAAGTCGAGCAGGAATCCGGCGTCCGAAAGCTGCTCGTAGAACGCGGCGTCCCTGCGGCGGATGTCGTCGGTGACCTTCTTCTGGGACGGGCCGAGCGCCGCGTAAGGCGTGGAAGCCGAAACCAAGTCCGCCTTCTCGGTGGTGATGCCCCGCTCGAGCGCGTCCTCGGAATAGAGCGGCCCCCAGGCGAACTCCATCAGCGCATCGGATTTCGTCACGAGCGTCGACGATCTCTGCACGATCGCCACCTGCGCGCCGGCCTCCCACAGCGCCGCCGCGATGTCGTGGGCGGAATTGTTCGCGCCGATCACGACCGCGGATTTCCCGGCGTATTCGTCCGGGCCGGGGTGCTGCGAGGAGTGGTGCATGTCGCCCCGGAATCGCTCCATCCCGGCGAATTCGGGAATCTTCGGATAGCCCGACATTCCGGTAGCGAGCACCAGGTGCTTCGGCCGCAGGACAGTCTCTTCGCCGCTCCTGCCGACGCGGACCGTCCACTCCTTTCCTGAATCGTCGTACTGGGCCGACCTGCATTCGGCGCCGCACCAGCAATTGATCTCCATCAGGTCCGCGTAAGCCGCAATCCAGTCCGCCATCCGGTCCTTCGGCGCGAACACCGGCCAATTCGGCGGGAACGGCATGTAGGGGAAATGATCGTACCAGACCGGATCGTGCAGGCAGAGCGTCTTGTAGCGGCGGCGCCAGCTGTCGCCCGGGCGCGCCTGCTTCTCCAGGACGATCGTCGGCACCGACAATCGCCGCAGCCGCGCGCCAAGCATGGTCCCGGCCTGACCGCCGCCGACGATGACGACGTATGGCTGTGTCAAGTGGCCGAGCTCGGCGGCTTCGCGCGTCCGCTCTTCCAGCCACGTCAGCCTGCCGGGCACGGCATCGTGCTCGACACCGTTCGGGCGGTTGCGACCGATGGTCTCCGGGTGCGCTCGAAGCCCTTCCGCCGCGGTGAACAATGTCCAGACCCTGCCGTTTTTGGTTCGAACGCATCCTCTCCCGTTCACAGCGCCGGTTTCGAACCGGAACCAAGCCTCGAAACCGTCATCCGCAGGCTTGACCGGAAAGGACTCGTCCATTCTGAGCCCGGTGGCGCCGATGTCCGGCAGCCTGCTCGCGAGCATTTCGCGGATCTGGCCGCGCCCCTCGAAGGTCCGGATGTTCCAAGTGAAGGCGAGCAGGTCGCGCCAGTAGCATGTCCTCCCGAACAAATCCGCAATCCGGCCGGCATCGCGGCTCGCGAGCGCCGCATCCAACTTGGCGATCACCGACGCGGCCTGATCACGAAGATCATGATCCATGCTTTCACTTCCTGCGTTCAGAGGGCCGCCGAATCGGAACGCTTCCGGCCGGTCGGGCATGCCGTTTCGATTGAAAGTTTGCGTTACGAGATTCGAACACCCGTTTGCTGTCAAGCGACGGGGCAGGGCGTCGGCCCGCGGCACGGCCGGCAGCCGGAACCGGCCGGTGGACAGGCCGACGCCGATGCCGCCATTATCGATCCGCCATGGCCGATCAAGCCGACAACGTCCCGTATCTGGATATTTCCGCGCCGGAATTCTCCGTGCGGTCGCAGGCGGCGCGCGCCGCCCGGGATAATGGCTGGCACGCCCGAACCCCTTACGGCATCGCGGTGCTCCGCTACGACAAGGTGAAATCCCTGCTTCTGCATCCAATGCTGCGCCAAGGATCGTACAAATGGCCGGACCACAACGCAGCCGCGGGCCCTTGGGCGCAATGGTGGAAGCGGATCATGCTGAATCTCGAGGGTCCCGACCACGCCCGGCTGCGAAGGCTGGCGCAGCCCGCGTTCGCGCCGAGGCGCGTGGCCGCGCTCGTGCCGGAATTCCAGAGGATCGCCGACGAGCTGGTTTCCGGATTCGAAGGGAACGGCGAGTGCGAGTTCATGTCGGAGTTCGCCGAACCGTACGCGGCAAAGGTTGTCTGCCGCCTAATCGGGCTTTCCGACAGCGGCTGGCGGGAGCTGGCGGATCTCGCCGTCCGGATGGGACTCGCCCTCGGCGTGACCTACAAGCGGGACGAGCGGATTGTCGACGAGGCGGCCTTGGAGCTGCTCGGAAGGGCGAAGGGGCTGGTTGAGCGGGCGCGTGCGATCCCGAAAGACGATTTTCTGGGCGCTCTCGTCCGCGCGAACGCGGACAAATCGGCATTCAGTGACGGCGAGCTCCGCGACATGGTGGCGCTGCTGGTGTTCGGCGGAATCGACACCACCAGGAACCAGCTCGGGCTGGCGGTGCAGGTCTTCATCGAGAACCCGGATCAGTGGGCGCTGCTCGGCGAACGCCCCGAACTGGCCAGGCAGGCCGTTGAAGAGGTGATGCGGCTGAGACCGACCGTCACCTGGGTCACCCGCGAAGCGGTATGCGACTTCGAGTTCCAAGGGCTCCGAATTCACGAGGGAACGACAATCCACCTGTTCACGGAGTCCGCAGGAACGGACCCGTGCCAATTCACGGCGGGAATGGACATCGCCGCCAAGCGGAAGCCTCATTTCGGCTTCGGAGCGGGCGTCCACCACTGCATCGGTTCGCCGGTCGCCCGGAACGACATGTCCGAAGCACTGAAGCTGCTCAGTCAGCGGCTTCCGAACCTTGCGGCCTCAGGACCCGCGGAGTGGCTTCCCGAAAGCGGCAATACGGGTCCCGCGCGGCTGCCGATCAGGTTCGACCGGCCGCGAGCGGAGACACCGGAGGCGCGCTGACCTGATCCGACGCGCGCGCCTCGGCGAATTCATTCCTTGACATTGCCTGCGTGCGGGCGATAGTCGATTCAAAGCGCTTTGAATGCGGGTTTTGTCCGCAGCAAAGCGGATTCGGCCGTGCCGGAGATGACCGTGAAGGAGAGATTCAAATGAAACTTGTACACTTGGCCGCCGCGGCAGGCGTCGCGCTGTCGGCCGCTGCTGCGCATTCTCAGGACCTGCTATACGAGCCCGGGCAGGACTCGATGTTCAACTGGGCCAGCTACGAAGAGCTGAAGTCCATGGACCTGTCCGGGGAGACCATCACGGTGTTCGGCCCGTGGCTCGGCCCCGACAAGGAGCTTGTCGAATCCGTTCTTGCCTATTTCGAGGCCGCGACCGGCATCAATGTGGAGTATTCAGGATCGGACAGCTTCGAGCTGCAGATCGTGATCGACACCGAAGCCGGCTCTCCGCCGAACATCGCCGTGTTCCCGCAGCCCGGCTTGGCGGCTGATCTCGCGGGCCGCGGTCTGCTGGCGGACTTGGGCGAAGACACCGCCGGCTGGATCCGCGACAACTACGCGGCGGGGCAGTCGTGGGTCGATCTGGGCTCGTATCCGGGGGCCGACGGCGAAACGAGCCTTTACGGGTTCTTCTACAAGGTCGATGTGAAGTCGCTGGTCTGGTACATCCCCGAGAACTTCGAGGATGCCGGCTACGAAGTTCCGGAATCGATGGAGGAGCTCAAGGCTCTGACCGACCAGATGGTGGCGGACGGAGAGACGCCGTGGTGCATCGGGATCGGATCCGGCGGCGCGACGGGCTGGCCGGCAACCGACTGGGTCGAAGATTTGATGCTGCGGACGCAGCCGCCGGAGGTCTACGACATGTGGGTCTCCAACGAGATGAGCTTCAGCGATCCGCGCGTTGTCGGCGCGATCGAGGAGTTCGGCTATTTCGCGCGCAACGACGATTACGTGGCGGGCGGAGCGGGCGCCGTTTCGTCGGTCGATTTCCGCGACAGCCCGGCGGGGCTCTTCGCGTCGCCGCCGCAGTGCTACATGCACCGGCAGGCGTCGTTCATTCCGTCGTTCTTCCCCGAGGGGCCGATCGTCGGCGAGGATGTCGACTTCTTCTACTTCCCGGCCTACGCGGGAATGGACCTCGGCCGCCCGGTTCTCGGCGCGGGAACCTTGTTCGCCATCACGAAGGATTCGAAGGGCGCGCGCGCGTTCATCGAGTTCCTCAAGTCTCCGATCGCGCACGAGGTCTGGATGGCCCAGAGCGGGTTCCTCACACCGCACAGCGGCGTGAATCCGGACGCGTACGGCGATCCCGTGCTGCGCGCGATGGGCGACATCCTCCTTGGCGCGACGACCTTCCGTTTCGACGGTTCGGACCTGATGCCGGGAGCGATCGGCGCGGGCGCGTTCTGGACCGGGATGGTCGACTACGTCGGCGGAACGCCTGCGCAGGATGTCGCCGATTCCATCCAGGCGACATGGGACACGCTGGAGTAGCGCGAACCCTTTGAAAAGGGGCCCGCTCCGGATTCCGGGGCGGGCCGCCCGGCCCTCCGGCCGGGCCCCCGCCAGTTCAAGCTGGCTGCCCGACGCAGAGGCGCAACATGGAACAGGTGATCGCAGCGTTCGCGACCATCATTGTCGGGGTTTTCGCCTGCGTCGCGTACTTCTACGCATCCAATCTCGTTCTCGACTCGATCTTTCCTGCGAAAGGCCCCGATGCCGGGCGCAACATCAACCGGGCATCGGCAATCCGTCCGTGGCTGTTCATGGGGCCCGCGATCGTCTTCCTGTCGGCCTATCTGGTTTATCCGGTCATCAGCTCGATCTGGCTTTCCGTCCACAATGCCAGCGGTGACGAGTTCGTAGGCCTCGACAACTACAGGTGGCTGTTCGCCGACGCGAAGTTCCTCGAATCGATGAGAAACAACATTCTCTGGCTGATCGTGGTGCCCGCGGCATCGACGTTCCTCGGCCTGGTCGCGGCGGCGCTCACGGACAGGATCTTCTGGGGCAATTTCGCGAAGTCGCTGATCTTCATGCCGATGGCGATCTCGTTCATCGGCGCCGCCGTCATCTGGAAGTTCATCTACGACTACCGGGGAGACGGCGCCGCCGAAATCGGCGTGCTGAACGCGATCGTCGACGCGATGGGCGGCGAACCCAAAACATGGCTCACGATCCTGTTCTGGAACAATTTCTTCCTGATGATCGTCCTCATCTGGATCCAGACGGGCTTCGCGATGGTGATTCTTTCGGCGGCCCTTCGCGGAATTCCCGAGGAAACGGTGGAGGCCGCCGTGCTGGACGGCGCGAGCCCGCTGCAGGTCTTCTTCAAGATCAAGGTGCCTCAGATCTGGAGCACGATTGCAGTGGTGTGGACGACCATCACGATACTCGTCCTGAAGGTCTTCGACATCGTGCTCGCGATGACGAACGGCCAATGGGGCAGCCAGGTGCTGGCGAACCTGATGTTCGACTGGATGTTCCGCGGCAACGACTCGGGAAGGGCGTCCACGGTCGCGCTGGTGATCATGGTGCTGGTCACGCCGATCATGATCTGGAACATCCGCAACGCCCGGCGGGAACTTCGTTAGGGCCTGGAAGATGGACAGCATTGCAGGAAAACGCCCCGGCCTGACGTGGGCCGTGAACCTCTCGGTCATAGCGCTCGTCCTGCTTTGGACGATCCCTACCTTCGGCCTCCTGGTGTCGTCGTTCAGGGATCGCGACCAGATCACCACCAGCGGCTGGTGGCGAACGCTGTTCCCCTCCGAACAGAACGTGATCGTCCGTTCGGCGCCGCCCGACGCGCAGTTCGAAGACGGCGGCCTCTACGTGATCGAAGGGTCGATCCTCGAAGGCGACGGCCGGGTTCTCGCGTTCGGGACCTCCTCAAGGGATCCGACCAGATACGCGCCCGGCGATACCGGCGAAATGTCCAAGGACCGGACGATGACCGTCGACGAGGACGGATACTACCGGATCACGTCGCCGGAGCCCTTCTCCGGCAGCCGGGGGGTCCGCATATTCGCGACGACCGTGGAGCCGCCGCGTTTCACGTTCGAAAACTACGACAGGGTCCTGTTCTCGGAGGGTCTGGGCCAGTCGTTCATCAACACGGTGGCGGTAACCGTTCCCGCGACCATCATTCCGATCCTCGTGGCCGCTTTCGCGGCGTACGCGCTTGCCTGGATGGAGTTTCCGGGCCGCTCGCTCCTGATCGCCGCCGTCGTTGGCCTTCTGGTCGTTCCCCTTCAGCTTGCCCTCATCCCCTTGCTGACCCTGCACAACACGATCGGCTTGGGCAAAAGCTACTTCGGCATATGGCTGGCGCACACCGGTTTCGGGCTGCCGCTGGCGATCTATCTGCTGCGGAACTACATCGCCGGGCTTCCGAAGGAGGTCATGGAGTCCGCCAAGGTCGACGGCGCGACGGATTTCGAGATCTTCCGGAAGATCGTTCTTCCGCTTTCGTTCCCGGCGCTCGCGAGCTTCGCGATCTTCCAGTTCCTTTGGGTCTGGAACGATCTGCTGGTCGCCACGGTCTTCCTCGGCGTGAACGAGCAGCAGCTTGTCATGACCGGGCGCCTGCGGGAGCTGCTCGGGTCGCGCGGCGGAAACTGGGAGATACTGGCGGCTTCGGCCTTCGTCAGCATCGTGGTTCCGCTCCTCGTTTTCTTCACCATGCAGAAATACCTCGTGCGCGGCTTGCTGGCGGGGTCCGTGAAGGGCGGGTGAGGCGCGCGTGGACCGGATTTTGAACAGCGCTGCCGGGGAGGCGCGGATCCCTTCATCCGCGGACGGCGATTGGTGGCGGGGTGCGGTCATCTACCAGATCTATCCCCGCTCGTATCAGGATTCCGACGGCGACGGGGTAGGGGACCTTCGCGGGATCGCGTCGCGGCTGCGCTACATCGCGGATCTGGGCGTGGACGCGATCTGGATTTCGCCGTTCTTCAAGTCGCCGATGAAGGATTTCGGGTACGACGTCTCGGACTACCGCGACATCGCTCCCGAATTCGGCACTTTGGAGGACTTCAGGTCCCTGCTCGGCGAAGCGCATGCACTCGGCCTCAAGGTGCTGCTCGACCTTGCGCTGAGCCACACCTCCGACAAGCATGAATGGTTCAAGGAGAGCCGGTCGTCCCGGTCCAACGGCAAGTCGGACTGGTACGTCTGGGCGGATCCCGCTCCCGACGGGCTACCGCCCAACAACTGGCTTTCGGTGTTCGGCGGCCCGGCTTGGTCGTGGGACAGCGTGCGGCGCCAGTACTACCTGCACAATTTCCTGAACTCGCAGCCGGATCTGAACTACCACAACCCGGAAGTGCAAAACGCCGTGCTGGATACGGTCGCGTATTGGCTGGGGCTGGGGGTGGACGGCTTCCGCCTCGACACCATCAATTTCTACTTTTGCGATGCCGAGCTCAGGTCCAATCCCGCGCTCCCGTCCAGCAACCGGAACGACTTGATCGCGCCGGCCGTGAATCCGTACAACCACCAGCTGCATGTCTACGACAAGAACCGTCCGGAGAACCTCAGCTTTCTGCGCCGTTTCCGGGAAGTGATGGACAGGTACGGCACGACGATGGCGATGGGCGAGGTGGGCGACGCGCAGCGCGGCCTTGAGCTCATGGGCGAGTACACGGCCGGCGGTTCGCTGCTCCACACGTGCTATTCGTTCGAGTTCCTGTCCGGCCCGCGGCCTACCGCCGAAGGCATCGCGGCGACCCTCGGCAGATTCGCGGATGCCGCGCCGGACGGATGGGCGTCCTGGGCGTTCTCGAACCACGACGTGATGCGGCATGCGTCGCGCTGGGAGCTTGACGGAAATTCGGCGAAGCTGTTCGCCACGCTGCTGATGTGCCTGCGGGGATCGGCCTGCGTGTACCAAGGCGAAGAGATCGGGCTGAGCGAGGCCGAGCTGAAATTCGAGGATCTGCAGGACCCGTACGGGAAGGAATTCTGGCCCGAGTTCACGGGGAGGGACGGCTGCCGGACGCCGATGGTATGGGATTCGGCGCTTCCCAACGGCGGCTTCACGGGCGGCAAGCCTTGGCTTCCTGTTGCGGCCGATCATATCCCGCGGTCCGTTTCGGAACAGGCTTCGGATGAGGGCTCGCTGCTGAACCATTACAAGGCCGCGATCGCTCTAAGGCGGGAATTTCCCGAGTTGCGCAGCGGATCGCTGGCGGGCGTATCGTCCGAAGGCCCGCTGCTTGCCTTCGAGCGGCGCGGCGGCAGAACTCTGTTTTGCGCGTTCAACCTGAGCGACGGCCCGGTCGAGGTCCGTATGCCGGATGGCGATTGGGAGCGTGCGTTCGGCCCGGGAAGCGGCCGGGAATGCGCCGGCGCCGTCAAGCTTTCGGGATGGGAGTCGCTGGTTGCGACCAATCGTTAGGAGCGGAACATGGCCGCGGTAACGCTGGAAAATGTAGGGAAATCCTACGGCGACGTTGAAGTCCTGAGGAACATCAACCTCGACATCGAGAAGGGCGAGCTCGTGGTCTTCGTCGGCCCGTCCGGCTGCGGAAAGTCGACGCTGCTTCGCATGATCGCGGGACTCGAGCGGATAACGAGCGGCACGATGAAAATCGAGGACCAGCTCGTGAACGACGTTCCGCCGGCGCAGCGCGGCGTGGCGATGGTCTTCCAGTCATACGCGCTCTACCCGCACATGACCGTCCGCGACAACATGGCGTTCGCGCTGAACATTGCGAAACGGCCGAAGCAGGAGATCCGGGAGGCGGTGGAGCGGGCCGCTCGGGTTCTGCAGCTGGACGAATACCTCGACCGGCTTCCCAAGGCGCTTTCCGGCGGCCAGAGGCAGAGGGTTGCCATCGGCCGGGCGATCGTGCGCGATCCGAAGGTGTTCCTGTTCGACGAGCCGCTTTCGAATCTTGACGCGGCGTTGAGGGTCGCGACCCGGATCGAGATCGCCCAGCTCAAGGAGAACATGCCGGAAACCACGATGGTGTATGTGACCCACGACCAGGTCGAGGCGATGACGCTGGCGACCCGGATCGTGGTGCTGAACGCCGGCAACATCGAGCAGGTGGGCCCGCCGCTCGAGCTCTACGAGCGCCCCGCCAACGAATTCGTGGCGCGCTTCATCGGATCGCCGGCGATGAATCTGCTGCCGGGCGAAATCGTCGAAACCGGCGCCGAGACCCGCGTTCGGCTGAAGCACGGAGGGACGGCGGTCTCGAGCATGCAGACCGCTGATTCCGCGAAGGGCCTTGAGGTGAATGTCGGCATAAGGCCGGAGGACATGGAATTGACGTCGGGCGATCCGATCGTTTCCGGCACGGTGGACATCTCGGAGGCCTTGGGCGAAGTGACGATCCTGTACTTCCGGAAACGCGGCGGGGAACGGGAAGGCGTCATCGCGAAGCTGCCCGGTATCCATGGCGGCCTCGCCCACAAGGACGTCAGCTTGCAGGCTCCTCCGTCGAAGGTCCACCTGTTCTCGAACGGGGTTTTGCTGAAGAACGCCTGACGATTCGGGCAGGCACGGATCAAACGATCGCCGACGCCCCGGATTCGGCGGTGCCGACCCCGCTTCGGAAAGCGGCGAAAAGCTCCCGTCCCAAGCCGTAGCCCGGCCTGTCCGGCGGATCGACGCCGGGCCTGGAATCGACCCCTTCCGCCAGCACATCCAAGGTTCCGCGCAGCGCGTCGACCCTGATCGGATCGCCATCGCGAACCTTACCGATCAGCCCGCCCTTCGCCGCTTCCGGGGACACGTGTATCGCCGCGGGCACCTTCCCGGACGCTCCCGACATCCGCCCGTCGGTCACAAGCGCCACCTTGCGGCCCCGGTCGAGCAGCACGGAGAGAGTTGGCGTAAGCGCGTGGAGCTCCGGCATTCCGTTCGATGCCGGGCCCTGGAATCGCACGACGACCACGCAGTCGCGGTCGAGCTCGCCGTTCCGGAACGCCTCCTTGACCGAGTCCTGGTCGCTGAAGACGCGCGCGGGCGCCTCCACGGCCTGGTGCTCCGGCTTCACCGCGGAAACCTTCATGACCGCCCGTCCCAGATTGCCGTCCAGCTGCCTAAGGCCGCCGCTCCCGAGGAACGGATCCGAGGCCGGGCGGAGGATCTTCTCGTTTTCGGAAGCCTGCGGGCCGGGTTTCCACTTGAGCGTGCCGTCGCGGACCGCAGGCTCGTCGGCGTACCGCTCCAGCCCCGGGCCAGCCACGGTTTCGACATCGGCATGCAGCAGTCCGGCACCAAGCATTTCCCGGAACAGGAACGCCAGGCCGCCTGCGGCATGGAAGTGGTTCACGTCCGCCAGCCCGTTCGGGTAAACTTTCGCCATCAGCGGAACCGCTTCCGACAGGTCGGAAAAGTCCGCGATGTCGAGGATTATTCCCGCTGCGCGCGCCATCGCCACCAGGTGCAGGACCAGATTGGTCGACCCGCCGGTCGCCATCAGCCCGGCGATGCCGTTGACGAAGGCCTTTTCGCACAGGATTTCCCCGGCGGGCCGGTAGTCGTCGCCAAGCGCGGTGATCGCCGCCGCCCTGCGGGTTCCCTCTTCCGTGAGCGCTTCCCGGAGCGGCGTTCCGGGGTTCACGAACGATGCCCCCGGCAGCTGCATGCCCATGAATTCCAGCAGCATCTGGTTGGTGTTGGCCGTTCCGTAGAACGTGCAGGTTCCGGGAGCGTGGTACGAGGCCATTTCGGCCTTCATGAGCTGGTCCCTGCCGATCTTGCCGGCTGCGTGGTCCTGGCGGACCTTCGCCTTCCGGTCGTTCGGAAGGCCCGACGGCATCGGCCCGGACGGCAGGAAGATCGCCGGGAGGTGCCCGAAGGTCGCCGCGGTGATCGCCATCCCTGGAACGATCTTGTCGCACACGCCCAAGTAAACCGCGGCATCGAACGTATTGTGGCTGAGCGCAACTGCGGCCGACAGCGCGATCACGTCCCGCGAAAACAGCGACAGCTCCATTCCGGGCTGCCCCTGCGTAACGCCGTCGCACATCGCGGGCACGCCGCCGGCCACCTGCGCCGTTGCGCCCGCCGCGCGGGCCGCGGACTTGATGACGTCGGGGAATGCCGCGTACGGCTGGTGGGACGACAGCATGTCGTTGTAGGCGGTGACGATCGCTATGTTCGGCGCCCGCCCGGCTGCCAGTTCGGCCTTGTCGGAGCCCGCCGCCGCGTACGCGTGAGCCTGGTTCCCGCAGGACGTGTGCGCCCTCGCGGGACCCTCTCCAGCAGTGCGCCGGATCCGTTCCAAATACTCCGCCCGGGTGCCGGCGCTGCGCCGGGCAATGCGTTCGGTTATGCGTTCAATTGCGGGGCTGACTGGCATCGGCAGGCCTTCCGGATGGATGATTCTGCTTAGGGATCGTTCGGATCCGCCAAAACGAAGACGGTCGGTTTGGATTTACAGGTGGGCGTGGCTAAGCCGCAGGCCGCCGTCGATCCGGACAGTTTCGCCGTTGATGTAGGCGCATTCGACAAGGAAGCGCGCCAGCCGCGCGAATTCCTCCGGCAGACCCAGGCGCCTCGGAAACAGGACATCACTCGCGAGCTTGCGGCGCAGCCGCGGCCGAAGCTTCTGCAGCATCCGGGTGTCGAAAATCCCCGGCGCGATCGTGTTGACGCGGATTCCCGACGAGCACAGGTCCCGCGCCAGCGGAAGCGTCAATCCGACGACGCCTGACTTCGCGGCCGCGTACGCCGACTGCCCGCGCTGTCCCTCAAGCGCCGCGATCGACGCGACATTGATGATGACTCCCCGCTCGCCGTCCCTGTCGGGAGCGTTCCTCGCCATGATCGCGGCGGCGATCCGCACCGCGTTGAAGGTGCCGTTGAGGTTCACGTCGACCGCCTTCTTGAAGACGTCGTAATCGTGCGGGCCGTCGTGGCTGAATATCCTTGCGCCTACAGCGACGCCGGCGCAGTTCACGCAAACGGAAATCCCGCCCATGTTGGACGCAATGTTGGAAAGACCCTCAATGAGGTCTTCCTCGTCGGTGATATCGACATGCTCGAATTCGACGCCGATGTCCTCGGCGACCTCCCGCCCCGCGCCGTCGTCGATATCGATGATCGTTACCCTGGCTCCCGCCTTCGCGAATTCGACGGCCGTAGCCCTTCCAAGGCCCGAATTGCCGCCGGTGATGACCGCTGACGCGCTTGCAAGGTCCATGATCCGTTCGCTTCAACCCATTCAAAAATCGAAATATTCACGCGCATTCAAAAACCGGCCGGGTATTTCCGACATGCCGGGTTTCGCCCTCCTGATTAGCGGAACGGAGTGCCGCCGTCAAATCCTTGACAGGACTTGCAAGACTTCGTCGACGGCTCTTCGATCAGGAATTCCAAGCGCTGCGCTGCCGTCACCGGCGTTCCGCGCCATGCCGGGTCAGCGGGTCGCCAACATTGAAATAGCCTTCCATCCAGAGATCGCCGAGCAGCGCGCCAGTCTCCATGAAATCCGGCACACGATCAACGTCGGCGACTCGCCGCGCATGCGTGTGCCCCTTTTGGTCCCGCCAGAGGACATGCGCCTGTTCCGGCTTCAGCGCGTTCAGGAAGAACGGCGAATGGGTGGCGACAAGGAGCTGCGTGCGCTCGCTGGCCGCCGCGAATTCTTCCGCCAGCTCGTGAAGCAAGCGTGGATGCAGGAAGTTTTCCGGCTCCTCGATGCCGATGAATGGCGGTGGTTTCGGGTCATGCAGCAATGCCAGATAGGCCAGCATCTTCAGCGTGCCGTCGGAAGCGAAGCGTCCGGAAACCGGGCGGCTGAACGGAGCGTCCTTGATTTGCAGCTGCAGCCGACCGTCAGGAAATTTTTCGGCCAGCACGCGCTCAATTCGCGGCACGCGCCGACGCAAAACTTCGAAGATTCGATCAAACCGGTCCGGGTGGCTTTCGCTCAGATGCTGGATGACGTTGGCGAGGTTATCGCCGCTTGCGCTCAAATGCGCCTTCGGACCCGCTTCCGTCCGGCCGTGCGCGCTGCCGGCCGACAGACGGGACATATGCCAGCCCATGATGAAATCGCGAAGTGCCGCCACACGCGGATGATCCCGGAGCTGCCCGAGCGCGCCGACCGCCAAGAGATCGGGTGATCTGAGAGGGATTGCTTTCTTCTTGCCTCCCACGCCGGGTTTGTTTCCGCCGACCGCTTGGCCTTCGCCGTTCCGGTACTCCAGAAATTGGAATGGCGCGCCGCCGCTGCCCCGTTTCCATCGCAACCACTCATGGACGACCGACGGTTTCCCGTCGCATTCATCCAACTCAAGATGATAGGTGATGCGCGGCGTTCCCGGTTCTTCTCTGTACGCCAACTCGATGGTGACCGGTCCTTCAGCATCGCGGGTCTTGAGCTCCTTCGCCCCGCCGCGCCGGTTCCAAGCGGGCCGAAGGCCGGACAAAAAGCACTCAGCAAGAAACGCGAACACGTCGAACACAGTGGATTTGCCGCTGCCGTTAGGGCCGAGGAGCACCGCCATCGGAGTCAGTTGCGTGATCCCGACATTTCGCAAGGCTCGGAAATTCCGCACCATCAGCTGTTCGATGCGCGGCAGCGCGGCGCTTTGCGATGTCATTCCGTTCATTTCGCCGTGATTGGGTTTGAGCATTGTTGGCGTTCCGCATTGCGCTGCGGGGCGTGGGGCGACCGAACCGTTTTCAACGCAACCGCTGGCAAGTTGAAAGACAACGGAAGCATTTGGATTGAAGAGGGTAACCCGCAAGCGCAGCGTCTGCCGCGGTGCGGGCCGAGGACGCGGAAGGTGGCGATGCGGCGTGGGTTCGACGGGGCATCCTGGTCCGGCAGAACCGGATGAGGAGCAATGAGCCGCGGCGGCTGCCAATGCATGCTGCGGGTAGGGAAGGGTGCTCTTCCGCAGGCGGACGGCAGGCGAACGGTCAGTCGGAACCTTCAATCAACCGCACAAGGTGCGCTACCTCCGCCGGACCGGCGCTGACCGATTCGGCTTCGCCCGGGAATTCGCCCGATGCCGCCGCCTCCCGGAACGCGCGGAGCGCCGCGATGCGCTCGGCGCGCATCCGTTCGCGCAGGGCCCTCAGATTGCCGAAGGCGCGGGCATGCCTAGGCGGGTTCTCCGAATCGCCGCAAATGTCCTCCATGAACAGGTAGTCGACATCGCCGCCGTCGCCCGAGCCCAGCGAAACCGTGATCAGGCCCGAACGCCTCGAGATTTCGGCCATGACGGCCGCCGGTATCACTTCGGCTTCGACCAGCGTTCCGCCTGCATCCTCCAAGCGCTTGAATTTCTTGTAGAGCTCGAAAGCCTCGGTCCCGGTTGCGCCGATCGCGCGCAAGCCGCCGGTCCAAGTGGACTTGCGGGGAACAAGCCCCAAATGGCCCATCACCGGTATGTCTTCGCGGGCGAGTGCCCGCACCATGTCGAAGCTCCTCGCGGTCATCACGGCGTCCGCGCCGATGGCCAGCACCCGGAAGGCCTCCCGCATTATGTCGGTCTCGGTGGGGAAGTCCGGAATTCCCATCGAGGCGGTAAGGAACAGCGTGGCCGAGCCCTCTCGGACCTGCTCGGCGTTCATCGAATTGCAAATGATCATGTCGAACCCGGCCTCTTCGGCCGCCGCCGCCTCTTCGGCGGTGTTCGCGGTGACCTGGGTCCACTTCCGCTTGTTCTTCTGAGCCCGCAGACCCGCGACGGTGACCGTGCGCTCCGCCGGCTTCGCCGCCCATGTGTAAACCCGCTTCATGTCGTGGCTCCTCAATGGACGCTGCCGAAGACCTCCTTGAACGGGCCGACGCACATCCTGAAGCCGGCCTCGAAGCTGCCGTCGCCAGGATGGAAAACGCTCTCGTAGGAGATGATGCCGTCGTAACTGTCCTCCTTGAGGGCCTTCGAGATCGGTTCGAACAGGTTGGCCAGCTGGCCCTTGCCGAATTCGCGGACGCTCAGCTTCGAACGGACGGTGTCGACGTACACGTCCTTGATGTGGATGTGGCCGAGATAGTCGCCCTTGACCTGGTCGTAGGCGTCGGGGAACGCGAGCTCATGGCACCAGCAGCAGTTCGCCGGATCCCACAGGATCTTCAGCACGTCCTTCGCTTGAAGCTCGTCGATCATGCGGCGGGCCATGTAGCCCGAATTCACCATGGTCCCGTTGCCCGTTTCCACCGCGAGCGTGATCTTCTCCGACCGCGCGTACTCCACGGCAGGCTCGATCAGCGCGAGCATCCGGTCCCAGGCGCCGTTCGCGACGTTCCAGATTTCCGCCCCGTTCTCGCCCCAGATGATCGCCTCCTTCTTCGGGTTCATGATTCGAACCAGAGGCGAGTTCAGCGTATGCGCCATGTCGACGACGCGCTTCAGGGCGTCCATATGCTTCGAATGGAGATCGTCGCCCGGCTTGTTGCGCACCGTCGTTCCCGCGAAGATGTGCCTTGACAGGCACGACACCCGCTTTCTGTGGCGTTCGAGCAGGCCTTTGATCTTGCTGATTTCCTGCTCGTCGTGGTCGCCGATTTCCTTGCCCCAGACGTACTGGAGCTCCGCGAACTCGAGGTCGTACTCGTCCATCACGGACAGTGCGTGCTCGAGATCCCTGCTGATCCCGTCGCAAATCACTCCGAGCTTCATTGGTTCCTGCCTTTCCGCCTTAACCCGGCGCCTGCGATTTCTTCGGACAGCCTGGTGACGACCCAGTTGTCGCCATCCGGATGCCTCGTTTTACCTGCCTGGAACAACTGCATGGCCGTGGCAGCCGTGAACAACGGAACGCCGAGGTCCCGCGCAAGATCCATTGCGATCGTCATGTCCTTGTACATCGTGTTGATGTGGCTGCCCGTGCCAACGAACTGGCCGTCGATGATGTTGTTTATGGCCGTGTTCGCAACGGCGCACCCTGCGCCGGATGTCGAAAAAACGCCGTACAGCGCGTCCGCGTCGACGCCGGCCTTCGCCGCAAGCACAGTGGACTCGAACGCCGCCGTGAATATCGATCCGATCAGCGACTGCAGGCAGGCTTTGACTGTCTGCCCCATTCCCGCTTCGGTGCCGACATGGTGCAACGTTCCGCTAACCGCCTCGAGAATCTCGCGGTTCTCGGCCAGAAGCTCGTCGCTCGCGGAGGTCATCAGCGTCAGGCTCCCGTCGCGGGCGCCTGCGTATCCGCCGCTGACGGGCGAATCGATCAGGTTGATTCCGGTCGGTTCGAGCTCCTGCGCGATCTCGCGCACTTCCGACGGCTTGATGGTGGCGGTCATGACGATTGCCGAACCCCGGGTCATCGACGATGTGAGCCCGTTCGTTCCGAAGATGGCCGATTTCGCCTGGCTCCCGTTGAGAACCATGACAAACGCAGCCTTGGCGCCCTTGCCGGCCTCCGCCGCCGAGCTTGCCGGGTGCCCGCCCATCCCGCGGAGATCGTCCAGTCTGGATTGGACCAGGTCGAATCCCGCAGTTTCGTATCCGTTTTTGATGAGATTCCGAGCCAAGCCGGATCCCATGTCTCCAAGTCCGATAACCCCGATGCGATGTGCCATCCGATCAGTCTCCTAAGCTGCTCTGTCGCCGCATGTGCCGCTCATGAATCTCTCCGTCCTACCGGACCAGGAACAGGGATATCTCCGGAAACGCCACCAGCAGCGCAAGCACGGCGAGCTGCAGGCAGATGAACGGCCCGAACGACCGGTAGATCGTGACCAGATCGATTTCCGGCGGCGTTACGCTTTTCAGATAGAACGCCGCGGACCCGAACGGCGGCGTCAGGAACGCGACCTGCATGTTCACGCTGAACAGGATGCCGAACCAGATAGGATCGTATCCCAGCTTGATCACGATCGGCATGAACACCGGCATGGTCAGAAGGACGATCCCGATCCAGTCCATGAACATGCCGAGCACCAGGAAGATCGCCATCATGATCAGGATTACGGCGATCGGCTGGATGTCGAGCCCGAATATCAGGTCCGCGACATAGGCGTTCCCGCCCGAAAGGCTGTAGGCGCCTGCGAGCACGGTCGCGCCGAAGGTCACCCAGAGGATCGTGCCGACGGACCGGAAGGTCTGCTCCAGGCTCTCGAACAGCATGGCGAGGCCGAGCTCCTTCCTGATCGTGATCAGGATGAATGTCGCCACGACGCCCATCGCGGCCGCCTCGGTGATGCCCGTGACGCCGCCGTAAATCGATCCGAGCACCAGGTCCACGACGATCAGCGGCGGAAGCAGGCCCTTCGCCACCGGATGGCTGTCGCTGTTGCGAAGCCTGTAGACGAGGAACAAGCCGACAGCGGCGCTTGTGAAGATGAAGCTTGCGACCTGCTCGACGCCGTCGGTGCCGGCAATGCGGAAGACGACGACCGCCGCGAGTCCGATCAGGACCGGAATGACGTTGTAAGCGAGCTCCGGCACCCATCCCGCGCGGAGCTGCGGCAGCTCGGCCGAAATGTCCACATGCGCTTCGTGAGGCATCGGCGCCAGCGCCGGGTTCAGCCGGGTCCTGACGACGATGTAGGCGATGTAGGTGCCGGCAAGCATCAGCCCCGGCACGAAGGCGGCCGTGAACAGGGCGGTGATGGAGGTTTCCGTGATCAGCCCGAAAATGATCAGCACAACGGAGGGAGGGATCATCGTGCCGAGCGAGCCGCCCGCGCAGATCGTTCCGATCGCCAGGTGCTTGTTGTAGCCGAGCCGCAGCATCTGAGGCAGAGCGACAAGTCCGAGCAGAACAATCTCGCCGCCGATTATGCCGGACATCGCCGCCATGATCACGGCCATGACGGTGGTGACGATCGCGACGCCGCCGCGCAGCTTTCCCAGCGCGATGTTGAGCGCGTCGTACATGTCCTTGGCTATGCCGCTCCGCTCCAGAAGCGACGCCATGACGATGAACAGCGGAACCGCGATTATCGAATAGGTGATCGCGAGGTCGTAAACCCGCTGCGCGACCAGGCCGAGCCCCGGCGTCCCGAAATTGTAGTAGATGACGAGCGCGCCAAGCAGCCCCGTCGCGAAGCCGAGCGGAACCCCGACAACGAGAAGAACGAAAATCCCGATGAGCAGGAACAGCGAAAGCGTGCCTACGTCCATCTAGACGGTGCCTTTTTGGCTGGATCGGAACTTTCGGTGCATGATCGTATCGACAATCAGGTTGTTGACCGCCTGCACCGCGACGAGCAGCGTCGCGATCAGCACCAGCGGCTTGACCGTCGCCGGTATCGGCGGGTTCCAGAATGTGCCGAACCGCTCCCAGGTGATCAGCGTTTCCCAAGCTATCCCGTAGCTCGCGAAGATCATCAGTCCGGCGTAGGCCACGACGACGAGCGCGGCCACGATGTCGCAGAAATACTGCAGCCGCGGCGGCATGATGTCGTAGACGGCCGTTATCCGGATGTGGGACCTGCGCTGCATGGCGTACACGCCCGCGAGCAGGAAGATCACGCTTCCCAGCCACAGCGTGAGTTCGTTCACCCAGAGCGTGGGGCTGAAGAAAACGTACCGCATCACGACTTCGTAGAAGGTTATGATCACGGCGACGGCTGTCAGCATCATCGCGAGGCGGCAGACGACCGAGTTGAACCGGTCGACGAACGTGAAGCTCTCCTTCTCCGAATGCGCTGTCAGCCAGACGTACAGGCCCTTCGCCAAGCTGCCGGAGTCGATGAGTTTCTTGGATTGCTCGTCCATCTGGCGGCTTTCGGCGAAGTGCTGAGCGGCGCCGGGCGGCTGACCGCCCGGCGCCCGGTTGTGCTTTCCGGCTTGGCTAGTTGACCAGGCCCAGCTCGGTCATGAAGGCGACATGGCTGTCCACGATCGCCGCGGCGGCCGGCGACTTGGCCTTCCAGTCCTCCCAGCGGCCGCGGGCGAAGTCCCTGAAGGCCTTGCGGTCTTCAGTCGACCAGTCGTGCAGCGTGACGCCTTGCTCGACGAGCATCTTGGCGGCGCGCTGGTCCTTGATTTCCGTCAGCATGGCCAGGTTGAGCGCGGTTCGGTAGAGCGCGGTCTCGACCATCCTCTGCATGCTGGCGGGCAGCGCGTTCCACGCGTCCTTGTTGCAGGCCAGGGTTTCGGTGGGCATCGAGTGGAAGCCGGGGTAGGTCGCGTCGGTCGCCACGTCGAACAGGCCCAGCGAGACGTTCGTGTTCAGCGTCGAGGCGTCGGCGCCGTCGACGATGCCGGTCCTGAGCGCCGTGGGCACCTCGCCGAAATCCATGACGACCGGCTTGGCCCCGAAGGAAGCGAAGATTTCCGTCTCCAAGCCTGGAGGCGACCGGAACTTCCAGTCCTGCAGGTCGTCGAAGCTCGCGAGCGACCTGGTCGACGACAGCGACTCGTGGCCCTGCAGCCAGAGGCCGACAAGGTGCACGTTGAGCGGGTCGTAAAGATGGCTCTGGACGACTTCCCGTCCTCCCCCGTGATGGAACCAGGAAAGGAACTGGTAGGGCGTGTCGTATCCGCCCATGATGTCGCCGGCGAACTGGAAGCCGGCATCCTTGCCGACATTGCCGGACGCGCCTGTCATGTCGCAGTCGAGGATGCCTTGGGACGTGGCGCCAAGGGTTTCGTTCTGCGCGACAACCTCGCTGTTGAAGTGCATCTGGATCTCGAGTGCGCCGTCCGACATGGTTTGCACGTCGTCGATGAACTGAAGGATCAGCTCGCCGGGCGTCGAATTCGCCGAGAAGTGGGTCTGGATCCGGAGCTTGTGGTCCTGGCCGAAGGACGGCCCGGCCGCTAGCGCGGCTGCCGCCGCTCCGATCACAAAGGTCCTTAAACGGATATTCATGGGTTTCCTCTCCGTGGATTGCACAGAAGGAACGCGTCAGCCGCGCTCCACAGGGCTACATTCCCTGATGGTATTGGACTAACACTGTGCAAATATAAATTCAATCGCGGCGCGTCCTGATGCATCAAAATATGAAAACGCGCCTTTTTACATAGGGATGTAGACAGCGTGGAACCTATCCGATTCACGAAGCGACGCCCTCGGATTTCCGACATAGCGACGGAGGCGGGCGTCGGAACCGCGACCGTCGACCGGGTTCTTCACGGCCGCGGAGGCGTGTCCCGGAAGACGGAGCGGCGTGTGAAGGACGCGATGGCGTCGCTCTCTTCGCGCAGGCGGCGCTCGGCCCGCGGATCGGAGTCGCGCCCGAAGCGCATCCGCCTCGTGCTTCCCGCCAACGCCGGGATCTCGACGGAATTCCTCGCGAAGGAAATCCGGCGGATAGGAGCGGCGAAGAATGCGGAGGTCGGCGCGCAGTTCGTCGAAAAAATGAACCCGGCGGCGTTGGCGGCGATGCTGGAGCCGCGTCGGCTGAGCGGGTACGACGGAATCGCGTTCCAAGCGCTGGACCACCCGGTCGTTCGCGACGCTGCGGGCAGGTTCAATGACAGCGGCGTTCCGCAGGTCTGCGTGATGTCGGGCTTCGACGGCCTTCTTCCGCACCAGTTCGTCGGCACCGACAACCGGGCCGCCGGACGGACGGCGGGCTTCCTCATGGGCCGGATGGCGGCTCGGACGGGCAAGATCGCGGTGATTTGGGGCGGCGCTCTCTACAGGAGCCACGAGGACCGGGAGATCGGGTTCCGGAACGCGATAAGGGAGGATTTCCCCGATTTCGAGATACTCGCGCTCAGTTCCGGCGGCGATGACGACGCCGGAAACTTCGATCAGGTTTCGTCGGCGCTTGGGGACAATCCTGACATAGTGGGCGTATACAGCGTCGGCGGCGGAAACGAGGGCGTCTTGCGCGCGCTGGCCAAGCGCCGGGTCGAACGGGAAATCGTCTACATCGGGCACAACCTGACTACGCTGACGCGCGGATATCTGATCGACGGCGTGATGGACGCCGTCATCCACCAGGACATGCGGATGGCGGCGCGGATGGCGATGGCTTCGCTCGATGCCCAGCTGTCAGGGAAAGCCATCAGCCTTCCCCGGCTGCCCGTCGAGATCGTCACGAAGGAGAATTCCGTCGGCAGGATCTGATTCTGTCCTCAGATGTTTTCCGACACGTAAATGTCGAACGGGAGTATGGCGTTGCCCAGTTCTTGCGGATCGGGCGAAGCCGAGTTGGCTAGGCGGGCGACCGCTGCCTTGGCGACGGCGTCGACCGGCGTATCCAGCACCATGTCGACTACGCCTTCAATTAGAGCGTCCCGGGTGTCCACATTGAACTCGTGGCAGATGAGCGCGGCCTCGCGGCCCATCCCTTCCTCCCTGAAGGCTTTCACTGCGCCCGCCGCTCCGCCGCCGATGACGTAGATGCCCCCGATCCCGGGCTGTTTGGCGAACAGGTCGAGGGCGCCTTCATACGCGCCTTGGTCATCGTCGAGATAGCTCGTGGACTGGACCAATTCGTAGCCCGAGGACTTCTCGCGGAAGTAACTGCGGAATCCGCCCTCGCGGTCTTCGTGCCCGGCGTAACGGTAGCTTCCGATCATGACCCCGATTGCGCTATCGGGACGCGCGCAGCGCTCCATTCCCCAGGCTGCGGTTCGGCCCGCCTTGCGGTTGTCCACCCCAACGAAGCCGGCGATGTCCTGCGAAGTGACCCCGCTCAGGAGTGCCCAGACGGGAATGCCGCGGGTTTTGAGCCGCCGGATTTCGTCGATCACGTGCGGATGGTCCAAGGCGACGACCCCGATCGCATCGGATTGTTCGGATAGCTCCCTGACGGCATGGACGACCGCGTTCGGCGAAAGCTCGTCCACGAACAGAAGGCGGCAGACGCCGCGGAACTCGGTCAGCGCCGCCGTCGCGTCATCCAAGGAAGCGCCGAGCCTGCGGTAAAAGTCCTTTGATTCCTTTTGAAGGACGAATCCAAGGTTCAGCGGCGGAGTGAGCGCCTCTGCACGGGCCTTGATCAAGGTGGAGGCGTAGAAGCCGAGCTCCTTGGCAGCGGATTCGACAGCGGTCGCGGTGGCGAGCTTGACCGGCCGCCTCCGGTTGATGACGCGGTCGACGGTCGCAGTGCTGACTCCGGCCTTTTTCGCCACGTCGGCCATCGTGATGCGTCTTGCCATGAAACTTCGGCGCGTTTGGATGGAATTCATCCATTATCTAACCGTTTGGGATGAAAATGCAACCAATTCTGGCACGATTGTTGCAATTTCCTTTCCAGCGCGCTAACAGCGCGCAAGCAGTCAAGGAAAGGTCGGAGCGGATGTCTGGAGCGGAGGGGTTTCGCGACTACCGCCTTGCGGGCAACCTGAAAGCGAAGGAATTCAGGCACGAGGACTGGTACGTGTGCCCCATTCCGAGGAAGCGGATGAAGGAGCTGATGCGGCGGAGCGATCGCAGGGCGCTTGTGGATTTCGGGCTCTGGATGGTTCTGCTTGCCGCCTCCGCAGCCGCCGCCTGGGCGAGCTGGGGGACTTGGGCCGCCGTGCCGATGTTCGCCTTGTACGGCGTTCTCTACGGGTCCGGCGCGGAGTCGCGGTTCCACGAATGCATCCATGGGACGCCGTTCAAGACACGGCGGATCAACGAATTCTTTCTGGTCGTGCTGGGGTTCATGTCTCTCAAGAACCCGTACCTTTGGCGCTGGAGCCACACGCGCCACCACACTGATACGGTTGTGGTAGGGCGGGATCCCGAAATCGCCTATCCGCGGCCTCCCGACGTCTGGGGCATGCTGTTGAACGTCCTGCATCTCAGAGCGGGGCTGAACGGCTTGGCCTGGTCCGTCCGGCAATGCTTCGGGCGCTTCACGGATGACGAGAAGGAGTACGTGCCCGAGGACGAGCGGCCGCGCGTCGTGCTTCACGCAAGAATCCATATCGGCATCCTGCTCGGCGCGGCTGCATGGTCCGCTGCCGCGGGGACCATTCTTCCGCTCCTGTTCATCGGATTGCCGACCTTTTACGGGTCTTGGGTGCACAGCGCGCTGTCGGCGATGCAGCATGCCGGATTGGCGGAGGACATTCCCGACCACCGCCTGAATTCAAGGACCGTTTATCTGAATCCCGTGCTTCGGTTCATCTATGCGAACATGAACTACCATGTGGAGCACCACATGTTCCCGATGGTTCCGTACTACAGGCTTCCGGAGCTCCATGAGGAAATGAAGCACGACTGCCCGCCCGCCTACCGGGGCGTTGTCGATGCCTACAGCGAAATGATCCCGGCGCTGCGGAAGCAGCTGAAGGACCCGTGGCACTTCGTGGAGAGGGAGCTGCCCGCGGGCGCGGGTCGGAGCGCCGTCGAGGCCGCGCGCGCGGCGGCTTGAACTCCCGCCCGCCGGGACGGAACCCCGATCACTGCGAAAGGGCTTCGGCCATCTCGCACGCGATGTCGTAGACCGACAGCACGTCGTCGCGCGACGTTTCGTAGGTTCCGGCCGTCACGCGGATGGCTTCCGCGCCGCCTATCACTGCCGGAGTCAGGTAGACCCGGCCGTCCTCGTTGATCCGCCGCAGCATCTCCGCCGTGAGGCGGTCGGGATCCCCTTCGCTTGGAACAAACCGGAACGCGAACAGGGCAAGCGGGCTGGACGCGACTATCTCGAACCTTCGGTCGGATTCGAACTTGCCCTCCAGCTCCTCGATCCAAGCGACATGGTTCCTGAACATTGACCTGAGCCCCTGAAGCCCGTGCGCTCTTAGCAGGAACCAAAGCTTCAGAGACCGGAAGCGGCGCCCGAGCCCTACAGTGAGCTCGTTGCAATTCAGCACATCCTCCGCGTCGGCCGTGCGGAGATAGTCCGGCCTCAAACCGAGCGTGGCGGCTTGCGGCCGGAGGTCGGCAAGGAACTGGACGGAACAGTCGATCTGTCCGCCGAGGCATTTGCTGGGATTGATCACAACCGAATCGGCGGCTTCGACGCCTTTCCACATCCATCGGAACTCTTCGCATATCATTGCCGGGCCTGCCCACGCCGCGTCGAGATGCACGTACAGGCCATGGGACTTGGCGACCTCGATGATCTCGGCGGGGCGGTCGCTCGCGCCGGTGGCGGTGCCTCCGACGCAAACGACAACGCCGGTTGGCAAAAAGCCCTTCCTTTTGTCGTCCCGGATCGCGGCTTCTAGTGCTTCGGGATCCATTGACCGGTCGGCGCGGCAAGCGGGCCTCGCGAGGTTTGCGCTCCCGATGCCGGAGATCCGGGCCGCCTTTTCCACCGACGAGTGGTTCTCGCCGGATGCGTACAGCCTCAGGGTGGGGCGCGCCCCGAGCCCTTGCTCGTTTCCGGCCCATTCGAGCGCGCGTTCCCGCATCGTAAGCACGGCGCACAGCGTCGCGGTCGTTGCGGTATCGTGGGTCAGCCCCTTGAAATGCCCCGCAAGACCCACGGCGTCGCGAAGCCACGAGGTCATCTTCTGCTCAAGCTCGGTTGCCGCCGGCGAGGTCTGCCAAAGCATGCAGTTGCAGCCCATGGTGTTCGCGAGCTGCTCGGCAATGATCGACGCGGGCGAGGCATTCGCAGGGAAATAGGCGAAGAAGCGCGGATGCTGCCAATGCGTCATGGCATCCGGAACGAGGCTGCGGAAATCCTCGAATATGCGTTCCATGGATTCGGGTTGTTCCGGCGGCGCGTCGGGGATCCGAGCGGCGAACTCGCCAGGCCGCAGCTTGGACATGACGGGCCTGTCCGGAAGGCCCGCGTAGTACTCGCCAGCCCAGTCGCCGGCGACCTTCGACCATTTCGGCAGATCGGCGTATTTCAAGTCGGCGCTCCTCGTTCGTTCCGCGGCGGCCGGCAGCTTCCGACACCCGGCGGCACATCTTCCATTACTTTCGGCGCGGCGGCTGGTCCACGCGCCGCCGGGCCATCGGCATCTTGGGCTTCGCCGGACATTCTATGCATGCGGCACCGCACCCCGTTCCGCCGCGCGGCCAGCGGCGCGCGCCGCGAATTCGGAAATGCGCGAAACCGCATCCCGGAGCACCGGAACGCCCGCAGTCAGCGCGATGCGGACATGGCCGGACGCCTCCCGACCGAAGCTTCCGCCGGGCATCACCGCAATCCTCTCCTCGTCCAAAAGCCCGCGTGCGAATTCCACATCGCTGATGCCAGCCGCGCGGATGTCCAGCAAAACGTACATGCCGCCGCCGGAGGGTGTTGCCCGGATGAGCGGCAGCCCGGAAAGTGCTTCAAGGACCGTGGCGCGGCGCTCCTTGAACGGCGCCGCGATCTCCGCTTCGAACTCGGGGCCCTTGCTCAGGGCTTGCAGGGCCGCATCCTGAACGAATTCGGATACGCCGAAGCTCATCACCGCCATGATCTCCCGCGCGGATTCGACAGCCTCCGCCGGCCCTGACAGCCAGCCGATGCGCGATCCCGTCATCGCGAAGCTTTTCGACATGGATCCGATCACGATTGTCCGGCGCGCCATTCCGTTGAGCCGCCGGATCGACAGATGCTCGCCGTCCCACACTTGGGCTTCGTAGACCTCGTCGGATATGACCCAGAGGTCGTGGCGGACGGCCGCCTCCGCGATGGCCTTCAATGTGCGCCGCGGGTATTTCGCGCCGGTGGGATTGTTGGGCGAGTTGATCAGAAGGCTGCGCGAACCGGCCGCCGCCGCTTCCAGTTGGTCTTTTTCCGGAAAGAAGCGGCCGGACGCCGGAGCGGGCGCAACGGCGGGGCGGCCGCCTGCCGCCAGGATCGTGCCCGGATAGGTCGGATAGAACGGATCGATCATCGCCGCGCGGTCGCCCGGGTCGAGAACCGCCATATGCGCGGCCAGAAGCGCGGCTTGGCCGCCGTTGGTGACGAGGACCTGATCCGGGCCTGTCGGCGCCCCGGTGGATTTTTCGATGCGCCGCGCCAGCGCTTTCCGGAGCGGCAGGATGCCGGAGACGTCCGCGTAGCCGGTCTTTCCGCTCATTGCGCTTTCGTGCATCGCGCGAAGGATCGAGCGGTCGGTCGGCCAATCGTGCTCTCCGATCGTCAGGTCGAGGACGGCTTCTCCGGCCTCCCTCATCCTCCTCGCCCGGTAATGGGTCGCCCACGCTGCCGCGTCCGCGACGTCGCCGGAACGCATTCTGCCTGAAAGCCGCATCGCAAATGCTCCTATGCCGGGGCGGCAGTGTTGCGCGATTGCTCCGGGCAGCAGGTCGCGGTGCTTGAACCGGATTCGGAATTGGTTCATACATCCGTCCATGGCGGCGGCGAAGCAAATAATCGGGATCTGCATTATCGGCTGAAAATCCAGCCGGGGCCGCGTCTTTTCCCAAAGAAATCGAAAGAACACGGGCCTCGGCTTCAGCAAGGCGGGCGAGGTGGAATGGCGGTAATTGCGCTGTGGAATACGAAAACGCGGAGGAAGGAGTCCTTCGTTCCGCTCGATGCCGCGAATGTGAGGATGTACGCGTGCGGGCCGACCGTGTACGACCGCGCGCACATCGGCAACGCCAGGCCGGCTGTCGTCTTCGATTTGCTTTTCCGGCTGCTCCGGCACCATTACGGATCGGACTGCGTTACCTACGTCCGGAACATCACGGACATCGACGACAAGATCAACGCGCGCGCCGCGGAGCTCGCGGCGGGCGGCGACAAGCGGCCTGCGGTGGAGTTGATCCGCGAAATCACGGACCGGACGATCGCTTGGTACCATGAGGACCTCAAGGCGCTCCGGGTTCTGGAGCCGACGCACGAGCCGAGGGCGACCGAGTACGTTCCCCGGATGGTCTCGCTTATCGAGACGCTGGTCGAAAAGGGCCACGCGTACGAGTCGCACGGGCACGTGCTGTTCAGCGTGGCGAGCTATCCTGGCTACGGAAGCTTGGCGCGGCGGTCCATCGGCGAGATGAAGGCGGGCGCTCAGGTAGAGGTTGCGCCATACAAGAAACAGGCGTTGGATTTTGTGCTCTGGAAGCCATCGGGGCAGAATCAGCCGGGCTGGAGCAGCCCGTGGGGAAGGGGCAGGCCCGGTTGGCACATCGAGTGCTCAGCGATGAGCCTCGAGCTGCTCGGCAAGACTTTCGACATCCACGCTGGCGGAATCGATCTGGCCTTTCCCCACCACGAGAACGAGGCGGCTCAGAGCATGTGCGCCCATCCGGGCGAAGAGTTCGCGCGGGTCTGGATGCACAACGAGTTTGTTCAAGTCGAAGGGCAGAAAATGGCGAAAAGTCTCGGCAACTTCTTCACCGTCAAAGACCTGCTTGATCGGGGGCCGTCAGATCAGACGCCAGCCAGTCGGGCGCGGTACGGTGGGGCGCTGAGATTTGTCCTTTTGTCAACACAATACCGGAAGCCGCTTGATTGGACTTCGCGAAAGGTCGCGGAGGCGGAGTCGGTGCTCCAGCGCTGGTGGTCGCAGGTTAGGGGTTGGCCGCTGCTGCCGGACAAAGGGGACGCAGAGTTTTTAGAAGCGCTAGCCGACGATCTAGACACGCCGCGTGCGATCGCGCGAATGCACAAGCTGTCCGCCACTGATAAGTTCTACGAGTTGCACGCCGCAATGGATTTGCTTGGCGTAGCGCCCGTCGTTGTCCGGGAAGAGGACAGAGATCTGATTACACTCTTGGCTCTCGCTAGGCAGGAGGACAGGAAGGCAAAGGCCTACGAGAAGTCGGACTTCACTCGGGAGCTGATGTCGAAAGCCGGCGTGTTAGTGCAGGACGCGAGCGTCGGAGGCGAAGGGCTCCGCATTACACCCTCATTTGATCGGGAAAAATTGAGCCGGATAAAAGCGGCGGTCAAAGAAAAATTCGGCGAGTATCCCGGCAAAAAGCCGACCGAATGAAGCGGGCGGGCTTGGATCGGATTCCGGAATGATCAAAGAAAGACTCTACCTTTACGACACGACGCTTCGAGACGGGCAGCAAACCCAAGGCGTCCAGTTCGCGCTCGAGGAGAAGATCGCGATTGCCCGGATGCTTGACGAGGTAGGGGTCGATTACATTGAAGGCGGCTGGCCCGGCGCGAACCCGACCGACAGCGACTTCTTTGAACAGGTGCCGAAGAAACTCGCGCCGAAGCTTGCCGCGTTCGGCATGACGAAGCGCGCAGGCCGGTCGGCGGAAAACGACGATGTGCTCGCCACCGTCATCAACGCGGGCACGGGCATCGTCTGCCTTGTAGGCAAGGCCCACGACTTCCAGGTCGAAACCGCTCTCAACATTTCGCTGGACGAGAACCTTGAGAACATTTCGAAGTCGATCGCGCATGTCGTGTCCGAGGACAGGGAGGCGATATTCGATGCCGAGCACTTCTTCGATGGCTGCAAGGCCAATCCCGATTATTCAAGCCGCTGCCTGAAGGCCGCTTATGAAGCAGGCGCCAAATGGATTGTCCTCTGCGACACGAACGGCGGAACGCTTCCGGCGGAAATCGGCGAACTCACACGGCACGCGATCAACGCGGGAATTCCGGGCGAGTGCATCGGCATCCACACCCACAATGACACCGAGAATGCAGTAGCCGGGGCGCTCGCGGCCGTCGACGCGGGCGCGCGCCAGGTCCAAGGCACGCTCAACGGGCTGGGCGAGCGCTGCGGGAACGCAAACTTGGTGTCCATTATCCCGACGATCCTGCTCAAGGAGCCGTATCGATCAAAATTCGAGACGGGCATCGGGCCCGACGGACTCAAGTCCCTGACCCGCCTGTCCAGATCGCTGGACGACATACTAAACCGGGTTCCCAACAAATCCGCGGCATATGTCGGAGCGTCAGCATTCGTCCACAAGGCCGGATTGCACGCGTCCGGCGTGAAAAGGAATCCCGCGACTTACGAGCATGTCGATCCGGATTCGGTCGGAAACCGGAGGGTGATACCGATGTCCAACCAAGCGGGCCGCTCGAATCTCGCAGCCCGGCTCGCCGATGCCGGAATCGACGTGGATCCTTCGGATTCCCGGCTCAGCCGCATCATCGAAGAGGTCAAGTCGCGCGAAGACCGGGGCTATAGCTACGACACGGCGCAGGCGTCGTTCGAGGTGCTTGCGCGCAAGATGCTGGGCATACTGCCGGAGTTCTTCAGCGTCGAGCGGTACCGGCTGATGGTCCAGCGGACGGGACGAAGCCGTGCCGACAGGACGACCCAGTCCGAGGCGATAGTGGTTCTGGACGTAGGCGGCGAGCGCAAACTCACGGCGTCGGAAGGGCTGGACAAGTCCGGCAGGGACAGCGGCCCCGTCCACGCGCTTGCGCGGGCGATTGCCAAGGACCTCGGCCCGTACCAGTCCTATGTCGACGCCATGAGGCTTGTGGATTTCAAGGTCAGGATAACCGGGAGCGGCACGGATGCCGTTACCCGGGTCATTATCGACTGCGAAGATGCCTCGGGCCGCCGCTGGTCGACTGTCGGAGTGTCGCCCAACATCCTGGATTCGTCCTTCGAAGCGCTTATCGACGCGATCGTGTGGAAGCTCTCCAAGGAGAACGCGCCGGTCCTGTGACGCAGCTTGAGTTGGAGGAGCTGGTACGCCGAACCGATCCCGACCTGCACAGAGTGGCGCTTTCCGCAGCGGGCGGGTCCGGCCCTCTTGTGCTTCCGATTTACGCCTTCAGTTGCGAAGTGGCCCGGTCCGCTTGGATATCGCCGACGCCGGAGGTTTGCGCGGTTCGGCTGGGCTGGTGGGCTGATGTCGTCGAGGGCGTCAGGCGGGGGACGATCGAGCAGGGAAATGCCGTGGCCGTGTCGTTGGCGGCGCTGATCAAGGCTGCAAACTTGGCGTTTGAGCCGTTCGAGAACATTGTCGACGCCCATTTCAGGTATGTGAACAAGGAACCGTTCGCGAACCTGCAGCAATTCGAAAGCCACATGGATTCAACGGCGTGCGAGGTCATGTGCCTTGCGGCGGCTTCGCTCGGCGCGCACGGCGAGGAATTGGCGACGGTGCGCGATTTCGCATGGGGCGCCGGGACGGCCGCGTTCCTCAGGGCGATCCCGCGATTTGCCCGCCAAGGTTGGGAGCCGATGGACCCGGCGGGCGGAATGCTCCCGGAGATTGTCGAGCTTGCCATCGAAAGAACCAAATCCGCCCGGACACGAAGGCGTTCCGTCCCCAGCCGCGTTGCGCCTGCAATGCTGCCGGGATGGCGGGTGGACGCGACGCTGGACCGAGCCGCGTCCGACATCGGACGGGTTTGGAGGGGCGAGCTGGAAGAGTCGGAATTCAGGAAGCGCGGAACGCTGCTCTGGCGAGCCCTGACAGGAACTTGGTAGCGGTTTCGCGCGCATCCGCGCGTTGGCAAGGTAGGCGCGGTCGCGCAGCGTCCGGCTGGTCACGCCCTGCCGCGGCGAAAAAACACCAGCCATGCCAGCGACCCGCCCGCAGCCGCGAGGAACGGGACCATCGCGAGGTTTACCGACGTCCATCCCTCCACGGGGGATCCTCCCGAGCAGTTCATGAGGCCGCCGGAAGCGAGGGAGCCGACGGTGACGCACGCGAAGACTATCATGTCGTTGAGCCCTTGGACGCGCCCGCGTTCGGCGGGCATGTGCGCCTTCATGAGCATCTCGGTCGCGCCGATGAACCCGAAATTCCAGCCGACGCCGAGAAGGACGAGCGCTCCGAAGAAGTTGTAGAGATCAACTCCCGCAAGTCCGACAATTCCGGCTCCGGCGAGCAGGGTGAGCCCGAGCGCGACGATGCGTTCCGCTCCGAACCGCCCAATCAGGTGCCCTGTGAAGAAGGAGGGGGCGAACATCGCGAAGATATGAGCTGAAACGACATCCGCCGCGGAATTCTGGCCGTAGCCGCAGCCGACGACCGCGAGCGGAGTCGAAGTCATCACGAGGTTCATAAGCGCGTAGGAGACCATGGCGCAGACGATGGAGACCGTAATCCTCGGATCTCTCAGCAGCGCGACGTAGGACCGAATCTCCGCGCGACCTACCTCCTGCCGCTTCGGCGTGGGGATGTCGAGAAAGAGGAACAGAAGGGATCCGACGACGTTGGCCGCGGCTACGGCGACGTAGGTGCCGAGGAACAGGACGGCATAGGCGTCGGCGGTGACTTTGACGAGTTGGGGTCCGACGACGGCGGCGGCAATTCCGCCGGCCATCACATAGGAGATGGCCTTCGGCCGGAATACCTTCGACGCCGTGTCGGCGGCGGCGAAGCGGTAGAACCCATGGGCCGACATGTAGATTCCCGTGAAGTACGCTCCGAGCAGGAACAGGGGAAACGAGGCGTAGATCAGTCCGAAGGAGCCGAAGATCCCGCCCAGGCAGCCTCCGGCCGCGCCGACCATGAATCCGGCGCGCCGCCCGAACCGGTGCATGAGCTTGCTCAGCCATTGGGCTGTGGTCATCGATCCGAAGACAATCAGCGAGATCGGCAGCGTCGCCCAGCATGCGTTCGATGCAAGCGACTGTCCCGCGAGCCCTGCAACCGTGAAGATCATGGGCAGCTGCGCCCCGATCGTCGCCTGCGCAATGACCAGGAGCACGACATTGCGCATTTCGCGGGATGCCAGTACGGGCTTCATGCGCCGCTGCGTACGCTTGCGGTGAACCGGCTTCAAGCGATTTCATTGCGGTCGCGGCAGCGCTCTCTCGCGCCGGATTGGCAACTTGCAGCGGGCGGGCGGTGGAATGGCAGAACGAATTATCGAATCCGATAGCGATGTCGCCGAAGGGGTGCGGTTCATCGCGCAGGCGGAGCCGCGTTTCGCGCATGCGGCGGAGCTTGCGGGTGCGCTTCCGCTCCGGCGGCGCGGCGAAGGGTTCGAGCCGCTGCTGGACATCCTGGTCAGCCAGCAGATTTCCGTAGCCGCCGCCGACGCGATCTGGGCGCGATTGAAGGCGGCAGGCCTCCACCGCGAGGCCGGCGCTCTCACAGCCTGCGACGAGGACTTCCGCGCATGCGGGCTTTCGAGGCAGAAGACGGCCTACGCGAAAGCGCTTGCCTCAAGCGGCATTGACTACGCGGCGCTGTGCCGGCTTCCGGACGACGAGGTCGTGGCGCAGCTGACGGCCGTCAAGGGCATCGGGCGCTGGACCGCCGAAATCTACATGATGTTTTCGCTTGGCCGCGCGGACGTGTTCGCGGCTGGCGATCTCGCATTGCAGGAAGCGGCAAGGATTCTGTTCTCAATGGATGCGCGGCCGACCGAGGGCGAACTCAGGCAAATCGCCGAGGGCTGGTCGCCTTGGCGCGGCGTTGCGGCCCGGCTTTTGTGGGCCTACTACCGCTGCGTCCGCGAACGGGAGGGAGTTCGATGACGGGACCCTTGAGGGTGCGAACTATGCCGGCGAAGTCGGGGAAGGCCGAATTCCTGGTTGTATTCCTTCACGGGTACGGCGCGGATGGCGCGGATCTGATCGGTTTGGCCGACTATATTTCTGGCGAGCTTCCCGACGCGTGCTTCGTGTCCCCGGACGCGCCCGAGCCCTGCGCGATCAATCCGGGCGGGCGGCAGTGGTTTCCGGTCCCTTGGATGGACGGTAGCACCGACGCCCTGATGCAGTCGTCCTTCAGGAAATCGGCGGCGGTGCTGGACAGCTTTCTGGACGAGCAAATCGAGAGCGCCGGGGTCGGCGCGGGCAGAACGATGCTGTTCGGGTTTTCGCAGGGCGCCATGATGTCTCTGCATGTTGCCCCTCGGCGGCGGCTGTCTCTGGCTGGCGTGGTCGCGGCATCCGGGCGGCTTCTCGCTCCGGGGCTTCTGAAGGAGGAAGCGGTTTCGAGGCCGCCAGTCCTGCTCATGCACGGCGACAGCGACGAAGTCGTGCCGTCGGCCAGCCTGCGCGAGGCGGAGAAGCATCTGCTGGAGGCGGGCTTCCAAGTTGAAACCCATATCGGGCGAGGCGTGGGACACAGCATTCCGCCGGACGGCTTGGCAGCCGCTCGCCGGTTCTTGGGCAACTGCGCCGTCGGAAGCTGATCCGTCGGGCGCGCGAAGGGCGCGGGGCCGGATACAACTGCCGAATAAGTTGCCGCCATGATCTGATCAGGCGATGCTGGGTCCCGCACGGACTCTGGATCGTGGATGTCGGCAACGCGTCCCTCATTTGCAGAGCCCTGTATACAGCCCTGATGGTTCTTGTCGTTGCCAGCATCGCGCTCGAATCCATGTTGAAGGTCTGATGTCGCCGGAACTTCACAAGTTTCGCGGCCTCGGCCGCCAAGCGAAGCCATGGCACCTCCTTGAGCGGTGATCGAACCGGCCGTTCGCAAGATGAGCCGTAAGAATTCACTGGATTCCAAGTCCTGTTCAACGACGCACATGTGGCCGATTCTTCCGGTTTGCCTGCGGCAACAGCAACGCATCAGCCGACCGTATCGGCGACAGCAGCAAAGGAAATTTCGAGTTGCACTAGCTGCATCAGTAATGGTACATATGATTCATGACGCTTTCCCAAAAAGCCGTTGTCGCCCGGTTCTACCGGTCGGCTAGCGGCCGGGAACCGGTTCGAGAGTGGTTGCTTGGGCTGCCTCGGGAGGACCGCAAATTGATCGGTGGCGATATCATGAGCGTGGAATTCGGCTGGCCATGCGGTCCGCCGCTTTGCGCATCGCTTGCGGGCTATCCCGGGCTTCACGAGGTGCGCAGTAATTTGACAACTAAGCGGATCGCGAGGGTGCTCTTCACAATTTCGGGGCAAGAGATGGTGCTTCTCCACGGATTCATCAAGAAAGACCAAGCGATACCCCGGAAGGAACTCAATCTCGCCCGTCGCCGAATGAAGGAACAAGATTGACATGGCCAAAAAAAGCCCGCGCGTCGGTTCGACGCTTGAATCCCTGCTTCGGGAAGACGGCATCTACGAGGATGCAATGAGCTACGCGATCAAGTCGGTTTTCGCATACAAGCTAGCGCAGGCGATGGAGGCGCAAAACCTCTCCAAAGCGCGCATGGCCGAACACATGGAAACCAGCCGGTCGCAGCTTGATCGAATTCTTGATCCGAAAAACAAAAGCGTGACGTTGAACACGCTGATGCGCGCTGCATCGGCCGTCGGAATGCGCCTTGAGATCGGACTCCGCTAACGCGCAATAAAGCTGCGAACCTTGACAATTTCCTGACAAACTATTCAGGATAGATCACCGCGATCTTGCGAGCCTAGGAATCGCCTCTGCCTTTAGGCATGCGCCCGGAGAATAGCTTTTCGCTCCACGTGATCGGGCAATCCCAGTATTTTCCAAGGCTGTTTTAGCCTTCGGACTTATTTCATTTTTGGGAATGTATGATGTTGTTTTTTGCAAACATGGGTCGTTGCCATTGGACTCCGCTGATCTGACTGAAGCACCCGCCTCGCGAAGAGCTTCGGGCACGATTTCGTCGGGGCGATAGCCGGGCGGGCGGCAGTGGCTTTCGGTTCCGTGGATGTACCGCGGCACCGGTGCGCAGATGCAGTCGCCCTTCAGGAAATCGGCGGCGATGCTGGACAGCTTTCTGGACGAGCAAATCGAGAGCGCCGGGGTCGGCGCGGGCAGAACGATGCTGTTCGGGTTTTCGCAGGGCGCAATGATGTCTCTGCATGTTGCCGCTCGGCGGCGGCTGTCTCTGGCCGGAGTGGTCGCGGCATCCGGGCGGCTTCTTGCTCCGGGGCTGCTGAAGGAGGAAGCGGTTTCAAGGCCGCCAATCATGCTCATGCACGGCGACAGCGACGAAGTCGTGCTGTCGGCCAGCCTGCGCGAGGCGGAGAAGCATCTGCTGGAGGCGGGCTTCCAAGTTGAAACCCATATCGGGCGCGGCGTGGGACACAGCATTCCGTTGGACGGGCTGGCGGCCTTCACCCGCTTCTTGCGCAACTGCGCCGTCGGCAGCTGATCCGCCAGATACGCCAAGGGCGCGGGGCTAGCTACAACCGCTGTGTGAGTTCCGGCCCCGACCTTAAGAGCCTGTCCGGTTGATCGTTTCCGCTGAACCGAATGGCCTTGTCATGATTGGCGTCATTATTCCCTTGATTTTCTTATTGGCTTTAATTTAGCGCATTGAATAGTTCAGTGACGGTGTATGGACGCTAGGATTCAGGTCGCCTCCGCCCTGATCCGCGCCCGCTCCGCCGGCGGCCTTGTCCAAGGCCGCCGGCGGAGCGCGGGCCTCCGGGGCGGGGTCAGTTGCCGGCGGGCCTGGCCACGCCCCAGGTGGGGTTGCCGTCCTCGTCCTCGCGGACGAGCGCCGCGCCGAAGCTGCCCACGATCGACAGGTTCCGGGCCGTTGCGAAGGAGTTGTCGCCGTCCTGGAGGTACCAGATCCCGGCCGCCTCCAGGCTGGCGGGCGGTCCGTAGAAGTTCCCCTTGTAGCCGCCCTCCGTAAAAGTCGTCGACACAGAGGTGGTGTCGACGACGCCGGCGAACGATCCGGCGGCGGTGATGTTGCTTGCCATGAGCGGCAGATCGCCGGAAATCGTGGTGTAGTCCTCCCAGTACCCCTTTGCGTCCCAGGACTCCAGGTTCTTGATCTTGCCGCTGACCGTGTTGTCGGCGGCGGTTCCGGAAATCGTCGCGGTCAGCTCGACGTCGCCCCGCAGCCTCAGGTAGAGGGCGCCCGTCAAGAGCGGCCACGCACCGATGCCGCCGCCGCTGTAGTTGGAGACGATCGCGAATTGCGAGGCCATGGTCCGGCCCTTGAACGTCCCTTTGGCGATCTCGTCGGCGACGTCCGTGGTCTTCATGCCCTCCTCGTCCTTGAACGCGTCGTAACCCACGTGGAAAGGGAAGGTCCGCTGCGTGGGCAGCACTCTGTCCTGCTCGGCCAGGCGGTACCTGAACTCCATGTGCCCGTAGGCCGCGTAGGACAGGTAGTGGTTCACGTCGTCCTCCGCGGAGGCCGCCGGGTCGTCCGGGTCCTCGAGATTCCTGTCCAGGCCGGCGTGGTTGGACAGCCGCAAGGCGTAGGCGCCCAGCGGGAGGACCCGCTCGCCGTCCTTGAACACGCTGCTGTAGTCCTCCAGATACTCCGGCGACGGCATGAGTGCGGCGTTCCAGTAATGCTCGGCGTTGCCCTCGGGCGAGGCCGACGGGCGGCCGAAATCCAGCTCCAGATCGTATCCGCCCCTCGACCCGTCGGTAAAGGTATGCCAAGGGCTGGCGTAGGAGCCGACGCGTCTGAGATCTATGCCGGTCGCGCCCTTTCCTCCGAGCTCCACGACAAGCCGGCTCGGCTCGATCGTCAGCCCGGCGACGAGTTTCGGTTCGGTGCCGTCGTTTCCGCCGCCAGGGGGGTCCAAATACAGAACCGGTCTGGGCAAGGATCCATAACCCAGATACTGTTTGTCGTCCCCCGGCACGTCATTGCGAAGCGCATGGGTGATCGGGATCCCCCGCATGCGCAGCCGGTCGCCGCTGCTGCCCAGCCCGTCGGACATCACGATCTTCCCGGCCTCATGCATGACCGCCGGGATGTCATCGTCCTTCAGCAGGGTCGCGGCGTCGGTGCCGTCGGTGTTCCGGTGGTTGTCCCTGCGGATCAACGTGACCTCGGGCGCGGGCCGGAGGATCTCCTTCCCGATGACCAGCGCGGACGAGCCCGCCCATCCCGTGCTGCCTTCGGCCATGCGCAGCTTCGCTTCGTCCGCGGCTTGGGCGGCCTCCGCGTTGTCGACCTGGATGGCCGCCGCGCCGATCCTGTCGTAGTCGCCGGCGGGCGCCGACAGCGCCTTCGCCGCCCGCACGGCGGCGGCCAAGGCGTCCCGCGCCTCGTCGATGTCCATCTGCGCCGCGGTCCGGGCGGCGTCCGTGCCCGCGGCGGCCGCGGCGCGCTCGGCGGCGTCAACCAGCCGCCGCGCGGCGGCCAGATCCCTTTCCGCCTCCGCCAGCGCATCGTCGAAAGCCTTCTCGGGGTCCGTCTTGCCGTCCGGCGCCGCCGGGTCCGCAGGATCGGGAGTTGTCGGCGCCGCCGGACCCGCCGGGTTGCCGCCGCCGGAGCAGGCGCCGAGAGCCAGCGCCGCGCCGCACGCGAGAGCCGCGATCAGTTTCGTGTTCATGAGCGTCGCTCCTTGATCGTCATCGGTCCGCCGGCCCTTCCGCGTCCGCGCACCAGCGGCGGACGCGCGGAACCCGGCTCTTTCCGCCCCGGAGCCTCGCCAGCGCGCCTGAAAGGAAATTCGGCATTCAAGCGAGCCGCGTCGACGCCCGCGGGCGGACGCATGAACCTATACGGGGGGGGGTGGCCGGATGTCCAGCATTCGTTTGCGCCCGGAAGCCGCATGCGCCGCAGCGGGATCCGAGCCGCGGACGCCGCGCTTGACTGGGTTCCGCGTAACTCTGGAACCGCTTGCGCTCGCAGCGGATAGGAATGTATCCGTTCAGGTCGGCACTGGAACTTGAGCGGAGGCGAAATTGTCTAGCCCCAAGGAAATATTGGAATTCTGGTTCGGCGAGTTGGAGCCGAAAGATTGGTTTCGGGGCGGGGAGCGCGTCGACGACCTGATCACGGAGCGTTTCCTGACAGTCTGGGAACGCGCCGCTGAAGGGAAGTTCGCGAACTGGACCAAGACGCCGGACGGAACGCTCGCCCTTGTCTTGGTGCTGGACCAGTTCCCGAGGAACATGTTCCGCGGGTTGGGACGGTCCTTCGACAGCGATCAGCCCGCCCGCGACACCGTGAACGCCGCGATAGACGCCGGAGCGGACATGGAGATCCATGAGGATCGCAGGATGTTCCTATACATGCCGCTGATGCATTCCGAGAAGATGGTGGACCAGGACCGGTGCCTTGAACTGGTTCGGACGAAGTTTTCCGCGGTGAATGCGCAGACCGAACTGCATTCAAAGGCGCACCGCGAGGTCATCAGGCGCTTCGGTCGATTCCCTTACCGGAACGAGGCACTGGGACGCGCCTCCACCTCGGAGGAGGAGGAATGGATGGCTGCAGGCGGCTACGACGCGTTGGTCGAATCCATGACGCCCAAATCCGAAGAGGGGCAGGGTTAGTCGGCGGCGCAATTCCGGGTCGGCGGGCCCGGGGTTCCCGGCCATCGGACGCGGCGCTCAGGGTCGCATCCCGCCCCGGCTTGGCTGCATTGCGTCGGCTTTCCTGCACGAAGCCTGATCAAAGTCTGGAATGGTTGGAAGAATGGAACGCAAGAAAGTCGACCTCGCGGTAATCGGAGCGGGGCCCGGCGGCTACGTGGCTGCGATCAGGGGCGCTCAGCTCGGCATGAGCGTCGCGGTTGTGGAGCGCGAGCATCTCGGCGGCATCTGTCTCAATTGGGGCTGCATACCCACCAAGGCCATGCTCCGGTCGGCGGAGGTGTTCCACTTGATGGGCCGCGCCGAGGAATTCGGCCTTTCAGCCGGAAAGGTCGAGTTCGATCTCGACGCGGTCGTGAAACGCTCGCGGAACATAGCGAAAAAGCTTAGCGGCGGCGTTTCCCACCTTCTGAAGAAGAACAAGGTGGCCGTCATCATGGGCGAAGCCAGGCTTTCCAAGCCGGACTTGATCGCCGTGGAGACCGGCAACGGTCCTGTGGAAATTGCGGCGCAGAACGTCGTTATCGCCACGGGCGCCCGCGCTCGAGAGCTTCCGGGCATGGAAGCGGACGGAGACCTGATCTGGTCCTACCGGCATGCCTTGATGCCGCCCAAGCTGCCGAAGAAGCTGCTTGTCGTCGGATCGGGCGCGATCGGAATCGAATTCGCAAGCTTCTTCAACGCTCTAGGCGTCGAAACGATGGTTGTGGAGATTCTGGAAAGGATTCTTCCCGTCGAAGACGAGGAAATCTCCGGCATTGCGAAGAAGCGCTTTTCCAATCTCGGAATGAAGCTGCTGGAAGGCTCGAAAGTCGTGGAGCTTGCCCGCGGCAAGGGCGGCGCGGAAGCGAAAATCGTCGGTCCGAACGGCAAGGAGCAGGTTCTGAGCTTCGACACCGTGATTTCCGCGGCGGGAATCGTCGGCAATGTCGAGGGGCTCGGCTTGGACGAAATCGGGGTCAAGACGGAGAACACGCATATCAAGGTCGACGCCAACTGCCGGACGGGCGTTCCCGGCGTTTTCGCGATCGGCGACGTGGCGGGCCCGCCTTGGCTGGCGCACAAGGCAAGCCACGAGGGAATCGCGGTCGCCGAGCTGATCGCGGGCGGCAGACCTCATCCGGTCGATGGAGGAAGCATTGCGGGATGCACTTACTGCCATCCACAGATCGCGTCCGTCGGAATGACCGAGAGCGCCGCCAAGAAGGCGAGGAAGAACGTTCGCATCGGCCGGTTTCCGCTGAACGCGAACGGAAAGGCGCTTGCGCTCGGCGAGGGTGAGGGGCTGGTAAAGACCGTGTTCGACGGCGACACTGGGGAGTTGCTCGGCGCACACATGATAGGCTCGGAAGTCACCGAGCTTATCCAAGGGTTTGTTGTCGGACGGCAGCTCGAAACCACCGAAGCCGACCTCATGGGCGCGGTGTTTCCGCACCCGACGCTTTCGGAGGCGATGCACGAGAGCGTGCTCGCGGCGTACGGCAGAGCCATCCACTACTGACGCGGGCTCCAGAAAAGAGTTGCCAAATTGATGCCGACGCGAGGTTGATTGCGTCGGTACTCTTAGGTAGCGTGAGACATGCTCGACAAGATCGTGTGACGATGGGGGCCGAAGCCGCTGGCAAGGCTCGCGGCACGTTCGGTCGCAATGCTGTCCCGATCTTCCGAATCACGCGATCGTTTCCTGACGACCTGACTGCCGCAGCGTGGCACATCGAGCGTAGCTGGCCGGAAGGAGTCCGTTGCCGACGCTGCTGTCCGGCCTGCATCCGGTCTGGTGCGAAGGACAAAACGATGCCGTACCGCCGCCGGGAGAAGGAATACGTCAAGCGGATCCGGGCCCGCGGTCTCGTCACCGGCACGGGATCCACGTTCGGAGAGCACTCGTGACTGCAGTTGCAGAGACCTTCCCCGCTTCTCGCGTGCCGGTGGTAAATGTCGCGGCAGTGCCGCAGAGAAGCCCGCTGCGTTATCCCGGTGGCAAGACATGGCTGGTTCCCCACATTCGGGAATGGCTGCGGCAAACTACGCCGGACATCATTATTGAACCTTTCGCCGGCGGCGCGATCGTATCCCTCACCGCGGTGATGGAAGGTCTCGTGTCGGCATGCGTGATGATGGAATTGGACCGCGATGTCGCAGCATTTTGGCGATCCGCACTGGAAAGCGGGGCAACTTTGCGGGATCGAATCTGCCGCTTTGAGCCGACCATCGAACGCTTGCGGGAGCTTGAGCAAGCACCGCCCGCTACAGTGATGGAACACGGTTTCCGAACGCTGGTCCTGAACCGTACTCGGCGGGGCGGCATTCTCGCTCGTGGCGCATCGTTCTCCCGCAGCGGAGAGAATGGAAAGGGTTTGCTTTCGCGCTGGTATCCCAAAACATTGGCCACCCGGCTCGACGCCATTCAGGCGCATGCGGACAGGATCGCCTTTATGGAAGGCGACGGAATGAAACTCCTGCCAATTTTGCTGAGAGGCTGGGGACGAAACGCGGCAGTGTTCTTGGATCCGCCGTATACGGCGGCGGGCGGGAAGCGCGCTGGCTCGCGCCTTTACAAGCATTCAAGTCTCGATCACGCTAGCTTGTTCGCAATGGTGGCGGAACACGAGACCAATTTTCTCATGACCTACGATGCCGCTCCGGAAATAGTTTCGCTGATTCGCCAGCATGGTTTCAACGCCGTGCAGATTTCCATGAAAAACGGCCACCATAATTCGATGCCGGAGCTGGTGATTACGAATGGGGCGCTGTTCGCGTGAAGGAGCGGTATTCCATTGCAGAATGGTTCGGACTTCCCTTCGCACGGATGCCGGCTCCTCAGAGGCAGGCGTTGGCCGAGGCGGCTCTCGGACAGACGAATCCGCCTCCATGCCCGTTTCAGCCCGGCATGCCTCCCTGTCGCAAGCAAGGCGGCGTGTGCTCCATCCAGTCTGGCGACGCGTCGCCCGTCATCACTTGCCCTCGCCGCTTCGGTCATGACGATTTGCTTCCAAGATGGCTTGCAAAAATTATCGGGTTTGCCGAAGTCTATCTGGCCAGCGAGGTTCCGTTCATGCGCTCGCCATCCACTGGCCGGTCAGCGGGTCGTATTGATTTGGTAGTAGCCAAGGACGGCGAGGCGAGTTCGTGGTTTGGTTTGGAAGCGCAGGCCGTCTACTTCTCCGGAAGCGGGATGCAGGCTGACTTCGAGCAGCTATTGCGCAGCACAGATGCCCGTCCGCCGGAACCTACGGCCCTTCGTCGCCCGGATTGGCGGTCTTCAAGCGCGAAGCGCCTTATGCCGCAGCTTCAGGTCAAGGCGCCAACTTTGCGAAGGTGGGCAACCAAACTTGCGGTTGCTGTGGATCGCCCGTTCTTTGATGCCATCGGCGGACCGACCGAAACGCCATCGCGAGACCTGAACGATGGCGATATTGTCTGGCTAGTGCCCCGCGTCACAGAAGACTTTCAGCTTGTCGAACATCATTGGGAAGTATTGTCTCTGGAAGCTTCAAGCGAAAAGCTTCTTTCTGCTGAAACGATGAAGCGGGAAGAATTCGAAAATTCGCTTCGCGCCAAGCTGCGACGGGTAATTGGCGCGCAGTGAACGAAGGCACGAAATCAACACCTTGCATTGCGCGTGGCCGAGGTCTTCCGCCCATTCTGCCAACCGAACAGGGTGGAACTTGATGAACGCGATCGCGCGAGCTGCGCGCATCGGCAATAACGGCCACGCGGAATTTGATGGAGGGTCCGGTTTCCGCGCTATCCCGCGCAATCAACCTTGCCAATAATCGGCGCGTCGCGGCGAAGCGGACGGAAGCTCGATTCGGGAGCGGGATCGGAATTCCGGTTCATGCAGCCTGCGCAACGATCGAACCGAGATCCGATGCCTTCAGCGAAGCGCCGCCGATCAGCCCCCCGTCCACGTTAGGGATCGCAAGAATGTCCGCGGCGTTCCGCGGATTCATTGATCCTCCATACAGAAGGCGAAAACCCGCGCCAGCCGCGCCTCCGAAGCGGTCGATGCAAAGCTGGCGAAGATGCCCGTGCACTTCCGCAATCTGCTGCGAGGTAGGTGTCCGGCCGGTTCCAATCGCCCAAACGGGTTCGTAGGCAACCACTAGACGGTCCGGCGATGCGCCATCCGGAATGCCATCGCGGAGCTGGGCTCCGACCACTGCGAGCGTTTCGCTGCCATCCCGCTGGGCCTCGGTCTCGCCGACGCACGCTATGGCGACCAGACCGGCGCACCAGGCGGCTTCGACCTTCGCCCGCACGCCCGCGTCGGTTTCTCGAAACTGCTGGCGCCGTTCCGAGTGCCCCAGAATGACGTGCGATGCGCCCGCGTCGGCAAGCATCTCCGCTGAAACCTCCCCCGTGAACGCGCCACCGGCCTCAGCATGGCAATTCTGGCCCCCGATACCGATCGGAGTTCCCGACGCGGCTTGGGCCATCCGCGATATCAAAGTGGAAGGCGGGCAGACCAGGACCTCGCACGGGGACCCGGCGACCAGACGAGCGAGCTCCTCCAGCTCCGTCAAGCTCCCGCCGACGCCGTTCATCTTCCAGTTGCCGGCAAGAAGTTTGGTTCTCAATTCGATTCTCCCAATTCCCGGAATCCGCGGCCGCCGCTAGCGACTGCTCTTTCTGAAAGATTCGGGCAAGCGGCCCCGGCCGACCGGAAGCTCATTCCGCTTCCCGGCTGTCCTCGGTGCTGAAGCTTACCGATTCGCCGCAGCCGCAGGCATCGACGACGTTCGGATTCCTGAATTTGAATCCCGATTCCAAAAGCGAGGTCTCGTAATCGATTTCCGTTCCGAACAGGAACATCTGCGCCATGGGCTCAATGTATATCCGCGCTCCGCCTTGCTCCACGACTTCATCGTGCTCGTTCGCGGATTCAACGAAATCCATGACGTATTCCATTCCCGCGCAGCCGCCCTTCTTCACGCCAATGCGCAGCCCGGCCTTTCCGGAATCCGCCATGAGCCCGGCGATGCGCCGGACCGCGGCATCCGTTAGCGTCACGGCCTGTTTTCCCGGGACTCCAAACATGCGCGGCTGCAATCCTTTCAAATCAAGCTGCCGAATTGACGATGGCAGGCAATCCCGGCCTTGCGGCAGGAACGCCGACGCAACTAGTTACATGAAGCCGAGTTCCAGCCTCGCCTCGTCCGACATCATTTCCATGCCCCAAGGCGGATTCCAAGTGATCTCGACATCGACCGTCCTGACCCCTTCCAGAGGCTCGATCGCGTCGGCAATCCAGCCCGGCATTTCGCCCGCGACGGGGCAGCCGGGTGCAGTGAGCGACATCGTGACCGCCACGTCGCCGTCGCCATTGATTTCAATGGTGTAGACAAGTCCGAGATCGTAGATGTTTACCGGAATTTCCGGATCGTAGACCGTTCGGCATGCCGCAACGACATTCTCGTAGAGCGGATGCTCCACCGACGAAGGCTTGATGAGGACGGTTCCCTCAAGTGGAATCGAATCTTCGACGTCCATGCATGCGTCCGGCCAAAGCTGCAAACCCTGACCAAAGTTATAGGATATCGCGTCCATTTGTCCACTGCGGCCGCGAGGCGGCAGCATGCGCCTATAACCATCCGCAGCGGAATCCGGTAAAGCCCGGGTTTCGCCCGATGGCGCATCAGGAACAGGACGACCCCGCATTACTCGAATGGGTTCCGGCATCACGTTTGAAATTCTTGCGACCGACGGCCGTGCGAGGACCGGCGTTCTGGGCACGGCCAGAGGATCAATGCCCACGCCGGCGTTCATGCCCGTTGGAACAGCCGCGACGGTCAAAGCGATGCTGCCCGAGCATGTGGCTGAATCCGGGGCGAAGACGATACTGTGCAACACCTACCACCTGATGCTGCGGCCGGGCGAGGACCGCATCGCCAGGCTGGGCGGGCTGCACCGGTTCATGAACTGGGAAGGATCGATCCTTACCGATTCCGGCGGCTTCCAAGTGATGAGTTTGAAGTCTCTCCGAAAGCTCGACGAGGACGGCGTCCGCTTCAAATCGCATATCGACGGTTCGGAACGGCATCTTTCGCCGGAGCGGTCCATGTTGGTCCAGGAGGCGCTTGGAAGCGACATCGCCATGTGCTTCGACGAGTGCGCGCCGCATCCGATCAGCCGCGATGAGGCGGCCCGGTCGATGCGGCTCTCGATGCGCTGGGCCGCCAGGTCGAAGGCAGCGTTCGGAGACCCGCCCGGCCGAGCGCTGTTCGGCATCCAGCAGGGATCGGTATTCGAAGACTTGAGGCGGGAAAGCTCCGACTCGTTGCTTGAAACCGGCTTCGATGGCTACGCGATCGGCGGCCTCGCGGTCGGGGAGGGCCAGGAGCTGATGTTCAGCGTGCTCGACTACGCGCCCGCCATGCTCCCGGCGGACAAGCCCAGATACCTGATGGGAGTCGGGAAGCCGGGCGACATCGTCGGCGCCGCGGCCCGCGGCGTGGACATGTTCGACTGCGTTCTGCCAACGCGGTCGGGCCGCACAGGCCAAGCGTTCACCCGCGCAGGCGTTCTCAACCTGAGGAACGCCGCGTGCAGGGACGACCCGTCGCCTATCGACAGCAGCTGCCTCTGCCCGGTGTGCGCGAAATACTCGCGGGCCTACCTCCACCATGTGGTCAAGGCGAAGGAGATCATCGCCGCGATGCTGATCACGCGGCACAACCTGTGCCACTACCAGCAGCTGATGTCCGAAATCCGGTCGGCCGTCGGCAGGGGCGAATTCGCCGAATTCGTCCGGGAATTCCGCGAGCGGCGGAACCCGTCCGAGCCCCGCGAGGCGGGCTTATCCGTCGGATAATCCAAGAATAAGTTGAACGTGCGCCGCCGCGCAACTTGACAATTCACAGTTGCGACGCCATCTGTTCAGCTACGCCGAGGCGCGGGTTCCGCGACCTAGCGAAACAGAAGCGCAACCTGATGCCTGGGAGCGGCCATGACCGGCGACCAACAAACCAATCCGATTCTGCCGCTGCGCGACATAGTCGTGTTTCCGAACATGATCGTGCCGCTCTTCGTCGGCCGTCCGAAATCCGTGAAGGCACTGGAAGAGGTCGCCAACACCAAGAAGGACCTGTTCCTGGCCGCGCAGATCGAGTCCAAGCATGACGACCCGGGGCCGGACCAGATTCACAAGGTCGGCGTGCTCGCCAATGTGCTTCAGCTGTTGAAGCTTCCCGACGGGTCGGTGAAAGTGCTTGTCGAGGGCCACACCCGGATGCGCATCGACGAGTTCGTCGACTGCGAGACGCACCTGGAAGTGCGCGGGACGGAAATGCCTGACGAGAGGGCCGACGACGAAGAGACCGGCCGCCTGTCGAAGGCTACCAAGGAAGCGTTCGTAAAATACAACAAGATCAAAGAGGTGGTGTCCGAAGAGGCGGTCACCGAAGTCGAGGAGATCAAGCGGGCCAGCAAGCTGGCGGACGTCGTTGCCGGGCATCTTGGCGTCGATGTCCAGAAGAAGCAGGAAATCCTCGAATTGAGCAACGTTCACGAGCGGCTTGAGAAGATTCTTGCCGCCATCGAGACGGAGCTGTCAGTTCTTCAGGTCGAGAAGAAGATCAGGCGCCGCGTCAAGACGCAGATGGAGCGGACGCAGCGGGAATACTACCTGAACGAGCAGATGAAAGCGATCCAGAAGGAGCTCGGCGACAACGAGGAGAAGTCCGAGATCGACGAGCTGGAAAAGAAGATCGCCGAAACGAAGTTCTCCGACGAGGCGCGGGAGCGGGCGACGAGCGAGCTGCGCAAGCTCCGTCAGATGGGGTCGGTATCGTCGGAGGCGACGGTCGTCAGGAATTACCTCGACTGGCTCCTTTCGATTCCATGGGGCGACAAGAATCCGGTCAAGAGCGATGTGCGGGAAGCGGAGCGGGTGCTCGACAAGGACCACTACGGCTTGAAGAAGGTCAAGGAGCGGATCGTCGAGTACATCGCCGTCCAGCAGCGCGTGAACAAGATCACGGGACCGATACTGTGCCTCGTGGGCCCGCCGGGCGTCGGCAAGACGTCCCTGGGAGAGTCAGTCGCGAAAGCTACCGGGCGTGAGTTCGTCCGGGTGTCGCTGGGAGGCGTTCGCGATGAAGCGGAGGTTCGGGGTCACAGGCGGACCTACATCGGCTCCATGCCCGGCAGAATCATCCAGTCGCTCCGGAAGGGCAAAACCGTCAATCCGCTGATACTGCTCGACGAGATTGACAAGCTCGGGCACTCCTTCCGCGGCGATCCCGCCAGCGCGATGCTGGAAGTGCTGGACCCGGAGCAGAATTCGACGTTCGTGGACCACTATCTGGATGTCGAGTACGACCTGTCGTCGGTGATGTTCATCACGACGGCGAACTATCTGGACGACATCCCGTTCCCGCTTCGGGATCGAATGGAGATCATCACGCTCGCAGGCTACACGGAAGACGAGAAGATCGAGATCGCAAAACGCCACATCATTCCGAAGCAGCGGCGCGCGCACGGAATCCGGTCCTCCGAACTGCAGATCAACAAGAAAGCCCTCGAGGAGCTGATCCGGACCCACACCCGCGAGGCCGGCGTCCGGAACATGGAGCGCGAAATCGCGAAGATCTGTCGAAAGGCCGTAACCGGGCTCGTCAAGAAGGAGGCGAAGCGCGTCTCGGTTTCGAAGGGCAGCCTGTCCACCTATCTGGGGCCGGCTCCGTTCAGGTACGGGCTGGCCGAGAGCGAGGACCAGGTCGGCGTGGCCACAGGGCTCGCGTGGACCTCGACCGGCGGAGACCTCCTTTCCATCGAGGCGGTCGTTCTGCCCGGCAAGGGCCGGATGAAAACGACGGGGACGCTCGGAAACGTAATGAAGGAATCGATCGACGCGGCATCCTCCTACGTCAGGTCGGTGTCGCCGGAGTTGGGCGTCAAGCCGAACCGGTTCGAAAAGATCGACATTCACGTCCATGTTCCAGACGGCGCCACGCCGAAGGACGGCCCTTCCGCCGGCGTTGCCATGGTGACGTCGATCGTATCGATTCTGACCGGCATTCCCGCGCGCCGCGACGTGGCTATGACCGGCGAAATCACGCTGAGGGGCACCGTGCTGCCGATCGGCGGCCTCAAGGCCAAGCTGCTTGCAGCCATCCGCGGCGGCATAAAGACCGTTCTCATTCCTGAAAGGAACGCCAAGGACCTTTCGGAAATCCCGGACGATGTGAAGGGCAGGCTCGACATCGAGCTCGTGACCGGCGTCGACCAAGTGCTGAAAACGGCTCTGTCCAAGCCCCTGTCGCCGATCGAATGGAACTTGGACGACGACGAGGCGCAGCCGATTCCAGGCGTCCAGATGCATGAGCAACGCGAGCAGCCCGCCGGCGTTCAGCACCACTGAACGCCGAAATCTCCGCAGCGGGACCTGATTCCGAGCGAAATCCCGCAGCCCCGCTCACCTTCGCCGTTGCCGATTGCTTGGTTCGGGGCTACGAAGCGGCTTTCGTTCAGGGTGATTAGCTCAGTGGCAGAGCGCTTCGTTCACATCGAAGATGTCGGGAGTTCGAATCTCTCATCACCCACCACCATCCCTTGCGATTCCGGTAGTCACATCGTGGACAATGGCCCGGCGATGCTGCTAGGAACCGCTTCGGGGTGATTAGCTCAGTGGCAGAGCGCTTCGTTCACATCGAAGATGTCGGGAGTTCGAATCTCTCATCACCCACCACCATCCCTTGCGATTCCGGTAGTCACATCGTGGACAATGGCCCGGCGATGCTGCTAGGAACCGCTTCGGGGTGATTAGCTCAGTGGCAGAGCGCTTCGTTTACACCGAAGGTGCCGGGAGTTCGATTCTCTCATCACCCACCATGCAGCGTCGGGATGGACGTGGCGGTTCTGCGGAGTCGCCCGAATTCATTTCGGCACAGCCGACCAAGGGGCGACGACATTGACTCCCGTGCCTTCGAAATCCCGAACGTTGCATGTTGCCAACCCACTGCCGAGGGCACGGGACGCGGCGGCAATCCGGCAGTCGGCTTCGCTGATCGGTCGGTCTGCGCGACGCTTGTCGGCCACGCTCACCGCATAGGTTCGGGCAGCGGTGTTATCGAACGGCAGAATCCTCGCGCCAATGCCGATGTCGAGCCGCCGGGCCATGGATATCTCCAGCACAGCGTGCCGTCTTCCAACCGACATGGTCGCGTTACCGTAGCGCAGTTCCGCTTCGCCGACCGTAGTCAAGAACAGCTCCTCCGCATTCCGCTGCGCAAGCGCCGCAACTGTGCGCCGACATCAGCTGCACCCGTTCGGAGGACGGAGCTACACCCAGCACGTACATCCGGTGCGCCTTACGCGAAGTCCGGGGGCTCGCGCATCGGTTCGCGCGGCGGCGGCCGGAGCTCTGCGCCGCCGACCGGTGCGAAACACTCGCGGGCGAATTCCATCAGATTCCGGGGACGGGCTGCCTCTTCGCTTACGGCCTCGCGCAGGATTATCCGCACCTCCGCTTCCATCGAACGGCCATGCGCGGCGGCGCGCAGGCGCAGGCGGGCTTTCACATCGTCATCAAGATTGCGGACAGTGATGCTCGCCATAGGGCATCCCTCCCATGTTCAGGAGCCATCCAGATTGCTGTTTGCTTGCGGTGCACGCAAGAGCTTGTAACGAATGCCGCCCGGAACGCGTGAATCCAATCACGCGCTTGACCGTGGCACGAGCACGAATTAACTTAGGCGCGTTCGATTCAGGATTCTGACGGACGCTTTCAGCGGCTGTAGCTCAGTTGGTTAGAGTACCGGCCTGTCACGCCGGGGGTCGCGGGTTCGAGCCCCGTCAGCCGCGCCATTTTCCTTAATCGAATTTCCACTCGAACAACTGCTTCGCAAATTCGCGCGGGCCGCACCCTCGCGCGGGCACCGGTTGGAAATGCGCCCGCCGTTGCCTTAGTGTTGCGCGATGGAATTCCGCGCTGGCATTGAAGCAGTCGAAGACGGGTTGGTCCGTTGCGGGACCGGTGGGGGTTCGGCGCATGCGGCACAGCTAGGTTTTGGCCGGACGATTCCCTGTTCAGGCCGGAATTCGCCAATTGCCTGAGATCGGCCGCCTGCTGCGCGATGGTGCCGCGCATTGGCTGGGCTTCTACTCGCTGGTGGCCTGCTCCTGGCTTGCCCTTCTTTGGATCAGCGTTCCGCCCGAGGATTGGGGCGGCGCGCTCGCATACGGATTGGAGTACTGGGCCGCGCTGTGCAGCGTGGACCCGGGCGAAGCCGGATTCATCCCTTTGCTCAGCATGTGGGGGCTGATGGCCGCCGCGATGATGCTGCCCACATTCGTTCCCGCCCTGCGAACCTACGACGATCTCCGGTTGTCCGGCGCGGGCAGTGCGGCGGGATTCGTGCTTGTGGTGGCCGGATACCTAGCCGTCTGGCTTGCGTTTGCCGTCGCTGCGGCGGGCGGGCAGCTTCTGCTGCACGGCTGGCTGGCGTCATCGCCGGGAGCCTTGATTTCCAGCAGCTCCGCAATTGCGCTCGTGCTGCTGCTTGCGGGCCTATACCAGTTCGCCCCGGCGAAGCGGCGCCTCCTTTGGCGCTGCCAGAACCCGCTGACAATATTCATGGCTCACTGGCGCGCCGATGGCCGCAGCGAGCTGGAGATCGGCATTCGGCTCGGTGCGGACTGTCTGGGGTGCTGCTGGGTGCTCATGTGCGTGGCGCTCGCAAGCGGCACGATGAACTTGGCTTGGATGGCACTTGCTACGCTGGCGATGGTGTCCGAAAAGCACCCGGTTCTCGGTCAGAACATGCGGGCGCCCTTGGGAGTCGCGCTCATCGCCGGTTCGGCCGGCTTGCTGGCGCTAAACGGAATCTAGCCTTCGGAGGGATCAAATTGGCAAAGAGCGATGCGCCGGACAGGCTTCGGCCCCAAGCAAAAATTGACAGCAGGCACCCCGCGACTGACAAATCCGACCGGGGCACGGTGCCTTGGACGCTGAACGGCGAACTGATCCTCAACTGCAATTGCACGGTGTTCTGCCCGTGCGTCGTCAGCTTGGGCCAGCATCCGCCGACCGAAGGCCATTGCCAGGCGTGGGCTGGAATCCGGATCGACGAGGGGAAATACGGCAATGCCGACCTCTCGGGCCTGAATGTCGGCCTGCTGATGGAGATTCCGGGGCTGATGGCGCGGGGAAACTGGAAGGCTGCCGCGTTCATCGACCAGCGCGCGTCGCATGCGGCTTTCCACGGGTTGGTCCAGATACTGTCCGGCAAGGCGAAGGGCACGACCGGGCTGTTCAAGGTTCTGGTCAGCGAATTCCTGGGCGCCGAGCGGGCCGCGGTAAGCTACGAGAACGATGGCCCGGCCCGGCGGCTGAAGGTCGGCAGGAAGATCGAGGGCGAGGTCGTACCGGTCGGCGGGTCGGATCCGGGGAAGGACATCGTCGTGTCCAACACCAGATATTGGATGGGCCCCGACATCACGATCGCCACAGCGAACAAGGGGCGGGTACGCGCGTACGGAAGGGTATGGGACTTCGATGGCCGGTCCGCCGAAATCTGCGCGATCCGCTGGAGCGGCCCTGATCCGAAATCCGCCAGCCGAAAGGGCTGACGCCGACCGGCCGAAGAGGCAAGTTACTGGTTGCGCATTGCCGCCGGGTGAACCATTTCTCCGCTTCAAGCGGAGGCGCGAGGTTCCCGCATGTCCGGATTGCTAGTAGCCCCTTCAAGCAGGCTGCGCAGGACTCCGTTCTGGGACGGAGTCCTCGCTGAAGGCGTGAGGGCGTGCTCGGTATACAACCGGATGCTGCTTCCAACGCTGTTCCGAACGCCCGAAGAGGATTACCGCCACCTCAAGGAGCATGTGCAGCTTTGGGACGTGTCATGCCAGCGCCAAGTCGAAATCTCCGGGCCGGATGCCGAGCGGCTGGTCCAGATGCTGACGCCGAGGTTCGTCGGCGGCATGCGGGTGCGGCAGTGCAAATACGCGCCGGTCGTCGACGACAGGGGCGGGATGCTCAACGATCCCGTGCTGGTGAAGCTTGCCGGAGACCGCTTCTGGTACTCGCTTGCCGACAGCGACTTCCTGCTCATGGCGAAGGGCCTTGCGATCGGCGCCGGCTTGGATGTCGAGGTGTTCGAGCCGGACGTGTCTCCGCTTGCGGTGCAGGGCCCCAAGGCCGAGGAGCTCGTGCGGCGCGTGTTCGGGCCGAGGGTTTCGGACATCGGGTTCTTCGAATTCGATTGGTTTGAATTCGGCGGCACGAAGCACGTCGTTTCCCGCAGCGGCTATTCCAAGCAGGGCGGCTTCGAGATCTATCTGGACGGGGCCGACTTGGGAATGCCGCTTTGGCGCGAGCTCATGGCGGCGGGGGCCGATCTCCAGGTCGGTGCCGGCAGCCCTACGTACGCCGAGCGGGTAGAGGCGGGACTGCTGTCGTACGGGAACGACATCACCAACGACCACAACCCGTTCGAATGCGGCCTAGGGAAGTTCTGCGACCTCGGGACGGCGGTCAGCTGCATCGGCCGGGACGCGCTGCTTGAGGCGGAACGCAAAGGGTTGGCAAGGCAGATCCGCTACCTTTCGATCGACGGCCCGCCGGTGCCGCCGCTCGACCGGAAATGGCCGGTGACTTGCGGCGGCGCGCCGGCGGGATTGATCGGTTCCGCCACGTGGTCGCCGGGCTTCAGCACGAACGTGGCTATCGCCATGATCAACAGGGAATATTTCGCGGACGGCACGCGCGTCCAAGTCGATGCGCAAGGAGAGATCCGGGACGCCACGGTCCGCGAGAGTACCTTCATTTGAAAATCGAGGGGTGAATTCGATGAGCTTCAACGCGCTTGTTGTGGAAAAGGACGGCGACGGGAAAACGTCGGCTTCCGTCCAAACGATGGAGGCGTCCAGCCTCCCCGAGGGCGACGTGACCGTTGCGGTTGAGCATTCGACGCTGAACTACAAGGACGGCCTGTGCATCGGGCCCGGCGGCGGCCTCGTCCGGAACTACCCGCATGTGCCCGGAATCGATTTCGCCGGAGTCGTGGAGCATTCCGAGGATTCGCGCTTCAAGCCCGGCGACGCCGTGATTCTCACGGGATGGCGGGTCGGCGAAAGCAGGTGGGGCGGATACGCGCAGAAGGCCAGGGTGAAGGCGGATTGGCTGGTTCCTGTTCCCGAAGGCCTCACGACCCGGCAGGCGATGGCCGTGGGAACCGCCGGATTCACGGCGATGCTGGCTGTCATCGCGCTTGAGCGGCACGGGCTCAAGCCGGGACAGGGACCGGTACTGGTGACGGGGGCTGCGGGCGGCGTGGGTTCTGTCGCAACGGCGGTCCTGGCGAATTTGGGCTACGAAGTGACGGGGGTGACGGGACGGAGCGAGCTTGCCGGCTATCTGAAGTCCTTGGGGGCGAGCGACGTCATGCCGCGGGAGGATATCGCGGAAGCAGTCAAGAGGCCGCTTGAATCGGAGACGTGGGCCGGATGCGTCGACGCCGTGGGCGGCTCCATGCTCGCCCGCGCGCTCGGCCAGATGAAGTACGGCGCGTCCGTCGCGGCGGTCGGCCTTGCAGGCGGAGCCGCGTTGCCGGCAACCGTGATTCCGTTCCTGCTCCGGGGCGTGAATCTGCTCGGGATCGACAGCGTGATGAAGCCGGTGCCGGATCGAATTGAAGCATGGGGCAGGATCGCGAAGGATCTGCCCGCGCCGCTGCTCGAAGAGATGATCCAGACCGCGTCGCTGTCCGACCTGCCGAGGCTTGGAGCGGACATTCTCAAGGGGAAGGTTCAAGGGCGGGTGGTCGTCGACGTGAACGCGTAGGCGCGCCGGGCCTGCGCGAACCTCTGCGCGGCGGAGGCGCGTTGCCGCTTGCCGCTGACGGAACCGGCTGGCAAGGCCGCTGCAGGAACAGGAGCTGAAATGGAATTCGATCGGCGATCAAACCTTCAGATCGATCGGGACCTGCGCGAGTTCGTGGAGAACGAAGCGATTCCGGAGTCGGGGCTGGATCCTCAAGCCTTCTGGGAAGGGTTCGCGGAGCTCGTGCGGGATTTCGAGCCGCGCCGGCGCGAGCTTCTGCGGATTCGCGACGAGATGCAGGAGCGAATCGACGGCTGGCACCGGGAGCGGCGCGGCCAAATGCGCGATCCGGCGGAGTACAGGCGCTTTCTTGAGGATATCGGCTATCTCGTGCCGGAAGGCGGGGATTTCGAGATCGAAACGGCAAACGCCGATCCGGAGATCGCCAGCATCGCGGGTCCGCAGCTCGTCGTTCCGGCCACGAACGCGCGGTTCGCGCTGAACGCTGCGAACGCAAGGTGGAATTCGCTCTACGACGCCCTGTACGGAACGGATGCGCTGGGAGAGCCGCCGTCCGGCCCGGGCTACGATCCGGAGCGCGGCGCGCGAGTAATCGCGTGGACGAAGGAATTTCTCGATGGCGCCGCGCTGCTGGCGGCGGGCACGCATGCGAAAGCGGCCAAGTATTTCCTTGAGGGCGGAAAACTGCGCGTCAAGCAGACCGACGGCTCCATCGCCGGATTGGCGGATCCTGGCAAGTTCGCAGGCTACAGGGGCGATCCGGCGGCGCCGGACTGCGTTCTCCTTCGAAACAACGGGCTGCACATCGAGATTTCCATTGATCGGGCAAGTCCCGCCGCGGCCGGGGATCTGGCCGGCGTGGCGGATGTCGTTCTCGAATCGGCCATCACCACGATCATCGACTGCGAGGACTCCGTGGCAGCGGTCGATGCGCCGGACAAGATGCAGGCCTACCGGAACTGGCAGGGCTTGATCGACGGCACCCTCGTGGAGGACTTCGCGAAATCGGGCAGGACGGTACGCAGGTCGCTGGAGCCGGACCGCAGGTACTTGCGCCCCGACGGCGCATCGGAATTCGAGCTCAAGGCCCAAGCTCTGCTACTCGTCAGGAATGTCGGGCTGCTGATGGATGCTCCGGCAGCGCGGAATTCCGACGGCAACGAAATCGGCGAGTGCCTTCTCGACGCCATGTGTACGGTTCTTCTGGCGTCGCGGGACGCCAAGGGACGGAAGCGGAATTCGGCCAGCGGATCAATCTACGTGGTTGTTCCCAAACTGCACGGTCCGGCCGAGGTGGCGTTCGTCAACGACATGTTCGGGAAAGTCGAGGATGTGCTCGGCCTTCCGCGCCACACCGTGAAGCTTGGCGTGATGGACGAGGAGCGGCGAACGACGCTCAATCTCAAGGAGTGCATAAGGAGCGCAAAAAACCGAGTCGCCTTCATCAACACCGGGTTCCTCGACCGGACCGGCGACGAAATCCATACCTCGATGGAGGCGGGGCCGTTCCTGCGGAAGGCCGACATCCGGGGAGAGCCTTGGATCGCTGCGTACGAGGACTGGAATGTCGACACCGGGCTGGCGTGCGGCTTGGACGGGAAAGCGCAGATCGGGAAAGGCATGTGGGCGATGCCGGACCTGATGGGAGACATGCTGGAGCAGAAGATCGCCCATCCGCGCGCCGGGGCCAACACCGCCTGGGTTCCGAGTCCGACCGCGGCGACCTTGCACGCGACGCACTACCACCAGGTGGATGTCGCCGCCCGCCAAGCCGAGATCAAGAAGGGCGGCTCGAGGGCCGGGCTTGAGACGATCCTCCAGATCCCGCTTGCCGCCGGAACGAATTGGTCCGAAGAGGAGTTGCGCGCCGAAATCGAGAACAATCTTCAAGGCATTCTCGGCTACGTGGTGCGCTGGGTCGACCAAGGCGTCGGATGCTCGAAGGTGCCTGACATTCGGAATGTCGCGCTGATGGAGGACCGGGCGACATGCAGGATTTCGTCGCAGCACCTTGCGAACTGGCTTCATCACGGAATCGTCGAAGAGGCGGAGGTCGAGGATGCGATGCGCAAAATGGCGGCCGTTGTGGACCGGCAGAACGCTGCCGACCCTGAGTACTCGCCGATGGCGCCCGCGTTTGACGGCGAGGCCTACCAAGCGTCGAGAGACTTGGTTTTCAAGGGGCGAGGGCTGCCGTCGGGTTACACCGAGCCGGTGCTTCACGAGCGCAGGCTCCAGCGGAAGCGGCGCGGCTGAGATGCGCGGCCGCGAACCGGTTTGCGGATATGCCGCAGTGCTCCCGAAAGGCGCAGGGAATGGAGTCCTGTGACGATGGACATTCGAAAGAATCTCGCTGAATCAATAGGCGGGACGCCGATGCTGAGACTCGCTGGCGTATCCGAGAGAACGGGCTGCGAGATTCTTGCCAAGGCGGAATTCCTCAATCCCGGCCAATCGGTGAAGGATCGCGCGGCGCTCTGGATCATCAGGGATGCGGAGCGGAGCGGCGCGCTTCGCCCTGGCGGGACGATCGTGGAAGGAACAGCGGGAAACACAGGCATCGGGCTGGCGATGGTGGGAGCGTCGTTGGGCTACCGAAGCGTGATCGTCATTCCGGACACGCAGAGCCAGGAAAAGAAGGATGTCCTCAGGCTCGCAGGAGCGGAACTGGTCGAGGTTCCGGCCGTTCCGTACCGGAATCCCAACAATTACGTGCGGTACTCGGATCGGCTGGCCGCGGCGCTGGCGGCGAGCGAACCCAACGGCGCCGTTTGGGCGAACCAGTTCGACAACACCGCCAACAAGCGGTCGCATGTCGAATCGACCGCGCCCGAAATCTGGGAGCAGACGGGCGGAGAGGTCGATGGCTTCATTTGCGCCGTCGGAACCGGTGGAACGCTTGCCGGAGTCGCGGACGGGCTGCGCGCAAGGAAGCCCGGAGTGAAGATCGGGCTTGCCGACCCGATGGGAGCGGCGCTTCACAGCTACTACACGACCGGCGAACTAAAATCCGAGGGCTCTTCGATCACGGAAGGAATCGGGCAGGGGCGCGTGACCGCCAATCTCGAAGGCTTGGAGGTCGATTATTCGTACCAAATTCAGGATCGCGACGCGGTTCAGGAGGTGTTCGCCCTGCTTTCGGACGAAGGGCTGTGCGTCGGCGGCTCGTCGGGGATCAATGTGGCAGGCGCGGTGCGGATGGCCGAGGACATGGGGCCCGGCCACATGATCGTCACCGTGCTCTGCGACTACGGCACGAGATACCAGTCGAAGCTCTTCAATCCCGAATTCCTGAGAAGCGTCCAGCTGCCGGTTCCGGCTTGGCTTGACAGGCCGGCGGCGGAACTGCCCCGGCCGTTCGTAGACACATGAGCCGCCGTTCGGGAGCGGTCGGCGCGGCTTTGCTGCTGGCCTTCGCGCTGTGCCTCCTGCCCGCGGCGCCCATGGCGCAATCGGCGGCGCAGGAAACGCTGGAGCTCGACACCTCCGAATGGGACAAGCTTGCGGCCCGGGCGGAAGCCGTTGTCGACGCCGCCGCCGCGTCCGACCAGGCGCTGCTGGTGCTCCGGTCGCAGCTCGAGGGATGGCGCGCAGCCGCTGTCGGCGAGCAGGGGCGCATCGGCCCCCGAATCGATCAGCTCAGTGCGCAGATCAATGCGCTTGGGCCGGCGGAAGCGGACGCAAGCGACGAGACGGGAACGGCCGCGCTTCGACGGGCTGATCTCGAAAGCCGACTGGCGCAGGCGAACGCTCCCTACCGGGTAGCCGCCGAAGTGATCCAACGGGCGGAGGGGCTGGTTGCGGAGATCGACGGCATTCTGGACGAGAGGGAGCGCCAGCGGCTCGTCCGGCTGGGCCCGTCGCCGCTGAACCCGGGAAACTGGTCGGGACTGCCGGAATATCTGTCCGCTCAGTTCGGCGCCTTGGCCGGCGAGGTGGCAGACTCCTGGTCCCGCGAGGCGCAGCGCAGGCTGGCGCAGGAGAAACTGCCGCTCATTCTGCTGTATCTCGTGGTCGGCGGCGTTTTGCTTACGCGCGTCCGCAATCTCGTCGTCCGGGTCGAGAAGCGGATTTCGCGGAATCTCGATGGTTCCGACGCCCAAGGCCTCGCGCTTCTTTTGTCGCTCGTTTCCGATTTGGCGTTCCCGGTTCTCGGGCTTTGGGCGCTGGTGCTCGCGGTCGACGCGAGCGGCCTCGCCTTCGTCAACTCCGGCAGGGTCATGCAGGCGCTGCCGCTGGCCGGATTCCTGGCGTTCGGGGGTCGCTGGATCTCGGAGTTCGCGTTCTCCGATTCGGAGACCGGCCTGCTGAGGTCAAGGCTGGGCAGCGAATGGACCGGTTCCGGACGGTTCGCCGCACGCGCTATCGGCATTGTCTGGGGCGTCCAGGTGCTCGCGGCCGCGCTGCCCGACCCTCGAACGGCCCAGCCCGATCTGGACGCGCTCATCGCGTTTCCGTTCGTGCTGGCAGTGTCGTATTTCGCGTTCCGCATTTCCCGCCTGCTGCTGGCGCACGCGGCGGCCACGCCGCCCGAAGGGCAGGAGCCGGGCTGGGACCGGACGGTCACGCTGCTCGCATGGGTCGTGACCGCTGTCGCCGCGGCGGCGCCGGCGCTCGCCGCGATCGGATACGGCGAGGGCGCCGGCCGGCTCATCTATCCGTCCCTGTTCACGCTGGCGCTGCTTGCCGCTTATTTCGCCCTGAACCGGGTGCTGCTGGGCTGCTACTCTTCCGTTCTTAAGGCTGTCGGCGCGGGACGCGCGGCGCGCGGCGCGGGGCTGGTCAAGCTCGTTCTTGGGATTCTGCTCGCCGCGGCCATGGCGCCGACAGTCGCAATCGCGTGGGGCGCGTCCGACGCCGACCTTGCCGAATACTGGGCGCTGTTCAGCGAAGGCGTGCTGATCGGCGGCCAGCGGATCACGGCGGCGGATCTGCTGACCTTCGTTGCCGTCTTCCTGGCCGGCGCGGTTGCCACCAACATGGCGCAGACCGTCCTCCGGAACTCCATTCTTCCCGGAACGCATCTGGATCCCGGCGCGCAGAAGGCGGTCGTGACCGGCGCCGGCTATGTCGGCATCGTTCTTTCCGCGGTGCTCGCGGTTTCCTTCGCGGGGCTCGACCTGACCAACCTCGCCATCGTCGCGGGCGCCTTGTCGGTCGGGATCGGCTTCGGGCTGCAGGCGATCGTTTCGAATTTCGTCTCCGGGATCATCCTCCTGATCGAGAGGCCGATCAACGAAGGCGACTGGATCGAGGCCGGGGGGATTTCGGGCACGGTTCGCAGGATTTCCGTGCGCTCGACGCTGATCGAGACTTTCGACCGGGCGACCGTCGTCGTGCCGAACAACGACATCATGTCGGGGCAGGTGACCAACTGGACCCTTGGAAACCGCTACTGCCGGATCAGGATTCCCGTTGGCGTGGCGTACGGAACCGACACGCGCGAAGTCGAGCGGATTCTTTTGGAGATCGCAAGTTCCCACGACGCGGTGCTCGACGACCCCGCTCCGGCGGCGATATTCATGGGCTTCGGGAGCAGCTCGCTCGACTTCGAGCTCCGCGTGTACCTCCGGGACGTGAACTACTTCCTGAGCGCGAAATCGCAGATTAACTTCGCGGTCGCGGAGCGTTTCGCCGAAGCGGGCATCTCGATCCCGTTCCCGCAGCGGGACGTGTGGATCCGGGGAAGGGCGGACGAGGCGGACGAGCTTCCGCCCGCCGCTGGGAAGGATGGAGCATGACGGAATTGCTGTTCCGCGCCGACGCGTATGCCAGGACGGCAGACGGAGTCGTCGAGGGATTCGGGCCGAACGGCGGCGTCCTGCTGGACAGGACCGTCTTCTACCCGGCCGGGGGCGGCCAGCCCGGCGATTCGGGAAGTTTGGCGGCGGGCGGCCCTTCGATCCGGATTACGGAAGCGCGCAAGGCCGGAGACGCGGTCGAACTCGTATGCGCGCCGGACGCGGATCTTCCGGATGTCGGTTCCGCCGTGCGGCAAGAGCTCGACTGGGACCGGCGGCACCGGCACATGCGCATGCACACCGCGCTGCATCTGCTTTCGGTCGTCATTCCGCTGCCGGTCACCGGAGGATCCATAGGCGCCGAAAGGAGCCGCTTGGATTTCGACATGCCCGAGGCCGTGAGCGACAAGGCGGCGATCGAAGAGGAGCTGAACAGGCTGATCGAACGGGACCTCGAGGTCGGGGAGGACTGGATTTCGGACGCGGAGCTCGACGCGAACCCGTCGCTTGTGAAGACCATGTCCGTGCAGCCTCCGAGGGGCGCCGGGCGCGTGCGCCTGGTCCGGATCGGGTCGGCCGCCGAGACCGTCGACCTGCAGCCCTGCGGCGGAACCCACGTGGCGCGAACTGGCGAAATCGGGCGAGTCAGGCTGGGGAAGATCGAGAAGAAGGGCAGGCGGAACCGTAGGGTGAGCATCCATCTCGATTGATGCCGGGGACGCCTTGGCAGGCGGTGCGTAGGACGGAAAGGAAGGGGAAACATGGCAGTCACATCGATAGCGCAGGCTCGTCCGAACTTGGGGCACTGGGAGCAGCGCGCCGACTTGGCGGCGGCATTCCGCTGGACGGAAAGGCTGGGAATGCACGAGGGCGTTGCGAACCACTTCAGCCTTGCAGTGAACGAGGAAGGAACCCAGTTCCTGATGAACGCGAACCAAGTGCATTTCTCAAGGATCCGGGCCTCCACGCTGCTGTTTCTCGACGCCAACGATCCCGACGCGCTTTCGCGCCCCGGCGCGCCCGACCCGACGGCATGGGGGCTGCATGCGGCCGTCCACAGGAACTGCCCGCATGCCCGATGCGCGATGCACGTCCATTCGATCCATGCGACGGTGCTGGCTTCCCTCAAGGATTCCGTCGTCCGTCCGATCGACCAGAACACCGCGATCTTCTACGGCAGGCACGTTGTGGACGACCGGTTCGGCGGCCTCGCGTTCGAAGAGGAGGGCGAGCGCTGCGCGCAGCTGCTTTCAGACCGCCGGCAGAAGGTTCTGGTCATGGGGAACCACGGCGTGCTCGTCATCGGCGACGACGTGGCCGACACGTTCAACCGGCTTTACTACTTCGAGCGGGCGGCTGAGACCTACATCAAGGCGCTCCAGACCGGGCAGCCGCTGCGGGTTCTGCCGCACGAAATCGCCGAAAAGACGGCGCGGGAGATCGAGGAGTACCCGGAGCAGAGCGGGAGGCATTTCGCCGAACTCAAGGCCATCCTCGACCACGAGGGGTCGGACTACGCCACTTAGCCGGCCCGCGCGGCCGAATCGGATTGAAATCCGCCGGAACAGTTCCCATATACTGGCGAGTGCACCAACTGGCGGGAGAAATGGAATGTCGTTGCGCATCAATGACACGGCGCCCGATTTCGAGGCGGACACAACCGAGGGGAAGATCAGCTTCCACGACTGGATCGGCGACGGCTATGCCGTGCTGTTTTCGCATCCCAAGGATTTCACGCCGGTTTGCACGACCGAGCTGGGGGTCATGGCCGGGCTGAGCGGCGAGTTCGCGAAGCGGAACGCGAAGATCATCGGGATTTCCGTCGATCCCGTCGACGACCACCACAAGTGGAAGTCGGACATCGAAAGCGTTTCCGGAAACGCCGTCGGATACCCGATGATCGGCGATCCGGAGCTGAAGGTCGCCAAGCTTTACGACATGCTTCCGGCGGCGACCGGCGGCACGTCCGAAGGGCGGACGCCCGCCGACAACGCGACGGTGCGCTCGGTGTTCATCGTCGGCCCGGACAAGAAAGTGAAGCTTACGCTCACTTATCCCATGACGACCGGCAGGAATTTCGACGAGCTCCTTCGCGCGCTGGATTCGATCCAGCTCACGGCGAACCATCAGGTCGCCACGCCGGCCAATTGGAACCAGGGCGAGGACGTGATCATCACCCCTGCGGTGTCGAACGAGGAGGCGAAGAGGCGGTTTGGCGATTACGACGCCGTTCTGCCTTACCTCCGAAAGACCAGGCAGCCCGGCTGAGGCCGATCTTCGCGGCGGCGGAGCCGCCGGACTCCTGAAGGCTCTTCCGCGCCCGCCGCCGAGCGGGCGCGGGCTTTGGGCCGGGCGATGCCCTCAGACGGCGCCTATCGCGGCCCGGACCTGCTCGTCGTCCATTTCCTTGCCGAGATAGGCTTCGACCACTGCGGGATTCTCCCGGATCTCCGCAGGCGTGCCGCTCGCGATCTTCTGGCCGTGGTCGAGGACCGACACCGTGTCGCAGGTGTCCATGACCACTTTCAGTATGTGCTCGACGACGATGACGGTCAGCCCGAACCTCTGCTTCATCCGTGCCAGGATGCTCATCAGGTTGTCGACATTCACCGGCGCGAGCCCGGCCGCAGGCTCGTCCAGCATGAGCAGCTTTGGCTTCATGGCGATGGCCCGTCCGAGCGCGAGCAGGCGCCGCTGGCCCACGGAAAGCTCGGAAGCCGGCACGTCGGCGAAGTCGGCAAGCCCGATGAAATCGAGGATCTCCATCATCTCGCCGCGAATCTTCCGCTCCTCCCTCGCGACGCGCCCGATGCTGAAAATCCCGGCGAACGTTCCGTAGCCCACATGGCAGTGGTAGCCGACCATCAGGTTCTCCAGCACCGTCATTTCCGTGAACATCCGCAAGAGCTGGAAGGTCCGTGCGATGCCCGCCTCGGCGATCTCGTGCGGCTCGAGGTTCGTGATGTCCCGGCCCGCGAAATTCACAGTGCCCGCGTCGGCCTTGTAGACGCGCGAAACCAGATTGAAGAATGTCGACTTGCCTGATCCGTTCGGCCCTATAAGGCCATGGATGGCCTTGTCCTCGACGTCCAAGTCGACGCTGCTGACCGCTTGAAGGCCGCCGAAACTCTTCGACAGGCCGCGCACGCTCAGCAGGGGCTCGCTCATTCCGCCTCGTCGACTTCCGCGCGTTTCCGCGCCGCCGTCGCCTCCCGCGCCGCGACGAAGCGCCTGCTCATGAAATACCTGTCGATGATCCCGCCTATGCCCTTGGGCATGAACAGCACGGTGCCGACGATCACGAGGCCGAACGCAAGCAGTTGGTAGAAGTAGAAGTCGCGGGTGAGGTCGGCGATGATCGTGACGATGATGGCGCCGATGATCCCGCCCCAGATGTTGCCGATGCCCCCGAGAACGACCATCAGCAGAACAGTGACCATTTCGATGACCGTGAAATTGTTCGGATGAACGTATCCGGGCAGCATGTGGGCGTAGAGCGAGCCTGCAACGCCCGCGTAGACCGCGCTGATGACGAACGCGATCAGCTTGCAGCGCTTCACGTTGATTCCGGTCGCCGCCGCCGTCAGCGGATCCTCCCGGACCGCCATGAATGCACGGCCCGTCGCCGAGCGGAGCAGGGCGAAGGACGCGTACACCGCGACGATCATCACCGGCATCACGAGATAGTAGTAGTCGTCGTAGTTCCGGAGGGTGTAGCCGAACACCGAGGGCGGTCTGATGCCGCCAATTCCCGAGGCGGAACCGAGATAGTTGGTTACCCGGATGAAGACCTCGACCGCCTGCGCGAACGCGAGCGTTGCGAGCGCGAGGTAGGCGCCCTCTAGCCGGAACGACGGAACGCCGACCAGGACGCCGGCGAACGCCGCTGCCGCGACCGCCGCGGGAAGGCAAACCCAGAAAGGCATGCCGAAATGCACCGACAGCACGGCGGAGGTGTACGCGCCGATGGCGTAGAGGGCGACATGGCCGACCGTGACCTGGCCGCAGAACCCCTTCACGATGTTCAGCCCGGTCGCGAGGATGATCATTATGCAAATGAAATTGAGAAGATAGATCTGGTAGTTGTTCGCGGCGAGATGCGGCAGCGGCGCCAGAGCGACGAACGCGATGGCCCAAAGGATCAAGGGATGGGTCCGCCTGCGCCGCTCGGCGAGCATGGAGGCGGCATTGGCCAGCGCGCGCATCGGCCGCTTGGGATTCGTGATCGGAAATGGAAGCGGAAAAGGGGCCGGGCGCCGTTCCGCGCCCGGCCTCTGCGGATTCTAGAGTCCGAAGTCGATCGGCATGGTGACCCTGTCGAGTATGCCCACTTCGAAGTCTTCGCCGCCCTTGGTGTACTGGATCAGCACCGGCGTGCGGTTGCCGTCGCGGCACTGCGCCGTCGGTTCGGCGCAGAAGCTGATCGGTCCCGACGCGAGACCCTCGTAGCCTTGGACGTTGGCGATCGCGTCGCGGATCGCGGTGCGGTCGGCCGCCAGATCCTCGTCCGCAAGCGACAGATCCGCATTCGAAAGCGCGATTTCGACGATGCGGACCAGATCGTAGGCTTGGCTGAAGTCGTGGTCCACGCTCTGGATACCGTACTTCTCTTCGACCAAGGCGTTGAACAGCCGCGCAATCGGCCGGGTGTCGCTGTCGGAGTAGGCGGCCGAGAAGAACACGCCCTTGACCGCGTCGCCCGCGAGCTTCGGAACCGGCGCGTTCGAGGCGGCCGAGCTTGCCGCCCGGATGACCGAAGCGGGAATCCCGACCTCGTACGACTGAACGAGGAATCTCGCGATCGGTTCAGCAAGCCCGCCGAAGTAAATCGCGTCGGGCTCGAGCTCCCGGATCTTCAGGAGGTGCGAGCGGAAGTCGATCTCCTTCTCCTGCGTCTGCGCCTCGTAGACCGGCTCGACGCCGTAGATGTCGCGCATCTGGCCGATAATGCCCTGCGTTTCGGATTGGGCCGCGGCATCGGACGCGTAAACGTATGCGATGCTCGTTCCGACCTTTTCCGCCAAGTACTTGGCAACGACGCCTTTGTAGTAGCGCGCCGAAATCGGAACCCGGAACACCCAGGCCGAATTCTTCCGGGTGATCTGGTCGTTGGTCGAGTGCGGGATGATCTGCGGGACCTCCGCCTGCGCCGTCACATCGACGATCGGAAGCGTAACGGAAGAGCAGGTCGAACCGATGATGAGGTGCACGTTCTCCTGGTAGGCGAACTTGTTGGCGTTCGCGACGCCCTTGTCCGACTTGCACTCGTCGTTGAGCAGCTCGAGGCTGATCGTGTGGCCGTTGATTCCGCCCGCCGCATTGATCGCGTCGAACTCGTCCTGCATCATCTGGCCGTATTTCTGGCCGTTCTCGGAAATCATCCGCATGGTCGCGCCGATCCGTATTTCCCCTGCGTTCGCCGCGGTCGCCGCCACGGCGGCGGCAAGCGCTCCTGCAGTCAGTGTCGTCAGTCTCATCGGGTGCTCCTTTCTCTTGTCCCGAAATTCCGGTTCACGCCTTCACTTTCGCGAGGGTTCCCATCAGCCCTGTCGGGCGGACCATAAGCACGAATATCAGCAGCAGAAAGGCGTAGATGTCCTTGTGGCTGCCGGAAATGTACGCTGCTCCCATGGTTTCGAAGACGCCGACGAGCAGACCTCCGAGAACGGCGCCCGGCAGCGAGCCGAAGCCGCCCACCACGGCGGCGGCGAAAGCCTTGATCAGGATGAGGTAGCCCATCTCGACCTGGACGTAGTTGATCGGGCCGATCAGCACGCCTCCCGCTGCGGCCAGGCCGCACGCGACGCAGAAGATCAGCGAAATCATCAGCGGCACGTTGATGCCCATGAGATAGGCGATGTCCTTGTTGGCAGCGACGGCTCTGATGGCGCGTCCGAGCTTCGTATGCTTCAACCCCAGATGCAGCACCGCCATCAGCCCGACGGATACCACCAGAATCCACAGGTACGACTTGGGAAGCGCGATCTCACCGAGCTGGAGCGGCATTCCGAAGGAGACGTTGATCGCGTGCCCTTCGGCCCCCCAGATCAGGTAGGCGACGTTCTGCAGGATGATGGCCATGCCGAACCCGCAGATGATCATGCCCATCCCGGCCACGGTGTATCCTCCGCCCTGCTTGGTCAGCCTGCGGTAGAACACCCGCTCAATGACGATGCCCATGATTCCGGTCAGGATCATGGCGGTGAACAGCGTGACCGGGTACGAGAAGCCGATGTCGTTGAACAGCACGAGGCCGAAGAACGCGCCGAACATGAAGACTTCGCCGTGGGCGAAATGGACGATGTCGAGACCCGAGTAAATGAGCGAGATACCGAGCGCCACGAGTCCGTAGACCAGTCCGATCGAAAGGCCCACAACGAGGAAATCAAGCAGCATCGAGCGCCTCCGCCGTGCCGGCGACCGTCCCGCCCAGATAGGCGTTCCGAACCCGGTCGTTGTCAATCATTTCGTCGGCTTTGCCTTCCACATGGATGCGGCCGTCATGAATCACGTACCCGTACTCCGCGAGCAGGAGGGCCATGCGGACATTCTGTTCGACAACCAGGATGGTCATGCTGGTTTCCCGGCGTATCCGGTTGATTTGCTTGAATATGTCCAGAACCACGAGCGGCGCGAGCGCCGCCGAGGGCTCGTCGAGCATGATCATCTTCGGCGCGGCCATCAGGCCCCGACCGATCACGAGCATCTGGACCTGGCCGCCGGACAAAAGCCCGGCAACCTGGCGGCGGCGGTCCTTCAGGTCCGGGAAGAACGAGTAGACCATGTCCAGGCCGGACCGGACCGCCGCCTTGTCGCTGCGGGTGTACGCGCCCAGCAGCAGGTTCTCCTCCACGGTCATTCCCGGGTAGCTGTCCTTGCCCTGGGTCACCTGGACAAGTCCGGCTTTCACGATTTCGTGCGGGCTGATGTTGTGGATCGGCTGCCCGTCGAGAATGATCTCGCCCTTCCAAACGGGCAGGAGTCCCGAGACCGCCTTCAGCAGCGTGGATTTGCCGGTTCCGTTGCCGCCGAGCAGAGCCACGACGGAGTGATCGGGAACGGACATGTCTATCCCGCGCAGTATCTTCAGCCTGCCGTAGCCGGTTTCGACGCCCTTGATTTCGAGCACGCAGCCCTCCAGCCCTCGAATGCGCAGACTAAGGCATTCGTTCCCGGATTCGCAAACGTCCGTTCCGGCGCAACGCGTCGCGCCTTTGCGAAGCGGGCCCCGGTCAGCACACGTCGTAGACGCCGGGACCGCCGTCAAGCAGACGCTTCGCGATGACGCCGCGGTGGATTTCCGAGGTTCCGTCAAAAATCCGGAATACGCGGGAGTCCCGGTATAGCCGTTCCACCGCGCTCGGCTTCGCGTAGCCGTATCCTCCCAGGATCTGGACCGCGCGGTCGGCGACCCTTCCAAGCGCCTCGGAGGCAAGCAGCTTCGCCATCGAGATTTCGACTCTCGCGTCGCTTCCCGCGTCCAGCAGCCCGGCCGCCCGCCAAACGGCGGAGCGGGCCGAGGCGATGTCGACGGCACTGTCGGCAAGCATCGCCTGTATCATCTGGAAGTCGCCGATTCTCCTTCCGAACTGGCGGCGCTCGCGCGCATGGCCAAGCGCGAGGCGCAGAATCCGGGTCGCCTTTCCGACGGCCCGCGCCGCGACCTGGGCGAGACGGACGCGTCCCAGCGTTTCCAGCGCCAGCTTCAGCCCTTCGCCCTCCTTTCCGATCAGATTTTCCGGACCCAGTTCGACATTGTCGAAGAAAACCGGCGCATGGCTCGTTCCGCGAAGCCCCATCATCGGCTGGTCGGCCCCGATGGTCAGTCCGGGCGTTTCCTTGTCGACGACGAACGCTGAAATTCGGCTGCGACCGCTGTCGGCGCCGGTGACGGCGGTAACGATGAAGAAATCCGAATGAAGCGCATCGGACACGAACTGCTTCCGGCCGCTGAGCGTCCAGCCTTCTGCGGAGCGTTCCGCCCGGCTTTTGATGCCTGCAGCATCCGAGCCCGCTTCGGGTTCGGTGAAGGCGATCGAGCCGGTGCGCTCACCCGTTGCCGCCGGAACCAGCCATCGCCGCTTCTGGTCTTCGGTTCCTGCAAGCAGGACGTCATAGACGTTGCCGAACGCCCGGCGCACCAGAATGTCGGTTGTGTGCCCGAACTGTTCTTCGGCGAGCATCCAGTCAATGTTCGAAAGGCCGCCTCCGCCGAATTCCGCGGGCACGTTGAGCGCGTAAAGGCCCAGACGTTTCGATGCTTCGAAAATCCGTTTGGCGTCGCCCGGCTCGATCCGGCCGTCCGATTCGATTTTGTCTTCCACGGGCAGGAGCTCCGCGCTTACGAAGCGCCTTGCGGTTGCGACCAGCAGGCTTTGCTCTTCCGACAGTTCCATGTTCGAGGCTCCCGGGCCGCATCGACTTCCGCCCCGCAATTCGTGGGCCGCCTCGCAGGAATTGCAAGTTTTGGTGCGCATGCGGGGGCAAGACCCCGGACGCGGCTTGATTCCCGGCTGGCTCCAGTCGGCATCGCCGGAGATCGCGAACGCCGTCCCGCTGCTCAAATCCAAGCGCGGCCAGCGTCCGGATGCCGCCGTTGATTCTACACGATTGACGGCTTCGGAATGCGCCTGGTCGAATCCGGCATTTCCGGCCGGGCTGGCGGGCATTAATGACGGAACATGGTCAACTGGCTGATCCTCGCGTTTCTCGGTGCCGTCTGGGGCTTGCACTTTTCGGTGGCCAAGATCGCAGCCGACGCGGGCGGCGAGCCGTTCGGCATAGCCTTCTGGCAGTCGCTGCTCGCGGGCGTTGGCCTCTGGATCTACCTGCGGGCGTTGAGAAAGCCGACGAGAATCAGGCCTCGGCATTTCACGTTCATCTTCCTCATCGCCTTGCTTGGCACTCTGATTCCGGGCGTCGTCATCTACTGGGTGGCCGGCAAAATCGACGCCGGGATTCTTGCGATCACGATATCGCTGGTTCCGATCCTCACCTACTTGTTCGCAGTGCCGCTCGGCTTGGAACGTGCCGTTGCCCGACGGATCCTGGGCATCGTCGTGGGGATATTTGCGGTCGGCCTCCTCGTGCTTCCAGAGAGCAGCCTTCCTGACCGCGCCGCGGTCGCGTGGGTTCTTGTCGCCTGCGTCGCGCCGGTCTCGTACGCGGTGGAAAACATCGCGGTCGATTTGAACAGGCCGATCCAGCTCGGAGCCGTCGCGCTGGTCTGCGCGGCGAACCTGCTCTCGGCTGCGATACTCCTTCCGCTGGTTCTGGCCACCGGCCAGTTCATCGTGCCCAGCTTCCCGCCGGGCGAACTCGAGGCGTCAATCGCGATGCTGGGTGTCGGAGCGGCCGCTGCCTATTCGCTTTTCGTGCATCTCATCCGGCAAGCAGGGCCAGTGTTCGCTAGCCAGTCGGGCTATCTCGTGACGCTGTGCGGCGTGTTCTGGGGAATCGCGATATTCGGCGAGACCCATACGGCCTGGGTCTGGTCGGCCTTGGCGGCGATAATTTTCGGTGTCTTCCTAGTGACGCCTCGCCCGTTCGACAACGAGGCGTGATCTCCGGACCGCATCGGAACCTATTGGCATGATTCAGACAGATGGTACCCTCTTTGCCGTGCGGCGATGAGGCGTTCCGGGCTTGCCGTCCAGTTGTAGGCTTTCGCCTCCTTCCCGTTGTGCAGTTCGATGAATTCCATGATCGACTTCTCGAGTTGCTCGACGGAGTCGTGGGCGCCGCGCCGGAGCCGGCGGCTGGCGAGCTTCCCGAAGAAGCCCTCGACGGCGTTCATCCAGGAGCAGGACGTGGGCGTGAAGTGGAAGGTCCAGCGGGGGTGGTCCGCGAGCCATTCGCCGACGGCCCCGTGCTTGTGGGCGGCGTAGTTGTCGAGGATGGCGTGGATGGCCAGCCCGGCGGGCACCGTGCTGTCGACCTGGTCGAGGAACTCGATGAACTCCCGGCTCCGGTGGCGCTCGGCATGTCGCCCGATGACCTTCCCGTCCAGGATGTTCAGGGCGGCGAACAGGTTCGTGGTGCCGTGCCGCTTGTAGTCGTGGGTCATCGTGGCGGGCCGCCCCGGCTTCATCGGCAGGCCCTTCTGCGTTCGCGCGAGCGCTTGGATCTGCGTCTTCTCGTCGATCGACAGCACGACCGCCCGGTCCGGCGGATTCATGTAGAGCCCTGTGATGTCGCGGGTTTTCTCCTCGAATTCCGGGTCCTTCGAGATCTTGAAATGCCGCCAGCGGTGCGGCGCGATCCTGTGGCGGGTCAGGATGACGTGCGCCGTCGACGCTCCGACGCCGACCGCGGCCGCCAGGGCGCGCACCGTCCAGTGCGTCTCCCCGCCAGGCGGCGGGGCCAGCGCCGTCTCCACGAGCTCGCGGACCTTCGCCTCCGGCGTCGGCGGCGTCCCCGGCTTGCGGGTCTTGTCGCGGAGCAGGCCGTCCACCCCCTCCTCCATGAACCGCTCCTGCCAGCGCCAGACCGTCGGCTTCGACGCGCCGGTCCCGGCCGCGATCGCCATCGTTCCCAGGCCCTGGTCCGCCAGCAGGATGATCCGCGCCCGCCTCGCATGTTTCAGCCTGCTGTTGCCGTCGTTCGCGATCGCCTCGAGCCGCCTGCGCTGCTCGTCCGAAACCTCGAATTCAACGCCTGTCCGCATCGTCCCGCCTCCTGTCCGTCCCGCGCCGAAGCTGCGCGGAGCCGACAAGCCGCATAAGGGAATCAAGTGTGAAAAACAAGCCACTATGATCAGCCCGTGACGACAAGCGATTCGCGCCTTTCGGACGCGGCTGGCGGAGAGACAGGGATTCGAACCCTGGAGGCGGTTTCCCGCCTACACGCGTTCCAGGCGTGCGCCTTCGACCGCTCGGCCACCTCTCCGCGCTCAGGGACATTAGCGTTGATAACCGCAAATTTAAAGCGCATGACTAGGCTCAATACACTCTTCTGCATCCGGAGCAGTTCCGCTGCCGGACATGGGCGAGGCCGGGAGCGGAGCGAACTGTCCCGTGTTTCCCGGGGAGCAAGAATCTGCTCAGACGATCAGGAAGCTAGGCTTCCGATGCGCTGGATACAAGAATCCAAGAATCTTGGCGCAATTTCGTTGGCCACAAAACTGCATTATCCCTTCGAGGCGCCCCGACGCTGTCGAGTCGATTCAACCGGAACCGAAACTGCGCACTATTACGTGCTGAAGTGCTTACAAAATGCTCGATTCACTAATTCGATCATTGTTCCAAATTTGCCAAGAAACTACCTGCTCCGACACGTTCAATTCCTTAGCCGCATTTCTCTGATTTTCCGGCGAGTAATCTTTTCCAGTTATCTCATCAATATACTCGATTGGGCACAATAACTCCGCCGCAAAAGCTCTTTGCAGTTTTTGTCTGTAACTGCTCGTGCTTGTCGTGGGCGATAGCCGTTCTTCCGGAAATTTCCAAAAATTCCGCGCTACGCGATCGCCAATTAGCCGCGCAAGCTCGAACCTTCTCCCTGTTTCCCACTTTGGTCGCAGAGTCAACTTGGGAACCGCGCCATCACAATTAAAGCAGAATGACATTCTCTCCCAATAGCTTGCACCATCAGCAATTGCAGATTCGTTTAATCCCGCGCATTGAGCAAGCTGACGATTTGAAATGCTTTGCACGTTCAATTTTTCTTGTAAACGCAGCATTCGCGCAAGCTCTTTTCCGGTCCGCCATGCCTCATCCTTCCCATACTTCAATATGCCATTCGAATGGCTTGAAAATTCGTCAGAAAGTGTCACCATGGAATCTACCGCGATATCAAACCCAAATTCATCTGAAGCATTTTGAAACGTTTCAATCGATGGAAAATTGTCGGCCGAATGTCCCACACGCGCCTCATCCGCCGCCACTTCGTTGAGAGCATCCGTGCCAATGGATTCTGCGTTGCCAAGAACGCTAACAATAGCTTTTTCGTCCAACTCATCGGGATCAAGTCCCAATCTAGCTTCCATAGCCCGATAGCGCGCGTCATCGGGATTCGTCCGTTCTGACCTCAAGTCACTCCAAAGGCGTTGAAGATTCGAGTCTTGAATTCGTTTGTCTTCCAACATCGATATTGTAGTTTCAATAAAGTCGCTTATCGCAGTTTCTAAAGCCTTTGTGGATACAGTCACCAGAGACGAATCATGATATTCAAACGATCTAACGGGATCTGACATGGACCGCACGGAAACCAAGCAAGATCTGCATCCATCAGAGTAGATTGTAATGTTTGGCCAATCGTAACCACTTCCGACTGTGGAAAGGCTATGTGAAAAATCCCACTCGCGAGCCGCAGGCTCATTTGCGGGGCGTTCGCCGACCTCGGACGTCAAACGCCACCAGTTCCATGCAAACCACTCGGCTACCGGATACGCGGAAACCAGTGGACCTTCACGGCGCTCCCTGATGCGCTTGTTTAAGCCTAGTGTGAGGATACGGGATGGGGTCCTAATGATCAGCGATCCAAGGGTTGCGGCTTCCTCATGATCACCCAGATCGAACTCGTATTCTTTTCGTGTTCTCTTGAGTGAAATTTTTAGTTCATCAAGCATCGTTTTTTCCAAACGTTCATAACGTAGTTCCGTTGCAAGTCGCTCTTCGGCAGCTCATAACCATGATACTCCGATGTATGTCCTGATAGCTTTGCTTCAAACACATGTTTATCTTTAACTGCCCATACGTATTTCGGCAAGACATTCGTCGGCGAATCCATCTGAATCGTAGTGCTGATCCGTCGAAGCGTCGTGCTAATCATGGATCGACTGATTCCCTCTTGAAGTAGTTGATTGGCCTCGGGTAGTTTAAGTGAAATGTTTCCGTCACAGAGCGATTGATCGGGTCGTTGTGTTCTAGCAGGAAAGCCTTTTGCTTGCGGCTTACGCAAATGGTTCGGACTTCCGCGGTATTGCGCCAACTTCGAAAATCGCTTTAGTTCTTCTTGGTCGAAGTGATCAATTTTGGCGATGAAGCGCTTAGGATCGTTTCCTCGTCTTTTTGGCATGAGAACGATTCCTTTATAAGTCGTAAGGATGCCTGTATCGTACGAATTGTTCGAGTTGTCAACCGCTCGCGGGCGCATCCCATTTTCCGGGTGAGCCTGCTGCTCGCGTTCGGATGAACGGTGCCTTCCGTTCACAATTTTTCGACAGCGTCGGCAGAATTGCCCATACCGAACCTTGAAGGCACGTTTACACCCCCTTGAACACCGAACGCGACCGACGCTTGAGCCCATGGAAAAAGCTTGCCTCCCCCGAAAATGGGATGCGCCCAAAGCACACTTGGCACGAACATCTTTTCTTTCAGCCTCGTTTCGGCTGGTGCCCTTCGGCGCCGATGCAAGAAACCTTGAGTTGCCGGAATGTCGAAGAGTAAGCCGATGATGGTTGTGGCGGATGCCTTTGCATACAAGGTGGCGCGGATCGTTTTCGCCGCGAAGATGAACAAGGATCTTCACCGGGGTTCCGCTACCTACGCGGGTTGTGGTCGAGGTTCAATCCGATTCAACAAGAAAGAAAAGTCTTGGAGCGGCTGCAGACCCAGAGGCTGATCGAATCTGTTCGCGCGGCCGGACGCTATACGCTTGCCGAACATGCACGGGAAGGCTCCGATCCGGTCAGCGCGGGCGATGTTCCGGGGGACCGGGGCAGGTTGACTCGCCTGCTAGTCAAGTCGACTAACCAACACTGACCTTGAGCACTGACCAAGGCAGCCATATTTCGAGGAGCTTGGTCACTGACCAAGCTAAGCGTGACACGATCGACTTGCCCGGTGCCCAAACTGTACCATCGACAGAACTTTCGACCACCCAACAAAAATCGCAACCCCATGCGAGGTTCTGCGATCTCTGGCGTACATCGTGGGCGAAATTGGAGTACGCCACCGTAGCTACTTCCGCCGTACGCATCTGAATCCGCTGTTACGGGACGGCGTTCGCCGTGCGACCCGCCCCGGACCAACCGAAGCACCCCGGGCAAGCTTACGGGCTGACGGCGGCCGGGACCACGCCGGAACGGAGATCAGCTTTCGGTTCGCAGGGTAGGGTCAAGCCTGTCGCGCAGCCAGTCGCCGACCAGACTCACAGACAAGGCCAGAAGGAAAATCGTCGCGCCCGGAAACAGAGTAAGCCACCAGGATGTCAGCAGCCGGTCGCGTCCCTCGCTCATGATCTGGCCAAGGCTCGTAAGGGGCGGCTGGACGCCGAGTCCTAGAAAGCTCAGCGCAGTTTCCAAAAGAATCGTGAGCGGAAGGTTCACAGTGAACTGGACCAGCGCCACGTTCACGATGTTGGGCAGGATGTGCTTGAGGTAAATCCTCCATGGCGGCGCTCCGAGAGCCCGGATCGCTACGACGTACCCGTGCTCCTTCGCCGAAAGCGTCGCGCCTCTCATCAGCCGGGCGTAAACTTCCCAACCCGTCAATCCGATCAGAAGCAGGAATAGCGCAAAGCTGTTGTCGAACATTGCCAGCACGAACAAGGCCACGATGATGATCGGAAGCGAGGCCTGAACATCGATTGCCGCCACGATGACCGCTTCCGCCGACCCTCGGCGGGCGGCTGCGAGGATTCCGAGCAGCGATCCCAGAACCGCGCCGATCAATGTTCCGACGACCGCGACGATGAGGGTGATCCGGGCACCGACCGCAAGCCGGACCAGCAGGTCGCGCCCCTTGGCGTCCGTGCCGAGCAGGTAGTTTCCGTCGGTGCCTGCAGTTAACGGAGGCTTGAGGCGGTGGAAAAGCGACGTGTCGCGGAACTCGAACGGCGACAGCATCGGACCGACCAAAGCAAAAACGACAAAAACCCCGATGAAGCAAAGCGACAGCTTGATAGCGGCCGGCATTGATGCGTTTGAAGCGGCCACGCTACTTGGCCCGAATCCGCGGATCGATAAGCAAGTAGAGCAGGTCGACTGCAAGATTGGCGAACACCATCGTGAAGGCCACGGCGAGGACGATGAACTGGACGGTCGCGATGTCCCGCGTGGCAACCGACCGGACCAGAAGCTGCCCGACCCCGGGCCAAGCGAAAACCTGCTCGGTGACGACGGACCCGGCGATAAGCGATCCTAGCGACAAGCCGATCAACGTCACTAGCGGAATTGCCGCGTTCGGAGCCGCATGGCGCGCGAGCCGCCGCAGGAACGGCACGCCGCGCGCCTCAGCCGCACGCATGAACGGCATGTTGATCGTTTCAAGCAGCGACGATCTTGCGAAACGCGCGAAAGAACCCATCGCGGCGAGCCCGAGCGTTAATGCCGGCGGCAAAACACCGAGCACGTTGCCCGCGCCGGAGGCGCCCCCGAGGTAGGTGTTGAACGCGAGGGCGCCCACGAGAATCACGATCAGGCCGAAGAGGAAGTTGGGCATGGCGAACGCGAACACCGAAAAGGCCATGACCAACCGGTCCAGAATCGTCTTGCGGTTAAGGGCGGCGACCGCGCCAAGCGGAACGCCGGTCAGTATGGCGATCAGCAGCGCGGCGCCTCCAAGCCGCAGCGTGTAAGGAAGCCGCTCAAGGAACAGGTCGGACGAGGCGCGGCCAGTGTGAATCGAGTAACCGAAATCGCCTTGGAAAATTCCGGCAACATACGCCGCGTATTGCTGCCAAAGTGGCTTGTCGAGGCCCATCGCCCGCGCGTACTGGTCGATGACTTCCTGCGGCGCGTCAGGCGGGGCGAGGGCGGCGGCCGGATCGCCTGAAAACCGGATGAACAGGAAGACGAGGGTGACTGTGACCGCAAGCGTCACCGCCGCGCGGAAGAGCTTCATCAGGATGAAGGACGTCATGCCGCTCGGGAGAAGCGCGGCGCGGCGGAAAGCATCGCCCTCGTGTAGTCCGACTTCGGCGCGCGGAACACTTCGCCCGCAGGCCCGGTTTCGACGACTTTGCCGTCCTTGATCACGACGATCTGGTCGCTGATCGATTTGGCCACCCACAAATCGTGCGTGATGAACAGCATGGCAAATCCCAGCCGACGCTGGAGTTCGCGGAAAAGATCGAGAATCTGGGCTTGAATGGAGACATCCAGCGCCGATACGGCTTCGTCGGCAATCAGGATTTCCGGCTCCACGGCCAAGGCGCGCGCGATGCAGATGCGCTGGCGCTGGCCGCCCGAGAATTCGTGGGGATAACGGTTGGCGGCATTTGCCGAAAGGCCGGTCAGCTGAAGGAGCCGGTCCGCGCGATCAAGAGCCTGCGAACGGCCGAGGCCGTGAATTATCGGACCTTCCGCGACGGCATCGCGAACCGTTTGGCGCGGATTCAATGCGCTGTAGGGATCCTGCAGAACAACCTGGATCTTCGACCGGATGGCGCGGAGCGTCTTGCCCCTCGCCCTCGTGATGTCCGTTCCCTGGTAGGTGATGCTGCCGGCATCCGCGTCTTCCAATCGCAACAGGCACTTTGCCAGCGACGATTTGCCGGAGCCGCTCTCGCCTACGACGGAAACGGTGCTCCCGGCGCCCAGTTCAAGCGATACGCCGCTGACCGCCGGTATCAGCCGCCTGCGAAGGAAGCTGCCCCGCTTGTAGGTCAGAAAAATCCCGTTCGCCCGGAGGATGGGTTCGGACTTTGCCGACCGCGGCCTTTCGCCTGCGTGGGCAGCGGCATCCAAAAGCCGCCGCGTGTAGTCGTGAGCCGGAGAGCCGAACACGGCTTCCGCGCTTCCGGATTCCACAATCTCGCCGTCCTTCATGACGCAGATTGAATCCGCGATTTGGGAAACGACGCCGAAATCGTGGGTGATGAACAGCACCGCAGCGTCGCTGCGTTTCTTCAGCGACGCGATCAGGGACAAGATTTCGGCCTGCGTCGACACGTCGAGCGCCGTGGTCGGCTCGTCGGCGATCAGGAGGGCAGGAGCGTGCAGCAGCGCGCCTGCAATGACGATCCGCTGGGCCTGCCCGCCCGAAAGCTGGTGTGGATACGCGTTGAAGATTTCAGCCGGATTCGGAAGCTTCACGGAGCCGAGCGTGTCAAGGATTCGATTCCGCCATTCGGACCTGGCGATTCCGTGGACGGCGAGAATTTCCTCAAGCTGGCGCCCGACCCGCTGAACCGGGTCCAGGCTGGCGACCGCATCCTGGAAGATCATGGCCATGCGTCGGCCGCGGATTGCGTTGAACGCGCCGGAGCGCTGCGGCGGCAGGCGCTTTCCCTCCAGCTCGATCATTCCGGACCGGACGGGCAGCGGCCTCGGCAGCATGCCCATCACGGCATCGGCGGCGACCGTTTTGCCCGACCCGCTTTCGCCGACAAGGCATAGGGTCTCGCCGGGACGTATCCGGAACGCGACCCTCTTTACCGCGAACTCACGGTCGCCGCCCTCGGGCAATGCGACCGTGAGGTCTTCAACTTTCAGCGCCGGCGCGCCGGCCCTTTCGTCGGGCTCGGCGGCGTCGGCTTCCGGCGTCAATTGCCGGACTTCATGTAGTATTTGTCGAAGATCGTGACCGCCGAATTCCCCGGGTCCCAGTCGAGATCGGCCGAGACGGCATAGGAGACGACGTTTCGCCAGAGGTACATGCCCGGGGTCACGTCTTCCCATTCCCCGACAAGCTCGAGATAGGCCGCGTTGCGCTCCTCGAATTCCTGCGCGGCCTCGAACTTCTCGCCCAGCTCAAGGAACCTGTCCGTCGGGACCCAGGTCTTGTGGCTTGCCCTGGTCCGGCTCGAGAGCGGTCCCCAGTCCATCCAGAGTGGCCTGTACGGATCGCCCGAGAACTCGCTCGACATCGACATGTTCAGCATGTGGAACGGGCGCTGGTAGGCGAGCGAGAAGTTGTCCACGATTTTCAGGCGCACATTGACCCCGATTTCGCGCCACTGCTCCACCATGAATTCGGCGGCGGTTTCGTAATTCGGGTAGAAGCCCCGGGTGATGTGCCAGACCAGCTCCTCGCCGCCGTAGTCCGTCATCGCCAGCAGTTCCCGCGCTCGTTCGGGGTCGTAGGAATGGCGCGCTTCGCGGTCCGGATCGAAATAGTCGCCGTACTCGGGGAAATTGAAGGGCGCGGGCACGAACGTCGCATCGCCCCACAGCGCTTGGACGATGCCTTCCCGGTCGATGGCGGTCACCATCGCCTTGCGCAGGTTCGCATCGGTCAGCGGATTTTCCGGAATGAGTTCGGTGTTCAGCGTGTTGAACGCGAACATCGGGTAGTTCTCGATCGACTTTTCCATGACCGCGACGCCGTCCGTGTTCCGCACGGTCTCGATCTGGTCGGCCGGAACGCTCACGATCACGTCGAATTCGCCGGCGGCGAGGCCCGCGAATCGGGTGGAGAATTCCGGAACGATCTGGAACGTGAGCTTCGCTGCCGGAACGGGCCCGTTCCAGTAGCCGTCATACGCTTCGGCCTCGACATGCGAGGAAGGGTCGAACGAGACCATCATGTACGGACCCGTGCCGACGGGCATTTGCCCGAACGCCTCGGTGCCGACCTCTTCGTAGTAGTGCTTGGGAAGGACGAAGCCGAGAGGCGTCACGAGCCGGAAAATGAAATTCGGGTCCGGAAGCATCGTCTCGACCTCGACCGTATACGGTCCGGTCGCTTCCACCCGGACGATTCCCCGCGCGTATCTTGTGCCTCGCGGCGCGAGCGGCTCGGGTCCCCACAGCCGTTCCGCCGACATCGAAAACGCGACGTCCTCGGCGTCCATTTCATGCCCGTCGTGGAAGGTCACCCCTTCTCGCAGCTTGATCGTCCAGACGTTCGGCGTGGTGCGCTCCCAGCTCTCGGCGAGCCACGGCACCAAAGTCGTTCCGTCCGGATCCTCCCATCGGTTCCTGCGGACAAGCGTGTCGAAGACGTTGGAATGGACCCTGGCGCCCGTCGTGGAGATGCCGATGACGGGATCCATCGTCGGCCAGAGGTTGTCGACCGCGATCTTGATTTCCGGGTGCTCGTCGGCCGGCGCCGTCGCGGCAAGCCCGGCCGCAGCCAGCATGGCCGCGGCGGCGGCCAGTATGTTTTTCATTGGTATGCCTCCTTTTCGATTTGCATGGCGGATTCGGCTAGCCCCTCGCCCGTCGCGCGCGCGATGCCGTAAGGCCTTTCATTGGCGATGGAAGGAATTTGCCGCCGCGCCGACTCGACGAGCGACAGGTCCAGTTCGGTTACGGCGTGCCCGGCGGAATGGCCTCCAAGATCCGCCGCGACGTCTCCCCAAGGGGCGACAATGAGCGAATGGCCGTAGGTGGCGCGGCCGTCCTCGTGATTGCCGACCTGCGCGGCAGCGACGATCCAGCAGCCGTTCTCGATCGCCCGGGCCCGCGCCAGCGCCTCCCAATGGGCCTTTCCCGTAGGAACCGTGAAGGCCGAGGGCGCGAACACGACTGTCGCGCCGAGCTTCGCGAGGTCCCTGTAAACTTGGGGAAAGCGCAGATCGTAGCAGATCGTCAGCCCCCACAGGCCCCACGGCGTGTCTACCGCGACCAGGTTCTGCCCGCCCGAATACCGGTCCGATTCCAGCGAAGCGGGCCTTCCGTCCAGAAAGACGTCGAACAAATGGATCTTGTCGTAGCGGGCCCGCAATGCTCCCGACGAGTCGATCAATACGCAGTGATTGAACAGCTTTCCCGCGGAGAGGATGGGCGTCGAGCCGATGTGCATCCAGATCCCGTTCCGCTCGGCGAACTCCCGGCAGGCGGCGATGTACGGATCCGCATCTTCGCTTCGGGCCTTGCTGGTCGCATCGGCTTTGTCGCGGTTCATCATTCCCGACGCTTCGGGCAGCGCCAGAAGGTCGGCCTCCGCTGCGGCGCACTGCGCGGCGAGCTTCCGCACGGCAGCGATGTTGCCCGGATGGCTTTTGGCCGACGTCATTTGGGCGAGCATTATCCGCAGGGATTTTCGCATGCCGGTTCCGGTTCCAAGGAGGCGGCCGGCCGGTGCGGCCGGAAACGGGAAGTGTCATGCCCGGCCCCGGCGATGTCAACTTTCGCCGGATCGTCAGCGCCCCCGGATGCGCGGGTCGAGCGCGTCGCGCAGCCCGTCGCCCATGTAGTTCACGGAAAGCACTGTCAGCGATATCGCCATTCCCGGCCAGAACACCCGCGCCGGATACTGCTGAAGATAGTCCGTGGAGTCGTAGAGAAGGCGGCCCCAAGTCGGGAAGTCCGACGGGAACCCCAGCCCGAGGAACGAAAGCGCGGACTCGGTGATGATGGCGTTCGCGATTCCAAGCGTGGCCGATACCATGATGGGAGACAGAACGTTCGGCAGAATGTGGCGGCGGATGATCCGGTGCCAAGGCGTTCCGATCGATCGGGCAGCAAGCACGAATTCGCGCTCCTTCAGGCTCAGCACGTCGCCGCGGACGATCCGGGCGGTCTGCATCCAGCTCGTGATGCCGATCACGAACACAACAAGCACGAATATCCCGGCCTCCGGTCCGAATCGGGCCCGGAGCACGTCCCTGAACAGGAGGATGATGACCAGGAGCAGAGGCAGGAGGGGCAGGGCGAGGAACAGGTCGGTGAAACGCATCAGCAGGCCGTCGAGCCATTTGATGTATCCGGAAATCACGCCGATCAGGGTGCCGAGGACCAGCGAAAGCAGCATCGCGGTAATGCCGACGGCCAGCGAGGCCCTGCCGCCCGCCATGATCCGGGCGAGCGTGTCGCGCCCGAGCTGGTCGGTGCCGAGCGGGTGGGCAAGCGTCGGGCCGGAATTGCGCGCTCTGATGTCGATGTATTGCGGATCGAGGTCCCAGAGGATCGGGCCGAACGCCGCGGCCAGGAGAATCAGAATGAAGAACGCCGCGCCGAACATCGCGCCCCGGTGCACCTTGAACTGGTCCCAGACGTCCCGCCAATGGGAACGGGGGCCGCTTCCGGCGTCGAAGGCGAGGCTGTCCGCGCGGTCAGTCATACCGGATCCTCGGATCAAGGATGCCGTAGAGGATGTCGGCAATGAGATTGAAGAGGACGATCAGCACGGCGAACAGGAACGTCAGAGTCTGGATGGTCGGAATGTCGTTGGCTTGGATCGCAGTGATCAGCATGTGCCCCAGGCCGTTAACCTTGAACACCTGTTCCGTGATGATGGCCCCTCCGAACACGGTCGGAATGCCGAGCGCGATCACGGTCACAACGGGGATCATCGAGTTGCGAAGCACATGGACGAGCAGGACGATCCGCTCCGTCAGCCCCTTCGCCCGCGCGGTTCGGACGTAGTCCTGATTCAGGTTGTCCAGCATCGACGCCCTCATGAACCGGCTGATCTGAGCGGCGTTGTAAAGGCCCAAAACGGCCACCGGCATCGCCATCTGCTTCACTTGGACAACGAAGCTGCCCCAGTCGGTCACCCGGTGGGTCGTGTCGTAGATGGATGGGAACCAGCCGAGCTGAACCGAGAACACGACGATGAGCAGCACGCCTGTGAAGAATGTCGGCACTGAAAACCCGACCATCGAAACGAATGTGCCGACCTGGTCGAACCAGCTGTACTGCCGGTAGGCGGAAATGATGCCGATCGGAAGCGCGACCAGCACCCCGAACAGGTAGGAAAGGCCGACGACCCACAGGGTCTGCGGCATCCGCTGCGCGACGATGTCGACGACGGGCGAGCGCGTCTGCCAGGAGAGCACGCGCTGGTTGTCGCCGGCGATGCTCCAGCCGGTCAGTTCTGAAACCAGGTGCAGCGGCTCGTTGACGAAGAACTGCTTCATCCAGAGCAGGTACCGGATGTGAATCTTCTCGCCCAAACCGAGCGATTGCCGGATCTTCTCCTTGACCTCGGGCGGGATGGTCAGCGGGAGCTGGGCGGTGGGGTCCCCCGGCGCGATGTCGAGAAGAAGGAAGAGGATCAGGCTGATGAACAGAAGCGTGGGAATCGCAACCAGCAGCCTACGAATCGTGTAATGGAACATACCGGATCAGACGCAATCGCGACGTTTGCTTCGGAAAGAACATTCAGCCCGGCGGCGGATGGCCGCCGGGCCTCGGCCATCCAGGCCTAGTTTTTGCGATGCCAGTCGGCGGCGTTCCAAAGCTCGGAATCCCAAACGTTCATGACGACCCCGCCGAGCGTGTTCGAATGGGCCGCGACTCGCCCGCGGTCGACCAGCGGGATCATGATGTACTCCTGCATCAGCATGTCGTTCATGGCTTTCGCAAGCGTCGCGCGTTCCGCGATGTCGCCGGTTCCGGCCATCTCTGCGACAAGGGCGTCGTAATCGCCGCTGCAGTAGCGGGGCATGTTGGTGCCCTGCCACTGGTTTTCCGGGCTGGGCTCGCGCCCGCACTCCCAGCTGCCCATGTACGCCTCGGGATCGGTCCCGTCGAAGTTGTTGGCGTACATTTCGATGTCCGCGAAGAATTTCTGGAATGTGTCGGGGCTTCCGGGATCGCCGCCGAAGAACACCGATGCGTCGAGGTTCCTCAGCTCGGTCTCGACGCCGATATCGGCCCACCATTGCTTGATCAGCGCTTGGAAATCCTGGCGGACGGCATTGGTCGACGTCTGGTAAAGGATGGAGATCCGGACGCCGTCCTTTTGACGCACGCCGTCGCCCCCTCTCGCCCAGCCTGCCTCGTCGAGCAGCCGGTTCGCCTCGCCGATGTCCTGCACAAGGCAATCGTCGTTGGCAGTCGAGGCGTAGATCGCTGGCGCGGGCAATACGTTGCATGTCGGCCGTCCCGCCGCGCCGTACCCGATCTCGACCAGCAACTCGCGGTCAATCGCCTTCGACAGCGCCTTCCGAACGGCGATGTCGGACAGGAACGGATGCGGATGCTGGCGCGTCGACCGCTGGTCGCCCAGAGCAGGGTCGGGATTCGTCAGATTGACCATCAGGCGCTCGACCAAGGTTCCGAAGGCGGAAATCACAACTCCCCTGCCGGCGGCCTCCATGTTCGCGATGACATCGGGCGCGAGCTGGGTGTTCCAGGCGTAGTCGAACTCCCCGGTCTCCAGAACCGCGCGGGCCGCCGCCGTCGCTTCGCCGCCGCCCTTGAACGTCAGGGTCGCAAACGCCGGCTTGGACGGGTCCCGGTAGTTCGGGTTCGCTTCCATCGAGATCACGTCGTTCGGCCTGAACTCGGTGACCCGGAACGGGCCCGTGCCGATCGGGTTGAAATTCTCCTCGGTGCATTCCGGCGCCCTAACGCCGATGCACTCGGCGAATTGCGCCATCTGGATCACCGGCGTCTGCGCGCCGACAAGCGCGGCGTACGGGTAGGGCTTCGGGACGGAGAAAGTGATCGTGATCGTCCGGTCATCGACCGCGTCGATCGACGATATGTCGTTGAACCTGTTGAGCTGGGCGCAGCCGCTCTCCGGATGCATGCAGTACTCCGCCGAAAACACCACGTCCGCAGAGGTAACCGGCGTTCCGTCCGACCAGACGATGCCCTCCTTCAGCACCCAGGTGATCGATGTCAGGTCGGCGGAAACGCCTCCGTTCGCGACCGTCGGAATGCTTTCCGCCAGCCAAGGCACCATGTTTCCGTCCTGGTCGTAGCGGGCCAGCGGCTCGATCACCAAAGAGGACGCCTCGACGTCCTTCGTGCCTCCGGAGAGGTACGGGTTGAGGATCGACGGCGCTTGCCAGTAGATGATGCCCACATGCCCGTCGGAACCGCGTTCCGCATGGGCGGCTCCCGCGAACGCCGTGATCGCGGCGGCGCAGGCAATCAGCTGCTTTCCAGTCATGTATAGTCTCCTTCTCAGTGTGGAAGCATCCCTCCGGCATCGGCGGAATTGCGCGAGCCGACGGAATTCGGATTGTAAAGGTGGCAGGCGACGCGGCGCCCCGGCCGCACTTCTCCCAGTTCCGGCGATACGGTCCGGCATATCTCCATGGCCTTCGGACAGCGCGACCGGAACCGGCATCCGGCGGGAGGATTCAGCGGCGAAGGCACGTCGCCCTGCAGGATGATCTGGCGGCGTCGGCGCTCCGATTCCGGATCCGCCTCGGGAACGGCCGACAGCAGGGCTTCCGTGTAGGGATGCATCGGCTCCCCGTAAAGCCCGTCCCGATCCGACAGTTCGACGATCCGGCCGAGGTACATGACCGCGACGCGGTCGGCTATATGCCGGACCATTCCCAGATCATGGCTGATGAACAGGTAGGTGAGCCCTAGCCTGCTTTGCAGCTCCTCAAGCAAATTGACAACCTGCGCTTGGATCGAAACGTCCAGCGCGGCGATGGGCTCGTCGCAAACAATCAGCTTGGGATCCAGCGCAAGCGCGCGGGCGATGCCGATTCGCTGCCGCTGCCCGCCCGAGAACTCGTGCGGATACCGGTCGGCGTATTTCCTGCTGAGCCCGACCGCCTCCATGAGCTCGCAAACCCGCTCGAACCGCTCCGCTCCGGTCATCGGCAGGTGTTCGACGAGCGGCTCGGAGATGATCGCCTCCACCGTCATCCTCGGATTGAGGCTCGCCTGAGGGTCCTGGAAGATCATCTGCATGCCAGGACGCATCCGCCGGATCTCGCCCGGCTTCGCATCGGTGAGCTCGAGGCCATCGAATGCGACCGCTCCTTCCGTGATGCCGCACAGTTGAAGGATGGCGCGGCCGGCGGTCGTCTTGCCGCATCCCGACTCGCCGACCAGGCCGAGCGTTTCCCCGCGCACAACGTCGATGGAGACGCCGTCGACGGCCTTGATGTCGCCCACCTTGCGGCGGAAGACTCCGGCGTGAACCGGAAAGTGCACCTTCAAGCCGCGGACTCGCAGAAGGGGATCGGTCGGCCGCGCTTCAGGCATTCGCGTCGGCGAACTGCTCGGATGCGCGGAAGCAGGCAGCGTCGTGGCCGCCTCCGAACGGCTCGCGCTGCGGAAGCTCGGACGCGCACCGGGCCAATGAAACAGCGCAGCGGGGATGGAACGAGCAGCAGTCCGGTTCCGTCGACAGCGCAGGCGCTTGCCCTTCGATGGTCTGAAGGCGGTCGGCGCGGGCGCCGCGAACCGAGGGAACGGCGCGAAGCAGCGCTTTGGTGTAAGGATGCCGAGGGTTGCGGAACATCGTGTCCACCGGTGCGTTCTCGATAATCCGGCCAGCGTACATCACAATGACCCGGTCCGCGATTCCCGCGACCACGCCCAGATCATGCGTGATCCAGATGATCGCCATCCCGAGCTTCTTCCGCAAATCCCGGACCAGAGACAGTATTTGGGCCTGGATCGTCACGTCCAAGGCGGTCGTCGGCTCGTCGGCGATCAGAATCTTCGGATCGCAGGCAAGCGCGATCGCTATCATCACCCGCTGGCGCATTCCTCCGGAGAACTGGTGCGGATAATCCCCGAGTCGGCGCTCGGGGTCGGGAATTCCCACCAGGCGCAGCAGCTCGAGCGACCGCTCTCTCGCGCGGGCTCTCGAAATGTCCAGATGGCGGCGAAGCGTCTCGGCAAGCTGGAATCCGACAGTGAACACGGGGTTCAGCGAGGTCATCGGATCTTGGAAGATGAAGCCGATCCGTCCGCCCCGGACGCGGCGCAGTGCCTCCGCGCCCGCCTTCAGGAGATCGCTGCCTTCGAACACGACGCTTCCGTCAAGTATCTCGGCGGGAGGCGACGGAAGCAGGCCCAGCATCGACATCATTGTGACGCTCTTCCCGCATCCGGACTCGCCTACGACGCCCAGTATCTCGCCGGGCGCAAGGTCGAAGCTGACGGAATTCACGGCATGGACGAAGCCCGTCCTCGTGCGGAAGGCGACCTTCAGGTTCGAGACCTCAAGTGCGCTGGATGAGTCCAATTGCATTGCGAATCAATCCGGCCCGCCACGATGGCTCAAAAGCCGAACGGCCGGAGCAGGCGGCAAGCAAATGAACCGACGGGCGGATCCGGCGGCAACAGCAGCCGGGCGTTCGGCAGGGTTCGAAAGCAAAAAGGCGCCCCGCGACAGTATCGCGAGACGCCTTCAGCAATTCCTGTGCCGACAGCGCTATGCGGAGTAGTACATCTGGTACTCGACCGGATGGGGCGTATGCTCGAATGAGTACACCTCCTCCCACTTCAACTCCGAGTAGCCATCGATCTGGTCCTTGGTGAACACGTCGCCGACGAGGAGGAAGTCCTTGTCGGCCTCGAGCGACTCGAGTGCCTCCCGAAGCGATCCGCAAACGGTCGGAATGCCCTCCAGCTCTTCCGGCGGAAGATCGTAGAGGTTCTTGTCCATGGCCTGGCCCGGATCAAGCTTGTTCCGGATCCCGTCCAGTCCCGCCATAAGCAGGGAGGCGAAGCAAAGGTACGGATTCGCCAGCGGATCGGGGAACCGGGCTTCGACGCGTTTCGCCTTCGGGCTTTCAGTCCACGGGATCCGCACGCAGCCGGACCGGTTCCTGGCCGAGTAGGCCCTGAGGACCGGCGCTTCGAATCCGGGGATGAGTCGCTTGTAGGAGTTCGTCGTCGGGTTCGTGAACGCGTTCAGCGTCTTCGAGTGCTTGAGCAGGCCGCCGATGAACCACAAGGCCTCGTCGCTGAGGTCCGCGTACTTGTTCCCGGCGAAGACGGGCTTGTCGTCCTTCCAGATCGACATGTTCACATGCATCCCGCTGCCGTTGTCCTCCGCGATCGGCTTCGGCATGAACGTGACCGACTTCCCGTAGGCGTGCGCGACGTTCTGGACGATGTACTTGTACTTCTGGAGCTGGTCGCCCTGATCCGTGAGCGTGGAGAAGATGAGTCCGAGCTCATGCTGGCATGACGCGACCTCGTGGTGGTGCTTGTCCACCTTCATGCCGATCTCGGCCATCGTTGACAGCATTTCGGAGCGCATGTCCTGGCCGGCGTCGACCGGATTCACGGGAAAGTAGCCGCCCTTGACGCCGGGCCTGTGGCCCATGTTCCCCAACTCGTACTCGGTGTCGGTGTTCCAGGGCGCGTCGATCGCGTCGACCTGGAAAGAGACCTTGTTCATGGTGTTCGAAAACCGCACGTCGTCGAACACGAAGAACTCTGCCTCAGGACCGAAGAACGCCTTGTCGCCGATTCCGGACGACTTGAGGAAGGCTTCCGCCTTCTCGGCAGTGCCGCGCGGGTCGCGCTCGTAGGCTTCGCCGGTGTCGGGCTCCACGACCGAGCAGTGAAGGCAGCCCGTTTTCTGCGCGTAAAACGGATCCAGGTAAAAGGAGTTGGGATCGGGCATCAGCTTCATGTCCGAAACCTCGATGGATTTCCATCCGGCGATTGAGGAGCCATCGAACATCAATCCTTCGGCCAGCATGTCCTCGTCGACCTGGTTGGCCATGAGCGTGACATGCTGCAGTTTCCCGCGCGGATCCGTGAATCTCAGATCAACGAATTCAACTTCTTCCTCGCCATTGATGACACTCAATACGGTATCGGCATCCATCTTAGGCACCTCCTGTTTCTCGCGGGACCGGCCCGCCGCAGTTTGCTGGAATTTGAGAGCGCTAGAGCGCGTCGTCGCCGGCTTCGCCGGTTCTGATGCGGATCGCCTGCTCCACAGTTGACACGAATATCTTTCCGTCGCCGATCTTGTCGGTCCGGGCCGTCTTCAGGATGGCGTCGATCGCGTCGTCCATCTGGTCGTCCGCAAGCACGACTTCGATCTTAACCTTCGGAAGAAAGTCAACGACGTACTCAGCGCCGCGGTACAGTTCGGTATGGCCTTTCTGCCGCCCGAATCCTTTGACCTCGACTACGGACAGGCCTTGGATGCCGATTTCCTGGAGCGACTCTTTGACCTCGTCGAGTTTGAACGGCTTGATGATCGCCTCGATTTTCTTCATTGCCGCATCTCCGTGAGAGGGGGTTGGTTCGGCGGCCCTTTGCCTGTTTATGGGCACCGTTTCAACTGCCTTGGCGCGTTATCGGGTTGCGATAGTCCAAGGAACCCACGCTTGCCCAAAATTTGTGCAGCATGACCAATCGTTGTGCAATTTGTGCCGCAATCCGATTTGCCGACCTCTCTCGGCACCGGACCGCAACGCCGCCGCATCTTACCTGACGCGGCAAAGCCGCGGTGGCGGAACACCGCATCGTCGGCAGAAGAACGGACCGGGGCAGGGCCGCCGTCGGCGCTGGTCCGACTCACCGGCGCTCCCGCTTCGCTTCCGGCCGCCGCAACTTGACCGGGCGTCCGTGGGGTGTGCCGAGGTGCGCGAACCGCCATTCCGCGATTTCCGCCGAAAGCTCTCCCTCTTTCGTCAAGCCGCGCTCGGCGATCAGCCGCTCGAGTGCCCGCAGCCAAGCTGAGTAGTAGCTGTCCTGCCCGCCGGAATCGGCTTCCCCTGCGGTCTCGGCCAGTTCCCGGCCCAGCGCGCCCGACCATTCCCGCCAAGTGAAATGCCCGCGCTCGTTCAAGAGCACTGCAAGCGAGAACGCGGAGGCGTGCCACGGCGATTCGAATGCCGGAGCGGCGGGGCCTTCGTCGGGAATCGGTATCATGCGGGCTCCAAATAGCTCTCCCAAAGGTCCAGAAAGACTTCATCGCCGCTTCGGGCTGAGCTTTCGTTTGGAAAAAGCTCCCTTGCTGAAAACCGAACCGAGTACAGCGGCTCCGGCGCCTCGCCAAGGAAGTGGGCGTTGCTATCGGGAAGCACGTGCGCCCCGCGGACCCGGCGCACCGTTCCGTGGCGGCCTTGGGCGTAAGCGGGCAGGCGGGTGTGACCGCCGCTAACGAGCGCGTTGGCCGCCGGATGCCGGGTCCGAACATCCTCGCCGACACGAAAGCGCGGAGCCGCATTAGCGTCCCGTTGCGAACTGCTGCCTTCTTGAAGGACAGGAAACACCTCGCCGGGCGTCAGCGCGCCCGGAACCAGGCTCGGGGCAGCCGCGCATGATTCCGGATCCGACAGCTCTTTCCCGGTGACGAGGCCGTGCCGGACCAGAAGGTCGGCGAGCCCGGCAAGCCACCGTTCGTAATAGCTGAACGAAAGGTATTCGTCGGAAGGCAGCGATTCCCGCGCATGCCGGGAGGCGTCGAGGTTCCACTTTCCCAAGGCTCCGGCCGCAAGCGTTACCGCCAGGGCGCGACCGTGCCATTCCCTCTTGAATACCGGCCGGTTCGGTTCGGGATGCGCGATGCGGTTGGCGCAGGGCCGTCCGCCCATGTCGTGCGCGCGCGTCATAGTGCGGCTTCAGGGCGCTTGGGCAGTCCGGCGCCGATCATGCTGTCCCGGGTGACCCATTCGGTAAGCGCTTCCTCGTCGGCGCCGAGGGATTCTTCCGGCTGCATCGGCAAAACCAAGTACCTGAACTCGGCGGTGCTGTCCCAGACCCTGACGTCTTGCGCGGGACGCAGATCGACGCCGAATTCCGCGAGAACCTTTCGCGGCTCCCGAACGGTCCGCGACCTGTAGGCGTCCGACTTGTACCAGCTCGGGGGAATGCCGAGCAAAGGCCACGGGTAGCAGCTGCAGAGCGTGCAGACCACCAGGTTGTGGACGGATTCGGTGTTCTCGACCGCCACGACATGCTCGCCTTGACGCCCGGAGAGTCCCATTCCGTCAAGCAGCGGCGACGCGTCGCGCAGCAGTTCGGCCTTGAATGCGGGATTGGTCCAAGCCTTGGCGACGACCCGTGCGCCGTTCCTCGGGCCTATCCTGTGCTCGTAGGCGTCGACAATTCGGTCGAGTGCCGCCGGGTCGACCAAACCCTTTCTGATCAGCAAGGACTCAATCGCCTTGACCCGCAGCTCGGGTTCGGACGGAAGGGCCTTGCGCGGCGACTCGCCGTCAGAGAAATCGTGCGGCAACTGTCTCGCCCCGTTCCGACCAAAGCGACGGCTTGCCGTTCAGAAGCCGGGCGCATCCAAGTGCTTGCGGGCTGCGGCGCCGGGCGCGAACGGGCCCCGGAGCGAGGAGAGCGCAATTCAGCAGGGAATGGCTTCCCGCCGGACGGCTTCGGCCGCGTTCAGTCGCGGCGGTGCGTGCCGAACGCGCCAAGAATTCCAGACCGCTCAAAGACGCCGGTAGCTTCGGCATGCCCGTCCCCGTAGAATCCCCCCTGAATCCGGTTGGCCGCGCCGCCGGCCCGGAATGTGCCGTCCGCGGCGACCGAAATGTCCGAAAACCGCACGAATTCGGTATCGTGGGCGCGGTTCTGGGCTGTGTTCCGGATGTTGCTGAATTCGGCGCTCATCGATCCGCCGGTCGCGGAAATGATGTAGACCAGCCTCGCGTCGCCAAGCAGGAGATCGTCGCCGCGCCAATGGATGCCGGTCATTAGCCCGGTCCAGGTGCCGCTCGCCGCGGGCCGCGACCCAGCAGAGTCCCCGATCGAGGCGCCGTACCTGATCGTGTATCGTTCGTCCCCGATCGCCGTCCCGGTTCGAACCGCTCCGAACGAGCTGTGGTTCAGCGCCGATCCCAGGTAACTCAATTCGTTCTCCGGATCGTCGGTGCGCAAAACCGTCAGGCCGCGGCGCGACAGGACGGTGGTGCCGGTGCTCGCCACCAAATTATCCAAACCCTCCGTAACGGATCCGCCGCCTGCGGTTCCGAAACTGCAGGTCGCTCCCGCGCAGACGGGCACGTTGATAACGACCTCGCCGTCCTCGGATTCGAACGTGCGGGCGGTAAGGATATAGGAATCCGACCTGCGGAGGATGTCGGCTTCCCGGGCCTCTTGCACGCTTCCGGTTTCCGCCGGGGGCTCGCCGCCGATGCCGGCCAGGCGTTGCGCGGCAACCTGGCCAATTCCGCCGCCGCAAGAGGAAAGCAGCGACAGCGCCATTGCTCCCAACGCTGCCGAAACGGCGTTCTGCGCAAGCATTCCAAGCCCTCCTGACGTTCCGCGGCCTTGAGCCGCCCGCAGGGATAGATGAGTGTGCGCTGGATTCCAACGCGTTGGAGCCGATCCGCGTCGGCGAAAACTCCCGCGGCGCAGAGATGTTGCAACCGTCGGATGAAGATGCGGCAGCAATCCGAACCCGCCGGATATGTTCGCGGCGGGGAACTCGGCGATGAAATTCCCCTCCGGGCTTCCAACTGCGCTCATTCGCGGCGGTACGTGCCGAATGCGCCGAGGATGCCTGACTGCTCGAAAATGCCGGTGGCTTCGGCGTGCCCGCTCCCGTAGAATCCTCCCTGAATCCGGTTGCCGCTGACGCCGGAGCCGAATGTGCCGCTGGCGTCGACCGCAATGTCGGCAAACCGCGCCGAGGACGCATCGTGGGCGCGGTTCCGCGTCTCGTTTCTGATGTTGCTGAACTCGGCCTCCAAAAGCCCGCCGGTCCCGGAAACCGTGTAAGCCACGTTCGCGTCGCCGGTCAGGTAGTCGCCGCCCTGCGCGAGCGTGCCGGTCATCATGCCGGACCACGAACCGTTCACAGCAGGTCTTGATCCTGCCAAGTCTCCCGCCGCGATGGCGCCGCGGGCGTAGTATCCGCCGCTTGGATCGAAAATGTACGACCGCTCGCTTACGAACGCGCTGTGGCGCAGCGCCGAGCCGAGAATTCCAAAATCACCGGAATTCGCCTCAGCAATTGTCACGCCGTTGCGCGTTTGTATCGGGCGGGCCTTGCCGTACTGGCGAAGGCTCGCTCGAAGATAATCCCGGTCGATCCTGACGAGCAGCCGTCCGCCGAAATAAACATCGCAGCGATCTCGAGTGCATGCCGGAACGGTCTGAGTGCCCCGCGCATCGCCCTGCTCGCCGTAGTAAAACGTGCTGACGATCACGGAATCCGATCGGGAGAGGATTCGATCGCCTCTGCCGATGAGGTCGATTCCGGCGGCTGTGGCGAGCGGTCCGCCGCCGCAGGACGAAAGCATCGACAACGCCGCCGCGCCGATGCAACCCCGATAAACGCCGAGCAACCACATCGCAGCTTCGCCCTTCCGCCCGCGGATTCGTCACCGCCGCAAGGAATAGCGGGATAATGCGGATTGCCAAGAAGATGCGGCCAATTCCAACCCGCAGCGGCTTCAGTGCTCAGAGCCGTCTCGACGAGCGGCGCCCGACCAAACAACCGGCAGCTTGTTGAATATTCGGTTTATCTTGAATGATCGGCTTGCGATGATTTCCGGAATGAAGCAGGATTGGGGCTGTTGAACTACGCGGCCTTCCAAAGGTTCCGGGGTGTATTGCGGTGCCGGTCGGAGCGGGGTCTTGCTGCGCGGAGCCGGGCAACGCGGGCGGGCATGCGGCGGCCAGGCCCGGCCTGCCGCGCCAAGAGCACGGAAAGGGGCGTTCCGCGCATTCGGATCGTGCCGATGGCAGGGAATCGGGCGCAAAAAGCGGCCGCGAGCCGCTTCAGGTTGATCGCGGCGGCGGTCAGGTAGGACTGGATCCTCATGTTGCCCAAGCCGCGCCGCACGGCGCGGCCCAGCCCGTGCCAAGTCTTGGCCTCTCCGTGGAACCCTTCCGATCGCCAGCGGTGGCGCCGGCAGGGCCGCCGGTCCTCTTCGCTCCATCGGAGCCGCCGCCTCCGGGCGCGCAGCAGCGCCGGATGGTCGGCGCTGATCACCACCGTCTTCCGGTTCCGGCTCCCGGGAACGCAGTCGCCCCCGGGCGGGCATCCCGCGCAGTCCCTGGTTCTGGCGTGGAACCGCATTTGCCCGTCCTTGAACGGCTGTCCGGGGCGCAGCGCCTTGCCCCGAGGGCACTTCACGATATTGTTCCTCTCGTCGTAGCGGAACCGGCACGCCGGCACCCGGCTCCGGGTCGGCTCCCGCTTCGCCGGGATCACCGGATCGATCCCCCGCCGCTCGAGGCCGCCGCAGGCCTTGCCGTAGGCGTAGCCCGCGTCGGCGGTCACAGTCTCGATCTTCTTCCCGGATATCCTGCGGACCTCGTCGACTTGATCCTCAATCACGTTGCGCTCGTTGACTTCGCCGGTGGTCACCGTGACATCGGGAACGACGCCGCTCCCGTCGTCGACCGCCGTGTGCTGCTTGTAGGATGGCTCCAGGCGCCGGCCGCGGGAGCTGGTCGCCAAGCTCGCGTCGGGATCCGTCACGCTGACTTTCTTGCGCTTGCCGCCAGGCGGGGCGGCATCCTCCTCCGCGTCGCCGTTCTCCGCCGCCACCGCTCCGGCGTGGCGGTCGACCATGCTTTCCCAGCCGGCATCGGCCCGGACCAGCGTCGCGTCGACATGCACGACCTCGCCCTGCGCGATCCCCGCCTCCACGCAGGCCGAAGCCGTGCGCTCGAAGATCCGCCGGAACCGGGCATCGCCCCAGCGCTGCCGGATCCGCGCCGGGCTCGAATGGTCCGGAAGCCGCTCGTGCAGCCCGCAGCCGATGAACCAGCGGATCGCGATGTTCACCTGCGCCTCCCGCATCAGGCGGCGGTCGTGCACGATGCCGAGCAGGAAGCCCGCCAGCATCAGGCGGACGGCCATCTCCGGATCGATCCCCGGACGCCCGCTGTGGGCGCAGTAGCAGTCGGCGACCTCGTCGTGCAGCCAGCCGAGATCCAGAACCCGGTCGACGCGCGCCAGGATGTGGTCGTCCGGAACCAGCTGCTCAAGCGACCCCGCGACGAACAGCTCCAGCTGGGCCGGCGGTTTGCGTTTCAGCATGTCGTGGCTCTCCCCGCTCCCGCAACAGCATCATGTTCCAAGAATCACGGAACGAGGGGTTTTTCAACAGCCCCGGATTCCCGTGAATTCGCCGCTGTCCCGGCGATTATCGGGGAATCTTTGGAGGCGGTTCGCATGGGCGACGCCGTTGGCAAGAAATCCGGGTCGGAGTCGATCGACATCGGGGCGATCGAGCTGGACGCGAAATCCCGGGACGACATCCCGGCGATCCTGATCGGGCTTCAGACCATCTGGATGGACGAGACGACGCGGAAGGAGCTGTTCCAGCTTCTTGATGCGCGCATCCCTCCGGAGAGACGCCGGGACAGGACCCGCCCCGAGACCGACCTCTGGCGAATTCTGGTGATGGGCGTCCTGAAGCGCGGTCTGGACTGCGATTTTTGCCATCTCCAGGAGTTGGTGAATAATCACATGACCATTCAAGCGTTCCTTGGCCACGACGTTTGGTTGGATCCCCACGATTACGAGCTGCGGAACATCAGGCACAATGTAAGGCAGCTGACTCCCGATCTTCTTCGGAAAGTGGGCGAGATGGTGGGATCGACAGAGCACAAGGTGGCAAGAAAACTGCCTTGGCGGAACATTCGTCGGGCGCAGTGATTCGGTCATGGCGGCAACCGATGTCCGCCACCCGGTTGGTTCCGCCTTCTCGGGGTCTCTGTCCGCTGCATTGTGCAAGTATGCAGTTGCAGACTCTCGGCGCATTCGGCGTTCGCTGACGGGACGCGTTGGCACTCATTCTCCGGACCAACTCGACGAACAGGTTCGAAGATGCCGAGCCGGTGGAACAAGTGGCTATTCCGACCCGGGGCCTCGGCAGGACCAAAGCGTACCGTTCAGGAGCTCAATCGAGGTTGCAGAATAGGCGAATGCGGCCAGCGTGATGCGCAGCAATGCTCACCTGCGGGCTGAACTCTGGACGCGCGCGACTTCCTCCAGGCGCGGCATGGACGGCGCGGTTCCGGGCCGGGTGACCGAAACGCTGGCTGCAGCGCAAGCGAACGCCGCCGCATCCTCGACCGGCGATCCCCGGTTCAGGGCGACAGCCAAGGCTCCGCAGAAGCAGTCACCTGCGCCCGTGGTCTCGATCACGGCCCCAGCGTCAAACGCGGGCACATGCACGGCGCGTCCGCCGTTGTCGACCAAGGCGCCGTTTTCGCCCAGCGTGATGATGACGCTTTTCGCGCCTCTCCCGCGAAGGTCGGCCGCCGCCGACTTCGCGCTGGCGAGATCCGAGACGCGCTTCCCGGTCAGAAGCTCCGCTTCGCTCTCGTTCGGCACCAGATAGTCGCAGAGCGCCAGCATGGCGCTGTCCAGGTCCGCAGCCGGGGCAGGGTTCAGGATTGTCGTTACGCCTGCGTTCCGCGCGATTTCAAGGCCGCGGCGGGCCGCTTCAACGGGCGTCTCAAGTTGGGTCATGAAGATACCGGCGCTCTGGATTTCGCTTTTGCGCCTTTCGAGGTCCGCGGGCGCGACCGTCCCTGCCGCCCCCGGAACGACGATGATCGCGTTGTCGCCGCTCCGGTCGTCCACGAATATGTACGCCGCTCCTGTAAAGCTGTCCGGATCCTGCTCGACCAGCGGCTCGACGCCTTCCGAAACCCACATTTCGCGGGCCATCTTCGCGAACTCGTCGTTGCCCGTTCTGGATATGAACGATACCGGCGCGCCGAGCCTCGCGACGGCCACCGCCTGGTTGGAACCCTTGCCGCCGGGACCCAGAGCGAATCCCGTTCCCAGAACCGTCTCTCCCATCCTCGGCTGGCGGTCCGCTCTGTACGCGGTGTCGGCCACGAAGATTCCAAGGATTGCGATGCTCTTTTCTTCAGCGCCCATTGATCGGGTCTCCAAGCAGGCGTTTCAGCCGGTTCGGGGTGTCGACCGAGTTTACCGCCCGCGCGAATTCCGCAAGCACGGACGGTCGTGCCGCACCCCGGTCATGCGTCGGGCGGAATCACGCCCTTGCGGAAAGCGAAGCATCCGAAGAACCGCCGCTCGCCGGTTTGAATTACGCAATACGCGGACTTGGCCCGTTCGTAGAACGCGTACCGCTCGACGGCGATCATTGGCCAAGACCTCCCCTCGGCCGCGTCTATTTCCGCCTGCACTTCGGTTTGGACCGGCGGAACGGCCTCGGGCGTGTCGACGAGTTCCATCCGCGCCGCCGCGTCGTCGACGAAGGTGTCCAGCGGATACACCCCGAGGATGGCTCGGGCCGCCGTCGCCGCTGTGACGTTATCCATTCTCAGAAGCCGGCCGAGCCGCGTCTGCCGCGCGACGGAATCCGCTGGGAAATTGGTGTCGGTGATGATGAGGTCGTCGCCATGGCCCATTGCTCGCAGCGCGAACAGGACGTCGGCGTTCAATATCGGATCAATGCCTTTCAGCATGCTGTGCTCCCGTTAGTCCGCACCGAGTCGCGCGCCCGTCTCCTTGTCGAAGACGTGCACCCGCTCGAGATCCACGGCCAGCGCCACCTCGTCGCCGGGCCTGAAGTTGTAGCGCTCGCGCACCTGCGAAACGACCGAACGGTCGGCGATTTTGCTGTAAATCAGGGTTTCGGACCCGGTCGGCTCCACATGCGCAACTTTCGCCTTCATGAGCTTGTCGCCAGGCACGATGTGCTCGGGCCGCACGCCGTAAGCGACCTTCCGGCCTTCGATCAAGCCGCCCAGATCCGGCAATGGAAGGCAAATTCCGTTGGCGTCGAGGATGGGCGCGCCGTTGCTGCGCCTGATCGTCCCGTCGAAAATGTTCATCGCGGGCGAGCCGATGAAGGTCGCGACAAACAGGTTCGTCGGATTGTCGTAAAGCTCGAGCGGCCTGCCGATCTGCTCGATGTTCCCGTTCTGCATGATCACGATCCGGTCCGCCATCGTCATGGCTTCGATCTGGTCATGCGTAACGTAGACCGTCGTGGTCTTCAGACGGTCGTGCAGCTCCCGGATTTCCGCGCGCATCTGCACGCGCAGCTTCGCGTCCAAGTTGGATAGCGGCTCGTCGAACAGGAACACCGTCGGGTCTCGGACAATCGCCCGTCCCATCGCGACCCGCTGGCGCTGGCCGCCGGAGAGCTGCCGCGGTCGGCGCGTCAGATACTCGGTCAGGCCCAGTATCTCAGCTGCGGCCTCGACTCTCGTCTTGATCTCCTCCTTCGGCGTTCCCCTGATCTTCAGCGCGAACGACATGTTCGCTTCGACGGTCTTGTGCGGGTAGAGCGCATAGGACTGGAACACCATCGCGATGTCCCGTTCCGAGGGGGCAAGGTCGTTCACGAACCGGCCGTCGATCATGATTTCGCCGGACGTGACGCTTTCCAGCCCGGCGATCATGCGCAGCAGCGTCGATTTGCCGCAGCCGGACGGGCCGACGAGAACGACGAATTCGCCGTCTTCAATGACCAGGTTCACGCCGTGGATGACTTCGACCGACCCGTAGGACTTTTTCAGGCCTTCAAGTGCGACTTCCGCCATTCAGCAGCTCCCGAGGCCCAGCGGCCGACGGGGCGCAATGTTCGACAAGTCGGCGCGATTTGCAAGCGCGGGGCCGGCCGAAATTCTGGTTGAGCGCCGCCGGAATTGCGAATACCGTCCGAACCCGGTGCGCGGACTTCGAGCGCGCCCATTGGCCGGACCGGCGCGGTGTACGCAGCGGGCTTGGCCGGGCGCGGACGCTTGGTACGCGCCGCCCGTTAGTTGCAATCCTGGGGAGACATCCAAATGAAGACATCGATTTACGATTACGCGCGGCGGTCCGGAAAGATCAGCAGGCGCTCGGTGCTGAAGGGCGCAAGCGCATTGGGCGCCGTGGCCGGCACCGGCGTCGGATCGCTGGCGTCCGGCGCGTTCGCGCAAGGGGGCCTGAGGGCGGACATCCTCAAGATCCCCGGCGTCGGGATGGGGTCGCCGACCGACGCGGACTGGCAAAAGGTCGGCGAGCTCTGCCTCGGCCCGACCATGGAGCGGGTTTCGCAGGGCGAGTTCAACGGCGTCGAGCTCACCTTCATGGGGCTCAACAACCAGAACCTTCACAACCTGCTGTTCCGCGGGTTTCTGAAGCCGTGGGAGCAGTACACGGGCGCGACGATCAACTGGATCGACCTTGCTCAAGCCGACTACAACGCCCGCCTTCAGCAATCCATCGCCACCGGAACCGTCGATTTCGACATCCTCGAAATGGGCGCGCCATTCGAAGGCGACGTGTGCGGAAAGGGCCTCGCCTCGGTGATGCCGGATTGGGTCGCCGACCAGATCGACATGGATGACTATGTCGGCTACCTGAAGGCGCCAGTCGGAACCTGGGACGGAAAGCTCTACCGGATTTCGATCGACGGCGACTGCCACAACTTCAACTACCGCACCGACTACTTCGAAGACGAAGCGCTGGCCGAGGCTTGGGCGGCGGAAGGCAACGAGGGTCCGTGGGAGGTTCCCACAACCTGGCAGAAGGTCCAAGCGGTCACCAAGTTCCTCAAAGGGAAGAAGTTCCAAGGGCTGGATGCGCACGGCTATCTCGACCCGTTGAAGGGCTGGGGCGGTTTCGCGTTCTACTTCCTCGGGAGCCGGGCGACGGCCTACGCGAAGCACCCGGACGATCCGGCTTGGCTGTTCGATCCTGACACCATGGCGCCGCGTGTGAACAACCCGGCGTGGGTCAGGGCGATCCAGGACGTGCTCGACGTCATCGACGCCCAGCCGCCCGACCAGCTCAACGCCGATCCCGGAACCACGGGCTTCCAGCAGTTCCTCGCCGGAACGGGTTCGATGCTTTCGTGGTGGGGAGACATCGGCTCGAACGCGCGCACGAGCGATAGCTCGGTCATCGGCGACTCGATCGGGTTCTCGATCCTTCCCGGTTCGGACGATGTCTACAACAGTTCGACGGGTGCTTGGGACACGCTCCCGAGCGGCCCGAACTTCTCGCCGAACATGGCCTACATCGGCTGGGGCGTTTACGTCATGGCTCGTGTGGACAGCGATTCCATGAAGCGCCAGGCGGCATGGTCGGCGGCTGCGCACATCGGAGGCAAGGACATTTCCCTCTGGTGCGCGGCGTATCCTTCAGGGTTCCAGCCGTACCGGAACAGCCACTTCAACACTTCCGAGTGGGTCGAGGCGGGATACGATGAGGCGTTCATCGACGACTACCTGTCGTCGGAGGCGGATTCGTACAACCATTCCAACGCGGCCATCGAACCGCGCATTCCGGGCATCTTCCAGTACTACAGCGTTGCGGAAGACGAACTGGCCAAGATTTACGCTGGCCAGTACGACGCCCAGACCGGCGCGGACAACATTGCCGCCGCGTGGGAGAGGATTACCGACCAGATCGGCCGTGAAGACCAAATCAGGCTCTACAGGGCCTCTTTGGGCCTTTAGGGCAGACTGCTCGGCCGCGGCGGCACCCGCCGCCGCGGCCACCGCCACCGCAACTCGAATCCCGCGCGTTTGAATGGCCGCCGCAGCCGACGACGTACTGCACGTCGTTCAGCCGCACGCGCTGACGGACCGGAATGTCCGCCTCGCAAGGGCGCTGGTTTGGGGAACCTTCCTGCTGATGGTCGGCGCAGCGATCCTGCAGGCGCTGCACGTCCAAGGAACGGTCGAGTTCGGATTCGAGACTTGGCGTCCGGTTCTGTACGCCTACGGGCTTTGGGCCGTCGCGATCGGGTACTCGCGGGTGCTGCTGTTCGGCGAGCGGGGACGGAGGTCGCTGTTCGTCCTCCCGGCCGTCATGTTCATCATCGCCATCGTTTTCTTCCCGCTGCTCTTCGGCCTTTACGTATCGTTCACCGATTGGAACCTGAGCGCGTTCGAGGGGCGCAAATTCAACGGCCTGGACAATGTCCGGCAGATGGCCGGCGACCCGTACTATTGGAACGCCATGCGCAACATGGTGGTCTACGTCCTCGCCATATCCTGCGAGTACGCGATCGCGTTCGGACTCGCTCTGCTGCTGAACTCGGAAATCCGCGCCCGGAAGTTCTTCAGGGTGGCGTTCCTGCTTCCGCTGATGCTGAGCCCGGTCGCCGTCAGCTGGATGATTGGAAAATCCATGCTGGAATACCGGTTCGGGCCTGTCGCGCGGTTCGCCAGATGGGTCGGCTGGGAATCGCCGACATTCTTCACGTCTCCGGAAATCGCGCAGCTCATGATCATGATCATGGATTCCTGGACCTACATCCCGTTCATGATGCTCATGCTGCTGGCGGGCCTGCAGGCGCTCCCACGCGAGATCGTCGAAGCGGCGAGGGTTGACGGCGCAGGGCCTTGGAAGGCGTTCTGGGAGATCGTGTTCCCGATCATGCTTCCGGTCTCGATCACTGCGATCCTGATCAGGATCATCTTCAAGCTGAAGCTGGCCGACATCATCATCACGGTGACCGCCGGTGGCCCCGGAGGCGCGACGGATTCGATCACGAGCTTCATATTCAGGGAGTACAGGGACCGATCGAACGTCGGGTACGGCACTCTGCTGGCGTTCGTCTATCTGGTGATGATCGTGATCTTCATGACGGTCCTGATCAGGACCGTGAACCGCTGGCTGGACAGGCCCGCCTGAGATGGGCGCCGCGGCAGGGGTTCAAGGCCGGAGACGGCTGAGCGGCGGCAGGCAGGCCAGGTCCCTGGCCGCGAAGGCCGCGATTTACGCCGTTCTGATCTTCTGGGCTTTCGTCTGCCTGTTTCCGATCTACTGGACGATCACGACATCGTTCAAAACCGCTGTGAACGTCACGCAGGGGCACCTGATCCCTTGGCTCGATTTCGTTCCGGCGTGGAAGGGCTGGCGGTCGCTGGGGCTGTCGCCCGACACGATATTCGAAATCTCCACGGCGAGGGCGGAGTTCATGAAGCGGTTCTCCAATTCCGCCGTGTGCGCCCTCAGCGCATCCGGGCTAGCCGTCATCCTCGGCTCGATGGCGGCTTACGGCCTCAGCCGGTTCAACTACCGCTTCGGATTCATGCGGAATCCGGACATCTCCTTTTTCTTTCTTTCCCAGCTGATACTGCCGCCTGTCGTTTTGGCGCTGCCCATCCTGGTCCTCTACAAGGAGCTCGCGCTGCTCGACACGCGGGCCGGGATAATTTTTCTCTACACGCTGATGGTCCTGCCCATTGTGATCTGGATCATGCGGGACCAGTTCAACTCGGTGCCTGTCGAGATGGAGGAGGCGGCGCTGGTCGACGGGCTGTCGGTATGGGGATCGTTCTTCCAGATCGTTCTTCCCATTGTCGTGCCGGGACTGGTCGCGTCGTTCATCCTTTCGCTGATTCTATGCTGGAACGAGTATTTCTTTGCGGCGTTGCTGACGAGCACGCACGCCAACACGCTGCCCGTGATGGTCGCGTCGCAGACCGGGTCTCAAGGCATCAACTGGTGGACGATGGCGGCCTTGTCCGGGGCATCAATCGCGCCCTTGCTGCTCGTGGGGATTTTCCTTGAGCGCTACATCGTCAAGGGAATGGCGGCAGGTGCCGTCAAGTAATCAGCGGGTCGCGGCCGCCGCGCCCATCAGATCGCGCGTTCGGCGGTAGAGATCCCTGAAGATTCCGTAGCCGGATTCGAACAACTCATCCTCCGTCGCGCCGACCTCCCGCGCAACGGGATTCCATTCCGAAATGTCCGCCTGGCGGGCTTCGCCAGTTGCGACCGCGGCAAGAAACGCGTCGCCGAAGCTCGCGCCGAGAGTGACCGAGCGCACGGTCTGGCCCGACCCGCAAATGTCCGAGGTGGACTGCATCCAAACGGCGTTCTTCGTGCCTCCGCCGACGGCGAACAGGCGATGCGGGCGTCCGCCCGCGCGAGGAAACGCTTCGATCGCGTGCCTCGTGCCGTACGCGATGCCCTCGAAAACGGCCCGGTAGATGTCGGCCCGGGTATGCGTGAGGTCCAGGCCGAAGATGCATCCCTTGGCATCCGGGTCGTGTATCGGCGTCCGCTCGCCGGAAAAGTACGGAAGCACGATCAGGCCGTTTGCGCCCTTGGGCGAACTCGCGGCCTCTTCGGCGAGCTTCGCGAATGCATCTTCGTCCTGCAGGTCCCGAGCAAGGTTGTCCTTGAACCAGTGGGTCAGGGTTCCGCTGGTCGCGAGCCCGCCCAGATAAGCGTGCCGACCGGGAAACAGCCAAGGCGCGTACCAGAGCTTCGGATCCGACTTCCACGCGTCGGCCAAGGCAACGAAAAACATGGTCGAGCCGTACATCACCATCATTTCGCCCGGCTCCCGAACGCCGACGCTGACGGCTTCCGCCGCGGCGTCGATCGTGCCGACCGTTACCGGCGTTCCCTCGGCAAGCCCTGTGTCCATTGCGGCCTTGGCCGTGACGCGGCCCGCGATTTCGGTCGACCATTTGATTTCGGGCAGGCGCTCCAGCTCCACTATCCCGCCGTGCAGCCTGTCGTCCCAGCTTTGCGAATGCGAGCTGTACAGCGGCGTGAAGTTCGCGGCCGTGTAGTGGTCGACCACCCATGCGCCGGTGAGCTTCCTGACCAGATAGGTTGTCGAGGACACGAATTTGCTCGCAGCCTCGAACTCCGACGGCCGGTTGCGGCGGAGCCAGAGGATTTTGGGGCCAACAGCCTGCGAAGTAAGCGCGTTTCCGTTGAATTCCAGAATGGCGTCCGGGCCGACCTCCGCCTCCAGCTCCTCGATTTCCGCGTGGGCGCGGGTGTCGACGCCGTACAGGATCGCGTTCGTCAGAGGCTGATCGTCCGGACCCACCGGAACGACGCACGGGCCTATCGCGCTGGCGGCGACTGCCGCGACATCACGGGGCGCCACGCCGGATTCGGCAAGAACCTGCCGAGTTACCCGAGTGAATCCTTGCCACCAGTCCCGCTCGGGGGAGTGTTCAGCCCATCCGGGGCGCGGCACCGACATCTTGTGCGGATGCGCGGCCGTTGCGGCGATGCGTCCGTCCGGGCCGCAGAGAACCGCCTTGGTTTCATAGGTGCCGATGTCGACGCCCAGGAAATGCTTTTGGCCCATGCCGCTACCTCTTTTTGAGAGCACGGCGCGACCGGAACGAGCACGCCGCGCGCGACAGCAGTCCGGCCAGCGCGGACAGGTCCCTCAGGTCGCAAACCTCGGCTGACGTGTGCGAGTAGCGCATGGGGAATCCGACATCCAGGCAGGCGATTCCGTCGCCTTCGAGCTGCACGTAGGCGGTCTCGGTGAGGGCGCCCATATGGACGCTGCGCTGGACGCCGATGCCTGCGCCCGCCGCGCAGGATTCGAAATGGCGGACGAGCGCCGGATGGGGAATGAGGCCGCTGAGCGTGCCTCGTCCATGGAACGAGTGCATTCCGATGCAGGGCCCGGACCCGAGCTTGACATCGCCGAGCCGCGCGACTTCGGGCGTATCCGTCGCAAGCGCCAGATCGATCTGGACTGCAGCCTCCGGGTTAAGCCTGCGAACCGCGGGCAGGGCGCCCCGAAGATTGAACTCCTCCTGGACCGAGAACAGGAAATGCACCGTCGGCCGATCCTTCTCGCGTGTGATTTCGCGGGCTGCCTCCAGCAGCGCCGCGCATCCCGCGCGGTCGTCGATGGCCGATCCCGCCAAGCGGTTCGGGCCAAGGCGGTCCGCCCAAGGCCTGTAGACGACCGGGGAGCCGATTCTTACGCCGGCTTCGATAGCGTCGCTTCCGCTTTCGAATCCGGCTTCGATATGGAGACCGCCGATCCGGACGACCCGGTTCCGCTCGTGCGGCAGCGTCGCGTGATGCGACTTGCAGGCGATGAAGCCCGGCAGATCCGTTCCGTCCTCCGCAGTGATCGCGACCCGCATGGATTGCAACGCCCGTTCCGGAACGCCGCCAACCCTTTCGAAGAGAAGCCGCCCGTCGTACTCGATCTTCCGAATGATGAACCCGAGCTGGTCCATATGCGCGAACAGCAGGATGCTTGGAAATTCGGGCGACCCTTCAGCGGTCGCCCAGATATTGCCGAGCACATCTGAATCGGGTGCCAGGCCGAGGCGTTCCAACTCGCGGCCGATCGCTTCGGCGACCCGGCTTTCGTGCCCCGAGAGCCCGGGGATCAGGCAAAGCTCCTGCGCGGTCTTGAGTATCCGCTCCTGTCGCCGACGATCCATGTGGTCGCCGCCCGGCTATCCGTCGCGCGCTCGGCGTGCGCGCATCATGAAATCGTTCGCGCGCTTAGGATCGACGCTGTTCCAAGTGTCTCCGTCGAATTTAAGCGAGGATCCGACAATGACGCCGTCTGCGATCCCAAGGACCGCGTCCACGGTCTCGTGCCTGACTCCTGTGTTCGCCAGCACCGGCGTGCCCGGCAGCACCGCCTTCACGGACTCCAGGTCGGACATCGGCGCGGGCTCGCCTGTGATCGGTCCCGACACCAGCACTGCGTCGGGAACCGAGGACATGACAGCGCTGCGGGCGCGGTCGGCCAGCGGGCGCCGGTCGAGCGGATCGGCGAACTCCGCGCTCACATTGTAGAAGACCTTCACGCCATCGGCCGCAAGCTGCCGCCTGTACCGGATCGCCTCCGCTGCGTCCGGCGCCCAGATCCCCATGTCGGAGGCGTAAACGCCAGTGAAGATTTCGCGGACGAAGCAAGCGCCGGTCGACGCCGCGATCGCCAGGCTCGCCTTCGGGTCCCAAAGAGTGTTGACGCCGAACGGCACTGTCAGGACGTCCGCAAGTCGGCCGATCACGTAGGACATGGCCGCGACAGCCGCGGGGTCCACCTGAAGCTCGTACGGCCTGTCGTTCTCGTTTCCGAACAGGACCGCGTCAACGCCCGCTTCCTGCAGTATGCGCAGGTCGTTTGCTGCGCCCGCCAAAATCTTCCCGATGCCGCCTTCAGCATCGTAAAGCGGGCTGCCCGGCGTCGCCGCCAGATGCACCATCGCGATGACTGGCTTGTCGTTTCCGAACAAGCGCTTGAGAAGGGTTGGCATCGAAAATCAGGGTCCGCGCCACCAACTGCCGACGGCCTCGCGACCGCACCGAGACGTTACACGGCGCGCATGGAACCTGCAATTTGGGCTGCGCCCCTTACTTCGACACAGAGCGCAAACAAGCCTCATCCGCTTCGCGGCCACGCAGTAATCCTCCGGTCACCGGCTTTGACCAACGAGCAGGGCTGAAACTCGCCAGTTCGAAAGGATCTTGAGTCATCCCTGGTTCGAACGCGGTGCGGCTGCTTGAGCGCCCGGCAACCGTTGCAATTCAATCAAACAACTCATCATCGAATCCATTTTCATCAGAATGCCGATTCACGAATTCTCCTCAGCTCGCTATCGCGTTTATCGGCCCTCTCCACAACGTAATTCATCAGGCTAGGAATTCCGGCCTCGTACGAGTCTTCCTTCCCAATTTGACTCCAGACAAAGCCAAAATCTCGAAGCTCGGACCCGACCCTTGCCGCCGGTTCGATCCCGCCGCCTTTCTTCACCAATTCTTCCATTTTCTTGTCAATGCTTAGGGAGACGGCAACTTCGAATGCAGCGGCGGAAATCGATTTCTCTTTCTGCGAAATAAAACGCCGGGCAACGGCTTCCGCTGCGGGCAATATTCCCGCGTCGAAAAGTTCCAAATACCGCTCTTCATAGTAATTCATTTTGCTGTCACTGAGTTCTTCCAAGGCTTGCACCAAGATTTCGTTTCCAATTTCGTTGCCGCTCCCAAGATTTTCGGATTCCTTTCTAGCGGCGCAATGCAGTGCGTCCCCGACAACCTGAAGAAAGTACGGGTAGCATTGCGCCTCTTGAGCCGCCGCGTCCACGATATCAGCCTTGATGCTGTAACCCATCCGTTCGAAGGGAATCCGAAGAGCCTCGTGCGCCGCTGCGTCGTCGAGGAGCCCAATGCCGATTTTTTTTGTGCGACTCCAAAATGTGGCTTCGATCATGGCCAATCGTTTCGTAATGTTCGGGGTGCCAGCAAGGATAAGCAGCAATGGACGACCATCGCCGACAAGCACCTGCACGTCGTTGAAGAACGCGCTGACCAGATTTGGGTAGCGATATAGCTTGTGCGATTCGTCTATCAATATCGCCAAACCGTTCTTGGAACACCTCTTTTTTAAGACATGTCTTAGCGGTTTCTTTGCCGTCTCTTTACGGGAAATACCAACTCCTAATCCGTGCAAACCTGTCAACGACGAAAGCCAGCTGAAAGCACGGGCTAGGAAGCTTTCTGGGTCCGTTAGCGCTGTGATAAGGTCATAATGAGATTCAAAATTCTCAGGTATCAGTTCTACACATTTGATTTTGCCGTCGCAGCGACCAACTTGCTCCTTCACCCATTTCAGTAGTACGGTCTTTCCGTTTCCGCGCGGCCCGATTAGGGCGATGTTTTGCCCCGGACTTAGACCCGCCTTCAGACGGTCGAGCACCAACTTGATTCTGGATTGCTCTTTTTCACGCCCAGCCATAACCGGCGGAATTTCTCCGGCGCCGGGCTTAAAATTTAAATCGAGGGTCTTGTTCATGATCAGCGGTGCTTCCGCTCCAGTCTCTTGTGCAGACAATTCACGCATTTTCGGATCGCTCCAACCAGCCCACCGGAAGCGAAGCCATCGCCAATTTTACCTAACCGGCGGAAAACGGCAAGATCTCGCCAATTCCGCGGGTGCGGCCCAAATTTTTGGTCGGGCGGCTGCGCCGCAGCGGGTCCTCTGATTGAGGAAGTCGATTCAGCACTTGATGGCGAGCAGGGCGTTGGCGCCCGCTTTCGATCAGCGGCAGCCCGACCGCGTGAACCGGCTCCCGACGATCCGCTTGCAGCCGCTTTCCACGACGCCGGATCCGACCGGCAAGCCGCGTTTCCCGCGGGGGTCGTAGCGCAAGCGGCCCCTGTTGGACTCCAGGCAGGGGGCGCATGCCGCGATGGCCTCGTCCCGGTCGCGGTGCGGCTCAGGCCAGCGACGCCGGGACCGATCGGCCCGCCGTTCAATTGCGCCTTTCCAATTTCAACAGGCCGGTTTTTAGTGCACCGCCGATTTCGGCTAGCGGAACGACCGTGCCGGTTCCGGCGCAGGGGGAAGGATCATGGAAGTTCGGGAATGGAGGCGGGACGGTTCCGCCGCGGTTAGGTTTACCGCACTCGGTTTCGGCACCGCGCCGCTCGGCAATCTCTACCGCGGAATTTCGGACGACGAGGCTGCGCAGGTGCTTGAAGCGGCTTGGGAAGGAGGAATCCGCTATTTCGACACGGCGCCTCTTTACGGGATGACACTTGCGGAAAGGCGGCTCGGGGAATTTCTCCGCGCCCGTCCGAGAAGCGAATACACGTTGTCCACAAAGGCTGGACGGCTGATGCGCCCATGCGCGCCTGCCGAGCGCACCGGCATCGGCCGTTGGTTCGATGTTCCCGACATGCGGGAGCAGTTCAACTACTCGCACGACGGGATACTGAGATCGTTCGACGAAAGCTTGGAGCGTCTCGGGACCGGAAGCGTCGACATCCTGTTCGTGCACGATCTCTGCAGGTTCACCCATGGCAGCAGAGAGGCATCTGACCAGCGGATCCGCGAATTCATGGCGAGCGGGTACCGGGCCATGGTCGAACTGCGCGAGCAAGGAACTGTGAAAGCGATAGGCGGCGGCATCAATGAGTGGCAGGTCTGCCAGGCACTGGCAGAGCAGGGCGACTTCGATCTGTTCCTGCTTCCCGGGCGCTATACGCTGCTGGAGCAGCGCGCGCTCGACAGTTTCCTCCCGCTTTGCGTCTCGCGGGGCATCGGTGTGGTCGTGGGCGGGCCCTACAACTCGGGGATACTCGCGACTGGCCCGGTCGAAGGAGCATTTTACGACTACGATCCGGCGCCGCCGGACATATTGGAGAAAGTTTCAAGGATTCAAAATGTTTGCGAGCGCAACTCAACCGAATTGAAAGTTGCCGCGCTGCAGTTCCCGTTGCTCCATCCTGCCGTCATGTCGGTGATTCCGGGCGGGCAGAGCGTGGATGAGGCCCGGTCGAACTGCCGGAACCTTGAAGCGGATGTTCCGGAGGAGCTTTGGCAGGATCTCAAGTGCGACGGCCTGCTGAGGCGAGACGCGCCGGTTTCAGGGCGCTGAACGGCGGGGAGGTTCAGCCGAACTTCGGAACGGATGCCTCGACGTGGCGGGAGGCCGTCGCGCACGCGCGTTCGACCGATTCGCGGAACTCGACGCCAAAGGTGTCCAGTGCACACAAAACGCCTACAAATACATCGCCAGCTCCGTGAGCGTTTCCGTCGTGGACCTCCGGGGCGGCGACTGCAAATGAGCCTGAATCCCGGCAAGCGGCGCCCGCGCCCCATTTTCCCGCTGTGACCACGACTCTGGGAAAGCGTTCGGCCAGCTCCGCCGCCGCCCGCTCGGCGTCGGCGCGCCCTTCGACGTTCCAGCCAAGCAATTGTTCAGCTTCCAGCGAATTGGCGATTATCAGGTCCAGAAAATCCTTTAAGTGCCGATCAAGCTCCCTGAACGGGGCCGCGTTGAGGCATACGCTGACGCCAAAGGACTTCGCTGCGGCTGCCGCGCGGGTGTTCAGTTCCGTCGGCCATTCGTTCTGCAGCATGAGCCACGCCGCGCCGGACCAGATCTCCGGGGTATCAATGGCGTCCGGCGGCAGTTCGGCGTTCGCTCCCGAAACGGTGACCGCTCCGTAGTCCCCGCCGTCCACGGAAACCGCGACGCTCATGCCTGAACCAGCATCCGCCGTGTGCAGGCGGCTGCAATCCACGCCTTCGTCGGCAAGCGAGCGTTTGAGGAATTCGCCGAACGAATCATTGCCGACGGCTCCGAGGAACCGGACGTTCGCGCCGCATCGCGCCGCCGCAACCGCCTGGTTTCCGGCCTTGCCGCCGAACTTCGGGCGCCAGCGCCGGCCCGGAAGCGTTTCGCCGAGACGGGGCAGGCGGGGCGCATCGACGATGATGTCGTAGTGGAGATTCCCCGCGCATACGATTGGCCGATGGCGATCAGTCACGAACGCCAGCCCGCGCGTCCGGGAGGTTTCAAGGCCAATCGGCCTCCGCAGGAAGTCCCGATTCCGCTCGTTCAACAATCTCGTGCGCGGAAATCGCGTCGTGTTTCGCGATTGCATCCGCGAGGTCGCCGCACCGGGCAAGGCGCTCGGCGATGGCCGCCAGCCGTCGCGTAGATCGGATGTTCGCTTCGCATTCGCGAACAGGGTCCATTCCGGAAGCGTCCGGAAACGTGTCGAAATACGCGACACCGCCGTAGGAGCTCCGGACAAGCTCGCAAAGGAATTCCAGCGTCGTGAGACGGTGCACGCTTCCGACCATCAGGCCGTCGTCGCGCTTCGAGTAGCCGTCGTTCAGGTGAATGCCTGCAATCTTTGACTTTTCCGCTGCCATTCGCGCGGACGCCGCCGGATTCTCGCCAGCGTACAGCATGTGGGCGAAATCCAGCGTCACGCCCAGATTCGGACAGCCTGCATCCGCCAACGCGTGCAGGGTCGCCGCGAGGTTCGGAAGAATGGAAAAAGCGCGCGGCTCGTTGGGCTTGTACTCGATGCTGACCACGCAATCGGGATCGTGCAGCGCCACCGCTTTGATCCCTTCAACCAAATGCTCCCACATCCGCCCGTAATCCGCTTGGAAACTGTAGTCGAAACCGTCCTGGCCGAGCCAAATGGTCATGAGCGACGATCCGGCAGCTCGTGCGGCATCGATCCCGCGCTTCGTCAGGTCGATCGCGTCGCGTCTGGCTTTCCGGTCGGGATTGGTGAACGCGCCCTGCACGAAGGAACGGACGCCGCCGTAGCGCATTGCAAGCCCGTTGACGGACAGGCCGAGATCCCGAATGCGGTCGAACAGGTCGGAGGGGTCGCCTTGCAGGTGGTCGGGATAGTTCAAATCGATATCCGTCAGTCCGTCGACCGTCGCGGCCTGCGCGGCCATCCGGAGTACGGGCGACGTGTCGGCGGTTTCCGCGCGGTCCGTCCTGCCGGGCGTGAACGCGTTCAATCTCGTGGCAAAGCGATTGCCGAACAATTCCTTGCCCTCCCGACACATCCGCAGTCCGGTCCGCGTTCTGTCGGGGCCGCGGTACGCATCAGCATTCCAATCCGCGCCCGCTGGCGCGAAAGCGAGGCAGGCCCGACAGCGTGCCACATTGCCTTGCCATGCGTTGGATGCAAGGCTTCGCGTGCTTGGCGGGACGGGATTCAATTCAGGAGCAGCCGATGAAGCCGAAGGTCTGGACTTGCTTGTGGTACGACGGGGATGGCGAAGAAGCGGCGGAGCTGTACGTGTCGCTGCTGCCGGAAAGCCGAGTTGAAAGCGCGTTGCAGCGCAACGCGGAGGGCCGTCCCCTGATTGTGGAATTCACGCTCGCCGGGGCGCCGTACATGGCGCTCAAGGAGGGCCGAGTTTCAAGCACGGCCCCGCGGCTTCAATCGTCGTTCTGACCAAGGATCAGGAAGAAACCGACCGCCTTTGGGACGCTCTCATCGCCGATGGCGGCGAGGTAAGCATGTGCGGATGGCTCGCCGACCGGTTCGGGGTGTCGTGGTAGATTTGCCCGGAACGGGTCATGGAAATCGTCAATTCCGAGAATCGGGCAGTGGCGGGCAGGGCGTTCGACGCCTTGATGGGAATGCGCAAGCTCGACATCGCCGCGATAGAGAAGGCGTTCAGCGGAAGCAGCTGACTCCCCCGTCAGCCCGCCGCTTGAGCCTCAGCCGGCTCTTCGTCGAAGCACTCGATCCGAACGGTGATGTCCGCCGCCTGCCTGCGAAGCTCAGCAGGTTCGAGATCTCCGCCGCCCGCTGCTGCGGCGTAGGCAATTCCGTTCTCTGAAAGGAAATTCAGAATGGCCGCGCTGCTTGCGGCCAATGCCGTTCCTTCGGGAAGCGTTCCGTCGTCGTCGGAGATCAGCATTCCGACCACGGAGCCCGACAAATCCAGAACCGGACCTCCGTCGGTCGGCGGCAGTGCGTCCACGCCGATAGCGTGCCGGATTTCGGACACGTTTAATTCCGGCATCGGCTGGACGCTTCCGAACTCCAACGTCGGTACATCGGGCCTTCCGTCCAAAGAGTGACCAGCGACGGCGATTGCGGCCCCCTCGGGCGGCTCCAACACGCTTAGACGGGCGCGGCCAATGGGCGCCAATTCGACTTCCGGCGTCAGCACCGCCACGCCGATGTTCGGATCGTCAGCCAGCAGAGCCATGGGGTAGCCGGATCCGGCCACGATGCGATCGCAATCCTGAATCCTCCGGCGGCTGGTCACAACCGTTCCCTGCCGATCCACAAAGAATCCCGATGCGGCTGCGGTCGGTGCCTGCCGGTCCATGCCCGCGCCCGTGTCGAAATTCGCAGCCGGGCCCGAAGCGGACGGAAGTCTATCCAAGGTGCGCTCGCTGGTTTCCCGGAGGCTGGCGCGCATCGTCCCGACCACTCGGGACATGAAATCCTGCATATCGTCGGGCCAGGCGGCGACGAAGCCTTTGATCCTCCCTGCTTCCTGCCTGGCGAACGCATGCGCCCGCAATTCAGGGCCGCGCCCTTCGATTGTAAACTCCGAGCCATCAAATTGGCGCGGCCCTTCCGGCGGGATGATGTCCATGGTCTGCAGCACGTCGTAGAGCGACTTCGCCGAACGTTCTCCGCCCTCCATGCTGATGAGCAATAGACGCACGCCGTCAGGAGTCGCGGGTTCGTACACGGCGAACGGAGGCGAGTACCTCTGGAACTTGACCAGCCTTGCCGGATAATCCAGCGACAGTCCCGCGTAGTCGTCGTTCAGTCGCTCCAATCCTGCCAATACTAGATCGAATTCGTATGCCGCCGTCAGCACAACGCGCTCAACATCGGTCAGAATGCCCGTCGGCTCCAGACCGTTCCTGCTTTGGTAGGCGCTGACCGCTTCCGAGGTGGCGGGCCCAAAGATTCCGTCGACCACCGCATTGTAGTCGCCGTACCACTTCAGCGCCGCCTGGATCTGCCGCCGCTGGTCGAGAGACAGCTGGGCGGCGGGTTGGACCGGCGGATCGACGGTCTCCAAGGATTCTGACTGAATGGGCCCCGTCTCGGGGATTTCCTGAACGACCACGCCGAATTCCGGTTCGATTTCGGAATTCAGAAACGGCGCGGCCTCGTTGCGGGCAGGCCAGAATTGCCGCACGAAGTTGGTTCCGAGCGTGACGAAGCTGCCCGGCGAAATGGCGCCTTCGGCAATCAGCGCAGCATTCCGATCAAGCGCCTCGTTCATCTCGTAGGGTCCGAGCGCAATCACGTACGATCCGTCGGGGACTCTGAACGCGTGAAGATCGGGCAGCTCCTCGGACAGCGCTTGAGCCCGGACCATGGCCGAGCGCACGGTCACGTAATCGGCGATCTGGATCCAGAATTGCGGCGTTTGCGAATTCACCGCCGTAGCAGGCGCCAGCGCGGCAAGCGCGGCGAACAAAACGAATAGCAGTCTCGTCATTGCGAGCTCGAACAGCCGGAATAGCTCAGTCGCCCCACATAGTGCGATGCGCACCGCAATTGAAGCGAAATGCAGGCGGTTCGCCCGGCGCCGCTTCAGTTCAGCGCGGCTGCAGGGCGGATGCAGCGGGCCCCCGGCGGCATGGATCCGCGTTGACCCTGTGCGCCTCGTTTCCTAAGGAACCCGCGAAATTCCCTCGACCAGCCCCGACATGCCCGACGCGATCGAACCAAAGTGCTTTCAGGACATCGTGATGTCGCTGCAGGATTACTGGCGTCGGCGCGGCTGCGCGATACTCCAGCCGTACGACATGGAGGTCGGCGCGGGCACCTTCCATCCGGCGACGACGCTCCGCGCGCTGGGGAGGCGGCCGTGGGCCGCGGCGTACGTGCAGCCGTCAAGGCGTCCGACCGACGGGCGGTACGGCGAAAACCCCAACCGGCTTCAGCATTACTATCAGTTCCAAGTCCTGATTAAGCCGTCGCCGCCGGACTTTCAGGAACTCTATCTCGGCTCTCTCGCGGAGATCGGCATCGACTTCGATTTGCACGACATCCGGTTCGTCGAGGACGACTGGGAAAGCCCGACGCTGGGCGCTTGGGGCTTGGGCTGGGAAGTCTGGTGCGACGGCATGGAGGTGTCGCAGTTCACGTATTTCCAGCAGGTTGGCGGGCACGACTGCAGGCCGGTATCCGGAGAAATCACCTACGGCCTTGAGCGATTGGCCATGTACGTGCTCGGGGCGAACCATGTCATGGAGATGCCCTACAACGATCCCGGCGCGCCGATCCCGCTCACCTACGGGGACGTGTTCAGGCAGTCCGAAGCCGAGTTCACGCGGTGGAACTTCGACATCTGCGACACGGATGCCGTTCTGCGTCATTTCGAGGATGCGGAGGCCGAATGCGGCCGGATACTGGACGCGCCCAACACCGATGATCGGACAGGGAAGCGAATCGTGATGGCGCATCCCGCGTACGACCAGTGCATCAAGGCGTCCCATTGCTTCAACCTGCTGGATGCCCGCGGGGTCATATCGGTCGCGGAGCGCCAGTCCATGATCGGACGGGTGCGCGCGCTCGCGAAGTCCTGCGCGGACGCCTATCTGCTGACCGGCGAAGGCGGATGCGATGGCTGACCGGCATGGGCGCGCAGGGACCTGATAGCCAATGCGGGGTCGTATCGCGGCAGTGCTGCTGCTGGTTTCGGCGGCGGTCGCCGGGGCGGCGCTTTGGTACCTTCAGGTCTACGGCCAGTACCGGCCCCTTGCGCTCGGCCCGGACGCGATTTCGGCCGAAGGGACCTTCCGCGAGCCGGAGATCTCCGGCGGTTTCGCTCCGGGGCTGCAAGTGTCGAATTTTGAAGGGATCAGCGGCAGTTCGAGCCCGCTCAAATACCGGTCCTGCTTCGCTGTAGAATCGGGAATCGACGAATTGGCTGAGGCGTTCGAGCGGCACCCTGATCCGACGCCGCTGGTCGCTCCCGGGTGGTTCCGGTGTTTTGACGCGAAGGCGATCGGGCGGGCGATCGAAGCTGGCGAAGCCGCGGCTTTGCTGCTGAAGCGGAATGTCGGCGATGGCGTTGATCGCGTGGCGGCGATCCTGCCGGACGGCCGGGGGTTCGCTTGGAATCAGTTGAACGACATCTACAAGGACTGAACCTGTGCCCGATCTTCTGCTTGAGTTCCGCTCGGAAGAAATACCGGCGCGAATGCAGCCATCGGCGGCCGAAGAAATCCAGGAAGCGCTCGTTAAGGAGCTGGACGACGGTGATTTGGGATACGAAAAATCAACGTCGTTTGTGACTCCGCGCAGGGTCTGCGTGGTTGTGGAGGGCCTTCGTGATGCGAGTTCGGACAAACTGGTTGAGCGGCGGGGGCCGCGAGAGGGTGCCGACGAAAAGGCCCTTGGGGGCTTCCTGCGCGCGACCGGCGCAGCCAAGGGTGACCTGGTGCTGCGCAAGGAGGGAAAAGGCACGTACTACTTCGCGAAGATAAGAGTTCCGGCGCGCCCGGCGGGACCGATCATCGCGGAAGCCGTCAAATGGGTGGTCGCGAAGTTCTGGTGGCCGAAGTCCATGGTTTGGGGAGAAGAGCCTTATCTGCGGTGGGTGCGGCCGCTGCGCGGAATTCTCTGCGTTCTCTATTCCGGAACCAAGACGGAAACTGTCGAGTTTGAGCTTTCAGGAATCCGCTCCGGCGATTCGACGCGGGGCCATCCATTCATGGCCCCCGAAGCCTTCAAGGTCTCGTCGTTTGGAGACTATTCCGCAAAGCTTGAGCGCGCATTCGTGATTCTGGATCCGTGCGCCCGGCGGGAGCGCATTCGCCGCGCGGCCGAATCGCTGGCGAAAGAAAACGGGCTCGTTCTCATCGAGGACGATGAGCTGCTGGACGAAATTGTTGGGCTGACGGAATGGCCGGTCGCCATGATCGGGCCCATCGGCGAGCGGTTTCTCCGTCTCCCGCCGGAACTCGTCCAAGCCGCGATGAAGCTGCATCAGAAGTACCTTTCCGCAGTCGACCCGGACACGCGCGCCGTCACGCATTTCGTGGCCGTGGCCGACAAGGAGGCGAGGGACGGCGGCCGGGCGATGCTCGCGGGGAACCACAGGGTTCTGAATTCCCGACTGGAGGACGCCGAATTCCATTGGGAAAGCGACATTCGCGAAGCGGATGCCGGCGGGATGGACGGGTTCTCCGAACAGCTGGGCACGGTGAACTTCCACCGCCGCCTCGGAACGATGGCGCAGAGAGTCTCGCGGGTCGAAACGCTTGCCCGCGAGGTCTCGGCTGCTGTGGGGGCCGATGCCGAAATGGCGCGTTCCGGCGCGCTGCTGGCGAAGGCCGATCTGGTCACGAGCACCGTCAGGGAGTTTCCCGAACTGCAGGGCCGTGTGGGCCGCTGGCTTTCCGAACGCTGCGGGTTCAGACCGGAGGTCGCCGAAGCGTGCGAACTGCACTATCTGCCGAATGGTCCGTCCGACCCCGTGCCGACGGAGCCCGTGGCGATTGCGGTGGGGCTTGCGGACCGCATCGACTATCTGGCCGGGTTTTTCGGAATCGGCGAGGCGCCGACCGGCTCCAAGGATCCTCACGCCCTGCGCCGCGCCGCGCTGGGAATTGTGCGGATTATGCTTGAAAGCCGCATTCGTGAACGACCCATAAGGCTGAGGCTCAGGGGCCTCTTCGAGGAAGCGGTCTGCGAGTACGCCGCCTCCGACGGCGTGCCGGGTCCCGATGGCGGACGATCCGAACGCGACGTAGCGGACAGCATTCTAGATTTCCTTCGCGAGCGGCTTTCGGTTCATTTGCGCGAAGCCGGAGTACGACGGGACCTCGTTAATGCCTGCGCGTCAGCGCAGCACGCGGACGATCTGGTGCTGCTGGTTGACCGGGTTCAGGCCTTGGGATCTGTTCTTGTGACACAGGACGGGCAGGACCTCCTGAAAGGATTCAAGCGGGTCAACAACATCCTCGCTGCGGAAAGAGCAAAGGGGGCACCGGAATTCGATGCGGAGCCAAGCAGGGCGCTGATGACGGAAACCGCCGAAACCGATTTGCTCGACGCGCTGGCTGCGAGCGAAGGGAACATCAGTGCCGCGCTTGAAAGTGAGGACTTCCGCGCTGCCGCGCAGGCGATGGCGAGTCTCAGACCCTGTATCGACCGGTTTTTCGACGAGGTCCGCGTGAATGTCCCCGACGCATCGCTGAGGACCAACCGTTTGCAGCTGCTGCAGCTCGTCCATGACGTTTGCGGTCGGATTGCGGATCTTGCGGCCATTGAACACTGAGCATCGGAGCGCGCGATGATTGATTCGACGCGAGGCAAGGCTTCCGAGTGGCCCGTCCGGCGCGGGAGGCGCGCCGGAAAGAAGAGCCTCGTGAAGCCGGATGCGGAATTCGTGCGCCTGCGGAAGGGCGCGGAGCTTGCGCAAGGCATGTTCGGCGCCCGTGCCGAGCGGCTTCTTCGGCTTGCCAACTTGGAGCTGCCGGTTCCCGAAGCGATTGCAATCTCCGTCGACACCGTTCGCGGCATCGCCGCCGGCCGCATGCCCGACGCGGCAGCGCTTCTCGCCGCGTTCGGGGAAACGCCGCTTCTTGCAGTGCGATCAAGCCCGGGACTGGCCAGCTGGGGCCGGGCGCAGACAATTCTGCACGTCGGCATGAACTTCGATTCGCTCAAGCAGCTCAAGCTGCGCATGGGCGAGGCCGCAGCTCTCGAACTGTACGCAAAGTTCGTCGTCGAGTATTCCGTAGAGGTGGCGCGGCTCGATCCGGAATCGTTCGACGACCGGGGCAAGCGCGCCGGCCCGTCGGACCGGCTGGATGCGGTTTTGTCCGTTTACGAGTCCGACGTAGGCGCGCCGTTCCCGCAAAGCGTCGAGGTTCAGCTCGGCAATGCGCTTCGAGCGATCGCGCAGGCTTGGGAGGGAACATCCGCGCGCATGCTGAGGCGCGCGCGGGGAGCGCCCGAAGATGCGGGATTGGCCCTTGTCGTCCAGGAAGCGTCGATCGCCCGCGCCAAGGGCGAAAACGGCTCCGGATCGCTGTCGAGCGCGCATCCGAAGACGGGCGCGGCGGGCCTCTTCGGACACTACGCTTCCGCTGCGCATGGACGGATCGAAGTCGGCGCCGGTTCCGAAACTGAGCCGGAAGAGCAAATCCGGCGGGTGCTGGAGGATGTCTCCCGATGCTTGGACAAGCTTCGGGAAAGCGAGCGAGATGCCTGCGAAATCGAGTTCGGGGTCTCAGGCGGCGAACTCCGGCTGCTGGACTTCGGGCCCGCTGGACGGTCGGCGGCCGCCGAAATCGGAATTGCCGTGGGCTTGGCCAAGGACGGCACGATCACCAAGCGGTGCGCGCTGACCCGGATCGAGCCGGACAGCCTGGGCCGGATTCTGCACAGGCAGGTGAGTCCGCTGCACGGGCACAAGGTGCTGGCGAGCGGCGTCGGCGCCAGCCCCGGCGCGGCATCGGGGGCGATCGTGTTCTCGGCGGCGGCGGCGGAAGCCTGCGCCGCCCGCGGCGGGTCGTGCATACTGGTACGGGTAGAGACCGGTCCGGAGGACATCCGGAGCATGTATTTCGCCAAGGCCGTCCTCACCGGAAGGGGCGGGGCGACCAGCCACGCGGCCGTGATCGCGCGCGGGCTGGGCGTTCCCTGCGTCGCGGGCGCGAGCGACCTGCACTTCGACCAGAAAGGCCAAGCGCTTGCCCTTGCCGACGGCCGCGTCCTGGGGGAGGGCGACGTGATCACCGTCGACGGCACCCGCGGCGAGGTCCTCGAAGGCGCTGTTCCGCTGGTGGAATCCGCTGTGAACGACGAAATCGTCGAATTCCTCGGATGGGCCGATTTCCAGCGGGATGTGTCCGTTCGTGCGAACGCGGACACGACGGAGGAGGTCAGAGCGGCCCGGAGCTTCGGGGCGGAGGGAATCGGCCTCTGCAGAACGGAGCACATGTTCTTCGGGGAAACCCGCCTTACCGTCATGCGGGAGTTGATCTTCGCCGACAGCGACGAGGAGCGCCGATCCGCGCTCGGCCAGCTTCTCGGAATGCAGAGAAGCGATTTCATCTCGATGTTCGAGATCATGAAGGGGTGGCCCGTGTGCATCCGGCTGTTCGACCCGCCGCTGCATGAATTCCTGCCGCACGACCGGGACGAAATCCAGGACTTGGCTGGCGCCCTTGGCCAGCCGGTCAGCAAAGTGGTTGCCAGGGCCGAGGAGCTCAGGGAATTCAATCCCATGCTCGGCCTGCGCGGAGTTCGCCTCGGCGTGACCGTGCCGGAAATCTACGAAATGCAGGCGCGCGCGATATTCGAAGCCACGGCCGAAGCGAACCGGCACGGCGATTCCGTCGTCCCCGAAATCATGGTGCCGCTCGTTTCGGCGCATCGCGAGATGGAGCTTGTTCGGCAGAGGGTGGACGCCGTCGCCCGGTCGGTCCGGAACGAATCCGGAACGGACTTCGAGTACCGCATCGGCGTGATGGTCGAGACGCCTCGCGCCGCCTTGCGGGCAGGCGATCTTGCCAAGGATTCGTCCTTCCTCAGCTTCGGAACCAATGATTTGACCCAGATGACCTACGGAATCAGCCGCGACGATTCGCCGCGGTTCATGGCCGCCTACCTTGCGCAAGGGGTGTTTCCGCAGGATCCGTTCAGCTCGCTGGATCACGAAGGGGTGGGCGAGCTGCTGCTGACTGCTGCCGAGCGCGGCCGAGCTTCTCGGCAGGATCTCGTCCTCGCGATTTGCGGCGAGCACGGCGGCGACCCGTCGTCCATCGAGTTCTGCCGCAACGCCGGATTCGATTACGTGTCCTGCTCGCCGTTCCGGGTGCCGATCGCCCGGCTCGCGGCAGCGCAGGCGGCGATTCGGGCCAGCGAAGGGACTTAGCATCAGGCAGAGTCGAGCGGTTCAGTGTCGCGGCTGTTACACCGCCCGTGATTTCAGGCAGCGAAGATTCTGGCGCATTGACATCGGGCGGCGCCCTTGGAATCTTCCGCGCCAGCTGAGCGGGTCGGCGTGTATGACCGTCCGGAGGCTGTCGGGGGAGTATGCTTTATCTCGTAGTTTTGTCTGATGCCGGTCGGCGGCAGTTTGCCTTCGATTCGTCGTGGTTCCGACAGATTCGCTAAGAATCTTCGAATGGCGCGGATCGGATTTCGCTTTTTGCCAGTCGGCCAGGTAGCGCGCGCGGCCGCTGTGGCGGCTGCGGCCGGGGGCGTTTTGTGTCAGCAGGCCCATGCGGGAGGGGGCGTTGCGGGCTCTTCCGAGCGGCCTCGTGCGGAGCTGCAAGGCGCAGGACTGCGCGCGTTCCTTTCCGCGGACGCGATTGACGCTCCGATCTTGTTGCGGCCATCGTTCGGCCGCCCCGCAGTGGGCGCTGTCGGCAGCACATTGCCGCAGGTGCAGAAGCGTCCACCGCTGCCGCCGGCTTGGCGGGACGCTTTGACCGCGCCGGCTCGCCGACCGCTTCGGGCCGAAGACATCTTGCCGCCGGCGGCCGTACGCCCGGCGATGTCGCATCCGGAATCCGCGGCAACGTCGCTTCCGCGGCCGACGGGAGGGTCTCTTCCAGCTGATTCCGCCGATGGCGCGGCGCGCGAAGCCGTCGGCCGACTAGTCGCTCCGCCCGGAATGGCCGGGACGTCCCTCTCGCAGCCAAGGCTTACGTCGGCGGTATCGAGCATGCGCAGCCTGCCTGCGGCAATGCCGCGAATCCCGGTGATTTCGTGGGCTCCGGTGCGCCGTCCCTCCGATTACGGCGATCTGCAATGCCTTGCGGAAGCGATCTACTTCGAAGCCCGCGGGGAAAGCCGCCAAGGCTGGCAGGCGGTTGCCGAAGTCATTCTGAACCGCGTCGAATCGCGGAATTATCCCAACACGATATGCGCCGTTGTGGGTCAGGGAGCGCATCGCAAGAACCAGTGCCAGTTCAGCTACAATTGCGACGGGCTGCCGGAGATGATCGCCGAACGGGAAATCTTCGGCGAAATCCGGAAGATGGCGAAGCGGTTGCTTCGCGGTCACGTAAAGCCGATTGCTGGCGGCGCGACCCACTTCCATACCAGAAGCGCCAATCCGCGCTGGTCCGAACGCTTCGAAATGACAGCCGTAATCGGGCGGCACGTCTTCTACCAGCAGCGCCACACCAATTGAGTTTTTCCGCGATTGGCGCGATTGTCGCCGGAACGCGCGCCCAAATGCGCGCCGACCGCACGCGGTCAGCCGCGAAGGCGGAAAATCTAGGCGCATTGGAGCAATGGATCGAAAGCTGTTTGGAACGGACGGAATTCGGGGCAGGGCGAACTCGCATCCGATGACCGCTGAAGCTGCCCTCCGCATCGGAATGGCGGCGGGGAGCTATTTCCGGCGCGACGGCTCGAACAAGCACCGCGTGGTCATCGGCAAGGACACGCGGCGGTCAGGGTACATGATCGAGAACGCCCTGACCGCCGGCTTCACGGCGACCGGGATGAATGTGCTTCTGCTGGGCCCCGTTCCGACCCCGGCGGTAGGCCTTCTGACCCGGTCGATGCGCGCCGATGTCGGAGTGATGATCTCGGCATCGCACAACCCGCATTTCGACAACGGAATCAAGTTTTTCGGTCCGGACGGATACAAGCTGAGCGACGACGCCGAACTGGCGATTGAAGCGGAACTGGACGCCGGGGTTTCCTTGCCGGATCCGGTTGAAATCGGACGCGCGAAGAGAATCGACGATGGCCTCGGCCGTTACGTCGAGTTCGTGAAGACGACCTTCCCAAAACGGCTCCGCCTTAACGGGCTCCGAATCGTTATCGATTGCGCGAATGGCGCGGCGTACCGGGCCGCGCCGGATGTGCTTTGGGAGCTGGGGGCCGATGTGGTTCCGATCGCCGTTGCGCCCGACGGCATCAACATCAACGACAAGTGCGGATCGACCGATACGCGGCAGGCGGCGCGGAAGGTCGGCGAAACCCGCGCCGATGTGGGCATCTGCCTGGACGGCGACGCGGACCGGATTGCGGTAATCGACGAAAGGGGACGGGCGATCGGCGGCGACCAGCTGCTGGGATTGTTCGCGATGGACTGGTCCAAGTCCCGCAGGCTCGCCAAGAACAAGCTTGCGGCCACGGAAATGTCCAATCTCGGGCTCGAACGCGCGCTTGCGGCCGAGGGGATCGGCCTGAAGCGGACCAAGGTCGGCGACAGATACGTTTCGGAGGCCATGCGGAAGCATGGACTCAATCTCGGCGGCGAGCAGTCCGGGCATATCATCATGTCCGATTTCACAACCGCCGGCGACGGGCTGGTTGCCGGGCTGCAGTTTCTGGCGATGCTGAAAGCTTCGAGTCGTCCCGCGAGCGAGCTTGGACGCGTGTTCGAGCCGCTGCCGCAGCGTCAAAGGAATGTCCGCTTCAACGGCTCGGGCCGGAACGTTCTGTCCAGCGCCGCCGTTTCCAAGGCGATCAGGAAAGGGCGCAGCAGCTTGGAGGGGAAGGGCAGGCTGATCGTGCGGAAGTCCGGCACGGAGCCGATCATCCGAATCATGGCTGAATGCGAGGACGCGTCGATCTTGGACGAAGTGGTCGCTCGGGTCGCGTCGAGCGTTCGCGACGCGCGGTGACCCGGTTCCGGCGGATTCGGCCGGAACAGCAGATCGTCCGGGATTCTGAATTGCTGAAATCGGTCGAAAAATGCGATGTCGCGGTCGCTGGCTGCGGCCTCGGCGGGCTGACAGCCGCTGCCGCGTTCGGCACGGCAGGCTTCCGCGTATGCTGCTTCGACGTCAGGCCGGCCGGCGCGCGCGCGGATGCAATCCAGGATGACGGGCGCACGACGGCCGTGTTCGATCAGGCTCAAATCCTGCTGGGCAGCGTCGGCGCCTGGGATGCGCTGGAGCCGGTTTCAGCGCCGCTTCGGACCATGCGAATTGTTAGCGCAGCCGATTCCGACGGCGGCCGAATTGTCGAACGGGAGTTCCATGCGGAGGACTGGTCCAAATCCGCTTTCGGCTGGTGCGTCCCGAACGCCCGCCTCGTTTCGGCGCTTTGGGAAAAGATTGAAGAGCTGCCGAATGTCGAAATCAGGCTCGGAGCCGGATTCGGGTCCGCCATCGCCCGGTCGACTTCGGCGTTGGTCGAGCTGACGGACGGCACCCGGCTGTCCGCCAAGCTCCTGATCGCCGCCGACGGAAGGAACTCCAAGGTGCGCGACGGCGCGGGAATCCGGGTTCGGCGGCATGGGTTTGCCCAAAAGGCGCTGGCGTTCAACGTCGTCCATGAAGTCCCGCACGGCGACGCTTCGACTGAAATCCACTCATCCGGAGGTCCGTTCACCCTCGTTCCCCTGCCGGACGCGGGCGGTCGGCCCGCTTCCGCGGTCGTCTGGATGGCCCGCGGCGAGGAATGCCGCGCGCTTGCGGGAATGCCGGAATCCGAATTCGAGGCCGCCGCGTACGAACGGTCTTTCGGCTACTGCGGAAAGCTCGAGCTGGCTTCAGAGCGAAAGCTGTGGCCCATGCAGAGCCAGCTGGCGGAACGGCTGGCCGCGGAGCGAACGGCATTGATCGCCGAAGCGGCGCATGTCGTGCCGCCGGTCGGCGCCCAAGGATACAACATGGCCGCGGGCGATGTCGGCGCGCTGATGGCTGCCATCGGAGGCGGTAGGGAAAAAGTTGGAAGCGCCGGGCATTTGGAGCGTTACCAGCGGCTCCGGAGGAGCGACATTGCCTTGAGGGTCGCGGCGATTTCGGCGCTGAACGAGATCTCGATTGGCGCGAGCGCGGCCGTGCGGCGGATGAGGTCGGCGGCGCTGGATGCCGTCCACAAGATCCGCCCAGCGGGTCGCGTGCTGGTATCCGCGGCTCTCGGGCCCGTGTATCTGGGGAAGGGCGAGGCGTCGCCGTTGCTTCCGGCAGCCGCGTCCGGCGGCGCCGACCCGACGGGCGGCTGAATCGCCGATTGAATTCCTGGCCGCGCTGCGTAAAAGCCATGCCGAGACGAAGACAGGCCTCGAAGCCGACAGGGCCGCGGCCGATCGCCACCCACTGGAGGACGGAATGCGGGTATATTACGACCGCGACTGCGATATCAGCCTGATCGCGGAAAAGAACATCGCGATACTGGGCTACGGCTCGCAGGGCCATGCGCATGCGCTCAATCTCAGGGATTCGGGCGCGAAGAACGTTGCCGTGGCGCTTCGACCGGGGTCGCCATCGGCTCGGAAGGCCGAGGCCGAGGGGCTGGCGGTCAAGGAGATCGCCGAGGCCGCCAAGTGGTGCGACCTGATCATGTTCTCCATGCCGGACGAGCTGCAGGCCGAGACTTACCGGAAGCATGTGCACGGCAACATCAGGGAAGGCGCAGCCATCGCGTTCGCGCACGGCCTCAACATCCACTTCAATCTGATCGATCCCAAGCCCGGCGTGGACGTCGTCATGATGGCTCCGAAGGGGCCGGGGCACACGGTGCGCAGCGAGTTCGTGAAAGGCGGCGGCGTTCCGTGCCTTGTCGCGGTGCACAGGGACGCCACGGGCCGCGCACTCGAGACGGCGCTCTCCTATTGCTCCGCGATCGGCGGCGGCCGGTCGGGCATCATTGAAACCGACTTCAAGGAGGAGTGCGAAACCGACCTGTTCGGCGAGCAGTCGGTGCTTTGCGGCGGCCTGGTCGAGCTGATCCGGTGCGGGTTCGAAACGCTTGTCGAAGCCGGATACGCGCCGGAAATGGCTTATTTCGAGTGCCTTCACGAGGTGAAGCTGATTGTCGATCTGATCTACGAGGGCGGCATCGCCAACATGAACTACTCGATTTCGAACACGGCCGAGTACGGCGAGTATTTCGCGGGACCGAAAGTGGTGCCCTATGAAGAGACCAAGGAGCGCATGCGCTCGGTGCTGAGGGACATCCAGAACGGGAAGTTCGTGGCCGGATGGATGCAGGAGTGCGCGGTCGGCCAGCCTTCCTTCAAGGCGACGCGGCGGCTCAACGACGCGCATCAGATCGAGGAGGTCGGGGCGAAACTCAGAGGCATGATGCCTTGGATCTCCGCGGGCAAGCTGGTCAATCAGGAAAAGAACTGAACGCACCCCGTTCCGGAGCAGCACGGCGGCGGGCATGGCGGGCCTCTCAGGACCGGAGTCGGGCCGGATTGGAGGCCCGGAAGTCGGCGGGGTTGGGCGCGCCTCGGCGGCCGCCGCCCCGATTCGGCCAAAATTCGCTGCGTGCCGATGTCAGCCGCGTACGGCGCGGAGGTGGGCGTGAGCGCTATGCGTAGCCGGATAGCGGCGGCGCTGCGGGCGGCGAACGAGCGGAACGAGACGGCCCGGCTTGCGATGCTGAGGCTGATCGACGCCACGATTGCGGACAAGGACCGGGAGGCCCGATCGGCAGGGCGCCCGGACGGCGTCTCGGACGACGACATCCATTCGGTGCTGGACAGGATGATCCAGCACCGCGAGGAGTCTGTCGTCGGTTACGAGGAGCAGGGGCGCTTCGAGCTTGCGGACACGGAGCGCGCGGAAATCGAAGTCCTCTTGGAACTGCTTCCCAAAAAGATGGACAGCGACGAGATCGCCTGCGCAATCGACAAGGTTGTGCGCGAAACAAAAGCGCGGGGCATCCGGGACAAAGGCCGCGTCATGGGCCGCCTGAAGGAGGAATACCGCGGGCGGATGGACTTCCGGAAGGTGGGCGGCTTGGTGGTGGAGCGGCTCCAGTAGCGTCGGCCGCGCCGCGTCTTCGCCGCGCGGGCGGCTTCAATTCGCAACAGATCCCGGATTCCGGCGCATTCGCGCCGAACTGGGCGGCAGGCCGCCTCAATCCGGAGAAACGGCCGACGGAAGCCAGCCGTCAAATCAGCCGTTCAATGGTGCTGAGGGCTTCGGTCCCAGACGGCTGCCGTGGGCAGAGTCTCGTAGGTATGGTGCGGAGGCGGATTGGAATGCGTCCATTCCAGCGTGTCCGCATGCTCGCCCCAGTACGCGGGCTCCTCCACGCGCTTTCCTGCGACGAGCGTGTAGACGATCACGCCGATGAAGAACAGGAACGAAGCGAACGACAGGAACGCGCCGTAGGAAGAGATCTCGTTCCAGAAGGCGTAGGCTTCCGGGTAGTCGATGTACCGCCTCGGCATGCCTTGACGCCCAAGGAAATGCTGCGGGAAGAACGTAAGGTTCGAGCCGATGAACATCGCCCAGAAATGCAGCTTGCCCGCCCATTCCGGATACTGTCGGCCCGACATTTTGCCGATCCAGTAGTAGATCCCTGCGAAAATGCAGAAGACCGCTCCGAGCGACATGACGTAGTGGAAATGGGCGACCACGTAGTAGGTGTCGTGGTACGCCCGGTCGATGCCGGCCTGGCTCAGAATGATGCCTGTCACGCCGCCGAGCGTGAACAGGAACAGGAATCCGAACGCCCACAGCATCGGCGTCTTGAATTCGACCGAGCCGCCCCACATCGTCGCGATCCACGAGAATATCTTGATGCCGGTCGGCACCGCGATGACCATGGTCGCCAGCATGAAATACGACTGCTGGGTGATGCTCATGCCGACCGTGTACATGTGGTGGGCCCACACCACGAAGCCCAAGGCCCCGATGCCGACCATCGCGTAGACCATCGGAAGGTAGCCGAAGATCGGCTTCTTGGAGAACGTGGAAATCACGTGCGAAATGATGCCGAAGCCCGGCACGATGATGATGTACACCTCCGGATGCCCGAAGAACCAGAGCAGGTGCTGGTAAAGGATCGGGTCGCCCCCGCCCGAGGCGTCGAAGAAGGTCGTGCCGAAGTTCCTGTCGGTCAGCAGCATCGTGATCGCGCCCGCCAGGACAGGCAGCGAAAGAAGTATCAGCCACCCTGTCACGAATATCGACCACGCGAACAGGGGGACCTTGTGAAGCGTCATCCCGGGCGCGCGCATGTTCAGGAACGTCGTGATCATGTTGATCGCGCCGAGAATGGAGGACGCGCCGGACACGTGCACCGCGAAGATCGCCAAATCCATCGAGAAGCCGGCTTCCCGGGTCGACAGGGGCGCGTAAAGGACCCAGCCGACGCCCGAGCCGGTCTGCCCGTTTCCGCCGGGCGAGAGCACGGAGGCGACCGCAAGCGACGATCCGGCAACGAACATCCAGTAGCTCAGGTTGTTCAGCCGCGGGAACGCCATGTCCGGCGCGCCGATCATCAGCGGCATGAAATAGTTGCCGAATCCGCCGAACAGCGCAGGGATGACGACGAAGAACATCATCAGGATGCCATGCCCGGTGATGAGCACGTTCCACAGATGCCCGTTGGGCGTGCAATCCTCGACCGCCTGGGCGACGAGGCTGGCCCCTTCCAGGCACATGTACTGCACGCCGGGGTCCATCAGCTCCAAGCGCATGTAGACGGTGAACGCTACCGAAATGAATCCGACGACCGCGGCCGTCACGATGTAGAGGATTCCAATGTCCTTGTGGTTCGTTGACATGAACCAGCGGGTGAAGAATCCCTCCTTCTCGTAGTGCTCGTCGGCTTGCGCGGTGATGTCAGCCATTGCCGCCCTCTTCGAGGCCTGCTCCAAGCAATCGCGAGGCCGGGCTATGCATCGGCCTGCAATGGCTCTCCATTAATTCACGCGGCCAAATATCTCAACAGTCGGCGGCGCAATATCGGCGCCCGTCGGTCCGCCGCATGCACGACCCGACTGCCGAAGGCGCCTCATCGCGCGGGACGGAACGCCGCGTCGAAGTTCGTGATGAGCGCCTCGTCAAGATCGGCCATTGTCGCCGCGGCGCGGAGGTCCTCGAGGCTGGTAACGCCGCAATCCTCGATCCCGCAGGGCACGATGTCGGCGTAGTGGCCGAGATCGGTTGAAACGTTCACGGAAACGCCGTGGAAACTGACCCATCGCCTCAGACGAAGCCCGACGGCCGCGATCTTCATGGGCTGGCCGCCGCACCCGCGCCGCCGGGACGCGCCCGCCACCCAGACGCCGGTCAGGCCGTCACGCGCAAACCCCTCAACGCCGAGATCGGCCAGCGAGCGCACGATCCACGCTTCGATCGCGCGGACGAACGACCTTACGTCGCGGCCGCGGCTGTTCAAATCAAGCATGAGGTAGGCAACGCGCTGGCCCGGCCCGTGGTAGGTGAATTGCCCGCCCCGTTTCGATTTGTGGACCGGGAATCGCGGCTTGTCGGCCAGGTCAGACGGCTTCGCGCTGGTGCCGGCCGTGTACATCGGCGGGTGCTCGAGCAGCCAGACCGCCTCGCCGCCGCCTGTTGCCGATATCCGTTCGACGCGCCGCTCCATTGCCCCGATGGCGTCCGCATAGCCGACCGGTTTCGAGCTGATGATCCAGGAAACCATGCTTAGCGTCGGGCTTGGACGGCGGTCTTCACAACTCCGGATCGAATTGCTATCAGCATCGCCTGTCCGGTTGCGGTCGTGGCGGAATTGGTAGACGCGCAGCGTTGAGGTCGCTGTGGGGTAAAACCCGTGGAAGTTCGACTCTTCTCGACCGCACCACCACTCGCTTGAATTCCTGCCCGAAGGGCCTGTTCGGACCGGCTGTCCACGCGGCCGTTCATCCTACGATCAGAATCCAGCCCGGCACCGTCGCGATGGAGGCGGCGGTTCCGAGCAGGATGGAGCTAGCGACGACCCGCTTCGCCCGTCCGTACATGTTCGCGAAGATGTAGGTATTGATGCCCGGCGCCATCGCGGCGGTGACGACCGCGCTGCGGACAAGGTCCTGCTCAAGATCGAATGACCGGGTTGAAAGCGCCCAAGTAAGCAGGGGGTGCACTGCGAGCCCGAGGAAGCAGATCCACGCAATCACTTTCAGCTCGCCTTCCGGCTTGTAGCGGACAAGGACACCGCCAAGAGCGAACAGCGCTGCGGGAATCGCCGCCCGCCCGACCATGTCTAGCGCTTCGGCGAAGAGAACGGGAAGGGAGACGCCCAGCAGGTTGGATGCGAATCCGAGAACGATGCCGATCATGATCGGATTCTTCGCGATGGCGACGAAAGCCGAGCGGAACGTCGCCGCTAGGCTCGCGGCGCGGTTGCGAACGAACTCCATCGCCGTGATCCCCAACAGATAGCAGAACGGCGCATGGAACGCGACAATTGCGAAGGCGGCTTCGAGCGAGGAGGAGCCGTAAGCCCTGCCGACGACAGCCAGCCCCAGGAGCACGGTGTTGCTGAAGAGGGCCGCGAAACCGATGACGACGCAGTCGACCCACGGCCTTCGGAACAGGAAGCGGGCGCCGAGCAGTCCGAGCACGAACGCCGCGATCGAGCCGACGTAGAAGGAGGCCAGCATCTCCAGGTCGAAGCCGCTTCCGATGTCCATCTGCGACACCGACCTGAACAGCATGCACGGGATCGCGAAGCCTTGGGCGAACCACATCAGCCCGTCCGTGCCCTCCGCGCTGAAGGCGCGGCTCCATACGGCCGCGTAGCCGAAGCCGATGATCAGGAACACCGGCACGGTGACTTCGAGAACTACCAGCAACTCAGAACGCGTAGTCTATCGTCATGCCGTCGTACGCCGGCTCGACGTTGTCCGGCGACTCGGCGGCGACGGCCTCGTAGTCCAGATCGATGTGCAAATTCGTCAGGACCGCCCGCTTCGGCCGGGCTCGCTCAATCCATTCGAGCGTCTGGGCGAAGTGCGAGTGCGAGGGGTGAGGAGCGCGCCGAAGGGCGTCCACGATCCAGCAATCTATCCTGTCGACGCATCGCCACGCATCGTCCGTCATGTCGGAGACATCCGGCAAGTAGGCCAAAGGTCCGATGCGAAAGCCAAGGCTGGGAATGGGGCCGTGCCAAACGGCGAAGGGCTCAAGCAGGATTTCTCCCGCCTCGCCGTCCACCGCGACCGGTCCGTCGAGTCCGTTCAGCCTCAGTATCGGCGGATAGTCGCTTCCGGCTTCCGACTCGAAGGCGTAGCCGAACCGGCTGAGCAGCGACTCTGTCGTGCCCGCGTCGGCCCAAACGGGAATCCGGCGCCCTCGGTTCAGGTAGATCGCCCTCAGGTCGTCCAAGCCGTTGACGTGGTCGGCGTGCGCATGGGTGTAGACGACTCCGTCCAGATCGCCGACCCCGGCGCCGAGGAGCTGCGCGCGCAGGTCCGGCGACGAATCGATGAGCACCTGGGTGCGCAGGTCTTCCTTGATCAGCTGGACCAGGAGGGAGCATCGCAGCCGGCGGTTACGCGGGTCGCCGGGATCGCAGCTGCCCCAGCGGTTTCCGATCCGGGGAACGCCGCCGGAGGAGCCGCAGCCGAGAATCGTAAACCGCAATCCGTACATGCTAGCGCTTGACGCCCATAACGGCGGCCTTCGTGAAGATCCGATTGAAATTGCGCGTGGTCTGCAGCGCGAACTCGAGCGGCGTCATTCCGAACAGTTCTGCCCCGACGGCCGCCGTCCGCGCCACGTAGGAAGGCTCGTTCCGTTTCCCCCTGTGGGGCGCGGGCGCGAGGTAGGGGGCATCGGTTTCGACAAGAATCCGCTCGATCGGTGCCGAAGAGAATATCTCCCGCAGCGGGCCGGAGTTCGGGAACGTCGCGATGCCGGACATCGAAAGGTAGAAGCCGAGTTCGATCGCGCGCTCGGCAAGCCGCTGCCCGGAAGCGTAGCAATGCATCACGCATCCGAACGGCCCGCGGCCGTGTTCCTCGGTTAGGATTTGCGACATGTCCTCGTCCGCCGCCCTCGCGTGGACGACCAAGGGCAGGCCGGATCTGCGAGCCGCCTCAATGTGCGTCCTGAAGCTCGCCTTCTGCCGTTCCGCGCTGTCCTTCGTGTAATGGTAATCCAATCCAGTCTCGCCAATGGCCGTGAGTTTCGGGTGCTTCGCGATATCAAGCAACGAGCCGACCGTCGCGGGCGGCTCGGCTGCCGCGTGGTGCGGGTGGACGCCGGCGGCGAAATATACTTGGTCGAAGTGCTCGGCAATCTCGACGTTGCGCTTCAAATCCGACCCGCGGGTGCTGATCGCAACCATCCGGACAACGCCTGCGAGGCTTGCCCGCTCGACGATTTCGTCCAGTTTGCCTTCAAATCGCGGGTCGGCGAGATGGCAGTGGCTGTCCACGAGCATGGCTGGGCGCGATGCGTCGGGGCTACGAGGCCGCTCTCGCGGCCGTTCGGTCGAATTCGCGGATGAAATCGAGAACGACAAGGAACGGGTCGAGCGTCACCAGCTTCGCTTCGGCGGCGCGGCGCTTGAGACGGTCGTGCAGGCCAGCCCATGCTTCGGCGCGGCCGGGGCTTCCGGCGAGCCGGTCGAGAAGCTCCGGCTCTCCGTTCGCAGCAGGCGGCGGCGTCACGCCCGAGGCGGCGCGGACAGCCAGCCTGAAGGACAGCAAGGCGAACAGGCGGGTCGTCGCGTCGTAGCGGCCCGCGGCGTTCGGGCCCTCGCATCCGGACGCGAGGGCGACGGCCTTTGATCGCTCCAGCCCCGGCGCACCGGACACCATGTCGACGATGGAGCGATACAGTTCCGCTCCGTCCTCATTCGCCAGCCTCACGGCTTCGCCGATCGAACCGGAGCAGAGCTCGCGCAGATGCGCCGCGCCGTCTTCATTCCCGATGCCCGCCGCGGCCAGCGCGCCGGTCAGATCTTCGCCCGAAAGCGGCTTGCAGCGCAGAAATCGGCAGCGGCTGCGGATGGTCGGCAAGAGGCCGGACGGAGCGCTGCTGACAAGAAAAAAGTATGCGTTTTCCGGCGGTTCCTCCAATGCCTTGAGAATCGCGTTCGCAGCGTTCGCGTTCATGTCGTCCGCAGCATCGATGATCGCGATCCGAGGCGCGCCGTCCGGCGAGGACAACGAAAGCGACGTTTTGAGCGCGCGGACCTCGCTGATCGTTATGTCCTTGGCCAGCTTGCCCGACTTGCTGTCGTACGGCCGCCGCAAAAGCTTGACGGCAGGCTCGGCGAGCAGGGCGGTGCGGCGAACGACCGGGTGGCTTTCGGGCACCGAAAGGTCCGCTACATCCTCCAGGTCGGCAAGGTCTGCTTCGGGCGGGCCATGCCGGGCGATCAGGAAGCGCGCGATCCGCCACGCCAGCGTTGCCTTGCCGATGCCGCGCTGGCCGGTGATCAGCCAAGCGTGATGGAGGCGTCCCGCGCGGAATGCCGTCAGGAACTCGCGCTCCGCCTCCCGCTGGCCGTAAAGCGACAAAGTCTCCCTCGGCCGGGGCGCGTCTCCGACCCTGTCCGGTTCGGGTTCTTCCGTCACCGCAGGACCTCGAGTGTTTCCTTGAGAATTCTCGCGGCGACGGCCTCGGCGGGCTGCGTCGAGTCCACTGTGCGGACTCTGTCCGGATGCTGCGCAGCCAGCGCGCGGAAGTCGCCCGCAAGGCGTTCCGCGTCGCTTCCGAAGCTTTCAAGCCGCCAGTCGCCGCCGCTTCGCTCCGCAAGCCGCGAATGCGCTGAGCCTAACGGCAGGTCGAGGACGAAGGTCAGGTCCGGCCAAAGCCGGATCATTGCCTCGTGCACGGCGATTATCTTGGACTTCAGGCTGTCGTTTCCGAATCCCTGGTAGACGATCGTGGAGTCGACGAAACGGTCGCAGACGACGATCTTTCCATCCTTCAGCGCAGGGCGGATCCGCTTCTCGACATGGTCCAGCCTTGCTGCGGAAAACAGCAGCGCTTCGGATTCAGGCGACCATAGGCCGGACTGGCCGCTGTCGAGCAGATGCCGGATTCGCTCCGCGCCTTCCGTTCCTCCGGGCTCCCGCGTCAGCACGGCATCGAAACCGGCTTCCGCCAAGCCGGCAGCCAAGGCGCGGACCTGAGTGGATTTTCCTGATCCGTCAATGCCTTCGATGGTGACGAAGGTGCCGCGTGCCGTCATTGCATCCGCGAAACCGGCTCGACGACGGTTCGGTCGATCAGTTCGAGAGCCCTGTTGACGACCTTGTCCACCACGTTGCCCGCCGCCACGTCCGCGGCCGCGACGAGCGGGATTCGGGCAGGCTCGGAAAGACCGGGAACGGTAATCACAAGCTCGCCGAGCGGCTGGCCCTTCACAACCGGCGCGAAAGCGGGCTCGGTGAATTCGGCGAAGGCCTCGACCGCTCCCTTGGCCGCAACCGGCAGCGGCAGAGCCGCGGCTTGCGCCACAGTCGCGGGCACCTCGCGCTCCTTGCCGTTGAATACCGGGACGGTCGCCACGACCTCACCGACCTCGAAGGGCACGAACTCCTCGAACTGGAAATAGTACCAGTTGATCATGCGTTCGGCTTCCTCGCGCCGCAGCACCGTTCCCTTCATCCCGGAAAGCACGAAGACGATCCGCCTGTTGCCGCGCTTGGCGGAGCCGACCAGACCGTAGCCTGCATCGCTTGTGTATCCCGTCTTCAGCCCGTCCGCCCCGATCCCGAGATCGAGCAGCGGATTCCTGTTGAACCGGTTCGAAGGCACGCGCTCGTCGAACCCGAATTCGATCTCGGCGAAATACGGATAGTACTGGGGAAATTCGCGGATGAGGTGCGAAGCCAGAATCGCGAGGTCGCGGGCGGTCATGTAGTGGTCCGGGTCGGGCCAGCCGTTCGAGTTCGTGAAATTCGATCCGGTCAGCCCGATTTCCCGGCCCCGTTCGGTCATGAGGCGCGCGAAGCCGGCCTCGGTTCCGTCGGGCGACAGCGCTTCCGCCACCACCGCGCAGGCGTCGTTGCCGGACAGCACGACGATTCCCCGGATCAGATCCTCGACCCGGACCCGGTCGTTCCTGTCCAGAAACATGGACGATCCCTTGTACGACATGGCGTGGCTGCTGACGGGCAGCCGGTCGTCCATGCTCAGCCGGCCGTCGTCCAGCGCTTCGAACACCATGTTCAGCGTCATGAGCTTCGAAAGGGAGGCGGGAGGGATCGGCTGGTCGGCGTTCTTTTCGGCCAGCACGATTCCCGTCGCCTGATCGACCGCGATGTAGGCGGTCGCGCTGGTCTGGAAGGCGGCGGCCGGGTTTCCCGCAGCGACCGCGAAAGCCAGCCCGAAAGCAAGCGCGGCAATGTCTGTCCTCATGGGCGATCCCCGGTTTTGCCCTTGATTCGCAGAAACAGGCAAAAATTGAAAGCGTTTCGGCAACGGGCTGCCGATTGACGAAGCGCGCAGTATGCCCAGCCCGTTCCCGGCGGCGAGCAACCGGGCGGTCAGCGCAGTCGCGAACGCATGCGAATTCGATCAATTCGTGCGCGAGACCGGAACGTTGCGTTCCGAGTTCCATGGAAGCCGGGAGATCTCCGGCGCGCTCGAACGGCGGGCCTCCCGGTCGACGCCTGCGCGGACGAGTCCAAGCGCATGAGGCCCGCCGCTCACCCGGCTGCCGCGCGCTCGAAAATTCCGGACGGTTGCCGCATTGAAGCGCGCGTCCCGAATGGAAGCATTCGCTGCCGGAAATGAACACATAAACCGGATCAAAAATTCAGTGCTGGCAAATGAAGCGTCCCGCCGCTATGCAAGGCGGGAATGCAGCCGAATCAGAATACGCGAGTCGGTCAATAGCCTTGAACATCGATAGCGACGTTCAACGGATCGGCTATATTGCATTTGTTCGCGCTGTTTTGGATTGAGGCAGCTTGCGACATGAAACCACGCGACTTGATTGAGACGGCCCGTGATTTGGCGGAGTTCGGTCCACGAAGGCTTACGCAGGCCAACATGCGTCGTCGCGGGCGCCCCACGCAAGCCTACTTGCGTCGCGCTGTCAGCACGGCGTATTTTGCGGTGTTCCATGCGCTCGCCCGCACCGCCGCCGACACTCTCAGCGGAAAAAACACGGTGCGGCTTGGCACCAGGTGTATCGCGCCCTCGAACACGGAAACGCAACCAAGGCTTGCGAGAACAAGAAGGCAATGCAGGAATTTCCACTTGCAATCCAGGAGTTTGCAGATTCATTCGTCGCGCTGCAGTCCGAGCGGCACTTGGCGGACTATGCGCTTGAGGAGCGATATTATAAGCATCGCGCACTGTTATTGATCGCAAGCGCCGAGAGTGCGATCAACAAACTCGAGAGTGTGGATAAACAAGATCGTCGTGACTTTGTTGCCAGGGTGCTGTTCAGGAAACGGCCAGCTAGGAGGCCAAAATGAGCCGGAAAATCGAAAAAAAGCGAATCGACGATCCCGACGAGATCGCTAGGATTGCGAGAAATGCGTTCAAGGTCCACTTCAGCGAGGTTAAACTTGTGCGGGTCAACGTCAACCCAAGGCTTGATTACAACGAAAAACGCATTGTCGAAGTAAAAATCATCTACGACGGGAAGCTGAAACAGATGAACGGTGATGGGCTATTGCGAGTGCAGCACGATATCGTCTCAAAGGCGTGGCGCGATGTAGAGAAAGATCTCGGCTTTCCTATTGTCCAGTTTTTCGCCAAATCCGACCTTGGGCGCCGCGATCCGGCAACGGTGTAGAGCGGCTGGAATTTGGGCTAGCCTGCCTGATTTGACGTTGGTCGGAGCAGCGCGTCTGCGTTCGTGAGTCTGCGTCGTCGGTTTGCTGGGATGGCAGACGGGAACGGTCGCGCATGCTCAAGGACCGTATTCAATGATGGGAACAGAGGAATATCTCGCGAAAAAACGGAAATGCTCTGCGACCGCCAGGCTATCCGAAACCCTATGCACGGGTCGGGCGCGCCATAGGAGCCGGGTCCGCAGGTTCCGCGGATGCCGGAAGGTCCCGGCATGCGCGAAACGGGACTCTTCGTTGGTGCCTTCGCGAACAAGTTCGTCTGGAACAGATCCCGCCATTCCTGCTGATGCTGAACGCCAGTGCGGTTCCTGAAGGAGGCCGCACGCACCGGGCGGAGCCGCTGCCCCGAAGCAGCCCATTCCTCCAATCGCAATCCATCCTCGGCTGTGGCTGGCCGACGGAGCGCTTTGGCGTGGTTCGGATGCAACCGAGTGAATTGCGCCGGGACACGCGCTTTACGGCAGGACAGAAACCGGCTACTCGCAGGCGATCCTGCGGAGGAGTGGCAGAGCGGTCGAATGTACCGGTCTTGAAAACCGGCGTGGGGGCAACTCCACCGTGGGTTCGAATCCCACCTCCTCCGCCACCCGCCGCCGCGTTCCGGCCTGCCCGTCGCTCGCACGAAGAATCCGGTCGAATTCCCGTCGGCAAGTTTCGCATTTGGCGAATATGCGGATAGTTCTTGCCGCGTAAGCGGCCCGGGCAGGCGGAGCATTCAAATGAAGATCGCGTTCATCGGACTTGGAAATGTCGGCGGCAAGCTGGCGGGAAGCCTGCTGCGGAACGGCTTCGAACTCGCGGCGCACGACCTGAACGACGGGCTTGTCCGGGAATTCGAACGCAGAGGAGCAACCCGATTCGCATCGCTGGCGGAATCAGCCGGGTGGTGCGACGCAGCGATCACCTGCCTTCCGAGCCCCGAGGCGAGCGCGTCGGTGCTGGAAGGCGAGGGCGGCCTGCTTCGGGCGATGCGCGCCGGCGGCATCTGGTGCGAAATGAGCACCACCGACGAGCAGGAGGTCAAAAGGCTCGGCGCCGAAGCGGAGCGGCTCGGCATCGACGCGGTTGACTGCCCGGTGTCGGGCGGATGCCACAGGGCCGCAACCGGCAACATTTCGATCTTCGCGGGCTGCAGGCGCGACGTGTTCGACGCGATACTGCCTGTTCTTTCCTCCATGGGTCGCAGAATCCTGCACACCGGCGGCCTCGGGACCGCTTCCGCGCTCAAGGTGGCGACCAACTATTTGGCGACAGCCAACCTGGTAAGCCTGTGCGAGGTGCTGACGGCCGCGAAGCTGGCCAGCCTGGACCTGGCCACAACCTACGAAGCAATAAGGATTTCCTCAGGCAATTCGTTCGTTCACGAAACCGAAAGCCAAGTCATCCTGAACGGAAGCCGGAACATCAACTTCACGATGGACCTCGTGCTCAAGGATCTGAAGCTGTTCCAAGGCTTGGCGGACCGCGCCGGCCTGCGGCTGGAACTCTCGCAGACCCTGATCGACGCCTTCGAGGACGCGGCGGAGCGGTACGGGACGCGCGAATGGTCCCCGAACGTCATAAGGCGCTTGGAGGAAGCGTGCGGCGCAACGGTCAGGGCTTCCGGCTTTCCGGCGGAAATCGTCGATGACGAGCCGGAGGCGCTGGGATACGAGGTGCGTCCGCGGAGCTGAACGGACTTGGCGAGGGTTGCGGTGAACCGAACCGGAGATCAGAAACGGGGAAACTGTTCTCCCGCCGGCGCCGGATCGCCAATCGGAATTCCGTCTCGAATCCTGCGCCTTTCCGGGATAGGTTGTCTCGAAGCGCCGAGGTTCTGGAGCGGCGCGCATCGCCGGACGCCCCGGTTCGGGCCAGGCGTTCCGGAAATTCGCAAGGAGGATTCAATGAATCGGCACATAATTCGAACCGGTCTGGCCATCGCGACCGGCGCGTTGATGGCGGTACCCGCAGTGGCGCAGGAATTCACGTTCAAGCTGCATCATCTGCTGAGCGCGCAGGCACCTGCGCATACGCAGATGCTGGCCCCGTGGGCCAAGCAGGTCGAAGAGAATTCCGGCGGTCGGGTCGCGATCGAGATCTACCCCTCAATGTCGCTGGGCGGCAGGCCGCCGGAATTGATCAGCCAGGCGCGGGACGGCGTGGTCGATCTCGTGTGGACCGTGAACGGCTACACGCCCGGGCTGTTTCCAAGAACCGAGGTCATGGAGCTTCCGGGCGTCTTCGTGAACGACCCCGTTGCCGCGAACCTTTCGCTTTACGACATGTTCGAGAGCGACCTCCGTGAGGAGTACACCGGCGTGGAGGTCATGTTCCTCCATGTGCATGCGGGCCAGGGCATCCACATGCGCAATCAGCTCGTCCGCTCGCCGGGCGACATGAACGGGCTGAAGATGCGGATACCTACCAGGACCGGCGCGTGGATCATCGAGGCGTTGGGAGCGAGTCCGGTTTCGATGCCTGTTCCAGACCTGCCTCAGGCGCTGCAGAAGGGCGCAGTGGACGGAGCCTTCATCCCTTGGGAGATCATTCCTCCGCTCAAGATTCAGGAGCAGACCCAGTACCAGATCGAAGGGACCGACATGGCCCGTTTCGGCACCACCACGTTCCAAGTCTCCATGAACAAGGCGCGTTGGGACAGCCTGCCTGCGGACATCCAGCAGGCCTTCAAGGACGCGTCCGGCCGCGAATGGTGGGGCAGGGTCGGCGAGCTCTGGCGAGCTGCGGATGATTTCGGCATCGGCCTCGCGGTCGACGCCGGGAACGAGCATGTGGTTCTGACCGAAGACGAGACGGCTGCATTCTTCGATGCGCTTGAGCCGGTGGTCGACCGCTGGATATCCGAGGTGAACGAAAAAGGCATTGATGGCGCCGGCTTGGTTGCTCAAGCCAGGGAACTCGTTAGCGCGAACACCAAGTGACCGCTAACGCGGGAACGGCCAATCGCGGCCGCGCGGGCATCCTCCGCGCGGCCGTCTTGGCATCCACCGTTTGGGCCTACGCCGGCGGAGCCGTCCTGCTGGCGGTCGTTCTGGTCAATGTCGTGTCGGTGGTTGGCGGAATCTTTTTCAAGCCGTTTCCGGGGGATTTCGAGCTCACCGAAGTCGGGGTCGCGATCGCGGCGTTCTCCTTTCTGCCTTATTGCCAACTCACCGGAGCGAACGTCACGGCCGACATCTTCACGTCGAAGGCGCCGGCGCGCATTGTCGGCCTGCTGGCATCGCTGTGGGCGGTCGTTGCGGCCTTGTTCGCCGCGCTTCTTCTATGGCGCATGTACGATGGCCTCCTGAGCCAGAAGGAATACGGATACACGACCGCCATTCTGCAGATTCCGGTCTGGACGGTGTACGTTCCGATCCTCGTTTCCCTGCTGCTGCTGGTCGCGTCGTCTGCGGTTTCGGTCTATTGCCGGGCTGACGAAGAGCCTGAGGCCGCCTCCGCATGATCGACGCGGTTGCCGCCGGCGTAGCCGGACTGGTCGCGCTTGTGGTGCTGATCGTGGTCCGGATGCCGATCGCCTATGCGATGATCCTGGTTGGCGGCGCCGGAATTGTAGTCGTCAACGGACCGCTTCCGATGCTCAACCAGCTGAAGACGCTGGCTTACGGGCAATTCTCCATCTACAGCCTCACTGTCGTTCCGATGTTCGTGCTCATGGGCGCGGTCGCGTCGAAGGCCGGGCTCTCGCACGCGCTGTTCAGAGCGGCGAACGCCTGGCTGGGCTGGCTGCGGGGCGGGACGGCGATGGCGGCGATCGCCGCATGCGCCGGCTTCGGATCGGTGTGCGGCTCTTCGCTCGCCACCGCCAGCACGATGGGCCGAGTCGCGCTGCCTGAACTCAGGCGGTACAATTACTCGGGCTCGCTTGCCACCGGCTCCCTTGCCGCTGGCGGGGTCCTGGGGATTCTGATTCCGCCTTCCGTGGTCCTGATCATTTACGCGGTCATCGTCGAGGCGAACATCGTTTCGATGTTTCTGGCGGCGATGATCCCGGGGCTGCTCGCCGTCATCCTGTTCATACTGACCATCGCGGTCTACGTGCTTGCGCGGCCGGAGGCGGGCCCGAGGGGAGGGGCTACCAGCCGGGCGGAGTTCGTTTCCGCGACGCTGGGGGTCATCCCGGTTCTGGTGATTTTCGGCCTGGTGCTGGGCGGAATCTACGCCGGATTCTACAATCCTACGCCTGCGGCGGCGATCGGCGTGTTTCTGGTCTGGAGCTACGGCGTCGCAACGCGGCAGCTGAGCTTCGCGAAGCTGAAGGAGTCGCTCAGGGAGACCGCCAGCACGACCGGCATGATCTATCTGATCCTGCTGGGCGCGGAGCTCATGAAGATATTCATGTCGCGCGTCGGGCTGCCGCAGGCAACGGCCGAGTGGATCAGCCAAGTCGGATTCGCGCCGATGATGGTGCTGGTCATTCTGCTGGTCGCGCTCATTCTGCTTGGATGCCTGATGGACAGCCTGTCAATGATTCTCCTTGTCATTCCGTTCTTCTGGCCTGTCCTCGTCGAGATCAACGGCGGGATTTACCAGGGCGCGGACGGCGCCGCTTTCGGAATGAGCACGGACGATCTCAAGATCTGGTTCGGCATTCTCGCCCTGATCGTCGTGGAGCTGGGCCTGATCACGCCTCCCGTGGGTCTCAACGTCTTCGTCATATCCGCGCTGGCGAAGGACATCCCGATGATCGAGACCTTCAAGGGCGTGGCCCCGTTCTTCGGCACGGAGCTGATCCGCGTTGCGCTGCTGCTTGCGCTGCCTGGCATAACGCTTTGGCTTCCATCACTTTATTCCGGTTGACTGCGCGGCAAGGGCGGCGGCGAACCGATCGGCGCTGACCGTGAGGCTTCGCCTTCGACGGCCTGTCGGCCGGTTCGCCGGGCCGGAAACCGTGTTGACACGGTTTAACGAACACGACTATGTGAACGGGCTTTGGAGGGGGGAGTGTGACGGAATTCGTCCGGCGCACAGCGACCGAGCTTCGCCCGCCGCCGGACAGGCGGCGCAAAGTCAACAGCTTAGCAAAGGAAACACGATGACAGCATTGAGCAATACCATCCGCGTGGCCATCGCCGCGGCTTGCGCTGCGATGATTGGCGGAACGGCCTTGGCCGACGCCCTGATCGTCGGCCTGATCACCAAAACCGACACCAACCCCTTCTTCGTCAAGATGCGCGAGGGCGCAAAGGCGAGGGCGGACGCGCTAGGGATCGAGCTGAGAACGTTCGCCGGACAGTACGATGGCGACAACGAAGCCCAGGTCTCGGCGATTGAAAGCCTGGTCGCGGCCGGCGCGAAAGGGATACTGATCACTCCGTCCGATCCCGCCGCGCTTGCCGACACCGTGGGCCGGGCGCGCGACGCCGGCCTTTTGGTGATCGCGCTCGACACGCCTTTCGATCCCATTGACGCGGCGGACGCGACGTTCGCAACGGACAACTTCCGGGCAGGCGTCCTGATCGGCCAGTGGGCGAAGGCGACGATGGGAGCGGACGCGGCGAACGCCAAGATCGCCACCCTTGATCTCTCAGAGGCTCAGATCACGGTCGACGTGCTCCGCAACCAAGGGTTCCTGCAGGGCTTCGGGGTCGACGTGAAGGACGTGAACAAGATGTACGACGAAGACGATCCTCGAATCGTCGGCGGCGGCACCACCCGGGGATCCGAGGAAGGGGGACGCACCGCGATGGAAAGCCTCCTCCAGAGGGATCCGGGAATCAATCTGGTCCACACCATCAACGAGCCTGCGGCCGCGGGGGCGTACGAGGCTCTGAAGGCATTCGGCAAGGAGAACGATGTGCTCGTCGTATCGGTCGATGGCGGCTGCCCAGGGGTCAGGAACGTTGCCGATGGCGTCATCGGCGCAACGTCCATGCAGTTTCCTCTGAAGATGGCTGCGCTCGGGGTCGAGGCGGTCGTCAGGTTCATCAACTCCGGCGAGAAGCCGGAGAACTCTCCGGGCTTGGACTTCTTCAACACCGGAGTGACCCTGATCACCGATCAGCCCGTGGACGGCGTTCCGTCGATCGGTTCGGCGGCCGGGCTCGAGCAGTGCTGGGGGTAAGCCTTTCCAGCCGTTGAACCGGTGAATCCACGAATTGCGGGAGGGGCCCTCGCCGGTCCCTCCCGCCGCAAATATTTCCAAGCGGCTTCTCGAATGGCTTTCCCTGAATGAACACCGGCACGGGGGCAGGCCGGGACGGCGGATCATCGGAAGGCGGCGACTCGTTCGCGACCTTTGACAATCGGCCAGTCGGCGGCTTCGCCCGAGTCCACAGGTTCCTGCATTCGAATCCGACGGCCGCGCCTCTCATGGTGCTCATCCTGAGCTTGGCGGGCTTCGGGTTCGTCGCGGGCGACCGCTTCTTCACTCCTTTCAATTTCTCTTTGATCATCCAGCAGGTCACGGTGATCGGGATCCTGAGCGTTGCCCAGACCTTGATCATCCTGTCCGCCGGAATCGATCTTTCGGTCGCCGCGATCATGGTCCTGAGCTCAGTGGCGATGGGCCGCATCGGCGTCGTTCACGGCTTGCCGGTCGAGATCGCGCTGCTGGCAGGCATGGCCGTCGGCACGGCGTGCGGTTTCGTGAACGGCATCCTGATCACGCGATTCCGCCTGCCGCCGTTCATTGTGACCCTGGGCACCTGGTCCGTCTTCTTCGCCCTGAATCTTTGGCTGTCCGAGGCGCAGACCGTGCGCTCGTCCGACATCGACGCGACGGCGCCCGCACTGAAGTTCTTCGGCGAACGCGTGGACGTCTTCGGAGCGCAGTTCACGTACGGCTCGTTCCTGATGCTCGGGCTGTTCGCCTTGTTCTGGTACGTGCTGAACCGCACAGCGTGGGGCCGGCGGGTGTACGCGGTCGGCGACGACAAGGAAGCGGCCGAGCTGGCAGGCGTGCGTTCGAACCGGATGCTGGTGTCCATCTACGCGGTGGCGGGCTTCATCTGCGCACTCGGCGGTTGGGTGGCGATCGGGCGCTTGGGCTCGGTCAGTCCGCAGAGCTTCTACGAGGGGAACCTCGACGCGATCACCGCCGTCGTCATCGGCGGCTGCTCCCTCTTCGGAGGCCGCGGCTCGATCCTCGGCACGCTTATCGGCGCGCTTATCGTGGGCGTGTTCCGGTCCGGCTTGAAGATCGCAGGCGTGGAGGTGCTCTGGCAGGAGTTCACGGTCGGGGCGCTGATCATTGCGGCCGTCGCGATGGACCAGTGGATCCGCAAGGAGTCGACATGACGGCCCACGTTCTGCAGGCGCGAGGGCTGACGAAGCATTACGGGAACGTCGTCGCGATGGACGGCTGCGACTTCGACCTCGAGCCGGGCGAAATACTCGCGGTGATCGGAGACAACGGCGCAGGCAAATCCACGCTGATCAAGGCCCTGTCCGGCGCGGCGGCGCCCGATGCCGGCGAGATCCGGCTCGATGGCGAGCCGGTTAGCTTCCACTCACCCATCGACGCCCGCCGGGCCGGGATAGAGACGGTCTACCAGAACTTGGCGCTCCTGCCGGCGCTGTCGATCGTCGACAACATGTTCCTCGGACGGGAGCTTCGAATTCCCGGCATCGTCGGCAAGCTGTTTCGAACGCTTGATCGCGATGCAATGCGCGGATTCGCGAAGAAAAAGCTCGCGGAGCTCGGTTTGCTCACGATCCAGGACATCGACCAGGCGGTCGAGACCCTCTCCGGCGGCCAGCGCCAGGGAATCGCCGTGGTGCGCGCGGTCGCGTTCGGGTCGAAAGTCGTGATCATGGACGAGCCCACGGCGGCGCTGGGCGTGCGGGAAGGGCGCCGGGTGCTTGATCTCATGCGCGGGGTCAAGGAGCGGGGGATGCCGATCGTGTTCATTTCGCACAACATGCCGCACGTGTTCGAGATCGCCGACCGGATCCACGTGCACCGGCTTGGGAAGCGGATTGCGGTGCTGGACCCGAAGTCCGTCGACATGTCCGATGCGGTCGCGATCATGACCGGGGCCGTGGCCCCTCCGGCAGCCGCGTGACGCGCCTGGTCCGCGAAGAGTTCCCCGTCGGCCGCCGTGACCGCTGGCGGCTCGCCGTCCGGAGCCGCGCTGCCGCAATTCCTGCTCGGCATGGCCCGCCCGCTTCCGATTCCCGGCTGAGCCGTGCCGGTCGTTAGGCGGGTCTTGGCGAAGGCAGCCGACAGCAAAACCGTGACCGCCAGCCAGCTGTCGGCGGGGGCCGTGATCTTCAGCCGCCTCCGCGCACTCGGCGTCGACTACGTGTTCGCGAATTCAGGCACCGACTTCCCGCCGATCATCGAAGGCCTCGCGCAGGCCGCTGCGGCCGGGGAGAAGCTGCCAGAAGCCGTCGTCGTGCCCCACGAGCATGCCGCGATGGGCATGGCGCACGGCCACTACCTGATTTCCGGCCGGGCGCAGGCGGTCATGCTCCACACGAACGTGGGGCTGGCGAACGGCGCCATCGGAGCGATCAACGCCGCATGCGAGAACGTGCCGGTGCTGCTGATGTCCGGGCGCACGCCGACCACGGAGTCCGGCAGGTTCGGCTCGAGGACAGTGCCGATCGGCTGGGGCCAGGAGATGCGCGACCAAGCGGCGCTGGTCCGGGAGTCGTGCAAGTGGGACTGCGAGCTGCGGTTTCCCGAACATGCGGACGAGCTGCTCGACCGAGGCTACGCCATTGCGGGATCGACGCCGAAAGGCCCCGTCTACATATCCTTGCCGCGGGAGGTGCTCTGCGAACCGGCGGGCGTGGACGGGGCAGGGGACCCGCCGAAGTTCCGGCCTATGGCGGCTGCTCCCGATCCCGGCAGCGTGGCGGAGGCAGCGGAATGGCTTGCGGGCGCTGAGCGCCCGCTGGTCATCGCGCAGAGGGGCGCGGGCGACCGCCGAAGCTTCGAAGCGTTTTCGGAAATGGCGACGGCATGGGTATTGCCGGTGTGCAGCTGGTGGGCGACGGCGCTGGCGATCTCCACAGAGCACCCGTGCCACGTGGGTCCCGATCCGGGGCCGTGGCTGGAGCGCGCGGATGTCGTTCTCGTGCTGAACTCGCTGGCGCCGTGGTGGCCCGACAAGCACAGGATCAGCCCCTCCGCGCGCGTGATCAACATGGGCCCGGATCCGATCTTCAACAGGTTTCCGGTCCGGAATTTCCGCTCGGACCTGAGCATTGGCGGAGAGCTTTCGATTTCGGTTCCGATGCTCGCCGCCGAGCTGTCGAACCATCGGCGCGATGCGCCGTTCATCAAAAAACGCTTGAACCGATTGAAGGAGAGATCCGCGACGATCCGGAAAGGAATTCAGGACTCCGCGCGGAGCGCGGCGGGCGGCATCACGAAGGCTCTTGCCTCGGCCGCTCTGAGCGACGCCTTGGAAGGAATTGAATCAACGGTGTTTTCGGAACTGGGTGCGGTTCTGGGCCCGCTGAAGAGGACGGACCACAATTCCTGGTTCCAGGAGCCCCATTCCGGCGGGCTCGGCTGGTCGTTCCCGGCATCCATCGGCGCGAGACTCGCCGACCCCGGACGGGCTTGCGTCGCGACCATGGGCGACGGCTCCTACATCTTTTCGAATCCGGTCGCCTGCCACCATGTAGCGGATTCGCTGGGGGCGCCCGTGCTGGCGGTCGTTCTCAACAACGGTGAGTGGGGCGCTGTCCGGCGGTCGGTCGCGGACCTCTATCCAGACGGGCACGCCGTGAAGGCGAACGAAATGCCGCTGACATCGCTTTCGCCATCGCCGGATTTCCCGATGATCGCAAAGGCCGGACGGGCTTGGACCCGTTCGGTGGATCGGGCGGAGGAGCTGCTGCCGGCCTTTTCCGCAGCGCTCTCGGCAGTGATGAAAGAGAAGAGGCAGGCCTTCGTGGAGGTAAAGCTGGCGCCCTCGTGACGACGACATCGGCTTGCGGCTAGTAAGGCGGGCCGGTGTAATTCTCCGCCAAGGCCCGGCGGCCGTGCTCCGACCCGTGGATGTATTCGTACTCGGCTTCCTGAATCCGCTGGTCGAACGCGGAGCGCTCCGGGAACACATGCATGAGGCTGGTCATCCACCAGCTGAACCTCATTGCTTTCCAGACCCGCGACAGCGCCTTTCGGGAATACTCCTTCAATCCCGAGTCGTCGCCGCTTGCGAAGCAGTAGGCGAGCGCCTCGTAAAGATAGTGGACGTCCGATGCCGCAAGATTCAGGCCCTTCGCGCCGGTCGGCGGAACGATGTGCGCCGCGTCCCCGCAAAGGTGGAGCCGACCGTGCGACATGGGCTCGGACACGAAGCTCCGCAGCGGCGCGATCGACTTCTCCAGCGAAGGGCCGGTCTCCAGCGTTTCGGCGGCATCCTCCGGCAGCCGCCGCTTCAATTCCGCCCAGAATCCTTCGTCAGGCCAGTCCTCAAGCTGCTCGTCGGCTGGAACTTGGATGTAGTAGCGGGAAAGGCGCGGGTTGCGCATGGACGCCAGCGCGAAGCCCCGGCTGCTTTTCGAGTATATCAGCTCCTCGCTGACAGGACGCGATTCGGAGAGCAGGCCCAGCCATCCGAAAGGGTAGGCGCGCGAGAATTCGGAGCGCGCCGCATCCGGAATCGCCTTCCGGCTTATCCCGTGGAAGCCGTCGCAGCCGGCGACGAACTCACATTCAACGGTTCGGCTGCTCCCGCCGCTCATGTATTCGATTCGGGGCGAATCGGTCAGCGCGTCCTGAATCGATACGGCCTGCGCCTCGTGCACGACCCGCGTGCCTGCCGCCTCAAGCGCTTCATAAAGGTCGCGCGTGATCTCGGTTTGTCCGTAAACCATGACGGAGCGCCCAGTGAGGCCCTCGAAATCGACTCGAACGGAGCGGTTGCCCGAGGAAAGCTGGCATCCTCCGTGCACCAGCCCGACGCTTTCCATCCGTCCGCCGACGCCCGCGTTTCTGAGCTGCTCGACCGTCCCCCATTCCAGAACGCCAGCGCGTATGCGCGATTCGACGTACTGCCGGGTGCGGCGCTCGAGGACGACGGTCTCAATTCCCGCCAGCGCGAGCTTCCTCGCCAGAAGAAGCCCCGCGGGCCCTCCGCCGACAATCCCTACCTGTGTTCGCATCGCTTCACGCGCGCCTTGCATGTGGTTCCGGGAGCAATTCGCTCGCTGACCCAAGAACGGCACGCGGCGGTTCTACAAGCAGCACGCGGCCATTTCGAATCGGCCGCTGCAACTGCCTGCCGGTTTGTGCCCGGATTCCGCAGCGGATAAATTCCCGCCTGCCGGTTCGTTCAGGCCGGACATGCGGGGAGGAAGCCAATGGACCGGAAACCTGCGCCGTTCCGCGCCGATCATGTCGGAAGCCTGCTTCGGCCTGCCGAGGTTGCGGCGCTGAGAGAAAAGTCCCGCGAAGGGGACGAAGAGAGCCAAGCAACGCTTTCCCATGCAGAGGACAAAGCCATTGTCCGCGCAATCCGAGCCCAGGAGGACATAGGCCTGAAGTGCGTGACGGACGGGGAGTGCCGGAGATCGTTCTGGCACTACGATTTCATGGGCATGCTGGACGGAATGGATCTTGTGGAGCGCGGGGAGGGCATCAAGTTCGCCGGCGTCGATCTGAGGCCGATCTATCCCGTCATCACCGGCAGGCTCGGATTTCCTTCGGACCATCCGATGCTCGACCACTTCCGGTTCGTCGACGGCAACGCGAAGGCGCTGCCGAAGATCTCGATTCCCGGTCCGAGCTGCTGCCATTTCCGTGTCGCTCTCGAAGACATCGGGCCGCAGGAATACGGCGATGTCGAAGTGCTGTTCGCTGACATCGCCGCGGTCTACCGGGACGCGGTGAGCGCGTTCTACGACGCGGGCTGCCGCTACCTGCAAATGGACGACATATTCTTCGCGTACCTTTGCGATCCCGCCCACCGCAAATCGAAGGCGGATATCGGCCAGGATCCGGACTGGCTGATCGACAGGTACGCTTGGATGATGAACGAGGCGATCAAGGACAGGCCGGACGATCTTGTGATCGCGATGCACATGTGCCGGGGCAATTTCCGATCGGCGCATGCGGCCGAAGGCGCATACGATCCGGCCGCCGACGCCGTATTCAACAAGACCGGCGTCGACGTCTTCTTCATGGAGTACGATACCGAGCGCGCAGGCAGCCTGGAGCCGCTATCGCTTCTTGCGCGCGGCAAGCAGCGGGTGATGCCCGGATTCATTACGACCAAATTCGGCGAGCTGGAGTCGCCGGACGCTCTTGAGCGGAAATTCGAGGAGGCTTCCAAATTCGTCGACATCGACCAGCTGGGAATCGCGCCGCAATGCGGATTCGCGTCGACGGAGGAGGGCAACCGGCTTACCGAATACGAGCAGTGGAAGAAGCTCGAGCTCCTGGTCCGGACGGCGGAGAGGATCTGGGGCGGGGTCTGACCGAGGGGCGGGCCGGATCCGCGGAGCGCGCTTCGGTCAGGCGGTGCGCTTCCACTTGATCGAGCAGCCCATGGACGGAGTCTGGCTGCTCGGGCCGCGTCCCGTATCGGCGACTTCCTTCATGGCCTCGTAAAGCTCCCGGCGCGCATCCGCGTCCCGGGGCTGCCGTCCCGCGCTATCAAGGCGTCCTCGGTACTGCAGCTCAAGAGCCGAGTTGAATCCGAAGAAGTCAGGCGTGCATTCGGCTCCGTAGGCTCTCGCCACAGACTGGTCGGCATCGTGAAGGTAAGGAAAGTTGAACCGGTTCCGCTCCGCGAACCGGATCATGTTCGGGAACGAGTCGTCGGGATACGTTTCCGCGTCGTTCGAGCAGATCGCGGCAAAGCCGACACCCAGCTCCTTGAGCGCCGACGCCTCCTGGACCAGCCTGTCGGTGACTCCGATGACGTACGGGCAGTGGTTGCAGATGAAAACGATGACCGTGCCGCGCTCGCCGGCAATGTCGGAAAGGGACATGTCGGTTCCGCCTGTCGACGGCAGCCCGAAGTCTTCGGCCTTCCAGCCGAAATCGCACGCAGGCGGTGTTGCTGCCATGTTCGCTTCCCTTGTTGTTGCCCGAACTGTTTCGGCCACTCTGGGTTCGAACGGCGGGATTGTCCAGCGCGGAACGGGGCGCCGCTACGCGCGCGCTGAACCTTCCGCAGCGTTCCGCAGACCGAGGATGTTCCGCCGGTAAGGCTCGGGTGCGTCCGCAGTGCCGTTTCTGAACACCGCGGTCCCTGCAACCAGAACATCCGCGCCGGCTTCCGCCGCTTGGCGCGCGTTCTCGGCGGATACGCCGCCGTCAACCTCGATGTGGACGGGCCGGTCGCCAACCATCTCCGTGATCGCAGCAATTTTTTTCAGCTGGCTTTTGACGAAGCGCTGGCCGCCGAATCCGGGATTGACCGTCATCACGCAAACCAGTTCCGCCAGGTCCAGCAAGCCTTCGACCGCCGACGGCGGGGTGCCCGGGTTCAGAGCGACGCCGGGCCGGGCGCCCAAGGCCTTTATGGATTGGAGGACCCTGTGGATGTGCGGCCCGGCTTCGACATGAACGGTAACGATGTCCGCGCCGGCCTCGACGAACGCCTCGACCAGCGGCTCCGCGGGCGCGATCATCATGTGAACGTCCAGCGTCTCGTCGAAGTGCGGCCTGATCGCTGCGCAGGTCCGGGGGCCGAACGTCAGGCTCGGCACGAAATGCCCGTCCATGGCGTCGAAATGAATCCAGTCGCAGCCCGACGCGACCAACGCCCGGCACTCAGCGCCCAGGTTGGCTGCGTCCGCGCTCAGCACAGAAGCCGCAATTTTGACTTCGCGAGCCTTCATTGAATTCGTCCTCGCCGGAAGCCTGCAGGAACGGGTTCGCCGCGGCGCAGAGCGTCAGGGGGCCGGACGGCCGACAGTCAGCATGCAACCGGTCGCGGCGGCACCGAAAGTCGGCCCGCTATTGGCGGTTCACGCGGTTTTCGATCAACTCGTCCACGACATCCGGCTCGGCGAGCGTGGAGGTGTCGCCAAGCGAACCGAAATCGTCTTCCGCGATCTTCCGAAGTATCCGCCGCATGATCTTGCCGGACCTTGTCTTCGGCAGGCGCGGCGCCCACTGCAGCAGGTCCGGCTTGGCAATCGGGCCAATCTCCTTCCGGACCCAGTTCACGAGCTCGGTCCGGAGCTCGTCGGTGGGCTCGACGCTCGAATTAAGAGTCACGTAAGCGTAGATCCCTTGGCCCTTGATGTCGTGCGGATAGCCGACGACCGCAGATTCCGCGACATGCTTGTGGGCGACCAGAGCGCTTTCGACCTCGGCGGTTCCCATCCGGTGGCCGGACACGTTGAGCACATCGTCGACGCGCCCCGTTATCCAGTAGTACCCGTCAGCGTCCCTCATGCATCCATCGCCGGTGAAGTAGTATCCCTTGTACTGGCTGAAGTACGTGTCCATGAACCGCTGGTGGTCGCCGTAGACAGTCCGCATCTGTCCCGGCCAGCTGTCCTTGATGCACAGGACGCCGCTTGCTTCGTTCTTGGCGATCTCGGCTCCGGTCGCCGGATCAAGCACGGCGGGCACGATTCCGAAGAACGGCAGCGTCGCCGACCCCGGCTTCGTCGCGATCGCGCCGGGCAGGGACGTGATGAGATGACCGCCGGTCTCGGTCTGCCACCACGTGTCCACGATCGGGCAGCGCCTGCCGCCGACCACTTCGTGGTACCATCTCCATGCCTCCGGATTGATCGGCTCGCCGACGGTGCCGAGAATCCTGACGCTGGACAGGTCGCATTTCTCGACCCACTCTTTGCCGAAGCCCATGAGCGCCCGGATGGCCGTCGGGGCGGTATAGAACTGGTTGACGCGGTGCTTTTCGCACACCTGCCAGAAGCGCGACTTGTCGGGATAGGTCGGAACGCCCTCGAACATCAGCGACGTCGCGCCGTTGGCGAGAGGTCCGTAAACGATATAGCTGTGCCCGGTCACCCATCCGACATCCGCTGTGCACCAGAAAACGTCCTCTTCGCGGTAGTCGAACACGTTCAGGTGGGTGTACGCAGCGTATACCAGGTATCCCCCCGACGTATGGACGACGCCCTTCGGTGCGCCGGTCGACCCCGACGTGTAAAGGACGAACAAAGGATCCTCGGCTCCGACCTCGACCGGGCTGCATTTCTGCGACGCCTCTGCCATCAGGGCGGTGCAGTCATGGTCGCGTCCTTGCGTCCATTCCACCTCGCCGCCGGTCCTCCTAACCACGAGCACGGCGACGCCTTCCGTTCCGGCCAGCGCCTTGTCGGCGTTCGCCTTCAAGGCGGTGATGCGACCTCCTCTGGGCGCTCCGTCCGCCGTAATCACCAGTTTCGCGCCCGCGTTCTTCACGCGGCTCGCGAGCGCGTCAGCGCTGAATCCGGCGAACACCACGGAGTGAACCGCGCCGATCCTGGCGCAGGCAAGCATGGCCACGGCCGCTTCCGGTATCATGGGCAGGTAAATCACCACCCGGTCGCCTTTTTCGACGCCGAGCGAACGAAGGACGTTCGCCATCCTGCACGTCTGCTCGTGAAGCTCCTGGTAGGTTATCCGTTTGGCATCGTCGTCGGGGCTGTCCGGTTCCCAAATGATGGCGGTCTTGTCGCCGCGGGCCGCGAGATGCCGGTCCAGGCAGTTCGCGGACACGTTCAGCGTTCCGTCCTCGAACCAGCTGATTGCTACGTCCGGATAGTCGAAATTCGAATTCCGCACTTTCGTGAAAGGCTTGATCCAGTCGACATTGTCGGCGACGGAACGCCAAAAGCCGTCCGGGTCCTCGACGGATTCCCGGTACAGTTTCCGGTATTGTTCCGCGCTAATTCTGGCGCCGGCCGCGATGTCCGGGCTGGGTTCGTAGATATCGCTCATAGCTCCGCCTCCGCGAATTTCTTGAACGGTTCCATGTACTTGCTCTTGAACTCTTCCTCCCTCCCGCGTAAGATTCGCTCTATGATCCATCCTTTGATCTCTGCTTCTAAGGTCCATTTTGTCGAGCTCGGAGACAGTTCCTCAAAGATGTTTTCAATGGGAATGCAGTAATTCCTCCACTCGACGGAATGAGAAAACGAGTCCGGCAGGTTACGGTCCGTAACCATCTCCACAACGGTTAAGAGCTTGAGGACAAGTTCCACTTTCGCGCCCGGCTGGCCGGGCTCTCCTGACAAGTGCCTGTATTCGACAAGGCCAGGCAGCCACTCCTCGATTCTTGGGCGGTCGGCGTACAAAGCCGCCACGGCGTCCCGCGGCTTTTCGATGACGATTTCGAATTTGTGTTTCATGGCCGTCCTTGGAATTGGCTGCTGCGGTCGCCCGCGCTTCACCTACGCGCATTTTCCATCAATTGCCGCGCAATGCGAGTCGATGGCCCGTCGGGAGCATCGGCGCGCTTGGCGCGCGCCGGGCTCGGTTCCGATCAAGGATATCGAGCTGGACGCGAAGTTCCGGGACACCCTCCCTGCGGCCCGGCTCGACCGTCCCGCGCGCCGCTTCGAGATCATCGACACCGGGAACGAAAGTCGGCGCTTCCGGCAGCCGCTCCGACGCGCAAATCGGCAAAGTCGAAAAAGTCGGCCCCCTGAAATCCGCCGCCCGGAGGGGGTCAAAAAGGATGCCGACAGGGTTCAGGAAACAGGGTCTTCGTATACTGCTACGTGCTCGAACGGGCCGGGCCGCGTGTTCCGGAGCGTTATGCCGTCTGCAGCCCCTCGGGGTCGGCCTCCGTCGGCCCCGCATCCTGACTGGGGTCGTCAAGGCCGTCGATCGTTTCAGCGACGGCCTGCCGGTCCTCAGCGGCTTCCTGCTCGGCAATGTCGGCAATCGATCCGCCCTTTGCCTGCAGGGCCGCTTCGTCGAGCGAACGGGCGACGTTCGCGACCACTTCAACTTCCACTTCGGGATGCAGCGAAACCGTGACGCGGTGCACGCCCAGCTCCTTGATCGGGCGCTCAAGCTCGATCTGGCGCCTGTGCAGGCTGATACCTTCCTCCGCCGCCGCGTCCGCAATGTCCCGCTTCGTCACCGAGCCGTACAGCGAGCCCGTGTCGGATGCGGATCGGATGACAACGAACTCGCGACCCTCAAGCCTTTCCGCCACGGACTCGGCGTCCTTGCGAAGCTCCAGGTTCCTGGCTTCCAGCTCGAGCTTGCGCGACTCGAACGCCTTTTTGTTCTCCTCCGAACTGCGCAGCGCCTTGCCCTGAGGAAGGAGGTAGTTTCTGGCGTAGCCCCGTTTCACGCGCACGACATCGCCCATGTAGCCGAGCTTCGGCACTCTCTCCAAAAGGATCAGTTCCATCGGGCAGTCCTATTTGAGGGAGTAGGGGAGCAGAGCCAGGAAGCGGGCCCGCTTGATCGCAAGCGCCAGCTCCCGCTGCTTGCGCGAGGAAACCGCCGAAATGCGGCTGGGAACGATCTTCCCGCGCTCGGAAACGTACCGCTGGAGCAGCCTCACGTCCTTGTAGTCGATCTTCGGCGCGTTGTCGCCCGAGAACGGGCAGGTCTTCCGGCGCCTGAGGAATGCGCGTTTCGCCAACGTTCGATCCTTTCCTGAGCTTCCGTCAGCGTCGTCGCTCGCCGCGCTGATCCCGCTTGAGGATCATGGCGGACGGGCCTTCCGGATGCGATTTCACCTTGATCGTCAGCACCCGCATGACATCGTCGTGCAGGCGCATCAGCCGCTCCATCTCCCGCACCGCGGCGGGCGGCGCCTTCGACTTGATGAAGACGTAGTGGCCCTTGCGGTTCTTGTTGATCTTGTAGGCGAGCTTTCGGAAGCCCCATTGCTCGGTGCCGACCACCTCGCCGCCGTTCTCTGTGAGCACCTGCTCGAAATGCTTGGCAAGGCCTTCCGCCTGCGAATTCGAAAGGTCCTGGCGGGCGATGAAAACATGCTCGTAAAGCTGCATCGTCCATTCCTGCGCCGGTTGCTTCAAAGTGCGGCGAGCATCTTCCGTTACCGCACACGAGAGGCAACGCAATCAATCTGTTGCACGGAAGAAGCGGCCTTATACAGGCGGTTTCCCGAATTGCAACCGCCTGCCGGAATGGATTTCCGGCAGGCGGAACGGGGCGGGCCATCCCGCGTCTCAGGGGGTCCACGCACGTTCCGGGGAGCGTCCACACACGAGAAGCGTAACACCTTGATTCAAAAACGATTCACTCTAAGTCGGATTTGCTCTGAAGGATTGCTCCATGCATGTATGCGGATTCGTGCACTCGATGCTTGCGCTGGAAAGATGAGTTCGGGAATCTCCCAAAAAATTTTCCAAGACCAATAAGCCGCGACCGGCTCCGTTAACGATTGGAGAGGTTAACGAAATGTGCTCGCGATCTGAAGATCGCTCATTCACCACCAAACGGATTGAACAACTGTACACCGAATCCTCGGAAGTCACGGACGTTCCTGGTCGCCACTGTCAAACCGTGCACTTTCGCCGTTGCCGCGATCATGGCATCCTCGCTCAGGGTGTTCGATGTGCGATGCATGAGACGCGCCCATTCCCTGAAGGCTGCCACGCCCATCGGCAAGACGTTGGGACCGACGACGGTCTGTTCGAGCCAAGTTGTGATCTCCTCCGCCTTCGCGGGATCCCGTTCGCGCGTGATCTCAATGCCAGCCTGAATCTCGCTGGCCGATACCGCTGAAATAAACAGCTGGTCCTCGGAAGTTTGTTCGATCCAAATCGACACGCCTATATGTGGCCTAGGACGGCGGAGTTCCGAAACGACATTCGTATCCAGCAAATACACTGGACTATTCGAGATTCGGAACTGATCGACGCTTGTAACGCGTGCGGGGCGGCACGAGCGACTCCGTCCGGGCTTCCGGAGCTAGCAGCATTGCCTTCAGACTTGGTCGTGCGTTTTTCCGTAAGCTCCGCCACTCCTCAATCGGCAGCAGCACCGCCTTCTCGACGCCGCGCTTGGTCACGATCTGCGGACCTTCTCTGTCACTCGCTTCGAGAAATTCGCTGAACCGTGCTTTCGCCTCATGGACCTGCCAAGTCCTGGGCATGATTCTTCTCCTTTCATGTTGACCAATTATATGACTAGATTGATCCTGCTTCAAGCGGCTGCCAGTGGTTCGGTGACCGCGCGTCCGAGAAATCCCGTTGCTGACGATCCAAAAAGGCCAGGCTTGTTGACTGTGGCCGGACAAGGCAGGTGTGCCGTCATGGCAGGGCGATTGTGTGTGGACGCCCCCCTGAGACGCGGGACCATTCCTTTTGCGGCCCCGGGCATTTCGCCGAGCGCTATCGGGTGGCCGGCCTGTTGATGCGGCGCGTTGATGCTTGCCAACGCTCCCTTCTACGGTATTTGAGGTTCGGCTCGAGCCGTCCGACGCGAGCCGGAGCCGCGCCGACGCCGACATGCAGGGGGCAGAATTGGCCAAGGCGCACATCTTTCCGGGCCAAGGCGCTCAAGCGGTCGGAATGGGCAAGGAGTTCGCCGACTGCTATCCGGCTTCCCGGCGGGTTTTCGAGGAGGTTGACGACGCGCTCGGCAGGCGCCTGTCGGAACTCGTTTGGGAAGGTCCCATCGAAGCGCTGACATTGACGGAAAACGCCCAGCCGGCGCTTATGGCGACGTCGATGGCGGCGCTCCGCGCGCTGGAGTCCGAATTCGGCGGCCGGTTCCGGCCTTCCTTCGTGGCGGGCCACAGCCTCGGCGAGTACTCGGCCTTGTGCGCGGCAGGATCGATAAGCCTGCCCGATACCGCGCGGCTGCTCGAAACCCGGGGCAAGGCGATGCAGGACGCGGTGCCGGTGGGTGAGGGGGCGATGGCCGCGCTTCTCGGCCTGGGATTCGAATCGGCGGAAGCAGTGGCGCTCGAAGCGGCCGGTGACGGCGTTTGCGAAGCGGCGAACGACAACGATCCCAGGCAGGTCGTGGTTTCGGGAAGCCGGAAGGCGGTCGAGCGGGCCGTTGAGATCGCGCGCGGGAGAGGCGCCCGCCGCGCCGTGATGCTGCCGGTTTCCGCGCCGTTCCATTGCGCGCTCATGCGGCCTGCGGCCGACGCGATGCGGGAGGCGCTGGCATCCGTTGAAATAAAGGCGCCGTCCTGCCCGCTCGTATCCAATGTCGCGGCGAAGGGCGTGGACGAGCCGTCGGAAATCCGCGAGCTGCTGGTGCGGCAGGTCACGGGAACGGTCCGCTGGCGCGAATCGGTGGAGTGGATGGCGGCGGCGGGCGTCAGAAGCGCCTGGGAGCTCGGAATCGGGAACGCTTTGACGGGCATGGTAAGGCGGATCGACCGTACGATCTCGTGCTATCCCGTCGCGCGTCCCGATGATTTGGCGGAACTTGGAAAGGGCGGCTGAGGCGGAGCGACATGTTCGAATTGAAAGGCAAATGCGCGTTGGTGACCGGGGCGACCGGAGGCATAGGCTCGGAAGTCGCCCGCCGATTCGCCGAGGCCGGGGCGAAGGTCGCGGTTTCCGGAACCAGGGCCGACAGGCTCGAGGCGCTCGCCGCCGAAATCGGGAGGAACGCCGTGCCCCTTCCGTGCGACCTGTCCGATTCCGAATCGGTCCGCGCACTCCCCGGCAGGGCGGCCGAAGCCGCGGGGCCGGTCGGAATCCTAGTGAACAACGCGGGAATAACCCGCGACAATCTGCTTCTGAGAATCTCCGACGAGGATTGGCGGCAGGTGCTGGAAGTGAATCTGAATGCCGCGATGATGCTTTGCAGGGGGGTCCTGAGGGGGATGATGAAGGCGCGCTGGGGACGGATCATAAACGTGACGTCCGTCGTCGGAGCGACAGGAAATCCCGGACAGGCGAACTACTCGGCCGCGAAGGCGGGGCTGACCGCGTTCGGGAAATCGCTCGCGGCCGAGGTCGCCAACCGCGGAATCACGGTGAACTCGCTTGCTCCCGGATTCATCGAAACGGAAATGACCGCGAAGCTGTCGGAAGAGCAGCGCAGCAGGATACTTGGGCAAGTGCCCGCCCGGCGCATGGGCGAGCCGCAGGATGTCGCCGCGGCCGCGCTCTACCTTGCCTCGGAGGAGGCCGGATATGTCACCGGCCAGTCGCTGCATGTGAACGGCGGACTGGCCATGCTGTGAGCGCCAAGGGCGGCGATCGTCGGGCTTGCGGCGTCGCCGCGATTTGGTATATCGCGCGCCGTCGACGGCAGAGGCGCGAGGATGCCGGGAGGGCCCGGTTGCGATTGCGGCGGCGGTCGTCGGGCGCGTCTGCGCGAAGTTTCAGGTCGCGGCGGTTGCCGGAAATGGTTGAGGGATGGACATGAGCGATATCGCTGATAGGGTCAGGAAAATTGTTGTCGAGCATTTGGGGGTTCCCGAGGAAAACGTGGTGGACAGTGCTTCCTTCATCGGTGATCTAGGCGCGGACAGTTTGGATACCGTCGAATTGGTTATGGCCTTCGAAGAAGAGTTCGGCATTGAAATCCGGGACGAAGACGCCGAGACCATCAACACCTTCGGGGACGCCGTCAAATTCATCGGCGACGCGACGTAACAGCGCGGCGCAGTTAAGAAGATGCATTGCTTCCGCAGTGCAAAGCGATGAATAAAAGCTAGTTTCTTCTTGGCCGGAACGCGGCTGCCCGCCGCGGTTCGGCCTGCGCACGAAGCACGAATCAGTGTTCTGCGGCCGAGCCCGGGTTGCGTCGTCGAACTCGGGAGAACGGCTATGATCATCTATCCAACTATCCAGCTGAAGAACGGCCGCTGCGTGACCCTGCGCCGCGGACGGGTCGGCGAGCCCCAAGTCTGGCACGTGAATCCCGTCGACACGGCAAGGGCCTTCGCCGCCGCAGGAGCGGACTGGGTGCATGTGACCGACATCGACGCGCTGGTTGGCAACGACGACGACAACAGCGAACTGATTGTGGAGATCATCCGGCAGGCGGGAATCGCCGTCCAGGTCGGCGGCGGCATACGGTCGCTTGAGCGGGTCAGGGAGTGGGTGGAGCTCGGGGCCGGCAGGGTTGTGGTCGGGACGCTTGCGGCTTTCAATTCCTACGTGGTCAAGCAGGCGGCGAAGCTCTATCCCGACCAAATCGTGGTGGCCGTGGATGTATGGAAGGACAGCGCGATGATCCACGGCTGGCGCAAGCCGGGAGCCATCAAGCCGCTTGACTTCGTGAAGGCCTACGATTCGATACCCCTTGCAGCGATGCTGATCACCGACATCGACGCGAACATCGAGGACGCCGAAAGTTCGCTGGCGTTGTTTGAGGCGCTGGGCCCGGTCGCGACCAGCCCTGTCATCGCTAGCGGCGTCGTCCGGACTCTGGACGACATTGAGCGGCTGAGGCGAATCAAGTGCGTATCCGGTGCCGTGGTCGGCGATGCCCTGTTCAACAAGTCGATCACGGTCGAAGATGCGCTGGCGGCGGCCCAGCCGAAGGTAGAGGACCACGTCTAGCTGCGGCAGCTAAGCCGGCGCCCGAAGCGCGGCTTGCTTATCGACTGCTTCTGCTAGAAACAGCCGGCGGGCAATGAAGGTGTGCTGCCATGCGGCGTGTTGTGGTTACGGGGCTGGGGTTGGTGACCCCGCTTGGATGCGGAGTGGACGTTAGCTGGACGCGGCTCCTTTCCGGCGCGTCCGCCGGCCGGACGATTTCCCGGTTCGACGCATCCCGCCTGGCCACGGATTACGCCTGCGAAGTGCCGCTGGGTTCGGGCGACGGCGATTTCAATCCCGACGACTGGATGGAACCCAGGGACCGGCGCAAGGTCGACGACTTCATCCTGTATGGAATAGCCGCAGCCGACCAGGCGGTGCGCGACGCCGGCTGGCAGCCCGAGCGCGAGGGTGATCGCGTCCGGACCGGAGTCATGATCGGTTCGGGCATAGGAGGCCTGCAGTCGATCGCCGAAACCGCGCTGCTGATCAAGGAGAGGGGCCCAAGGCGCGTGTCCCCGTTCTTCATTCCCGGCGCGCTGATCAACCTCGCATCGGGGCAGGTTTCGATCCGCCACGGTTTCAAGGGGCCCAACCACGCGGTTGCGACCGCATGCGCCACCGGCGCCCACGCGATCGGGGATTCGGCGCGGCTGATCCAATCCGGAGACGCTGACGTCATGATCGCCGGAGGCGCGGAGAGCCCGATCTCCGAAATCGGAGTCGCCGGATTCAACGCCTGCAAGGCACTCTCAACCAAATGGCGGGATCGCCCGGCGCAGGCCAGCCGGCCGTTCGACAAAGACCGCGACGGGTTCGTCATGGGGGAGGGCGCAGGCATCCTCGTTCTCGAGGAGCGCGAACACGCCGTTGCGCGCGGCGCGCGGATCTACGCGGAGCTGACCGGCTACGGGCTTTCCGGGGACGCGTCGCACATCACGGCGCCGGCGGCGGACGGCGACGGAGGGTTCCGCTCCATGGCGAGCGCACTGTCGCGTGCGCGATGCGCTCCGGAATCAATCTCGTACCTCAACGCGCACGGCACTTCGACCATGGCCGACACGATCGAGCTGGCGGCGGTCAGGCGGCTGCTCGGCGGATCGATCGGGAATTCGACCATTTCGTCCACGAAGTCGTCGATTGGCCACTTGCTCGGGGCGGCGGGAGCCGTGGAGGCCGCGTTTTGCGTGCTCGCGGTCCGCGACCAGATCGTGCCTCCGACAATCAATCTTCATGATCCGCAAGCCGATCCGGAATTCGATCTCGCGCCGCTGAAAGCGAAGCGGCGGGATGTGCATGTGGCGGTGTCCAACTCGTTCGGGTTCGGCGGGGCGAACGCAACGCTGGTATTTCAAATAGCCGAATGAAGCTTCTGCGCGATCTGGCGTCCAGCGCGTTCACCCTCGCGATTGCCATCGTCGCTGGGATCTGCGCCGCTGCCGTCATCGGGAACCATCAATACACGAGGCCCGGCCCCTTGGCCGCGTCGGCATATGTCGACATTCCGCAGGGCGCCACGTTGCCCGGCGCCGTCGAACAGCTTGTCGAGGCCGGGGCCATCGGCAGCGCCTCCATGTTCAGGCTCGCCGCGACCGTCATGCAACAGCAGAACGACATCAAGCACGGGTCGTTCGAGATCCCTGCCGGAGCCTCCATGTCCGAAATCCTTGCGATCATCACGTCCTCCGCAGCGGCGAAGCGCCGTTTCATCGCGACTTACAGGGTAGGGACGACAGGAGGCGAGCACTTCCTCCGGGAACGCATTGCAGGTTCCGACGAACTCGGAGAGGTCGCGCGCTTCAAAGGTTCGGAAGAGCCTGCAAGCGGCTACACGGAGATCATGGAATCAGGTGTAGGCGTCGAGTACCGAGTCGTGATTCCGGAGGGGCTCACCAGCTGGCAGATCGCTGCGGCGATCGGCGACGCGGAGTTTTTGGAAGGCCGGGTCGACAGCCCGCCGGTAGAAGGCTCGCTCGCTCCTGACACTTACGAGGTCGCGCGCGGGTCCTCGGCGCACGAGCTGATCGGGCGGATGTCCGCGGCACAGGCCGGGATTCTTGAGGAGGAATGGGAACGGAAGCCGGAGGGCGGCGTCGTCTCCAGTGTCGAGGAAGCGCTCGTTCTCGCGTCGATCATCGAGAAGGAGACCGGACAGGCGGGGGAGCGTCCCCTGGTCGCGTCCGTTTTCGCCAACAGGCTGAGGCAGGGGATGGCGCTGCAGTCCGATCCCACAGTGATTTACGGCGTGACCAGCGGGCAGGGCTATCTCGGACGCGGCCTCCGGAAGAGCGAGCTCGAGAGCGACGGGCCGTACAACACGTACAAGAACCGGGGCCTGCCGCCGACGCCGATATCAAATCCCGGCCGCGCATCGATTCGCGCGGCGCTGAATCCGGCCGAAAGCGATTACCTGTACTTCGTGGCCGACGGCACAGGCGGGCATGCGTTCGCGCGGACTTACGACGAGCACCGGCGGAACGTGCGGGAATGGCGGAAAATCGAAGCGGAGCTCAGGAACGGAAACTGACACCCATACGGATGCTTGATGACAGCCGCTTGCGAGCCGCGCAGCGCGCCATTCCCGCGGACACAGGCTGCCGGATAGGGGCATCCCGAATTTCTTGGTCGCGCAACTGCGCCGCGGCAATGCCCCAATCAAGGAAGTCAGGCCAACGGTTGTGTTCGATGCGGGCTTTGGTGGTGAGCAAGGCGTTGGCGCCCGCTTTCGACTGAACTTCACGGGCCAAAAAACGCAAATTTCCCTTGCCTGCAAGGCCTTTTTCCGTTTTCTACCTGCCAGCGGCTGGGAACATTTTTGCCGGATCGACGCCCAGCAGTTCGAACGCCTTCCTCTGTCCGGGCGTCGGGGTCGTGACCACCGGGAAGCTTCCGGACCCGCCGACGGAGACGTCGTTCAGGGCGACGGTCGAGAGATCGGCGAGCAGCGCATGGAGGCTGTGCGCCGCCGTCCCGTCCGGCGTGCGCTTGCGCGCCGCCTTGCTCCGGGCCGATGGCGACGGCTTTTCGGGCTCCACCGGCGAGGCGCGCTGCGCCCGCGCGGCCTCCGGATCGTCCTCGTCGAACAGGACCGGGGCCAGCCGCCGCCTCATGTGCCATTCGACATGGAACGCAAGCATGCACAGGAAGACATGGGCGCGGATGTGGGCCTCGCTGCGGACGAAGACCGGCCCGGTCCTCAGCCTCCCGGTCTTGATTTGCCGGAAGGCCTGCTCGACCCGCGCCAGGCTCCTGCAGGCATCCACCGCCTCGTCCGGCCCGATGCTTCCGGCGCCGAGGCTGGTGCGGATGACCCGTATCCCGTCCAGGGCCGCCTCGCGGTCGATCCGCTCCTGGCGGCGGCTCCACGAGAGGCCGTCGTCCGCGCACTGGACCTCGAAGTGCTTGGCGACCTTGAGGCGGCCGGTGTCCTCGCCGACGCGGCGGGCGATCGCCTCCCTGCCGCGCAGCCGGGATCCGCGGCTTCCGGCGGCGTGCCGGATCTCTTCCAGTCGGCCCTCCATGGCCTTCAGCAGCTCCTCGCGCTTGCGCCGCCGCTCGTCGCGGAGCCGGGGATTGAAGCGGACCATCAGCCGCTCGCCCGGGAAGTTCGGGCTGGCGATCTCCGCGACCGCGTCCGGAACCGGGACGTCCGCCGTCAGGGGGCCCTTCGCCAGCTTCCGGATGTCCTCCGGCTTCAGCGCCGAGATCCAGTCGAGGCCCGTCGGCTCCAGCTCCTCCCGGATGCGGGCGCCTGCGGTCATGCCCCGGTCGCCCACCAAGGCGACCCGCCCGAGGCCGAAGCGCCGGCGGATCTTCTCGATCCGGCGGCCCACCGTCGCCGGTTCGGCCGCGCTTCCCTCGAACGCCTCGATCGCGACCGGGCATCCCCCGCGGTCGCAAAGAAGCCCGTAGACGATCCGCTTCCGGTCCCTTCGGCCGTCCCGGCTGCGGGCGAACGCGGCCAAGGCGTTCCTGCGTCCTTCCACATGGCTCGAGCTCAAATCGTAGAGGATCAGCGCCTCTCCCGGGAGGCGGCGGTTCACAAGGCTCCGCTCGATCCATGGCTGGCGCCCGAGAAGCCAGTCCAGCATGCCGGGCATCTCGTTCCCGGAGACCTCGCCCAGCCCCAGCATCGCGCCGAGGCTCGACGAGGCCGTCCCCTCCGAAAGTGTCCTCGCCGTCGCCAGCTTCGACAGCGGATCGGCGACCCGCGCGGCGATGGCGGCAAGCGCCAGGCGCCGGCTGCGGCAGTCCTTGCGGCCCAGAATCCGCTCGAAGCCCAGGTTTTTCATGGTGCCGAGGATCGCGGCGGCGTGGCCGTGCGGCAGCGACCGGCGGATCTCGACAGGCCCGCCGCCCTCCGGGCGGAAGGCTCCGGCCCCGACCAGGGAGCGGATCCCCTCGACGAGCCATTCGGGGCGGCGGGTGAGGTTGGCAACGGTCTCCTTGCGGACGCGTCTGCCTTCGCGCCAGTGGCGGCGGAGCAGGATCGTCGGCGGGCTGTTCCGGTTCGGGATGGTGTCGACACGGTAGGACATGGGAACTTTATGTCTCAATTGATTCGTTCATATAATAAAATTTATGAAAGAGATATCAAGATTTTACATGGGAATATTTTGGCAAGATGAAAGCCGAACTCGACGAACAAAAGCCGTTTCCTGGCAATGGGTTGGAGATCAATCGGGGGTCTTGATGCCCGTGAAGCTCAGTTTAGGCAGGCGCTATTCTACGCTGCCGCCGTTTGCCGTTCCTCGAGCGCGGACTTAGGAATGAAGCGGACGATGGGAAAGCCGAGGTCCACCTCCACTTCACGCCACGCTTGCGCGACGATGTCGGACTGCACCCCCAAGAGCCCCGCACTAGCCAACTGCTCGTGTTCTCCGTCGTAGATAATGTTCACATCGACGACAGGGTCTCCATCATGATCAAGTCTCGGCTTGACGTTAACTTGGTCGACCTAAACTTCGCAAAAAATGGGCGCTGAATGCGCACTCGGCGATATTCCGTATCTGTTCCTCGTTCATATTTCTAGCCTCCTATGGCGATCGTCGCTTGAACAGCACATGGGCGACGAAGCCACGGCGGCGTAGGACTTCCACCTGTTCAAGTAGGCGAATCGCGTTCTCCGCATTATCGATCGCCGCCAGCGTGCTCGGCTTGTCGTATCAGTCGCCAACAAGCGAATAACCCGCTTTGTGCCTCTCGTCCTGCAGAAAGACAAACGTATCCGCGAATTTCCGGATTTGAAGTGGAAATTCTAGCATTGCTTTCTTGTTCAGGCAGGCATTTTTCGCGCTTCCGTGTTCGAGTGCGCGGTACGCCTGATGCCAACCTGGCCGATCCTTTTCGCCAATGAATAGGTCGGCGGCCGCGCGGGCAAGCGAATGGAACACCGCGTATTATGCCGTGCTAACGGCGCGCCGCAGGTTGGCCTGCGTAGGCCGTCGCTATCGAGTCCCGTCAACCCACGGGCTGTGTCAATCAAGTCGTGCGAATCCAAGTCTCAAAACTCCCTAATCCAAGATTGTGCAGCGGAGCGCGCCGAAAACGAACGCAGCGAAATGTTACAAATCGCGCTAGCTTGGGCGTCACGGGCCAAAAACGCAAATTTCCCTTGTCTGCAAGGCTTTTTCTGTTTTCTACCTGCCAACTGCTGGGAACATTTTCGCCAAGTCGACGCCTAGGCGCTCGAACGCCCGGCGCTGGCCGGACGCGGGCGTCGCGCTCCGCCTGGATGCACCACGAGCGAAGCGCGGAGGGCGAGCATCCAAGCTTCGCGGCGATGGAGTGGCAGCCGCGCTGTCGCTGGAGCAGTTCGCACGATTTTCATCGGCCAGCCGAACTCCGCGCGCGCGGAGTTCGGCTGGATGCCTCGGGGTGGATCTTGCCTCTGCCATTGGCCCCTTCCATGTTGCTTCCGGCTCATTCGTCTGGCTTCTTGCTCTCCGGCAAACACGGGGCAGTTCACACTTCACTGGAATCGATATCGTCCGGGTCGATGTCAGGCCGAGGCTCGATCATGATGGCGACCCGGTCGTCGACATGAAGTTCGTCTGCGATGGCGATTACGAGCAGTTGACAGGCGAGAGGATCTTGCGGGTGCAACATGAAATCGTTTCCAAGGCTTGGCGCGACGTAGAGAAAGATCTCGGATTTCCAATCGTCAACTTCACCGGCAATTCCGACCTCGATCAGCTTGGCCAGGAGGCGGTGTAGAGGGGAAGCGGCCGCTGACCGCTTCGCCCGGTCCGGCATATGACAAGGGTCAATATCGGTCGGGTGGAGATTTCGTAGCCGGTCTGATGCAGCGTCTACGGTGAGCGGCCGCAACGCTCGGGAACCGTCGTCGCGCAAATCGAAAATGGTCTACCGACGGCGGGTTTCGTCCATGCCGATGCCGGAGCAGTGTGCCGAAATCGCCCGAACTTGGTTGCCCCGCGGAACGAACGCGGAGCGCGACCGGCGCCCGAGCCCTCCGAGCAGGCTCACCGCCCCGAAAATGGGATGCGCCCTGCCGGATGCCGTGGTTTCCTTGGCCCGGCGGCGCGTGGTAATCAGAACGGCAGAAACTTTCGCGAAGAAGCGCGACATGGAAGCTCAGGCAGCATTGATTCCCGATCCGGATCCAGTCTGGACAAGGATCCGAGCGGAAGCGGAAACGAACATCGCCAACGAGCCTTTGCTCGGCGGACTCGTTCACACCGGCATCCTTCATCACGGATCGCTTGAAAGCGCGCTTGCCTGCCGGATGGCCATCAAGTTGGCGTCCAGGGAAATGTCCGAACAGGTCCTCCGCGAAATCGCCGACGAGGCGCACAGTGACGACCCGTCGCTGGGCGCGGCGGCAAGGGCCGACATCGTCGCGGTCTTCGACCGCGATCCGGCATGCCACGAGCTGATCCAGCCGATGCTCTATTTCAAGGGATTCCAAGCGATTCAGTGCTACAGGGTCGGCAACTGGCTCTGGAAAAAGGGGCGGCGGCATCTCGCATATTTCGTGCAGATGCGGGTTTCGGAAGTTTTTGGCGTGGATGTCCATCCGGCGGCGACGCTGGGCAAAGGGCTGCTCATGGACCATGCCCATTCCATGGTCATCGGCGAAACCGCCGCCGTCGGCGACAACGTTTCAATGCTTCATTCGGTGACGCTGGGCGGAACCGGAAAGGACGACGGCGACCGGCATCCGAAAATAGGCGAAGGCGTGCTTCTCGGCGCGGGCGCGAAAGTGCTCGGCAACATCAAGGTCGGCCGGTGCTCGCGAATCGCGGCTGGTTCAGTCGTTCTGAAGGATGTCCCGTGCTGCAAGACGGTGGCGGGCGTGCCTGCGAAAGTCGTCGGGACGGCGGGATGCGACCAGCCGTCGGCCGAAATGAACCAGCTCCTCGGCTCCTATGCGCAAGCGCCGATTGAGGTTTCGGAAGAAAGCTAAGGGAGAGAGACCGGCGCCGTTCCTTCTGGGACCGGGGCGGCCTGCGCGCTAGACCAGCAAGCTGTAGGGATTCTCGAGGCGCTCGACGATCGCGGCGAGGAAGCGCGCTCCGAGCGCGCCGTCGATCACCCGGTGGTCCGCCGACAGCGTCGCGGACATCAGAGTGGCGGAACGGATCTCCCCGTCCTGGACGATGGCCTTGGCGCCTCCCGCGCCGACTGCGAGTATCGAGCCGTGAGGAGGGTTGATGACCGCGTCGAAGCTTTCCACGCCGTACATTCCGAGATTCGACACGGCGAAGCTCCCGCCCTGGTATTCCTGCGGCTTCAGCTTCCGCTCCCGGGCCCGCTTCGCCAAATCCTTCATTTCCGCCGAGAGCTCCGCGAGCGGCTTCCTTTCCGCATCCAGCAGAACCGGCGTGAAAAGCCCGCCTTCGACGGCGACGGCGACGGCGACATCCGAGGCTTCGAACTGGAAGATGCTGTCGCCGGCCCAGACCGCGTTCGCCTCTGGCACCGCTTGAAGTGCCAAGGCTCCGGCCTTGATGATGAAATCGTTGATCGAAAGCTTGATTCCGCGCTCGGCCAGCGCGTCGTTCACCTCGGATCGCAGGCGGATCAGCCGATCCATTCGGATGTCCCGCCGAAGGTAGAAATGCGGGATCGTTTGCTTGGCCTCGGTCAGGCGCGCGGCGATGGTCTTGCGCATTCCATCAAGCGCGATCACTTCGTGATCTCTGCCTTCATACATGGCGGAAACCGCTTCAGGCGTCATACCGGCGGGCTGGGCTGCGGGCGATGGCGCGAACGCGGCCGCTTCGGCGCCTTCGACATCTGCCTTCACAATCCGGCCTCGAGGTCCCGAGCCCTTGATTCTGGAAAGGTCCAAACCCTTCGCTTCCGCGATTCGCTTGGCCAGCGGCGAAGCCAGCACGCGATCCCGCGGCTGCGCCGCGGCAGTCTTGATAGGTGCTTGCTCCGGACTTTCTGTTGATTCTGGGGGCGGGTCCTTTCTGCCGGTTGCCGCAGCGGTCTCCGCCTCCGCGCCTTCCGGGACCTCTTCACCTTCTTCCACCAGAATCGCGATGGGCGTGTTCACGCCGATGTTCTCGGCGCCTTCCGGAATCAGCAGCTTCCCGACCACGCCTTCGTCGACCGCCTCGAACTCCATGACGGCCTTGTCGGTCTCGATTTCGGCCAGAAGATCGCCCGAGTTAACGGCGTCGCCTTCCTTCACAAGCCATTTGGCGAGCGTGCCCGACTCCATCGTAGGGGAGAGGGCGGGCATCAGTATGTTGGTCGGCATCGGAATCCCTTACCGGTATGCGACGCTCTTGACGGCGTCGACGACTTGCGCCGGCGTCACAAGAGCCAATTTTTCCAAATTCTCGGCGTAAGGCATCGGCACATCGGCACCCGTGCAGTTGACCACCGGGGCGTCAAGCCAATCGAACGCCTCGCGCATCAGCACCGCACTGATCTCGCTCCCGATCGAGCACACCGGCCAGCCTTCCTCAACAGTGACGCACCGGTTCGTCTTCTTCACCGAATCAACGACCGTTTCCGTGTCCATCGGCCGCAACGTCCGCAGGTCCACGACTTCGGCGCGGATCCCCATCTCCGAAAGCTCCTCGGCGGCGGCCAGCACGTGGCTCATGCCGATGCCGAACGAAACGATCGTCGCATCGGAGCCTTTCCTTGCCACGGACGCTTTGCCGATCGGCACGATATGCTCATCGGCGTCGGTCAGTTCGAAGCTCCTGCCGTAAAGGATCTCGTTCTCCAGAAAGATGACCGGGTTCGGGTCTCGTATGGCGGCCTTGAGCAGCCCCTTTGCGTCCGAGGACGTGTAAGGCTGGACGACTTTGAGGCCGGGGCAATGCGCATACCACGACGCGTAGTCCTGGCTATGCTGCGCCGCCACCCTCGCAGCGGCGCCGTTCGGGCCCCGGAACACGATCGGGCAGCCCATTTGTCCGCCCGACATGTACAGGGTCTTTGCGGCGGAGTTCACGATCTGGTCGATTGCCTGCATCGCGAAGTTGAAAGTCATGAACTCCACGATCGGCCTTAGTCCGCCGAAGGCCGCGCCGACCCCGAGCCCGGCAAACCCGTGCTCCGTTATCGGCGTGTCGACGACACGGCGCGGGCCGAACTCCTCGAGAAGGCCTTGCGAGACCTTGTACGCGCCTTGGTATTCCGCAACTTCCTCCCCCATCAGGAACACGTTCTCGTCGCGCCGCATTTCCTCGGCCATCGCGTCCCGAAGCGCTTCGCGCACGGTCTTCTCGATCATCTCAGGCATGTCCGGTTTCACTCGGGAATTGCGCAGGACTCAGCGGCAGGGGCAGGGCGCATGGACCGCTTTCCGCGCGGCAGCGCCTACGCATACACGTCGGTCCGTAGTTCGGCAGGGGCCGGCTCGGGGCTCGAGCGGGCGAATTCGGCCGCCTCGTTCACGACGGCCTTCGTTTCGGCGTCGATTGATTTCAGTTCGGATTCCTCGGCGTGCCCGGATTCGACGATCAGCTCCCGGACCTGCGAAATCGGGTCGCGCTCCTCGCGGACGCCTTGGACCTCCTCGCGCGTCCGGTATTTCGCGGGGTCGGACATTGAGTGGCCGCGGTACCGGTAGGTGTGCATCTCGAGGATGTAGGGCCCGTCGCCGCCGCGCGCGTGCGCTGCGGCCTTCCCGCCGGCGGCCCTGACCGCGAGCACGTCCATCCCGTCGACCGGCTCGCCGGGTATTCCGAAGGCCTGTCCGCGGGTATGGAGTTCCTTCGTCGATGTGGATCGCTTCATGGCGGTTCCCATGGCGTACTGGTTGTTTTCGATGACGAACACGACCGGCAGCTTCCAAAGGCTGGCCATGTTGAACGTCTCGTACACCTGCCCTTGGTTGGCGGCTCCTTCACCAAAGTACGTGAAGGTCACAGCGCCGGTCCCCCTGTACTTGTCCGAAAACGCCAGTCCGGCGCCGAGCGGCACCTGCGCGCCGACGATGCCGTGCCCGCCGAAGAAGTCCTTCTCCTTGCTGAACATGTGCATGGAGCCGCCTTTGCCGCGGGAATATCCGCCGCTGCGGCCCGTGAGCTCGGCCATCACGCCCTTGGGGTCCATTCCGCAAGCGAGCATGTGCCCGTGATCCCTGTAGGCCGTTATGCGCTTGTCCCCCGGCGCCGCGGCGGCTTCCAGCCCCACGACCACCGCTTCCTGCCCGATGTACAGGTGGCAGAAGCCGCCGATCAGCCCCATGCCGTAAAGCTGTCCGGACTTCTCCTCGAAGCGGCGGATGAGCAGCATCTGCCGGTAGAATTCCAGCAGTTCCTCCTTGGAGGCGTTCTGCTTCTTGGACGGCTTGCGGCGCGACATATGCTATCCTTGAACCGGCGTGCGCGGTTCCCGAGTTCGGCGCAATCTACAACGGAGTATCGGACGACTCCAGCATGTGTCGGCCCCCAATCAGCAGGCTTCGACCGGTGCTTGAACGCCTGACGGACGGCCGAATGTGCTCGGGAGGCTGAACCAGGAGATCAAGCGACGGACGGCCGCCGTGCGGATCTTCCCGACGCCGCGAGCTGCTTGAGGTTGGTTCGCGCCCAGCCGGCCCACGCTCGCGATCCCATGCGGCGGTGCCACGCCGTGCTCCCCGGATGCCTGCGCAGCGCGTTGACGGTCTGCGTCCTCCGCCTCGCCGGAAGGTCCGCGTCAGGAACAGCATCCCCTCCGCCTGCCGCTCCGCGCTCTCCGCCGCGTCGCTCTTCTGCCGCTTCACGCGCCGGCGGAACGAGGTGAACCTTGAAGCCCATCGGCCGCAGGTTCGGGCCCCGGTGTCCGGCTTTGCCGCGGGTCCATCGCCACCGTACGGAACCCGCGCTTCGACACTGCCGCCAGGAACCGCTCGCGCAACACCCTCCCGCGGAAGGCCGCCGACCCATCCTTGCGAATTCCGCGGGGTTGGAAGCTCCTCTTGCCAAGATCGACGCCGATCATGCCATTCCTGCCCATTGTGGATGCCTCTTTCTCTTATGGTGCGTTGATTCCGGTGTTATGGCACTTCCCGATGCCGTCGGCAGGGGGCGTCCACTCCATCGCATGTCGGGATTCATGCTGCAGGAGATGCGGAGATACGGCTGCTGCAGGCGCGGCCCCGAGGCGACGTGCCTGCGCCGGAGGTCTGCTCCGGAAGCGGGGCCGCCGCAACGGGGAGGCGCGGCGGCCGTGGTCTTCGAACCGGGGCCCGGGGGGTCAGCCTCCGCCGCGCCTGGCCACGCCCCAGACGCCGTCGTCGCGCACCAGCGCCGCGCCGAAGCTGCCCACGATTGACAGATTCCGGGCCGCGGAGTTGGCTGGGTCGCCGTCCTGGAGATACCAGATTCCGGCCGCCTCAAGGCTGGCGGGCGGTCCGTAGAAGTTCCCCTCGTAGCCTCCCTCCGTGAATGCCGACAAGGAGGCGGTGTCGACGACGCCGGCGAACGATCCCGAGGCGCCGATGTCGCTTTCCTGTAGCGCCAGATCGCCGGTGATCGCGGCGTAGTCCTTCCAGAAGAACCCGTTCCCGTCCCAGGACTCCAGGTTCATGATCTTGCCGCTGATCTTGTTGTCGGTTGCCGTTCCTGAAATCGTCGCGGTCAGTTCGACATCGCCCCGCAGCCTCAAATAGTTGGCGTCCGTCAGTCCCAGGTGGGCGCCTCCAGTGAAGACAACGGGCAATTGCGAGGCCAGGGTCCGGCCCTTGAACTTCCCTCTGGTGATCTTGTCGGCGTCGGCGATGTCCGTGGTCCTCATGTCCGCCTCGTCCTTGAACGCATCGTAGCCCACATGGAACGGAAAGCTCCGTCGCCCTTGTGTGACATGCGTGACCTCGGCTCCTGCAAGGAATTCCATGTGCCCGTAGGCCGCGTAGGACAGGTAGTGGTTCACGTCGTCGACCGTGTACGGCGGCGCGTCCGGATCCTCTAGATTCCTATCCAGGCCGGCATGGTTGGACAGCCTCATGGTGTAGGTGCCCACCGGGACGATCACCCCGCCTTCCCTGAACAGGGCGCTGTTGGCCTCCAAAAGCTCCGGCGACGGCATGAGCGCGGCGGTCCAGTAATGCTCGGCGTTGCCTTCGGGCGAGGCCGCCGGGCGGCCGAAATTCAGCGTCAAATCATTTCCGCTCGTTCCGCTGCTCCAGATCCGTCCTGAAGTTCCCACGTCGGAAGTTCTGAAATCAACGCCGGGCGCGTATTTTCCGCCCATGTCCACGACAAGCCCGTTCAGGGTGATCCTCAGCCCGGCGACAAGTTTCGGCTCGGGGCCGTCGTTTCCGCCGCCAACGGGGTCCAAACGCTGAAACGGCTGGACAAAAAAATGCTCAAAACTCAGAAACTGTCTGTTGTCTAATGCTTGGCCCGTACCGCCCCCTCGTATGACCGGAATTCCCCGCATGCGCAGCCGGTCGCCGCTGCTGCTCAGCCCGTCGCCCATCACGATCTTCCCGTCCTCATGCATGACCGCCGGGATCTTCGCCGCCGTCAGCAGGGTCTCGGCGTCGGCGCCATCGGTCTGGCGCGGCCTGCGGACGACCGCCGTGAGCGCGGGCGCGGGCCGGAGGATCTCCTTCCCGATGACCAGCGCGGACGAGCCGGCCCATCCCGTGCTGCCTTCGGCCGCGCGCAGCTTCGCCTCGTCCTCATCCTCGGCGGCTTCCGCCTTGTCGACCTGGATGGCCGCCGCGCCGATCCTTTCGAAGTCGCCCGAAGGCGCGTCCAAGGCGCGCGCCGCCGCCACGGCGTCCGCCAAGGCCTTCCGCGCGCGGTCGATTTCCATTTGCGCCGCCGCGCGGGCGGCGTCCGTGTCCGCGGCCGCATTGGCGGCGTCCTCGGCGGCAGTCACCAAGGCCCTGGCGGCGGCCAGATCCCTTTTTGCTTCGTCCAGCGCGTTGTCGAAGGCCCTTTCCGCAGCGGTTCTGCCGTCCGCGCCCGGATCGGCGGTCCCGGGATCTTGAGCCGCGGGCGGCGTCGGCGCCGCGGGGCTGCCGCCGGAGCAGGCGCCAAGCGCAAGCGCCGCGCCGCACGCGAGAGCCGTGATCAGTTTCGTGTTCATGAGCGTTTCCCCTCCGGTGCTGGCCCGCCATCCCCTCCGCCCCCTCGCGCCGTTGGCGGATGGGCAAGGCGATGCTCCTGCTTGCCTCCGAACCTCGCTGGTGCCCTGTCCGGAACGGGCTCCGGTGTTGGCGCGAACCGCGGCGAAGCCTTCGAGCGGTCGCGCGCACCCTACGGGGGGGGGTCGGATGTCAAGCGTCCGGTTGCGTTCGGAAGCCGCGTTTGCCGCAGCCGGATCCGGGCAGCCGCGGCTGTTCCGGACCGCCGACTCCGTTTTGCGCCGTTCGGCGAGCGGCCGGTCAGCCCGCTCCGAAACCAAGCCGGGCTTTCGGCACCGCGCGGCGGCCGCCGATGGTACGCTTGCCGCCCATCTGCCCGGGCTCGGGCATTTCGGCGATCAGCATCGTGCGGGTCTTCGCCAAGGCCGGCGGCGTGGCGGGGAAGCTATAGAATAGTCGAGATGCAGAAGGGTTTCGATCGCGGAGAGGAGCAGGTCGGAATCACTTAACGAAGATATCGTCGGGGCGGACGAAAACGAGAATTCTGCGGGCCTGCTCGTCCAGAAGCTCCAAGTCCAAGTGCTCTGCCGACATGCGCCTGGTCTTGTTTTCCATTTCGGCCACCTCCGCGCTGATCTCATCAAGCCGCGTTCGCAGCAGTGCCTCCTCGTCCTCGATCTGGATGCGCCGGAACAGCCCGTAGTCGCCCTGCAATGCCGAAAAGGAGAAGTATCCTCCGGCCGAAAAAAGGATCAGGCAGAAGGCCAAGTCGCGGTAGAGGGCGGACCGTGTCGGCTTCGGCTTGTTTCTCACGCTGCCTCAATTCGCCGCATTGCTCGGCGTTGCATGCATTGTCCTGCATTCCGCGCCATTTGCCAACAGCTGATCAAGCCGACTGAAGCGTATCCGGCACACGCCGACCCCGGGGGATCCGGTAGTCGGCGCGGGGCCGCGCCGAACCTACGCCTCCCGCCGGTAGATCCGGGCGAGCTCCGACAGCATGCCCAGCGCTTCATCTTTCGGCCGCTGGAACGTGTTTCTCCCGATGATTGAACCGTTGCCGCCTCCGTCCCGGATGGCCCGCGCGTCCTCAAATACGCCGTCCCGGCCCTTTTTGGCGCCGCCTGAGAACACCATGATTCGCCGCCCGCTGAACGCCGCCCTCATGCAATGGGCGACCCGGCCGGCCGGGCTCGCGGAATCAATTCCCGCCCTGTCGTAAGCCTCCTGCGAGGAGGGCGATTGCAAGTGCCCGCCGGGAAGCTTGATCTTGATTATGTGGGCGCCCAGCAATGCGGCCATGTGGGCCGCGTAGGCGGCGACGTCCAATGCGCTTTGCGAGGTTGAGTCCGACAGTTCCTCGCCCCTGGGATACGACCAGATGACCGTGGCGATTCCGCAAGCGCCCGCTTCGGCGCGCATCTGCGCGATTTCCTCGAACATGGCGAACGATGCCGACGAGCCGGGATAGATGGTGAACCCGATGGCCTCGCATCCGAGCCTCAGCGCGTCCTTGACCGAAGCCGTTATCGCTTGGTCCTTTGGGCGGCCAGAGGGCATCAGCGAGTTCGAGGAATTGACCTTGAGAATTGTCGGAATTCTTCCGGCGAAGCGGTCGGCGCCGGCCTCGAGCATTCCCAGCGGAGCGGCATATGCGCTCAACCCGGCTTCGATGGCGAGCTCCCAATGGTAGTGCGGGTCGAAGGCGGGCTCGTTAGCCAGGAAGCTCTTGTCGGGGCCGTGCTCGAATCCTTGGTCAACCGGAAGGATCACGAGCTTTCCCGTTCCGGCCAGCTCGCCTGCCATCAGGATGCGGCGGAGGCCTGCCCTGACGCCCGGCGCTTCGTAGGCGTAGTTCGCCAGAATTCGTTCAACTGCGTCGGTTGTGTTCATCCGAAGCTCCTTTCCAGCGCGCTCGTTCGATCTTGGGATAGCGGAAACGGAGGGAGGCGTTCAGCTGCTCAACGCGGCGATGCCGGGCAGCTGCCTGCCTTCGAGCCATTCCAGGAACGCGCCGCCGGCCGTTGACACATGGGTGAACTGGTCGGCCACCCCGGCGTTGTTCAGGGCCGCGACCGTGTCCCCGCCGCCCGCCACGGTAATCAGCCCGCCATCGCGCGTCAGCTGCGCGGCGCGTTGCGCGACGGCGTTGGTGCCTTCGTCGAATGGCGGAATCTCGAATGCTCCCATCGGGCCGTTCCAAAGCAGCGTGCCGAACTCCTTCAGCATTTCCCCAATCCGGCCCGCTGAGTTCGGCCCGCAATCCAGCACCATCTCGTCGGGCGCGCTGGAGCCGGGCAGGGCGGCGCGGGCGGCAGCCCCGGCTCTTGCCTCCTTCGACACCACGACCTCGTCGGGCAGCACGATCCTGCAGCCGCTCTTTGTGGCCGCCTCCTCAATGCTCCGCGCGGTACCGGCCATGTCGGGTTCCGCGAGCGAGGCCCCGATCTCCAAGCCGCCGGCAAGGTAGAAGGTGTTGGCCATCCCTCCGCCGACGATTAGGCAATCGACCTTCCGCACCAGGTTCCGCAGAACGGCCAGCTTCGTGGAAACCTTCGCGCCGCCGACCAGCGCAGCGACAGGAGGCTTAGGCCGCTCAAGAGCTCTTTCGAGCGCGTTGATTTCGGCTTCAAGCAGGCGTCCCGCATACGCGGGAAGGAGCTTCGCGAGCCCCTCGGTCGACGCGTGCGCCCGGTGGCTCGCGGAGAACGCATCGTTGCAATAGACATCCCCAAGCCGCGCCACGCGTTCCGAGAATTCCCTTTCGTTTTCAGTCTCTTCCTTGTGGAACCTGACGTTTTCCATCAGCAGCGCGCCGCCGCGCGGGATGCTTCTGCTGCGCGCTTCGGCAGTCGCGCCGACCGTTTCCGGGCAGAATTCCACCGGCACGCCGAGGCGCTCTTCGACTGCTTGCGCGATTTGTCCGAACGAGAGCTCGGGCTGGCGCCGACCCCCCGGCCTGCCCAGATGCGAAAGCAGAATCGGCGTTCCGCCCCGGTCGATGATTTCGCGGACCGTGCGCGCCGAAGCGGCAATGCGGGTGGCGTCCGCAACGCGGCCGTCCGCCATCGGCACGTTGTAGTCGACGCGCACGAGAACGCGTTTGCCCGCGAGATCAGCATCGTCGAGGGTTCGCCAACGCATCACGGAATCCTCCCGTCGGGCCGGCGGGCGCGGGAGTCCGCCTCCTTCGAACTCAGAGCGCGCTGAGCGCGACTGAAACGTCGGCCATCCGGTTCGAGAAGCCCCATTCGTTGTCGTACCAAGACAACACCCTGCAAAACACGCCGTCCATCACCTTGGTCTGGTCAAGATGGAAGATCGACGAGCGCGGATCATGGTTGAAATCCGACGAGACGTTCGGAAGGTCGGTGTAGCCAAGAACGCCTTCGAGTTGCCCATCCGCCGCGGCCACCATCGCCTCGTTGATCTCGTCGGCGCTCGTTTCGCGGGCGGCCTCGAACGTAAGGTCGACGACGGACACGTTCGGCGTCGGAACCCTGATCGCGACTCCGTCAAGCTTTCCGGCCAGTTCCGGAAGGACCAGCCCGACGGCCCGCGCCGCGCCGGTGGACGTGGGTATCATCGACAACGCGGCGGCCCGCGCCCTGTACATGTCCTTGTGGACCGCATCCAAGGCGGGCTGGTCCCCGGTGTAGCTGTGGATGGTCGTCATGAAGCCGCGCTTGATGCCGATCGCCTTGTTTAGCACCGAGGCTACGGGTGCCAGGCAGTTTGTGGTGCAGGACGCGTTGGAGACAACGCGATCCCCGCTTTCGAGCGTCCGGTCGTTGACGCCGAAGACAACCGTCTTGTCGGCGCCCGATGCCGGCGCGGACACGAGAACCCGCTTCGATCCGTTTTCGAGATGCCGCGCCGCCTTGTCCCGGGACGTGAATATCCCCGTGCACTCAAGGGCGACGTCAACGCCGTCCCAAGGCAGTTCGCCTGGGTCCCGCAAGGCCGTAACCCTGATCGGGCCCGTCCCCGCATCCAGAACCCCGTCGCCCGCTTGAACCTTTTCGGGGAACCGCCCGTGAACCGTGTCGAACTGAAGCAAGTGGGCGAGATGCTCGACCGGCGCCAGGTCGTTGACAGCAACGACTCGGATGTCTTCGCGCCCCGATTCGATGACGGCCCGGAGGACGTTCCGGCCGATCCTCCCGAATCCGTTGATAGCGACATTTACCGACATTTTTCTTCTCCGTTGAAACATGGGTGCCGAGCGGGATTCCGGCCGGTTCCGGTCAGGTCACGCGGTCAGGCGGGTTCGCTGTCGACTTCGCGTCAAATCGGGCGGCAAGTCCTAGTCAATGCGGGGATTCGGCGCAATGGCGTTGGCGTTTCGCAGGCGCGTCACGCCAGGGCTTCGGCTGCTGATGCAACGGCTTCGGCCGTAATCCCGAAATGCCTGTACAGCTCGGGGCCTGGCGCGGAGCTGCCGAACCCCGTCATGCCGACAAACGCCGACTTGCGTTCGGTGCCGCGCTCTCCGCACAGCCAGCGGTCCCAGCCCAAGCGCGAGGCGGCCTCCACAGCCACCCGCGCGGCACCCCTCGGCAGAACGCGGCGCCGATAGCCCTCGTCCTGCGCTTCGAACAGTTCCCAGCAAGGCATTGAGACGACTCGCGTCCCGATCCCTTTCGCCTCCAGCAATTCGCGCGCCTCGACAGCAAGCGCCACTTCCGACCCGGTCGCGAGCAGCACGACGCTCAGCCGGTTTGACGAATTCCGCAGCAGGTACGCGCCGCGCGCGGTCAGGTTCCTCGCGGTGTGCGCAGTCCGGCACAGAGCGACGGACTGCCTCGTCAGGGCTATTGCGGTCGGCGTGCCGGTCTGGGTCAGCGCGATTTCCCACGCTTCGGCGGTCTCAACCATGTCGCAAGGGCGGATGACGTTGAGATTCGGCGTGGCTCTGAGCATGGCCAAGTGCTCGATCGGCTGGTGGGTAGGCCCGTCCTCTCCCAGTCCGATGGAATCGTGGGTCAGCACGTAGACAACCGGAAGCCCCATCAGCGCGGAAAGGCGCATTGAGCCGCGGGCATAGTCGCTGAAGCATAGGAAAGTGCCGCCGTAGGGCCGCAGCCCGCCGTGGAGCGCCATGCCGTTCATGGCGCCGGCCATCAGATGCTCCCTGACGCCGTAATGAATGTAGCGCCCTCGGCGGGACGACGGTTCGAACACGCCCAGATCCGGCGTACGGGTGTTGTTCGAGCCCGACAAATCCGCCGAGCCGCCAATCGTCTCCGGCGCAATGGGGTTGACCGCGCTCAGCACGGCTTCCGAACACTTCCTGGTCGCGGCCTTCTGCGGAACCGCAACGGCATTCCGCTTGAGTCGGCCTATCGTTGATTTGAGCCGTTTCGGCGGTTCGCCTCGAAGCATTCTTTCGAACGACTCGCGTTTCCGGGAGGGCAGGGAGGCCAATCGCTTCTCCCAGTCCCGCCGGACCGAATCGCCGCGCTTTCCGGCTTCAGACCAAGCTTCAGAAATATCGTGTGGAATCTCGAACGGCTCGTGCGTCCAGCCGTACGCTTCCCGAACAGCCGCCACCTCGCTTTCGCCGAGCGGCGCGCCGTGCGCCGCAGCCGTGCCCTGCTTCGCGGGCGAGCCGAAGCCGATGGTCGTTCGGCAAGCGACAAGGGCAGGGCGCCTACTTCGCTTCGCGCCGTCGAGCGCCGCATGGATTTCCTCGGGATCGTGCCCATCGCATTCGAACACCGACCATCCCGCCGCCGCGAATCTTGCTTTCTGGTTGGTCAGGTCGCTTTTTTCGATCTCGCCATCGATCGAGATCCCGTTGTCGTCCCAAAGTACCGTGAGCTTGGAGAGCTTTTGCATTCCCGCGAGCCCGATGGCCTCGTGGCTGATGCCCTCCATCAGACAGCCGTCTCCGACAAGCGCGTAGGTTCTGTGGTCAACAATCTGGCTGCCGAAACGGGCTCGGAGTGCCTCTTCGGCGATCGCGAGGCCGACGGCGTTCGCCAATCCTTGCCCCAAGGGGCCCGTTGTCGTTTCGATTCCCGCTTCTGCCAGCAGCTCCGGATGCCCGGCAGTCACGGATTCCAGCTGCCGGAACCGCTTGATCTCGTCCAAGGTCAACTTGCCGAATCCCGCCAAGTGCAATGCGGCGTAAAGCAGCATGGACCCGTGGCCCGCTGAAAGCACGAACCTGTCCCGGTTCGGCCACAACGGGGCGTTCGCGGCGAATTTCAGATGGTTGAAGAACAGGACGGTGGCGACATCCGCCATCCCCATCGGCATTCCCGGATGCCCGGAATTCGCGGTCTGCACGGCATCCATCGCAAGCGCCCGCAGCGCGCATGCGTTTCGCCAGTGCGCCGGGTGGCGGTCCCGGAGGTCAGCGATGTTCATCGTTCCGTTGCGTCCCTGCTGCTCGCGCCGCGCCTCTTGCGGCTTTCCCCGCGATTTTTCAACAGTCTTCCCGAGTCAATTGCCGGACGGACCCGTTCGGCTGCCGCTCATTCGAGTCCTGTGGACGACGCGGCCGCCGCCTGCCAAGGCCATCGCGGGTTCGGCGGCAAACATTGCCATGAACCGCTTAAGTTGCGTATATGCCGCCGCGCCAACTGCAAGCGGATTTGCCGTTCCCGATGCACAGCGAGTCGACTGAACTGAGGCGCCGAATCGGTGCGGCGCTGGCGCGGATGGAAGCGGCTGTCCAGGCCAAGCACGCCGTCGGCGGCATTCGCGGATTGTCCGGCGATGACCGGGCGGAAGCTGAATCGCTTCAGGCCGAGCTTGGCCGGGCCGCCAAGGCGCACAGGCGCGAGGCCGCGGCGCTCACGAGCCGCATCGAGACCCTTGAAGTCGAACTGGAATTTGCGAAGTCGGAAAATGCCCGGCTGCGCCGGGGTCTTGGAGCCGATCGTGCGGTTGACGGCTCGGACAGCGAGACGGAGTCGCTGCGCGAGAGATTGAAGCTCCTGTCCGAAGCGCGGGCTCGCGATCTCGAAACTCTCGACGAGATACTGCTTGAGCTCGGAATGGCGGTGGGAGCCGACGACGAAGATGCCTGAAGTCGTGATTCACGTGGCGGGAAGGGAGTTCAGGATCGGCTGCACCGAGGCCGAGGCCGAAGCGACGAATTCCGCGGCGGAGATTCTGAACGCGGAGCTCAGAAAATGGGCGGCTGAGAACGAGGAGGCGGGAACGCCGCAGCTGCTCATCATCGGCGCTCTGAACCTAGCTAGCAAGATTCAGGCCTTGGAGGTCAAGGTGCGCGAGGGCGAGCAGGAGTCCGCCGATCTGAAAACGATTGCGAACGCCGCTGCGGCTGATCGGCGGAAGCTTGATGACGCCGCGGGCGCGCTCGACGCGAATGCCGAGGAGCTTCAGAGCATAGCCGACCGGGCCGAACGGCTTGCCGAAGAGCTTGAAGAGGAAACGGAAGGAACGGCCGACGCGGCAGCGGAGGTCAAGGACGGGACGACGGGAAGCGGCGCCAACTGACCTCAGGCGTTGTGCTCCCGGATCCTTTCCGCGGCTGCGGAGTCGAATTCGACGTTCTTGCTCTTGAACAGCTCGTCGAGCTCTCCCGACATGGTCATTTCGGTGACGATGTCGCACCCGCCCACGAATTCGCCCTTCACGTAGAGCTGCGGGATCGTCGGCCAGCTGGCGAAGTCTTTGATTCCCTGCCGGATGTCGGGATCGGCCAGCACGTCCACATCCTTGAATTCGATGCCCATGAAATTGAGCACGCCCGCCACCCGCGACGAGAAGCCGCACTGCGGCTGGTGCTTGGTTCCCTTCATGAAAAGGACGACATCGTTGGATTCGATGGTTTCGCTGATTCTCGCGCGGGCCGCGTCCGTCATTGGCTACTCCGGTGCCTTGGTCGTCAGCGCAAGCGCGTGAAGCTCGCCTGACGGGCCGTCCATCTTTCCTTCCAGCGCGGCGTACACGCTCCGCTGCTGCTGGACTCTGTTGAGGCCCCGGAAGCTTTCGTCAACGACCACGGCCGCGTAATGGTTCCCGTCGCCCGCCAGATCCTTGATCGTAATCCGGGCGTCGGGAAACCTGTTCCGTATCAGCCGCTCGATTTCCGATGCATGCATGGGCATGTCGGCACCTCCGGTTCCCGCCGCGAATCTAGTTGCGATGGCCGAGCCGCGCAAGGCGAGCAACGCCAGAACCGATTGAACCCGGTCATGCCGACCGCCCCGTCCGATGGGTGCATCCCATTTTTTGTGGTCAGGCGGCTGCGGCGCGGCAGGCCCTCCAATCGAGGAAGTCGGCCCAGCGGTTGTTGTCGATGCAGCATTCGGCGGCGAGCAGGGCGTTGGCGCCCGCCTTCGACCAGCGGCATCCCGCCCGCTTGAACCGGCTCCCGACGATCCGCTTGCAGGCGCTTTCCACGACGCCGGACCCGACCGGCAGGCCGCGCTTCCGGTAGACATCGTAGCGCATCCGGTCCTTGTTCGCCTCCATGTAGCGGACGCAGGCCTCGACGGCCTCGTCGCGGTGGCGGTGCGGCTTCAGGCCGGCGACGGCGAGGTCGACCCGCCCGCCGTTCAGTTGCGCCTTGATCCTCTCCATCCGCGCCTTCCGCTCGCCCCTGTCCGGAGCGAGAGCCCGCACCGCCGCCGCCGCGCAATCGAGGGCATGGAACTGGTCGAGGATGAAGGTCGTCCCCGTGCCGGCGAAGACCTCCTCGCAGACGTTTCGGATCCATGCCGCCCCGTCGGACAGCACGACCAGCTCTTCGGCCTCGAACAGGCCCTCCCGCAGCCCGAACCGCTCAAGGCGCCCCGCGAACTCCGACGCCCGGCCGGCGCCGCCTTCCGACCGCGCGCTGTCGATGCGGACGCTGACCGCCCCGCTGCCCCTGTCCTTCCTCGGCTCCCCGGTCTTCGGGTTCCGGCTTTCGGCCGTGTAGCGGACGATGGCCTTCGCCTCGCGGGTCTTCGCCGCGCCGTCCTCCTGCTTGCCCGGAACGCCTTCGACCTCGCCCGCGGTCATCGGAACGCCGGTGCCGTCGATCCCCGCCAGGACCCGCCGCGCCGGGGGCTTGCGCTCCCCGGCGCCCGCCCGCTCGAACTCCTGCATCTCCCGGCCGATCCCCGCGACGTGGCGCCGGAGCGTCGATTTCGGAACGCGGACGCCGGCAAGGTTCCCGAGCTTGCAGCCCGCCTCCCCGTAGCTTTCGGAACTGGCGACGTCGGCAAGGATGCTTTCCGCCCCGGGCGCGGCGGCCTTGCCCTCCAGGCCCAGCGCGCGGTCCAAAGGGAAATGGCCGCCGCCGCACCGGCGGCAGCGGAAGTACCTGCGCTTGATCCCGGCCTGCCCGAGGCGCGTCAGGAGCGTTTTCCCGGTCCGGCCGTGCCGCTCCATCGGCCGGCCGCAGTCCGGGCAGGGCGGGGCCGGAAGCTCGGCGTCGAGCGCCTCGAGCAGGGCCGCGCAGCCCCGCGCCCCGGACCCGGAGCCGAGCATGCCGTCGCGGACCGTCGTCTCGAGCGCGTCCAGGTCCGGAACCCGGCCGCCTCTCAGCTCCGCCCTCATCCGCGGAAGCGAACGGCCGAACGCCGCTTCCGCCGCCGCAAGCAGCGCGCCCATCTCCGGCGCGCCGGCGCGCGAAGGCTCATCGACCTCCCGGCAGCGCACACGGCCGCCCTCCCGCCAATACTCCGTGCAAACGCCGCCGGCCTTGCGGATCACAGGGGGATGCTCCGCCGCCTCCTCGTCCGTCAAGCCTTGCAGATACGCCACCGTGTTCGGATGGCGGAACTCCGGATCCTTCGTCTTGCCTGCCATGATGTTCTCCGCTGCTCGCGCCCGGATGCGCGGCGCCCGCCGTTCGCGGGTCTTCGGCAGCCGCGCCGGGACCGGTCCATCCTGGCCCGCGGAGGCGCGTTTGCAACCCCCGCAGCGCCGAGCGCGGACGACGCCGGGACAGCGGAACAGGCCCGCCGCCCACAAAAAATGGGATGCACCCCCGTCCGATCCCGAATCGAGCGCGGCGGTCTTTCAAGCTTCCGTTCCCGTCAGTCACGCTTCTGCTTCCGCGCCTCCGAGAGCACGAAGTCCCGGAACGCTTGGATGCGCTTGGATCCCCGCAATTCGACCGGATAGGCGAGGTAGACCGGAATCTCGTTCGATTCCATGTCCGGCAGGACCCTGACAAGCTGCGGGAAATGGTCCGTCAGGTAGTCCGGCAGCAAGCCGATGCCGAGATCGTGCAGAACGCCCTGCAGCACGCCGTAATAGTTGTTGACCGTCAGATGCGATGTCGTCGTTCCGCCCAAGACATTCTTCAGAAGATTGGCTCCTTCGCTGAACTGCTCGTCCCGTGCCCCTTGGCTGATCAGCCGGTGGCGGACCAGATCCTTGGCCTCGCCGGGCGTTCCGCTCTGCTCCAGATAACCAGCCGAGGCGTACAGGCGCATCCTGACCGACATGAGCCGTCTGCGGATCAGGTCCGACTGGGATGGCTCCTTCATGCGGATGGCCACATCGGCTTCCCGCATGGGCAGATCGAGTATCCGTTCCTCGAGCATCAGATCGATGTTCAGGTCCGGGTGCTCTTCGTAGAGCGCCGAAAGCCTCGGCGCGAGCCAAAGGGTGCCAAATCCGACCGTCGTGGTTACCCGAAGCTCGCCGAAGTCTCCTTCGAACGAATCCCGAATCCGCGCGGTCGCGAATCCAAGCCGCCTCGACATGGCTTCGGCCGCGTCGAACAGCAGCTCGCCTTGCTCCGTCAGGATCAGGCCGCGGGCATGGCGGTGGAACAGCGTTGCGGAAAGGCTGTGCTCCAGCGCCTGAATCTGCCTGCTTACGGCGGACTGGCTGAGGTGAAGCACATCGCCGGCCTGCGTAAGGCTTCCGGCCGACGCAACAGCATGGAAAACTCTCAGCTTGTCCCAGTCCATTCCGACACCTTGCGTCCATCGCGGCTCTTCGGCTGCCGCTGCCGCGTTCCCGATTGCAAGAATAAGTGCGGCACTCGAAACCTGACGGGTACGGACGGGTAAAATTTTTGTAAACGGGTTTCCTGCAGCATGCGCCCGGGAAGGCCGACCGGACGGCCAGCGAGCGCCATGAACCGAACCGAGCCATCGTGTTGCCAAACAAGCATGTCGCAATATATTGGCCGTGCGGTGGCACGAGCGCTTGATACGAACGCTTCGGAAATCCGGGACATCCAGCTTGGAGACCGGTTCGACCTTTCCTGCACTCCGGTTCTTCTGAACGGCACGCAGGCGATTATCCGCCTGCTCTTGACGCAGAGCGAAAGGGATCGCGCGGCCGGTCTGAACACGGCCGGGTACGTTTCGGGGTACCGCGGGTCGCCTTTGGGCACGGTGGACCTGCAGATGCGCCGGGCGCGGAAGCAGCTCGATGAAGCCGGCATCGTCTTCGAGCCCGGCGTGAACGAGGATCTCGCTGCGACCGCCGTGTGGGGCAGCCAGCAGGCGGAACTCCACGGCGAAGGCAGGCACGACGGCGTGTTCGCGCTCTGGTACGCGAAGGGGCCGGGCGTGGACCGTTCCGGCGACGCGATCAAGCACGGAAATCTGGCAGGCAGCTCCAAACACGGCGGCGTGCTGCTGCTCATGGGCGACGACCATGTCGGAGAAAGCTCGACGACGCTCCACCAGTCGGACGTCGCGCTCATGGACGCCTATGTGCCGGTTCTATCGCCTGCCGGCATCCAGGAAGTCGTTGACATGGGGATACTGGGCTACGCGCTCTCCCGGTATTCCGGCAACTGGGTCGGGCTGAAGTGCCTCAAGGAGACGATCGAGTCCGCCGGCGTCGTCGACGGCCGCCCCGACCGCGTAGAGATCGCGCTTCCGGAGTTCGCGCCGCCGCCGGGCGGACTGAACATCCGGCTCGGGGACACGCCGCGCGACATGGAAGCGCGGGTGCTCGACTACCGGCTGGACGCGGCGAAGGCATTCGGCCGCGCCAACCGCATCGACCGGCCAGATTGGGGAGCCCGAAGCGCGAAAATCGGATTCGTCGCGGCCGGAAAGAGCTGGCTGGATCTCCAGCACGCGCTCTCGCTTATGGATCTTGACCGGCAGGAGGCCGAGCGGCTTGGCATCGCCACATACAAGGTCGGCATGACTTGGCCGTTCGAAACGAAGAGTTTTCTCGAATGGGCCGAGCCTCTCGACCTGGTGGTGATCGTCGAAGAGAAGCGGAAGCTGGTCGAGATGCAGGCCAAGGACGCGCTGTTCGACGCAGGCCGCCGCCCGCGCGTCTACGGCGCCCGGGACCGGGAGGGCAGGGAGCTCTTCCCTGTCAAATACGCGCTCGACCCGATCGACATTGCGAGGAAGCTCGGCCGGATTCTTGACGAGGAAGGCCGGGGGACGGAACGGCTTGCCGTCGCGATGAATGGGATCAACAGTGCCGATTCCGTCGGAAATGCTGCGGAATTCGCAACGCGGACGCCTTATTTCTGCTCCGGCTGCCCGCACAGCACGTCAACGAGAATTCCGGAAGGCGCGCGCGCATACGCCGGCATCGGCTGCCACTTCCTTGTCCAGTGGATGGATCGGAACTCGACCGGCTACACGCAGATGGGCGGCGAGGGCTCGAACTGGATCGGAGAGAATCCTTTTTCGAAGCGCGGCCACGTCTTCCAGAACATGGGCGACGGCACCTACAACCACTCCGGGGTGAATTCCGTTAGGGCCGCGGTGGCGGCAAACGCCAACATCACGTTCAAGATCCTGTTCAATGACGCGGTCGCGATGACAGGCGGGCAGGGAATCGAGGGCGGGCTCGACGCGGCGAGGGTCGCGCACGAGCTTGCCGCTTTCGGCGTCCGCGAACTCGCGGTCGTCTACGACAGGAAGGAAGACATCGACCTCGCGAAGTTCCCCAAAAAGGCGCGAGTCCGCGAGCGCGGGCAACTGGACGAGGTGCAGCGGGACTTCCAGAAGGTCGAGGGCGTTACCGCGATCGTGTACGTGCAGACTTGCGCCGCCGAGAAGCGCCGCCGCCGGAAGCGCGGGCAGTTTCCCGACACGGGAAGGCGGGCGTTCATCAACACGGACATCTGCGAGGGCTGCGGCGACTGCGGCGTCCAGTCGAACTGCGTTTCAATCGTTCCCGTCGAAACCGAGTTCGGCCGCAAGCGGGCGGTCGACCAGTCCGGCTGCAACCAGGACTTCAGCTGCCTGAACGGGTTCTGCCCGTCGTTCGTAACGATCCAAGGAGCCGCCGTGCGGGCGCGGAAGCGACCCTCGGTCGAACTGCCGCCGCTTCCGGCCCCGAAACTCCCGGAGATCGACAGGACCTACAATCTGGTGATCGGCGGCATCGGCGGAACCGGCGTGCTCACCATTGATGGAGTCCTTGCGATGGCCGCGCATTTGGACCGGCTCGGCGTCGGCGTGATCCAGATGCTCGGGTTTGCGCAGAAGGGCGGCGCCGTGACGAGCCATTGCCGGATAGCGCGAACGCCGGAGGACATCACCGCGATACGGGTCGCGGACAATGAGGCCGACGCGGTGCTCAGCGGCGACCTCGTGGTGGCCGCAAGCGCCGAGGTCAGGCGCCTCATGTCCCGGGGCAGGACCAGGGCAGTCGTGAACCTGCGTGAAATCGTCACCGGGGAATTCACAAGAAACAAGGAGTTCCGCCTTCCAACTGATGAAATGCGTCAGCAGATCGAAGCGCGGACGGGCGAAGACTCGGCCTGTTTCGCCGACACGTCGGCGCTTGCCGAGGCGGCTTTCGGCGACTCGATCTATTCAAACATCATGCTTCTCGGCATGGCATGGCAGAACGGATGGGTTCCGCTCAGCCACGGCGCGATCGCGCGCGCAATCGAACTGAACGGCGTGTCAGTGGAGCTCAACCGATCGGCATTCGAATTGGGGCGGCTGGCTGCGCATGACCCTGAAGAGGCCGCGCGCGTCGCAGGCGCGGTTCGCCGCCCGCAGCCGGCGCAGGCCGTTTCGGACCCTGTGGAGCTCAGGCGGCGGCATGTCGCGGAGCACTCCGGCGCGGAGGCCGCCGCGAAGTTCCAGGAATTCGTGGACCGGTTCGGCGACAGCGAGCTGAAAATCGCAGCGGCCGAAGGCTACCACAGGGTCATTGCGGTAAAGGACGAATACGAGGTCGCAAGGCTGCACGGCGCCACCGCGGAACAGGCGCGGCGGGAATTCGCGGGCGATTTCAGGATGACATTCCACCTCGCGCCGCCCGGGCTTGCGGCGAAGGGCGCGGACGGGCGTCCCGGAAAGCGCGAATTCGGGCAATGGATTCTTGTCGCCTTCCGGCTTTTGGCAGCGATGCGGTGGATGCGCGGAACCGTTCTTGATCCCTTTGCGCGCGGCTCCGAGCGCCGCCTCCAGCGCGAGCTCAGGAAGAACTTCGAATCGGACATGGCGGAGATTCTGGCGGCCGGCGAACCGCATGACAGGGAGGCGGCGCTGGAATTGGCTGCCTTGCCGACGCGGATACGCGGATTCGGCCCGGTTTGGGAGGAAAGCTACCGGATCGCGATGAATCGCCGGGATGAGCTGCTGCGCAGGCTGAGAACGCGGCCGCCCGTCGCGGCTGCAATCGCCGCCGAGTGACGCGCAGGCGCTTGATTGCGCGAAGGCTCTTCGACAGTTGGCGTTTCCGGGCGGGGCCGGGCTGACGGGTCAACGCATCGCAGGTTCGCGCGCACGGCGCATCACCCCTTGCGGATGTGGAATTCCAAACGCTCGCCTTCCTGCTCCTGGCGGACCAGGTCGTGCCCTTGCTCGGCGCAAAAATGCGGAATGTCGACGAGAGCCGCGGGGTCGTCGCAGGACACGACGGCAATGTCGCCGGTTGCCATTTGCCGCATCCTTTTGCCGACCCTGAGAACCGGCAGCGGGCATAGAAGCCCCATGGCATCGATTTCAACCACCGCTACCATCGGTTCTGCTCCGGCTTCCGCTGTATCCGGCCTACGGTATCGTGAACGGCCGCCGCCTGCCTTCCGGCCGTTTATCGAATAGTCGGAACTTGGGCAAAATGGAGCCACGATGTTCGGCATTGAACTGATCGACGCCAGTTTGGCGCCGGCGCTGCTCATAGCGGTTGCCGCCGGAGCGCTGAGCTTCCTGTCCCCGTGCGTCCTGCCGATCGTGCCTCCGTATCTGGCCTACATCGGCGGCATGTCGTTCGGAGAGTTGAAAAGCGCCCGCTCCGGTTCCGGCGTTACGGCGTCGGCCGCGTCATTTGTCTTGGGCCTGTCGACGGTCTTCATCCTTCTGGGCTTGGCGGCTTCGGCGGCCGGGACGCTGTTTCTTGAGCATCAGCGGCTGCTGGGACGGTTGGCAGGAGCAGTCATCCTGCTGTTTGGGCTGCATTTTCTTGGAGTGCTAAGGATTCCGCTCCTCGACCGGGAAGCCAGGTTGGAATCGCGGCACAGGGGAGGGGCGCTCGGCGCATTCGTGCTCGGTCTCGCGTTCGCGTTCGGCTGGGCTCCGTGCATCGGGCCGCAGCTCGGCGCGATACTCGCGCTTGCCTCCCAAGAGGAGTCGATCGCGCGCGGGACCGCTCTCCTGGCGGCTTACGCCGCCGGCCTCGGCATTCCGTTTCTGCTGGCCGCCGCGTTCATCGACCGGTCGCTCGGCGTGATGGAGCGCCTGAAGCCGCACCTCAGGACCGTCGAAATCTGCATCGGAGCGCTGCTGTGCGTTGTCGGGCTGCTGCTCATCACGGACCGCTTTTCGGCAATCGCCTACTGGCTGCTCGAAACGCTTCCTTTCCTGGCGGAATTCGGCTGAGATCCGCCAGAAGGCGTTCCGCGCGCGGAATTCCGGTAGCGCTCAAGCACGAATACCCGGATCGAAGACGCAAGTCCGGTCGCGAGATCCCGCCTGCCGTCGATTTCGGAGGCGAGCGCCGTTGCGGACATGCCCATGCTGCCCGCAATATCCTTGAGCGCGTCCCAGAACTCGTCCTCCAAGGTCACGCTCGTCCGGTGCCCCCGCAGGGTCAGCGACCTCTTCCGGGCGCGGGCCAACTCAGCGGCTTCGCCGCTGAGCGGCAACCGCGACCACGCAGCGCACGCCAAGGCGGCCGCCGTGCATTCGGGCTATGACTTCGAGCGGCGTCCGGCCGGGTCGTAAAGCGGCTTGGCCGACGCCGTTGCCGGAACCCGAACGCCCGCGACTTCGATTTCGAATTTGGAATCAAGCACGTCTCCGAGCGTTTCGCCGGAGCAGGGCACGTACCCCAGCCCGACTGCGGATCCGAGCGCGTGGCCGTAGCTTCCGGACGTCAGATGGCCGACGATCCTGCCGCCGCGCAAGATCGGCTCGTTGTGGAAGAGCAGCGGCTCCGGGTCGGACAGCTGGAACTGCAGCAGGCGCTTCTCAAGGCCGTTCTCGCGCTTCCTGAGGACGGCATCGCGGCCGATGAACGAGGGCTTCGAAGTGTCGACCGCGAAGCCCAGCCCGGCTTCGAGGACATGGTCCTCGCAGGTGATGTCGTGGCCGAAATGCCTGAACGCCTTCTCGCTCCGGCAGCTGTCCATCATGTGCATGCCGCATGGCTTCAAATCGAATTCCCGCCCGGCTTCCCAGATCGTTTCAAAGACATGCGCGGCCATGTCCGACGGCGCATAGATTTCCCAGCCCAGCTCGCCGACATATGAAATCCGGTGCGCGCGAGCGACGGCCATGCCGATTTCGATAGTCTGCAGGGTGCCGAACGGGAAACCGCCGCTGCTGAAATCCGCGGGCGAGACGCGGCTCAGCACATCCCGGGACATCGGCCCCATGACCGCGAGCACGCCTTCGGAAGCGGTCGTGTCGATCAGAACGACCTCGTACCCTTCGGCGTGCCGGGTGAGGCGCGCGAGGTCGGCGGTCAGTGTCGCCGCAGGCGTGACTACAAGGAAATCCGATTCTCCGAGGCGCGCCACAGTTACATCGCCCTCGATTCCGCCCCTTCGGTTGAGGAACTGCGTGTAGACGAGCCGCCCGGGAGGAACGGAAACATTCGCGCCGCAGACATGGTTCAGGAACGCCTCCGCGTCCTTGCCCGCAACTCTGATCTTGCCGAACGAGGACATGTCGTACATCCCGACGCGCTCCCGCACGGCCATGTGCTCCGCCGCCCAGTTCCGGAACCAGCTCTGCCGCTTCCAGCCGTAGCTGTACTCCGGGGCCTGCCCGTCTTCGGCGAACCAGTTCGCGCGCTCCCAGCCGGACGTTTCGCCCATCACCGCGCCGCGCCGGACCAGGTGGGCATGGAACGGCGTCCTCCTGATGCCCCGCGCCGCGGCCTTCTGCCTGAACGGGAAATGGTCCGCGTAGAGCAGGCCGAGCGTTTCGGTCGCCCGCTCGGCGAGGTAGCGCCGATTGCCTTGGAACGGCTGCATCCTCGCGATGTCGACATCCCCGACGTCGAACGGCTTCTGCCCGTCCTCCATCCACTGCGCCAAAACCATGCCCGCGCCGCCGGCAGACTGTATGCCGACCGAATTGAAGCCTGCGGCAACGAAGAAATTGTCGAGCTCGGGCGAGCGCCCGAGATGGTACGCATTGTCCGGGGTGAAGCTCTCGGGGCCGTTGAAGAATGTCTGGATTCCTGCCGTTTCGAGGATCGGCATCCGGTTGATCGCCCGCTCCAGTATCGGCTCGAAATGCTCGAAATCCTCCGGCAGCTGGTCGAATTCGAATTCCTCAGGAATTCCGTCCAGACCCCAAGGTTTCGCAACCGGCTCGAACGCGCCGAGGAGCAGCTTGCCCGCATCCTGCTTGTAGTACGCGCACTCGTCCGGAACGCGCAGGACGGGGAGGGGGCCAAGACCCTCAATCGGCTCGGTGACCATGTAGAAGTGCTCGCAGGCTTGCAGCGGAACATTGACGCCCGCCATCAGCCCGACCTCGCGCCCCCACATCCCGGCGCAATTCACGACGGCGTCGCAGCTGATCGTTCCGCTATCCCGCCCGGAAACCCACGAGACGGACGTTGCGCGTCGGCCTGTCGTTCCAATGCCGGTTACAACCGTGTTTTCGAATTGCGCTACGCCGAGATTCCGCGCCCCGCGGGCGAGGGCCATCGCGATGTTCGCCGGGTCTCCCTGTCCATCCTTCCCGAGGTAGACGGCCGCAGCGACATCGCCGGTGTTGAGATGCGGGTTCCGCTCCTTGACCTCGCTTGGCGAAATCACGTCGATCTCGACACCGAACGCCCGCGCCATGGAGGCGGACCGCAGCAGCTCCTCCTTCCGGTCCTCCGTCAGGGCCACCGTGATCGATCCGCATCGCACGAATCCCGTGGCCACGCCGGTTTCGGCCTCCAAGGTGCCGTAGAGCTCCTGCGAGTACTTGGCGAGCTTCGTCATGTTGGCGGTGGCCCGGAGCTGCGCAATCAGGCCCGCCGCGTGCCATGTCGTTCCGGACGTCAGCCGCTTGCGTTCGAGCAGGACGACATCCTTCCAGCCGATCTTCGCGAGATGGTAAGCGACCGAGCAGCCAACGACGCCTCCGCCGATGATCACTGCCCGGGCGTGGCTGGGGATGCCGCCGCTGGCCATAGGCCTAGGACTTGCGGACCGTCGGCGCGCTTCGCGCCCGCGACGCATCCGCCGCTGAACGGGCGGGAAGCCTCGGCGGGGCCGCGCGCCAACAGCCCTTACGACTTGAGCCGTTCATTGTCCGGGTCCCACAACGCCGGATGCCGTTGGACAACCGCATTAAACCTGTCGCCGAAGATTTCGATTTCAAGTTCCGTTCCTGCGGCGGCGAGCTCGGGCCGAACCATCCCCATCGCAATGGATTTTCCGACCCTGTAGCCCCAGCCGCCCGAGGTGACCTCGCCCACGATTTCGCCGCTTTTCCATATTGTCGACATGTACGGCGCGTCGCAGTCCCCTGCGTCGACGACCATGGTCGCGAAGCGCTTGCGGCTTCCTTGCTGCCTTTCCGAAAGAAGGGCGGCCCGGCCCGTGAACCGCTGCGCCTTGTCGAGTTTGACGAACCGGTCCAAGCTGCTCTCGAGCAGGGTGTAGTCCGTCGAAAGGTCGCCCTTCCAAGCCCGGTATCCTTTCTCAAGCCTGAGCGAGTCCAGCGCCCACATCCCGAACGGCTTGGTTCCCTGATCCAGCACCGCGTCGTAAAGCGCCGCGATGTTTCCGTTTTCGGCGTGGATCTCCCAGCCAAGCTCGCCAGCGTAGCTGACCCGCACGAGCGTGGTCGGCATTCCGGCGACGCGCGCGGATTGGTGGGTCAGCCAAGGCAATTCCAGGTCCGCCTCGGCAATTCGGCTGAACAGGTTCCGGGACCCGGGGCCTGTCACGATCAGCGTCGAGAATTCGTTCGTCAGATCCTCAATGCAGACGCCGCCGTCCTCAGGCAGCGCGCGCTGCAGCAACTCGAAGTCGTGCCATTGGGCGGCGCTCGCCGTGATCAGGGTGAAATCGTCATCTCCATGCCGAAGCACGGACATTTCGGTAAGCACGCGTCCGCGGCTGTCGGGGAAATAGGCAAGCGAAATCCTGCCGATGGACGGCAGGTTTCCGGCAATCAATTCCAGCAGCGTTTCCGAAGCGCCGCTGCCGGACAGGCGGAAGCGCGCGAAACCCGGCAGGTCGAGCACGCCCGCGGCGTCGCGCACGGCTTCGCATTCCTCCCTGATCCTCGGCTCCCAAGGACCTGAACGGGACCAGGTCTGCGTCGCCTGCTCGGACGTGTCGTCGCCCGGGGCCGCGAACCAGTTGGCGCGTTCCCATCCGTTGTAGGTGCCCATCTGCCCGCCGAGCTTCATGATTCGTTCATGCGCCGGCGACAGCTTCCTGTCCCGTCCCGCGGGCCAGACATGGTGCGGGAAATGGACGGCGTATTCGTGGCCGTAGACCTCGACGGCCTTCTCCACGCAGTATTCGTGGTCCGTGTAGTCGGTGTACCGCCGAGGGTCGCACGACCACATGTCCCATTCGGTTCGGCCTTCGATCACCCATTCGGCGAGCACCTTTCCCGCGCCTCCCGCCTGGGCGATGCCGAATGTGAAAACGCACGCCTCGAAAGCATTCGGCACCCCCGGCATCGGGCCGATCAATGGATTCCCGTCCGGGGCGTAGGGAATGGGGCCGTTGATGACCTTCGAGATTCCCGCCTTGCCGAGCAGGGGCACTCGAGCCATGGCATCCTCGACGTACCAGTCGAGCCGGTCCAAATCGTCGGCGAACAGCTGGAACGAGAAGTCCTCGGGAAACGGATCGTCCGAATCGGCCCAGTGCGCCCGGCAGTTCCTCTCGTAAGGGCCTAGATTCAAGCCGAACTTCTCCTGGCGAAGGTAGTAGGAAGTGTCCACGTCCCTAAGCAGCGGGAGCTTGCGTTCCGCCTCGCGGGACCATTCCGCCAGCTCCGGGATTTCGTCGGTGATCAGGTACTGGTGGCTCATGGTCGCCATCGGGACGGTTCTTCCGCCAAAGGGCTTGAAGAGTTCGCCGACCCTCTGCGCGTAGTATCCGGCGGCGTTGACCACGATCTCGCAGTCGATGTCTCCCTTGGGGGTATGAACCCGCCATCCGCTGCCGTTGCGGGAGATGCCGACGACCGGAGCGAAGCGCACGACGGCGGCCCCGAGGTCCCGTGCCCCCTTCGCGAGCGCTTGCGTCAGCTGGGCGGGATCGATGTCGCCATCGCAGGGGTCGAACAGTGCGCCCGCAAGGTCGTGGGTTTCGATGAACGGGTATTTCCGCTTGATTTCATCGCAGTCGATGATCTCGATGTCCATGCCTTGGTAGCGGCCCATGCCGCAGGCGCGCTTGAATTCGCGCATGCGCTCCTTGGTATGAGCCAGCCTGATCGAGCCGGTCACGTGGTAGTTGATCGGGTAGCCGACTTCGTTGCCGAGGTCGCGGTAGAGCTCGGTCGAGTACCGCTGCATGTTCATGATCGACCAGCTGGAGGAGAAGGTCGGCACGTTGCCCGCCGCATGCCATGTGGAACCGGCGGTCAGTTCGTTCTTTTCCAGAAGGGTGCAATCAGTCCATCCGGCCTTGGCGAGATGGTAGAGCGCGGAAGCGCCGACGGCGCCGCCGCCGATGATCACGACCCGCGCGGTCGAATTGAACTCGGCCATGCATTCACTCGCTGGTCGCGCCACCGCGGGCGCAGCTGCACCGGGGAGAATTCACCAAGCGAAATGGAATCGCAATCGCCTATTCGCGTCGGGATGCACCCGCTTGGAGTGCGAAGCAAGAAGCTGCATGTCTCTTGGAATATTGTGCCGGTTTCCGTCGGCGAGGAGCTTGGCGGTAGACCAGCCGAACAGTTCAGGGTGCCGACCGCAGCCACCGCAGACTGGATAAGGCGAAGGATGCGGGCAGGCTACTGGTCGGTTCTCGCTGGAAGCAGCTCGGCAAGCAATGTTTCAATGCGCGCAAATCGCTCGCCATTTTCACTGCGCATTCCTGCCATATCGACACGCATTTCCGTCATATCGACGCGCATTTCCGCCGTTTCGGCGCGCAGCAGTTCAATTCGGCCGCGGTTCTCGCGGATTTCATTCGAAATCCAGAGGACGGGCGCCAGCCAAACCGCGACAAATAGGCCGATGGACCATTTGACTATGCCCAGGCTGGATGCTGTTGCGCGAACCGGGTCCACGGCGCTGGCGATCGCTTCGGCTGCGCCTCTGTTGAGGCCGTTCGCTTCCAAAGTCTGGATCAGCGTCGCAGAGTCTGTCATTGAAGCGCCTCAGCCTCCCCACCGGTTGCGTTCCAGCCAGAAACCGCCCGCAGCATATGAGGAATTCAGCTTCCCGTGTACGTCGGAGACCTTGAAAATGCAAATCCCTGTCTCGCGTCGGCGCGCCGATTTTGCGGCGGCGAGCGGTCAGGGATTCGGTCCAATCATGCGTTCCGGGCGCACGATGCGGTCGAACGTCTGTTCATCGACGAAGCCGAGCCTGACCGCCTCTTCTCGGAGCGTCGTGCCGTTCCGGTGCGCCGATTTGGCCACTTCGGCCGCTTTGTCGTAGCCGATTTCCGGGGCCAGCGCCGTGACAAGCATCAGCGAGCGCCCGACCAGGTCGCCGATGCGCTCCTTGTTCGCCTCGATTCCCGCAAGGCAGTTTCCGGTGAAGGAGACCGCGGCGTCCCCGAGCAGCTGGACCGACTGCAGAACGTTGTAGGCAATCACGGGCTTGTAAACGTTCAGCTCGAAATGGCCCTGGCTGCCTGCGAACGCGACCGCTGCGTCGTTTCCGAGCACCTGGGCGCAGACCTGCGTCAGCGCCTCGGCCTGCGTCGGATTTACTTTGCCCGGCATGATCGACGATCCGGGTTCGTTTTCCGGGAGTGAGAGTTCCCCGAGCCCCGATCTCGGTCCGGACGCGAGGAACCGGATGTCGTTCGCGATCTTGAACAGCGAGACCGCCGCCGTCTTCAGCGAGCCGGACATCTCGACCATCGCATCGTGCGCGGCCAAAGGCTCGAACTTGTTGTCGGCACTTGTGAAAGGCAGCCCGGCTGTCTCCGCGATTCGCTTAGCGACGGCTTCGGCCCAGCCCTTCCTGGTGTTCAGTCCCGTTCCCACCGCCGTTCCTCCTTGGGCGAGCGGATACAGGTTTTCCATTGCTGCCTTGACGCGCGAGACCGCCAGCTCGGCTTGCTTCGCGTAGCCGGAGAACTCCTGGGCAAGCGTCAGCGGCGTGGCGTCCTGCGTGTGGGTTCTGCCGATTTTGATGATTCCTTCGAACTCTGCGACCTTCCGACCCAGTGCCTCGCGGAATTGCCGAAGCGCAGGCAGCAGATGATCGTGCGCGTGGGTCACGGTCGCGATGTGCATCGCAGTCGGAAAGGTATCGTTGGACGACTGCCCCAGATTGACATGGTCGTTTGGGTGGACCGGCGTCTTGGATCCGATTTTGCCGCCAAGCAGTTCGATCGCGCGGTTCGCTATCACCTCGTTGGCGTTCATGTTTGTCTGGGTGCCGGACCCTGTCTGCCAAACGACAAGCGGGAAATTGTCGTCCAGCCGGCCGGAAGCCACTTCGTTCGCGGCTTTCGCTATTGCGTTGCCCAGCTCGGGCGCGATCAGTCCGAACTCCACGTTCACGATGGCGCACGCTTCCTTGATGGTGCCCATCGCGCGGATGATCATCGTCGGCTGGCGTTCCCATCCGATCCGGAAATTCCCGATCGAGCGCTGCGTCTGCGCCCCCCAGTACTTGTCCGCCGGAACGTCCAGCGGACCGAAGCTGTCGGATTCGGTGCGGGTTCCGGTCATGCGGGCTTCTTTCCGGGGGCGCCCTTCCTGAACCGGTCCAAGCTGACGATTTTGTCTGGTTCCCCATCGCCAGGCGAGGCCGCTTTTGCGGGGGTCGGGGGCTTGGGCTGTTGCTCCGCCGGGGAAGCGTCAGGCGCATCTTCATCTTCCTGCGGGAGGCCGCCGAGATAAAGTTTGAATCCCACGCTCGGGTCCATGAAGGAAAGAATCGAAGCGAAAGGAACGTGGAGGTCCTCGGGGGTATCGCTGAAATTGAGCGTGACCGAAAACCCGTCCTTGCTAACCGCAAGATTGTCGAACCAGTGCTGCAGGACGATCACCATTGCTTCGGGATACTGCTCCTTGATCCACTCGGGGACCCGCGCGTCGGGGTGCTCCGTGCTGAAGCAGATGACGAAATGGTGATCGCCCGGAAGGCCGTGCCGAACGACTTGCATCAGGACATCCGCGATCGCGCCTTGGACGGCGCGGTCCATGATGGCGGGGTAGTCGATGGAATCCATTTCGCGACCTTGCAAGGCTGCCGACCTGACGGCGCGGAATCTAGCAACTGCGGCCGGATGTGAAAACGGGGGGGGGTAGTGGCAGGCTTCTGTTGCCAGGTGCCTGCGGACCCCGCCGACGGCTGCTACGCCGCCGGACTGAATTCCGGTCTGTCGAACGGCTACGCCGCAAGAGCTACCGGAGCACGATTGTCATTGGCAATTGTGCAAGTCGGACCGATTACGGCGGTGCCCCACCGAGCGAAAGCTTACACCTTTACACGTCCGTCGATCCTGTTTCGGCCCCATGGATCCGCCCCAATGAGACGGGCGTTGGATATGGGATTGGTGGAGCCGCCGGGTACCGCCCCCGGGTCCGAACCGCTTATTACGTGCGCCTTTATCGCCATAGTTCGATTGAACAATCCGTATATCGGTGCTGCGGGCCGGTTTGTCAACAGTGGGATGCGCGTCGGCCACGGTTCCGGACAGCACGTCGCGCGCTTGACGGTCAGGTTCGTTCATTTCACCCGTCGGCCTGCACCAAGCCCACGGCCAGCCGTCGTTTTCGATGCAGCATTTTGATGGCGAGCACGGCGTTGGCATCCGCTTTCGACCATCCGTACCCCGCTTAGCCAAGAAAATTGTGATGCCCCTGTCAACGTTCAATATCGGCATCCGCGCAGCGCATGGCGTGAGGCACGCCCGGCCGGAAGCGGAACTCGCCAAAGGCGTTCCGGCACCGGATGCTTTGTCGAACGGAATTCCGATGGCGAAGGCGGACGCCGGGCGAATTGGATTCGGCAGAACGGCCCGGGCCGCGCGGCGTTACCAGTGGCCCGTATTGCCCATGCTTGCCCAAGGCTCCTGGGGAGGAAGCGGGCTCCCTTTCTGCAGCAGTTCGATCGAGATGTTGTCGGGCGAGCGGACGAACGCCATGTGGCCGTCCCTGGGCGGCCGGTTGATCACGACCTTGTTGTCCGCGAGATGCCGGCACATGGCGTAGATATCGTCGACCTCGTAAGCCAAATGCCCGAAATGCCTGCTGTCAGAAGGCAGGCCGTCGTCGCCGTCCCAGTTGTAAGTGAGTTCCACCGGGCACTCGGGCTGGCCGGGCCCCGCAAGGAAAACGAGCGTGAAGCGGCCTTTCTCGTCCACGCGCCGCCGGGTCTCCTCAAGGCCGAGCAGCTTGAAAAAGGCGATGGATTTGTCGAGGTCGAGCACCCGCACCATCGTATGCAGATATCTTGTGGCCATTGGCGGGTCCTTTCGGGGCGAGTTCAATCGGGCAGCGCGGATAGCCGACAAGAAACCGGATGCCCGCGCCTCGCTGACAATATATTGAGCGCGCCAAATGGCGGCAACGGGGCGTCGGCTTCGAAATCCGAAGCCGGTTGGGATACCTAGACCGCACGTTGCATGCTGGGGCGGGCGGATGATGCTGACACCGGAGCAGAACAAGGAAGTGGCGGAGCTGCGGAAGCAGTCGTTCCGGACCCGCCGCGCAGTGAGCAAAGGGCTGGAGGAGGAACTCTACATTCCGCACCAGGTGCTCGACCACGGATTCGTTCGCGTGGTCGACTACATGGGCAACGATTCCGCCATCGTGCAGGCCGCGCGCGTGTCGTACGGCGCGGGAACCAGGAAACTCAGGGACGATTCCGGCCTGATCCGCTATCTGCTTCGGAACGACCATTCGACCCCGTTCGAAATGTGCGAAATCAAGCTGCACGTGAAGCTGCCGATATTCGTGGCCCGGCAGTGGGTCAGGCACCGCACCGCCAACATCAACGAATACTCCGCGCGGTACTCGATACTCGACCGGGAGTTCTACGTTCCGGACCGATCGGTGCTGTCGTCGCAGTCGAAGTCGAACCGCCAAGGCCGGGGCCAGACTCTTTCCAAGGAGGAATCGGACCGGGTCATCGCCATTCTGGAGGAGGACAGCGGCAGGGCGTACGAGCATTACGAGGAGATGCTTTCCGAGGATGGAAAAGCGGGCCTTGCCCGTGAGCTCGCGCGCATCAATTTGCCGCAAGGCATCTACACGCAGTGGTACTGGAAGATCGACTTGCACAATCTGTTCCGCTTCCTGGCGCTGAGATCGGACCGGCATGCGCAGTATGAGATCCGAGCCTACGCGGAAACGATATCGAAACTGGTCAAGCAATGGGTTCCTGCGGCTTGGAGCGCGTTTGAAAGCTGCAAGACGGGGGCGAAGTCGTTCACGTCCGAGCAGCTGGCCTGCCTGCGGCGGCGCCTGAACGGGCAGGAAGTCGCGTACGAGGATTCCGGACTGACCCGGCGTGAGTGGAACGAGCTGGAAGAACTGGAAGGCCCGCGCTGAGAGCGCCGTCCCTTGCCCTCCTATTGTCCGCTTGCCACTTGCGGCTGCGCGCCGGTCGCGGCAGCGGTCGGCGCGCATGCCTGCCTGCATGGCAGGCTACGCGGGTTCCGCAGGCTGAAGGGTGGCCTGTTTGGGATGCGGAACGGCCGAGGTGCCGCACGGGTGGTCGGGAACGACCACGAACGGCCAATCGCGGGTTGGGAATGGCCAGCCTATCCCGCGCCTTGCGCACCGGTGCAGATAAGGCGCGTTCCATTTCGCGGCCGCGATGTCGGCGGGACGCAGCCGGATGCGGTCGCTGTAGCGCTCGGCTTCCTCATCGAACGCCAGCACTTTGCCTGCTTGCGGCCCGGTTGACGGAACCAGCAGGTGGAAGAACCCGGCTGGCGCGTTGAGCGGACGGCAATGCAGGTGGAACGACCAGCAAGGGTAGGGCGGCAGCCGGTCTTCCGGCCCTAGCGGCGTGTATTCATCCGGCATCATTCGTGTGGCGCCTTGCGCGGCGCGGCAAACCCGCCTGTTGGCGAGCTTTGCCGACGATGGATTGCAGTGGAACCATAATCTCCAAGAATGCAGACTCAATGGATTTTTTGTTGGCGGCCTTTCCTGTTCGCGGACTCAGCGGAACCGTCCCAAGCGTTCATTGCGCATGCGCACCGCTGTCTGATCGCTTGCCGCGCTTACGCCGGAAAACCGGACCGCGCCGCCGCCCGCTATTTTTCGCTACCCAAGCGTCGTTGACGTTGTCCCGCATGAAAATCCCGGCCGCCTCTTCGGCGTTCGGCCTGAAAAATCGCTGTCGATAAGCGCATCATTGCCGCGACTGCAGAACCAGTCACGATGACCGCTGCTTGGAAAACATGCTACCCCCCCCATGCGTATATATAAAACGGGGGGGGGTCAGCTGCGTTCGTCTTCCGAATGGAAATGCCGGAAGAACAGGCGGTCGACGGATATCGGGCCGGCGCCCTTGAACACGAGAAACGCGAGCAAAAGCCCCCAAAGAGCGCGCTGGTCGGCAATCAGCGAGCCGGACGGCCGGTCGAACCAGGCGCCGATGTCGGCTGAGCCTATGCCATGCCCTGCGATGTCGACGACGCTCTGGACAACGATGAAGCCGATCATGCCTAGGGCGGCAAGCCGCGTGCACAAGCCCACCACCAAAAGGAACGGAAGCACGAATTCAGCGTTGGTTCCAAGTACGGCCACAAGCCAGTGCAAAAACGAAAGCTGCGAGGCGTCGTAGCCGACCGCTTCCATCGCTTTGGGGAAAATCTGGACGTACGCGCCGGTCGAAGGCGACAAGAACCCGAACAGCCCGTCGCCAAGCTTCGTGAGCGCGGATCCCCAGAAGTACATGAGCAGAACGCCTGCGAACACAAGCCGGGCAAGGGTCGGGAGCACCCAGTCGGAAAGCCTCGCGTCCAGCTCCGCAAACAGGTTCTTCAGTGCGTGCAGATGTCTCATTTTCTCTCCCCGGTTCGGCGGATGGGGCGGCGTCGAATTCGACAACCGGTCAGCCTCCGTCCATCACAATTTCAATGATCGCGCGAGCTTCGATCAGGCGCACCATGATCCCATCAAGAAGGAAACCGTCGAATTCTTCAACGGCCGCTTCGTATGCGGAGCCGAGATCATGCCCGCGCCGCAACGAAACGATGAACGCGTAGCCGCCGCGCGGCAAAGGTTCCGGCAGCGGATCGAACTCGCGTCGGGCCACCATCACATCTTCGGGACCGCCGTGCTCGATCTTGCCGCCGGAGGTGTTGGCTCTCCAGATCTGGTGCACCGGATGCCGCGAGCGCAGCAGCCGCAGCGACGGGGCCAAACGCACGGTCGCCCGCGCAATCGATTCCGGAGGCAGACCCGCCGCGTCGAATGCCTCCAAGGGCTTCGCGTCCGCGGCGTGGTACGACTCACGAAGCGCCAGCTCAAGGCGGGCGACATCCGCGAGATAGGGCAGATGCCGCACCGGCTCGAAAGTTTCCAGAAACTCGGGCATTTCCTTGCCGCAGAGCATCAGCAGCGGCGACGTCGGCGGATGCCGCCTCAAATAGACTCCCGCCGCAGCGCGGAAAAACTTGTTTCCGACGAGCCGTTCCACCACGGGAAATGCGGTTTCCAGCGCATCGGTCATCCCCGCCGCGATATTGTTCCGGTAGACCGCGAACCGCTTGTCCAGCTTGCTTGATTTGCTTGTCAGCCCGCTTGGAACCGGGGCTTCCGGATCAAGGAGCGTTCGGGCGAAGTCGTCCTGAGTGACCAGCATTCACGATTCGTCTAGCGCAGGCGCAGCACTTCGTAAGCCTTGGCGGCCTCGTCCCGGAGCGCGGGCCACTCCGGGACGCTGTTGTCCCATTCAATCAGCGTGGGCAGCGGGCCGGTTCGCGCGATCGTGTACGAATAAAGATCCCAGACATCCTTCGCGACCTCCCGGCCGTGGCTGTCGATCAGCATGACTTCGCCATCGTCGTCCTCGTCGGCTTCGTGCCCGCCAAGATGGATTTCCTCGACGTGGCCGAGCGGAAAGGCGTCGATGTACTCGCGCGCGTCCCAGCCTTGGTTGGTGGACGAAACGAAGACGTTGTTCACGTCCAGCAGGAGCCTGCACCCGGTTTGCTGGGCGATGCGCCCTACGAAATCCGTTTCCTCCATGTCGCTTTCAGCAAACGAGAGGTAGGTCGACGGGTTCTCAAGCATCATGGCCCGGCCAAGGGCCTCCTGGACCTGCTCGATGTGCTCGCAAACCTTGGCCAGGGTTCCGGCGTTGTAGGGAACGGGCAGGAGGTCGTTCAGATAGCTGCTTTCGTGGGTCGACCACGCCAGATGCTCGGAAAACGCCGCGGGCAGAAGCCATTCGTCCAAGACTTTCAGCCGCTGCAGATGCTCCCGGTCCAACGGGCCGTCGCTTCCGATGGACAGGCCAACCCCGTGGCACGAAACCGGAAAGTCCTGGCGCAGCCTTTCAAGCTGGGCCTTGGGTCGCCCGCCGGCCCCCATATAGTTCTCGGCATGGATTTCCAGCCAGGCAACTGGGCCGGGCTCGTCAAGCAAATCCTTGAAGTGCTGGGCCTTGTATCCAACCCCTGCGCGCGGCGGCAGCGCAAAATCGCCGTGAGCGCCGTTGCGCGCCGTGCTGGCCGAGGAACTTGCCATTCGGGGCGAGGGGCGCCCCTGCGGAACGCCCCGGCGAACTTCGTCAGCTTTGGGTGGGAAGGTCGCGCTCCAGCGGCTCCAGCGAGCCCATCCGCCCGTCCGGAAGCTCCATGGACGTGCAGGTGCCTTCGGGCACTAGCGTCCATGCGTTCCCTTGGTAGTCGACGGTTGAGGTTCCGGCGCAGGTCGTGCCGGGTCCGGCGGCGCAATCGTTCTCGCCGGCGAGCGACACGCCGTAGCACTTCTCGTCAGCAGCCTGCGCAGGAATGGCGCTCGCGGCGAATGCCGCTGCCACAGCTCCTGCAATCGTTAGGGACGTGGTTTTCGGTGACATTCGTCTCCCCTTTGGTCCAGTGGTTTGCCCTCGCCGATTGCTAGGCGAATTGCCTCAGGCTTGCAACACTTGGGCCGTTCGCCTGCGCGGTTGTCGGTGATCGATTCGGGCGGTCCCGCTGCGAAAAACGGGCCGAGCGGCCGCGCAGGTTGCGCCGCCGCGACGCGGTGCCGGCGCAGGAAAATTGCCGGACAAGGCAAATGGCCCGGCGGCTGTTGGGGCAGAACGGCAACTCGGTTAAGGATATGGAAAAAGACGGAAATCCAAACGGCTGCATTAGACTCTTGCGAACGGCTCTCCGATTGCAATGCTCTGATCCTCGCCGCGCCTCCGCGATTGAGGCCACGCCGGACGGTTCGACTTCCGGGGCGGTTCGCGTTCCCGCAGGTTGAACTCTTGGTGAACTTGGCCGCCCTGCATACCGGCGCGGAATTCATCGCGAGACTGGCCGACACGCGTTCAGGAAGAGGTCCGGGAGTTTAGCGGCTTCGGACAAGCGCGGGCGCCGAGGCGCCGACTGCCGCTCTCGACGCGGCTTTCCCGCCGGTCGCGAGCTGCAAGCCCAAATCAAGAACAATAGTTCGTTTGCAACCGTTGCAGAGCGCTTATCGAAAATGTAGTTCTTTGATTTTTGATTGGAAAGAACCATGTCGCAAGTTCAAAGCGCGCAAGAGGTTGCGATCGACAACCTCGACAGGCGGATTCTCGGCGAACTCCAGCGGAACGCAGGACAGACTCTGGACGATATTGCGCGAAAGGTCGGCTCCTCCAAGACGCCGGTCTGGCACCGGATCAGGAAGCTCAGGAGCGGCGGCGTAATCAGCAACCAGTTCGTCAAGGTCAATCCGGAGAAGCTGGGCCTTGAAGCTTGCTTTTTCGTGCTGATCCGCACGTCGGAGCACGATGCAGGCTGGCAGAAGCAATTCCTTGAGGCGCTGATGGAGCGTCCTGAGGTTCTGGAGGCGCACCGGCTAGCCGGAGAAATCGACTACATTCTGAAGGTGAGGGTCGCGAACGCGCGGGCCTACGACGAATTCTACCAGGAGCTCATCGGAAAAGTGAGGATTTTCAACATCACTGCACTGCTGTCGATGGAGGAGATCAAGGCGACCAACGAGCTGAAGATTGAGCTGGTCTGAACGCAGGGGCCGTCGCGCCGCGGGCGCGGCGCGCCAAAGCGGGGCGGAAACGATGAGCGAAACGCCGGACGCCAGATTGAAGCGCCTTGTCCTGCGATCCGGCAGGCGGGGAATGCTGGAACTGGACCTGATGCTGGGAAAATTTGCGGAAAGCAAAATTTTCTGCTTGGAAAACAAAGATTTGTATGCTTACGAGTGCTTGCTGGAGGAAGAGGAAACGGCGATACTCGCCTGGCTGACCGGAGTTCCCGGATGCCCCGTTGAATACCAAGGAATCGTGAACTTGATCATGTCGTGCGCCGACCCGTCCGGAGGCTCGCAGGAATGATGGCTTCGCGGTTCGATGCCGCGGAATTCCACTTCCGGCCAAGTCGCCTTCAGGAGCAATCGGATTTTGCGAACTCCGCCTGGCCGGGCATTGTGATCAGAGGCACAGGATATATGTGGAAAACTGGCACAAGACGCTATACAGGCTATTGAAATTACCTTGACCGGTTTGTAGGTTGCATGCCGCGCTACATGGTAGCGCATGCCCGATTCATTTCGGTCAGCCTGAGGAAAGCAGGGCAAAGAGATCGGCCATTGAGATTGACGGCGAGCAGCGGCGACGGGAAACCTGAACGGCTGAAGGGGTTCCACGACTACGAACAGCGGTTCGGCGACGAGTTGCGCGGCATGCGCGCGTCGAAGTCAAAGAGCCTGCTGGATGTGCAGCGGGAATTGGGCATCCGGCCGTACATGATTGTGGCGATCGAAAACGGGGACCCCGAATCCTTCGATTCGCCTTGGATGATTTCGGGCGTCGTCAAGTCCTACGCGCGGTACTTGGGAATGGATCCGGATGACGCCGTCGCCCGGTTCCAGGAGGACTGCCGGTCGCGCAATTCCGGTGGCCGAAGATCAGCAAAGACCCGGCGGGTCGCCGTTCCCGGCCGCCAGCGGCGATCCGGAGATGACGGATTCGAAAGCTCGCGCCAGCGCTTGATGCGACCTTACGCGCGCGTGGGCATCCCGTCCGGCACGAGCGGGCCGTCTCCGACCGCGATATTCTCCACCGCCATCGTCGCGGCTCTCGTCGGCGGAGGCCTGTTCCTCGGATGGACGCTTTACAAGGATGTCCAAACCCTTCCTGTCGTTGCGACCAGCCAGCAATACGGCGGCTTCGATTACGCCTCGAAGCCGACGACAACCGTGACGGCGCCGCTCGCGCCGACCGAACCCAGACTGCCGCCGGAGGCGTTCGCGGCATTGATGCCGATTTCGGAACTGGACCACGAGGAAATCGGGGTTTACGCGCCTGGCCGCAGCGCCGTCGCGGCGGCTGAATTGCCGCTGGAAGCCGATGGCCAATTCGAACAATCCGACCTGATGGATTTGGCGGCGGCTTCCCCGCAGGCCGGTCCGGTCCCGGAAGTCGACAGCAGCGCACTGGTGATCGTCGTTTCGCGGGAAGTATGGATCAGGGTCAACGATTCCGACGGCACTGTGCTTAAGGAGGGATTGCTGGCGCCGGGCGAGGAGTACGAAGTTCCGGAAGGCGGCACGAACGCGCTGAGAGCCGGCTTGGCCGGATCGGTCTATTTCCGAATTGACGGCGAGGTGTACGGTCCGGCTGGCTCCGGCGGAAATGTCATCAAGGACTTCGCATTGTCTTCCGTTGCGATCGTCGAGAACTTCGACATCGTCGAATTCGAAACAGCCCCGGAAGAGGTTCGTCGGTACGTGTTCGTAGTCAGCGAAGGCGGACCTCCGTACGACTTGGACAACTGACCCTCCGGTCAGCGCTCGCGTGATCTGAGAGGCCGTGGCCGGAAGCGGGGCTCCGCAGCATCATCGAATCGATGCGGCCGCGGCTTTCCGGAGGCAGATTTGCCGATGCTAGTGGCTTGTTTTTCACACTTGATTCCCTTATGCGGCTTGTCGGCTCCGCGCAGCTTCGGCGCGGGACGGACAGGAGGCGGGACGATGCGGACAGGCGTTGAATTCGAGGTTTCGGACGAGCAGCGCAGGCGGCTCGAGGCGATCGCGAACGACGGCAACAGCAGGCTGAAACATGCGAGGCGGGCGCGGATCATCCTGCTGGCGGACCAGGGCCTGGGAACGATGGCGATCGCGGCCGGGACCGGCGCGTCGAAGCCGACGGTCTGGCGCTGGCAGGAGCGGTTCATGGAGGAGGGGGTGGACGGCCTGCTCCGCGACAAGACCCGCAAGCCGGGGACGCCGCCGACGCCGGAGGCGAAGGTCCGCGAGCTCGTGGAGACGGCGCTGGCCCCGCCGCCTGGCGGGGAGACGCACTGGACGGTGCGCGCCCTGGCGGCCGCGGTCGGCGTCGGAGCGTCGACGGCGCACGTCATCCTGACCCGCCACAGGATCGCGCCGCACCGCTGGCGGCATTTCAAGATCTCGAAGGACCCGGAATTCGAGGAGAAAACCCGCGACATCACAGGGCTCTACATGAATCCGCCGGACCGGGCGGTCGTGCTGTCGATCGACGAGAAGACGCAGATCCAAGCGCTCGCGCGAACGCAGAAGGGCCTGCCGATGAAGCCGGGGCGGCCCGCCACGATGACCCACGACTACAAGCGGCACGGCACCACGAACCTGTTCGCCGCCCTGAACATCCTGGACGGGAAGGTCATCGGGCGACATGCCGAGCGCCACCGGAGCCGGGAGTTCATCGAGTTCCTCGACCAGGTCGACAGCACGGTGCCCGCCGGGCTGGCCATCCACGCCATCCTCGACAACTACGCCGCCCACAAGCACGGGGCCGTCGGCGAATGGCTCGCGGACCACCCCCGCTGGACCTTCCACTTCACGCCCACGTCCTGCTCCTGGATGAACGCCGTCGAGGGCTTCTTCGGGAAGCTCGCCAGCCGCCGGCTCCGGCGCGGCGCCCACGACTCCGTCGAGCAACTCGAGAAGTCGATCATGGAATTCATCGAACTGCACAACGGGAAGGAGGCGAAAGCCTACAACTGGACGGCAAGCCCGGAACGCCTCATCGCCGCACGGCAAAGAGAATGCCATCTGTCTGAATCATGCCACTAGGCAGCAATCCGAGACCGTGGCGCGATATCCGGCGCCGGAACAGCCGGCGGATTCATGTCGGTTCGGTCGCCGTGGGCGGCGGGGCGGCGATTTCGGTTCAGACAATGACGAACACCGCCACAACGGACGTGGCGGCGACCGTTGCGCAGGTCCAGCGCTGCGCGGACGCGGGAGCGGACATCGTCCGAGTTTCGGTGCCGGACGAGGCGTCTTCGAAAGCGCTTCGCGATATCGTTCGCGAGAGCCCGGCGCCGATCGTCGCGGACATCCATTTCCATTACCGGCGGGCGATCGAATCGGCCGAAGCAGGCGCCGCCTGCCTTCGAATCAATCCCGGCAACATCGGGTCGAAGAAGCGGGTGGCGGAGGTTGTGCAGGCGGCGAAGGACCACGGCTGCTCAATCAGAATCGGCGTCAATGCCGGCAGCTTGGAAAAGGCCCTTCTTGAGAAATACCGCGAGCCTTGTCCCGACGCGGTCGTGGAATCCGCGTTGGGGCACATCAGAATCCTTGAGGACCACGATTTCAGCGAATTCAAGATCAGCTGCAAGGCTTCGGACGTCTTTCTGGCGGCGGAATCCTACCGGCGGATTGCGGAATTGACCGATGCCCCCATCCATTTGGGGATTACGGAAGCCGGCGGAACGAAGTCCGGCACCGTCAAATCCGCGATCGGCCTTGGGAGCCTGCTGTGGCAGGGCATCGGAGACACGATCCGGGTAAGCCTTTCCGCCGACCCGGAGGAAGAGGTCGGAGTGGGATTCGAGATTTTGAAGTCCTTGGGCCTGCGGCATCGGGGCGTGACCATAATCGCGTGCCCGAGCTGCGCGCGGCAGGGCTTCGACGTGATCGGAATCGTTGGGGAGTTGGAGGAGCGCTTGGCGAGCGTCCGCGTTCCGATCACCCTGTCGATCATCGGCTGCGTCGTGAACGGACCCGGCGAGGCCCGGATGACGGATTTGGGGTTCACTGGCGGCGGCAAGGGATCCGGCATGGTCTACGTGGCGGGAGAAGCCGCGTACAAATTGTCGAACGAAGAGCTGGTGGAGCACATCGCCGGGCTGGTCGAGGAAAAGGCGGATCGGATGGCCCTAGAGGGTCTGGCCGCAAATTGACGATAGCGAATCGCGGCGATTCGTGCTGGCCGCCGTTACGCCGTGCGGGTTTCTCCAGTGCTCGGAAGCGGGCCGGAAAGGACGCAAGGCTCTCCGGTTTCGCGCCAAATCGGATTGTTCAGCGCCATTTCGCATCGGGCTTGGAACGCGCGTCCGTCCACGAATAGGCAGATCGTCTCGCCGAGCTCGACGCGGCCGCCGGAGGCGTCCGTGCAGTAGCAATCCACGGCTTTCCCGGTCTGCTGGGCGGATGTATTGGCCGACGCCAGCAGGAACAACGCCAGAGACGCAGTGAACAGGATCTTCATGGTGAGCGAATTTCGCGCCAACGCAGGCGAAACGCAAGATTCGATCCGACGCGGCGCGTCGGCGGGGTTCGCACGGAGCAGGCGATGAATCTGGACGACCTGGACAGGATCCGGGAGCGCTTCCGGTTTCTCGGCGGCGAGCTTGCGGGCGGCGTCGCGAATGAAGAGGCGGTCGAATTCGCGAAAGAGTATGCGAAGCTCAGGCCGCTCGTGGAGAAAATCGACGGATACGCGGCGCTTCGCCAAGAGATGGAGGATACCGAGCAGCTCCTCGGCGATGCGGAAATGAGGCCGTTGGCCGAGCAGGAGTTGCCTGAGCTTCGGCAGAAGCTCGAGGACGCCGAGCATTCCCTGAAGATGGAGCTGCTGCCGAAGGATGCTGACGACGACCGATCGGCGATACTGGAAATCCGCGCCGGAACGGGCGGCGAAGAGGCGGCGCTGTTCGCTGGCGATCTTTTCCAGCTTTACGAGCGCTATGCGGCTCTGAATCGATGGAAGTTCGAGGTGCTCGGCTCCAGCTCCACCGGCCTCGGAGGCTATCGCGAAGTCTCCGTTCTGATCAAAGGGAAAGGGGTTTTCGCCCGGCTCAAATACGAATCGGGCGTCCACAGGGTGCAGCGCGTTCCCAAGACGGAATCCAGCGGACGCATCCACACGTCCGCGGCCACTGTCGCGGTGCTTCCTGAAGCGGACGACGTTGACATCAGGGTTTCGGACGGCGATCTGCGCATCGACACGATGAGGGCGTCCGGGGCCGGGGGCCAACACGTGAACAAGACCGATTCGGCGGTCCGCATTACCCATATCCCCACCGGCATCATCGTGACATCTTCCCAGAAGTCGCAGCACATGAATCGGGTGATCGCGATGCAGGTCCTTCGCGCCAAGCTCTACGACTTGGAGAGAGGACGCCTCGAGTCCGAGCGCGCGGAGACCCGGCGGACCCAGGTCGGCAGCGGGGACAGGTCCGAGAGAATCCGGACGTACAATTTTCCGCAAGGCAGGGTGACCGACCATCGCATCGGACTGACGCTCTACAAGCTCGAACAGGTGTTCGAGGGCGGGCTGGACGAGCTCGTGGATGCGCTGGCGTCGCACGACATGGCCGCCCGCTTGGGAAGCGCCGCGTCATGAACGGCCTCGCCGCCTCGATGCTCGCTCGCGCGAGTCGGCGGCTGGCGCTCGCCGATGTTGAGGATCCGGCCGGAGACGCGGCGCGCCTTCTCGCGTTCGCCACCGAGGGCAGGTGCGGATGCGCTCTGCCGAGGGACTGCTGCGTTTCGTCAGCCGATGTCCGCGAGCGGTTCGAGGCGGCGGTCGGCCAGCGCACGGTTCGGCGGCCGGTGTGCCAGATCACCGGGAAGCGGGAATTCTACGGACGCAGCTTCCTTGTCGATTCGTCAGTCCTGGACCCGCGCCCCGAATCGGAGCTGATCGTCGAGCAGGCGGCGAGGCTGCGCCCGTCCCGGGTTCTCGACTTGGGAACCGGAAGCGGGTGCCTTCTCATTTCGATTCTGCTGGAATGCCCCGCGGCGTCCGGAACGGGCGCCGACTGCAGCGCCGCGGCGCTGGAAACCGCCCGGAGGAACGCGAAGCGCTTGGGCGTTCAGGGCAGGGCGGAATTCGTTCGTTCGGACTGGCTCGAATCGGTGTCGGGCGAATTCGATTTGATCGTTTCGAATCCGCCTTACGTTTCGGCGGCGGAGCATGCCCGACTGCAGCCTGAGATTCGCTACTGGGAACCAAAGGAAGCGCTCACGCAGGGCGGCGACGGCATGACCGGATACCGGAGCATCAGCCGAGGGGTGTTCCGCCATCTGTCTCCGGGCGGGCGGCTAGTGCTGGAAATCGCACCAGGCTTGCTCGCGCAGGTGATCCGGATCTTCGAACGCGCCGGATTCCGGCTGGAGAGGGTATTGAGGGATTTGGCGGGCTTGGACCGTGTTGTTATTCTGCGACACTAACGCGCATTAGTGGTACGGGGGCAGGTCAAGTGCTAATTCTTGTGTTGCCAATGGCCCGGAGGCAGTTCAATGCTTGAGTGTCGGATGCAGGTCTGTTCATCCGATGGTAAGCAGCCCGCTCGGCTGCGCAGGGAGCACGGGTCGAAGTCGACCCTGAACAAAATCGGGCGGAACTTTTCTTGCGAGTATTGTTCCGGCGTTGTTCCGCCAAGGGCGCGGGCTGCCGGAATCAAGAAGTCCGCCATCGCGAGCAATGTATAGAAACCATATGAGAACACCGAACAAGCCGCGTATGCGGCACAAGAACAACCGGCGGTCGCCTGGCAGCGCCATCAACCGCGTGTTCGAAAGCTCCGGGCCGGAAGGCAAGGTGCGCGGAAACCCCCAGCAAATAATCGACAAGTACCTCGCGCTTTCAAGAGACGCTTTGCTTGGCGGCGACCGGGTCGCCTCGGAGAATTACGCCCAGCATTCCGAGCACTACGCGCGGCTGTTGAACGAGGCACAGCGTGAGCTGGAGGCCCGGCGGGAACAGCACGAAAGCCAGCAGCGTCAGCGGCAGGCGGACTACGAGCGCCGCATGGGGCCTTCCGGACCTCCAGGGCCTCCGCAGATGCGCAACGGAGAGGACACGAAAAGTCCCTTGCGGGTGGAGAGTCCGCTTGGCGGCGATTTGGTCGAGACTCCAGAGGACGAGCAATTGTCCGCTGCTGGGCCTCAGCCTTCGGAAGATCCCGAGCCAATCACAGTGCGCCGCGCAGCAACCGGCACCGCCTGAACAGGCGGTCAGCTCCGCAATCAGGCCTCGCGGGCTTCCCGCGCGAGCGCGCAATATCCCTCAATTGGGATTTCCGCGGCCCGGGATTCCGGATTCAGCCCAGCCGCCCTGATTGTGTCTTCGCATTCCGGCAGCAACGGCTTCAGGCTCGTGCGCAGCATCTTGCGCCTTTGCCCGAAGGCCTTGCCCACAATCCGGAAAAGCATTTCCTCCTCGGCTGGCGCAACGGGCTCGTCGCGCCTGTCGAATCTGACGACCGCGGCGTCGACAGCCGGAGACGGCACGAACGCTCGCGACGGGACCTCAAACACGATCCGCGCGTCCGTTCGCCATTGGGCAAGCACGGAAAGCCTGCCGTAGAAGCCGGTTCCGGGCCGGGCCACGATTCGGCGGGCCACTTCGCTCTGGAACATCAGCGTCATTGAATTCCAGAATGGGGGCCAGAACGGCGGCCGGACCCAGCGCGCCAGCAGCTCCGTTGCCCGATTGAAAGGAAGATTGGCGACAATCGCCGTCGGCGGACCCAGCCGCCCCTCCGGGTCGAACCCGACTCCGTCGGCGATTTCGATTTCGAGCCGCCCGGATGACGCCTCGGCGATCTCGCGCAGCGGTTCGAGAAATCGGGCGTCCTTCTCGACAGCCACAACTTTCCGCGCCCCTTCGGCAATCAAGCTTCGTGTCAAGCCTCCGGGCCCCGGACCGATCTCCAAGACGTCCCAGCCTTCGATCGGCCCTGCGCTTCTCGCAATCTTCGCGGTCAGGTTGAGATCCATCAGGTAGTTCTGACCGAACGACTTGCGCGCTCCGAGACCGAACTTGCCCACGATCTCACGGAGAGGCGGAAGATCCTCGATCGCGCTCACGCAGCGGCTCTTCGCGCCCGAGCGAAACGCCCTGCCGCGAGCAGCGCGTTTGCAAGGCTGTCCGGCCGCGCGATCCCGCGGCCCGCAAGGTCCATCGCTGTTCCGTGGGCGGGCGACACGCGGATGATCGGAAGGCCCAAGGTCACGTTGATCGCGCCGAAGAAATCCAGGGTTTTCAACGGAATCAAAGCCTGATCGTGATACATGCAGATCGCGGCGTCGTACTCTGAACGGGCCGATTCATGGAACATGGAATCGGCTGGATGCGGACCTGAGACCGAGAGGCCGTCATCGCGCAGCCGTTCTATCGCTGGCGCGATGACCGCTCGCTCCTCCCCGCCCATTGTTCCGCCTTCTCCGGCATGGGGATTGAGGCCCGCCACCGCGATCCTGGGCTGCCGGACGCCGAAATCCGTGCGGAGAGCATCCGCGCAGGTTCTAACGCAATAGTCGATTCGGTTCCCGGAAAGAATCCGCGGAACGCTTGCCAAGGGCAGGTGCGTCGTTGCGGGAACCACCCTGAGTCCGGGGCACGCCAGCATCATCGCCGACTGCTCGACGCCGCAAAGGTGCGCTAGGAATTCCGTATGGCCCGGGAAGGAGAAGCCCGCTCCCTCGGCAAGCGCCTTCTTGCTGATCGGATTGGTGCAGACCGCCGCGGCTTCGCCCTTCAATGCCAGCGTCGCGGCAAGCTCGATTGCGGCAATGGTGGCGCGCGCGTTCGAGGGATCGATCACGCCAGGCTCGGCCGGGGAGGGGAAATCGAAGTGGAGAACCGGAAGCCCCTCGGCCATCGCCCGCGGAGCGTCGTCCGGCCTTGAAATCCGGACGATCTCGGGGCCGCCTTCGCGAGGACGGAAATGCCGGGAGTCCGCAATGACGAAGTAGGGCTGGTCCCGCCTGACCCAGTGCCAGGCGGCCTGCGCGATCTCTATGCCGACTCCGGAAGGTTCGCCGCAAGTCAGCGCAACCGCTTGACTCATCGGCGGCGGATGTGCGCCGAGGCCCGCAGTTCGCTCAGGTAGTTGCGCGCGTAGTCCTCGACCCTGGATCCTTGAAGACCGACGAGAATGGAATTCAGCTGCTCTTGGCTTCTTACGATATTGCGTTCGCAAAGCATGACGATTTCCGCGGTCCGCCGGCCGTTCTCCCCGTCGGACGCGAGAACGGCAGCCTCGCCGCCGTCGAGCCGCGCGAGAGCGGAGGCGAATCTTTCGGGCTCGGACCCGGCCGGGGCCGAAATCCTCTCGAAGCTGCCGTTCGGCCAATTCGAGGCTTCCGCTCGCAGCTCCACGCAGTCGGAGACGCGGGATGCGATCTCTTCCGCTGCTTCCTGCGCTGGTCGGTCTTCGGCCTCCCGAATCGCAAGTGTCGCGAAATCCGTTTCGAACGGACCGGGGCCGACCGTTGTTTCGCGCTCGCCGCGCTTGAAGAACACGTAGATGACCCCTTGAACAACCATCGGGGCAAGCACCGACCCCGACGGCGCCGCGTCCACCGCGCTCCGGACGCCGGCCGGCAGCTCGCCTAGCGGCAGCCAGTCGATATCGCCGCCCGATTCGCGGCTGCGCGCCGCCGAAACCGAGCGCGCAAGCTCGGAGAACCGCTCCTTCGTCTTGACTTCGTCCGTGATCTGCTGCGCGAACGCCATCGCTTGATCCCTCATCTCCTCGTCGAACGGTATTGCGATCTCCGCGAGGAGGATTTCGACCGAAGTGCTCTGGGCCTGCTGGCCAAGCGTCCGGTCGACGTTCGCCGAGACGTCCAAGGTTGCCCGCTCGCCGAAACGAATGTTCACAAGTTCGCGCCACAGCATGCCCGCCCGCACGAATTCCCTGTAGGACTGGCGCGACACGCCGAATCTGGCGATTCGGGCGAGGAACTGGGCAGCGTTCAGATTGGCGCGCGCAGCGAATTCCTCCATCCCGATGTCGATCGCGTCGCTGGACAGGGTGATTGCCGCGGATGTCGCGGCCTGAAGGTACAGGCGCTCCTCGATGAGCGCGTCTTCCGCCTGCCGACGCACGTCTCCCGGAACGCTGAGCGCTCTCAGCAGGCGGACTCTCTGATCGATTTCGTACCTGCTGATGCCGGCGCCGTTGACCGAAATCGCGGTTTCGAACTGGGTGGACTGCGCATGCGCCGACGGAGTGGCCGCCAAGCACGCCAGAATGATCGCCGGCAAGATTCGAAAGATCGGCATGGCCTCGCTCCTGCTCTAGCCGCAGCTGTCGGCAGCGCCTGCCGCGGCATCTCCCAAGCCGGCCAGTGTCAAACTCAAGTTTAAAGTAGTTTTGGCCCGGCCGGCATTCGCGGAAGGCAGCCTGTGCGAAAGCCGCAATTCAACATTCGCACACTGCTGCTTGTAAATGAAGCCCACGTCCATCCGGCGGGGGCCGTGCTTGTTCGCGTCGTACTGGATTCCGACGACGCCGTCCCAATTCCTCGACACCGGATAGCTTCCTTGGGCAAGCCAGTAATCGGTGCCCGCCGCGCTGCTGATGGAGCGGTCCTTGCGCACCCAGCTGCGCTGGAACAGGAGGCCGAAATCGGGCGTTTCGAATTCGACGATGGTGTCCGACACGGTGGGCGCAAATCCGCTGTCGGTCAAAAGCTTTTGTTTAAGATCGAACGGGCCCGGCAAATCAAGGTCGAACGCCGCTACCCAGTCCGAGTGCTTCCCGCTCAATGATGGCGCATCGGGACGACGGGCCGCTGGCGCGCTGGTGAATGTCCGTCCGAGGAACGCTGAAGCCGACACCCCTGCGGGCGCGAGGCGCGAGTACATGACGCCCAGCCCCGTCCGCAGCCCTTGTTCCGTGCCGTCCAAGCCCGGAACCCGGCCCGGGGCCAGCAGATTGGTATCGTCGATCCCGACAATCGCGCTGTCCAGGTTGGCATGGTCGGTTTGCTTCACGGGCGACCACGCCATCGCCGCGACCGGTTGAAGGATTTCGCTCTCGTCTTCCAGATTCCGGATCCAAGGCCAGGCGAGGCTCGCCGAAATTGTCGGCGTAGCGGACGCGGAATCGGATTTGACGCTGTTGGCGTCGGCATAGGCGCGTCCAAGCAGTTCGCCGGATGCGGACATGCGGACCCCGCTTTCGAATTCCCACGCGCGATTCCAGTCGAGCCGGGCGTGGGAGCGCAGAACGTTCCTGTCGGGATGGTCGCCCGGCCCGAATCTGCGGAAACTCGACACGCCGAAATCCAGCTGCAGCCGACCGCCCATGACCGCATGCGGGAAGCGCTGGGTCCAGTTCGCCTCCTGGATCAGCAGGGGCGTGCCGGGTTCGGGGGCAATGCCGTCCAGAAACTCGAACTCATGCACCCCGGCGCCGAGGAAGCTGTAGGGACGGCGCAGGTCGACCCGGACGCTGTTCTCGATTCGCGGCTTGCCCGATATGTCCGCGTCCTCGAGATAGTCGGCATCCGAAACCCGCTCTCCCGCCGCCTGCACGCGGAGGCCTCCCTCGGACTCCCATTCACCGAGAGCCCAAGTCTGCCACCGGCGGCGCGGCACATGGTCGGAATCAATCGTTAGCGAACCGCCCAAGTCGATGCCGCCGCCTCGGAACCGCGTTCGGAACTCGACATCGACGGAATTGTCGCCCTTCGTGGAGATCGTCGGCGCGACCGTCATGTCCGCGTGGTCGCCAAGCGTGGCGAAATACGGAAGCGTGGTGCCGAAGCCGTCCCCGCCGGAGTAGCGGAACGAAGGGAAAAGAAAGCCTGAGGCCCGCGACACCGTCGAGTCTGGGATACGCATCCAAGGCATATAGAACACCGGATACCTGCCGAGGTGGAGATTCACGTCCCGGAGCAGGATCCGTCGCTCCACCGTGTCATGCCGGATTGCTCTGGCCTCGAAGTGCCAGAACGGCGTCTCCTCAGGACTGCATGTGCGGCATGCAGTGGCCGTGGCGTCGGTCAGGTACAGATACCGGCCGCTTTTGCGCTCCAATTCCAAGGCTTGGAACCTGATTCGGTCATGGAGCAGCAGCTCGACGCCATTGAGCAACGCGTCCCGGAAGTCGGCCGACAGCTCGCCGAATTCCGCGATCGCCTCAGTGCCGCGTTCATCCGAGAACTCCAGCGGGCCTGCGGCGGTGAGCTTGCTGCCGTCGTAGCTGATCTCTGTCGCGCGGAACTGCTCGTCCTTCCAGCTCACGACCACGTTGCCCGTCGCGGTGAAGCTCCGGCCGTCGCCTGAGTACAGGATTTCGTCCGCGATCAGCACGGACCGCTCTGCCGATGCCGGACCTGCCAAGGCGCAAATCGCCGCGAGCGCGGCCAATGCTTTGGCTGCCTTCAACGCTCCTCCTCCAGGTAGATCAGCAGCCCGAGCGAAAGTGAAAGCGCGGCAGCGGCAGGAATCCACGCGGCGGCGGGGGCTGGAAGCTGGCCGTTCTGGCCGAGCACCCTTGCGAAATCCTGCACGAAGTAGATCGCGAGGCTGGCCAGCACCGCCACAATCGCCATTTGCCCGACATGGACGAACCGCGACGGGCGCAGCGTGAAGATCGCTCCGAGCAGGGCCATCGCCGCGAGCAGAACCGGCTTTCCGACCTCCGCGTGAAAATGCACGCGGTGCGTGCTGGTCGAGAATCCAGCGTTTTCAAGACGTTCAATGTGCGCATCCAGATCCCAGATGGCGATCTCCTCGGGAGGACTCAGATTCTCGCGGATTTGCTCCTCTGTCAAAGCCGTCGGGATGATCAGGAAGGGATCGCGCGTCGCCCCGAGTTCGGGATTCTCGACGCCGGTCGAAATGTCCCAGGATTTCGCGTCGGTGAGCACCCAGCTCCGGCCGACCAGCCTCGCTTCTTCCGCATGGCGCCGCTTCGACGGAACGCCGTCGCGATCAAGCACGTACATGTCGAAATCGAGGAATCGCACCGGCGCTTCGGAAATGCCTGCGATCCGTATGAACTTGGTTTCTTCGCCCGCATCCTCCTTCAGCCACAATTTGTCGTCGACTTCCCGAATGACGGGCGTGGTATCGGACGGCAGCACGGCCGACAGGTTCCGGTAGCTTTTTTCGGTCGCAGCAACGACAGGATTCAGAATGAAGATCGATACCAGCCCGAGCAGCGCCGCGAGGACCGCCGGCACCGCCAATGCCGCCATTCCCGAAACTCCGAAGGATCGCACGGCGATGAATTCGCTGGTCGTGGCCAGGCGCACGGACATGGCCAAGGCCGCGATGGCGACGATGATCGGCATGACGCCGTACAGCGAGCCGGGCATTTTCAGCAGCGTGATTCCGACCGACGCGGCAACGCCGAAGTCGGCATCCCTGAAGCGGCTCATGTGCCTTTCCAGCTCGATCACGAAATAGAGCAGGAACACGCCGGCCGCGGTGACCAGCAGGGAATACGCGAACCGCTTCGCAATGTACGCCGCCAGCGTCAACGCACCTGGCCTTCCAGCCATGCCAGGAACGTCGGCGTTCGGGGAATCGAATGCGCCCGTGCGGACATGCCTGCCGTAAGCAGAGCCACGACGATCGCCGGAAGATACATCAGCGGCCAATAGCCGCTGTCGGTCCGCGTCAAATCCTCGAAATAGTTCCCCGCCACGTTCGCGCAGACGATCGCAGCCGCGGAGAACAGAATGGCCCAGGACCGGCTCATTCGGTACGCAAATGCGAGGAACACGGAGGAGGCGCCGAGCAGCGGGAAAAGAAGCGCGTAAAGCGGCTCGACTGTCCGTTCATGCAGCTCGGCCAGCACATGCCGGACCGGAATGCCCAGCCTGTCGACCACGGACTGCATTGACAGGATCTTTTCAGATGTGGGGATCGTCCGCAGCCCGGGAGGGCCGGGCCTGTCGTCCGCGGCGAACGCCAGATCAATTCTCAGCTTCTCGTAAGCCAGCTTCGAAAGCCTTCGCCCGTCGGAGGAAAGCTCCTGCGACTGTCCGTCCGACATCACGAGATGGGAACCGGACCCGCCTCGGCTGAGCTCCGCCTGTTTTGCCAAGTAAGTGACCGCAGCGTCGGAATCCCTCGAATCGTGTATGAAGATGTCGAGCATCTCGCCTTCGGGCGTAACCTCCCCGATGAACAGCGCCAGCCCGTCCACCGGAAACAGGAACTGGTTGTCCGTCAGCCGCTTCGCGGCAAGGTCGCTTGCTATCTGGTGCTGGAGTTGGTCGAGGCGCGCCCGGCTGTCGGGAACGATCTCGTGAACGAGAGCGGCCGAAACGCAGAATGCCGCCGCCCCGAACACAGCGAACGGCAACAGCAGCCGGAACGGCCTGAACCCCGCTCCCTGCAGGGCCTGCAGCTCGCTGTCGGCGAATTGGCGGTCCGCGACGTAGGTTGCAGCTGCGAACGCAGTAAGCGAAATAACGGAAAGGAACGACGCAGGGGACAGCAGCGCTACGTACTGGAAGAACGACGAGAGTGGCTGGCCGCCCTCCATGATGCCGTCCAAAATGCGGACGATTCGGCTGGTCCAATAGATCCCGAACAACACCAGCGCAAAAAACAGGAACTGCTTCAGCATTCGCGATAGGGCGTGGGCGTCGTACTGCGTCAAGACTTTGCGCTCGCCCCTTCGGCCCGCGTCGCGGTCGCCGGTAGTATCAATCACTTCAAAATGCTACCAGCGCAACTGCCGTAGCCCCGAACCGCGGAACGGCCACCTGACCGGATCAAGCCGAAGTGGGACCCGATGACTCACCCGCCGAAAATCAAGTTTTTGCGTGCCGACAAGACTGCCAAGCCGGATTCCGAAGGGTGCATCGCGGCAATCGTAAGTCCCGACGGGAAGGTCGGCAGCGATATCACCGGCGGCCCGTTCGCTGACGCGATCAAGCGCCTGGCGGGCGACCGCGGGTTCGCCAAGCTAGGCGAGGGCGAGTTCGTTTCCACAAGGCTGCCTGCTGGCCTCCGAGCGGACACTCTGTTTGCTGTCAAGCTGCGTCAGGACGCTGATCGCGGCAAGGCCAGGAAGGCTGGCGCCGCCATTGGAAAGGCTTGCGCCAGAGGCGAGCTGGTTGTCGCAGCCGGAGGGCTGGCCCATGCGGCCGAGTTTGCGCAAGGCGTCGCCTTGGGCTGCTACCGTTTCGACAAATACAAAACACGGCCCAAGAAGCCCGACTTGAATCGCCCGTTGTCGAGAGTGTCCATGCTCGTCGACACTCCTGCCAAGGCCGCCGACGAATTCGAAGACCTAGGCGCTGCGGTGGCGGGCGTCTACGAAACCCGGAACTTAGTGAGCGAGCCTTCAAACGTGCTGACCACGACGGAGTTCGCGGCCCGGCTGGAAGGGCTGCGGGAATACGGGTTGGAAGTTGAGATTCTGGATGAGGAGCGCCTGCGCGAAATCGGCATGCGGGCGCTGCTGGCGGTCGGCCAAGCGTCGGACAGCCCGTCGCATGTCGGGATCATTCGCTGGAAGGGCGGCAAAAGAAGAATTGCGCTGGTCGGAAAGGGCGTTGTGTTCGACACCGGCGGCATATCCCTGAAACCGGCCAGCGGCATGGAAAAAATGACCATGGACATGGCCGGCGCGGGCGTCGTGGCCGGGACGATGAAGGCACTGGCCATGCGGCGCGCCAAGGCGGATGTCGTCGGCTTGGTCGGCCTTGTGGAAAACATGCCTGGCGGCAATGCCCAGCGGCCGGGCGACATTGTCAAATCCCTCAAAGGCGACACGATCGAGGTCATCAACACGGATGCCGAGGGACGGCTCGTTCTGGCGGACCTGCTTTGGTACGCGCAGACGCGGTTCAAGCCGAAGGCAATGGTCGATTTGGCAACCCTTACCGGCGCCGTGATCGTCGGCCTCGGCCACGAATATGCGGGAGCGTTCTCCAACAACGACAAATTCTGCAAATCCCTTCTGGCCGCGGCGGACAAAGAGGGTGAAGGCGCTTGGCGCCTGCCACTCGGCAAGCCCTACGACAGAATGCTCAGATCAAGCTTGGCGGACATGTCAAATGTCGGCGGTAGGGCCGCCGGCTCGATTACCGGCGCCCAGTTCCTCAACCGGTTCGTCAAGCCGGGGTGTCCTTGGGTCCATTTGGACATTGCGGGCGTGGCGTCCCGCAGCGAGGCAACCGATTTCGCGCGGAAGGGCGCGACAGGGTGGGGCGTCCTGACTCTCGACAGGCTGGTCCGGGACCGCTTCGAATCCTGATGGCGCTTGCGAACTTCTACCAGGTCAGCGGGCAGCAGCCGGAGGACGCGCTGACGGCGATACTCCGCAAATCGCTGAGCTCCGGGCTTACCGTGGCAGTGCGCGGCGTTTCCGAGCCCCGGATGCAGGAGCTCGACAAGCGGCTTTGGTGCCGTCCGGGCGACAGCTTCCTTCCGCACGGAATGGCCGGAGGGGAGTTCGATTCCGAACAGCCCGTTCTCTTGACCGCCGATGGCGCGTACACGGGGGCGGCGGACTCGCTGGTGTCAATCGACGGCGCCGAAGTCGGCGTCGAGGAGTTGAGCAAATTCAAGCGGGTGTCGCTGATCTTCGAGAAGCGGAATCCGGACGATCTCAATTCGGCACGCAGCCATTGGAAGAAGTTTTCCGAGACGGACTGCCCGCTGTTCTACTGGTCGGACGAGCAGGGCTCCTGGAAACTGAAGGCATCCCGGAATGCCAAGGAGGGCGCGCCCGCCGGAGACAACGAGCAGGCGTGACCCCGTTCATTCCTGCGCCGCCTGGCGAATCAGTTCCGGCGCGGCATCAGAAGTGGAGCGACATCGTGTCGCCCGCGATCTCGATTTTCGCGAAGCCGCGCAGGTAGGACTGGCCGAGAAGCGAAATGTCCATTTCGCCTTCGTTGACGGATGCACGGAAATTCCGCTCGATTCGAGGTCCGAGACGGACTTCGGACAGCGTCGCGCTCGCGGTACGCACTTCGCCGTTGGCGGTTGAGGCGCGGCCCCAGAACTGCAGCTCGTCCACGTCCAATCCGGCAGCTTCGGCGTCGGGCTTTGAAAGCACAAGCTCCGACGCGCCGGTGTCGACGAGGAACCGTATCGGCTCTCCATTGATGCGGACCATCGAATAGAAGTGTCCGTCGTACTCCCTGCGCAGCGTGATCTTCTCCTCGGAGACGACGGCGCTGCGCGGAAGTGCGGAATTCCGGATATCGTCCCACAAGCCGTAAACGACCACCGTTCCGATGAACGCGAACAACCAGAACCCGGAATGCGTGACAAATTTGCGGATGTTGCGCCGCGACGCGAGCAGGTACGCGCCCAAGAGGGCTACGCCGAGCACCAAAAAGTAAAGCAGATGCGGCCAGTCGGATGGATCCATCATTCCGAAATGGCGGTTTGAACGGACGAATTCAAGTGCTTGCCCGCGCCGTCCCTGTCGATGTGTGCTTGCGAAGCTGGAGCGGAACTTGCACGGCAGGCGGACCAGGCCGCCGTTTTGCGATAGGACAGGCTGTTTGCCAAAGCTTTGAAGGCGTCGAGCGGATACGGAAGACGGGGAGGTTCATTTGGTGACGGATCGGAGTTCATGGCGGATGCGGAACTTGCACTTGCTGTGAATTTGGGCGTCGCGGGTTTCGGCTTCAATTGACCGAACCGAAGCGGGATCGCATAGCATCCGCACAAGATTTATCCACAAAATCAAAGTGTTAGAGATCGAAGCAACTATGAGGAACACATGGTGGGATGCAATGGCCTGATCGGGCTGCAGGACAGAATCAAGCCATCGTCCGAAATCCATCCGGCGACCCGCAAGCTGATCCTGGGGCCTTGGGATGCGCTCGCGGAAGAGATCGGGGTCCCGCCTGGCGCCAGGCAGTTTGCCGGATTGGCAGTGAAGTCGATGGAACAGTCGGAGTCGGTCGCCGATTCCGGTCGGGAGTTCAAAGGGTGCAAGACAATTTCCATTGGGGACCGCGGTCGAGCGTATTTGCTCGTGTCCGCGCTGCACAAATCTGTCCGGTTTGGATTGGAGAAGGAGGCGGTCCTTTACTACAGGTCGTTGGTCGAGGGCGGTCGGGACGCGCACGCCGATTCCTACGTCAGGAACACGATCCTCTATGAGAATGTCGGTCTCGGGGACCCGGTCTTATGCGAGGTCATAAGGCGAGCATTCGGCAAAGCCGCGAAGTCGAGCGAAGACGTCCGTCTGCATTTGATTCGCCTCGCCTGCAGAGCCAACAAATCCCGACTCCAGACGGATGTTTGGCAGCAGCTGACGTACCGGGACGTCGGACGCGAAAGGCTGCTGGAAGCTGCAGGCCTCAATGTCGAAGATGCAGCCGAGTCTCTGGTCGCGGGCAGGATGACATCCGCGGAGGCGATCGCGTTCGGCTGGGTGCTGCTCGGGAAGGGGGCAACGAAAGACTACTTGCCCGAGGGCAAAGCGCCGCACAGGCAATCCGACCAAATGCAACGCGCGCTCCAAGCAATGGATCTACCTGAGTTTCTGCGGACGGCGTGCCTTGGATCCTTGGACAGCGAGAGCCCGTTCTGGGCTTCGATGGCCGTGCTCTCGTGCCTGTATGCGGAGGAATGGGAAGCAGCGCCGTATCCGGTCGACGCCGTCGCGGTTCCGTTCGAGATCAAGAAATCCGGGCAATTCATCTTGCCTGCCATCGATCAATTCACATGGTTCGGGAAGAAGGCCTACCGCGAACTGAAGAAGTCACACCCGGCGTATTTCAAGCAGAAGGGCGGGATGGACCTGACCTTGGAAATGTTCGCGCACGACGTTTTCCGGGCCGAGTCCGAGATTCTGCACAACAGGGTCAGCAGCCCTTCAGCGATGCGTTTGTATGACGAGGCCTTGGATGAGTGCTGGCGCGCCGAGGGCAGGGATCCGGCGGAGGCCAGTAGATCCGTTCGCAGAATCAACAGAAACCTTGGACCGCTGAACGCCGCTAGGTGGGCGGTTATGGGGTAAGCGGCGGAGTGGTAGGAACAGGCAGAAGATTGTTACTCCGGGCTCCGACATTGAGAACCCGGCCACACTGCCGGGCGACCGACAGGTTCCCGGCATTGCCGTCCGCAGCGGTTTCGGAGGCTGAATCCTCCTTGTTCCTCTACCGCCAGTTCGAGCGGACAGCCGCTCCCGCCGCGTGGCATTCCTCCTGAGCCGCTGGCATTGAGCGACGCGGCGAATTACCTGCTTTGCTTTCGGCTACCGGCCCAATCTGGCTCAGGTGGACCAACCCGTGCGGTCGGAGGACGAGTTCGGCGCGGTATCGCGCTAAGGCCAATGCCTCTCGTCCGCGGCCGCTTTCCCTATCAGGGGTGCGGTGGTAGTGGACCGCCCCGGCGAAGTGCCGGATGCGGACGAAATAGTGGGATAGGATGATCGAAATTGCCGGACAGAACGCTCTCAATCATCAAGCCGGATGCTACCCGGCGCAACCTTACCGGGAAAATCAATGCGGTACTTGAGGAGGCTGGACTCCGGATTGTTGCCCAGAAGAGGCTGCGCCTGAGCGAGGGCCAAGCAGGCAGATTCTATGCTGTCCACAAGGATCGGCCTTTCTATTCAGAGCTTTGCGAGATCATGTCATCCGGTCCAATCGTGGTCCAAGTGCTTGAGGGCGAGGACGCGATCAGACGGAACAGGGAGGCCATGGGGGCAACAAATCCCGCGGACGCCGACGAAGGCACGATCAGGAAGACGTTTGCCGTGTCGTTGTCCGAAAACTCTGTTCACGGCTCGGACGGACCGGGAACCGCTGCGAGCGAAATCGCGTTCTTCTTTTCGGAAATCGAAATCGTAGGCTGAGCCCGCTCATTTTTGCCATTGCATTGGGCGGCACTGGCAAGCCCGACAAGGTTTTGGAAACAAAATTTTTATGCCATGCAACGCCCGCTGTCGGCCTCGGCCGAGGTAGGCAACAGCCGTGATGTAGCTTGGTCAAGATTCAGAAGGGCGGATGCCGAATGTCGGAATCATTCCTCTAGAATTTCCACCGCATATCCTTTTTTTCCAGCACTTTGTCTACGAAATAATGCTGCTCGATCCATGTCGATGTTACCGGCGAAATCCACTTGGTTACCTTAAGAATGTTCAAAAAATCACCCTTCAGGTCACGTTTGAAAACTGGTTCATGATGCGCGATTCGGTTTCTAAGAGTCAGCAATTCGAAAAATGGTCTGTAAGCATGTTGGCGTTTTAGTTTTTTGCAATATGGAAATGCATTCCGCAGTGCCGGCCGCCAAAGGGTCATTTCGTAATTCGCAGGTTTGCCGCTGCATTGTTTGTTTTTGTTGCTTTGTCTGTCTTTTTTGTCTTTTTGGCCCGTATCGAGGAGCGAAACCCAAAACCCGAAAGACAGGGTAGCCACAATTTGCGATTTCTCATAGTTGCGTTGGTTGCGTGCCACTGCTGACTTCGCTCTCGCAATCTGGCCACGCGCATGCCCGTTCAGTCCGGCCTTCCGACAGTCGAACCAATCGGAGCCGAATTGGTTGGATAGCGCACGGTCAATGCTGTTGCGCAGTGCCACCTCCAACTCTTGCAGCGGACCGTAAAACGTGGAACTGACGGCAGTATTCCAAGAGTAGATGCGCAAGGCATCGACCGAATCGCCTTGAGCAGCTTTGAGATAGGTGCTCAGGCGATCACGCGAAATGGACTTGATGTACTCAAGTCGTTGTTTCTTTGGGAGAAAAAATTCAGTTGACAAGGCTAACTCCTTCCACCATATTGTCGACGTGAGCCCTGGGAAAGCCTCTGCCGTAGGTATGCTCCCCGGGGCGCCGGAATCCCTTCCCCGCACCTGCAGCTATTTCCGCTTCGAAGGTATCGCAAGCGGATTCCCCGAATCTGTGCTGCAGCGAGTGCATCCATTCGACCGACTATTGGATCGGGCCCGCAAGTGTTTCGTCCTGCGCAAGTTGGCAAACTATTTGTCTTCGCAGGCCTTTCGAGAACGGTCAGGCCTTCGTAGGCAAGGCCATCGATGTTGATCGGCATGCTTTTTTGACCCCCTATCGGGGGTGATCGGCATGCTTTTTTGACCCCTCCTTCCTGCCCGGCGGGAGGGAGCCGAAGGCTCCCTGCCGGCGGGCTTAGCCTGTCTTGGTTCGGCCTGTCGGCGCCCTGCGGATTTTGGACCCGCATCGAGCATTGGGCAGTGCGAGGCGGGAAGGGGATGCCGGCATTGGAGACGGTTGCGGGGATCCGGAATGATCATTTCCGGGACAAGGTTCCGATCAAGGCGATCGCGCGGAAGCGGCGGGTCTCCCGGAACACGGTGCGGAAGGCGGAGGAGGCGCCCCGGGAGGCGCACGTTCCGCTGGCGTTCGATCCGGGGGAGGCCTTCCAGTTCGACTGGAGCGCCGAGACGGCGGCGCTCGGCGGGACGCCGGTGAAGGCGGGGCGGCGCACTTCCGCCTTTGCCACAGCCGGATGGCGTTCGTTCAGCCCTGCCGCCGGGAGAGCCTGGGATGCTCGCGGACGCGCACAACCGGGCGTTCGCGTTCTTCGGCGGCTCCTGCCGGCGCGGGATCCATGACAGCATGAAGGCGGCTGTCCGCAAGATCCGCCGGGGCGGGGACCGCGACTGGAACGAGCGGTTCCTGGCGATGCGCGGCCGCCATCCGGTTGAGCCTTCGGCGTGCAATCCCCGGTCGGCCTGGGAGAAGGGCCAGGTGGAGAGCCAGGTGTTCCATGTCCGGCGGCGCCTGCTGTCGCCGCGGCTCCGGGGCGGCTCGCTCGGGGAGATCAACGCCCGTCTGGAGGCGATGTGCCTCGAGGACGCCGGGCGGCGGCGGCATCCGGAGGCGAAGGGCCGGAGCGTCCTCGATGCGTTCGAGGAGGAGCGCGGCTCGCTTGCGCCGTTCCGGGGGCCGTTCGAGTCCTTCCGGGCGGTGCAGGCCTCGGCGACGTCGACCTGCCTCGTGCCCTTCGACGGCAATCAATGCAGCGTCCACGCCGGCGCCGCAGGGCGGGAGGTCGAGATTCTCGTCCGGCCGGATCGGATCGAGATCCGGCGCAACGGAACGACGGTCGCGGAGCATGCCCGCAGCTTCGCCAAGGGGGAGGCCCTGCGACATCCTGCACTGCCTTCCGGTGCTCAGGAGGAAGCCGGGGGCGGTGCGCAACGGGGCGCCGGTCAAGGCGCTCAAGGGGAATCCCGGCCGGATGCGGGATCTCTTGGCGGGGCGCGAAGGCGGCGGCCGGGAGTTCGCGGAGCTGCTGGTCGCGGCGCGGGACGACGGCATGGAGGCGGCGGAGGCGGCGTGCGCGGAGGCACTGGCCTGCGGCGCTGCGAGCGCGGACCTGGTCCTGAACGTCATGGCGCGCATGCGGGAGGCGCCGCCGCCTTCGGAGATCGCGGTTCCGGAGCGGCTCGCGCTGGGCCTGCCGCCCGCCGCGGACTGCGCACCTGCGACCGGCTGAGAGGATCCGCCCATGCGCCGCGGGGAGATTCTGGAGATGATGGCGGGGCTGGGCCTCGGCGGCATGCGCTCGGCCTGCGACGACATCCTGTCCGCCGGCGCCGAGCGCCGCCACCCGCCGCAGCGGATCGTCGGCGAGCTGCCGGAGGCGGAGATCGCGGACAAGAAGGCCAGGTCCATGAATTGCCAGCTGACGATCGCGAAGCTGCCGTCGGCGAAGGATCCGGCGGACTTCGACTTCTCCGCCTCGCCCGCGGACGAGGCGCTGCTGCGCGGGATGGCGGAAGGCGGTCTCCTGGACGGCGCGCGCAACGCCGTGCCGGTCGGCGGCACCGGCACCGGCAAGAGCCGCCCCGCGGCGGCGGTGCCGGGGGGTGCATCCGGAACGGCGCCCGCGGGCGCTTCTTCGACACGGTGAACCTGGCGGACCTGCTCGAAGCGGAAGTCCGGGACGGGCGGCAGGGGCGGCTCGCGGACCAGCTCGTCCGCCGCGACCTGGTCGTTCCGGACGAGCTCGGCTGCCCGCCCTTCGCCCGGACGGGCGGCCAGCTCCTGTTCCATCTGCTGAGCCGCCCTGCGAGCGCACGTCCGTGATCGCCGCGACCAACCTGTCGTTCTCCGAATGGCCGTCGGCGTTCGAAGACGGGAAGACGGCGGCGGACCTGCTCGACCGGCCCGCGCACCATTGCGGGACCGTCGAGACCGGGAACGGGAGCTGGCGCTTCCGGCAGCACTCGAAAGGCTGATCCGGCCCGCAAGCCGCGCCGCCGCGCAAATCCGGAAAATCGAAAAAGCGGCCCTCCGGCCTTGCCCCGGAGCGCGCAGCGCGGAGGGGCAAGGCCGGAGGGCCGGGGCCGAATGCGCCCCCTTGGAATCCGGCTCCCCCAAGGGGGTCAAAAAAGGATGCCGAAAGGGGGTCAAGAAAGGAAGCTTATTGACAGCCATCGAAGCCGACTTCAGCCACAAACAAGGTATCGCTGGTCGGCTCCCGCCGCAGCCGCCGCTACTACACGCCTCGCACGCGGCGCATCCAAGCAGAGCACTACACTGACGAGCGTTGAGGCCAAGGTCTCGCAGGATAATGCGCTCGAACTGGCTTCCTGGCTGGTCCACGCGATAGAACCCCCGAGCAAAGAGTAGCGCGCTGGAACTTCTTATGCGCAATCAGAGTACAATTGCTGAACCGTGGCATGCGCTTGACCGCTGTGCACGCATTCAGTACGCGATGCCCTGCTGGGCCTGTAGCTCAATCGGTTAGAGCAGAGCGCTCATAACGCTTTGGTTGGGGGTTCGAGTCCCTCCGGGCCTACCACACGTTCGGGTTGCGACCTTTGCTGCCGCGCTGGCAAGCCGGGTAGCCGTTTTGGCATCGCTGCGCTGTCTGTTGGATCACGTCGACGCACCGTTTGTCGTGCTATCGGACGTGCGAAGCGCGAACTCCGCCCGGAGGCCGCCGAGTTCGTTGCTGGCGCTGAGTGTCAATTCGCCTCGGTGGCTGCCTGCGATGTCCTTTGCGATCGCTAGTCCAAGCCCGACGCCCGCATGTACGTCAAGATTGCGCGCGGAATCCAAGCGCGCGAATGGCCGAAGTGCCGCTTCCGTCTGCCCGTCCGGTATGCCGGGGCCGTTGTCCTCGACGATGAACCGGAGCAAGTCGCCTTGCGCGTCGACCGAAAGGCGCACAATCTTGGCGTGACGAACCGCATTGCCAAGTAGGTTCTCCAGTGACCGCCGCACCGACTGCTCGCGAAGCGAAACCGCCAAACCCTTGACCGATTGAGCCATTCGAAGCTCGACGGCATGGCCGGTCTTTCGCTGCTGATCGACGATTTCCGTCACGAACGGAACCAATTCCGTTTGCCGGAACTCTTCAAGTTTCTCTGATCGGGCATACTCGAGGATTTCGTCGATCATGGAGTTCATTTCCTCGACATCCGCGATGAGCGCGGTCGTCTCCGGCGTCTTCTCAAGGAATTCGAGTCCTATGCGGAGCCTCGTAAGGGGCGTCTTGAGATCGTGGCTGATGCTTGAAAGCATGAGCGTTCGCTGTTCGATCTGTCGGATGATCCTGCTTCGCATGTTGATGAATGCATTCGCGGCGCTCCGCACTTCGGTTGCGCCGGAAACCGCAAGCTCGACGTTCTGGCCTTTGCCGAACGCTTCCGATGCTCTTGCAAGCCGTTTGACGGGCCGGATCTGGTTCCGAAGGAACATGAACGCAATCAGCGTCATGAGGAATCCGAAAACTACCATCAACACGAGCAGCTGGTGCGGATTCGAAGGCGAAAGCGTGCGCCGTCCCAGCGTGATAACCGCCTCCCCGAAATTGGTGGCTGCTCTGATTTCCACGCTGTCGCCTTTGTTCTTGAGCAAGTTGACCGACGTTATGCTTGGAATCCCGGACCGCATCGCATTGATCACCACCCGCCCGGTTAAATCGTCGAACTCCCATTGATCGCCTGCGGATTCGCCGGGGTTCGGATTGACGACGACTTCGAGCTTCAAGTCCGCCGAAATCTTCGAGATGCGGTCCGCGGCAGTCTCGGCGTCTTGCGACGCGTTGATTTCCTTGAGTATGTGCGCGATTTGCGGTTCGACGATCTCGACCATTTGCTGGGTCACCCGGTTGAAGTGCCGCTGGATGAAAATCACCGAGACGCCGAGCTGAAGGGTGACGACCGGAAAGATCAGGATCAGCGCGGCGCGGCCGTAGATCCCGCGAGGAAGGAGCGACTTTGCCGATATCCAGCCCATGCGGGAATCGTAGGATTGCGTTCGGCCTCGCGCAAGGATTGCAATTGTGAAGGAGCCTCTGTCCACGGATTTCAACCCGGAGGCCGGCAGACCGGAGCAGGTCGCCGAAGGCGTCGTTCGCGTGGTTGCCCCGAACCCGTCGCCGCTGACCTTCACGGGCACGAACACCTATTTGGCAGGAAGCCGTAAACTTGCGGTTATCGATCCCGGCCCCGACATGGATGCGCACCTGGACGCAGTGCTGTCCGCGGTCGGGGCAGGGCGCAGCGTCGACAGAATCTTGGTGACCCATGCGCACATCGACCATACCGGGCTGGCGCGCAGGCTGGCGTCAGCGACCGGCGCGGAGATCGTCGCGTTCGGCAACCACCGCGACGGGCGCGCGGCGGATCCGGCGGCGCTTGCGCCGCCCGGAGAGCCGGGCGAAGGCGTCGATGCCGAATTCGAGCCTGACGCGCGCGTTGGCGACGGCGAAACCATCAAGGGCGAAGGGTGGGAGCTGGAAGCGGTTTGGACACCGGGGCATTTCTGGAGCCACATTTGTTTCGACTGGAAGGAGCGGGGCCTGCTGTTTTCCGGCGATCACGCGATGAGCTGGTCAACTTCGGTGGTTTCGCCGCCGGAAGGCGACATGGCGGCCTACATGGCGTCGACGGAAAAGCTGATTCGCAGAGGGCAGCGGAAGGTTTTCCCCGGTCATGGCGGCGTACACGGCGATGGGCTGACGCTGCTGAACTACCTGCTCGAGCACCGGAAATCGCGCGAACGCCAGATCCTGCTGGCCCTTCGCCGCGGCCAGGCAACGCCGTTGGAAATCGTTCCGGAAGTATACGGACGGCTGAATCCGCGCCTTGCGGGAGCCGCCGCGAGGAATGTGTTCGCCCATCTTCTTGATTTGGAGTCGCGGGGCGTCGTCTCCGCCGACCGCCGCTCCGTTGCCGCCAGATTCCGCTTGATTTCGGATGAGGCTTCGTAACACAGCGGACACGAAAGGCGTGTGCGGGTTTCTAGACTGCCAAATCGGCTTATGCTATCTGCCGCGGCGTTCCGGCGTAGCTCAGTGGTAGAGCAGTTGACTGTTAATCAATTGGCCGCAGGTTCGAATCCTGCCGCCGGAGCCAATTTCATCAGCGGCCAAGGCATTTGCTCGCGCCGAGCGCCTTGCCGCCAACGGCAGTGAATTCAGCATCGGCATACTGGAGATCGCGCAATTCAGAGATCCATCCAGATCGTGACCGGTCCGTCGTTGACCAACGAAACTGCCATCTCGGCTCCGAACACTCCTGTTTCCACCGGAACGCCGACCGATCGCACGGCTTCCGTCAGCTCGTCAAGAAGGGACTTCCCTTGATCGGGCGGCGCGGCGGAAGAGAACCCGGGCCTGTTGCCGCTGGAGACGTCCGCTGCAAGCGTGAACTGGCTGACAAGCAGGATTGCGCCGCCGACATCGCGCACCGACCTGTTCATTTTGCCGCTGTCGTCTCTAAACACGCGCAAATTAACAAGTTTTCGCGCGACCTGTTCGACATTGCGCCCGACATCGCTCTTCATCGCGCAGGCCAGCACGGCAAGGCCGCGGCCGATTTCCCCTGCGGTTTCTCCATCCACCTCGACGCGCGCCGCAGTGACTCGTTGGACGACCAAGCGCATCCGCCGCTCTCCTTCGCCTGGCTCCCCGCTGGTCCGGGGTGCTCCGAAAACTCTCGCAGAACCCGGCGCGGTTCTGGAATGCCCGCGTGAGGATCATCCGAACCACATCCGAACTCAGCGAGTTCTGCGGCATCGCGCGCACGCACGATTTTGTTGCGGTCGACACCGAGTTCGCTCGGGAACGGACCTACTTTCCGCGCCTGCTGCTTGTCCAGATCGCCCATCCCGGGGACGGCGAGAGCGCGGTGCTGGTGGATGTGCTTGCCGAAGCGCTTTCCTTGGACCCGGTGTTCGAACTGTTTCAGGACGAATCCGTCGTGAAGGTGCTCCATTCGGCCCGGCAGGACCTTGAGATTTTCCACAACCTGCGAGGCGCACTTCCGCGTCCGCTGTTCGACACGCAGGTAGCCGCGATGGCGTGCGGTTATCCCGAGCAGGTCGGCTACGACACGCTGGCGAAAGAGATCGCGGGCGCGAACATCGACAAGTCCGCGAGGATGTCCGACTGGTCCCGGCGCCCGTTGTCGAAGAAGCAGGCGGAGTACGCGCTTTCCGACGTCACGCATCTGCGGCGGGTATACGTCGAGCTGGAATCGCGGCTTAGGGCCTCGAACCGGCGCGAGTGGGTTGAGGAATACTTCGAAGAGCTGCTGAACCCGGATCTGTACGTTCATGATCCGGGTGAGGCGTGGAAGAGGGTCCGCACGAAAAACAGGTCCCCCGAATTCCTGTCTGTCGTTCGCGAGCTCGCGCGGTACCGGGAGGAGACGGCCCGCAAGGAAAATGTTCCGAGAGGCCGGGTGTTCCGGGACGAGGCCATCGTGGAACTCGCCTCGGCCAAGCCGGGAAGCCGCAGCCAGCTCGGGGAACTGCGATTCCTGCCGGGGCAATGCAGGCGAGGCGATGTGGCCGACAAGATTCTGGGCGCGGTCAAGCGCGGAATCGAATGTCCGAAGGACAAGCGGCCTGCTGCTGTTGCGATGGAAAGGCGCCCGCCCGCAAACGGCGATGTGCTGGCGCTCCTGAGGGTCCTGCTCAAAGCCAAGGCGCAGGAAGCTGGTGTCGCGCAAATCATGATTGCGTCCAGCTCGGAATTGGAGCAGTTCGCAGCCGGATGCGGCGGCGGACGGCTCCTAACCGGATGGAGACGCGAAGTGTTCGGCGATGACGCCCTTAGCTTGCGGGAAGGGTCGATGGCGCTGAGAATTGCCGACGGCGCGGTTACGGCAGTCAGGGTAGCCCGCTAGAGCCGCAGATCCCTGACATTCGAGTCGGACACGACCCTGATTCTTGAGACGTTTCTCAGCTTCCGGGAACTGATTGACCGCGCGGCGACAACTTCCCGGCTGTCCGAAGAGCCTGTTCTGGCTTCAGCAAGCGGAGTCTCGACCACAAACTCGTAAGTGAGCAGCCCGTCTGCTGGCGCCTCGTTGTTCACAGGAACGAGCTCGGCCCTCCAATGGCCCTGGGATTCGGGAAGCCCGGTCGCAACGAGGATGATGCCGCCGGGATGGCGGTCCGCACGCAGCCCGGAAACTTGCGCAACGAGCGGCCTGCGATCCTTGATTGCCGGTGCTTCTACGACCGTTTCGGCTCTTTCGTCGCTTCCGAACCAGTTGGACGGATTGAGTTGCCTGGAATCGGTGCACGCGGCAAGAAGCGCGAGCAGCGAAAGCGAAGCCGGTATCCTGAACATTGCGGCGCTTGCGGGCAATTTCACTTGCCGCCGAGCTTACACGGATCAAGCCATGTTTAAAACTGCCCGTCCGGGTCGCAGCTGGCCTGCTGATTCGGGATCCGCGACGCGGAGACCGTTGTTCGCGCGGCGATGCGTGACCGTGGGAACCGCCAGCGGCATCGAAGTCCCGGAATCGGCGGAGGTTGCAATCCTGCGATCCATGTTCAATTCGGAATGGTACAAGACCGCAGGGAGCGCAGGCTTGCCGGCTGATTCGAGATGGCAACGGACGCATTCGAGGAAATCGCGGCGGACTTCGAATTCCTGGACGCCTGGGAAGACCGGTACCGCCACGTGATCGATCTGGGCAAACGCATGGTGCCGCTGCCGGAGTCGCAGAAGAATGCGGCGACGAAAGTCGACGGGTGCGCAAGCCAGGTCTGGATCGTGCCCGAACTGGACGAAGGCGACGCGGAGCCGCTGTTCAGCATCCGGGGCGACAGCGACGCAATGATCGTCCGTGGCCTGATCTGCATCCTGTGCGCGCTGTTCAACGGGCTGCCGATGTCGCAGGTTCTCCGCGTGGACGCGGATGCGGAACTCGCCCGGCTCGACCTGCACGGCCATCTGTCGTCGCAGCGCTCCAACGGCCTGAGATCCATGGTCGGACGGATCCGGCAGATCGCGGAGCTGAAATCCGCCGCGGACGGGGGCGATTCTGCCCGAATCTAGTCGCAATTCGACGATCATGCACGCGGATACTTGGAAATTGCAGGGGATGCGCCCGTTCCGCCGGGCGGAATCTGAAGGTCTTCGGAATGCATTCTAGGCTGGAAGCAATTCTGGACCGGCGGGGCTGGCTGCTTGCGGATGGCGCAACCGGCACGAACCTCTTCAAGCGCGGCCTGCAGTCCGGCGATCCGCCCGAGCAATGGAACGTCGATTTTCCGGAAGTGGTTTCCGGGCTGTACGAAAGCTTCCTTGGGGCGGGATGCGACCTCATCCTTACCAACAGCTTCGGCGGGAACCGGGCGCGGCTAAAGCTGCACGGCAAGGATTCGGAGGCTCCGGCGCTTTCGAGGATTTCTGCGGAAATCGGAAGGGAAGCGTGCGAGCGGCACGGCGGCGGAGCAATCGTCGCGGGCTCGATCGGGCCTACCGGCGACATGATCGAGCCGCTTGGGGACTTGCCGTACGCCGACGCGGTCGACATCTTCCACGAGCAGGCCGAATCGCTGAAGCAGGGCGGCGCGGACCTGCTCTGGGTGGAGACGCTCTCTTCCAATGAGGAATTCCAGGCGGCCGCCGAGGCGTGCCGCCTCTCCGGCATGCCGTGGTGCGGCACGATGAGCTTCGACACCGCCGGAAGGACGATGATGGGAGTGACGGCTTCGGAACTCGCTTCCGCGGCGGGCCGGATGGCAAGCCCGCCCATCGCGTTCGGCGCGAACTGCGGGGCAGGGGCGTCCGATCTTGTCAAAACGCTTCTCGGCTTTGCGGATTCCGGCACCGACCTGCCCGTTATCGCCAAGGCGAATGCGGGAATTCCGCGTTTCGTTGACGGCGAGGTCAAATACGATGGCTCGCCCGCGATGATGGCCGACTACGCGGAGCTGGCGTTCCGGGCGGGAGCCAGAATCATCGGCGGATGCTGCGGCACCGCGGCGGAGCACTTGGCGGCAATGCGCCGGCGGCTCGAATCCGCGCCGACCGGGCCCGCGCCCGATGAGGAGGAGATCACCGCAAGGCTCGGCCCGTTTTCCTACGCGGGGCTTCCTGACGGCAAGGCTGTCGAGAGGCGGCCGCGCCGACGGCGGCGGCCTGAACTTTCCAATGCCGGCGGCAGCCAGCGTCTTGATTAGCTGGCCCGATATTGCAATGGAATTGGACTTGAACTCATGAACATGCCAGCGGGGTTTCGCGATGGCTGACGATCTCGAAGACGAAGAAGAGATCATTCTCTCCGAGCTGCCGAACGACGAGCTCGTCCAGCAGATGCACGACGACCTGTACGACGGCCTGAAGGAGGAGATCGAGGAGGGGGTCTCCATACTCCTTGACCGGGGCTGGGCGCCGTACGACGTGCTAACCAAGGCTTTGGTCGAAGGCATGCGGATCGTCGGCATCGATTTCCGGGATGGAATCCTGTTCGTCCCCGAGGTCTTGCTAGCCGCGAACGCCATGAAGGCGGGAATGGCGATTCTCAAGCCGCTTCTTGCGGAGACCGGCGCGCCGCGGATGGGCAAAGTGGTGATCGGCACGGTCAAGGGCGACATTCACGACATCGGCAAGAACCTGGTTTCGATGATGCTGGAGGGCGCGGGCTTCGAGGTCGTGGATCTCGGCATCAACAATCCGGTGGAAAACTATCTCGAGGCGCTTGAGACCGAAGAGCCCGACATTCTGGGAATGTCAGCGCTGCTGACCACGACCATGCCCTACATGAAGGTCGTGATCGACCGGCTGGTCGAGCTGGGCCTTCGCGAGAACTTCATCGTGCTTGTGGGCGGGGCGCCGCTGAACGAGGAGTTCGGAAAGGCGATCGGCGCGGATGCGTATTGCCGTGACGCAGCGGTCGCCGTCGAGACCGCAAAGGAATTCATGGCGCGGAAGCACAACGTGCTCGCCGCCGGGTAGCCGGAACCGGCTGCCGGGCGGAAGAAGCGCGTCCCGTCTGGAGCGAAGGCAAGTGCGGAAGTTGGGCACAATCCACGCTGAAGCGGGCGAGGGGACCGGCGACAGGTCCCTTCTGCTTGCGTGCGGCGCTTTGGCCCGCGAAATCCTCGAAATCATCCGGCTCAACGGCTGGGAGCATCTGGAGCTTCACTGCCTTCCGGCGGATCTGCATCTCTACCCTGATCGGATTCCTGCCGCGGTCGAGGCGGCGTACGAGAAGCGCAAGCACGGCTACAAATCCGTGCTGGTCGTCTATGCCGACTGCGGCACCGGCGGGCTGCTGGAGGCGAAATGCCGGGAGCTGGGCCTGGAGATGATCGAAGGCCCCCATTGCTACGCGTTCTACGACGGGCTGGAGAGGTTCGCGAAGCACTCGGAAGGAGAGCTGACCGCATTCTATCTGACGGACTTCCTGGTCAAGCAGTTCGACGCATTCGTTTGGAAGCCTCTTGGCCTCGATGCCCATCCCGAGCTCCGCGAGGCATACTTCGGCAATTACGACCGGCTGATCTACCTCGCCCAGACCGACGATCCCGAACTCCATGCCAAAGCGCGACGATGCGCGGAACGGCTGGGGCTTGCCTACGAGCGGAGGCTCACCGGGTACGGCAACTTGGAGACAGGGCTTCGGCGCTTCGCCGAAAACGCGGATCCCGCCGAAGACGAATCCGGCGCTGGCGCCGACGTTTTCGCTGCGGGCTAGCTGACTAGCTTCGGCCTTCCGGGCCGGATTTCGGTCTTGGGCAGCACGCCAAGGCGCCGGGCGACTTCGGTGTACGAATCGACCAGATGCCCGAGGTCGTCCTCAAAGACCTCCTCGCCGAGCTTGCGGCCCGATTCGAGATCCCAAAGCCTGCACACGTCCGGACTCAGCTCGTCGGCGATAACCAGGCGCTGGTACTCGTCCTCCCAGACCCGGCCTACTTCTATCGTGAAGTCGACCAGCCTGATTCCGACGCCGAGCATCAGTCCGGTCAGGAAATCGTTCGCCCTGAACGCCAGCGGAATGATGTCTTCGACTTCGTGGTGCGATGCCCAGCCGAAAGTCACGGCGTGGTCTTCGGTGATCAGCGGATAGCCCAGCTGGGCGTCCTTGAGATGGAATTCGATGATCGGGCGGGGAAGGGCCTCGCCCTCCTTGATGCCAAGTCTTCGCGCGAAATCGCCAGCGGCGTAGTTCCGAACCGTGATCTTCAGCGGGACAATGTCGGCCGAGCGGACCAGCTGCTCCCGCATGTTCACCCGGCGCACCAGGTGCGTCGGAACGCCGATGTTGCCGAGACCCTGCATCAAGTGCTCGGACATCCGGTTGTTGAGAACCCCCTTGCCCTCCAGGGCCTCGTGCCTCGGCCCGTTGACGGCCGCGGCGTCGTCCCGGAAATGCAGCACCAGCGTGCCCGCGGTGTTGCCCCGGTAGACGGTCTTGGTTTTGCCTCGGTACACCAGTCTTCGCCGTGTCATCTCGATTCCATTCGCGTTTTGGCGGTGATTGGACTGCTCCTGTCCGACCCTGTAGCCGATGCTACGAATTCCGGCAATATTGCCGACGAAGGCCTCCGTTCCGGTCGCGGTTCCGCTGACTTGAAGACCCTGATTCCGGCCCTCGCCGCTTGCCGGAAACGATCACGCATTGCTGGCCCTTCTGTCAACAAATATCAATACCTGCCTTGCCAATCGACTTGAAGCGCATCATATGGCCGCTTCCAAGGCCAACGGGAACGCTTCAATGACAACCTTCGACGAGCGCAAGAACGCATTCGAATCCAAGTTCGCCCACGACGAGCAGCTGCGGTTCAAAGTGGAGGCGAGGGCGAACAAGATCTTTGCCCTCTGGGCCGCCGGACTGCTCGGAAAGGAAGGCGATGGCACCGATGCCTACGTCAAGGAGGTTATCAGGGCCGACTTCGAGGAGCCCGGGCGCGAAGACGTGTTCAGAAAGGTCGCTGGCGACCTGAAAGGCCGCGCCGACGAGGCCGACATCAGGGCGAAGATGGACGAGTCACTCGCCGAGGCCAAGGCCCAGCTGCTGGAAGAATCGGATTAGCGCGGAATTCCGCCGCGCCGAAGGCGCCGGGCGCGGTTCAGTCGCCGAACACGCGATCGAAGATTCGATCCACATTCCGCATATGGCGGCTTCCGTTGAGAATCGCTTCCAGCTCCTGTTCGGGCAGCAGTTCCGCGATCTCCGGGTCCTCGCGCACGAGCTCCCCGAAATCCTTTCCCGAATCCGCGGCTTTCGACGCCAGCTGCTGAACGCTCCTGTAAGCCCTTTCCCGGTCCATGCCGTTCCGGGCCAGCGCCAGCATGACCGCTTGGGAATTCGCCGTTCCGCTTGAAAGAGAGAGATTCCGTGCCATGCGGTCCTCCCTGACGACCAGCCCTTCGACCACGGAGGCGAGCCTGTGGACCGCGAAGTCGAGCACTGCGGTTGCGCCCGGTCCCGTCACGCGCTCCACCGACGAGTGCGACATGTCGCGCTCGTGCCAAAGCGCGACGTTCTCCAGCGACGGCGCGACGCAGGACCTGGCCAGCCTGGCCAGCCCGGTCAGGTTTTCCGAAAGGATCGGATTCCGCTTGTGCGGCATGGCGCTGGAGCCGATCTGGGCGTCTTGGAAGGCCTCGGACGCTTCGCCGATTTCAGTGCGCTGAAGATTTCGGACTTCGACGGCGACCCGCTCGATGGACGCCGCCGCCACGCCGAGCGTCGCAAAATACATTGCGTGCCGGTCCCGGGGAATCACTTGCGTGGATGTCGGCTCGGGCCGCAGCCCCAGCCGTTCGCATACCGCCGCTTCGATCTCGGGGTCGACGTTCGCGAACGTGCCCATCGCGCCGGAAATCGCTCCGGTCGCGACCTCCTGCTTGGCAAATTCAATGCGGGCGGCGTTCCGGCGGGCTTCCGAGAACGCTTGGGCCATCTTCAAGCCGAAGGTTACGGGCTCCGCGTGCATCCCGTGGCTGCGTCCGGGGCAGGCAGTGTGCTTGAACTCCATCGCCCGCCGCTTGAGCGTCTCCGCCAAGCGGCCGAATCCGTCGAGCAGGAGTTCCGAAGCCCTGCAGAGCTGCAGGTTGAAGCAGGTGTCGAGCACATCGCTGGAAGTCATGCCCCTGTGAAGGAAGCGGGCGTTCTCCCGCCCGGCAAGCTCGCCGAGATACGAAATGAACGAGGCGAACTCGTGATGGGTTTCCCGCTCGATCTCCCTTACGCGCGCGACATCGAATTCAACCTCTCCTGCGCGCCGAATCGCTTCAGCGGCGGCCCTCGGGATCTGGCCGCGAAGGGCCATTGCTTCCGCGGCGAGCGCTTCGATTTCGAACCAGATCCGGAATTTCGACTGTTCCGACCAGATCGCGGCCATTTCAGGCCGGGTGTACCGCGACAAAAGCACGGGCTACCGCCGCATGGCCGAGGTCGGCGGGAGGCTGGGCACCCGCTTGAAGGCGAGGGGCGGGCGCGGCGGCCGGGCAGCGGAAGCGACCGGCGACGGCAAGCTATTGTCGGCGGCGGAATTCATCGGCCCTCGGCCTTGCAGCAGGCAGCGCAAGAGCGGCGCAGATCCGAATGCGATGCATGAGGAATGCATGCTCAACTCTTTGTTGAAAGGTCGTTCTCGCCTAGAGTTCGCCATGCGCTTCGGCATGCCGTCGTTCGACGTCGCGGCGATGAGCCCCGCTTGGCGACGCATGGCGGACGGCCGCGGGGGCGCTTCGACCGGCTGCAACCCTCCGGTCCCGCCCGTGTCGTCATTCCTTCCCGTGGTAGGGGTCCACGTACTGCAGCGCCAAGTCCCAAGGCAGGAAGATCCACGTGTCCTGGCTTACTTCCCGGATGAACGTGTCGACCATCGGACGCCCTTTCGGCTTGGCGTAAAGGGTGACGAAATAAGCGCTCGGATAGCGCTTCCTGATGATTTCCAAGGTTAGTCCGGTATCCACGAGGTCGTCGACGACCAGCACGCCGGTCCCGTCGCCTACGATCTCGGGGGCGGGAAACTTGAGGATTTGCGGCTTCGCCTGCCGCTGGTAGTCGTACGACATTATGGAAATCGACTCGACGAGCCGGATTCCCAGCTCCCTGGCGATGATCATCGCAGGAACCATTCCGCCTCGGGTAACCGCGAGAATCGAGTTCCAAGTGATGTTGTTGGTGGTCCGGAACGCGCTCAGGCGGAGCGCGAGCGTCCGGGCGTCGTAGTGAAGCCTGTCCCAGCTTACGTGGAGGCCCTTCTCGTGGGGGAGGTATTCGACGTCCATCACTTCCTCCCGGTGACCGCGTCAATGTCCGGAGCGTCCGGGCGTTTCATGCCGACGACGTGATAGCCCGCGTCGACATGCAGGACCTCCCCGGTGACCGCCGAGCCGAGATCGGAAAGCAGGTAGAGGGCGGAGTTCCCGATCTCGTCCTGCGTCACGTTGCGGCCGAGAGGCGAATTCAGCTCGTTCCATTTCATGATGTAGCGGAATTCGCCGATGCCTGACGCCGCCAAGGTCTTGATGGTTCCGGCCGAAATCGCGTTCACCCGGATTCCGCTGGCCCCCAGGTCGGCCGCCAAGTACATGACCGACGCTTCGAGCGCCGCCTTCGCCACGCCCATGATGTTGTAATGGGGCATGACCTTTTCCGCGCCGTAATAGGTCAGCGTGAGCAGGGAGCCGCCGTTCGGCATCAGCGCTTCGGCGTGCTTCGCCACCGACGTGAACGAGTATACCGAAATCTCCATGGATTTCAGGAAATTGGCCAAGCTGGTGTCGACGTAGCGCCCGCGCAGTTCCGCCTTGTCGGCGAAGCCGATGGCGTGCACCACGAAGTCGATGGAATCCCAAGTCTCGGCGACGCGCTCGAACAGTCGGCCTACGGATTCCTGATCGTTGACATCGCACTCGAACACCCGGTCCGAGCCTATGGAATCCGCAAGAGGCGTTATCCTCTTGAGCAAGGGTTCGCCTTGGTAGGAGAACGCTAGCTCGGCCCCGTGCGCGGCGCACGCTTTCGCGATTCCCCATGCAATGGACTTGTCGTTGGCGACGCCCATGATTAGGCCCCGCCTGCCTTCCATCAGGTCCATGGGATTCCAAGTCCGCGGGTGGTAAGGTTCACAGGCGCCCTTTAGGCGAATGCGGTTCCGGTTTCAATACGACCGGACCGGCCGGAAGGGGCGGGAAACCGGAAGTCGGCGGCAGGTTCGGCACTGCGCTCCAGGCGGTCTTCATGGCGGTACGAACCGGAAAGTTCGCGGGCGACGACCCGTTCGCCATCGCTCGCAGCTGGCTCGCCGAAGCCGCGGCGAACGAGCCTAACGATCCCACGGCAATTGCGCTTTCGACAGTCTCCAAGGACGGAATGCCCAACGCGAGGATGGTTCTGCTGAAGGAAATCGAGGACGACGCCTTCGTGTTCTACACCAACTACGGTAGCGCGAAGGCCCGCGAAATCGGGGAAACCGGCAAGGCCGCGTTCGTCGCCCACTGGAAGTCGATTCGGAGGCAGATCAGGGTTCGCGGCGTGGTCTCGAAGGAAGACGGCGAACAGGCTGACGAGTATTTCCGCACGCGTCCGCTCAAGAGCCGCTTTGGAGCTTGGGCGTCCAGGCAATCCAAACCGCTGGCATCGCGAGCCAGGCTTGAGGCGAAGGTGGCTGTAATCGCGGCAAAGCACGGAACAAACCCGCCCAGGCCTCCCTTCTGGGGCGGCTTCCGAATCCGGCCGCTCGAAATCGAATTCTGGGCGAACGGCGCCTTCCGGCTTCACGACAGGTTCAAATGGACCAGGCCGGATCTTGAAGCCAAATGGAGGATCGAACGGCTGCATCCTTGAGAATCCGTCGCCGACGGGCCTCGGAGCGGCGCGCGCAAACTTCGGTCGACCGGCGGCAGGGCTATTGCATTTCAATTTCTGTGGAGAGACCGGCAGCTTTTTCGATGAGTTCGAAGCGGTAGTCCGGCACTTGCGCCGCCTTCAGGAGCCGCCTCCGGAACGACAGCTTGTCGTCCGCCAAGCGCACGATGCTCACGGCCAGCCGACGGATGGCCGCGAGGTTCGCCGGCCCGTGCCCGGCCCGGTTCCGCAGGTCGTCCTCCCGCATCTGGACATCCAAAATCCAGTGCAGCCGGTTCTCGATCGCCCAATGGCTGCGGACGGCCTCCAGGAGCTCCTCGGGAGCCATCTTCCGGCTCATGATGTAGTAGCGGGTCTCGGCGGTGGTTCGCCCCGCGGCTTCGCGGACCGCCTCGATTTTGCCGACCGCCTGGAGGCCCGGCCATCGGTGGTCGTCCTGCAGCCATCCGACGTCGTGCGAGACCGTCGCGGTGCGCGTCTCGACCCGCCCGTGGCCGCCGTCAACATGCTGATGCGAAAGCATTTCCTTCGCCGCCTCGGGATCCTCCAGCCATTCCTTGGCGTCCTCGTGGAGCGAGCCCTGGTTGGCCTTCAGGGCCAGCGCGTAGTCCCCGCCCTTGCCGATGATCAGCTCCGCCGTTTTCCGCTGCGCATGCATCGCGTCGGCCGTCACCAGCGCGCCCTCGATGTCCAGGAGATCCAGAAGCGCTGCCATCGCCGGAATCTCGTTGGACTTGCCTTCGACCGCGGTCTGGCCGAGCACGATGCCGGCCTCCGTCAGGAGGGCACTCACCATGTGCAGCGGCGACGTCTCCCCGGCGCGCAGATACGACCGCCGGAGCGCCTTGCCGTCGACCGCGATCTGCCGCTTGCCGTCCTTCCCCAGCGCCTTCCCCCAGTCCGCGACGAGCTCCGCCATCGCCGCCGCGAGCGGCTTCGGGTCCAGCAGCCGGAACAGCCGCGAGAACGTGTCGTGGCTCGGGGTTCCGCGCTCCAGCGCCATGAAGCGGCGCAGGAACTCCTCATTGTTGGCGGCGAAATCCGCCATGTCGACGCAGGTCTGCCCGCCGCACAGGCTCGAAAGCACCGCGATCATTACGATCTCATGGAAGTCGTGGCGCTTCGCGTTGCCCGTCCTGGGATCGTCGACATCCTTGAAATAATGGGAGAATCTGCCCATTGCCCGCCTCCTGGTCCTGCCCGGTGCGGCTGTTGTCGCCGCATCCGGGGAAATCCCTGAAGCAATGGACCCTCAAATGCAATTGCCCTGCGACCGGCGGTTTCGGCAATTTACTTGTGCTGCGCAGCACCCTATAAGGGCGTCAAGCGGCGGCTCGCCATTTATCGTTTTTCCGGCAGGGCAGGGCGAGGTGTAGCCGGGCAAGGCATGGCTAAGGTACTCCTAAATTGAATACTCAGCACAGAATTAAGGGCCGGGTGAAGTGGTTCAACGCGGCCAAGGGGTTTGGATTCGTCGTTTCGGACGACCCCGGGCCGGACATCCTTCTTCACATCAACGTGTTGCGGAAATTCGGGCGGGGCTCCGTCGCCGAGGGTTCCGCGATCGAATTGATGGCGCAGGAATCGCGTCGGGGAATACAGGCGACCGAGGTCCTTTCGATCGAGGCGGACAGCTTCCAGGAGTTTGATTCGGACAGGCCTGACGGCCCTTCCGACTTTCTTCCGGCCGATGCGGGGCCGTTGGTCCCTGCGCGCGTGAAGTGGTTCGACAAGCTTCGGGGCTTCGGCTTCGCCAACGTCTACGGCGAGCGGAACGACATCTTCCTGCACATGGAAGTGCTTCGGCAAAGCGGCCTTGCCGATCTTCAGCCGGGCGAGGCCGTCTGCATCCGGGTCACCGAGGGCCCGCGCGGAAAGATGGCCGCCGAAATCTGCCCGTGGGAAGCGGCGGCGGACGAGCCACCCGACATCGAATGACCTTGTCGTCGCCTCTAGCCGGGGCGGCGGTTCTGCTTTTCCTGGCCGCGGACGCGGCCCGGTCCGAGTGCAGCCTGGGAGAATTCGAGCTGCGCGGGGACTGGGGCGCTGCCAGCTTTTCCGTCGAGGTCGCGGACACGCAGGAGCTCCGCGCGGAGGGGCTGATGTTCCGCGAGAGCCTCGCGCCGAGCGCGGGAATGCTCTTCGTGTACGAATCGCCGCGCCGGGCCACGTTCTGGATGAAGAACACGCGGATTCCGCTGGACATCCTGTTCTTCGACGAAACGGGAACTCTGACAACGCTGCATAGGAACGCGGTCCCGTTCGACACGAGCACGATCGACGGGGGCAGCGGCGTCGCGGCAGCGCTTGAAGTGAACGCCGGCATGGCTGATTTGCTGGGGATCGGGCAGGGGACCGTGGCGCGCCATCCGCTCATCGACCAATCCGAAGCGGCTTGGCCTTGCGGTAGCGAATCCTAAGCCTTAACTCAGCTTCGACGGGGCGTGGCGCAGCCTGGTAGCGCGGCGGTTTTGGGAACCGCAGGTCGCTGGTTCGAATCCAGTCGCCCCGACCAGCGATTCGGCGCCGGACTTCGCTGGGGATGCTCCAGCGATGAGGACGGATAAGCCCCTTCGGTGCGGTCGGCACTCCGGCATAGGGAACGCGTCGGGCTCCGGACGTATCGATTCGCTCCGTGCGGCAAAGCGATTCGTTCCGGATTCTCCTTCTGATTCGCAAGACGGGGGCATGAGGCGCGCAGCGAGCAGGGAACCGCGCATGCGCGGACGCCGCCTCGTCACATGACGACTTGTTCGAACTGGCCCGTTTGAAGCTTGGCCCAACAATATGAATCGCTCCGATCAACCTGTCTCTGCTTGTCGGACGCAACCGGGTGCGTGCAACACCGTTTTCGGTGAGTTCAGAAATTTTCCGGATTTCTACAATTTTTGTTGACCGGTACAAAAAATTGCATCATTTTGCGCGGTCGCCTCGCTGACTCACCACATGTTGGGGATAACTTGTGGAAAGCTGAGCGGCAGTCGGCAGCCAGACTCTGCAGCCTAGGAGGTAAAGTACGGCCAATGAAGATAGCGAGGCGCTTCACTTTCCCGGAGGGTGATCCGTACGAACGAATCAAGTTCGACCGGCGGCGGTCCGAAATCAGAAACACCGACGGATCGCTGGTATTCAGCCTGGACACCATCGAAGTCCCTGCGTCCTGGAGCCAGGTTGCGGCGGACGTGCTTGCCCAGAAATACTTCCGGAAGGCAGGCGTTCCCAAGCACCTGAAGCGCTTCGAAGAAAACAGCGTGCCGAGCTTCGTCTGGCGCTCCGTGCCCGACAAGGAGCGGCTGTTCGAACTGCCGAAGACGGAGCGCTACGGCACGGAAACCTCCGCCAAGCAGGTCTTCGACCGGCTCGCCGGCGCTTGGACCTACTGGGGCTGGAAGGGGAAGCTGTTCGATACCGAGGAGGATGCGCGCGCATACTTCGACGAGATGCGCTACATGCTTGCCACGCAGCAGCTGGCGCCGAACTCGCCTCAATGGTTCAACACCGGCCTCCACTGGGCGTACGGCATCAATGGGCCGGAGCAGGGCCACTACTATGTCGAGCCCGGCACCGGTCGCGTTACGAAGTCGCGCAGCGCGTACGAGCGGCCGCAGCCGCATGCTTGCTTCATCCAGTCGATCAGCGACGATCTGGTAAACTCCGGCGGGATCATGGATCTTTGGACCCGCGAAGCGCGGCTGTTCAAGTTCGGATCGGGCACGGGCACGAATTTCTCGAATCTCCGGGGCGAGAACGAGCCGCTGGCGAGCGGCGGCAAGTCCAGCGGCATGATGAGCTTCCTGAAGATCGGGGATCGCGCCGCGGGCGCGATCAAGTCGGGCGGAACCACCCGGCGCGCCGCGAAGATGGTGATCTGCGACATCGACCACCCGGATGTCGAGGAATTCATTAACTGGAAGGTTACCGAGGAGCAGAAGGTCGCCTCTCTGGTCGCCGGCTCGAAGGTAATCTCCGAGGCGGTGAAGGAGGTGTTCGCCGCCATCGGCAGCTGGGACGGAACCAGGGCGGACGCCTGCTCGCCCGGCAAGAACCCGCAACTGAAATCCGCCATCCGGCAGGCCCGCCGCATGTGCGTTCCAGAGGCCTTTCTTTCCAAGACCCTGCAGTACGCGGGCCAAGGCTTTACAGCGATCGATTTCGCTGTCTTCAACACGGACTGGGAGTCGGAGGCTTACGCGACGGTATCTGGCCAGAACTCCAACAATTCGGTTCGAGTCACAGACAAGTTCATGGACGCGGTGAACGGAGGCCGCAATTGGTCGCTTCGCAGGCGGACGGACGGCGCGACGGTCCGGACGGTGGCGGCGCGGCGGCTCTGGGATGGAATTGGGCATGCCGCTTGGGCGTGCGCGGACCCCGGCGTTCAGTTCCACGACACCGTAAACGATTGGCATACATGCCCGAACGACGGCGAAATCAGGGCTTCGAACCCTTGTTCGGAGTACATGTTCATCGACGACACCGCGTGCAATCTCGCCTCGATAAACCTTCTCAGCTATTACAAGGAGGGACGGTTCGACTCCGACGGCTTCGTCCACGCCACCCGGCTGCTGACCTTCACGCTGGAAATCTCAGTGTTCATGGCGCAGTTCCCGTCGAAGGCGATTGCCCGCAAATCCTACGATTTCCGCACGCTCGGCCTAGGTTACGCCAATCTCGGCGGCCTCCTGATGAACATGGGGCTTGGATACGATTCCGACGGCGGGCGATCCGTTTGCGCGGCGATCACGGCGCTGATGGGAGGCGTGGCCTACCAGGCGTCCGCGGAGATGGCCAAGGAGCTGGGGCCGTTCCCAAGCTACGAGAAGAATGCCCGGGAGATGCTGCGGGTCATCCGGAACCACCGGAACGCCGCGCACGGGCGGGCCGATGGCTACGAATCGGTCAACATCGCGCCTGTTCCGCTCGACGCCGAGGCCTGCCCGGACAAATCGCTCCCCAAACTCGCGGCGCAGGCTTGGGACAGGGCCTTGGAACTCGGAGAGAAGCACGGCTACCGAAATGCCCAGACCACGCTAATCGCGCCGACAGGCACGATCGGGCTGGTGATGGACTGCGACACCACCGGAATCGAGCCGGACTACGCCCTCGTCAAGTTCAAGAAACTGGCGGGCGGGGGCTACTTCAAGATCATCAACCAGTCGGTTCCGAACGCGCTTGCGAAGCTCGGTTACTCCGACCGCGAAATCAAGGACATCGTTCGCTACGCGACCGGCCACGGGACGCTGGCCGATGGTCCGCACATCAACCATGAATCCCTGAGCAAGGTCGGCTTCGGCGATGCGGAAATCGCCGCGATCGAGGCGGCGGTTGGATCGGCGTTCGACATCCGGTTTGCTTTCAATCCGGAAGTCCTCGGCTTGGAGTTCTGCGTCGAGAAGCTTGGAATCGGAAAGGACGAGGCCGCGCAGCCGGGCTTCGACCTGTTGCGGCGGCTCGGCTTCACACCAGAGCAGATCGCCGAAGCCAACGAGTACAGCTGCGGGACGATGACGCTTGAGGGCGCGCCGCATCTCAACGAGTTCGACCTCCCGGTGTTCGACTGCGCGAGTGAATGCGGGAGTAGGGGGACTCGTAGCCTGGGCATCGAGAGCCACATCAGGATGATGGCCGCCGCCCAAAGCTTCCTTTGCGGCGCGATTTCGAAGACCGTGAACATGCCGCGGGCCTCGACGGTCGGCGATTGCAGGACCGCCTACGAGCTCGCGTGGAAGCTGGGCGTCAAGGCGATTGCGATATACCGCGACGGATCCAAGCTGAGCCAGCCGCTTGCAGCCTCCTTGGTGGATGACTGCGCCGAGGACGAAGAGGACGCCGCGCCGGGACACGACCGGGAGCAGGTGATGCTGCTCGCCCAGAAGCTTGCGAAGGAAATGATCGAAGGCAAGCGGCGGGCGAAACTGCCGTTCCGTCGGCGAGGATACACGCAGAAGGCCGTGATCGGGGGCCACAAGGTCTACCTGAGAACCGGCGAGTACGAAAACGGCGACCTCGGCGAGATCTTCATCGACATGCACAAGGAGGGCGCCGGATTCCGGGCGATGATGAACAATTTCGCAATTGCGATCTCGCTTGGCCTTCAATACGGGGTGCCTTTGGAGACTTTCGTGCAGGCGTTCACGTTCACGAAATTCGAGCCCTCCGGGGTCGTCTTCGGGGACGACAAGATCAAGACGGCATCGTCGATCCTAGACTACATTTTCCGCGAGCTGGCGGTGAGCTACCTCGACCGGATCGAGCTCGCGCATGTCCAACCGGCTGGGGAGCCCGACTTCAGCGACATTGAAACCGGCGAACGCGCGAAAGAAACGGTGACCGAGGAGCGGGAGGAGACGGTTGCCGCCGAAGCGCCGACGCCTGCCGCCACCGGCGGAGATCACGGCGACAAAATCACAGCGGATCCGGTCGCGCCCGCGACGGTCGTCGCGTACGCCGCCCAAAACGGAGGCGGCAACGGCGCGGCGCAAGCGCTCGATCTTGCCGCCGCGAGCCCGAACGGCGATCTGTTCGGAAACGCCGCGGCGGACGCAGGCGGAACCGCGCGGATGAAAGGCTACGACGGGGACGCGTGCGGAGAGTGCGGCAATTTCACGCTGGTCCGCAGCGGCACCTGCCTGCATTGCGCGACATGCGGGTCGACAAGCGGATGCAGCTGACGTTCCGCCGACTGGCTTGTCAGTAGTCGGCCTGGCTGCCTCTCGACATCCCGACGACCCCGGTTCTGGCGACTTCGACCAGCTCCAGCGGCTTGAGAAGGTCGGCAAAGGCGTCGACCTTTTCCGGAACGCCCGTGATTTCGAATACGAAGCTTTCGAGCGTCGAATCCACGACCTTGGCGCGGAAAATATCCGCGAGCCGCAGCGCCTCCACGCGCTGCGCGCCTTGTCCGCGGACTTTCAAGAGCGCCAGCTCACGTTCCACCGACGGTCCGTCGATTGTCAGATCGCTGACCAGGTAGACCGGCACCATCCGCTCTAGCTGCGCTTTGATCTGCTCGATGACAGCGGGCTTGCCGTTGGTGACGATCGTGATTCGGGAGCGCTTGCCCTCGCGGTCGACCTCGGCGACCGTCAGGCTGTCGATGTTGTAGCCTCTGCCGGAGAACAGGCCGATGACCCGGGCAAGCACGCCAGCCTCATTGTCCACGAGCACGGACAGGGTGTGGGTTTCAAGCTCGTCCTCTAGCGGGCTTCGGAGATCGTATGCCGATTTCCTTGACGCGCCTTTCTTTATCTTCAGTTTTTTCATCGGTCCTGCAGCCTAGACGAGCACGGCGCCCGCGTCGCCGATCGCGCCCTGCGCGGCGCTCTCGCCGAGCAGCATCTTGTTGTGGGGTTCGCCCGACGGAATCATCGGAAAGCAATTCTCGTGCTTCTCGACCTGGCAGTCGAATATGACCGGGCCGTCGTATTCCAGCATCTCTTGAATGGCGTCGTCGAGATCGGCGGGATTGGACACCGCGATTCCCTTGCAGCCGAACGCCTCTCCCAGCTTCACGAAATCCGGAAGCGCATCGGACCACGAGTGGCTGTAGCGTTCCCCGTGCAGAAGCTCCTGCCACTGCCGGACCATGCCAAGCCGCTCGTTGTTCAGGATGAACTGCTTGACCGGCAGCTTGTACTGCACCGCAGTTCCCATTTCCTGCATGTTCATCAGCCAGCTAGCCTCGCCGGCGACGTTGATGACCAGCGATTCAGGCCGGGCGACCTGCACGCCGATCGACGCGGGAAGCCCGTAGCCCATTGTGCCGAGCCCGCCCGACGTCATCCACCGGAACGGCTCCTCGAAGGCCATGAACTGCGCCGCCCACATCTGGTGCTGGCCGACCTCCGTGGTTACGTACCGGTCCATTCCGCGGGTGATCTTCTCCAGCCGCTGAATCGCGTGCTGGGGCTTTATGGACCGGTCGGAACGCCGGTAATTCAGGCAGTTCACGGATTTCCAGTTTTCAATCTGGGCGCGCCATTCCGCAAGGCCCTCGGAATTCGTCCGCCTTCCGCGCTTCCGCCATCGGGCAAGCAGATCCTCAAGGACGTTTTCCACATCGCCCACAATCGGGATCTCGACTTGGATGGCCTTGTTTATGGAGGAGCGGTCGATGTCGATATGCGCCTTCCGCGAGTCGGGGCTGAACGCGCTGAGCCGTCCCGTGATCCGGTCGTCGAACCGCGCTCCGACATTGATCATCAAATCGCAGTCGTGCATGGCCATGTTTGATTCGTACATGCCATGCATCCCGAGCATCCCGAGCCAGTTCGGGCCGGAAGCCGGGTACGCGCCGAGGCCCATCAGAGTCGAAGTGACCGGAAATCCGGTTTCATCTGCCAGCTGACGCAGCAGCTCGCACGCGCGCGCGCCGGAATTGATGACTCCTCCGCCTGTGTAGAGGATCGGCTTCGCCGCGGTCTCCATCCACTCCGCCAACTGCTCGATCGCCTCCGGATCGCCCCGGACCTGCGGCTGGTACCGGCTGGGCGCGGTCTCCTTCGGATCCCTGTAGGTGCCGGTCGCGAACTGGACGTCCTTCGGTATGTCGACAAGGACAGGGCCGGGCCGGCCGGCTGTCGCGACGTGGAACGCGTGATGAATGACGCCCGCCAGAACCTCGGTATCCTTCACAAGCCAGTTGTGCTTCGTGCAAGGCCGGGTGATGCCGACGGTGTCAGCCTCCTGGAACGCGTCGTTTCCGATCATGAAGGTGGGCACCTGGCCCGATATCAGGATGATCGGGACGGAATCCATCAGCGCATCCGTCAGCCCGGTGACCGAATTCGTCGCGCCGGGGCCGGACGTTACCAGCACGACGCCGGGCTTTCCCGTGGTCCTGGCGTACCCTTCAGCGGCGTGGACAGCGCCCTGCTCGTGTCGGACCAGGAAGTGCCGGATGTGGTTCTGGGCGATGATCTCGTCGTAGATCGGCAGAACGGCCCCGCCGGGATACCCGAACACGGTGTCCACGCCCTGGTCAGCAAGGGCTTGAATCACCATGCGTGCACCGGACATCTGGCGGGTCATGAGTCTCGTGCTCCTGAGGATTTCGTTGCGGGGGCTGAAGGCCGCGCTTACGCCCGGTTGCCGCGGGCGCTTGTCCCGGACGTCGCCTTCGGTTCCGTGGGCCTTCTTTTTATCGCGTATTTCGCCGACCGCGAACTTGAGTCCGGCGAAAATAGGTTTCGCTCGCGCGAGCGTCAACATGCTCGCCGGACGCCGTTCGGAATCCCTGGCGGAGCGCCTTCGCGCGAATTTTCTTGTTGCCGTTTGGTTTGCAACCGTTAATGAATATTGCAACAACGCGAACATGGCCGCAAAGCGGCGAAATCGACTGGAGGACAGACATGGATCGGCGCAAATTCATAACGGCAACCGCGATCGGCGGATCTGCAGCGGCACTCGCGGCGCCTGCGATCGCGCAAGGCAAGCGGACGCTGACGATGGTGACGTCGTGGGGCAGGGGCTTGGCCGGCGTCCACGACTCCGCGCAGTATTGCGCGGACTTGATCACGGGGATGACCGACGGCGACCTGACGGTGGATCTCAAGGCCGCCGGCGAGCTGGTCGGCGCGTTCGAGAGCTTCGATGCGGTTACTGCGGGCCAAGCGGACATGTACCACGCCGCGGACTACTATTTCATCGGCCAGCATCCCGGATACGCCTTCTACACGTCGGTTCCGTTCGGAATGTCCGCCGCGGAAATGACAATCTGGTACTACCACGACGGCGGCATCGAGCTGCATGACGAGCTCGGGAAGATCTTCGGCTTGAAATCCTTCATTGCCGGAAACACCGGAACGCAGGCCGGCGGATGGTTCCGCCAGCGGATCAACGGCCCGGAGGACTTCAACGGACTGAAGTTCCGTATGCCGGGCCTTGGCGGCCGGGCGCTGGGCGAGCTTGGCGCCTCGGTCCAGAACCTGCCGGGCAGCGAGGTCTACCAGGCGCTCGCGTCCGGCGCGATCGACGGCACCGAATGGATCGGCCCGTGGGCGGACGAAGCGGCCGGCTTCCAGGAAATCACGAAGACCTACTACACTTCGGGCTTCCATGAGCCGAACGCGGCATTGTCGCTGGCCACGAACCGGGACGTCTTCGAGTCGCTTTCGCCTGCGCATCAAAGCGTGATCCAGACCGCGGCGGCAGCGGCGCATGACTGGACCCTGACGCTGTTCCTTGCCAACAACTCGGCTGCGCTTCAGCGGCTGGTGTCGGCGGGCGTCGAGCTGAACGAGTTCCCCGATTCGGTTTGGGATGCGTTCGGCGACGCGTCCAACGCGGTCGTTTCGGCGAACCTTAGCGATCCGCTGTTCAAGGACATCTACGACAGCATGCAGGCGTCGATGCGCTCGTCCGCGGGGTGGCTGTCGACCTCGACCGGCGCGTACACAAGGCAACGCAACCGGGTGCTCGGCATCTGACGAGCACTTGACACGCTAGCACGCAGCGGCGCTCTCACAGGCTTCGGCCGGAGAGAGCGCCGCCTGCAATATGCAGCACACCGGCATTCCCATGGCGCTTGGCTCCGGTGATGCTTGAGTTTGTCGCGGGAGTTTTCGCGAACCTCGGCCTCGCGTTCTACAACGCCGCCTTCGCGCTGCTGAATCCCGGCCTTTGGCTCGACTGGTCCAATCCCGAGGCGCTGATGCGCTTCGTCTATTACGGGGCGTCCAGCGAGTTCCTTTACGTCGTCCTTGCCGCGTTTCTTGTGCTCACGGGCCTCGGCATCTGGCGCCGACGGATCATGTGGGGCGCCGTCAAGTGCATCGAATGGTTCGGCAACAATGTCGGGCGGCTGTTCGCCTGGGCAGGCCTCGTGATGGTGTTCCAGCAGGTGATGATCGTGTTCCTGCAAAGGATATTCAGGGTGCCGGAGATCTCGGTCGGGCCGTTCGGCTACGTGTTTACCAAGGACCTCAGCTGGTACGGCGAGGAGCTCAAGCTGTACAACGCGATGATCGTGTGCTTGTGTTGCGCCTACACGTTCATCCAAGGCGGCCATGTCCGGGTCGACCTGCTCTACATGCCGGCGAAATTCAAAACGAAGAAGATTGTCGATATGGCAGGGTCGCTGCTGTTCATGCTGCCGGCGATGCTACTGGTTTGGCTGTATTCCTGGTTTTTCATGTGGCGCCATCTGATCGTGCCGAAGCCGTCGGCGTCGGACACGCTGGAACGGCTGCTGATGAAGGCGAGAGCGGTTCGATGGAACGTGGAAACGATCGGGTTCTCGCCCAGCGGCTTCGATGGCTATTTTCTGTTCAAGGTGCTGCTCGTCGCGTTCACCGCGATGATGATCATTCAAGCCGTGGGTTTCTTCTACCGGTCTTTGCTTGAATACCGCGAAGGCGAAGAATCCGCTGGCAAGCACCACGACGCTGACCGGTTAACCGATTCGACGGCGCCTCCCGCGGGCGAAACGCAGGGCTGATCTGAAATGCTCGGTCTGGACGGCGTCGAAATCGGCTTGGTCATCGTGATCCTCTTCCTGTTCGGCGGGATACTCACCGGATTCCCCGTGGCGTTCGCGATTGGCGGCGCCGGCATCATTTCGTTCGGCGTCATCGCGCTCCTGGACAGCGCGGGGCTGCTGATCCACAGCGCGGTTGACACGTCGAGCGCCGCGTACGCGGCGCTGGTCGACAGCGGCGTCGCTCGCATCGACATCTCGCTGTTCCGATACCCCGAGCTTCCCACAATCCAGCAGCCGGTATTCCCGGAGGGCTGGCAGGATGCCCTGGACAAGCGGATCTCCTTCATCGTCAACCGCCTGAACGAGCGCGTTCTTGCGGGGCAGTCGATCGAGACCCTGCTTGCGGTGCTGATGTTCGTGCTCATGGGGATCACGCTGGAGCGGTCCCGGATCGCAAATGACCTCCTGACGACCATGGCGCGGCTGTTCGGCCCGTTGCCCGGCGGGCTTGCCGTTTCGGTCGTCGCGGTCGGCGCGTTTCTTGCGGCTTCCACCGGGATTGTCGGCGCGACGGTCGTGACGATGGGGCTGCTTTCGCTCCCCACGATGCTCCGCAACCGCTACTCGCCGGAAATCGCCACGGGCGTGATCGCTGCGTCCGGAACGCTCGGCCAGATCATCCCGCCATCGATCGTCATCGTGCTGCTCGGCACCTTGGCCGGAGATATTTACGCAACGGCGCAGGAGAACCGCGCGGTCGCGGTCGGGTGCTCCGACGCGCTGACCTATCTCGGGCAGGCTGCCGTCGTCTCCGTCGGCACGCTGTTCCAGGCAGCGATTCTTCCGGGCCTGATGCTCGCGATTCTCTACGCCCTGTTGGCGCTGGGATACGCGTTCGTCTACCCGGACCGTGCGCCGCCGGTCCAGGGCGGGGCCGGAGGAGGCAACAAAATTACCCCGCGCCACGCGGTGGTCTGGTTCCTTGGCATTCCCGCGCTCTTGATCGGCGGCACCGTCCTCGCCTCCTTCGTCGGCATCGTCGGCAGCCAGGAAATCCGGGTCGACCGCTGGTCGAGCATAATCGAAACGGCGGAACTCAGGACGAATGTGCCGGATCAGTGCCGCGAAGCCATGATCGAGCTGCACGGCCAAGAGAAATGGGACCGCTCGGTCGAGCGTCAAGCGGTGATTGACGCGCAGGAGAATTCCGAACGCCACGAATTGTCGGAGGAGGAGCTCGTATCCGCGCGGGCTGCGGCGGTCGAAGCGGCATCGCCGATCGGATCCGGCGTGGTTACCTCGTTCCTGATTCTCGCGCTCGTGCTTGCGGCGGCGCGCGGCGCTTCGGCGGCCTCGCCGGCCCGGCCGCTTCTGGTCGGCGCCGCCGGCGTCCTGCTGGCGCTCGTGGCCGACCTGCTGTTCATCTCACCTCTTACATCGCCGGGACTGACTTTTCTGATACTCGCCGTTCCCGCCGCCGCCGCGCTCTACGGCTGCAAGCATGCGGCGCTCACCCTAGCCAAAATTGAACTGGTCAGGGTCGTGTTCCCTCCGCTCGTGCTCATTGTCGCCGTGCTGGGCTCGATACTCGGCGGGATCACGAATCCGACTCCGGCCGCCGCGCTCGGCGCCGGAGGAGCGATCATGCTCTCGGGCTACCGGCTGCTGAAAGATCAGAACAAGAGCGGCAAAATCATAATCGCGGCAAGCTTTTGCGTCGTGATCATGATCCTCGCCGGGATCAATTTCGACATGCGCGTCAGCCTCGAAAGCGTCGCATTCGAAAATTGGCTGGCGTTCCTGGTTGCTCAGGCCTCCTACACGGTCGCCATGATCGGCCTGATCTACTCGGCCTGGGTGCTGTTCCGGGCGAAGGTCCTTTCATCAGTGGTCCAAGAATCCGCGAAGGTCACCTCGATGGTGTTCACAATCCTGATCGGGTCGCAGATTCTCAATCTGGTCGTGATCTCGTTCGGCGGCGAGCATTACATCCAGGATTTCCTGCGAAGCTTCGACCGGGAGTGGGTGGTCTTCCTAGTCGTCATGATCATTCTGTTCATGCTGGGCTTCGTTCTCGACTTCCTTGAGATCATCTACATCGTCGTGCCGATCGTCGGGCCGGTGATTTACGGCGGCACGCTGGATCCGGCCTGGGTCACCATCATGATCGCGGTGAACCTCCAGACGTCCTTCCTCACGCCTCCGTTCGGTTTTGCGCTGTTCTACCTGCGAGGCGTCGCCCCCAAGGAGGTCACGACCGGGCACATATACCGGGGCGTCGCGCCCTTTGTCGTGCTGCAGGTTGCGGGACTGGCCCTGCTGTGGCTGGTTCCGGACATTGTGACGCTGGTTCCGAACCTGATGGGCAAGTAGCGCCTTCCGCCAAGCCCGTTCCCGCCGGAGGGGCGCGGGCGTCGGGAATCAAGGAAATGGCGCCGGCAGGTCGGTTTGGATGGCTGCTACGGCAGCATCGGGCTTGCGGCGCCGGATCGCGAGACCGCGGTTCGGCTGCAGGCTTTCAAGTCGGACAGCGGGCGCCATGCCCGGCCGACATACACCTCGAGCCCGCTGAACCGCTCCTTGTATCCCATCTTCGCGCTGCCCGGCACCCAGTATCCGAGGTAGACGTATTTCAGCCCGTGCGCCTTCGCCAGGTCGATGTGATCCAGGATCATGAAGGTTCCGAGCGACCGCTTGGAATGCGAGGGGTCGAAGAAGGAGTACAGCATTGACAAGCCGTCGCTCAGAAGGTCGGTGAGCGCTGCGGCGAAAAGCGTTTGGCCTCCGCCTCCCTCGGCCGTCCCGGAATACTTGATCATGCATGTGCGGACTGGAGCATCGTCCACCATCTGTTTGAAATCGTGGGAATTCATTCCGTCCATGCCGCCGCCGCCGTGCCTAGCCAGCACGTAGGCGCGGAACAGTTCGAATGCTTCGCTGTCGTCCGCGGGCGCGGCGATTTCGCGCTTAAGGCTTGCGTTGGCGCGGGCGGCCCTCCGCTGGCTTCGTGAAGCCGTGAATTCATTGACGTTCACCCGCGCGGAAATGCATGCCGAGCACTGGGGGCAGGAGGGGCGGTAGAACACGCCGCGGGACCGCCGGAACCCGTATTTCGTCAACCGGTCGTAAAGCTCGGATCCGGAACCGTCATTGGCCCAAGTGAACAGCATCCGCTCGGTGCGGCCTGGCAAGTACGAGCATGGCCGCGTCGCGGTTAGCTGGAATCCGGCGATTTCCGGCGCGCATTGAAGCATGTCAGAGCCTTCGGCCTATGCCACCGGGAATCTAGTCCGGGGCCGAATGCCGGGCAACGGCGCGTGCCAGCGCCCCGCGCTATGGGTGCAAGCGCGCTACAGTGATCCCCGTCTGCCGTGCGCTCTGATCCCTCGGCTCCGGAAAACTCTCCAGTGTCCCTCTGTAAAAGGCTGTTCTGGGGAAGGATCGGGGGGCCGGAAACCGGACTTGGCGCTGTCCGGCGCACCATCGGGCGCTGGGCGGGCGAACTTCCGAGCGGTGGTTCGACACCGGCAAATGCCCTGCGCCGCGGCCGGAAAGGCTTCCAGCCGCGGCGCGTATCGATTCAACAGGAGGCGGTTCAGCCGCTGTCCGGCGTGCCCTTGCCGCGCTGCTTCATGAACTGGTCAAATTCCTCTTGGTCCCTGGCGTCCCTGAGCCGCTGCATGAAAGCGAGGAACTCTTCGCGTTCGGTTTCGAGCTGCCGGATCGTTTCCGCCTTGTACTTGTCGAAAGCGGTGTTCCCGGTCTTGCGCGAAACGTACTGGTACCGGAGGGGCAGCTTCCCGTTGCTCAGTCGGCCGCTGCCGAGAAGGAAGAAGAGCAACGCGAGGCCGATCGGCCAAAACAGCACGAATGCCAGCACCATCAGCCCGATCCAGGCGAGCTTCCCGTAGGAATCGAACCATCCGACAATGTTGCCGGGAAAGGATTGGCTGTACGTCATTTTTTGTTCCTTGCTTTCCGTTTTTGATCCGCAGTTCCGAAAACGCGCCTGCGTTCCCGCTGCGCTTCGGCCGGTGCCGCCTCGGCTTTTCCGGCCACACGCCAAAGATGTGCACGCGTTCGGCGCGTTTCAAGTTCCAGTTGAGTATTTTTTTAACTTGGCCGCGTCACCGGCTTGACAATGCATCATCGACATCGGGCGGAAGCAGGGCGGGCCTCCTGCCGACGGCAAGGAATGCCAAGCCGAGGCGGCCTTGGCGAGGGCTGGCGGTCGGTTCAGAACCCCGGTTCGGCTATCGAGGACGTCAGCGGATCACTAGGCGCCGGAGAAGGTACAGTAGCTCATAACTCCTGTGTCTCACGGGAGCGTCCACACACGATCACTGACGAACGACGCGGTGTGCACCTGAAACGGCGATCACCCTCGGACAACATTTCGGCTTGGCTTTTTTGCTCCGGCAAACACAGAGCAGTTCACAAGTCGCCTTCCCACGACAAGATATCATGCAATAAATCAGCAGGTTACAATACATCTCAGCGTGTTGCATCACTCGCGCGCACTGATACACGCTTGACACATCTCTCCCATTTGCCAAGTGTATCGCTAAACGATGCAAGCTGAAGGGCAATGCGCTGTGACTAGGGCGTGTTTACGCTTGCGTCAAGACCGGGTTTGTGGCAAGCTGTTGTCAACAATGGAAAAAACAAGCGAGCAGTTCCCAATCATGGCCAGCATCACCGAAGAGCAGTACGCCTTGCTGCATCCCCATCTTCCGGTCCAGCGCGGCAACGTGCTGATTCCGAACATCGTCATCATCAACGCCTTGCTGCACATTCTTGAGAACGGCTGCAAGTGGCGCGCCCTTCCCGAGCGCTACGGCAAGTGGCACACGGTCCACATGCGGCTGCGCCGCTGGGCCGAGGCGGGCGTGCTGGCGCGGCTGCTTGCGGCGCTGCGGGAGCAGGAGCTGACGGACAAGGACCTCGATTGCCTCGGCCTCGACAGCACCAGCGTCAAGGTGCATCCCGACGGCACCGGAGCCCAAAAAAAAGAGGCCCGCAGAGCATAGGCAAGTCCCGCGGCGGCTGGAACACGAAGATCCACATGATCGCCGCAAGTGACTGGATGGCAATGGCTTTTCGCCTTTCCGGCGGGCAGGCCCACGACGCGCCGGAAGGCCGGGCCCTGCTGGAGGACTTCGGCAAGCGGGGCTCCAAGGTTCCGCTGGTGATGGACCGCGCCTACGAGGGCGACGAGACCCTTCGGCTCGTCCGCGACCTCGAAATGACGCCGGTCGTGCCGCCGAAGGCGAACCGGAGGGTCAAATGGGATTTCGACCGCGAAACCTACAAGCGACGGAACGAGGTCGAGCGGCTGTTCCGCCGGATCAAGGGCTACCGGCGCATCTTCACCAGGTTCGAGAAACTCGATGCGATGTACGCCGCTTTCATTTGCTTCGCTCTCATCGTCGAAATGATCAAGCGTTAACAGGCCCTAGATCCAATACTGTTGCTTTAATCGTTTCCATGCTAATTCGTTGCGGATTTCCTCTGTGATAGGGATGTTCCGCAATGGCACGGACGCAGGCGTCTTTCCCCGGGGGGCTCCGCCTCTCCGACTATCTCGGGCTCGGCGTGATCGCGCAGGTCTTCCCGCTCGGCTCGGTCGAGGCGGCTTTGGAGGCGTGCGGCGTGCGCAGCGAGCGGCGGCGCGACCTGCCGCTGGAGGCGATGGTGTACTGCGTGATCGCCATGGGCCTGTTCCGGCAGGTCTCGACGTGCGAGGTGCTCCGCTGCCTCGCCGACGGGCTGCGCTGGGTGGCGCCGGGCGTTCCGGTCCGGATTTCGGGGAAGTCCTCGATCTCGCGGGCGCGGTCCCGGCTCGGGAAGGCGCCGTTCGAGGAGCTCCGGCGGTCGCGGGTGGCGGCGCTGGCGGCGCCGGGCGATCCCGGCGCCTGGCACCGCGGCCTGCGGGTCGCCGCCCTGGACGGCACGACGCTGGACCTTCCGGACGAGAAGCGGAACCGGGAGGCGTTCGGGCTTCCGGGGGCCGCCCGGGGCGAGGCGGCGTTCCCGAAGGCGCGGCTGTCGATGCTTCTGGAGACGGGGACGCGGGCGGCGCTCGCATGGCGGGCCGGGCCGTACCGAGGGGACTCCGAGCATGCGCAGGCGGCGGCCCTGCTTGCGCATATGAAGCCGGGAATGCTGGTCCTGGCCGACCGCGGCTACTTCGGATTCCCCTTGTGGTCGAAGGCTTCGGAGACCGGAGCCGAGCTGCTCTGGCGGGCGCGGCCGAACGCGGGCCTGCGCCCGGCGGGCGAGCCGTTCGAGGACGGGTCGTGGCCGGCCGAGCTGGACGGAGGGCGCCGCCGCGGCGCCTGCCGGGTCCGGGTCGTGGAATGCCGCCTCGCCGAACGCCCCGGCGAAGCCTACCGGCTGGCGACGACGCTTCACGATCCCGGCCGGTTCCCGGCCCGCGAGCTCGCCGCGCTCTACCACGAGCGGTGGGAGATCGAGAACGCCTACGACGAGGTCAAGACCCATCTGCTGGGACCCGGGGCCGCGCTGCGGAGCAAGACCCCGGAGCTGGTCCTCCAGGAGGTCGACGGGCTGATGCTCGCGCACTACGCCGTGAGGCGGCTGATCCACCGGGCCGCCGGAAAGGCCCGGGAGGATCCGGACCGGACCGGCTTCATCCACGCCGTGCGCGTGATCAGGAGGCGCCTCCAGAACCCGGGCGCCGCTCCCCCCTGAGCCGGAGGCCCTCGCCGACGCCGTCGACGCCGAGATCCTCGAGGAGCGCGCCGAAAGCAGCCGCGGGCAAGCCAGGCAGCGGGGCGTGCGGCGGAAGATGAGCTCCTACCGCCTCCGGAAGCGGGGGCCGGTCTCCCGGACCGCGCATGAATGGAAACCCGAAATCGTCCATCAAAACGCCTAAAGCAACAGTATTGGCCCTAGATCCGCCAAGCAGACCATCAAGGCATCCGCGCAAACTCGAACCCGCGTGCCAAGGAAATCTCTGCGGTCTTGATGTTCCCTTTTGAAAGCGAAGTCCGCGTCACCAAAACCCGTTGATGCCAGTGCATCCGCTCAGCAATAAATCATCGTTGCAACACGACAATGAGCGTGTTCCGTGCGCGAATCGCCAATCAAGGCGATGGGAGACCTTCTGTGGCTAGCGCCGGTCATCTCAAAGCACTTCTGAAGTCGCATGTCGATGGCGACGACGACCGGTTCTACTCGGTAGCCATGCAGGTCGCGGCCCATGAAGCTCGGCTGGGCCACGGCAAACTTGCGGAAGAATTGCGCGCCATGATCGATGCCGCAAAGGGTCGCCGCGGAGCAATCGCGCCGGTGCCAATCGGCCGCCCGCGCGGTGAGTTGGCAAACATTCTGGAGGTTTCGCACCCAAAGGCCCGGCTGAATGACATGATCCTCGGCGACGCTCTCTGCAAGCAGATCAATCGCGTCATCCGCGAGCAGCGCAATGCCGGGACGATATATGAACACGGCCTCTCGCCGCGGCGCAAACTTCTGCTGGTTGGACCTCCAGGCACAGGGAAGACGCTGACGGCATCCGTTCTTTCCGGCGAGCTCGGATTCCCGCTGTTTTCGGTAAGGCTGGACGGCCTCATCACGAAATTCATGGGAGAGACGGCCTCGAAGCTACGGCAGGTGTTTGACGCTACCAGCCGAACCCGCGGGATATACTTTTTTGACGAGTTCGACGCCATAGGCTCACTTCGCGGCCTAGCCAACGATGTCGGCGAGATTCGCCGCGTGTTGAACAGCTTTCTGCTGATGATTGAACAGGACCGTTCCCACAGCCTCGTGGTTGCGGCGACCAACCATCCAAAGATCCTTGATCCGGCGTTGTTCCGCCGTTTCGATGACGTGTTGCTCTACGACCCGCCCGATCAGGCGCAAATTGCGGATCTGCTCCGGACGCTCCTCGCCGATACGGCCGCGAAGCGGATTCGATGGAAGATACTTGCCGAGGCTGCCGAAGGGCTGAACTACAACGAGATAACGCGCGCGGCGAACGAGGCCCTGAAACACGCGCTGATTGATCGACGGGCAAAGATCCACGAAGCTGATATCCGGGCGATGCTCGACGAACGCATAGCCATCGCCGACCGCCTAGACGGCGGGCGCCGGTAATTTCAGGGTTCCGTCTGCGGAATGGCGAACGGAAAAGAGGAACGCCGCCGACATTTCTTTCTTGACGGCATCACCGCCACCATTCCGTATCGCTCGCGAAGCTCAGCAATCCGCCGGAATTGATGAAGGAATTGGGCTCCAAGTCGAATTCGAGAGCTTTCCTGACATTGAGTTGGCTTTCGTGCGCCTGGCGCGAGAGAAATCAGGGATTGAACTCCAGAACGTCCGCCACGGCAACAATCGCACCAGTGCCACAGTTTTCGTGCCCGACGGCAAACTTGTTCACTTCGAAAATCTAATACGAGATTATTTGGCGGAGAAACGGGACAAACGCGGCCGACCGCGCGACAATCGGACGTTGATCGATGCGATCTCGCGAATTCGCACCGCGAGCCTCAGAGCGCTTTGGACCGACGATCCTGCAGCTTTTCCTGCTGATGATGAAGGGCCGCTCTGGTGGGAAGTTTGGCTGCCGGCTCGTTCGAACCGCGCGGCAGCGGTCGCCGATTTTCTCCGGAGCGCCGAAGCCCAGGAAATGGTGATCGGCCAAGGTGAGCTGCGATTTCCGGAGCGGACCGTGCTGCTAGTCCGCGCGTCCGCCGACCGGATGCGGCAATCCATCATGACGCTTAACAGCATCGCGGAGCTGCGGAGGGCAAAGGAGACGGCAGAGTTTTTCGATTCCATGGGACGCGCCGAACAACGGGAATAGCTCGACGACCTTTTGTCCCGAACCAGCTATCCGTCTGCGGACGATGAGGCGCCTCGCATCTGCATTCTCGACACCGGTGCAAATCGCGGCCACCCGCTGCTGTCCGCCGCGCTTGCTGCCGCAGGTCTGCACACGGTGGAACCCGCGTGGGGAACCGCCGACAACGACGGCCATGGAACGCAGATGGCAGGGTTGGCGCTCGCAGGCAATTTGACGGATCTTCTTGCCAGCAGCGCCCCGGTGAAAGTCGACCACCTTTTGGAATCGGCAAAGCTACTGCCTCGCGGCGGCGCAACCGGAACCGACGCTCACCATCATGGATACCTGACCAAGGAAGCCGTCGCCAGACCCGAGATCGCCGCTCCGGATCGGCGCAGGGTCTTTGGCATGGCCGTAACGGCCGCCGACAATCGGGATCGGGGCCGTCCGTCCGCGTGGTCGGCAGCACTCGACTCGCTTGCCGCGGATGCCGATTTCGAGGGCGAAACGCCGCGATTGATGGTCGTTTCCGCCGGGAACGTCATGGGATTGGAAGCTTGGGCAGAATATCCCGATAGCAATGATACTGACGGCGTGCACGATCCGGCACAAGCTTGGAACGCACTTACCGTCGGCGCCTGCACCAGCTTTGTGCGGATTACAGAGCCGGATGCGGTCGACTTTGCCCCAATTGCAGATGCGGGCGGGCTCAGCCCGTTCAGCACGACTTCGATCACGTGGCCTTCGCCATGGCCGCTGAAGCCCGACGTTGTGTTCGAAGGCGGCAACGCCGCGATAGACACGATAAGCGCTTCAGCGTTTCCGAGCTTGAGCCTGCTGACTACGCATCACCGGACGCCCGCACGGTATTTCACAACAACTGCCGGAACCAGCGCGGCGACCGCGCTCGCCTCTCGCATGGCAGCCCAAGTGATGGCGGTCTATCCGAATTTGTGGCCCGAGACGGTCCGCGCGTTGATCGTGCATTCGGCTGAATGGACTGATGCAATGCGGACGGCATTCCTGCCCGCGAACAAAAATCCGTCGAAGACTGACTATGTGAAGCTGTTGCGGAGATGTGGATTCGGCTGTCCGGATCTCGACCGCGCGCTGTGGAGCGCCGCAAATTCACTGACCATGGTCGTTCAAGAAAGCCTACAGCCCTACAAGCGAGACGCCGGCAACGCACCTTCCAATCGCGATATGCACATCCATCACCTTCCGTGGCCGATCGAAGCTCTTGAAGCGCTCGGTGAAACGCCCGTAGAAATGCGGGTGACGCTATCCTACTTCATCGAACCCAACCCGTCGTCGCGAGGCGTTCGCTCGCGCTATCGGTATCAATCTCATGGTCTGCGATTCGAAGTCAAACGCCCTCTCGAACACGTTGACGCATTCGTCGGCCGGATTAATGCCGCGGCACGGACAGAAGAGGAAGGAACCTATCCGAATGACGCGGACCCGGCTTGGCGAATTGGTTCGCGGGCACGGCACAGAGGCTCGTTGCACGGTGATATCTGGCGGGGCACTGCCGCAGATCTTGCGAGCCGTGAATTCGTCGCAATATATCCCGCGCTGGGATGGTGGCGGACCCGCCCCGCGCTTGCTCAATACAATCGGTCGGCACGATACGCCTTGATCGTCAGCATCAGGGCACCGGAAACCAATGTGGATCTCTACGCCGAGGTCGCCAACCAGATAGGCATTCCGGCTGAAGTCGAAAATTGATGACCGGCAACCTTTCACCAAAATAGCCACTTCTGGAGCATTTACGACTTAGAGGAAATGCGCTTACCGGGCGGCCCGAAACATATACCATTTTCGCCGGAACCCAACTTCGGCGGCGGGGCAGGGCGATAACGGTGGGTCTGATCTCGCCTTGGCATGCGATATTGGAATCGTAGCTCATCGCGCCCTTGAGGCTTACCTGGTGTCGCCGGGCGATCCAATCTTCAATCCAAGCTTAAATTGGCCGAAGAAGTTTCTTAATCTTCCGAAGCGCGAGGAGCGTCAACGGCCTCCGCAGCATGTAGACAACCATTATGCGCTGTGCATCGCCCATAGCGCGCTGAATTAACTTGCCACCTTTGGCGACAATTCATCAATCGCGTTCAAGAAGGTGCGCTTGCAACCCCTGGAACGCAGAGCGCGGCCGACACGGCCGAGGCCTCGGAGCAGCCTCGCCGCCCCGGGAATAGGATGCATCCGGCGGAGGGTCGCCTCGCACTGCTTCAGGAGCCCTGCGCCCGGTCCGCGCCGATCAGGCTCTGGTCAAAGGGAACGGACTGGTAGATCTCGTTTATCCAGTTCCCGTAGAGCAGATGGCCGTGGCTGCGCCACCGGTTGCTCGGTGGGGAGGCGGGATCGTCGTCGGGATAGTAGTTGCGCGGAACCTCTATCGGCACGCCCTTTGAAGCGTCGCGCTCGTACTCCTCAGCCAGTGTCCCGCTGTCGTACTCGAAGTGGTTGAAAATGTACAGCGCGTTCCGCGCCAGGTCTTCGACCAGGCAGGGCCCGACCGCGTCGGAGCCAAGCAGCACCTTCAGCTTTCCGGTGGCTTCCATTTCGTCCTGCCGCACCTCGGTCCATCGGCTGACCGGGATGACGCATTCATCGGAAAAACCCCGCAGATAGGGCGAGGCCGGGTCCAGATTGCGGTGGTGGAAGCAGCCGAACGCTTTCGCTTCAAGAAGATGCTTGTCCACGCCGTACCAGTGGCGGATCATCGCCATACCGCCCCAGCATACCCCGAATGTCGAATGGACGTTGGCTTCGGCCCATTCGAACACTTCGCGAAGCTCGTCCCAGTAGGTGACGTCCGTGAAGGGAAGGTGCTCTACCGGCGCTCCGGTGATGATCAGGCCGTCAAATTTGCGGTGCCTGACCTCTTGGAACGGCATGTAGAACGCCTCCATGTGTTCGGCGGAGGTCGTCTTGGACTTGTGCTGCGACATGCGAATCAGCGTTAGGTGTATCTGGAGCGGCGTCGCGCCGATCAGGCGCGCGAACTGCGTTTCCGTCGTGATTTTCTTGGGCATGAGGTTCAGCAGGCCGATGTCCAGCGGCCGGATGTCCTGGCGGGCTGCGCGCCGCTCCGACATGACCATCACGCCCTCGCGCCGGAGCACTTGGAAGGCGGGCAGGGATTCCGGAATGTTGATAGGCATCCGTTCCGGCCGTGCGCTCAGGCGCCGCCGCGCGCGGCATCAAGCGCATTCGCGACGATTCCGCAGAACGCATCCGCGGAATCCACCGAAGCGATGTCCTCCGCCGCGACCTCGATGCCCCAATTGCGGGCAATCGCGCGGTATTTCGGTTCTCTGGCCTTCATGGCGCGGGCGTAGATCCAGCGGGCGAAGTCGTCCGGCTCGACTTCAGAATCCCGAACGCCCCGGTCCGCGCAGTACGTCATCCAGTGCTCCGAAAGGAACTCGGGCAAGTAGTACATCGGCTTCGGCTGGGCCATGAATCGCCGCAGAAGCCTGTCCTCGATTTCGCGGCCGCCGTTGATCCACACGAGCAGAAGGCGGCGGCTGAGGAGCGTCAGGATTTCATCCTCTGGGTCGTCCGGGGCGACGACCTCGCAGATCGACCCTCCGGAATCGCAAACGAAATTGCTGTAGCCGTATATTTGCCGCGAGCGGTCGATGAAGTGCGCTGTATCCTTAAGCGCCGCGACCTCGGCATCGAAGTGCAGGTCTTGCCGTCTCTTGTATTCCTTAATCGGAATGCCTCCCAGCGCAGGGTCGCCTGGCTTTCCGACGTAAGTGGAAAGCGGTTCAAGGTTGTTGAAGGAGATGTTCGACGCGATGTAGATTGAATCCGACTTCAGCAGACGCGCAAGAAACGCGTTCTTCATCGCTTCCCGCTTGAAATTGTCGACGATCTCCTCGCCCATGTACCGGGTCCCGATCCTGTAATCGATCGAGTAGTGGTACCAATCGCCGCTCCTTCGCAGGATGTCGGACACGAACGTTTTGCCGACGCCCGACATGCCGAGGAGCAGCACCCGCTTCGCTTCGGCGTCGGCCCATTCCGCCGAGGATTTGTAGATCATCTTGCCATCGCACCGGCCAATCCGAGCGGAGTAGAGCATTTTGCTCCGGGATATCAATTGGATTCCCGCAACCCGCATCAGGCGGGTCCTGGGCCGGGGGCAGGGCGCTGCGCCGGCTATTTCCTTGCGGATTTGGCTTCGTTCCGGACGTTGACGTAGTTGGCGCCCATGATGATGCACGCCCCGGCAATGACGAACGCATCCAGCGGTTCGCCGTAAATCATCATTCCTGCGATCGCGATGATCGGCAGCCGCGCGAAATCGAGAGGCATGACGACCACCGCCGGCGCAAGCCTGAGCGCAGTCGTCAGGCAGTAGTGAGCCGTCAGCCCAGTGACCGACACCAGCAGCAAGGGCAGGGCGGATGCCCGCGAGGGAACCGCGATGTCGCCGTCGAAGCCGGCAATGGCCAAGCTGATCGCCGTTTGCATCACCGCCATCCAGAAGAGGATGCACGTCACGCTCGCGTCCCTGACGAGCCTCCGGGTCGCGATTGCGGAGACGGCGAAGCCGACCGCGCACAAGGCCGCCGCCGCGACCCCCGGCGTCAGCTCCATGGCGCCGGGACGCGCCACCACCAGAATTCCAGCGAAGCCTACGGCGATTGTTGCTTTCCGCGTCAAAGTGAGACGTTCTCCGAGAAAGAACGGGGCCAGGACGGCTGCCCAGAGCGGCGTGGAGAACTCGAACGCGAACACCTGCGCCAGCGGAATCGTGAAAACGGCGTAAAACCAAAGCACTGTGCCGGAGAAATGGAACATGTTCCTGACGGCGTGCAGGCCCAGGCGGCTGGTTCGGATGTCGTCGATTCGCCTCTTGGCCGCGCAAATTGCCAGCACGGCCGCGATCCCGAAGATCGAGCGGTAGAGCAGAAGCTCGATCGGATCCAGTTCGAAGCTGGCCTCCCGGCCGGCGATCGCCATGATCGTGAAGGACGCCACGACGCCGGCCATCCAGAACGCCGCCCTTAAGGGATTGGATTCCGAATCGCTCAAGACGTTCCGGCCTTCGCGGGAGAGGCGGCCGTTGCCGGTTCATGTTCCTGCCCGGCGCGCTTCAGTTCCTGCAACGGCGCAGCGGGAGCGGCGGACCGCTCGCGGACCCCTTGCCGCGCCGGGTGCCTCACTCCCACTCGATGGTTCCCGGAGGCTTGGACGTGATGTCGTAGGCCACGCGGTTGATGCCGCTGACCTCGTTCACGATCCTGTTCGCGGTTTCGGCGAGGAAGTCATGGCTGAACCGGTAGTAGTCCGCGGTCATGCCGTCGACCGAAGTCACCGCGCGCAGCACGCAGACACGCTCGTAGGTCCTGCCGTCGCCCATGACGCCGACGGTTCGAACCGGTGCCAGCACTGCGAACGCCTGCCAGATATCGCCGTAAAGGCCGTGCCGCTTGATCTGGTCAAGGAAGATCGCATCGGCGCGGCGAAGAATCCGGAGCTTCTTTCGTGAGACCTTGCCCAGGCAGCGGATGGCCAGCCCGGGGCCTGGGGAGGGATGACGCCCGATGAATCGTTCGGGAACGCCAAGCTCCCGGCCGAGCGCGCGGACCTCGTCCTTGAACAAGAACCGCAGAGGCTCGACAAGCTCGAATCCAAGCTCCTCGGGAAGGCCGCCGACATTGTGGTGGGTCTTGATTGTGCTGGAAGGGCCACCCGATGCGCTGACGGACTCGACGACATCGGGGTACAGCGTTCCTTGCGCAAGGAAATCCGCTTCCGTGATCGTGCGCGCCTCCCGCTTGAACACGTCGACGAACGCGCTGCCGATGATTTTCCGCTTGGCCTCGGGATCCTTCACGCCCTTGAGGCGGGCAAGAAACTCGGCGGACGCGTCCGCGAACCGGAGCGGAATGTTGAAATGCTTCCGGAACAGGCCGGTCACGCTCGCCGCCTCGCCCTTCCGCAGCAAGCCGCTGTCGACGAAAATGCAGGTGACACGTCCGGGAATCGCCGCCTGAATCAGCGCGGCGGTGACGGTCGAATCCACGCCTCCCGAAACCGCGCAGATGACGTGCCCTGAGCCGACCTGAGCCCGAACCCGCGCAATCGCCTCGTCCTTGTAGCGGCCCATGTTCCATTCGCCCTTGAAGCCGGCCATGCGGGCGAAGTTCCAAAGGAGCGCCGGGCCGTTCGGCGTATGATGCGCTTCGGGATGGAACTGCACGCCGACAAAGCTGCGCTCGAAATCGGCGACCACCGCGAGCGGGGCGTTTTCCGATGACGCGACGGCCTCGAATCCGGGCGCAAGTTCGGAGACCGCATCGCCATGCGACATCCATACGGTTTCGGCGCCGTTCCGGAACATGCCTTCGAACAGCCGATGCACGGGCCCGCCGCTTTTCGAGGCAAGCAGCGCTCTTCCGAATTCGCGCTTGCCGCCGCGCACCACCTTGCCGCCGAGCTGGGCCATCATCGCCTGCTGCCCGTAGCATATGCCGAGGACCGGTACGCCGAGTTCGTACAGCTCGGGCGGCGGCAGCGGGCAGCCCTCGTCGCAGACGCTGGCCGGGCCGCCGGAAAGCACGATCGCGCCGGGCTTGAACTCCTCCCGAAGGAACTTGGCCGAAACCAGCTGGAAAGGCTTGATTTCGCAGTAAACGCCTGCCTCGCGCAGCCGCCTTGCGATCAGCTGGGTGAGCTGTCCGCCAAAGTCGACGATCAGCATCCGCTTGTGCGGGCCGGACTTCATCGTGCTGCCGCGCGACCTCCGCTTGCCGCCGTGCGCCGAACGTTCCCTAACCACGGATGCCCGGAAGAATCCACGATTGCGCGAGCGGCATCGTTTCCGGCGGTTGGAAGCCGCCTCCGGGCGATTTCAATGGAAGCGGGCGGGGTTGTGTGCTGTAATCAGGCGACTTCGCAACCCATCCCACGAGGACCCACATGAGCCGAAGAGTCGGCAGCTCGCGAGGAAGGAGGGGCGGCGGCGCGGCGAAGCGCGCCGAGCGTACCCGGATCCGAATCGAAACGGCGAAGTTCATCGAAAGGAACATCCCGAATTTCGAGCTGCTTTCGCCGGAGGCGCTGGAACTCATCGAATGGAACGCCGACCTGGTGCTCGAAGAGATCGGCGTGAACTTCCTGGACAATCCTCGGGCGCTCCGGCTTTGGAAGGAAGCAGGGGCCGAGATCGACGGCGAGCGCGTGAGGATTCCGCGCGGATTGGCGAGATCGCTCTGCTCGACCGCGCCTGCGGTATTCACCCAGCACGCCAGGAATCCGTCGAAATCCGTCACCATCGGCGGGCGGAACCTTGTGCTCGCGCCGGTCTACGGGCCGCCCTTCGTCCGGGACCGCGAAGGCGGGAGGAGATACGCGACGATCAAGGATTTCCAGTCGTTCGTGAAGCTCGGATACATGTCGAACTGGCTTCACCATTCCGGCGGAACGGTCTGCGAGCCCACCGACTTGCCCGTGAACAAGCGCCATCTCGACATGCTGCGCGCCCACATCGCGCTCTCAGACAAGCCCTTCATGGGCTCGGTCACCGAGCGGTCCAGGGCCGCCGATTCAGTGGAAATCGCGAAACTTCTGTTCGGGGACGGGTTCGTCGACGAGAACGCCGTTCTGCTTTCTCTGATCAACATCAACTCGCCGCTGACCTTCGACGCGGTCATGATGGGGGCGCTGGAGGAGTACGCGGCCGCGAACCAGGCCTGCGTGGTCTCGCCATTCATTGTCGGCGGCGCGATGGCACCGGTCGCCGTCGCCGGAACGCTGACCCAGGTGTTGGCCGAAGTTCTTGCGGGCATCGCCTACTACCAGCTGATCAGGCCGGGGGCGCCTGCCGTGTTCGGTGCGTTCGTCATGTCGATCGACATGAATTCGGGAGCGCCGACGTTCGGCACGCCGGAGGCTTCGCAGGTCGTGTACGGGGCGGCGCAGCTGGCCCGGCGGCTGAACCTGCCGTTTCGCTCAGGCGGCGCGCTATGCGGTTCCAAGCTTCCCGACGCCCAGGCGGCGTACGAATCCGCGAACACGCTCAACTGCTCGCTGCTGTCGGGCGTGAACTTCGTGCTGCACGCCTGCGGCTGGCTGGAAGGGGGCTTGGTCGCCTCCTACGAGAAGTTCGTCATGGACGCCGACCAGCTCGGAACCTTGCACAAGCTGGCGGCCGGCGTGGCAGTGGACGAGAACGCCCAAGGTCTGGATGCCATCCGGGAAGTCGGGCCGGGCGGTCATTACCTTGGCTGCGCCCACACGCAGGCGAACTTCAAAACCGCGTTCTGGAGGAGCGGCGTTCTTGACTACCGTCCGTTCGAGACTTGGAGCGAGGACGGCGGCTTGGATACCGAGGCCCTCGCTTCGCGGAAGGCGGCCAAGCTGCTTTCAGAGTTCGAAGCGCCCGCGCTTGACCAAGGCCGGCTTGACGCCATCGACGACTTCATCAGCCGGAAGAAGCGTTCGATGCCGGATTCGTTCGTCTAGGCCGACTGCTGCCCGCGACACGCGCGCAGGCGAACGCGCCGCCGCCTCGTTCCCCGTGAACGAAGCGCCCCGACCGGACCTTGCGGCCGACCGGGGCGCTCGAATGTCCTCGCGGAACCGCCAGGTCCCGCGGACGCTGGCCCGCTTACGAGGTCAAATCGTAGGCGCGCTCGCCGTGGGACGACATGTCGAGGCCGACGAACTCGTCCTCTCTCGACACGCGGAGCTGAAGGACAAGGCCGATCAGCTTCACCAGAATGACCGTCATTACCACGGTGAAGACGCCGACGATCAGGATCGATCCCAGCTGCGCCGCCCAGGACGCTTCCGGGACGAACACGGCGATCATGATCGTGCCGAAGATGCCGCCGACGCCATGGACAGCGAACACATCCAGGGTGTCGTCGATTCGAAGCAGGTTCTTCACGAAGCCGACGGCCTCCTGGCAGAGCACGCCTGAGACCGCGCCGATGATAAGCGCTTCGACGGGGCCCACGAACCCGGAGCCCGGCGTGATCGACGCAAGGCCGGCGATCGTGCCTGTCACCATGCCGACCAGCGAGGTCTTCCCGTATTTGATGCGCTCCCAGATGATCCAGGTCAGCGAAGCCGCCGCGGCGGAGATGTGCGTTACCGTGATCGCGGATGCAGCGCCGCCGTCCGCCGCCAGCTGCGAACCGCCGTTGAAGCCGAACCAGCCGACCCAGAGCAGCGCAGCCCCGATGGTGACCAGTCCCGGGCTGTGCGGCGGCTTCGCCTTGTCGTGCCTCGGGCCGAGGAAGAAGGCGATCACGAGCGCCGCGAGTCCAGCCGTTTCATGGACGACGATTCCGCCCGCGAAGTCGAAGACGCCGGTTTCGCCGAAGATCCCGCCGGATCCCAGAATGCCGCCGCCCCAGATCCAGTGCGCCACCGGCGCGTAGCACAGCAGCATCCATAGTCCCGAAAACGCGAGCACGAATGCGAATCCGATCCGCTCCACATACGCGCCGACGATCAGCGCAGGCGTGATGACCGCGAACGTCATCTGGAACGCGAAGAACAGGATTTCCGGAATCGATCCCGAAACGGCGTCGGGCGTGACGCCGATCAGAAAGGCCTTTCCCAGCCCTCCCCAGATCCCGGAATCGGAATCGCCGAACGCGATGGAGTACCCGGCGACCAGCCACAGCACGCTCATCAGGCACGCAATCCCGTAGCATTGCATGAATGCGCTGAGGATGTTCCGGGCCCTGACCAAGCCGCCGTAAAACAGCGCGAGGCCAGGCAATGTCATCATCAATACCAAGGCAGTGGCGACAATGATCCACGCCGTGTCAGCTCCGTTCATTTCTTAGACTCCCGAGCATAGATTTCCGCCCGCCCTCTAAACTGTCAGCCTTGCGCTGGCAACTGCGCGAGGCCGCGGAAATGAATTGCCGGGGCATGTTTTCCGGAACCCGCCAAGCGGCGGCGGAACGGGGGAATCGAGCGCCGTTCAGCCGTTCAAGGCTTGGACGAATCCGAGCAGGAGGCCGATGGCGCGCCGCACCGACGCGCTGCGGACCTCGTCCCTCCCTCGCGCTCCGAACTCCTCGGTTTCGACCCGCTCGACCCGGCCCCGGAAGGCCACGGCGAAGCAGACGCGCCCTTCAGGCTTGGATTCCGACCCGCCGGGTCCGGCAATGCCGGTGACGGCCACGGAAAGATCCGCCCCGGAGCCCGCGCTAGCGCCCGAAGCCATTTCCGCCGCGACCTCCGGGGAAACGGCGCCGTGCCGCTCAAGCGATTCCGCGGACACATGAAGTGTCCGACGCTTAGCTGAATTGGCGTAGGTGACGAAGCCCTGCGCGAACACATCGGAACTGCCGGGAATCCTCGTGAGTTCGGCAGCGACGAGGCCTCCGGTGCAGCTTTCGGCAACGGCAATCATGATGCCGCGGGCGCGGCAAGCCTCAAGCAGTTCGCGGGTGGCCTTCACAGGATTCCTGCGAACGCCGAGACCGCGTAGGCCGCTGCGAGCACAATGGCGGCGCACAGCCCGGCTATCGCGTCGTCAAGCATGATGCCGAGGCTCCCGCCCATCCGGTCGGCCCACCCGATAAGGCCCGGCTTGGCGATGTCCAGAATCCGGAAGAGGACGAACGCCGCGGCGATGCCGGCCGCCGAAAGGGCAGGATCCGCGTCGAACCGCCAATCGGCGAAGGAGACCGGCCAGAGAGCGATCCACTGGCCCGCGAGCTCGTCGACGACGACGAAGTCCGGATCGCTTTCGCGGTCATTGCCGACCACGCCGACGCACGCCCAGTATCCGGCAAGCAGCGCCAGCGCGGTTGAAGCGAGAAGCAAGGGAAACCCGCCCAAGGCGTGAACCGCGACGGCAGCGGGAATGGCGGCCAGCGACCCGGCCGTTCCGGGAGCCCAAGGAAAATGGCCGACGCAGTAAAGGGCTGCAACGCGGCGCTGAATCATCTTCCTACGGTTGCGACCGCCATCGCCGCAATCCCTTCTTCCCGTCCGATGAAGCCCAGCCTTTCCGCGGTCGTTGCCTTGACGCCAACGCGGGCAACATCGATTCCGAGAATCTTTGCCAGATTGGCACGCATGCCGGGCGCGTGCGGGGCAATCCGCGGCTGCTCGCATATGATGGTGCAGTCGACCGAAGTCACGAAATAGCCTTCCTGCGCAACGCGTTCGGCCGCATGCTTGAGGAACACCGCCGAATCCGCGCCTTTCCAAGCCGCGTCCGAGGGCGGAAACCAGGCGCCTATGTCGCCTGCCGCGACAGCGCCGTACAGAGCGTCGGCAATCGCGTGAATCGCCGCGTCGGCGTCGGAGTGTCCCGCAAGGCTGAAACCGCACGGAATCTTAACGCCGCACAGCACAACGCCGTCGCCTGCCGCGGCGGGGTGGATGTCGAAGCCTTGCCCGGTTCGATAGTCCATTACGGCGGCGGCTCGTTCCGCCCTGTCGAAATCCCCTCCAACAGTGATCTTGAAATTCCTCTCGCATCCGGCGATCGCCGCGACATCCATTCCGCTGGCGACCGCGATGGCCGCGTCGTCGGCTGCCGCCCCCGAATGGGCCAGATGAGCTTGCAGCAGGGATTCGAATGCAAATGCCTGCGGCGTCTGAGCCCTGAACGTTCCGTCCCGCGGAACCGGGCGCGCAACGAACCCGTCGACCACCTCCCACAGCGCGTCGCTTACGGGCGCTACCGGTATCGCTCCGTCGTGCTTCCTGCACGCCTCAATCAGCTGTTCCAGAAGCTCCGCGGAAAGGAACGGCCTGACAGCGTCGTGCACCAGAACATGGGTATACCCGCGCCCTTCCAGCGCGCGAAGGCCGCTGAGCACCGATTCGGTGCGTGTGGTTCCGCCCTCGGCAACCCTGATCTTCTGTTCGAACAGGCTGGCGACTTCGCTTTCAAATGTCCGAAGATCTTGCTGTGCCACAACGGCGACGCACTCGCCGATTGCGCTGTGGGCGAGGATGGGGTCGAGCGATCTGGCCATCACCGGCCTGCCCATGACCTTGCGGAACTGCTTGGGCACGCCGCTTCCCGCACGCACGCCGCGTCCTCCAGCGACTACCACCGCAGCGAATCTCATTTCACGGCAGGTCCAGTACAGCCTCCGGGACCGCACGATATATCCTTGGCATCCGCCACGTTGCAATTGGACCGACGGAGGCGGCTGCCTCCGGCGGCCCTTCCGCGTTTTGGCCCGGATGTCGGCATCGTTTGGCAATGGGAAGCGCCAGCCGGTATAATTCCGGGCATGAACGGCCGACGCCCGTCAGGACTTCCGCTTTGACCGCCGGCAAGCGCCGCTTGCCGGTGCGGAGGCTGCGCGGCATCTGTTTCGAGAAGCTTCCGCATCGCGGCGGCCAGCGGCCGGCAGGCCGAAGTGCCCATGCCTGACCCGGCGCGCAACGCGGTTTGGACGTCGCTTCCGATCGCGGCGCTCACGGTCGGCGGCGACGGCAGGATACTGTCGGCGAACCCGGCGGCCGAGGCCATGCTGAACTGCTCGGCCAAGTCCTTGTCCGGCCGGCCGCTTTCCGAGCGGCTCAGCTTCGCCCCCAGCCTTGAGCCGAATCTGGAGCGGGCGCGCAGCGGATTGGCGCCGGTGTCCGTCCGGGACGTCGCGATTCGCATGAACGGGAAGTCGCCCATCGTCGCCAGCGTGCAGGTCGCGCCGCTCGCAAACACCTCGCGCGATCTCTTGCTGTGCCTTCAGTCGAGGGAAATCGAGGACCATCTGGGGCGAGGCCGCAAGCTCAATTCGACCGCCAAGTCGGCAATCGGAATGGCGGACATCCTTTCGCACGAAATCAAGAACCCGCTCGCCGGGATAACGGGAGCGGCCCAGCTGCTGGCGATGAACCTGAAGCGCAAGGACCGGGAGCTGACCGACATAATCGTCGGTGAGGCCCGCAGAATCCTCGCGCTGCTGGAGCAATTCGACCAGTTCGGCGGATCCGGCGCGGTCGACGCCAAGCCGCTGAACATCCATGATTTGCTGGACAAGGTGAGAAAGGTGGCATCGGTTGGCTTCGCGGCCGGAACGGTCATCGAAAAGGAGTTCGATCCTTCGCTGCCGCTCGTGCTGGCGGAGGGGGACCGGCTCACTCGGGTGTTCCTGAACCTGCTGCAGAACGCTTCCGATGCCGTGCCCGAGCAGGACGGATTGATCCGCATCCGCACCTTCTACAACGCCTATCTGAGAGCGCCGCAGGCCGACGGGAAGGGCAAGCCGCTGCCGGTCCATGTCGAAATCATCGACAACGGTCCGGGACTGCCTCCGGGTATTTCCCGCGACGTCTTCGAGCCGTTCGTCAGCGGAAAGGAGAACGGCAAGGGCTTGGGGCTGGCGCTGGTTTCAACGATCCTGGCCGACTTGGGCGGCTGGATCTCCGTGCGGTCCGCGCCGGGGCGAACGACCTTCCGGGTATCGCTTCCCGTGGCATCCGACGGGAAAGGCGCCGCCTGATGGACGGAACGGTGCTGCTTGCCGACGACGACGCGGCCGTCAGAATGGTCCTTGCGCAGGCGCTTACAAGAGCCGGCTGCAAGGTCCATGCGACTTCCATGCTGACGACCCTTGTCCGCTGGGCTCGGGAAGGGCGGGGCGATCTGGTGATCTCCGACGTCGTGATGCCGGACGGGAGCGGGCTGGAGAGCCTGAAGGAGATCCGGGAATTCCGGCCGAAGCTTCCGGTAATCGTCATTTCGGCGAAAAACACGATGGCGACCGCCATTGAAGCCGAGGAGTCCGACGCGTTCGCTTACCTTCCCAAGCCTTTCGACCTGCCGGACCTTCTCAAGAAGGTAAGTCAAGGCCTTGAATTCAAAAAGAAGACGAAACCGCGACGCGTCCCGCCGGTCGATCCCGAAGAGTTGCCGCTGATCGGGCGGTCGCGCGCGTTCCAAGCCGTCTATCTGCTTCTTGCCAAGGTTATGAACACCGACATCCCGGTCCAGATCTTCGGCGAGTCCGGATCAGGCAAGACGCTGGTCGCGAACATGGTCCACGAGCACGGGGACAGGCGCAGCCTTCCGCTGATTTCCGCCGGTTCCGCGCTGCTCGGCGATCCGGACGCGGCGGCGTCGGTCTTCGTCCGCGCCCGCGGCGGGTCGGTGCTGATCGACGAGATTGCGGAACTCGCACCGGACGCGCAGCTGAACCTGGTCAGGGCCATTGATGCGCAATCGGGCGAGGCGGCGCGCCTGATCAGCACGTCCCAGTTCGACATCGGCGCGCTCGCCGAGCGGGGCGAGTTCAGGAAAGACCTGTTTTTCCGGGTGAGCGGTCTTGCGGTTCATCTGCCGCCGCTCAGGGAGCGGCTGGACGACATTCCGCTGCTTGTGGACCATTTCCTCCGGCTGCGCGCGCGCGAGGGGTCGGAGTTCAAGTCGTTCTCCGAAGAGGCTCTTGACGCGCTCCGCGCCTACAAATGGCCTGGAAACGTCAGGCAGCTGGAGAGGCTGGTCGGCATGCTGATCGTTGTCGGCGCGAATGCCGAGATCGACGGCGCGGATGTCAAGGCGCTTCTCGCGGGCCAGCCGATGCCTCCCGATTTCGGAGCGGACGGATCCGGCGGCATCTTCGGCGGCGAAATCGAGTCGCAGCTCCGGGCGCATTTCGAGTCCTGCGGCGGCGGGCTGCCGGCGCCGGGCCTGCACATGCGCGTTCTGCGCGAAGTGGAGGGCCCTCTGTTCAGGCTTTCGCTCGAGGCGGCGGGCGGGAACCGCGCACGCTGCGCCGAAATGCTCGGCATCAACCGGAACACGCTTCGAAAGAAGATGCGCGAGCAGGGGATCCGGTCCGCCGCGCGGGGAAAGCTGGCGTAGGCGTCCATGGCCGTCCTGTTCGGGAAGCGTGAACCGGGCACGTCGGCGGCCTGGAGCGGGCGAATCCCTTGCCGCGCGCGGGCGTCGAGATGAACGCCCGAACGCTGAAAGTCGCGCGGAACGTTCTGTTCGCGTTGCTCGTCGTCGCCAGCCTCGTAATGGCCGGCGTTACCTACGCCTTCGTTCAGGATTTCCTGGACGGGCAGATCACGACGCGGCTCATCGTCGCCGTTCTGCTCGATTTCCTTCTGATTCTCGGCCTGTCGGCGATCTTCTTCCAGCAGATTCTGCAGCGGTCGGCGCGGCGGGCCTCGGGCGTCGCTTCGCCGCTGCGGGCGCGGCTCAGCGCCGTGTTCGCGGTTGCGGCGCTCGTGCCTACGGCGATCGTCGCCGGAGCCGGAACGCTGGTGTTCGGGGTCTGGCTCGGCGAATGGCTGGAGACCGAAGTCCAGCGGGAGATGGATGCGGCCTACAGCGCCGCGCGGTCGTACTACCGGCAGGAGCAGCTGGAGATGGCCGACGAGCTCACGCGTCTCGCCGGGCAGCTGAATGCCGCTTACCTTGAGAATCCCGAAGCGGAATTCGGATTGAGAAAGGATCTGCAGGACATTGAGGATTCCCTGAATCCCGGCCTCGAGAACGTATTCGTCATCGACAGCGACTGCGCGATCATCGCGCGCGGCAGGAACGCTTACCTGTTCCACTTCGACCCGCCGCCCCTCGGGGTTCTGCTCGCGATCGACCCGGAGTTCGGAGCCGACCCGGAAATCGTCCGCTGCGACACGACGGCTGAAGCCGGATTGTGGCGGAACACCAATCCTTACTTCGTGTACGACGGCGAGCTGCCCGGAATCGTCATCTACCGGATATCCGGAAACCGCGAGCTCAAGGGCGTCGCGAAGCTGGAAAGCGCCCACAACCGGTACTTGGCCGCCACGAAGCCGGTCAGCTCCCAAACGCTCGATCTCTACGACTCGATCGCGGCAAGGCTGGGCACATCGCGGGAAACCGTCCGCCAGCTGGGCAGCCGGATATTCGTCTACTCGGCCGGCGGCTTGGCCGGAGCGCTTCTTCTTCTGTTCGTGATGGTGCAGTTCGGCATTTGGTACGCCCGTCGGCTGTCAATGCCGGTCGCGGAGCTCGCTTCGGCGGCCGCCAAGGTCGGAAAGGGCGATTTCAGGGTCAAGCTCGACATCGCCGGCGAAGACGAGATCGCGGAGCTGGGCCTTGTTTTCAACAAGATGGTCGGCGAGCTGCAAGTTCAGAGCAGCCAGCTGATGGAGCAGAGCGACCAGGCCCAGCGACGCGAAAGAACCTTCCTCAGCGTCCTGTCCAACGTCACCCCCGGCGTGATCGGCCTTGACGGGCGCCAGGTCATCGTCTTCATGAACCGGTCCGCAGCGGCGATCCTCGCCGTCGACGAGTCGCGCTACAACTCCGGCGGCAGCAATTACGAAAGCGTTGCGCTCGGCAGCGTGTTCCCCGAGGTCAAGGAGCTGCTTGCGCAGCTGGAGACGACCGATGACGAGGTCGCGCAGCGCCAGCTTCTTATCGAGAGGGAAGGGCGGAACGAGGATCTGCTGGTTCGGTGCGCGACTCGCAGGGACAGCGCCGGGAAGGTCGAAGGCTTCGTTGTGGCCCTGGACGACATCACCGAGCTTGTCGCGGCCCAGAGAAAGGCGGCATGGAGCGAGGTCGCTCAGCGGATAGCACACGAAGTCAAGAATCCGATCATGCCTATCGAGATGTCGGTATACCAGCTGGAAAAGAAGATCGGGCCGCTGCTGGATCAGGAAGGGCGGGAGAATCTCAGGAGCTACACCCGGATGATCACCAGCAACATGCAGGGGCTGGCAAGGATCACGGACGAGTTTTCCAAGTTCGCAAGAATGCCGGATCCCGATCTGGACCATTGCGATCTGGCGGCGCTGATCGATCAGGCCGTCGATCTGGAGCTCGCCAGCGGCTCCGGAACCGAAATCAGCGCGGAAATCGAGGAGAGGCCGCTTAGCGCAAGAATTGATCGCCATATGATCTTGCAAGTTCTCACAAATCTGCTGAAAAACGCCCGCGAGGCGATTGCGGAAAGGCGGGCAGCATCCGGGGAGCGCGAATTCGCGGGGCGGATCGTCGTGCGCGCTTCGCGCGCGGGCGGCGAACTGGCCGTATCCGTGATGGATAATGGCTGCGGGTTCCCGGAAGAAAAGAAAGACTTGCTGAAACCTTTCATAACGAAGCGGAAGGGCGGGACAGGTCTCGGGCTCTCCAACGCGCTGAGCGCCGTGCAGAATCACGGCGGCAGGCTGGAGCTCGACGACGCGCCCGCTTTCGACGGAACCGGCCATCGCGGGGCGATGGTGCGGGTCGCGCTTCCCGCGGCGCAGGACGAACCAGACGGAGCCGGATATGCAGAGCGCGAGTGACCGGAGCGGAACGCCGGAATTTGACGACATTCTCATTGTCGACGACCACACGGGCATTCTTCAGCTGGTTTCCGAGATCCTGACGGACAACGACTTCACGACCCGTACCGCGGCCAGCGGCGAGGAGTGCTTCAAGGCCGTGAACGATTACCCTCCGAGCCTCGTCATTCTGGATTTGTGGCTCCAGCAGGGGGAGTTCGACGGCCTCGACGTCATGAAGGATCTCAAGGCCAACAATCCGGACATTCCGATCATCGTCATCTCGGCGCACGGCACCATAGACGTCGCGGTCAAGGCGATGCACCTGGGCGCTTACGATTTCCTGGAGAAGCCGATCAAGGCGGAGGTCCTGGTATCCGTCGTGAGAAGGGCGATGGAGGCGGCACACCTCAGGAGGGAGAACAACGCCCTCAAGCTGAGGGCGGGAGCCGCCGGCGACATTGTCGGCTCGTCGTCGGCGACCCAGAAGATGATCAAGCTGCTCGACCGCGCGTCCGGCACGAACGCGCGCGTCCTGCTGAACGGCCCGACCGGCTCCGGAAAGACGCTTGCCGCCAAATACGTGCATTCGAACTCGTTCAGGTCGCTCGACCCCTTCATAGAAGTCATACCGGCGGCCATGTCGCCGGAGCGGCTGGAGGAAGCGCTGTTCGGCGTGCCCGGAGACGAGGACACCCGGATAAGCGGGCTGCTTGAGCAGGCGCATCGCGGGACGATCTTCTTCAACGAGGTCGGCGACCTGCCCAAGGACATCCAGCCCAAGCTGCTGAACGCCATCGTCCGGCGGCAATTCAGCAGGGTCGGCGGCACGCGGATGGTGAGGGTGAGCTTCAGGGTGATTTCCTCCACCACCAGAAGCCTTGAGAAGGAAGTGGAGGAAGGCCGGTTCATGAAGGACTTGCACGACCGGCTCAACGTCATGCGGATTGACGTGCCGGGCCTGGATGGCCGACGTTCCGACATTCCGGAGCTCGCCGAGGAATTCATCAGGCAGTTCCACCTGAGCCAAGGCCTTGCCAAGAGGCCGCTGTCGGACGACGCGAAGAAGTATCTTGAAGCCTCCGACTGGCCCCGGAATGTCCGCCAGCTGCGGAACGCGGTCGAGCGCGCCCTCATCCTGGGCGCGCCCGACGGGCCAATACTCAAGTCGGAGTTCGAAACCGCCTCCGAGCGGATTTCGGATGTCGAAGTCAAGCCGATGGCGGGCCATCTGATGTCGACGACCTTGCGGGACGCGCGCGAGCAGTTCGAGCGGGACTATCTGATCACGCAGATCAACCGTTTCGGCGGCAACATCTCGCGCGCCGCGAAGCACATCGGAATGGAGCGCTCCGCCTTGCACCGCAAGCTGCGGGCGCTCGGGGTCGTGACCGCCGAGAAGGGGGGAACCCGGCGGGCCGAGTACCAGACTTCGGAAGAGCAGCCCGAGAGCGGAGCCGAGGCCGACTGAACCGGCACCGGCCGTCAGGACTAGGCGCTGCCATGAAGGTAATCATCTGCGGGGCGGGACAGGTCGGCGGCCAGATCTGCAGGTACTTGCCTCAAGGCGAGTTCGACATAACGGCCATCGACTTGAACGCGGAGCTCGTCCGAAGGCTGACCGATTCGATGGATGTCGACGGCATTGCCGGTTCGGCTGCGGATCCCGAGGTGCTGCGGACCGCAGGGGCCAAGGACGCCGACCTGATCGTGGCGGCCACCCCGTCCGACGAGCTCAACATCGTCTGCTGCCTCGTGGCCCGCAGCCTTGATTCGGAGGCCAGGACCATTGCCCGCCTGCGGAACCCGGCGTACCACGGCGTTTTCGCGAAGGGCCGGGGCGGGCCGGTCGACATCGCGATCAATCCCGAGGAGGAGGTCGCAAGAGCGGTCCTCGCGCTTCTCGAAGCGCCGTCCGTGTTCGAGCGCCGAAGCGTTCTGGAGGGAAAGGGGCTGCTGATCGGCATAAAGCTCGAGGCGCAGTGCCCGGTCCTGAACACGCCTCTCGATCAGCTTTCGCATCTCTATCCCACGCTGAAGACCGTCGTCGTAGGTCTGCGGCGCGAGGGCGCGTTTTCGATCCCCACGCCGAAGGACCAGCTGTTCGCGAACGACGAGGTCTATCTGCTTGCCGCTTCCGAGGAGCTGGAGCGGACGCTGACGATCTTCAAGAAGGAGTCCCAGCCCTGCAGCAGGGTTCTGATCGTCGGGGCAGGCAATGTCGGGAAGAACATCGCCGCGCGCTTCGAGAGGGAGAAGCGCCGCACCGTCTCCAAGATAATCGAGCTGGACCGGAACCGCGCGGAGCGGGTGGCGGGCGAACTGCGCAGAACCGTCGTGTTTCACGGCGACGGTCTGGACATCAACCTTCTCGAGGAGGCAGGCATCCGCAGCGCCGACGCGATTGTCGCCGTCACTGACGACGAGAAATCGAACCTGCTGGTGACCACAAGGGCGAAGCGGGCCAAGGACAGCCTGTTCGCTCTGAGCCTGGTCAATCAGCCTTCGCTGATGGCGCTTATGGAGCCGCTGGGGATCGATTCGATCGTCAGCCCGCGGGCCTTGACCGTCACGTCGATCCTTCCGTACGTCCGCGGCCTTCGCGACGGCTTGATCTCGTCCGTCGGGGACGCGGAAGCTGAAGTGGTGGAGGCGCGGATCACGGCTTCGACGCCGCTTAGCGGAAAGGCGATCCGGGACGCGGGCCTGCCGGAAGGCGCGCTGGTTGGCGCGGTCGAAAAGAACGGAGAGGTCGTGAAGGTGACGCCCGACACGAGGCTTGATGCCGGGTGCAAGGCGGCGTTCTTCGCGGAAACGGGAGTCGTGCGGGAGCTCATGGAGCTGGTGAGTTCCGATGTTTCTAAAGTTTGACCGCCATCCTCTTGTAATTTCGGGATTCACTTCCGGCATCGCGATGCTGGCGCCGGCGGGGGTCGCGCTCGATTCAGGCGAAGCGGATATTGCCTGGGCGTTCCTGCTCGGCGGCATCGCCGCCATGGTGCTCGCGACGCTGGTCGGGATCGCGACGGCGAACTCGAAGCCCTCCGCGAAGGCGTCGGCCCAGTTCGCCAGATTCGGGATGGCGCTCGCAGGGCTCCCGGCGCTTTTGGCGGTCCCGGTCGCGCTTGCCGTGCCGGAAGCGCCGTTGCTGGACGTCTATTTCGAAATGGTCTCCTGCATTACGACGACGGGGGCGACTGTGTTCGCGGACGCCGACGCGCTCCACGGCTCGATCCATCTCTGGCGGGGCATCGTCGCGTGGATGGGGGGATTTCTTTTCCTTGCAGCCGCGATCGGAATCGCGGCGGCGGCGCAAGAGGCGGTCTGGAATCGGGACGCCGCGCGCGTGGCGGCAGAGAGCGCGATCGCGGCCGCGGAGCGGCGGCGGATGCTGCGCGCCTTACGGCTGCTGGCCGCCTACGTGCTGCTGACTTTGGCGCTTTGGAGCGGCTTGGCGATTCTAGGCGAGGAGCCGATGGACGCCATGATGCACGCTATGTCGGCGATTTCCACAAGCGGCGTTTCGGGCGGCGGCCCCGTTCCCGAGCTTGGAGGCTCTGCGGCGGCGGAAGCGCTGGTGCTTGCGTTCCTGCTCATCGCAGCTTCAAGCGTCTATTTCGCGGTCGCGGCAGGTTCCCGGACGGCCGGAGCGGCCGCGGGGAAGCCGGAGCTATGGATCGCGGCCGCGATCGCGGCGCTGGCCTGCGCGGCGCTGCTTCCGCTGAGGGTCTCCGTTCCCTCCTATCCGGCGGATGTCGAAGAGATCGCCGACCTGTTCCGTTCGGCGGTCGGAACGGCGTTCACAGTGGTTTCGTTCCTCACGACCACGGGATTCGAAAGCTCGGTCGCGCCGGAGCCGATGGCCCGGTCCTGGGGCGGCTACGGCGGCACCGTTCTAGCCGCGCTTGCGCTGGCGGGCGGCGGGATGTTCTCGACGTCGGGCGGGATCAAGGCGTTCCGCATTCACGCGCTTGCACGGCTGGGAACGGCGGAGATCCGAAGAATGGTCTATCCGTCGGCGATCGGATCCGATCTCGCGAAGCAAGGCCTGAGGCGGGACGAGCTTTACTCCGTCGGCGCGCTGTTCATGCTGCTGATGATCGCGATGGTTCTGGTCATGCTGGCGATCGCGGTTTCCGGAGCGGGATTCGAGACATCCGTGATCGTGGCGATTTCGGCGGTTTCCGCGACCGGGCCGCTTGCTCCCGCGGTGCTGGGCGGCGGATTCAGCTACGGCGATTTCGGCGCCGCGCAGCAGCTGGTTCTGGCGGCGGCGATGGTTTGCGGGCGGCTCGAACTGGCGGCCCTAATAACGGTTCTTGCGGCGTCGCTGGGGCGGAGCTGAGCTTCCGGGCGCCAAGCGCCGGGGGCGGCGAACATCCCGCGCTGGCGCGCCGCCGCTGGACACGCGCGGCGTACCTTACTAAATCGCCTGCTTCAGTCGCCGACCGCAATCAAGGGTTTTGCAATGGCTAGTGAACGAACCAACCTTCAGGACACGTTTCTGAATGCGGTCAGAAAGGCCAAGAGCCCGGTTACCATATTCCTCGTGAACGGGGTCAAGCTGTCCGGCTTCATCACGTGGTTCGACAACTATTGCGTCCTTCTTCGCAAGGACAACCAGTCGCAGCTGGTCTACAAGCACGCGATTTCGACGGTTCTGCCTGCGCAGCCGCTATCGCTTTTCTCGGACGACGAGGAGAGTCAGTAGCCAAGGGCGCGCCGCCCGCGGCGGAACCCGGCATGCGTCCGGGCGGCCGCGTCGCCGCTTCCGCAAGTTCCTCGACGCGGCATTGATGTGCCGTCTCCTCCTATCTCGCGCCGACCGCGACCAAACGCGTGGTACCGACGGACGCGGCTCGCGCATGGATCGGCTCCAACGACATCGTCACGTATTCGCCTTTCCGCCAAAGGGTTGCGAGGTCGTCGTAATGCGGGGACAGGAGGTGCCCGCTTTGCCCTGTTGAAATGATGAAGGCCGAGGCGTCCGGGGTCGACAGGTCGTAGACCCCCCGGTAGCCCGGCCCGTGCACGTTCGAATGGGGGTTGCCATCGGCGTCTCCGCTGGTCTTTCCTCTGTTGATCGTGTGGTTCCCGCCCGAGGTCGACTGGTAGATGTTCAGGAGCCTGAAGATGCCGTAGTCGCCGAGAACCTGGTGCTTGTGCTCGGCCACATGCGCATCGCCCCATCGCCAGTCGTCGATGTCCCTGCCGTACTCCGTGATCAGGCCGGACAAAGCGTAATCCAGCGCCGTCGAAGCCAGTTCGCTGCATGTTTCGATCGGCACGGATTGCTTGATGTCGCACCAGCGCGAAGATCCGTCGACGTCGCGGAGCGCCCGCTCGATAAAGGCAGGGTCCGGATTCCCCAGCTCCTCGAACAGCGGCCCAAGATCGTCCTCAAGAAGCAGCCGGTGCAGCGACCGGGTCCAAGCCGAATAGATCAGCGGCTCAGGCAGGTGCTCGTTCATTTCGCCGGTCCACTCGCCGAGCCTGCGGATGGCCTCGATTCTGAGCTGCCCGGCCTCGTCCTGGGATTCCTGTCCCGTGGTGTGCCAGAGATCGCGGCCCATCAGCGCCACTAGCGATGTCGCGGCGTACGACGTCGTGTCCAGCTGGGTTTCCTTGAAGCTGTCGAGCGAATGGACTTGCCGGTCCTCGAACAGGGCCTTCAGGCGCTCGATTCTCTGGGTATCCCCCCATGTGAACGAAACGTGGCCGGGGAAGGGGAGGTCCACGGACCTGTTGTTCGTGTTGGCAATCATACCTTCCGCCGGATTGCGGATGCGCGGAAGCGCCTCGTAGGGGAATTCGCCCTGCCAGCGGTTGGCGGACTTCCATCCCGCCGACGGCATCCGTCCTAGCGTCTCGTGGAACGCATGGCGGCGAGGCATCGCGCCGATCATCTGCATCGCGATTTCGTCGCGGTCGGCGACAAACATGTTCATGGGCGGGGAACGGTAAAGCTTGCCCGCCTCGAGCGCGGCGTCCACATCCGCCGAAGTCATCAGACGGAACGCTGCGGTCATCGACGTGTTGGCCGGATGCAGCATCGACCACGCAAGCGTCGCGACATGATCTTCGGGCACGATGTCCTCGGTTTCGAAGTGCATCGGCCCGATCACCGGCCCGTTCTCGGTCCACATCAGATCAACGGTTCTCGGCTCCTGCCCCTTCACGAAGATCTGCTCGCGGAATACCTGGAATTCCTTGCTCCCGCCGGGAACCAGGTAGCGGTCGTCGCCTTCGAGCTTCTCGAAATACAAATCCTGGTTGTCCAGGAACGCGTATGTGAGCCCCCAGGCGATGTTGCTGGAACGGCCGACAGGGAACACAGGGACGCCCGGAATGGTTCCGCCGATGACGTCGCCCGCCGCCAGCGAGATGCGGGCCAGCATCCAGATCGACGGCGCGGAAAACGGCAGATGCGGATCGTTGGCAAGAATCGGCAGCCCGCTAACGGTCCGCTGCCCGGCGGCGGCCCATGCGTTGGATGCTCCTCCGCCGCCCCTGGAGTGGTCCAGCAGGAAGCCGAACCCCGCTTGGTCGAGGTTCGGCAGCTCGTCGCCGGGCTCGGCGCGCAGCACCGTCCCGTAGGAATAGCCCGTCGCAAGCGCGCCGGGCGGATCAGGCAGTATCTCGGGGAGGGCTTCAGGAGAAAGCCGGTTCGCGATCTTGGCCCGCAGCACTTCGTCGCCAAGATGCTCGGAAAGCAGCAGCGCCTGCAGATTCAGGATCGCAAGGCTGTCGGCGGGCCTCCACCGCTCGATCTCGTTGCGGAAAAGCAGGAATTCGGGCGCCCCGCGGCCCAAAGCGTCCCGCCCGACGATCCTGATCCAGGCGTTCACCCCGTCAGCGTACGCATCGAGCGCCGACTTGGCGGCATCGTCCTGCGCCTCCACCGAGGCCGCGGCAAACCTGTAGAGGCCGAGCCGCCGAAGCAGAAGATCCGTATCGTAGGACCTCTCCCCGAACAGTTCCGAGAGCCTGCCTTGGGCCGTGCGGCGAAGCATCTCCATCTGCCAGAGCCGGTCTTGAGCGTGCGCGAATCCCAGCCCGAAGAACACGTCGCTGTCGCTTTGGCCGAAGATGTGCGGAATGGCGTTGCCGTCCCGCACGATGTCCACGTCCGAGGAAATCCCCGCGACCTCGTGCGTTGCGGAATAATCGGGAAGCGAGCGCATCACGAGGTGCACCGCAGCTGCGCCGGCGATCACGGCGAGGATGGCGGCCCCCAGGAGAATGCGCAAAAGCCATCGGAACAATGTCAGCATCGGTCGGCCGGCAGGTTGAAGTTCGGACGGGCGTTACAATAGGAGATGCAGCAGGCGAATTGAACGGGATGAAGCCGATGGCGAACGTTGCGTTTCTGGGGTTGGGAGTGATGGGATTTCCGATGGCTGGGCATCTGGCGGCTGCCGGCCACTCGGTGACGGTCTACAACAGGACGGCTTCGAAGGCCGACAAATGGGTCGGAACGCACGGGGGCAGGAAGGCCGCAACGCCGTCGGAGGCGGCGGCGGGGGCCGAGTTCGTGTTCGCCTGTGTGGGCAACGACGACGATCTCCGGGAGATTTGCTCCGGGCCGGACGGCGCCTTCGCAGGGATGGCCAGCGGCTCGCTGTTCGTGGACCACACGACGGTTTCGGCCGCCGTGACCCGCGAACTCGCCGCATCCGCGTCGAAGCGCGGCGTCGGCTTTGTCGACGCTCCGGTCTCGGGCGGGCAAGCGGGCGCGGAGAACGGGACCTTGTCGGTTATGTGCGGCGGGGAGGAGGCGGATTACGCCCGCGCCGAAAGCGTGATCGCGTCCTACGCGAAAGCCTGCAAGCGGATCGGTGGATGCGGCGCCGGGCAGCTTGCAAAGATGGTGAACCAGATCTGCATCGCCGGACTGCTCCAAGGCCTGTCGGAAGCCCTCAACTTCGGGGAGAAGAACGGCTTGGACGGCCGGCTTGTCGTCGATGTGATCCAGCACGGCGCCGCCGGGTCGTGGCAGATGGCGAACCGGCACGAGACCATGCTGCGGGGCGAATTCGAATTCGGGTTCGCTGTGGACTGGATGCGGAAGGATCTGGGCATCTGCCTCCGGACGGCGGAGGAATCCGGAGCGAGCCTCCCGGTTACCGCGCTTGTCGACCAGTTCTACAAGGACGTGCAGAACTTGGGCGGGTCCCGCTGGGACACGTCGAGCCTCATCCAGCGGCTTCGACGCCTCGACTGAACGGCGTCCGAGACCGGCTCGCGCAGGTCAAGGCTTGAGTCTGTTGTAGACTGTGCCCTCGAGCGACATGCCCACGTGGAATCCCGCTTGGCCGAACACGATGCCGACGACGTCGTAGAGTCGTTCGAGCGTGTTGACGCCTGTCTGGTCGCTTTCGTCGATGACGACCGCTTCGAGATCCGCGCCGAACCGCCAGCCGCCGGAGGAGTTCCGGAAGCGGTCGAGCGCTTCGTCGTTCATGAAGAACAGCGCATAGGAGTACTGTTTGGCTCCGAGCTGGAGTCCCCAGTTGAGCTGCAGCGCTGAGAAGTAGTCGACCGTTGCGCCGTCCACACGCAGGGCGCCTTCGCCGTAGGAGCCGCCGAACGCCAGGCCCGCTTTGGTTACAACCGGGATCATCAGGAGGCCGGACGCCCTAGCGCGAAGCTCCTCCGTTTCCGGCTTCGTGGTTAGCAGGTAGATGATTGCGGAATCGACTTGACTGTCGATTTCCTTGAAACGCCCTTCCTTGTCCTGCGCGTAAGCGCCCGTCGCTGCTGACGCAACGGCTCCGCCAAGGAAGCCCCGGCGTGACCAACTGCCCATGGGATTGCCTCGTTCCCTTGTTTTGTGCTCAATGCCGCAATTATCCAAAAAACGCGCAAAATGTCACTGCGAAGCGGAATCCGCGGCGCGGCGGGGAAGGCAAGGAGGACAACGCCGGCGCGCCAGCGCCGGCAGGGCAGGGAATCAGGGCCGGTCGGCGCGAATCAGCTCGGCGGCCTCCGGCGCGAAATAGGTCAGAATTCCGTCGCACCCGGCCCGTTTGAAGGCGGCCAGGCTCTCAAGGATCGCAGGCCCGCGATCCAGCCATCCGCGTTCCGCAGCAGCCGAAATCATGGCGTACTCGCCTGAGACCTGGTACGCGAACGTAGGCACCCCGAACGTCTCTTTGATCCGTCGGCAGATGTCGAGGTAGAGGAGGCCGGGCTTGACCATGACCATGTCCGCGCCCTCCTGAAGGTCGCGCTGCACCATCCTGACCGCCTCGTCGGAATTCGACGGGTCCATCTGGTAGGTCTTCTTGTCGCCCGCCAGCGCGCCGGATGAACCCACGGCATCCCGGAACGGCGCATAGAACGCCGAGGCGTATTTGGCGGAGTACGAGAGAAGAACGGTGTCCGGGAATCCTTCAGATTCAAGCATCTCGCGGATTTTCCTGATTCGGCCGTCCATCATGTCCGATGGCCCGAGGATGTCCGCGCCGGCGATCGCGTGCTCGCGCGCTTGGCGTACAAGGCATTCGAGCGTTTCGTCGTTCAGGATCACGCCGCCGCGGACGATTCCGTCATGTCCCAGCGAGTTGTAGGGATCCAAGGCGACATCAAGCATCACCGGCAGTTCGGGCACTGCGGCCTTAATGAGCCGGACGGCGCGATTCGCCAGATTTTCCGGGTTCCAAGCCTCGCGGCAGTCCGCGGACTTCAGCTCGGGCGGCGTGTGGGGAAAGACGGCCAAGGCCGCCACGCCCAGTTTGGCGGCAGCCTCCGCGCAACTTACCGCAAGGTCCGGAGACACCCGGTCCACGCCCGGCATCGAAGGGACCGGCGCCGTCGCATTTTGCCCTTCGCACACGAAGATCGGCCAAATCAGATCCGAAGTCCGAAGCGCGGTTTCCTGAACCATCCGCCGAAGCCGTTTGGAACGGCGCAGGCGACGGGGGCGGGAGCTAGGGAATTTCGCGGATGTCGGCATCATTCGACGAATCGCTCCGGTCGCGGCAACCGCAGGTCGACGGGATTCCGATGCGAGCCGGGCCGCTTGCGAAGGGAGCATATACCACGGGCGGCTTCCTGTGCCATTGTGCGCCGCGGATTCCGCCTTCGCAGCGGCGGGCGGGGTCGGCGTCAACGATTCCCGATGATCGCGCCGCCCGCGCGATCATTTGCCTGCGGCCCCTTTTTTAGAAAAACAGCTTAAAAAACGTGTGCCGGTGTCGCAAGGCAAGCGCGGCAATAACGCTGGCATTGAGACAGTGCCAAGCTCGCGCTCCTGCTGGTCTACGAGCAGCGCCGCAGCCCATCAGTGATCGTCGCAGCCGAAGTCAAGACCGCTGCTGTCGCGGCGGACATTAGGTGCGTCAGAGTGAAGGGACGACGCAGATGAAACAACTCCTGACTGGCTGGCGACGGGTGGCGGTGAATCCATGGCGGAGTTCTCGGATTTCATCGTCTATGTGGATGAGAGCGGCGATCATAGCTTGACCTCCATCGACTAGCATTTCCCTGTCTTCGCCTTGTCGTTCTGCGTGTTCAAAAAGGCCGACCTGCGGAAACCGCAAGAACACCTGTGCCGGTACTTGCGGATACCGGCATTCGCGCGAGCCCTCGCGCACCGGTTTCCGCAATTTCGCAGCTCGCGATCGGTGCGGGTTTCGCAACCGGTAAACTCCCGGAACGAAGGGGACGATTGAATGACCGAATGGAAACGAACAATCCGGCTCGCGCTGGCGGCTTCCGCGCTGGCATTCGCCGCAACCGCGGCCCCCGCGCAAGACTTTCCGCCGCTGCATTTGGCGGCGGCAGCCGGGGAATTAAGCAGCGGTGCTCGGCTGTTGCTCGCATCGAGCCCGGCTCCGGTTCCAGACGAAATGCGGCTGCATGTGGCGGCGGCGTTCGGACAAGATGCCGTTGCGCGGTCGCTGCTCGCGGAGGGAGCCGACCCGAACGCCGTGGATGATAACGGCGTAACGCCTTTGCATTGGGCGGCGGTGAAGGGACACAAAGCCGTTGCGCGGCTGTTGCTTGAAGCGGGGGCGGATCCGAACGCCAGGAACAACAAAGGCGTAACGCCTTTGCATTGGGCGGCGGTGCAGGGACACTATGCCGTTGCGCGGCTGTTGCTTGAAGCGGGGGCGGATCCGAACGCCAAGAACAACAAAGGCGCAACGCCAGTGCATCTGGCGTTCGAGTTCAAATACTATCACATTGCGCGGCTGTTGCTCGACTTGGAAGCACGAACGCCTTGAACGCAATCCTTCGAGCGGCTGATGATTGAGTTCAGGTAATGATGGCACTCCACCCCTTGCCCTGAGGGGCGCGGGTCACCAAGCTGTTTTCATCGACTGAATCGGCAAGGAAACCCACGATGCAAGTATTCGGATTGAAGGCGCGGTTCGCAATCGCCGCGTCCTTGGCCGTCCGGGCCGAGGCCACCGAAGGAGGCGATGTCGCGGCAGCCGCGGCAATGGCCGTCGGTCATGACGGCCGCTTGGAAGCCTCGCACGTCAGCCGAGCCGCCGACGGTATGCGAATGCCCTTGCCCGCGCCATTCCACGGGCCAGCGCAGCCCGGCCTTCGTCATCGCCGTCATTACTTCGGCTTTCCTGAACCGGTCGGCGAGCATGAACACTTGCTCGCCAGCAAGCCAGCGGTTCAGCGCCAGTAGAAACATTTCGACATCGGTAACCCTGCCCGGCGTTACCAGTAGTTCGCCGCGGTCATGCATCCGCCCATACAAGCCGCCGACCGCAGCCGCCGCGCCGCGCTGCTTGAGTGTTGGTTCAGCCGGGAACGCGCTCCGAACCTCGATCCGAATGCCGTCATCGGTTGACCAAGCCGCAACCGCCGCCATCATTGAAGCCGAGCCGCCTATATCCACTCCGAGCCAGCACCGCCTGTTCCGAGCTGGCGGCTCGGCTTCGTCGGGCAGCTCGCAAGATTCCCAGTCGTTCAAGGAACAGATCATTTCCCTAGCCGGCGATTGCGGAAGGTGCAGATCATGCGGCGCGAATGACGGCTGGTCGGTTGAATTGGCGGCGACATAAGCCGCTCGATCTTGCATGTAGCCCAACGACTTGATGCCCGACTTCAAGCCCGGTTTCACCAATTCCCAATTCGCCGGATCGTCGAACGGCAATTCGGGATCGCTCGCGTATTCATGCCATACTACCGACGGCAAATCGCGTTGCTTGTATAACTCGGTAAACATCGAGCCATCGCCGCGAATGGAAATGCAGATCAATTTCCTATCGCGGTTTCCGGCACTCGACACAATGGCATTCCACAGCTCGCGCTTGTTTTCGCCGAGCAAGCCCGCCTCATCGATAATCGCCCAGTCGCTTCCGATTGAATGCCCGGTCGCTTTGTCCTCCGCGAGTATTGCCAAGTGAGCATCATTCAAGCCGAATACCTGGCCCGGCGGCGGCGATTTGTGGAATACAGGCCCGCCGAGCCCGGAAATGTCGGCGGTCATTTCCATTGCCCGGCGCAATTCCTTCGCTAGTTTGCCTGTTTCGCTTACGACAACGCCTCGCCAATCGCGGCGGTTCAGCGGGCCAGCAAGCCGAGCTAGGCATGCGACACAAAGCAACCCGCTTTTGCCGTTTTTTTGCGACCGACAGAGCCACCATTTTGATTTCCGGTCGCAACGCGGCTTGCAGAAACTCGAATTGGAAGTCGTCGATCTCGAACGGCTTGCCCATTTGCGGGCCACTCGGAATTTTCAGTTTCCGCGCTGCCCACTCGCGAATGATTTCAGCCTCGGTGCCCGCGTATTTGCTGGCGGCATCAAGCACCGGCGCGGCGGCCTCCGGTTCGATCCACCGGGCAGCCTACGTGGCCTCTGTGGTTCCGGCTGTACAGAACTTGAAGTTCAAGCACTGCGGTCATGACGCGATCATCTTCCACGAGCACGACATCCGGAAGTCCAAAGGCGATTTCGCTCCGATGCGAACCGACCGCGCGAAGCGGGAAGCGTTCCACGATGATCTCCACCAGATCATGGTAGATGCTCCCGTAACTTTGATTGGATCGGTAATAGACAAAATGGCGCTCATTGGCCTGTATTCCACGCCGCAGAGTTCGTATGAACTGGCATTGCGTTTCTGCTTGGAACGGCTGCTCGCGTTCCTTCTGAAAGAAAGGCAGGAAGGAAGGCGCATCCATGTGGTCTTCGAGTGTCAGGGAAAGTCCGAGGATGATGAACTTGGACGAACGTTCAGGCAGATAGTCGATGGCGGGATCCGCTTCGGAAACCGTAAGCATAAGTTCGAGAGTTTGGAATTCGACCCCAAGTTCGCTACGAAGTCGGCGAACTCGGCCGGTCTTCAACTTGCCGACTTGACTGCTAGGCCCATGGCGCAGCTAAGGCTTCGACCGAATCAGTGCAGCCGTACGTATAAAGTCATACAGGCCAAGCCGGAGGCATTTAAGGTGTACCCGTGAAACAAAAACGATGGGGTTCGGTCTCCCGAACCCCATCGCCGACCGGGAAATGCCCAATCCGTGTATAGGATATAGTATACATCCTGCGGTATGCAAGCTTTTTCTTCCAGAGTGCCATGAGGGTGTGTCATAAACTCTTGGTCTTACTAGGCACCGCTGGTCGAAAGCAAACGCCAACACCCTGCCTTCCATAAAATTTTGCATCGAAAACAATGGCTTGACCGGCTTTCTTGATTGGAGGGTTTGTTGCGCCACAGCCCCTGACCAAAAATTTGCGATACGCCTGCTCCATGATTCCAGTTTCGGATTTCCGTGCCTTGGAATAACAGGCGGCCGAGCCCGGCGACGGGCTTGGCAATGCCGGCGAAAAGGAACCCGAATTGACGGCCCGCCAAGTGACGATCTCCGGTGCTCCGGAAGGCTACGACGCGAAGCTCCTGATCAACGCGGTTGAACTTTCGGGCAGGCCGGTTCTGTTCATCGGCCGCGACAACAAGCGCGTAGCGGCGATGAGCGGCGCGCTCCGCTACTACAACCCTGGAACGAGGATATTGGAGTTTCCCGCTTGGGACTGTCCGCCCTACAGCCGGATCTCCCCGAACATTGAGATCATCGCGAGGCGGCTTGGCGCGCTTTCCGAGCTGCTGGACTTGGAGCGGGACGGCGGATTCATCCTGCTGACCACCGTGAACGCCGCGACGCAATTCGTTCCGGCGCGAGCGTGGGTGGAAAACACTCGGCGGACGGTCGCAGTGGGAGACGGAATTTCTCAGGAATCCATCATCAACCATTTGTCCGGAATGGGTTTTGCGCGTGCGCCGGTGGCTGTAGCGCAAGGCGAATACGCGGTTCGGGGCAGCATTGTTGACGTACGTGCGCCGAGCGCCGCCAAGCCCGTCCGCATGGACTTCTTCGGAGACGTTCTGGACGGCCTGCGGACCTACGATCCCGAATCCCAGCGGACGACCGGACGTTTGGAAAGAGTGGCCTTGGCGGCGGTTTCGGAAGTCGTGCTGGACGGGGATTCGATATCGCGCTTCCGCGGCAAGTACCGGGCGGAATTCGGAAACCCGAAAGTCGACGACATGATCTACGAGTCGGTTTCGAAAGGGGCTGGGTTCGCCGGAATGGAGCACTGGCTGCCGTTCTTTCACGACCGGCTGGAAACCGTTTTCGATTTCGCCCCGCAGGCCACTGTCTTCGAAGATGACCGGGTCGGAGAGCTGTGCGAGGAGCGCTGGCGGAGCGTCGGCGAGCTTCACCTTTCCCGAACCGAATTCGGAGGCCGCGGGTTCGACTCCGGCGACATCGGACGCGCCGCGGAGCCCGGGCTGCTCTTCCTTGAGCCCATGAAGTTCGGGAGGATCATCGAATCCCGCGATGCGCGCCGCCTCAAGCCCGGCAAGCTGCCGACCGGGCTGAACGTCACCGATGCCGGCGGCCGCACGGGCAGGAACTTCGCGGTTGAGCGGCAGCAGGCCAGCCGCTCGCTCCTGGAAGCATTCGCGGAGCACGTCCAAGAGCTTCGGCGGTCTGTGAATGTTGTCATCGCATGCTGGTCGGAAGGTTCCAGAGGCAGGCTGCAGCTGATCCTGAAAGACCATGGCGTCGCAGACGCCCGGCTGATCGAGCGCGCGGAACAGTCTCCGACGGCCGGTTCCGGCGGCGTTGGCCTCGCGGTTTGGGACCTTGAGCAGGGATTCGTCGCTCCCGGGATGGCCGCCATTTCCGAGCAGGACGTTTTCGGCGACCGCTTGGGACGGAGCCGGAAAAAGCCTGCGCATGGCTCCGCGTTCCTCGCCGAGGCGGGAAGCTTGACGCGCGGCGAGCTCGTCGTCCACGCGGAACACGGCATCGGCCGATTCATCGGATTGGAAACTATCTTCATCTCCGAGGCGCCTCACGACTGCATCGCGCTTGAGTACGCCGGCGGCGACAAGCTTTATTTGCCGGTCGAGAACATGGACATTCTTTCCCGATACGGATCCGGCGACGCGCCGCTGGACCGGATGGGAAGCTCCGCTTGGCAGGAACGGAAGGCGCGGGCGAAGAAAAAGGTTCTCGAAATCGCCGGGGACCTGATCCGCGTGGCCGCTGAGCGCGCTGTTCGTTCCGCGCCCAAGCTGCATTTCGCCGACCATTCCTGGGAGAGCTTTCTCGCGCGCTTTCCGTACGAGGAGACCGAGGACCAGGACGCGGCAGCCGACAAGGTGTTGGAGGATCTGTCGTCGGGCAGCCCAATGGACCGCATGATCTGCGGGGATGTCGGCTTCGGAAAGACCGAAATCGCAATGCGGGCCGCGTTCGCGGCAGCGATGTCCGGAAGCCAGGTGGCCCTCATTGCGCCGACGACATTGCTGGTCGCCCAGCATTTCACCACGTTCAAGGCGCGGTTCCGCGGGTTTCCCGTAAAGATCGGGCAGCTGTCGCGCATGGTCGCCGGGAAGGCGGACGCCGAAACGAGATCCGGAATTGCCGACGGATCGATCGACATCGCGATCGGAACCCACGCGCTGCTTTCCAAGTCGATCGAATTCAAGAACCTCGGCTTGCTCATCGTCGACGAGGAGCACAGTTTCGGGGTCAGGCAAAAGGAGCGCCTCAAGGAGCTCCGCACGAACGTGCATGTCCTGATGCTGACGGCGACGCCGATTCCGAGGTCGCTCCAGCTGGCCCTTTCCGGCGTGAAGGATCTCTCAATCATTGCGACCCCGCCTCCGGACCGGCATTCGATTCGAACCTTCGTGGCCGAGTTCGATCCGGTCACCATCAGGGAGGCGCTCCTGCGCGAGCATTTCAGGCGAGGGCAGAGCTTCCTTGTCGTGCCGAGGATCGCGGATCTTCCGCAAATGGAGGAGTTCCTTTCCGAGCATGTGCCCGAGGTCGATTTCATTTCGGCGCACGGCCAGCTCCCGGCGGGCGTCCTGAACTCCCGCACGTCGGCGTTCTTCAATGGCGAGCACGATGTGCTGCTGTCGACGACCATCGTGGCCTCCGGCTTGGACCTGCCGACGGCCAACACCATCGTGATTCACCGGGCAGACCGGTTCGGGCTGGCCCAGCTTCATCAGATCCGGGGTAGGGTAGGGCGGTCCGGCCTGCGGGCATACGCCTTCCTGACATACACGCACGGAACGAAGCTGACGGACAGCGCGGTCCGGCGGCTGAAGGTCATTGAGAGCCTTGATGCGCTAGGCGCCGGGTTCTCGCTGGCGGCGCACGATCTCGACATCCGCGGGGCCGGGAACCTGCTTGGGGCCGACCAGTCCGGCCATGTTCGGGAAGTGGGCGTCGAATTGTACCAGAGCATGCTCGAGGACGCGGTCTCGAAGCTCAAATCCGGCGCCGGCATGGAGACGGAGGAGAGCGAGGAAGAGTGGACGCCTCAGCTGAATCTCGGTTTGGCGGTCAGCATTCCCGAGCATTACGTGCCAGACATCGAGGTCAGAATGGGCCTTTACCGGCGCATGGCGGCTCTCAAGAAGCGGGAGGAGCTTGAGGGCGTGGCCGCCGAGCTGGAGGACAGGTTCGGCCCGCCGCCGGAAGAGGTTTCGGTCTTGGTCAAGCTCCTCGCCGTCAAGGCGCTGTGCAGGACGGCGAACATCGCGCGGATCGACGGCGGGCCGAAGGGCGCGACCGTGGAATTCCGCGACGACTCCTTCCCCAATCCGGACGGGCTCGTCAAATACATGCTCGCGCAGGAAGGCCGGGCACGAATCAGAGGCGGCAAGCTGGTACTGCGGCGGAATTGGCGGAATGCCGAGGCGAAGCTGGCGGGCGCCGCAATAATCGCCCGCGACCTGTCGAAGCTGGCGGCGCGGCGCGCTGCGGAGCCGCTGGCGGAGAAGCGATCCGCCGATGTTCCGGTGATGAATTGACCCTGTCCGGCTCCGGCCCGCTTTGACGGCACTGCGTCAAAGGGCCGTCCATCCTCCATCGACGGAAATGCAGCTTCCGGTGATCTGGTCTGCGGATTCCGAGCAAAGGAACCGCACCGTTCCCGCAATCTGGTCGACGGTCACGAATTCGCCGGTGGGCTGCCTCGCAAGCATCACTTCCCGAACCACGGTTTCGCGATCCATGCCGTGAATGGCCATCTGGTCGGGGATCTGCGCCTCGACCAGGGGAGTCAGCACGAAGCCTGGGCAGATCGCGTTGCACGTGATCGGATCCGCGGCGGTCTCGAGCGCCACGGTCTTCGTCAATCCGATCATTCCATGCTTTGCGGATATGTATGCCGACTTGAAAGGGGAGGCGGTCAGGCCGTGGGCCGACGAAATGTTCACGATCCGGCCCCAGCCTTCATCGCGCATTCCCGGCAGCGCGGCGGCGATCGTGTGGAATGCGGAGGACAGGTTGATCGCGATCACCTCGTCCCATTTCTCCGCCGGGAACCGCTCGACCGGATCCATGTGCTGGATGCCGGCATTGTTGACGAGCACGCCAACCGGCGCCGAATCCTCGATGAGGCGGCGGCATGCCGCCGGGTCGCGCATGTCCGCTGCGGCGTAGGCTGCCTTTCCGGGGAACCGCTCCCGGAAGCTCCTCGCGAGATCGTGATGGGCGGGTTCGTCCGAGAATGAATTCAGGACCATGTCCGCGCCTTCCGCCGCAAGGCGCTCGGCGATCGCGAGACCGATCCCCGATGTGGAGCCGGTCACTACCGCGGTTTTCCCTTTCAGCAGCAATAGGCGCCTCGCATCAAGACAGTAGCCCGCCGATAGGGCCCGGGCTGGCGACTATCGGACGGGCGAAACCGCCGCAATCGAATTTCCGGCTTGCAGGCGCAGGCGGCGAATATCAACGGTTTATCGCAGCGCGAGCTAGCGATAGGGACGGCTATCTCCGCCTATCGGGCGGTCCATGCCGCGCCGCAGCATCCGTGCTCGCGGCGGGCGCGCAGCAGCTTGCGAAGGCGCGGAGCCGGTCGTGCCGCCGGGCCGGATGCGCGCCCGGAAAAGAAAGAGACGGAAGGGAATGCTGGGGCCAGCGCTTTTCCCGAGCGGCCGGGCTTGGCAAGCATTCCCGCAGTTCGGGCAGGGTTGCGGGCAAAAAAAGGCCCGCTCAGAGAGCGGGCGCTTAAGTTATGAGGCAGGTTTCATACAGGCAAGAAACCTATCGAGCAGTGAGGCCATCAATACGCTCGCCTAGTCGGCTTTACAAGCGCAATAATCACAAATATCGACGCGGCATCTTGAAGCATCGGAGTTTGTTGCCAAAATGCCACTTGCGAATTCTGCCGCTGCAGGCACGGCGATGGCGGTCGCGGCGTTTCTTCTCGCGCTGCCGCTTCCGGGACATGCGGAGCCCCGGCACGGGATTGCAATGTACGGCGAACCGGTCCTCGGGCCCGGATACGCCAGCCTGCCTTACGTGAATCCGGGCGCGCCCAAAGGGGGCGTAATCTCATTCGGCGCGGGCGGGACATTCGATTCACTCAACCCGTTCATACTCAAAGGTAGCGCGCCGCCGGCGATCAGAACCCACACCTATGAAGCGCTGATGGGGCGGAACTGGGACGAGCCGTTCTCGCTGTACGGTCTGCTCGCCGAAACGATCGAAACGAATGACGGCCGGGACTGGGTTGAATTCACCCTCAGGGAGAAGGCGCGCTTCTCCGATGGCTCGCCTGTGACCGTGGAGGACGTCATGTGGTCCTTCGAAACTCTGGGAACGAAGGGCAACCCCCGCTACTGGACCGCATGGAAGAAGATCGAGACCATGGAGCAGACCGGGCCTCGCTCCGTGAGATTCACTTTCAACACGGTCGACCGCGAGCTCCCTCTCATACTCGGCCTCCGGCCGGTCCTGAAAAAGTCCCAGTGGGATGGCAGGGATTTCGAAGAGAGTTCGCTCGACATTCCCGTCGGATCGGGCCCGTACGTTCTGGACAGCTTCGAAACCGGAAGATCCGTGACCTTCCGGAGGGACCCGAACTACTGGGGCGCAAGCCTGGGCTTCAACCGCGGCCGAAACAATTACGACGAAATCACCTACGAGTATTTCGGCGACGGCGGCGTGGTCTTTGAGGCATTCAAGGCCGGCGAGTTCAACACGTTCCGCGAGTGGAACGCCGGCAAATGGGACACGGCCTACGACTTTCCCGCGGTCCACAGCGGCGATGTCGTGAAATCCGTGATTCCGCACAAGCGCCCGTCCGGGATCAGGGGTTTCGTTTTCAACACGCGCCGCGGCATCTTCAAAGACTGGCGGGTGAGGGACGCCCTCATCCACGCGTTCAATTTCGAGTTCATCAACGACACGCTCAACGGCGGCACCGAACCGCGTATCATTTCGTACTTTTCGAACTCCGTTCTCGGGATGAGCACGGGACCGGCCGAAGGCCGAGTTCGGGAACTGCTTGAGCCGTTCACGGCGGAACTTCTCCCCGGCGCGCTTGAGGGCTACACGCTTCCCGTATCCGACGGCTCGGAGCGCAACCGCGCGAACATCAGGGCTGCGGTCGGCATTCTGGAGGAGGCCGGCTGGGCCGCCGACTCGGCGGGCGTGCTGAGGAACGCCGAAGGTGCGCCGTTTGAGTTCGAGATACTTCTCGTGCAAGGCTCCGACACCACGCAGTCGGTTGCCAACATCTACATCGAGGCCCTCAAGCGCTTGGGCATCGAAGCCAGCATCACCGTGATCGACAGCGCGCAATACCGCGAGCGCGTGAACAATTACGATTTCGACATGGCGTGGTACCGCCGCGGGCTTTCGCTAAGCCCCGGCAACGAGCAGAAGCTCTATTGGGGCGGCGAGGGCGTTACCGCGCCGGGAACCCGCAATTGGATGGGCGTGGACAGCCCCGCCGTGGACGGGATGATCGACTCCATACTCGAGGCCAAAACGCAGGCGGGCTTCCGGGCTGGCGTCAAGGCGCTTGACCGGGTGCTTACCGCGGGGCGCTTTGTAATCCCTGCATGGTACTCGGACCATACCAGGATCGCGCATGCGAAAGAGCTCCGCTTTCCCGATTACATTCCCATCTACGGCGACTGGATCGGCTGGCAGCCGGACGTCTGGTGGCATGAGGAGTAGCGTTCGGGCCTGACCGCCGCAGGATTCAACGCCGCTTTCCAAGGCTGGCCGACTGTTCCCCGGCCAGCCGCAATGTTCTTGGCGGCGCCTAAGCCGCCTTCCGGTCTTGGCGATTGCGTCCGGACCGCCGCCGGCGGGGCTTTTCCTCGTCTTTTGCCGGATAGACCAGGCCGGCGGAAATCACGAGCTTCGCCGCGTCCTCGACCGACATGTCGAGGAATATGACATCGGACTCAGGAACGAAAAGTAGAAAACCCGACGTCGGGTTGGGCGTCGTCGGCAGGAACACGCTGATCATCTGCTCCTCGGGCGGGCTTTTCTCCTGCATCTCGTCCTTCGCAGGGCGGGAATAGAACGCGATCGCCCACAGGCCCTTCCTCGGGTATTCGATGATGCATGCCTTGTCGAAATTGGTTTCCGTGCTGTTCAGGACCGTTTCCGCGATCTGCTTCAGGCCGTTGTAAACCGTCCTGACGATAGGCATCCGATCGACAACCGACTCGCCCCAGCGAAGAAGCGAGCGGCCGATGATCCCCTTGGCGACGTAGCCGACGACAACCGTGAAAACGAGGAATATCGCGACGCCGATGCCATGAAGGTCGACGCCGAAGTAGGTGGCGGGCTGGTACCGCTGCGGGATCCAAGGCAGCACCCATGAATCGATGATGCCGATGGCCGCCCAGACAATGTAGATGGTCAGTCCGACAGGCGCGACGACGACCAGGCCGGTAAGGAAGTTGGCGCGCAGGCTTCCCCAGATGCCGACCCGCCGCCTTTGAGCCTCCGGCGAACCTTCCGGCTCGACTTGGGTCATTCCACTGTCCGCAATGTAGCAACGCCTTGTTCCGCCAACGCGGCGGACATTAGACCAATCGCCCCGGCCAGACTAGAAGATTCGGATTCGTCCTGGATTCCCCAAGCAAAAGGCCGCCCGATTCCGGATTCCCGCTTGCAGCGCCGCGAAAGCGGAAACGTGCCGGATCAGTCTTTCCTGCTTTACTCAGCGCTTCATCCCGCTGGTTGCGCATCAACCAGAGCAAGAGCGATTTGGGCGCCGAGGCCGGCGTTGCACTTGATCAGCTCAATGTTGGCCGCGACCGAGCGCCCGCCGGATTCCTCGACCACCCGCTTCAGCAGGAACGGCGTGACATCTTTTCCGGAAACGCCTTCCGCTTCAGCGTCCTCGACGGCGCTCCTGATCCACGGCATCACGGTCTCCAGCGGAATTTCCGCCTCCGCCGGAATCGGATTCGCGACGAGAAACCCTCCCGGCAGGCCGAGATCGCGGCGAGCAAGATGCGCCATCGCGATTTCCGAAGGGCTGTCGACCGTAAGCGGCGCCGGCAAACCCGATGAGGCGGACCAGAAGGCGGGAAACTCGGATTGCCGATAGGCTGCGACCGGCACGCCGAGCGTCTCCAGAACCTCCAAGGTCTTGCCGAGATCAAGAATGGCCTTGGCGCCTGAGGACACGACCACCACCGGCGTCTCCGCCAGCTCCCTGAGATCCTGCGAGATGTCGAAACTCTCCTCCGCGCCGATATGGACCCCGCCAATGCCTCCGGTGGCGAAGACGCCGATGCCTGCTGCGCGGGCGCAGATCATCGTTGCGGCCACGGTAGTCGCGCCCGTCGCGCGGCGGGAAACCGAAACGGGCAAGTCGGCGCGACTCAGCTTCGGAATGCCGCTCGCCCTGCCGAAGCGTTCAATCTCCGCCTCGGAAAGCCCGATTTTGATAGCGCCGTCGAGCACGCCGACCGTAGCGGGTATTGCGCCGTTGCGCCGCACGGCGGCTTCCGCGGCAAGGGCGGTTTCGACGTTGTCGGGGTAGGGCAGTCCCTGCGCGATGACCGAAGTCTCCAGCGCGACGATCGGCAGGTCATGTCGGCGCGCGCCTTCGAGATCTTCGCGGAATTCAAGCATGTGGCCGAAGCTCCTGAGTTCCTGCGACATACGCCGCGGCGAAGTCGCAGGCGTCTGAAAGCGCTTGGGCCCGATCCGTTCGCCGAAGCCGCGCTGAAATGTGCGCGGCTGCGAAACGGTCTCCGGCCCCGGTCAGAATCCTTGCGGCTGCCGGTCGCGGCCGCGCCTCGACCACACCGCAGCACCAAGCATCAGCGGCTGGCGCGGTTCCGTTCGTTACGATCGCCCGCTCAAATCCCAATTGAACAAGGCGCTTGGCCGCCTCCGCCGAGGAGGCATGGATATCGCCCGTGAGAAGTTCCGCTTCCTTGCGGTTGACGTACAGCGTCATGTCCTTCCTGCGGCGCATCCACAGCATTCGTTCGATCTTTCCGGTTGAAGCGGCAACCGCGCTAAGGGCGGTTCCATCCAGAACGGATCCGCTCCCGACAAGAGACAGCACTTGCACAGGCAAGTTGCCATCGACCACTACATGGGGGCGTTCGCCATCTTCCGGTTCCTTGAACAGGCTCGCCGCCAATCGGCGGAACAGGTCCGGCCCGATGGATTCCAGCGAGCGGCAGTCGGCGACAGCTCCGATCACGCGGTCCTCGGCCTCAATCGCCACGTAGCTGTCGGATTCGGGCCATGAGGATCGGACAATTCCATCGGTTTCAATTCCGCGCATCGCGATCTCCTGCAGCAACGCGTCGCCATCGCTTCCGGATCCCACAACTCCGGCAAGTTTCGGCCGGTGGCCGAGCGTCCGCAACGCGGATGCAACGTTGAATGCCACGCCGCCTATCCTGCGTTCCACCGTGCCGGGCTGATCAAACCCTTCAGACAGCGGCCCGTCGGATACTGCAATCGTATCCCAATGCACGGAACCTACGCATGCGACGGCGGCTCCATGTTGCGCGGCTTGCGCGCAATCGGCTGCGGCTTCCTGCAATGCGCTTGCCATGGCCGATTGATTCAATTAACCGCCGCCGCACGCAACGCAGGCGGGGCATGGGCCGGGCGGAGAGAAATCCGCGCCGGTCCGCCGGTTGGGCTTGATGCCTGTCGTCCCGCCGAGGTTCTAAACCGGAAAGGAATGGCCATGGCTCACCCTACGTTCACGCTTCGCCAGTTGCTTGAGGCCGGCGTCCACTTCGGACACCAGTCGCATCGGTGGAATCCGCTGATGGAACCCTACATCCACAGCAAGAAGAACGGCATCCATATTCTTGATTTGACGCAAACGGTTCCGATGCTCGATGTCGCGCTGGCCGCGATTTCGAAGACAGTCGCCGATGGCGGCAGCGTGCTGTTCGTAGGGACGAAGCGGCAGGCGCAGGTTCCGATCGCCGAAGCTGCGGAGCGATGCGCGCAGTACTACATCAACCATCGGTGGCTCGGCGGAACCCTGACGAACTGGAACACCGTTTCGAACTCGATCAACCGGCTGGATTCGATTGAGGGGAAACTAGCCGAAGGCGTTGAGGGCCTGACGAAAAAGGAGCGGCTGGGCATGGAGCGGGAGCAGTCGAAGCTCAGCGCCTCGCTCGGCGGCATCCGTGAAATGGGAGGGCTTCCGGACATCCTGTTCGTGATTGACGTGAAGAAGGAGGCGCTGGCGGTCGCCGAAGCCAACAAGCTTTCGATACCGGTAGTAGCGGTTGTGGACACGAACTGCTCGCCGCAGGGCGTGACTCATATCATTCCTGGCAATGACGACGCTTCCAGGTCCATCGCGCTCTATTGCGAACTCGCGGCCAGCGCCGCTCTCGACGGCATGGAAAAGCAGATGGGCGAGGCAGGCGTCGATATCGGTGAATTCGTGGGAGATTCGGCCGACGGCGACGCCAAGGAGCAGGCCCCAACTCCGAGCAAAGCGAAAAAACGCGCCAAGGCAGCTCCACCTCAACCCGAGGCTGCCGACAAGCCTGGATCGGCGAAGGCTCCGGATGACGCTCCTGCTGCCGCCAGCGACGACAAAGCGGCCGCGGCCGATGATGGCGCGGAAGACAAGGGCGGCGCGCCCAGCGAAGCGAACGAAAAGGCCAAGGAAACCGCGGCGCACGACGGCGATGTGGGCGAATCCGGTTCAGCGGTAGCTCAGGATGAAGCCACCGCCGCGGCCGGCGACGAAAAAGCGGCCACCGCCGATGGCGATGCGAAGGACAAGGGCGCGGCCTCTGACGAATCAAAAGAAGGCGCCAAGGAAGCTCAAATCCAATCCGAAGCTGCGGATGAGCCTGGCTCAGCGACGGCCCCGGATGAGGCTCCCGCTGAAGCCAGCGACGAAAAAGCGGCCGCCGCCGATGGCTCGGAAGACAAGAACGCCGCTTCAGGCGAAACGAAGGAAGAGGCCAAGGAAACCGCGGCGCAAGACGGCGCGGCGGACGAATCCGGTTCGGCGGTAGCTCAGGATGAAGCTCCCGCCGCGGCCGACGATTCCGATGACCAAGCGCCGGCCTCTGAAAAGCATGCCGAGGAGACGGCCTCGGCTTCCGGCGACTTGGAGGACAAGGCGGACGAAAAGGCCGAACCTGCCGCCGATGCGGGCGAGGGGGCCGGCGAGTCCGCGGACCCGGCTTCGGACGACGAAGCCAGCAAAACGGCCTGATGTCGCCGCCGCGTTCTACGCGGCATGGCGCGGGCGGAATGGCGGAACCGGCGCGAGGCCGGGACTCTGCCGGGATGTGCAATCGAACGCTGCCGGGAACGCCCGGTCGAACTCGAGAAGGAGTGAAACGATGGCGGTAACCGCTGCTATGGTCAAAGAGCTGCGCGAAAAGACCGGCGCCGGAATCATGGATGTCAAGAAGGCGCTTACGGAGAACGACGGCGATATCGAAGCCTCGATCGACTGGCTGAGGACGAGAGGCATCGCGAAGGCGGCCAAAAAGGTCGGACGCGCAACGGCTGAAGGCTTGGTCGCCGTCCATGTCGAAGGCGGCGTCGGCGTGGCAGTTGAAGTGAATTCTGAAACGGACTTTGTCGCGAAAAACAAAGAATTCCGAGGAATGGCCGACAAGATTGCCAAGGCTGCGATTCAAGCTGAGGACCGCGAGGCGCTGCTTCGCGTTTCGATCGAAGGCAGCGCCGCGGAAGAATTCGTGGCGGGCATGGTCGCGAAACTCGGAGAGAACATCGCCATCGGAAGGGTCGAGCGGCTGACCGGCGCATCCGTCGCGAGCTACGTCCACATGCCGGCGGAGCCCGGCATGGGGAAAATCGGCGCGCTGGTCGCGTATGACGGCGAAGACGGGAATGCCGCTCGCCAAATTGCGATGCATGTGGCCGCGACCAGGCCGATCGCCCTGAGCGAAAGCGATGTGTCGCCCGAGCAGGTTGAACGCGAGCGTCAGGTTCTTTCGCAGAGGGCCCGCGAATCCGGCAAGCCGGAGCAGATCGTCGAAAAGATCGTTGCCGGCGGCCTGAAGAAATATTTCTCCGAGGAAACGCTGCTCAACCAAAAGTTCGTCGTGGACCCCAGCCGAACCGTCGCGAAGGCGGCGGAGGACGCAGGCATTTCCGTCCTCGGGTTTGCCAGGCTGGAAGTCGGCGAAGGCGCGAAGTAGCCCGAGCGGAGGACCGCGATCCGGAACGGTGCGGGCCGCGTTCCGGGCCGGAATGCTTGGCGCTGCGCCGGCGGGCAGGGCGCTAGCGCCCGGCTCCGGTTCGCCGCCGAGTTGAACGAAACTGCGGAATGCCGCAGGATTTGGCCACCGCCGCGGCCGATGTGGATGCGTTCAGGCGCCTGAGGCGTCGAGAATTGATGCCAGCCCCTCCAGAGCAAGCAAGTAGCCGGTCGCGCCGAATCCGAAGACCACGCCGGACGCCGCTGGCGACACGAATGACTTGGCCCGGTAGTCCTCGCGCTTGTGGATGTTGGACAGGTGGACTTCAATGGTCGGAATCTCGACTGCCAGCAGCGCGTCCAAAAGCGCGACGGACGTGTGGGTCAACGCAGCGGCGTTGAGGACAATGCCGTCGTGGCGCCCGCGAGCGCCATGGATCAGCTCGAGAAGCTCGCCTTCGTGGTTCGTCTGCCGGAATTCGATCTCGACGCCGAGCTTGGACGCGCGTTCGACGCAGAGTTCGCGGACCTCGCCGAGCGACTTGGCTCCGTAGATTCCGGGTTCCCGGTTTCCAAGAAGATTCAGATTCGGCCCGTTCAGTACCAGTATAGAGCGCATCGACGGGTCTCCCTCGGGCGCCGCTGGTCGCGACGCCGCCAAAGGCTGCTTATCGCCAATTGGCGGCCATTCTTGCAAGTGCCGGTTTTGCACTGAAGCCAAAGCGGCACGGGGCGTTCCGAATGCAAGCCGGAATAGGTCCGCGGCAATGCACGCACGCGCCGGTGCGGGAACCAAAAGCCGGTGGCGAGCGCGGAAGCCGTCTTGGCGCCGTCCAGTGCCACGGCAATAATCCCGGTAGAGCAGCGCCGTCCAAGGCATCGACTGCAGGCTGCAATGCAGCGATCGGGAAAAATTAAGCAGGCGACTCGCGAATCTTCTGCAACTTGCTGAAATTAAACGACAACCGATTGCGTCTGTTCGGCACAGGACATGGAAAAGCATCTGTGCGGCAGCTAATCGTTATTTAACATAATACATATTATCGGCCAAATGGGCGTGGCCGACCCGAACTGACAGGGCCGGCTCCCTTGGCAGCGTTCGCAGCCGTGCAGCTCTCTCGCCGCAACGCTGGTGCAATGCGCGGCGGCAGCGCGGCGCGCGACGGATTTGCCGAATGGTCCGCGGCGGGTTCGTTCCTTGTAACCGGACGCGCGCCCAAGCGCTCAAATCGAATCGTCGGTCGATCCGGGCGTCCGGGACATGCGGCACCGGATCGCGGGTCCTGAGCATCGCGGGGAGCGGGCGGGTCGTCCGGGATGAATCGGATATCGGCTTCAGCGGTCGGCGGAAGCGGACAGGGCTGCGGGCCGCGCGGATCACCGCCCTTCCCCGGCGCTCGCTGGGAATTCAGCCGGTTTGCGATCCGCCGGACTCAGGCCGCATCTCTGGCCATGCCCGCGAGCATGTTTTCAACCTCGGCGCGCGTCGGAAACCCGAGGCGGCCGCCGAACCTCGTGCACTTCAAAGCGGAGGCAGCCGAGGCGAACCGCAGCGCGCTTTCGACCGATTGGGCTTCCGCAAGCGCGAGCGCGAACGCGCCGTGGAACAAATCGCCGGCACCCAGCGTGTCGACCGCATCGACATCGAATGACGGCATGCTTTTTACTTCGCCGTTCTGAAGCCAGTGCACGCCGTCTTCGCCGCAAGTCACGCCCACCCATGCGTCGGTCTTGCGAGAAGCGAACTCCAAGCCCGCGCCGATGTCGGCAATATCCGAAAGAAACTCCAGGCCGTCGGCCGAGAACAGCACATGCGTCGCCTGCTCGAGCATCCCGATCCTGCGGTGGTGCGCAGTCGCCACCCTCTCGTAATCCAGGACCGCCGGGATCCCGTGCTTCCTGGCTTCCGCCAGCGCGGCCGTTCCGCCGTCCGGCCAGCGAACATCCGCGAGAATCGCGCGCGCGGACGGCAGCGTCTCCAAAGGCAGCCGGTGCGGCGGATCGAACAGTTCGGGATGCAGGTAGCTCACCACCTGGCGCTCGCCGTCGGCGTCGATGCAGACGCTCGAAATCGGCGACCGCATTCCCGTTGTGTGCTGGATCCCCGACACGTCCACGCCGTAACCGGCGATGTCCTCGACAATCCGATTGCCGGTCGGGTCGTCCCCTACCCTTGACCAAAGCACGGACTCGCCGCCGAGCAGGGAGATTGCCACGGATGCGTTGGCGCTAAGCCCCCCGCCCGTTTCGAGAACGGTGTGGGCACGGTTCTTCCCGCCGCCAGAAGGCAGGTTCTCCAGCCCGAAAATCGTGTCCGCGACGGCGCTGCCTATGCAAATGACCTTTGCCAACTACTCCAACCTTTGAATCCAGCATGACGCCGCACCGCGACAATCTTCAGGGCGCAAGGCGCGGTAAATCGTTCTTTTGCGCACCGCCGTCAATCCGTATCCTCGAACCGCATTCCTCGCCGAACCGGATTGCGGACGTGCCAGCGCGGATGCTGCGCTCCGATCTCGGCCGGGGAATCTTCCTCCGCCGTTCGCGGAGCATTTCGTCGACTGTTTCGCCCGATCAGCCTTGCCGCCGCCGCACGGCCCGCTTGACGGCCGACGCGACCGAGGCGCGCACGGGCCGCGGCGTGACCATCCAAACGATGATAAGCGCGTTGATCGCAAGGATCGTGCCGCTGATCGGCCGCTCGAGGAATATCGAGTAATCTTCAGCAGAGATTACAAGCGACCGGCGGAAGTTGAATTCGCAGATGGGTCCGAGAACCACGCCCAGTATCATCGGCGCAAGCGGATAGTCGGCCTTTCGGAGCAAATACGCGAACACGCCGAACCCGAGCATCACCCACAAGTTGAACACATCCGACTGGAGCGAGTAAGTGCCGACCGTCGCCATCAGCAGCACGATCGGAATGAGGAATTTCTTCTTCAGCCGCAGGACCGACACGAACAGCGGCGTCAGCAATATCCCGAGAACGAGCAGGCTCGCGTTCGAGTAGATGAACGCAATGAACATGCCGCCGATGACATCGGGGTTCGACTCGAAGAACATCGGCCCCGGCAGAAAGCCCAGAAGCACGAGCGCGCCCATGATCACCGCCGCCGTGGCCGCGCCTGGAATTCCGAGCGCGAACGCGGGGATCAGCGCGCCTCCGCAACACGCGTTGTTGGCCGCCTCCGTCGCGACTACGCCTTCTTCCGCGCCCTTTCCGAATTCCTCGGGGGTTTTTGAACTGGCTTTCGCGACTGCGTAGGACGTGAACGCGCTGATGTCGCCGCCGGCGCCGGGCAGCGCGCCGAGGCAGACTCCCACGAGGCTGGAGCGCGCGAGGTTCGCCTTGTGCCGCAAGACCATTCCGACTGACCGAAACGATGCCCGCACCGATTGGACATCTGGCCTTTTGTCCAAAGCGCCAAGCTCGGTCTGGATGAACATCTCGGACAGCGCGAACATCCCCACGGTGACCGGTATGATGTGGAATCCGCCCAGCAGCCCGTCGGAATCGAAAGTGAACCGGTAGATTCCGGAAAACCGGTCCATTCCGACGGTGGTCGCGAGAAAGCCGAAAGCCCCGCACATGAAGCCCTTCAGGGGCGAATCGCCCGACACGAACGCGATGCAGACGAGGCCGGTGATGGTCAGCGCAAAATACTCGGGAGGCGCGAAATACAGCGCCGCATTCGCAAGCGTCGTCGCGCCGACAATCAAAGCGACGCCCCCTATCGCCCCGCCAAGCGCCGATGCAGACATCGCGATCCCGATCGCGTCGGCCGAGCGGCCCTTCCGCGCCATGGGATAGCCGTCCAGAAGCGTAGCGGCCGCCACCGGAGTTCCCGGAATTCTCAAAAGGATCGCAGACACCGCCCCGCCTGCGGAGCCGCCGACGTAAACCGCGATGAGCATTCCCATGCCGGCGACCGGCTCCAAATAATAGACGATCGGCAGCAGCAGCACGATTCCAAGAAGCGGGCCGAGGCCGGGGACGACGCCGATCAGTAGGCCGAGCGCGCACCCGATCGATGTCAGAACGACGGCCTCAGGGGTGAAGAAGAATCGGGCTCCGCCGACGAACATCTCAATCATCGGACGGCCGTTCCTTCACCGGCGTGAGCAAGCAGCCGGATCTTTTGCTTCGCGCATGCGGCCAAGCTGCGGCGCCGCGATTTCACGGATGGCGAACTGCCGACGATTGACCATCGCCGCGATCGGGAAATCATACCGGAAGCGCTATTTCGAAGATCCCCACGGGCAGCACGATGTTCAGCATGCCTTCAAAAACGTAGGCCACCGCCAAGGATGCCGCGAGCGAAATCGAGACCAGCACCATCGGGTTGCGCACGCCCAGCACGCCGAACTGTACTGCCATCCAGACCGGCGTCGCGATGTGGTAGCCGATCCAGTCCACCGCAAGCAGATAGGCGACAAACGCGGCAAAGCACGCGATCGCCTTGGCGAGCGGACGTTCCGCGGACCGTTCCTCGGGGGTCTGCCCGGCCGGGGCATTGGAATCCGCCAAGGCTTCGCCCGCGGAGCCGGGCAAGCCGCGAATCGCGGATGTCGCAAGCCTGACCGCCTGCAAGGCGGCGAGCGCAAGTATCGCGCCCGCCGCAAGCTCCGGGAAGAGCGCGGCATTGTCCATTGCGCTGCCGCTGGCCGCGCCCTCCTCCACGAAATGCGTGTTGGTCTGGAAAAACACCAGAACAACGACCGCCAGAAAGCAGAGCAAGGCAGCGGCCTCGAAGAAGGCCGCCTGCCTATTCAATTACGCCAGCCTCCATGCGGGGCGGAAAAGCTATCCGCCAGCTGCGGCCACCGCCTGCTTTTCCCATTCGATGGCGTCTTTCGCGCTCTCGAGCTGGGCGGCGACGTCGCCCACGATCTTGTCGTACTCCGTCCAGTCATAGTCGGGAATGACGGAATTCGTGCGCGCCATCGCTTCCTTGTACGCGTCGCTGTCCAGCGCTTTCCGTTGCGCCGCGCGCAGCTTGTCGACAACATCGTCGGGCGTCCCGCTCAAGGCCACGAACCAGTTCCAGCCGGTCGGCGAAAGTCCGGTAAGTCCGATATCCAGGCCGAACGAGGTGACCAGAGGCGCTCCGTCGTAGAGATCCCTCGCAGAGGGGTTGTCGGTCAGAACCGCAAGAACGCGGACGTGCTCCTTGTTGGCAGCGACGAAATTCGCGTTGCCCGTCATCCAGTCGAGCACGCCCGTTCGTAGCTCCTTTACCCCGTCGTTCATGTCCTGGTACGGAATCGGGCGCGACACCGCGTTCTGGGACTGCAGCACCTTGGCCATCACCAAGTGCGGCAGGTTGTCGATCGATCCGGTGGTGTAGCGGGTTTTGCCGGGATTGTCCTGCAGATACTTGATGAAGGACGGGAAATCCGTCCACCGGTCCTCGTCGGCGCGGCAGATTACCGAAATGACGCTCGAACGGACGGGATACAAGGGGATGAAGTCCTCGTATGTCCAGTCCGCATTGCCGCGCACCGGCGCCACCACCAGCGGAGCGACATAGCCGCTCAGAATGGTGTAGCCGTCCGGGTCCTCGGCCATCCCTTCGCGGAACGCGCGCACGCCCCCCGCCCCCGGCCTCGACACGACCGGGAGCTTCACGCCCAGCTCCTCGCCCATCTTGTCCGCGACGATCTGGTCGACCGCGTAAGCCGCTCCCGTAACGCCCCAAGGGAAGAAAATCTGGATGTTGCGCTCGGGGTACTCGCCGAGCGCTGCGCCCGCAAACGCGAGCTGGGAAGCGAAGGCAAGCCCCGCGACCCTTCCAATCGGCATTTTCATTCTTTCCTCCTCAATGATTGCCAAGGTTACATCGCCGCCGGCGCGTCATGCGCACTGCGCGGCGCGCGTCGGCCATCCGGCTCGGGCCGGGTTAGGTCGAACAATTCATAGTATTCGATAGGCGCGTCGTGTCGAAGGAGTTCCCGAACCGCCGCTTCGGCCAGCCTGCGCTCATTGACCGGATCGTCCAGCGGATTTTCCTGCCTCGGATCCTCCGCGAGGTCGTACAGTGCCGTCTTGGCATCGCCCAGCGACTTGTTGTCGGAACCGACCTGCCCGTTCCGAGGGTCAAGCGGAACCTTGAGCAGCGGAGCGCCCTTCGTGAAGTCGAACGGAGGCGCAAGCGAAGCGGAACGAAGCTCGTGCGGCTCGAACATCTTGGCCAGATGCGCAGGGCTCAGCGTATACATGCTCCAGCGGGCCTCTCCCTTCACCGGGTACCTGAAATACGTATGCCGCCCGTCGACAACGCACAGCGGTCCGGTGAACATGCCGAGAATGGCCTCCTCCCGAACCGCCGAGTCGCGCTCCAGGACCTGCACCAGCGAGCGCCCGGTCGCCTCCGCCGGCGCCTGCAGGCCCGAGAACTCCAGAATGGTCGGCATGACGTCGATAGCCTGAGTCAGCGACTGGCGCCTTGAGGCCTTCAGGCTCCGGAAATCCGGATGCCAGATCATGAGCGGAATCCGCGAAATCTCCTCGTAGTAGGGCATCCTGTTCTTGCCCCACCAGTCATGCTCGTTCAGCAGGAATCCGTGGTCGGTCGTGAGCATGACGCATGTGCTCTCCCACAGCCGGTTCTCGTTCATCCAATCGAGCAGCTTCCCGAAATATTCGTCGCACATCGCCACGAGCGCGGCGTAGTTCCCTCTGATTTCCGCAATCTCCGCTGGCGTGTATTCCACATCGTGGCGCTGCTTTTCGTATCGGGGCCAGTCCAGAATCCGCCCCTCGTAGCCGGGCTGGACGGCCTGCTTGAACCGATCCGGCGCGTGGAAGGGCTCGTGCGGGTCGAAACATTCCAGCTGAAGGAACCAGTCGTCGGCATCCTTGTTCGTCTCGAGGAAACGGAACGCCGCTTCGAAGCATTTGGCGGTTGGAAAATCCTTCTCCTCCTTGATGAACAGGCGGTTGACCATCGTCTGGCAGCGCTTCCATTCGATGTAGTCGGAACCCATGCGCGTGACGTTGCTTCCGTCGACGAGTCCTTCTGAAGGGTAATTCCGGTCGTCGAACATCTCCCGGAGCCGCTTCAAGGGCGGCCGGACCATGACTTCGACCGGGTCGTAGCATTGGCCCCGGATGAAATCCCAGGTATCGAACGCGGTCGTGTAGCCGTTGCCGCCGTCGCTGAAGTAGTGGAGGTGGTCCGACACGATGTGCGTGTAAATTCCGCGCTCGCTGAGCATCCGCGAAAAGGAGTTGTCGAACGGCTCCAGCGGGCCCCAGGAGCGGTGCATGAAATTGAGCCTGCCGGTGTGCAGATCCCGCCGTGCAGGGATGCACGGAAGGCTTCCCACGTAATGGCTGTCGAAAGCGACGGCACGCTCCGCGAACCGGTCGAAATTGGGCGTGACGACGAAATCGCCGCCGTACGCGCCGAGCATGTGCCGGTTCAGCGAATCGAAGAGGACGAATATGGTTCGCATACTGCCGAGGAGCCCGCTTGCGCGATGGTTAGCGTGCCAGCATCGCGCCGGTTGTCAATGGCGGCACCGATGATCGGCGAAACCAAGGGGATCCCGTTTCCGGCGGCTCGCGGCCTGCATGTGGCTTGGCGGGACGCTGCCGAGAGGCCGCGACAGCGCCCGTCCGCAACAGATTGAATTCAAACGTTTCAGAATTCGGGATTTCTTTCCGCTCCCCGTCGCGGAAGGGATCTGACATCTGGCAAAACGCACGCCCTTCCGTAATCGAAAGTGGCGGCCGGCATTCGCCTACGGCCCAGAACGCAGCTGGTTCCGCTCCGGTCCGACGGAAAGCTTCCGCAAGCGCGATCAGTGGAATTCCAGATCAAAGCCGCCCGGACAATGGTTCCGGCATGGTCGCCAGCCGCTCGGCGCGTTTGCGGCAACGCGCCAATGACAGCGCAGCCGGTTTGCGGCGCGGTTCCAAGGGTGCGCTTGCGTCGGTTGCTGGCCGTATTCGGGAAACCCGTTGCGAGGTTTCGATTGCGGCTTCCTGCCGCTGCAACAGCGTGCTAGCTTCAATCCGCCAAATTGCTAGGGAATTGCGGAGTTGGCTAAGGAACCGGCAAGTCTGGCCAATGCCGATTACCCGCTGTTCCGGCCTGGATTCGGAACCCCTCCCCCTCTGCTCGCCGGCCGCGAAACTGAGAAGAAGAAGATCGCACGGCAGCTGGCCGCGATCGCCGGCGGCTATCCGGCGGGCATTCAGATCGGCCTGATCGGGCCCCGAGGCAACGGCAAGACCGCGTTGCTGCACTGGGCGCAAGAAACGACCCGGAAAGGCGGCGCGCATTCCGGAGCTGATTGCGTTCGTTTAACGGGGGACGATTTCAATTCTCATGAGCGTCTGGTTTTGGCCTTGGCGGGAACGCAGAACTCGCAATGGCTTCAGAGTGTTGGCGGCGGCCTCCTCAGATCGGCCGCGGGAATTGCGAGCCAGCTCTTCGCAGGCTTTTCTGTCCCCGCCGGCGGAGAATCCACGCCTCAGAGGCTGCTGGGACCTGTGCTCGAACGAAGGGCCGAAAAAGGGTTGCTTGTGCTGGTCGACGAGGCCCATATCATGAGCCTCTATCCCGAAGCGGCTCGCGATTTCCTGAATTCGATTCAAATAGTGGCCGCCCGGCAGCCGCTGCTGCTGGTGCTGGCGGGCACGCCCGATTTGCCGGGCCGGCTCAATTCGGTACAGGCCACGTTCTGGAGCCGCATCCAGACGACCGGCGTCGGTCTTCTGACATCCGAAGCTGCGAAGGACGCGATCCGCCAGCCGTTGGATCGGGCAGGCTATGGCGTTCGGGAAGCTGCATTGGACCGCGCCGCCCGGGAAGCGCAGCGCTATCCCTACTTTCTGCAGCTGGTCGGCAACGCGATGCACACCGCCGCGATCGAGGAACCTGACCGGCTTGAGTCGGGCCGCACGATAGGCGATGAGCTTTTGGAACCAGCGCTCGGCGAGTTACGAACTGCCCGCGATTCCTATTATGCGAACCGGTACCGGGAGCTCTCAGCACGCAGGCTCGTTCCCGCGGCCGAAGCCGTTGCGCGGCTGTTCGCGTCGCGGTCGGCCGTTCCTGTTCACGCCTTCGAGGCGGCCGTTGCCGGGTCAGTCGACCCTAAGCTGGCGTCGAAGGCGGAAAAGGAGGGCGCGGACGATGCCGCTCTTTGGGCCGAGGACGAACTCCGCAATGTCGGTTTCGTCTGGAGCCAAGTCGGCAGCGAGCGCATGTGCGAGCCCGGCATCCCCAGCCTGATGGATTACGTGGCCGATGCGGCGGAGCAGCGGTTTCAAGAAAGCGAACCCGGAACAGCGCAGCGCAGTTCGAAAAAATAGCCCGTACAGCGCAATAGCCCTCGGAACAGTGCGGCTTGTTTGCCGGAAACCCGCCTTCCGACGTCTGGCCATCCGCTCGGCAAACCGGCGTGAGGCGATCACGGTCTGTCCCGAATCGATAGCCTCCGGAAACACGGTACGCCACTCGTGGTGTGCGCAAATATGCCGCATGGGCCGATTATCGACCTCGCTGCTCGCGCTGCCCGCCCGAACGCCGCCACCGTCGCTCCGACGTAGCCTGCCCTCCCGTCGGCAATCATGCACGCGCGACGCGGTCCGACGAGCGTTCCACAAGATCCACGTTTCGACGCAGTGTTGGCAGCCTAATGCAGTTGTCGTCTCCAAGGCATTGAATTATTGAAACATGCGTATTTCTTGAGATCGTGCGCCGTCTGCTGCGGCCTGCACGTTCTGCCGTAGCATGCGGTCGGGCTCTCGGACTGCTGCTTGCCGCGTAGGAGCTGCGGCGACGGTTCCGGGCCGGGCCGGCTCCGCAAACGCAATTGAGCAGCGCCCTGCCCCCGCCCGTGAACCGCGAAGCAGGATCAAGGAATTCCAGGCGGTCGACGGGCACGTCGCCTTCGGGGATCGGCGGCGGATTGAATCTGCTTGCTAAGTGCGACGCGATTCGATGGGCTTGACACCTGCGGCAATCAATTCCACTTCCGGCTGCCGGGCGAAGATGGGCCCCGCGTTGAGAAGCATCGTTTCCGGCGTCAACATGTCGTTCTGCCCTTTCACTCCGGCAAGTCTAATGCGCGAACGGAACCGCGCCGGCGCGCCTTGCTGCAATCAGGCGGAATTGCGCGCGGATATTGACCGACGCTCGCGGAGCGGGCACCCAAGCGGTGTTGACGGGGCGGCTGGCGGTCGGCGAAGAACGTACGGAGCAGTCCCGGAGGATCCGGGACGCGGCCCGGCAATCGGCTAGGGAACGGGGAGTGCGACCATGAAAATGACCACCGAGGAGGCCTTCGTCAAAGTTCTCCAGATGCACGGCATAGAGCACGCGTTCGGCATCATCGGATCCGCCATGATGCCGATCTCCGACCTGTTCCCGGCGGCCGGGATCAGGTTCTGGGACTGCGCCCACGAGGTCAACGCCGGCATGTGCGCGGACGGCTACACTCGCGCCACGGGCAAGATGTCCATGGCGATCGCCCAGAACGGCCCCGGCATCACGAACATGGTTACCCCAATCATCACGGCCTACTGGAACCATTCGCCGCTGCTGCTTGTCACGCCGCAGGCCGCCAACAAGACGATCGGCCAAGGCGGATTCCAGGAAATCAAGCAAATGGCCATGTTCGAGGACTGCGTTTGCTACCAGGAGGAGGTCCGGGACAAGACCAGAATCGCCGAGGTGCTGAACCGCGTCATCCTGAAAGCCTTCCGGGGATCCGCGCCCGCCCAGATCAATGTTCCGCGCGACCTGTGGAACCAGGTCATCGATATCGAACTCCCGCAGGCCGTCCGGATTCCCCACCCCGGAGGGGACGAAAGCGCGATCGCGGAGGCCGCTTCCCTTCTATCGAATGCCGAGTTTCCGGTAATCCTCAATGGCGCCGGCGTGGTGCTCTCCGGCGCCATTCCCGCGTCCGCCGCGCTGGCGGAGCGCCTGTCCGCGCCGGTCTGCTGCAACTACCAGCACAACGACGCCTTCCCCGGCACCCACCCGCTGTTTTGCGGGCCTTTGGGCTACAACGGCTCCAAGGCCGGGATGCAGATGATTTCGAGGGCCGACGTTGTGCTGGCGCTCGGAACCCGGCTCAACCCCTTCTCCTCCCTGCCCGCCTACCAAAAGAACTACTGGCCTGATCACGCGAAGCTGATCCAGGTCGACATCAACGCCGACAGGATCGGGCTTACCAAGCGGGTGGCGGTCGGGATCTGCGGGGACGCCAGATCCGTCGCCGAGCGCCTGCTCGCCCGGCTGTCGACGACGGCGGGCGACAAAGGGCGGGACGAACGCAAGTCGGCCGTCGCGCTGGCCAAATCAGCTTGGGCGCAGGAGCTCACGTCGATGGACCACGAGGACGACGACGACGGCACGACTTGGAACGAACGCGCCCGTTCCCGGGAGCCAAACCGGATGAGCCCCCGCCAGGCGTGGCGGGCGATTCAGGCGGGGCTTCCGACCGAGGCGATCATCAGCTCGGACATCGGCAACAACTGCGCGATCGGGAACGCCTACCCGACCTTCGAAAGCGGCCGGAAATACCTCGCGCCCGGCCTGTTCGGGCCCTGCGGCTACGGGTTTCCGTCCATTCTGGGCGCGAAGATCGGCTGCCCGGACGTTCCGGTGGTCGGATTCGCCGGGGACGGCGCGTTCGGGATCTCGATGAACGAGCTTACGGCCTGCGGACGCAACGACTGGGAGCCGATCACGATGGTCGTTTTCCGGAACTACCAGTGGGGAGCGGAGAAAAGGAATACGACGCTCTGGTTCGACGACAATTTCGTGGGCACGGAACTGAACCAAGGCGTGCAGTACGCGGAGGTCGCGAAGGCATGCGGGCTCAAAGGCGCGAGGGTGGAAACTGCGGAAGAGCTGACCGAAGCGCTGAGCACGGCAATCAAGGAACAGATGGAGGACCGGGTCACCACGCTGGTCGAGGTCGTGCTGAACCAGGAATTGGGAGAGCCGTTCCGGCGAGACGCAATGCGGGCGCCTGTGGTTGTCGCCGGCATCAGCCGCGAAGACATGGTGCCTCAAGCGCCCTGCCTCTAGCCGGCGACCCCTTCCCCGCGCCGAGGCGCTTGGATGGCGGAAAGCGAGGCGCGATCGCCGGACGAGGTTCTGGAAGACATCTGCGCTTTGTCCCGCAAGGCCTGCCCGGTGATCGTCCTGGCGGAGGGGGAGGACCCGCGGATTGTCGGCGGCGCGGTCAGGGCGGCGGCGGCCGGGCTGGCCCGCCCGATTCTGCTCGGCGGCGAGGAGGCTATCCGCCGCCTGCTCCGAACAGCCGGAAATGCAGCGGATATCGAAGTTATTGATCCAGCCGGTTCGAAGCGGATCGACGAATTCGCCCTTTGCTACAGGAAGTTGCGGGCGCCGAAGCGCATGAGCGATGCCGAGGCAAGGGATGCCGTCGCGTCCTGCCTCGGCTACGCCGCGATGATGGTTCGGACGAGGAACGCCGACGGCGCGGTCGCGGGCGCCATCGCGACTACGCGCGAATCCGTGCGCACCGCCATCAGGATGATCGGCAAGGCTGACGACTCCGATGTCGTGTCCAGCTATTTTCTTATGCTTCTGCGGGAGCCCTGCTCGCGGCCGGTCGTGTTTGCCGATTGCGGCTTGATCATGGCCCCCACCGCCGAGGAGCTCGCGTGCATCGCAATCGAATCCGCGAAATCGCTGCGGTCCCTCACCCGGCTCACGCCTCGGGTCGCCATGCTGTCGTTCTCCACGGCAGGAAGCGCGGAGCACGAATCAATCCGGAGGGTGCGCGAAGCCGTGTCGATCGTCCGGAGCCGCGAACCCTCCCTGATCGTCGATGGCGAACTCCAGTTCGACGCAGCCATTGTTCCAAGCGTCGCTGCCCGCAAGGCCCCCGGCTCCGCGCTCGAAGGGCGAGCGAACGTGTTCGTCTTCCCCAGTCTCGACGCAGGCAACATCGGGTACAAGATCGCGGAGCGCATCGGAGGCGCAGCTGCGCTCGGACCCATTCTGCAAGGGCTGCGGCGGCCGGCGAACGACCTGTCGAGAGGCTGTTCGGAAGACGACGTGTATCGGATGATCGCGATCACCGGCGCGCAGGCGGCGGCGAAGGCGCAGGACTAGCGGGATGGCGAAGGATGCCGCGTTGAACCTGAATGCGCCGGTCGGAGATTCGATCGCCAAGACGACATGCTACATGTGCGCATGCCGGTGCGGAATCGACGTCCACATCCGGGACGGCAAGGTCCGCTACATCGAAGGCAACCGCGACCACCCTGTCAACAAGGGCGTCATCTGCGGGAAGGGCAGCGCAGGCATCATGCAGCACTGCTCGCCGGCCAGGCTCAGTTCTCCCCTGAAGCGCACCGGACCGCGCGGCTCGGGGGAATTCGAGGAAATATCGTGGGACGAGGCGCTGGATCTGGCGACGGAGTGGCTTGCCGAAACCCGCCGCGCGGACCCCCGGAATCTGGCCTTCTTCACCGGACGCGACCAGAGCCAGGCGCTGACCGGCTTCTGGGCCATGAAGTTCGGAACGCCCAATTTCGCGGCCCACGGCGGCTTCTGCTCGGTGAACATGGCGGCGGGCGGCCTCTACACCTTCGGCGGCTCGTTCTGGGAGTTCGGCGAGCCCGACTGGGCGCTCGCGAAATACTTCATGCTGTTCGGCGTCGCCGAGGACCACGCCTCCAACCCGATCAAGATCGGAATCGGCAAGCTGAAGTCCCGGGGCGCGAAGATCGTCGCGGTGAACCCCGTGCGGACCGGCTACGGGGCCGTCGCCGACGAATGGATCGGAATCCGGCCGGGCACCGACGGGTTGTTCGCGGGCAGCCTGATTCACGAGCTTCTCCGGACCAGAAACATCGACCTCGACTATCTGGTCCGGTACACGAACGCTCCATGGCTGGTCGTGGACGATCCCGGCTCCGCGGGGCACGGCCTGTTCGCGCGGGGCGTAGACGGCGATCCGCTGGCGTTCGACAACGAGTCCCGCGCGCTCGCGGGCGCGATGGACCCCGCCGCGCGCCCTGCCCTGACCGGGCGCCGCGAGCTGCCCGACGGGCGCCGGGCGAACACGGTGTTCGGGCTGCTGGCCGAAAGATTCCTCGGCGAGGTCTACAGCCCCGATCAGGTTGCCAAGCAGACCGGCATTGAAGCCGCCCGGATACGCCGCATCGCGCGCGAGCTCGCGCGCGCCGCGTTCGAAGAGGAGATCGTGCTCGACCAGCCTTGGACCGATTGGAAAGGGCAGCGGCACGAATCGATGATCGGGCGCCCTGTCTCGATGCACGCGATGCGCGGAATTTCCGCGCATTCCAACGGCTTCCAGACCTGCAGAACGATCCATGTCCTTCAAATCCTGCTAGGGTCAATCGATTGCCCGGGCGGGTTCCGCTACAAGCCGCCCTACCCAAAGCTTGCGCCGCCCGGACTGCTTCCGCACGGCAAGGATTCCCAAGTCTCTCCCGGGGAGCCGATGCCGGGGCCGCATTTGGGATTCCCGCAGAACCCGGAGCATCTGCTGCTGAACGGCGGCGGCGCGGCGCGGGTCGACAAGGGCTTCAGCTGGGACGCGCCGCTCTCGGTCCACGGACTCATGCACTCGGTCATCGGCAACGCCGCGGCGCGCGATCCCTACGGGATCGATGTGCTCTTTCTGTACATGGCCAACATGGCGTGGAATTCCTCCATGAACGTGCAGGAGGCGGTGGACGCGCTCACGGCCGTCGGCGACGACGGCGCCTACGCCATACCTAAGATCATCTACTCGGACGCCTACTACTCGGAGACCGTGCCGTACGCGGACCTGGTGCTTCCCGACACGACCTACCTTGAGCGCTGGGACTGCATCTCGCTTCTTGACCGCCCGATTTCCGATGCGGACGCCGCGGCGGATTCGATCCGGCATCCGGTCGTCGCGCCGGACCGGGACGTCCGGTGCTTCCAGGAGGTCCTGATCGAGCTCGGCGCCCGCCTTGGTCTGCCCGGATTCGTGAACGGCGACGGGTCGCCCAAATACCCCGGCGGTTACCCGGACTACATGGTGAACCACGAGCGCTCTCCCGGCGTCGGCCCGCTGGCCGGCTGGCGCGGCAAGGACGGCGCCGACATCGGCAAAGGCGAGCCCAACAGCGGGCAGCTGGAAAGGTATGTCGCCAACGGCGGCTATTTCGAGACGCGGCTTTCGCGGGAGCAGGCGTATTTCAAGCACGCCAACCAAGCCTATCTGGACTGGGCTGTGGAGATGGGATTCCGGGCCGAGCCGAAACCCACGATCTTCCAGATATACAGCGAGCCTCTCCAAGCGTTCAGGCTTGCCGCGGATGGCCACGGCGACATCGTTCCGCCGGAATCGGCCAAGAAGCGGATTGGAACGCATTTCGACCCGCTTCCCATGTGGCAGCCGCCGCTGGAGGACGCTTTCTCGGACCCCGGCCAGTACCCGCTCCACGCCATCACCCAGCGCCCGATGCACATGTACCATTCGTGGGGCAGCCAGAACGCATGGCTTCGGCAGATCACGGCCGAGAACCGGCTGTACGTCCACAGCTCGGTCGGCAAGCGCGTCGGCGTGTCGGACGGCGACTGGATCTGGCTGGAGTCCCGGCAAGGCCGAGTCAGGTGCCAGATCGCCCTGATGGAGGGCGTCAATCCCAACACGGTTTGGACTTGGAATGCCGTCGGGAAGCGCCGCGGCGCGTGGGGGCTGTCCGGCAACGCGCCGGAATCCGCCAGAGGGTTCCTGCTCAACCATTTGATTTCCCATCTTCTTCCGGATGACGGATGCGGACGGCGCATTCCGAATTCGGATCCGATCACGGGCCAGGCTGCATGGTTCGACCTCAGGGTCTCCGTCCGGAAGGCGGACGGCGGCGGCGCGACCGCGCCGCATTTCGAACCTCTAGGGACCTCCTCCCGGCCGCCTTCGCCGGAGAAGCTCGCTTACGGGGCGGATTTCGGGCGGGCCGGGCCATGACCAGCCTCCCCCCGCCCGCCGGGAAGAAGCTCGGCCTCGTCATCGATCTCGACATTTGCGTCGGCTGCCACGCCTGCGTCACCAGTTGCAAGGAATGGAACACCGGCGGCTACAGTGCTCCGCTCTCCGACCATGATCCTTACGGAGCCGACCCGTCCGGCGCGTGGCTGAACCGGGTGCACTCTTACGAAGTCGTGCAGGACGGCGGCTCGAGAACGGTCCACTTTCCGCGATCATGCCTCCATTGCGAGGAGCCCGACTGCGTAACCGTCTGCCCGACCGGAGCTTCCTACAAGCGGGAGGAAGACGGGATCGTTCTGGTTAATCCGGACACCTGCATCGGCTGCAAGCTCTGCGCCTGGGCATGCCCCTACGGCGCGAGGGAGTACGACTACGACGACGGCGTCATGAAGAAATGCACGCTTTGCGTGGATCGCATCTACAACGAGACGATCCCCGAGGCGGATCGCGTGCCCGCCTGCGTCCGGGCGTGCCCGACCGGCGCGAGGGCGTTCGGCGATTTCGGCGATCCGGACAGCGACGTGTCCAAATCCGTGGCCGCGAGAGGCGGCTACGACCTTCTTGAGGAATTCGGCTACAAGCCTGTCAACAAGTATTTGCCTCCGCGGACAACGACGCCCGGCGCGGACGCAACGGAGGAAGGGACCGTACCGGATTCCGACGGCTCGGCCTTGGAACGCTTGTTCGAATGGGTCGACAAAGCCTTGTCGCCGAAAGGCTGAGCGGATGCATCCGGCCTACTCGGTCATTGCATTCACGACGGTTTCCGGCGCCGGCTACGGGCTGGTTTTCTGGATCGCCATTCTCGGCGCGGCAGGGATGCTGCCGGTTTCGGGTTGGGCATGCTTCTGGGCCATCGCCATCGGCCTAGCGCTGGCGGCGGCGGGCCTGCTCGCGTCTCTCTTCCATCTCGGCCACCCTGAGCGGTCGCTTCGCGCTCTCTCCCAGTGGCGCAGCTCCTGGCTATCCCGCGAGGGCGTGGTTGCAGTCGCGGCGTTCGTTCCGGCGAGCGTCCTCGCCCTCCTCCTGATTTCGGCCAATCCGGCTTGGATTGCCAAGCCGACGGCGCTGCTTGCCGCGGCTCTCGCGGCGCTCACCGTCTATTGCACAGGCATGATCTACGCTTCGCTCCGCACTATCAGGCAGTGGAATCTCCGCCTGGTGCCCGCCGCCTACCTGGCAATATCGGCCGGGACCGGAGGACTGCTTTTGTGCCTGTCCCTAAGCGTGCTCGGGCAGGTTCCCGCTCCGGCCGTCTGGTGCGCCGCCGGAGGCCTGGCTTCCGGCGCGGCGATCAAGCTCAGCTACTGGAGGGCGATCGACGGCGCCCCCGAGCGCTATACCGCTGAAGCGGCAACAGGCCTTTCGGCTTTCGGCGAAGTGCGCCAGCTGGACCCACCGCACACCATGCCGAACTTCGTCATGCGCGAGATGGGTTACAGGGTGGCGCGGAAGCACGCGCGACGGCTGCGGCTGTTCGCCTTCGCCTCATTGTTCGCGGTTCCGGCGCTATTGCTGGTTTCCGGACGGCTGACGGGCTTTGAAACCGCAGCCTACGCATTCGCGACCGTGTTCGCCGCTTCGGGCGTGCTGACCGAGCGCTGGCTGTTTTTTGCTGAGGCCGAGCACGTGTCGCAGCTCTATTACGGCCGCGCCAAGGCGTGACGCCGACTTCGGAAGGCTCAACCGAGCGCGTATCCGGTCCCCCGCACCGTTCGAAGCGGATCGCTTCCGCCGACCCGCCGGAGCGCCTTCCGAAGCCTCGCGATATGCACGTCCACGGTCCGGTCTTCCACAAAGACGTTCGGTTCCCAGACCCGGTTCAGCAGCTGCTCGCGAGTCCACACGCGTCCTGGCCGCTCGATCAGCGCCGCAAGGATGCGGAATTCGGTCGGGCCGAGCTTCACAGCCTGTTCCGACCGGTAGACTCTGTGCTGCTCAAGGTTCAGCTCAATGTCCTTGTGGCGCAGAACGGCATGTTCGGCCGATGGGCGGGCGCGACGGAGGTGCGCCCTGATCCTCGCGAGAACCTCGGACATGAAGTACGGCTTCACGATGTAGTCGTCGGCGCCGGATTCCAATCCGCGAATCCGGTCGACCTCATCCCCTCGCGCAGTGACGATCAGGACCGGCATCGACCTGAGCTTCTCATGCGATCGGATGCGCCGGCACAGGTCGATTCCTGAAACGCATGGGAGCATCCAGTCCAGCAGCGCCAGATCGAGCTTCTGATCCTCGATCAACTTCTGCGCCTCGGCGCCGGTTCTTGCTTGGTGCGCGCGGTATCCGGCCGATTCGACATTGAACGTCAGCAGTTCGATCTGGGCCGGATCGTCCTCGGCAATCAGGATGTCGGCCTTGCAGCCGGTCACGTTCGCTTTTCCTTGCTGTCGTGCTTGAATTGCTCGATCGAATAATCGTCGAACGGCGTCAAATCGCTCTTCGGGCGCTCCTCGCCCGGAAGGGAGCCTGTAACGGCATAGCTGACCTGCTCCGCGATGCCCGTTGCGTGATCCCCGACCCGTTCCAGGTTCTTCGCGATGAAGAGCATATGCATGGACGGCGTGATCTGCCTTGGATCCTCCATCATGTGGGTCAGCAGCTCGCGGAACACGGAATTGTAGAGCTGGTCGACCTCCTCGTCCAAGACCAGCACGTCCATTGCCATCTCGGCATCCCTTCGGACGAAGGAATCAAGCGCGGTCTTCAGCAGCCGCCGAACAGATACAGACAAATTCCTTATGGACGCGGAGGTGCCGGTCTGCGACGGTGATTGGACCAAACCGGACGTCCGCTTGGCGATGTTCTTGGCGTAGTCGCCGACCCGCTCAAGGCTGATCGCAATGCGGATAACCGCGACTACTGTCCTCAAATCCTGCGCTCTCGGCTGGCGCAACGCGAGGATCCGGACGGTGGCCCGGTGGATCTCTTCCTCCAGCGCGTCGATTGCGTCGTCGTTGCCGATGACCCTTAGGGCCAGCTCGTTGTCGCGGGTCCGGAGAGCCTCGGTCGATCGCGCGATCGCCTCCTCAACCATTCCCCCCATCACCGCGATTTGGCGGAAGAGCTCGTTCAAGTCATCGTCGAACGCGGAAAGGATATGTTTGGTTTCAGCCACTTGTATGCCTTGGTTCAACCAATTCTTCCGGAGAGGTAGCTTTCCGTCCGCTCGTCGACAGGATTGGTGAATACCGTGTTCGTGTCGCTGAATTCGACCAAATGGCCGAGATGGAAGAACGCGGTATTCTGGCTGACCCGCGCCGCCTGCTGCATGGAGTGCGTAACGATCACCACCGCGTATCCGGTTCGCAGCTGGTCGATCAATTCCTCGATCTGCGATGTCGCTATCGGATCCAGAGACGAGCACGGCTCGTCCATCAGCAGAACCTCGGGCTGAGTGGCGATCGCCCTGGCAATGCAGAGGCGCTGCTGCTGGCCTCCGGAAATCCCGGTTCCGGGGGATTTGAGCCTGTCCTTCACTTCTTCCCAAAGCGCGGCGCGCCTGAGCGCCGTTTCGACGATTTCGTCCAGCTCCTGCCGGGAAGCGGCCAGGCCGTGTATCCTTGGCCCGTAAGCGACGTTGTCGAAAATGGATTTCGGGAAGGGGTTCGGCTTCTGGAAGACCATCCCCACCTTGGCCCTGAGCTGGACCGGGTCCACGGAACGGCCGTAGATGTCTTCGCCGTCAAGTTCGATGCGCCCCTTGATTCGGCAGTGGTTGATCGTGTCGTTCATCCTGTTCAGGCACCGCAGGAAAGTCGATTTCCCGCACCCCGACGGCCCGATCAGCGCAGTCACGGACTTGTCTGCGATGTCGATTGCGACGTCGTGAAGCGCTTGCGCGTCCCCGTAGTGGACATTGACGTCGCGGGCGAGAATCTTGGCCCTGGAAACATCGGCGGCGCGGCTTTCCGCAAGCGCGTCCGAGGCGTCGGCCCCGGCGCGTATTTCGGGCGATCCCGAGTGGTTGCCTTCAAGCATCGCGGCCACGCTGCGGAGGTCTGCGGAACGGGCGCTGCGTGCCAAATGCCGCTGCGAAAGTCATGTGAAGAATTTGTTGCGCTTTCCGCATGGGCAGCTACGCCCCTGCCCGCCGCGCTTGCGGCGCACGCTCGCCCTCGGCCAGGGGAAGCAGGACTGTGAATTCGCTTCCTTCCCCCACTTCGCTGGAAATCGAAAGCCTTCCCCTGTGCCGGTTGACGATATGCTTCACGATGGCCAGCCCCAGACCGGTGCCGCCGAGGTCGCGGGAGCGGTGCCGATCCGCCCGGTAGAACCGCTCGGTGAGCCGAGGGAGATGGATTCTGTCGATTCCGGGACCCCGGTCGGACACGGAAACCGCCAGCGCATTGCCATGCAATCCCGGAACGTGCTCCGTCCTGCAGACCGCAATCCTTACCTCGCCGCCCTTTCCGCCGTATTTCAGCGCGTTTTCCGCCAAATTCCGGAACACTTGGCGCAGCTGGTCCCGGTCGCCGAGGACGATGCAGTCGCCAACGGGGCGGCTTACGGCAATAGTGCTCGAACTTCGTTCCGCCAGATCCGCCAGCGATTCCCCGACGCACTCCAGCAGCGACCCGACTTCGATCAGGTCCCGCGGCTGAACGCGCTCTTCCGATTCAAGCCGCGCGAGCGACAGGAGGTCGGAAATCAAGCGGTCCATGCGCACGGCCTCCGCCTGCATCAGCTCCAGTATCCGGTCGTGCGACTTCCGCTCCTTCCCGGCAGGGATCTTCAGCGTTTCGATCGCGGCGAGCATCGATGTCAGAGGCGATTTGAGTTCGTGGCTCACGTTCGCCACGAAATCCTTCCTCATCTGCTCGGCCTCGTCGGACTTGCTCAAATCCGTCAGCGCGGCCACGCAGCCCCGAAACTCCCATTCCTCAACGGCGACGAAACCCGCCACGAGCCTGAACGCAGTGCTAAGGCGGCCGTCCGAGTGCAGGATGCGGGCTTCGAAGCGGCCTTCAGACGCCAAAGCGTCGCCTATGCAGTTCAGCGCCTCGGGCTGGCGCATGCACGCGTAAACCGGCTGGCCGGCAAGGCCCGCTCCGAACCATTCCTCCGCGGCCTGGTTTGCGCAGACGACGGTCTGATCCTCGTTCACCAGAAGGACCGGCCCGTCCAGCGGGGCCAGCAATGCGCCCAGATGCTCAATCATTCGAATCGGGGCAGCCGAGCGACGCCCGCCCTTCCGGCGCGCCGACAGAGCGAAACCGGCCGGGCAAATGATGGCGGGACAAATGGTCCATGCGAACCGCGAAAGCTCCTGTGCCGAAGGGGCGACGCTCCGCGTTGCCGTTCGTGCTCGCGCGGCCGCCGGGTTGCGTTATCGGAAGCTGGCGCACCCGAGAGGAGTCGAACCTCTGGCCTCTGCCTTCGGAGGGCAGCGCTCTATCCGGCTGAGCTACGGGTGCGCTGATCCCAAACTAGCGAATCCCGCCCTGTGCGGCAATCCGGTTCATGCAAAAAGCTCGCGGCAGAACTCGAGGCCTTCGACAAGCCGGTCGACTTCATCCTTCGTGTTGTACAGCCCGAACGAGGCCCGGCAGGTCGCCGTCACGCCCAGATGCTCCATCAGCGGCTGGGCGCAATGGTGTCCGGCGCGGACCGCGATGCCCTGCTGGTCAAGGACGGTCGACAAGTCGTGAGGATGCGCAGCGCCTTCCATGGTGAACGAGAAGATCGCCCCTTTGCCTTCAGCGGCGCCATGCACTTGCAGCCAGTTCTTTTCCGACAGCCGTTCCGCAGCGTAGTCCTCCAGTTTGCCCTCGTGCTTCGCAACCGCGTCCATTCCGAGGCCCGCCAAGTAGTCCAAGGCGGCCCCGAATCCGATCATCGGAACGATTGGCGGCGTTCCGGCTTCGAATTTGCGCGGCGGTTCGGCGTAATCCACGCGATCCCTCGACACTTCCCGAATCATGTCGCCGCCGCCTTGAAACGGTCTCATTTCGGCGAGTCGCTCGCGCTTGGCATACAAGGCGCCCGAGGCCGACGGCCCGTAAAGCTTGTGGCCGGTCACGACATAGAAATCGACGCCCAGATCCCGCACGTCCACCGGGCTGTGAACGGCAGCCTGCGATCCGTCGGCCAGAACGGGCACCCCCATTTTCCGGGCGCCGGCGGAAATCGCCTGCACGTCTACCCTCGTTCCAAGGACGTTCGACATGTGCGTGACCGCGATGAGCTTGGTTCGAGGGCCGCAAAGCTCAAGAACCCTCTCCGGATCAAGCGCGCCCCGACCGTCCGGCTCCGCCCATTTGATTGCGATTCCCTGGCGCTCGCGAAGGAAGTGCCAGGGCACGATGTTCGCGTGATGCTCCATGGCCGACAGCACGATTTCGTCCCCCGCCTCCATTCGGGGCATCGCCCAGCTGTAGGCGACAAGGTTTATGCTTTCGGTCGCGCCCGTGGTGTAGAGGATCTCCTCGTCGGAACCCGCGTTCAGGAACGTCCGAATCTTTGCGCGCACCTCTTCGTACTTTTCGGTCGCCAGATTGGAGAGGTAGTGCAGCCCCCGGTGGACGTTCGCGTATTCGTCCGCGTACGAGTTCGTCACGGCGTCGATCACCTGCCTAGGCTTCTGCGCGGACGCCGCGCTGTCCAGATAGACCAGCGGCCGGCCGTTCACGCTCCGGCCGAGGATCGGAAAATCCTCGCGGATCCGCTTAACGTTGTACATCTGAAGCCTCAGATCCTGGCCAATGCCGCGAAAATCGTCGCAACCCCTACAATTATCGCAACCATGGACATGAACGTTCCGGCAAGAACCTTGAAAACCGACCGGAATCCGTGGAGCACCTTCACGAAATTGGCGAACAGCCAGAAGAACAGCACGATGGATATGATGGCAAGGAATCCGCCCATCGCCGGCGCGAGGAATGCTGCCGCGACCTGAAGCAGCTGGAAAAGCAGCATGATGAACTGCAGCCAAGCCATGATGACAATGGTGCTGGTCAAGTCGCCCTGGCCGCCGACCATGCGCCCGATCAGGTAGGTCGCGAGCACGACTGCTAACAGGACCGCGCCTTGGAACGCGGCGAACACGACCGGCTGCGCAAAGATTGAAGCGGCTTGCTCCTCGCCGGCGCCTGCGTCGAAATCCAGATAAATGCTGGAGAGGATCGCGCCCAGCACGACGACCAGAACTGACAGTTCGACCGCTTCCTGCAGTGGCAGGCGGAACTCGAGGACAGCTGCGGCGCCCCGCTTCGGGTCCCGCAGGGAGAGCTGGGCAAGCTGGATCAATCGGTTGAACATGGCGCCGCGTTGCTGCCGGGGGAAGGCGGCACTTTGATAAACTTCGGCTGGAGTCTGGGCAAGAGTATCAGGCAGATGCAAAGCTCCGCAGCAAATCCCGACAGCCCTTTCGCAAGGCCTGTTTCAGGGACGGGCCGCGCCGGCTTCCGCGCGCGCGGCTTCAGACATTCCGATCAGCCAGAACCAGAGGAAGCAGGCGCCGACCGCGGCATCAAGAAGCAGTTCCAGCGCGGGGTCGGACCGCGCCGGGACAGCCGCCACGCCGCTCGCGACCGCGAGCGGAGAAACCGCGGCGAAGGACCAGAACAGCACCGTCCTCGCGCTTCGCCATGCGACGCCGCGGCCAAGCGCGCGCGCCGCGAGATTGCCGAGCGCCGCCAAAACATACAGCGCGATCGGCGCGAAGATCACCAGTCCCAGGAACGTGCCTGCCGCGGAGGCGGCAAGCGGCACGCCGAATTCCTCGTTCGGCCGCTCGGCGGCCAGCGCTGGCAGGCGGCCGAGGAAATGAGCGACCGATCCCGCGAGCAGGTAAGCAAACGCCCTGCCCTCGCTTGTTGTGGCGGCAAGCGTTTGGCGGAACGTCCCGCGAGGGCTGCTGTAGGTGCGGGCGACGTTCGCCAGTGCCGACATTCAGCTCCGCTTCGCCATCCAGGCGTCGATCCGGCCCAGCGCCGCTTCCGCCAGCTGCGGATCCTCTATTTCGGACACGGCCTCCGCGAGGAACGCGGATGCCAGCACGTCCTGCGCTTCGTTCCGGCCGATGCCGCGGGACCTGAGATAGAACAGCGCCTCCTCGTCGATCCCGCCGCATGTCGATCCATGGGAGCACGCGACGTCGTCGGCGTAGATTTCGAGCTCCGGCTTTGCAAGGAATTGCGAACTCTCGTCCAGAAGCAGCGCTTGGCTGAGCTGGTAGCCGTCGGTCTTCTGGGCAGGCCGCCGGACCAGTATCTTCCCTTGGAACACGCCCACGGCGCCGCCCCGCAGAACCTTCTTGAACACCTGCCGACTCCGGCAGTTCGGCGCACCGTGGATCACGAACAGCGTGTCGTCCTGGTGGAATTTTCTTCCTCCGACCGCGGCGCCGGAAAGATGGGCGGTGGCGTTTTCGCCTGCGAGGTCAACGAAGAACTCGTTCCGCATCCACTCCGAAGCCGCTGTTGCCGTGAAGGATTTCATGCTGGCGTCCGCTTCCAAGCGGGCGAACATGTGGGTGATGCCCCGGATCCGCCAGCCGCCATCCTGGATACGGACATGCCGGAAGCTGCCGCCCGCCTTGACCAGGATTTCCACGACCATGTTGAAGCCCGGTCCGGGAACGCCCGATTCCAGGAGCGTAAGTTCCGCGCCCGCTTCGACGATGATCAGGTGGCGGATCAGAATGGGAGCGGCACCCCCGCCGCCCGAATGCCGGATTTCCAGCGGCTTGCCGACCGCTCCGCAAGCCCTGATGACGAGGCCGGAGGCGGCCGACGCCGTGTTGGCCGCCGCAAAGGGCCGCGGCACCGGAGTCTGGCCACCCGCCTCTAGCGTCCCGTAGAGCCTTGAAGCCCAGTGGCTTTCAATCGGCGCTACGGATCCTAGCTCCTCAATCCCGGCATTCTCCGACCTCAGCGGATCCGAACGTGCGCGATCAAGCGTTCCGCCGTCGAATTCGAACCTCAGCCTGTCGACGCCTTCGAATGCTGACGGCCCTTCGGCAAGGCCCGCGCTCGATGCCGGAAGGTTCTCCAGCCCGCCGGGGTTGGTGTATTTCCAATACTCGGGCCGCCGCTTGCCGCCTCGCGCTTCCGTCCGGGCATCAGCGTCCTGCCGGGCAGCCCTGAACCAGTCCGCCCAAGGTTCCGAGTTCGAATCGCCCCGCTGAGCGGGCGCCGATTCCGCCTGCGGCATCCGTTCTTGCGCAACTTCGCCCATAACGGGGATCACGCCGCTGCGGGCAGATAGCCCGCGTAGCCGTTCTTTTCGACCTCTAGCGCAAGTTCGGACCCTCCCGATTGCGCTATCCTGCCATCAGCCATGATGTGGACCGCATCGGGTTCGATGTGGTCGAGCAGCCGCTGGTAATGCGTGATCACCAAAATGCCGCGGGCGGCGCCCCTCAAGGAGTTCACGCCGCGGGCGACCTGCTTGAGAGCGTCGATGTCCAAGCCGGAATCGGTTTCGTCGAGTATGCAGAGCTTCGGCTCCAGCACGGCCATGTGCAGGATCTCGTTGCGCTTCTTCTCGCCTCCGGAAAAGCCGTAATTGACCGGGCGCTTCAGGAGGTCGCCTTCGATGCCAAGAGACTTCGCTCGTTCGCGCACGGTGCGCAGGAATTCGGCGGCGGACACCTCCGGCTCTCCCCGCGCCTTCCGCTGGGCGTTCAGCGCGGTCCGGAGAAACGTCATGTTGGCGACGCCCGGGATTTCCACAGGATACTGGAACGCGAGGAACAATCCGGCGGAAGCGCGCTCCTCCGGCTCCATTTCCAGAAGGTCCTCGCCGCCGAATTCGACGCTGCCGTCCGTGACCTCGTACCCGTCGCGCCCCGCAAGCACATAGGAAAGCGTGGATTTTCCCGATCCGTTGGGACCCATGACGGCATGCACGCCTCCGGCTTCGACCGTCAGATCTATGCCCTTGAGAATCGGCACGTCCCCGTCTTCCAGCTTCACATGCAAATTCGCGATTTCCAGCATCAAACCCTCGCAATCAAAAGATTTTTCCTCGCCGGGTGGGATTTCCCTTGCCGATGGCAGCGATCCCGGGAGCGCGGCCGTCGAGCAGTCCTTCAACCAGCGTTCCCGTCCGCAGGAGGATGTCGCGTCCGCGGACGTTCAGTGGCGGTGCCTCGGCCCTTCCGCCTCCTAGAGTTCCTCGCCATCGAAATAGTCCAGGCTCGTCTCGACCCGCCCGATGTATCGGAGATGCGCGCGGAAGAAATCCGGGCCCGGCCTGACGGCGATTGCGGCGAACTTGCCGCTGTCGGGATACTCGACGACCTCGGGATCCCGCATGGTCGAGATGCACACGTACTTCAGAGTATCGCTTCCCGTATTCACCATCTGGTGAGCGGTCGATGAATCGCCTCTGGGAGCGGCGCAGATGTCGCCGGCCCGCACAGGAAACTCCCCATCTCCAAGCCGGTAGGTTCCCTCGCCCGCCATGACCACGTAGATCTCGTCGTTCGCAAGATGGTTGTGGCGGGGAAACGCCCGCTTGCCCGGCGCAAGCTCGGCGTAGGTGCATCCAAGCCCTTCCAAGCCGATAACGTTCCCGATCCTGGCCAGCTTCGCGCCGAAGCGTTCGGAACCCTCCGGGGCCATCCGCATTGAGTCGGCGTCTTCTACATTCAATACCGGTTCCGGCATGTTCTGCATCTCCTTCATTCGATTCCCGCGCGGGCGGATCCGTGGAATTCCAAGCGGAACGCGAATGCGTTCAGGCGCTGTCCGCGCCTCCGCGCGAAAAATCCCGATGGCATTCAGCCAACGGAGCCTTCAAGGGAAATCGCGACGAGCTGCTGCGCCTCCATCGCGAACTCCATCGGCAGCGACTGCAGCACCTCCTTGCAGAATCCGTTGACCACCAGGGCGACCGCCTCCTCCTCGTCCATGCCCCGCTGCCGGCAATAGAACAGCTGGTCATCGTCCACTTTCGATGTGGTCGCCTCGTGCTCGACGCGGGACGAGGTGTTCCGGACCTCGATGTAGGGAACGGTGTGCGCCCCGCAATCGTTCCCGATCAGCAGGCTGTCGCACTGAGTGTAGTTCCGGCAATTCGGCGCCTTGGGATGAACGGAGACAAGTCCGCGGTAGGTGTTCTGCGCTCTTCCGGCGGAAATCCCCTTCGAAACGATCCTCGACCGCGAATTCCTGCCGAGATGCACCATCTTGGTTCCGGTGTCCGCCTGCTGGAAGTTGTTGGTGATGGCGATCGAGTAGAACTCGCCGCGCGTGTCCGCGCCCCTCAGGATGCAGGACGGGTACTTCCAGGTCACGGCCGAGCCGGTTTCCACCTGGGTCCACATGACGCGGGAGCGGTCGCCGCGGCAGTCGGCGCGCTTGGTGACGAAATTGTAGATGCCGCCTTTCCCGCTCTCGTCCCCGGGAAACCAGTTCTGCACCGTGGAGTACTTGATCTCCGCGTCCTCCAGCGCAACCAGCTCGACCACCGCCGCGTGAAGCTGCGTCGTGTCGCGCTGCGGCGCGGTGCACCCCTCAAGGTAGCTCACGTAGGAGCCTTTGTCGGCGATGATCAGCGTCCGCTCGAACTGGCCGGTGTTTTCCGAGTTGATCCGGAAATAGGTCGAAAGCTCCATCGGGCAGCGGACGCCCGGCGGCACGTACACGAAGGAGCCGTCCGAGAACACGGCCGAATTCAGTGTCGCGAAGAAGTTGTCGGTTATGGGAACGACCGATCCGAGATACTTCCGGACCAGTTCCGGATGGTCCCGGACCGCTTCCGATATCGGGCAGAAGATCACGCCTGCCTTCTTAAGTTCGTTCTGGAAGGTCGTGCCCACCGAGATGGAGTCGAAGACCGCATCGACTGCGACCTTGCGCAGATCGCCGTTGCCGCCCTCCTCGGGCTCGACGCCGGCGAGCAGCATCTGCTCCTTCAGGGGGATTCCGAGTTTTTCGTAAGTTTCCAAGAGCTTGGGATCGACTTCCTCAAGCGATTTGGGACGCTTTTCCATGCTCTTGGGCTTGGCGTAGTAGTACTGGTCCTGGTAGTCGATCCCGGGGTACCGCACCATCGCCCAGGTTGGCTCTTCAAGATTCAGCCACCTTGCGAAGGCGCTGCAGCGCCACTCCTTCAGCCATTCCGGCTCGCCGTTCTTCGCCGAGATGAGGCGGACGATGTCCTCGTTCAGCCCCTTCGGCGCAAAATCCATCTCGATCTCGGTTTCCCAGCCGTGGCGGTACCGCTGCGAGACCGAGCGGACAGCCTCGACGGTCTCAGGGTCGACGCCTTCCCGGATGTCGATATCGTCCATGGCCATCAGACCGCCGCCATGGCCTTGCGCGCCGCGCCGGACGCGCGCCGCTCGCGGAAGCGCTGGAAATTGCGGGTCCAGTCGCCTGCAAAACGCAGCAATTCCTCCCGCTCGGTCAATGGCCCGAAAGAGACACGGATTGCCGAGCGCGCCGCCAATTCCGATCCGCCCAGCGCCTCGATCACCCGGCTCGGCCGGACTTTGCCGGAAGAGCAGGCGGAGCCGGCGGACACGGAATGCCCGTCCAAATCCATCTGCATCACCTGCGTTTCGCCTTTCCATCCCGGAACCGCGAAGCAGCTGGTGTTCGGGAGTCGCTCCGAGTCCTGGCCGAAGATGACCAGACCCGGCGCGGCGTCGGAAAGCGCTTCTTCAAACTCGTCCCGGAGCGCCGCAAGTTCCTCCCAGCGGCCATTCGCGACCTCGATGGCGGCGGCTGCGGCGGCCGCGCCGAAGCCCGCAATTCCCGCGACGTTTTCCGTTCCCGATCTATGTCCGAACTCCTGGCCGCCGCCCCGGATCATTGCCTCGATCTCCGACACGTTCCGAGCGATCAGCGCGCCGACGCCTTTTGGGCCTCCGGCCTTGTGCGCCGAGATCGCCGCCGCGCCCGCTTTCGAGATCTGCTCCGCGACAGGAAGCTTGCCGAACGCCTGCGTCGCATCGGTGACCGCAAGCCCGTCAGGGATGCTCTGCACAATGCCGGTCTCGCTGTTCGCGATTTGCAGCGTGCTGGTTTCGGGCTGCGCGACGGACACCCGTCCTTGGCCGTCCACCGGCAGCACCGGCTTCGTCCATGCAAGAACGGCGTCGTGCTCAATCCAAGCCGAGCTCAGGTCGCGCTTTGAAAGCGCCAACGCAGCGGCTTCGGTTGCTCCGGACGTGAACACCACATTGTGCGGGTCTGCGCCGCAAGCTTCCGCCACTTGTGCTCTCGCCGCTTCGATTGCGGCCTTTGCCGCCCGCCCGTGCAAGTGCACCGAGGACGGGTTTCCGACCGCGTCGATGGCCTGCAGCATGGCGGCCCTTGCTTCCTTGCGGAGCGGGGCCGACGCGTTCCAATCGAGGTAGACGCTTGCCTTCGTCACTCGTCCACGACCCGCAGGATGCTGGATACAGCAGGGCACGGCGCCAGCCGGTTGTGGACGATATCCGACAGGCGGATGTTGTGCAGAAAAACGTAAACCTGCGCGGAAAGCCCTTCCCAAAGCCGGTTGGTCAGGGACTGGGCGCGGCTTCCGGAACTCCCGCCGGAAAGGCTGACGCTGCCCACGGTCACATCTATCGGCTCGTCGACGGCTTCGAGGATGTCCACCACCCTGATCTCGTCCGCGCTGCGGGCCAAACGGTAGCCGCCGTCCCGGCCCTTGGACGAGCACACGAGGCCCGCCTTGCCTAGTTTCGAGAATAGCTGCTCAAGATAGGCCAGCGAGATGCTTTGCCGACTCGAGATCGCGGTCAACGGAATCAGGCTGTCCGACCTCGTCAACGCAAGGTCGGCCAGCGCGATCATCGCATATCGTCCCTTGGTGGTCAGCTTCAATTGACCGAACGCCCATTTCGCATCGATTAGCGCGCTTGACTTGCAATCTGTTCCTTGCAATTGCAATCGGCGCCCAATTTAGAATCATTCTAGAACGGGGTCGTTCCGAGGTCAAGGACAGCGGGGCTTCCCGACGGGCAGCCGATGGTTGCGAGGACGATGCCAGAAGTCATTTTTTCAGGCCCCGACGGCCGTCTCGAGGGACGCTACCACCCGCAGCCGAATCCGGATTCGCCCATCGGCGTGATCCTGCATCCGCACCCGGTTTACGGCGGCACGATGAACAACAAGGTCGTCTACAACCTGCATTACTGCTTCCACCGGATGGGGTTCGCGGTGATGCGGTTCAACTTCCGCGGCGTGGGTCGCAGCCAAGGCGAGTTCGACGATGGCTTCGGCGAGCTTTCGGATGCGGCTTCGGCGCTGGACTTCCTCCGCGCGCGCCATCCCAACACGAAGCACTGCTGGGTCACGGGATTTTCGTTCGGAGCCTGGGTCGGGATGCAACTGCTGATGCGCCGTCCCGAGGTGACCGGATTCATCTCAGTGGCGCCGCCTGCAAACCTTTACGACTTCTCCTTTCTTGCCCCCTGCCCGTCGTCCGGCCTGATCATCAACGGATCCGCTGACCAGGTTGTGCCAGCGACGTCCATCGCCGAGCTGGTTGCGAAGCTCAAAGACCAGCGCGGAATCAAGATCACCCATGAAGTCATTGAAGACGCAGGGCATTTCTTCGAAGGCGAGCACATGGACGACCTGACCGGACGCGTCGAAACCTACGTCCGCCGCCGGCTGAAGGAAACCTCCAGATAGCGGCGCAGGCCGCTTTCAGCGGCAGAGATCCGCCGCCCGCTTGACGAATGCGGACACGATCCGCTCGTTGACCTTCCGGAACGCTCCGCCGAACAGCTTTTCAAGCGTCCGGGACTTGAACTCGAAGTCCGCCTGGAACTCGATTCGGCAGCGCCCGGGACCCAGTTCCGAGAAGAGCCACCGGCTTTCCATCCGCTTCAGCGGATTGAACTGCGCCTCGACGTTCGAAATCCGGATCGAAAGCCCGCCGGGGTCCAGCACGATTTTCGATTCCGTGCGGAACCGGGTGATCCGGAAGGATATCTCCATTTCAGCAGTCAGCACTTCCGGGACATCCGGCCGGTCCCGCCGAACCTTGGTTTCCGTGCACAGCGGGACGAACTCAGGATACGATTCGATGTCCGCGACGATGTCGAAGACATCCCGAGCCGGATGCGGGAGAACCCGGGTTTCCTTGTGGACGGGCATTTCCGAAGGCGCGACGGGCCGGTCAGCGCGGCTTGGCAGCTTGGCCCGGAAACGATCCCAACGCCCCGGCGGCCGAATTCCAGCGCGCGGGCTTCCGTTCGGGACCGGATTCCTTCAAAGACATCCGGGCTGCGGCCAGCCTGGCCTTCAGCCTTGGCGACGGGCGGCGCGGAGCCGCTCGAAATCGTCGCCGGCGTGATAGCTGGATCGCGTCAGCGGCGAGGCGGAAACCATCAGGAACCCCTTGCCGTAGGCGGCTTTTTCGTAGGATGAGAATTCGTCCGGCGGCACGAACCGGCATACCGGATGGTGCTTGAGGGTGGGCTGGAGATACTGGCCGATCGTAAGGAAATCGACTCCCGCGGATCTCAAATCGTCCATGACCTGCATGATCGATTGCCGATCCTCGCCGAGGCCCACCATCAGCCCGGACTTCGTGAACAAGCTCGGATTGAACTCCTTCGCGCGCTGAAGCAGCCGAAGCGAATGGAAGTACCGGGCACCGGGCCTGACTGACGGATAGAGACCGGGCACGGTTTCCAGATTGTGGTTGAAGACGTCGGGGCCGGCTTCAAGCACCGACTCCAGCGCGCTGCGGCCGCACTTCAGGAAGTCGGGGGTCAGGACCTCGATCGTCGTTCCCGGCGACTTCGCCCTGATGGAGTTGATCGTTTTCGCGAACTGCCCCGCCCCGCCGTCGTCGAGATCGTCCCTATCGACGCTTGTCACCACCACATGCGCGAGACCTAGCCGGACTACCGCGTTCGCTACTCTGAGCGGCTCGAACAGGTCGAGCTCGTCCGGCAAGCCCGTGGCGACGTTGCAGAACGTGCATCCCCTCGTGCAGACCTTGCCGAGTATCATGAAGGTCGCGTGGCCCTTGCTCCAGCATTCGCCAATGTTGGGGCAGGACGCCTCTTGGCATACGGTCGCGAGCCGATTGGCCACGACTATGTCCTTGGTCGCCTTGTAGCCCGGCGAATTGGGCGCCTTCACGCGGATCCAAGGCGGCTTTCGTCCGCTGGGACGATCCGCCCGGCCAGCCTTTTCCGGGTGGCGCAGCGCCGCTCCGGAGCTCTGCTCGCTCATGGCCGTTCCTTTCGGCACCCGCATATTGCTTCCGGCTCCCGTTTCCAACATGCGGCGCGAAGAATCCCGGTGCCGTCGCCGCAACAACCGGGTTCCGTAGGCAAGCGCGGGCGCGGATGCGGCACTGGGTTCCGGAATGCGAACCGGAATTGCCCGCTGCCGGCACTTCGATTATCTGACCGTCCGCGATCACGGAGAATCCAATGGCAAAGCAATCGGCGGTGCTGGTAATCGGGGGCGGAAGCGGCATCGGAGCCGATGCCGCGAGGACGCTTGCGGAATCCGGATGCCTTGTCGCCGTAATGTCCTCTTCGGGAAAGGGCAAAGAGCTCGGGGAGGAGCTCGGCGGCTTCGGCTACACCGGCTCGGTGCTTGCCGATGCCGATATCGCCGAATTCGTGGAATTGGCAGCCGCGCGATTCGGGCGCATCGACGGCTTGGTCAACTGCACCGGGCACGGGCCGAAGGGCGACATCGTCGAGATCAGCGACGACCACTGGCATCTGGCGCTGGACTACTACCTGCTGAACGTGGTCCGCGCCGCGCGCCACGTTCTCGATCCTATGCGCCAAACCGGCGCGGGCTCGATCGTGAACATATCCACGTTCGCGGCCTTCGAGCCGGATGCCGATTTCCCGACATCCGCCGTGTTCCGCGCAGGCCTCGCGAGCTACGCGAAGCTGTTCTCGACGCGTTACGCGCCGGACGGGATACGGATGAACAACGTCTTGCCGGGCTTCATCGACAGCCTCCCCGAGAAGCCGGAGCGTCGCGCGCGGATTCCCATGGGCCGCTACGCGAGGGTCCGCGAGCTGTCGGACGTCATAAGCTTCCTGGTTTCGAAGAAATCGAGCTACGTCACGGGGCAGAACATCAGAGTGGACGGCGGGCTGACCGCATCCGTCTGACGCCGAATTCCGGACGCTGCCGCTGGCGCGCCGGTTGGACATGATTTGCCTGTCGAACTAATGCATGGCGCGAGACGTTCACGAAGCGCCTGACGGAGTGTGTTGATGGACAAGATCGCCGTGGAGAACCCCGTCGTCGAAATCGACGGCGACGAAATGACGCGCATCATCTGGGATATCATCAAGAAAAAGCTGATCCTTCCCTATCTGGACGTGGAGCTCCGCTACTTTGATCTCGGCATCGAGGAGCGGGACCGGACGGGCGACCGGATCACTGTCGACGCCGCCAACATGATCAGGGAAGTGGGCGTTGGCGTGAAATGCGCGACCATCACTCCCGACGAGGCGCGCGTCGAGGAGTTCGGGCTGAAGCGGATGTGGCGCTCGCCGAACGGCACGATCAGGAACATTCTCGGCGGCGTCGTGTTCCGCGAGCCGATCATCTGCAGCAATGTGCCGAGGCTCGTGCCGGGCTGGACGAAGCCGATCGTGATTGGAAGGCACGCGTTCGGCGACCAGTACCGCGCGACCGATTTCCTGTTCCCCGGGCCCGGAAAGCTCCGCCTGACATTCGAGGGCTCGGACGGCAAGGTCGTTGAGCGCGAAGTGTTCGACGCTCCGTCGTCCGGCGTTGTCATGGGCATGTACAATTTGGACGATTCGATACGGGATTTCGCCCGCGCGTCGTTCAACTACGGGCTTTCCCTCGAGTGGCCGGTCTACCTTTCCACCAAGAACACGATCCTCAAGGCTTACGACGGCCGGTTCAAGGATCTGTTCCAAGAGGTGTTCGAGGCCGAATTCGAGGACCGGTTCAAGGCGGCCGCGATCACCTACGAGCACAGGCTGATCGACGACATGGTCGCATGCGCCTTGAAATGGAGCGGCGGTTTCGTCTGGGCCTGCAAGAACTACGATGGCGACGTCCAGTCCGACACGGTTGCCCAAGGCTTCGGATCGCTAGGCCTGATGACATCGAAGCTCATGACGCCGGACGGCAAAATTGTCGAAGCCGAAGCGGCGCACGGAACCGTAACGAGGCACTTCCGCCAGCACCAGCAGGGCAATGAGACGTCCACTAACTCCATTGCATCGATTTTCGCTTGGACCGGCGGGTTGAAGCATCGCGCGAAGCTGGACGGGAACGAAAGGCTTGCGGAATTCGCCGGCGCCTTGGAGAAGACGGTCGTGGACACCGTCGAGTCCGGCCACATGACGAAGGATTTGGCGCTGCTGGTGGGACCGGACCAGGGCTGGCTGTCAACCACCCGGTTCCTGGACAAGGTGCAGGAGAACTTGGAAGCCTCCCTGGATTGAACTCGCCGCCCCGCAGCAGGCGCCGTCGCGGCAGCGCTGCCGCCGGATTAGGCGCGCCTGTCCGAAGAAGGCCCGGGCTCGACGGAGAGTGGCGCGTTAGGCCGCGCCCTCCACAATCACCATGTCGCGGTCCGACGACCTGCTCGAAAACTCCAGCGCCTTGGCGTAGCTCGCCGAATTGTAGCAGCTGACAGCATCTTCCATGGTCGGGAACTCGATCACGACGTTCCGCGGCCGACAATTGCCTTCCAAGCATTTGTAGCGGCCACCGCGCGCCAGAAACCGCCCTCCGTGCTCGGCGACGGCGACCGTCGCAAGCTTTGCGTACTCTTTGTAGGTGTCCTCGTCCGTCACATCCACATGCGCAATCCAGTAAGCGCTCATGCCAAACCCTCCACGTAGTTTCTTGCAGCCTCGATCGCCTCGCCGGCCTTCGCGGCGTCGGGCCCTCCCCCTTGAGCGAAGTCCGGCCGGCCTCCGCCTCCCTTGCCGCCAAGCGCGGGCGTCGCAGCCTTCACAATGTCCACAGCCGAAACGCGGCCTACTAGGTCCTTGGAAACGCCCGCCGCGACCGCCGCTTTTCCGCCGCTGTCCGACAACAGCAGCAGCACGCCGGATTCGCTGCCGGACCTGAATTCGTCGATTATCGGGGCCAAGTCCCGACCCGGGACTGACTCAAGCCGCCTGGAACTGAAGCAAATTCCGTTCGTAAGCTTCAAGGACTCGGCGTCCGTGGATGCGTTCTCCGGATGGGACACCGCCTGCTTCCGAATTTGCTTAATTTGCGCCAAGCGATCATCGAAATCGTTGACCAGCTTCCCGACCCTCTTAACAACATCCTCTTGTCGACACCTCAGCAGCCGAGCGACCTCCGCAAGCTCGGCTCTTGCCGATGTCGTGGATGCGTTCGCGGCATGGGACGACATCTGCTTCCGAACTTGATTCATGAGTGCCAAGCGACCATCGAAATCATTGACCAACTTCCTGACGCTTTCAACGACATCCTCTTGCCGACACCTCAGCAGCCGAGCGACCTCCGCGAGCCCGGCGCTCGTGGATGCGTTCGCGGCGTAGGACAACATCTGCTTCCAATTTTGCCTAATCACTGCCACACGACCATGGTAGTCGTTGACCAGATTCGTAAGCCTTTCGACAATGTCCTCTTGCCGACACTTCAGCAGCCGAGCAACCTCCACGAGTATGTCGTCCTGCTCCGCAAGATAGGTGCTCGCGGAAGCGCCGGTCATTGCTTCGATTCGCCGGATCCCGGCCGAGGAAGCTCTCTCGCCCACGGCCACGAAACGTCCGATTTCTCCGGTCCGTCCCACATGAGTGCCGCCGCACAGCTCGATCGAATATGTCGAGCCATCGGCGCCTTTGCCTGAACCCGGACGTTCGCCCATTGTGACAACGCGAACCTCGTCGCCGTACTTCTCGCCGAACAGCGCCTGCGCCCCGATGCTCCGGGCCTCGTCAGGCCGCATGATACGGGTCGACACTTCCGAATCCTGCTTAATGAAGGAGTTCACCTCCTCCTCGACTGCCGCCAGCTCTTCGCTCGACAACGGATTTGAATGGGAAAAATCGAATCTGATGCGCCCGTCGGAATTCAGCGATCCCCGCTGGGCGATGTGCTCGCCGAGCTGCTGCCTCAGCGCTTCGTGGAGAAGATGGGTGGCCGAATGGCATCCGCGAATTCTGCGGCGGCGCTCCCCGTCCACCTCCAAGCTCACCGGCTCGCCCTCGGCGACGTGTCCCTGCTGCACATTGATGCGATGAACGTGCATTCCGGCTCGCCTGTAAGTGTCGATAACGTCCGCGCGCCCGCTCGGAGCTATGATCCGGCCGGTGTCGCCGACTTGTCCGCCCGCTTCCGCGTAGAACGGGGTCTGGTTCACAACGATCTCGGCCTTGCCCCCGGCATCGACCCGCGCTGCGGGACGCCCGTCCACAAGGATCGCAAGTACCTGCGCCTCCGCCGATTCCGTGTCGTATCCGAGGAATTCGCTCGGCCCGTGCTTCTCGGTCAGTTCGAACCAAATCCGGGCTTCCGCTTGCTCGCCCGAACCGGCCCATGCCGCGCGGGCCCGCTCGCGCTGCTTCGACATCTGCTGCTCGAATCCAGCGGAGTCCACGCTCCGGCCGCGCTCCCTGAGCGCATCTTGGGTCAGATCAAGCGGAAATCCGTAGGTATCGTACAGCTTGAAGGCGACATCGCCCGGGAGGGCGGCGCCGGAAGGCAGCCTGTCGAGCTCTTCATCGAGCAGCTTCAGCCCCCTATCAAGCGTTTCCCGGAAGCGCTTCTCTTCGTTGTAACACGTGTCTTCGATCAAGCGTTTCGTCTTCACGAGCTCAGGAAACGCGCTTCCCATCTCGTTTGCCAGAACTGGAACCAGCTGGTGCATCACCGGCTCGTCCGCCCCCAGCTGGCGGGCGTGCCGCATCGCCCGGCGCATAATTCTCCTGAGAACGTATCCCCGCCCGTCCTTCGATGGCAGCACGCCGTCGGCGATGAGGAAAGCGGTGGACCTGAGATGGTCGGCAATCACGCGGTGGTGGACGCTCCCAGGCCCGTCGGGATCGCTCAAAGTCACGTCCGCAGCCGCTTCGATCAGCTTCCGGAACAAATCCGTCTGGAAATTGTCGTGGGTTCCCTGCAGCAGCGCCGCAACGCGTTCGAGTCCCATTCCGGTATCGATCGAGGGCTTCGGCAGCGGGACGCGCTTTCCGTCCTCGAACTGCTCGAACTGCATGAGGACCAGGTTCCAGATCTCGACGAAGCGGTCGCCGTCCTCGTCGGCGCTTCCAGGAGGCCCGCCCGGCACCTGATCGCCGTAATCGTAGTAGAGCTCAGTGCACGGGCCGCACGGGCCAGTCGGGCCCATGGACCAGAAGTTGTCCGAAGTCGCGATGCGGATGATCCGGTCGTCCGGAAGGCCCGCGTACCGGCTCCAGATCGAAGCGGATTCGTCGTCGTCGTGGTAAATCGTCACCAGGAGCCGGTCGCGGGGAACCTCGAACTCCTTCGTCATCAGATCCCAGCAATGCGCGATCGCCTGCTCCTTGAAATAGTCGCCGAAGGAGAAATTCCCCAGCATTTCGAAGAAGGTGTGGTGGCGCGCCGTGTAGCCGACGTTGTCGAGATCGTTGTGCTTGCCGCCGGCGCGAACGCATTTCTGGCTGGTCGTCGCGCGCTTGTAGTCGCGCTGCTCCACGCCGGTGAACAGGTTCTTGAACTGAACCATCCCGGAGTTCGTGAACATGAGCGTGGGGTCGTTCCGCGGGACAAGCGGAGAGCTTTCCACGACCTTGTGCCCGTTGCGTTCGAAATACGACAGGAAAGTCGACCGGATTTCACTGACGCTGGCCATGGAACCTCAATTCAGCTGCCGCAGCGGTTACTATCCCCAATTTCCCGTGTCCACAGCCGGAAGCGAGGCGGAGCCGGGACGGCCCGCTGCCGAGCCCGGGACGCGACGGCGCCCCGAGCGCCCGGCCATGGATCGGGTTCAGCTTGCCTCAGCCCGTCGTGTCGTTCGGCACCGCTTCCGCATCGGGCATTTCCAATTCGTGCAGCCCGTTCTCGACTCGGATCCTGTTTTCGATTTCGTGCGCTATCGCTTTATTTTCGTTAAGGAAGGTCGCGGCGTTGTTCCGGCCTTGGCCGACGCGCTGGTCCTCGTAGGAAAACCAGGATCCGGACTTTTCCACGATTCCCGCCTTCACGCCGAGATCGAGCAGTTCGCCCGCCTTCGAGATTCCGACGCCGTACAGGATGTCGAATTCGACCTGCTTGAACGGCGGCGCCAGCTTGTTCTTGACGATCTTGACCCGGGTCGAGTTTCCGACGACCTCGTCGCGGTCCCTCAAAGTTCCCGTGCGCCGTATGTCCAGCCGGACCGACGAGTAGAACTTCAGCGCGTTGCCGCCGGTTGTGGTTTCCGGCGAGCCGAACATGACGCCAATCTTCATCCTAATCTGATTAATGAAGACCACCATGCATTTCGACCGGCTTATTGAGCCCGTGAGCTTTCTCATCGCCTGGCTCATGAGGCGGGCCTGCGTTCCCACTTGGGAATCGCCCATGTCGCCTTCAAGTTCCGACTTCGGCGTCAGCGCCGCCACGGAATCCACCACGACCAGCGACACCGCGCCGGAACGGACCAGCGTGTCGGTGATCTCCAAAGCCTGCTCGCCGGTGTCCGGCTGGGAAATCAGAAGCTCGTCCAGGTCCACGCCAAGCTTGTTCGCATAGGCAGGATCAAGCGCATGCTCCGCGTCGACAAAGGCACAGATGCCGCCCATCTTCTGCTCCTCCGCGACAACATGGAGCGTCAGCGTCGTTTTCCCAGACGCCTCCGGCCCGTAGATTTCGACAATCCGGCCCTTGGGCAGCCCGCCGATTCCCAGCGCGATGTCGAGGCCTAGCGAGCCCGTCGGCGTCGTTTCGACCTCCGCGACGGCCCCCTCCTGCCCCAGCCGCATGATCGAGCCTTTGCCGAAATTCCGCTCGATCTGGGCCAGCGCGGTCTCAAGTGCCCTTGTCTTGTCCATGTTACGCCTTCCTAGTATGTGTCATGAAGTCCAACGGTCGCCTACTGATTGAATTTTCCATGAATGTCCAGCACTGAAATTGAAGTTCCTCGCCCCGTTCGAAACCGTTGAAAGGCCATAGCTATCGAAATGATCACATTTTGAATTTCTGTATTCATTCTGGCACGGGGCCGGTTTCTTTTAACCAAACGGCAAATCAAGCGTTCGTGCATCTTGATCGCGTGCATATTCAATCTGCAATCCGCGCATCTGAACAGAAACAGAACTTCTAACGATATGGGAAAGGTTTAAGTCTATAACTCTGGCTAGAAACTCTTACACTTACTGGCAGAATTCCGTGTTCTTCTCTAACTCTTTCGTTCAGAAAATCTCTTGCGACCGCAGAATTTGGAACTGTTGGGTCGATTGTAATAACAGACTCGGTTTCAAGCAGCTCACTGAGCATAGGTCCATTTACGTACCGTTTCACAAGATTCGGCGAATCGATATCGTATCGAACTTCCTGCAGCTTTGGCATAACTCGAATTACCCTCCACTCCTGCTCGTCCTTATATGCAACGTGCTTTACAAGGTGATAATAGCCATAAAGGACTCGAAATAGCGCATTGGCCACTAATATCGCTGCATCGCGCTTGAACTTCTCCGGCGTACAACCCACTGCTTCCTTCGCAAGTTCAACAAACTCATTTAGCCGTGTCGCAACTCGTTCGTCTTCAAGCTTGTCTGATTCCGATCGACTAGCAAAATCTCTATGTCTATAGCGCACCTTGTACGCGCCTTTGGCTGGCAACGAAGATATTCTCATTGAACAGCCTTGACCATCATTGCCGTACAGTCTCCAATAGGTCATATCGTCTCCCACCCCATTGCAGGGGCCGGACGAAAATGAACATCCGAACGCGCTTTCGATCACCATTAGATTCTTCAAGCTTTCCTTGTCGACAACTAAATCACCAAACAATTCGTTCACTGCCTTGTCTTCTACGGCCTCCCATTCGGGTGGCTTGATTTTTCCTTCCTCCGGGTCATTTGCTAATTCGTAATTGTACATCCTAACAACAGGAATATCATGGTTCAGCCCAAACATCTTGATCACGTTTTCCCAAGATGTGTAATGTGCCAAACGAGCGTCTGCACTCAATGTGTCTTCAAAAAACACCAGTTCAGATACTGCTCGAGTTAATCCGTGCAGTTCAAGATAATACAATGGGTCTTTCGGAATTCGTCTAATGCACGACTTCAGGATATTATAAAGCGCACCCCAGCTACCGTCAATGTTTGATATTTTCATTTAAACTCCTTCTCAAGGCCCATTGAATGCGTGCCCGTCCCTTTGTGGTGTATTCTATCAAAGCATTTTCTAGAGATCGACTCGTGAAAATCAATTGCTTCGCTGAAGATGATTGACCTCATCTTTCGAATTTTGGCGACCTTTTGGATGAACGAGAATCGTACGATACAGATTTTTGGATATCAGGCTACCTAACCCATTGTTGAATCCGGGACATTCCTTGGTTTACCTATTATTCGACGGCTTCTACCGGATACGAGATGATTACAGCGGTTGCACCCCCCGACACGGCCTTCACGGCCGTTTGCAGCAAGTCCATTCGCTTAACTTTAGACAATTCTTTATCCTTGCCTTCAATTGCTATGCAATGTTCTCTATTCGTTTCGGCACGGCCAAGTACCGCTTCGATTCTGATACTTCAATAGACGTGCCAAGGTGATACTCGTCACGTTCCTCCGCCGTGACAATATAGTAATCCTCAATTGAGCCTAAAATAGCACTAGACCCACGGGCTTTTCTTAAGAGCTTTTCAACTGGCACGAATTTTTCGACCATAAACGTGACGCCGTTTACCATGATTTGAACCAGTCCTTGCTCCGCTGGTGCGTCGACGTTTGCGATTGCCCTCGATTCGCGCTTATCGTCTTTGGGAATGTTTGCCATCGGTAGTTGCCTCCTCGAAAAGTCAGTAACGTCGCAATCGTGTCGATGCGGGTGCTCCCCGAGCTTGACCAAAATATACGGTAAACCGGCACGGAACGCAAGATGCTTTCGGCGCTCAAGTTCATTTCACTCCGAGGCAAACCGATTCCACTGTTTCCCTGTTATGGATAGTGGCAGTCTGTTTTGCTTCTCCAACACTCCATTTTTGCGCCGGAGCCCGGCGCCAACGGGCTCAGCAACAATTTGTACCGAGTGCGCACTTCCGCATCAAGCGGGCACGAAATTGAACCCGCTTCCAGCCCGATTGATGTAACCTATTGATGGGCGCAGGAAATGGCTTCCCGCGCACAGCTTGTTTCCGTCCGCCAGCTCGCCCAGGATCGTCTTGCGGGTCTTCTCGGCTCTCGCGGGGTCGACATCGAAGTTGCATTGCACTCCCGGATCCGCAAGCTGCAGATCCGGCGCAATCACCGTATCGCCGATGATCATCAAGCTCGTTCCGGCCGACCGCACTTCGACACCCGCGTGTCCCGGCGTATGGCCGAACAGCTCCACGAATTTCAGGCCTTCGGAAATCCCGCTCCCGGCGGCGACGGTTCGAAGACGACCGCTGTAGGCGTCAATCGCCGCCTTCGCATGGCCCAGCCAAGCGAGCACGTTTTCGTTCTCCGGCTCGCTGTCCTCGACCTCCTTCCAATACGTGCGCTCCTCGGTCGAAACCACAGCTTCCGCATTCGGGAACACCGCCGTTCCGTCCGGAGTGACGGCGCCGCAAACATGGTCGGGATGCAGGTGGGTGAATACGATCCGCGAAACCTCGTCGGCTGCTATTCCTGCTTCCTTCATTCCTTCGCCCAAGTTGCCCCCAGCAGGTCCGAACGCATCCCGCACCCCGGCATCGACCAGCGTGGTGACGCCGCTCTCGATAATGAAATAGGCGTTGAAGTTCGTCTGGATGCGTTCCTTTCCCGCGGACGCGAGCAGCTTCGCGATCCGGTCGTCGTCGGCATTGGGGAACAGGTCGTTTTCGAATTCGGTTGCGCCGTCCGTAACCGCGATCACTTCCGCGTTTCCGAATTTGTGGCGAACTATGCGGGTCATGCTGGACCTCTTTGCTGCGCAGCGCCGCGGAATTCCGGGCACTTGACCATTCAGCCGCGCAGGCCGCAAGTCAAGTTGCCGACAGGGTTCCGGAGCCGGGCTCCGCAAGATTCAGCCGCCCTCCTTTGCCCCCCGAACATGCGGCGGCTTCGGCGTCCGCTTGCCCGACATCCGGAAGCCCGCAGCCACGACGTATTTTTCCGAGCTGTCGCTTCGGCTGGCAGGAGGCTTGAAATGCGAGACGCACCTGAATCTTGTCTTCAACTCCTTCTGCAGCTCGCCTTCCGCGCCGCCGGCGAGGACTTTCGCAACGAATGTGCCCCCCGGCTTCAGCGCCGCGGCGGCGAACCTCGCCGCCGCCTCGCAGAGGGCAATGACGCGAAGATGGTCGGTCTGGGCGTGCCCGGTGGATGGCGCCGCCATGTCGGAGAGAACCGCGTCAACCTTGATGCTGATTGCATCGCGGAAGCCCTCGGCGGCTTCCTCCTCAAGGAAATCGAGCACTAGGAACTCGGCGCCGGGCACGGCTTCCGTCTCCTTGAGATCCACGCCGAAAACCTTGCCTTGCGGGCGATACGGATTCCGTCCTGCCGCGTTCACCCGATCAGCCGCCACTTGCGACCAGCCTCCCGGTGCGCATCCTAGATCCACGACGACCGTGCCGGGCTTAAGGAAACCGAACTTGTCGTCGATTTCGATCAGCTTGTAAGCGGCGCGCCCGCGCATCCCCTCCTTTTTTGCCCGGCGCACGTACGGATCGTTCAGCTGCCGCTCCAGCCAGCGGGTTGAACTCGCCTTCCGCCTGCGCGCTGTTCGAACGCGCACCCTCAGGTCGCGGGCGCCCCGCCCCGCGCTCATTGACCAGTTTCCGAGTGGGCGTTTCCCCGCGCCGGGCAGAGCGGCGATGCCCAGGCGAGCTGTCCGCCGCCCGACAGTCCGCCGACAGGCGTCGCCCGATTCTGCCTGCGCACGCAGCGCTGCGCTCCACGCACGGTATGCTCCTGAATTTCGTTTGCGGGCGCCGCATCGGTGCGAGCGCGGTCGGGTTCCGATCACAAGTGTCGAATTTATTGCACAAATGCCGCTTTTCGCCAATAGCGCCGAATTTCCGCAAATAGTAGAAGCTCACCTTCATTCGAAGCGGACGCCATCCGATGCCAGAAGTCACCGTGGTTTACTGGAGGGACATCCCGGCGCAGGTAATTGTCGGAAAAGGGAGGCGGGCCGCGAAGCGCCAGCTATCCGAGCGTTTCGAGCAGGCCATCGACCGATGCGCGATGAGGGTCGGCGCCAAGGACGCAGAAGCGTATTTGGCGGAATGGAGGAAGGGAGCGCCATTCAGCATCGACGGCGAGCCCGCTGCGGTCGCGGAGTCCGAGGCTGTTCGAATCGAGGCGGATTACGATCGGGAGCGGATCAAGCTTCTGGTCGGCAAGGACGGCTGGGAAACGACTTGACCGGTTCGATGACCCGGACGGGCGGCGCGACCCCTGAGCACGCCGCCGGCAGGAAGGCTGCGATATCCTCCGCTCTGGAAGGCTTTTCGATTGAAGTCATGCCGCGGACGGCGGCGAAGATCGCAAGCTTCAAGGATCTGCTCCCCGCAGGCACGCGGATCTATGTCGCCTGCATAGACGGCACGCCGCTTGACGACATGGTGGCCACGGCCGGGCGGCTGCGCTCCGAGGGCTTTCCGGTCATGGTGCACATCCCGGTGCGCATGCTGAGCGGCAGAGCGGAGCTCGAGCGCATCGTGAAGCGGTACCGCAACGAGGCGGACGTGAGGCAGGCGCTGGTGCTCGGCGGAGGCGTTGAACGGCCGCGCGGCGACTATGACCGTTCGATGCAGGTGCTTGAGACAGGGCTGCTGGACGAAGCCGGGTTTACGGACATCCATGTGGCCGGGCATCCTGAAGGCAACCGCGACATCGATCCCGACGGCACCGCCTGCATGGTCGACAGGGCGCTCCTCGATAAGCAGGGTTTTTCGGAGAAAACCGACGCGCGGATGGCGATCGTCACGCAATTCGCTTTCGATTTCGGACCCGTTGCGCAATGGGCCAAGCGAATTCGCGACCTGGGTGTCGCGCTGCCGGTCCACATGGGCGTCGCTGGACCGGCCCGCTTGCAGACGCTTCTGAAATTCGCGCTGGAGTGCGGGGTCGGAGCATCGATTCGGGTCCTGCAGCGCCGCGCCCGCGATCTTCGCCTGCTGGTGCAGCCCTTCGAACCGAATGAAATTGTGGGCCGCTTCGCGGAAGCCCGCGCGAAATCCGATCAGCTCGGAATTGAGAATGTGCATTTGTTTCCGCTGGGAGGGATTCGCGCCAGCGCGGAATGGATCGGGCGGCGCCGAGCGGCGGCGTCGACCATGCAAGACGCCGGAACACGGAAATGACCCGGACGGTCGTCGAATCGAAGACCCGGACGGTCGTGATCGGCCCAGACGAGAAGTTCTGCGTGATCGGCGAGCGGATCAACCCCACCGGCAGAAAGATGCTAGCGGCCGAACTCGAAGCTGAGATCTTCACCACGGTCGAAAGCGACGCCAAGGAGCAAGTGGCCTGCGGCGCCTTGATGCTCGATGTCAACGCAGGCGTCGTCTACAATACCAATCCGGACCCGAATCAGACAGAGCCTCCGCTGATGAAGCGGCTGATCGAGCTGGTCCAGTCCGTGACTGACGTCCCGATTTCCATCGACAGCTCGGTTCCAGGCGCGCTTCAGGCGGGATTGGAGGCATGCGACGGCCGGCCGCTGCTGAATTCCGTGACAGGAGAAGAGGAGCGGCTCGAAACGGTCCTCCCCATGGTCAAGAAATTCAACGTGCCGGTCGTGGCCATCGCCAACGACGACACGGGGATCTCGGAAGATCCGAAAGTGCGTTTCGCTGTCGCGAAGAAGATTGTGGAGCGGGCGGCCGACTACGGCATTCCCTCCTCCGACATTGTCGTCGACCCGTTGGTCATGCCGGTCGGGGCCATGGCGACGGCAGGCAGGCAGGTGTTTGCGCTTGTAAGGCAGCTTAGGGAGGAACTGGACGTGAACACGACCTGCGGAGCCTCCAACATCTCCTTCGGCCTTCCCAACCGCCACGGAATCAATGCGACCTTCCTTCCTATGGCCATATGCGCCGGTATGACCTCCGCGATCATGAACCCGGTGCGGCCGAAAGAGATGGAGACGATCCGCGCAGCCAACCTCCTATGCAACAACGACGCCAACGGCGCCGACTGGATCAGGAATTACAAGCCGCGCACAGCGGACGTGATGCCGGCCGCCGGTACCCGCAGGCGGCGGCGAAGGAGGGCCTGACCGCCCTCCCGCCTGGAATTGCGCCTTTCGAAGATTGAGCGGTAGGCATCCCCTGCTTGACGGTTCCGCCCCGGCACGTTTCGGATGGCACCCTCCCTCGCCCGGAAGCCAGTGATCCGGCAATGTCGATGAACCAAGCCCTGTTTCGCCCGGTCGGAGCCAAGCATGCCTGATGCCGGTCCGCTGATCGTCTTCGCGCCGTCCGGCAAGCGAGGGCGGATTCCTGAGGGCACGCCTGTTCTGCAGGCAGCCCGCACGCTTGGCGTCGACCTCGACAGCGTTTGCGGAGGGCGCGGTATTTGCTCGCGGTGCCAAATATCCCCTTCGTTCGGAAATTTTCCGAAGCTCGGCATCTCCTCGGAGCGAACCTCGCTATCCGAGTGGAACGCAGTCGAGGAGCGCTACGACCGCGTGCGCGGTCTGAAGAAGGGCCGACGGCTGGGATGCCAGGCGCGGGTGCTCGGCGACCTCGTCGTCGATGTCCCGCCGGAATCCCAGGTTCATCGGCAAGTGGTTCGCAAGGCGGCGGATACCCGACCCGTGACCATGAATCCGGCGACGCGCCTACATTATGTCGAGGTCGCCGAACCGGACATGCACCATCCGTCCGGTGACTGGGAGCGCACGAAATCTGCGCTTGAATCCCAATGGGGCATCGGGAATCCGCGGATCGACATCCTCGTCCTTCGGGATCTTCAGCCTGTTCTGAGAAAGGGCGGATGGACGGCGACGCTCGCCGTGCACACGGGCGGCGGCGGTTTTGCGAAAATCGTCGCCGCGTGGCCAGGATTCCAGGAAGCGAGTGCCTGCGGGGTCGCTGTCGATTTGGGGTCCACCACCATCGCCGCCCATCTTTGCGACTTGCGCGATGGTGCGGTTCTCGCATCCGCCGGCCTCATGAATCCGCAGATCAGGTTCGGCGAGGACCTCATGAGCCGCGTCTCGTACGCGATGCTCAATCCCGGCGGCGCAGCGGAAATGACCGAAGCGGTCAGGGAATCTCTGAACGAGCTGATCTCCGGGGTGGCCAAGGACGCGGGCGTCGAGCGCGACCGGATTCTGGAACTCGTCTTCGTCTGCAATCCCGTGATGCACCATCTCCTGCTTGGCGTCGACCCGGTGGAGCTCGGCCAGGCTCCGTTCGCGCTGGCGGCGGCGTCGCCTGTGGAAGCGGACGCCAGGGATCTAGGTCTTTCCGCTGCCGCCGACGCCGCGCAAGCCTATTGCCTTCCGAACATCGCAGGGCACGTCGGGGCCGATTGCGCCGCCGTCATCCTCGCGGAGCAGCCACACAAGTCCGAAGACAAGGTTCTGGTGGTCGATATCGGGACCAACGCGGAAATCGTGCTCGGCAGCCGGCAGCGCGTTCTTGCATGCTCGTCGCCGACGGGACCCGCGTTCGAGGGCGCCCAGATCTCGAGCGGCCAGCGCGCGGGACAGGGTGCGATCGAGCGTGTTGAAATCGATGCGGAAACCAAGGAGCCGCGTTTCAGAATTATCGGATCGGAGATCTGGTCGGACGAGGCCGGGTTCGAAGAAGCGGCGGCGGACAACGGTATCACGGGGATCTGCGGGTCGGGAATCATCGAGGCGATCGCCGAAATGCGCAGGTGCGGCATCGTCGACAAATCAGGGCTCATCGGCTCCGCCGAACAGGTCGGATCGTCTCGCTTGGTCGCTGACGGCAGAACCAATTCCTACTTGCTGCGAGGCGGATCAGATTTCGGGCCGAGAATCCTTGTGACCCAAAGCGACGTCCGGGCCATCCAGCTGGCGAAGTCGGCGCTTTACGCGGGAGCCAGGCTGCTGATGGACGAACTCGGCTCGGACACGGTCGACAGGGTCGTGCTGGCGGGCGCGTTCGGGTCCCACATCTCGACCAAGCACGCGATGATCCTGGGGATGATCCCGGATTGTCCCCTCGGCAAGGTCGCATCGGCAGGAAACGCGGCAGGAACCGGAGCCAGAATCGCTTTGTGCAGCGTCGAAGCCCGCGCGGAAATCCAGCGGGTGGCCCTTGGAATTGAAAAGATCGAAACCGCGGTCGAACCGAAGTTCCAAGAGCATTTTGTGGCCGCGAACGCGTTTCCCCATTCGGTCGACCCGTTTCCCGAATTGAATTCCGTTGTTGATTTGCCCGACAAGGCGTTCAATGTTTCCGTGCGTCGGCGTCAATCGAAACGGCCCAAGCGCCGGTAGGGAATTTCATTCGGCCCGGCGAACGGCGTGCGGCGCCGGAATGGAACCCGCTCTCGCGGAACCGCCGCTCGCGTGAAACGGCAATTTGCGCGGCCGCCTGGAATTCCCGCGCTCCGCTGCGCAGCGGAGCGCAATCCCCTCTTGCCGCCCTCAGCGGTCACGAAGGCGCGAACGCATGCCCCCGCAAAGTTCAACGCAACATGCTGCGCTCGCGACGGCTTGACGTAAGCGCCAATGCGCGAACCTCCGACCCGGCACGGACAGCACCGACAGGGCTGTTTCCCTCAATTATGGCCTTTCTGTCCGGAAGCATGCTCCAGGCCTCCGTCGCCGGATGTGCAGCCCAGCTGCATCGGAACGCCAAAAGATCTTGAGAGTCGAAAACGGTGATTTTGCTTCGCTGGCATGCTATTGGCACGATCATCGAGTTCTCTTGGCGGTTAAACTCTGAACGCCGCGTGCGCGGCATGCAGGTCCAAGAGCAAAAAATGGGGACGCAGGCAATGAACCAACACGTAAACTTTGCTTTTATCTTGACCGCGACGGCCTTGGCCGCTTGCAGCGGCGGAGGCGCGCCCGTGTCGCAGCAGCAGCCAGCCGGCGGCCAGCCGGCCGACCTCGCCCGGACGTTGAATAACGCAGGCGGGACGGCTTTGATCTCGGAGAAGGCCCGTGCCGCCGCCAACTCGATTCCGAGAATGGGAAGTGTAACCCAGTCGAGCAACACCGATTCAAGCGGCAGAACAACTGACAGGGCAAGCGCGACGTTCGACGGCATCCAAATGTCGCTGACGGTGACGCATTTGGACGGAACCTCCACCGGCATCACGGCTCCCGTTTCGGCCTTCTCCTCAACGAGCGCGGATTCGGTGTTCCAAGGGCACCGGGGCGGACAGTGGATGCTCGGGCGCGAGGAAAACGGCCGCAATTCTGCGCTGATCGCGATGATTTCGTACAGCCCAACCAGCGCTTCGGATTGGCTTGCCGGAGGGCTTCTGATCACCGCGGACGGGAGCGGCGGGCCCATCGGCGCAGGCGATGTCGACCAGATCGCGTGGATTGACGGCCCCGAAGTGAGCGGCAATGTCGATCTCACCGGGGCTTTGGGGTCGGCGGCTTACACCGGACCCGTCCTCGGAAACTACACCTCCACGAATGGCGGGAATTTGGAGGTTGGCGCGTTCGAAGGCTCCCTTCAGCTTACCGCCAGCTTCGACGCCTCATCCATCTCCGGGTGCATCGGTTGCGGCCGGGGCATCCGAATAAGTCCGTACTACTCTTCCGAAGGCGGGGACGATGGCGATGCAGACGGCGCTCCGCTTGAATTCAGGCTGGGGCAGATCGCCATCGGAAGCAACGGGATATTCAACAACGGCGATGTGGCGATTTCAGCAGTTCCCGGCGCGGAAGACCTGTCTGATGAAGCCCTCCAAGGCCAGTCGGGCAAGTGGGGTGGGCGGTTTTCGACGCGGCTGGTCGCGGACAGCGGTCTTCCGCGCGCGGCCGCAGTAACCTTCGGCGGTTCGTTCAATATCGTGGGCCCGCCGGATGTCGGCACCACAGCGGTCGTTTACCAAGGTATATCGCTTCCCACGCCAAGCAACTGAACCAAGCGCCCCCGGATGCGCGAGGCGGGCATCCGGGGGCGCCGGCCCGCCTGCATTTCGGCCGTATGCTTGGATGTCGTGCATCCCGGCTCACGACTGCAGCTGGAAGATGGCGTGATTGCAAAGTGCCGAGGCTCGGGGTGCTTTCCTGAGCTTTCCAGCGCCGGGCGGCGGACACGGAGCTCCCGGGGAAGCCGCCCGACGCGATCGGCTGACATGGCCGCGGCGACCGGCGCGGCCTGAGCCGTCCTAACGCGAGGCACGGAAACGCCGCCGCCGGATGCCCAAGAAAGCTTCGGCTCTGAAAGTGTGTTGACTATGCGGAATCCGTGGCCGATTGTGCACGCCAATAGGGCGCGGGTGTAGTTCAGTGGCAGAACGTCAGCTTCCCAAGCTGAATGTCGTCGGTTCGATCCCGATCACCCGCTCCAATCCCACTTCGCCAAATCGCGCGGGCCGAGCGGAAGGCCGCGCTGCAATTTAGCCTTTGCGAAGTTGGCGGACATGCGCGAGCAGCGAGCGGGTGGACCCGTCCTCGTCGATTCGGGCCTCACCGGTTTCAATGCTGCCGGTGAGCGATTCCGCGAGCTCCTTGCCCAGCTCCACCCCCCACTGGTCAAAGCTGTTGATCCCGAGAATCGCCCCTTCGACAAAGACCCGGTGCTCGTACATGGCCACAATCCGGCCAAGCGCCCTCGGCGTGAGCTTGTCGTAAACGAGCGTGGTTGACGGCCTTTCCCCGTCGAACTCCCGGTGGCCGACGCCGGCGGCGCGCCTGCCCTCCATCAGCGCCTTCGACTGGGCGAAGCAGTTGGCGAGCAGCATGACATGGTGCGCCCCGAGTTCGGGCTCGTGCCCGTTCGCAGCAACGAGGAACTCGCACGGCACGATCTGCGTTCCCTGATGCAGCAGCTGATGGAATGCGTGCTGCCCGTTCGTGCCCGGCTCTCCCCAAACGACAGGTCCGGTCTGCCGACCTACACGGGAACCGTCGAGAGCTGCGGATTTCCCGTTCGACTCCATTTCGAGCTGCTGCAGGTACGCCGGCAACCTGGCGAGCCGCTGGTCGTAGGGAAGCACCGCGCGCGTGGCATGTCCGCAAACCTGGTTGTTCCAGATGCCGACCAGCGCGAGCAGGACCGGCAGGTTGGCGCCGGGGGGAGCGGAGCGGAAGTGCTCGTCCATGGCGCGGCCGCCGTCAAGGAATTCGCGGAACCGGCCCGGCCCGATTGCCAACATAAGGCTAAGGCCGACGGGACCCCACAGGGAGTACCTGCCGCCCACCCAGTCCCCGAATCCGAAGACTGCGTCGGGAAGGACACCGAACTCGCTTGTCCGCTCGCCGGCGGTGGAGACGGCCGCCAAGTGCCTCGACGCCGCGTCCTCCCCGATCGCGCCTGCAAGCCAGCGCTTCACGGTCGCGGCGTTCAGCATGGTTTCAACCGTCGTGAACGTTTTGGACGCAATGACCGTCATCGTCGTTCGCGGGTCAAGCGCGGAAAGCACGTCATTGGCGTTAGCGCCGTCGGCATTCGAGATGAAATGCGCCCGGAGCCCCTCGGCATAAGGGGCCAGCGCTGCGCAGGCCATCTCCGGACCGAGATGCGAGCCGCCGATTCCGATGTTCACGACATCCGTGAAGCGGGGCGCTGAAGCGGGCTTTCGCTTCCCGGACAAGATCGCGCGAACGAAATCCTCCATCGATTCCAGCGTCGCGCCGACGCCCGGCACGACATCAGTTCCGTCGACGAAAACCGGCGGGCCGAAGGGGTTCCGGAGGACGGTGTGGAGAACCGCCCTGCCCTCGGTCGCGTTGATTCGGGCGCCGGCGAACATCGCCTCGCGCTTTCGCGCCACATCGGCGCAATCCGCGAGCTCGATGAGAGCCTCCAGCGCGGATTCGTCGATGCCCGTTTTCGAAAAGTCGAAAAGCATGTCTTCGAAGGTGGCCGAAAACCGCGCGGCCCGGTTCCGGTCGGCGTCAAACAGGGAGGCGATGCGCCTTCCCGAGGCTTCTCTGCGGCACTCGTCCAAACGGTTCCACGGCTTCATTGGCCGATCCTCGCGGTCTGCCGGAAGTCCGTCCGGGTTCCGGGCGGCGCCGGACTCAGTGCTCAATCGGCCGCCAGCCCGCGGCACCCTCGGGAAACAGCTTCGACGCGCTCGACGGCCCGTCGGTGCCGGGATCGTAAATCAGCGGCCGGGAGCCTTGAGCTTGCCAGCCTCCAATCACAGGGTCGGCCCACTCCCAGGCAGCTTCCACTTCGTCGTTCCGCATGAACAAGGTCTGGTTCCCTCTGATCACGTCCATGATGAGGCGTTCGTACGCGTTGGTCAGTTCTTTGATCTCAAGCAGCGGCGCGTCGGCGAAGCTCATGTCCAGCGGCACGTTCGTCAGGCGCATCCCGCCTGGGCCGGGCTCTTTGATCGTCAGGCGCATCGTGATTCCTTCATTCGGCTGAAGGCGGATCGCGAGGACGTTTCCGGCAATGCGCTCGTGGTCGCTGAATATTGAATGCGGAAGGGACCTGAAGACGATCGCGACCTCCGACAGCCGCCTTTTGAGGCGCTTGCCCGTCCGCAGGTAGAACGGCGTGCCCGCCCAGCGCCAGTTCGCGATCCCGCACCTGAACGCGACGTAGCTTTCGGTTTTGCTGTCGTCGATGCCGGCATCGCCGAGGTAGCTCCGGACCCCCTGGCCTCCGCCGTACTGCCCCCGAACCAGGCACTCGGGATCAACCGGCTCCAAGGCCCGGATGACCTTGAGCTTTTCATCCCGGACCGCGTCCGCGGAAAATGTCGACGGCGGTTCCATCGCGGTGAGGCAGAGAAGCTGCATCAGGTGGTTTTGGACCATGTCGCGCATTGCGCCGGAGTCGTCGTAGTATCCGCCCCTGCCCTCAATCCCGACCTCCTCGGCGACCGTGATCTGCACATGGTCGACGAAGCGGGAGTTCCAAAGCGGCTCGAACAGAATGTTGCCGAACCTCAGCGCCATCAGGTTCTGCACCGTCTCCTTCCCGAGGTAGTGATCGATCCGGTAAATCTGGGCCTCGCTGAACGCGGCCGACAGCACCGAGTTCAGCGCCTTTGCGGAATCCAGGTCGTTGCCGAAGGGCTTTTCCACAACGATGCGCGCGCCCTTCCGGGCGAGGCCGGAATCCTTGAGGTTTTGCACCAGCACAGGGAAGACCTTCGGCGCGACCGAAAGGTAGTAGGCGGCGATCACGTCGTCGCGGACAGTCCTTGCAAGCTCCTCCCAGCCGCCGCGCTCTCCGTCGACGGCCACGTACTCCAAGCAATCCAGAAATCCGCCCATGCTGTTGTGTTCGATCGAATCCTTGTCGAGGGCGGCCTCAATCGCGCCCGCCGCCAGCTTCCTGAAGCCGTCTCCGCTCATGGCCGTTCTCGCGCTCCCGATCACCCGCGAGCTTGGCGGCATCTGCGCGACCTTGAATCGGCGGTAGAGGCCAGGAAGGATTTCGCGCTTCGAAAGGTCGCCGGTTGCGCCGAACAGGACTAGATCGAAGGGATCGACCGGGATGATCTCGTACATCGCAGCTCCAATGTCGTTCGTCGCAGTCAACCGCCCTCACCGACCAACTGCGTCATGGCCTATCCGGCTCGCGACCGCGGCTTCGCCGCGATCAGCTTGAAAGCCGTCCGGCGCAATCCAAAGCCGGCGCGAAACCTGGGACGGCGTTCGCCACGGCCCTATTGCGCGCCGCGGCAATTCGCAATCGAAACGCCAGAGCGGCCCGCCCGGATTCCGCGATATACAAGCAGCAAGGTTTCGGTTAGGTACCGAGGCCAACCATTTTCGCGGCAAGCCCGGGCGCGCGGCGGCATAAAGCCGATGCGGACGGGCTGGCAGTCGGAATTTCGTGCCGCGTGGACCTCAAGCCGGATCGCTATGCTGAAGAATTTGACCGAAGACCGGCGCGCCGAGCCGCCTTTCAAGTTCGACGATCCGTTCTTCACGGCGCAAGGGCTGCCGAGAGCGTCGGTCGAGCTCAATCGTCCCAGAACCCTGTGGTTCAACACGGGCACGGTTTGCAACATCACCTGCGACAACTGCTTCATCGAAAGCTCGCCTCGAAACGACCGGCTGGTCTTCATTACGGCCGACGAGGTCGAGAACTTCCTCTTCCAAATCAGGGAGCGCCGATGGCCGGTTGTCGAAATCGGCATTACCGGCGGGGAGCCGTTCATGAACCCGCAGATCGTCGACATCCTGCAGCGGTGCCTCCGCCACGGATTCGAAACGCTGGTTCTCACGAATGCGATGCGGCCCATGATGCGGCCGCGCGTGCAAGGCGGACTCCTTTGCATGAGGGACGAGTTCCCCGGTCGGACGAGGTTCCGGGTTTCTCTGGATCATTACCGGGAAGAGCTGCACGACAAGATGCGAGGCAAAGGCTCGTTCCAAAAAACCTTGGAAGGGATGAACTGGCTTCGAGACAACGACTTCGCAATGGCTGCCGCAGGGAGAATGATCTGGAACGAATCCGAGGCCGCCGCCCGCCGAGGATACGGTCGGCTGTTCGCCTCTCGGGGCTATCGGATCGATGCGCGGGACCCCGGCGCGATGGTCCTCTTTCCGGAGATTTCGGAATCCGAAGCCGTGCCGGAAATATCCGAGGGCTGCTGGGAGATACTCGGCAAGCACCCCGAGGAGATGATGTGCGCGTCCTCTCGCATGGTCGTCAAGCGCAAGGGCGCCACGGCGCCGACCGTGCTTGCATGCACGCTGATCCCATACGACAAGCAATTCGAACTGGGCACCACGCTGGAGAGCGCGGAAGGCCCGGTCATGCTGAACCACCCGAGCTGCGCGCAGTTCTGCGTTCTGGGCGGCGCGTCCTGCAGCCGCCGCTAGCGATTTGCTTCGCCCTCGCCGAACCGATTGCGGAACCACGGGCGCAACTCCCGGCGAGGCGCCGCCGCCGCGCTAGATCCCGCATTGGCAATGGCGCGGAAGCATTTGCTTGATCAAGTCATTGCGACGACGCGATGGCTAGCTCTTCCGCGAGCATGCGACGGATGATCCCCTCGTCCGCATCGTCGCATACGAACGTATCGCCGATCGCTTTCGCCAGGATGAAACGCTGCTTTCCGCCGACGACCTTCTTGTCCTGGCGCATCAAATCCATAAGCGTCTCCGCCGACGGCAGCGGCCCGGGCACGTCGGAAAGCGCGGATTTCATGCCCATGCGCCGGAAATGCGCCCGTACCCGCGCCGGCTCGTCCGGACTGCAGTAGCCGAGCCTCAGCGACGCTTCGAAAGCCAGGCAGCATCCGATCGCCACACCCTCCCCGTGCCGCAGGCGGTCGGAGTATCCGGTCGCGGCCTCCAGCGCATGGCAGAACGTGTGCCCCAGGTTCAGCAGCGATCTCCGGCCGTGCTCGTGCTCGTCGTCCGACACGATTCCGGCCTTGATGCTGCAGGACGTCCTGACAGCGTGCCCTAGCGCCGCGCGGCTTCCGCTGAGCATCGCCTGCTCGTTCCCTTCCAGCCACTCGAAGAACCGCCGGTCGCCGAGCAGCCCGTATTTCGCGACTTCGGCGTATCCCGACAGGAGCTCGCGCTTCGGAAGGGTGTCCAAAGCCTCAAGATCGCAGAGCACCAGCGACGGCTGGTGGAACGCGCCTACAAGGTTCTTTCCCTCCTCGACGTTTATTCCGGTCTTGCCGCCGACCGAGCTGTCGACCTGAGCCAGAAGCGAGGTCGGAATCTGGATGCAAGCGACGCCGCGCCGAAGTATTGCGGCCGCGAATCCAGCCAAGTCCCCCACGACTCCGCCGCCGAGAGCCACAACCAAGCCATTCCGTTCAATCCTGCGCGACAGCAGCCATCCGACAACGCTTTGGAGACCCGTCCACGACTTGGTGTCCTCTCCTGGTATGAGCGTCTTGCAGACGGCCGAAACTCCGACGCGTTCAAAACTGTCGCGCAGCTTCGCCAGATGGTGCCGCGCGACGTTCTCGTCCGTCACGACCGCCACCTCGCGGCCAGCGATCAACGTCGCCGCGTGGCTTCCAGCGTTGCCTATAAGGCCTGCGCCAATGCGGATCTCGTAGGAGCGGCGTCCGAGCTCGACCCTTACCGAATCGTTGCCGTGTTCCTCTGCCATCGGGACAATCGCCTCGCTTCAGCTTTCTTCGGAGAAAATGCCAAGCCTGGCAGAAGCGTCCGCGAGTTTCGCGACCACAAGCCTCGCCGTCTTCGACACCGGATAGCCCCGCTCCGCGCGAACCGAAAGCGCGGCCTTCCGGTACACCGGTTCCCGCGCGGCAAGCAGCGTCTCCAGCGTTTCCTTGGGATTGGGGGTGCTGAGCAGCGGTCTTGTCGTCTTGTGCCGGACGCGGGACCAGAGAAGCTCCAAGTCCGCCTCAAGCCACAGCGAAACGCCCATGCTGTCGATCATCCGCCGGTTTTCCTCGTTCAAGAACGTTCCGCCGCCCGCGGCGACGATCGCGGCCGGTCCGTTCAGAATCCGTTCCAAGGCGCGGGATTCGGAGTCGCGGAAATGATCCTCGCCGCGACGGGCGAACATCTCCGCGATGCTTGATCCCTCGGCAAGCTCGATTTCGCGGTCGCAGTCCACAAAGGGGACGCCAAGCAGCTTTGCGGCGGCTCGCCCCACCGCGGATTTTCCGGAGCCCATCATGCCGACAAGAACAACCGGGCGTTTCAAGCTGCTTCCTTCGGCGGGTCCCATGCATTCTCCGCGGCTATTGTCCATTTTGCGCGGCTTGCGGCAGGTCGACTGAAACCGCACAAGCGCTTGAAGGCCGAACGCCCCGCAGACGCCGCCCGCCTACCCTTGCGCATAGCCTGAGGCAACTACCCCGCGGTCCCCGCCCTTGCGGAGCGGGATATTTCCTCTCCACGAAACCGCTTGTTGAGATTCCTGCGGAAACAACTATATGTAGGCTCTTGTCGGGCAAGCAACTCAATCAGGAGCAGACGGTTACCATGATCTGGCACTGGCTGAAGATCGCGACCGGTCTGCTGGCGCTCATCATTCTCGTGTTCGTCGGATACGCGATTTTCGTGGAACCCTCTCCTCCCGCCGACGCGGTCATCGTGCCGGTGGAAATCGATGCCAACTGAAGCGCCGGCGGCCGCGGCGCTTTCGTCCGCGCTGCCGATAACGGATCAGCGGTGCGTAGGATGACCGGGGACGCCGGCTGGATCGAAGCGTTTCTTGAAGTCGCCGTGGCGGAGCGCTCCGCCGCCTTGAACACCTGCGCGGCGTACCGCCGCGATCTCTCCGGCTTCGAAAGCTTTCTCCGCGAGCGCGGAACGAGTTTGTCGAGCGCCGGCAGGGACGACATTGAAGCGTACGCTTCCAGCCTTGCGCGGGCAGGCGCGGCACCGTCCACGCGCGCTCGAAAGCTGTCCGCCATCCGGCAGCTATACAAGTTCGCGTTCGAGTCAGGATTTCGCAGCGATATGCCTGCGCTTGATGTTCGGAGCCCGAAGCTGCCGCGGACGCTTCCGGGGACGCTTTCCCTTGAGGAAGTGGAAGCGATGATCGCGGCGGCGCGGTCTCACGGCCGCAACGCATATGAGAAGCTCAGGAACGCTTGCCTGCTGGAACTGCTATACGCGACAGGGATGAGGGTAAGCGAGCTTGTTGAACTACCGGCGGCTGGAGTCCGGGGCAACCCGCGCGCGATTACGGTGAAGGGAAAGGGCGGCAAGGAGCGAATGGTTCCTCTGTCCGGCCCTTCCCGGAAAGCGCTCTCCGAATGGCTGCGGGTTCGCGACGAGGACGAGGAAAGGCGCAGCCGGCCAGGCGGCGCTCAATCCCGGCACCTGTTTCCCTCGCGAGGAAAGCTCGGCCACGTGACCCGCGTCAGAGCTTACACGCTGATCAAGGAGATTGCCGCCTCTGCCGGCATCGACCCGGAGAAAGTCACGCCGCACAAGTTCCGTCATGCGGTCGCCACGCATCTGCTTGCGAACGGCGCCGACCTGATCTCCATCCAGACGCTGCTTGGCCATGCGGACGTCGGCACGACGGAAATCTACACCCATGTGGTGGATGAGCGGCTCAAATCTTTGGTTCTCGAGCACCACCCCTTGGCCAAGGACAGCTGAAGCCGGGCTCCGCAACCTGACGCAATCAAGCCCGCACTCCGCCCCGGGTGTCCCCGACCGTCTCGGCATGTGCAGCCGGGTGTCGGCCCTCAGCTCAACGAAGAGTGATCAAGCATGGAAAGCGACCAATTTCAGTTAGGCGACCTTTGGGGCCGCATCGATCCGTCGACCGCAGCCGCTACAGCGGCGATATTCGCGCTCGTCTGCCTTTCGGCGTTCTTCTCCGGCTCTGAAACGGCTCTGACCTCGGCTTCGCGCGGCAAGCTGCGCTCGCAGGCCGACAACGGCGACAGACGGGCGGAAAGCGCCCTGCGGATAACCGGCGACAAGGAAAGGCTGATCGGAGCGGTGCTCCTGGGGAACAACCTCGTGAACATCCTTGCGGCCTCCGTGGCAACAAGCCTGTTCACAATGACCTTCGGGGACGCAGGGGTCGCGATGGCGACTTTGGTGATGACGCTGGTCATACTCGTCTTCGCGGAGGTGCTGCCCAAAACGTATGCGCTTGCGAACCCGGAAGCCGCGGCACGGAAGGTCGCGCCGGCCATCAGCGCTTTCGTCACGCTGTTCTTCCCTGTTGTTTCCGTTGTCCAGTTCCTTGTCGGAAGGTTCATCGGACTTTTCGGGATCACCCCGCCGGCCCAGAACGCGACGGACGCCGTGCAGGAGGAGATTGCCGGCACGATTGCGCTCGGGCACTCTTTGGGCGCGGTCGAAAAGGATGACCGCGACCGCCTGCTCGGCGCGCTGGACCTCGGCAACCGGACGGTCGAGGAAATCATGCGCCATCGATCCGAAATCGAAATGATCAACGCGGACGATCCACCGGAGACGATCGTCGACAAGTGCATCAAGTCGAGCCACACGCGCCTCCCCGTCTGCAAGGACGAAGCCGAGAACATTGTCGGCGTCGTCCACGCGAAGGACCTTCTGCGGATGGTTATCGGCGCGCAGAACGGCGGGCAGGCCAAGGGGGCCGATCCGGCTAGCCGCATCCGGGTGCTCGATGTCGCGATGGAGCCGTACTTCGTCCCGGAAACGACGACCCTCGACGACCAGATGCGGCAATTCCTTCGCCGCCACACCCATTTCGCGCTTGTCGTCGACGAGTACGGCGCCTTGCAGGGGCTGATCACGCTGGAAGACATACTTGAAGAGATCGTGGGCGAGATCGTCGACGAGCATGACGAGGAGACGGACCATCTTGTGACTCCCTCCGCCGATGGCGGATTCATTGTCGACGGCGCGGCCGCCATCCGGGATCTCAACCGCGAACAGGACTGGAGCCTTCCGGACGACCACGCGGTGACCATTGCCGGCCTCGTCATCCACGAGGCGCAAACGATCCCGACCGCCGGGCAGGAGTTCATCTTCCACGGATTCCGGTTCGAGGTTCTTAGCCGCGAAGAGAACCGCATAACGAAACTGAAGCTCAGAAAGCTTGATCCTGGCCCGTCAGCGCCGGATCAGGCTAAAGGCGACAATTCGAATTCGGATTGATGAACTTCGGGCCGTGAGGGCTGGGCTTCGTACAACCAATCGTCATGCACTCGCTTGCGGAGTCCGTGTTTCCTTCGCGCGGCGCGTGTGCTAACTGCCCAGCGAGCCGCTTGCTTCCCCAACTTTCCGGAGTGCTGCAGATGCGCCGTCTAGCATGTCAACTTGCATCCGTTTTCGCCGCTTTAGCTTTCGCCGCGACGGCACTAGCTCAGGAAGAGCAGCCCGAAATCGAGGAACGGAAGTATTCCGACTGGACGGCCGCATGCGCCGAGCTCGAGGGCGGCAGCCAGTGCTTCGCAATATTTCATGCTAGTGACGAGGACGACGGAAGCGCCTTTCTGGAGGTTCGGCCCAACCCGGGGAACGAGGATGTTCCCGCGGTTGCCACCCTCCAGGTGCCTTTGGGCGTGTGGCTTACCTCAGGGGTGATCTGGCAGGTGGACAGGAAGGATGAGCGGGTCAGCCCCGTGCTGTACTGCACGCCTGACGGATGCATTTCTCAGGTCGGCATTACCAAAGACGAGCTGGACGACATGAAGCGCGGAAGGCGGCTGAACATCACGGTGAACAGCCCGGATCCGGATACTCCCTACAAAGCGCGGATTTCGCTGCGCGGATTCAGGCGGGCGTTCGACCAGTTCTAACCGGACGAGCTACGCCGCGCGCAGCACCAGCACGGCGTTCAACCCTCCGAAGGCGAACGCGTTCGACAGCGCGACGCCAACCTTCGCCCGCCTTGCCTCGTTGGGCACCACGTCGAGATCGCATTCGGGATCGGGCTCCTCGTAGCCGATGGTCGGCGCAATAACGCCGTCCCTAAGCGCCATGACGCAAGCAAGGAGCTCCACGGCGCCGGTGCCGCCGATCAGGTGCCCGTGCATGGACTTCGTGGACGAGAGCAGCACGCCGTCCGCGGCCGATCCGAAAACTTCTCGGATCGCGGCGCATTCCGTTACGTCGTTGGCGGCCGTTCCCGTGCCGTGGGCGTTGATGTATCCGACGGACTCCGGCGCCACGCCTGCATCGTCCAGCGCCCCGCGGATCGTCCGGGCGGCGCCTGATTTCGAAGGCATGACAATGTCCTGCGCGTCTGAAGACATCGCAAATCCTGCTATCTCGGCCAGGATTTCAGCGCCCCGAGCCCGGGCTTGGTCGCGCTCCTCAAGCACGAACGCCGCCGCGCCCTCCCCTTGAACCATCCCGTTCCTGTTCGCCGAAAACGGGCGGCAAGCGGACTGCGACATCACCCGAAGGCCCTCCCAAGCCTTGACGCCGCCGAAGCAAAGCATGCTTTCGGAGCCGCCGGCGACCATCGTTTGCGCCATGCCGTGCCGGATCATCTGGAATGCCAGCCCGATCGCGTGGTTCGAAGACGAGCACGCGGTCGACACCGAAAAGCTCGGCCCCTGAAGGCCGAATTTCATCGAAATATGGCTTGCGGCCGCATTGTTCATGAGTTTCGGAACGACGAACGGGTGGACGCGGTTCTTCCCGTCCGCGTAGACCGCGCGGTACGAGTCGTCCCAGGTGTTCAGCCCTCCGCCTGCGGTTCCGATGACGACGCCCGCCTCGGTTCCGGCGTCGCCCGCCGCAAACCCCGACTGCGTGATCGCCTGCTCCGCCGCCACAACCGCGAATTGCGCGAACCTGTCGTAGAGCGCGAGCTCCTGCCGGCTGAAGTGCTCCGCCGGATCGAATCCCGGCACCTGCCCACCGATTCTTATCGCCAAGCGCTGGACATCGCGGATGTCCAGCTCGGAAATGCCGCACCTTCCTTCCCGGAAGCTTTCGAAGGTCTCTTCGGCGGAGCGGCCCAAGGGGTTGATGGTGCCTTGGCCGGTAATGACGACGCGGCGCATCGCTGCCCTTAGTCGCCCTTGTTCGAGACCAGCTGCTCTACCGCGCCGACCATTGCGCGGACGCACGTGATGTCGAAATCGCTTTTTTCCGGCTCGTTGGCGTTGAAGGGAATCTCGATGTCGAACGCCTCCTCGATCGCGAAAATTGATTCCACCATCCCCAGGGAATCTATGCCGAGTTCCTGAGGTGTCGAATCCAGCGTGATGTCGCCCGCCTCAAGCACGGCGTGTTCCGCGATAATCTCGATCACGCGTTCGGCGACTGCTTCCGGCATGAACTCCAAACCTTGCCGCGACTAGTTCCGATTAGCCTTTATCCGACAGGTTTGAAACACGATTCCTCAGCTCCCGCACCTGGTCGAGCAGCCTCGGAACCCTTCGCAGGCTCTTGTAGAGCTTGATGTTCATGTCCAAGTCGATTGCGGGAGACCCCATGACGGATCGCCCTGCGGGCACGGTCCGGAAGATTTTCGACGCTCCTGCCGCAACCACATCGTCCCCTATCGTGAGGTGGTCGGACACGCCCACCATTCCGGCAAGAACGACCCTGTCGCCAATGACGGCGGATCCCGCGATGGCCACATGGCCGCAGATGAGGCAGTGCTTTCCGATCTTGACGTTGTGGCCGACATGGGCGTGGTCGTCGAGTTTCGTGCCGCTTCCGATGATCGTCGACGATACGGTTCCCCTGTCGACCGCGGAACAGGCGCCCACCTCGACATCGTCGCCGATTTCCACAGCGCCCAAGGAATGGATTCGGTAGTACTCGCCCTGGCGCTGCGTGATCTTGCCTCCGAGCGTGGAGCGGACCTCGTCTATGGCGCCGGGCTTGGCGGTGGCGAACGAATAGCCGTCGCCGCCCACGACCGCGTTCTGGTGGGCGATGAAGCGCTCGCCGACCTGAACGCCTCGGCCGATTTTGACGCCGGCGTGGATGACCGCGCCATCGCCGATCACGACCCCGCTTCCTATGACCGCATGCGGGCCAATCGAGCAATTCTTGCCGAGCCGCGCCCCTTCGCCGACAACCGCCAGCGGTCCGATGCAGGCGCCGTCTCCGATCTCGGCTGACTCGGCCACGACCGCCGACCGGTGGATTCCCTTGGCCACGTCAGGACCGGGATCGAAGAGTCTTGTGATGAGCGCAAGCGTGAACCGGGGCTGATCCGTGAACATCGCCGAAGCCAGGCCCAGCGATTCCCGGTCGGCGCCTTCGGCCAGCGCCGCGGCGCGGGCCTTGCCCCGCCGTAGGTCGGAGAGGAAAGCCGGGGCCATCGCGAGCGCGAGGTCGCGAGGCCCGGCGTCGGCGGGCTCCGCAACGCCTGACACGACGACGCCCGGATCGCCGTCCAGCCGCGCGCCAACGGCTCGCGCCATGTCTCCGATTTCAAATTCCGTCATGCCCCGATTGGCGCCGGTCGGCGCGCCGGACGAACGGGCCGCCCGTTCAGCTGCTCAAGGCCGCGGCGCCCAGCCCGGATTCCACGAGCGCGTTGTAGATCGCCTTGTCGCGGCCGTAGATGTCGTTCCGGAAATTCACTCTCCCGTCCGGCTCCATCCAGCGGTGCGGTAGGTCACATGAACCGGCAGCGGGTGGTCGAAATTGACCTGAACCTCGGTTCCCGACTCGATCAGGTTTTCAAAGAAGTCGAATGCGGGCGACAACTGCTCCGAAAGCAGGAACCGCGCGAAGTCGTGCGCCTTCTGGACCCTGATGCATCCGTGGCTGAACGCCCTGACCTCCTTCTCGAACAAATCCCTGAACGGCGTGTCGTGCATGTATATGTTGTAATGGTTGGGAAACATGAACTTGACGCGGCCCAGAGCGTTCGTCGGGCCGGGCGGCTGCCGCATCCTGAAGGGGAAATTCGAGGCGGAGAACTCCGCGAAGTTCAATTCCGAGCGATCCACGATGCCCTTCTCGGGATCGAATATCTGGATCTCCTTCTCCGCGTTCGGGTTCCGCTGCAGCTGCGGAAGGATTTCGCGAACCGTGATGGAGCGGGGAACGTACCAGGTGGGATTGACGGTGAGATGGGTCATGACGTCGGAGAATTCCGGCGTCCGGAGCCGACGCGTGTTCTGGCCGATCACGACGCGCGATATGAACACCGGTTGGCCTTCGTCCACGACCGCGGCCTTGAAATCGGCGAGATTGACCAGAACGTGGCGTTTCCCAAGCGGCTTGTTCATCCATCGGGCGCGCTCCAAGGACGCGAGGACCTGCCCCAGCCGTTCGGCCGGCTCGACGTTGACGGCGCGTAGAGTCCGCGGCCCGGCGATTCCGTCGGGATCCAGCCCGTGGTCGAGCTGGAACCTCCTGACGGCGAACACGAGCGCTCCGCCGTAGTCCGCATCGGCGATCCGCGGCAGATATCCCATTCGAATGAGGCGGTTCCTGAGCGCGACGACAGCCGCCCCCGAGTCGCCGAATTCAAGGCGCTCGGCGTCGACCTTCGGTCCCCAGCCTCCCGATTGGACGACGCCGCGAATCTCCGCATGCAATTCCAGAAGCCCGCGGTACTCCGCGCTTTGAGGCGCGAGGCCGGCCAAAAAGCCCTCCGGGTCGCCTCCGAGAATTCCCTCAAGCAGCTGGTCCGCGGCAAGCTCGTTCCGGGTCGGCGCGATGTTCTTGTCGATCACCTGCGGGTCCAAATATCCAGAATTCAGTTCCCGCGCGAATTCGAGGTAGGTCCTGCTGAACTCCACATCGGCGCGGGCCGCGTCGTCCGAACCGCCGATCCCGGCGAAGAGAGCGCCGAGCATCGCTTTGCGAGCAGCACCCATGGGGATGCCGTGCTCGCGCGCCGAATCGAGCGCCGCGAACAGCGCGGCGCGCCGACGCTCGCTTTCTTCGCTGTCTCCCGTCCAGATCGGCTGGAACTGGTTCCGGCTGTAGAACTCATAGACCTCGTCGAACTGCGAGGCGGCATTGGCAAGTTCGATCCGGGCAGCGGCGCCTTCCACCTCGAAGGCATGGGTCTGAATCGGAACCGCTATCAGCGTGCAAGCCGCGGAAACTGCGGCCGCAACCAGGCCGCTCAGGCCGCTGCGCGTCATGCTGCGGGAAATCGAAGGCATATCTAGTTTGCTGGTCAGCCAATCGGTGAGCAAGCATTATATCGCGCCCGAACCGAGGATTTCCATGAATTGTCCGTGATGCCGCCGTTTCACCGGGCGCAAGAAACAATAGAGCAACAGTAAGGTTTCCTGGCCGAAGGCGCTCGCCTGCTCGTGGATGGCCGGACCTGCGACGAATCGCCAACAGCCGCTGCGAAACGGCACAAGGTTTTTTGGATGGCTTGAACCCTAGCGTCAGCGGGAAGCTTCCGCCTCTATCCTCTCGAGTCCGTCGCGCATGGATCCGGTTCAGTTTCGAACGTTCCGCGAATTGATTGCGGGGGGAAGCAGCCAAGGCAGATCATGCAGTTTAGCCAGCCATCCCGGCAAAAGAGAGGAGTGCCGACAATATCTGAACTCAGTCAAGCGCGGCAAAGCTTGGCGCTTCTGTGGTCGAGATCGCCAAAGCGAAGCGGGAGTGCGAATTTGGTGAACCAAAAGGATCCTGCGATGGAGTTCCCGCACGTGGCCGGCCATTAGGTTCTGTCGCTACAGCGTTCAGGTTTAGGACAAATTCAAGCCGGAACGCCGTGATATACAGCTTGCCGAGCCGCGCCCTGAAGCATGCCTCGGCGTTTCCCGAGACCGCCCCGCCGCGCCCCGACGCCCGTTTTAACCGGGCAGCCGGGCGGCGGTTGACCGAGTGCTTTCCAGATTCGCCCGATCAAGGCAAATCATGCGGGTCCGATAAGGCGTCGAAACAAGCCCCATCCAGACCCGTTTTTGCCCATGCGCTTACCATCAAGTGGGCGGTCGCCTCGCCGTCTTGCTCCGGGGCGAAACCATCGTTCCGCGCGGCGGGGCAGCCGCCAACCCTCTTTGCCCGACCGTTCGGAACCCGGCACGGTCCGTCAATCCGGCCTGTGACCCGACGGACCATCTGCGCTTCGGCACGCTGCCCGCGCGCGGCCTGGGCGTTCTGGGCCATACGCGGAGATGAAGCCGGGGCCGAGGCGCCAATGCCGGAATTGTATGCCCGGCAAGCCTCCAGCGCCGGAATTGCGGTAGCGCTTGACAAGCGGAGCGCATTTCAACTTAAGTTTATTGATTGACCGCCGATTGGCAGGGCGATATGGAAGCGCGCTGCGGAGCATGTTCGGAATAAGGCAACCGCATGGAAGTATTCGAGCCAGGCACTGAGGCAGGCAAGACACAGGCCAAATCGGCGGACGCGCAAATGTCCCGGAGAGGACTGCTTTCGCTTTGCGCAGCGGCGCTCGCAACAGCCGCGACGCCCGCGTTTCCCACCACTTTCAGCATCGCCCGGCGCGGCGGGAACATCCGCCGCCTAAGCATGTGGAGCGACAAGACCGGCGAGACCATCGACATCATCTACTGGGTCGACGGCTTTTACATCCCCGACGCGTTGTCCGAGATCAACTATTTCATGCGCGACTGGCGTCAGGACAAATTTGTTCGGATGGACACCAACAATCTGGACATCCTGTCGGCCACCCACAAGATCCTTGATGCGAGCGAGCCGTTCGAATTGCTGTCGGGCTACCGTACCAAGGCAACGAACCGGCAGTTGCGCCGCGCAAGCAGAGGCGTCGCAAGAAACTCGCTCCACATGTACGGGAAGGCTGCCGACGTGAGGCTGAAGGGCTTCTCGTCGTCCACCATCGCCGAGGCCGCGCGGACCTGCAAATCCGGCGGCGTGGGCATATACCGGCGATCCGGGTTCGTTCACATTGATTGCGGCAAAATCCGCAGCTGGAGCTTGTAAGCCCGGCGAATCCCGGCGGCGCCATTCAGGCTCGGATCGAGCCGTTTCCTTCAACGAGGTATTTGAAGCTGGTGAGCTGCTCGGACCCGACCGGGCCGCGCGCGTGAATCTTTCCTGTCGCAATCCCGATTTCCGCGCCCATCCCGAATTCCCCGCCGTCCGCGAACTGGGTTGATGCATTCCGCATAAGGATCGCGGAGTCCAATTCCCGGAAGAACCGATCCGCGGCGACATCGCTTTCCGAAACAATGGCGTCGGTGTGGCCCGAGCCGTGCTCCCGGATATGCCGGATCGCCCCGTCCACGCCGTCAACGATCCTGGCGGCCACGATCATGTCCAGGAATTCCTTTCCGAAATCTTCGGACGACGCGCCGACCGTGCCGGGAATGCCCGCCAGGTCGCCGTCGGCGCGGACCTCCACTCCCGCCTTCACTAGATCGTCGAGGAACGGCGCCTGCTTCTCCTTCCAGAACTTGCGGTCCACCAGGATGCATTCAGCTGCGCCGCAGATCCCCGTGCGCCTTGTCTTGGCGTTGACGACCACCCGCCGCGCCTTCTCCAGATCGGCGTCCGCGTCGACGTAAACGTGGCAGACGCCCTCCAAATGGGCGAACACCGGCACCGTTGCTTCCTCCTGCACCCGCGCCACCAAGCTCTTTCCTCCGCGGGGCACGATTACGTCGACGTAATCCGACATCCTCAGCAATTCCCCGACCGCAGCCCGATCGGTGGTCGGCACGCGCTGGATCGCCGCCGCCGGCAACCCGGCGGATTCAAGGCCGGTTGCAAGGCATCGATGGATTGCGGCGGAGGAATTGAAACTGTCGGACCCGCCCCGGAGGATCGCCGCGTTTCCGGACTTCAGGCAGAGCGCGCCCGCGTCGGCGGTCACGTTCGGCCTGGATTCGAAAATGATTCCGACCACGCCCAGCGGCGTCGCGACCCGGCGGATCTTGAGGCCGTTCGGCCGAGTCCATTCCGCGAGCACTCTCCGGACAGGATCGCTCTGTTCTGCCACCGAGCGAAGGGCGGCTTCAATTCCCGCAAGCCGTTCGGCGTTCAATTCGAGCCTGTCCAGCTTCGCAGCCGAAAGCCCGTTCGTCCTGCCTGACTCGAGATCGACGGCGTTCGCGGCGAGGATTTCGCCGCTGGCACCAGCGATGGCGTCCGCCGCGGCCTCGATTGCTCGGCTCTTCGCTTCCGGCGCCGCGACCGACAGCACTCCGGCGGCCGCCCGAGCCCGCTTTCCGATCGCCCGCACGATTTCCTGGCAGTTGCCGGAACTGGACATTTCGGACTCCTCGCCGCGCAATTCCAATGGGCAGTGATCGGCATTCCGGACGGTCTCAAAGCCCGCAGCGTAATTCCAAATTGCGATGGCCTGCGCAACCCGCAGACGGCTTGCAGCATTTGCTGCGGATTACAAAGCCATGTCGTCGCGATGGATCAACGCGGCACGGCCCGGGTATCCAAGAATGTCCTCAATCTCCGGACTCTTACGTCCGAAAATCTTTTGAGTCTCGGCTTTCGTGTATCTGACGAGGCCCTTGCCGACGGATCGGCCGTCGGGATCGACAATTTCAACCGGATCGCCCCGGCCGAAATCGCCGGCCACGCCGACGACTCCCACGGGAAGAAGCGATTTTCCGCCCTGCAAGGCCCTTTCGGCCCCGGCATCCACGTGAACGGCGCCCCTGGGCTTCATTGAGGCGATCCAATTCTTGCGCGCGGCCAGCGGGTCGCCCTCGGGCAGGAACCAAGTGCATTCCGCGGCATTCCTGATTGCGGAAACGGGCCTGCGCACCCTGCCCTCCGCAAGCACCATCGCGCATCCGGCGGCGATGGCGACCTTAGCCGCGAGAATCTTCGTCCGCATTCCGCCTCTCGAAAGCCCCGTCCCTTCGTCGCCGGCCATGCCTTCGATTTCGCTAGTGATTTTGCGGACGACCGGAATGCGGACCGCATCGCCGGACGACCGCGGATCGCGGTCGTAAAGCCCGTCGACATCCGAAAGGACGACAAGCACGTCGGCGCCGGTCATCGCGGCGACCTGTGCCGCCAGCCTGTCGTTGTCCCCGAACCGTATCTCGTCCGTGGCAACCGTGTCGTTCTCGTTGATAACGGGAACGACGCCCTGCGCGAGCAACGCCGCAAAGGTTGACCGGGAATTCAGGTAGCGGCGGCGGTCTTCGCTGTCGTCCAGCGTAAGCAGAATCTGGGCGGCCGCGATCCCGTGCGGCGCCAGCGCCTCCTCGTATGCCTTGGCAAGCCGGATCTGTCCAACCGCCGCCGCCGCTTGGCTTTGCTCGAGAAACCGCCGCGGCTCGCGCATACCGAGTGCCCCCGCCCCGAGGGCGATGGATCCCGAGGACACGATGAGCACGTCCGCCCCTTGCTTCCGTAGGCTTCCGACATCCTCGGCGAGCCCCTCCAGCCATGCATTCCTGATTTTGCCGGTTGCGCCGTCCACCAGCGTCGAGGACCCTACCTTGACGACGACCCGGCGGGCGCGCTCCAGGTAGTTCATGGCACCCATTCCTTCGCGTCCGGGCTGCGCTCGGCGGAACAGGATCGAGCGCTTGCAACCATTTCCGAAAGGGTCCGCAAGCATTCCTCCATGCCCTCCCCCGACACGGCGGACACGCCCATGACCGGCGCACCGGCCGCGGCCTCCAAGGACTTGCGCTTCGCCGCGCGGTCTTCGGTGGCCAAAGCGTCGATCTTGGACAGCACCGTCAATCTCGGCTTCTCTTCCAGCCCCTGTCCGTACGCCTCTATCTCCGAGATGATCGTGCCGCAGTCCCGCGCCAGCGCATCCGAAGTCCCGTCCACCAGATGCAGCAGCAGCGCGCAGCGTTCAACATGACCTAGAAACCTGTCGCCAATCCCGACCCCTTCGTGGGCTCCCTTCACGAGGCCCGGAACGTCCGCGACCACGAACTCCGTGCCTGACGCTTCGGCGACACCAAGATTGGGATGCAGTGTCGTGAACGGATAGTCGGCAATCTTGGGACGGGCATTCGTCGACGCGGACAGGAACGTTGATTTGCCGACATTCGGAAGCCCGACTAGCCCCACATCGGCGATCAGCTTGAGTCGCAGCCAGATGATCCGCTCGATTCTCGGCTGTCCCTTGTTCGCGCGGCGCGGCGCGCGGTTGACTGAAGTCTTGAATCGCGCGTTCCCGAAACCGCCCTTCCCGCCTTTCGCGAGCAGTTCCCTTTGGCCGGGCTTGGCAAGATCGGCCAGCACGCGCGATTGCGACTCGTCGAGCACCTCCGTGCCAGCGGGAACCGGCAGCACGGCGTCGGAGCCTTTGCTTCCCGTGCGCTGCTTTCCCATTCCCGACGCGCCGTTCCCCGCGATCACGTGCCGCCGGTAGCGGTACTCGATGAGCGTGTTGAGGTCGTCATGGACCTCGGCCCATACGTCGCCGCCGTCTCCTCCGTCGCCGCCGTCCGGACCTCCGAACTCCACATGCTTCTCCCGGCGGAAGCTGATTGCGCCGTTGCCTCCGCTTCCTGAGCGGATTTCCACTTTTGCAAGATCAAGGAATTTCAACGCGGCCTTCCCGCGACTGTCAGCCCGCGCTCCTCAGCGGCCGGGTTCGAACCAACCGGCCGGATCGCATCTTCGCTATGCAACCGGCTGGGCTTCGCCATCCCGAAGCCCCCGGTCTCCCGGCGGCGGTTTGGAATTCCCGGTTGGCCAAGCGCACGGCGCTTCCGGCGGCAGCCGGAAGCGAATGGAGGAACTCACTCCGCGGCGGCGGCCGGCGGATCGATGGAAACGAAATTCCGCCCTTTGAATCCCTTGCGAAAGCATACCGTGCCTTCGATCATGGCGAAGATCGTGTGGTCTTTGCCGATGCCGGCGCCCTTGCCCGGCCAGAACTTGTTGCCGCGCTGGCGGACGACGATGTTTCCCGGAATGACCCTCTCGCCGCCGAACTTCTTGACGCCCAGCCGCCGACCCGCTGAATCGCGGCCGTTCCTGGAGGATCCCCCCGCCTTCTTGTGCGCCATTCACGAAACTCCCTATGCTGCGAGCCGCATCACGCAGGCCCGCGTGTCACGCCGCCGTCGGCTTTTCGGACTTGGCGGTTCCGGACCTGGCTCCCGAGGCACGGCTGCCTTCCTTGGCCTGCGGTCCGGGGGCCTTGATGCCTTCGACAGTAAGCACGTATTCGAATTCCCGGTGGCCCTTGGTCCGCTTCGACGAGTGCTTCCTGCGCCTGCGCTTGAAATTCACCACCTTGGGCGTCCGCCGGACATCGCTGACCGCCAATTCAACGACTGCGCCTTCCACAATCGGGTCGCCGACCAGCGGGGGCTTTCCCGAAACCATCAGCACGTCGCGAACCTTGATCTTCTGCCCCACGCCCGAGGTTTCGGCCTCGGGGTCGGGAAGCTCCCGGCATTGCGGCGCGGTGATCCGATCACCCACCTTGACGACATGCTGGTGCGCGCCGAGCTTGAATACCGCCTTTACACCGTTGCGCTCGGCGGGCGACGCCTTTGATCCGGTTTTGCCGCTCTCTGCCAAGTTTCCGCTCTCCGCCTTCACATGCCGAATTCCTGCCGGGCCGCGCGCATCCAGTGCCGGATTGTTCGCTTTCGAACTCGACGCTCAAGCCAGCGCCAAGCGATGCCTCGCGCGGGTCGCACGCTATATGTTCTAGCCGCGTGCCCTGTCAACATGCTGACTGCGCGCCTCTGCTTGCCCGCTCGCGCGGCCGAATCGCCTACCACCGCCGCTCGAACTTGTTGCGAAGAAAGATCGCCAGGCTGTTCATCGCGATCAAGAATCCGAGCAGCAGGACGATGGCTGCCGATGTCCGGCTCACGAACCCTCGTTCCGGGCTGTCCGCCCAGATGAAGATTTGCGTGGGGAGCGCTGTCGCGCTGTCCAACGGACCCGACGGCGCGGCGGTGATGAACGCGTTCATCCCGATCAGGAGAAGCGGCGCGGTCTCGCCCAGCGCCTGCGCCATGCCGATTATCGTGCCGGTCAGTATGCTGGGCATGGCCAGCCGAAGGACATGCCCGAACACCATCTGCTGTTTGGATGCGCCCATGGCCAGCGCCGCTTCCCGAATTGAATCGGGAACGGCCTTCAGCGCAGCGCGCGTTGCGATGATGATCGTGGGCATCGTCATCAGCGCCAGCGTCATGCCGCCGACCAAAGGCGCGGAGCGCGGAAGCCCGAACGAGCCGATGAAGACCGCAAGCGCCAGAAGGCCGAAGACCACGGATGGAACCGCCGCGAGATTGTTGATGTTCACCTCGATGAAATCGCTAATCCTGTTCCTGGGCGCGAACTCCTCAAGATAAACAGCGGCTCCGATTCCAACCGGGAAGGATATCAGGAAGCAGACCAGCAAGGCCCAGAAGGATCCGGCTATGGCCCCGCGCAATCCCGCCAGCTCGGGAAATCTGCTGTCCGAATTGAACAGCAGAGCGAAGTTGAACGACCGTTCAATCGCGCCGGCTTCGTCGAGACGCTCGAACCATTCGATCTCCTGGTCCGAAAGTCTCCTGAACTGCTCCGGCGTGGACGGGTCGATAAGCCCCTTGCGCAACTGGTCGAAGGGGTCCGAAACCGGCACCGACAGCGCGACGGTCCGTCCGATGAGCGACGGGTCGGCCGCAACCAAATCGCGCAGCCGGAATTGCGCTCCGTTGCTGGGAATCTTGGCAAGCAACCTAAGTTCCGCCGACGCCGTGACATCGGGAAAGCGCTTCGCAATCGAGTTTTGGATCAGCTTGCGGAAGTTGCCGCGCGGAAGCCTCTCGGGATCGATCACGGCCGGATCGACGGCGATCTCTAGTGTGACGTGCGTCTGGGTTGCGGCGTGGTAGCCGGTCGAAACCAGCGACGCGACGAGGATGAATAGCATGAGAAACGCAAGTACGAGCGCGCCGAGCCCCATCCCGTGCAGAAGCAGCTGCTTCCGCAGCCGCGTCTTCAGGCTCCGCTCGATTTTGCTTTTGGCCCCGAGCCCGGCCGCCGGATTATCGCCTTCCCCAATGTTCATCCCGCGGCCCCTATTCGTACTTTTCTCGGTATTTCCGCACGATCTTGAGCGCGGCGACGTTGATGCAAAGCGTGACCAGGAAGAGCATCATTCCCAGAGCGAAAGCCGCCAGAGTCTTCGGATCGTCGAACGAGGTGTCGCCGATCAGCAGCGTCATGATCTGCACCGTCACCGTTGTGACGCTGTCGAGCGGGTTGATGGTCAGCTTCGCAATCAGTCCGGCGGCCATGACCACGATCATGGTTTCTCCGATCGCGCGGCTCGCCGCCAGCAGCACGCCGCCGACTATTCCCGGCAGCGCGGCAGGGAAAAGGACGGTGAGCATCATTTCGGCCCGCGTCGAGCCGAGCGCGAGCGCTCCGTCCCGCATGGCCGAAGGCACCGACGAGAACGCATCCTCCGCGAAAGATGAAATGAACGGCGTCAGCATGATGCCCATGACGGCTCCTGCCGCCAGCGCGGAATTCGGCGAGACGGGGATGCCGAGCTGAGTGCCGACAGTTCGCATTGCAGGCGCCACAACAAGAATTGCGAAAAATCCGTAAACTACAGTTGGAACCCCAGCCAGAATCTCAAGAATCGGCTTCGCCGCGGCTCGGATCGTCCCGGGCGCGAATTCGTTGAGGTAGATGGCGGAAAGCAATCCGACCGGGATGGCGATCGCCACCGCGACCGCCGTAATGACGACGGTTCCCAGAATCACGGGAAGCCAGCCGAAAGCGCCCTCCGCCGCAAGCTGGTCTTCACGAATCGGGATCTGCGGCTCCCAGTTCAACCCGAACAGGAAGTCGGCAAGCGGAACCAGCCGAAGGAAATTCGCGGTTTCCAAGGCGAGGGACGCCACGATGCCCGCTGTCGTGAGCACAGCGATCGCGGAACACGCCAGCAGCACGCCGGAAACCAGTGATTCGACGCTCTCGCGGGCATTGAATTCCGCCCGCACCTTTCGCCTCGAGAACGCCGCCAGCGCAAGTGCGAGAGCGACCGCGCTGGCGATCATTAGAACGTGCGCCGTTCCTTCCAGCTGCACCAAGCGCGCCGCCGCTGCCAGCGTCCAGTCCTCGGGCTCGCCGAAGACCTGTCCGCCGGCAATTGAACGGATCTCCGTGATGGCGAGCTGGCGCTGGCTGGCATCGTTGCCATTAAGAACGCGGTCGGGCACGCCGCCGATGATGACCGCGTCGATCGTGATCCCTTGGAACGCCTGCCAGAGAAGGACGAAAGTTAGTGTCGGAATCAGCACGACCAGCAAAGAGAACAGGCCGTGGTACGCGGACACGGATCTGAGGCGCGTGCCCCTCGAGCGGATTGACGCCGCCGCCTGCCAGTTCCACAGGCAGCCCGCTGCTGCGGTTCCAAGCAGAAGCAAGAATGCGGCTGACGCCATATCCGCCGATCAAGTCAAGAGGCCTAAGCGGGCTACTTTGCATCCATGTTGGTGCCGTTGATGCCCGCGTCCTGAAGCGCCGCGCGGCTAGCGGCATCAAGCGCCACAAGCCCCCGTTCGGTCAAATAGCCTTCCGGGCCGAGCGCGTCTTCAGACACGTACTCCTCGACGAACTCCTGCAGCATGGGAATCACGCCGCGATGAGCGTTCTTGATGTAGACGAACAGCGGGCGCGAAACCGGGTAGGAATTGTCGCCGATCGTGCTGGCATCCGGCGAAACGCCGTTGATCCGGACCGGCTTGAGAGTGTCGAGGTTTTCGAAAAGGAACGAGTATCCGAAGATCCCGAACGCGGCGGGGTCGGCGTTCAACCGCTGCACGATCAGGTTGTCGTTCTCGCCCGCTTCGACGAACGGCCCGTCCTGGCGCATCCGCGAGCAGTTTTCCGTGATCCAGCCGGAGTCGTATCCGCCGACTCGGACGAATTCGAGCTCTTCGCAGCCGGCATGCATGGCAAGCTCCACGAAGGCATCGCGCGTGCCGGAAGTCGGCGGGGGGCCGTAGGCAAGAATCGGCTCGTCCGGAAGGCTAGGGTCGATTTCGTTCCAATTCCGGTACGGGTTGTCCGCCCACTCGCCGTCAACTGGAACCTGGCTGGCCAGCGCGAGGTAGATCTGCGGAAGCGTCAGATTCCAATCGAAGCTGTTGCCGCGGGAAACGGCGATCGACAGTCCGTCGAAGCCGATCAGAGCCTCGGTGACGTCGACGACGCCGTTGGACGTGCACAATTCGTGCTCCGACGACTTCATCGCGCGCGAAGCGCCCGTGATGTCGGGATGGCCGGTTCCGACGCCCGCGCAGAATATTTTCATTCCGCCGCCGGTTCCGGTCGATTCGACGATCGGCGAAGGCGCGCCGAGCATGTTGGTGAACTGCTCGGCAACCGCCTGCGTGTACGGGAACACCGTCGACGACCCGACGATGCGGATCTGATCCCGGGCATCCGCCGCTCCGGCTGCCGCCGTTAGCACGGCCGCGGCAACCAACGGCCGACCCTTCCTCCAGCTCGCTGCGATTTCCATTTCCGGCTCCTTGCGCGGTTGGTTGCGGTTGCCGGAACACGTAGCGGCGTCTCTTGATGGTATTGCCACGGAAACGTGAAGGTTTCGTGAAACCGGCAGCCTCCGTTGCCCGGCAGCGACCAGCGCGCTCGGTTCGGGCACGCTTCCTCGGCATGCGAGTTGCGCATGTGCGGCAGCGCTTGTTGGTTTCGTCGCGCTTCGGTGGTAGAAGCCCGGCGACCGCGGAGAGGTGCCGGAGCGGTCGAACGGGGCGGTCTCGAAAACCGTTGTACCTTCACGGGTACCCAGGGTTCGAATCCCTGTCTCTCCGCCATTCCTTCGCCAACCCGCCGGGGGTCCCGCCCTTCCCCGCAGCGTGCCGCCTCCAAGGCAGCGGGAGCGAATGCAAGAACGAATCCGCGCGCCGAACCCGTCGGCAGGCGCTGGCCGAGGCATAGCGAGGAACGGAGCGCAAACGCGATGTCTTATTCCCTTAACCAGCTGGTCGTCTCCGCAGCCGAACCGCCGGTCATGGAAACCAGGCGATGGCTGGCGGAACTGCCGCAGGACCGTAGCGTTCCCCTGCTGAACCTTTCCCAAGCCGCGCCGACGGCGATGCCGCCGAAGCCGCTGCTCGAGGCTCTTTCGGACGCCATGATGACCGATGCAGATGCGCATGTTTACGGCCCGGTGCTCGGATTGCCGGAGCTTCGCCGCGAAGTCGCGCAGCAGTGGTCGAAAGCCTACGGAGGCGCAATCTCGGCGGACCAAGTAGCCATCACCGCGGGATGCAACCAGGCGTTTGCGGCGGCGGTCATGTCTCTCGCGCGTGCCGGCGACTCGATCCTTGTTACGACGCCTTGGTATTTCAGCCACAAGCTTTGCCTTGACACATGCGGCATCGAAGCCCGGCTTCTCGAGACCGGCGAAGGGCTCGTGCCGTCGGCCGCCGCCGCGGCGGAGCTGCTTTCGGACGATGTGAAGGCGATCTCTTTGATCACGCCGAACAATCCGTGCGGCGTGGAGTATCCTTCCGCGACGCTCCAGGAGTTCTACGAACTCGCCAAGGGTCGCGGAATTCCGCTCATCGTGGACGAGACCTACCGCGACTTCGATTCGCGCAGCGGTCCGCCGCACGATCTGTTCCGGGAGGCGGACTGGCCCGGCACGCTCATCCACCTTTATTCCTTCTCCAAGGCGTACCGCCTCTCAGGGCACAGGGTCGGCGCCGTCGTCGCTGACGCGGGCCTTCTTCCGCTTCTGGAGAAATGCCTCGACGCCGTGACCATTTGCCCGAACCAGCTCGGCCAGCGGGCCGCGCTGTTCGGAATGCGTCACTTGGCGGACTGGCGGGAGGGCGAACGGAACCGGATTCTTGAACGGCGGCGTGCGATGGAGGCCGGCTTCGCGAGACTGAACAGCTGGAAGCTTCTCGGGTGCGGCGCTTATTTCGCCTATGCGGAGCATCCGTTCTCCTTGGATTCCGGGACTGTCGCCAAAAATCTCCTGTCGAAACAGCGCATTCTGTCTATTCCCGGAACAATGTGCGGATCCGCTGTCGGCGAGGGCGGCTCCGGCGCCGTCGAAAGGCAGATTCGCTTCGCCTACCCGAATATCGATATCGACGGCATCGACGAGTTTTTCCGGCGGATGGCCAGGTTCGATTCCTGAACCGGCGGTGCCCGCCGGAAGCATCCGCCGGTTCGAGGCATTTCCGCGGTCTTGTTAAGGCAGCGGCGCGGGAATAGAAGTCCGGCGCATTTTTTGGCGTCCGGAAGCTGCTGCGATGGCGAAAGCCTTACGATCCAAGGGCACGAACGCGCTGGTATGGGTCCTGATCGGGCTGCTGGTGCTCGGCCTCGCCGGTTTCGGGATCGGGAATTTCACGGGGACCGCGGATTCGGTCGGATCGGTCGGCGACGAGGAAATCCCTGTCAACGACTACGCGGTCGCGCTGCAGAACGAGCTGGGCGCCTACTCCGCGCAAGTGAACCGCAACGTGTCCCTGAGCGAAGGGCTTGAGCTAGGGGTCGGCCGGATGGCGCTGCAGCGGCTGGTTCTGGAGGCCGCCTTGGACAACGAGGCCTCCCGCATCGGCCTTTCCACCGGCGACCAGCACGTCCTCGAGCAGCTCAGGCAGACGCCTGAATTCCAAGGCCTCGACGGCGAATTCGACGAAAGCCAGTACGAATTCATGCTCGAGCGATCAGGCCGAACGGCCGGAGAGTACGACGAGGTCGTGAGGGAGGAAAGCGCGAGGGCACTAATCCAGGCTGGCGTGGCAGGCGCGCTTCCGCCCTCGGAATTCTATGTGGATCGGCTGATTTCGTATTATTTCGAAGGCCGGAACATCACTTGGGCCCGATTGGACGCCGCAAGCCTGGGCTGGCCCGAACCGGTTCCGACCGATAGCGAACTCAGGAGCCACTACAGCGGAAACCCGGAATCCTTCATGCTTCCCGAGGCCCGGGAGATCACGTTCGCCTGGCTGACGCCGGAGATGCTGGCCGAAAGCATCGATGTCGACGAGGCAGCCCTGAGGCGCCTCTATGAGGAGCGTTCCGAGGAATTCAATGTTCCCGAGCGCAGGCTGGTCGAGCGCATAGTGTTCCCCACCATGGACGAGGCGCTTGCCGCGAAGAGCCGACTCGACGCCGGGGAGCTGGATTTTGCCGGGCTGGCGTCGGAACGCGGCCTTTCCCTGAGCGATCTTGATTTGGGAGAGGTCCGGAAAGGCGATCTCGGCGGAGCCGCGGGCGATGCCGTGTTCGCGCTTCAGGAAACCGGCGAGACGGATCCCGTCGATACCGGTCTGGGGCCTGCAATATTCAGCGTGAACGCCATTCTCCTGGCTAGAACGGTGTCTTTCGAAGCCGCCGAGGCCGGTCTGCATGTTGAAGCCGCGCTGGAGCGGGCGCGGCGTTCCGTCGCGGAGATGTCGAGCGGCATCGACGACCTGCTGGCCGCGGGCGCGAGCCTGGAGGAGCTGGCGGCGGAAACCGCCATGCGCCTAGGCAAGATCTCGTTCAACGAATTGTCCGAGCACGACGTCGTCGGGTATGCCGCGTTCCGCCAAGAGGCCGCGCTGGTCGAAGAGACCGACTATCCGGAGCTAAAGGAGCTGGCGGACGGCGGAGTGTTCGCGCTGCGGCTGGACGGCATCACGGAATCGGCGCCGCGGCCGTTCGACGAGGTTCGCGAGGACGTCTCGGATTCGTGGCGCGCGGCGGAGATTCGGTCGCGGCTGCTTGAGTTCGCTGAGGAAGCGGAAACCGGGCTTCGCTCCGGCAGGGAGTTCGACGCGCTCGGACTCGTTCCGGCCAAACTCGCGAGTGTGGGGCGCGGCGAGTTCATTGAGGGTGCGCCCTCGGGTCTCGTGGCGGAGGCATTCGAGCTTGAGCCGGGCGGCGTCGCCGTGGTCGAGGACGCCGAATCCATGGCGGTGGTCCGGGTCGACGCAATCGTCCTGGCGGATCCGGAATCCGTCGAAGCGTCGACGACCGCCGAGATTCTGAGGCTGCAAAACGCCGCCGCCGCGGGACAGGACGCGTTCGTGATCTTCGCGATCCAACTGCAGGAACAGGCGGGCATACTGATCGACCAGGCGATCATCGACGCGGTGCACGCGCAGTTCCAGTAGCCGTTCCGGATGGCGATCCAGCCCAACTTTGACGACTTCGCCTCAGGATACGAGGCCGAACGCAACCAGATTGTCTATTCGAGGCTCGCCGCCGACCTCGACACGCCCGTGTCGCTGATGCTCAAGCTCGCTGACGCCGGAAAGCACAGCTTCATGCTGGAGTCGGTGACCGGCGGCGAAACGCGCGGGCGCTACTCGGTCATCGGCACGGAGCCGGACCTGATCTGGGAATGCGATGGCGCCAAAGCCCGGATCTGCCGCGACCCGCAGGCAAGCCCCGCGGCATGGGAGCCGGAGGAAGCGGACCCGTTCAGTTCGCTTCGCAGCCTCATCGGGAATTGCCGCATCGATCTGCCCGCTTCCCTTCCGGCGAGTTCAGCCGGGCTGTTCGGATATCTCGGCTACGACATGGTGCGGCTGGTCGAGAACCTGCCCGACATGAACGAGGACCGAACCGGAGTCCCGGACGCCAGGCTGCTCCGGCCGTCGGTGGTGGCGGTGCTGGACGGCGTGAAGGGCGAAGTCACGATCGTAAGCCCGGCATGGTTCGACAGCGGCCTGACCGCCCGCGAGGCCTACGGCGCCGCTGTCGATCGGGTCGAACGCACGGTCAGGCGAGTCGAAACCCGGCCGCTCCCGACACTCCGCGAATTCGGCACGGCGCGCGAGCTTGAACAGGCCGAAGCCAGCATTCCCCGGGAGGAGTACCTGCGGATCGTGGAGAAGGCGAAGGAGTACATTCGCGCCGGGGACATTTTCCAAGTCGTGCCCAGCCAGCGGTGGCGGCTCAAGTTCGGACTCCCGCCTTTTTCGTTCTACCGGGCGCTGAGGCGGACCAATCCTTCGCCGTTCATGTTCTTCTTCAATTTCGGCGGCTTCCATGTCATCGGCGCGAGTCCGGAGATCCTTGTCCGGGTGTTCGGACGGGAAATCACCATCCGACCGATCGCGGGAACCAGGCGCCGGGGACGGAGCCTGGACGAGGATCGGCAGCTGGCGGAGGAGCTGCTTGCCGACGAGAAGGAGCGGGCCGAGCACCTGATGCTCCTTGATCTCGGACGCAACGATGTCGGGAGGGTGTCGCGGACCGGGACGGTGCGTCCTACCGAAACATTCATCATCGAAAGATACTCGCACGTCATGCACATCGTGTCCAATGTGGCCGGAACGCTTTCCGAGGAGCACGACGCCTTGTCGGCGCTGCTTTCGGGCCTTCCGGCCGGCACGGTTTCCGGTGCGCCCAAGGTCCGCGCGATGGAGATCATCGACGAACTTGAACAGGAAAAGCGCTGCATTTACGGCGGCGGGGTTGGATATTTCTCCGCGAACGGCGATATGGACATGTGCATCGCGCTTAGAACCGCCCTTCTGAAGGACGGCGTGCTGCACATCCAGGCTGGCGGCGGCATCGTCCACGACAGCGATCCTGAAGCGGAGTGGCAGGAGTCCGTCCACAAATCCGACGCGCTGCGCAAGGCGGCGGCCGACGCGGGCATGTTCACGGCCTGACCCGGTCGCGGCGGCTGGCAGCCCGGCGCCGCTCTCGGCGTCGAAAGGCATCTCGAAACAATGCTACTGTTGATCGACAACTACGACAGCTTCACCTTCAATCTCGCGCAGTATCTGGGCGAACTGGGCGCTGACGTGGAAGTTCGGAGGAACGATGCGGCGACCGCCGACGAGTTCCTGTCCATGCAGCCCGACGCGATTGTGATTTCGCCGGGGCCTTGCGGGCCCGACAGGACCGGCGCCTGCCCCGACGTCGCGCTCGGCGCGGCTCATCGCGGGATTCCGCTTCTCGGAGTCTGCCTTGGGCACCAGGTGATAGGATACGCCTTCGACGGGTCCGTCGTGCAGCACAGCCAGATCGTGCACGGCAAGACGGATTCGATCCACCATGACGGAAGCGGGCTTTTCGCCGGCCTCCCCTGCCCGTTCACGGCGACCCGGTATCATTCGCTGATTGTCGACAGGAACGGGCTTCCCGGCCAGCTGGAGGTCACGGCTTGGCTTGAGGACGGCACGATCATGGGCCTCAGGCACAAGGAGCACCCGATGTTCGGCGTGCAGTTCCATCCGGAGAGCATCGCGACCGAGCACGGCCACGCGATCCTGCGCGCCTTTCTGGAATTGTCCGGGAGCGAAGCATGAGCGAAGAATTCAAGCCATTCATTGCAGCCGCCTGCGAACGGCCGCTCGACCGGCAGGAGGCCGAAGCGGCATTCAGCGCGATCATGGACGGAGCGGCCGAGGCATCCCAGGTCGGCGGCTTCCTCGCCGCGCTCCGCACCCGGGGCGAGTCCGCTTCGGAATTCGCGGCGGCGGCGGCGGTCATGCGCGCGAAGTGCAAGCCCGTCAAGGCGCCTCCGGGCGCCATCGACATCGTCGGAACGGGCGGAGACGGCGTCGGGACACTGAACATATCGACCGCAGCCGCGCTCGTGGTCGCAGGCGCCGGCGCTTGCGTTGCGAAGCACGGCAACAGGAGCATTTCGTCCCGGTCCGGCGCAGCCGACGTGCTGTCGGGACTCGGAATCAACGTGATGGTCGAGCCGCCGGTAGTCGAAAGGGCCATCAATGAGGCGGGCATCGGATTCATGATGGCGCCGATGCACCATCCGGCAATGCGGAATGTCATGGGCGTTCGGCAAAACCTTGGAATCAAAACGATTTTCAACATCCTTGGGCCGCTGACCAATCCGGCCGGGGCCAAGCTAGGCCTGATCGGCGCGTTTTCAAAGCATCTGATCCGGCCCATGGCCGAGACCCTCCGGACGCTGGGAGCCGAGCGCGCCTGGGTCGTCCACGGCCGGGACGGAACCGACGAAATATCGATTTCAGGCCCGACGGACGCAGCGGCGCTGGACAACGGCGAAATCTCCGAAGCCGTTGTTGCGCCCGAGGACGCCGGGCTCCCTCGCCATCCCGTGGAGGCTATCGCGGGCGGCTCTCCGGAGGAGAATTGCATCGCGCTGAAGGCGCTGCTGGATGGCGAAAAATCCGCCTACCGCGACGCGGTGCTGCTCAATGCGGCTGCGGCTCTTTTCATCGCCGGAACAGCGCGGTCGCTGCGCGACGGCGTCGCGGCAGCGACGGGCAGCATCGACAGCGGCAAAGCACGCGAGAAGGCCGAATCGCTCGCCCGCATCACGAGCGGCGGCGCATGAGCGTTCTGGACAGGATTGCGGAGTACAAGCGGTCCGAAATCGCCGCGCTCAAGGCTTCCCGGCCGCTGGGCGATGTCGAGCGGGAGGCGGCGGCCGCGCCGCCGCCCAAGGGCTTCGCCGACGCGCTGCGGAATCGGGCGGCTTCCGGATGCGCCGTCATTGCCGAGATCAAGAAGGCAAGCCCGTCCAAGGGCGTGATCCGAGAGGATTTCGAGCCCGCCCGGATTGCGGCCAGCTACCGCGCCGGCGGAGCGGCGTGCCTGTCGGTTCTGACCGACGGGCCCAGCTTCCAAGGATCGGGCGAGCATCTGCAGGCGGCTTCGAAAGCCGCCGCCCTGCCCGTTCTCCGCAAGGATTTCATGCTGGATCCCTACCAGGTTGCTGAATCGCGAGAGATGGGCGCCGACTGCATTCTTGTCATCATGGCCATGGTTGGCGATGGCCAGGCAAGAGAGATCGAAGCGGCGGCGATCTCATGGGGGATGGATGCGCTTGTCGAAGTCCACGACAGGTTCGAGCTTGATCGGGCTTGCCGGTTGAAGTCGCCACTGATCGGAATCAACAACCGGGACCTGAAGACGTTCGAGGTTTCGCTGGAAACCACGGAGAGACTTGCGCCCGAGGTGCCGCCGGACCGCGACGTGGTTGCCGAATCGGGGCTGAATTCGGGCGGCGACTTGGCGAGGCTCGCCCGGCTGGGCGTGCGCCGGTTCCTGATCGGCGAGAGCCTTATGCGGAGCGGAAACGCTGAATCGGAATTGCGGGCGCTAGTTGCGTCGTGCGCCTCCGTCGAGTCTGCTGCGTGAGCGGCCTGACCCACATCGACGGCAAAGGTCGAGCGCGCATGGTCGATGTGTCCGGGAAGCCCGTGACCCGCAGAATCGCGAAAGCGCGGGCATGCGTGAATATCGCTCCCGAGACGCTTGAAATGATTGTCGAGGACCGAGCGGCGAAGGGAGACGTGCTCGGCGCTGCCCGAATTGCGGGAATCATGGCGGCAAAACGGACATCGTCGCTGATCCCGTTGTGCCATCCGCTTCCGCTGACCAGCGTGGCGGTGGAGCTCACGCCAGCCGACGACCCGCCGAGGGTCGAGATTGAGGCGGAAGTCGCGACAGACGGACTAACCGGCGTCGAGATGGAGGCGATGACCGCGGCGTCCGTTGCCGCATTGACCGTCTACGACATGGTGAAATCCGCCGACCGCTCGGCGCGGATCAGCGATATCCGCCTGACCTTCAAGGACGGCGGAAAATCGGGACGCTACGAAGGCGGAACATGATTCCCGTCGGCGAGGCTCTGGACCGAATCCTCGGCCTTGTCCGGCCCTTGGAAAGCGAATCCGTTCCCCTTGCAACCGCGTCCGGGCGCGTGCTCGCCAAGGATATCGTGGCGGAGCGAGCGCAGCCTCCGCGCGACGTGTCCTCAATGGATGGATACGCCGTCCGGAACGGCGACGCCGCACCCGGCGCGTGCTGCGAAATCGTCGGGGAATCGAGAGCGGGGGCCACGCTCGCGGGGAACGTGGGCCCGGGACAGGCGGTGCGGATATTCACCGGCGCGCCATTGCCGATGGGAGCTGAGCGGGTTGTCATTCAGGAGGATGTCGTCCGGACCGGCAACCGCATTGAAATTCTGCCGGAGTTCGACAGGGCCCGGCACATCAGGCTCGCGGGCGGCGACTTCCGGAGCGGAGACAGGATTGCCGCGCCCGCCCTGCTCACGCCCGCGCGCCTGGCGCTGGCGGCAGCGATGAACGCCGCGACCGTCGAAGTCGCACGGCGCCCTGAGATAGCCGTGATTCCAAACGGCGACGAGCTGGTCGTTCCCGGCGGTCCCTTGCCGGAGGACCGGATCGTCGCTTCGAACATCTTCGGACTGAGAGCGATGCTCGAATCGGTCGGCGCAGCGGTCCGTTCCCTGCCGATCGCACGTGACAATCTCCGTTCGATCAAGACGGCATTTCGATTCGCGGAAGGCGCCGACATGATCGTTACGACCGGCGGCGCCTCCGTAGGCGAGCACGATCTCGTCAAGGATGCTGCAGCGGAGCTGGGAATGCGGATAGAGCTGTACAAGGTCGCGATGCGGCCGGGAAAGCCGCTGTCCGCCGGCGTGCTGGCGGGAACGCCGGTCATCGGACTTCCTGGCAACCCGGTTTCCTCGCTTGTCTGCGGCCATGTGTTCCTGGTTCCGGCGGTCCTTGCGATGCTCGGGCTGCGCGGCGGACCCCTGCCCCGGAGCCGGGGCCGGCTCATGAACGCGCTGGAGCGGAACGGCGGCCGCGAGCACTACATGCGGGCCGAGCGCGCATGGGACGGCGGGGAATTTCGTCTCAACGTGTTCGACCGGCAGGACAGCTCCCTTCTGAGCGTCTTCGCCAAGGCCGACGCGCTCGTTGTCAGGAGGCCTGGGGACCGGCCTCGCGCGGCCGGGGAATGGGTCGATTTCCTTCCGCTGGATTCGCCGTTGACACAGATTGTGAACAACGCTAGAACGAATATCAGTATGGACATTGCCGCTTCCGGCGCGGCGAATCGGTTGGGTTGAGAGAGGAAACGATGCTTACGAGACAGCAGCTCAAGCTATTGACGTTGATCCGCGACCGCTTGGAGCTTGACGGGATCTCCCCGTCCTACGACGAAATGAAGGACACTTTGAACCTGAAGTCCAAATCCGGGATCCATAGGTTGATCTGCTCGCTTGAAGAGCGAGGGTACCTGCGGAGGCTGAAGAACCGCGCCCGGGCGCTTGAGGTCGTCAAGTTCCCGGAACAGAAAGTTCCGCCTAAGTTCGAAGAGCTTGCAAGTTACCGCGAGGCGAATCCGTCGGCAGCTTCCGGAGTCGATTTCGTCGAGATACCGCTGATGGGGAAGATCGCGGCGGGCACGCCGATAGAGGCTATCAGCCACAGGGAGTCCGCCATCCCGCTGCCCCCTGCTCTGCTGGGAGGAAGCGGAGAGCACTTCGCGCTGAAGGTTGCGGGCGATTCTATGATTGACGCAGGAATTCACGACAACGACACCGTGGTCATACGCAGGCAGTCGAGCGCCGAAAACGGTGACATCGTGGTCGCTTTCGTGCGCGGCGAGGACGTGACCTTGAAGCGGTTCCGGAGGAAAGGATCGTCGATCGCTCTGGAGTCCGCCAACCGTGAACACGAGCCTAGGGTCTATCCCCAGGAAAATGTCGAGGTGCAGGGGAAGCTGGTAGGACTTTTCCGCGCGTATTGAGATTCCTCAATCGCAGGGAACGGCGTCAGCCTCTTCGCGCCCCGCCGCTCCAGTTGCCGTTCCGTCGGCGCGAGCGGCCGCTGGAACCTCCACGCCAGGCCGATGAATTGGAAACCGCATTATGGCAAACCGGCCAGTAGTAACGCGCTTCGCGCCGTCGCCGACGGGATTCCTGCACATCGGCGGCGCCAGGACGGCCCTGTTCAACTGGCTGTTCGCAAGGTCCAGCGCCGGAAAGTTCCTTTTGCGGATCGAGGATACGGACCGCAGCCGGTCAACGAAGGAGGCCGCGGATGCCATTGTCGAAGCCCTCAGGTGGCTAGGGCTCGAATGGGACGGCGACATCGTCAGCCAGCACTCGCGAAGGGAGCGGCACGCCGCCGCGGCGAACGAACTCCTGTCTCGCGGCTGCGCGTACAAGTGCTTCTCGACTCCGGAAGAGATCGAAACGGCGCGCGCTCGGGCCCGCGCGGACGGCCGCCCCACCCTGTTCGAGAGCCCTTGGCGCGACGCGGAGCCGTCCTCCCGCCCCGGCGGGCCGCACGCTGTGCGTCTCAGAACCCCGGATTCCGGCGAAACCCGCATCGCCGACGCTGTCCACGGTTCCGTCGCTTGGAAGAACGGCATGATCGAAGATCTGGTGCTGCTGAGATCCGACGGGACCCCGACCTACAATCTGGCCGCGGTGATCGACGACAGGGACATGGGCGTGACCCATGTCATCAGGGGGGATGACCATCTCGCCAATTCTGCGAAGCAGCTCATGATCTACGAGGCGTTCGGCTGGGATGCTCCCGTGTTCGCCCACATTCCGCTGATCCACGACGAAGACGGAAAGAAGCTCTCGAAACGCGGCGGCGCAGCTGGAACGGAGCATTACAGGGATGCCGGAATTCTTCCCGAGGCGATGAGGAACTACCTCGCCCGGCTGGGATGGAGCCACGGGGACGACGAATTCTTCACGACAGCCCAGGCGATCGAGTGGTTTTCGCTGGAAGGGATTCGCAGGTCGCCTTCGCGCTTGGACTGGAAGAAGATGCTGAGCCTTTCCCGACACCACATCGCCGCGGCCGACGACCGTCGGCTGCTTCAGGAGACGGACGCGTTTCTGCGCGCCATCGGAAAGAATTCCCTTTCCGACCCTTCGCGAAGCCGTTTCGCTGCCGCGCTTCCAATCCTGAAATCCCGGTCGCACACCTTGGGCGAGTTGCTTCTTGGCGCCGCGTTCGCGTTTGTGGACCGGCCGTTGACCATCGACCAAAACGGTATGCGGGTTCTCGAGGGTAGCGGCCGCGAACTTCTCCAGAGAATTGCGCCCGTGTTGGAATCCGCTGACGCCGATTGGAATGACCGCGACGCCCTTCACCAAGCCGTGTGGCGATTTGCGTCGGAGGCAGGTCTCACGCTCGGAGCGGTAGCCCTGCCGCTTCGTACCGCCCTGACCGGCGGCGGGGCCGCGTCCGAGAGTTTGCTGGACATGGCGCCGCAACTAAGCGCCGCCGTGACGGGCAAGCGCGCTTCCATTAGCGTGTTCGATATCATGGTCGTGATCGGCCGGTCCGAAGCAATCGCCCGGATAGGCGACGCCGCCCGCCCGCCCGCAAGGCAATGAAGGCCGCGCGGGAACTGTCTGTGTCCAGGTATCGCTGGCATTCCGCCCCTTGCGACGCGGGGCGCGGAGGGCATCCAAGCTTTTTGAAGCGCGCGGAACTGCGAGGATGCCCATGATGGGGAACATTCCGGGTTGCCGACGTCGGCCGTCGCGCGGGAAATTGCGCATTCTCCGAAGACTGGCTGAAACGGTTGGCCTACGGTACGGTTGGCGCGAAGCTGAGGCAGCATTCGAAAACAGCAGTTCCAAATTCGCGGTCCAAGGGAAATGCCGCCTGAATCGTAGCGCACAGCAAATCCAGTCGCTAGAAATTCAAGTGACACTTGTTGCGAAGCCGGATCCTCTTGCAGCAAATTATCGATAAGCTGCTGCATGGTCAGTGTTGCGTCCCTCAAGTTCATTTGGCATGGTGACGGCTTCGCAATTGAAGGATGCTGTCATGGCCCGCGGACGCCCGCTCCCGCCCCTGGCTCTCGCCGATGGCCAGCGCGACCAGCTAGCTTCGATTTCGAACTCGACCTCGATGCCGCACGGCCTGGTCCAGCGGGCGCGCATCGTCCTGGCCAGCGCCGAAGGCATGTCCAACAAGGCGGTGGCGGAGCGGGTCGGGGTGTCGGAGGTGACGGTCGGCAAGTGGCGCCGCCGGTTCCTGGAGGGCGGCGTCGAAGGGCTGCATGACGAGCTCCGCTCGGGGCGGCCGCGCACCTACAGCGACGAGCGCGTGGCCGGGCTGATCAACCGCGCCCTCCGGGAGAAGCCACGCAACGCCAACGCCTGGAGCGTGCGCCGGATGGCGGAAGCCGAGGGCGTCTCGAAGAGCACGGTGCAGCGGTGGTTTTCGCGGTTCGGAGTCAAGCCGCACCGTAGTTAAACCTTCAAGCTGTCCGGCGACCCGTTCCTCGTCGAGAAGGGCCGCGATGCGGCGGGCCTACACATCTCAACCCGCCGGACAACGCGATGGCGCCGTGCGTCGGCGGAAAGAGCCGGGTCCAGGCGCCCGCCGCAGAACCACGACGCTGTTCGCCGCCCTGGATGTCAATAAGCTTCCTTCATAGACTTGCTGTCGGCATCCTTTTTGTCCCCTCAGGAAGGAGGATTCCATGGGGCGCCGTCCGGTCTCGACCTGCACCTGGTTCTCGACAACCGCGCCACCCGCAAGCGCCCCAAGGTTCGCGCATGGCTTGCCAGGAGACCCCGGTTCCACATCCACTGCACACCGACCTCCGTCTGGCGGCTCAACGAGGTGAAGCACTGGTTCGCGGCCGTCAGCCAGCGCGCAATCAGGCTGGGACCGTTCGACAGAGTTCCCCGCCTCGAGCGGACCATCGGAAGCTCCATCGCCGACTGCGACGAGCCCGAGTCCCCGTTTGCCTGGGTCGCGACGACCGATTCGGTCCTCGGAAAGCTCGAAAGATTATTTAAGCGTATTTGCGGGACGGAACACTAGAGCAACCCCGACTTAAAGAGAATCGGTTAAAGTTCAACAGGTTACGTTTCTGGCTTTTGTCTTTTGGGGGAGGGTCAACGGCCCCCCGCAAGATATGATGCAATCTAAACCGGACGCGCTCTAGCGCACGGCGCTGTAAACGTCGTCGATTCTCGCATTGACGGCTGTGAATTGGCTCTGCATGCTCTCCGCGAGTCCAGTGATCTGCAATTGGACGTTCCCGATCTGCGATTGGACGCCCTCAACTTGCGATTGGACGCTCCCGATCTGCGACTGGACGCTCTCAACCTGCGATTGGACGCCCTCAACCTGCGATTGGACGCTCCCGATCTGCGACTGGACGCTCTCAACCCGCGACTGGACGCCCCCGATCTGCAACTGGACGCTTCCGACCTGCGACTGGACGCTCCCGACCTGCGATTGGACAAACGTTACGACCAAGGCAACGGTGGCAAGAACAGTGGTAATGGTTGTTCCGATCGCCGTCCAAAGGTGGAATCTGGCAGAGGATGTCAGACTACGACCAGCATTGATTTCAGAGCGCACGAGCTCGCGGATTTCCGCAGCGGTCATATTATTCGATACGCCTGTCTGCGGCTGGTCGATCGACGAAGTGTAAGCCATGAAAGTTATGTTGCTGCAAGACTGAACGGCGTCAATGTCATGCCAAGGGTTCAAGGGCTTGCGGCGCTCCCTCGCAGAAGATTGACCGGCTGAACCCGCGATGGTAAGCGGCGCCAACGTCGACGCTTAGCCGAGCGCAGACGCACGGACCGGCTCGTTTGCCGGAGTTTGCTTGGCCGCAGCTGCTTGATTGAGGCATGCCTCCCCGGCTGCCGAGTGCGCAAGAACAAGTTGCTTCGACCCGGTGCGGTGTTCTCGGCGGCAAAAAGCGTTTCCGCCCGCGGCGGAACGACCCGGTTTCGAACCGGCGGGCAGCCACCCCCGCAGCAGCGCCGCTCCCGGGCTGCGCCATTGAACAAGGAAGCCATCGATGCCGGAATCCAGCGAGCACGCCGTTCTGAAGGTCAGGGGCGACGAATTCGAACTGCCGGTGCGCACGCCGACCGCCGGGCCTGATGTCATCGACATACGAAGCCTTTACGCAAAGACCGGCATGTTCACCTACGATCCGGGCTACACGTCGACGGCGTCCTGCGATTCCGAAATCACCTTCATCGACGGCGAAGCCGGAAAGCTCCTTCATAGGGGATATCCGATCGAGCATCTCGCCGAAAACGCAAGCTATTTGGAGGTCTGCTACCTCCTTCTGTACGGCGAGCTTCCGAAGCGCGCGGAGCTGAGGAATTTCGAAGAGCGGGTGACCATGCACACGATGGTGCACGAGCAGATGCGGAATTTCTTCAACGGCTTCCGCCGGGACGCCCATCCCATGGCGATCATTACCGGCGTCATGGGCGCGATGTCCGCGTTCTATCACGACTCTCTCGACATCAATGATCCGGATCATTGCGAAATCGCGTCGATCCGCATGATCGCGAAGCTGCCGACGATCGTCGCCATGGCGTACAAATACTCGCTGGGCCAGCCGTTCATCTATCCGTCCAACGATGTCGACTACGCGTCGAACTTCCTGAGGATGTGCTTCGCCGTGCCCGCCTCGGAGTGGGAGCGGTCGCCTGCGATCAGCCGGGCGATGGACAGGATCTTCATTCTGCACGCCGATCACGAGCAGAACGCCTCGACATCGACCGTCAGGCTTGCCGGATCCTCGGGCGCGAACCCGTTCGCGTGCATTGCGGCAGGAATTGCCTGCCTTTGGGGGCCAGCCCACGGCGGCGCCAACGAAGCATGCCTCCGGATGCTGAAGGAGATCGGGACGGCGGACAGAATTCCGGAGTTCGTCAATCGCGCGAAGGACCCCAAAGATCCGTTCCGGCTCGTCGGGTTCGGCCACCGCGTATACAAGAACTTCGACCCCCGTTCGCAGGTGCTCAAGCATGCGGCGGACGAAATCCTGGACTCCATTTCGCCCGAGAACCGCCCGATCCTCCAGCTCGCAAGGGAGCTTGAGGAGTTCGCGCTTCAGGACGAGTATTTCGTCAAGCGGAAGCTGTATCCGAATGTGGATTTCTATTCGGGGATCATCCTGGACGCGATCGGCTTTCCAACCTCGATGTTCACGCCGATATTCGCGCTCTCGCGGACGGTCGGCTGGATTTCCCAGTGGAAGGAGATGATCGCCGACCCGTCGTCGAAGATCGGCCGACCCAGGCAGCTCTACACCGGTCCCGGCGATCGGGCCTTCGTTAAGCTGGCGGATCGCGGATAATTTTTCGCCGCGCCGGCGCGGATTGCTTGTCGGGATGCGGGCCGCCTGCCAGCCCGTCGGCCTTCCGCCGCCTCGTCCGCCGCCGGGCACCTGCCCGGCTCTTGCCTGCGCCGGCCAGCCCCTCTTCCAGAATCGCGACCATGGGATGGCCCGGATGCAGCGGGCTGTAATGCGCCGCCAGCTCGGAAATGAGTGACCCGATGTCGGATTCGCCAGGAGCGCCGAGCGCCCAGTCAAGGAAGATCGTTCGGCAGTCCTTCTCCGAAATTCCTTCGATATCGAAGGATTCGCGGATCAAGCCCCTCGGGTCGGCCGCGCGGGGGGCACGCTTCAATGCGCTGCCGTCGCGGCCGGAGGGCGGCGTCAATCAACCAGCCTTGAGATTATGTCTTCGACGGCCCGGCGGTCATCGGCAACGCGCGCCTGCAAGCTGTCCAGCGTCGCTTCGCCGGTTTCGCGCAAGAGGAATTCGACAGCGCCCTTGCCCGCTTCCGACGGATTGAACTCGCCGCCCCCGGTCAGCCGGGCCACCTGAAGGATCGTCTTGAGCGTCGCGTGCGAGTCGCTCACCCTGTACGCGTCGTCCTTCCCGATCCAGCCGGCCTCCACGCCGGCGCCGATCTGCGCCGCAACCGACATCTCCGGCGAACCTTGAATGAGCGCGGCCGCTTGGGCGAACAGCTCGATATCGAGCAGGCGGCCCTGCCCGGCGCGAACTTCCCACGGATCGGCAAGCCGCCGATGGTCGGCGTTTTCAAGAAGCCGCCGCCGCATGTCCGCCAGCCCTTCGATCACTTTGGCGCTCTCTCCGCGCGCGCGGATCACCGCGCGCCTGATGGCTTCGAACTCCTCGCCCAAGGTCTCCGAACCCGCGACAACGCGGGCCCGGGTCAGCGCCAGATGCTCCCAAGTCCACGCCTCGTCCATCTGATAATGCCGGAAGGAATGCAGGGTCACCGCGACCGGTCCTTGGCGGCCGGACGGGCGAAGGCGCATGTCCACCGAGTAAAGTTTGCCTTCGGATGTCGGGGCCGACAGCGCGGAAACGAGAGTTTGCGTCAGGCGGGAGTAATACACCCTTGACATAAGAGGCTTTTTTCCCTGCGAAGCCTCCTCGCCAGCTGGATCGTACAAGACTATCAGGTCCAAATCCGATTGCGGCGTCAGGGTGCGCGCGCCGAGCGAACCCATGGCGACAACCGCGGCGCCCCGGCCGGGGGGCATGCCGTGCCGGACGGCGAAATGCTCGATTACCTTCGCGTTCATCGCGCCTATCACCGCTTCCGCCAAGTCGGCGTAGGCGGCCGCCGCCTCGCGGCAATCCAGCATACCTCGAAGGTTCTGCACGCCGATGCGGAAATGCTGCTCGTGCATCCTTCGCCGGGCGGCGTTCAGCATCGCCTCGTAATCGTCGATCTCTCCGAGCTCGTTTCCGATCTGCGACGACAACTCGGCCGCGCCGGGAAACGCCGAAAAGAATTCGCCGCCGAGCACCGCGTCGAAGACATGGGAATTCTTCGCCAGATAGCCCGCCAGGCCGGGCGCCGTGGAGCAAATGTCCGTCAGAAGCGAAATCAGGCGCGGATTGGCTTCAAACAGGCTGAACAGCTGCATGCCCGCCGGAAGCCCTTTCAGAAACCCGTCGAACTGCGCCAGCGCCCGTTCCGGACTGTCCGCCCTGCGGAGCTGGAGCAGGATTTCGGGGTAAAGCCCCCGGAAAGCCTCCTTGGTGCGCTCGCCGCGCAGCGCCGGCAGCTTCCGCCAGCGCTCCAGCAGTTCAAGTTCGGGTTCCGTCGGCTGGACACGGCCCGCGTCGTTGGAGCGTTCGTCCGATGTCCGGAAGAGGCTTTCTGTCAGCTCGTGGACTTCCTCCAATGCGCGAAGGGTGGATTGGCGGAATTCGTCGACGCCAGGCTCGCCGCAAAGCGCCGCGAGGCGCGCAAAGTCCTGATCAGAGCGCGGAAGCTGGTGCGTCTGCGCGTCGTTGACCATCTGCAGCCTGTGCTCCAAGCGGCGGTGGCTGCGGTAGTGGCCTGCGAGCTTGCGGGCGGTGTCTTCCGGCACCCATCCGTTCCGGCTGAGCGCTTCGAGCGCGCCGAGGGTGTCGGGCACGCGGATGTCCTTGTCGCGGCCGCCGACGATGATCTGGAACGTTTGCGCGAACGACTCGATCTCGCGAATGCCGCCCCTGCCGGATTTCATGTCGTGGCCCGGAAGCGTGATCCGGCCTGTCAGCCGTTTGCTCTCCCGGTTCCGGTGCCGCATGTCGCGGGCGTCGCGCACCGCCGCGAAATCCAGGCTCTTCCGCCAAATGAACGGCGAAAGGTCGCGAAGGAACTTTTCGCCCGCATCCATGGCGCCGGCGCACGGCCGCGCCTTGATGAAAATCCCGCGCTCCCAGTTGCGTCCGAAGCTTTCGTAGTAGTGCTCGGCGGACTCCACCGACATGCAGACGGACGTCACCAGCGGATCGGGGCGCAGGCGAAGGTCGGTTCGGAATACGTACCCCTCGGCCGTGATGTCGCTAAGCGACGCCGCCAGGCGTCTGGCCACCTTGATGAAGGACGACCGTACCGACTCGAACGCGCGATCCTCGTAACGCTCTTGGTCGAACAGCAGAATCAGATCGATGTCCGACGAGTAGTTCAGCTCGAACGCCCCCATCTTGCCCATCGCGAGCACGAACATCCCGTGGGGGGCGTCGTTCCGAGGTGACGCGAGCCGAGGCGGTACCTTGCGTTCCGCTGCCTCCGCCACCAGCGAGTCTAGCATCCTCGAGACCGCGAGGTCGGCGAATCTGGTCAGCGCCGCGGTGACTTCCTCAAGGTCCCAGACGCCGCCGAGGTCCGCGAGCGCAGCGAGCAGCGCGACGCGCTTCTTGGCAATCCGCAGGGCCAGCGCGAGCGGACCGGGCTCGCCCGGATACTCGTGCCCCAGAATCTCAGCGAACGCCTCGCCGGGATCCCGGTCCGCCAGCCCGCGCGCCCATTCGGAATCGGCTTGAATCAGGCTTCGCAGATACGGGCTGCAGCTTGCCGCATTGGCCGCCAAACTGCTGAATGAAGGGCGGCCCGCCAAAGCCGGAAACGCTTCGCCGGCGGGAATGCCGGGCTCGAATGGCAGCGGCGATTTTTTGATGCTGGCTTCAAAGGTCATGCCCGGCTTTTGCACCTCAGGCTATTTCCCGTCAATCTTGTCCGGAGCCGGACGGAACGATGCGGCAGCGCGCCATGCGGCGGCATTTGGAATTGAATTCCCCCGGCTGTATTGCGTCGTTGTCTCGCGCGGCATCCGCCAAACCTTCGCGCAATTCGAATATCGGGAAACGGACATGCGCAAATCGGTTGTTACAGGAGGCTCCTCCGGCATTGGCAAGGCAATCGCGCTGAAGCTGATGGGAGCGGGATCCGATGTCACTGTTCTTGATATCCTGAAGCCGGATTTCGATGCCGAACGCTGGATCGAGGCTGACCTCTCGACGCCTGAAGCCGCGCGGCACGCCGCGTCGCAGCTTGAGCGGCCAATTGACATTTTCGTCAATTCCGCCGGTCTGCCTCCCCGGAAGGGACTCGAGCGCGATGTGCTTGCGGTCAACTTCGTGGGGCTCGTCGCAACGACGGAAGCCGTCCTCCCCGCCCTCGCCGACGGCGCGTCCGTAATCAGCGTTGCTTCGAAAGCCGGTTCGCAATGGCGGACGAACATCGACCAAGTCAAAGCGCTGCTGGCCATCCGGTCGATCAACGAGCTCGGCCGGTTTGTCGTAGAGAACGGCGTGAGCCACGTGCGCGCCTACGATCTTTCCAAGGAAGCCGTCATCGTGTGGTCGATGTCGCAGGTCGAAGCGCTTCTGCCGCGCGGAATCCGCATCAACACGGTAAGCCCGGCTGCTGTTGAGACGCGGCTGCTTTCCGAATTCGTGACCGCGTTCCAAGACCGCGGCGCGTCCGGGATGATCAAGCGAATCGGCAGGCCAGCGTCTCCGGACGAGGTTGCGGACGCGGTAGCATTCCTGGCGAGCGAGCGCGCCGGCTGGATAAACGGCTCCGACCTGCCAGTGGACGGCGGAACGGCGGCGCTCGTCGCCTGCGACACGCTGCTGAAGGATGCCGTCTGACGCGACGACGCTTCGGCCTTCGCTACTTTCCGCTGTCCAAGCAGCCGAGCACGGCGGCGGCGGCCCGCACGCTCGGAGGCTCCCCGCCCCGCCCAAGCGCGTCCATGGCTGAATCGCACGCGCGCTTTTGCCGGTCCCGTGCCTCGCTGTCATCCAGCAGCCGCTCAAGGGCGGCGGCTATGCGGCCCGGGCGGCAGTCAGGCCCCAGGTATTCAGGAATGTTGCGGTCGCCGTTGATGAGATTGACAAGGGTCGCCGTGTCCACCGTCACCATCCGCCACAGGATGGCTCGGGTGATCCAGTTCATGTCGTACGCAATCACCATCGGGACGCCTGCCGATGCGAGCTCAAGCGAAACGGTGCCGGAGGCAGCCAAAGCAACATCCGCCGACCTGAACAGCTCCATCCTCATTCGTCCGGCCTGCTCATCGGAAACGCCGCGCGGGTCGAGCAGGGCCGGCGTTGCTTCCCAATCCGCCACGAGCCTCTCGACCTGCCCCGCGACCGGGCCTGCCGCCGCGACTGCGACGCTGACATCGGACCGCCGCCGAACGAGCGAGTCCAGCGCCCGGCCGAACACCGGCGTCAGCCGAGCGACCTCGGACACCCGCGAACCCGGCAGCGCAACGATCAGCCGATGGTCCCGAGGGATGCCCAGCGCTTCCCTGGCTGAAGCGGCGGCGCTGTCTGACGGCAATTCGGCCGATGCGACGGGATGCCCGACGAAAGTGCATCCGATGCCCGCCGATTCCAGATGCCGCGGCTCGAACGGGAACAGTGCCAGCACGTGATCGACGGCGCGGGCAAGCTTGAGCGCCCGCCCTGCCCTCCATGCCCAGATGGTCGGGCAGACATAGTGGACGTTGACGGTGTCCGGCAGCGTATCCCGCGCCTTGCGCGCGACGCGAAGGCAGAAATCGGGGCTGTCGATCGTAATCAGGGCGTCGGGCGCCGCCCGCTCGACCGCCTTGGCGGCCTGGCTTGCCCGCGCGAGCAGCCGGGGAAGCTTCGGCAGCACTTCGCCGATGCCCATGACCGAAATGTCCTCTATCGGGAATTCGGACTCGAGTCCCTGCTCCGCCATGCCGGGGCCGCCGACGCCCATGAACTCGGCGCCGGGGTCGAGACGCTTGATGGCGGCCATCAACCCGCCGCCCAGCCTGTCCCCCGAAGGCTCGCCGGCAAGGAGGAAATACCGCCTCCCCGTCAATCTTGTCTGGGCCTTGACCAGATGAAAAGGCCCAGCGCGTCCGCCTTCGCAACCGCGGCCTCCCGGTCGATGACCATCACGCCGCCCGCCTCGATGGCGATGCCCGAAAGCCCTGCGGCAGCCGCGTTTTCGACGGTGTCCAGACCGATCGCCGGCATGTCTATCCTCAGCTCCTGGCCCGGTTTGGGCGCCTTGTACAGCAGGCCCTGTCGGCCAGCGACAGCGATCGAGCGGTGCGCCTTCCCTGCGGCTTCCAGCATCAAGTCAGTGCCAGCGGTCTCGACAGCCAGGCATTTCCCTCGGGACACGACGACCGCCTGGCCTACATCGACCGCGCCAAGGGCATGCGCGATTTCCGCTGCCCGCGCGGCATCCGCCTCGTCTTGAGGTCCCGGCTCCGCCGTCGTCGGCACTCCCGGCGCCTCCAGAAGCTCAGGCAGCACGGCATGCGGTCCCACGATCTCGTAACCCATGTCTTCGACCCGGCGGATTATGGAGCGGACCGCCGCGTCGTCGCCGCTGGACAGGTTTATCGCGGCGGATTCGAGGCTCGCCGCAGCCGGGTCAAACCGGTCGACTGCGCCGGCGAACACGACTTTCTGCCAGCCCTTGGCCGAAAGGCCGCGAAGAACCCCGATGATGTTGCCCAGCCCCACATCGATGTTGCCGCGGCCTTCAAGAATCCGCGCATCCGCGCCGGGCAAACCGAGCAATTGGACTTGGCATCCCCGCTTCCGAAGCGTCGACGCGACCAAGAGGGGCAGCGCTCCGGCGCCTGCAACGATTGCGAACCGGTCGTCAGCTTCCGTCATCGGTAGGTCTGCGCGCCCGAGGCAGGTGATACGACCTGTCCGAGCCTGTGAGAATGAATCTGACGACATCCTCCACGAGGGGATTCAACTCGCCCGAACGATCCAGCGCTTGGGCGCGTTCGCGGAAAGAGCCTTCGGGCACGCTTAGCTCGTCGTAAGCATTGCGGAGTTCGGCGATGTCGGGGCCGGAGACGCCCCGCCGCCGCAGGCCGATCAGGTTGAGCCCTTCAACTTCCGCCGCAGGCCCCTGCACCAGGGCGAACGGGATGATGTCGCGGCGCACGACCGTCACGGCCCCGATGATGGCTCCCTTGCCGACCCGGACATGCTGGTGGATGCCGGAAAGCCCGCCGATGATGACATTGTCCTCGATCACGCAATGGCCGCCGAGAGCCGCCTGGTTGGCCATGATCACGCCGCTGCCGACCGTGCAGTCGTGGCCGACATGCGAACCGGTCATGAAGAGGCAGTCGTCGCCGACTGTTGTGACGCCCCCTCCCAAATCCGTTCCCGTGTTGAGCGTGGCCCCCTCTCGAATCCGGTTCCGCTTGCCGATCACAAGCCGGGTCCGCTCTCCGCGGTATTTCAGGTCCTGCGGGATTTCGCCCACGCAAGCGAACGGGAACACGACGGTCCCGTCGCCGATGTCGGTCCATCCGGTGACGGCGGCGTGCGACTTGACCGTCACGCCCTTGCCGATGGTTACGTCGGGACCGACGACCGAAAAGGGCCCGATCTCGGACCCGTCGCCGATCTTGGCGCCTTCCGCGACAATCGCCGACGGGTGGACCCGCGGCGCCGAGTCACCGGCCATCGGTCAGCTCCCGGCGCCCTGCTTGAGTTCCCAGAGCGCCGTGATTTCCGACTCCGCGACCGTCGTCCCCGCCACGATCGCCTCGCCGTTGAATTTCCAGATTTTTCCGCGGCCTCTGAGCACGCGCATGTGCAGTTCGAGAACGTCTCCGGGAACGACCTTCTTGCGGAATCGGGACCCGTCCATGGTCAGGAGATAGATGCCGAGCTGCTTGTCGATCATGTCCAGCGTGTAATTGACCAGAACAGCCGCCGTTTGCGCCATCGCCTCCAGGACGAGCACTCCTGGCATGATCGGCTCGTCGGGAAAATGCCCGTCGAACTGGGGTTCGTTCGCGGTCACGTTCTTCACGCCGACCGCGCTTTCGCCCCTCTTCAGACCCACGACCTGGTCGATCATCAGGAACGGGTAGCGATGCGGAATCATCCTTTTGATCATCGCCAAGTCGGCGACCGGCAACGATCCGTCATCAGGCTCGTTCATTGGTTCGGAATTCCGTGGACGTTTGCGCCAAGCCGGGCTGCACTAGCAACTAGCGAATTGCGGGGCAAGCAAGGCTGAAAGCCGCTCTACTGCGCGCCGCCCGTCTCGGAATATTCCGGATCGATCCCGGCATGCTCCAACGCGGACCGCCGGTTGGGAATGTCCGCGCCATCGCCGAGAACGGCGTCGAGCACCGGAAGAAGCGCCCGGGTCAGCTCAACCGATTCCGAATGCCACACCGCTTGCCCGGGGGCCAGGATGATGTGCAGCCCGTGCTGGCTTTCCGAGGAATTCAGCAGCTCGACGACCGCCGCGCCGAAGAAGCGCCGCTGCTCGCCGAACCATCCGTCGATCAGCTGCGCCTTGCCGTCCTGTATCGTCCTGCGGCGGCTGGCCCGCGAATCGAAGTCCGCCGCCCGCAGCTCGAATTCCTCGCCCGTCAGCTCATCCTTCGCCGACGCGAGCGCGACCTCCTCCTCGGCGAACTGCCGGTCTAGCGCGCCGTTCTCGCGCCGCAAAGCTCCCAGCGCTTCGCTCCGCTCCTGGACCGCGCGCGCCCCGAACCTGGATTGCTGGAACAAAAGATCGACATCAAGAACCGCGATCCGCAGCGTCTCGGCGGACCGAAGCCGCTCGCCGCCGGGCACAGGCTCCTGGGCGGGCGCCTGCCCCGAGGCAACGGCGATTGAAAAGGCCGCGGCGAGTCCGAACGGGAATTTCAACGCTCAGAACTGTGACGAAAGCGAGATGCTGAATCGCAGGGTGTCGTCGTAGGGGAGCTTCTTGAACGGCCAAGCGTAATCCATCCGGAGCGGGCCGAAAAACGTGTCCCAATGCAGCGACAGGCCTGCCGACGAGCGCAATTCGAAGGAATCGTCGACGGCGCGGACGCCGGCCGCGTCGTCCAGCCCCCATACCGTTCCCGTGTCGAGGAACGCGCCGCCCGTGATCCCGTATTCCTCCGGCAGCCCGATCGGGAAGCGGCTTTCGAGATGCAAGGCGGCGAAGTAGTTGCCTCCCAAGGCATCGTTGGTGCTGGCGCCGACGTCCCGGGGGCCGACTCCGTTGGTCGAAAAGCCCCGCAAAATATCGGAATTGGAGTAGAATCTGTCCTTGGAGCGCGACGGGCCGCCCCTCGCGATGAGCGCTCCTCCTTCGACAATTCCGGTGAGCGTCATGTCCTCGCCGAATGCGGTCGTCTGCGCGCCGGCCAGCGCCGTCGTCTTGAACGCGGAGTATCCCCCGCTTCCGTACAGCAGATCCTGCCCGAAGCTGAGCAGGTAGCCCCTGTTCGGATACAGCCCGGTCCGCCTGCTGTCGAAGTCGTAGGTATAGCCGACCGAAACGTTGTCGCCCTTGCCTTGGCGGAAGTCCCGCAGAAGTATCGGCGACTCGCTCGTGAACTCGGACATCCGGTAGGTGTTGGCGCCGGCGCGCAGCTGTAGGCGGGCCGTTTCGCTGACCGGAAACCTGATCGCCGGCGCAAACTTGAACTCCGTCGATTTGAAGCGCTGCTTGTACCGCGATTGGGTTCGATATGAGGTCGAGAAGGAGAGCTCCAGATCGCGGCCCAGAAGGTTGGGCTCCGTGAAACCGAGCGAGTACTGCCGTGTGCTGCGGCCTGTGTCCAGCGAGAACGAAAGCCGCTGGCCCCGTCCCAGGAAATTGTTCTCCGTAAGGCTGACGGTTCCGGCCACGCCTTCGTCGGCCGCGTAGGTCGCGCCGAAGCTCAGGAATCCGGTCGGCGTTTCTTCGACCGTGACGTCGATGATCGCCTGCGTCGGCGAAGAGCCCTCGCGGGACGTGACTTCCGCCGTCGAGAAAAACCCGAGAGCCCGGATTCTCTCCGCGGCCCGGGCGATCTCGCGCGGGTTCAGCGGGTCGCCCTCGACAACCGTGAACTGGCGCCTGATCACCCGGTCGAGCGTGGTCGTGTTGCCCTCGATGTCGATTCGCTCGACGAAGACCCGCGGCCCCTGCTCGAAATTGAAATTTATATCAAGGGTTTGCGTGTCGTCGTTGCGGGCGACTTCAATCGCGGCCCGCGCGAACCGGAAGCCGTTCCTGCTCGCGAGATTCTCCATTCTCTGAATGGCGTCGTTCACGAATACCGGGGAGTAAACGTCTCCGGGCCTGATCCGGCTTTCCTCCCCGTACAGGTCGGGATCGATTTCGGGAATCGAGCTCGTGAAGGTGACTTGGCCGAACCGGTATTGCGGGCCTTCGTGGATGTTGAAGGTCACGAAGAACCCGCCGCGCTCGCGCGTCATCTCGGCGGTAGCGGAATTCACCGTGAAGTCGATGTAGCCGCGCGCAAGATAGAAGTCGCTGAGGAGCGATTTGTCGATCTCCAGCCGTTCGGCGATGTAGTTGTCCCTCTGGATGAGAGTCCTGAGGAGCTTCGCCTGCTTCGACGCGATGACCCTGCGCAGCCTTCTGTCGGAGAAGGCGCGATTGCCGACGAAGCCGATGCGCTCCGTCTCGACGACCCTGCCCTCGAACACCTCGAACACCAGGTCCACCCGGTTGTCCGACCGCCGGATGATCTTGGGCTCGACGGTGGCGGCGAACCGCCCCGCGGTGCGGTAGGCGTCGGCGATCGCCGCCGCGTCCAATTCGGCCTGGGCTACCGAAAACACCCGCCGCGGCTCGGATGCAACGAGTTCCATCAGCCGCTCGTCGTTCAGCCGCCGGTTCCCCTCAATCGAAATCCGGCTGATGATCGGCAGCTCGTCCACCGACAGGACGAGGGCTCCGCCCCGCGGAGCCACCGTGACCTCGTCGAACAGCCCGGAATCCGAAAGCCGCCGGTAAACCTCGTTCATCTCGGCCGCCGACAGGTTTCCGGACGGCGGAACGCCGGCGATCCGGATCATGCTCTCATCGTCGATCCTGCGGTTGCCTTCGATTTCGATCCGCGAGTACGGGTAGGTCTGGGCAAGCGCATCGGAGGCTCCGATTGCGAACAACGCAAGAACGGAAATCAGGAATCCGTAGGAAATTCCGCGCGTTTCAATAGCGGAGAAACGAAAGGCCATCTGCGCATCCCTGCCGTTGAAGGCGACTGGCAACGATTAGTTGCAACCGGATTCATTGTCAAAGTCGGGAATTGGAGCGGCTGGCCCTTCACCGACCAAGCCGCCGGCGCGGATGTCCGCGCCGCCGCGATTCAGCAGGCAAGGTCGTTCACGATTGTGAACGCGAACAACGCCAAGAGCAGCGCAAGGCCGATTCCCAGCGCCCATCGAATCGTTTCGCTCCGCAGCGGCCTGCCTGCGGCCGCTTCGTACGCCATGAACACCAGATGCCCGCCGTCCAGCACCGGAATCGGGAGCAGCTGAAGCACTCCGATCGCTACCGAGAACACGCCGATCAGATTAAGAAAGCTGCCCAAGCCCTGCGAAGCGGCCTCCTCGGACACCTGCGCAATCCTTATAACTCCATGCATGTTGCAGGTGCTGACGTTAGCCGCGACGATGTCGTACATGCCCTGCAGCGAACCCGTAACGATGCGCCAAGCATGCAGGACCCCGATCAGCCCGCCTTCCAACGGGCCGGGCGTGTAGGTCTCAGGCGTGAAGAAAAGGCCGCCGGACACGCCGATCATCGACCGGCGCTCGATTTCGCCTCCGGGTCCGGGGAATTCCGTGATCCGGGGCGCGATATCCCGGCTAAACACCGTCCCGTCGCGCCAGATCTCGAAGCGCATCGTCCGTCCGCCGGAACGTTCGACATGCCTTGCAATATCGGCGAAATCGCGAACCTCCTCGCCATCGACGGAAGTCACGACATCTCCCCGCTTCAACCCGGCTTCGGAGGCGGCCGAACTCAAATGGACTGTATGGATCGCGGCTGGCCGGAGAGGCGGCCCGGCGACGTCGAGTTGGTCCTCGCCTCTTTCGATGGTGTAAATGACGTTCGATCCGCTCCCGCTGCCGTCCGAGGGCAGCAAATAGAGCGACATCAGATCGTCCACGGGAGTGCCGTCCACTGCCAGAATCCTATCGCCGCCCTTTAGCTCCGATGTTGGACCCGGCAGACTCTTCAGTTCGCCGATGACCGCCCTTTGCGTAACGACTCCGTTCCACATCGCAGAGGCGGCGAAAATCAGGACGCCCAGCAGAAAGCTCGCAACCGGCCCGGCAGCTGCGATGATCGCGCGGTGCGGCAGCGGAGCTCGCTCTGTGTTTTCGCCGAGCCTATCACCGGAAGTCGGAGACGAACTTCCTTCGATCGATGCGTAAGGCATGACGCTTTCCGGAAGCCGCACGAACCCGCCTAGCGGCGCGCAGCGCACGCTCCAAACCGTTCCGTGCCTATCGCGGGACCCGGCGATTCTAGGACCGAAGCCCACGGCCACCTCTTCCGCGACGATGCCGCAGACGCGCGCTCCCAAATAGTGGCCGAGTTCGTGGGCGACCACGACGATGAAGACGGCCGCCACGAAAGAGAACAAGACGGGCACTTGAAGGAATGCTAGCCAAGATAGGACTTCAGTCAAAGGTTTCGCCTCGCGCCCGGGGGCTTGCCGCGGCGGCTGGCATCCGCGGCCTCGCTGCTTGCGTCAATAGGTCGATCGAGTCGACATTGGAATCGTCCACCGTCATGCGCACGGACGGCTTCCGAGCCGGTTCCCGCAACGCGCCTCAGATATTGTCGCAGCCCGCCCCGCGCAAGCCGCCGCCCGAGTCGTCCCGACCTGCCTTCAATGCTCCTGGTTCCTCCCATCCCGGCCTAGAGCGGCGTCTAGCGCGCCCAGCCGACCAGCAGCAGCGCCAAGGCGGTGATGCTGGCAGCCGTCATTCCATCGAACCTGTCAAGCACGCCGCCATGCCCTGGAATCAGAGAGGACGAGTCCGCCACGCTTGCCCGACGCTTCAGCCGACTTTCCGCAAGATCACCAATCTGCGACGCCGCCGACAGCGAGACCGATACCCAGACCGCTCCTGAAATCCCCGCCGCAAGTTCAAAAAGAAATCCAACCGCAGCTGCCGCAACCCAGCCTGCGGCCGCTCCTGACCAAGTCTTTCCAGGACTGATCGAGGGCGCGAGCTTCGGCCCGCCCAACGCCCGTCCGCAAAAATACCCAGCTGTGTCGGTGGCCACGACCACGGAAATTACCAGGAGAGCAACGGCCGGAACGTCGGAGGTCCTGAACAGCGCGAGGGACGATGCGCCAAGCAGCACTGCGCAACCGTAGGCCACGAAGGCCGCCCTCCCCGATTTCAGAATGACCGAGCAGACCGCAGCAGCCAGAAGCGACTGCGGCGCGAGCCCCGCTGCCGCAAGAATCCATTGTCCATCGCCTCCCGCCCAGCGGCCGCAAGCGACCCGAACCAGAAAATTGCCGGCAAAAACGCAAACATCTGGAGTCCAGGCAGCGAAGCAGCCGACGAAACCTAGAGCCGCAACGGCGATGCGCCGGAAGCGCGGCGCGTCCGGCGACACGATTCCCGCTAGCTCGAACAGCATCGCCGCCGCGATGGCGGCGCAGAACAACTTGAACGCCAGGCCGCCGAAAGACAGCGCCGCCGCCCCGGCCGCCGCAAGCGCGATCCCTGAAACCAGCCGCGGCTTCAGGTCTTGGAAGGCCGCCACCGCGAGGGCTAGTTCGACGCCGCGCCGAATCTCCGCTCGCGCATGGCGTAGCGGGACAAGGAGGCCGCGAACTCCTCCGGCGTGTAATCCGGCCAAAGGGTCTCGACGAACTCGAACTCCGTGTACGCGCACTGCCAAAGCAGGAAATTCGAAATCCGCGCCTCCCCGGAAGTGCGGATCACCAGATCCGGATCCGGGATCGCGCTCGTATGGACCAGGTTCGAAAAAACCTCCTCCGTGAGGCCATCGAGGCTGATTCTGCCTCCGATCGCAAGCTCCGCCGCCTTCTTCGCCGCCCTCACGATTTCGCGTCGGCCTCCGTAGTTGATCGCCACGGTAAGCAGGAACTCGCGCCCGTCCTTGGTTTTGTCCTCGAGCCATTCCATTTGCTCGACGACTTTCGAATCCAAACCTTCGCGCTCTCCGATGAAGCTGACGCGGACTCCCTCGTTCAGAAGCTCGTCCGCCTCAGACCTGATGTAGCGGCGGAAGAGCTCCATGAGGGCATCCACTTCCTCCGGGCGACGCTTCCAGTTTTCCGTGGAAAAGGCGAACACGGTCAAATATTTGACGCCGAGATCCGGACAGGCCTTCACGATGTCGCGCAGCCGGTCGGCGCCGGCCCGGTGCCCCCGGATTCGCGGCAGGCCGCGCCTGTTTGCCCACCTTCCGTTGCCGTCCATGATGATCGCAACGTGCGCGGGAACCGCCGACGCGCTGGCGACAGGCGCCAATTCCAGAACATTCGACATCGCCGGGCTTCTATACGCTCAGGATTTCGGACCGCTTCGCTTCCAGCGATTTGTCCACAGCTTCGATGGCGGCGTCCGTGAGTTCCTGAACCTCGTCGGACCACAGCTTATGCTCGTCCTCGCTCAGCCCGTCGGCCTTGGCCTTTCTCAGCTGGTCCATGCCGTCGCGGCGGACGTTCCGGACGGCGACCCTCGCGCTTTCGGCATGCTGGGCCGCGACGCGGGCGAGCGTCTTCCTGCGCTCCTCGTTCAGCTCGGGCACAGGCAGCCGGATCACCGTTCCTTCGACCACGGGGTTGATGCCGAGGCCCGAATCGTTGATCGCTTTGGTAACGGCCCCGACCAGGTCCTTGTCCCAGACGCCGATAGAAATCAGCCTAGGCTCCGGCACGTTGATCGTGCCGCACTGGCTCAGAGGCATCGTCGTTCCGTACGCCTCCACCATGATCGGTTCAACCATCACCGCCGAGGCCCGTCCGGTCCGGAGTGACGCGAACTCCAGCCTGAGGGCGTTCAGCGCGCCCTTCATGCGCCGGTCGAAATCATCAAGATCCAGTTCAAAATCGTCCGCCATTCCCCGCCACCCTTCCGGCCGCCGCGGTCCGGGCACAACGCCGCGGCATTATAGTTCGCCTACTTGATAATGGTATAGACGCCCATTCCCTCGACAACCCGCGCCAAGCCCCCCGGCTCGTCGAGGTCGAAGACCACGATCGGCAGCCCGTTGTCGCGCGCCAAGGCGACGGCCGCCGCGTCCATGACCTTGAGATCTCGTTGGAGAAACTCTCCATACCCTATTGTTTCATAGCGCTTTGCGTTGGCGTCCTGCTTCGGATCGCCGGAATAGACGCCATCGACATTGGTCCCCTTGAACACCGCTTGGCAGGACAGCTCGCTTGCCCGCAGCACTGCAGCGGTGTCCGTCGTGAAATAAGGATTGCCGGTGCCGGCGGCGAAAATGCAAACCCGCTTCTTGTCGAGATGCCGCATCGCCCGCCGCCGGATGTACGGCTCGCAAATCTGGTCCATCGGGATCGCCGTCAGCACCCGAGTGTCGATGCCGCGCGCCTCCAAAGCCGATTGCATCGCCAGCGAGTTCAATACTGTCGCCAGCATTCCCATGTAGTCCGCCGTCTGGCGCTCGATTCCGAGCGTGTTCCCCTGCAGCCCGCGAAAGATGTTGCCGCCGCCGACCACCATGCAGATCTCAACGCCGAGACTGTGGACTTGAGCGATCTCCTGCGCGATGCGGTCGACCGTCGGAGGATCGAGACCGAAGCCCCCCTCGCCCATGAGCGCTTCGCCGGAGATCTTCAGCATCGCGCGGCGGAATTCCAAGGCAGGCCGCAGATTCGAATCCTGCATGTGCGCTGCCCTTTTCACTTCCGAATGTCGGCGATCCGGCGGTAAATGTCCGAATTCGGGCAGGGGCGCAACCGCATACGCCGCGGTCGCTGCCGTGCGGGCCGACGGAACTATGCGAACACAAGACATACCGCAGCGCAGATTCGTCCTGATTGCCGGGCCCACCGCCGCGGGCAAGTCCGGCCTCGCCGAAAAAATCGCCTCGGAACGCGCCGGGACCGTCATCAACGCCGACGCGATGCAGGTCTACTCGTGCTGGCGGGTGCTCACGGCGCGGCCGTCGGCGGCCGACGAAGCGGCGGTGCCCCATTCGCTCTACGGGCATGTGCGGCACGACGCGCCTTACTCGGTCGGATCCTGGCTCAAGGAGCTTGAAAGGCTTGTTGCGGCCGACGCTCGGACGCTGGTGATTGTCGGCGGGACGGGCTTGTATTTCACCGCATTGACCACCGGCCTGTCCTCGATTCCCGACATTCCGCCGGAGATTCGGGACCGCAGCGGCAGAATCGTCCGCGACCGGGGCGTCGATGCGCTCCTCGGCGACCTCGCGGAATCCGATACCCGCACATACGAAACCATCGACAAATCCAATATGACGCGGGTCAGACGCGCCTGGGAGGTGCTGGAGGCGACCGGACGCGGCATGGCCTTCTGGCACGAGCGTACCGGCACCCCTCTGCTCCCGCTCTCAGAAACCTACCCCATTTTACTGCACGCCCGGCGCGAGCGATTGTCCGGGCGCATTGCACATCGCGCCAAGGCGATGGCGCGCGGCGGCGCATTGGAAGAGTGTTCAGCGATGGCGGAAGGCTGGAATCCCGCCCTTCCGTCTTCAAAGGCGATAGGCGCCCGCGAATTCATGGCCCATGTCGAAGGCAGGCTCTCCTTGGACGAGGCGGTGGCCCGAACGATCATTTCAACGCGGCGCTACGCCAAACGCCAGATGACCTGGTTCAGGGGGCGGATGCAGGATTGGAACTGGGTGGAGACGGCATAGACCCGTCGGCGGATGCCGGAAATCCCGGCGGAAACCTCCAAACCAACTGAATATCCTGCTCCGAATCGACCCGGTGCAGCTGGTGTTCGCCAGCTGAAGTTCCTGAACAGGGAAGGTTGCCTCGCGGCAGCCTTCCATTCCCGCGGGTGCAGGCCGGTGCCAGCCTGCGCCAATGCCGGGGCCGGGTTCGAGTGCGCAGGGAAGGTGCCAGCGTGTCCGGCAAGCCGGTCGAACGCCGGTGCGCCCGACAGCCCGCAGCACGCGCACAGCCGCTTCACCGCGCCGGAAACAGGGTGTTCGGCAAGCCTTCGGAAGCCGCCGCCCTGCGCCTCGATTATGGAAGCCTCGCGGCAATTCGGATTCCAGCGGCTTCAGCCCGCCAGCGTTCGGCAGGGCGCGGCGGCCGGTTGCGCACCAGCTGGCCGGTCGAACGGCCGCGCTAATGCCGGGGCCGGGTTCGAGTGCGCAGGGAAGGTGCCAGCTTGCCCGGCAAGCCTCGAACGCCGGTGCGCCCGACAGGCCGCCGGGTTCACAATCTTCCGCCCGCTTGCTCCAGCATCGCAATCGCGGTGGCATGTCCGCCGTCCATTGCCAAGAACAGCGGCGTATCGCCGTCGTTGTTCACAGCGTTCGGGTTCGCGCCAGCCTGAAGCAACAGCCGCACAATGCGGCCGTGTCCGTTCCCTGCCGCCTCATGCAGCGGCGTGAAGCCGTATTCATCCGCGGCGTCCGGGTTCGCGCCAGCCTGAAGCAGCACCCGCGCAACGGCATCGTGTCCGAACCCTGCCGCCGCGTGCAGCGGCGTTGTCGCCGAATGCAGCGGCGCAAGCCGGTCGAACACCCGCGCCAATGCCGGGGCCGGGTTCGCGCCAGCCTGAAGCAGCATCCGCACAACGGCATCGTGTCCGCGCAATGCCGCCGAATGCAGCGGCGTGAAGTCGTGTTCAGCCACGGCGTCCGGGTTCGCGCCCGCTGCGAGCAACAGCCCCGCAACGGCATCGTGTCCTTCCCCTGCCGCCCAATGCAGCGGCGTGATGCCGTATTCATCCGCGGCGTCCGGGTTCGCACCCGCTGCGAGCAAGCTCCGAACTTCTTCTTCCTGTCCGCGCAATGCCGCCCAATGCAGCGGCGTTGTTTCCTGCGCGGCGGATGCGGTTGCAGCGAGTGCCAGCGCAGCACCCGCCAGCGCGGCGCGGATTGTTCGTTTCCATCCGGCCATTCATCAGCCCCTTCGTTCCGGCAGCCCGCTGCCGCCGGGCGGGAAGACATCACGCCAGCAGCCGCCGCGCAAGCCGGTCGAACACCCGCGCCAATGCCGGGGCCGGGTTCGAGTGCGCAGGGAAGGTGCCAGCGTGTCCGGCCAGCCTCGAACGCCGGTGCGCCCGACAGGGTGCAGGCCGCCGCCAGCCGCGCCAGCACGCCGCTGAACAGGGGTCTGAACCTATCTTTCGAAACTGGTGCCTCACGGCGCGATTATGGAAGCCTCGCGGCAATCCGGATTCCAGCCGCTTCAGGCCGGTGCGCCCGACAGGCTGCCGAATGTTGGCAGGGTAGCACCCGCTGCCCGGCTGCGGCGCGGGAACATCATTCAGGCTGCGCGGCATGTTCATCGCAAAGCGGCGGGCCGGGCCGCCTGCTTCGGGCTTGTCAGCAACGGCGCGGGAACTCGCTCCGCGAGCCGCGCAATCAAGTATTCTTGCGTCCGGGTTCCCTTCATCCGGTTGCAGTGCCCGCAAAGCAGCTGAAGGTTGTCGATGTTGTCTCCGCCGCCCTTCGATTTGGGAATGACATGGTCAACCTCGAGATTCCGGTATTCAAAATGCCCGCGGCAGCCTTGGCAAAACCCTACTTGGTCGCCGTAAAGCTCCCTCTTCACTCCGGGGCTGTTGTATCGGCGCAATTTTGCCTGATCGGTGCGCGAAGGGATGTCCTTCCGTTGCACGCCATTCCACAGCATTCCAAGCTCCGCCTCCATGCGCTTGCGGACAAGCGTTCCGGCCATGTCCGAAATGTCGATTCCCGCCCATTTCCGTTGCAGCTTGCTGGCGGCTATGCACGCGGTTGCGCAGCCGCAGAAAGGGTCAAGCACCATATCGCCGGGATTGGACGAAGCCTTGATTATGCGTTCAAGCAGCGCAAGCGGCTTCTGCGTCGGGTAGCCCGTGCGCTCCTTGGATAAACCCTGAACCGGCGGAATGTCCGTCCACAGGCATGACGGAACCTGCCCCTTGCTTTCGTGCAGATACCGCTTGTACCGCGGAACCCCCCTCTTCTTCGGAAGCCATATGCGCCCTTCCGCCTCAAGCTCCAGCATTCTATGCTCCGGGCAACGCCAAGGGCCGGGATGCCCGTGGAACTCGTAATGGTACCCGCCGCCCGACAGACCCTTCGCGCTGAGATCGCCCGGCGCGAACCGCCCGTTTTCATCCGAATGCCGGTAAGCCTTCTTCACATGCTCCTCGCTCAGCGGAACGCGCACGGCGTCCGAATTGATTCCATGGTTCAAGCTGTAGAACAAAATGGTGTCGGACACCTTGCCGAACACCTTGGAGTCATTGTGCGCGCTATTGCGCTTCCAAATGATCTCGTTCCTGAATGCATCCTTGCCGAACACGGCGTCCATCAGCACCTTGAGATACGCGCCGGCCGTGGAGTCGCAATGCAGGTAAATGCTTCCGGTCGGCTTCAGCACCCGCTTCATCTCCATCAGTCGGATAGCCATGTAGATAAGGTAGCTCATGGTCGCTGCGCCGTGGATTTGGCGGGCAGCCGCTATGTAGCTGTATATCCCTTCATCGCGCTCCCTGATCTCCAGATGCCACGCAACGTCTATGTCATCCAGCGTCCAGATGTCCTTGAAGGCCGCGCCCGCGGCCTTCGAACCTATCGGCGCGGCAAAAGTCTGGTTCGAATTGAAAGGCGGATCGAGATAAATCAAATCCACGCACTCGGCATTCATGCCGCGCATTATGTGCAGATTATCGCCTGTCCAAATCGTTTCGTCCTTCCAGTTCGGCTTCATGCCCCAGCCCTTTCTTCCAGCGGCGGCATCAACCGGCGGCGCGAGCCTGTACCCGGCAACAGCCTACGCACTCCGGACGCTAAAGCCGTTCGACCATTCGGGCCGCCGCACCCGGCAAGCAGAGATCGCGCAACGGGTTCATCCCCTTTCCAGTGTTTCATTCATCAGCCCCCTTCCGTTCCGGCAGCGCCGCTGCCGCCGGGCGGAAAGGCACCACGTCAGCGACCGCGGCGCAAGCCGGTCGAACGGCCGCGCCAATGCCGGGGCCGGGTTCGAGTGCGCAGGGAACGCGCCTGCTTGCCCGGCAAGCCTCGAACGCCGGTGCGCCCGACAGGGTGCAGGCCGCCGCCAGCCGCGCCAGCACGCCGCTGAACAGGGGTCTGAACCTATCTTTCGAAACTGGTGCCTCACGGCGCGATTATGGAAGCCTCGCGGCAATCCGGATTCCAGCGCAGGGAAGGTGCGCCCGACGGCGTGCAGCTGGCCGACGTCCGCCAGCGCAGGGAACGCGCCTGCTTGCCCGGCCAGCCTCGAACGCCGGTGCGCACCGCAGCCGACAGCCCGCGCACAGCCGCTTCACCGCGCCGGAAACAGGGTGTTCAGGGTTGCCTTCGGAAACCGCCGCCCTGCGCCTCGATGCAGCGCGCCACAGGGCAATTCGGATTCCAGCCGCTGAAGCCCAGCAGGGCGCGGAAACGATTGCTCATTGCCTTTGCCGGTTCCTGTCCTTGACCCTGGGCAGCCCGCTGCCAACGCATTCGCGGACAATCGCGGCAGCGGATGCAGCCTCCGCAGCGGCGGCGGACTCCAGCGCGGACATTGCTTCGCGGCTGAAGGCCATGTTCCGGCTGCGCGGACAGCGGTTTCCCCGCCGCTTCCGCCGTTTCAGCCGCTGCGTTGCGCATTCCGTCAACAGGCATCAATCCGCGCCTTGAAGCGGCGGGAACGGCAAGCCTGTCGAACGCCGGTGCGCCCGACAGCCTCGAACCGCACTCCGGATGCAAGCAGCGCGGCGCGGCGGACGCGGTCGGCGGCTTGTATGAGCGGATGCGCGAGCGCGGCGAGCTGCTGGTTACTCCGGGCCGGGTTACGGATGTCGAAATGTTCCTGCTCGAATTGAACCGCTGGCTTGCTGGCGAGCAAGTGTTCATGCTTGCCGACCGCTTCCGCCGCGCCGAAGTCATGACGGCGATGACGAAGGCCGGGCTGAATTGGCCCGTTGAATGGCGCGGGCAAGGGCATTCGCATACCGCCGACGGCTCGGCTGACGTTCGAGGCTTCCAAGCGGCCGTCATGACCGGCAGCCTCCGCTTCAGGAAATCGTTGATGATGGATGCGGCGGTGGGCAATTCGAGCATCGTTCGAGACTCGGCGGGCAACCCGAAACTGCAACGGCTATCCAGCCGAGGGCGGATCGACGCCTTGCAGGCCGGAGTCATGAGCATCGCCGCGTGCTACGCGGCGGCGGGCATTCCGCGCCGCGGCGTGTATCACGGGCTTGCCGGGTGATGGCGCACGATCCCGCTCGGTATCAAAGCCGCAAGTGGAAGCAGCGGCGGGCGCAAGCGTTGCACCGGTCGGGCTTCCGGTGCGAGCGGTGCGGGCAGCCGGGAAGGCTCGAAGTTCACCACAAGGTTAGGATCGCCGACGGCGGCGCGGACGATTTGGACAACCTTGAGTGCTTGTGCAGGCGGTGCCATTTCGGCGAACACGAAAGCAAGCCGCGTTCGAACCGCACCCGGAAGCGGCTGGAGCTGCCCGGTCGGGCGGAATGGGATCGGCTGATCGAGGGCTACAAGAAATGAACCGGGGCGGCGGCAAACCGCCCCGGAAACAGCTAGCCGTTACTACTGGCAAGAAGAAGGCCAGCTCGGCAAGTTGTTCATTCTGCATGTTGCTTGCCCCGCGAACCGTTGGTGTTCCGGCAAGAGAAACTCTGCGCAATGGTTTGTGAAGACCGATCCATCGTCGCGGTGTCGTTCCGTGATTCCTACATCTTTTGTCTCGTAGCCTTCCAAAACCGTATGATAAATTGGGCTGCAACTGATAGGGGAGTTGTCGTTCCCTTCGGTGTGGTAGGTGAACCAATGGAAAACAATTGCAACCCCGCAACCGTTGGTCAATCGCCTTCGAGGAATCCAGTAGTCGTCGGTGCTTCCGTCCTGTTGCGGTGCCGAGCTGTGTTTCAAGCATTCCTCGGCAGTTATCGGCATCGTTGGTTGAGCTGGCGGAACGCTTGACATCGCATTGGCGGCCGCCGGGGGCAATGATAGCGCCGCTGTCATCGCGGCTGCCGCGATGACAAGCCGGGTAGCTCGGTTGAATCCAGTCATCGGTTGTCCTTTGTCGATTGCGCGGCCCGGAAGCCGCCGTTCCGCGCAATCGAACACTTGTTCAGCGGCTGTCGTCAACCGCTAACCATGAACCGCTTACCCCTTGCCGTTCAAACACCCCGGCGGTTTCCTCCGCGTTCGGCCCGTAGAAATCGCCGTCAATATAGCCGAGTGTTGGATGCAATCCCGTGCCTTCCCGGTCATTGCCGTAACCCGGAATATAGAATGATGCATCGTTGTTCACGGGCAAACCCGTCCAACTGAACGAGCTAGGGCCGCTGTATGCTCGGTCAGCGGGTTGCCTGACGCCGCTTGGCGAAATGTTGGAAATCTCAACATCAACGGTATTGTCGGCAAAGTCGTAGACAATCGCGGAATCGCCGAACAATTTTGTTCCGTCTCGTGTTTCTGTTCCAAGCATTGCGCCGCTCCCGAACGCCGGTGCAGGCCGACAAGCCTCGAACCCGCCGCCCGCGCCAGCTTGCCCGGCCAGCCCGCTCAAGCGAAAAGCCCCCGACAATCCGGAATGTATTGAGCTCAATCATTTTGTTACCTTTGCGCGGAAGCCCACGCGAATTGTCCGGTCTCCGGCACATTCCGCGCCGGCGACACAGCGGAGTCCAGACCGGCATCGCGAATGCGCGCCCGTGGGCACCGGAACGTCGACGCCGGCCGTCGAGAGCAAATAAGGAGACAGCGAATGAGTGAGACTTCGATCGCCGGAAAGCCGCTCCACAAGGCGATTCCGATGTTCGCCCACGAGTACAAGGCGGGCCGGCTGAGCCGCCGCGAGTTCCTGGCTCGCGCGTCGACGCTCGGCGCGACTTCGGCGGGCACCTACGCTTTGGCCGGACTTGCGCCGCTGCCTGCGTCGGCGATGCCGGTCATGGGCGGCACAATGAAGATCCAGCAGGTGGTCAGAGGCCTGAAGGATCCGAGAACCTACGACTGGCCCCAGATCGCCAATTTCGCCAGGGGCTGGCTCGAGTATCTCGTCGAGTACAACCGGGACGGCACGTTCACGGGAATCCTGCTGGAATCGTGGGAAGTGAACGAGGACGCCTCGGTGTACACGCTCAACGTGCGCAAGGGCGTCAAGTGGAACAACGGCGAGGACCTGACCGCGGAAGACGTCGCGTTCAACATTACGCGCTGGTGCGAATCAGTGGACGGGAACTCCATGGCGACCCGCATGTCCGCGCTTGTCGATGCCGACACGGGCATGGCCGCCGCGGGGGCGATCGAAGTCGTCGACAGCCACACCGTCCGGCTGAACGTGCCGAAGCCGGACATCACCCTGATTGCGGGCATGGCCGACTATCCCGCCGCCATCGTGCCGCAGTCGTTCGACCCGGAAGCCAGCATGCTGGAGAATCCGGTCGGCACCGGCCCCTATCTGCCGGAATCGCTCGAAGTCGGCGTCAGAGGCGTTCTCTACCGCAACGAGAACCACGACTGGTGGGGAGAGGGAGCGTACCTCGACCGGATCGAGTTCGTGGACTTCGGCACCGACTCCGCCTCATGGTTCGCGGGCGCGGAAGCGGAGGAATTCGACCTCACGTACGAAACGGTCGGGGACTTCATCGACCTGTTCGAATCGCTGGGCTGGGAGCGATCCGAAGCGGTCACCGCGGCGACCGTCGTCATCCGGACCAACCAGGCGGCGGAGATCGACGGCGCCACGCCGTATGCTGACCAGCGCGTCCGCCGGGCCTTGGCGATGGCGGTCGACAACCAGACCTGCCTGGAGCTCGGCTACGACAACCGTGGGACGGTTGCCGAGAACCACCACGTTTGCCCGATCCACCCCGAGTACGCGGAGCTTCCTCCCATTTCCCGGGACGTCGACGGCGCGGTGGCGCTCATGAACGAAGCGGGCATGATGGATTTCGAGCACGATCTGATCTCCATCGACGACGACTGGCGCCGGAACACCACCGACTCGGTGGCGGCGCAGCTGAGGGAGGCCGGCTTCAACGTGAAGCGGACGATCCTTCCCGGAAGCACCTTCTGGAACGATTGGGCGAAATATCCTTTCTCCTCAACGGACTGGAACATGCGTCCGCTCGGCGTTCAGGTTCTCGGCCTCGCCTACCGTTCCGGGGAAGCCTGGAACGAAACCGCCATGGCGAACGAGGAGTTCGATACCCTGCTCGCCAGGGCGAACTCGATCGCCGACGCGGACAGCAGGCGGGAGGTCATGTTCCGGATCGAGGAGATCATGCAGGAGGAAGGCTTCATCATCCAGCCGTACTGGCGTTCGCTCTACCGCCACTACCGGCCGGGCGTCCTGAACGCGGAGATGCACCCGGTCTACGAAATCCATGTCTACAAGCTCGGATTCGCTCCCTGAGTCCGCATTCGGCAGCTCCAGTTTTCCATGGAAAAGGCGAATGCGGTCAAATATTTGACGCCAATCCCCGGATGGGCCTTCATGATGTCGCGTAGTCGGCCGGCGCCGGCCTGGTGCCCTTGGATTCGCGGCAGGCCGCGTCCGCTTGCCCACCTTCGGCTGCCATCCATGACAATCGCCACATGCGCCGGAACCGCCAGCTCACCGGAGGGGCGGTCAGCGACGGCAAGAGGCTGGAATCCCGCTTTTTTGTCCTCCAAAGAGATAGGCCTGCGAGTTCACGGCCCATGTCGAAGGCAGGCTTGCCTTGGAAGAGGCGGTGGCCTGCACGATCGCTTCAACGCGGAGCTGCGCCAGATGACCTGGTTCATGGGCGGATGCAGGATTGGAACGGGGTGGAGACGGAGCAGGCCCGTCGGCGGCCTTCAGCCGCGCATCTTCCAAGACATGGAAATCCGGATGGTCGAACGTCCGGTTTTCCTTATCAATCAAAATGTTGTGCCAGACAACCGCAAAGAGTTCGAACGAACCGCGGACTTCCTCCGACTCTTCTGGCAGGCCGCCATTTGGACCGACTTGCGCGGCTGGGCGGGAACTTTGTTGACCTTTGCGCGGAAGTGTGTGCGAATTGTACCGTCTCCGGCGTATTCCGCACCGGCGACACAGGGGAGTCCAGACCGGCATCGCGAATGCGCGCCCGTAGGCGCCGGAATGTCCGCGCCGGCTATCGAGAGCAAAAAGGAGACAACGAATGAGTGAGACTTCGATCACCGGAAAGCCGCTCCACAAGGCGATTCCAATGTTCGCCCACGAGTACAAAGCGGGCCGGCTGAGCCGCCGCGAGTTTCTGGCTCGCGCGTCGACGCTCGGCGCGACTTCGGCGGGCGCCTACGCTTTGGCCGGACTTGCTCCGCTGCCGGCGTCGGCCATGCCGGTCATGGGCGGCACAATGAAGATTCAGCAGGAAGTCAGAGGCCTGAAGGATCCGAGAACCTACGACTGGTCCCAGATCGCCAACTTCGCCAGGGGCTGGCTCGAGTATCTCGTCGAGTACAACCGGGACGGCACGTTCACGGGAATCCTGCTGGAATCGTGGGAAGTGAACGAGGACGCCTCGGAGTACACGCTCAACGTGCGCAAGGGCGTCAAGTGGAACAACGGCGAGGACCTCACCGCGGAAGACGTCGCGTTCAACATTACGCGCTGGTGCGAATCCGTGGACGGGAACTCCATGGCGGCCCGCATGTCCGCGCTTGTCGATGCCGACACGGGCATGGCCGCCGCGGGGGCGATCGAAGTCGTCGACAGCCACACCGTCCGGCTGAATGTGCCGAAGCCGGACATCACCCTGATTGCGGGCATGGCCGACTATCCCGCCGCCATCGTGCCGCAGTCGTTCGACCCGGAAGCCAGCATGCTGGAGAATCCGGTCGGCACAGGCCCCTATCTGCCGGAATCGCTCGAAGTCGGCGTCAGAGGCGTTCTCTACCGCAACGAAAACCACGACTGGTGGGGCGAGGGTGCTTACCTCGACCGGATCGAGTTCGTGGACTTCGGAACCGACCCCGCCTCGTGGTTCGCGGGCGCGGAAGCGGAGGAATTCGACTTCACGTACGAAACGGTCGGAGACTTCATCGACCTGTTCGAATCGCTGGGCTGGGAGCGCTCCGAAGCGGTCACCGCGGCGACCGTCGTCATCCGGACCAACCAGGCGGCGGAGGTCGACGGCGCCACGCCGTATGCTGATCAGCGCGTCCGCCGGGCCTTGGCGATGGCGGTCGACAACCAGACCTGCCTGGAGCTCGGCTACAACAACCGGGGAACGGTTGCCGAGAACCACCATGTCTGCCCGATACATCCCGAGTACGCGGAGCTTCCGCCCATTTCGAGGGATGTCGACGGCGCGGTGGCGCTCATGAACGAAGCGGGCATGATGGATTTCGAGCACGATCTGATCTCCATCGACGACGACTGGCGCCGGAACACCACCGACTCGGTGGCGGCGCAGCTGAGGGAGGCCGGCTTCAACGTGAAGCGGACGATCCTTCCCGGAAGCACCTTCTGGAACGATTGGGCGAAATATCCTTTCTCCTCAACGAACTGGAACATGCGTCCGCTCGGCGTTCAGGTTCTCGGCCTCGCCTACCGTTCCGGGGAAGCCTGGAACGAAACCGCCATGGCGAACGAGGAGTTCGATACCCTGCTCGCCAGGGCGAACTCGATCGCCGACGCGGACAGCAGGCGGGAGGTCATGTTCCGGATCGAGGAGATCATGCAGGAGGAAGGCTTCATCATCCAGCCGTACTGGCGTTCGCTCTACCGCCACTACCGGCCGGGCGTCCTGAACGCGGAGATGCACCCGACCTTCGAAATCCACGTCTACAAGCTCGGATTCGCTTCCTGAGCCCGCCTTCGGCGCTACCCCGTTCCGCGGGATGAAACATTTGGCGCGGCCGCTGCCCGCGGCGTTGGCCGCGCCTGACAGGGCAAGCTGAAGGGAAAGACGCGAAGCATCATGATATTGTTCATCGCACGAAGGGTCGGCGTGATGCTGCTGACCGCGCTCTGCCTGACCTTCGTCGTCTTCTTTCTTACGAATCTTTATCCGAACCTCGAAAAAGTCGCGAAATTCTCCGGAACCCAGAGGATGCCGGACTCAGAGGTCGAGTCCTGGCTCGAGAAGCGCGGCTACCTCCGGCCCATCGTCGTCCGCTACGGCGAGTGGCTGGGCGTGGTCCCCGGGTGGACCCGGATCGGCGACGACGGGAAAGAGACCGGAAGATGCGTCGATGGCTCGGCCGAGCCCGGCACGTCGCCTCGGTTCTGCGGGATTCTGCAGGGCGACTTCGGATACTCGATTGTGGCGAAGGAAGACGTGTCGGCCGTGATCGGGCGGCGACTGGCCGCCACCGGCGTGCTCATGTTCTGGGTGATGATCGTCATGGTCCCCCTTGCGCTCGCGGTGGGCGTGCTGGCGGGAATGCGGGAAGGATCCCGAACCGACAGGGTGCTGTCGACGTCCGCGATCATCACGACGGCAACGCCTGAATACATCTCCGGCGTCGTGCTCGTCGTCGTGTTCGCCTCGTCGGTCGTCGGCCTCAAATGGTTCAAGGGCTCGTCGGCCAGCGCCGTTAGCGACGGCGTGAGCTTCGAGAACTTCACGCTGCCGGTCGTCACGATGGCCCTTTACGGAACCGGCTACATCGCGCGGATGACGAGGGCTTCAATGGCCGAGGTCATGACGGCGCAGTACATCCGGACCGCGCGGCTCAAAGGGGTGTCGTTCAGGAACATCGTGCTCAAGCATGCGCTGAGGAACGCGCTGATTGCGCCGTTCACGGTCATCATGCTGCAGTTCCCTTGGCTGCTTACCGGGGTCGTCATCGTCGAGACCCTCTTCAATTACCGGGGATTCGGCTGGACGCTCGTCCAAGCCGCCGGAAACAACGACATAGAAATGCTGCTGACCTGCTCCATGGTGGCGGTCATCGTCGTGCTTCTGACCCAACTGATCTCGGACATCGGATACGTGTATCTGAATCCGCGAATCAGGATTTCTTAGGGGGCTGCCATGGAACCTCTAGGCTGGGGCCAGATCACCCTTCAAGTCCTGTACCAGTTCCTTCCGGTCTGGATCGCGTTGGCCGCGGTTTATGCCGCGTCGATCCGGTACAAGCGCCGGCTGGGACTCTACGGAAAGCTGTTCGACAGCCCGGTGGGCATGATCGGCTACGGAATCGTGCTGTTCTGGTTCTTCACCGCGATTTTCGCCGAAGGCGTGACGATCGGAGGCGCCACCATCGTTCCGTCAATCGCCACGTTCGATCCGCTCGTCCAAATCGCCGCGCTGAAGAACAAGGTGCCCGGCACCTTCGTCCCGGATTCGGATACCGCGGCCTACCTGTTCGGCGGCGACAACCTCGGCCGCGACGTCTTCTCCAGGATGGTGGTCGGAGCGCAGCGGGTCATGGCGATCGCGCCCGCCGCGACGGCGTTCGCCTTCATGGTGGGGATTACTCTCGGCCTTCCCGCAGGCTATTTCGGCGGCAGGCTCGACACGATTCTTTCCTTCATCGCCAACCTTGTGCTGGCATTCCCGGTGATCCTTCTCTTCTACCTCCTGGTCACGCCGGAAATCCGCGCGGCCGGCACCGAGGTGCCGCTCTGGGGCGGGTTCACGTGGATCACCTCAATACCCAACATCCTTGCCGCGCTGCTGTTCGCGTTCCCCATCATCTTTCTCGTCATCCTCTGGAATTCGAGGTACTTCACCCAGCCCGCCAAGCGGAACGCGTTCATCGCCATCACGCTGGTCCTGGGGCTTTGGGCTTATTCCGGCTTGGCGTTCAACGCCGATCCGGCGGGCGTCTTCGGAATGAGCCCCAATCTTCTGAACGTCTTCGTTTCGGTGGTGTTCGTGAACGCGCCCACCGTGTTCAGGATCATCCGCGGCCTCGTCCTCGACATTCAAACCAGGGACTATGTCGCGGCGGCGCAGACCCGGGGCGAAGGCCCTTGGTACGTAATGCTATGGGAAATCCTCCCGAACGCGCGCGGCCCGCTGATCGTCGATTTCTGCCTCAGGGTCGGCTACACGACGATCCTGCTCGGAACGCTCGGCTTCTTCGGACTCGGGGTTAGCCCCGAGAGCCCGGACTGGGGGTCGACGATCAACGACGGTCGGAAGCTTCTTTCGATCTATCCGCACCCTGCCCTGCCGCCGGCGCTGGCCCTCATGAGCCTGGTTCTGGGCCTCAACCTCCTCGCAGACGGCCTGCGGGAGGAATCGCTCAAGGACTGACGACAGTGGCATCCGGAACGGCGGCCCGCACGAGCTCGCCAAGCCGAGCTTGCGGGCGCCGCCCACAGAGGAGGGAACCGCGATGAAGGACACGAGCTACGACGGCCCGATCCTCGAAATCGAAAACCTTTCGATCTCCTTCTTCACGAGGCTGGTCGAAATTCCGGCGGTCATGGATTTCTCCTGCGTGGTTCAGCCGGGCGAGGCGATGGGCCTCGTGGGGGAGTCCGGCTGCGGCAAGTCCACGGTGGCGCTCGGCGTCATGCAGGACCTCGGGGTGAACGGCCGGATCGTCGCCGGCACGATCAAATTCAAGGGGCGCGATCTCAACCAGTTCAGCCAGGAGGAGCTTCGCGACATCCGCGGAAGCGAAATCGCGATGATCTACCAGGAGCCGATGGCCTCCCTGAATCCGGCGATGCGGATCGGCCACCAGCTGATGGAAGTTCCCATCATCCACGAAGGGATTTCGAAGTCGAAGGCCCGGGCCTTGGCGCTTGAAATCGTCGGCGATGTCCGGCTGCCCGACCCCGAGAGAATCCTCGACGCCTATCCGCACCAGCTGTCGGGAGGCCAGCAGCAGCGGATCGTCATCGCCATGGCGCTCATGTCGAAGCCGTCCCTGCTGATACTGGACGAGCCCACGACGGCGCTGGATGTCACGGTCGAAGCCGGAATCGTCGAGCTCGTGAAGGATTTAGGCAAGAAGTACGGCACTTCGATGCTGTTCATCTCGCACAACCTGGGCCTGGTCATGGAGGTGTGCGACAGGATCTGCGTCATGTATTCGGGAGAGGCGGTCGAGACGGGCTCCATCAAGGATGTCTTCGACAGGATGCGCCATCCCTACACGCAGGCGCTGTTCCGCTCCATTCCGCTCCCGGGCGCGGACAAGAACGCCCGCCCCCTCATCGCGATCCCCGGCAACTTCCCGCTTCCGCACGAGCGGCCTCCGGGCTGCAACTTCGGTCCGAGGTGCAACTATTTCGAAGAAGGCCGGTGCGACGCCGCCGAAATCCGCATGGCGCCGGTCGAGGGCAACCAGCGGCACGACTCGCGCTGCCTGAAGTTCAATGAGATCGACTGGAGTCTCCCGCCCGAGCGCGCCGACACGACGGAGGCGGCGGAGCCCGGCGAGGTCGTTCTCGGCATGGACGAGCTGCGGAAGTACTACGAAATCTCCTCCAACCCGCTGTTCGGCAGCGGCGAGCGGAAGGTCGTGAAGGCCAACGAGACCATCTCCTTCGAAGCCCGCGAATCCGAGACGCTCGCGATTGTGGGCGAATCCGGCTGCGGAAAGTCGACCTTCGCCAAGGTCCTGATGGGCTTGGAGACGGCGTCAGCGGGCAAGATCCTGCTGGACGGCAGCGAAATCCAGAACACGCCGATCGAGGATCGCAACACCGGCACGGTGTCCTCCGTCCAGATGGTCTTCCAGAACCCGTTCGACACGCTCAATCCGAGCATGACCGTCGGCCGCCAGATCATCCGGGCCCTTGAGATATTCGATGTGGGGACCGGCGAGCAGGAGCGGAACGACCGGATGCTGGAGCTGCTGGACCTCGTCAAGCTTCCGAGGGAGTTCGCCGACCGCATGCCAAGGCAGCTGTCGGGCGGGCAGAAGCAGCGCGTCGGCATCGCGAGGGCGTTCGCCGGCAGCGCCCGGATCGTCGTGGCCGACGAGCCGGTTTCGGCGCTCGACGTGTCGGTGCAGGCCGCCGTCACGGATCTCCTGATGGAGATCCAGCGCCGGGAGAAAACGACCCTTCTGTTCATTTCGCACGACCTGTCGATCGTGCGCTACCTCTCGGACAGGGTGCTTGTCATGTATCTGGGGCATGTCGTCGAGCTCGGCTCGACCGACCAAGTCTTCGCCCCGCCCTACCACCCGTACACCGAGGCGCTTTTGTCGGCGGTCCCGATCGCGGACACCCATGTCGAGAAGAAGCATATCGTGCTTGAGGGCGACATTCCGTCGGCGGTCAGCCCGCCGCCCGGCTGCCCGTTCCAGACGCGCTGCCGCTGGAAGTCCGAAGTTCCCGGAAACAAGTGCGAAACCGAAGTTCCGGAGAATCAATGGCTGGATGACGGCCACTACGTGAAGTGCCATCTTGCCAAGGACGCGCTCGCCCGCATGGAGCCGGTGATCACCGTTTCCGCGGATTAGCGCGACCGCGCCGGCGCGCGGGATTCCGCCGCTTCCCCGGCGGACGGCTCGCGCGTCCCGGAAGCCTTTACGGGAAGTTTTCCACAGCAATCGACCATCGGCCCCTTGCGCGGGCATCGGATGACTCGCATTCCCGGATTATCCAGCGGGCCGGAAGCCGGCGGCGACCGCCTGCGATGCGGAGAACGGGAAATGGACGATTCGGAATTCAGCAGGAGCCAGGCGCTGTGCTTGGACCCCGGCGGAGGCATCGAGCGGCTGCTGGAGATCATGCGGCGGCTTCGGGACCCCGAAACGGGCTGTCCCTGGGATGTCGAGCAGACGTTCGAGACGATAGGCCCCTACACCATCGAAGAGGCCTACGAAGTCGCGGACGCGATCAGGAGGAAATCCTGGAACGAGCTGAAGTCGGAACTCGGCGATCTGCTGCTCCATGCCGTCTACCACGCGGAAATCGCCTCGGAGCAGGGATTGTTCGACTTTTCCGGCGTCGTTTCGGCGGTGTCGGACAAGATGGTCGAACGGCACCCGCACGTGTTCGGCTCCGAGCCGCAGCGCGCGAGTTCCAAGGAGCTGGTCGCGATTTGGGAGGATCAGAAGGCGCAGGAGCGCGTCGGCGGTCCCGACGGGAGCGCCCTTTCCGGGGTTCCCGTGGCGATGCCTGCGCTGGCGCGGGCGCAGAAGCTGCAGAAGCGCGCTGCAAGAACAGGCTTCGATTGGCCCGCGGCCGACGGCGTTCTCGACAAGCTCCTCGAAGAGGCGCGCGAATTGGAGGAAGCGAGGCGCGAAGCCGATTCCGGCCGGATCAGCGAGGAGTTCGGCGATCTGCTGTTCACGCTGGTGAACCTGGCCCGCCATTTCGGCGTCGACGCTGAATCGTCGCTCGCGGATGCGAGCGGCAGATTCGCCGACCGGTTCCGCGGGATGGAGCGGATACTCCGCGATTCGGGCAGGACCCTTGAGGCCGCCAGCTTGGACGAGCTCGACGAAGCCTGGGACGCGGCGAAATCCGCATTGACAGCGCAGCCGCCGCGCGAATAATATCCAAGCAATTCACTTGGAGTTAATCCGAATCAATTGACTCGGAATTAATTCCAGCTTTGCGAAGGATCCCAATCATGCGCACACTTGCTGCAGCGGCGGCGGCCGCATTTGCGATTTCGGCGGCCGTTCCGGCGTCTTCGGACGTCAACGTGTATTCGTACCGGCAGCCTGAGCTTGTCGAACCACTGTTCGCGGCGTTCACCGACGCCACGGGCATCCAAGTGAACGTGACATTCCTGGACAAGGGGATGGTCGAGCGGCTCAAGGCGGAGGGCACGCGGTCGCCTGCCGACGTCATCATGACGGTCGACATCTCGCGCCTGAGCAATGCGGTGGCGGCGGGCGTCACGCAGCCGGTTGCTTCCGACGTGCTGACGTCGAGCATTCCTCCCGAGTTCCGGGACCCCGGAGGGCACTGGTACGCGCTGACGCTGCGGGGCCGGATTGTTTACGCTTCCAAGGACAGGGTCGGCGACGGCGAGGTCACGACCTACGAGGATTTGGCGAACGGGAAATGGGAGGGCCGCCTGTGCTCCAGACTCGGCACGCATCCCTACAACCTCGCTCTGTTCGGCGCGATGATCTCCCTCAAGGGAGAGGCTGCCGCCAAGGAATGGGTCGCCGCCCTGAAGCGGAACCTCGGGCGCAAGCCGCAAGGCAATGACCGCGCCCAAGTCAAGGCGATCTGGGCGGGCGAGTGCGACATATCGCTCGGCAACACCTACTACATGGGCAAGATGCTCTCCAACGAAGAGCAGCAGGCATGGGCGAACTCGGTCCGCATCGTGTTCCCCGTCTTCGAAGGCGGCGGAACCCACATGAACGTTTCGGGCATCGCGATGACGAAGGCGGCTCCCAACAGGGTGGAGGCACTGAAGCTCATGGAGTTTCTTGCTTCCCCGGAAGCGCAGCGGATCTACGCCGCCGTCAACTACGAGTACCCGGTCACTCCGGGAGTGCCGGCGTCGGATCTCGTCGCGTCGTGGGGCGAATTCGTTCCCGACGGGCTGCCGCTCGCCGAGATCGCCCGCCGGCGCCCGGCGGCGCTTCGGATGGTCGAAGAGGTCGGGTTCGACGACTGAGCCTCGCGGCGCCTGAGGCGCCCGCGGCGGAGCGCCCTGATCGGCGCTCCGCCCGCTTCGCGGCCGGCGCAATAGGAATCCCCCTTCCCTGCTGGTATCAGATGCTTGGCGTCCGAACGGCAGCTCAATCCGATGTCCGAAGCACGGAAAATCATAATCGACACGGACCCCGGGCAGGATGACGCCGTTGCCATCCTGACCGCCTTGGGGAGCCCCGAGCTTGAAGTCGTGGGAATTACGGCCGTCGCCGGCAACGTTTCTCTGGCGCTGACCGAAAGAAACGCGCGGATGATCTGCGAGCTTGCAGGCCGCAGCGACATCCGGGTCTTCGCGGGCCGCGACCGCCCTCTGCGGAGGGAGCTTGTGACCGCCGAGCATGTGCACGGACGGACCGGCCTCGACGGCCCGGACCTGCCGGAGCCGACGATGCCTCTGCAGGAGCGGGACGCAGTCGAATTCATCTGCGATACGCTTCGCCGCGAACCCGCGAACACGATTACGCTTTGCCCTCTCGGACCGCTGACCAACATCGCGGCGGCGCTGGAGTCCGATCCGGCAGCGGCGCGGCGGGTGCGCGAAATCGTCCTGATGGGCGGCGCTTATTTCGAAGTAGGGAACGTCACGCCCGCGGCGGAGTTCAACATCTACGTGGATCCGGAGGCGGCGGCGGCCGTGTTCCGGTCGGGGATTCCCATTGTCGTGATGCCGCTTGACGTCACGCACAAAGCCCTGACCACGTCCGCGCGCATCGACGGTTTCCGAAACATCGGCAACCGGGCCGGGACGGCGGTCGCCGAACTGACGGGATTCTTCGAACGCTACGACAAGGAGAAATACGGCAAGGACGGCGCGCCGCTGCACGATCCGTGCGTCATCGCCTACCTCCTTGAGCCCGAGCTGTTCTCGGGCCGCCATGTGAACGTCGAAATCGAAACCGTTTCCGACTTGACGCGCGGCATGACCGTGGCCGACTGGTGGGGCGTAACGGACCGAAAGCCGAACGCGCGGTTCATTGGCGACATCGACGCCGACGGTTACTTCAAACTGCTAACTGAAAGGGTCGCCCGGCTTTGAATGCAAAGCATTGATCCAGTCGGCAGCTGTCATGCCGCGGGCGACGCAAACGGGCCGGACTTGATTGCATTCCAGAACACCTACGCGAAGCTGCCGCCGCGCTTCTATGCCAAGCTGCCGCCGGCGCCGGTTGCGAAGCCGGAGCTGATCAGGGTCAACAGGCGGCTTGCGGCCGAGCTGGGGATTGATCCCGAACGCCTTGAATCCCCGGAGGGCGTCGCCGCGCTCGCGGGCAGCAGCGTGTTCGAAGGCTCGGAGCCACTCGCTATGGCGTATGCCGGTCACCAGTTCGGCAACTGGGTGCACCAGCTCGGCGACGGACGCGCCCTTCTCCTCGGCGAGATCGTGGACCAGGGCGGCAGGCAGCGGGACCTGCATCTGAAGGGCTCGGGCCGAACCCCGTTCTCCCGCAGCGGCGATGGGCGCGCGTGGCTGGGCCCCGTGCTCAGGGAGTATGTCGTGTCCGAGGCCATGCACGCGCTCGGCATTCCGACCACCCGGGCTCTGGCCGCCGTTTCGACAGGCGAGACCGTCTACCGCGAGGCCGCCCTGCCCGGCGCAGTATTTGCTCGGGTCGCTTCCAGCCACGTCCGCGTCGGCACGTTCCAGTACTTCTACGCCCGGAACGACGTCGAAGCGCTGAAGCTGCTTGCCGACCACGTGATTGCAAGGCTCTACCCGGAGGCGCGCGAGACCGACAATCCGCCGCTCACTCTGCTCAGGTCCGTCGTCCGCGCCCAAGCGGCGCTGGTTGCGCGCTGGATGGGAGTCGGTTTCATCCACGGCGTAATGAACACCGACAACGTCTCGCTGGCCGGTGAAACGATCGATTTCGGGCCGTGCGCGTTCATGGACGAATACGAGCCGCGAAAGGTCTTCAGTTCGATCGATGTCGCTGGGCGCTACGCGTATTCGAACCAGCCGTCGATCGCCCATTGGAACCTGGCGCAGCTCGCCACCTGCCTCGTGCCCCTCATCGGCGACGACCATGCCAAGGCGGTCGAGCTGGCCACCGGGGAAATCAACGAGTTCGGAAGCGCGTTCAATTCGGAGTGGCTTTCCGTGTTCGGCGCGAAGCTGGGGCTGTCCGAAACCCGCGAAGGCGATTCGGAGCTGATCGCCGATTTCCTGCGAACGATGGCGGAAGGCAGGGCGGATTTCACGCTCGCATTCAGACGGCTTTCGGATCTCGGGCCGGAACTTGAAGGCCGATGCGCGCTGAAGGAGCTGTTCGGAAACCCCGACGAACTCGACCGCTGGCTTGAGGCGTGGCGGACGAGAACCGCTGCGGACGGTCCAAGCCCGAACGCAAGGCGCGAGCGCATGCTGCAGTGCAACCCTGCGATCATTCCGCGCAACCACCGGATCGAGCAGCTCATCGCGGCGGCGGTCGGCGGCGACCACTCGATGTTCGACGATTTCAACGAGGCGCTTTCCCGACCCTACGAGGTGCGGGCCGAACACGCCCGGCACATGGACCCTCCCGCCGATGGCGAGGCCGTTGTTCGAACTTTCTGCGGAACCTGACCGGCGAAACCGAACCGCGGCGGCTGCATGCCGCAAAACCTGCTGGACATGCACGGCAAAATTTGGAGAACTGCCGGCAAACTTCTGTCAACATCCGGAGGAACGCATGAAACATGCGATTGTTGGCGCATTCGCCGCGGGGGCAGCCGCTTTACTGCCGCAGGCTGGGTTCGCTCAGACCGAAATCCAGTTCTGGCACGCCTTCACGGGCCGACTCGGCGATCTTGTCGCGGAGCAAGTCGAGAACTTCAACGCGAACAATGCCGAATACAAGATCGTTGCTTCGCACAAAGGCAACTATTCGGAAACATTGAACGCCGGCATCGCAGCGTTCCGCGCAGGGGAGCAGCCGCATATCCTGATGGTATTCGAGGTCGGAACGGCCACGATGATGGCTGCCGAGGGGGCTATCAGGCCGGTATACCAGCTGATGGCCGACTCGGGCGTGGCTTTCGACCCGGACGCGTACATCGGCGCCGTCAAGGGCTATTACACAACAACCGAAGGCGAGATGCTTTCGCTTCCCTTCAATTCGTCCACTCCGGTTCTATGGGTAAACCGCGACGCTCTGCAGGCGGCGGGAATCGACCCCGATACGGACTTGTCCACTTGGCAGGCCGTCGGCGAGGTTCTGGACCAGCTGAATGCCGCCGGGCACGACTGCCCGATGACCACAGCGTGGCAGAGCTGGGTTCATCTCGAGAACCTCTCCGCCTACCACAACGTCCCGTTCGCAACGAAGGAGAACGGGTTTGCTGGCCTGGAGACCGAGCTCGCCTTCAACGGCCCGGTTCAAGTTCAGCATATCGGCGCGATGGGAACCTGGGCGCAGGAAGGGAAATTCATCTATGCCGGCCGCCGCAACGAGGGCGGCGCGAACTTCCGGGCCGGAAGCTGCGCCTTGTTCACCGAAAGCTCCGCCGGGTATGCCGGAATCAGCACCGAGGCGGAATTCGATTTCGGCGTGCAGCCTCTCCCCTACTGGGACGGCGTTGAAGGCGCACCGCAGAACACCATCATCGGAGGCGCTTCTTTGGGTCCTGGAAGGGCATTCCGACTCGGAATACAAAGGCGTAGCCGAATATCTGAGCTACCTGTCCTCGACCGCCGTCCAAGCGAAATGGCATCAGGACACGGGATATCTTCCGATTACGGTGGCTGCGGGCGACGAAACCCGCTCCATGGGCTTCTATGACGAGAATCCCGGCACGGACACCGCGGTCATCCAGATGACCACGAACGCGCCGACGGCCAATTCCAAAGGCCTTCGCCTCGGTTCATTCGACCAAATCCGCGCCATCATCGACGAGGAGCTTGAAGCCGTGTGGTCCGGCGACAAGACGTCGCAGGAGGCGATGGACAGCGCGGTCGAACGCGGAAACGAACTGCTGCGTCGTTTCGAGCGCGCCAACCGCTAAGCGCTTCGGCCCGGGCGACGGCGGCAACCCTTCGCCCGGGCCGGTCCGAACCAAAAACAACTTTGGAAAAGCGGGTTACATTCAAGGGCTGGCTGCTGCCGTTGTGCCTGGTAGCTCCGCAACTCCTCATATCCGCTGCATTCTTCTTCTACCCGGCGGCGCAAGCGATTTGGCAATCGCTTTTCATTCCTGACCCATTTGGCCTGTCATCGCAGTTCGTCGGACTGGGCAACTTCGAATTCCTGTTTTCCGACCGCTATTATCGTGCTTCTTTCTTCACGACCGCCGTGTTTTCGACGTTCGTGACGATCACTTCGATGGTTCCCGCGCTGTTCCTTGCCGTCGTCGCGGACCGCCTGCTGAAAGGCGGAACAACCTACCGAACACTGCTGATCTGGCCCTACGCAGTCGCTCCTGCGGTTGCGGGAGTGCTCTGGCTGTTCATGTTCAATACCCGCATCGGCGTTGTAACTTGGTACCTCGGACTGCTCGGATACGACTGGAACCACGCTTTGAACGGAGGCGAAGCGATGGGGCTCGTGATCTTGGCGTCCGCATGGGGCCGAATCAGCTACAACTTCCTGTTCTTTCTCGCGGCACTCCAGTCCGTTCCGAGATCGGTCATTGAAGCGGCCGCAATCGACGGGGCGCGCTTCTGGAAACGATTTTTCACGGTCGTCCTGCCTCTGCTGTCGCCAACGACTTTCTTTCTCCTCGTGGTGAACGTCGTCTACTCGTTCTTCGAAACGTTCGGCGTCATCCACACCATCACTTCAGGCGGGCCGCAGCAGTCGACGACCATCCTCGTTTACAAGGTCTACGCCGACGGTTTCGTCGGCCAGGATCTCGGTTCCTCCGCCGCGCAATCGGTCGTTCTGCTCTTGGTCGTCGGCATACTGACCGTGGTCCAATTCAAATACATCGAAAAGAAAGTCCATTACTGATGCCGGCCAAAGCTTCAGGAATGGTGGAGCATAGGGGCGCGGGAGTCTGGATGTCCCATGCGGCGATGATCGCGGGCGTGCTTATCGTTTGCTTTCCGGCCTGGCTGGCGTTCGTCGCCTCCACCGTATCGCAGCCCGACATCACGAAGCCGCCGATGCCGCTGCTTCCCGGCGGGCATTTCCTGGAAAACTACAAGGCGGCGCTGTTTTCCGGCGTCAACGTCCCAGTCGCCAGGATGCTGGCCAATTCGATGGTCATGGCGGTCGGAATCGCCATCGGGAAAATCATCATTTCGCTCTTGTCGGCGTTCGCGATCGTTTATTTCAGATTTCCTTGCCGCCAAGCGTTCTTCTGGCTGATCTTCCTGACGCTCATGCTTCCGGTCGAAGTCAGGATCGTTCCCACCTACGAAGTCGTGGCGAGCTTCGGAATGCTCAATTCCTATTCCGGACTGATCTTCCCGCTCATCGCGTCCGCGACCGCCACATTCCTTTTCCGCCAATTCTTCCTGACCATTCCGGACGAGCTGGCGGAAGCCGCCCGCGTCGACGGAGCGCGTCCGATGAGGTTTTTCGTCGATATCGTTCTGCCGATGAGCCAAACCAACATTGCGGCGCTGTTCGTGATTCTGTTCATCTACGGGTGGAACCAATATCTGTGGCCGCTGCTGATCACGACGGACCCCGACATGAACACCATCGTCATGGGCATCAAGCAAATGTTCCCGAGCGGCGACGACATCGCGGACTGGCCGGTCATCATGGCCACGTCGATACTGGCGATGGTGCCGCCGGTGCTCGTGATACTCGGGATGCAGAAATTGTTCATCCGCGGATTGGTCGATAGCGAAAAGTAGGCGCCATGGCTGAAGTCGAACTGAGAAACGTCGTCAAGAAATTCGGACCCGTGGACGTCATTCATGGATTCAGCGCCAGCATCGACGATGGCGAATTCGTCGTGATCGTCGGGCCTTCGGGCTGCGGCAAGTCCACGCTCCTGCGGATGGTCGCAGGGCTCGAAACCATCACCGAAGGCGATCTCTTCATCGCTGGAGCGCGAGCGAACGACAAAGAGCCCATGGATCGCGACATCGCCATGGTGTTCCAGAATTACGCGCTTTACCCGCACATGACCGTTGCCCGGAACATGGGGTACGGGCTGCGCATTGCCCGCGTCCCCAAAGCCGAGGTCGAAAGGAAAGTGGCGGAAGCGGCGAAGCTGCTCCAGCTCGAGGATCTTTTGGACCGCAAGCCGAAGCAGCTTTCGGGCGGCCAGCGGCAACGCGTCGCGATGGGACGCGCGATCGTCCGCGAACCGTCGGTTTTTCTATTCGACGAACCTTTGTCGAACCTCGATGCGAAACTGCGGGTGCAGATGCGCCTGGAGATCAAGGAATTGCAATCGAAGCTAGGCGTCACTTCGCTTTACGTCACTCACGATCAGGTGGAGGCGATGACGATGGCAGACCGAATGATCGTGATGAACGGGGGCATGGTGGAGCAGATCGGCTCCCCGTTGGACGTGTATGAGCGGCCGGAGACATTGTTCGCCGCGCAATTCATCGGAAGCCCCTCAATGAACGTCGTCGATGCGCGAGTCGAAGACAACCGATTGGCGATCGCGGAATCCTCTCCTTTCAGCACCCGGGATTTGAATGTTTCGGGATCGGTCAAGCTAGGCATTCGGCCTGAACATCTTGAGATCGACCCGAATGGTCCGATCATGCTGTCGGTTCAGATGAGCGAACCGCTTGGAGCGAACACGCTTCTTCATGGCAGGCTGAGCGGAACAGGTTGCGCTTTCACCGCGAGCATCCCAGGCGTGCATCGGGTTGGCGGCGGAAACGGCGGGTTGCGCTTGAACGTTGCGGAGCGCAACCTTCATTTGTTCGACAAAGAACTAGGCCGACGTCTCAACTGAAGCATCGAGAGCAAGCCCTCAAGGGCGCTGCCCCTACCGCAGGTCGTAAAACAAAAAAGAGTCCAACGAAATGCTTTGGCTTTGATCCGCCGCGCCGGTTGGTGCGGGAGTCCCTTCAGAATGCTCCGCTAGCAGAAGTCAATCGAACGCCTCCGAACCCTATTGACAGCGAGTTCCGTTGTCCAAGAAAATAAACGAATGGAAGCCGGAAATCGTCCATCGAAATGCTTAAAGCAGCAGCATTGCGCTTAAGCCGCGGGCGGTCAGGTTCGACGACTGATCGCCCGTATCGAAACGCGTCAGGCCATTTGCTGGCAAAGGCCCGGCAGATCCAGGCTTGAAATTCGCCGACAACCGGGTTTCGTCGACGCGCTTTCGGAAAACTGGGAGGAAATTATGCTAGAAAACAGATGCTTGCACCCGCTCCCCGTGCATTCCGTTAGGAGTTCGCTTGCGGCGGCCCTGCTTGCGGCATCGGCGGCGGCGGCGGCGGCGGAAGGCACGCTCGTCATTGCCGTGAACCAGGAGCCTCAGGACCTGGCGGCCCAAAGCACCTACAAGGAGATCAACGCGCGCTGGCTCCAGAACGCAGTGGAGACGCTGATCGAGGTCGATCCGGTTTCCGGCACGTTCAAGGGAATTCTCGCGACGGACTGGGAGGTCGTCGACGACAGTACCGTCTGGATGAATCTGCGGGAAGGCGTGTCGTTCCACGACGGAACGCCGTTCAATGCCGAATCCGCCGCGCGTGCCATCAACTTCGTTTGGAGCACCGACGACGCTTTCGCGATCCAAGAATACGAGGAACGCGGTACGATTACCGCGACGCCGATCAGCGAATATTCGATGGAGATCGTGTCGAGCGAGCCGGATCCCCAGCTTGAGTCTCGCCTTTCGCTGAACGGCATTCCGTTGATGATCGGGGACGCTCTGGCGGCCTATCCGCCCATAGGAACGGGTCCGTACAAGATCGTGGAATGGTCCCCCAACGAGTACTGGAGCGCGGAATTCAACTCTGATTGGTGGGGGCTGTCGGCCGAAGATGCCTACGGTGCCGACGCGTCGACATTCCAAGAATTGCGTTTCGTCTACCGGCCTGAGGACGGCGCGCGCACCGCCAGCGCCGTGGGGCCGCGGATCATGCGGCATAGCCCCCGTGATGACTCGGTCTTCGAAAAGGACGAGCTTGTGCCGGTGCACATCGATTTCCTTCCCTCCGACGACGGGAGCGCGCCGGACATGGAGACGTTGGAGGTCTATGCCTTTAAGCGTCCGAAAGTGATTACCAACACAGACATCACCGAGTGGGTGAGGCCGTACATCAACGGCACCAGCATCAACGCTCCCGACCTAGATTTATCAGGTCGGACCGGCACATTCGGGATCACTATCAAAATCTGGGACGAGCGGGACCGGGAAGGGACCGATCAATTCAAAATAACCCTCAACGGCACATGAAAGTTGCGCGCGCCGGGCCGTTGAACGACCCAGCCTTCTGATGATTCCTGGATGGATTGAGGTGTCGGTCGGCACGGGGTTTTGTTACGCGGAATCGGGCGAAACGGGCGCGCATGCGACGGTCCGGGCCGAGCCGCCGTGCCAAGAGCGCGGAAAGGGGCGTTCCACGCATTCGAATCATGCCGGTGGAGGGGAATCGAGCGCAAAAAGCCGCCGCGAGCGGTTTCAGGTAGATCGCAGCGGCCATCACGCAGGAAGGAGGGAACATAAAGCGATGGAGAACGCCCCTTCCGGCGGCAAACGCCGGGCAGTTCGCAGTGCAATCCCGCGATCACTTTTTGCGCAATCGCCGGATCGAGCAGCCTGTCGCCTTGTCGGTCGGCGATGGCTTCAACGATGCGCTTTCCCAGCCTAAGACGTACGGGCCGAACACACCCAATACATAAATCCGCCTTCCAATGGCGCGGCCGTTGCTCGAACCTTCGGCGACACCTTAACTGGCAGGGACGGCCCGGAACGTCGGTGCACACCTCGGAATTGACAAAACCAACCAAATTGGTAGGCATTGGCCTGCGGCGGTGCGCACATTCGGCGCACGGCGAGATACGGAAGGCGCGATTCCGCATGATCATTTGCCAATGTCGGCGAATTTCGGACCGGGACGTAGGCAGGGCGATCGAGTGGATGCGATCGTCCGACCCGCTCGCGATCATCACGCCCGGACGCGTGTTCCGGGTGCTGGGCACGCACGCGAATTGCGGCGGCTGCATGCCGCTGTTCTTGCGAGCGATGCACCGGAACGCTAATCTTGCCGTTGCCGCGGCGGACCGCCCGGCGGGCACGGCCTGCGGCACTGGCGAACAGCGCAGGGGCTCCAGCACATGAAGGGCGACGCCAAAGTCCTGGACTATCTCAACCGGGCGCTACGCAGCGAACTGACGGCGATCAGCCAGTACTGGCTCCACTACAAGCTGCAGGAGGATTGGGGTCTCGGCGGAATGGCCAAGAAGAGCCGCGAGGAAGGCATTGAAGAAATGCGCCACGCCGACAAGCTGATGAGCCGCATCATTTTTCTGGAAGGGCACCCGAACCTGCAGACGCTTGACCCGCTGCGCATCGGCGAAACGCCGCGCGAGACGCTGGAGTGCGATCTCGATGCGGAGCGGGACGCCCGGACCTTGTACGCCGAAGCGCGGGCATACTGCCAGAAGGCGGGAGACTACGTGAGCATGGCGGTATTCGAGGAGCTGCTCGCCGACGAGGAAGGCCATATCGACTTCCTGGAATCGCAGCTCGGATTGCTGGACCGGATCGGCGAGGAGAAATTCGCCCAGCTGAACGCGTCCGCGATGGACGAGGCCGAATAGACCCGGAGCACTTCTTGCCTGGCTTGGAGTCCAGGCAGCCGGAAAGCCGCGGACGGAACGATCCTTGCGGCAGCGAGGGTCTCGACGCCGCTGATGTAGGGGCCATGTCGGAAACGATCTCTTCAAGATGCGAAGCGCGCGGGCTTCGCATGACCGGCCAGCGGCGCACGGTCGCGCAGGTCCTGGAAACTTCCGAGGACCATCCCGACGTCGAAGAACTGTATGAGCGCTCTCTCCGCATCGACCCGCAGATCTCGATCGCGACGGTTTACCGGACGGTCAAATTGCTGGAGGAGCTCGGCATACTGGAACGGCTCGAATTCAAGGACGGCAAGTCGCGCTTCGAGGATGCCGAGCGGGAGCACCACGACCATCTCATCGATCTGCATACCGGCGAAGTCATCGAATTCAGGGACGACGAGATCGAGCTTCTCCAGGAGAAGATCGCCAACAGGCTGGGATACGCCCTTCGCGGGCACCGGCTGGAACTCTACGGCGTTCCGCACTCCCAGCGCCGCAACCAAGGATAATCATGCCAATCATCAGCGTAGTCGCAGGCCGCGAAATACTCGACAGCCGGGGCAGCCCGACCGTCGAGGTCGAAGTGCTGCTTGCAAACGGGTGCTCGGGGCGCGCCGCCGTTCCGTCCGGCGCCTCGACGGGAGCCCACGAAGCCGTGGAGCTCAGGGACGGCGATCCGGACCGGTATTTCGGAAAGGGCGTCCAAACGGCCGTGGACGCGGTCAACGGCGAGATCGCCGATCTGCTGACGGGCATGGACGCTACCGAGCAAGCCTCGATCGATATTGCGATGATCGACTTGGACGACACTCTGAACAAGGGCCGATTGGGCGCCAATGCGATCCTGGGCGCGTCGCTCGCCGTCGCGAAGGCCGCGGCGGAGCACGCGAACCTACCGCTTTACCGCTACATCGGCGGAACCACCGCCAGGGCACTTCCCGCTCCGATGATGAATGTCATCAACGGCGGCAAGCACGCGGACAATCCGATCGACATCCAGGAGTTCATGATCATCCCCGTCTCCGCTTTTTCGTTCCGGGAGGCGCTGCGGGCAGGCGCGGAAGTCTTCAATGCGCTGAAACGGAACCTGGACAGCGCGGGGCATTCCACCAGCGTCGGGGACGAAGGCGGGTTCGCACCGGCCTTGAAATCGGCGCCCGAAGCCCTTGATTTTCTCATGCGCTCCACCGAATCCGCGGGATTGGAGCCAGGAAAGGATGTGCTGTTCGCTCTGGACTGCGCGTCGACCGAGTATTTCAGCGACGGGTGTTACAAGTTCGCCGGCGAAGGCGCGGAGCGGACGGTCGAGGACAACATCCGCTATCTCGGCGAGCTGGTTTCGAACTACCCCATCGTATCGATCGAGGACGGGTGCGCCGAGGACGACTGGGACGGATGGGCGATGCTGACGAAGGCGCTCGGGGACAAGGTCCAGCTCGTCGGCGACGATCTGTTCGTCACCAACCGCGAGCGGTTGCAGCGGGGCATCGAAACGGGATGCGCGAACTCCTTGCTGGTCAAAGTGAACCAGATCGGCACGCTGACCGAAACGCTGGAGGCCGTCGAGACGGCGCACAAGGCGAACTACACGGCAGTGATGTCGCACCGTTCAGGCGAGACCGAAGACACGACGATCGCCGACTTGGCTGTTGCAACCGGCTGCGGGCAGATCAAGACCGGATCGCTGTCCAGATCGGATCGCACTGCGAAGTACAACCAGCTTCTGCGGATCGAGGAGGATCTTGGCGTGGCGTCAACGTACTCCCCTGCGGAGACCTTTTCGCGGTGGCGATAGGCTGAAGCGCGCGCCCTTCCCTTCGCGGCGTCCCGTCAGGGAGCCGCGCTGCATTTGCCACCGACCACGGGCTGCCTGCAGCCCGTGGTGGCGGGCGCGGAGACGGGCATTCCCCGGAACGCGCGAACCGCCAGAAACGCGAATGCCTGGGCTTCAATCATATCGCCGTCAAAGCCGAAGCTCTCTACCGGCCGGACCGCTGGCCCTAGCGCTTCGGAAAGGCCCTTCATCAACGCAGCGTTCTTCCTCCCCCCGCCGCAAACGGCGACCGCCTCAGGACGGCGGGGAAAGTGCCGGAACCCAGCTGCCGCGCCTTGGCACACGCACTCGGCGAGCGTTGCGCATCCGTCCTCGACGCCGAGGTGGCTCACCTCATCGACCAGAAACTTGAAATCGTCCCTGTCCAAAGACTTGGGCGGCGTTCGTGAGAAGTATCCGCACTCCAGGAATCGCGCCACGATCTCTCGGGCCACCGTGCCACCAGCCGCCAGCGACCCGCCCTCGTCGAACTCGATCCCGGCTTTCTCCTTCACCAAATCGTTCAGCACCGAATTGCCGGGCCCCGTATCGAATGCCAGCAGCGCACCGGGGAATTCCGGCCTTTCGATGTCCGCGTCGATCCAAGTCACGTTCGAAACGCCGCCGATGTTGAGGAACGCGACTGTGCCGCCGGTTCCGGCAGACCGCGCAAGCGCATGATGGAAGAACGGCGCCAAGGGAGCGCCCTGCCCGCCGTTCCGCATGTCTTCCGAACGGAAATCCCACACCACCGCGCGGCCGCATGCGTTCGCTAGATCGCTTCCGGAACCCGCCTGGTGGGTGCGGCCACTATTGGGATCATGCGCAAGGGTCTGGCCGTGGAATCCGACCAGCGCCTCGCGGCGGAATTCCTGAAGGATGTCCAAGTGCGCCGCCAGAACGGCTTTTTCCGCCTCGGCGACGCGGCCATCGCCCTGCCAAGCGCCCAGCGCGCGGCGGATCGCCTCGCGCTCCGTGTCGCCGTACGGCCGGTACGCCGTCCTTCCGAATTCGAACACCGCGAGACCGTCGGTCAGGACTTCCGCTGCGTCGACGCCGTCCAGGGAAGTGCCGGACATGCAGCCAACCGCCCAGACCGGGCCCTCTTCGGCCATTCGCGATTCCTTTCCCGCTGGCGATCATATACAGGGCGATGCCCTGCAACAGAATTCGAGGGTCCTCGGCATGGCGCATCGTCCGAAGTCGGATTTCCTGAAGGTCATGGCCGAGCGCGGCTTCCTTTCCGACTGCACCGATTTCGAGCGCCTCGACCATGCCCTGCTCCGGGAGGCGGTTCCGGGCTACATCGGGTTCGACGCCACGGCCGAGTCGCTGCATGTCGGCAGCCTGATTCAGGTCATGATGCTACGCTGGCTGCAGAAAACCGGGCACAAGCCTATCGTCCTGATGGGGGGCGGAACGACAAAGGTCGGAGATCCTTCATTCCGGGCCGAGGAGCGGCCCTTGCTGGACGAAAGCCGGATCAGTTCCAACATCGCCGGGATCAGGAAGGTCTTTTCCAAGTACGTGCGGTTCGGCGACGGCCGTACCGACGCCGTCATGCCGAACAATGCGGATTGGCTGGACGGGCTGAACTATCTCGACTTCCTGAGGGACATCGGACGCCACTTCTCGGTCAACCGGATGCTGTCGTTCGAATCCGTCAAGTCCCGCCTGGACCGGACGCAGACGCTTTCCTTCCTCGAGTTCAACTACATGATCCTCCAAGCGTACGACTTCCTCGAGCTGAACCGCCGCTTCGGGTGCCGCCTTCAAATGGGCGGCTCCGACCAGTGGGGAAACATCGTCAACGGCGTCGACCTCGCGCGGCGCGTAGAGGACGCCGCCGTATTCGGGCTTACGTCTCCACTTCTCACGACATCGGACGGCAGGAAGATGGGCAAGACCGCCGGCGGAGCCGTCTGGATGAACGCGGAGCTGCTCTCTCCGTTCGATTTCTGGCAGTACTGGCGCAACATCCCTGACGACGATGTCGGCCGCTTTCTGCTGCTGTTCACGGAGATCGACGTTGCGGAATGCCGACGGCTCGGCGATCTCCGCGATTCGGGAATTAATTCCGCCAAAATCGTGCTCGCCAACCACGTGACCGCGCTGGCGCACGGCGAAAAGGCGGCGGCGGACGCCGCGGCCACGGCTGACCGATTGTTCGGCAGGGATTCGGCACCGTCCGAAGAACGTGAATCCGCCCTGCCCGCGCTGGAAATCGGCATCAGCGAAGTTCCTGACGCCGGCATTCCGGTGGTCCAGCTCCTGGTGAAATCCGGACTGGCTTCCACCGGAAAGGAGGCGCGGCGGCTGGTCGCCAGCAAAGGCGCGCGCCTGAACGATGCCATCGTCGAGGATACGAACGCGCTGGTCAGCGCGGATATGCTTGGCGCGCCGATAAAGCTCTCGGCAGGACGCAAGCGCCACGTTCGCGTCGTCCTTTCAGGCGGGCCGTTCTCCGACTAGCGCTGCAACCCGACCCCCATGAAGTTTGGCTGAAAGCGTTCCCGCGTTCCGCCGATCAGCCCCGCTGGCGTCCGTGATTCACGGCAATCCGCGAGCCTCGGGTTCATTCGGCATCCACCCACTCGCCTTCCGGGAAAAACGCATGGAAGGCGAAGGCGAACAGCACATCGTGCGGCAGGTCTTCGCCGGATGCGGCGTCGCGGACGCGCACGGTTCCGATCTCCCGCCCCTCCCCGACCAGCCTGGAGTCGAGCGGCGAAGCCTGCCCTTCCATCCATCTCAGCGTCACGCCGTGCTCGGTCAGCTCGCCCGCCTGCCGAAGCCGCTCAAGCAGCCACGCCCGGTTGCCCACCCTTACGACCCGAGCCAGCGGCGGGATTCCGTCCGGCGGCGGCTCGCCGAAATAAAGGAACGGGCTGCTCGAGGTGTCGTATCCGACATACGGGTTTTCACCGTAGCGTCGCGGATACGCAGGCTCGTCCATAACGAGCCCGTCCGGGTTCCGCGCCGAGAATTCCTCCCAGCTTTCGAGCCAGCCCGGCAGTTCGGCCAGCGACTGGCCGGTGCGGACGCCGACGATCGCCTCGCCGACCGCCTGCTGCCACCAGCTTTCGGACTCCCTGTCGTACATGACCATGTCCGAATTCCGGAGTTTTCCGGAAACGCCGAACGTCAGAACCTCGCCGTCAACGCGGCGATCGAAGAATATTCCCGAATTGCAAAGCGGGCAGTAGGTGACCGCCACCGGAACGCCCGCGATCTCGTCGTTCACGATCTCGTGCCAAAGCAGATACCGAACGGGATAGGCCCGCGGCTCGGCGCCTTCGATTTCCAGCGACATCACCGATTCCCTCGGCGAAAGGCGCGTTTCCGCCGCGACTTCAATGAAATCCGGATCCACCAGAGCCGGGATGCCGTCCTTCGGCGGTCCGCCCGACGTGATTTCCGCCAGATCGACCGAATGCATCGAGAAGTCCGTGTTGGGCCACTCCGATCGCCAGCGCGACGGATCCGCCGACGCGGATGCGGCCATAGCCAAGCATGCGGCAGCGGAAATCAGCGTCCGCCCTCCCGCGATACGGCGCCGCCACGTGGCGGCGAATCGTTCGCGCATCGCCTCCCCCTCGAATTGCAATTCAGCCGTCCCGCTTGATCCAGGCCCGAACGATGTAATCGGGATCGGAAACCGTGCCGTTCCGAGCCGAATCCCCAAGCTTGATCGCATCCACCACGTCCATCCCGGCGACCACGCGGCCGAAAAGAGTGTACTGGCCGTTCAGGAATTCGCCGTCGGCGAACATGATGAAGAACTGCGAATTCGCGCTGTCGGGATGCCGGGCGCGGGCCATTCCCACGGTTCCTCGCAGAAAGCGCTCTTCCGAGAATTCGGCTTCGAGATTCGGAAGCGACGAGCCGCCGGTCCCTGCCCGGCTCAGGTCTCCGCCTCGCCTCCCGTGCTGGACATCGCCTGTCTGCGCCATGAAGCCCTCGATCACCCGGTGGAACACGACGCCGTCCAGCTGACCACTCTCCGCGATCTCCGTGATCTGGCGGACATGGTTGGGCGCGACTTCGCCCAGAAGCTCGATTTCGATCGTTCCAGCGGTTTCTCCCGCCACCTCCAATACAAGCGTGGCCTCGTCTTCGGCCGCCAAGGCGGAACCCGCGCCCAGCGCCGCCGCCGACAGCGCCGCAACTATCCGTTTCATGTTTCTCAAGACCTTTCCTAAGGCGATTTATGGTTCAGCCGGACGCAGGTCCGAACTTGCTTTCAAGCAGCTCTTTCGCCGAATTCGGCACGAAATTCGTGATATCCCCGCCCATTCGGGCGATCTCCTTGACCAGCTTGGATGCGATAGACTGGTTCTTCACGTCCGCCATCAGGAACACCGTTTCGACGCTCGCATCCAGCGCTCGGTTCATTCCCACCATCTGGAACTCGTACTCGAAGTCCGAAACCGCCCGGAGGCCGCGGATGATGACGGAGGCTCCCACCTCACGGGCGCACTCGATGAGGAGGTTCTCGAAGGGGTGCGGCTCGATTCGGACGCCTGTTGCGTCGAACAGCTTCCTGCCCTCGGCCTCGACCATGCTTACGCGCTGTTCCAGATTGAAGGTAGGCGCCTTGTCCCTGTTCACTGCGACGCCGACCACCAAATGGTCCACGAGCGAGCAAGCTCTCTTCATGATGTCCAGATGACCGAACGTCAAAGGATCGAAGGTGCCCGGGTACAGGCCTGTTCGCATCGGATTCTCCGCTTGATGTTTCGCCGCCGCACGTCCGCCGGACGGCGTTCCGCCGATTCAGGCCAGCGCGCCACAAGGCGGCGCGGGCCTAGTGGCCCATGATCATTCCTTCAAGCGCCTCTTTCTCCATGCTGACGTCCAGAAGGCAGGCCTTCACGACGTCGCCGATGGAAACGAGACCGACCATTTTCTCGCCGCTTACCACCGGAAGGTGGCGGAAGCGGCCTTTGGTCATCTTCGCGAGGGCCTGGTCGGCCGTCGCGTCTTCCGTGCACGTGACCACTGATCGGCTCATGAGCCGATCAACCGCCAGCAACAAGCATGCGGAACCCTTCCTGCCCAATTCCCTTACGATATCGCGCTCGGAGATGATCCCCACGGTCCGGCCATCCTTGTCGGTCACGACCAGAGCGCCGATCCGCCGCTCGGAAAGCACCTTCGCCACATCGGATACGGTCGCGCCGGGATCGATGGTCAGGATCTGCTTGTCGCTTTTCGAATCAAGTATCTGCTTGACCAGCATTCTCGCAATTCCTCTCTCGCCGCCTTTCCAACGCCTTCCGACCGGCGCAGCGGCAACAACAAGGCCGCGCCGAACGCGCAACGCCTCCAACGAACAGTAGCATTCCGCCCGTCGGCTGTCATTCTCAAACTGCGCAGGGCGCGCCGTGCGGACCGCTTATGCCTCGTGGCGGCAGCGCAAGAACCGGCCAACAGCCATTCTACTCCGCGCCCGGATCAATCACTCGCAATTCGTTCGAAGAACCCCTAGCCGATGAACGCTCTGCGGCGAATTTCGAGCATCTTGGGATAATCCGCCAACGTCAGGCGCGCGTAGCTGCCCAGCAAATTGTAGCGAATTACTGCGGGATTCCTCCCGCGAAGCGACGGCGCCAGATCGCCATCAAGGGCCTCGAGTCGTGCTGGTCATAGGCTTGCAAGGCGGCAAAATAGCGTTTGGTTTCCTCCTCCGACGAAGTGGCCGGATCAATCACTGGCAAATCCAGCCGGTACAGCAACTCGAAGAGGAACAGGCGGGAAACCCGCCCATTGAAATCCTCGAACGGGTGGATGAACAGGAGGCGGCCTTCAGCGAATGCGAGATCATCCAGGATCCGATCGCCGGAGTCAGGCTTCGCACTGGCCGTCCTTGCCTCGAGATCGGCGGCATAGTTGTGCATCAGCATAGGAACTTCCCAGTGCGGCGGTGGGTCGTGTTCACCGACTCGCACGTCCCGAAGCCGCCATCGCCCCGCGATCTTTGGCGTCAGATCCATGCAGATGCGTCGGTGAAGATCCAGCAGAAGATCTAGAACGGGTAAATCCGTCAACGTTCGGTTGGAGATTTCGAGCTCGACGTCGGCGATCCGTTCCGCAAGCAGTGGAGCAAGTTCCCGATAGCTCAGGATGCCGGAGGAAGTTTCGATGTAGCGGGTAGCTGCGTGCGGCGGGCGAGACGTTCCCGGATCCAAGCCTCGTCCACCGGTTCGCCTTCCATCGCCATGGAGTTGGCGACATGGCGGGGAATCGCTGCCTGGTGCCGACGGCGGCGCTCCTCGTCCGGTAGGCTTCGCCATCGTTTGATCGCCTCCATCCAATCAGTGTCCGACATCACAGTTCTCCCGTTCCGGCGACGGTATTTCAGCAACTTTACTATTCGGTGCACGCAGGCTGGCGCGTGCATCAGGGTTTCCGATATGCAGCGTGAACGGATCAAAACACATTGCGAGCAATACATGAACCCCGATACATCAACCATGCAGCGCAACGATTAGCGCAGTTCGATCTCTAGGCGCATCCCGACGACCGACGCCGCGCGCATCAGCGTGCGCAAAGTCACGCTATCGTTTTCCGGATCAAGAAGACGATCAAGCGGCGACCGGCGAGTCTCCATGCGCTCGGCCACGCGCGCCTTGGAAAGATTTTGCGCTTCCGTTGCCTGCGCAAGCATGCATGCGAGAACTGACTTGATCGTGCAACTCTTCGCATCCTCGTAGATGCCGTTTTCCCGAAGCAGGGATTCGAGCGTCGATCCGACGCGCGGGGACTTTTCAGCCATGCGGGCGCACTTTTTCATTCGACACTGGGCAAGCTTGAGTTTCTTCCGGAGTTTCGCTTGGGCTTTCTTATCGAATCCGTCAGTAAGTGCCATCTTCGGCCCCGAGACCGTGAAGAACACGTCGGTCCGCTTGCCTGTCGAATTCGACGCTCGCCATGTCGAGACCGAACAATCTGCAGTGCTACCGAGGCAACTCCGCAAGCAGCTCGCGAGCCTGCAAAACCAAGCAACAACGGACGTTCCACGCAGTGTCGTCAACCATATGCGCCATTTTCGACGCAGCTAACGCCATGCGGAAATCCGGCGCGCGCCATGCGAAACACCCCGCGCTCTGCAACACTTGTGTGTACAATAATTTCAATGCATTGCGCTTCGATCTTGCCTCACGACCCTATATCGGCTGGCGGCGCACGGCGATGCGCTCCTGTCTCGCATGGTCGGCGCCGTCGCGCTGACTGAACTGACGCGTGCCGGAATTCTGGCGCAAGATCCTGGTGGCTCGCCGAAATGCGCATTTGCGATTTCAACCGCGGAAGAATCGGGACCGCGCAGCCATTTTGCGGATTGGGGATTCGCGGTGTAGCGTTCATGCCCGAACATGGAAGGAATGATCGCGATGGCCCGGTCTGCCGCGAAACCCGACTTGGACGCGCTCTGGAGATTTTCCAAACTTACAGACCGGGAAGCCACTCCCTACTTCGGCGGCCGCACCGACGAAATCGATTTGGTCGAGAGCGCGTTGGAGAGGATTCGCGACCGGACCCAAGAGGGCCACTGGCGCCCTTCCGGCGGAGAAACCATTCTGTTCCAAGGGGCGCCGGGCGCCGGGAAAAGCGCGTTGTTGCATCATCTTGTGCGGCAATGGCGGAGTGCCGGGCCGAACGCGCCCGCGGTGGTCGATACCGAAGCGTCGCATTATGTCAACGAGAGCAAGCTTGCGCTCCATGTGGCCGAGGAGGCCTTCGACTCAGCGCTATCGGCACAATTCCGACGCTCTGTGACGACTCTTTCCGGCGCCACCACGTCGCTAAGCGGCGGAGTGCCCGGGGTCGCAACAGGCACTGGGGCGACTGAATCAGGGCGCCATGAAGCGACAGCGCCCACCGCGCCGACACTCGCTGCAATAAAGAGAGCGCTCTCCGGCACGGGGAGAACGATCGTCCTTGTCCTTGATGAAGCGCAGGTTCTCGAAAGCTTCGACGCAGACTCCACGCGACCGCTCATCACCGGTCTGCATATGGGAAGCCATGGCGGTCCGATTCTGCCGGTGTTCGCCGGCCTCGCGCACTCCGGCACCGTGCTCCAGGATCGCGGCATTTCCCGCTTTTCCCGCGGCCACGACCGAACGCTGGCGGCACTTTCGGTCGGAGACGCAGTCGAAACCGTCCATCTGATGCTTGCCGAATGCAGGGTCCTGGGCGACCAGGAAACCAAGCGCCAATGGGCGCATGCCCTCGCGAACGAAAGCTGCGGCTGGCCGCAGCATCTCCACGTCTCCATGCAGGCGCTCGCTTCCGAATTGCTCGCCGCTTCCACGCCGGGACGGCTTGAAGCGGTCGACAGCGATTTTGGAGTCGCGGTCCTACGGGAATCCGCATCGGCGCGGGACGAATACTACGAACGTCGGATTGACGAGCCGCTGGCTGGCGCGCGGCGGCTGGTTGCAGAGACATTCCAGAGAATCGGTGATGGAGCCACTCGCGACGAGGTGCTCGTGCACATTCGCGCGGCGGCTCGACCTGGCGGCGGCTCGGACGCCCTCCCCCGGCACCATGACGAAGCGATGCTCCTCGATCGCATGATCCGACGCGGCTTGCTCCAGCTTACCCCCAAAAAGATGCTAGCGTGCCCGATCCCGTCCTTCCGGGAGTACATCGAACGCACGGCCATGGACACCGCGCCCGAGACATAAATCGCGCCGTCCGTTCCGCGCCATGGGCGAGCGGGCGCGAACGGCAGCCGGGTCGCTTGGAATGGAAATGTGCGGCGGCGTTCAAGCAATTCCGGCACGCCGTCCGTTGCGCAGCGCGGGTCATCCAAGCAGTTATCGTGGAAGAGAGCAGGTTGGAGATCCGGGGCCCTCGTCGCTCGCCATCCAATCGTCCGGGCCGGTCCAGCATGTGTCTGAGCTCAATCAACCCGTCCACAAGCGAATGCAGGTCGCGGCTATTGCGCGACCATGCCTGCGTCGCTACTTCGTTTGCGCGGCCACGCTGTTCCAAGGCCGCGTCCGGAGAGGAGGATGGACATGAAGGAGATTGAGCACTTCGTTAACGGCCAACGGGTCAAGGGCCCATCCGGCCGGTTCGGCGACGTATTCAATCCGGCCACCGGCGAAGTGCAGGCGAAAGTCCCTTTCGCCTCCGCCGACGAGCTGGAGCAGGCCGTGGAAGGCGCCAAGACCGCCCAGCCGGAATGGGCGGCAACCAATCCGCAGCGCCGCGGCCGGGTGCTCATGGAGTTCGTGCGGCTGCTGCACCGCGACATGGACAAGCTTGCGGAAGCGCTGTCGAGCGAGCACGGCAAGACGCTGCCGGACGCGCGGGGCGATGTGCAGCGCGGCCTCGAGGTGGCGGAATTCTGCATCGGCGCGCCGCACTTCCTCAAAGGGGAATTCTCCGAAAGCGCCGGGCCGGGCATCGACATGTACTCCATGCGCCAGCCGGTCGGCGTGGTGGCGGGGATCACGCCGTTCAACTTCCCCGCCATGATCCCCATGTGGAAGTTCGCGCCCGCCATCGCCTGCGGAAACGCCTTCATCCTGAAACCGTCCGAACGGGACCCGTCGGTTCCCGTTATGCTCGCCGAACTACTGCTCGAGGCGGGCCTTCCGGCGGGCATCCTGCAGGTCGTGCACGGCGACAAGGAAGCGGTGGACGCGATCCTTGAGCATCCGGACATCTCCGGAATCGGCTTCGTCGGCTCCACGCCCATCGCCCAGTACATCTACGAGCGCGGCTGCGCGAACGGGAAGCGCGTCCAGTGCTTCGGCGGCGCGAAGAACCACATGATCGTCATGCCCGACGCCGACATGGAGCAGGCGGCGGACGCGCTGGTCGGCTCCGGCTACGGCGCGGCGGGCGAACGGTGCATGGCCGTTTCCGTCGCGGTTCCGGTCGGGAACTCGACCGCCGACGCCTTGGTCAAGCGGCTCATTCCCCGCGTCGAGAACCTGAAGATCGGCCCCTACACGGCCGGCGAGGAAATGGACTACGGCCCGCTCGTCACCAAGGCGGCGAAGGAAAAGGTGCTGGGCCTCGTGGAATCCGGCGTCAGCCAAGGCGCGGAGCTGGCGGTCGACGGGCGGGACTTCAACCTGCAGGGCTACGAGGACGGCTTCTTTGTCGGCCCCCACCTGTTCGATCGGGTCACGCCCGACATGGACATCTACAAGACGGAGATCTTCGGGCCGGTCCTGTCAACCGTCCGCGCCGATTCCTACGAAGCCGCGCTGGGACTCGCCATGGACCACGAATACGGAAACGGCGCGGCGATCTTCACCCGCGACGGCGATACCGCGCGCGATTTCGCGAGCCGGATCAATATCGGAATGGTCGGGATCAACGTGCCGATACCGGTTCCGCTCGCCTACCACACCTTCGGCGGCTGGAAGAAGTCGGCCTTCGGCGACCTCAATCAGCACGGCCCCGACGCGTTCCGGTTCTACACCCGGACCAAGACGGTGACTTCGCGCTGGCCTTCCGGGATCAAGGAGGGCGCGGTTCTGAATTTCGCCCAGATGGAATAGCCTCCGGGCCGGGGAAGCGGCGCGTCCAAGCGCGTTTCCCGCGGTCCAAGGCGCGGCCGGCACCTCCGGGCGCGCAGCTGCAAGGAGTGCGCCATGGAATTCGAGTTGAGCGAGGAGCAGCGCGCGGTCTTCGACATGGCGCTGGCGTTCGGCAAGGAACGCATCGCGCCCCACGCCCTCGAATGGGAAGCGGCGGGCACCATTCCCCGCGAGCTGTGGCGCGAGGCAGGCGAGCTGGGCCTCGGAGGCCTCAACATCGGCGAGGAGTTCGGCGGCGCGGAGCTGTCTCGGCTGGATTCCACGCTGGTCTTCGAAGCGCTGTCGCATTCGTGCCCGTCGGTCGCCGCATTCCTTTCAATCCACAACATGTGCGCCGCGATGGTCGCCGCCAACGGAACGAAGGAGTCGAAGGAAGCGCTTCTCCCGTCGGCGATCTTAATGGAATCGGTCCTGTCGTACTGCCTCACCGAGCCGGGCTCGGGATCGGACGCGGCCGCGCTGAAGACGCGCGCCCGGCGGACCGAAGGCGGCTGGATCATCGACGGCGCCAAGGCGTTCATATCGGGCGGCGGCTACTCCGACGCCTATGTTGTTATGTGCCGGACCGGCGGCGACGGCGCGGATGGAGTGTCCGCGATCATCGTCGAGGACGGCAGCCCGGGACTGTCTTTCGGCAAGCTTGAGGACAAGATGGGCTGGAGGGCGCAGCCGACGCGGCAGGTCCTGCTGAACAGCTGCGCGGTTCCGGGACGCAACCTTCTCGGCGACGAAGGAATGGGCTTCAGGTACGCCATGGCCGCTCTGGACGGCGGCCGCCTCAACATCGCCGCCTGCTCGTTGGGCGGGGCGCAGGAAGCGCTGGACCGCACTCTCGCGTACATGTCCGAACGCAAGGCGTTCGGACGGAAGCTGAACGAATTCCAGGCGCTGGCGTTCCGGCTGGCCGATATCCGGACCGAGCTCGAGGCGGCGCGGGTCCTGCTGCGGCAGGCCGCATGGAAGCTGGATGTCGGAGACCCCGGCGCGACCGCGCATTGCGCGATGGCCAAAAGGTTCGCGACCGACGCCGGGTCGAAGGCCGCCAACGAGTGCCTGCAGCTTCACGGCGGATACGGCTACATGACTGAAATCGGGATCGAAAAGATCGTGCGTGACCTGCGGGTCCACCAGATACTCGAAGGCACGAACGAGATCATGCGCCTCGTGATAGCGCGGCATATGCTCGGATCGCGGAATTGAGCGCGAACAGCGAAATCGACATCCGCCGGACGGGACAGGCCGGCCGAATCACATTGCGCCGTCCGGACGCGATGAATGCGCTCACGCTTCCCATGTGCCGCGGAATCGAGTCGGCTCTAGACCGCTGGCGCGACAACGAGTCGGTGCAGGTGGTCGTCGTTGACGCGGAAGGCGACCGGGCATTCTGCTCGGGCGGCGACATCGCCGAGATGCATGAGCATGGATCCGCCGGCGACTTCGAATACGGACAGAACTACTGGCAGGATGAATACAGGCTGAACGCGAAGATCTCCCGCTATCCCAAGCCCATCGTGAGCCTGATGCAGGGCTACACCATGGGTGGCGGCGTAGGCGTCGGCTGCCACGGAAGCCACAGGATTGTTTGCGAGAACAGCCGGATCGCCATGCCGGAATGCGGCATCGGTCTGGTCCCCGATGTGGGCGGATCACTCATTCTCGCGCGGGCACCGGGCAGGACGGGCGAATTCCTTGGCGTCACCGGATTCAGGATGGGGCCGGACGACGCGATCTTCGCGGGTTTCGCCGACCATTTCGTCCCTCGCGAACGCTGGGCCGGACTGACCGAATCGCTGGAGGAACGCGGGGACGCCGGGGCCGTCGCAAAGGCATCCGGAAAACCCGAACCTGGTCGGCTGCGGGACTTGCAGCCGGAGATCGGGCGGCGCTGGTCCGAAGCATCCCTAGCGGACATCGCCGCTAGATTTGAGGACGAGCCGGACGATTTCGCCAAGATGTGCGCGAAGCTGATGGGCGGCAATTCGCCTCTTTCGATGGCATGCGCGTTCGAGCTGGTCCGGATGCAGCGGTCGTCGGGGTCGATCGAGGACGCACTGGCGCTGGAGTTCCGGTTCACCTGCCGCTCGTCCGAGCACGCCGACTTCATCGAAGGCATCAGAGCCCGCATCATCGACAAGGACGGCAATCCGAACTGGAGGTTCGCTCGAATCGGCGATGTTCCCGAGAGCGCCGTCTCGGAGCTTCTGTCGCCGCTGCCGGACGGGGAAGGACTCTGGGAGAAAACGCAATGCGGATAGCGTTCATCGGCCTCGGCAACATGGGCAAGCCAATGGCAGCCAACCTGATTGCCGCCGGCTACGAAGTAGCCTGCTTCGACATCGCCGCGCCCTGCCCTGACGGCGGATTGGCGGCGGCTTCGGCGGCGGAAGCCGCGCGCGGGCGGGATGTCGTGTTCACGATGCTTCCCGACGGCGATGCGCTGAGAACGGTCGCTGACGAGACCGTGCCCGCGGCGCGCAAAGGAACCGTGCTGATCGATTGTTCGACCGTGGACATCCGCAGCGCGCTTCATGTCGCCGCGCTCGCAGGCGAATCCGGGCTCAGTTTCATGGACGCTCCCGTTTCCGGAGGCGTCGGAGGCGCCGCCTCCGGCAGCCTGACCTTCATGGCGGGCGGCACCGCCGAAGCGTTCGGGATCGCGGCTCCGCTCTTCGAAATCATGGGAAGCAAAGCGGTCCACTGCGGCGGCGCCGGCGCCGGACAGGCGGCGAAGGTCTGCAACAACATGATCCTCGGCGCGACCATGATCGTGACCTGCGAAGCCTTCGCGCTTGCCGACAAGCTCGGATTGGAGCGGCGGAAGCTGTTCGAAGTCGTGTCCGAATCATCAGGCTACAGCTGGAGCATGAACGCCTACTGCCCTGCGCCTGGAGTCGGTCCCCGCTCGCCGGCCGACAACGGCTACAAGCCCGGGTTCGCGGCCGACCTGATGCTGAAGGATCTGCGCTTGTCGCAGCTTGCAGCCGAGGATGCGCAGCTCGACACGCGCATCGGCAGGGCCGCGACGGAATTCTACGACCGCTTCGTGAACGAGCTGAGCGGCTCCGGCCGCGACTTCTCCGCCGTGCTGGAATGGCTGGCGGAAACCCGCGGAAGCGAAACCGAAGCGCCTTCCCGCTGAGCCGTCATTCCGCGGCGCGCCTCGGCGCATCCAGCAGCCCGGCGAGGAACTGGCCCGTGTAGCTGCCTGTGCATCTCGCCACATCCTCGGGCGTTCCGGCGGCGATGACCTCGCCGCCGAGATCGCCGCCTTCAGGCCCCATGTCGATCAGCCAGTCGGCGGTCTTGATCACATCCAGATTGTGCTCGATCACGATGACCGTGTTTCCGAGGTCCACCAGCTTGTGCAGCACCTCGAGCAGCTTCCGGACGTCGTCGAAGTGCAGGCCCGTCGTCGGCTCGTCCAGGATGTAAAGGGTCTGGCCGGTGGCTTTGCGCGCCAGCTCCTTCGAGAGCTTCACGCGCTGCGCTTCGCCCCCTGAAAGCGTCGTGGCCCGCTGGCCGAGCTTGATGTATCCGAGGCCGACCTCAAGCAGCGCCTTAAGTTTGATCCGCACCGCCGGGATTGCCTTGAAGAACTGCTCCGCTTCCTCGACCGTCATGTCGAGAACGTCCGCTATGTTCTTGCCCTTGAATTCAATTTCAAGAGTTTCCCGGTTGTATCTCTTGCCCTTGCAGCTCTCGCACATGACGTAAATGTCCGAGAGGAAGTGCATAGAGATCTTCTTGACGCCGTCTCCTTGGCAGGCTTCGCACCGCCCGCCCCGCACGTTGAAGGAGAACCGCCCAGGCGCGTATCCTCTCACGCGGGAATCCGGCTGCTCGGCGTACCAGTTCCTGATCGGCGTGAACGCATCCACGTAGGTGGCCGGGTTTGACCGCGGCGTCCGTCCTATCGGACGCTGGTCGATGTCGATGACCTTGTCCACGCAGCCGAGGCCTTCGATGGTCCTGCAGTTGCTCGTCCAGCTGATCGCGCGTCCCTTTATCTTCTCGGCGTTCGCGAACAGAGTTTCGAAGGTCAGCGTGGACTTGCCGCTTCCGGAAACGCCTGTGACGCAGATGAACTTGTTGAGAGGGAATTCGGCCGTCACGGCCTTGAGGTTGTTGCTGCTGGCTTCGACGACCCTGATCGCCCTGCCGTTTCCCCGCCGACGGCTGCCGCCCGCCGGGATGCGCTTCGCGCCGCTGAGGTATTGGCCGGTCACCGACATCGGCGCCGCCGCTATTTCGGCCGGAGTGCCGTGCGCCACCACCCTGCCCCCGTGGATGCCCGCGCCCGGCCCCATGTCCAGCACGAAGTCGGCCTCGCGTATCGCCTCTTCGTCATGCTCGACCACGATCACCGAATTTCCTTGGTCCCGCAGGTTCTTCAGGGTCGAAAGCAACCGCTTGTTGTCGCGCTGGTGAAGGCCGATCGATGGCTCGTCGAGCACGTAGAGCACGCCGGTCAGCCCGGCGCCGATCTGGCTCGCCAGCCGGATCCGCTGGCTCTCGCCGCCGGAAAGCGTTCCGGCGCGCCGCGCCAAAGTCAGGTATTCGAGGCCCACATTGACAAGGAACCCAAGGCGTTCCCGGATCTCCTTCAGGATGGACTCGGCGATCTCGTTCTGCTGGCGGCCCAGCCCGGCGGGCACGCTGTCGACCCACGCCGCCGCGTCGGCGATCGACATCTGAGTGACCTCGCTGATGTGGAGGCCGGATATCTTGACCGCGAGCGCCTCGGGCCGGAGCCTGTGCCCGCTGCAGCCGTGGCACGGGCGGCTGCTCTGGAATTTCTCGAACTCCTCCCGGACGTAATCCGAAGCCGTCTCGCGGTAGCGGCGCTCCATGTTCGGAATCACGCCTTCGAACGTCCTCGTGACGATGTGCTCCCTGTTCGCGTTGAAGAACTTGAAGGTGATCTCCTCGCTTCCCGAGCCGTAGAGGATCACGTCCCGCGCCTGCTCCGGCAGGCGCTCCCATCTGTCGTAGACCGAGAATCCGTAGTGATCGCTCAGGGATTCGAGCGCTTGGTCGTGGTAGGAGGCGTTGCCGAACCCCCACGGCGCGATGGCTCCCCGGGAAATCGACAGCGTGGGATTGGGAACCACCAGATCCACGTTGATGAACAGCTCCATGCCGAGGCCGTCGCAGTCCGGGCAAGCGCCGGTCGGCGCGTTGAACGAAAACAGCCGCGGCTCCAGTTCCGGCACCGAGAAACCGGACACGGGGCACGCGTAGTTTTCCGAGAACGTGATGGTCTGCTTCGCGTCGTCCGCCGACTGGGTCTCGGCGACGGCGATGCCGTCCGCGTGGTCGAGCGCCGTTCGGAACGAGTCCGCCAGCCGCTCCTCGAGCCCAGCGCGCACGACCAGGCGGTCGACCACGAGGTCGATGTCGTGCCTGGAGTTCTTGTTGAGCTGCGGCAGGCTGTCGAGTTCGCAGTACTCCCCGTCCACGCGAACCCTGAGGAAGCCCTTCTTGCGCAGGTCCGCCAGCTCCTTTCTGTATTCCCCTTTCCGGGCGCGGACGATCGGGGCCAGCAAATAGACGCGCGCGCCCTCAGCCAGCGACATGATCCGGTCCACCATCTCCGATACCTGCTGGGCCTTGATCGGCAGGCCCGTCGCAGGCGAATGCGGCGTGCCCGCCCGCGCGAACAGCAGCCGCAGGTAGTCGTAGACCTCGGTGATCGTTCCGACGGTCGAGCGCGGATTGCTCGATGTCGTCTTCTGCTCGATTGAAATCGCAGGCGACAGCCCGGCGATGGAGTCGAGCTCCGGCTTCTCCATGATGTTGAGGAACTGGCGCGCGTAGGCGGAAAGGCTTTCCACGTACCGCCGCTGGCCCTCCGCGTAGATCGTGTCGATCGCGAGCGACGATTTGCCGGACCCGCTGATGCCGGTGACGACAACGAGCTTGTTCCGCGGGATGTCGACATCGACGGATTTCAGGTTGTGCTCCCGAGCTCCGCGAACCTGGATTTGAGTCAGCTCGGCCATTCCGTTTCCTGCCCTGCCCGCGGATGCCGCTTACAGACTCGCGCGCTTCATGGCAAAGCGATCTCCGGAACACAACGGGAACAATCCCATGCATCCGGACGGAGCACGAACGCTGCGCAGCCGTCGTTCCGAATCCGGCGGCGGGAACGCACGCCGCCGGCTCCCGCCCGGCCGTCGCGGCGCGCCATCGGCTATTGCCCGCCGCTAGAATTGCGGTAAACGGGATTTCGAAATTGACGCGGAGGCGAACATGGCGGGATCGGTCAACAAGGTCATTCTGGTGGGCAATCTTGGCGCCGACCCGGAAGTCCGCACGTTTCCTTCGGGCGACAAATACTGCCGGTTTAGCGTTGCCACGTCCGAGAGGTGGCGCGACCGCGAGTCGGGCGAGCAGCGCGAGCGCACCGAATGGCACAACGTCACGGTCTACAGCGCCGGACTCGTCCGGGTTGCCGAGCAGTACCTAAGGAAGGGGCACAAGGTTTACATTGAGGGGCAGCTGGAAACCCGCAAATGGAAGGACCAGAACGACCAGGACAGGTATACGACGTCCATCGCGCTTAGGGGCTTCCGGGGCAGCATGACGATGCTGGAGCGGCGATCCGACGGCGATAGCTGGTCCGGCGGCGACGGCGACTACTCGCGGGACGGCGGCGGCGACTACTCGCGGTCAAGCAGCCAGAGCCAGGACGGTTCTTCCGGCGGGCCTCCGCCGGACATGCAGGATGATCTGGACGACAACATACCGTTCTGAGGCCCGAGCCGGGCTCACCGCGACAGCCGGAACGCAGGGCCGTTCTCCTCAAGCCGATATCGGGCGAAAACCGAAGAGGCCTCCGCGGGTTCCTCCGATCGCCAAAGATGCTGCGCTCGCAGGCGACGGCCCATATTTGGGCCAAGGATCCAAATCTCCGCCCGACGAACGGCTCCCGAGGCATGATGGCACGGGGCCGAGAAGGCGGAAACGGCAGGCCACGCCGCAGGCTCCGCCGGAGCCGGAAATGCCACCGGCCGCACCTTGGGAAACCAATGCGGAGCGCCTTGGGAATGCAACGGATATTGTGGATGCGCCGCCCCGTTGATACTATCCCTCGTTAATTCGAGTAGTTGGGAAGCCAGATGACTGAGACGCCGACCGAGCAGGCGAACGGCGCCGGAATGCCGCCGGAACAGCCCTTTTTTTCGGGCCGGAACGTCGCGATCGAGGACGAGCTGAAATCGGCCTATCTCGATTACGCGATGAGCGTGATCGTGTCCCGGGCGATCCCCGATCTCAGGGACGGCCTCAAGCCGGTGCACCGCCGCATTCTTCATTCGATGAACGAAACGGGCAACACGAGCGACAAGCCGTACCGCAAGTCCGCCCGCCCTGTCGGCGACGTCATGGGCAAATACCATCCGCACGGGGACGGCGCGATTTACGACGCGCTGGTGAGGATGGCCCAGGACTTCTCGATGTCGATCATGCTGCTCGACGGCCAAGGCAATTTCGGCTCGATGGACGGCGACAATCCTGCGGCCATGCGCTACACCGAGGTCCGCATGGCGAAGGTCGCCGAGATGATGCTCGCCGACATCGACATGGAAACGGTCGACTTCCAAGACAACTACGACGGCAAGGACAGGGAGCCGGTCGTTCTGCCGACGCGCTTCCCGAACCTGCTTGTGAACGGCGGCGGCGGCATCGCAGTCGGGATGGCGACGAACATTCCGCCGCACAACCTCGGGGAAGTGGTCGACGCCACGCTGGCGATGATCGAGGACCCGGACATTTCGATGGAGCGGCTGATGGAAATCATTCCCGCTCCGGACTTTCCGACCGGCGGCGTCATTCAAGGCGAAATCGGAAGCAGGAAGGCGTTCATCACAGGCAGAGGCGCGATCCGGGTCCGCGCGAAGACCCGGTTCGAGGAACTGCAGAAGGACAAGACCGCGATCATCGTCGACGAGATCCCCTACCAGGTCAACAAGGCCGATCTCATCGAGAGAATCGCCCAGATCGCGAAGGAGCGGCGGATCGAGGGGATTTCGCACGTCCAGGACCTTTCGGACCGCACAGGCGTCAGAATCGTTATCGAGCTGAAGCGCGACGCGACGCCGGAAGTCGTGCTGAACCAGCTATGGCGGTTCACCGCGCTCGAATCATCCTTCCATTGCAACCTGCTCGCACTCAACGGAGGGCGTCCGGAGCTGCTGACGCTCACGTCCTATTTGCGGTCGTTCATCGAGTTCAGGGAAGAGGTTGTCGGCAGGCGGACGGCGTTCCAGCTCGGCCGCGCCCGGGAACGGAGCCACGTCCTGTGCGGCTTGGCGGTCGCGGTCTCGAATCTCGACGAGGTCATCGGGATCATCCGAAGCTCGGCGCAGCCGGCGGATGCGCGGAACCGGCTGATGGAACGCGCTTGGCCGAGCGAGGAGATCGAAGAGTACATCCGGCTGATCGACGATCCTTCCCAAGCCGATGCCCGCGACGGGCAATACAGGCTTTCGGACGCGCAGGCGCGCGCGATCCTGGACCTTCGGCTGCAGCGGCTGACGGCGATGGGCGTCAAGGAAGTCACGGACGAGCTCAAAAAGCTTGCCGTGCAAATCAAGGACTACCTGGAGATCCTGCGCTCGGGCGAGCGAATTCGCGGCATCATCGCCGAGGAGCTGAGGGAGGTTAAGGAGGCTTTCGCGATCCCGCGCAGAACGTCGATCATCGACGATCCCGAGGAAATCGAGGACGAGGACCTGATCGAGCGCGAGGACGTCGTCGTCACGGTCACCAACGATGGTTACATCAAGCGAACGCCGCTATCCGAGTTCCGGGCCCAAAGGCGCGGCGGCAAGGGGCTGGCCGGAATGGCGACGAAACAGGACGATTTCGTCCTGTCCCAGCATGTGCTGAACACCCACGACCTGCTTGCCTTTTTCACGACGGACGGAATGGCCTACTCCCTGAAGACGTGGCGCCTTCCGAAGGGCGGCAGGAACGCGCGCGGAAAGCCGATTGTGAACTTGCTTCCGATTGCCGGCGGAGCGTCGGTCGCCGCGATCCTTCCCTTGAACGTAACCAAAGAGGAGTCCGATTCGCATCAGACTGTATTCGCCACCTCGGCGGGCCGCGTGCGACGGAACCGACTCAACGACTTCACCCGGATCATGTCGAACGGGAAGCGCGCAATGGCATTGCGCGAAGGCGTGAAGTTGGTCAACGCCCGCATCTGCACCGAGGATGACGATGTGGTGCTCGTAACCTCGAAAGGACGGGCGGTCCGGTTTCCGGCAGGCCAAGTGCGCGTCTTCAAGGACAGGAAATCGAACGGCGTCCGCGGCATCCGGGTCCAGGAAGACGACCATGTCGTGGCAATGGAGATCGTGCCCCATTTCGACGCGTCCCCTTCGGAAAGGGCCGAATTCCTCAAGAGGCGGCGCGCGGAACACTCCAGCCAGCAGAACGGGACGCCTCAGGGGGAAAGCGCTGAAACGGACTCGTCCGCCCTTTCGTCTGAACGCTACGAAATAATGAAGGCGGCCGAAGGGATCCTGCTGACCATCACTGAGAAAGGGCTTGGGAAACGCACATCCACGCACGATTACCCGGTGAAGAACCGGGGCATCCGGGGAGTGCGCGTGGCCAAAGGCGGACGGGTGGCCGCATTCCTTTCGGTTTGGAGGGACGACCAGATCCTGCTTGCCAGCGATTCCGGGCAATCCATTCGCTGCGGCGTGTCCGATGTTTCCTTCCAGTCGCGATCCTCGAGAGGCGTGAGGGTCATGAATCTGGAGTCCAGCGAAAAGATCGTTTCGGTCGCCCGCACGGAAGTCGATGGCACGGTTGGCGAAGTCAACGGAGAGAACGGCGAAAGGGAACCTGCACACGAGCATACGCAGCCGTCCGCTTCGGCGAATTCGCAATAGCCCGGAGCGAAACTCCGCGATGCCGGTTCGATGGGTCCTTCGGAACGTGTCCGCCTGCCAGCGGAGGCGCGATTCCGCAGATCCATGGGCTGATGCCGGGCCTGCGGCGCTTTCCATTTCCCGGACAATTCGCCGCAGATGCGCGGAAGGCTGGAAAATCGCGGGGTCCTGCTTCACCGCCTCGCCCGCCACGGCGAGAGCGCCAAGCCAATAAGACGAGAGTTGGCGCTTTCGCCGACGCGAAACGGCCTGCCTGAGCCGGAGGACGGACGCGCTCGCCCTCCCTGCACGCGCCGAAGATCGAATCCTGCCCATGCTTCATCCCCCCGCGCGGGTTGGCCCGCGCCCTTGAGACCTTTGCCGCTGGCGCGAATGCCAGCGGGCCATTGAGCACCCGAAACGTGCAGGCGAAGATCGAATGCCGCCCGAAGCCTTGCCCTTCGCCGAGCCAGCAGATCCCGAACTGCCGTCTTCCAAGAGATCGTTCCGCGACAGAAAGCCGAAGCGTCCGGTAGAAAATCCGCGTCGGCCCTATATTGTCGTCGTGAATCGAACGGACAACGAAACGTTGATCGTCCAAGATCTGCTGGTCCCGGATGCGGGCCGGACGCCCGCGTCCAACGTTGCTACACCCGCCGCGGGAGGCGCGGTTGGCTGAGGATGTGGAAGCGAAGTCGGCCGAAGCCATTTTCACGCCGGGAGCGGGACTGCCGCCCCCTCACCTCGCGGGGCGCACCCGCGAGCAGGCCGCGATCTCTCGGGAGCTGAGCGCGCTGGCCGCGGGTCGGCATCCGTCGTCAAACATCGTTCTGGTCGGCCCGCGGGGGAATGGCAAGACTGCACTGCTGCGCTGGACCGAATGCGAAGTGAGCCGACGGCCGCTGAAGGGCCGCATTGAATGCGTGCAACTCCCCGCGCGCCATGTCCGCAGCGAAGCGGACATGGCGCGCGCATTCGCAGGGTCTGGCCTGCGTTTTCCGGCGGAGGCGGAGGTTGAGCTATCTGCCGCTGCGGCTCCCGAGGGTTTTGGTCGCGCCGAGGGAAGCGTGCGGTCGGCCACGAAAGGTTTCGGCAAGCCGCCCCCGGCTCTAGAGGAGGCACTCCGGCGCCGCTGCGCGAAGCGCGGCCTTGCCATCCTCGTCGACGAAGCCCACACGCTCGGCGCCTGCCCCCGAGCGGCGCAAGCGCTGTTCAATGCCGTCCAGACCGTCGCGGGCGAGCGCCGACCGCTGCTCCTGATTCTTGCGGGCACGCCGGACACCGGACCAAGGCTCAACGCTGTCGAAGCCGCATTCTGGAATAGACTGCGCAAGATCGGAATCGGCCTTTTGGATGCTGATGCGTCTCAGGAAGCCTTGCGCAATCCGCTCCGGGACCGGGGTTACGGAATCCGCGGCTGCGCGCTGGCCCGGGCCGCCGACGAGGCGCAACGTTATCCGTATTTTCTCCAGATCGTTGGCGACGCGCTGCACGTCACCGCGCTCGACGCGCCGGAGGAGCTTGAGCATGGCGGAGAAAGAAATCCGAAGGGCTGCATCGGATCCGAGGTGGTGGAGCGGGCGCTTGCGGCCAGCCGCGCGGCGCGTGACGCGTATTACGATGACCGATACGACGAACTCGAAAGGCGCGATCTCGTTCCCGCCGCTGCGGCAGTGGCAGAGGAATTCGGCGCCTTGGGCGGCGATTCACTTTCGTCGGAACGGCTTGCAGCCGCGATCACCCGAGCCGCCGACCCCGCGCTGGCGGATGCTGCAGGCCATGCGCGCGCGAGGAATGCTGTGCGATGGGCAGAACGCGAGCTTCGCAATCTGGGCTTCGTCTGGAGCGCGCCGGGAAAGGGCCGCGAATGCGGCCCAGGAATTCCCTCGTTCATGGACTACGTTCGCGACAGGGCTGAAAGGCCCGTCGACTCCTGTCAAAAAGCGGATGGTAGCCGCGCCATGCGCTGAGCGAAGCGGGAGCCGGGCCCCAGCAAATAAGGTCCGCGCCCCTGCTGCCTGCGCCCGATTGCTCGACGACGACCACGATTGGAACAAGAATCTCTCGCAATCACAGTGCTGACCGCCAAGCGAACCGGCGCGGCTCCGAAGACCCGCCATCGACAGCAGGCACGGCCGCACTTTCTGCCCGGAGCAATCCCACCCGCCGAGGAGGGGATAGCAGCGGGCGCGCCGTTCAGGTCCGGCAGCCGCTTGCGGCGAACGGGAGCGAATCCCTCGCATCCCGCATCGCCCATCGACTGCCGCCCGCCCAAACCGCAGTAACCACCCGCTCCCGCAGATCATTCGAACAGGGTTTCGTCATTCGGATCGACCGCCTTCGCGAGTCCGGCCCGCGAACCATACAGCGGGAAAAGCACAACCCGTTAATTCTAAAATCGAATCTCTCAAAATCGGATATGCTACAAATCAATTTGGTCAGCACCGCTACTGCGAATATGTACGAAGATCTTCTTCCGTTATCTCATCTTTCGTCACAAGGAGATAATGTTTTTCATCGATTATTCCTGCAAATCCATCTTGAAATTTGAATTGAAAAAGAGCTATTCGGTTGTTTTCCATGAACTGCGCTGCTATTGGCTGGCATTTAAGTAAAGGATATCTTTCAAGACAAAAGCCAATATCTTGCTCCAATTGAACTGTGGACAGCCGGTCAGTTCCGCCCTTCGCTTGCACAGGAATAACGTATTGTCGACCATGGCGATCAATGCCCACATAGAGTTCGTCGATTTCGATTTGACCGACGTTGGCCACCGAAGTTCTGAGATGGTTCTGCAGGGAATAGGCCGTAATGCCCAAAAACAGGTCCACAAGCCGGTTGTATCGCACTTTTGCAAGCAGTGCCTGTTCGTCATAAAGTGCATGTGCCGCGACTATCTCAGGTGTTGAATCTGGTATCTTTACTGCAATTAAGTCAGCATTTGGCACGATGTGCATGATTGGAACAAGCTGAAACACATACGCCGCATGTCCGGCACCCCGAATTGTCCATTCCTTATCGGGAGGCTGTGTAATTCGTATGGCTTGAGGTAGTGGCCTGCGATAGCGAAAGGCGTACAAAACGTCTCCCAAGTTCTTGGGCAACTTAATCTCAAGTTCCTCCGCAGCGGATTCAAGATCTTCCCGTTTAAAGGAAATTGAATCGTCGCCAGCATTGTGGCGATCAATAAAGACTTTTTCGATGAGCCGTTCGTAGCGACTCTTGTTTGACGCTGCCATCACGCAACAGAAAGCATGAGACGCTCCCTCTCAATATCGTGTTGTTTTCGCTTTCTATCGCCACTCTTTCGATCTCGTTTACCTATTGGAACCGGCACGTCCCAATATTTTGCGGCATCTCTCATTCCCATGCTTAAAAGTGTTTCGTCACCTAAATCATGAATCGCGCTTGGACGAATTGGTTGCACGCCTAACGCATCAGCGACCGCTTCAGCGACCGCTCTTGCAAGGGGCGGCGGCACTGCGTTTCCGACCTGCCGGGCACCGTGCCACTTGGTGACGTGGAAACGAAACCAGTCGGGAAATCCATGCAGCCTCGCCATTTCGCGCACGGTTATGCAGCGCGCCGCGGCGAAGTGGATAGGTCGAGGGCTTGTGAAGGCACCACGTGCGGAATCCGTGCCCGCGCGGAGGGTGTTCGCGACGCCGTCCGGCGAAAGCCTGAAGAAACGCGAGATCGGTTCGACGGTGCCGGGTGCGGTACTGGAAAAACGTCGGCGGGATATGTTCGTGTGCCGAGTTCGTGCTGACGAGGATAGGAGCGTCGGGTCCCAGTGCCGGACGTAGCCGAATGCCCAAGATTCCCTTTCCAAGGTTCGCATCTTGGCTGCATAATCGCACGGCACTCCCCATGCTTCCTTTGGCAAGCGCACGGAATCCGAAGTTTCCAGTTCAGGATAGTTCTCCGGGTTCGGGAGATCACTCAACGCATCGGAACAGGTTGGTCCTAGTGGAAGCAAGTCATTGTCGCCCTTCCTAGCGGTAATCGGCGATGGATAGGCTGGTACGGCAGTTCCTTGTTTTATTCCTAGCAGGAAAAGGCGGCGTCGATCCTGCGGCGTTCCAAAATTCGCAGCGTCAAGAACCTTCCAAGGAGTGCGCACGACATATCCCAGCGATTTGAACAATTCGATCAGCTCTTCAAGCAGAACACGGTGCCGCCCAACTGTAAGGCCTTTCACATTTTCGAATACGAAGCTGCGGGCATCCAACTCCGCCACGAGCCTTGCAAAATCGCGCACAAGCGAGTTGCGAGGATCGTCGATAGCGCGGCGGCCGATAAGCGAAAATCCTTGGCATGGCGCTCCTCCGAAGACCACGTCGACGGGTCGGCCATTGAGACCGGCTTGACTACGCAATTCGCTTCCCGACAAATAGGCGACTGAATTTGGGATGATCTTGCAGTTGGGGAAATTGTAGCTGTGGACGCAGGCATGGACCGGGTCTAACTCTACGGCAGCCGCAACATCGAACCCGGCTTGCTCGAATCCCAGACTCATTCCGCCGGCACCGCTGAACAGATCGACGCCCACTGGACGGCCCGTTCCAGGTGCTCCGGCATGGGCGGCATTGCTTCCTGCAGCAAGTGAATCCATGGCGCGAGGTCCTTAAGCCCAATCGTCGGCCGAGATTTCGAAAGATCCGCCAGAATGAACGAAAAGTCAACAAACTTACGGCACCCTACAAGGAAATCGTGTGTGGACAAGGAATGATTCCGCGTTTCTGGGGCATCCGCACATGATAGCGCTGCGCCAGCCCGCAGAATTGCTTGACGTCATCCGCAATTGGCACAAGAATGGGCGGACAATCAGAATTCCGACCGCCAGGCGAACCGGCGCGGCTCCGAGGACCTGCTTCCAATAGCAGGCCCGGTTTGTAACCTCCCTGCCGGGAGCAATCCCGCCTGCCAAGGAGGGGATTGCGGATGGTCGTTCAGGTCTGGCAGCCGCCTGCAGCGGACGAGAGCCAGTCTTTCGCATCCCGCAGCGCCCGTCGCCTGCCGCCCGCACCGGCGAACGGATTTCAAGCTGCGCCGAGCTGATTCTGCCAAAGAGCGGGACACGCTTAACGCCCGGCATGCGAAAGGACGAACGGGAAGGAGTGCCTAAATGTCCGAAAGGGATTTTCTGACGGAAGTCTATGAACTGAGGTCCGCGGATGACGTCAAAAAGCATTACGACGAATGGTCGGAATCCTACGACGATTCCGTTTGCGGCAATGGCTACATCGTTCCGGAACGCTGCGCCAAAGCGCTTGCGGACGTCGCGGACGACAAAAGCGAACCTATGCTGGACTTCGGCTGCGGTACCGGAATTTCAGGCGATCAGCTGGCGAAAGCGGGCTTTTCCGCTATCGACGGCTGCGACATATCCAAGCGCATGCTCGAGGTGGCGGAACGGAAAGGAATCTACCGGAATCTATGGCAGATCGACGCCGATGCGGAACTCCCGTTCCGCTTGGGACAATACCGCCATATCGCCGCGGTCGGCGTGATCAGCGTCGGCGCAGCACCGATATCCACGCTCGACGCCTTGATAAACCTGCTGCCCTCAGGCGGCACCCTCACCTTCTCATACAACGACCACACGCTTCAGGACGCCGGATACCAAGCGCGGGTTTCCGAGTTCGTCGACACCGGCTCCGCCCGCTTGCTGTTCAAGGAATACGGGGACCATCTTCCGGGCATCGGCTTGAAGGCGATGGTCCACGTCCTTGAAAAGGCGTGATGGTCCGCCGCGAGAGGTTCGCGCCCTCGCCTTCCGGCTACCTTCATCTCGGCCACGCTTATTCGGCCTTGACTGCCTGGGATGCCGCGGCGGCGTCAGGCGGGGAGTTCCTGCTTCGAATAGAGGACATCGACCGCACAAGGTCCAAGCCGGAATTCGAAAAGGCGATCTGCGAGGATCTCTGCTGGCTCGGCATCCGATGGCCCAAACCGGTCATGCGGCAATCGGAGCGGATGCCTGCCTATTTGGAGGCGCTTGAGCGCCTAGCCGAGCGAGGCCTGTGCTATCCGTGCCGCTGCTCGCGGCGGGACATCCGCGAAGCGCTTGCCGCCCCGCAGGAAAGCGCGCCGGAACGCGATTCCGTGTCCAAGCCTGCGACGACGACCGCCTATCCGGGAACATGCCGCGGCCGGATCATGTCGGAGCGTGAAGCTTCCGATTCCGTCCGACTTAACATTCGCAAGGCGATCGCGTTCCTAGGCGGCGCGGATGCCCTCCGAAACCTTCGGTTCGAGGAAATTTCGCCTCTGCGCGCGGGAATTCGCCATCTTGATCCCGAGGATCTTCTGGGCGGATTCGGCGACATCGTGCTTGCACGCAGGGACGCTGGAACTTCGTACCACCTTTCGGTCGTTGTCGATGACGCTGCGCAGGGCGTAACGCACGTGACGCGGGGAGCCGACCTTTTCGAATCAACGCCCCTGCACCGGCTGCTGCAAGCGCTGCTGGAGCTTCCGGTGCCGGTTTGGAATCACCATCCGCTGGTGAGGGACGAAAACGGCCGCCGCTTGGCGAAACGTGAAGACGCCCTAGCCATCCGCGCCTACCGCGAGCGCGGGGGCACGCCTAGCGATGTCAGGCTGCTTGCCGAGCAGTTCGCCAACCAGCAACCTGCGGCGGAAATGTAAGAACCAAAACGCGTCGGCGGGTTCCGATGCTGGTTCAGCCGCACATCCAGGCGGTCCGGCGAGCCCCCTTGGGCAACGGGAGTAGAAACGGCCCTATGCCACCTCCGTCAACGTTCCTCCGGCGATCGAGCGGTAGAAGCATGTGCGACGTCCCGTATGGCACGCGTTGCCCGTCTGATTCACCACCAGAAGCACGCAGTCCATGTCGCAGTCGATTCTTACGTCGACGATGTGCTGGAAACTGCCGCTGGTCTTGCCCTTGACCCAGTATTCCTTCCTGGATCTGGACCAGTACGTCGCCAATCCGGTTTCGAGCGTCTGTTCGATCGCTGTCGAATCCATCCACGCGAGCATCAGAACCTGTCCCGTCTTATGGTCCTGAGCAACAGCCGGAACAAGGCCGTCCTTGCCAAATTTCAGCGATTCCATATTGAATCCGGTTCGAGCGGAGTTTTCCAATTCCTGACCTCCATGCGTCGAAGGCGCAGTGGACCAGCGTGCCAGCCATGACCCAAGACAAGCATCTGATCCAGCTGTACTCTCAGCAAATCCTTGCGCTGGCGGCCGCCATCCCAAGGACGGAGCGGCTTGAACGCCCGGACTCTACCGCAAAGATCCGTTCACCGCTGTGCGGATCAACGGTCACGGTAGACCTCATCCTGAAAGACCGTAGGATTTCGGAATTCGGCCACGACGTAAAGGCCTGCGCCTTGGGGCAGGCAGCAGCGTCGGTCGTCGGCTCCAACGCCCTCGGCCGCACAAGGCAGGAAATCGAGCTGGCCCGCACGGAGCTGCATGCGATGCTCAAGGAGGATGGCCCGGCGCCGAGTCCGCCGTTCGACGCCCTGTCCGTTCTCCGGCCAGCCAAGGACTACAAGAATCGGCACGCGTCCATCATGCTTTCGCTGGACGCCACTCTGGCGGCCTTCGACCAAGCACTGGAGCCAGAGGCAAGCAAACGCGAGCATTTGGCCGAAGTCGAGTAGACGCGATCGGAAATCCGGCCGAGACGATCCAGAGGCGGCGCGGTTTCCGCGAAGCGGCCGTCAGAGATCCGACGCCGAGCCCAGCATCTCCAGCCACTGATCCTCGGTCGCGACTTCCACTCCCAGTTCCGCGGCCTTTTTTGCCTTGCTGCCTGCCCCGGCGCCAGCGATGACAAGGTCGGTGTTCTTCGAGACCGACCCCGTGATCCGCGCGCCGCGCGCTTCCGCGCTGGACTTGGCTTCCGCCCGCGTCATTTTTTCCAGCGTGCCGGTGAACACGACGACCTTGCCGGCGAGCACTCCGGCAGCCGCCCCCGCCCCGGCGTGATCCTCGATAGATAGGTGCCGAGTCAGGCGCTCCGCCAGCCCGCTCGTTTCGAAGCGGCTGAAAGCGTCGACAAGCGAATCAGCGATCACCCGGCCAATGCCTTCGAGGGAAACGAGCTCGTCCCAGACTTCACCCTCCTTGGCGGCCGCACCGAGAACGGTGCGGCGGAACTTCTTCCAGCTCCCCAGATGCCTGGCCAAACGCCTGGACACCCCTTCCCCCACGTGCCTGATTCCCAAGGCGAAAATCAGTTTAGCGAGCGGCACCTGCTGCTTGTCGCGGATTTCGGAAAACAAATTCTCCGCGGATTTCTCTCCCCAGCCGTGCCTGTCCGCAAGCTTGTTTTCGCCTGTTCCGATCCTTTCTTCGAGCTCGAAAATGTCGGCCGGATCCTTGAGCAGACCCTCTTCGGCAAACTGCTCGATCAAACGGTCTCCCAACCCTTCGATATTGAGCGCGGGCCGGGAAACGAAATGCCGCAGCCGGGCAACCGATTGCGCCGGGCAGGAAAGGTCGCCCGTGCATCGGCGCACCGCGTCGCCTTCCGGCCGAACGGCCTTCGAGCGGCAGACCGGGCATTCCTCAGGGAACGCGTACCGTTCGGAATCCGGCGGCCGCTTCTCCAAGTCTACATCCGCGACCTTCGGAATCACATCGCCTGCGCGGTACACCTTGACCCAGTCGCCGACCCTGATGTCCGACTTGCGAATGGAAGAGCCGTCGGAATCCTTTCCGGCGATGTAGTCCTCGTTGTGGAGCGTTGCGTTGGAAACCGAAACGCCGCCTACGGTGACCGGCTGGAGCCGCGCCACCGGCGACAGAGCTCCGGTCCGCCCGACTTGGATCTCTATCGCTTCGACCCTCGTCCACGCGGTCTCGGCCGGGAACTTGTGGGCGATCGCCCAGCGCGGCGCGGTCGAGCTGTTGCCGAGCCGCGTTTGCAGCTTGACGCTGTCGACTTTGTAGACAACGCCATCGATGTCGTAGCCGAGGTCTGCCCTCGTCTCTTCGATCCGCCGGTAATGCTTGAGCAATTCGGCAACTCCGGCGCATTTCCTAATCCAGCCGCTGGTCGCGAACCCGAACGCCTCCAAGCGCTCCATCGCTTCGGAAGCCGATGCCGCCAACGGCTCCGAAACCATGCCCAAGCCATGCGCGAAGAAGTGGAGCGGCCTCGCCCGCGTCACTGAACTGTCAATCTGCCGGAGCGACCCCGCCGCCGCGTTCCGCGGGTTCGCGAACGTTTTGGCGCCCGCCTCCGCTTGCTGCCTGTTCAACTCCTCGAAGTCCGCGCGGAGCATGATGATTTCGCCGCGCACCTCCATGCGGCCCGGCGCATCGTCGATGGCTTCCGGAATCTCGCTGATCGTAAGGACATTCCGGGTCACGACCTCGCCGACCGTGCCGTCGCCCCGGGTCGCCGCCTGCGCCAGCCGCCCGTTTTCGTAGCTCAGCGATATCGAAAGGCCGTCGAACTTCGGCTCCGCCGTGTAGTCGACCTTGTCATTCGGCGACAGGCCGAGGAAGCGGCGCACGCGCCCGTCGAACTCGTGGACATCGGCGGCTTCGAACGCATTGTCCAGCGAAAGCATCCGCTGGTCATGCCTTGCCTTTTCGAAGCCTTCGGCGGGCGCAGCCCCTACTTTGCCGGTCGGGGAATCCTGCGCCTTCAGTTCCGGAAACCGTTCCTCGATATCTTTGAGCCGGTCCTTCCGGCTGTCGAATTCGGAGTCCTCGATTTCAGGATCGTCGCGCCGGTAGTAGGCATCAGCAGCCGAATTGATTGCGCTTGTCAGATCGTCGATTTCCGTCTTCGCCTGTTCCGCGGTCAGCTCGCCGACGGGAATCTCCCGAACGTTTGCCATGGAACTGCCCCTTGATCGCCCGAAACGCGGAATCGGAATCCGAAGCCCGGAACGAGCTTCCTTGCAACTTATTCTTTGCACACTAAATGCTTCAAGCGACGAGCCTTGATTTGAAGCTGTCACGAAGCCCCAAGCCCCGCCCGGCGGAAAATTGCGGCAATCGGCGCGGCGGTATATCAAAGGGCAGCCGGCTCGGCTGCCGTGCGCGTCTGGCAAATGCCAATCCGGTCCAGCGAATCCGAACTGCCGCAACGCCTGCCTTACGGAACCGACATGTGCGCAACCGCGCCAGCAGCCCAAAAGAACCAGCTCGGGTTCCCGAAGCCGCCTTCGAAGACGCGGGTCGTCGTGGCGATGTCGGGAGGTGTGGACAGTTCCGTCGTCGCAGCGATGCTTGCCGAGGACGGCTTCGATGTCGTGGGCGTCACCATGCAGCTCTACGACCACGGTGCCATGATCGCGAAAACCCGCGCCTGCTGCGCGGGCCGCGACATTCATGACGCACGGAGAATATCGGAGACGATGGGGTTTCCCCACTACGTCCTTGACTACGAAAGCCTTTTCAGAAGCGAAGTCATGGACGAGTTCGCGGACAGCTACCTTGCTGGAGCGACGCCGGTGCCCTGCATCCGATGCAACCAGCGGGTCAAATTCGAAGAGCTTCTCGGCACCGCGAAGGATCTCGGCGCGGACTGCCTGGCAACGGGCCATTACATAAGGCGGACGGAAGGACCCTTCGGCACCGAGCTGCACCGTGCCGCCGACCCCGACCGCGACCAGTCCTACTTCCTGTTCACGACGACGCAGGAGCAGCTGGAGTATCTCCGCTTCCCGCTCGGCGGCGTTGCCGCGAAGTCGGTCACGCGCGACCTAGCCCGCAAATTCGGCCTCGCGGTCGCGGAGAAGCCGGACAGCCAGGACATCTGCTTCGTGCCGGAAGGGAATTACGCGGACGTGATCAAGAAGCTGAGGCCGGGCGCGGCCGAGCCGGGAGACATCGTGGACATGGACGGCAACGCCGTAGGCAGCCATGACGGCGTCATTCATTTCACGGTGGGCCAGCGGCGGGGGCTGGGAATCGGCGGCCTCAAGGACCCTCTGTACGTCGTGCGACTCGATCCCGACCGGAGGGAAGTCGTGGTCGGACCCAAGAGCGAGCTCGAATCCGCCCGGATACTGGTCGGCGAAGTGAACTGGCTTGGCGACGGGCCTTTCGATTCAAAGCCCATCTGGGAGGCGGAAGTGAAGATCAGGTCCACCCGTCCGTCGCGCGCCGCAGCGATCCGGCCGCTTCCGGACGGTTTCGCGGAGGTCGAGCTGTTAGCGCCGGAAGCCGCGGTGTCGCCGGGGCAGGCCTGTGTATTTTATGCGCCGGACTCGACGCGTGTTCTCGGCGGAGGATGGATCAAGGAAGGGCGATACCGCCCGTGAGGTTTCATTTTGCCGGGCGGGCGCAGGCCAGTGCGAATGCGGCGCGGCATAGGCCGTCCGGAAGGAAGAGGAGCAAACCCGTTGCTTGAAGAACTGCTTGCGCGCGCGGACGCTGGTCTCGACGATTCCGTCGCGAGATTGTTTGAGCTGTTGAAAATACAGTCAATTTCCACTGATCCCGGCTATGCCAGTGAATGCGCAAGAGCAGCGGACCATATGGCGGCGGACCTTCGCTCGATCGGGTTCGATGCTTCAACCCGGCCCACCGAAGGGCATCCCATGGTGGTCGCGCACGCCGAGGGATCCGGTCCGCGCTACCTTTTCTACGGGCACTACGACGTGCAGCCGGTGGACCCGCTCGAACTGTGGAACAGGGATCCGTTCGATCCTGCGATCGAAGAAACCGGCAACGGCAAAGTGATCCGCGGCCGGGGCGCGTGCGACGACAAGGGCCAGCTGATGACCTTCGTGGAGGCATGCAGGTCATGGAAGCGCGAATTCGGCAAAGCGCCTCGAAACATATCCGTACTGCTTGAGGGCGAGGAGGAATCCGCATCGCCGTCGCTCGTTCCGTTCCTTGAGGCCAATGCCGACGAACTGAAGGCGGATGCCGCGATCATTTGCGACACCGGCTTGTTCGGAAAAGATACCCCGGCAATCGTGACCATGCTCCGAGGTCTCCTTGCGGAGGAAGTCGAGATAATCGGCCCGGACAAGGATCTGCATTCAGGGCTGTACGGAGGAATTGCAATGAATCCGGCCCGGGTCCTAGGCCGCGTCATTGCCGATCTGCACAATCCCGACGGAAGCGTGGCGGTTCCCGGCTTCTACGATGGTGTCGCCGAGCTACCGGATTCAGTCAGGGAGCAGTGGCGAGGTCTCCGGTTCGACCACGGCGAATTCCTTGGCGCGGTCGGATTGTCGCGACCCGCGGGCGAACAGGACCGCATGCCGCTTGAAATGGCGTGGTCGCGCCCGACCTGCGAGGTGAACGGGCTTGATTCGGGCTATTCCGGCGAAGGCTTCAAGACGGTTCTGCCGTCGGCGGCGAAAGCGAAGATCAGCTTCCGGCTGGTCGGCGGCCAGGACCCGCTGGCTATCCGCAAGAACTTCCGCGGATTCGTGCGCGCGAGGCTCCCGGAGGATTGCACGGCGGAATTCACCGGGCACGGCGCGTCTCCAGCAAGCCGGATGGACACCTCCCATCCGATCTTCGAGATGAGCCGCGGAGCTTTGGCTGCTGAATGGGGCAAACCCGCGGTGTTCGCCGGATGCGGGGGATCGATTCCCATCGCCGGACACTTCCAAGACATCCTGGGGATGGATTCCTTGCTGGTCGGGTTCGGAAAGGACGACGACCAGATCCACTCGCCGAACGAGAAATACGACCTGGAAAGCTTCCGGAAGGGCATCCGCAGCTGGGTGCGCATGCTGGCGGCGCTGCATGAAGCCGCCGATTAGGCGGCAGGCGTAGTCTCTTCGACGTTCATCTGCCTTCGAATTTCGGAGGGCGCTTTTCGAGGAAGGCCAAGACCCCTTCCTTGAAATCGCGGGTCTTGCCGAGCTCTCCCTGCAGCTTCGCCTCCAAGCGCACCTGCGTATCGAAATCCGCTCCGAAACTGGATCGGAGCGCCCTCTTCAGCCTCTTGAATGCCTCCGTTGGGCCTTCAGCCAGCGTCCGCGCGCGAGCGCGCCAAGCCTCATCGAACTTCGCGTCGGGCGCGGTTTCCCAGATGAGGCCCCATTCAAGCGCCTGCTTTGCGCTGATGCGTTCGGCGAACAGCGCCATCCCCATCGCCCTTGCAAGCCCGATGCTTCGGGGCAGCATCCAAGTGCCCCCGGCATCGGGCATAAGCCCGATCCGGGAGAACGCCTGCAGGAAATAGGCCTTCTCCGAGGCGATAACGACATCAGCAAGCAAGGCGAGGTTTGCGCCCGCCCCCGCCGCCGCTCCGTTGACCGCCGCGATCGTCGGAATCGGGCACAGCCTGAACGCCTCGAGCAGCGGAAAGTACTCGTCGCGCAGCGTCCGCTCCAAATCGGCATCGGCGGCGTTCACGCCCTCGCCCAGATCCTGGCCTGAACAAAACGCGCCGCCCTCGCCCGTAACGACCAGCACCCGCCCCTGCTCGGGAGCCACGCGGACCGCGTCGGCGAGCTCGTGCCGCATCTGCGTGCTCATCGCGTTCATCACTTCCGGCCGGTTGAGCTTCACGACGAAGACGCCATCGTCCGCCGTCGCGCTGATTGTCGAATAATCCATTGCGGTCATTCCTCTTCCCGCGGCTGATACCCCGATTCGGCGGGCGCAGCCGCCCGCCAAGCGCAAAACCGTGCGCCTGCGCGCAGCGCGCTATTCCAGCAACCGCCGCAATCTTTCGGCCTCGTCGGCGTCGAGATCGGGAGCCTGCGCTTCCGGCTTGGACCGGTTCCGCCTGATGTAGATTGCAGCGGCGAAAACCGCGAGAGCGAGAGCGCACGGGCCGAACAGGTACAGAATCCAGTTTGCACCCTCGGCGCGCGGCTTCAAAAGCACGAATTCGCCATACCGGTCGACCAAATGGCCGTAGATGTCGTCGTCAGTGCTGCCATCGGCAAGCAGTTCCCTGACAATGATCCGCAAATCCTTCGCCAAGGGAGCGTTCGACTCGTCAATGGATTCGTTCTGGCAAACCAAGCATCTAAGGTTTTGCGATATCGCCCGCGCCCGCGCCTCAAGTTCCGGATCGGCCATGACCTCGTCCGGCTCGACTGCAAGCGCCTGGCCCGCAAAGGCGAGCAGCGTCGCCAACGCAATAGCGCGCATCACGGCGCTATGCGGCGCCAGCTGCGGCGGAACGCCGCGACCTGGTGCCTGCCTCGATCCGGAACCTGCGGTCCGCAAGGCTCAACAGGCCGCCCGCAGCCATGACCGCGGCGCCGAACCAGATCCAGTTCGCCAGCGGCTTCACGTAGGTTCGAACCGTCCAGCCGTCGCCGTCCCCCTCGCCGAGAACGACGTACAGGTCGCGGAACACACCCCTGTCTATCGCCGCCTCCGTCGTCCGCATGCCAGCGACCGGGTACAGTCTCCGCTCGGGACGCAGAATTGCCACCGGCTGCCCATTCCGTTCTAATTCGAACGTCCCGACCGCGGCGCGGTAGTTCGGGCCAGGCTGGACCGCAACGTTGTCGAACAGGATCTGGTAGCCGCCGACGGCGAACGCCTCGCCCGGACGGGCTTTCCGAATGTCCTCGACCTCCCATGCCGTGATGGCGGACACGCCCGCGATCGCGATTCCGAATCCCGCATGCGCCGCCGCCTTGCCCCACTGGGCTCCAGAGATCCGCCGTATCCGGGAGAGCTTGAATCCCCGCTTCGATATTCGGGCACTGGCCCAGAGATCGACGGCCGCGCCCGCAACAACCCAAGCTGACAGCGCGAGACCGATGGGCGCGAGCATCCGTCCCCCCGTTTGCAGGCTCCACGCCAACGCGCCGCAGGCCAGAGCGAGCGCCAAGGCGCCTCGCATCCGTCGCAGCGCGGCTTCCGCCGACCCCCGCTTCCATGGAAGCGTTGAACCGAGCGGAAGAAGAGCGGCAGCCGCAACAGCGATCGGCGTGAACGCCTGGTCGAAATACGGGCGGCCGACCGACAGCGCGCGATCGAACAGGATCTCAGCGGCCAGCGGCCAGAAGGTTCCCGCAAACACGATCATCGCGGCAACAACGAGCAGCACGTTGTTGAAAATCAAGGCTGATTCCCTGCTGACGGTTCCGAAGGCTCCGCTTGGCGCCAACGATCCGGCGCGCAGCGCGTAGAGCGCAAGACCGCCGCCGCAGAACGCGCAAAGTATTGCAAGGATGAAGACGCCCCGCTCCGGATCACTCGCGAACGCGTGGACGGAGGTGATGATCCCGGAACGGACCAGAAACGTGCCGGCCAGCGAGAACGCGAACGCGAGGAGCGCCAGCAGAATGGTCCAGCTTTTGAGGCATTCGCGCTTTTCCGCGACAATCGCCGAGTGGAGAAGCGCTGTCGCGATTAGCCATGGCATGAACGAAGCGTTCTCGACCGGATCCCAGAACCACCAGCCGCCCCAGCCGAGCTCGTAGTAGGCCCACCAAGAGCCCAGCGCGATTCCGATGGTCAGGAACATCCAGGATGCGAGCGTCCACGGGCGAACCCAGCGCGCCCAAGCGGCGTCAACCTTTCCTTCGATCAATGCCGCTGCCGCGAAGCTGAATGAAACCGACAGCCCGACATATCCGAGGTAGAGAAACGGAGGATGGAAGGCGAGACCCGGGTCCTGAAGCAGCGGGTTCAGGTCGTTCCCGTCGAACGGCGGGGTTCCGACACGCGCGAACGGATTGGATGTGAACAGCATCAGCGCAAGGAACGCCGCGGCGATCGAGCCTTGCACCGAAAGGACCCGCGCCTTCAGCCCCGGCGAAAGGCCGCGGCCGAACAGCACGATCAGGCCGCCGAACAGCGCCAGCATCAGCACCCAAAGCAAAAGCGAGCCTTCGTGGTTCCCCCAGACGCCGGCGAACTTGTAAAGCAGCGGCTTCGCCGAATGGGAGTTCCTTGCCACCAGCTCGACCGAGAAGTCGGATGTCGTGAACGCGTAGGTCAGCGCCGCGAAGGACAGAGCGCAGAGAAGGAAAAGCGACAGGGCCGCCGTCGACCCAGCGTCCATCCATGCGCGCCACCGCAGGCTCGCGCCGGCCATCGGAACAACGGTCTGGAACAATGCCGCGGCCAGCGCGGCCAATAGAGCGAAATGCCCTAGTTCGACGACCATCCGGCTTCCTCGGAAATCGCGGCGCGGTTCGGATCGAAGCCGCGGAGGAATCGGCGCCTGCGCCGTGTCGCCGCCAGCGGCCGGAGGCCGGAAGCATCCTCCAACCGCGTCACTGCGAGTCCGCGGGCCTGAAAAGGCCCTGCTCCTTCAACGCGTCGACCACTTCGCGCGGCATGTAGTTCTCATCGTGCTTCGCCAGAATCTCCGTTGCGCGGAAAACGCCGCCAGCGTAGCTGCCGAGCGCGACCACCCCCTGCCCCTCCGAGAACAGATCAGGCAGCAGGCCGGTGAATTCGGTTTCGACCGACGCCGCGCCATCGGTCGTTTTGAACCTGACCAGCCCGCCGGATTCCTTGCGAATCGATCCCGCCTCGACGAGTCCGCCGATTCGGAACACCTCGTCCGGACCCGGCGGGTCGGCGGCGATCTCCGAAGGGCTCCTGAAATAAGCAATCCCGTCCCGCATGGCGTATCCGATCAGCGCCGCGGACACGGCAAGGCATGCGGCCGCGATCGCAATCAGCTGAATCCTCCGCCTTTTCCTGAGTCCGCGCATGGCTCACGGAACGACCGGAGCCAGCTCGAGCCCTTCCGCCTCGCCGAACCCCAGCATGACGTTGGCGTTCTGCACGGCTTGGCCCGACGATCCCTTGGTCAGGTTGTCCAGGACGGTGAACACCATCGCGCGGCCGGGCCGACGGTCGGCCACCACGCCGACATGGACATAGTTGGATGCTCTCACGTCCCTTGTCGCCGGATGCTCGCCGAACGGCAGCACTACGATGAACGGTTCCGATGAATACCTGTCGTTCAAGGCCCCGTGGACCGCCGCTGGGTCGCCCTTGATGTAGATCGTGGCGAGGATTCCCCGATTCTGGGGAAGCAGATGCGGCGTGAAGGTCACGGAAACCGGCCTGCCCGCCGCCTTGGACAACTCCTGATCGAACTCGCCGAGATGCCTGTGCTTGGCGACATTGTAGGCTTGGCATCCCTCCGAAACCTCGGAATGCAACGTCCCGAGCTTGGGATTCCGCCCGGCGCCGGACACGCCGGCCTTCAGGTCGATGACAATGTCGTCCGGGTCGACCGCTCCCGCCTCGACCAGCGGCAGCAGGCCATAGAGCCCGGCCGCCGCATTGCATCCGGTGCATGCCACCAGGCGCGCGCTCCGGACTTCGTCCCGGTAGAATTCAGTCAGGCCGTAAACCGCCTCCTTCTGCGTTTCGCCGGCTGAATGCGGCTTGCCGTACCAATGCTCGTAAGCGGCAGGATCCCGGAGCCGGAAATCGGCCGACAGGTCCACGCACGGCGCCGAATCGAGCAAACCCGGAACGACGCTCTGGCTCGTGGCATGGGGCAAGGCGCAAAACACGATGTCGATTTCGGAGAAGTCGATCTCGCTGATCGTCTTGAGCCCGGGAAGCGCCAAATGCCGGAATGCGGGGAACACGTCGGCGAGTTCCCTCCCCGCGCTCCGTTCGGCTCCCAGCGCCCGGATTTCCAAGCGTGGGTGGCTGGCCGCAAGCCTGACGAGTTCCGCGCCGGTGTACCCGCTCGCGCCGATGATCGCTATCCGGGCCCTGTCCATCTCCCGTGCTCCGTCCGTCTCCGGGATGCCGCCTCTACGCGGGCATGAACTCAATCGACCGGCGCATGAACCGCGTCGCCTGATTCGACACTCTGTCGGATTGGCCGGTTGTGAAGAACCGGTTCGCTCCGGGCGCGCCCGCGATGCCGCGGTGGCGCTTCAGATAATCCGCCAGGCTCTCCGCAACAAGGTCGGCCTGGTTGTAGCAGGTGACGCCGGGGCCAAGGGCTTCGCTGAATACGTTCTCGATCAATGGATAGTGGGTGCATCCCAAGACAGCGGCCTGCGGGTTCGGCATTCGGCGAAGCAAAGCTTCCACATGGCTTCTCGCAAGCGCCTCCGCCAGAATCATGTCACCCTGCTCAATCGCGTCCACCAAGCCGCCGCACGGCTGCGCCTCGACATCGACGCCGATGGCCCGGAACGCCAGTTCCCGCTGAAATGCCCGCGACGCCACCGTGGCCTGCGTGGCGAACAGCGCAACCCGCTGGACGGCAACTTCGCCGGGCGGCGAGTCGTCGCCCCAATGCCTTTCCGTAAGCGCTTCAATCATCGGAACGAATACGCCAAGGACCCGCTTGTCTTCGGGCAGCCAGGTCTCCTGAACCCGCTTCAGGGCCGACGCCGACGCGGTGTTGCAGGCCAGGATCACGAGTTCGCAGCCCTCATGCCAAAGCCTCTCGATGCCCCGGCACGTGAATTCGAAAATCTCGTCGTGGTTCCGCACGCCGAACGGCGCGTTCTCGTGGTCCCCCAGATAGCAGAACGACACGTCCGGCAGCCGCTTCGCAACGGCTTCGAACACGGTCAGGCCGCCCAGGCCGGAATCGAAAATCCCCACTGCCATGCAGCCGCATTCCCGGTCGCTCGAAATCCGCTCCGAACTATCAATATGTCTTGATTTGTTGAAGCCGGATGGCACGAGCTGCGGAATCCTGGATTTCGCGTCGCAACAGGCATCCAGAACCGACAGCAATCCTTTGCGGTTTCGTCGCCTTCCAAGCGATTGGCTGTCCGTTTCGGTCAATGAACTGTCAGCATCCGTCAATTGACAGCCGAAGCGTCGTGCGAATCTTTTCGCGCGGGAGGCTTCGCCCTCCCGCTGATCGACAGGAGTCGGCCGGCAGCGCCGCTGCCGTCGTGCCGCGGGGCGGACAATCCGCGCTTGCCGCATCTGCCCGATTTGGAGGGCACGATGGGGCCGCGCCGCCAAGGCGCAGGACGCGATCAGATTCAGGCTCCTGTCCGGTTCCTAGACCGTTGAGGAGGAGACAACCATGACTGGAATCAACAATCCCGGCTCAAGACGCCGGAAGCCCGACTCGGACCTGAGCCGCCGGTCGGTGCTGCGCGGCTCCGCCGCGGCCGCGGGCGCGGCCGTTTCGGCGCCGTTTCTCGGCGCCACGCGGGCCTATGCTTCGGGGCATACGGAAATCATCCACTGGAGCTGGCTCGCGGCGTCCGACGGCGAGGTCTGGGCGCAGATGATCGACAACTTCAACGAGGCGCACGCGGACAAGGGCGTGCAGATCAAGATGGAGCTGGTGCCCGAGGAGCAGTACGTCACCAAGGTGCTGGCCGCCACCGCCACCGGCCGGGCTCCCGACTTCGGATGGGGCACCGCCGGCAAAGGAGCGGCCTTGGCGCGCGACGGCGTCACCGTTCCGCTGGACGATCTGATCGACGAGGTAGGCCTCGACATCGCGGACTTCAGCGACCTCTCGGTTACCGCCGCCCGGTATCCGAAATACGACAACGCGATGTTCATGATCCCGATGGACCTCATGAGCCTTCAGCCCGAAATCAACCTCGACCATGTTGCGGAGGCGGGGCTTGATCCCAATTCGCCCCCCGCCACCGGCGACGAGCTGATCGAGTGGGGCAAGGCCATGACCAGGCGGGATGGCGATACGGTCACTCGATCCGGCATCCTGATGACCGGCTCCGGCGTGCAGCCGACCGTTACCTGGGGAATCGTCGCGGAGCAGATGGGCTTCCGCCGCGCCAGCGACGACCTGTCGATGGCCGCGGTGAATCCCGACGCCGGCATTGCGGCGATGGAGTGGGTGCTCGACCTTTTCGACAAGCACAAGGTTTCGACCCGCGACGTGACCGACCGGTACAAGGCCTTCGGAACCGGGAACGGCTCGATCTTCTGGACCGGCCCGTGGACCTTGAACGGCTATGTCGGACAAGGCCTGAACTTCATGACCTCGAATTTCCCGAACATCGGGGGCGAGCTGAAGACCTACTTCGAAATGGGCGGCCTCGAGCTGTACAAGCAGAGCGACGAAGGCCGCTACAAGGCGACTCTGGATGCCGTGAAGTGGATATCCGACAACAGCTTCCTTTGGACCACGGTCGGCCGGGGAGCCTCCCCGCGCAAGTCCATCCTCGAGCGCCCGGACTACAAGACCGCCGGACATCCGTGGAGCGTGCGGGGCGCGTTCGTCGAGGGAATGGAGTTCGCCACGATCCCGGAAATCCCCGTCGTGGCGGGTCCGGAGTTCACGATCTATTCGGGCGGGAACTACCTCGCGCGGACCTTGGAAGGCGTCTGGGCGCGGACCAAGACCCCGGCCGAGGCGATGTCGGAGCTTCAGGCGCGCTGGCAGGAAGGCCTCGACGAAGGCTGACCGGCCCGCGGACCGGAGAGCTGAGCCTGCGCCGCCCGGCGCGGGCCGCTTCCCATACCGGCGACGGCTCCGTCCCGTCGGCATATGGCGACTAGCGCGCAAACGCTCGGCAGCGACGGAACCCCCGAAGCGCTGCCGGGCGAGCGCCCGCCGCTCGAATGGGTGGGCTATCTTTTTGTCGCGCTGTTCGCCGTTCCGTTCCTGATCTTCAATGTCGCGCCGGTTTTCTTCGGCGCCTACGTCGCGTTCACCGAGTGGAGCATCATCGGCACGCCCGAATGGGTCGGCCTCGGGAACTACGATGACGCGATTTCCGACGAGTGGGTTTGGGTCGCGTTCCGGAACGTTCTGTTCTACGCGCTGATCATCGTCCCCGGCGTTACCGTCCTGGGCCTGCTGTTCGCGCTGTTCGTCAACAAATCGTATCCGCTGTCGGGGCTGGCGCGGACTCTGTTCTTCGCGCCGCACGTCGTGTCCGCCACCGTGATCGGTCTCGTGTGGGTGTATCTGCTCGACACGCAGTACGGACTGCTCAACGCCGTGATCGGCGCGCTTGGCGCGCCCTCCATTCCATGGCTCACATCAAGCGACTACGCCCTGGTCGGCGTGTCCATGGCGTCAATATGGTGGGATTTGGGCCTTGCGTTCGTGCTGTTGCTGGCGGCGCTGCAGGACATTCCCCGGGATCTGATCGAAGCCTCCACCGTCGACGGCGCGGGTCCGGTTAATCGACTCAGGTTCATAGTCCTTCCGCATCTCAGGCCGGTGCTCTCAATGGTCATCACGCTGCAGATGATTTCGACGTTGCGGATATTCAGCCAGGTCTACGTTATGACCAACGGCGGCCCCGCCGGATCCTCTTCGTCGCCGATCCACTACATCTACACGGTGGCGATCGTCAGGAATCTTTACGGCTACGCGTCCGCGCTGGCGATCATGCTGTTCCTCGTGATCCTTGTCGCCACCATCGTGCAGCGCTTCGCGGTAAGGGAGATGGCCTGATGACCGCATGGCTGGAGCGGCGGGGGATGACCTACGGCGACGCCGCTCTTTGGGTCCTTGGCACGGCCGTGGCGCTTGCCTGGGCATCGCCGTTCCTGTGGATGGTCTCCACTTCGTTCAAGTATCCGGCCGATGTCCTCACCGAGACCATCGAATGGATTCCCCGGCGGGTGACGCTGGACAACTACATCAGGGTTTTCGAGTACCCGATCGCCCGCTGGACGCTCAACAGCCTGGTGCAGGCCACGACATCAACCGCGATCTGCGTGTTTTTCGGCGCAATGGCCGGTTTCGCCCTGGCGCAGTTCCGGTTTCCCGGCCGCGCCGCGATATTCCTGATTTTCCTTGCATCCCTGATGATGCCCGTCGAGGTTTCCGTCATCCCGATGCTGCTCGCGTTCATCAAGGTCGGCTGGGCGAGCACCTACCAAGCGCTGATACTTCCGACGATCGCGAACGTCTTCTCGGTCTACATCTTCAGGCAGTTCTTCCTGACTTTCCCGCGCGAGCTGATTGAGGCGGCACGGCTCGACGGCGCCGGGCCTTTCCGCCTGTTCGTGCTGATCGCCCTTCCCCTCGCCCGCGCGCCCATGATCGCCGCGGCCGTCATCATCTTCACCTTGAACTGGAACAATTTCCTGTGGCCCCTCCTGGTCGTGTTCGACGAAAGCATGAAGACGCTGCCGGTCGGGATCGCCGCGTTCGCGCCGGTCGTCGGCACCCACACCCAGCTGGAAGGCTACTCGGTGGCGATGGCGGGCGTCACGGTTCTGTCGGTGCCGAGCCTGCTGCTGTTCTTCTTTCTCCAGAAGTACTTCATCCAAGGAATTTCCCAAGGCGGGCTCAGCCAATGAGCGGCTGTCCGGAAGCGCTCGGCGCCGCGCAAATTCTCGACCGGCTCGACAAGCTAGCCCGTTCCGCGGAAACCGACCGTCCGGCGAAAGCCGAAGCCGTCCCGTCCATATTCATGGACAACGCGGCGCGCCCCGCCTCCGGTGGACTGGAATTCGAATGCATCGATCCGTCGGCGGACAGGCCCGTCGCGCTCCTGTCCCGAGGCCAGCCGGAAGACATCGAATCAGCGGTGCGCTCGGCCCGGTCCGCCCTGCGCGGGAAATGGGCGTCGCTCGCGCCCCAGAAACGAGGGGAGCTCCTGTTCTCCCTTGCCTCGGCACTGGAGGCGTCAACGGAACTCCTTGCTGCGCTTGAAACGCTGGATGTCGGAAAGCCGCTGAAGGATTCGCGGGGCGATGTCGCGGGCGCGGCGGCGACACTGCGGTACAACGCCGGAGCGGCCGACAAGCTTCAAGGCGCCACCGTGCCGCTGGGCGGCGGCTTCGTGGACTTCACGGAACTGGAGCCTCTGGGCGTCACGGCGCACATTACGCCGTGGAACTTTCCGCTGGGAATGGCTGTCCGTTCGGTCGCCCCCGCCCTCGCAGCCGGGTGCACGGCGGTCGTCAAGCCGGCTGAGCAGACGTCGCTTACGACGCTCGCCTTCGCCGCGATGTGCGCGGAAGCCGGATTCCCGCCCGGCACCGTGAACGTGGTTACCGGATTCGGCGGAGAGGCCGGCGCCGCGCTGGCCGCAAGCCGCTCAGTGGACGGCGTGACCTTCACGGGCTCCGTCGAGACCGGCCGCCTTGTCGGAGCCGCCGCGGGCGGCGCGCTGAAGCCGGTCGTTCTCGAGCTTGGCGGCAAGAACCCGATGATCGTGTTCGAAGACGCCGACATCGGACGCGCGGTCGATGCAGCGATTGAAGGCGCGTTCGAGAATTGCGGCCAGGTCTGCTCCTCGGTCTCCCGCCTTCTCCTTGACCGGCGGATCAAGGACGCGTTCCTCGACGAATTCGTTGGCCGAGCACGTGCGCTTCGCGCCGCGCCCGGCGGCCAAAACGCGGATCTGGGCCCACTGGTATCGCGCGAGCAGCACGCAAAGGTGCTGGCGCACATCGAGAGCGCGCTGGAGGACGGCGCGGACCTGCTGACCGGCGGCGGCCGGCCCAGGGGGCTTGAGCGCGGGTATTTTGTCGAGCCGACCGTATTCGACAATGTGGGCGTGGAATCGCAGATCGCGCGCGAGGAGACCTTCGGTCCGGTGGTCTCAGCGTTCGCTTTCGAATCGGAGGCCGAGGCGATCGAAATCGCCAACGCCCTCCCCTACGGCTTGGCAGCGGGTGTGTTCACCAGCGACATCGACCGGGCAATGAGACTTGCTCGCAGCCTGGATGCCGGCACCGTCTGGATCAACGGCTGGTTCATCGGCGGCGTTCAAGCGCCCACGGGCGGAGTGAAGGACAGCGGCTACGGCAGGGAGCGCGGCATGGCCGGGCTGCAGAACTATCTGAGGATCAAGAACATCGGCCTGCGCGTCGCGGAGGCCGGCTGAAGCGGCCGCAATCGGCGGCGAACGACAATGGAGCCACGAATGACGGCAACGATTTCGACACCCGAGCACCACGCGATCCATCGGCATCCCGAGCATTGCGTGAACCAGATCGCGGCCAGGACGCTGTCGAACGGCGATATCGCCGCGGTGTTCAACGAGGAGCGCTATCCGTTCCACCATGACAGCGGCCAAACGCTCATCACCCGCTCCAAGGACGGCGGCGTTACCTGGTCCGAGCCGTCGATCGTCCTTCCGTGGACGGACACGACCGGAAACTGGGACTGCGGGATCTGCGAGCTTTCGGACGGCTCCCTGATCGTGAACCTCACGATCACCGCCTTCTTCAAGCGCGGCGTCAACCCGGAACAGCCATCCTGGCGGTCGGACCCGATGACGAGGCGGTGGGGCGACTGGACATGGGCGTTCAAGACTCAAGGCTGGCTCGGAACTTTCGTCCTCAAATCCGATGACGGCGGGGAAACCTGGTCAGATCCGGTTCCATGCAATGTCCGGCCGCTGAAGCACGGAGGATGCCGCCTGGGATGCTGGCAGCTGCCGTCCGGCTCCATTCTCATGGGCTTGTACGGCCGAATCAGGGGCTACGGCGAGGAAGGCGAGAACGAGTCGACCCGGTCCGCGCTCATCCGGTCGGACGACGGCGGAACGAACTGGGAGTACTACTCGACCCTGGCTTACGATCCGGCGTCGATCATCGACTACGAGGAGCCTGCCCTGCTCCGCCTGTCCGACGGCCGTCTGGTCTGCTTCATGCGCACCCACGCCAACCCCAGCGGCGACGCGAAGAACATGGTGATGACGATTTCCGAGGACGACGGATTCTCGTGGACGCCGCCGAAATGGACGAACATCTGGGGGTATCCCGCCGACATGATCGCGCTCGCGGACGGGCGCTACCTGATGGTCTACGGATACCGGCGCCCGCCCTACGGCGTGCGCGGAATCGTTTCCGACGACGGGACGACCTGGGACGCGGCGGACGAGTTCGTCATCCGTGAAGGCGGCGTTCCCTCGCGTTCGCTCCAGGACAGCCCCGCAAGCAGCCTGGCGGGGGAATCCAGAGGGCATGGAGCGGGCGCGATCGATCCGGACAATCCCGGCGTCTACCAGCACATCGGATACCCGACGGTCGTTCAGGCGAGCGACGGCGCAATCGCCTGCTGCTACCATGAATGGAGCGAAGACGAGGAGCCGCTGCAGTACGTCCGGTGCACGCGGTTCAGGGTGGACTGAATGCCCTCTTCATCCAAGGATGCGGCAATGACGCGCCGCGGAACCGGAAGCGTCCGGACATGAGCCAGGTCGAGCTGCGAAGCGTTCGGAAGGTTTTCGACCAGACGGTTGTGATCCACGATTTCAACCTCGGGATCGAAAAAGGCGAGCTTGTGGTTTTCGTCGGCCCTTCGGGCTGCGGAAAATCGACCCTGCTGAGGCTGATCTGCGGCCTGGAGCACCTGTCGGGCGGAGAGGTGCGCATCGACGGCGCGTCGATGCGCGGCGTGAACCCTGCGAAGCGCGAAGTCGCGATGGTGTTCCAGTCGTACGCGCTCTACCCGCACATGAACGTCGCGAGCAACATGGGGTTCGCGCTCCGCATGGCCGGAATGGGCAAGGCCGAACGCGAGAAGCGCGTCCTGGAGGCGGCGCGGATTCTGAAGCTCGAGGATTTCCTCGAGCGGCTTCCGAAGCAGCTGTCGGGCGGCCAGCGCCAGCGCGTCGCCATCGGCCGCGCCATCGTGAGGCAGCCGAAGGTGTTTCTGTTCGACGAGCCGCTCAGCAACCTGGACGCGGAGCTGAGGGTCCAGATGCGACTGCAGATTTCGAGCCTGCACCGCCAGCTCGGAGCCACGATGGTCTACGTCACGCACGACCAGGTCGAAGCGATGACGATGGCCGACAGGATCGTCGTTTTGCGCGACGGGCGCATCGAGCAGGTCGGCTCGCCGACGGAGCTCTATTCGGAGCCCGCCAACCTGTTCGTCGCCGGATTCATCGGGTCGCCCCGGATGAACCTCCTGTCGGGAACGGCGGCGGGCGTTTCGGACGATCGCGTTTCAGTTGCGCTTGACGGCGTCGACGAGCAGACGATCGATTTCGCCGGCGCGGACATCGGAATTGCCGAGGGCGAGCGCGTTACCGTCGGCGTCAGGCCGGAAAACATCGTCATGCCCACAGGCGCCGAGTTCGCATTCGATGTGGAGGTCGCTTCGGCCGAGAATCTTGGCGGTTCGACGCTTCTGCATGTGCCCGACCACCCGGCCGGCGCGATCATCGTCGAAAGCCGGGAGGAAGCGCGGCCCGGCCCCGGCCCTCTCCGAATCGCTCTCGACCCGAAGCGGCTGCACCTGTTCAATCGCGAAGGAGCGGCAGTGGCGCGCTCCGCCTGAACCGGTCGGAACCCTCGGGGCCTGCCTAGTGGCTTGTTTTTCACACTTGATTCCCTTATGCGGCTTGTCGGCTCCGCGCAGCTTCGGCGCGGGACGGACAGGAGGCGGGACGATGCGGACAGGCGTTGAATTCGAGGTTTCGGACGAGCAGCGCAGGCGGCTCGAGGCGATCGCGAACGACGGCAACAGCAGGCTGAAGCATGCGAGGCGGGCGCGGATCATCCTGCTGGCGGACCAAGGCCTGGGAACGATGGCGATCGCGGCCGGGACCGGCGCGTCGAAGCCGACGGTCTGGCGCTGGCAGGAGCGGTTCATGGAGGAGGGGGTGGACGGCCTGCTCCGCGACAAGACCCGCAAGCCGGGGACGCCGCCGACGCCGGAGGCGAAGGTCCGCGAGCTCGTGGAGACGGCGCTGGCCCCGCCGCCCGGCGGGGAGACGCACTGGACGGTGCGCGCCCTGGCGGCCGCGGTCGGCATCGGCGCGTCGACGGCGCACATCATCCTGGCCCGCCACAGGATCGCGCCGCACCGCTGGCGGCATTTCAAGATCTCGAAGGATCCGCAATTCGAGGAGAAAACCCGCGACATCACAGGGCTCTACATGAATCCGCCGGACCGGGCGGTCGTGCTGTCGATCGACGGGAAGACGCAGATCCAAGCGCTCGCGCGAACGCAGAAGGGCCTGCCGATGAAGCCGGGGCGGCCCGCCACGATGACCCACGACTACAAGCGGCACGGCACCACGAACCTGTTCGCCGCCCTGAACATCCTGGACGGGAAGGTCATCGGACGCCATGCCGAGCGCCACCGGAGCCGGGAGTTCATCGAGTTCCTCGACCAGATCGAAAGGACGGTGCCCGCCGGGCTGGCCATCCACGCCATCCTCGACAACTACGCCGCCCACAAGCATGGGGCCGTCGGCGAATGGCTCGCGGACCACCCCCGCTGGACCTTGGGGCTGTTGAAAAACCCCTCGTTCCGTGGTTCATGGAACATGATGTTGTTGCGGGAGCGGGGAGAGCCACGACATGCTGAAGCGCAGACCGCCGCCCCAGCTGGAGCTGTTCGTCTCCGGATCGCTTGAGCAGCTGGTTCCGGACGACCACATCCTGGCGCGCGTCGACCCGGTTCTGGATCTCGGCTGGCTACACGACGAGGTCGCCGACTGCCATTGCGCCAACAGCGGGCGGCCCGGGATCGACCCTGAGACGGCCGTCCGGCTGATGCTGGCGGGGTTCCTGCTGGGCATCGTGCACGACCGCCGCCTGATGCGCGAGGCGCAGGTGAACCTCGCGATCCGCTGGTTCATCGGCTGCGGGCTGCACGATCGGCTTCCGGACCATTCGAGCCTGACGCGGATCCGGCAGCGCTGGGGCGATGCGCGGTTCCGGCGGATTTTCGAGCGCACGGCTTCGGCCTGCGTGGAGGCGGGGATCGCGAAGGGCGAGGTCGTGCATGTCGACGCGACGCTGATCCGGGCCGATGTGAGCTGGGAGAGCCTGGTCTACCGCCATGCCGAGGCGGTGGCATCGGAGAACGGCGACGCGGAGAACGCGGAGGCCGGGGCCGAAACCGGCGCCCGGCCGGGCGGCAAGCGCAAGAAGGTCAGCGTGACGGACCCCGACGCGAGCATGGCGACCAGCTCCCGCGGCCGACGCCTGGAGCCCTCCTACAAGCAGCACACGGCGGTCGACGACGGGAGCGGCGTCGTTCTCGATGTCGCGGTGACCACCGGCGAAGTCAACGAGGGCGACGTGATCGAGGCCCAAGTCGACGAGGTCAGCAGGATATCCGGGAAGAAGATCGAGACTGTGACCGCCGACGCGGGCTACGCCTACGGCAAGGTCTACGGCGGCCTCGAGCGGCGGGGGATCGATCCGGTGATCCCGGCGAAGCGGGCGCCGGCCAGGAGCCGGGTGCCCACGCACCGGTTCCGCTACGACGCGAAGCACGACATCCTGAAGTGCCCGCGCGGCAAGGTGCTCCGCCCTGGGCAGGCGCGGAAATACGGGCGCTACTTCGTGTCAAGGGCCAAGGATTGCAGGCGCTGCCCTCTCAGGGACGACTGCCTTTCCAAGGGGCGCTGGAACAGGATGATGGTGATCGGCGACGATTATCCGGCGCTGCTGCGCGCCCGGCGGCGGCGGCTCCGATGGAGCGAAGAGGATCTGCGGCTCTACAAGCGCCACCGCTGGCGATCGGAAGGGTTCCACGGCGAGGCGAAGACCTGGCACGGGCTGGGCCGCGCCGTGCGGCGCGGCTTGGGCAACATGAGGATCCAGTCCTACTTGACGGCCGCCGCGATCAACCTGAAGCGGCTCGCGGCCGCTTTTTGCGCCCGATTCCCTGCCGTCGGCACGATTCGAATGCGCGGAACGCCCCTTTCCGCACTCCTGGCGCGGCGGATCGGGCCTGGCCGCCGCATGCCCGCCCGTTTCGCCCGACTCCGCGCAGCGGACCCCCGCGCCGGTCGGCGACGCGATCCGTCCCGGAATCTTCGGAAGGCCGCGTAATTCAACGGCCCCACCTTCCACTTCACGCCCACCTCCTGCTCCTGGATGAACGCCGTCGAGGGCTTCTTCGGGAAGCTCGCCAGCCGCCGGCTCCGGCGCGGCGCCCACGACTCCGTCGAGGAGCTCGAGAAGTCGATCACGGATTTCATCGAGCTGCACAACGGGAAGGAGGCGAAAGCCTACAACTGGACGGCAAGCCCGGAACGCCTCATCGCCGCACGGCAAAGAGGGTACCATCTGTCCGAATCATGCCACTAGCGTCTACGCCCAGTAAATATCCGGCGGCGGGCCCCAGTCGTTCAGCATGCACGAATAGACCGCGGTTTCGTCGAACGGATAGCGCCGCTCCAGTTCTTCGCTCAGCCCGATCCCGAGTCCGGGAGCGGTCGGCCGGGCCAGCTTCCCGCCTTCGATGCGCGCTTGGTCGCCGATCATCTCCTCGGCGAGCGGGAAGTCGAGCATGGGATATTCAACGAGGTCGCCCCCGGCGGCGAACGCCGCATGGTAGCTCGCCATGATCGCGGCGGCGCCGCTCCACGCGTGCACGACGGCGCCGACGCCGTTCGCCTTCGCGGCGCCGTAGACTTCGAGTACCGCTCCGATTCCTCCGATCACGGACGCGTCCGGCTGGACGAAATCGTAAACGCCATCGGAAATCCGGTCGATCATCTCCTTCGGCGTCGTGATGATTTCGCCGCCGCAAACCGGAACGTCCGTCCGTTGCCTCAGCTCCTTGAACCGCTCGGGCCGGTCGGGGCCGATGGCCTCTTCGACAAACGCCATCCGGCTGCTCGTGCGGGCATGCACCTCTTCGATGAATTCGACGACATCGTCCACATCCTGAGGCGGGTCCGCAAGATTCTGGCACATGTCGACGCCGACTCGGATGTTCCGCGATCCGGCCTGGTTCAAAACCCATGCTGTGCGGAGCATGTCCCCCTTGACCGCGCGCATCTTGTAAAGACCGATGCCTAACCGCTCCAAGCACTCGAATTCGTCAAGGAACTGCTCCTTCGAATCGCAGCATCCGCCGCTTCCGTAAACCGGCATCCGGTCTTCATTTGCGCCGCCCAGCATCTCCCAGACCGGAACGCCGCGCGATTTGGCGTTCGCGTCCTGAAGCGCGATTTCGAATGCGCTGATCACGTGGCGGGCGGCGCCCTGCAGGGACCAGTAATCGCATACGCTTCGGAGGTCCCGGACCCGGCGGTCCAAGTCCGTCGCGTCCTTCCCGATCATGTAGGGGGCGCACAATTCGACAATCGACTTGAACACCAGCGGAGCAAAGACCGCGAGGTAGCCTTCGCCGAGCCCCGTGACACCGTTTTCGAGCGTCAATTCGACCATTCCGATCGTGCGCTTCGGGCCGTTGGGAAAGCACTCCTTGATTTCCGGGTCGTCGGCATCAGCGTAGGGCGAGCTCAGGAGCACGCAACGAACCGACTCGATCGCAATCATTCAGTATCCCCTGTTGAAGTCCGCGATGTCCGCCAGAAGCGCGCCGGACCGGTAGCGGGCGAGATTCGCTTCGAAGACATCAATCTTCCGGTCGATCTCGTCAGCCGACCCGCCTCCGCTGTGCTGGGTGAGAATCGTGTTCGGGCTGTTCCATAGCTGATGGCTTGGCGGCAATGGCTCCTCTTCAGTGACATCGATCACGGCACCCGCGATCCTGCCCTCGGCGAGCGCATCGCAGAGTGCTTCTTCGTCGAAAAGAGAGCCACGGCCGAAATTGGCAATGATCGCGGTCTTCGGAAGCAGTGCCAAACGCCTCCGGTCGAACAGCCGCCTAGTCGCCGGCGTGTCCGGAACGGCGCAGGCAACGACATCCGCTGAAGAAAGCGCCGCCTCCAGTTCGGATTCCGCCCAACCGGATCGAAAATGCGCAACTGCGCACGCGAACGGCTCAAGCAGTTCCTCAAGCCTCCTGTTGATCGATCCGTATCCGAGCAGGACCACCTTCGCGCCACGCAACGTACGTAGCCCCCGCCTTGCCTCTTCGCCTTTCCAGAGCCGCTTGGTTTGCAGGACGCTGAAGCGGTCGAAGCCGCGGAGCAGCGCGAGAATTCCCGCAAGACAGGATTCCGCCACCGGTTCGGCGAAGAAACCGGCGAGGTTCGAGAACCTTATGCGCCCATCCGCGACCGAATCGGCCAAAGGAAGGTATTCGTCGAATCCGACCGATCCCAGCTGTATCCAATTGATTTTCGTGCTGGTCTCAATCCAGCCCGGAGGCGGGTTGCCGAAAGCGATTTCACATCGGAGGAATTCTTCACGGGCTAGCTCCCCCTCCGGCGGGTCGTCGCGGAAATGGACCCGACACCCCTTCGCCATTCCCTGGATGCGGCGTTGCTGGGCCTTATTGGCGCCCACGCAAACGAATATTTCCATCGTTTCTCCCCGGGGAGTCCTGCCCCGCTTCGCTGCGACGGGTCGGTGGCGGCGCAGGTCTGGCCGTTCAGCCTGATTCGGAAGGCAGCCGCGGAGCCCCGATTTTCCTGAGCATGTCCAGCGCCGCGCTCCGGTACTTGACCCTGATATCGCGCGTCGGCGGCCTGCACCGGCTGCTCGGAAGGCCGATCAGCTCCATGCAAAGCTTGTCGAGATAGCCGTCGCCGCTGGTGTATTCCTCCTCGATTTCCACCCACAGCTTGTAAAACGGCATCGCCTCCTCGACGAGCATGCGGCCGATTTCGGCGTAATTTCCGGCCCGAACCGCATCAATGAGACGGATTCCCCATTCCGGCCAGAAATTGCAGTTGTGAACCTCGAACGCCTTTGCGCCGAGCGCGGGCAGCGCGCTGGTCGCGAACATGAGATTGTTGTCGATGACCGTGAACCGCTTCGAAAAATGCGACGCGACGTCCTCGAACTCCATGGCGTCAGTGCGCGGCGCGGCCCATTTCAGGCCCACGACGCTGGGTATCTCCGCAAGCCGCTCGACCATGCCGAATGAAATGTCCGAGCTGGTCCAGAACGTGTTGTAAACAATGATTCCAATGTCCGGCTCGGCTTCGGCCGCCGCGGCGACGAATTCTTCGAAGTCGCCCTCAGTGTGAGTGAAGTAGAACGGGCACGAAACTTGAATGAAGGACGCGCCGACCCGCTTCGCAACCTTGGCTAATCGGCAGAGCTCGAGCGTGCTGGTCGTTTGGGCGCCCATCGCGACCGGAACCCGGCCATCCGCCTCATCAACGATGATTTCCGCCACGCTTGCCCTCTCGTCGAATGTCATCGTCGAAAAGTCGCCCGCGGCGCCGCCAGCCAAGAACGTCGCGTAACTCCCGTTCAAGCCGGCGTTCAGCAGAAACCGCACGTGGGTGCGCAGCGCGCTTTCATCGACCGGGAAACCAGGCCGATCCGCAAAGGGTGTCGGAACAGTAACGTAGCAACCGGCGAGATCGGCCTTCAGGCTGTTCGCGTCCACTGCGTCCCCCGATTCACGCATTCCGAACCGCACGGCCGCGCCGCTTCCCCCCATCCTGGTCGCCCGGATTCCAGATTCGCAAGCAACGGCGGTCGGGAATTGACCGGTTGCGCCGTATTCTTTATTGTTTCTGCCATGAATTCCGGCCGCGTGCCAGAAAGCGAAAAGGTCCGTTTCAATCTGATACTCCAGTCGGAGTTTCCGTTGAATGCGCTCGTGCTGGCGAGCGAGGCGCTCCGGATCGCCAATCAAAACACCGATCAGGAGCACTTCGAGTGGCGCCTGGTTTCGGAGGACGGAAATCCGGTGCGGGCCACGAACGGAATGTGGATCGACGTCGATTTCCGCATCGACGACATGCCGGGCGCTGACGTTCATCTTCTCTTCGAAGGCAATCTCCCTACGCAGCGGAATTCAAGGAAGCTGCTTGGGCATATCAGGTCCGCCGCACGCCACGGCGCGGTCGTAGGCGGGGTCGATACGGGCGCTTTCGCCATGTTCGAGGCAGGGGTCGGAAGCAGCGGCGATGATCCGGAGATCGTTCTCCACTGGGAGGCCGCGCAGAGCTTCATGGAGCGATACCCCGTCGCGAGGCCGCTGAACCGGATATTCATGCTTCGCGGCCGCGAAGCCCATTGCGCAGGCGGCGTCGCCACGCTCGACATGGTTCTTGAGCTTATCTCGCGATTCCGCGGCGAGGCGCTGGCGAACGAGGTCGCCGACGCGCTTGTGCACACCCGCCGCGCCGACAACACGCCGCAACGCGGCGGGAGCGCTGGAAAACGCACGCCGGGCGCGCCTTCATCCCGGCTGGTGCGGCTGATGGAGAGGAATCTCGAGTTCCCGCTAACGATGGCCGAATTGGCGGCGGAACTCGAAATGTCGGAGCGGACGCTTTCACGACATTGCAAGTCCGCTTTCGGACAGTCGCCCATGCGCCTTTACCTGAATGTCCGGCTCCAAGCGGCGCGCAATTTCCTCTTTTACGAGGAGTTCTCGATAAAGGACGTGGCGATGGCCTGCGGCTTCTCCTATGCCGCCGTGTTCTCCCGCGTGTTCAAGAGGCAGTTCGGCCGGACGCCCCGCGAATACCGCGCCATCCTGCGCAAGGGACAGAACTCCTCCGTACGCCCTGAATTGCGCCGCATGATCACTCGGCGAAGGTCGTAATCCGCGCCGCTGCGGAATCGCATTTGAAAGGGAGTGCCGCCGCCGGAACTCCGATCGCACCGGGTGTTTGCGACAAAGCGACTACCACCTGATCCTTTCGATGCGGTACATTTCGTCGTCAATGCACGCCTCCCAGTCGAAGCCGTCGCTCAAGATCACGACTTGCGGTCGATAGGAGTAGGAATAGCTGAAGCTTCTGCACGTCACCGATCTTCTTCCGTCGATGATCAGCACCCGCCCGTAGTCGCAACCCTTGAAGTAGTCGTCCGCGGTCGTGCCGTCGTCGTCGGCGTAGCCCGTGAACCTGCCGGCGGACAGTATTTCCCAGCCGACGTAGCGCGAAACGTCGACATCGCAACCTGCTGCGGAGGCTGCCATCCATGCCAGGATGGCACTCAATGGAATTGCCCGTCGGGCGGATGCATTCATGTTGCCCTCCTGCTCCCGCGTTCAGGCACCGCTTGGATGCCGACCCGCAATTATGCTGCATTTTCTCGATGGCTGCACGGCACAGGTCAACGCAGCTGGAGTCGGCAGCGCGCTCTTGCTTCACCGAGTTGCATAATTGCGGGTTAGTGAAATCGCCAGCAACCGCCGCCGAGGAATGCGGCAGCCGCGGCGCCGGAACGGCAACCCGAAACGTCGCTGTCAGCTCGATGTTGGACCCGGTCGCATCGACAATGCCGATGTCGCTACGCTTGCATTTCCCGTTAGTGGCTAGCGGAAACTGCGAAAAAGGTGACTTGATCAAAATCACGGTCTCGCCAAGCCTCGGAGTCGTTTTGTGAATAGGCGCCGGCCTTGAAGTACATGAACTCATCGACCTTAGAATACCCGCTGTCCGACATATCCAGCGGAGGCGCATCAATCACAGTTCCGTCGTCCCGCACGACGCGAACATCCAAGATCGGATGCAAGGATCCATCAATCTCTTTGCTTGAAACCGATACTTCGTAGGTGAAAACCTCATCCAAGGCAATGCCGTTCTCTGGATTTTCGGCATAATCGCCACTTTCGCCAACCAATGGCACGACAATATCCGCTTGGCCAGCTCGTTCGTGAACGTAATAAAGCGATCCGTATTTGTTGATCGGAAGCTTGCGATAGTAAAGCCGAAAAGGCTCCGCATCCTTGGCATGAATCTGGCCGATAATGACGCGGCCAACGCGGTTGACCATGCCAAGCCGCGTGACCTGGTTGACGGCCAAGGTCGCCCGAAGGGTTCCATCAACTCCGCCCGCAAGCGATTGCGCATATTCCGGAGCGGAGGAGAAAACCCAGTTGTTCATGGTCGGGGTTCCGTCAGCGTTCCGGGTCGGGATGGTCCCGTCCCCCGCCCTCAGCATTTCACGCAGCTCCACCCGCTGGTATCTTGAATTCGGCGTGGTTGCGTTCCCGCCGAAGACACGGAAGACCATGCCGCCAGTAGCGGGATCAGTGTAGAAGAACCGTTCGTCAGACCATCCGTTTGCCAGCAGCGCTTCACTGATTTCGTCCGCTTTCCCGTCGCCATCGGCGTCTATTGGCAGCGTGATTTTCCATTTGGCAAGATCGAAGTTTTCCGATGGAGGCTCTCCGAGCTTCAGCCCGTATGCGCTGATTCCCTTCACGCGGGCGGTCGCGCTGCCATCGCCTTCACTATCGATTTCCCCGAGGCCGCAACCGTAGGCTTGCACTTCGACAATGCTATTCCATTCATTCTGCTGGTTCCCGAGGCCAATGACCTTGATATGCCGCGCAACACGGTCGTCAAAGTCAAATCGCTCGATTGCGGTTGTAATGCCTGCGCTCTTGGCGCGCTGGATAAGTGGCACCCAGTCGAAGCCGTTGATTGATATAGAAACCGCAAAAAAGTTCTGGCGTTCATTGCCCTTGTAGAACGCAAAGCCGATTTCTTTCAGCGTCTGGGGCATTCCCATGTCAAGCGTCAGTTCTTTTCCAGCAAACTTCGAGGACCACCTGCTTTCAGGGTCGAAGTCCGCATCGATGGCCATTTCAGGCGTGTGGCCATCGTTTGATCCATCGTCCTCCGCAGTTCGGATACGCAGCTGGCTCATGCGCTCGCATGCCCCCGGAATTGTGGCATAGATTTTGGGGCCCTTCGCGGCTTCTTCGGCCGCCGCCAATGCCGGGCCGCTTTTGGCTATCAGTTCGAAATCATCAAATCGGCTTTCGGCACCGTTCCAATCGCCCCTGATGACTGCCGCCATGGCCCGGCCGCTGCTGAATGCGATTTCGACCGGAAGCCATTCTTCCGTTTTTGAATCCGATTTTGCTGTCAGATCTTCGCCATCGACAATTATTCCGATCAATCCTGGCCCCTTGATAAAGGCGCGCAAGACGTAATCACTTTCAGGGTAAAGCGGGATCTCCTGTTCGAAATGCCCTCCGGACCGCAAGATTTTCGCAGATTTGACACCGGTGTTGAAATGGCCGGAGACTGCCGTTGCGTCCTTGTTCGGGTCCACGTCCGTCCAACCGCTCCACCCGTATTCAAACCCTGGGTTGGTGATCTCCTCTTGGGCGAGTGCCGGCAGGCCCGCTGCCACGACAATGGAGGCTATAACGCTGAATTTCATCTGTCTTTCCACAAATCAGGAGAATGGCACTCCGCCGTTGATATCGACATTTGCGCCGGTCATGAAGGCTGCGCCCTCCGAGACGAAGCAGGCTACAAGGTCACCATATCTAGGGCCTGTTAACGCTTGATGATTTCGACGATGAGGGCGAAGCAAAGGAAAGCGGCGTACATCGCGTCGAGCTTCTCGAACCTGGTGAAGATGCGCCGGTAGCCCTTGATCCGGCGGAACAGCCGCTCGACCTCATTCCGCCGCTTGTAGGTTTCGCGGTCGAAATCCCATTTGCTCCTCCGGTTCGACTTGGGCGGCACAACCGGGGTCATCCTGAGTTCGCGAGCAAGCTCGAGGGTCTCGTCGCCCTCGTAGGCGCGGTCCATCACCAGCGGAACCTTGGCGGCCCGCTCGCCGAAGCGCTTCAGCAGGACCCGGCCTTCGGGCGCGTCGTGGGCCTGCCCGCCGGAAAGGCGGAAAGCCATTGCCAGCCAATCGCTTGCGGCGATCATGTGGATCTTCGTGTTCCAGCCGCCGCGGGATTTGCCGATGCTTTGCGGGCCCGCTTTTTTTGGGCCCCGGTTCCGTCCGGATGCACCTTGACGCTGGTGCTGTCGAGGCCGAGGCAATCGAGGTCCTTGTCCGTCAGCTCCTGCTCCCGCAGCGCCGCAAGCAGCCGCGCCAGCACGCCCGCCTCGGCCCAGCGGCGCAGCCGCATGTAGACCGTGTGCCACTTGCCGTAGCGCTCCGGAAGGGCGCGCCACTTGCAGCCGTTCTCGAGGATGTGCAGCAAGGCATTGACGATGACGATGTTCGGAATCAGCACATTGCCGCGCTGGACCGGCAGATGGGGATGCAGCAAGGCGTACTGCTCTTCGGTGATACAGGCCATGATTGGGAACTGCTCGCTTGTTTTTTCATTCTTGGCAACGACTTGCCACAGATCCGATCTTGACGCAAGCGTTAACAGGCCCTAGTGTCTGGCAGAGAACCTTCCGTTTTTCGCTGTTTGGTCTGATTCCGGGCAAGCGCAACGGCCCTGCCGGGACCTGGCGCGGCGCGTTTCGAGCCGGGACGGGGGGCGGATCCGGCTTCGGAGGCCGGTTTTTCAGCGCCGACGGCGGCTTTCCGGGGTTCCGGCGCAGGCTCCGCCGCTCGCCGCCCCGCGGCCCGCCGGGATTTCGGGGAAGGCGCCGCTCAGGCGGCGCGTTTGCGCCGATCCGGCCGCAGCCGCTCGCGGTCGCGCAGGATCCGCCCGAGCCGGTGGATGTTGGCGGCGAGGACGGAGAGGCCGACGGCCAGCTCGAACCGGTTCCGCCCGCGCAGCCGCACCCGGCCGAGGCCGCGGTGCTCCAGGCCGTTGATCGCCGACTCGACGCCCGGATGCCTGCGCCGCGCCGCCGCGAACTCCGGGTCGGCCTCGCGGGCCCGGTCGGCGGCGGACAGCCCGCCCTTCTTCGGCAGGGCGTTCAACTCCAGCATCGCGTCAAGCTTCCGGCGGTTCTCCGGGCTGTGGAAGCCGCGGTCGAAGCTGCAGGCCCGCAGGTTCGGGAACGCCTCCAGGCATCGCGCAATCAGCGGAACCGCGACATGCGTGCCGCCGCCCGTCCACATGATCTCCTGGTCGAGAATGAACCCGTCCCCGTCCTCGACGATGCACACCGGAACCCCGAGCTCGACGGGCTTGCCGGCCTTGCCCTTGGCGGTCCACCGGGTGTGCTCCTCGAAGACCGGGAACAGCTTCTCCCCGTGCGGGACCGCCTCCTCCTTCAGCACCCGGCGGGCGATCCAGAACGCGAATCTCGGCACATGGCCGATCAGCCTCCGGATTTCCGCCAGGACGCTCGGCGGGCAGCCCGCCGCCCGGAGCGGCCCGAGCAAGCCCTCCGCCTTCGCGGCCAGCTCCAGCGACTTGACCAGGAACGCCAGGACCTCATCCGGCCGGGTGCTCCACCGGGGCGCCGTGTTCACCCTCCGGTACAGCTTCCCCGCCGCGTCCAGGTGGTGGTCGCGCTGCCGCCAGCCGCCGACGCCCGAGGCGCCGCAGGCCCGCGACGCCGCCCGCACGAGGCAGCGGACCGAATCCCGAAGCAGGCCGAAGTCGGTCGGATGGCGGACGTCCGTCTCCGCCACGAACGAGCCGCAGCGCCCGACCAACGCTGCGCCAGGCTTTTTTCCCGCCACCTTGTGCCCCGTCGACACGACCAGGCGGTCCGCCTCCCGAAGAAGCTCCGGCGCCGGAAGCTCCACATTGTCCCTGATGTTCCGGAGCTCGTACAAGCAGGGCTCGAACCAATCGCTGTGGCCCAGGAAGGCCTGGATCTTCCCGTGCTCGTCCGCCAGCTCCTGAAGGCGGTCGTAGTCGCAGTTCAGGCCCTGCCCGGCACGCCCATCACCAGGACCCGCCAGAGGTGCATCCCCGGGCGGCCCGTGTCCCGGCGGCGGCCCGGAAGGACGCGCGCGTCCAGCAGCCGGAACAGCTCCTCCCGCGCCGCCTTGTCGTTCCGGATCGCCTGAAGCCCGATAAGGATCGCCGGGATGTCGTCCCGGGATTTCGCATTCAGCCTGATCGCCCCGATGTCGACCGAGCCGAGCCAGGACCGCTCGTCAACAACCTTGCGCATGCAAATCGCCTCCGAAGATTCCCGGAAAAACGCCGATATCGCGGCGAATTCAGGCGAATCATGCCGAATCGCGGGAATCTTCGCAAGCCCAGAACGGCGATTAAGGACAGAAATTCAACGCGCTGCGGGTTTTCTGCCAAACACTACGCTAGCTTTTGGAACCGGCAGTCCGGCGGCTTTATCGACACCACGACTTAGCGTCTGGCGGAGAGCCTGCCTTTCTTCGGGTGAACGAAACAGGCGCCTCAGGATCTGTCGCAGCGCAAGTCGAGCACGAACCCTGCCGATTCCTGTGCCTGGGCCGCCGCGCCAAGTCTGCGATTCGCCCAACTTTTGTGCGAGCGTCGAAGGCGGTCGCAAGCACGCAAGCCATCGGCATTCCGACGAGTTTCCCCTTGGGGAATGGAGTGTGCCATGTCTCCCGGCCGCATCGTCAAGAAACTCGCAAACCGCATCTGATCAGGTCAATACGGCCTGAAAACGAGAACGACCGCAGCCTCCTGCAGCCGTTCAAGCTATCGCCGTCGGGATTCAGATCGCTGGCGTGTCAGCGCTTGGAGAACTGGAAGCTGCGACGCGCCTTCCGCTTTCCGTATTTCTTCCGCTCCACGACCCTGGCGTCCCTCGTGAGGAAACCCGCCGACTTCAACGCCGGCCGGTAGGTCGGCTCGTAGAGCTGAAGCGCCTTCGAGATCCCGTGCTTGATCGCGCCGGCCTGGCCTGACAGCCCCCCGCCCCGCACAGTCGCGTACACGTCGAACTGGTTCTCCGAATTCGTGATCTGGAACGGCTGCCGAAGGACCATCTGCAGGACGGGGCGAGCAAAATACTCCTGCATTTGTTTCGAATTGACCGTAATCCGCCCGGTGCCGGGCCTGATCCATACCCTTGCGACAGCGTTCTTCCGCTTGCCCGTCGCGTAGGCGCGTCCAAGCTCGTCTCGCACCGGCTCCTTCCGGGGCGCCTCGAATTCGGCCGGTTCGACGCTGCCCGCCGCAGCCGCTTCGTCTTGCTCCACTGGCAGGTCGGTTTCGTTCATGACGCATTCCTTCGCGTGTTCTTGGGATTCATTGCGCCTACATTGATGACGTCGGGCCTCTGCGCCTCGTGCGGATGCTCCGGCCCCGCGTAAACGCGGAGGTTCGTCATCAGCTTCCGTGAGAGCTTGTTGCCCGGCAGCATCCGCTGCACCGCCTTCACGACGACCCGCTCCGGATGCTTGCCCTCGAGAATCTTCCCCGCCGTGGTGGATCGAATTCCACCCGGATATCCGGTATGTCTGTAATAAGTCTTGTTGGCGCGCTTTCTTCCGGTCAACTGCACCTTGTCCGCATTGACGATGATGACGTTGTCCCCGGTATCCATGTGGGGAGTGAACGTCGGCTTGTGCTTTCCCCGCAGCCGGGACGCGACAATTGACGCCAAACGGCCCAGCACGAGGCCGTCTGCATCAATCAGCACCCACGACTTCCTGATGTCCGCCGGTTTCGCTGAGTAGGTCTTCATCACTGGCGCCTCGGTTCGCCCGCCGCGACATGCTCGCGGATTTCGTCGCGGGCGGCGATTAGCCCGCCTTCACGCAGCATGTCAAGCAAAGATATCCGGTTTCGTGCAATATTTTCATAACGTTAACATAGCGGTATTATTATACCGCATAGGTGGGCGGGTTGCCTTGCGAGGCTGCGCTGCCGGACATCGGCGGGCTCATTGCGCGGCCGAACCCGGAAGCGAGTAAGTGATGCTCGCCCGTGCGACCGGATCGCTGGAACCTTCGGAACGGAGCAGCGCGTCGCCGACGGCAAGACGTCGGCCCAGCTTCAGAATCCGCCCGTCCGCGTAGAGATCCGCCAGCCCAGGCTTGCGCATGAAATCGATGGAGCACGAAGTCGTCACGGCAAACTTCTGCGGCCCGATCATTGCCAGCACCGCCAAGTAGATCGACACGTCCGCGAGCGTAAACATCGCAGGTCCCGATACCGTCCCGCCCGGGCGGGCATTCTTGGGTCCGACGAACATGCGCACGCTAATTTCGCCGAGGCCCAGCTTTTCAACCCGGAACGAGTCGGCGACCTGCGGGAATTCCGAGCGCATGAACTCATGCAGCTCGTCGATGGTCATCAAGAGCGACATGTTTCCCCTTTGACGATTCGAATGGATTCCATCAACCTGAACCGACCTGCCAATTGAAGACGATGACGGACATGTTCAACGAGATTCTTAGCCGAAGCGACGCGGACGGCGTCGCCTTCCTTACCCTGAACGATCCCGACAAGCTCAATGCGCTCTCCGAAGCCATGCTTGACGCCTTGAAAGCAGCGTTCGACGCCTTGGCGGAGGATCGGGGTTGCAAATGCGTAGTCCTCAAGGGCGCGGGCCGGGCGTTCTGCGCCGGCCATGATCTCAAGGAGCTCACCAAAGCCCGGCAAGGCCCGGACGGAGGCCGTCCCTATTTCAAGGCGATATTCGACAAGTGCGCCGAAATGATGCTGGCGATCACGCGTCTGCCGCAGCCGGTAATCGCGCAGGTGCACGGAGCCGCCGTAGCGGCGGGCTGCCAGCTCGTCGCAACCTGCGACATGGCGGTCGCCGAAGACGGAGCACGATTCGGCGTGAACGGCGTGAACATCGGGCTGTTCTGCTCGACGCCCATGGTCGCACTCACCCGGAACATTCCGCGCAAAGCCGCATTCGAAATGCTGTCGACAGGGAGCCTGATCGGCGCCGAGCGGGCGCTGAAATTGGGGCTGGTGAACAAGGTTGTCGCGAGCGACCGTCTGGAGGGCGACACGCGCGAACTTGCCGAACTGGTCGCCTCAAAGCTCGGCGCGGCAGTGAAAATCGGCAAGAAGACATTCTACGAGCAGGCGCAGATGCCTCTTGACCAAGCTTACGGCTACGCCGGGGACGTCATGGTGGAGAACATGCTGTACCGGGATACCGAGGAAGGGATTTCGGCGTTCCTGGAAAAGCGAAAGCCTGATTGGAGCGAACAGCAAAGAGATCCGGCCTAGCTCCAATACTGTTGCTTCAGGCGTTTTGATGGACGATTTCGGGTTTCCATTCATGCGCGGTCCGGGAGACCGGCCCTCGCCTCCGGAGGCGGTAGGAGCTCATCTTCCGCCGCACGCCCCGCTGCTTGGCTTGCCCGACTCTTCCCACACTTCCCGCATGGCAGGCCCCGTTCCAGGCTTGGGCCGCGGGGATGCAGCATCATCAACAACAAACCGAAAGATTCGGATCAGCCCCCCGGCCTTGCCCCTCCGCGCTACGCGCTCCGGGGCTTCGGCCGGGGGGTGCAAGCCACGAAACCGGCTAGACACGCCCGGCGGAATTTGCAGAACTATCGGTACACTACTTCCGGGGGCCTGCTCCGGCATCTCGGAACCCTCACGATGAACCGGATCGAGCCCTCCGGGCGGGGTCGGCAAGGGTTCGACCTTCCCTCGTCGCCGACGCCGGTTCAGGAGCAGGCGCTGCGGCTGCTGAACGCGAAGCTCGCCAAGCGGTAGCCCTCCCTCCCGGCGCATTGTGTCCAGAAGCCGCGCGTCCGGAATCCCGGAATGTGCCGGACATTCAAACGGTTGTCCGAAAAACTCCCGCGGAACTTCCGACTAAAGAAGTCACACAATACAGAATATATTTACTGTTCAGCAAAGCAGATAGTAATTCTGCAAAATATTGGATTCGTGCTAGACTGCGAAGCCAGCAAACGGCGCACAGTTAGACTATGCCGACGGAAGAAGTCGACACGGAACCAGCCGGGCTCGGCGTTGCCGACACGATGCCAAGTGCCAACACGCTGCGGAAGTGTTCACGAGGCACCTTCGAGGCACGCGCCCTCGATGTTCTGTTCGAGGGGCTTAAGCGGGTGATTGATGCGTCGGGCTTCGATTCTTGGTCGTCGGGTCGCGGGCATGACGCTAGTGTCGCTCCCCGCCATCATGTCGGCACCGGGCGCAGAAGGATGGGCGGCTTGGGAGACTTCACCCGACGAGCTTACCAAGGCATATAAAGGGGCGCGGGTACTCGCTTGAGCAACAAATTCCGTAAGGCGAAGAGCTGCGCACACGGCGGCGATGGCTGCTGCGAGACACCGCTAGCGGATTCAGGATGCATCCCAATTTTCTTGGTCGGGCAACTGCGCCGCGGCACGCCCAATCAAGGAAGATCAGGCCAACTGTTGTTTTCGATGCAAACTTTGATGGCGAGCAGGGCGTTAGAGCGCACCAAGTTTGGATTGCATCATATCTTGCGTGGGGTGCCCCCCACACGCAAAGGCTAGAAACGTAACCCGTTGAATTTTAGTCGATTCCCTCTAAATCGGATTTGCTCTAGTGCCCGTTTTCGATCAGCAGCATCTCGCATGACCCAAAACTTGGGATGCGCCCGAGGATTCAGCATCCTAGTGGCATGATTCAGACAGATGGCATTCTCTTTGCCGTGCGGCGATGAGGCGTTCCGGGCTTGCCGTCCAGTTGTAGGCTTTCGCCTCCTTCCCGTTGTGCAGTTCGATGAATTCCATGATCGACTTCTCGAGTTGCTCGACGGAGTCGTGGGCGCCGCGCCGGAGCCGGCGGCTGGCGAGCTTCCCGAAGAAGCCCTCGACGGCGTTCATCCAGGAGCAGGACGTGGGCGTGAAGTGGAAGGTCCAGCGGGGGTGGTCCGCGAGCCATTCGCCGACGGCCCCGTGCTTGTGGGCGGCGTAGTTGTCGAGGATGGCGTGGATGGCCAGCCCGGCGGGCACCGTGCTGTCGACCTGGTCGAGGAACTCGATGAACTCCCGGCTCCGGTGGCGCTCGGCATGTCGCCCGATGACCTTCCCGTCCAGGATGTTCAGGGCGGCGAACAGGTTCGTGGTGCCGTGCCGCTTGTAGTCGTGGGTCATCGTGGCGGGCCGCCCCGGCTTCATCGGCAGGCCCTTCTGCGTTCGCGCGAGCGCTTGGATCTGCGTCTTCTCGTCGATCGACAGCACGACCGCCCGGTCCGGCGGATTCATGTAGAGCCCTGTGATGTCGCGGGTTTTCTCCTCGAATTCCGGGTCCTTCGAGATCTTGAAATGCCGCCAGCGGTGCGGCGCGATCCTGTGGCGGGTCAGGATGACGTGCGCCGTCGACGCTCCGACGCCGACCGCGGCCGCCAGGGCGCGCACCGTCCAGTGCGTCTCCCCGCCAGGCGGCGGGGCCAGCGCCGTCTCCACGAGCTCGCGGACCTTCGCCTCCGGCGTCGGCGGCGTCCCCGGCTTGCGGGTCTTGTCGCGGAGCAGGCCGTCCACCCCCTCCTCCATGAACCGCTCCTGCCAGCGCCAGACCGTCGGCTTCGACGCGCCGGTCCCGGCCGCGATCGCCATCGTTCCCAGGCCCTGGTCCGCCAGCAGGATGATCCGCGCCCGCCTCGCATGTTTCAGCCTGCTGTTGCCGTCGTTCGCGATCGCCTCGAGCCGCCTGCGCTGCTCGTCCGAAACCTCGAATTCAACGCCTGTCCGCATCGTCCCGCCTCCTGTCCGTCCCGCGCCGAAGCTGCGCGGAGCCGACAAGCCGCATAAGGGAATCAAGTGTGAAAAACAAGCCACTAGGAAATGCGTCGATAAAATCTGCGACACCTTTGCCGAAACGGAGGCAAGAAATGGCGGCGGCTGAACCCACTTGCTCCGGCTGGATCAAGATCTGCGAGGCGATGCTATCGCATCTTGAACGACGTCGCTGAGTTCGCGCTGGCGCCGTATGCGGTCATCGTCCGCCCAAGAATCCGCGCCCTCGAAACGGGCTGCAGAAATCGGGCCGTCCTTGCGGTAACCTTCAATGCCCCCGCTGCTGCAGAAGTGCTTCTTCAAAATGCCAATAGCGCGCTTGATCGTGTCGGCGTGCTTTCCCTCCAAGGCCTGCGCAAAATCCTCATGCAAGGCCTCTGTTCCATTTTTGTAATGCTTCAGGCAATAGCAGAGATCGTGCGCATCCTTGGGCTCGTTGCGATGTTCATACGCGAAGGCTTTGAGGCAAGTGAAACTGACGATGTCGGCATGGCGAACGTTCACTGTCGTCATACCGCCACCGTCGAGAAGATCGGCGGTGATGCTTCGGGCCTCGTAATGGTCGAAAACCATTGCGGCATGAGGGATACCAAGTGCTGTAACAGCACCTTTGGACGGCAGTTCTTGAAGCGCGGGCCCTTCCGCATCGCCTGCATCCGTAAGGAACTCCAGAATCACAACAGTGTTGTCGGCAAGCTTCTTTTGCCAGCGCCATGACAGTTTATCGCCCTTGTCGTTTTCGCCGCGTTCGAGTCCGATGTTCCTGATGTTGTCCTCCAGCGTGCGGTATGCGCTCGTTTCCGCGAGGAGCTGCATTTCAACTACGATGTCGACATCGCTGGTTCCGGCGTGCGCAGGCACGGCTGGCGGGCGATCTTCGACGAGGTAGCGTGGCGTAAGCCCGCCGACCAGAAAGACGGAATCGCGCCACGGGCCCAAATTGCGAATGAGCGTCACAAGCAATTGTTCACACGCACGGGTGACGTCTTGGTTGTAGCCTTGAAATGTATCCGGTTTCTTCATCGCCACGTCAATTTCTGGGACCTAAGGTGCTCGGCCAGCTCTTTCGAGCGGCCGTAATCTTCGAACAGGTCAAGATAGACCTGAAGCGGCGTGGCCAGCAATTGCTCCTCCCCGACACCCCTCCTGCGGCTGAGCTTGCTCTGACTCGTGTTAATCAAGACGAGGTTCGCGCCTTCCGAAACTTCGCGCGCACCGAGAATGGAGAGAAGCAATTTGCAAGCTCGCTTCCCTCGAACGCGCACGGTGAGGACGGACACGCTGGATAGGAATGGCGTATAGAACTGGGCGGCGAACTGGCCCGTGAGCTCCAGGTCAATGTTCGCGCTGCACGCTTCTTCCCTGATCTGCCGGGCCATTTCCTCGGGCTTCATTCGAGGCACGTAGTACCGATTCCGTCTCACCTTGGATCCCATCACAATGCTGTCGCGCCAAGCATCAAGCACGGCATCAGGCTGCGCCAATCGCCTGCGCTTGGCCGGTCCATACCCCCTGACATCAAGCCAGTCTCGCCGTTCGAGATTCTTGAAGGTTTGCGATACGGTTGCAGGGGACACTCCTGCGTCCTTGGCGATCTCAATCCCGGCGACCCATTGGCTCGAACGAGTGAATAATGCGTGGAGAACCTGCGCGCGCGCTCCTCGAAAAACGTTTGCATCACGGCGTTTCGCTCGCTTGGGTTTCGGCTTCTCGATCAGAACAAGCATATCCTCCGCTTTGATGTAGAGAGACCCGCTCAGGTCGTGATAGGCGACACCCTCTTTCTGCAGGAACGTGCGGGCGCCGTCGGAGATTGATCGTGCAATGACCATTGGCAGATAATGCTGATCGGAAAACTCGGGTTCTTTCTGATGCAGCTTGAGTTGCCAGACCGCCTCGCGGGCGTCCCTCGGATAAACGTCGCCTCGGGTTTCGGCGACAAATACCAGCGTGCGGTTTCCGATCATGGTTCTGATGACCGCATCGGGCTTTCGCCGCCTGCCAAACTCGTTTTCCTGCGACAGGCTATCCATTCGGACCCCTAGCATTGCTGCAAAGCTGCTTTGCAGGCTTTCGAAGAGCCCTTGATCTATATCTGTGATTCCGCTCATATTTGCTGCTCAGTTGATTTGCGCTATATGCCTCACTTTCAGAACATTGTCAAATGGTCTGTTTTTGCGAGTCCGCGTGCACAGGAAGCCGACTACGCGTGACGGTCTTAGAGTCTTCGGCAAACCGGTCCTTCCGCACCTGACTGAGTTCAGACACATGCTGGACTGGCCCCGCCATCCAATCGGGCGGGGTCCCGCCCGATTGGATGGCGATCGGCGAAGGGGCGCGGGTCTTGGGGCTGTTGAAAAACCCTTGGTTCCGTGATTCCTGGAACGTGATGTTGTTGCGGGAACCGGGAGGGTCACGACATGCCGAGCGCAAGCCGCCGCCCCAGCTGGAGCTGTTCGTTGCGGGGTCGCTTGAGCGGCTGGTTCCGGACGACCACATTCTTGCGCGCGTCGACCGGGTTCCGGATCCCGCTGGCTGCGCGACGAGGTCGCCGGCTGCCATTGCGCCCGCAGCGGGCGTCCGGGGATCGATCCGGAGATGGCCATCCCCCTGATGCGGGAGGCGCAGGCGGACCTCGCGGTCCGCCGGTTCATCGGCTGCGGGCTCCGCGAGCGGCTTCCAGACCATTCGAGCCCGGCGCGGATCCGGCAGCGCCGGGGCGATGCCCGGTTCCGGCGGATCTTCGAGCGCACGGCTTCGGCCTGCGTGGAGGCGGGGATCGCGCAGGGCGAGGGCGTGCATGTCGACGCCACGCCGGTCCGGGCCGACGCTGGCTGGGAAAGCATGGTCGACCGCCACGCCGGAGCGGCGGCGGCCGAGAACGGCGACGCGGAGGAGGATGCCGCCCCGCCTGGCGGCAAGCGCAAGAAAGCCGGCGCCTGGAGCCATCCGGCGCTGCTGCGCGCCCGGAGGCGACGCCTCCGATGGAGCGAAGAGGACCGGCGGCCCTGCCGGCGCCGCCGCTGGCGATCGGAAGGGTTCCGCGGAGAGGCCAAGACCTGGCACGGGCTGGGCCGCGCCGTGCGGCGCGGCTTGGGCAACATGAGGATCCAGCCCTGCCCGGCGGCCGCCGCGATCAACCTGAAGCGGCTCGCGGCCGCTTTTTGCGCCCGATTCTCTGCCGTCGGCACGGTTCAGATGCGCGGAACGCCCCTTTCCGCGCTCCTGGCGCGGCAGGCCGGGCCTGGCCGCCGCATGCCCGCCCGCGTTGCCCGGCTCCGCGCAGCAAAACCCCGCTCCGACCGGCACCGCGATACACCCCGGAATCTTCGGAAGGCCGCGTAGTTCAACAGCCCCGGCTCCCAACCTGTTCTTGTTGGGAGAACAAAAGGAGACCCGTGATGCAAGCATTCAAGCTGAAGGGGCGGTTCGCAAGCGCCGCGTCCGTTGCGGTGCGCGCGGAGGCCGCCGACGGCGGGGCCGAGGCGGCGTTCCGAAGGGACGTCCTGGACCGATGGCACGCGGCAAGGCGCGAAGGTCTCGCGGCGGCAAGGCCACCGAGGTGGTCGGCGTGCCGAGATCCACGCTCTTCGGCTGGGAAACGCTGAGGAAGCGGAACCGTCTCGAGCCCCGGTCACGGAGGCCCTTGCGCGCAAAGTACGCCGGGAGCTTTCCGTTCTGGTCGGGCCGTCAGACCGCAGGTTTCGGGGTGACCGGGTTTACGTAATTCCAGCGACCGCCCCTGCTCTATGGGTCCTCGGGAGCAATTCAAAGTGCCGACAATTCCTGCAAATCATCGCTGCCGAGTTTGCGTCGGTACTCTGGCAGAGCATAGCGGTGCATCTCTTCCCGCCGCGGCCGCCATTCGTGAATGAAAGCCCGCGCCCCGGTGACAACAGCAACGCCGCCGGTCAAGTGTCGCGCTATCGCACCTTTCGCTGACCAAACGTCGGCTGCACCTCGGGGATAGGAGGCATTTGCCAAGTGCCGGTCACCGGAATGCCTGTGTCGCGATTGATGATTACGTCGAGCACGGTCGGGACGCTCGATTTCAGCGCCTCGGCATAGGCGTCGCCGAATTCGTCGGGATGTTCGATCCGCACGCCCTGCACGCCCATCGCTTTAGCCATGGAAGCGAAATCCGGGTTCCAGAATTCGCCGGTCGCTTGATTTACGAAGCTGGTACCGAGTTCTCTGCCATCCAAGTAAAACCGTTGAAGATCCCGGATGGTGCCGATGGCGAAATTGTTCATGACGACCCACACCGCCGGAAGGCCGTACTCGACCGCGGTCATGACAGCATTCGACCACATCGAGAATCCGCCGTCGCCGCATAGCGTCACGCACGGCGAATCCGGGCGGGCGAGCCGCGCGCCCAGCACCCCGTAGACTCCGAACCCCATCGCGGCGAAACCGCCTGCGGTCATGTGGTGGCCGGGAATCTTCGTCTGCCAGTATTGTTCGGACCAGACTTGGCAGTTGCCGACATCGTCAACCATGACCGTGTCGTGCGGCGAGATGCGGTTCATGTCCGCCATGATGCGGCGCGGTTCAATGGGCACCTCGGCACTGGTCTCGAACGGCCGGCAGAAGTTTTGCCACTCGGACTGCCAGCCTGCGATTTCGCTCTTCCAAGGGCTGTTCGACTTCATACGCAAGCTCTTCCGGCGGGCGATTTCCGCCGCTCTCGCAAGAAATTCCTTGGCGTCGGACACGATGCCCAATTCGACCGGATAGTTTCGCCCGATCTCGTTTTCATCGATATCGACTTGGATGAGCCTCGTAGGCGGTATGTTGTAGACGTATCCCGGAATCCATGACCCGGTGTGCAAATCGTTGAAGCGCGCTCCCACGGCCAGAATCACATCGGCGTTTCTGCATGCTTCGGTCGCCGGGTATTCTCCCCAGACGCCGCCGACCCCCAAATGCAGTTCGTGGTCGTAGGGCAGCGCTCCCTTCCCCATGAAACTGGTATAGACGGGAATGCCGAGCTGGTCGGCAAGGACGCGCAGTTCTTCGAAAGCGCCGGCAACGCGGATCGCGCCTCCAGCGAGGATCAGAGGCCTGTCGCAGTCGCATAGGATGTCAAGCGCGCGTTCGATGTCGAAATCGGAGGCACCGCGCCGCCAATTGCCGAATTCCTGCCCGGACGGCAGGGGGTCGGGCGTGCTGACCGGCGCAGTCTCAATATAGAGGTTGTAGGGCATGTCGAAATGGACCGGCCCCGGACGCCCGGTCCGCATCAGCTGGAACGCCTCCGGCAATGCCGTGCAGAGGTCCTCAACTTCCCGGATTCGATAGGATTTCTTCGTTATCGGCTCGAAGAACGAGGACATCGTTCCGTTGTAGCGATAGTCGTCCTGCAGAGCTCCGCTGTTGACTTGGGTCGTGGGCACTTGGCCTGTGAATACGCAAAACGCGGAGTGGTCGTAGAAGGCGTTCGCGACCGAGATCGTCATGTTGAGCGGACCTGGCCCGGTCGAAGCGTAAATCGCCAGCGGGTCGCCCGTCAGCCGGTAATAGGATCCGCCATGAAGCCGGCGCCTTGTTCGATCCGCGGAGCGATGTGCTTGATCTTGTCGGAATATTTGTGAACTCCGTCAAGCAAGCCGATGGCTCCGTGGCCGCAGTATCCCAGCAGGTAGGGCACGCGCGCTTTGACCAGGAATTCGGCGATAATGTCCGTGCCGCGAATCTCGTTGCTGCGCGAGACCGAGTGGACTACCGAAGGCGAGGAATAGGAATACGATCGGGGCGTGTAGCTTCCGTAGCTGGATGCGCCTCTATTTCCCGTAGCCGGATAGGGTCTGCGAAGGTCCACGGATCCGCTCCTTGCCAATGGCTCTCCAATTGAAGCAGCCTATTGTCGGCATGACGGGCCCGCAACCCGCTCTTGCCTTCGACGAGCGTCTCCTCAACGGTTCGAAGCCTCTCACCCGCAGCCGCCCGTCGAAGACAAGCTCAACCTTGGAAACAAGCGCGTTTCGACGATGCCTCCAAGCCTTCGCCGCGTCCGGTCGAAACAGGGCGCCGTCCGCGCCTTCCTGCCCGGAGCTTCAGCGACGGATATTGCGGGCTTGAATCCACCTGTCCGGATTTATGACGAGGCGCGGAGCGATCATTCGGTCGAGCGGTTGACTGGAACCCGGTGGAAAACTAGGTGTTCGAGAATGGACATGAGTGGAATCAGGTATATTGGAGCCCGGCTATCGTGAGCGAATCCAGGCCATATTACTTTGTAGCGAGTCACAAGGTTCTTGATCGGAAAACAGTCAACGACGTCTATGTGCCTCGCGCCGTTGAGTGCCTCAACAAATTCGATGTCGAGATTCTTGCGGTCAATCAGGACACGGAAATAATCGAAGGGCAAACCGGGCATGACCGCCTTGTGATCCTGCGCTTTCCGAGCCGGGACGAAGCCATGCGATGGTACAAGTCAGAGGAATATCAGTCGATGATCCACCTTCGCCTGAATTCCGTTGAAGGGACGCTGGTGCTGGCGGAAGGCCTGTCCGCGGAAGACCTGGCGGCTGCCGGCGTCACGCGCCCCTCGGCGCCTGCCGCCTCCGGCAACGGCAATACCGCCTCCGCAAGCCCGTCCGCTCCTGCCGTCGCCGTTCAGGGCGACCCGGCAGACAGCTTCCGATCAGGCGTGTTGACCACCGCGGGATTTGACGGCTGGTCGGACGGGATCAAGCAGGAGTTCGCGACCAGCAAGTACAACGGCGCCATCGGCAATGATTTCGTGTTCGAGAACGATTCCGTCCGTGTCTGGCTTCTGCGGGTCGAGCCGGGAGAGAAGATGCCGGTCCATCGCCACGCGCTGACCTACTTCTGGACCGCGCTCACGCCGGGCCGTTTCCTCCAGAGGACCTATGACGGCACGACGTATGAAAGCGATTACCCTGCGGGCGAAACCCATTTCTACAATGTCGGCAGCGGCGAATTCGCGCTCCACAATCTGGAAAATGTCGGCGACACGACGATGATTTTCTGCGCGGCCGAGCTGAAGAACGAAAGCCCCAACATTCCTTTGTCGCTTTACAACCGCCAGCCGCGCCACCGGCCCGCATTGCCGGTTTCCGGCCCCTCGCAATATGCGGACGCCTTCAGGTCGGGCGAGCTGAGCACGAGCGGCTTCCAGAACTGGCCGGATGAAATCAAGCAGGAATTCAAAACCAACGAATCCAATGGCCGTATTGGCAGTGATCTGGTGTTCGAGAACGACTCTGTTCGCATCTGGCACATATCTCTCAAACCCGGCGAACGGCTGCCGGCCCATCGGCATGTCCTGACCTATTTCTGGACCGCCGTTACGCCGGGCCGCTTTCTGCAGCGCACCTATGACGGGACGACCTACGAGAGCAATTACGAAGCCGGGCTGACTCACTACTACGACGTCGGCAGCGGAGAATTTGCGCTGCACGATCTGGAAAATGTCGGAGACGCGAAGATGATTTTCGTGGCGGCCGAACTGAAGAAACTCAGCGCGAATGCGCCGCTGCCACTTTGATCGGATAGAAGCGATTTCGGGTTTGGCTATTTCCTCGCGAGCCTGCTGAACCATTCCGCGACCGCAAGGACCAGCGCGGCGCCGACGAATACGCCGAGGACGGACGCCAGCGACCAAAGATGCTGGATTCGCGGCTCCGCTCCTTGGTTCGCGATGATCAATAGCTCCCGAAAAACGAGCAGCAGCGAAACGGCCACCGACATGGCCAGGAAATTCCGAGCCAGCTTGGAGAAATCGATGCGCCCTCGGCTGGCTTCCGGCTCGGCATCGCTGCTGAGTCCCGGCGCGAAAAGCTGATAGCCGGTCTGAAGGACGGTCAGCACCGCGTTGGCCGCAAGCAGAACCAATGCCAAGGACAGCAGCGACGGAAGCGCTTCAACCGCGGTGGCTTGGAACATCTCCGGCAATGCGCGGAAGAAGTCCCTCACGAACTGAACCAGAACCACGATCAGAAGAAGCGCCAGCCCAAGGTACATCGGGGCGAGCAGCCAGCGCAGCGCGTGGACGCCTTGCCGGAAGGCCTTTTCAATTTCACCGCTCATGGAGCGAACCTCCGCGCTGAATGCCTTCGGACCCTCACGCCGCCATCCCCGCCCGCAAAGCCGAACCCGTACATTCGAGCTTTGGATTCCGAATCCGGCGGCATGCCTGCCCTTTCGGTTGCATCGATCAAGCCAGAGACGCGATCACGCCGTCGACAGTCGTTATCTCCGACACATTCGCCATGGCGTACTGAATCGACGCGTTGTGCCAGTCCGCATTCATTGTGGAACATGCATCTTCCGGCACGATGACGCGGTATCCCTTGTCGGCAGCCGTCCGGGCAGTGTGCTCGACGCTCATGTTCGTCCACGCGCCCGTGTTGATGATGGTGTCGACCCCTTGTCCGGCAAGATAGCTCTCCAGTCTTGAGGACGGCCAAGCGGACATGCTCATTTTTTCCACCACGAGGTCGCCGCTTTGCGGTTTCAATCCATCAACCGGTGCCGCGCCCCATGTGCCGCGTACAAGGGCGTTCGCTTCGGTCACGCCCCGATACAGTCCGCAATTCTGAGGCAAGGCCGGGTGCCCGGGCTCGCAAACGAACCAGACATGAATCACGGAAACGCCCACCCGCCGGCAGGCTTCAGCCAGCCGCCGGGAATTTTCGATGACGTTTTGGGCCCGCGCATGGGCTGGCGAGCCGCTGGACGCGAATGCGCCGCCCTCGGAGATCACGTCGTTCTGCATATCCTGGATGATCAAAGCGGTGCGTCCGGGGTCTATTTGAAGGCCGTTCGATGCCGCGCCCGAAGTCCGGCGGGACGAAGCCGCGCGCATGAACGGCTCTTCCTTGCCCCGCGTCTTGGTCTTGACGGAGTAAAGGCCGGTCGTTGCGCACACGAACAGCGTGTCCCATCCGTCGCCGCCCCAATGAAGGTTCGCGGCTTTCTCCGGAATCTCTATCTCGCCGATTTTCAAGCCGTTGAAATCGTACACCCAGACGCCGCCCGGCGCGGTGACGTAGACGTGCCGTCCTTGTCCGCCTTCATGCCGTCGGGAACGCCTTCACGCGCGGATTCCTGGATGCCTCCCGCAAAGACCCGGCCGTTGATCAGCTGCCCGTCAGGACCGATTTCGTACATCCGGATGTTGGCCTGCACGGTGTCGTTCACCCACAGCCACTTCTCGCAAGGCGAAAAGCAGAGCCCGTTGGGCTGGGTGAACGTGTACCGGTCGCTGACCAGAATCGCGTCGTCGCCGGGCTTGTGGCCGGGGCGCAGCATGTAGACGCCTTGGAACCCCTGCTGAAGCGGGCGCTCGACGCCGAATCCCGGCATGCGGCCGTAGGTGGGGTCCGAGAAGTAAATTCCGCCGTCCGACCGCACGACGATATCGTTCGGCGAGTTGAGCTCCTTGCCCTCGAAATGGCTTGCGAGCGCTTCGCGCGTCCCGTCCGGGCGGAATCTCGCCACCGAGCTGGTCGCATGTTCGCAAACGAGAAGGTTGAGGTCCGCGTCGTAGGTCATGCCGTTGCCCTTGTTGGACGGGCGCATGACCTCGACGACATTGCCGTCAGGCGTCCACTTGCGCCGGACATCGGCAGGCATATCCGAGAACAGCAGGTGCTTTTCCGTCGGATGCCAGACCGGGCCTTCGGTGAAAGTGAACCCGGACCCAAGCCGCTTGGCGGGCGTGTTCACATCAACGATTTCGTTGAATCGGCTGTCGATGGCTATATGGGCCATGGCGCGGCTCCCTTGGTTTGATCAAGTCGGCCTGACGGGCCGCTTACGGTTAGTCATGCCGGAAACCACTGGCGGGAGGGCAAGGACTCGGTGACCGGCCCGGGCACGGACATGCCCAGCCGCCCGACGACCTTCTGGTTCTGAATCTTCGCCGGACGGTCGTGCACCGGCAGAAGGAACGTGAACCGGTTCAGAAGCTTCTTGATCGCCGCCTTCTCGCTGCGCTTCGACCCCGCGTGGTTGCCGGTTACCTGCGGCTCCATGTGGTTGTTCATTCGCAACTGGTTCACGACTTGGTCGTTGATGTCGTAAATGACGTCCCCGCAAATGCAGGCCAGCCCGTCGGCGGTTTCGACAATGACGTTCATCGAGCCTTCGGTATGCGCCCCCGCCGGCTCGCACCAGACGCCGGGCATGATCTCTTCGGCGCCCGTGATCTCCAGATCAAGAAACCGCATGGCTTGAGGCTCGTAGATGCGCTCGACCAGATGCAGGATGTCGGGCTTGGGGTACTGCGGATACATGATGCCGGAAACCGAAAACTCCATCTCGCGCCGGTTGATGACGACAGTGGTGTTCATCGGGAAATGATCGTCCTTGCCGGCATGGTCGATGTGCAGGTGCGTATGCAGGATGTAGCGGATGTCCCCCAGCTTCAGCCCGTGATTGGCCAGCTGGTTCTCGATCATGTTCCCATGGTACTGGAGTCCACGCATGCCGAGCGATTCCATGATGGCGTTGTCGCGATAGCCGGTATCGACCAGGACAGGGTATTCGCCGCCCAGTATCAGGAATCCTTGAACCGGCACGCGGCGCATCCGACCGCAATCGTGCCCCAGAACGAGGAACGAGGTCTCCAGTTCGATATCGCCGTAGTCGAGCAGGTGGATCTGAAGTGCCATTTTTCGGTCTCCCTGTGAACGCGGGCCGGATTCCCCGCACTCTAGATTCGATAGATGCGCGCCGCCGTGTCGTTGAAAATTGACTGCATTGCCGTTTTGCCCAGCTTTTCAGTCGCTTCGCGGAAGGAGGCGAACAGCTCCGGATAGCTGGTCCAAAGCTTTTCGATCGGAAAGTTGGAGCCGAACATGCATCGGTCCGCGCCGAAGATCCCGACTGTTTCAGTAGTCATCCGCCGGATGAAATCCGCGTCGTTCCTGCGGATGAACGTGCCGAAGGCCGAAAGCTTGGCGACGACATTCTTGAAGCCCGCCAGCAGCAGCATGCCTTCGCGCCAGGATTTCCAACCCTCTTTCGACGTGTCCTCCAGCATTCCGGCGTGCTGCAGGACAAAAGTGACGTCCGGGCAAGCGCGGGCCAAATCCGCGGCGCTGTCCATTTGGCCTGGAAAGACTTGCAGATCGAAACTCCAGCCGAAGTCGGCAAGTTCTGCGATGTTGCGCTGAACCGCCGGGTCGGCGGGCAAGTCGGGGCGTGAGGCGAACCGGAACGCAGGGTTTTCGTGCCAGTGGAATTGCTGGCGGACGCCCCGCATCAGCGGGAATTCCTTTAGCTTCTCCAGCTGCGGTCCGACGTCCCCGACGGTGAAGTCTGCAAATGCGACGATGCCGTGCGGCCACCCTTTCGCGTCGGCGACCGATTGGACCCACGCCGCTTCGTCCGCAAACCGCTCGGGCGCCCAGTTGGCCTGCACGTAGACGGATTTCCTGATTCCGGTGCCTTCGATGTCCGACAAGAACTCGTCGATCGTGTAATCGCGCCTGATCGAGGAATACGGCCCGAAGATGCGCGGCTGTTCCACGCCCAGCAGCCAAGTCAGGTCGTTTTTCAGCCAGATATGATGGTGCGCATCGATCATGCAGCTCTCGCCAAACCAAGGACATGCGAGCTGATTGAGCTCAGACGGCTGCCATCGGACAGGCTGTCGAGCCACGGCCGGGCGGCTTGGAGCGCTTCAGTGCGCGGCTGGTAATTCCGGTTCGCTGCCAGCGGGGTGAGCCAGTCGAGCCGCCAAGCCAGCCGAAACAGGCGCTGGACTGCCGCGACCATCGCTGCGGGGTCGCCGCGCTCGAGGCCATCGGACAGGATCACGACGGCGGCACCTCGCGCGATGCCGGCGAATCGTGGAAGACTGAGGAAGGCATCAAGCGCCTCTCCGATTCGGGTGCCGCCATCGAAATCCGCGACCAGCCCGCCGATGCGCTCCAATGCGCTGTCCGCATCCGCGATTCTGAGCGCGGGCGTTACGCGCGTCAGGCGAGTCCCGAATGTGAAGGTCTCAGCCGAGTCGGCCGCCTGGATGAGCGCGTGCGCAAACCGCATGTTGCTGTCGGTCAGCTCCTGCATCGATCCCGAGACGTCCACGAGCAGCACTATGCGCCGCTGACGGGTTTTCCTGCGGGTTTCATGAAGACTGATGACCTCGCCGTCGCGGCGGGCCGCTTCGCGAAGCGTGCGGCGCATGTTCAGGCGGTCGCCGCGCTTGGCCGCGAAGCGGCGGTACGAACGTCGGCGCGGAAGGCTGTCCGGCGCATCCCTTCGAAATCCGGCGAGAACGCCGTCGTCCCCGGCGCCGGCGAATTGCCGGTGCGAAAGTCTCTCCGCGGCGGCGGCTTCGCTGCCTGCCTCGCTTTCGTCGTCGGGCGCGTCGATCTCGCGCGTTCCGCCGTCCGGCTCGTGGATTTCAACCTCCTCGGGCCCGTCGCCGGAGGCAGGCGCGGCAACGGCCTGGCCAAGAAAGAAGGCGCGGAAAAACGCGTCGTATTCAGGCATCCGCTCCGGCGGGATCGCCAGCATCGCCCGGCCCGCCGCATGAATGTCCGCAATGTCCCGCGGACCAAGCAGCCCGACGGCCTCGATGAAGCCGATGGTTTGATCCGGCGCGTTGGGAAACCCGTGGCTGCGAAGCAATGCGGCGAATTCAACGAAGGGACGAACGGCCTGGGGGAGAGTCACGCCGCCTGCCCTTGGATAACGCCATCGAGCCTTGGCTCCATGTAGGTCAGATCGTCGTGGTCCTTGAGAGCCACGCCGATCGAGCGCACAAACGATTCCGGCCAATTGCCTCCTTGGGAATGGAGCAGCGTCGCCGCCTCCGCCCACTCGATCGTTTCGGCCACTCCGGGCGGTTTCGTCAGGGGCTCCCGCCGCAGCTTCCCGACAGCGGCCACGACCGAATCCGCGGTCCTTTGCGCCACGCTCGTCGCCCGCGCCATCACGATTTCCGCTTCCAAGGCAGGATGCGGATACTCGATCCAATGGTAGACGCAGCGACGCCGCAGGGCTTCGTGAAGTTCGCGGGTGCGGTTCGACGTCAGAACGACGACCGGCTGCCGCGAGGCGCGGATCGTGCCGGTTTCGGGAATGGAAATCGCGAAATCCGAAAGGAATTCCAGCAGAAATGCCTCGAATTCATGGTCGGACCGGTCGATTTCGTCGATCAACAGCAGCGTTTCTTCCGGGCCGCGCAATGTGCGCAGGAGCGGTCGCTCAAGAAGGAAATCGTCGCCGTAGATGTTGACGTGGTCGTTGCCGGCCTGCCGAATCGCCAGCATCTGGCGCGGGTAGTTCCACTCGTAGATCGCGGCATTGGCGTCTATCCCTTCGAAGCATTGCAGCCGCGCAACCTGGCGCGAAAGAGCGGCGCCGATCGCTTTTGCGGCCTCGGTCTTGCCAACCCCGGGCGCGCCCTCCAGCAGCAGCGGCTTGCCCAGCGCCAACGAGAGGTACGCCGCGACCGCGAGACCCTCATCGGCCAAGTACTGGGCGCCGCGAAGTGCGCGCTGCAATTCCGCAGGGCTGGAAATGCCCGATATGGATGGCCGCACCGCCACGGGTCAGACCCGCCCCTGCGGACGCGCCCCGCCGTTGGCGCGCAGACCGCGCAGTATTTTCTCGGGCGTGACCGGCAGGCTGTCGCACCTCACGCCGACGGCGTTGTAAACGGCATTGGCGATGGCCGGGATTACCGGATTCGCGCACATCTCGCCCGGACCTTTGCCTCCGAAGGGAGCATCCTCCGCAGGGCGCTCAAGGACAGCGATATTGTGGTTCGCGATGTTTCCGGGCCCCGGCTGGAGATACTCGACGAAATCGCCCGGCCCGTGCTCGCGGCTGGGGTAATACGGCTCGGTGGTCTCGTAGAGCGCGTGGCTCATGCCCATCCAGGCGCCGCCGATCAGCTGCTGCTCGACCAGTTTTTCGTTGAGCGCCCGCCCTACTTCGTAGGCCGAATTGATTTCGTTGACCGAGACTTCGCCCGTTTCGTCGTCGACCTCCAGATCGACCACGAGAGCCGCATGCGCGAAGCAGGTCACCGGAGACATTTCACCCGTGTTCGGATCCGCGTCCGAAGGCGGCACCAGGAAGATGCCGCGCCCGGCGATGGTCTTGCCCTGCTTGAACTGCGCGGCGACAGCCGTGTCTTCCACCGTTATTGACCGCGACGGCGCTCCCTTGACCTGGATGTTCCCCCGCCCGTCGGTTTCCAGGTCTCCCGCGTTGACTTCAAGCTCCTCGGCAGCCGCCTCCAAAAGGGCCTTGCGCGCCTCCGTCGCAGCTCTGATGACGGCGTTGCCCATCCGGTGGGTTCCGCGCGATGCAAACGATCCCATATCGTGCGGCCCGGTGTCGCTGTCCGCCGTGTCAACATGAACATCGGCGATCGGCACGCCGAGCGCTTCCGCTGCGATCTGGCGCGTCACCGACTTCATGCCTTGACCGAGGTCGATGGCGGACAGGGTGACCTTGAATTTGCCGTCGGGCGTCGAGTGCACCAGCGCCTGGCTCGGATCGCCGCCGAGGTTCATCCCAATCGGATAGTTGATGCAGGCGAATCCGCGGCCCTTGTGAACAGCCATCTCAGCGCCGCCTTGTTCCGGTTATGAAACGCGAGACCGCAGACCGCTTTGCTATGCGTTCCGGCTTGTCCGCAGGCTGGGATGCTTGTCCCGCTGAAGGCGCGGGCTGCGCCGGGGGCCGGGGCTGATGATCGCCCGCGGTCTGCATTTGAGCCGCCGGACGGGCGTCGTGCATTTGCGGGCTCGCGACGGCCTGCCGCGCAGGCGGCGCCTGAGCCGACGCGTTCGGCTTCACGGCTTTTGAGACTGAATGCCCGATGCGCGTCGGATCAATTTGCATGTCGGCGTCCTGAACCGCCGCGGCTTCGACAGGCTCGCCCATGGTTCCCGCTCGCACCCGGCCATGGTTTGTGGCTCCGCCGCCTGGCTCAGGCGGAATCTCCTTTCGGCGCCGGTCGCCGATCCGTCCGGCATCGTCGGTTGCCGTCTCCGGCACCTCCGCCCGCCAGCCAATGCCGCCGCCGGTCCTGCTGCTGGCCGTAGCGGCTTGAGACGACAGCGAAACGCCGGCCTTCTGCGCTGCCACCTGGCAGCATTCGATGAGGGCGCAGTTTTTCGCGAACCGGCGGTGCGCCTTCACATCTCCGTCGCGATAGGCGTTCAAAATTCGCAGTTCGATCGGATTTGCTCCGACCGCTTCCGCGACTTTGTCCATTTGGCATTCAATGGCGTAATCGACGCCGGTGATGCCGAAGCCGCGCATCGCGGTGGCGGGCGTGCGGTTCGTGAAAACGCAATAGACGTTCGAGCTGACATTCGGAATCGTGTACGGTCCCGGAAGGTGGCCCGTGCCCTTGACGACCGCGTAGGATGACAGGCGCGTATACGCGCCGCTGTCGAAAAAGCCGGTGAACTCCCGCCCTACGATGCGGCCGTCGTTCATCACGCCGTCGCGAATGCGCCACCGCTCCGCCCCCCGCGGCGCGCCAACCTGCATTTCTTCGGAACGGTCCCAAGAGTATTTGACCGGACGACCGGTAAGCATCGCGCCAAGCACCGCCAGAGGCTCGTGCTGGCTGTCGACCTTGCCGCCGAATCCGCCGCCGACGGTTCCGCCGACGAAATGCAGGCGGGCCGAGGGCATGTCGAGCAGCTTGGCCGTAACGCCGAGCGAAAAGAAGAGCGCCTGGGTGGACGTGTGGCAAACGTAGCGTCCGTTGTCCTCCGGCGCGGCGATCGCGCCGCATGTCTCCAGCGGGGCCTGCTCGATGGGCGACATCCGGTACTCGCCCTCGACGATCCTGTCGGCCTGCCGCAGCGCCGTCTCGACGTCGCCGAACCTTAGCTTCTGGTGGTCGTACAGATCGTAGTAGTCGAAGGTGTTGTTCGGGTACTCGGCGTTGACCACCGGCGCATCCGGCTTCAGCGCGTCCTCGATCTCAAGCACGTGCGGCCGCTCGTCCCACGCGACCCGCACGGCCGCCGCGGCGTCGCGGGCCTCGCGTTCGGATTCGGCCACCACGGCAAGGATAGGCTCGCCCTTGTAGTTGACGTTTTCGCCGCTCAGCAGCGGCTCGTCGTCCCGCCCGAAATCGACGAGCGACAGGAGCGTGTTGAGATTGACCGGCACGTCCGCGGGCCTGATGATCCGCCGCACGCCCGGCATCCGCTCCGCCGCCGAAGTGTCGACCGACCGGACCCGCGCGGCGTGATGGGGGGAGCGCACGCACCGCATATGCAGCAGGCCGTCAAAAAGGTGGTCGTCGAAGTATTTCGACCTTCCGGTGACATGGCCGACGATGTCCTGGCGGATCGTCGGCTTCCCGATTTCGTTCAGGTCTTCGGCGCGCTCATCCGCGAAGAGGTCCTTGCGAAACTCGATGCTGCTCATCCGTCTCCCCTTCCCCGCATCCCGGATGCCGCCGCCAGAATCGCATTGATGATCGGCTCGTAGCCCGTGCATCGGCAAAGGTTGCCTGAAATCGCTTCGGCGACTTCGTCGCGGGTCGGACTCGCGTTGGCTTCAAGCAACGCCTTGGCGGCCATCAGCATGCCGGGCGTGCAAAATCCGCACTGCGCCGCAAATCCTTGCACGAATGCCTCCTGAAGCGGGTGCAGTTCCGATCCGTTCGACATCGACGCGGCCGTTTCGACCTTCTTGCCATCAACCGTTTCCGCCAGCGTCAGGCAAGCCAGACGGAGCTCGCCGTCAATCAGGACGGAACACGCGCCGCATCCGCCCTGGGCGCAGCCCTGTTTCGGCGTCAGGTCGCCCGCTTCACGCCGAAGCACGTCAATGAGGTTCGCGCCGCTCTGGGCGAAAACGCCCGTCGCGCGGCCGTTCAGGGTGAACTGGACCGGCACCTTGGCCAACTCAGCGCTCCTCGCCCAGAAGGATCCGGCGCAAATGCACCGGAGCCACTTCACGCCGGTACCAAGCGGACGAAAGCGCATCGTCCTGCGGACCGAGCCCTTCAAGGCAGTTTTCCAGCGCCGGTCGTATGCCGCCCGGGTCCAGGCGGGCGCCCTCCAGCGCCGCCTCGGAGCTTTTCGCCCGCAAGGGCGTCGGACCCATCGCGCCGAATGCGATTCTTGCGCCGCTGATGCGGCCCGCGCCCGGCAAATGAACGGCAATGGACAGAACAGACGCCCCTTTCGGCTTGGTCCGGGCGATCTTGCGATAGCGAAAGGCGCGCTGGCTGGGCCGGGGAACCATTACGGCGGAAACCAGCCCCCCGAGCGTTTCGCGCTCTGCGAAGAAATCCTCCACGGGCAGAACCCGGCCGTCCGACATCGCAATTCTTGCGTCGAGCGCGAGCAATGCAACGCCGAAATCTCCGAATGGCGGACGGGCGAAAAGATTGCCGCCGACCGTCGCCATGTTGCGCACTGCAGGACCCGCCACGGACCGCGCAACCGGCGCCAGGAAGTCCGCCTCGGCGGATCGCATGACCTGCGCCATCGTGGCGCCTGCGCCGATCCTGAGTTCGTTGCCGTCATTCCTGATGATGCGCAGCGAGGCGTCGGTAGTCCGCACGATGCGCGAGAAGTCCTGCGCGCCGTAGTTGGCGTTGGCGACCACAATCGTTCCGCCGCCGAGGTACCGCGTGCCGCTGCGGATCTCCGAGGCGGCCTCCGACAGCGACGCGAACGTTTCAACGGATACGCTCATGCCGTGCCCAGCCCCATGTGCGCGCGCACGGCGTCGAATCCGGCGAGGTAGATGTCGCTGCCGACCATTTCCGCGAGCTCCTCTTCACGTCCGGCGGGCGTATCAAAGCGGCTTTCCCATTCCCAGAACGTGATGTCGCCATCGGTCACCGGCAGCAGGCGGCAATGCGCCACGTAGTTGAAAAGCGGGATCGGCGTTTCGAGCAGGCAGTAGCTGAAGCTCTGCTCCATGTCCGAGAGCGTCAGCAATTGCTCCCTCAGCTCCGAGCCGTCCGCAAGCTTGAACCGACGCACGCAGCCCACCTTGTCGGACGGGTTTCCGCGCTCGATCCGGCTGGTTTCCACGGCGGGATGCCACGCGTCGTGGCCGTTGAAGTCGCGCAAGACCTCCCAAACCGCTTCGACCGGGGCGTTCAACACCGTGCTGCGGACGACCTTTACCAAGTCAGCCCCCGAAATGCCGCTTCAGCGCGTCGAAGCCGGCCTGAAAGACATCCGTGCCGATGCCGCTGACCAGCGCGTCCTCTTCCGACGGATCAGCCGAAAACTCCGCCGACCATTCGATGAAGCAGCGATCGCCATCGGTGACCGGCGTGAGGCGAAGCGTTGCGATGTAGTCGGAAAGCGGCATCGGGCTTTCCAGAATCGCGTAGGTGCAGAACATGTCGTAATCGCTTAGCCCGAGAAGCTGCTCGCGAATGTTGTCGCCATTCTGCAGGTTGAAATTGCGGATGCATCCGACCTTGTCGGAGGGCAGCGCATCTTCGATCCTGCTGTCGCGGATGCGCGGGTGCCAGCGGGGCAAGGCATTGAAGTCCCTGACCCGGTCCCATACGCGATTCGCGCCGACGTTGATCACCGACGAAGTGTAGACCCGCGCCATTTACTTCTTCCCTTCCTCGGGTTTGGCGTCGCCGCTCCCTTTCAGGCGCTTCGCTTCGTTTCCGGCCCGCGCGAGATCCTGGGCATCGCGAAGGACGCTGGACTTGGCGAGGTCCGAACCGTCAATGCCGATGTCCGTGAGAAGGCTGTCGATCATCGGGGCCTGAACGCGGTAGCGCAGCGCGGAATTGATCACCTCGTCGGTCGGGCTGGGGCCGTCGCCGCCTCCCCCGACGGCGCCGCCGCCGCTGCCTCCAACCCCCAAACCGGCGGCTCCGCTGCCGCCAAGCTGCATGATCTTGATCTCGTCGATGTTCTCGAGCGGCTTCACGGACGCCGCGACAATGCCCTCCACGTGCTCCAGCATCTTGCGCTTGAAGAGCGAATGGCGCGCTTCATCGGTGAGGATGTTCTCGGCCTCGTTGATCAGCCTCTGAGCCTCCGCTTCAACCGCGGCCCTAATCTGCTGCGCCTCCGCGGCGATCCGCATCTCCGCCGCTGCTTTCTCGGCCAAGACCACATCGACGGATTTCCGGCGGCTGGCCTCTTCGGTCTCCTTCGCGGTCGCCACTTTCTCGGCGGCTTCAACCGCGCGGGCTCGGGCGATGTCGGCCTCGGCCGCAGCGGCGCTTTCCTGAAGCGACTTCTGATATAGCGCGATCGCCTTCTCCATCGCGGCTTCCTCCACAGCCTTCTCGCGCTCGATTTCCAGCCTGCGGCGCTCCCTCTGGTGGCCGATCCGGGCTTCGTCGAGTCCGAGTTCGGAGACGATCCGCGCCCGCTCGACCTCTTCCTGGCTAGCGATTTCAGCCTCGCGCAGAACCTGGACCCTTGCGATTTCAAGATGCTCCAGAGCCTTCTTGCGCTCCAGCTTTCTGGAATCGAGCTCCTGCTCGGCGAGGATTTTTTCGGCGTCGACCTTCTTTTCCTTCGACACCCGGGCCGCCTCGACGGCCTCGTCGGCCGAGATCTGGGCGGCGTCCAGCGTCCTGTTCCGGGCAATCTCCAGATTTCTGATCCGTTCGTCGCGGGCGATCCGCTCGGCGTTCGTTTCCGCTTCCTTCTCAATCCGCTGCTGTTCGACCAATCGTCGAGAGCTGATTTCCGCCGCTTCGATCGCCTCGGCCGTCTCGATCTCTCGGCCGCGGATTTCGGCGCCCGTTGTGATCTCGGCAGCGCGCGTTTTGGCCTCTTCGCCTATGCGGGCAGCGTTGATTTCCTCCTGGGCCAGGATATTGGCCAGATCGACCGCGCGGTTGCGCGCGATCTCGCGCTCGCGCAAATCCTGTTCGTATGCGATGCGCTCGGCGGCGACCTTCTTCTCCTTTGCGATCCGCGCCGCTTCGATAGCTGCCGCCTTGGCGATCTCCGCCGCTTCCACCGCTTTGGCCCGGGCGACTTCGCGCTCCGTCGTATGCTCCTCTGTTTCGATCCGCTGGACCGCGAGTTCCGCATCTCTTGCGATCCGCGCAGCGTCGACAGCCGCGGACGCCGCGACTTCGGCTTCCTGAAGCACCTGGTTGCGCTCGATTTCCCAACCGCGGGTTTCCCTTTCATAGGCGATGCGGTCCGCAGTCGTAGCCTTCTCTTGGGCGATGCGCCTGGCTTCAGTCGCCTCCTTGGCCGCGATTTCCGCGGCTTCGAGGGCGGCGGTCCTCTCGACCTCGCGCTCCGCGGTCGCTTCGCTTGCAGCGATGCGCGCGCATGCAATCAGCTCGTCCTGGGCGATTCTGGCCTTTTCGACGGCCTCGCGCGCTGCGATTTCAGCCTCGTCGACCTCCTGGTTCCTGGCGATTTCAAGCGCGCGAACGCGCACTTCCTGCGCGATGCGCGTCTTGGAGGTCTCCTCCGTCGCGGAAATGCGGGCCTCCTCCAGAACCCGCTCGCGTTCGATCTCAAGAGCTCGGGTTTCGCGGTCGGAGGAAATTTGCTCGGCCGCCACGGTCTTTTCCTGAGCGATGCGCAATTTCTCGGCCGTCTCGCGGCTGGAAACCTCGGCCTCGTGAACAGCCAAGTTGCGTTCGATTTCGCGCTCGCGCGTGGATTGCTCCAGCGCGATCCGCTCTTCGGCAATCGTCTTCTCCCGGGCGATCCGGGCGCGTTCGACGCCCTCGCGGGCGAGGATGTCGGCCTCGTCAACGGCGCGCTGCCGCTCGATCTCCTGGGCCTGCGTTTCGCGCTCCTTCGCGATGCGGGCTTCCGTCACCGCCTTTTCCTGCGAAATGCGGGCCTTTTCGATTGCTTCCGAGGCCGTTATTTCGGCGGCATCCGTTTCCTGCTGGGTCTTGATCCTTTCGGAAGTAACCGACTTTTCCTGATTGATCCGCGCTTTCTCGATCGCTTCGCGCGTCGTGATTTCGGCTTCATCGACGATTTTCTGCCGCTCGATCTCCTGCTGGCGGATGTCGCGTTCCGAAGCTATCCGCGCCTCGGCGATCTGGTGCTCGTTTGAAATCCGCGCCGTCTCAATCGCCTCGCGCGAAGCGAGCGTCGCCTGCTCGGCCTCCTTTTCGCGCTCCGCGCGTTCGCGGGCGAGATCCGCCCGTTGCTGCGCGCGGCGGAATTCGACCTCGCGCTCCTGTTCGAGGCGCGCCTCCTCGCTTTTCTTCTCGATCACGAGCGCCTGCTTTTCCGCCTCCAGGTTGCGCTCGCGGATGCGGATCATCGTGTCCTGCTCGATGTCGTTGCGAAGCTTGCGGCGCTCCTCGATCGATTCCACGACTTTGGTCAGACCGGCGGCATCGAACGTATTGGAGGGGTTGAAGAATTCGATGGATGTCTGATCGATGTCTGTTACCGCGACGCTTTCCAATTCCAGCCCGTTCTTGTCGAGACCGACCTGCGCGGATTCCAGAACGCGGGCAACGTATGCATTCCGGTTCTCGTGCAGCTCCTCCATCGTCAATTCGCTGGCAACGGTGCGAAGTGCGGAAATGAACTTGCCTTCCAGCAGCCCATGCAGCCTTTCCGGTTCGAGGGCCCTCCGTCCAAGGGTGGCTGCCGCGAGGCTGACGGCTTCCCTGCTGTGCGCCACGCGGACGTAGAATTCCGCGTCCACGTCGACGCGCACGCGGTCTTTCGTAATCAGCGCGTCTTCGCGCTCCCGCGTCACGGAGAGCTGCATGGAGTTCATGTTCACCGGCGTGATGTCGTGGATGATCGGCCAGACGAACGCGCCGCCGTCGATCACGATTTTCTCTCCCAGGAAGCCGGTTCGCACGAACGCCACTTCCTTGGTGGAGCGGCGATACAGCCAATGCATCACCCAATAGAGAATGAATATCGCGATTACCGCGGCGATGAGCCACAGGATAATCTGTCCAATGAGTTGCCCAGTCATCTTCCATCCTCTTCGGTCAATGGCGACCGATCTTCTTGAATTCCGCCGTCTGCGCCGTCAAAGCGACTTCGGTCGGCAAGCGCTCCATGGACGACGCGCCGTAGAATCCATGGCAGTTCGCGGTGTTTTTCAACACGAAGTCGGCGTCCTCGGGCATGGCGACCGGACCGCCGTGCACGAGCACGATGGCGTCCGGGTTGACCTCCAGCGCCGCGGCGGCCCATTTGTCCGTCAAAGTCGGCGCATCTTCGAGTGTGACCGCGGTCCCGGCCCCGATGCTGCCGCCCGTCGTGAGCCCGAGGTGGGCAACAATGATGTCCGCTCCGGCCTTGGCCATCGCCGCGGCGTCGCCTTCGGAGAAAACGTAGGGCGTAGTCAGCAGGCCCTTTCCCGCAGCCATCGCGATCATGTCGACCTCGTGGCCGTATCCCATTCCGGTCTCTTCGATATTCTTGCGGAATGTCCCGTCGATGAGACCGACTGTCGGAAAATTCTGGACGCCGGAGAAACCTATGGCCTTCACATCATCCAGAAACCTGTCCATCAGCCGGAATGGATCCGTGGCGCAAACGCCGGCAAGGACCGGTGTATGCTTGACGACCGGAAGCACTTCGCCCGCCATCTCCATCACCACGCCGTTGGCGTCCCCGTAAGGCATCAGCCCGGCGAGCGACCCGCGGCCGGCCATCCGGTAGCGACCCGAATTGTAGATCACGATAAGGTCTATCCCGCCCGCCTCTTCGCACTTGGCGGAAAGGCCGGTTCCGGCGCCGCCGCCTATTATGGGCGCCCCCGCGTCGCGCATGGCACGAAATTTGCCCATCAACTCGCTGCGGTCAAACATGGCTTTCCCCGACGCTCGCGCGCCGACCGGCGGTGTGAAACTCCCGGAATGTCCTGACGACCAGCTGAGCGAATTCCGGGTCGTTGACATTGTTCGGCACCCGTATGAGCCGGCGGCTTGAGCTCGGACGAACGGTTTCCTCCAGCGCCCCGAACAATGCGGCGTCGGCCGCCGGGTCCCAGAACGGCTGCCCCGGCGCGTCAAGCAGCGATACCCCGCCTTCGGGCAGGAAAAACCGGACCGGACCCGTCATTTGATTGAGTCGCTGGCCGATCCAGCGGCCGATCTCCGCGTTCTCCTCCACTGAAGTGCGCATCAGCGTAATTTGAGGGTTGTGCTCGTAAAACGTGCGGTCGCGATAGCGCTCGGGCACGGTTTCAGGGGCATTGAAGTTCACCATGTCGAGCGCGCCGCAAGCCCCGATGTACGGCAGGCCGGCGCGGATTGGCGCGCCGAACCGGTCTTCATCGGCGGCGAAGACTCCCCCGGCGAGCATATCGCAGACCTCCGTGGTGGTCAGATCGATCACGGCCGACAACATCCCGTTGTCGAGAAGCTTTTCCATCGACCGACCGCCGATCCCGGTGGCGTGGAAGACCAGGCAATCGAAGTCCCCCTGCAATGCATCAGTCACCATCTGCACGCAGGGCGTCGTTACGCCGAACATCGTCAAGCCGACCGCGGGCTTGTCATCGGCGGACGCGCCTTTTCTCCACTGTCCCTTCACCATGCCTGAAATCGCATGCGCGCCGTTCGCCAGGACCTCGCGCGAAATCGAATTGAGCCCCTGAACGTCCGCTACCGAATGCATCATCGTGATGTCCGCCGGACCGACGTACTGCCCCGTGTTGCCGCTCGCCACCGTCGAAATGATGAACTTCGGCACGCCTACCCGGAGCGATCGGAATGCCGGGGCCACCATGGCGGTGCCGCCCGTGCCGCCCGCGGAAATCACGCCGGCGACATTGTCCTGGTGCATCATCCAGCGTTCGAACGATTCGGTCATCGCCGCGACCGCCGACCCGCGGTCGCCGGTGAAGACCCCGGCGGCCCCGCGCCGATGAAACCCCGCGACGGCGTATGGCGGGATATCCGCGCCCGATGGCTTGCCCGATGTCGACAGGTCGACCATGCGGACATTTACGCCTTCGCCCTTGATGATGTCGCGGATGAATCTCAGCTCAGGCCCTTTGGTGTCCAGCGTCCCGCAGACAAGGACGACACCGGTTCCGCGGGAACGGGCGACCGCGGCGCGCGCCGGACGCGCAACCGGCTCCGGCGTCATCGTCCGCGCCGAACCTTCAATCACGCGCACCGGCGCCGGGCGGGACCAGCGCGACGGCGTTGACGGATTGGACAGGTATATCCGGGAAAGCTCGGCCGGATGCCTCGGCGCAGGCGGCTCCTCGCCGAGCGCCGCGTCGGGGGTTTCGTCATGGGCATGCCTGCCGACGCCGAGCATTGCCTGCTGAAGGTCCCGGTTGCCGGCCAGGACGCCGCTCTCCATGACTCGATTGATTCGGCCGTTGACCATGATGCCGATGCTTTCGGCCACGGCACAGGCCACGCCGATGTTCTGCTCGATCACCAGAACCTCGATGCCGCCTTCCTGTCCAAGCCGGACGAGCATGTCTTCGACCTGCTGGACGATGACGGGAGCCAGGCCTTCCGTCGGCTCATCCATGACAAGCAGCTTCGGATTCAGCAGGAGCGCCCTCGCGATGGCGAGCATTTGCTGCTCGCCCCCTGACAATTGCGCGCCGCCGTTGGATCTCCGTTCCGCAAGTCTCGGGAAAGTCGAATAAATCCGTTCCCGCGACCACGCGCCGCCTCGGCTGCCGACCAAGCGAAGGTGCTCGTCGACCGTGAGCGACGGCCACAGCCGCCGCCCCTGCGGAACGTAGCCGATGCCAAGCCGCGCGATCTCGGCGGGGCTCTTGCCAACGAGCGACTGGCCGCCGAACGAGATGTCTCCCGACGCAACCGGGACAAGACCCATGATCGCCATGCACAGAGTGGTCTTGCCCATGCCGTTCCGGCCAACGACGGAAAGCACGCCGCGGTCCAGCCGCAGCGTCACACCCTGCAGCGCATGCGAATGCCCGTAGTAGACATTGAGGTCGTGGACCTCCAGCGCGGGGACGCCGCTGCGCTCAGCCATCCTCATTCCCGAGGTAGAGCGCCTGGACTTCCGGGTCCTCTTCGATTTCCGCGGGCTTTCCTTCTTTGAATATCCGGCCGTTGTGCATCATCGTCACGCTTTCGGCGACCCTGAGCGCGACATCCATATCGTGCTCGATGATGATGTAGCCCATGTGCGCTGGCAGGCTGGTCAGGATTTCCACGAGTTCGCTGCGCTCGGGCGGCGACAGCCCTGCAGCGGGCTCGTCGAACAGGACGAACCTCGGCGCGCCGGCAAGCGCCATTGCGATTTCAAGCTGGCGCTGCTGGCCGTAGGACAGGTTCGCGACGAGGGTGTCGCGCTCGTCGGTCAAATGAACCACGTCCACAAGATCGTCGGCCGATGCCAGCAACGCGTCGTTCCGGCCTGGGCGCAGAAAGGAAAACCGGCTGCGCGAGACGCCCACGCAAGCGAGGTAGACGTTGTCGATTACGCTCAGCCCGGTGAAAAGCAGCGAAATCTGGTAGGTGCGGCGCAGCCCCCGGCGGATTCGGTCATGGGGCGGAAAGTCGGAAATGTCCTCGCCGAAAAACCGGATGTTTCCTGTCGTGGCCAGGAAATCCCCGGTGATGCAGTTGAAGAGCGTCGTTTTGCCCGCGCCGTTCGAGCCGAGCACGGCGCGCCGCTCCCCCGGCTTGACCGTGATGTTGATGTCCTGGAGCGCCGCCAGCGCGCCGAACAGTTTGGAGACGCCGCGGAGCTCGAGCGCGTTCGCCGTGCCGGAAGCGCTGAGGCGGTCGGCCACGTTGACGGGGGTGTTCACGGCGTTCCTCCGCCGCCGTCGATCAGCCGGTCGATTTTCCTGCTTTCGCGCCAGCGCGCCCAAAGCCCGAGGATTCCGTCCGGCGACCAGAAAACGATGACCAGGAACCCCAGCCCGATGAGAAGCTGGAACCTTTCGCCTGCCAAGCCCACGGCGACCAGCGCATCAAGCGCGAAAGTCTTGAGGATCACGTAAATGAACGCGCCGATGAACGCGCCGACCGGATGGCTCAGCCCCCCGATGACCGCGATGACGAGGATATCGATAGCGGGCCCGATTCCAACGGTGCCGGGCGAAATCTGCCCCGATTGCCAAGTCAGAAGGATGCCGCCTACACCGGCTAGAAGCGCGGCGAACGCGTATGCCGCGACTCGATGCGCCGTCGCGTTGTATCCAAGCGCCGACATTCGCCGCTGATTGTCGCGGACGCCCTGCAGCGCGAGGCCGAACGGCGCGCGGGAAAGGTACAGCACGGCGAAATATGCGACAACCGCCCAGAAAAGCGTGAGGTAGTAGAACGCTATCGGGCCGCTCCAATCGACGCCGAAAAGCATCGGAGGCAGAACGCCGTTGAACCCGGAAAATCCGTTGAAGATCGTATAGTTCTGGCGTGTGAAATAGAAGAACGCGGCGGCGATCGCGAGCGTGATCATGATCGTGTATATGCCCTCGGTTCGCACCGCGAGCCAGCCTGTGAGCGTCCCGAGCGCGATGGCGATGCACAACGCGACCGGAATCGCGAAATACCAAGGCCAGGCCATGGAGATGCCGGTGATCGCGCTTGGGCCGAATATCGCCAGCATGTATCCGGCGGAGCCGGCGATCGTCATTTGGGCGAGGCTGACCATTCCGCCGTAGCCGCCTAGAAAAACAAGGCTGAGGGCGATTACGCCAAGAATGAATGACCAGCCGAAAATCTGGTAGAGGACGAAGTTGGACGCGAAGGTCGGCATCACGACGAGCACGAATCCGACAATCCAATACGCTGCCGGGATGCGTTCAAGCCAGCTCCGGCCGGACGATTCCTCGACCGCGATCCCGGTCTCCACGACGGCCATTGATCAGCCCCTGCCCATAAGCCCGCGCGGGCGGAACGCCAGCACGAGAACCATGATCAGGAACGTCAAAACGACCGCGTATGTCGGGAAATAAACCGACCCGAACTGCTCGGCCAAGCCGATCAGCAGCGCGCCGAGCGCCGCGCCGGTGATCGACCCCATGCCGCCGACGATGACGACAACCAGCGACGCCAAAAGGAAGCGAATGTCCTCGCCGGGCGCGATCGATTGGAAAGTGCCGCCGACCACGCCGGCGATGCCGGCAAGCCCGGCGCCGAACGCGAACACGGCGACAAAAACAAGCTGGATGCGGGTCCCCGTCGCCGACAGCATGTCACGGTCATCCACGCCGGCGCGGACCAGCATGCCGATGCGCGTGCGATTCAACAGCAGCCACATGCCAACGCCGACTGCGACCGACGCGGCGAAGATTGCCACGCGGACCAGCGGGTATTTAAGAAATACAAGATCGCCGGACCGCTTGACCGCGGTTACGAAGAAAGTGTTCATCGGCCCGTTGAGCCAATCAGGAGGCACGATGTTGTAGAAATCGCCTCCCCATATCCAAAGCATCAAATCCGCCATCACAATAGAAATCCCGATTGTGACAAGCGTCTGGCGCAAATCCTGCCCCTCCATTCTGCGGAAGACGAAGACTTGCAGGAGCACCCCCAGTGCACCGACGACTACAAATGCGACCGGAAACGCCAACAGCCATAGTCCGGTAAGGTCTCCAATCTCGTACCCGATGTATCCGCCCAGCAGATAGAGGGATCCGTGGGCCAGATTTACATTGCGCATCAGCCCGAATATGAGGGTGAACCCGCTGGCGACAAGAAAATAGAGGCCGCCGAGGGTTATTCCGTTGAAGAGCGCATTCAGAAAGACTTTTTTCCGGCCGATCAAATCCGTCAGCCAATCCGGCCAAATTGCGAAGATCGCCCAAAGAAGAGCCGCGGCCACGATGAAAATCGCACTGGACCATACAGGGTGCCGGTCGACGAACCGTCTCATCGCGCCGCCGCCGACTGCGGAACGCCTCCGCCTTTGCAGCTGCATCGAGCCATCGGCGCCGCCCTCCCCGGAGCAACCGTATAGAATCCCCGCCGGAAATCGCAAATTACGAAAGAGCCGGGGATTCGGCAAACCCGTCAGCCGCTCGCGGACGGATTCGAATTGCATTCGGATGAATGCATGACAACGCATTGAATTTCCGACCTGAATCTTGAATTCCCGCTTGCGGGGATTCCTGGAATGCGGCAGGTTTCATTTGAATTCGCCGCCAAATCGGCGGGTTTCCGCAAATCCTCGGATGTGGCCGGCATGCGCGAGGCCGCTGAGAAGCAATCGCGGCTGGGCTCGACCGACAACGGATCGACCGAGCTGAACGCAAAGTCCCGGGAAGGCATTCCGGCGGTCCTGCCCAGCCTTCAGGCGAGCGGGGCGTGCGAGGCGGCACGGGCCGAACCGCTTCGGCTGCTCGACGAGCGCGTCCTTCCGGAACGTCGCCGGGAAGCTGGCCGCGCGACACTATTCGTTCGGCGGCAGGCCGCAGCATTCGACGCGAAGCAGCAAGTGTTATGCTGGCCGGGCTTCAGACCCTCCTGGAGGGAGCGTTCCGGGCCAGCTGGCCCGGAACTTCCAGCTACGTGCTTTCAGTAGGAAGCCTTGCAAGCAGGGACTTCCCGGCTCGGAAGGCCGATGCTTGCAAACGTATCCTTGTCGAACCCGAGGGTCTGGTTGACGTTGCCAACGACCTTTACGAGCTTGTTGGACAGTGTGCCGTCGTCAAGTTCAACAACCTCGGTAATGAAGTTGGTTCCGATTGCCTGCCGGTTCTCGTCCAACGAGATCCGGCCGTTCGGCGCATCGTCCATGACAAGATTGGCAAGGCACCCGCGGAACGCAGCCTGGCCATCCGACAGGTCGCCGCCCACTTCATCCAAGCAACGCACCATCGCCGTGGTAGCGTTGTAATAGCCGGTTGCGAGCAGCGACGGCGACGGGAACCGCTTCTCAGGCGGAAAGAGGTCCTGGTAGTGCTTGACGTAGGCTTGCCAGTTCGGGTTGTCCCAGTCGTCGGCTTGCGGACCTGACGAAGGAACGCCGATCAAGGCCTCTTTGGCAGAGCCCTTCGAGGACAGCACTGAGCCGTCAACCATGATTGTCCCGCCGATCAGGTTGGCGTCGCCTCCTGCCTGCTGGTACTGGTTGAGGAAGTTTACGGCGTCGCCGCCGCCAAGGCCGAGATAGATGGCGTCAACGTCATCCGGCAGCGCGGCGATGATCGACGCGAAATCCTTCGTTCCGAGCGGCACCCACAAGCGTTCGGTGATTTCGCCGCCCGCTTGGCAGAATTCCAGCGCCAGGCCGAAAACCTGCGTGTAGATGAAAGAATAGTCTTCACCGACAGTGGCAATCGTCTCGTAGCCTTTTTCGTTGTAGATGTAGGAGCCGAGACCCGCCGACATCTGCGCGCCGTCAATATTGAAGCGGAAGAAGTTTTCGGACGGATTGACATAAGTCGTTTCCTGTGCGCCGGAGATGCCGTTGATGAAGGTCGTCTGCGGCTGGGTTTTCGAATAATCGCGAAGCGCGATTCCTTCGGAGCCGGAGAGCGGGCCGATAACGATTTCGACGCCGTCCTGCTCCACCACTTTCCGCGCAGCGCGCACGGCGCTGTCCGGGCTGGCATCGGTCGCTGCAATTATGAGCTCAATCTCGCGGCCGCCGGCCATTCCGCCGGCCCTATCCATGGCAACCTGAAGCCCGCGAATGCCGTCTTCCCCGAGAACTGTATAGGTTCCTTCAAGGGTAGAAAGCACGCCGACCTTCACGGATTGGGCTTGCGCCGCGCCGACGGACATGAGCGCTGCCGCGGTCAAGGCCGTTAGATACTTCATTCGCATATCGTCCTCCTTGCGAGTTTTATTCGGTACCGGGTCCAGCAATCGCGTGATCGACATCAACAGATTGCTCTACCTTCGACCAGGAATCGTATCACACCACTGAATCGTCGCGCAAGTTCATGTTTTGTTTCAATGTGTTGACTGGGTTCGATAGGTTCAGGACTGCCGGGGACTTTCCGCCCGGTCGATTTGGTGGCAGCGACATCAAGTCGTTCCGGGAGCACCTGGCCTTCAGGCAACCGGCCTTGCAGCTCAGTGTCCGGGGCCGGAAGCAAGCCGCCGGGAAGGCGCACTGGCGGGCATCGTTTCAATAGCTCCCGCCCGCTGCGCGCAACAACGCGGCAACGACGTCGTTTCCCTTGGACAACGCTTCGAACAGCGGCGTTTCGCCATCGTCATCGACGGCGTTCACGTCCGCGCCAGCCTCAAGCAGCATTCGGGCAATGGCGGCATACTCCCCCATAAGCTCGCCTTGCCATACAAGCCGGTTGCGCGTTGGGCAGCCGCCCAATGCAGCGGCGTTCTTTCGAATTCGTACTCGGCGTTCGGATCCGCCCCCGCTTCGAGCAGCGAGCGCACGCCGCTTTCCGCTCCGTTTGATGCCGCTTCGTGCAGCGGCGGAAGGTCTTGCGCGGCGGCAGCGATTGCGCTGGCCGCCAGCGCAACGGCCGCCAGCCCGAGCCGGATGGCCCGCTTCCATGTCCATTCAGTCATTCGATTGTCCTTTGCCCTCGCGATGGCCCGGCTGCCGCCGCCAGCGAACCGAACACTTGGACCGCGGACAGCGTAAGCCGAGACCGGGCAAGCACGTCGGGTAACTCTGGACCCGCTTCGAGATCGGTAGCCGCCAATCCGCGCCAGTTCGCCGGAAAACTCATCGTCAATCGCGCTGACAGCCGCCTTTCCGCCGCAAGACGGGTTCGCGCAGGAAAGAACGCACCCGCAGCGCGATTGCGGAAGCGCGAGCGCAGGGCCTCACGGTGGGAAGGATTCCGGCGTATCGACCGCTGGCGGCTTCAGCCTGCCGTTGCCCGCCGGGGTGGCTTCCGGTCGGAGAACAAGGCTTTCTGCTGCTTCGTTTCCGGTCCCGACTTTCGCTACCGACCCCGCGGACGTGCGAGAGGTAGTTCAGTCTGCCCGTCGTTGCCCGTTCCGCGGCTCAAAGGCACGAAACTCTTTCATTCAGGCCGCCTCGAACCGCTCGACCACAATCCAGTCCATGCGATCACGAGCCTGCCACAGATCGCAGGCCATCTGCATGCCGAGCCACGTCTCAGGATTTGACTCGAACGCCCTCGACAGGCGAACCGCCATATCGATCGAGATGCCCGCATTCCCGTTGACGAGCTTGGAAAGAGCTTGGCGCGTAACCCCCAGACCTTCGGCGGCTCGCGTCACGGACAAGCCGAGAGGCTCGAGACATTGCCGCCTCACGATTCCGCCGGGGTGCGGCGGATTTCTCATCGCCATGGTCCGATCCTTCTCAATGATGGTCCACGCAATCGACATCGACCGCGTTCCGGTCTTCGAACCAGAAAATCACGTGCCAGTTCCCTGACGCAGAAACTGCGCAGCGACCTTTCATCTTGCCCCTCAGCGCGTGGAATCGGAATCCCGGCAGGTCCACGTAGTCGCGTCCGCGGCTTCGGTCCAGCACATCACAGATGTGCTTCAGCTTCTCGGCATGTCCAAGCACCACCCGCCGGGCTGGCCGATCATCATTGAGCGCGTCGAGGCCTCGGTGCCCGAGCAGCACTGGGATATCGCGTCCGGCTTGATCGACCCGATGCCGGTCGAACCCTGCCGGGATCGCTCCCCAGTGGATTTGAGCATTCAGATTGCCTCTGGAGATTGACGGAAGACCGTGGACATGGCAGCGAATTCGGGGAATTCTGCTGGACTCGGGGAGTCTACCAATCGAGAATCAAAGACGAAGATTCAACGCGTTGACGTTTGCTTGTTCGGATACGAGCTACAATTTGTAGATTTCGCCGAACTTCTCCTCCAAGTAGTCCAGCAGCGGCACTTCCGAAACTTCGCCGCCCGAAGCTCGTTCGACCGTCGCCACCGGCTCCCGCAGCCCCCCGTGCCGGTGCACCCTGTCGGACAGCCACTCGGCGGCCGGGCGCAAATCGCCCGCCGAAAGCGAGCCGTCCAAATCGGGCAAATCCTTCCGCAAAGCGGCATGCAGGCAGCCTGCGTAAACGTTCCCCAACGCGTACGCTGGGAAGTAGCCGAACAGGCCGACGGACCAGTGGACATCCTGCAGAACTCCGTTCGCGGCGCTGTCGACGTCAAATCCGAAATCGGCCCTGAACCGCGCATTCCACGCCTCCTCCAAGTCCTCTGTTTCGAGGCCGCCGGCGATCAGCTCCGTCTCCAGATCGTACCGGAGCATGATGTGCAGATTGTAATGGACCTCGTCGGCTTCGGTCCTGATCGGCTGGCGCGCTACCCTGTTGGCCTTCGCGTAGAACGAACGCGCGTCCCCTATCCCCGGGACGCCGAATTCCTTGCCCGTCCGCTCCGCCAGCCATCCGCAGAACGGGAAACTGCGTCCAAGCTGGTTCTCGAACATCCGCGACTGGCTTTCGTGGACGCCCATCGAGACTCCTCCGCCCACAGGCGTCAGCAAGTGCTCCTGCGCGACATTCAGTTCGTAGAGGGCGTGCCCGGCCTCATGGATCGTTGAGTAAATGCAGTTGAATGGGTTCGCCTCGTCGATGCGCGTCGTGATCCGAACGTCGTTCCCGGCACCGACCGTCGAAGGATGCACGGCGAGATCCAGCCTGCCGCGGTTCCAATCGTAGCCGCAGCGAGTTGCAACGTCGCGCGCGAGCGCAAGCTGGACCGCTTCCGGGAATTCTCCCGCGAGCGGTTCTATCCTGGTTTCGGACCCGAAGATTCGCTCCGCGAGTGAGACCAGACGGGGCCGCATTGCCGCGAACATCGCGTCCAGCTGGTCGGACGTCATGCCGGGCTCGAACTCGTCCAGAAGGGCGTCGTACAGGCGGCCATCCTCCGACACGGCTCGCGCTTCCTGCCGCTTCAACGAAACCATTTCCGCAAGAACCGAACGGAACAGGTTGAAATCGTTTTCCTTTCTTGCCTCCACCCATGTTTGGTAACCCTTCGACCCTGCGCGGGCGATCGCTCTCGGAAGGTCGGCTGGAATCCGCATTGCGCGGTCGCGGCGGCGGCGGATGTGCCGGACGTTCGCGGCACCCGCTTCGTCAAGGCTCCGAAGGTCGACCGCGGCAAGGAGCTCGCCGAGCCGGTCCGACCTCTGACGCTGATGGAGCGCGTTGCTGACCGCGCCCATGAGTTCCGCGCGCTGCCCGTAGCCGCCCTTCGGCATGCAGGTTTCCTGGTCCCATTCCAGCAGGCCGGAAATCTGCGAAAGCGCCTCCGATTCCTTCTGGTAATCCAGCAGCTCCCCGTACGCGCCGCCGGTCACTGCGGAACTCCCAGAACCGAATCGCGCGGATACCGGCATTGGAAGCACGCGCGAAGAACCAGAAGGAAGACAACGACGGCACCAGCCTGGTGAACGGCGGCGAGCGCCACCGGCGCGGAATAAAGAATCGTGCCCACGCCGATCGCAGCCTGCAGGAGCACAGCCGCCGCGACCCAATGAAACGCACGTTTGGTCGAGGCGCGCGGGCTAGACCGGCTGCGCCAGAGAGCGACCAGCGCAAGCGCGGCCAGCAAGTATCCCGCGATGCGGTGATTGAACTGCGTCAGCGCCGGGTTTTCCACGAAATTCGACATCGCGGGGTCCAAGGCGAAACTGTCCGACGGGAGGAATTCCCCGTTCATGAGGGGCCATGTGGGGAATGCCGCGCCCGCGTCGGTTCCCGCCACCAGCGCTCCAAGGGCGATCTGGACGATGGATAGCGCAAGGACTGCAACGCCGAATCGTTCCAGCGCCTGCTCGCGGTTTCGGCGCGCCCGGTAAAGCGAGGCTTGGTCGGTTCGCAGCACCATGGCAAACCATGCCGCAATTCCCAGAATCGCGAATGCAAGCATCAAGTGGACCAGCAGCCTTGCGGGCGCGACGTCGACGCTGCTGCCGGAAAGCCCGCTCGCGACCATCCACCAGCCGACCGCCCCTTGCACCCCTATCAGCACGCCGACGCCCAGAAGCCGCGGTGCCCATCCCGTTGGCAGCCGTTTCGTGAATGCGAACCAGACGAACCCTGCCGCCCAATAGAGCCCGATGAGCCGCCCGAGTTGCCTGTGCGTCCATTCCCACCAGTAGATTCGCTTGAAGGCGGCAAGATCCATGCTCTGGTTCTGCAGCTGGAATTCGGGGATTTCCTGGTATTTGGCGAACTCCGCCTGCCATGCCGCCTCGCTGAGAGGCGGAATGACGCCAGCGACAAGCCGCCACTCCGTAATCGAAAGACCGGAATCGGTGAGGCGCGTCAGCCCGCCTACGACAATGGTCAGTATGACAAGCGCGCAAAGTCCGAGGAGCCAATTCGCGACCAGCCTGCGCGTGGAGTTTCGACGGTCGGTTGCCCCTGTCGGCCCGTCGCCTGTCCGCGTCGCATCCTTGTGATCGACTTCCTCGAAGATCCGGCGTTCCGGCTTCATTCCGCAACTCCCCCGCCGGCGGCTTCATGCTCCGACTGCCTGGAGCCGCCGCCGCTTTCCATCCTCTTCAATGCCTTGCGAACGCCGTGGAGCGTGCGCACTTCCGGATCGCTCAGCTCCAAGCGCATGATCAGGCTGCGGAGATTCAGCTTCATGCCGTCCGACTTGCTCTCCGGCCAGAAATAGCCCGCTTGCTCCAAGTCGCGCTCCAGCCTGTTCGCCAAAACCTCCTTCGCTTCCAGTCTGGATGGCGGCAGCCGTTCGTGCCTGAGGTCGAAGCGCGCCCTGTCGAACCGCGCCAGCTTCCACTCGTACGCGATCAGCAGCACGCACTGCGCAAGGTTCAGCGAGCTGAATTCGGGATTGGACGGAACCGAGATAATGGCCCCTGCCCGGGCTAGTTCGACGTTTTCCAGCCCGGCGCGCTCCGGACCGAAAAGAAACCCGACCCTCTGCCCGGCTTCGGCGCGGACCCGCGCCTCCGCCGCGGCCTCGGACGGCGGAACCACAGGAAGGTTCGCCTCGCGACGGCGCGCGGTGGTCGCAAAGACGAACGAGCAGTCCGACAACGCGTCCGCGTCCGTTGGAAACAGCTCCGCTCCGTCAATAACCCGCCCCGCCCCGCTGGCCATCGCGACCGCTTCCTCGCTTGGCCAGCCGTCGCGGGGGGCGACAATCCGCAGCCTGTCCAGTCCGAAGTTGAGCATGGCGCGCGCGGCCGCGCCGATGTTCCCGCCGAGCTGCGGCCTCGACAGCACGAAAACGGGCTGCGTCTCCGCTGGTTCCTTCGGCGAATCGCCGGGCCCGTTCATAGGGGCGCCAGTCCGTGCCGAATTGGTTATGCCAGCCAACGTTGTCCTTGCTCGACTGCGATAAATCCGGGCCGTGCGTCCGTCCCGCATTGACCGAGGGTGTCTAGATTCGCGTTGGTTCGATTGCAAACGCGGCAGCCGCGGCGATGGGCGCCTCTGCCGCCCGCGCTTCGCTTCGTTGGCAAGGGAATTCGGTTCGTGCAAGATGCGCCATTGCGGAACTCTACGGTCGGAGCTGGAAATGGACTTCGGCAAATTCGAAGGCGCGCATCGGCGCGAAGTTCGCGTCGGCCGGCGACGGGCCCTGCACCGGGACTTCCCTTCCGACCAGCGCGCGCTTTGGGATGCGCTGACCTTGGCGGAATGCATTTCCGACTGGCTCACGCCCATCAGCGGCGATTTGCGGCCCGGCGGGCGATACCGGCTCGAAGGAAACGCGAGCGGAACAATCGAGCTCTGCCAGCCGCCCGCAAGAATCGGGGTTACTTGGGAGTTCGGCGGAAACATGTCCTGGGTGGACGTGGAGGTTGCGCGCGCCGCAGCCGGAACGGCGCTTCGGCTTGAGCATTCGATGACGCTCGACGACGCACCCGAGGAGCATTGGCGGAAATTCGGTCCGGGCGCGACCGGCGTGGGATGGGACATGTCCCTCGTCGGGCTGGCGGCTCATCTGGACCCCGGATGCCCTTCCGGAGTCCGCAAGGCCGGGGAGGGCTGGCTGGGAACCGACGGCGGGAAGGTATTCGTTCGGCACTGCGCCGACAAATGGTACGAGGCGCATGTCGCCTCCGGCGAGTCCCGCGAGACCGCAAAAACCATGGCGGACAACACCGCGGCAGCGTATTTGGGCGAGTGACGCAAAGCCGCGCGCGGGACGACCCGCGGCGCGCTCTTGCTGACTGCCGATCGCGATCATCGGCTCTCATCACGGATTCCGCAGTGACATCCATACCCGATCAAGCCCGCAAGCCATCGCCCGGGCCCGGAATTTGCCTTGAGGTTCCGCACGGTCCCGACCGCCCGGAACTGAAGGACGCTATCGCATCCGTCCTGGCCGAGCATCGAATCGCGTGCATCCGTATCCAGCGGCCTGCCGCTGGCGAACGGGATTTCGAATCGATGGCCGAGTTCCTGCTCGCGGGCGCCGGTGGCGGCGAAACCGAGATTCTTGCCGTCGACCGGGCCGACTTGGCCGCACGATGCCGGCTGGACGGCGTCCATCTGACCGACGGCGCCCGCGCGGTCCGGGATTCGCGCAGGCTGCTCGGCGACGAGCGCACCATCGGAGCCTTCTGCGGCTCGTCGCGGGATGCCGGTTACAAGGCAGGGGAAGCCAGCGCCGACTACGTCGCGTTCGGGCCTCTGGACGCGGGCGGCGGTCCGGCGGCCGGTTGCGTGAGTCCCGATTTCCTCGAACTCTGGACTTCGACAACGGTCATTCCGGCTTTGGCCGACTGCTGCGGCTCGCCGGAGCAGGCTGCCGCGTTCGCGCCCGTTTCGGATTTCCTGGTGATCGGCCCGGAGATGTGGAACGTCCCTGCCCCGTCCGACGCGCTGCGGCACATCCTCGGGCCCATCCTTACGGATTCCGGCCGATAGCGCGCCGAAGGCGAAGCCCGTCAAGCCCGCTGCAAGACGCAAATCGCAAGCGCGCGGTCTTTCGCAGAGCGTTGATAGGGTATAGGACGCGCTGCATTTCCGGACGGCCTGCGGACGGGGCGGCCGGGAAGAACCTGGTCGACGACGGCCGCGCGGGCGACAACATGAAATCATACCGGCGACGCGGACTGCTGATCATCCTGTCTTCGCCGTCGGGCGCCGGAAAAACGACCCTTTCCCGAATGCTGAAGGATTGGGATTCGTCGATCAAGGAGTCGGTATCCTACACGACCCGGGAGCCGAGGCCGGGCGAGAAGGACGGGCGCGAGTATTATTTCGTCGGCAGGGAGCGCTTCCTGTCGCTCGTCGAGGAAGGCCGGTTCCTGGAGCACGCGGAGGTGTTCGGCCACCACTACGGAACGCCGGAAGGGCCGGTCCGCGAAGCGGTCGAGGATGGCCGCGATGTCGTCTTCGATATCGACTGGCAAGGCGGGGCCCAGATCCGGCAGTCGGATTTGGAGGACGACGCGATTTCAATATTCGTCCTGCCGCCGACGATCGCCGCGCTTGAATGCAGGCTTCGAAACCGGGAGCCGGGAAACGAGAAGTCAGTCGCGTACCGGATGGCGACGGCCCGCAAGGAGATCAGCCACTGGGCGGACTACGATTTCGTCCTTGTGAACAAGAACCTGGAACGCGTTTTTGAAAAGGTTTGCAGCATCATTCGCTCCGAGCGCAACCGCCGCTCAAGGCAGCTCTGCCTCGGGAGCTTTGTCGGCGGCCTGAACCGCGAATTCGAGGACCGCAACTCGTGACGGTTTTCGCGCTGGGCGGCACGACGCCGACCCTGCCGGAAAGCGACTGCTGGGTCGCGCCGACCGCGAGCGTCATCGGGAACGTCGTGATCGAGGAAGGCGTTTCCATCTGGTTCGGAACGACCATCCGGGGCGACAACGAGCCCATCGTCATCCGCAACGGCACGAACATCCAGGAGAACTGCGTGCTGCATACAGATCCCGGGTACCCGCTCGAGATCGGGCCGGGATGCACGATCGGGCACAAGGCCATGCTGCACGGATGCACAATCGGCGCGAACACGCTGATCGGCGTGAACGCCACGATCCTGAATGGCGCACGCGTCGGGCGCGACTGCCTCGTGGGCGCCTGCTCGCTTGTGACGGAACGCAAATCCGTGCCCGATGGCAGCCTGGCGATGGGATCGCCGGCGAAAACCGTTCGCGAAACCAGCGCGGACGACCGCGCGGGGATCGCGCGGGCGGCCGAGCACTATGCGGCCAACGCCAAGCGCTTCGCCGAGCTGCTTTCGGAAGCGGGCGCATATCAGGAGTGACGGCAGCAGGTTCATTGACGCGCGGCCTCGCCCAAGCCGCATTCGCGCGAACCGGCAAGCTTTGAGATGCACGAGCTGAACTCGTTTCTCGAGCCGGGCCAGCTGGTCCGGAACCCTGCCTGCGCCGAGTGGGGAACGGGCCAGATCCAGTCCATCATCGGCAATCTGATCACGGTGAATTTCGAGAACGCCGGCAAGGTCGTCTTGGACGGCAACAACGTGGTGCTGGACGCGCTGCAGGAGCCGGACCGCCGCTGATTGTCCGGCTGGCCCGCTCCCGCCATCGGCATTCCCGTTTGGTTTGCCAACAAATCCATTGCCAACGAATCCGTTGCCAACGAAAATCCTGCCGAAGGAATTCCGACCTGTTTCGCATTGGGACGGCCGCGCCCTGTCGAGCGCGCGCCGGACTGGCCGCGATGGGTTCAGGAAATCCGCACGTTCGTTTTCGCCCCGCCGCTATTGGCCGGACGCAAACTCGTGCCCGTCCGGGGTCGGATGCGCAACGGAATTCGGCTCTTACATTCCGCAAGCCCGCCGCATATGAGGCGCGGAGCAATCAGGATCGGCAGGTTCAATGTCCCGAAGCGGATCGGCGACGGCGGGCGCGGCGGTGCGCTACGACGCGATGTTCAAGCGGCTCTTCAACGAGAGCCGGATGGCCGGGGACCTTCTGCGGGCCATCGCCCCGGCCCGGTTCCTCGCCGCGGTCGATCTCGGCACCCTGTGCCAAGCCGGAGGGGAATTCGCCGACGACCGGCAGCGGAGCAGCCGCGCCGACAGGATCTGGCGGGTGAAGTCGAAGAGCGGCGGAGACTGGGTCTACCTTTTCGTCCTCATCGAGTTCCAGTCGCGGGTGGATCCGATGATGGCGCGGCGGGTCCTCAACTACGTCCTGCGGGCGAGGGAGCAGGCCGAAGGCGAGCGGCGGGAGGACGGGCTGCATCTCTCGCTTCCCCCCGTCGTGCCGGTGGTGATCTACTCCGGCGACGCGGAATGGTCGGCGCCGACGGATTACCTGGATTTGATCGAAGGCAAGGACGAATGGCTGCTGGAATACCAGACCCGCCAACGCTATGATGTCATTGAGCTGCGCCGGGCCGATGCCGGGAAGTATCCGGAAGGCAACGCCATCGGCGCCCTTTGCGCGCTCTCCAATCCGGGTTCGGCCGAACCCGGCGCCAAGCTCGCGGCGATGCTCCGGACCGCCTTGGGCCCGGAGCACAAGGGGTTGCGCGATGCGTTCATCGGCTTGGCGCTGGCGGTCGCGGAGCACTCCCGCGGAATTCCGCAGGAAGACTTGGATGAACTGAAGAGGACCGAAGCCATGCAGGATCACGAGGAGGTCGCTTCCGTATTCGAGAGAAGCTTCGACCGGGCGTTCGACAAGGTTCGAACCGAAGGGCGCAAGGAAGGGCGCAAAGAAGGGCGCGAGGAAGGGCGCGAGGAAGGGCGCAACGAAGGGCGCAACGAAGGGCAGATCGACGGGATGCGCAAAATTCTGCGGCGGCAGGCGGCCAGGAAATTCGGCTTGAGCCGGCGGGCCGCGCTGTCCGAGCTGGTCGCCGGGCTCAAGACCGCCGACCAGCTGGAGGGCGCGTCGGAGTTCCTGCTGGATTGCGAAGACGCCGACGAGTTCGTCCGCGTCCTGCGGCGGAATTCCGGCGGCGGCTGACGGCGGGACCGTCCGCTGAGCCAAGAAACGGCACGGGCTGGGCCGCGCCCCGCGGCGCGGCATCGCCCTCGGGGTGCTCCCGCCGCGATCCCCGAAGCTCGATGGGAACGTCGAGTGCACCGTCGGAATATGGGGCTGCGAGGTCCACGGATGCTGGGAGATCCCCGACGATCTCGACCGGATCAACCTCCTCATCGACGCCTTCGCCGACGAGTTCAACCGCGCCGGGCCCCCACCGCTCCCTCGGCTGCAGAACGCCCCAAGAGTTCCTGAGGGCCGCCTCGTGAAACGGATCGGCGGACACGGACTTCCCCGTTCTCGAATCGAACACGGGAGCGCGACCCCGATGGCCGTGCTGGAAAACGAAACGGACTGCCGATACCAGCAACGCGAAGGCAGCCGAATCGGCCAACGGAGAGTGCCAGAAACCCTGAACTCTGACAGCGTTTCCCATGGCGCTCGGATAGACGGCCGGTTCTTGGAACGGCGCATCGGCTGATGGAACTTGAGGAAAGCAACTTCACGGTTCGCCTCGCGAGTTCAGAAGAGGATCTTCAGGCAGCGTTCAGGCTTCGGTACAAGGTTTTCGTCGAGGAGCTCGGCGCCCCAGCCGCGGGCTCGGACCACGAGAGCCGGATTGAGACTGACGATTTCGACAAGTGGTTCGACCACCTGATCCTTATCGACAACAGCCGCAGCCTCAGCGATTTGGACCATGTGGTCGGCGCCTACCGCCTGCTGCCCGGCGAAGTCGCGAAGCGCGAGTGCGGCTTCTATTCCCAAAGCGAATTCGACCTCTCCCCGCTCCTGCAGCTGGGCAGGCCCGTTGTCGAACTGGGAAGAACCTGCGTCCATCCCGACTACAGGAACGGCTCCGCCATGTTCCAGTTGTGGGGCGGGCTCGCGGAGTACGTGCTCAAGCGCGGGATTGAGATTCTTTTCGGCGTCGCCAGCTTCCATGGAACGGATCCCGACGCGCTCGACCAGCCGCTCTCGTATTTGCACCACTACCATCTCGCGCCTGAGCATCTGCGCGTAAGCGCCATTGGCGAGTCAGCGGCCCGCACGAACCGCCTCCCGAAGGATCGGGTCGAAAGGCTTGTCGCGATCAAGGCCCTTCCTAGCCTGATCAAGGCTTATTTGCGGCTCGGGGGATTCATCGGCGATGGCGCGTTCGTGGACCGGGATTTCAATACGGTCGACGTATGCCTGCTGATGGACACGCACAGGATGTCGCAGCGGCATCGCGACTATTACGTCCGCAACCGGAGCCCGGCTTGACGACCTGGCACTCCAGCGACCCTTACCCAGTACGAAGAAAGCGCGGAATCGCAGGGCTGCTGCGGCTCGCCTGCCGCGCCCCCGCTCTGGTCCTGCTCATCTATGCCGCCCTCGCGGCATTCCTGGTGGTCAGAGTCCTGGAGCGGCCCTGGGGCCGACCCGTCACGCCGAGGATCACCAACGCGGTCTGCAGGTGGTGCCTGAAATTGCTGGGAATCCGATTGTCGCTCAGCGGACAGCGGATGGACGGGCCGGGAGTCGTCGTTTCCAACCACGTCTCGTGGATTGACATTTTCACCTTGAACGCCGCTCAGACCGGCAGTTTCGTGGCGCGGCGGGATGTCGGGAACTGGTTCGGCGTCGGCGTTCTGGCGAAAGCGACCGGCAGCCTGTTCATCGAGCGGGATGCGCGGCAGGCGGCGGATCAGATCAGGGAGATCGCCGAACGGCTTTCCGGCGGCGACACGCTCGTGTTCTTTCCCGAGGGAACCAGCACCGACGGGCTTCGTGTCCTGTCGTTCAAGTCCGCCCTGTTCGCTGCCATGTTCGACGGGAACATCCGCGACAAGGTGCCGGTCCAGCCGGTAACGCTCAGGTACAGGCCTCCCGACGGCGACGAGGATCCGCGCCTGCTCGCGTGGTGGGGCGACATGGAATTCACCCCTCACCTGCTGGACGTCCTTTCCGCGCCGGGCGGATGGACGGCGGAACTGGAGCTGCATCCCCCGGTGACCGCGGCGGCGTTCCGGAACCGGAAGGAGCTGGCCCGGCACTGCGAAAGCGAGATCCGCAGCGGCTTCGGCGCGGAAGGAGCCCTTGCCCCGCTCCGCGTGGCGCAGGGCTGACCGGGAGCGGGAACGGGCCTCAGACGGCCTTTCGCAATTCGCTTCCGCTGGTTCGCGACTCCCGGAGCCGCGACAGCTCCTCCGCGACCAGGAACGCCAGCTCAAGGGCTTGTGACGCGTTCAGCCTGGGATCGCATACCGTGTGGTACCGGCTTCTTAGGTCCTCGTCGGAAACAGCGCTGACGCCTCCCGTGCACTCCGTGACGTCCTTTCCGGTCATCTCGATGTGGATGCCGCCGGGATACGTCCCCTCGGCCTCGTGGACCCGGAAGAACGACATCGTTTCGTTCAGCACGCTTCCGAATCGCCGCGTTTTGTAGCCGTTGGCGGCTTTTATGGTGTTGCCGTGCATCGGATCGCACGACCAGACCACTTTCCCGCCATGCGACCGGACCGCCTGCACCAGGCGCGGAAGATGCTCCCTGATCTTCTCCTCGCCGAACCGCGCGATCAGCGTGATGCGGCCCGGCTCGTTTCCGGGATTCAGCATGTCGAGAAGCCGCCTTAGATCGTCGGCGGAAAGCGATGGGCCGCATTTGATGCCGACCGGATTCTGGACGCCGCGGCAGAACTCGACATGTGCGCCTTCGGGGTCGCGCGTGCGGTCGCCGATCCAGATCAGGTGCCCCGACCCGGCAATCGGCTTCCCGGTAAGCGAATCGATCTTGCAGAGCGCTTCCTCGTATTCGAGCAGCAGCGCCTCGTGGCTGGTGTAGAAGTCGACCGTGCGCAGCGCGACGGTCCGCCTGCCGCTGACGCCCGCCGCCTCCATGAAGTCCAGCGCGTCCGTGATCCGCTCGGCAAGGCCGCGGTAGCGCTCCGCCTCCTTGCCCTTCGTGAAGCCGAGGGTCCAGTTGTGGACGCCATGGATGTCGGCGTACCCGCCTTGGCTGAAGGCCCGGAGGAGGTTCAGCGTGGCCGCGGCCTGCGTGTAGGCCTGCAGCATCCGACTCGGATCCGGAGCCCTGGCGTCGGCGCGGAATTCGATGTCGTTGATGATGTCGCCGCGGTACGACGGCAGCTCTGCGCCTCCCGCCGACTCCGTGGCCGACGACCTCGGCTTCGCGAACTGCCCGGCCATGCGGCCGACCTTGATCACCGGGCACTTCGCGCTGAAGGTAAGCACAACAGCCATCTGCAGGAGCACCCGGAAGGTGTCCCTGATGATGTCCGCATTGAATTCGCTGAAGCTCTCGGCGCAGTCGCCGCCCTGAAGCAGGAACGCCCTGCCCTCGCACGCCTCGCCGAGAGCCCGCTTGAGCTTCCTGACTTCCCCGGAAAAAACGAGCGGGGGGAATCCGGCGAGCTTGGCTTCGACGGCGTCCAAAGCGCCGCTGTCCGTGTATTCCGGCATCTGCACCCGCGGCTTTGAACGCCAGCCGGCCATCCGCCACTTGGTTTCCATTTCCCCCGGGCCCCTTCGATCCCCGATACGTCGCGCGGGCGCGCATATACCGGCGGCGAGCAGCGGATTCCAGCGGCCGGAAACCTCGGCGCGGCCGCCGCCGGACCTTGCGACAAATGCAGCACATGCTTCCGCGATTTGCTATTATCGGCCGCGGGGCGGCCCAAGCGGCCGCGGCGCCGATGCCGGAGGCACAGCTATGTCGCACCAGGACGGCCGGACAGGCTCCGAAGGGGACGGCGCCGCCGAAACGCGGCGGTTCGTGTTCCTGCTTCTGGACGAATTCACGATGATCACCTTCGCGGGGGCGGTCGAGCCGCTCCGCATCGCGAACGTGATGAAGCGCCGGCAGGCGTACGAATGGAAACTCGCGTCCGCGGACGGGAACCCGGCGAGATGCTCGAACGGCGCCCTTGTCGCCGTCGATTCCGGCCTTGAGCCTGTCGAGCGGAACGACACGATCATCGTGTGCGCAGGCTTGAACGTGAAGAGCGCCTCCGCGAAGCCCGTGCTTTCCTGGCTGCGGCGGGAGGCCGCGAAGGGCGTGCGGGTGATCGGCATCTGCACAGGCGCGTACACGATGGCGAAAGCCGGGCTGCTTCAAGGGCGGACGGCGACGATCCACTGGGAAAACAGGGACAGCCTCATGGAGGAGTTCCCGGAGCTGGACGTTTGCAAGTCGGTCTTCAAGATCGACGGAAACCGAATCACCGCCTCAGGCGGGATCTCGTCGCTCGACCTGATGCTCAGGCTCATGTCCGACGACTACGGACCGAAGTTCGCGAGCGACGTGGCGGACCAGCTGATCTACACACGGTCCGGACGGACGTGGACGAGCAGAGGCTTTCGGTTCCCGCCCGCCTCGGCATCCGGCACCCCAAGCTGGCGGCCGTGATCCAGATGATGGAGGAGAACATCGAGGAGCCGATTTCCCCTGCCGTCCTGGCCAAGGAGAAGGGCATGAGCGCCAGGCAGCTGGAGCGGCTGTTCCGCCGGTACCTCGACCGCACGCCGAAGCGCTACTACATGGAGCTCCGCCTCCGGAAGGCCCGCAACCTATTGATGCAGACCGACATGGCGGTCATCGACGTGGCGGTCGCCTGCGGGTTCGGATCCCCCTCGCACTTCTCCAAGTGCTACCGCAGCGCCTACGGCACGACGCCCTACCGGGAGCGGGTCTCGCACTCTCCGGCAAGGCCGGCGTTCGCGGGGGTCATCCGGTAGGCGGCGCGGCGGTCTTCCGAAAGGAACCAGATCGATCCGTCGGGCGCCTCCCTCACGTCCCTGACGCGCTTGGTCTCGGGGAACTCGAGCATTTCAACCTCCTCCAGCCGGCCTTCGGGATCGAGGCGGGCGATGTAGTCGAACTTCAGCGAGCCGACGAAGTGGTGGCCGCGCCATTCCGGCCAGAGCTTGCCTGAATAGATCATCATGGCCGATGGCGCGATCGACGGATCCCAGTAGAATTCCGGCTGCTCCATCCCCTCCTTCGCGAAGCCTTCCCCGATTCTGCCGCCCGAGTAGTGGCGGCCGTAGGCGATGACGGGCCATCCGTAGTTGAGGCCCTTTCCGATCCGGTTGATTTCGTCGCCGCCTCGGGCTCCGTGCTCCACGGCCCAGAGAACGCCGTCGGCGTCGAGCGCCGCGCCCTGCGGGTTCCGGTGCCCGTACGACCAGATTTCCGGCAGAGCTCCGGGCGTTCCGGCGAACGGGTTGCCGTCCGGAACCGAGCCGTTCGGCGAAATCCTGACGATCGTTCCGTTGTGGCTGGACAGATCCTGCGCCGACGGCCTGTCGCCGCGATCGCCGATGGTGATGAACAACTCCCCGCCGGCGGACTCGACGATGCTCGAGCCGAAGTGGCTTCCGCCCCTGCTGCCCGGCTTCATTTCGAAAACGGTCCGGACATCCTCGAGCGAGCCGCCGTCCGCGCTCAGCCGCGCCGAAGCGATGGCGGTGCCCGCGCCGCCTCCCGCCTGGCGCTTGGAATAGCTGAAATAAACGATCCGGGATTCCTCGAAACCGGCGGCCGCCACGATGTCGAGCAACCCGCCCTGCCCTCTGCCGGCGACCGAGGGAACCCCGGACACCCGCTGCGGCTCCCCGTCTGCGCCGAAATGCAGGAGCCTTCCTCTCCTTTCCGTGATGAGGAATTCGCATCCCGGCAGGAAGTCGATCGCCCACGGCACGCGAAGGCCGGAGGCCATCCTCTCGATCTCGACTGCGCCGCCATCCGCGGACCTGGTTTCGGCAGGCACCGGCATCGCGAGGCTGGCCGCGGCAATTGCCGCAGCGACGGCCAACGGCGTCCGCCAATCGCGGAACAGATTCGGTTTCTGCAATTTCGCGGTTGCTTCCTTGATCATCATCGCTTCCCTCCGGCCTGCGGCCGCCAAGGCCGACCTTCCGGCTCGTTCCGCCGAGCGCGCCTTCCGCTGGACCGCCGTCCGGACCTTCCGTCAGCGCCTCATTCTTGAGCCGGACGGATCGAACGGGGAGGCAGGGATGACCTCCGCTTGGCGCTCCGCTCCGACCACATGGCACATGAGCTGCGTGCCGATTTCCGCCGCTTCGGGCTCTAGCAGCGCCATCGCGAGACTCTTGCCGACGACGTGCCCGTATCCCCCGGACGTCACGAAGCCCACACGCTTGCCGTCCTGCCAGACCGGCTCGTATCCGGTCGCGTCGGAGTCGCCGGCTTCGATTTCGAGCGTTACCAGCCGCCGCCCGTCGTTGCTGCGGTCGGCCGCCGCCGCTTCGCGCCCGATGAAGTCGCCCTTGCTGAACGATATCCATTTGTCGAGGCCGGTTTCCCGCGGGGTGTAGGCCTGCATGAACTCGGCATTCCAGATTCCGAAGCTCTTCTCGAGACGCAGCGAAAGCAGCGCGTAGAATCCGATATCGACTGCGCCGACCCGCGCTCCCGCTTCCTTGAGCGCATTGTAAAGCGCCAAGTGCTCCGAGGCGGGGCAGTTGATTTCGTACCCCATTTCGCCGATTACGCTCATCCGGGCCACCTTGGCCCGCAGAAGCCCGAGATCCAGAGAGCACAATCCCATGAACGGAAACGCTTCGTTGGACACGTCCTGGTGGGTCATGGAGGCGAGCAGCTCGCGGGACTTCGGGCCGACGACGGCGAAGCCGACCACGCTGTCCGAGATATCCTCGACGTTCACGCCCTCCTCGCGATGGTCGTGGAACCAGCGCATGTGCCATTCGCGAAGGTAGTAGCTTCCCATCACCCACCACTCGCCGCCCCAGTTCAGGACCGTGAGGTCGCCCCTCAGCCGGCCGCTCGGCGCAAGCATCGGCGACAGCCTGCACTTGCCTTCGTCCGGCAGCCTGCCTGCCATGATCCGGTCGAGCCATGCGCGCGCCGATGGTCCGGTGACCCGGAACCTTGAGTAGCCCGAGATATCCAGGATGCCCGCCGTCTCGCGGGCGCTTCTGCATTCCGCACCGACGATCTCGAAAGCATTCGACCTTTTCAGCGTGGGGGTCTCGCTGAACCCCTTGGGCGCGAAGTAGATCGGAACCTCCAACGCCCACGATTGTCCCCAGAGTGCTCCGGCATCGGTCATGGCCCCGTAGGCAGGCGACATCCGCAGCGGCCGCCCGGCCCACAGCTGCTCGTTGGGATAGGTCATCACGAAGCGACGGGAATAGAACTGGCCGGTCGTCTGCCTGATGAATTCGCGGTTCGAGGCGAAGTCGCCGTAGCGGGCGATGTCCATCGGCCAGGCGTCCGCCTCGGTTTCGCCGTGGATCATCCACTCCGCCAGCGTTTTCCCGACTCCTCCGCCCTGCAGGAATCCCGCCATGACTCCGCATGCCAGCCAATAGTTCGGCAGGCCGCGAACTGGGCCGACCAAGGGGTTTCCGTCCGGGGAGAAGGTGAACGCCCCGTTCACCCAGGACTTGATCCCGACCTCCTCAAGCACCGGGTACCGGCGGAACGCCAGATCAAGCTCGTCGGAAATCCGGTCGAGGTCCTCCTCGATGAGGTCCATGCCGTAGTCCCACGGCGCGCCGTCCATGTTCCAGTGCTTGTGGTTGATCTCGTAGATTCCGAGCAGGACGCCTTTCTGGTCCTGCCGGAGGTAGGTGAAGCCTTCGAGGTCCACGGTCATCGGGACCTCGAAATCGATCCGCTCAAGTTCCGGAATCGTATCGGTAACCAAATAGTGATGCTCCAGCGGGGAAAGCGGAAGCTCAAGGCCCGCCATCCGACCGACCTGCTTGGCCCACAGCCCGGCGGCGTTGACGACGTGCTCGGCCCCGACCGTGCCCTTCTCCGTCACCACATCCCAAGCGCCGTCCGCTTTGTGGACGAGTTCGAGCACGCGGTTGTTCTCGACCACGTGCGCGCCTCGGAGCCTCGCCGCCTTCGCGTAGGCATGGACGGTTCCGGTCGTGTCGACATAGCCTTCGCGGTCGGCCCAGAGTCCGCCGATCACGCCGTCGACGTTCATGATCGGACACCGTTCCCGGATCTCCTCCGGCGTCATCAGGTGGCAGTCCTCAATCCCGATCGTCTGGAATATCCGGTAGGTCGACTTCAGCCATTCCCATCGCTCCGGGGCGGAAGCGACGGTGATCCCTCCCGTCATGTGGAGTCCGATCGACTGTTCCGATTCCCGTTCGATCTCGGAAAGCAGGTCGATGGTGTAGGCTTGCAGCGCGGCCATGTTCGGGTCCGCATTGAGCGCATGCACGCCGCCGGCGGCATGCCAGGACGATCCCGCTGTCAGTACCGAGCGCTCAATGAGGCAGACGTCCCGCCACCCGAACTTGGCGAGGTGGTAGAGCACAGACGCGCCGACCACCCCTCCCCCGACAACGACGACCTTGTAGTTCTTTTCCATCCCGCTCCTCTCCGGCGGACCGCGCGGGCAAGGCCGCCCCTCGACGATGCGGGATTCCTGCTGCACACGGAAGTTCCCGTCAAGCAACGGCGCCTGCGCACGGGCCTCTTCGCGCCGCCGGTTCGGGTTCGGATTGCGCGGCCGGAATCGCCCCCGCCATTCCCGCAGTTCCCGCACGCCCGGTGCCGCCGTCGCGTTCGCGACGGGCACAGTCCGGGCTTCAATCCGGGACAGCGCGGTATCCCGGCTTCAGGCGAAATTGAAGATTCCGCCTTGCGGTGCGGGGCGCGGGTCTGTACGGACCCAGCGGGTTACTGCATGGAGACCGCAATGAAAAAATTGGCGATTATCGCTGCTTCGGCAGCCGCGGTCGCGGCGTCCGCCGCTTCCGCACAGGAAATCAAGATCGGCGTGGTCCTGGGGTTCACGGGACCGATCGAATCACTCACGCCGGACATGGCCGGCGGCGCCGAAATGGCGATCGACGAAGTCAGCGCTTCCGGCTTGCTGCTGGGCGGCTCGACGGTGGTCGCGGTGCGCGGCGACACGACCTGCATCGATTCGGCGGCGGCGGTGGCGGCAACCGAGAAGCTGGTGAATGCCGACAACGTGAGCGCGATTGTCGGCGGCGACTGCTCGGGCGTCACGGGTTCGATGCTTCAGAACGTCGCGCGTCCGAACGGCATCGTGATGATCTCGCCTTCCGCGACCTCCCCGGCGCTTTCGACGGCGGAGGATGACGGCCTGTTCTTCCGGACGGCGCCCTCGGACAAGAGGCAGGGCGTCGTCATGGCGGAGATCCTCATGGATCGCGGAATCGGAGAGGTCGCCGTCACTTACACGAACAACGATTACGGCAAAGGCTTGGCTGACAGCTTCGAAGGCGCGTTCACCGCAGCGGGCGGAACCGTGACCATCAACGCCTCCCACGAGGACGGCAAAGGCGATTACTCCGCTGAAGTCGCCGCGCTCGACGCCGCGGGCGGCGAAGTGCTGGTGGTTGCCGGATATCTGGACCAGGGCGGCCTTGGCATCATCCAGTCGTCCTTGGACACGGGCGCGTTCGACACCTTCGTTCTTCCTGACGGCATGATCGGCGACAGCCTCGCGGAAAATGTCGGTTCCGACCTCAACGGCTCGTTCGGCCAAGCTCCCGGAACGGACAGCGAAGGCGCGGGCCTCATGCACGCGATGGCGGCGGAAGCCGGATTCGACGGCGCTTCGCCGTTCGCGCCGGAGTCGTACGACGCCGCCGCTTTGATCATGCTCGCGATGCAGGCTGCCGGATCGTCCAGCAGCGCCGACCTGAAGGACAAGGTCTTCGACGTGGCCAACGCGCCGGGCGAACCGATTCTTCCCGGCGAACTGGCGAAGGGACTGCAGATCCTGATGGACGGCGGCGAAATCGACTATGTCGGCGCGTCGGACGTCGAGCTGATCGGTCCGGGCGAAGCGGCCGGAAACTACGCCGAGTACGAAGTGCAGAACGGCGCGTTCGAAATCATCGGCTACCGCTGACATCGAATTGACGCGAGGCCGACGGGGCGCGTTGCTCCGTCGGCCATTCTTTTTTTGCGTTCCCCGCCGACAGCGACCGCCGACGCCGAAGCGTCGGCAAAGCGATTCCGTTTCCGCCGCAGCCGCGGGCATGTTTCCCGCCACCGCTTGGAAGCGGCGACGGCGAGCGCGGCGAAGGCATTGCCAATTCCGCGACATTGGCAACATAGTCGGCGCACTCCGAACGCGATCCGGCCTTCCAGATGATCACCATTGAGAACGTCACCAAGCGTTTCGGTGGCTTCACCGCCGTTGACGACGTGTCGCTGACCATCGGGCGCGGCACGATCACGGGCCTGATCGGGCCGAACGGCGCCGGCAAGACGACGCTGTTCAACACGGTGGCCGGCGTGCATCCTCCGACGATGGGCCAGGTGTTCATGGACGGCGAGTGCATCACCGGCCTCCCGCCCCACACCCTTTTCCACAAGGGCTTTCTTCGGACGTTCCAGATCGCGCGCGAATTCTCGTCGCTCACCGTGCGCGAAAACCTGATGATGGTGCCGGGCGGGCAGTCCGGCGAGACGCTGTGGAACACCTGGTTCGGCCGCGCCCGCATTGCCGAGGAGGAGCGCCGGATCCGCGACAAGACGGACGAGGTGCTGGAGTTCCTGACGATCGACCATCTCGCGGACGAGCAGGCAGGCAACCTCTCCGGCGGGCAGAAGAAGCTCCTCGAACTCGGCCGGACGATGATGGTCGACGCGCGCGTGGTCTTCATCGACGAGGCCGGAGCGGGCGTGAACCGGACCCTGCTTAGGACAATCGGCGACGCGATCGTGCGCCTGAACAAGGAGCGGAACTACACGTTCTGCATGATCGAGCACGATTTCGATTTCATCTCGCGGCTCTGCGATCCCGTCGTCGTCATGGCGGAAGGGCGGATCCTCGCGCAGGGAGCGGCCGAGACGATCAGGGCCGACGAGCGGGTGGTCGAAGCCTATCTCGGATCCAAGGCCGGGCGGGAATCCGCCGCCGACGGCGACGCGTGGGTCCCGTAGTGGCGTTCCTCGCGGGCGAGAACATGACCGGCGGATACGGCGGCGGCGCGGATATCATCACTGACTGCGAAGTTTCGGTCGAGCGCGGGTGCGTTTCCGTGATCGTCGGCCCGAACGGCGCGGGGAAATCGACGGCGATGCGGGCGCTGTTCGGGATGCTCGACCTCCGGGCCGGCCGCGTGACCTTCGACGGCGAGGACATAACCGGGCTTTCCCCGCACGAGCGGGTCGCCAAGGGAATGGCGTTCGTCCCGCAAACGCAGAACATCTTCACGACCATGACGGTCGAGGAGAACCTTGAGATGGGCGCGTTCCTGAGGCGGGACGATTTCACGTCGACGATGGAGCAGGTCTACGATCTGTTCCCGATCCTTCGCGAAAAGCGCTCCCAGAAGGCCGGCGAGCTGTCGGGCGGACAGAGACAGCAGGTCGCGCTCGGGCGCGCCCTGATGACCGACCCGAAGGTGCTGATGCTGGACGAGCCCACCGCAGGCGTGTCGCCGATCGTGATGGACGAGATCTTCGTGCGCGTTGCCGAGGTAGCGAAGATGGGAATATCGGTGCTGATGGTCGAGCAGAACGCGCGCCAAGCGCTTGCGATCGCGGACACCGGCTTCGTCCTGGTGCAAGGGAAGAACCGGTTCACGGACGCGGGGGAAGTGCTGCTTGTCGACCCCGAAGTGCGTCGGTCGTTCCTGGGCGGATAGCGAAATGGCGAACCCGGTTCACCCGAAGCCATTCCGGATGCAGGCGCGCGCAAGCGGTCCCGCCAGCGTCTCCGGCCCGAGGAACGCCTGATGGATTTCCTGAACGCAGTCGTCGTTCTGGGGAACTTCGTGTTCTTCCCGGCGTTGACCTACGGAAGCCAGCTCGCGCTCGGCGCGCTGGGCGTGACGCTGGTCTACGGGGTGCTCCGCTTCGCGAACTTCGCCCATGGCGACACCATGGCCTTCGGAGCGATGGTTTCGGTGCTCGTCACGTGGCTGCTGCAGGGCCTCGGCGTAAGTCTTGGCCCGCTCCCGACGGGACTGCTCGCCATTCCCGCGGCGATCGTCGCCACCATCATCCTGCTGCTCGCGTTCGACCGGCTTGTCTACCGCTTCTACAGGCGGAAGAAATCCGCGCCGGTGATACTCGTGATCGCGTCGCTCGGGGTGATGCTGGTCACGAACGGCATGGTAAGGCTGCTGATCGGGCCGGACGAAAGGCGGTTCGTCGATGGCGAGCGCTTCATCATATCCGTCCGGGAATTCAAGGCGCTGACGGGACTACAGGAAGGGCTGGCGTTCAAGACCACCCAAGGCATCACGATCGTGACCGCTGTCATCCTGATGGTCCTTCTGTTCCTGTTCCTGAACCGCACGCGAGTCGGCAAGTCCATGCGCGCGTTCGCCGACAACGAGGACCTCGCCCTGCTCTCCGGGATCAATCCCGAACGGGTCGTGCTCATCTGCTGGATGATGGTCGCCGCGCTGGCAACCATCGCGGGCACGCTTTACGGCTTGGACAAGATCTTCAAGCCCTTTACCTTCTTCCAACTGCTGCTTCCAATGTTCGCCGCGGCAATATTGGGCGGGCTGGGCAGCCCGATCGGCGCGATTGTCGGCGGCTACGTCGTGGCTTTCTCCGAAGTGCTGGTCACGTACGCCTACAAGAAGGTGCTCAAATACGTTCTGCCCGAGCAGCTCGAGCCTACCGGCTTGGCGCAGCTCCTTTCCACCGACTACAAGTTCGCGGTTTCGTTCGCGATACTGGTCGTCGTCCTTCTCGTCCGCCCGACCGGGATTTTCCGGGGGCAGACGATATGAACCGCCAAGCCTTGATCCTCTACGCCTGCATGGGCGCACTGCTGTTGGGAGTGGGCTTTTTCCAGAGCTGGAATGTCGCGCTGACCATCCTCAACGTGGGGCTGATCTCCGCGGTCATGTCGCTGGGGGTCAACATCCAGTGGGGATACGCGGGCCTGTTCAACATCGGCGTCACGGGTTTTGTTGCCTTGGGCGGGCTCGCGGTGGTCATCGTATCGATGCCTCCGGTCGCGGAGGCGTGGGCGGCTGGCGGCCTGCTGGTCGTGCTGGCGCTCATCGCGGGCACCGCTGCGATCGTTGCGTGCATTTTTGCTTGGAGGCGGGTTCCGGCCGGGCCCCGCCGCGCAGCAGCAATGATTGCAATCATGGTTATCGGATTCTTCGGCTACCGGTGGATTTTCGATCCCGCGGTTTCCGCAATCGAGGCGGTCGATCCCGCGTCGACCGGATATCTCGGCGGCATGGGGCTTCCGGTGCTGCTCGCTTGGCCTGTCGGCGCCTTGCTTGCCGCGGGAGCGGCATTCGTGATCGGCAGAATCTCGCTCGGGCTCCGCTCGGAATATCTGGCGATCGCAACGCTCGGCATCGCCGAGATCGTGGTGGCCGTTCTCAAGAACGAGGAATGGCTGACGCGGGGCGTCAAGAACGTCATCGGGCTCCCCCGGCCTGTCCCTTACGAAGTCGACCTCCAGCAAAGCCCCGGTTTCATCGAGGCCGCGGAGTCAGCGGGCTTCGGCGCCATGGAGGCGTCGTCTATATTCGTGAAGCTCTGCTACATGGGGATTTTCCTGGCGGTGCTGCTGGCGCTCCTCTGGCTTTGCGAACGCGCGTTGAGCTCGCCCTGGGGCCGGATGATGCGCGCGATCCGCGACAACGAAACCGCCGCCGAAGCGATGGGTAAGGACGTTACGGGCCGACATCTCCAAGTGTTCGTCCTCGGATCGGCGGTGTGCGGAATCGCCGGTGCCATGATGATCACGATCGATGGCCAGTTCACGCCGACCTCCTACCAGCCCCTGCGGTTCACGTTCCTGATCTGGGTGATGGTCATTGTGGGCGGCTCTGGCAACAACCTCGGAGCGGTCCTGGGCGGGATGCTCATCTGGTTCTTCTGGATCGAAGTGGAGCCACTCGGCGCCCTGCTCCTCGACGCGGCGACGGCGTGGCTGCCAGACGGCAATCCGGTACGTGAGCATCTCCTCGATTCGGCGGCGCACATGCGCTACCTCACCATGGGCCTCATTCTGCTGCTGGTCATGAGGTTCTATCCTCGAGGCTTGATTCCGGAACGCTGATTCGTCTTTCGGCTCGTTCTTTCAACGGGTTGTTTCCGTAGATCCGAAGACGATGGGCGTTGAATTCGCCCTGCAGCGGCAGAATTTGAACGGGCGTCCTATCAATTTTGAAATCATTCTCACACTTCTGGCCGGACCTTGTCGATTGACTTGCTGCGGGATGACGATTCGGATACGCGCGCCGGAAGCTGTGAAGGTCCCCGAAGCGGTAGCGCTTGAGGTTGGCGTATTTGTTTTGGAGTAATAACAGCACCTCATGCCCTATCCAGGTTTCAACTGCCGTTTGCTTCAGATTTGGTACCTCACGCGAGTTCGCCGTAATCTCCGAACCCAATTTTTGGAACTGTCGCATTGGCCAAGAATTAGCGCAACGGAGCGGTTGAACAGGCCTACGGCGTTCGCAGACCGATATCGTCCCGATCTCAATTGCAATTGGGAGCCCTCTGCAGGAGCTGCGATTGTCGCGTGTCTAACCTGAACTTCACGGGCTTCAAGCCGCCTGAATGGCATGCAAGATGTTGTTTGGAAACGGCTTTTCTTTGGTACAGATCGATTCCAACCTGCCAAAACATTCCCATGTTAATTTTCCGAAGAAATCCGCATTTCCGAATTGTACAGGGTGCCGCATCGTGCTAGGCGGTTCCCATGGACTGCCGAATCGACACCATCCCGAACCGGGGCAGCCCGCCCACGATCCTGCTGCGCCGCCACTGGCGCGAAGGGAAGCGCGTCCGCAAGGAGACCGTCGCCAACCCCGCCCGGCATCCGCCGTGGCTTGTCGAGGGGATCCGCGCGGTCGTCCGGGCGAAGGCGTTCCTGCCGGAGGGCGGCGGCCGGCTCGAGATCCGCCGCTCCCTGCCGCACGGCCACGCCGCCGCGATCCTCGGCACCCTGAAGAGCCTTGGCTTCGAGCGGATCCTCGCGCGCAAGGACTGCCGCAGCCGGCGCCTCGCGCTCGCCGCCATCGCCGCCCGGATCGCCGACCCGCTTTCGAAGCTCGGCACGGCGCGGACCCTTTCGGAGGGGACGGCCTCGTCGAGCCTCGGCGCCATGCTCGGCCTCGGCGGCGTGGCCGGGAACGAGATGCCCGGCATGCTGGACTGGCTTCTCGACCGCCAGCCCTGGATCGAGCGGAGCCTGGCGAACCGCCGCCTCGCGGGGGAGGCTTTGATCCTCTACGACCTGAGCTCCAGCCATGTCGAGGGACGCCGGAACACGCTGGCCGCGTTCGGCCACAGCCGGGACGGCAGGCGGGACCGGAAGCAGATCGAGTTCGGGCTGCTGTGCGACCGCGAGGGGTGCCCGGTCGCGGTCGAGGCCTTCAAGGGCAACGCGGCCGATCCGGCGACGCTGGGCCGCCAGATCGAGAAGATCCGCGGACGATTCGGACTCGAGCGGGTCGCGCTTGTCGGCGACCGGGGGATGACCGCGGGCGCCCGGACCCGCGAGGAGCTGGCTCCGGCGGGCCTCGACTGGATCTCCGCGCTGAAATCCGCAGACATCCGGAAGCTGGCGAAGGGCCCCCTGACAGCGGACGTCCCGGTTCCGGATGCCATCGCCGGGACCGCCAGCCCGGACTTCCCGGGCGAGCGGCTGATGGTCTGCTTCAATCCCCGGCTCCGCGACGAGCGGCGGCGCAAGCGCGGGGAGCTGCTGGATGCGATGGAGGGCAGGCTCGAGGAGATCCGGCGCGCCGCCGGAAGCCGCGGGTCCCGGCTGCGCGGCAGGGAGGCCATCGCCTGCCGCGTCGGCGCGGACACCGCCCGCCTCAAGGTCGCCAAGCACTTCGAGATCGAATGCGGGGACGGCGGCCTCTCGTGGCGGCGGCTCCAGGAGAAAATCGACCGCGAGGCGGCGCTTGACGGAATCCATGTGGTCCGCACCAGCCTCGGCGCCGGAAGCATCGGCCCGGACGAGGCGGTCGAGGCCTACAAGAGCCTCTCGAAGGTTGAGCAGGCGTTCCGGCAGATCAAGACCGGGCGGCTGAAGGTGCGGCCGGTCTTCGTCCACAGCGAAGCCCATGTCCGCGCCCACATCTTCCTGTGCATGCTCGCCTGCCATGCCGAATGGCACATGCGGAGGCGGCTGGCCCCGGCCCTGTTCGACGAGGACGATCCGGAAGCCGCCCGGGCGCGGCGGACCTCGCCGGTCGCGCCGGCGAAGCCGTCGCCCTCGGCCCGGAGCAAGGCCGCGAGCAAGCGCGCGCGGGACGGCGAAACCGCGCACAGCTTCCATACATTGCTCGCCGATCTCTCGACCATCGCCCTGAACGAGGCGGCGCTCGGCTCCTCCGGAACCATCCCGGCGGTCACGACCCCGACGCCCGGCCAGCGCAGGGCGTTCGAGCTGCTGGGCGTCGACTTGGCGAAAATGTTCCCAGCAGCTGGCAGATGGAAAACGGAAAAAGGCCTTGCAGACAAGCGAAAATTGCGTTTTTGGCCCGTGAAGTTCAGTCTAACTCGTGTCTGGCAGAGAACCCGTCGTTTTCGCTGTACGGCCGGATTTCGGTCGGGCGCAATGGCCTCGCCGGGACCCGGCGCGGCGCGTTTCGAGCCGGGACGGAGCGAATCCGGCTCGGGAGGCCGGATTTTCGGCGTCGGCGACGGTTTTCCGGGGGTCCGGCGCAGGCTCCGCCGCCTGCCGCCCTGCGGCCCGCCGGGATTTCGGGGAGGGCGCCGCTCAGGCGGCGCGTTTGCGCCGTTCCGGCCGCAGCCGCTCGCGGTCGCGCAGGATCCGCCCGAGCCGGTGGATGTTGGCGGCGAGGACGGAGAGGCCGACAGCCAGCTCGAACCGGTCCCGCCCGCGCAGCCGCACCCGGCCGAGGCCGCGGCGCTCCAGGCCGTTGATCGCCGACTCCACGCCCGGATGCCTGCGCCGCGCCGCCCCTCCGCCCGGAACGGGCGGAGCTCGTCCGATCATCGCCGAACTCGATGGGGATTCGAACCCTCGCCTCGGCCTGTCGCGCTTCGCGCTCCAGCCCTTGGCGAGGGTTGGCGGTTGCCCCGGAACCCCGGTTCGGCTGACAAGGACGTCAGCGGGCCGTCAAGTGCCGGGAGAGGTACAGGAAGCCCCGGTCGAAGCTGCAGGCCCGCAGGTCCGGGAACGCCTCCCGGCATCTCCCGACCAGCGGGACCGCGACATGCGTGTCGCCGCCCGTCCACATGATCTCGTGGTCGAGGATGAACCCGCCGCCGTCCTCGACGATGCACACCGGAACCCCGAGCTCGACGGGCTTGCCGGCCTTGCCCTTGGCGATCCGCCGGGTGTGCTCCTCGAAGACCGGGAACAGCTTCTCCTGGTGCGGGATCGCCTCCTCCTTCAGCACCCGGCGGGCGGTCCGGAACGCCAATCTCGGCACATGGCCGACCAGCCTCCGGATTTCCGCCAGGGCGCGCTTCGGGCAGCCCGCCGCCCGGAGCGGCCCGAGCGAGCCCTTCGCCTTCGCGGCCAGCTCCAGCGACCTGGCCAGGAACGCCAGGACCTCCTCCGGGCGGGCGCTCCACCGGGGCGCCGTGTCCGCCCTCCGGTACAGCTTCCCCGCCGCGGCCAGGTGGTGGTCGCGCTGCCGCCAGCCGCGGACGCCGCGGCCCTCGCAGGCCCGCGACGCCGCCCGCACGAGGCAGCGGACCGAATCCCGAAGCAGGCCGAAGTCGGTCGGATGGCGGACGTCCGTCTCCGCCACGAACGGGCCGCAGCGCCGGCCAACGCTGCGCCAGGCTTTTTTCCCGCCACCTTGTGCCCCGTCGACACGACCAGGCGGTCCGCCTCCCGAAGAAGCTCGGGCGCCGGCAGCCCGACATTGTCCATGATGTTCCGGAGCTCGTGGAAGCAGGGCTCGAACCAGACGTCGTGGCCCAGGAAGGCCTGCACGTCGGCGTGCCTGTCCGCTATCTCCCGAAGACGGTCGTAGTCGCAGTTCATGCCCTGCTCGGCACGCCCATCACCAGGACCCGCCAGAGATGCATCCCCGGGCGGCCCGTGTCCCGGCGGCGGTCCGGAAGGACGCGCGCGTCCAGCAGCCGGAACAGCTCCTCCCGCGCCGCCTTGTCGTTCCGGATCGCCTGAAGACCGATCAGGACCGCGGGGATGTCGTCCCGGGACTTCGCGTCCAGCTTGATCGACCCGATATCGACCGAGCCCAGCCAGGATTGCTCCTCAACCACCTTGCGCATGCAATCGCCTCCGAAGATTCCGGGAAAAACGCCAATATCAGGGCGAATTCGGGCGAATCATGCCAAATCCCGGAAATCTTCGCAAGCAAAAAACGGGGATTAAGGGCAAAAATTCAACGCGTTGCGGGTTTTCTGCCAAACACTAACTCGAAACCTTCGCTCGAAACGGCAAACCGATTCTAGCAAGCCGCTATCATCGCTGCGGCTACCGTGGTTCGGGCCATCATTCGCAGAACTTCAACCGCACCGCCCGGCCTTCCTTCGTCCAAGCGAGGAACGGCTCGCCAGTATCGGGATTCTTGACATAGCCGACCGCAATCCCATGATCCTGCGACAGTCGCTCAAATAGCTTCCTGCGGGTCGAGTGGGATGAACCTATGTAAACGCCTGGCCCCTGATAGGGTTTGTCCGATTTGCCGCTCAGCACTCCCGGTTTGTGGCCGTCGGTGATCAGCCGTTGCTGGTACTCGCTTCGCGCTGCGTCCGGCGGCACGTATTCCGTGGCATCCGCCGCCGCCGGTTCCTCAATTATTTCTGTCATTCGATTTTCTCCTTTCGTGGCTGGCGGGCTGTCAGCCGATCATAGCACCTAGTGCCTGCAAGAAAACCTGCAACCCCTTGATTGCAGGGCTTTCGTGTGTGGACGCCCCCCTGAGACGCGGGATCATTCCTTCCACAGCCCCGGGCATTTGGTCAAGCGCTGTCGTGTGTCCGGCCTGTCGATGCGGCGCGTCGATGCTTGCCGCCGGCCTGCATGGAGATGCGCGGACCGGGTCCATATCGCTTTCCCGCGCTCCAAGGCGCCGCGAAAGCCCACTGGTTTCCCCGATCCCGTCTCGACGGCTGTTTGCCCTTGCGCTGCTTCGGCTTCTCCCTCGTCCCCGGCGGCGCCGCCCCGCCCGGATGTCCGGGCCAAGGCGGAGCCTCGGAGGAACGGGGCTGTTGAAAAACCCCTCGTTCCGCGGTTCTTGGAACATGGACACCTCCGACAACGGCCTGATTCCGCGTTTCGGTCGGCTTCGCGGGTCGGCGGCCGCGGCATTTCGCCCGTTCCGGCCGGTTTGGAGGTCCGGATTGTTTGATTGGGGCCGTTTCCGGCCTGTTCGGAGTGTCGGGGAGCGGGATCCGGGCCGTTTCCGGCCTTGGCGGGGTCAGGCAGGCGCACTTCGACTGCAGAGCCAGCGCAGCCGGTTCATGTTGCAGCCATGTTCGCGAGCGCGGCCGCCGCCTTGGCGCGGGCCATTCCGATCGTCCGGATCCTCAGCCCCATGCGGTCCTTCCGGTGGGCGAAGACATGCTCCACCTTCGCCCGGATCGACGATTTGCGCCCGTTGGCCCTGGCGGTCCGCCTGCCCATGGGGCGGCCCCGCGGCTTCCTGCGGTGGATGCGGCTTGTCATGCCGTTCGCCTTGAGCCAGTCCTCGTTCCGCCGGGAGCGGCAGGCCGTGTCGGCCCACACCTCGCTCCCGGTGTTGGCGGTCTGGACCAGGCCCTCCCGCAGCCTCGCGCCGTCATGGGCGGCGGCGTCCGTGACGGTCCGGCGCCGGATGATCCCGTGCTTCCGGTCGATGCCGGTGTGGGACTTGTAGCCGAACACCGGGATGGCGATGCCGGCCTGCTCCGCGCCGTCCGGCCGGAGCTTCGCCTTGCGGAACTTGACGGTCCAGCGCGCGTCCGTGTCCTTCCGCGCCGCCTTGGCGGGCTCGTCGGGCCATATCTCCCCGGCCGCCTGCCCCGCCTTGATCGCGGCCTTCTCCGCGGCGCTGGCGCGCTGGCGCGCTGGCGCGGAGCCGCGACCGGCGACGAGTCCAGCATCTGGCCGGACCGGGAGATGAAGCCCGCCGCGTTGATCATCCGCTCAAGCTCCGTGAACAAGGCATCCAGCTCGCCCGCCTTGATCAGCGCCTCGCGGAAATCCCACAGCGTGTTCGCGTCCGGAACCTTGTCGCGCAGCTCGAGCCCGCAGAAGCGCATCCAGCCCGGCCGGTCCCGCACCGCTTTCTCCGTCGCTTCGAGCGACAGGCCGTGGCGGCCCTGGAGCACGAGCATCTTGAACTCCGGCACAACATCCAAAGCCGGGCGGCCGCCCTTCGGGCCTCGCGGTTTCCCTGCGGCCCGCTCAAGGATCGGCCGGAACCGCTCGAAATCCACCGTCCTGTCCAGCGCCTCAAGCGGATCGCCGTCCGCCGAAATCTCCTTCAAACGCTCCTCGACGTCCCAAAATCCAGGCTGCTTCGCCACCGCGGCCTCCAGTGCTGCTGATCCTTCGAACCGCAGGCCCGCGCAAAACGCCAGGGTTTTCGGAGGCGTCCACATGATGTTGTTGCGGGAGCGGGGAGAGCCACGACATGCTGAAACGCAAGCCGCCGGCCCAGCTGGAGCTGTTCGTCGCGGGGCCGCTTGAGCAGCTGGTTCCGGACGACCACATCCTGGCGCGCGTCGACCGGGTTCCGGATCCCGCCGGCTGCACGACGAGGTCGCCGACTGCCATTGCGCCCACGGCGGGCGTCCGGGGATCGATCCGGAGATGGCCGTCCGCCTGATGCTGGCGGGCTTCCTGCTCGGCATCGTGCACGACCGCCGCCTGATGCGGGAGGCGCAGGCGGACCTCGCGATCCGCTGGCTCATCGGCTGCGGGCTGCACGAGCGGCTTCCGGACCATTCGAGCCCGGCGCGGATCCGGCAGCGCCGGGGCGATGCGCGGTTCCGGCGGATCTTCGAGCGCGCGGCTTCGGCCTGCGTGGAGGCGGGGATCGCGCAGGGCGGGGCCGTGCATGTCGACGCGACGCTGGTCCGGGCCGATGCCGGCTGGGAAAGCATGGTCGACCGCCACGCCGGAGCGGCGGCGGCGGAGAACGGCGACGCGGAGGAGGATGCCGCCCCGCCTGGCGGCAAGCGCAGGAAAGCCGGCGCGGCGGATCCCGACGCGAGCTTGGCGGCCAGCTCCCGCGGCCGGCGCCTGGAGCCATCCTGCAAGCAGCACGCGGCGGTCGACGACGGGAGTGGCGTCGTTCCCGATGTCGCGGCAGCCACCGGCGAAGTCAACGAGCGCAACGTGATTGAGGACCAAGTCGACGAGGTCCGCAGGATATCCGGGAAGAAGATCGAGACTGCGGCCGCCGACGCGGGCTACGCCTGCGGCAAGGCCTGCGGCGGCCTCGAGCGGCGGGGGATCGATCCGGCGGTCCCGGCGAAGCGGGAGCCGACCCGGAGCCGGGTGCCGGCGTGCCGGTTCCGCTGCGACGAGAGGAACAATATCGTGAAGTGCCCTCGGGGCAAGGCGCTGCGCCCCGGACAGCCGTTCAAGGACGGGCAAATGCGGTTCCACGCCGGATCCAGGGACTGCGCGGGATGCCCGCCCGGGGGCGACTGCGTTCCCGGGAGCCGGAACCGGAAGACGGTGGTGGCCGGCGCCGACCATCCGGCGCTGCTGCGCGCCCGGAGGCGACGCCTCCGATGGAGCGAAGAGGACCGGCGGCCCTGCCGGCGCCACCGCTGGCGATCGGAAGGGTTCCACGGAGAGGCCAAGACTTGGCACGGGCTGGGCCGCGCCGCGCGGCGCGGCTTGGTCAGCATGAGGATCCAGTCCTGCCCGGCGGCCGCCGCGATCAGCCTGAAGCGGCTCGCGGCCGCTTTTTGCGCCCGATTCCCTGCCATCGGCACGATCCGAATGCGCGGAACGCCCCTTTCCGCGCTCTTGGCGCGGCAGGCCGGGCCTGGCCGCCGCATGCCCGCCCGCGTTGCCCGGCTCCGCGCGGCAAGACCCCGCTCCGACCGCCGCCGCAATACACCCCGGAACCTTCGGAAGGCCGCGTAGTTCAACAGCCCCGGAACCCCTTCATTCCGTTGAGCCGGCCCGAGCCGCCGCGCCCTCTCAAGCGGCGGCTCGGGCCGGTAGCACTCCTTGCTCATCGTCATGGCCCGGATGGTCCGGGCCGTCTTGTTCGCCAGGGCGACCGCCGCGACCATCCTCGGCTTCCTCGCCAGCATTCCCTCCAGCCAGGGATCGTCCGTCCCCCGCCGCTTCGCCTCCCCGCTCTCCCGCGCCCGCTTGCGGATCTCCGCCGTCAGCTCCTTGATCCGTCCGGCCAGGATCCCGGTCTGGCCGAGCAGCAGCCCGCCCAGCTCCCGGACCGCATCCGGCAGCCCCGACTCCGGATCCTCGAGCGCCGCGGCCAGCCGGGGTACTGTTTCAGATGTTCTGCAATTTGCTTTCGCGAGGAAGCGGCCATGGCAGTTCCTGCGGTTTAGCAAACCATCCCTAGCGAAGGAGAGGACGACACCATGACCGGGGTTCATCGTAGTTCGAAGCTTGAGGAGTTCAAGGCGCAGCTTGAGGCCGGCGGCGATTCGGTCCGCGAGGTTTTGAGAGCGGCGCTTCAGGAGGTTCTCGAGGCGGAGATGACGGAGGCTTTGGGCGCGGCGAAGGGCGAGCGGACGCCGGGCCGCGCCGGCTACCGCTCGGGCCACTGCGCGCGGCATTTGACGACGCGGGTGGGCAGGATCGAGCTGCGGGTTCCGCAGGATCGGGACGGGCTGTCCGGCACGGAGCTGTTCGAGCGCTGCGAGCGTTCGGAGAGGCGCCCTTCGGGCTTCGCTGCGCGAACGTCTCGGCGCTGATGCAGATGTATGCGGGCGGGGTGTCGACGCGGAAGGTCGCGAAGGCGGCGGAGGAGCTGTGCGGCCACGGCCTCTCGGCCCCGACGGTCAGCCGGATCAACGCGAAGCTGGACGCCGAGCTGGCGAAGTTCGCGGAGCGGCGTCTGGAGGACGCGTTCCCGCATGTGTTCGTTGACGCCCGCTACGAGAAGGTCCGGGACGATGGCGTTGTCCGCGACCGCGCGGTTCCGGTGGCGATCGGGGTCGACGCGGGCGGCCGCCGTCAGGTTCCCGGCGTCGAGCTGGCGGAGGGCGAGAGCCACGCGAGCTGGCGGCGGTTCCTGGAGTCGCTTCGGGACCGGGGCCTTCACGGCGTCGTCCAAGTGGTTGCGGACGACCATTCCGGGCTGAAGAAGGCGGTGCGGGAGGTGCTTCCGGAAGCCTTCCGCCAGCGGTGCTACGTCCACTGCCTGAGGAACGCCCGGACCAGGCTGAAGGCGCGGTCGGGCGGCGGCTGCATCCAGGAACTCCGCTGGATCTTCGACCGGCCGAGCGTCGGCGAGGCGCGCGCGGACCTGGCCGCGTGGCTCGCGAAGTGGCAGGCCTCGCAGCCGAAGCTCTGCGAATGGGTCGAGGAGACCATCGGGGAGGCGCTGTCGTTCCTGCGGCTTCCGAGGCGGCACCACCAGCAGATGCGGTCGACGAACGTGCTCGAGCGGCTGAACCAGGAGATCAAGCGGCGGACGGCGGTGGTGCGGATCTTCCCGGACGCCGCGAGCTGCCTGAGGCTGGTCCGGGCCCTGTCGGCGGAGATCCACGAGACCTGGATGGAGGGCGGGCGCTACCTGGACATGGAGCTTCTGCGCGAGAGCAGCAGGGCCGAGCTGCGGAAGCTGGCGGCATGACGCTCCGGGTCGGCAGCTCCGCAGGAATGCGGGAAGCATGGAAAGCGTGGACAATCCTCCCCGCGGGCCTGTTCGAGGCCGCGGCGCCGCCGGCCCGGATTGCCCGACCCTTCCCACGCTTCCCGCATGGCAGGCCCCGTTCCGGGCCGGGGCCGCGTGGATTCAACATCATCATCAACAAACCGAAAGATTCGAACCGGGCCCCCGGCCTCGCCCCTCCGCGCTGCGCGCTCCGGGGCTTCGGCCGGGGGCTGCAAGCCGCGAAACCGGCTGGACATGCCCGGCGGAATTTGCAGAACTATCGGTACACTACTCCAGCCGGGCCGCGTTCGCGATCCCCTGCGGCGCCACCACGCCGTGCTCCCCGGATGCCCCCGCAGCGCGTCGGCGGTCTGCGTCCGCTGCCTTGCCGGCAGGTCCCGCGTCCGGAACAGCATCCCCTCCGCCTGCCGCTCCGCGCTCTTCACAGACACGAACCGCATCGTCGGCCGCGACGCCGCCTCGCAGACGGCCTCCGCGTCCGCCGCGTCGTTCTTCCGCCGCTTCACGAACGGCTTCACATGCGCTGCCGGCACAAGGCGGACCTCGAACCCCATCGACCGCAGCTCCCGGCCCCGGTGTCGGGCGCCGCCGCAGGCCTCCATCGCCACCGTGCACGGCCCGCGCTTCGACATCTCCTCAAGGAACCGGTCCCGCGACACCTTCATCCGGAACGCCGCCGACCCGTCCTCGCGGGTCCCGCGGAGCTGGAAGCTCCTCTTGCCAGGACCGACCCCGATCATGCCAGCGCTTTCCATCGTGGATGCCCCTTTCTCCCATGGCACGTTGCGTTCCGCCATAATGGCGCCTTCCGGTGCCGCCGGAAGGGGCGTCCACTCCATCGCTTTCAAAGTTTGCCGACCGCGTTCAGCAGGAGTCCCATCAGATACTCGTCGCTCATTGAGGCCATTTCCATCCTCCCCTTGAGCGACTCCTTGTCGTCCTTGAGGCGCGCGATGTCCGGCGCCAGGCGGCGGATGGCGGCGAGGCACTCCGGTCCGGTTCCGCATCCGGTCCTCGTCCATCACGACGTCCAGGACCCAGTGCAGCCGGTTCTCGATCCCCCAGTGGCTCCGGACGAGCTCCAGCAGGCGCTCCGGCGCGAGCTCCCTGCTCATGATGAAGTGGCGGACGGACCGCTCGGTCCGCCCCTTCCGCTCGCTGACGGCCTCGATCATGCCGATGGCCTTGAGGCCGGGCCACTGGTGTCGCTCCTGCAGCCATCCCACATCGTGCGAGACGGTCGCGGTGCGCGTCTCGACCCGCCCGTGGCCTCCGTCAACGTGTTGAAAGGAAAGCGTTTCCTTCAGCGCTTCGGGGTCGGAGAGCCGGACCTGGACATCCTTGCGGAGCGAGGCCTGGCAGCGCTTCACCGGCAGGGCGCAGTCCCCGCCCTTCTCCACGATCCGCGCCGACGTGCCGCGCTGGGTGTGCAGGGCGTCGGCGGTGACGGTCCGGCCTTCCAGTTCCAGGATGCCCGGCAGGCTCGGCATCGCCGCGGGCTCGTTCGACTTGCCGTCGACCTCGGCCTGCCCGAGCACGATTCCGGCGCCGGGCGCGAACGCCTGTCAATAAGCTTCCTTTCTTGACCCCCTGTCGGCATCCTTTTTTGACCCCCCGGGGAGCCGGATTCCAAGGGGGCGCATTCGGCCCCGGCCCCCCGGCCTTGCCCCGGAGCGCGCAGCGCGGAGGGGCAAGGCCGGGGCGGGGGGGCTTTTTCGATTTTCCGGATTTGCGCGGCGGCGCGGCTTCCGGGCCGGGTCAGCCCTTCGAGTGCTGCCGGAAGCGCCAGCTCTCGTTCCCGGTCTCGACGGTCCCGCAATGGTGCGCGGGCCGGTCGAGCAGGGCCGCCGTCATCTTCCCGTCGCCGAACACCGACGGCCATTCGGAGAACGACAGGTTCGTCGTGACGATCACGGACGTGCGCTCGCAGGGCGGCTCAGCAGGTGGAACAGGAGCTGGCCGCCGGTACGGGCGAAGGGCGGGCAGCCGAGCTCGTCCAGAACGACCAGGTCGCGCCGGACGAGCTGGTCCGCGAGCCGCCCCTGCCGCCCGTCCCGGACTTCCGCTTCGAGAAGGTCCGCCAGGTTCACGGTGTCGAAGAAGCGGCCGCGGGCGCCGTTCCGGATGCATCCCCCCGGCACCGCCGCCGCGGGGCGGCTCTTGCCGGTGCCGGTGCCGCCGACCAGCACGGCGTTGCGCGCGCCGTCCAGGAGACCGCCTTCGGCCATTCCCCTCAGCAGCGCCTCGTCCGCGGGCGAGGCGGAGAAGTCGAAGTCCGCCGGATCCTTCGCCGACGGCAGCTTCGCGATCGTCAGCTGGCAATTTATGGAACGCGCCTTCTTGTCCGCGATCTCCGCCTCCGGCAGATCGCCGACGATCCGCTGCGGCGGGTGTCGGCGCTTGACGCCGGCGGACAGGATGTCGTCGTAGGCCGAGCGCATGCCGCCGAGTCCCAGCCCCGCCATCATCTCCAGAATCTCCCCGCGGCGCATGGGCGGGTCCCCTCAGCCGGTCGTAGCGGGAGCAGTCCGCCGCGGGCGGCAGGCCGAGCGCGAGCCGCTCCGGAACCGCGATCTCCAAGGGCGGCGGCGCCTCCCGCATGCGCGCCATGACGTTCAGGACCAGATCCGCGCTCGAAGCGCCGCAGGCCAGCGCCTCCGCGCAGGCCGCCTCCGCCGCCTCCATGCCGTCGTCCCGCGCCGCGACCAGCAGCTCCGCGAACTCCCGGCCGCCGCCTTCGCGCCCGGCCAGAAGATCCCGCATCCGGCCGAGATTGCCCTTGAGCGCTTTGACCGGCGCCCCGTTGCGCACCGCCCCCGGCTTCCTCCGGAGCACCGGGAGATAGTGCAGGATGTCGCAGGGTCTCGCCCTTGGCGAAGCTGCGGACATGCTCCGCGACCGTCGTCCCGCCGCGCCGGATCTCGATCCGGTCCGGCCGGGCGAGGACCTCGACCGCCTTCCCGGCCGCCGCGGCGTGGACGCTGCATTGATTCCCGTCGAAGGGCACGAGGCAGGTCGACGTCGCCGAGGCCTGCGCCGCCCGGAGGGACTCGAACGGCCCCCGGAACGGCGCGAGCGAGCCGCGCTCATCCTCGAACGCCTCGAGGACGCTCCGGCCCTTCGTCTCCGGATGCCGACGCCGCCCGGCGTCCTCGAGGCACATCGCCTCCAGCCGGGCGTTGATCTCCTCGAGCGAGCCGCCCCGGAGCCGCGGCGCCAGCAGGCGCCGCCGGATGTAGGACACCTGGCTTTCCACTTGGCCCTTCTCCCAGGCCGACCGGGGATTGCACGCCGAAGGCTCAACAAGATGGCGGCCGCGCATCGCCAGGAACCGCTCGTTCCAGTCGCGATCCCCGCCCCGGCGGACCTTCCGCACTGCCGCCTTCATGTTGTCATGGACGCCCCGCCGGCAGGAGCCGCCGAAGAACGCGAACGCCCGGTTGTGCGCGTCGACCAGCATCTCCAGGCTCTCCCGGCGGCAGGGCCGCACGAACGCCATCCGGCTGTGGCAAAGGCGGAAGTGCGCCGCCTTGACCTTCACCGGCGTCCCGCCGAGCACCACCGTCTCGGCGCTCCAGTCGAACTGGAAGGCCTCCCCCGGATCGAACGCCAGCGGAACATGCGCCTCCCGGGGCGCCTCCGCCGCCTGCCGCTCGCGCCAGGCCGCCGCGTGCCGCCGGATCGAATCGTAGCCTGCCCCGCAGCCGAGCGCCGCCAGGTCCTCGTGGACCCGCGTCAAAGTCGGCCGCTCGCGCCTCGGAAGCGCCGCGCGCTCCGCGAGCATCCGCCCGAGCTCCCCGATCCAAGGCCCCAGCTTCGGCTTCGGCTGGCGCTTGCCCGCGCTCCCGAACGCCTCCGGATCCTCCCGGACCGCCTTGCGCACCGTGTTCCGGGAGACCCGCCGCTTCCGCGCGATCGCCTTGATCGGAACCTTGTTCCGGAAATGGTCAATCCGGATCTCCGCAACCGTCTCCAATGCCAGCATCCCCTTCCCGCCTCGCACCGCCCAATGCTCGATGCGAGCTCCAAAGCCGCACGGCGCCGGCAGGCCGAACCAAGGCGGACGAGACCCGCCGGCAGGGAGCCTTCGGCTCCCTCCCGCCGGGCAGGAAGGAGGGGTCAAAAAGGACGCCGATCACCCCCGATAGGGGGTCAAAAAAGCATGCCGATCCACAAACGCCTGGACCAGGTGCAGCGGCGAGCGCGCCGAGGCGTCCGCGAACGCGCCCCGGAGCGCCTTGCCGTCGATCGCGACCTGGCCGTCCGGAAGCGCCGCCAGCAGCCGCTTCGCGAACAGCGCCAGCGCGGCTCCGAGCTGCTCCGGATCAAGGGCGTTGAACAGGTCGGAGAAGGCGTCGTGGCTCGGCGGGCCGCCCTTGAGCGGCATGAAACGGCGCAGAAACTCGATTTTGGCGCGCGCGAACCGCGCGAACGAGTTGCACGACGACCTGCCCGTCAGCGACGCCGGAAGGGCGATCGCCAGCATCTCGACCAGGTCGTGCGTCGTGGCGTTGCTCTTCCGGGGGTCGCCGACCCCTTGGAATATAAAGCGGAATCCATCCATCTCCTGCCTCCGGACACTGCTCTTCGTTGTTGTTTTGACCGAAGAGTGCCACCATCCGGCGGAAAGGCAAAACGGAAAATTTCAAGAGCGAAAGCCCTGGGTCGGGAAAGGAAGCTTATTGACACTCCGTGCCCGGCAGTTCGGAACGAACAGGATTTTAAATAGAACATTGTTCAAACAAATATCTTGACATGCCTTCCTTAGGGAAACAGGTTAGGAACATTATGGCGATTCCTGCATCCGCTCCGAAGGCGCTTGCCCGCAGCTTGGAGATAATCCAGCCCAGAAAGCACGGCGATCTGGTCGTGGCGGAGCCGGTGCGCCTGTCCAAGGGGCGGCTCCACGAGGTCACAGGCGAAGCGGGAGACCTGTTTGCCGTCGTCGCGGCGGCGCGCATGGACGGCCCGCTCGTCTGGGCCGGGCTGGAGCGGGATGTCGCCAGCTTGGCACCGACGGCGCTGCAGATGTTTCTGGATCCCGCGCGGTTCATTGTCGCGGCATGCGTCTCGCGCACGGAAACCCTCTGGGCAGCGGAGCAGGCGCTGCGCTCTCCCAGTGCCGCCTGCGTGGTTGCGGAGCTTCGCGACGGGCCCGACTTGCGCGAAAGCCGCCGCCTCCAGATCGCCGCCGAGGAAGGCGGCTCCATCGGCTTGGTCCTGATCAGCGGCCGGGCGTGCGCATCCGCGGCGGAAACGCGCTGGCGGTGCCAAACCTCAAGCGAATCCGATCTTGCCTGGCTCTGGACGCTGACCAAGAACAGGAAAGGCAGGCTGGGCGCCTGGCGGGCGAAATGGATCGGGAGGCGCTACAATGCGCAGGGTGCTGTCCATTTGGTTTCCGCAGCTGCCGCTTGACCGGCTGGCGCGGCTCGGGGATCCCCGCTTGGGGGGAACCTTCGCCGTTGTCCGCGAAGTCAAGCGGTCCTGGTGGCTGGCCAATGTCAACGAGACCGCCCGGGAAAGCGGCCTGGCTCCCGGCCTCCCGCTGTCCGACGCCCGCGCGATCTGCCCCGACCTAGCGACCGAGCCCGCCGACACGGCGCGGGAAGAGGCGCTGCTGCGCTCGCTGGCGCGCTGGGCGGATTCCCTTTCCCCGCGAGTCGCCCTTGATCCGCCCGACGGGCTTCTGCTCGACATCGCCGGATGCGCGCATCTGTTCGGCGGCGAGCATGCCATGGCCGAACATGCGCAGCTTCGGCTGGAAGGCATGCGGATGGCGATGCGGGCAGGCATCGCCGACACGAGGGCCGCCGCTTGGGCCCTTGCAAGATTCGGCGGGCGGGCGGGCGGCATCGCCGCTCCCGGCTGCACGCTCGAGGCCTTGGAGCCGATGCCGCTGGCAGCGCTTAACCTGCCCCCGCAGCTAGGCTCCGAACTGCGCCGTATGGGTCTCAGGACGATCAGCGACCTCCATGCCGTCAAGCCGGCCGAGGCCGCGAGGCGATTCGGCTTCGAACTCATCGATTTGCTCGCCCGCGCCTTGGGTCATGCCCCCGACCCTCTCCGGTTCCAAAGCCCCTCCCCCGCCTACGCAGCGCGCATGACGCTGCCCGAACCCGTGGGCTTGGCGGAAGATCTGGAAGGCGTGATCGGGAAGCTGGCCGCTTCCGTATGCGGGCGGCTGCAGGCCGCCCAATGCGGCGCACGGCGCTTCCGCTTGACGGTCGGGCGCGTCGACTCGGCGGAGCAGAACTTGTCGATCGGGTTTGCGCGCCCTTGCCACGACCCGCGCGCTGTCGTTCAGCAGTTCACGCCGCTTTTGGAAACCCTCAAACTCGAGTTCGGCGCGGACCGCTTCCGGCTTTCGGCGTCGCATGTCGAGCCGGTGCTGATAAGGCAGGAAACGCTGGACCGCGAAACCCGGCGGCAGGACGATGCCGACCGCATCGTCACCACCCTCGGCAACCGGCTGGGCTTCGACCGCGTGCACCGGTTCGTCGCCCGCGAAAGCCACCTCCCGGAAAGGGAGTACGAAACCGTCGAAGCAATGAACTGCCGTTCGGACTCCGAATGGAGCGGCACGCCGCGCAAGCGTCCCTTGCGCCTCTACAAGCGGCCCGAACGGCTCCGCGTTTTGGCTCCCGGATGCCCCCCGAAGCGCTTCGAATGGCGCGGCGCGGCCTTCAAGACGAAACGCGCGGACGGACCGGAGCGCCTGAGCGCGGAATGGTGGCGGGACGAGACCGCCGCCACGCGCGACTACTGGAGAGTGCAGACGGAAAGCGGCCCGCGCCTGTGGCTTCTGACCTATCCGGCCCGCAAGGGCGTCGGCTGGTTCGCGGCCGGGCGGTTTCCATGACCTACGCCGAGCTCGCAGCCATGAGCAACTTCACATTCCTGACCGGGGCATCTCATCCCGAGGAGCTGGTGGCGCGCGCGGAGGAATTGGGGCTGCCGGCGATCGCGATCGCCGACAGGAACACCTTTGCCGGAATCGTCCGCGGCCACGCGGCCGCCAAGGAGCTCGCGGTCCGCTACATCGTCGGCACCCGGCTTGTCCTGACGGACGGGCCGGACATCCTCGCCTATCCCAAATCCAGGAAGGGCTACGGAAACCTCTGTCGGCTGCTGACGACGGGAAAGCGGCGCACGGCCAAAGGCCGGTGCGAGATCGGCTTCCAGGACGTTCTTGAATGGGCGGGCGACTGCGCGCTGATCGTCGCTGGCGGGAACAGGGCCGCCGAGGCAGCGCGCACTTTGAAGCGTGCCTTCCGGGACGAAGCCCATCTCGGCGCCTCCCCCCAGTACGACGGGGAGGACCGCAGCAGGTTCGCGCGCCGCGCCGCGCTCGCGGACAAGGCCGGAGTGCCGCTGGTCGCTATGGGGGACGCGATCATGCACAGCGGCCGCCGGAGGCGGCTGGCGGATGTCCTGTCCTGCATCAGGGAGAAGACCGCCATCGACAGGCTCGGCAGGAAGGCGCTTCCGAATGCCGAGCGGCGCATCAAGTCGGAATTCGAAATCCGCCGCCTCTTCTCGGACCATCCGGACGCCGTGCGCAACGCCGGCCGCATCGCCGCCCGCTGCCGGTTCTCCCTCGACGAACTGAAATACGAATACCCGGACGAGGTAGCGGACGGGATGCAGCCGGACGACCGGCTTCGCCGCCTGACCGAATCGGGCCTGCGGCGGCGCTATCCGGGCGGAACGCCCTCCGAGGTCCGGGCGACGGTGGAGAAGGAGCTGAAGCTCATCGCGGAGCTTGATTACGCGCGCTACTTCCTGACCGTTTGCGATGTAGTCAAGTTCGCGCGCTCGAAGGGCATCCTGTGCCAAGGGCGCGGCTCCGCCGCGAATTCGGCGGTCTGCTTCGCTCTCGGAATCACCGAGGCGTCTCCCGAAGTTATCTCGATGGTATTCGAACGGTTCATTTCCGAAGCCCGGAAGGAGCCGCCCGACATCGACGTCGATTTCGAGCACGAGCGGCGCGAGGAGGTCATACAGCATGTCTACGAGAAGTACGGCCGGCACCGCGCGGGCATCTGCTCGACCGTCGTGCACTTCCGGTCCCGTGCCGCCATCCGCGAGGTCGGCAAAGCGATGGGCCTCTCGGAGGATGCCGTGGCGACGCTCTCGGCGCATGTCCGCCACTCGATCAGGGGCGAGTCGGCGCCGGACCCCGGCAGCCCTAGGCTGCGCCGGACGCTTGAGTTCGCCAAGGAGATCACCGGCTTCCCCCGCCATCTTTCGCAGCATGTCGGAGGCTTCGTCATTACGCGCGGGAGGCTCGACGAACTCTGCCCGGTCGAGAACGCGGCCATGGAGGACCGCACGATCATCGAATGGGACAAGGACGACATCGACGCCATCGGCATGCTGAAAGTCGACATCCTGGCTCTCGGCATGCTGACCTGCCTCCGCAAATCCCTTGATCTGCTGCGCGGCTGGAAGGGCGAGCGCCATACGCTGGCGACGATTCCGCAGGAGGACCCGGCTGTGTACGACATGCTCTGCGCGGCCGACACCGTCGGGGTGTTCCAAATCGAGAGCCGAGCGCAAATGAACTTCCTTCCGCGCCTGCGGCCACGGACCTTCTACGACCTCGTCATCGAGGTCGCGATCATCAGGCCGGGCCCGATCCAAGGCGAAATGCTGCACCCCTACATCAAGCGGCGGCGCGGCGAGGAGCCGGTGACCTACCCGTCGGAGGCGCTCGCGCCGGTTCTGAAGAAAACGCTCGGCGTGCCGTTGTTCCAGGAGCAGGCGATGCAGATCGCCATCGCCGCGGCCGGGTTCACCGCCGGCGAGGCGGACCAGCTGCGCCGGTCGTTCGGAAAATTCGGCGGAAAGGGGACGGTCGAGGCGTTCAGAAAGCCGTTCATGGAGGGATGCCGCAAGCGCGGATACGATTCGGCTGCCGCGGAAAACTGCTTCAAGCAGCTTGAGGGTTTCTCGGCGTACGGGTTTCCGGAAAGCCACGCTGCCAGCTTTGCGCTCTTGGCCTACGCGTCCTCGTGGATGAAGTGCCACCACCCGGAAGTGTTCTGCTGCGCCTTGCTGAACTCCCAGCCAATGGGCTTCTACGCGTCCGCGCAGATCATCCGCGACGCCCGCGAGCACGGTGTGCCCGTGCTGCCGGTCTGCGTTGAACACAGCTACTGGGACAATGCCTTGGAGCCTGCCCTGGACGGAACGCTCGCCGTCCGGCTCGGGTTCCGGCAGATCACCGGATTCAAGAAGGAGGACGGGGCATGGCTGTCGGCGGCGCGAGGAAACGGCTACCGCTCGATCGAAGCCGTCTGGAGGCGCGCGGGACTTGACCGGAAGGCGCTTGAGCGTCTTGCCAGCGCCGATGCCTTCGCCGCGCACGGGCTCAGCCGCCGGGACGCGCTGTGGGCGGTCAAGGGTCTTGGCGGGGAAAGGCCGATGCCGCTGTTTGAGGCCGGCGGGGACGAGATTCCGGAAGGCCCTTCCCCCCTGCCCGTCATGTCGGAGGTCGAGGAGGTCTACGAGGACTACGTTTCGATGCGGCTGACCTTACGCGACCATCCGGTGTCGCTTCTCCGGCCGCAGCTCGGGCGCTTCCGCGACGCGGCATCAATGCGCAGCACGCCTGACGGGCGCCAGGTGACGGTCGTCGGCCTGGTCATCACCAGGCAGCGCCCAGGAACAGCAAGCGGCGTGATCTTCCTTACCCTTGAGGACGACACGGGGGTTTCGAACATCGTCGTCTGGCCGAACATCTTCAAGCGATGCCGGAAGAGCGTCATGGCCGGCCGCCTGCTGCGGGTGGCCGGCAAGCTGCAGCGCGAAGGCATCGTGACCCACGTGATCGCCTCGCGGATAGACGATCTTTCCCATCTGCTCGACGGGATGGCCGACGGGCCGGAAACGGCCGCAGAACCGGGCCTGCCCGGCCCTCCCCTTGGGAACGCCAAATCCTCGCATGCGCCCGACGCGCTGGCCCGGGAGTTGGCGCGCGCGGGAAATCCGGACATCCGCGGCAGCCTGCGGCACCCCAGGGAGCAGTCAAGCAGGCTCTTCCGGAGCCGCGACTTCCACTGACGCCTGCCGCCCCGCCCGGCAAAACGGAACCGCACGGGTGGATTTGCCGCGAAACGGAATTAAAACAACGCAAGCGGGTACAAGCCCGCTCGGAAACCGGCCCGGACAAACCCATGAAGACCCAAGTCCAAGCATGCGTAATCGGCGGCGGCGTTGTCGGCTGCTCGGTGCTCTACCATCTGACGAAACTCGGCTGGACCGACGTCATGCTTGTCGAACGCTCCGAACTGACCTCGGGATCGACCTGGCATGCGGCAGGCGGCTTCCACACCATCAACGGCGACACGAACATGGCCGCCCTGCAGGGCTACACGATCCGGCTTTACAAGGAGTTGGAGGAGTTGACCGGCATGTCGTGCGGCCTGCACCACGTAGGCGGAATCACCCTTGCCGAAACGCCCGAGCGAATGGACATGTTCAAGGCCGAACGGGCGAAGCACCGGTTCATGAAGCTGGAAACGCACATCGTCTCCCCTTCGGAAATCGCCGAACTCGCCCCGCTCACGAATTTGGACGGCGTGATCGGCGGCATGTACGACCAGCTGGACGGGCATCTGGACCCGTCCGGAACGACCCACGCTTACGCGAAGGCCGCGCGCATGGCAGGCGCGGAAATCGTGACCGGCAACCCCGTGGTCGACACCCGCCCCCGCGCGGACGGAACCTGGGACGTCGTAACCCGGAACGGCACCGTGCATGCCAAGCACGTAGTGAACGCGGCGGGCCTCTGGGCCCGCGAAGTTGGCATGATGGCGGGGATCTACCTGCCGCTCCACCCGATGGAGCACCAGTATCTCGTGACCGAGGACATCCCCGAAATCGTCGCCATGGAGGCCGAGTACCCGCATGTCGTCGATCCCTCCGGCGAAAACTACCTCAGGCAGGAAGGGAACGGATTCTGCATCGGGTTCTACGAGCAGGCCTGCAAGCCATGGGCCGTCGACGGAACACCGGGGGAGTTCGGGCACGAACTCCTCGAAGACGATCTTGAGCGCATCTCCGATTCGATCGACCACGCGTTCCGCAGGTATCCCGCCTTGGCGCGCGCCGGCGTGAAGCGCGTCATCAACGGCCCGTTCACCTTCGCGCCGGACGGAAACCCGCTCGTAGGTCCCGTGCCCGGACTGCGGAACTACTGGTCTGCCTGCGGCGTGATGGCGGGTTTTTCGCAGGGCGGCGGCGTCGGGCTGACGCTGGCGCAGTGGATGGTCGAAGGGGAGCCCGAGCGCGACGTCACCGGGCTGGACCTGGCAAGGTTCGGGCCGTGGATCTCGCCCTCCTACACGCTTCCCAAGGTCGAGGAGTTCTACAGGCGGCGGTTTTCCGTCGTTTATCCCAACGAGGAGCTTCCGGCCGCGAGGCCGAACCGGACATCGCCGATGTACGACGTCTGGGACGGCAGGAACGCCGTGTTCGGCGCACAGTACGGAACCGAGGTCGTGAACTATTTCGCGCCGTCCGGCGACGAGCGGTTCGAAACGCCGTCGTTCCGCCGCTCGAACGCCTGGGAAGCGTCAGGCAGGAGGTGCTTGCCGTCCGGAACGGCGTCGGCATCTGCGAAATCCACAATTTCGGCAAATACAAGGTTACGGGGCCGTCCTCGCGGGAGTGGCTGAACCGGATATTTGCGGGAACGATTCCGAAGCCGGGCCGGGTCGCGCTGAATCCGATGCTCGCGCCCAGCGGCCGAATCGTCGGCGACTTCACCGTGACCTGCATCGACGACAACGAATTCCAGCTGACAGCCTCCTATGCCGCCCAAGCGATGCACATGCGCTGGTTCGAAAGCCACTTGGACGGAGCGGGCGTCAGGGTCGAGAACGTTTCCGATTCGACGATGGGCTTCCAGATCGCAGGGCCCAATTCGCGCGAGCTGCTTTCCCGGGCGACGCGCGCCGACGTCGGCGGCGATGCCTTCAAGTTCATGGACGTCAAGCGGATCAATGTCGGCTTGGCGAACGCGCTGGTTCAGCGGCTGACCTTCACCGGCGATCTCGGATACGAGATCTTCGTCGAGGCTTCGGAGCTGCGATCCCTGTACGACCGCCTCGCCCTCGCGGGCGAGGATCTAGGGCTGCGCCCTTTCGGAATGCGCGCGATCATGTCGATGCGGCTCGACAAGTTCTACGGCTCCTGGCTTCGCGAGTACTCCCCGGACTACACGCCGGGCGAGACCGGGCTGGACCGGTTTGTTTCGTGGAAGAAGAACAGCGACTTCATCGGCCGCGACGCCGCCGAGAGCGAAAGGGCAGCCGGAGCTGCGCGTCGTCTGGTGTATTTCGAGGTCGACGCTCTCGATGCGGACGTGTTCGGATACGAGCCGGTCTGGATTGATGGCAAGGTCGAAGGCTTCTGCACATCCGGCGGATACTCGCACTATGCCGGCAAGTCGATCGCGTACGGCTTCGTCCCCTCGCATCTGATCACTGACGATCTGGAGGTCGAAATCGAGATACTCGGAGAAATGCGCCCTGCCCGACGTCTGCTCGAACCTCTGCTCGACCCTGCCGGCCTAAAGATGACGCAGTAGGTCCAGCGAGGCGAATGCAGCGAAAGGCGCGCAGGAACCGCAACGGATGGCTGCCGCGGACCCTTCGATCGTCCAAGCGCTGATACTCGCCGCCGGAGCCTCGTCGCGCATGCGTGGACGCGACAAGCTGCTGGAGCCTGTCGGCGGGATTCTTGCTCTCAGAAGGTGCGCGGAACGCGCACTCGCTTCGAATGCGGATGTCGTCGCGATTGTGGTCGGACCCGGGCAGGACGCACGCCGCCGAGCCTTGGCGGGCCTGGACGTGGTGATCATCGAATCGGAAGAGTCCGTTCAGGGACTCTCCCGATCCATCCGGAGCGGACTTGCAGCGGCGGCGCCAGAAACAACAGCCCTTATGATCCTCCTTCCGGACATGCCGGAGATCGAGACCGATGACATGAACGCGGTGATCGCCGAACATGGATCCGCCGATATCGTTCGCGCCGCGACCGCCGATGGCCGACCCGGGCACCCGGTGCTGATTGCGCGGGAGCTGTTCCCGCGGCTCGCGCGGCTAGAGGGAGACCAAGGTTTGAGGTCCGCGATCAAGCCGGAGCAGGATCGGGTCCGCTTGATCCCTCGTCCCGGCGAACGGGCGCTGCTTGATCTCGACACCACTGAGGAATGGGCGGCATGGCAGTCACAAACTGCGACGCGCTGATTCCCTGAACTGCCCCGTGTTTGCCGGAGAACAATGCCCGGAATGTCATTCCTCAGTCACCAGCAAATACTCTCTCTCGTAGTGACAATGAATATCTGGGCGAACAAGTTCGTGCGCAAGAGTTCCCTTAGGTGCGCGACAAGCGTTCAAGCATGCGATCAACGAGGTTCTTCGCCGCGACCTGATTCACGGAACAGGTGTACACGAGATCAAAAACCTCTTTATAGATCGCTCTCTTGGAAGCAGGGAGACCCGCGAACATATCGCGATCAGCGTACTGCTTGGTGACGGTACCGGCAGCCGTCGTGACCTCATTAAGCTGATCCCTAAGCGTCCAACGTTCCGCTTGCTCGAACAATTGGAATTCCGCAGCCGTCTTTATCTCCGACAGTACTTCATACACTTCTTCTTCTAGGGTCTTTGCGTAACCTGCCGAGACAGCACCTTGCTTAATGACTTCTAGTTTTGCGTAGATCTTGTCGACTCCTAGCTCGATCGTTCTTCGCCGGTGGCGCTTTTGTGAAGCCAACCGACATTCACGTGCGATGTCCGCGCCAACATGGCGCAGGCGCGTAATGAGATGATCAAGGTGAACGCTGGCTTCAAACGCATCTCTACGCCCGTTAGGCACAATCCGCTCATCAAGGATGTGAACCTCCCCGATCGCCCATGAACAGAATCGATCCTCGGGAAAGACCTCCGCAAACAACCTTTCATTGCCGATTTGTATGTTCCCGACTCGGGCGCGAATGCCACGCACGCCCTGTGATATGGGGATTGCGCCTTGATAATCGTGATGAATGTACCATCCTATTGCTGCGAGTCCTTGTTCATCAGCTTTTTCAATGATGATTGGCATCATCTTGTCGTTTAAGATTCCTATCTTCGTATTGGAATAGGTAACCTCATCGCGATAGGGGCGATAGACGGGAATTGAGTCTCCATTGATATGTATATTGTAGGATCGACCCGAGGGCCCGTAAGGCGCAAGAAGCTCGGCAACCGTTGTGCCATGCGCAAACGTCGACATGAATGGGCAGGGGCAGGTCTGACCAACATACGACGCGATCTCGACCTCATTCAGAAGCCTGTCATTGGCTATGCGCCGCGGCTTGACAAGCTCGACTTCAAAGAAATGGGCAAGGCAATCATCTACGTCGGTCGCATTCAGGGTGACGGCATTCTGCACAATTGTCTGCAGATCGGTATTGCTGGTGGATGACGAAAGCATGCGCCTGGCTATGCGCATGTCCCAAGTCGCCTCCATCACCTGGGTATCGCCGGGTGCCCGGGAACGGAATACCAGCGACTGAACGTTGCCGAGGCCGGCAAGCCGACCCACGCCCCGGAACCCTCGCGCATCTGTCCCACGCTTCGCACTGGCTCCAAAAGAAAGCATGCGTGCCGCGAATTCGGTATTGGGCACGCCCGTGCCATTGTCCCTGATTACGATCCGACGGCCGATGTGATCAAGGCTGATCTCAATCAGCCCGTCATCTACAGAAGACAGGAGACCGGACGCTACGGCATCGTCGATGGCGTCGGACGCATTCTGAACGTACTCGCGGTAGATGACCAACGGGTCGACATACATAGAAATACTGAGCAGTTCTAGGATGTCCTTGCCGACGAAAACAGCCGCTTCCGGAATGGTCTCGGCACTGGAAGCGGCAGCATCGGTCATGATGGCGTTTTCTAAAGGTACCTTACCCGTAGGCATCGGCAGTGGTCGGCGTTAGCGGTGCTCGCAGGCGTGGCTGGACGTCTTGGTCTGTCAAAGCCGCATCTTCCACGCGTTCATCATCAGGCACTAAGCTGATGTCGAAATCCTGAACTTGAAGGCGCTTACGTTCCTCCCGAATTCGTGCCTCCTCGTCCTTCGGCAGAGGCACAAAATACTGCGCAGCCTCACGGAGACGACCTCTAGCCAGCAAACCGAGGTCAGGCTCGAACTTTCTCTTGTCGCGGCCACAAAGAAACCCGAGCAGCTCAGTCCGCTCGTCTGCGGTCAATGCACCCATCGCGCTATTGTACGAATCGAACTCCGCCCGCCCTTCGAACCGTTCGTACCAGAATCGGTTGAAGATATAGTGATGCGGCCGGAAGAGAATGCTCTCAAATTCGTCGAACGTGTCGCCGTAAGCCGTCCTGAAGAATTCCGGCGCACCGCTTACAATCCCGTGCGTCGGATGCAGGACGACCTGCATTGAGCGCAGATAGTAGGAGTTCCAATGCTTGCCGATATGGCCTCGGTCAGGCCGTGTAACGGGCTGATAGCGCATCGGGAATGAAAAAATGCGAATCCCGAGTTCTTCGTTCAGCGTCACGTTAAGTCGCATCCGCTCGAAGAGGTCGGCCGGGCTGTCGTGAAAATTATAGAGCATGTAATTGGACAGGTCACGGATTCCAGCCTCCGCCGCATACCGTACCGCTTGCGAGTAAGGCTTCTTCAACCCTAGGTGATCGAACGCGATGCGCAGTGGCTTTAGGGCTATGCGCGAGAGTTCGCACAGGTACATCGGGTCCCTGCATAGTATCCGGGCATCCACGCCCTGATTGAAATCTACCCTGCGCTGCAGGTCATGGCGGCCTCGGCGGAGCTTTGCGCCTCGCTCGAACCCAAGATCAACGATTTGGGCAATTATTTCCTTGAAGCTAGCGGATGCAACAACATTGTTGTCCATCAGGATAAGGTCGCGCTTCTCACCGTAGAGCCGATTGACCTCTTTGACGACCCCGGCGAGTGCATTGGTGTCACGCTGAGCACCTTCAAGGGCTGGCACCCCGCAAAAGGCGCATTTGCGGACGCAGCCTCGCGATGCGTAGGTGAAGTAGGCATCGGAGACAGGGTACGTATAATCGATGTGCGACAAGATGCTGTAGTCCGGCACGAGGTCCTCAATGGGCGTCCCGGTGATATCGTCGGCATAGAGATCGCCGTCGAATGGGTCGAGCTGCAGAGAGACGGCCGGCGCATCGCCTAGCAATCCCTTGATGAAGCGAACCCCGCGCCATCTCGGTTCAGCAACGTAAGCGCCGTGCATAAGCGAAGCCGCTATACCGCCGACGAACACACGGTGAGCCTGCCCACCTACTAGATCAAGGGCGAAGTCGATGCTTCGTGCAGTACGTTTCCACTCAAAAGAGAAGAGCGTCGTAATGTAAACGCGATCCCAGGGTGTGTTCCGTGCCGACTGGTCCTCGCCCTTGACGAAGCGTACGTTGTCTCTCTTCCCGTGCGGTCCGTGATATTGGGCAAGCTTCATGAGCCCTAGTGGCGGGTATTTGTTCCTGTACCCGGGTTCGACTAGGAGGATGTTCGTCTTGGCCATCGTGCCCCTCAAGTGACCATGTCCGCACCCTAACAGAAGGAGCGCACTCTGTCGATCCCAGCGATGAACACACTGCGGCGGACCGGGAGCTCACGGGGCGCAAAGGCGATGACGTTACTGGCCACGCCGAATCTCAGCTGCGTACACGGGCGCCGCAAGAGCGGTCAAACCCTACCCACGGTTGCGAAACCGATGCTTCCAACATACAATATGTCGCGGTATAAGGAAGTATCTTTGAAGTACAGTAATTTGGGATGGAGTATGAAACTTCCCTAAGATCAGGCCCCATCAAGCGCGTTGGCGGTTTGGATGGATGAAGAGAGTTAACACGCTACTGAAGCGGCACGAAGGAGTACATTTGTTATGGAAGGTCTTGGGATTTCGCAAATGGTTCCGGTGGAGAAGATCGAACTTGACCGGTCCAACCCGAGAATCCGCAAGTTTCTGGAAATCTACGTCGGCGATCCAACACCGGAACAGATCTTCCTTGCCCTCGGAGCCGGCAACGACGACGAGGGACAGAACCAAAGCGCACCAACTTTCCAAAAGCTAAAACAATCGATTATTACGAATAGGGGCATCATTCAGCCAGTGATCGTCAACCGGCGGAATAACGGAACATTAGTATGCATTGACGGTAACACGAGAGTAGCACTTTACAAGGACTTTCTGAAACGTGCGACGCCTGGAGCATGGAACGAAATTCAGGCTATCGTATATGACGGGATTGACGATGTCGCGGTGCATGCAATTCGCCTTCAAGCGCATCTCGTGGGTCCACGACCTTGGGACCCGTACTCAAAGGCAAAATATCTCTATGACCTTCAGCACAACAAGCTTCTCCCATTCAACGCGATTGTTGACTTCTGTGGTGGGCATCAAAGCGAAGTGGCAATATTCATTGAAGCGTATTCCGATATGGAAACTTACTATCGCCCGCTTATCGAGAATGATAGCGACTTTGATACAACGCGCTTCAGTGGCTTCGTAGAGTTACAAAAACCTGGCGTGAAAGCCGCTATCGCAAAGACTGGACACGATCTAGAGGAGTTCGCAACTTGGATCCGAGACGGAAAAATTTCTCCGTTGAGAACGGTGCGCATATTGCCAAAAATTTTACGCGACGCCAAGGCACATGAAATTTTTCTGAAGAATGACGCACGTGCAGCGGAAGCCGTGCTCCACAATCCGGAAGCAGACAAGTATTTGCAAAACGCTGATCTAGGCGTTATTGCGCGCGCCTTGATTGAAAAACTGGAATCGCTGCCATACAATAAATTCAAGGCTCTACGGTCTGACCCGACAAGCGAAACCGTGGAAGTGCTTTCCGAGGCTCGGGATAGCCTATCGAAGCTTTTGATAGACTTGGCGTAAATTCGGCGATATGCCTGAATCCGAACGCCATGCTCGCTTAGTAAAGGCAATCATCGATCATTTGGATGGACGAATCGGAAAGATCTGTGAAATCATGATTCGGGATGACTCTGTACGTCCTTTGCGGGGTGAACGACCTCCGAAGCTTCCGCAGTATATACCCGATGTATATGCAACCGATGTGCCCACCACCAAAACAGTGGTTGGTGAAGCAAAGACCGCAAAAGATCTTGACACAGATCGTTCACGTAAGCAGATCGCGTCATTTCTCGAGTATTTGGCACATACACCGAATGGATTGTTCATCCTAGCTGTACCTCCCAACCTTAAGGCAAGAGCAAGATCGTTGCTAACAGAGCTTGCGGTGCCGCTTGACGACAATGGGCCAGCGACAGAGGTAATCGACGATTCTGGTATAGGCTGGGAGTGATCTAGAATGCTGAAAATTTCACGAAAGCCGAAGTTGGAAGCGCGGCGGAGCGCATTTTCTCATCAGCTTGAGGCATTTGAGGCGGCCAAGAGTCTTCCATTCGCTGCAATTTTCCACGAACAAGGGTTGGGTAAGACGAAGATCGGACTTGACCTTGTACTATTTTGGCTTGCGCAGGGCATCGCGGACTCTGCTGTGGTTGTTACCAAAAAAGGCCTGATTGAGAACTGGAAAGCAGAGGTGGCTACGCACAGCCACCTGCGTCCTCGTCTCCTGAGTCAGGATCGGAAGGCAAATTTCTACGCATTTAATAGCGCGGCGGTTCTGTACCTCGTTCATTACGAGGCGATAGTGTCCGAAAGGCAGCGCCTCGAGTTGTTTTTGCAAACTCGAAAGGTAGGGGTTCTGCTGGACGAGGCCCACAAGATCAAGAATCCGGATGCACGAGTGTCGAGGGCTCTGCACGAACTGTCGCAGTATTTCGTGCGTAGAGTTATCATGTCGGGAACTCCAGTTGCGAATCGGCCTTTCGACTTGTGGTCACAGATAAGGTTCCTTGATGGTGGCAAAGCACTTGGTGATGACTTTCCAGCATTCAAGCGCAACCTTGACCTATCCAATGACTTTAGCCGGGACACCTCCCGTGCGGAAGTGTTTGCCTCAAGTGTGGAATCAGTCTTAAAGAAAACTCGTAGCTTCACTATCAGGGAAACCAAGAAATCTGCAGGACTCAGTTTGCCAAACAAGACGGTACAGAACTTGGAGTGTGCACTTGAACCACGCCAAGCGGAACTTTATGAACAGTTTCGCGCAGAGTTGGCAGCAATCGTAGTTCAGAATGGCAGACCAATTCTCGACGATGTTGAATCGATTCTGAAACGATTGCTGCGACTTGTCCAAGTCGCGTCGAATCCGTCGATGGTCGACCAGTCCTATAAAAGAGAACCCGGAAAGCTTTTACCACTTGAAACGCTTGTTCGGGACGCGGTGGATAAAGGCGAGAAGATTATCGGTTGGACATGCTTCATCGAAAACGCTGATTTCCTTGGACAACGTCTTGATGCTTACGGTGTGCGTATCGTGCACGGCGCTCTTGGCATTGCTGAACGCGAGGAGTCACTTATGGCATTCAAGGAAGATCGTGGGTGCCGTGTACTAGTTGCAACGCCGGGTGCCGCAAAGGAAGGTCTAACGCTCACTGTAGCTAATCACGCAGTCTTTTATGACCGTAGCTTCAGCCTTGATGACTATTTGCAGGCGCAGGACCGTATCCACCGAATTTCGCAAGAGCGCGCGTGTTTCGTAACTAACCTTGTTGCCAAAGGAACTGTCGACGGTTGGGTCGATTCACTGCTGGCGGCAAAGAATTTGGCCGCGCAACTTGGCCAAGGAGATATAGACCGCAGCGAATATGACGCACAGGCCGACTATGCATTCGGCGCTATGTTGCGAGATGTGCTCGGTTTGGAGGAAGAAAACGCGACATGAAACAGCCACTCATGACGACGCAAGAGCAGAATGACAAAACAATTCTCATTCGCGAGCAAGAAATCCCAATCGTCACAACAATGCTTCCACATGAGACGCTTAGATTTTTTGTTGAAAATCCTCGCATTTATTCTGTGCTACGAAAAGATGGAGGCTCAGAACCTAGCCAAAACGAAATCCAAGCGAAGCTCCTTGAAATGGACCACGTTAAGGAATTGATCCAAGATATTCGGCGTGATGGTGGATTAACAGACCCGATTATTGTACGGGATGGAACGCTTGACGTCTTGGAAGGAAACAGTCGTTTGGCTGCCTACCGGTTTCTGGCGAATTTGGACCCGATCAAGTGGGGAAAGATTAAGGTGCGTCTCCTTCCCGAGGATATTAATGAAAAACTAATTTTTGCACTTCTCGGACAATACCACCTCAAGGGGAAGACAGAGTGGCCGCCGTTTGAAAAGGCTGGATTCCTTTATCGGCGGCACACGAACCATGACATTCCAATCGACAAGTTAGCTCGGGAGGTCGGGGAAACAATGCAAAAGGTCAAACACATGGTCCAAGTCTACCAATTCATGGTTGACCATGGACAGGATGAGAAGAAGCACTGGAGCTATTATGACGAGTACCTGAGATCAACGCCCATCAAAAACGTTCGTAGCGAGGAGTTTGATAAGTTGATCGTGAAAAAAATTGAATCCGGTGAGATTGAGCATGCAGTAGATGTACGGAACAAACTTGCAGTGCTTTGCAAGGCACCCAAGCCGCTAAAGAAGTTTAAGGCCGGAGAATATGACTTTGAAGAGGGTTACGAATGGGCGTTAGAGGCTGGTGCTGATAGCCCAGCCTACGCGAAGCTTGCAAAGTTCCGTAAATGGCTGGCCTCGGAAGATGCGGAGAAAGCCTTGGCGCAAGCTGGCGGCGAAACTCGCCATAAGTTGGAATTCGAATTAAAAAAGTTGGCGCCGGTCGTGCAAAAAATGCTCAAGAAACTGTCAAAGTGACACAGAAGCGTTTGGTTTCCGTGCCATCACTTTATTCTGTTGCTCTCCAGCAAACACGGGGCGGTTCACTCATGCAGGATTAGCTGAAGAAGCATGGGAGAAACGTCACGGCACGAGCCAAAGACACGCGCGAGCGACGCAGGCAAATTTTTTCTTGGTGCGGGCGGGGGGACTTGAACCCCCACTGCCTTGCGGCAAACGGATTTTCTTACCAGCTGCGGCTTTCGCCGCCCCGGACGATGCCGGGTTTGTGGTCTGGACTATCCCTTCACCTTGGCCGAACGCTTTAGGTGCCGCCCATCTAGTCTCTACACCTTCCCGGCCGCCGACCGGGCTTGGCTCGGGATTGCCATTCGACAGGTTCCCCCGAATTTGAGCGGTTCTGCACCTGCGGTTTCCCGGCAGGGCACTCAAGTTTCCGTCAAGTCCGTCGCGTCTACCGATTCCGCCACGCCCGCACAGAGGGCGAGTTATAGTACCGGCGGCTCCGCCTGCCAAGTTCGCTGCGGAACGGCGACAGGCCCTACGTCGCCCCCTGCCCCGCGCCCATGCATGGCCGCCGTTCGAAAGCCGTCGCCCGGTCACGAGGATCGCCGCCACAACGCGCTCGACGCCGTGTTCACGGCCCGCTCGCAACGGCGCCGTTCAGGCGGTCGCGCATCATGGAAAGCTGTATATCTGGTGCCCGAAGCGAGACTCGAACTCGCACGACCGAAGTCGGGGGATTTTGAGTCCCCTGCGTCTACCAATTCCGCCACTCGGGCAAGGGAATTTTCCTATCCCTGCTGCGCTAGCCGGTCAACAAGTGAGCCACCGGGGCAAGCGCTTGCGAGGCAGCTGCCGGCGAGCCCGGTCCGCAAGGCGGAATCGCTCATCCGCAAAAGCCGCCTTTCCGCGCCGAGCACTACCGAAACAGCAGCGTCACCACGAACGGCAAGCTGGAAGACACGATCTCCGCCGTTCCGGCGGCAACGGTCATGGCGCGCGCGGGCCAGCCGCTGAAGCGACGCCAGAGCAGTGCGCAGAGCGCGATGCAGACCAGCGCCTCGAGCGATCCGACGATCAGCCCGTGCCGGGTCGGATCCCAATAGCTCACCGGGCTGCTGAACACCCAGTCGCTGAAGGGCCAGAAGTGCTGCCGCCCGTCGTCGTGATGGAGCGGCATGTCGAGAGCGAGATGGATGAGCGCCGCGGCGCCGAACACCAGAATCCAGCGCTTTCTGAGCGCCATCCCTGCCAGAAGCACCGCCAGCCAGACGAAGAACGAATTGTCGATCGCGAACACGCGCTGCCACTCGTCCGAAAAATACATCTCGCCGAACACGGTCCGCTCGGACATGCCCTGAATGAAGATCGCGTTGAATACGAGGACATAGAGCGACACGTCCGGCGCCAGCGAACCCAGCACGGCCGACGCGTTGACCGCCTTGGCATCCGGGCGCGCGAAGGCGGCGGCGCCGATGATCAGATGGGCGGGCGTGTTCATCGAAAGCGGCCTTGGGTCAGCGCAATCTCCGCCGCTCGGCCTCCGGGACCCGCTGCCGCGCCTTCAAAAGGACGCCGGAACGCTTGGTCGCGATCGGAACGGCCGTTTGAACAATCGTTTCCCAACTTGTAACCGCCATTGAGCCGGACGGCCGCGCAATGGACAAGCGTTCCGCAGTCGATGCAAGCGCGATCCCGATTTCTCCGCGAGGGACAGTGCCGCCTATGACTGGACGCATCGTGATGACCGGCGCCGCTGGCGGCGTCGCCGGCATGGTCAGGCCTTACCTTGAGCGCGCGGTCGACCAGCTCGTGCCGACGGACCGCAATGAGATTCCCGGAGGCATCAGGTGCGAACTCACGAGTCGGCCTTCCCTCCGGAAAGTGCTGGCGGGAGCCCGAGGCGTCATTCATCTCGGCGGACAGCCGGTCGAAGCGGACTGGGAAACGGTCCGCGAGTGCAACATCGAAGGGACGATTTCCCTGTTCGAGTGCGCAAAACTCGAAGGGGTCGAGCGCATCGTGTTCGCATCGTCGCTCCACGCCGTGGGCTACATGCCCGCGGAGCGGCCGTTCGGGCCATCGGACGTGATCAGGCCGGATTCGCTTTACGGCGTTTCCAAAGTGTTCGGCGAGTCGCTTTGCATGCTCTACGCCGACAAGCACGGCATGCGGACGTTCGCCATCCGGATCGGCACGGTGCTGCCCCAGCCCGCGGACAGGCGGACGCTTTCCACTTGGGTCCATCCAGAGGATCTCGCCAAGCTCATGTTGATTGGACTTGAGGATCCCCGGGTGCACGCCGAAGTCGTTTACGGCGTTTCGAATCCGATGCACCCGTATTTCGACAATTCGAGGGCCCATGAACTCGGCTACCAGCCCAAGCACCGTTCGGCGGATTTCGCGGAGCAGCACGATTGCCCGGAGCCTCCGTATCCTTATGTCGGGGGAACGTTCGCCGAGCTTTCCGCGAGCGCTGACGGCGGCCGCACGCTGTCCGCGACGCGGAAATCTTCGCTCCGGACCTCCGGACAGCAAGAATAGATTGGAATTGCCGCAGAAGGCTCCGCCGTTCCCATGGCTGATCGGCCGAAAGCGGTGCCGGTGCCGCGGCGCGGGGCGAGAGGCGGGATGACGCTGATCAGGCGGCTTTACGACTGGGTGCTCGCTCTCGCGGGCCACAAGCATGCGCTGCCCGCTCTGGCGGCAGTCAGCTTCCTGGAGAGCTCGGTTTTCCCTATCCCGCCCGACGTTCTCCTGATCCCGATGGTGCTGGCGGCGCCTAGCCGCGCGTTCCTGATCGCTGGCGTATGCCTCGCCAGCTCGGTCGCGGGCGGCGTCCTGGGATACTTGATCGGCCTTGCGATGTTCGAGCAGGCGGGCAAGCCCATGCTCGAGTTTCTCGGATACGGTGATCGGTTCGCGGAATTCGCGGAGAGCTACAATGAATACGGCGCACTTGCCGTGCTCGTGGCGGGCGTTACGCCGTTTCCCTACAAAGTGATCACGATTCTGTCGGGCGCAACCGGACTTTCCTTCCCGGTCTTCGTAATGTGCAGCGTAATCGCAAGGGGAGCCAGGTTCTTTCTCGTGGCCGCATTGCTTTGGAAATTCGGCGAGCCGATCAAGAGCTTCATAGAAGCCAGGCTGGGGCTGCTGTTCACGCTGGCGGCTGTCGCGCTCGTGGGATCCTTTTTCGTCGTCGAGCTGCTGTGACCCGGGTGAGGCTTGCAATCGCCGCAGGCGCAGGATCGGCCATGCTTCTGCTGGCGGCGTTCGCATTCCAGTACGGCGTCGGCCTACAGCCCTGCGAGCTGTGCATCTGGCAGCGATGGCCGCACGCGGCAGCGGCGGCCATCGCGGTGGCGGCGGTCGCGATCACGGCCGCCGCGCTTTGCTGGGCCGGTGCTGCCGCCGCATTCACGGCGGCAGGCCTCGCGCTTTACCACTCCGGAGTCGAGCGGAAGCTATGGAGCGGGCCGTCAACCTGCGCGGGCACGCCGCTGCAATCGATGTCCGGCGCGGATCTGCTCGACTTGACCGCGCCCGCGGCGGTTCCGCTTTGCGACGAAGTGGTCTGGAGCCTGATCGGGCTTTCAATGGCGGAGTGGAACGGCCTGCTCTCTCTGGCGTTGGCGGGCTTGTGGGTCGCAGCGGCGATCAGGAATCCGTAGTTCCGGATCGCCGCCTGGCTTCACTCATCCAGGACAGCATCCCAGTAAAGGAAATCCAGCCAGCTCTCGTGGAGATAGTTGGGCGGGAATTTCCGGCCTTTGTTCAGCAGCTCCTCGGAAGTGGGCTCGGCCGGTCGCCGCTTCAGCGACAGGCCGCACTCGGACAGGATGCGGGCGCCCTTCCTGAGATTGCAGGCCGAGCATGCCGCGACGACGTTGTCCCAGGAGGTCCTGCCTCCCCTCGACCGCGGCACGACATGGTCGAACGTGAGCTCGCTTGACGCGCCGCAGTACTGGCAGGAGAACTCGTCCCTGAGGAACAGGTTGAACCTCGTGAACGCCGACGCCTTGCTGGGCTTGACGTACTCCCGAAGCACCACCACAGACGGCAGGCGCAGCTCGACCGTGGGCGACCTCACGACATGGTCGTACTCGGACACCACGTTCACGCGGTCCAGATAGGCCGCCTTGACCGAGTCCTGCCAGCTCCAGAGCGAAAGCGGGTAGTACGAAAGCGGCCTGAAATCCGCGTTCAGCACCAGCGCCGAATGGCTGCGCGGGTTCACCGGCTCCCTCACGAAGCTCGTCCTGAAATCCCCGTCCATAACCCGCTCTCCAAAACCGACACGTGCCCTTGCGGATGCCTTGGCTTCGCCGCGAACCAGCTGCGGCGACGAAATCCGCTCTGCGAGGCGCAACATATGCGCCGCAAAGCCTGTCCGCAACAAACGAACGAGCGGCGGCCGGGCCCGCGGGATAGTGTATCCCGTCCGGAACGCCTGCCTTGCCGCCGGAAATCCGGAACCGCGAACCCGCAGGCCGAGGGAGCGACTGGCCCCTACCCCCTGTCCCCGATGTTCGCGGATTCGTCGTCCGGAGGGGTCTCGCTCGCGATCTCCTGCGCCATGTCCAAGGCGACCGGAGTGGTGGTCGGGCCGAGCGGCGTGTAGGCACCGGACAGCTGGTCCGGGTCGGCCGGGCGCACTGCCATCCGGAACAGCGCGAACGCGGCGAGGAAGGCCGTGACCGCAACGATGTAATAGAGAAACCCGTTCGGGCCGAAGGCGCTCATTATCCAGCCGACGATCAGCGGCCCGCCCGCGGCGCCCGCGCCGTTGAGGAAGATCAGCGCGCCCGCCGCGGAGGCCATGTCCTCGGGCTCGAGATTGTCGTTCGTGTAGGCGATGATCAGCGTGTAGAGCGGATTCACCACGCCGCCGACCACGAACGACGCCGCCAGCAAGGCGGGAAACCATCCGGAAACGAAGGTTCCCGCCACGGCGGCGACGGCGCAGACCGACGACATCACGACGATCAGCTTCCTGCGGTCGAAGCGGTCCGAAAGCCAGCCGACCGGGAACTGGAAGAACATCCCGCCCGCGTAGATGGCGGCGATGAACAGCGAGATCTGCTGGACGGTCATGCCGGTCTCCGTCCCGAAGACCGGACCCATTCCCCACAGGCAGCCGAAGAGCGCTCCGAGGCAGAACGAGCCTGCCGTTCCCAAGGGCGACACCCGCACGAGGCCCGGCAGCGACATCGGCTTCGCCGATTCGAAGACCGGAGCAGGAGACACCGACAGCAGGATCGGAGCGAATGAAATCGAAACGAACACCGATCCGATCACGAAGAGGAAATAGCCGCTGGGATCGCCGAAGTTCAGCAATCCCTGCGCGCTGACGATCCCGACCAGCTGCACGACCAAGTACACAGAAAGCACTTGGCCGCGCGTGTTGTTCGTCGAATTGTCGTTCAGCCAGCTTTCGGCGACCACGTACACGCCGGAGAAGCAGAACCCTATGATCACCCGGAGCGCGGTCCAGACGGCGACCGACGGAAACGCGGCGTAAAGGATCATCACGGCCGAAATCAGCGACGCAAGCGCGGCGAACACCCTGACGTGCCCCACCCGCCTGATGAGTTTCGGAGCCAGCCGCGAGCCGCCTAGGAACCCGAAGAAGTAACCGGACATGACCAGCGACATTGTCGCCGGTGAGTAGCCTTCAATCGAGCCGCGCACGCCGAGCAGCGTCGATTGGATGCCGTTCCCAAGCATGAGCAGCAGGATGCCGACGAGCAGCGCCCAGTTCGCTTTCACCACATTCAGCATCGCGGCACCTCATGCTTGTAGGCGCCGTATGGCACTTCGCGAATTCCGCGAAATGCCGGATGCGACATTCAGTTGCCGTTTCCTGCCTTCCTGAACAGGAGTGAAGCGTCGCCGTAGGAGTAGAACCGGTATCCGCCGCTTATCGCGTGGGCGTAGATGGCCTTCATCCGCTCATGGCCGATGAACGCCGAGACCAGAATGATCAGGGTCGAGCCCGGAAGGTGGAAGTTCGTCAGCAGGGCGTCCGCGGCCTTGAAGCGGTAGCCGGGCCCGATGAAAATGTCGGTCTCGCCCCGCCACGGCGCCAGCCCGCCCGAACCCGCCGCCGTCTCGAGCAGACGCAGGGCCGTGGTTCCTACCGCAATGATTCGTCCGCCCCGCCTTTTGGCAGCGTTCAGCGCCGCCGCCGCGTCCGCGGGCAGCTCGCCCCACTCGGCGTGCATCGTGTGGTCTTCGATCCGCTTGGATTTGACCGGCAGGAAGGTTCCGGGCCCGACATGGAGCGTGACGAACGCGACGCCGGCGCCCGCGGCCTTGATGTCGCTGATCAGCTCGCGGTCGAAATGCAGCGCGGCGGTAGGCGCCGCGACCGCGCCCGGCTTCGCCGCGAAGACGGTCTGGTAGTCGGTTATGTCGCTTTCGTCGACCTGCCGCTTGCTTTCAATGTAGGGCGGAAGCGGAACCGAGCCAGCGGCGTGCAGCGCACGTTCCAGCTCCGAATCAGGCAGGCCGAATTGCAGGACGCATCCGGGCCCGTCCCTTGCCAGGACCTCCGCTTCAAGCCCGCCTCGGAAACGGAGCAGATCGCCCGGCCGGAGACGCTTCGCTGGCCGGGCAAGCGCTTCCCACCGGCCCTCGCCGGCGGCTCGAACCAGATCCAGCGATACCCGTGCGGACCCGGTCGGAACGTTTCCTCCACCGAATCTCAGCCTGGTGCCCGCAAGCCGCGACGGAACGACCTTCGTGTCGTTGAAAACGACCATGTCGCCGGGCCGCAGCAGCTCGGGAAAGTCGCGCACGCGCATGTCCCGGATGGAGCCTGCGCGGGCCACCAGCAGCCGGGCCGCGCTGCGCGGCCGCGCGGGCCTGAGCGCGATCAGCTCCTCTGGAAGTTCGAACTCGAACTCGGAAAGTTCCATGCACGGGCTATTGGTCGGGAGGGCTGAAGATGTCCCTGAGATAACCCGGCGTAAGCACGGACACCGGATTCACCGTGATCGACGGGTCGTCGGACGGCCCGCGCATCCGGTACGTGATCGCGCCGATTCCCTCCCCCCTGCCGATGCCCAGCAGCGAGGACAAGGGCGTGATCGAGCTGAAGATCCGGTTGATCAGGTAGAACGGCGTAACGACGCCTTCCATGTTCATCATCGAGCTGGAGAAGTCGTATGTCCCTGTCATCGTGAGTCCGATCGCCGAGCCCACCGCCATGCCGCGCGTTAGCTCGATGCCGTCCTCGCCGACCGTGAATTCGGCCTCGACGTTCGAGAACAGGATTCCCTCTCCGCCCAGCTGGTCCAGGATTCCGGCCACGCTGAGGTAGTTCAGCAGCTCGCCGAGAGCGGGCATGTCCCTTGCGCGCGCGTCGTTTATGGCAAGGCGGCCGACATACCGTGAGGAATTCTCGTCCGGGTCCAGCCGCAACCGGAAGCTGCCGTCGTGCAGGTTCCTGATGATCCCGGCCGAGCGAAGAACTTCCCCGGCGTCGTCGGCGGTCAGGCCGATCGCGGAGCCGTCGGCCCGGGGCCTGACGCCCCCGGAGACGCGGGCGCCTTCGTTGACGGATGCCGTGAATGTGCCCGACAGCCCGCCGCCGAACGTGAACTCCCCGTCGAGCCCGTTCAGCTCCATGGATTCCGAGATCATGATTCTGTCCAGCGAAACGCTGACAGGACGCTCCGAGTCCTCGTTCGCAACGGCTCCCGATCCGGCATCCGCATCGTCCCGCACCGCGAAATTCCTCGCGTCAAGGAACCCGCCCCGGATCGCCGCCGCGGGCTCGCCATCATCCGCAATCCTGAATTCGAGAGCGATATCGAGCCAGTCGCCGACCCTCAGCGTCTCGATTCGGGCCTCGCCCAAGCCTCCCCCCTCCCGGAGCCGGGCGGAGCCATCGACGTTCAAGCCGCTCGCCGCGAATTCGATCCTGTCTAGGCTCATGGGCTCGGCAAGCGTGCCCTCGACCGCCAGGATGCCGGGATCCGTCGGCGCCTTCCTCCAGTCCAGCAGGGGGACCTCCACTCCGATCCCTTGGAGATCGGCGGAAATCGTGAACTGCGAATCGGCGTCCGAAGCCGCGGCGAACGAGAGGTCGGCCATCTTCGAGCCCTGCACAGCCAAGTCGAGAATCTCGATTTCGAACTCCTCAAGGAACGCTTGCGACAGCTCGATCTCGCCGTCGACGGTGCTGACGATGCCCGCATCGGTTCCGAATTCCTGCCGCCACTCGCCAGCCAGGGGAAGCCGTCCCAGCCGCCCGGCTCCGACGACCGAGAGTGACGCCGCGTCGGCGGCGATCGACAACTCGTCCGCTATCAGCCCCTTTCCGCCGACGAGTTCGGCGGTCGTGACATCGCTGAGCGTGCCTTGAACCTCGACCTGGACGTCGTCGAGGCTGACATCCTTAAGCAGCGGAAAGCTGAGCCGGGCGGCGCCGGAAGCGGATCCCGATGCGAAATCCACAGGAATGCGGGCCTTATCAAGCAAATTCAGCGGCGATTCGTTAAGCGCCGAAAAGATGGATTCGATAGGGCCGGAAATCTTGAGACCGAACTCCGTCGGCACCTCCGCCCGCGCCACATCGGGTATCAGCATGGTGGTTCCGGACATGTCGACGGCGCCGGCCATCTCCAAGCCGCCGGATTCAAGCGTGATCAGAACGTCCTCGAGCGAGAGCTTGCCGTGCCCGTAGCCATCGACAATCGGCGGCAGCGAGCCGAGGTAGTTCAGCTCGATTCCGTCGAACTTGAAGGTCACCAGCAGTACCGGCTCCGCTCCCGGCACGAGGCGCAAAGCGCCGTTCACGCTGTTGACGTCTCCGTCCAGCAAGTTGCCAGCAAGCCATGTGCGCGTGTTCGGAACCACCGGAAGCGGCCACAGCTCGAACAACTCGGGCACGGGCAACCGTTCCGCCGAGAAATCCGCGCTCACCCGCCAGCCCTCTTCGGATCTGACGGCATTGCCTCGGCCGGCGAAATCGACTCCCTTTTCAGAGAGCGCGATACGGGAGACGGTGATTTCCAGAGGTTCGGATTCAAGCCTCAAATCGATGACGCCGGAAGCGTCCGAGAGCGGCGTGTCGAACAGCCCCTCGGCGGTCACCTCGGCGCCGTCGAACCAAATGCTGCCTTCCGCGACCGGACGGACCAGCGGACCGGACAGCCAGTACAGGTAGCCCTTGGCATCGATCCGCGCCGCGTCCGAGTCGATCATCACGGACTCCAGCAGAAGCTTTCGCTCGGCGGGGTCGTACGCCGCCGACGCGCTAGCGGACCGGATCGCCAGCGGTCCGAGCCAGTCCAATCCCGGCGCGGGAAGCGTGCCGGGGCCGGTTTCGAATTCCGCCCGCGCGGACGCCATGCTCCCGTCGGGGCCGAAGGCGGCCGAGAGCGAAAGGGAGCCCCGGAGATCAACTCCGGTCAGGGACCCGCCATCCAGAAGCACCCCTAGCGCGTCGGCGAGCGCGAAGTCGTTGGATTCCGCTTGGAAGAACACATCGGAAGAGCCGTCAGGAACGGCAAGCAGGAATGCAGCTTTCTGGGCAACGCCTTCCCCGAGCTCGACGCTGAAGCTGCCTTCGGAACGGAAGCCGCGATCATCGCGGACAGCGGTGAATTCGCCGTCTCTGACGGCTGGCGCGACGGTCGCGCCGTCGCGGAAGTCGATTCTCCCGAACGTGAACTCCTCGAGGCTCGCGACGGTCGGCGCGCTCAGGGCTTCAATCAGCGGATGCGCATGCCCGGCGTCCCGCGGGACGCTGCCGGGTTCCGGCGCAGCGCTTGAAACCGGTTCCGCCAAGTCGCCGGACGCGGCTTGCGCCCGGCCCGATTCTAGCCGGATGTCGATGCCGCCCACATCGACCCGCGTCGGCTCAGCACTGCCCCGCAGGAGGCCGAGGAGTTCGAGCCATATTCTCAAATCAGCGATTTCCGTGCCCCCGGCCCCGTCTTCCCGGTCGATCAAAATGCTGTGCACATGAACGAGCGGCTCAAGTGTCAGAGGCTCAATGGAAACCGTTATCGTGCCGACCGAGACGTCCACGCGTCCCAATGCGTTCTTGAGGCGATCGACTGTCGACTCGCGAACCCAGTTCGGTGCCGTGATCACGTCCATTGACAGCACTGCGAGCGTCAGCGCCGCGATGGCCACGATGAAGGCGGCCGTGCCCAGCAAGGCGATCTTCAGGATTCTGCGCGCCTTCACTGCCCGCCCCCTGGAGGCGTCATGCGTTGCGGATAGCTACAGACCATGCCGCTGACGGTCCGCTCGACGATTCGTCCGTCCAGCCATGCCAACGCGGGACTAGCGCGGAGCGGCCGACGCCAGTGCGCCGGTTCGGCGGGTTCCGTCCAAATGCGGCGAATGAGTATGCGTAATTCCGGCACTCTGCCCCATGCGCTGCAGGGCGCGGGTTGTCCAAGCTGTATTCAGGAATGGGAACGGCAAGGAAACCCTCGGTTGAAATATCCGGGCTGAAGGGGCGGTTCGCAGGCGCCGCGCCCGCCTCGGCGCGCGCCGAGGCCGCCGAAGGGACGATCAGCCGCGCGCGGCCGCATCGCCGGCGCGTATCGGGCGGCACCCTCCGGAAAGTCCGTGCTGACCGGCCGCCGGTCAGTGCGAAACGGAGTCGGCAATCAAGAACAGCCCCCGCAGCAGGAGTGCAAATCAAGGCAAATTCGGCCTGAACCGCGATGGAGTGGATGCCCCTACCAACGGCATCAGAGTGCCTTTATGGCTGAATTAACGAGCCTTAAGAGGTCAAGAGAGGCATCCACGAGGGACAGGATAGCATGATCGGGGTCGGTCTTGGCAAGAGGCGCTTCCAGCTCCGCGGGATTCACGAGGACGAGTCGGTGGCGCTTCGGCGCGGGCGGCGTTCGCGGAGCCGCTGGCTGCGGGGTCGTGCCCCGCAGCGACCGGTTGAGTGCCTCAATGTTCGTGCCGAGAGCGGGTCTTGAGAAACGCAGCCGGCGTTCGTCCTCGAGCGCGCCTGCCAAGCGGCCGAGGTCCAACAGCGCGAGGGCGCGCGCGGGCCGGCGGCATCTCGATCTCTTTGCCCGTGTCCGCCGTAGCGCATGAACACGCTGCGGCATGATTCCAGATTCTCCGAACCGGCCGCTTTGCCGACTACGCCGGGCGTCTCGGCTGCCATCTCCGCAAAATGCGAGTTCACGCTCGCGACATCCGCGAGTCGGGAAGCGCGCAGCGCGACCGCACGATCTGGAAGCTGACCGGCGGAAACGGAAGCGCGACCCCGATCAGGCATTTGGCGGAACCGGAATCCTGAGCACTCCGGCGAAACGGTGATCCGACTTGCACGCGAAGAATCCTTTCCGCCGAGCGCGGTCCTGTCGCATGGCCGAGGCGGTTGCCGCGGGTCCGTGCTTGATGAAGGGATTTCCCGGAGTTGATCCGGTTGCCGGGCGGCGGGAACTGGAACTGAACTGCCCGAACCGCCCCGCGTTTGCCGGAAAGCAAGAGTCCAGACGGATGAGCCGGAGGCATGATCGCCGTTGTCGACCCTCACGATTGCAGATGTCCGCGCGCTCGGAGACCATGCCGCCATCCGAAGCAACCCGGCCGCAGTTTTCGCCAGCCTGCCCGCGGCGCTGAATAGCGCGCGTGATCTATGTTCCGGGCGCGGCAGGCAGGGCCATGCGCTCGATGTAGTCCCTGAGGGACGGGATCGGACACGCGAGCGTGTGTCCGGACGCGTGCTGAAGCACGCCGCGGCGGATCATGTGGTCGAGGAATCTCTCTTCATCGAATTCCTTCGGGAGGCTCCTCGATCCCACCCCTGGATGAGCGGCCTCGCGGATGTGGCTTAGCAAGGCGTCGAGAGTGGCCTCGTCGCCCATTCGTCGGAAGATTTCCGCAAGCAGATGCCGCGCGGCGGCCAGCGGCGCGTCGATTCTACGCCCGTAGTATTTCTCCCGCGCTCTCGTGGATGCCTGCAGCACGGCAATTCCGAAACTGCTGTCGACCGCTTCAAGCTGTCCCGGCGTTGCAGCCGCCAGCAATTGGACAGCAAGCGCCTGCATGGCGACATGGAGATGCTGCGGCCAGCCGCAGCTTTCGTTCGCGAGGGCTTGCGCCCATTGGCGCTTGATCTCCCGGTCTCCGCGGACCCTGCAGCCGGTAAGCATCAGATGGACGGTTTCCACGGCCTCGTCGAATGAAAGTGCCTCCAGCGTTCTGTCGTGGCCGAGGGAAAAGCGGGAAATGCCGCAATCCTGGAGCACGGTGCCGGAGTGCGCGAGGCCAGCGAACACCGGCAGCAGAGATCCGCCGTGGCTTCCCGTGTGCAGACCGGTGATGACCGGTCGCGTGGAGTCCGCGTCGAAGCTTTCGAGAACCTGGGCTTCGTCAAGGACAAGGACGATTGTTCTCCTCAATTCCGAAATTGCTTCCATGACATCCTCGAGCGCGGGCTCGGCGGGCGCCATGGCTTCCTGGCGCGACATCTCAGTCGCCGCGTTGCCCGTCGCGACCCCGGGCACTCCGCCGCGCAACGACCTGGTCGTGCTGGAACGGGTCGCAACAGTGCGGCGGAACCGCGCCGCCAGAGTCGGATCGACTGCCTTGGCCACGCGTATCGCAAGCGCAGCTTCGTTGACATAATGGGATGCTGCCGTGCTGACGACCACGGGCGCCTCCGGGCCGGCGCTCCGCCAGCCGCGCACGAGATGGTGCAGCAGCGCGCTCTTCCCGGCGCCCGGCGCGCCTTGGAACAGGATGGTTTCCCCTCCGGAAGGATGCCAGTGGCCCTCCCGGGCCCGCTCGCGAATCCGGTTCAAAGCGCGCTCGACCAACCCGGTCTCGTCCGCGCGCCCGCCGAAGTACGGGGTCGCTTCCCGATCCGGGAGTTCGGAGAACCTTCTGAGCGCATCCAAGTCCGGCCCGGTCTCGGGCTTCCGGGGAGAACGGGCCATCACGCCGTATCCGCTGCGTCTTCAGGATTGAAGGCTATACAGCGAAGCCCGGTTCCGCAAACCGCCGCCGCCGTGCGCGGCGGATTCCATCTTGACAAGATGGAAGAGGTCTTCGGGGATAGGATGGCTTGCGCCGAAATCTGCGGCAGGCCAGGGATCAAGGGTTCAGATCCTGTCGAAGCCCTGTCGCCCCAGGTGGAGATGTTCAAATGTTTGGCGGAAAGAAGACGAAGAAGGTTGAGGTCAGGTACCGCCTGCTCAAAGGGGCTCAGTTCCCGTTCCTTGCCATGGAATTTGAATGCGGCCCGTTCAGTTGGCTTTCGGATTCAAGGATGAAGGTATGCCTCACCGAGAACAAGCAGAAGGGAGCGCATCTTCATTTGCCCGTACCGGATTGTTCCGTGCCGCCCGACGATGGAAAGTTCAAGGAGGTTCTGGGCACAATCATCCGCATGTCATCGACGGGAACATCCGTGGGTTTCGGGTGCGCTGGCGGCGTAGGCCGCACCGGCTTGATGCTTGGAGCTCTGCACAAGGTCGGAGGATCCCCTGATCCTCTGGAGGATTTGAAGGCTTACCATCCCGGATCTCCAGAGACTGAGGCCCAGAGGAGATGGATTGAAAACCTTGACGTGTTCGACGTGCGGTCTTCGTTGAACTGGGCTTGGCGCAGTTGAATTTCGCTGTCTTCCGACGATTCCTGGATGGACCGCAGCACCGGTCGGCGGCGCATCGGAGGAAGTCGGCGCGGCGCCGGATTTAGGCCGAATTGTCGGAGCGCGGTTCTGCGTTGCGGCGATGAAGGCATGCGGCGGCGTCCGCTGCCGGAACCGGAACCTGTGGTCGACACGATTCGAGCCGGGTGCGTCCCAAGTATTGGGTTAAGTGGCTGTGCCGCGGCAAGCCCTCAAATCAACGAAGTCGAGCTAGCAGTTGTTTCGATGCGGAACTTGATGACGAACAAGGCGCTGGCGCCCGCTTTCGATTAGCTGAACCCGGCATGACCAAAACTTGGTATGCGCCCGGCCGCCCTTGCAAAGCGGAAGTCGTGTCCGACTAATCGCATCGCGCGTCTCCATTTGTTCGCCGTTTCATGAACTGCACGGAAGACCCTCGCCCCTTCGACAATTGCCATGCGGAATGTGTCTGACCTCAGTCACCGTCTGCATTTGATAAGCTACCGGCAGCCACACGCGCACCCTGTGCCGCCTAACTCGATGCAGCAAAACCCGGCACCGCGACCTACCGCCGAATCTTCGGAACGCCGTGTAATCCAGCGGACCCAAGCAACAGCATTCGCTTGAACACGCCCGACATCCCAACATCGACGAGGAGAGCGCCGGAACAACCAGAACCCAACCATGCGCCCAATGACCGCCGGTCGAATCACGCGGTCTGGGTCGACAATCTCCGACACCGCCGTATTGAAATCAACTCCAAACAGTCATGGTAAACTGCCCGGACCATATCCGGACTCAACGCTGCCGCATGACTCTCCTGCGGCATCCGACACTTCATTCAAGCGACGCGCCGCCCCAATCCGTTTTCACCCGGGCGCCGGATAGGGAGGCGACGACTCGTCGATTCGCTCGAGTTCGCGATCGCGATCAACTCTCCAATCCAAAATGTAATTCGTCAGACTCGGAATTCCGGGCTCGCACCAGCGCTCTTCTCCAATCCTGCTCCAAACAAAACCGCTCTCTTGAAGCTTGTCTTCAAGTTCCGCAGCAAGTTTAGTAATATCGAATTTTTTTAATTCTCTTCCGTCGATGTGTTTTCTAATGCACTCTTGAATGGTAACCTCCAACGCGGCGCCGGTAATCGACCTGTCATTGTGCAAAACAAAACGCGATGCAACGGCTTCCGCTACGGGCAACATGCCCTCCCGTCGAAGTTCTCGATATCGGCCGTTGTAGTAATTGTCCCGTTCAGCACTGAATTCCGTTAGGGCGCGCTCCAGTATTTCGCCACCGATTTCTTGTGCAATCCCAAGCTTCCCTGGCTCGGCCTCAACCACGCGATGCAGCTTGGCACCCACAATCTGAAGAAAATAGGGGTAGCACTGCGCTTCGCTAGCCGCGCGATTCGGTGTTTTATCATCAATGTTGCAACCCATCCGCTGCAAGGGAATTCGGAGAGCTTCTTGCGCATCTGCATCGTCAAGAAGTCCAATGCCAAATTTTTTAATTCTGTTCCAAAATGAGATTTCAATCTCAGCGAAGCGCCGCAAAATGTTCGGGATGCCGGCAAGGATCAACAGCAATGGACGACCGGCACTTGCAAGCGTTTGCACGTCGAAAAGAATTTGCGGACTTCATCCGGGTGCTTACACAGCGTGTGCGCCTCGTCGATCAATATCGCCAAGCCGTTTTCAGAACACCTCTGCTCCAACACATCTCTGAGCATTTCCTTCTTTCGCCCCATGGCGCGAAGCTTCAACTTCAATGAAGGGAGGCTTTGCCTTTAACCTCTCCACTTTAAATCCGCCCAAATTCTCATGCGATCCGACGAGGTCGCCGTGCGCCAGTGACCCGACGAGATCATCGTGCGTACGGAAACAATCAGAATCTAGCACTGCACATTTGACTTCACCTTTGTAGAGATCAACTTCTTCTTTTACCCACTGCAGCAGCACGGTTTTTCCGTTTCCACGCGGGCCCACCAAGAAGATGTTCTGCCCTAGGCTGTTTCCGTTTTTCAGACGGTCAAGTATCAGCTTGATTTCTTCCTTGCAACCAGCCAAGACCGGCGAAGTTTCTCCCGGTCCGGGTTTGAAACTTAGGTCGCGGGGCTTGTTCACGATTGATTTGCCTTCGCCTCAATCTTGATTAATGTATTTGGATTGCCCCAACCAACCGATCTTGCGAATGCGAAACCAACGCCAATTGCTGCCTTGCCAAGTTGAAAGGGCAATTGAACACCTCAGGCAATTGCAAGATTCCACAATCCGGATACGGAGCGCACTTTGCTTTGCCGTCTTTGCTTCAAGAGGACCGCATTCCTCGAATCGTTCAGACGTTGACAACGCACTACATTTTGAGATGCGTCAAGTTAATTGTTGGGGTTGGGGTACGTTTTAAATTTTGTTCGTGCATCTGCGCCGGGGCAAACCCTTCAATTGAGAAAGTCGTGTTAACGGTTGTTTTCAGTGCCGTGTTTGTTGCTGGCGCGGCGTTGGCACCCGCCTTTGATCGGCGGCACTCCACCTGACCGACAAGTTTGGGACGAACCCGTTTAAATCGCGATGTTGGACACCGAACGGTTCTCGTGGCTCAAGGGGGCATCCGCCCTCGGATTCCGAATCCTGACGGGATTTGTGTGGTACAGCTTTGATCGATCCAACCAGTTGGGCAAGGAGTCCGGTTATGAGCACAACGGCAAAGCAGCCCACCGCCGGAAGCTGTCGTGAGCGTCAAGCGCTGCGCGGCATCAAGCGATTTGAGGTGATGGCGCCTGAAGCTGATCGGAGCCTGATCCATGCCCTTGCGCGGAGGCTGGCCGAGGACGGGCCAAAAGCCGAGCAAGCGCGGGCGACCGTGAGGGCGCTGATTGCGGATGATCCCCCGGCGCGTGGCGGAATTCTTGCTGCGCTTCGTCGGTCGCCGCTGGTCGGTGCAGGTCTTGATCTATCGCGGCCGCGTGTCGAGGGGCGCAAGTTCTCCCTTTGACGGGCTGCGTTCTCGACATCAATGTCGTCAGCAACACCGTCGAACGGCCGCCAGCCGCGAATCCGAACGACTGGCTGGCCAACCAGAGGGATGTCGACCTGTTCGCGTTCTCGCTGACCGTTGCCGAAATCCGACGCTGCATCCTGAAGCCGCCGACCGAAAGGCGATGGCGCATTCTCGAATCATGGTTTGACCGCAGCGAGGAGTCGCAAGCATTGTTTGCAGGCCGAGATCCTGTCGTTCGACGGCAAAGCCGGTCTGGTCTGGGCCCGCTTGATGGCGGAAGGCAAGGCCGTTGGCTGGCCGCGCGGTTCCTTGGATATGATCAGCGCCGCGGCGCCCGAAGCGCATGGCTGCGTAGTAGCTGCGGACAGCGAAAGGGACTTCCGGGGAATCGGAATCGTCGAACCGACGCGGCAATCGACCTCCTGCGAAGCCAAGTGACCGCCCGGCCCGCACCGCCAAAGACTCCGCCCTTGCAACCCGGCTTTCAATCCCAGCACCTCCAGTGCGGGTCTCCTTCTGTATCTCGACCATGCTATGGCACTCCCGCTGCGGGCCTTGGCCGAGGGGCCGAGCAACAGCAATTCCCGAACTCAATGGGTGCATCCCATTTTCGGGGGGCGGTGAGCCTGTTCCGAGGGCTCGGGCGTCGGCCGCGCTCGGCGTTCCGTGGGTTGCAAACGCGCCTTCACGGCTCAGTATGGACCGGTTCCGCCGCGGCTGTCGAAGAATTGCGAACGGCGGTTGCCGCGCATCCGAACGCGAGCAGCAGGTTCACCCCGAAAAATGGGATGCACCCGAACTCAATCATCCGGTTGAAGGCCCCTGCCGCTTCCCGTATAGTCTCGCGGGCGAGGTCCACGAAGAGGCCGCTTCATGCAGGCGAAGCAATCTCGATGCGACGGCCATGCGGCCGATTCGCGGCTAAATGGCTAAATTTGCCTTGAACATCCGGCCTAGGCAGGCATTCGGCATTTTTTCCGAGCATGTAGTCAGCATCTCGTCGGCGGGACGCACCCGCGTAGCAAGGCTGTCGCCGGCGACGGTCGCGGCTTTGATTTTCGGAAGCGTCTTGCTGGCGGTCTGGGCGGCGGGTGCCACTTCCATCGCTCTCGGGCTGCTCTCGAGCCAGCCTGCGCACGCGCCCGAATCAGCTCTGCGCGACCAGCTTGAAGCCCGCGTGGAATCCCTCGAAGCGGAATCGTCCCGGCTTGCCGAACTCAATTCCACCTATCGGGCGCGGGCGGAGGATGCCTTCGATCTCGCGTTCGAGCAGTCGGCCGAAATCGCGGAACTCAACAAGCGCATCGTCGAATTCGAGCGAATCGCCGCCGCGCGGGCGAGCGCCTCCCGGCTCCCGGCGGCCGTCAGCGGAGCGGCGTTGCAGGCGAAGGCGGAATCGCCCCATCCGGAGGGCGCCCACGCTGCCCGGCATGCCGACGCGCTTTACGCGGTGGTGGACAGGAACATCGAAAGCCTCGAAGCCGCCCGCATGGAGGTCCGATCGCTCAGCGCCGTGAACGCGGGGCTTCGGGAGCGTTCGCTGCAGGACAGGCAGCGCGCCAAGCAGGCGGTTCTCGAAATCCTGGACACCGTGAATGGAATGGCCGACGATTTGGAGCGGTTTTTCGCTGCGGCGGGCGTATCGCCCGCAAGCTTGTCGGCAGATGCCCGGAACACCTTGACCGGCGCGGGCGGTCCGGGAACGAGCTACCTCATCGAAACGTTCGAGGACGAAGCGGGGTTCCGGCCGGGCGAGGATCTGGGCGGCAAGCTCGTCGAATCGCTTGGCCGGCTGAACCAGTACCGTGCGGCGTATTTGGGAACGCCTTTCGGGTATCCGGTGCCATCGGAGCACAGGATTACGTCGGGCTTCGGCATGCGGACGCATCCGGTCACCGGACAACGGCACATGCACGAGGGCGTCGATTTCGCCGCGAGGCACGGAACCCCCGTTCTCGCGACCGGCGATGGCGTCGTGACGTTCGTCGGCTGGCGGTCGGGATTCGGAAAGCAGATCGTAATCCGCCATCTCGGCGGAATCTTTAGCAGCTATGCGCATCTCTCGGAAATCGCGGTCCGGAAAGGGCAAAGAGTGTCGCGGGATGAGAGAATCGGTGATATTGGATCGACGGGGATGTCGACCGGGCCCCATCTTCACTACGAAATAGTGGTCAGCGAAAAGCCGGTCGATCCGATGCAGTTCATAAGGGCAGAGGCAAATGTTCACTAGCAAGAGCAAGATCAACGAGCCCGGCGCGAAGCCCGTGCCGGACATCAACCCGACCGCTCCCGCGAGGAAGGAGCCCGCTCCGGCCGCCGCGGTGCAGCCCGCGCCGAAGAAGGCGACGACAAGCCCTTCGATACTTTCGACGGACCTGTTCGTGAAGGGGAACCTGAAATCCGCCAGCGACATAATGGTCGAGGGCAAGATCGAAGGCGACATCAGGGCAAGGCTTCTGACGATCGGCGAAAACGCGACGGTCAACGGCCACATGATCGCCGAAGAGGTCGTCGTGGACGGCCGCGTCATCGGCGAGGTCCGGGGCTTGCGGGTTCGCCTGAATTCGACGGCGCGCGTCGAAGGGAACATCATCCACGAGACGATCTCGATCGAATCCGGCGCCCAGTTCGAAGGCCAAGTGAAGCGGCAGGAGAACCCGCTGAACGTGGGCTCGCCGCAACCACCGCAAAAAGCTCAGAAGGCCGCAGCGCCGCCGCCGAGCGCGGCAGCCTCTGCCGCGCAGTAAAGCCCGCAGCCCCTGCCTGCCCCGGATCCGAGCCGGGGCTTCAGCCGAAGGCCGCTATTCGCGGCGGGCGCGTCCGGACGCGCCCTGCGCGAGCACGGCGGCCATGAATTCGTCCAGGTCTCCGTCCAAGACGGCTTGGGGGTTCGTTGATTCCACGTTCGTCCGCAAATCCTTGACCATCTGGTAGGGCTGAAGGACGTAAGAGCGGATATGGTTGCCCCAGCCCGCGCTGCCCTTCTGGCTATGCATCTCCTGCGCCTTCTCGTTGCGCTTGCGCAGCTCCATCTCGAATAGCCGCGATTTCAGCGCGTCGAGGCAGATCGCGCGGTTCTGATGCTGCGACTTCTCGGACGATGTCACCACGATGCCCGTCGGAAGATGCGTCATCCTGACGGCAGAATCCGTCTTGTTCACGTGCTGGCCCCCCGCGCCGGACGCCCGGTACGTGTCCACCCTCAGATCCGACGGGTTGATCGTGATCTCGATGTTCTCGTCGACGACGGGGTAGACCGTCACGGAGCTGAAGGAGGTGTGCCTGCGCGACGCGCTGTCGAAGGGGGAAATCCTGACCAGCCGGTGCACGCCGGACTCCGTTTTCAGCCATCCGAAGACGTTCTCGCCCGAAACCCGGCACGTGATCGACTTGAGGCCCGCCTCGCCCTCCCGGTTCTGCGCAATCACCTCGACGCCGAATCCGCGCCGCTGCGCCCAGCGCTCGTACATCCGCGAGAGCATAAGCACCCAGTCGCACGATTCCGTGCCGCCGGCCCCGGCGTTGATCTCGATGAACGCGTCGTTCCCATCCGCTTCGCCGTCAAGCAGAGCGTCGAGCTCCATTCGTTCAACCCGCGCCTGAAGCGCGGCGAGCCCGGCTTCCGCCTCGGCGACGATGCCGCCGTCGCCTTCTTCGGACCCCAGCTCGATCAGCTCGATCGCGTCTTCAAGCTCCCGGCTCGCGGCGTCGTATGATTCGATTTCCCCCGCGAGCGACTGCCGCTTCTTCATCAGGCTCTGCGCGCGCTGCGGGTCGTTCCACAGTTCCGGATCCTCGGAAGCTACATCGATCTCCGCAAGGCGATCATCCGCCGTGTCCCTGTCCATCCTCCGATGGAGCAGCGAAAGCGACTTCCTGATCGCGTCGACGACGCTCTGCTGTTCGGCACGCATGCTAAATCTCCACGGCCGCCGCCCCGGATGTCGCGGGCAGGAAGGCCAGAAAGGCGTTGGTGGAACTCGGCGCGGCAAGCCGGGCGGCGAGGTTCGCAGCCCGCGTTGCTGTATTTCAGTACAGCCCGCCGGATGAAAGCGAGCCGAACGAGCTGACGCCGCTGTCGGGGTCGATATCGCCGACGGGGATTTCCGGCAAGGTCTGAGCTTCGGGCACAGGCGCGCCATCTTCGGGCTTGGGAACCGCCGGCGCGAGGTCCGAAGCCATCGCGAAGCCGCCATCGACAATCCGGAACGCGTCCTCATCGGGCTCCGTGCCCAGCCTGAAGAACTCCGCCACCGACCTGTCGGTGTGGCTGCCCTGCAGAATCTCGCCGGTCTCCCGGTCGATGCTCACGAACACGCCGCCGTCCGGAACCTTGAACTCTTCGGATCCGTACCGTTCGATCGCGACCTTCATGAATTCGTTGAACACGGGACCGCAAAGGGTCCCTCCGTACGTGCGCTTGCCCATCGATCTGGGCTGGTCGAACCCGATGTAGCAGCCCGCCACGATGTTGGGCGTGTAGCCGATGAACCAGGCATCCTTCGATTCGTTGGTCGTTCCGGTCTTTCCGGCGACGGGCACGCCGAGCTTCACGGTGTGGCGCCCGGTTCCGCGCTCGACGGCCCCTTCCATCATCGACGTGACCTGGTAAGCCGTGACGGCGTCGATCACCCGGGTCCGGTTCGAAAGGATGAATGGAATCTCGTTCGCCTCGAGGAACGGATTGTCGCAGTCGGAGCAAATGCGTTTGTCGTGCCTGTAGATCGTGTTGCCCCAGCGGTCCTGGACCCGGTCGACCAAAGTCGGCTCGACCCGCTCGCCGCCATTGGCGAACATCGCGTATCCCGCGACCATCTTGAACAGCGTGGTTTCCTGGGCTCCCAGCGAGTTGGCAAGGAACGGGTCCATTCTTCCGTAGATGCCGAAATTTTCCGCGTAATCCGCGACATTCTCCATTCCGACATCCTTCGCGAGCCGGATCGTCATCAGGTTGCGGGAGAACTCGATGCCGGTCCTGAGCGGAACGGGGCCGTAGAAGACATCCGACGAATTCGCCGGCCTCCAGATCCCTTCCGGGGTCTCGATCTCGATCGGGGCATCGATGAGGATTGTCGCGGGCGTGTATCCCGAATCGAGCGCCGCCGCGTAGACGAACGGTTTGAAAGCCGACCCCGGCTGCCTCGCCGCCTGTGTTGTACGGTTGAAGACGGATTGTTGGTAGGAGAAGCCTCCCTGCATCGCCAGAACCCGGCCGGAATTCACGTCCATTGCCATGAACGCGCCCTGAACCTCCGGAAGCTGCCGAAGCGACCAGCCCGCCGCGTCCTCGCCTCCCTCGTCTTGGGCCTGCGAGACGAGCACGAGATCGCCCTCGTCGAGCATGTCGTCGACTGAACCGGCGCCGCCGCTGAACCGCTCTCCGCCGACCAGCCTGCGAACCCACGACACGTCGCCCGCGGCAATTCTGTCCGCATCGGAGCGCGGGCGGCCCTCGACGGCGACGAGGGCGTCGCCGCCAGCGAATCCGAGCACGGCCGCGACATGCCAGCCGTCTATGTCCCTCGGGAGATCGGCCGCCGCGAGGGCTTCCTGCAGCCCCTGCTCGTCCTGAAGCGCCCCCGCGTCCAACTTCAGGCCGGTGCCGCGCCAGACGCCTGCCGCCCGGTCGTATGCCTCGAGCCCGCTCCGCAGCGCCATCGCCGCGGCGCGCTGAAGTCCCGGGTCCACGGTCGCGCGGATGGTAAGGCCGCCAGAGAAGAACGAATCCTCTCCGAAGCTGCCGGAAAGCTGGCGGCGGATTTCGTCCGTGAAGTAGCCGCGCGGCGGCAGGCCCGACTTGAAGGAAGCCATGTCGCCGCTGAGGACAGTGCGCAATCCGGCCGCCGCTTCCCTCCGCGCCGCCGAAGGGTCGAGATAGCCGTTCTCGACCATTTCCTGCAGCACGAAGTTCCGCCGCGCGATGGCGCGATCGGTTTGCCTGACGGGGTGGTAGGACGACGGCGCCTTCGGAAGCGCGGCCAAATAGGCGGCCTCCCCGACCGACAGCTCCTCCAGCGGCTTGTTGAAGTACGTCTGGGCCGCCGCCGCGACGCCGTAGGAGTTCTGCCCGAGGAAAATCTCGTTGAGGTAGAGCTCAAGTATCTCGTCTTTCGAGAATTGGCGCTCGATCTTCGCCGCGAGGACGATTTCCTTGATCTTCCGGTCGATTGTGCGATCGCTGCCCAGCAGGAAGTTCTTCATCACCTGCTGGGTTATGGTGGAAGCGCCCCGCAGCCTTCCGCCGCGCGCCGCGTCGATCGCCGCCTTGAGCATCCCCACCGGGTCGTAACCCTTGTGGGTATAGAAATTCTTGTCCTCCGCGGAGATCACCGCCTGCTTGACGACCGCCGGAATTTCCTCAATCGGGCTGAACAGCCTCCGCTCTTTCGCGAATTCGTCGATCAGATCCCCTTCAGTCGAAAATATCCGGCTGATGGTCGGAGGCTCGTAGCTTGAGAGCTGAGCGTAGCTCGGCAGATCCCGGCTGTAGGTCCAGACGATGGCGGCCCCGACGGCCACTGCCGCCAACAGCCCCATGCTGGCGAAGCTGAACAGGGCTGCGGCGACCGACGCCGCTATCCGCAAAATGCCGCCCAGCGAGGATGGGCCGACCACTCTTCGCATCTGACAGCTGAGCTTCTATCCAACGGTTCCGAATGCCCTGACAATTACGCCTGCGCCGGGCGGGGAATCAAGTGGAGCGCCGCCGGAGCGCGCGTCCTTAATTTTTTTGGTCTTACGGGGCACCGCTGGTCGAAAGCAGGCACCTTGCCGACTTTCTTGATCGGAGGCTTGTCACGCCGCAGCCGCCTGACCAACAAATTCGGGACGCGCCCGAACTGAAACTGAACCGCCCCGCGTTTGCCGAAATACGAGAATCCAGACGGACGAGCCGGAGGCATGATCGCCGTTGGTCGGCCCGCGCGCTCGGAGCCATGCCGCCATCCGAAGCAACCCGGCCGCAGTTTTCGCCAGCCTGCCCGCGGCGCTGCATGGCGGGCGTGATCTATGTTCCGGGCGTAGCGCGCGGGGCCATGCGCTCGATGTAGTCCCGGAGGGACGGGATCGGGCACGCGAGCATCTTTTTCGGGGTGCGCTGAAGCAAGCCGCGCCGGATCATGCGATTGAGGAACATCACTTCGTCGTGATCCTCGGGAAGGCTATGCTCATCGTTTCCGGGCCGGGCCGCCGCGCGAATGTGCCGGAGCAACTCGCCGCGGGTGGCTTCCTCGCCGATTCGCCGGAATGTCTCTGCAACCAGCTGCCTCGCGTCGGCGAGAGGGTCGTCGATTCGACGCTCGTAATATTTATCCCGGGCCAATGCGGATGCCCGCAAAACCGCAATTCCGAAACCGCTGTCCACTGCTTCGAGTTGCCCCGGCGTGGAAGCCGCGAGCAATTGGGCAGCGAGCGCCTGCATGGCGACATGGAGATGCTGCGGCCAGCCGGAGCTTTCGTTCGCGAGCGCACGCGCCCATTGGCGCTTGATCTCCCGGTCTCCGCGGACCCTGCAGTCGGCGAGCATCAGATGGACGGTTTCCACGGCCTCATCGAATGAAAGCGACTCCAGCGTTCGGTCGTGATCAATGGAAAAGCGGGAAATGCCGCGGTCCTGAAGCACGGCGTGAGAGTGCGCGAGGCCGGCGAACACGGCCAGAAACGAACCGCCATGGCTTCCTTTGTGGATTTTGGAAACGACCGGCCGCACCAAGTCCGCGTCGAACCCTTCGAGGTCCTGAGCTTCATCCAAAATCAATGCAATGCATTGCATTGATTTTGGAAGCGCTTTGCCGACATTGGCAAGCGACGGCTCTGCCGGAGAGAAGGTCGCGTGGCGCCCTGTTTCAGCCGCCGCGTCGCCCGTCGCGAATCCGGGGATTCCTGCGCCCAACGACTTGGTGGCGCTGGAACGGGTTGTCACGGAGCGGCGGAACCGCGCCGCCAGCACGGGGTCGACGGCCTCGGCCACATGAAGCGCAAGGGTGCGCTCGTCCGCATAGTGCGACGCTTCGATGGCGACCGCCGCGGGCGCCTCCCGCCCGGCGCTCCGCCAGCCGCGCACAAGATGGTGCAGCAGCGCGCTTTCCCCGCCCCCGGCGCGCTTTGGAACAGGATGGTTAGATGGTTAGTAGTGTACCGATAGTTCTGCAAATTCCGCCGGGCATGTCCAGCCGGTTTCGCGGCTTGCAGCCCCCGGCCGAAGCCCCGGAGCGCGCAGCGCGGAGGGGCGAGGCCGGGGGCCCGGTTCGAATCCTTCGGTTTGTTGATGATGATGTTGAATCCACGCGGCCCCGGCCCGGAACGGGGCCTGCCATGCGGGAAGTGTGGGAAGGGTCGGGCAATCCCTGCGCGCCGCGCAGGACGGAATTCGTGCCACTCAAGCGCTTGGAAGGCGCGTCGCGGCACCGTGCAACGGCGCAAATCCGGATTGAAGCGCAATTTTTAGGTTGACTTCGCCCCTGGCCCGCCATATGTAGGAAGGGAACCGATGGCGGACGCAAATTGCGTCTGCAACACAAATTGGTCCTCGGGCGCATTCGAGCGGGCTGTCCGTTTGAGAAGCAGGTCGCCGCGTTGGCGTGGAAGCGCTGGTGCATGGCGGTGAAGCTGCGCAGCGCGCGGATGATTGACGGATGGTCCGGGAATGGACGCTGAATCTGGAATTTCGGGAATTCGCCGTCGCCGAGAGGCGGGTATCGCGCGCGCAGCGTCGAGCAGCGCGCCGACTACGGGGATTCGCGCGGATTCCATTGACAATTTCCCGTCGCAGGCGGCCGCGCTCGCAGCCGCGTTGCCGGGAATCGAAAGGCAGAAATGGCACGGAAGTTGCTCATTGATGCCGCCCACAAGGAAGAAACGCGTGTCGTAGTTGTGGACGGCAATCGAGTCGAGGAATTCGATTTCGAAACCAGCAGCAAGAAGCAGATAGGAGGGAACATATTTCTGGCGCGCATTGAGCGCGTTGAGTCCGCGCTTCAAGCGGTGTTTGTGGAATACGGCGGCAACCGCCACGGATTTCTGGCATTTTCCGAAATCCATCCCGATTACTACCATGTGCCGGTTTCCGAGCGCGAAAGCTCGGAGGCAGAGGGCGAACCGGCTTCAACCGCAGCTTCTGAAGATTCTGGCGATTCGGAAGCGGAGGCGGAGCGCCAAGCCTCGGCGAACGCCGCAGCTTCGCAGGACGGCATTGCCGGGATGGACGTGATTGATGATCCCGCTCGGGAGATACCCGCCAATGGTGGCGGATCGGACGAGCCCGGGGAAATCGTCCCGGATCCGCGAAGCGAGGAAGCGCCCGCCGACGAAGCCGACGCCGCCGCGCCCTCTGAAAACGGAGCGCAGAACGGCGAAGCGGCCGACGCGGCGCGGCTGGCCGAGTCCGACCCGAGCGGCGAGCAAAAGCTAGGACGCAAGTTCAGGGTGCAGGAAGTCATGCGCGCGCGCCAGGTCCTTCTGGTTCAAGTCGTGAAGGACGAGCGCGGAAACAAGGGCGCCGCGCTTACGACGTACATCAGCCTGGCTGGCCGGTACTGCGTGCTGATGCCGAACGCGACCCGGGGCGGAGGAATCAGCAGGAAGATCACGAGCTCCGCGGACCGGAAGAAACTCGAAAGCATCTCCGAAGACTTCAACCTTCCGAAAGGCGCCGGGCTGATCATCAGGACGGCCGGAGCGAAGCGGACGAAGCAGGAGATCCGGCGGGACTACGAATACCTGCTTCGGCAATGGGACCACATCAGGGAACTGGCGCTGACTTCGTACGCCCCTGCCCCGATCTACGAGGAAGGCGGACTGATCCGGCGCGCCGTCCGGGACATCTACACCAAGGACATCGACTCGATCGACGTGCAAGGCGACGAAGGCTACCGCGTCGCCAAGGACTTCATGAAGCTTCTCATGCCGTCCCACGCGAAGAAGGTGCGCAAGTACACCGACAAGGTCCCGCTGTTCGTGCGGCACGGCGTGGAGCCGTTCCTGGCGAACCTGTATTCGCCGATAGCCCAGCTTCCGTCCGGCGGGTACATAGTCATCAATTCGACGGAAGCCCTGACCGCGATCGACGTCAATTCCGGCAAGGCGATCAAGCACGGAACCCTTGAGCAGACCGCGTTGGAAACCAACATGGAGGCCGCCGCGGAAGTCGCCCGCCAGCTTCGGCTCCGCGACTTGGCCGGACTGATCGTGATCGATTTCATCGACATGGAGGAGCGGCAGAACAACACGGCTGTCGAGAAGCACTTCAAGGAGATGATCAAGGGCGACCGCGCCAAGGTCCAGATCGGCAGGATCTCCAGCTTCGGCTTGCTGGAGATGAGTCGGCAGCGCCTGAGGCCAAGCGTCGCGGAGATGACTTCGATCACCTGCTCTGCATGCAGCGGAACCGGCCTGGTCCGGTCCGTCGAGTCGCTTTCCCTTACGCTGCTTCGTCAGATCGAATCCGAGAGCACGCGCATCGGCGGCGGCGAAATCGTGGCGAAAGTGCCCGTGCGGGTCGCCAACTTCATCATGAATCGCAAGCGCACGGCGCTCGACCACATCGAAGGCACGTACGGCGTGTCCGTATTGATCGAAGCCGTTCCGAACGCCGCAAGCCCGAAGCTGCTGATCGAGCGGCAGAAATCCGACCGCGAGCACGACTTCGAGGCGGCTGAGCAAGTCGTTTCCGTCGAGACGTCCCTCAAGGCCGCGCACGGCGAGGAGGATGACGAGGCCGACAGCGTCCAGAAGCCGCCACCATCGGGCAAACGGAAGCGGCGGCGCGGCGGGCGGAAGCGATCCAGAAGCGGCGCCGACAGCGCCGCGAACGCGCAGGACGCGACAGCCGAATCGGGCGACGCTTCGAAAGCCGACGGGGAATCAGAAACGCCGGATCAGGCGGCGAAGGCCAAAAAGCCGCGCGGAAGCGGCCGGTCCCGCCGGTCGGGAAGGAAAGGCCGCGCATCGTCCGCCCCGGCCGCGCAAACCGGCGACGGGCAGGCCGCGGACGGAAAATCCGCCTCGGACGCCGGCCAGCAGGATCAAGTCGGCGTCGATGCCCGGGACGACGGCGCGGCCAAGTCCGATGCAATCGAAAGCGCGCCCGATGCCGCCCCGGATGCCTCGACGGAAACCAAGGCCGCCCAATCCGAACCGGACGGAGGAAAGGCCGCGTCCCGGGCGAAGCGGGACGGGCGGCGATCAAGCCGGGGTCGGCGAGGAAAGTCGAACGGCGCAAGAAACCGGGGGAAGCAGGATCCCGCCGCGGAGGCCGACCGGTCGGATGCGGCAGCTGGAAGCGCCGGAGATGGTTCGAGTTCGCCGGAAGCAGTTCAGCGGCCGCCGCAACGGGCGAAGCCGGAATCCCCCGTGGACGTGGGCCCGGTTCCCGGCGCCGGCCCTGTTCCGGCGCCAGCGGATGCCGGCGCGCGGACGGGCTGGTGGTCGGCCTGAGTGCCGTGAACCGCGGCATGCGGCATCCGGGTCCGCCCGTGAAGACGCGATCCGGAACTGGAGCGGCCGCGCTGCTGGCAGCCGCTCTGGCAATCCATGCTTCGGCGGCGCAATCGACGGACTTGGAAAGGCTGACGGACGCGGAGCGCGGCGCTCTGCAGGCGGAAATCCGGTCGTATCTGCTTGAGAACCCCGAAATCCTGATCGAAATCGTCGCCGAGCTCGAAGCAAGGCGCGCAGCGGCCCAGATTCCGGAAAGCCAGCTTATACAAAACCACGCCGAAGAGCTTTTCCGGGACAGCCATTCCTGGGTGGGCGGCAATCCCGCGGGAGACGTGAATTTCGTCGAATTCATCGACTACAGATGCGGCTATTGCCGGCGGGCGTACGGCGATGTCGAGACCCTTGTCGAAACCGATCCCGGCATCCGCTTCATAGTCAAGGAGTTCCCGATTCTCGGACATGAGTCCGTCCGCTCCGCCAGGCTGGCGCTCGCCGCGCTGAACCTTGGCGGAAGCGACGCCTACAAGCTGGCCCACGACCGGCTGATCAAATACGACGGGCCGGTGTCCGGCCAATACGTCCGCGAATTCGCCGCCGATGCCGGGCTGGACCCTGAATCGCTGGCTGAGCAAATGGACGGCGAAGCGGTAAGCTCCGCTATCGCCGCCAACCAGGCGCTCGCGAACGCGCTGTCCATCAACGGAACACCGGCATTCGTAATCGAAGGGACGCTGGTCCGCGGATGGATCCAGCTCGCCGACATGCGCCAGCTCGTTGAATCGGCCCGTGCGCCAGCGCAATAGAGGCTGGAGCGGCGCGGCCCGCGGGGATCGCGCGCGGAAGCGCGCGCCGTGCGGGCGATTCGAGGCAGAGGGCGGAAAAGGAGCAGCCGAATGACGGAATCGAACGACGATACGGAATTCATCAGCAGCCTGGCGGCGCTCCTCAAGGCGCACGGACTTGCGGAAATCGAGGTCTCGCGCGTCCGCGGCAAATTCGACAAGCTCAACATAAGGGTGGCCGGCCGGCACGCGAATTCGTCCGGAGCGGTTCCGCGGCTTCCCGGCCCGGCGGGGCAGCAGCCGGTCGCGCATGAGCCCGGCCCGGCGCCGCTGCCCGGCTTGGACGAGCCGGAAGCGCGCCTGTCGCCCGGCGGAAGCGGAATCGACGAAGAGATCGAGAGCCATCCCGGCCTTGTCAGATCGCCGATGATCGGCACGGTCTACCTCACCGTCTCGCCCGAAGGGCCGCAGTTCGTGGAAATCGGCCAGACGGTCAGCGAGGGGGATACTCTTGTCATCGTCGAGGCGATGAAGACCATGAACCACATCCCGTCGCCCCGAGCGGGCACGATCAAGAGGGTTCTCGTGCAGAACAGCGAGCCGGTGGAATTCGGTACGCCCATAATGATCATCGACTGAAGGCCGCGGGCCGTGTTCAAGAAAATACTGATCGCGAACCGGGGAGAGATCGCCCTCAGGGTCATCCGCGCCAGCAAAGAGCTGGGCATTCCGACCGTTGCCGTCCATTCGACCGCCGACACCAATTCGATGCCGGTCCGCATGGCGGACGACACCGTGTGCATCGGTCCGCCGCCGTCCGCCCAAAGCTACCTTTCGATATTCCGGATCATCGCGGCGTGCGAGATCACCGGCGCGGACGCCATACACCCCGGCTACGGGTTCCTCTCGGAGAACGCCCGCTTCGCGGAAGCGGTCGCGGACCACAGGATCACCCTGATCGGCCCGAATCCGGAACACATCGCCACCATGGGCGACAAGGTTGCCGCCAAGCAGGCCATGCGGGAGCTCGGCGTGCCGTGCGTTCCGGGGTCCGAAGGCAGCATCGGATCCGTCGCCGACGCGGCGGCGGCGGCGAAGGAAATCGGCTACCCGGTGCTCGTGAAGGCGGCGGCCGGCGGCGGCGGGCGGGGGATGAAGGTCGCCGCAGCCGCCAACCAGATCGAGAGCGCCTTCCTGACGGCGCAGTCGGAAGCGCTGGCTGCCTTCGGCAGCAGCGAGGTTTACATCGAAAAGCTGCTCGAGCGGCCAAGGCACATCGAGATCCAGGTCTTCGGCGACGGCAAGGGCGCGGCCGTCCATTTGGGCGAGAGGGACTGCTCGCTGCAGCGCCGCCACCAGAAGGTGCTCGAGGAAGCGCCCGCGCCCGGCCTTTCGGAAGAGCAGCGCCAAAAAATCGGGCGGATCTGCGCGGACGCGGCAGCGTCGATGTCCTACAAAGGCGCAGGCACGATCGAATTCCTGTACGACGGCAACCAGTTCAGCTTCATCGAGATGAACACCCGCCTTCAGGTCGAGCATCCGGTCACCGAGGCGATCTACGGCGTCGACCTCGTCAAGGAGCAAATCCGGGTCGCCGCCGGACTCCCCCTCTCGTTCCGGCAGGAGGACCTCCGCATCTCCGGCCATTCGATCGAGGCGCGGATCAATGCCGAGACGTTTCCGGGCTTCCTCCCCTGCCCCGGCAAGGTCGGCACGTTCCACGCGCCGGGAGGCCCCGGCGTCAGAATGGATTCAGCCATTTACTCCGGCTACGAAATCCCGCCGCACTACGACAGCCTGCTCGGAAAGCTGATCGTACACGGCGCCGACCGCGAGTCCGCGCTTGCGAAGCTGCGCTGCGCGCTGGGCGAGCTGATTGTGGACGGCGTGGAGACCACCGCCCCGATGTTCACTGAGCTTGCGGACAATGCTGACGTGACGGCCGGCAACTACAGCATCCATTGGCTGCCCGAGTGGCTGGAGAAGCGGAAAGCGATGGCCTCCAGCCAAGGGGAATGAACGACTATGCGTTCACCACTTGCTCTGAGATCGGCACCGGAGACCTGCTTGCGGCCTACCGCGCCGGCTTCTTCCCGATGGGCTCTCCCGGAACCAGCCTCCTGCATTGGTTCAACCCCGACATCCGCAGCGTAATCGCGTTCCGGGATTTCCGGGTGCCCCGGAGGCTTGCGCGGATGATTCGCCGCGGCGGCTTCCAGGTCACGATCAACCGCGAGTTCGACACGGTGATTTCGCGGTGCGCCGACCGGGAAGAGACCTGGATCAGCGACCCGATAAAGTCGGCCTACCGCGCGCTCCACCGCGAAGGCCATGCGCATTCCGTGGAGGTGCTGAGCGACGGAGCGCTGGCGGGCGGCCTGTACGGAGTGGCGGTCGGCGGCGCGTTCTTCGGCGAGAGCATGTTCTCCGACCGTCCGCACGCGTCGAAAATCGCCTTGGTCTGGCTGGTCGATCAGCTCTCGAAGACCGGATTCTCGTTCCTCGAGACGCAGTATGCGACGCCTCACCTCGAATCGTTCGGCGCCGCGAGCGTCAGTTCGCAAGACTACATGGCGATGCTGTCCGAAGCCCTCGCGCTGAAGGCCGATTTCCGTTCTCAGCCGCCTTCGGCGTCGCCGCCGACCGTCCTGCAGCGGATAAGCCAGACATCGTAGCGCGGGTGGTCGAGCGCCGAGAGCGCCGGCGCGGACGATATCATCCATGCGTCGAACACCGGCTCCTCCGCGTCCGCCTCCCGGATCGTCAGATACGCGAAGGAATTGCTCGCGGGATTCTCCGGCTCGTACCGGCATTCCTTGAGCGCTATCTCGAGGCGGCCGAACGAAGCGGCGGCCCCTGAATCGATTTCGATGTCGGTTCGCCGCCCGGTAATCGTGTCGAGGCCGCGCAGCAGCGCACCGGGCCCGTTGAACGCGACCTGCGCTCCCGCGTCCGCCGAAGCGGAAACGGCCAAAGCGAGGGCCGCCAGCGCAGCCTTCATTGTCCCGCGGAAACGAATTCCGAAAGCAGGCTGAGCAGGCTCAGCGCGCCTTGCGTCTGCGTCAGGCTGCCGCCCGGCTCGACATTGTCCGGGGATCCGCCCGGCAGAATCTCCACGAAATTGCCGCCAAGAAGCCCCTCGGTCGATATCGCGACGATGCTGTCGCCGGGAAGAAGGACGCCCCGTTCGACGCTCAGCGTCACCTCGGCCTCGAACGTATCCGGATTGAACGCCATTCCGGATACCGAACCGACCGATATTCCGGCGATGCGGACGTCGCTCCCGGGGGATATGCCTTCGGCGGTGATGAAATTCGCCGTCACTTCGTAGCGTTCGCCGGAGTCGATGGCGTCCGTTCCGCCCGCCAGATGCGCCAGGAACGCGGCGGCGGCCGCCAGAACCACGAATCCGACTACGGATTCCGCTACGCTGTTGTCGGACATGGATGGCGGGCCGCTTCAGCCGGGCGGCTCATTCCGGGCTCCACGCGCTGTAGTCGCGCCGGTCGACCGGCCCTTCCGCTCTCAGGGAGCCGGAGGGCGCATACGCCGCGGGCGTGCCGGTCAGGTTGCTTTCGTGCCCTTTCTCCCACGCCTGCCGGGGCAGCGGGTCGACCGTCGGCGGGTTTTCGTAGGTGTGATGGAGCCAGCCGTGCCACTGGGGCGTCACCCGGCTCGCTTCGGGCTCCCCGTCGTACACGACCCACCGCCGCGAGCCGTCCGCGTTCTCGTAGAACCGGTTTCCCTCGGCGTCGCTTCCGACCAGCCGCCCCTTCCGCCAAGTGAACAGCTGGGTTCCCAGCGTAGGGCCGGTCCACCAGGTCAGCAGCCTCTTGAGCAAGCCCGTCATGTCGCAACTCCTGCTATCGGCGGCGCAAGCGCGGAGCCGCCGAGGGCGCGGTCATCCGGCGCCGGCGTCACGACGCCGCGGCGCGCTCCTTCATGGCGTCGGAATAAATCAGGAGCGGGGTTCCCGACGACGAGAGGACGTCATCGTTGATGACGATCTCGGCAACGCCGTCCTGGACCGGAAGGTCGAACATCATGTCGAGCATGATGCCTTCCACGATGGAGCGCAAGCCCCGGGCGCCGGTCTTCCGCTCGATCGCCTTCCTGGCGATGGCGGTAACGGCGTCGGGAGTGAACGTCAGCTTGATTCCGTCCAGCTCCAGCAGCCTCTGGTACTGCTTGATGAGCGCGTTCCTCGGATCGATAAGTATCTTGACCAGCGCCTCTTCCGTAAGCTCGTGCAGGGTCGCCACGACCGGAAGCCGGCCCACGAATTCCGGTATCAGCCCGTATTTCAGCAAATCCTCCGGCTCCAGGCTGCTCAAAAGCTCGCTGGCGTTGCGCCCGTCGTGATCCATCACGTCGGCGCCGAAGCCCATGGCGGATTTCCGCCCCCTTTGCGCGACGATCTTGTCGAGCCCGGCGAACGTCCCGCCGCAAATGAACAGGATGTTCGTCGTGTCCACCTGCGTGAAGTCCTGCTGGGGATGCTTCCGGCCTCCCTGCGGCGGCACTGACGCGACCGTTCCTTCCATGATCTTGAGCAGCGCCTGCTGGACGCCTTCGCCGCTGACGTCCCGGGTGATCGACGGGTTGTCGGACTTCCGGGTGATCTTGTCGACTTCATCGATGTAGACGATGCCCTGCTGCGCCCGCTCGACATTGTAGTCGGACACCTGCAGCAGCTTCAGTATGATGTTCTCGACGTCCTCGCCGACATAGCCGGCCTCGGTGAGGGTCGTCGCGTCCGCCATGGTGAACGGCACGTCGAGAATGCGCGCAAGAGTCTGGGCGAGAAGCGTCTTGCCGCAGCCTGTCGGGCCGATCAGCAGGATGTTCGACTTCGCGATTTCGATGTCCGCGGTCTTGGCGGCGTTCTTGATCCGCTTGTAGTGGTTGTGGACCGCCACCGAGAGAACCTTCTTCGCGTGGTCCTGCCCGACCACGTAGTCGTCGAGAACCTTGTAGATCTCCTTCGGAGGCGCGGTCCGGTCCTCGGCCTTGCGCGTCGCGCTGTTGGCCTCCTCCCGGATGATCTCCATGCATAGCTCGATGCACTCGTCGCAAATGAAGACCTGCGGCCCCGCGATGAGCTTTCGAACCTCGTGCTGGCTCTTTCCGCAGAAGGAGCAGATCAGCGTTCTCGATTCGCTGTCGTTCAATTTTGCCATTGCTTGCTGCCCGAACCTGTTTCGCCTGCCTTGCCGCCGCGCCGTCAGCCTGCCGCTTCTTCGGCGTCCTTTCGACTCTCCACGATCTGGTCGATCAGGCCCCAGTCCTTCGCTTCTTCAGGCGTCATGAACCGGTCCCTTTCCAGCGCGGCCTGCACTCGCTTCACGGGCTGGCCCGTGTGCTCCGCGTAAATCTTATTCAGGCGCGCCTTCGTATCAAGCAGTTCCTGGGCGTGAATGGAAATGTCGGTCGCCTGGCCCTGCATCCCGCCGGAGGGCTGGTGCAGCATGATGCGGCTGTTCGGCAGCGCGTACCTCATTCCCTTCTCGCCCGCCGCCAGCAGCAGCGAGCCCATCGACGCCGCCTGCCCGACGACCAGCGTCGAAACCTTCGGCTTGATGTACCGCATGGTGTCGTAAATCGACAATCCCGAAGTCACGGATCCGCCGGGACTGTTGATGTACATGGAGATCTCCTTCTTCGGATTCTCCGATTCAAGGAACAGCAGCTGGGCCGTCACAAGCGTGGCCATGGCATCGAAAACGGCGCCGGAGACGAACACGATCCGCTCCTTCAGGAGCCGGGAGAAAATGTCGTAGCTCCGCTCCCCGCGCGCCGTCTGCTCCACGACAATCGGCACCAGGGTGTTCATCCGGATCTCATTCAATTCCGCCATTTCCGCCTTCATCCGCCCGCCGCCTCCTTCGGATCAGCCGTCGGATTCGGACGCGTCGTCCGCGTATCCGAACCTTTCGAGCACATCGATATTGCGCAGCCGGTCCCACCGCTCGGCCAAGTCCTGCGAACTGCAGGTCTCGTCTTCAATCGTGACGAGCTGCAGCATGAAATCATTGACCTTTTCGACAGTCGCCCGGTAGCGGAACTGGTCCGCGTACGCGCGGTCCGTGCGAAACCGCTCGGTGGCAAGGAATCCTTCGCTCAGGCCCAGCGTCCGGAACGTGAATCGCCTGACCTCTTCGTCGCTCACCGCGAGTTCGTGCTTGCGCTGGATATCGGAATACAGCAGCGTCCGCCTCAACCGCCGCGCCGCGACCGCGCGCAGCTTCTCCTCCTCTTCGTCGGCGGCGTCGCTCCCTGCGCCCGCTCCGGCTTCGGCCGCGCCGTCCGGCGCCGGTCCGGATTCCGCTTCCGGGCCGCCGGGCGATGGCTCCCCTTCCAAGCTTCCGGGCGGAGACTCCCGTTCCTCGTCCCTGTCCGCTTTCTCGTTCCGCAGGTTCGCGAGCTCCAAATCCACGATCGAGCGGGGCACTTCGAATTCCATCTGCCGGTCGATCTGGGAATTCATGTCGTACATCATGAGTTGGCGCGCGTACTGCTGGTAGATGTTGCCAAGCCTCTCGGCGAGTCTCTCCTTGAGCACCCCCAAGCCGCTGATTCCCAAATACTCTGCGAACGCCTCCGGTTCCAAGCGCCGCGCGGGACAAACCTCCAGCACCGTGAACTCGCCGCTGGCCCGCCGACCCGCGGCATGCTTGAACTGCGGGTCATCCGGAACGTCGAATTCGAATTCGGCGATATCGCCGGCCTTCATTCCGAGCGCCTCGCCGAGAATGTTGAAATGGTCGACGTCCTGCCGCGAAACCAGAGACGGATCGAAGCCGTACTTGACGCCGATGAATTTTATGCGCTCGTGGTCTTCATCGTCGCGGACGACGAACTCCAGCTCGTCGGCTTGCGTTCCGGGAACTTCCAGCCCGTCGACTCTAGCGACAACGCTGACCACAACCTTGTCCCCCGACCGGGACGCGCGGTCTGCCTCCGCTTCGCCGAACGGCGCGTGAACGAGCGCGTTCGCCTCGACCGCCTCCGCGAGCACGCCCTCGTCGACGCTGACAACCGGCCTCTTGACCACCAGAGATCCGAAGTCGATATCCGGAATCACCGGCGCACACTCATAGGCGACTTTCACCCGGTAATTGCCCTCGTCGCCTTCAGGATCGGAAATGTCGACTTCGGGATTGCCGAATGGCGCCTCGTCGTTCGATTTCAGGATCGACTCGACCTCGGCCTTCACGCGGTCGTTGATCGAATCCTGCAGCGCGGCGTCCGCGAAACGTCTCTTGATGATGGACATCGGGGCTTTGCCCGCCCTGAAGCCGCGCAGCTGAATCGTCGACCGGATCTCCTCAAGCGCTTCGTCCTGCTTTTCCCGGATTTCCTTGCCGGGAACGACGAACTCGTATTCCCGTTCAAGGCCTTCGCGGCGCGTCGCCTTTACTTCCAAACCGTGAACTCCCTTGAAGGCGCTTGGTGCGGGTGGAGGGATTTGAACCCCCACGCCTCGCGGCGCCAGATCCTAAATCTGGTGCGTCTACCGATTCCGCCACACCCGCGGCAACACGGCTGCAATGTCTGCGCCGGGAACTGCCATGCCGAGCGGCTCCCTATCAAACGGAAATTGCCAATTCCAGCGTCAAACCTTCCGCATCTCGCGCCGAGCGCGGGACATGTCACACCCCGAAGCTCCTGAGCACGCCCGGCAGCGCTTCGGGCAGATCCTCGGCCACAAGACCCGGCCCGAACCTCCGCGCAGCCTCCGCATGAAGCCAGGCGCCGCACGCCGCTGACTCCGCCGGGTCCGCGCCGCGGGCGAGCAATCCCGCGACGATGCCGGCGAGCACATCGCCTGAACCCGCCGTCGCAAGCCACGGCGCGGACCGGCCGCCCGCGGAAGCAACCACCCGGGCGCCTCCGGCAGGATCGGCAATCACGCTGTCGTGGCCCTTGAGAAGCACGACGGCGCCGCTTCGTTCCGCGGCGGCGCGCGCGGCATCGATCTTGGATCGCCCGGACGGCCCCTCCATCCCTGCTAATTCCTCAGGAAACAGCCGACTGAACTCGCCCAAATGCGGCGTCAGCACGCAGTCCGGCCGGAGCATGCCGAACAGCTGCTCCGGATCCCGTTCGTACGCCGTCAGCGCATCCGCATCCAGAACGACCGGAAACCCTGCGCCCAGCATGCAACGGACTATACGCTTGGTCCGATCGCCGACGCCCATGCCCGGTCCCAAGCACGCCGCGGTGACCCGGCGGTCCCGCGAATATCTTGCGGCTTTGGCAGCGGACGCGATCTCTTCAAGCATGATCGCGTTCAGATGCGCCGCATGCTCCGCCATCGCCGTCGGCGGGGCTCCTACGGTGACCAGCCCCGCTCCAACGCGAAGCGCCCCGCGGGCCGCAAGGCGCGCGGCTCCGCCTTTCCCGGGTCCGCCGGAGACAACCATCACATGTCCGTGCTCGTACTTGTGCTGGAGCACGGACTTCCCGACCAGGATGCGCAGCCGTTCCGCAGATGGTTCGTATAGCAGCGGAACCGGCCCGTCCGCTTCGAGCTGGCGCGTTTCCGGTTCGAGACCGATGGACGCCGCCAGCAGCTCTCCTGACAGAATGGCGCCGCTGCCCAGCACATGCCCGTGCTTCGCCCACTGGAACGTCACCGTAAGCGCGGCCGGTTCCGAATCGAATCCCTCGCTTGCGAGCACGCATCCCGTATCGGCGCTGACGCAAGACAGGATGTCCGCGGCGACGAGACGGCCTCCGCCAAGACCGGCCGCCAGCGCGCGGCAAGCAACGGGAGGGGCCGGACGGGAAAGGCCGGTTCCGAAGAGCGCATCGACTGCGACGGTTCCTTCAGGCGCGTCGCGCTCTTCGAATTCGTCGAGCGGGCGGATCGTTCCCGAGGCAAGCCAAGACTCCCGGGCATCCGCGGCAGCGGCCTGCCGCTCGCCGCCGCCTGCTAGTTCCCAAACCTCCACGTTCCAGCCGCGAGCGAACAGGATCCTGGCGGTCACAAACCCGTCGCCGCCGTTGTTGCCCGGCCCGCAGAGCACGACCGCCTTGTTCGCGGCCGGTCCGGCGCCTCCCCAGCGCGATTGCACGGCATCGGCGATGGCGCGCCCCGCCCGGTCCATCAGCCAGGCCTCGGTGACCCGGCCTGACCGAATCGCCGCCTGCTCGGCGTTCCGCATTTGCTGGGAGGTGATGATTCGCTGCATTCCGATCCCGCTGCCTGTTCCGTCGGCCGCCGCATAGGACGGCCCGGACCGCCAGCCTGCACGAGTCCATTCTATGCCGACCGCACGCGGCAAGGCGAAACGAATTCGGTGGAAAACTCCGCCTGCGCCGCTTCGAGCTCGCCGGACCCGCGGCCAGCGCCGTCGGCGCTACAGGCCGCCCGCCTCCCTGATGAATTCCACCACTGTGCCGACGCCCTTCCCGGCTTTCAGGTTCGTGAACACGAACGGCCGCCCCGCGCGCATGCGCTCCGCGTCCTTCCTCATGACCTCCAAATCCGCGCCGACATGCTCCGCAAGGTCGATCTTGTTGATGACCAGCAGATCGGAGCGCGTGATTCCAGGCCCGCCCTTGCGCGGGATCTTTTCCCCGGCCGCGACATCGATGACGTAGACCGTGATGTCAGCGAGCTCCGGGCTGAACGTGGCCGCCAGATTGTCCCCGCCGGACTCGATGAGGCAGAGGTCGGCCTCGGGAAAACGGCTCGACATGTCGGCGATGGCGGCAAGGTTGATGGAGGCGTCCTCGCGAATCGCGGTGTGCGGGCAGCCCCCGGTCTCCACCCCGTCGATCCTGTCCGCCGGAAGCGCACCCGTGCGGGTGAGAATCATCTGGTCTTCGCGGGTGTAGATGTCGTTCGTGATCACGAACATGTCGTGCCGATCCCGCATAGCCTTGCAAAGCATTTCCGCGAGCGCGGTCTTTCCGGAGCCGACCGGCCCCCCGATTCCGACGCGCAGCGGCCCGTGCGGCGATCCGCTCATGACCTGAATATCCTTGAATGCTGGGTTTCGTGGAGCATCGAGTAGACTTCCGCAGCCGGGGTCGAGGACACGGGCTCCCGGTCGATGCGGGCCGCGACAAGCGACACGACGGGCTCCAGATGCGCAGCGATCCGGAGCGCGTCCCGCTGGCCGACGGGAACGGCCCTCTGCCCCGCCGAAATGATCGATCCGGCGAGGGCCTGCAAGTAGAACGGCAAGGCGTCCGCAAGCTTCAGGCCGTGCGCGCCGCACGCGAAGCCTGCGGCGACCGGTATCGCCGGCTTGCCGTCGACGGCCTCCGCGAACCGGTCGAGCTCCGGGTGCGGCCAGCCCGCACGCGCGGCGTCGAGGAACGCCTGCCCCTGCATCCCGCTTTCGGCCTCGAGCTCTGCGGTGGGCGTCCAAGCGCGGGCTTCCGAGGAAAGCTTGGCAGCCTCGACCGCGCCGACGCCGTGCGCCCTGCGGAAGAAATAGCTGTCCGTCCGCCCCGTGCCCGAACGAAGAACGGCTTCGGTCCAGCTGCGCAACTCGTCGGCGCAGGTGACTGCGCCGAGCTCGACCGCGGATTCGAGGCCGTGGCTGTAGGCGAACGCGCCCGTCGGGAACGATGGCGAGAACCAAGTTTGGAGCCGCAGATCCACGGTCAGTGCCCGTGCTCCGAGTAAGCGCCGCCTTCCGCCCTGAATGGCTCGACAACGCTTTCCACGCGGCAGCCGAAGCCGCGCGCCATGTCCTCCAGCACATGGTCGGGACGAATGAGCACGCGCCCTTCAGCAAGCTCGGCGGGCGCGTGGCGGTTGCCGAGATGCCAGGCGATCCGCACGAGCACCATCCGGTCGGGCGGGATGATCGCGGAAAGCGGCTCCGGCTTGTCCTCCACGGCGATCCAGGAACCGTCGTCGCACCTCAGCCCGTCGCCCCCGGCCATCGGATGCGGCCGCTTCAGGTCCAGAAGAACCTCCGCGCCGCCCTCGGTCGCGAATCGGATCCGGCGGCGGCCCCGGTCCTCGAAGTCGAGCCGCACGCGGTCGACGGCCTCGTCCGTCGGCCAATTCCCCGCCGGGCGGTGTTCGACCGCGCGCCGCAACCCGCTAGAAGAGGAAGTAGCGCTGCGCCATGGGCAGCACGTCCGCCGGCTCGCACGTGAGCAGCTCGCCGTCCGCCCTCACTTCATACGTCTCCGGATCGACCTCAATCTCCGGCGTGGCGCCGTTCAGCAGCATCGAGGATTTGGAAATGCTGCGCGTTCCGCTGACGGCCACGAGCCGCTTGCCGGTGTTGAGATCGGCGGAAAGGCCGGCTTCGCTGACGAAGGTCACGGAGTTGCCGACAGGCGCCCGCCCGAAGCTGCCGAACATCGGACGGTAGTGCTCAGGCTGCGGCGTGGGAATCGACGCGTTAGGATCCCCCATGACCGCCGCCGCGATCGACCCGCCCTTGATGACAAGGTCCGGCTTCACCCCGAAGAAGGCCGGGCTCCATACGACCAGGTCGGCGAGCTTGCCCGCCTCGACCGAGCCGACATGCTCGGACAGGCCGTGGGCGATCGCGGGATTGATCGTGTATTTCGCGATGTAGCGGCGCGCTCGCAGATTGTCGTTGGCGCCGGATTCCGACTCAAGGCTGCCGAACTGCCGCTTCATCTTGTCGGCCGTCTGCCAGGTCCTGATCGCGACCTCGCCTACCCGCCCCATCGCCTGGCTGTCGGACGCGATTATCGACAGGGCGCCCAAGTCGTGCAGGATGTCCTCGGCAGCGATGGTCTCCTTCCGGATCCGGCTTTCGGCGAACGCGACATCCTCCGGAATGCGCTGGTCGAGATGGTGGCAGACCATCAGCATGTCGAGATGCTCGTCCACCGTGTTGACGGTGTACGGGCGGGTCGGATTCGTGGACGACGGCAGCACATGCCGAGTCCGCAGACCTTGATAATGTCCGGAGCGTGCCCGCCGCCGGCGCCTTCGGTATGGAAGGCGTGAATTACCCGCCCCCCGATGGCGGCGATCGTGTCCTCGACGAATCCGGATTCATTGAGCGTGTCGGTGTGGATCATCACTTGGATGTCTAGACGGTCGGCCACGCGCAGGCATGCGTTGATCGCGGCAGGCGTCGTTCCCCAATCCTCGTGGAGCTTCAGCGCGCACGCCCCGGCGCGCACCTGCTCGTCGAGCGGCTCCTCGCTGCTTGAGTTGCCTTTGCCCGCGAAGCCTAGGTTCATCGGCCAAGCATCAGCAGCTTCGATCATTCTGCCGATGTGCCACGCGCCCGGCGTGCACGTCGTGGCGTTCGTGCCGGTCGCAGGCCCGGTCCCACCGCCGAGCATGGTGGTGAATCCGGCGGCTAGCGCCTCGTCGATCTGCTGCGGGCAAATGAAGTGAATGTGGCAGTCCACCCCGCCGGCGGTCACGATCTTCCCTTCGCCCGCGACGATTTCCGTGGCCGGGCCGATCACGATGTCCACGCCGTCCTGGATGTCGGGATTGCCGGCCTTGCCGAGCTTCGCAATCCGGCCGTCGCGTATGCCAATATCGCACTTGACCACGCCCCAGTGGTCGAGAACCAGCGCGTTCGTGACGACGGTGTCCGCCGCGCCGTCGGCCCGCGAAATCTGGGACTGCCCCATCCCGTCACGGATGGTCTTGCCGCCCCCGAACTTCACTTCGTCGCCGTAGGTCGTGAAGTCCCGCTCAACCTCAATGAACAGCTCGGTGTCAGCCAACCGCACCTTGTCGCCGGTTGTGGGGCCGAACATGTCGGCGTAGCCGCTGCGCGGGATCCGAGCCGCCATTTCAGGAATTCCCGTCCAGCGAACCCATCACATCACCCCTGAACCCGAACGCCTTGCGGCGGCCGGCGTACGGGACAAGCGCCACCTTCCTCGTCTGCCCCGGCTCAAATCGGGCCGCGGTCCCCGAAGGTATGTCCAGCTGCATCCCGCGCGCCGCGGCGCGGTCGAATTCGAGCGCGGAATTCGTTTCCGCGAAGTGGAAGTGGCTGCCCACTTGGATGGGCCGGTCGCCCTTGTTGGCGACTTCCAGCTCGACCGCCGCTTTGCCTGCGTTCAGCTCGATTTCGCCGTCCGCCACAATCACCTCGCCGGGAATCATGCCGCAGCCCTCGCGTCAGCGGATGGGATTGTGCACGGTGACAAGCTTGACGCCGTCCGGGAACGTCGCCTCGACCTGTACATCGTGGATCATTTCGGCGACGCCCGGCATGACCTGGCCGACCGTGAGGACATGGGCGCCCGCCTCCATCAGCTCGGCGACGCCGCGCCCGTCGCGGGCACCTTCAACAACGAAATCCGAGATCAGAGCGACCGCCTCCGGGTGGTTCAGCTTTACGCCGCGATCAAGCCGCCTGCGGGCGACCATAGCCGCCGTGGCGATCATCAGCTTGTCCTTCTCGCGCGGCGTAAGTCGCATTGCGCTCCGGCTCCTATCACCAACTCCACACTCTCGGCATCGCGCGGCCGCGTCCGGGCATTCCCGAACGAATGGCGCTGGCGAGCTCCGATACGCAGTTCCGGAGGCTTGCCGGGTCCGCTGCCAGCACGCGAACGACAAGCAATCCCCTGACGAACGACGCGCCTGCGAGCGCGACGGATCGATAAGCAACGGCCCGCACGGAGTCAATCTGCGCCTGCGCGTCGGGTCCGGCGTACACCAGCGTGGCAAGAGCCCGGTGACACGAAAGCCCGGCCGGGCTTCGGAACTCCTCGCCATCTGAAACGAGAAGGCAATCGCGCCAAAGCGGAACCGAAGAATCGTTCACCGACCACCGTTCGACGACGCTGCCATGTTCGAAAGTCTCGCCGGAAGCCGTGCGTCCGAGCACCAGTGACTCGAGAAACAATCCCGAAGCCCCGTCCGAAACCTCAATTTCCATGCTGCGGTCGAGCCGCGCGCCGTCGAACAGGATCGTTTCGTGCGGAAGCCATTCGAGCCTCGCGCCCTCGCCCACCCGCAGACGCGTCGTGATCCGCGCCGGCGTGTCCAATGCCCTGTAGACCTTTTCCGCCGCTTGCGTTGTCAGCGTCGCGTCGGTTTCCGGACCCGCTTCGACTTCGACGTCGAGCCGGTCGCCTCCGGCGACGCCGCCGGACACGTTGGCGATCACGATCTCTATCGGAGCGCCGTTCGAACGCGGAACCAGCCAGCGCAGCGGCGCCGAGGCGAACCGTTCGCCGACCGCCGTGGAATCCCGCCTTCTGACGAGCGTCAGCCGGGCGGCGCCGCGGCAGCGCTGCAGCGCGGCGTCCGTCGGGCTGTCGATTGCGCAGGTTTCAGCCAAATTTCCAGCCTTGTCCGGCTCGGCTCGGAACGCGGCGAGGGCCGCCGGGATTTCCGGCGGGATCGCGAAGCGCGCAAGGCCGCGTTCTGTCTCTCCGGGAGATGACTGGCCCGCTGCCTGAAAACGACAATTGCAGGCGGATTTATTCCATTCGGGGCAAGAGTTCCACTTACCTTGACGCCAGCGAATCGGGAGCGGCGCCATGGACACCTTTCGGAGAGCAGTAAGGAAAATCGATCCGACCCGAGGCACCAGCCTCGGCGATGGAACGCCGAACGACAGCGACCGCATGGAGATCGGCCCCACCCTTCTTGCCTTCAATGAGTGGGATGCCGCCGGGCTCGAGCTGCCGAACCTGCCGTCGATGAGGGAATTCCGCCTCCGGAGGCTGGTGGACCGCCTTGTCGAGCGCGACTACGGCGGGCTGCTCGTGTTCGACCCGCTGAACATCCGCTACGCAACCGATTCCACCAACATGCAGCTGTGGAACACGCACAACCCGTTTCGGGCGGTGCTGGTTTGCGCCGACGGGCATATGGTGATCTGGGACTACGGCAATTCCATGTTCCTGTCGGAGCACAATCCGCTGGTCGCGGAATGCCGATCCGGCGCGTCCATGTTCTATTTCAGCATGGGAGACAATTCCCACAAGGCGGCGGAGAGCTTCGCGGCCGATGTGGACGAGGTGATGCGCGCCCGCGCCGGGGAAAACCGCAGACTCGCCGTCGACAAGATCATGGCCCACGGACTCAAGGCGCTCGAACGCCGCGGCTTCGAAGTGAAAGAAGGCGAAGAGGTCACGGAAAAGGCCCGTTCCGTCAAAGGTCCCGACGAGATACGGGCGATGCGGTGCGCGTCCTTGTCCTGCGAATTGGCGATGGACGAGATGCACGGGGCCGCGCATCCCGGCATGAGCGAAAACGAAATCTGGGCGGAGCTGCACAAGGGCAACATCAAGCGCGGCGGCGAGTGGATTGAAACCCGCCTGCTCACGTCAGGCCCGCGCACGAATCCCTGGTTCCAGGAATGCGGACCCCGGGTTCTCCAGAACAACGAAATCCTTGCCTTCGACACCGACTTGGTCGGCTGCTACGGAATTTGCGTCGACATTTCGCGGACTTGGTGGATCGGCGACCAGCCACCTCGGGACGACATGGTTTATGCGATGCGCCATGCGCACGAGCACATCATGACGAACATGGAGATGCTCAAGCCGGGAACAAGCCTCACGGATCTCACCAACGGCTGCCACAGGCTCGACGACCAATTCCAGAAGCAGAAATACTCATGCATGATGCACGGCGTCGGCCTGTGCGACGAATGGCCTCACGTCGACTATCCGGACAAGCTTAAGGAAGGCGCGTTCGATTACGTACTGGAGCCGGGAATGGTTCTTTGCGTGGAAGCCTTGGTCGGAGCGGAAGGCGGGGATTTCTCGATCAAGCTCGAGGACCAGGTCCTAGTTACGGAATCCGGCCACGAGAACCTCACCAGATACCCGTTCGACGAGCGGCTGATGGGCGCAGCAGGCGCGTAGCAGGTTCCCGCGGGCCACACCCCGCGTTTCGGCTGCCTTGGTCTGCATTTCTTGAAACACCGACGCGCTACGTCCGCAACGCGCCGACCTTCGCACGGAATCTGCGAAACAGCAGGAACGCCGCCAAGCCGAGCCCGACCGTCAGCCCCGCCCATACGCCGGGACCGTCGAATCCGAGACCGAAACCGAGCAGATAGCTGCACGGGATTCCGATGGCCATGTAGCTGATTGTAGCGATCACCATCGGGGCACGGGTGTCGCTCATTCCCCGCAGCAGCCCAAGCGCAACCACCTGCAGGGCGTCTGCGAGCTGGAACGCTGCAGCGAACCGCATCAGAACGGTTCCGATCGCAAGAACGGCCCCCGCCTCCGGGTCGTCAATGTCGAGAAACGCCCTTACCAAGGTCTCCGGGAGCGCAAGGAATACGGCAACCGTCATGCAAACAAGAGCTCCGGAAAGCACCATCACTGCGCGCGCGCTGGAACTCAGTTCGTCAATGTCGTTGCGGCCGGCAGCCCGGCCCACAAGCACCGTGCTCGCATTGGAAAGCCCAAGATGGACCATGAACACAATGCTGGCCATCTCAAGCACGATTCCGTGAGCCGCCAGCGTCGTGGTGTCGATCCAGCCCATCATAATCGCGCACAGGCTGAACATGCCCACTTCCGCAAGCAACGTGGCGCTGATCGGCCAGCCGAGCCGGAAAACCTCAATGAATTCCGGCCAATTCGGGCGCCAGAGCCTTCTGAGCAGCGCATAGCTGCGGAAATCCGGAACGCCGGCGAAGTAGGCCATCATGACCGCCAGCGCCACGAAATGCGAAATCACAGACGCTGCGGCGGCGCCGTTCAGCCCGAGCTCCGGCGCGCCCCAATTGCCGAATATGAGCGCGTAGTTTCCGAGCGCGTTGACCGCGGCGCCCGCCGCAGTGGCCACGAACACAATCTGCGGCCGCACCAGCGCGAGGAAAAAGCTCCTCATGACGACAACGGTCAGCGCCGCCGGAAGCCCCCAAAGCGTGATCCTCAAATAGTCCCCGGCCAGCGCCGCCGTATGCTGCTCCTGGCCGAGCGCGAGCAGAATTGGTTCGGCGTTCTGCAAGGGATAGATCATCGCCGCTGCGAACAGGAGCGTAATCCACCAGCTCATCCGCACGACGCGCCGGACTCTCCACGTAAGCCCACTCCCTTCCGCAGCGGCGGCCAGAGGCGTGGCTGCCATGGCAAAGCCGGATCCAACAATCATGAGCACGATGAACATGGTGCCGCCGAGCACGCCCGCGGCCAACGCGTCGACGTCGTACCAGCCGAGCATGACCGTGTCTGCGAGGTGCGTGGACGCTTGGGCCAAGTTGCTGCCGATGATGGGCAATGCCAGCGACAGCAATGTCCTCAGGTCTTTGCGGAGTGATCTTGCGGTAACTGAAGTCATAATATTGGCTGCCACTTATTCACTCGATCAAGTACACTCAACATGCCCATCGCGCCGGTTCCCAACTATTGCGGGCAGCGTTCGCACCGTTGCTTCCGTCTCGCAATCAGTACTGTCAACCCATTTAGGTGCAGAAACAATTATGCTTCGACTCATTTCGTGACAATCCTTCAGAGCACTCAAACACAAAACCTGGTTGTTCGTGTCTCAGCATTTGAAACGGGTTAACGCACTCATGATCGAACCATTGCTAACGTCGGACTGTCAGTTTTTGGCGCAGCCCCGTGTTCCTCCAAGCGCGATGTCGGAGCCGGTCAATGCGCGCGCATGTGAAGCAAAACAAAAAATCCGACCATCAAAAACTATCAAATGAGTCAAGCAGATGCTCCCGCCCATGAACTTAGTCAAACACACGCCAATCGTACCAATCACGTCACATAACGTTCATCGCAATTCGTCTCGAGTCCCCTGCGCCTTCATCCCGTTTACCGCAACCGTATTCAAATTCATGGTGAACCTCCGCAAGGGGAAAACTACAGCTCTTGCCATTCGATGCAAGCAGCCAATCCCAGAAAACGGAAACAAACCGTGCCAGAAGTCGCGTCTTTTCGGTATAGAACGCCGTTTTAGCAAGGAGGCGAACCAGGTTCAATACCCAAATGCCTTGCCAACTCACAAAACGTGGCGGTTTTCTTTATCCCCAGCAGCTGAAACGCATCGCGATACAACGTCTTCATCCCAAGTGTATCAGTGATTACCGCGTATGCAAAGGGTTTTCCAACTCTCGCAGCAATCTTCGACGAAAAACATCCCCCTTTTCCACTGATCTTTCAATCAGGCCGACTTAGCCGGTATTTATATGCTTCCTGAAATTGCTTCTGCGTTAATGCCCGCAAATCGTAAATCCTGCGAAGCATGACCAGCTCGCTTACTTTGAAGCGCCGGGTCAGGCGGACCAGCGCTCTATGAAGAGTTTCGTCCCTTCGATACTCATCACGCAATTCGCTGAGCGGCACAAGGGTTTCAGCGGCAACCTCATTGCACCACGCGTCGATTTTGTTTTCCGGGAAGACGTTTGGACATGAGTTCGACAACCCGGAATTGCCAAGCCAAACATGCGCGAGCAAGTGCGCCAAAGTGAACATCTGCTCCGCTTTGGTGGCGGTCGCGTTTATGAAAATTTGCGGGGCAAGTTCGTCGGACAACGTGAATCCCCGGAATTCCTTCGGATCCAATCGCCGATGAGTGTTGTGTTCAACGACGCCAGAAAACACAACCATCACACCGAGTGCTTCTGCCCTCTCAATAACATCGTGCAGCGCAAACGCCCAATTGGAAATACCCTTGCGACCCTCGTGATCAAGTTCGAGACTTCTGCGAATCACGTAGGCAACTGCATCCGGGCAGTCGTCCGTACTTGCTGTGCCAACAAACGGAAACGGGTCGATTTCTTCAATGCGCGCAAGTTCATGATACCAATCCTGGCGCAACTGGCAATCATAAACCGTAGAACGCAGGTTTATGCTTGGTCTTCGTACTGTTTCGCTACTGGCAGCGCGGAAGTCAGGAAGTTGCAAAGAGTCATCGGGCGGTTCGGAAAGATAAAAATATCCGTACGGCACATGAATGTATTTTGCAAAGCTTTCAAGCTGCTTACACGTGGGACGAACCGCGCCGTTTTCCCAATCCTTGTATTTCGGAAACCTGTTGACAAGTTGTTCGACGCTAAACGCAGCGCATTCACGCGCCCACACTAGAACTTCCGGATTTACGTTTACTCGCAGGGTCATCATTGATTCCATTTGATTTCAGACTGAGGAGCATCGTGCAAAGCAATGTTCATATTCATTACTCGCGCATAAGCACTTCATCACGGAACGTTTCCGGTTTCGTTCAATCTGCAAGCTTGAACGCCATGCCAAACCGCGGTCGTGCCGTATCCATTGTCATGATCATGACTGTCTGCTCGAAAGCACTTTGCAATGTCGGCTGCGTGCCATTCCTAATCGCATTCCATTTTGCCAACGTTCAGTCGTTCTACTGAACTGTTTATTCCCTAGACGGCAAAACCACAACCGGCTTTGGTTGGCCGGTGCCGCAATTTTGCCATAGGCTTCCAACGGAGTGGTTTTCCCGGCCCCGTTCGTTCGCTTTTCGATGGAGCTGCGATCATATTCGTTTCTCCAACGCCTTGCTTGGGCTACCGCGGCTCGCGCACCTTTCGGTTCAGACCTGTTGATTCGTCTTTCCCGAGCGCGGCGGCAGTGCGTTTAGCTTTGTTTGCCGGTTTGACGTTTTCGTCCTATGCGTTGCTGCTATTCCAAGCCTTGCGACGGCCCGCGCGACCGACGCCGCAGAGCGTGCGGCCAACGCGCCAAGCCGGTCAGAACCTACCCGGGCCGAAGCGCGACTGTTCTTGCTTGCTTCTAGCGATGACAGGTCGGAGTGCCTGCCGAAGCCTGCGTGACCACGAGGTAGCCACCATGCGTGTCTCAGTTGAGAGTGCTCAGCCAAGCCGGACTTGGAGGGGCACAATCGCAACGATTGGCTTGCGCCGGGCGCCCGCACCTCACACATCTTGTTGCAACGACTCCCGTCACTCGCTAGATTTGCGAAAAAAATCGAGCAGGCAGCAGTTGGGTATCCACGAAGCAAAAGCAGGATCGCTGGCGGCGCGGGCGTACGACGCGTCCGCGATCGAGGTTCTCGAAGGGCTTGAGCCGGTTCGGAAGCGTCCGGGAATGTACGTCGGTGGAACCGATGAGCGCGCCCTCCACCACCTTGTCGCCGAAGTGCTCGACAACGCGATGGACGAGGCCGTCGCGGGCTACGCGGATCGGATCGAAGTACATCTTCACGACGACAACTCCTTGACGGTCAAGGACAACGGACGCGGCATTCCGGTCGACCCGCACCCGAAATTCCCTGACAAGTCCGCGTTGGAGGTCATTCTTTGCACGCTGCATGCGGGCGCGAAGTTCTCCGGGAAAGCGTACAGCGTGTCGGGCGGGCTGCATGGAGTCGGCGTTTCCGTCGTTAACGCGCTTTCCGACAGCATGACTGTCGAAGTGGTCCGGAATCAGATGCGGTACCGGCAGGAGTTCGCCCGAGGCGTTCCGCTTGCGCCGCTTTCCGAGGGCAGCCCGTCGCCCAACCGCCGCGGAACATCGGTCACTTTCGCGCCGGATCTGTCGATCTTCGGACCGAAATCGCGACTGAGCCCGTCCCGGATCATGGAGATGGCAAGGTCCAAGGCCTACCTTTTCTCTGGAGTGAAAATCCGCTGGAAGTGCGATGTCGAAGATCCGGACGTGCCCAGTGAAACGACGTTCCACTTCCCTGGGGGCTTGGCTGACTATCTCGGCGAGCAGCTCAACGGATCCGCTCTGTGCACGGACAAGCATTTCACCGGCAAGGTCGACTTTGCGGATCGCTTCGGCTCGGACACCGTCGGCTCCGTCGAGTGGGCGATGAACTGGACACCGAGCCGGGACGGTTTCATTCGATCCTATTGCAACACGGTTCCGACTTCCGAGGGCGGAACCCACGAATCCGGATTCTGGTCCGCAATTCTCAAGGGAATAAGGTCCTACGGCGAGTTTGTCTCCAACCGCCGGGCCGCGCAGATAAACCGGGAGGATCTTCAGTCCGGCGGATGTGCAATGGTGTCCTGCTTCATCCGCGAGCCGGAATTCGTCGGCCAGACCAAAGACAGGCTGGCGACGGCTGAAGCTCAGCGGCTGGTCGAAGGATCGGTGCGCGACCGGTTCGACAACTGGCTTGCCGGGGATCCGAAGGGCGCTGGAGAGATACTCGATTTCCTAGTCCTTCGCGCCGAGGAGCGGATCAGGCGGAAGGCCGAAAAGGAGACAGCCCGCAAGTCCGCGACCAAGAAGCTGCGCCTTCCGGGCAAGCTCGTCGATTGCACGACGGGAACCCGAGCCGGTACTGAACTGTTTCTGGTTGAAGGCGATTCGGCCGGCGGCTCTGCGAAGATGGCGCGGAACCGCGATACGCAGGCTCTGCTTCCCCTTCGGGGAAAGATCCTCAACACGGCGAGCGCGACGATCTCGAAGCTTTCGCAGAACGCGGAAATCAACGACCTCTGCCAAGCCCTGGGAACCGGAATGGGCTCGCACTTCACTGTCGAGGATCTGCGCTACGAGAAGATCATCATCATGACCGACGCCGATGTTGACGGCGCCCACATCGCGTCGCTGCTCATGGCGTTCTTTTTCACGCAGATGCGCCCGCTGATCGACGCGGGGCACCTCTTCCTAGCCTGCCCTCCCCTTTACAGGCTTACGCAGGGCTCGGTCCGGGTCTATGCCCTCGGCGATGCCGAGAAGGAATCGATGATCAAGGCGGGACTCGGGGGAAAGGGCAAGATCGAGGTGTCGCGGTTCAAAGGCCTTGGCGAAATGGACGCCAAGGACCTCAAGAGCACGACGATGGATCCCGCCACGAGAAAGCTCATCCCGATCTCGATAATCGAGGACCAACCCGGCCAGACGGGATCAGTGGTTTCGGACCTGATGGGCAAGAAGCCTGAGCCTCGGTTCAGGTTCATTCAGGAAAACGCGGGATTCGCCGAGCACGTAAGCGTCTGATTTCCGGCCGTTCCAGAGCGCGTCCGACCAGATCATGTCAGTCGAGCAAATCCGCGATGGCCTGGTCGGCTGTCGCTGAGGCAGACGACAAGCCGGGGCGATCATCGAACGCGTTGCAATCCTCAGTCGATCTGATCCGTTTGGCGAAATCGCGCGACGGCTGCACGATTTCAATGGGACGAGATCGGATGCCGCTGTTCCCTACTTCACGGCGCTTCTGGAGCTTCGCGGGTTGAGTGGACGTCGATCCAAACGCCGCTTGACCGTCGCAAGGATGGCGGGCAATTTGACTACAAAAGGGCAAATTCCAAAACGATGAACAAGATAACGCCGACAAGCCATTCTGGCATCGGCCGGCCGGCCGAAGGGTACAGACACCCGGAGGCGACCGCAGCGTTGCGGCCCGATGTCGGCACGCAGGCGCAGTTCCGGAAGAAGAAGGGTCCGGCCGCCTACCGATACGATTCCTCTCTGTCGCCCGCACTCGACTGGGACGGGCAGAATCCTGCGCGCGAACAGGCCGAGGCGAAGATCGCCGCGTTGCAAGACGGGATCGCACGCCTTGAAGCTCTGGTTGATGCCGGCGAGCTTTCGGGGAGCGGACTCGCCGCCGCCAAGGAGGCGCTCGCTGACGCCCGAGAGGATGCTACCGCGTTGAAGGCGCTGTCCGGGCCTTTTCTCGATTGGGCGGGAAAGGCCGAACGGCTTTCGTTCGAGGCGCCGACCCTGCCGCTGTTCGTTCACGAAAGGCTGTCAACCGCAGCGATTCTGGAGACCTTGAAAGGGCATTCACGTGACCGGCAGCCAAGCCTGTTCGATCTGTTCGGCGAGAGCGAATTGCCTATACACGACAAGCTTCTCAAGGCCTACGAGCACCAGGACGGCTGGGTTAACCGGCTGATTCTGGGCGATTCGTTAATCGTGATGAACTCGCTGATTGGGTACGAGGGCCTCGGCGGGCAGGTCCAAACGATCTATGTCGATCCCCCCTATGCCGTGAAATTCGGGTCGAACTTCCAGCCCTTCGTGCGCAAACGCGGCGTAACTCACGGCGCAGACGAGGACATGGCGCGCGAGCCGGAGATGGTGCAGGCGTACCGGGACACTTGGGAACTCGGCATTCATTCATTTCTTACCTATTTGCGCGACCGGCTGTTGCTGGCTCGGGAATTGCTGCATCCATCGGGCAGCATATTTGTGCAGATGTCGGACACCAACCTTCATCATGTACGCGAGGTAATGGACGAGGTGTTCGGCGCGGAGTGCTTCGTTTCGCAAATCAGCTTTCAGACTACATCCGGCTTCGCGACCCGGACGCTGTCGACGCTCGGCGATTTCCTGCTGTGGTACGCGAAGGATCCGGGGCGGATGAAAATGCGCAAGCTGTTCGAGAAACAGTCGCCGACTCTTGGTGACGGCAACGCGCGAATGGTTCTGCTGCCGGACGGCAGTTTTCGGGGAGTGACTGCGGCCGAAAAAAGTGGGAAAATACCCTTGCCGGAAGGCGCGCGGCTTTATCAGACGGACAATTTACAATCCCAAGGTGCGGCTAGTGCACCCCAGCCGTTTGAATTTGAGGGCAAGGTTTACGAGCCGGGCGCCAACGCGCACTGGAAGGCAAACTATCCTGAAGGATTAGACCGCCTCGCCATAGCTGATCGATTGCAAGCGACGAGCATTAGCCTCCGATATCGGCGCTTCGCATCGGACTTCCCGTTCAAAGAACGGGGCAATATTTGGTCCGACACTACGACCGGCGGCTTTCAAGAAGAGAAACGCTACGTCGTTCAGACGTACTCCAAGGTTGTTGAGCGCTGCATGTTGATGACGTCGGATCCGGGCGATCTGGTGTTCGATCCCACCTGCGGTTCGGGGACAACGGCTTGGTGCGCAGAAAAATGGGGGCGTCGCTGGATCACTTGCGATACGTCCCGAGTTCCCATTGCGCTGGCGCGACAACGGCTGCTCACGAGCGCGTTCGAGTTCTACAGCCTAAACGAGCCGGAGCGCGGCCCGGCTGGCGGATTCAAGTACCAGCGTAAGCAAAACCAGAAAGGCGAGGAGGTGGGCGGCATCGTGCCGCATATCACGCTCAAATCAATTGCCCGGAACGAACCGGCGAAGGAAGAGGTGCTGTTCGACCGGCCGGAGAAGGACGGAAACGTAACGCGGGTGAGCGGCCCGTTCTGCATCGAAGCGACGATTCCTACTCCAGTGGACTGGGATGGCGATGGCGAGGAGGATTCAGGGGACTCCGCTGCCGTCGACGCTTACGCGGATCACGTCGAACGCATGATTGAAGTGCTGCAACGTTCACCGGTGCTGCATGTTGGCGGTGGACAGCGGGTGGCGCTCTCCAAGGTGCGGCGACCGGCGCGAACCATGAGTCTTTCGGCCGAGGCGTTGGTAGATGGCGATGGGAAGCGGCCGGTGGCCATAGTCTTCGGTCCGGAGAACGGCGCGGTCGCCGAAAAACTGGCTTTTGAGGCAGCGCGCGAAGCCTATGCCAAGAGTTACAGCCATCTCTATGTGATCGGGTTCGCCATCCAGCCCGATGCGCGGCGGATGATCGAGAATTGTGAGCGGACGGTCGGCATCCCGGCGACCTGGGTTCAGGCAAGCATGGACTTGGTGATGGGCGACCTGCTCAAGAACTTGCGGTCGAGCCAGATTTTCGCGGTCTGCGGCCTGCCTGACGTACGAATTGAGCGGGTCGAGAACGGGGACTATCGCGTCGAACTGCTCGGCTATGACGTTTTCGATCCCGTCGATATGGAATCCGACCATCGGGACGGGGCCGACGTGCCGGCATGGTTCCTTGACACCGATTACAACGGGCTATGCTTCCACGTCTGTCAGGCGTTCTTCCCGCGAACCTCGGCTTGGGAGGGTCTCAAGCGTTCGTTGCGCGGCGAATTCAACGAGAGCGTCTGGCCGCATCTTTCGGGAACGTTCAGCGTTCCGTTCAGTGCAGGCGAGCACGGCCAGATCGCGGTGAAGGCGGTGGATGACCGCGGCAACGAGCTGACGATAGTCAAGCCTCTGACGGAGGCAGAGGCCGAAGCGTGATACATTCGATCCGCATCCGCGGTTTCAAGCGATTCGAGGACGTCGAATTTCGCTTGCCGGGCCATGTCGTGCTGGCTGGCCCGAACAACACCGGTAAGACTACGGTACTTCAGGCTGTAGCTTCGTGGGCGCTTGCACTGCGGCGATGGCGTGAACTTAACGACTTCAACCCGAGGCAGGGATACGCAAAGGCCCCAATTGCCCGGCAGGCGTTCTCGGCAGTCCCGCTGCGGAGCTTCGATTTCCTTTGGAAAGACAGGCGATATCGGGAGCAGATCGAGATTGAGCTGCGGCACGATGCGTGGTCCGTGACGATGGAGTTCATCCCAGACAGCACCGAACAGATCTACGTTCGGCCGACCGCTAATGCGTCACGGGAAACGCTCCAGAATCTCGATCTTCGAGCGGTGTATGTGCCTTCAATGACCGGGCTGGGGATCGATGAACCGCATTTCCGCATGCCGAAAATCGAGCAGCTCCTTGGCCTCGGCCGACCCGGCGAGGTCTTGCGTAACTTGCTCGCGGAAGCGAGCAACGACGAAGAATCTTGGGTACGAATCCAAGAATCCATTGAGAAGTTGTTCGGTTACGAGCTTCTGCCTCCCGACACGAGCACTGCGCACATTTTGTCGGAATACCGGGTAGCGGGCACGACCAGTCCCCAATTTGACATCGCCAGTGCCGGTAGCGGGTTTCAGCAAGTCTTGATGCTGCTTGTGCTTATGAACACGCGACCTGGAGCGCTGCTGCTCTTGGACGAGCCGGACGCCCATCTGCATGTGATTCTCCAAGACGCCATCTATCACGAGCTTCGGGCTGTGGCTTACCAGTTCCGTTCGCAACTCATCATCGCGACGCATTCCGAGGTGGTCATCAATTCGGTTGAGCCACGCGAACTCTATGCCGTGCTTGATGAACCGCGAAGAATTGCCGACAACGCGGCGAAAAGCCGCCTTGTGTCGTCGCTTCGCGTGCTGAGCAACGCGGATGTGATGCAGGCATGCAATGCGAGCGGAATTCTCTATGTGGAAGACTATACCGACATAAATATCCTGCGCGCCTGGGCCGCCCAACTTGGCCACCGCGCCGAGAAATTGCTTTCGGCCGAAATAATGTGGAAGCCGATGGTCGTTCAGGCACAAGAGGGGCGTCCGGGGATCAAGGCGCAGGATCACTTCCAAGCTCTGAAACTCATTCGCAATGACCAGAATCACCTGCCCGGTCTCATGCTTTTGGACGGCGACGCGCGCCGCGAGATCGGGGACACGCCGATCACGGGCTCGGGCCTGCAGCGGCTCCGTTGGCGGCGATATGAGATCGAGAGCTATCTCGTCCACCCGGATTCTTTGGCCCGCTTCGTCGAGCACATTGGCGGAACCGGTGCCGCCGCGCTCCACGTCGAGGATTTGCTGGCCTACTGGCGCAACAACTTTCCACCGGCGATCGTCCAAGCACCACTCGGAGACCACGATTATCTGAACGCCACCAAGGCCCGCAGGAATTTACTGCCTCCGTTGCTGGCCGAGGCCGGGGTCCAGGACGATGGCCACGCCCTTCCCTACACCCGCTACCATGAGATCGCGGCGCAGATGCTGCCCGAAGAGATTCATCCTGAGGTAGTCGAAAAGCTTGACGCCATCTGCCGCGCCTTTGGAGTCGATCCGTGAACGCGCACGAGGTCCCAGAACCGATCCTCAACTCGCCGTTCGAGGAGCCCGAATCGTATTGGCGCATCTCGGAGCATGACCCACCAGAGCAGCGTTCCGGTCGGCGACCGGCCAGATATTTCTATCGGCCGCCGGGGCACGAGGCTTTGAATGAACGTACGGGCGTCGGAATATCCATTGAGCTGAAACTCGTCAATCGCATCCGCGACAAGCTAGCAGAGTGGCGGCCCTTGGCACTGCGAGGCGAAGGCGGCGTGTCCCGGACAAGCATGGAGTTGATGCACTATTGGCGCAGGGACGGACGTCGTCACCGGCTGTTTTTTGCGCAACTGGAAGCCGCCGAAACGATCATTTTTCTCGCCGAGGCGCGCGAAGACTTCCTTCAAGGGATCGACATTCCCTTTGATCAGCCGAGCGATGATGCAAAAGATGAAGGGATGAGGGCGTTTCGCCGCCACGCATGCAAGATGGCGACCGGAACCGGCAAGACAACGGTGATGGGAATGCTGGCCGCGTGGAGCATTCTGAACAAGGTCGCCGACCGGGGCGACGCGCGCTACTCAGATGTGGTGCTCGTTGTCTGCCCCAACGTGACCATCCGCAACAGACTCGAGGAACTCAAACCTCAAGGCGGCGAAGCGAGCCTCTATCGCACGCGCGATCTTGTTCCATCGCACCTAATGCCGCAACTCGCACGGGGGCGCGTCCTCGTAACCAATTGGCACGTGTTCGAACCGAAGACCATTCACGTTGCCGGGCAAACGGCGAAGGTGCTTCGCACTGGGCGCGAGATTCGGAACCGCGAAACCATCCGCATTGGGCAAAAAAACGCGACGCAGCGCGGAAAGCGCTACCTGACTCTGGACGCTCTTGAGATGCAGAAGACCGCCGGTTTGATCACCGTCCGCGAAGAAAAGCTGGACCGGCAGGGGAATCTCGAGTCGGTTCTAGTGGATTCGGTTCGCTATGTCGAAAGCGACGCCAAGCTGATCGAGCGCGTGCTCGGGCGCGAGATCGGAGGCAAGGGCAACATACTGGTCATGAACGACGAAGCGCACCACGCCTACCGCATCCGGCGTGAGGAATCAGACGAGGACAATAAGGACATTTTCGGCGAGGACGAAGAATTCGAGGACTTCTGTCGTGAGGCAACCGTGTGGGTCGACGGGCTTGATCGCGTCCATAAGCATCGAGGCGTCAATCAGTGCATCGACTTGTCCGCTACACCCTACTTTCTGGGCGGCGCGGGAAAGGATACCAACCGTCCGTTTCCTTGGGTGGTAAGCGACTTCGGACTCGTCGACGCCATCGAGTCGGGGCTGGTCAAGATACCGCAGCTTGCGGTGCGGGACACCAGCGGCAACGCAGTTCCCGGCTACTTCAACATCTGGCGCTGGATTCTGCCTCGATTGACGCCGACGGAACGCGGCGGAAGGCGCGCCGGAGTGAGGCCTGAGGCGGTCCTAAAGTATGCGCACGTTCCGCTGGCGATGCTCGGCGGGCTGTGGGAAGGGCTGCGGAAGGAATGGGAACAGCGCGAGGGCGAGCGTCGCCCGCCTGTGTTCATCATCGTATGCAAGAATACGGCGCTCGCCAAAGTTGTTCACCAATGGCTTGCCGAAAACGAAGCTCCTGTCGGGATCCCGCCCGCGGGCCTCGACGGATTGCGCAATGTCGATGGTAAACTTCGCACCATCCGGGTGGACACGAAGGTAGTGCGCGAGTCCGACAGTGGACAAGCGAAGGCCGATGAAGACCAATGGATGCGCACAACGCTTGATACCGTCGGAAAGACGGACTGGCCGAGGGACCGGCAAGGTCGGGCTATTTATCCGGAAGGGTTCGAGGCATTGGCATCGAAACTTGAACGGCCCCTCCATCCACCCGGCCGGGATGTGCGCTGCATCGTCAGCGTTGGAATGCTGACCGAAGGTTGGGACTGCAACACGGTCACCCACATCGTCGGTCTGCGTCCGTTCATGTCGCAACTTCTCTGTGAACAGGTGGTCGGGCGTGGACTGCGACGCTCCAGCTACGCCGTGGGGGAAAACGGGAAACTGAACGAGGAAATTGCGAAGGTCTTCGGCATCCCGTTCGAAATCGTGCCCCTAAAGGAAAATCCGCCGGGCGATAAACCGGCACCGACCAAGAGTACGTGGCGCATCCGGGCCGTGCCCGGGAAGGCGCATCTGGAAATTCGGTTTCCTCGGGTAGACGGCTATATGCAAGGCATCAGGCACCGTGTGAAGGTGGATTGGGAAAGCATCGCGCCGCTCCACATCGACCCGATGGACATTCCGGCGGAGGTGGAGATGAAAGCGGGGCTGCCGAGCAATAGAGGGCAGCCATCGCTGGTCGGTCCTGGAAGCCTCGAACATGTGGACCTTAACCCCTTCCGCAAAGGCCGCCGCCGCCAGCGGCTGGAATTCGAGATGGCGCGGGATCTGACGCGAGACTACTGCAAGCAGCCAAGGTGCGACGCGCCGCCGCATATCTTGTTCACCCAGCTCGCGTCCATCGTCCGGCGATACCTCCGCGAGAAAGTCCGGCCGGTCGATCCTGCGCAGGATGTCGATGCCTTCTTGTCGCCGTGGTACGGCTGGCTTTTGGAACGGCTTGTCGCAGCCATCCAGCCTGACGATCAAAAAGGAGAGATAACCGAGCTGCCGCGCCTGGAAAGCGGGCGCGGGCCAGGTTCAACGGCAGAGGTGGATTTCGAGACGCGGCGAGAGCCGTATCCGGTCGTCAAGAGCCACATCAACGCGGTTGTGCCGGATACCGCCAAGTGGGAACAAAGTGCTGCATATCGGCTGGACACCAACGATCACGTACACGCGTTCGTAAAGAACGCGGGTCTTGGCTTTGCGATCCCCTACTTGCACAACGGCGAGCACCACGAATACCTGCCCGACTTCATCGTCCGGCTAGCCGACGGCAAAGAACGCTACCTACTTCTGGAAACCAAGGGTTACGACCCACTGAAGGACGTGAAGATGCAGGCAGCGCGCCGATGGGTGGACGCCGTCAACGCCAACGGCGGATTCGGCACGTGGGCCTATGAACTGGTTTCCGACCCGAACAACGTCGGCGAAACGATCAGCCGACTGGCGCGCGCTCATTCGACGGAGTCCTATCATTCGACAGAAAGATAAGTCGTTGCGATTGGGCCGCGCAATTCAGAGGTAACAAGGCGCACATCGCCATCGCCTACATGGCGTTCGCTTGCGTGCGGCATCTGGCCTACCGGGTCGCGCTGCAGCAGAGGGAGCGGATGTCGCCGGAAAGGATCCGGCAGGCGCTGGCCGCCCGGCAGTGCTTGATCGTGCGCGACAAAAGGTCGGGGCGGCGGTACGTGCTGCCGTCGACGGCGATCCCCGACATGGAGCGCATCTGCCGAACCCTGGGACTCCTGATGTCCCGAGCGCCCTACCGGATCGAGTGAGGCCGCCCGGAACGACGGCGAACAGCGGAAATGTAGTGCCTGGCGAAAATGCACAAACACAGAAAAACAAATGCTTGTCGGCAAAAAATGTCGAAGTCGGGAAGACTTACCAATGTCAATTAGCTCGCGTTGGCATTGGTTGTACCGCTGAGCACGTGCAGAAAGATCGACTCCGGATTCGATCTATGCATACGCGGCTTACCTCAAAACAGAAGCAGAGAGCCGTATGAACAACTTAACCCTCCCTAACATACTCCATGGGGTTGGAATTGCTTGACGCGATATGGTATGCACCTAATCGTTCTGGTTTTATTGCTAAGATGATTGAGCGTTAGCAAACATGTGAGCGCCGCCAAGCGATGTTTCACAGCAAGTTGTTAAGCTGATTGTGCTGCTCAACTTCCCGCATTAATTCACAAGTGAAGCGAGCAATGAAAACTGAACAAACACCAGAAAACCCAAGCTTTGAAGAGGCTAAGAAACTGTTACAAGGATTTAGGATACTGGCAAAAATTCTCCGTTTCTTCGAATTTCTTGGCATAACGAATGAACAATCTAAAAAACTTAGGGAAGAAATTGAAAATATTGGCGCACAATCTGATGTTATATATTTACCCAGCCAGTTCAACGATGCATTCCAAACAAAAGGATGGATCACCGTCGGTCAATTGAATGCCGAAACCATGAAAGAAGCACTGCAACTTCACGACGAAGGAAAAGACGACTTAGCCGAGGAGTTATTGGTCGACTGGTTCACAAAGGAAAACATCGCACTCTTTATACTCGGGCCAATGCGGCGTATTGATAAAACAATGAAACGGAAAGAACAACTGCAAGAGGCGTTTGAACTCTATTTGGAAGAACGATACTGGGCTGCCATTCCATTAATTCTTATCGTGTGCGATGGTTTTGTATCCGACATTACTGGATCTAGCCCTTTCGAAAAAGACGCCGACTTACGCTGCTTTGATTCACTAACGGGGCATAGTACGGCTCTTCCAGCATTAATTAAGCTATTGACTAAAGGCGTGCGCAAGTCCTACGACGATGAAATCGACCTTCCGTTGCGGCACGGAATTCTTCATGGCCGCTCCTTAGGGTATGCAAACAAAACAATCTGCGCAAAAGCATGGTTGCTTATGATGGCGTTTGTCGACTGGGCAAATGATAAAGCGTCGGAGGAATGGCGTAAGAAGGAATACATAAAAGAAAAGTCCATAACGTTTGCTGATTGCTTTAAGACGCTAAAGGACAGCCAAGCAAGTAGGTTGGCGATGGATGCGTTTGAACCTTATGAAGTTGTCTTACCATTTGGTGAGCCTCTTGACCCCACCGGGCCGGAATTTGCAACAATGGAATTTCTATCGGGATGGAAAGCAAGGAATTATGGCAAGATGGGGAAGTATGCCATGAATCAAAGAAAATGCACTGACAGTCAGATGGCAGGTGAAATAAGAAATTTAGCCAAACATATTGAACTGATCGAGTACGAAATTAGGCTATTTCGTTATTCTACTATTGCGAGGTGTGATGTTCAAATATCTGCTCGAGCAAAAATTGGCGGCAGCGAAGTAACCGGTATCGTCGATCTATTTTTGCTGAAATTTACTCAACCGGACGAACTGGCGATTCAGAATGAAGACGAATTTCGATGGGCCGTTCAGCAAAATTTCATTTGCTCTATGTTGAATAAGAAATTCGCAAAGGATTCCTGACCAAGACAGCATTTGGATTTTCGTGACAAGCGTTCGTGTCTTACCGTTTCCTGTTCTGCGACGCTTTATCTTGCCACGTGGATGGCACTGGCAGTAATCAATCGTTATGAATTCCCTCGTTGTATTTTTGGGTCATGTATACGAGAGGAATGTTTCCAGAATGCTAGGATCTGCGCAAATCTGTTTGCCCAGTCGTTCCGTACGGATTGAGCTCCGATTCTCCTGAAAGCCGCCCGCTACCGTGCAACTATTCGTTTGCAAAGCAGACTTTGCACCAAACCTCGAACTTGCTGCTTGCCGGTTCCGGGCACCCCTCAAGCAAAGCGCGGCAACTCAGCTTCCAGTCGCAGTCGATCCAACTCGTCGATGAAGCCCAGATTGGCCAAGTGGCGGAGCACGGCGAGCCGACCGGTGCCCATGCGATGCGCCATCTGGTTTATACTTTCCATCGTAGCGACTGAATCCGCAAGCCCTGCAACCACTCGCTTAACCACAGATGCGGGCATAAGCAGCATTGCCGCGAACGCATTGGCACGTTGTTCGATAGCGCGCGGCGCCCAAGGTCCGCTGGCAACGGCGAGGCGACGCCCCTGATCCCGGTCGAACAGAATGTGGCAAAGCTCGTGCGCCAACGTGAAGCGAAGGCCTGCGCTGTCGCGATTATGGTCGCCATTGAAGTCATTGTTCCCGTTAAAGAAAATTCCAGGCCTGTGCTTCGGGCCAGCGATAGCGCACCCTCGCACTTTTTTGTCCGACAAGTGTAGCGGCGCAACCTTGATGCCGAGCGCTTCGATCAACTCGCACACATCTACAAAGCTGCCCTGCTCGAACTCGCCGTTGAGAGCCTCATGGATCTCCTCTGCCAGTTCGTACCCCTGCTCCCACGCGGGCGAGCCAGACTCTTCAATAGGCACGGCGCGACCAACGGCGCTTACCTCCTGGGGCTCGCCTTGGGGGTCAAAAAGGCCGACCATCGCCTGTGCGAGGATTGTGACATCAGAACTCTTTACAGTCGGCTCAAGAGATCCGAACATGAGGGCGGCTTGGCATGAGCCGGTAATGACGAGCGGGGTTTCCTTAGCCTCCAGCATCGCCCGACGCGGTCGCGCCGCCAAGCTAGATAGATTGTCCGTCGCTCGGCGCCACCCGGTCTGCACGCCGCGAACGGTCGTCCCGAGACCGGCGAGCCATGCTAGCCGCCGCTCTTGGGCATCGTCGGCCTTGGTTAAGTCTCGAAGCCTGCGGTTCAATGCCTTGACACGCTTGGATCCAGGAATCTGCGACGACAAATGCTGCGTGGCCTTCGACAGGATTTCGTGCAAAGGCTCTGCTACCGATTGAGGCGACAACATGGCGAAGCCCTGTTCCGATTCTGTGAATTGGTGATAGTTGCCTCCGCCTGTTACGCGAGCGGACCCCCAAGACAACTCAACCTGATCGCGCAAACGTCGAATCACAATGTCGGGGAACAGTCCCCCTTCCATCGCAGAACGAAATGCATGGCGGGTCCTCCAACCCTGCCACTGGGCCTCCCAAACAGAGGCTTTTTGCTCGTCATCCTCGATAGCGGACGGTGGAAAACGGGTCGCACGCAAAGACTCCCATGCCGTATTGCCCATGTTTTTCGCTGGCAACCGTTCTTCGTGTAGAAGCGGATCCCAATTGCGAGCGAACCACTCCAAGAGCGGTAGGAGATACCAGTGAACCGAGTCGATGTGCTCGCCAGCCTCCCGGTGAGCACACAAGTTCCTTCCTTGAACCCAAACTTGGAAGCTTCCCCAAGATGCCGCCATTTCGGCGTCGATACCCTGCCCCCCGTCTGGGTCCGAAGCGAACGCAAGCTTTAGCGCAAACACACCGGTATCACCGACAAAACGTTCCCATTGCATTCTCATGGCGGATTAACCTCCCAGTGTCTTTTTTCGTCCCGTCTCCGCAGGCGCCGTTCATTAATCCATTCCAGACGCAGCTTTTTGGGAACGTCTATCCAGCCAACAGGATAACCGTGCCAAACATCGGGGCGGTGTTCTTGCGCACAATAAGCCTTGCCCTCATGTACCGCATAGCGTTTCTGGTCAACTGCCGTGCTGTCCGCAAGCAATCTCTTGGCCACATCCAAGGTGACGGACTTTGGGCATAGCGATCCGCGGCTTCCGCGCTGCCAACGATCTCTATGCTTCGGGTTACTCTCGTAGCGCAATTGTCGGCGCCGATCCGTGTTTGTCTCTGGCAAAGAACCTGCCGCCTTCCGTCTTTCAACCGGATTCCGGTCGAACGCAACAGCCGCGCGCCGGCCTGCCGACCGGGTTTCAAGCGGGAACGGGGCCGTTTCCAGCTCCGCAAGCCGATTTTTGTGTCCCAACGACGGCTTTCCCGAGCACTGGCGCGGGATCCGCCCAAACCAACAAATGTTGAGGCCAACCGCCAACTTACCCCCGTCCATCCCGCGGTGTTCCACACGCCCCCACCCGTGCGGCCAGCGCGACCGCCTTGGCGGTAGCGATGACAGGGGTAGCGACGCAGATGACGCGTCGTGCCATTCGCGACTCAGCCGATCTTGGGCGCGAGAACGAAATCGTGCTCGACGTCATAGTACAGCCCGTCGAACCCGTTCTCGGCCTGCCTGGCCGGATCGTCGATGGGCTCGAACTTGGCCATCAGGCTCTCCTTCACGCCGAAGACCGCATCGGAGTCGATATAGGGATCGTCCGGATCGAAGATGTGCGTCGTGAGCGGATCGTAGCCGTCCTTCGAAATGATGTAGTGGAAATGAGCCGGCCGATTCGGGTGGCGCCCCAGCTTCTTGAGCAATTGCCCCACCGGCCCGTCATCCGGGATCGGATAGAATCTGGGCTTCACGGCCTTGAACCAGTAGCGCCCGTCAGCGGCGGTCGTGAACTTCCCGCGCAGGTTGAAATCCGGCTGGATGCCCTTCTGCTGAACGTCGTAGAAGCCTTCGTCGTTGGCTTGCCAGACATCGATGGCCACGCCGCCTAGCGGGTTGCCCTCCAAGTCGCGGATGCGTCCATGGACCAGCATCGGCTCGCCCTTTCCGTCCAAGCAGATGTTCGCGCCCATCTCCAGCTTGGGCGCACCTTCGATGTGGAACGGGCCCAGCACCGTGTTCTCGGTCGCGCCTGTGGGCCGACGCGAGTTGATCGCGTCCACGAGCATCGAAACCCCCAGGATGTCGCTGAGGAGAATGAACTCCTGCCGCCAGTCGTCGCACGTGTGCCCGGTTTTGGTGAGGAACAGGATCGCCTTCATCCATTCCTCTTGGGTGGGCTCAATCTCCTTCACGGCGGCATGCATGTGGCGGACGATCGCCGCTACGACTTCCTTCAGACGCTGGTCTTCGCATTTTTCCATGCGCCCGATCACGACCTCGGCGCTGTCGGCCTCGGTGAAATACCCCTTTTCATGCGCGTCCACGGCCGCCTCCTTCAAGTTGCGGGCGCTCGGCCCGGATTTCGTTCGAATTGCCTGCTCGTTGCGACGCAATGCGATCAGGAGCAGAAATCCCAATTGACACGCCCTTCCCGCGATTCAGGCAACCTGCATGCGGCTTATCGGCCCGCGGCAATTCCGCACCGCTATGCGGGGCGCTGCATGATCGCTCCGCTTTCCTTTCGACCAAGGGCACTGGCCGCGCCGGACCGGTACCGCGCCGTTCCGACCGATGGCCTGAAGGCGATCCGCAATGATGCCGCCATGCGTCCAGCAAGCGTGCGATGATCGGGGCAGTTGTTCAGCGCGACGCATGCCAGGTGCCTTTTCCAGACATAGCCCGAACCCTCGCCGTCAAACCACATCGGGCAATGGATCATCCGCTTGCACTCCGTTCAGCGTGCAAGGATCTTTGTCAGCACGCGCCGCAAATCGGCGGCGGGATCGTCGGTCATCGCCTCGGCGCGCCAAGCGACGTGCTGGTCGGGGCGCACAAGGATGCAGCCTGAGTCCGTGATCTTGCGGGCGCGGGCCCAATCGCCCGTCAGATCTTCGATCCCGCGGCGCGGGCCGATCAATTGCACCCGCAGCTTGAGCCCGAACTCGTCTCCCACGAGTTGCGCCGCCTTCTCCCAAGCTTCGCCGCCGATCCCCGTGAACAGCGTGAACTGCCCCCGCCCGCACAGATCAAGCGTCGAGTGCTTCTCGCCGCTGCCGCGATCGAAGAGCCAGACATGCGGCATGCGCGCGCCCGGCCAAGTTGTGGGCTGGTAGTGCAGTTCAGCGTCCAGTTCGAACGCCGGTTCGATCTGGCCGTCCGTTTCGATCGCATCCGAACGGTACCGCTGGTTCATTTCGACACCGTGGGCGTCGAATTCGTACTTCTTGAAAGCGATCGCCTCGCGTATCGCGTCGCGCTGCTTTTCCGCCTCCGTGGTCGCGTCGCAGCGGGCCTCGAGATTCTTCTGCATGATTTCCGGACTTGTGCCTTCGGCCATGCCCAGCGCCTCGAAGATCGGACCGAACTCCGCGATGGACTGGTTGGCGCGGGTCACGATCTGCTTGGCCACGGGCGCGCGCTCGACGGAATAGCTGTCGAGCAGTGCCTCGCCCGCATGGCCCTTAAGAACCGCAGCCAGCTTCCACGCAAGGTTGAACCCGTCTTGAATCGAGGTGTTCGACCCTAGTCCGTTCGACGGCGGATGCCGGTGCGCCGCGTCTCCCATGATGAAGACGCGCCCGTTCTGCATATTGGTCGCGTACATGTTGTTCACGGTCCAGGTGTTGGCCGAGATCAACTCGATCTCCAGTTCCGGATCGCCGACGAGCTGGCGCGCGACCTGAGTCGCCATCGCGTCGTCCACTTCGGGGGCAGGCTGATTGATGTCGTAGCCCCACACGATCAGCCATTCGTACCAGGGGCGCACCATGCGCACGAGCCCCATGCCGATGCCGCCCACATCCGCGCCGGGCTGCATGACCCAGTAGAGCACGCTGGGCCGGTGCGCGACGTACTTGGACAGATCCGCGCGGAACAGGATGTTCATCGAACCGCCGACGCCCATCTTGCCCTCGAAGGGCAGGCCCGCATGCTCGGCAACCAGCGAATTCCCGCCGTCCGCGCCCACCAGATACTTGGAGCGAACCGTGAACTCCTCTTTCGACAGGCGATCAAGGCAGGTGGTCGTAACGCCGTCGCCGTCCTGAACGTGGACGAGGTATTCTATCGACATCCGCGCCTGCGTGCCGCGGCGGCAAGCGGTGCCGAAGAGTATCGGCTCCATGAAGGTCTGCGGCAGATCGATCATGTGGCAAGGGGATGCGAGCTGATGCTCGGAGCGCGAGAGCGGATGCTTGCCCCAGCTTTTCATGCGGCCGATTTCCTCGCCCGCAAGGCTCTCGCAGAACACGTTCTCGCCCATCAGGTCCTGATGCACGCCGTGCATGTAGGCCTCCGCCTCGACATCGTGCCCCAAGTCGCGCAGCACCTCCATGCAGCGCTGGTTGGTTATGTGCGCGCGCGGCGTGTTGGCCAGCCAGCGCTGCCGGTTCACGGCCATGTTCCTGACGCCGCAGCTCGACAGGAGCGCCGCCGTGGCAGAGCCCGCGGGGCCCGTGCCGATGATCAGCACGTCGGTTTCAATCAAGGCCATGCTTCAGCCCTCCCTTGCCGATAGTTTCCCGCCGGCGAGCCGCCGCCGCACGGGGAAGAGTTGCAATCCGGTCTTTTCCGAAACGAGTCCCCACAAGCCCCGCGGGGCGAAGAGCATGACCGCGATTCCGATCAGGCCGAGGATCATCAGGTACCACGTGCCGAAATCCGCCAGCAGGCTCTGAAGGGCGAAGAACACGAGAATGCCGAGGAACGGCCCTTCAATGGTTCCGATCCCTCCGATGACGACGATGAAGATCACGTAGGCCGTCCAGTCGGTTACGCTGAATGCCGCGTCAGGCGAAATCCGCGCCTTCTGCAAATAGATCAGGCCGCCCGCGAGCCCGGTTCCGAAGGCCGAGGCCAGGAACACGGTCCACTTCATCCGCCCGGCATCGACGCCCACGGACTTCGCCGCCTCGGCATTGTCCCGCACCGCCGCAAGCGCGAGGCCGCGCTTGGTGCGCAAAAGCCAGTAGATTCCCGCTACGGTCGCCGACGCCAGAATGAGCGCCAGCCAATAGGCAAGAATGTCGCGCGCGGCGCTGGCGCGCACGCCGAACAGGCTCTCGATCCATTCGACCAGCATCATGTCGCGCAGCGCGTCGCGCGGCAGCGAGGTGCCGGTGCCGCCGCCCACCGCGCGCCACTGGGCGGCCGACAGCCGCGCGACCTCCGCGATCACCCAGGTGCCGATCGCGAAATAAGCCCCCTGCAGGCGGAAGGCGAAGAACGCGACCGGCACGGCCAGGACCAGCGCCGCCGTCCCGGCAATCAGGATCGCGGGCACCGGATCAATGCTCCCGAGAATGACTGTGCCGTAGAGCGCGTAGGCGCCGATGCCGACAAATGCCTGCTGCCCGACCGAGACGAGCCCGCCGTAGCCCGCAAGCAGGTTCCAGAATTGGGCCAGCGTCAGCATGGTCAGGATGAAGAACAGATCCTGGATCAATCCGCGTCCGGCGAAGGAGGGCGCCGTGAACAGAACGAGCAGCAGAGCGACCCCGCCCGCGAGGGCGATGGTCGAAGACCGGGTGCGCGTGGAGACGAAATAGCCCTCGGCCACGGCTCAGGCTCCCCTCGGGAAGAGCCCGCGCGGGCGGACAAGGAGCACGATCATGAAGGCGACATGCCCCGCGAGGATTTGCCATTCGGGATTGATCGCCGCGCCCAAGGTTTGCGCAACGCCGATCACAATGCCCCCGGCAAGCGTGCCCCACAGGCTTCCGAGCCCGCCGATGATGACCGCTTCGAAGGCGTATATCAGGCGGGCCGGGCCGATCGAGGGGTCGAAATTGGCACGCGTGCCCAAGTAGAGCGCGGCGACCGCCACCACCAGCATGGCGATGGCGGTGGCTGTCGCGAATATCCGGTCGGGCCGTATGCCCATCAGGCCAGCCGTGACGGAATCGTCCGAAGTGGCGCGGAACGAGCGACCGATGGCCGTGCGGTAGAACAGATGGTTCAGCGCCAGGATCACGAGGATCGCGGATGCGAAAGTCAGAAGCGGCATCACGCCCAGGCTGACCGGCCCGACGCTGAGCGACGCGGTCTCGAGCGCACCGACCGAAATCCGCCGGCTGTCCGCCGAGAACCCTTCCTGCAGGGCGTTCTGGATCACTATGGACAGTCCGAACGTCACCAGCAGCGGCGGCAGGATATCGTCGCTCAAGGTCCGGTTCAGAACCAGCTTCTGCAGCAGCCAGCCCAGCAGGAACATCGCGGGCATGCCGACCAGCGCCGCGACGAACGGGTTCAGGCCGAGCGCCGTGACCAGCACAAGGATCAGATAGCAGCCCATCACGATCAGATCGCCGTGCGCGAGGTTCACAAGCCGCATGATCCCGAACACGAGGCTCAGCCCTGCCGCGAACAGGGCGTACAGGCCGCCGAGCAGAACGCCTTGCAGGATCGTGTCGATCCAGATCATGCCGCCGCTCCGAAGTAGGCCGCATGTATGTCGTCGCGGGATATCTCCGAAGGGTGGCCTTCAAGGGTCACCCGGCCCTCCATCATGCAATAGACCCGGTCGGACACGTCCAGCGCCTGGCTGATGTCCTGCTCGACCACGATGACGCTGGCGCCGCCCCCCTTGATCCGGGGCAGCGCGGCGTAGATGTCGCGGATCACCGTCGGCGCCAGGCCAAGGCTGATCTCGTCGCAGAGCAGAACGCCGGGGTTCGACATGAGCGCCCGCCCTATCGCCGCCATTTGCTGCTGCCCGCCCGAAAGCGCGGTGCCCGGACTGTTCCGCCGCTCCTTCAGGACCGGGAACAGCTCGAATACCCTCTCAAGCGACCAGTAGCCGCCGCCGTTGCGGCTTGCCGCCGGAATCACCGGGTCCGGCTTGCCGACGAAGCGGGACAGGAGCGAGTCGATCCGGTCGCCCGGATCGACCTTGCCCTTGTGCTGCCCGCCGATGACGAGGTTCTCTTCGACGCTGAGCGACGGAAAGAGCCTCCGCCCCTCAGGCACCATGGCGATGCCGCTCTTCATGATCGCGTCAGGCGGAAGGTGGCCGATCTCCGCGCCTTTGAGCAGGATCTGCCTGGGCGCGCTTTTGAGAATGCCGGTGACCGAACGCATCAGCGTGGTCTTGCCCGCGCCGTTCGCGCCGATGATCGCGACCGTCTCGCCCGGCTCCAAGCGGATATCGATTCCGAAGAGCGCCTGGAAATCCCCGTAGTGCGCCGTCAGGCCCTTGGTTTCCAGCAGCGGCATCAGATCTCAATGCCCAGATAGATTTCCTTGACCTCGCGGCTGTCCATGATCTTGCCCGGATCGCCGATCCCGATGACGCGCCCGAAATCGAGCACCAGAAGTCGCTCGACCACGCTGGTCAGCGCGTGCAGGACATGCTCGATCCAAACGATCGTGATGCCCTCGGCATGGATGCCCCGGATGGTCCGGACGAGCGACTGGCATTCGCCCTCGGTCAGTCCGCCGGCGATTTCGTCGAGCAGCAGAAGCTTCGGCCCCGTCGCCAAGGCTCGGGCCAGTTCCAGCCGCTTGCGTTCGAGCAGCGATAACGACCCTGCCAACGCATTGGCCTTAGGCAGAAGCCCTGTACGCTCCAGCACGTCGGCGCATGTGTCGGAGACCGCGGCCTCGGAGGCTGCGCGGCCATGCGTAGCGGCGACCAGAAGGTTTTCGAAGACCGTGAGCTTCTCGAACGGCTGCGGGATCTGGAACGAGCGCCCTACCCCGTCCAAGCAGCGGCGCATCGCGGGCGCGCGGGTAACGTCGCGGCCGTCGAAACCGATCATGCCGCTGTCGGGCGCGAGGTTGCCGGAGACCAGATTGAACAATGTCGACTTGCCCGCCCCGTTGGGGCCGATGATGCCCAGCGCCTGGCCCTCGGGCACCTCGAAAGAGACATTGTCGGCGACCTTGAGCGACCCGAAGCTTTTCGAGACGTTCTGGAGCGACAGCATCGGCATGAGGATTCCGTTCGCCGGGACCGCTGCGTCGGTGTTCGGGCGGGCCGGACGGCCCGCCCGGAAGGATCACGCCGGGATTGCTTCCATGGCGCCGCCGGTCGGCACATTGGGCGCGGTCTGGTTGTCGACGACGACCAAGTCGTAGCCGCCGCCATCCTGCAGGCGCCATTGGCCGCCGACGAGCGGCGTCTTCGCCACGTTGCCGACTGCGAACGGAGGCAGGCCTCCACCGTCCCAGCTCAGCGGACCGACGATCGAGTCGAGCCGGGTCGCCGCGATGGCCGAAGCCACCTCGTCCGCGTCGCGGGTGTCGGAGACGCGGCCCATGACGTCAGCCGCAACTTCGAATAGCGCGTGCACGAAGCCGATGGGCTGGGTCCATTGCCTGCCGGTGGCATCGGTGAAGCCCCGCGCCAGATCGCCCGCGCTGGTCCCGTTCAGGGAGGAGGCGAAGGGATGCGCGGGCGACCACCAAACTTCGGAACTGAGATTGTGACCGGTCTCGCCCAGCGCCCCGACCGCCTGCGGGAACAGGATGGCTTTGCCGATCGAAGCGATTTTGGGAGTGTAGCCCTGCTGTTTGGCTTGGGTCCAGAACGTGGTGAAATCGGGCGGGATGACGACGCCGGTAACGATTTCCACGCTGGCCTGCTTGAAGGCGTTGATCTGGGCGGAAAAATCGTCCGTCAGGTTCTGGTACCTGCCTGTGTCCGTCAGCGTGTAGCCCTTCTCGGCCAGCACCGGCGGGAAGCCCAGCACGGGGTCGCCCCAGGCGTTTCCGTCGCCGTCGTTCGGGAACAGGCCCCCTACGGACTTGTTGGTGTCGAGCCGTCCCCACATGTTGGTGAACACGGCGATCACGTCCTCCAGGCCCCAGAAGAAATGGAAGGCGTAGTCGAAGGGCCGCCAGCTTTCCGGATCGCCGGGGTTGCCCTGCTGGCCGATGAACCAAGGCTGCCATGGCGCCACGGTCGAGACGCACGGAATTCCCTCGTTCTCGCAGGTCGTGGTGACCGGGTTCGTCGTCTCGGGCGTCGAGGCGACCAGCATCAGGTCGATCTCGTCGTCGACGATCAATTCCTGCGCCACCTCGGCGGCCCGGTTGGGGTTCGACTGGCTGTCCTTGACGATCACCTCGAAATTCGCGCCCGCGTCGCTGGCGGCGAAGACGTCGAGGATGAACTGGTCGGCCTCGGCGAAGGCGGCGAGCGGACCGGATTGCGGCGTCACATAGCCGACGCGGATGCGCGCGCCCTGCGCGATGGCAGGGGCGGCAAACCCCGATGCCGCGGCGGACATCCCGGCGGCGGCAGTCGACTTCAGCAGTTTGCGTCTCGTGAGCATCTCTTCTCCTTCCTTGAGATAGCAGTGCGGATCAGCGATCCGGCGTCCGCCCATGGAAGGCGGCGTCCAGAAGGCTTCGAATTTGCGCCCGGTCGAGCGGCGCGGGGTTCCAGTAGGCGTTCTGCGTGGCCAAGTCCGCGGCGCGGTCCAGATCGTCCGCCTGCATGCCCAGCGCTTCGAGCGTCAGCGGCGCGCCCATGCGCGTGGCGAACCCGTGCAGCGCCTTCCCGGGAGAGGCGCCGCCGAAGATCTCGGAGACCGCGGCCAGCCGGTCAGGCGCCGCGGCGGCGTTGTACCCGATGGCGTGCGGCAGCATAACCGAATGGGTCTCGGCGTGGGGCAGATCGAACGAGCCGCCAAGCGTGTGGCAAATCTTGTGATGCAGCGCCATGCCGACCTGGCCCAGCACTGTGCCGCACAGCCACGCGCCGTAGAGCGTCAGGCCGCGGGCGTCCAAATCGTCCGGCGCCATTGCGACTCGGGGCAGGCCGTCGGCGAAGGCGCGTATGCCCTCAATCGCGAGAGCCGTCGATAGCGGGTTGCGGTCCCGGGCATACAGCCCTTCCGCCGCATGCGCGATCGCATTCAGCGCACTGGCCACCGTCATGTCCACGGGCAGGGTCGCCACCAGTTCGGAGTCGTAAAGTATGACCTCCGGCTGAACCTTCGGGCTGCTGAGCGTCGTCTTTCGCCCGCCCTCGGTTTGGCCGAGGATCGGCGTCGCCTCGCTGCCGGCATAGGTGGTAGGAACCACGATCTGCGGAAGGTCGGTGCGATAGGCGATCGCCTTGCCCAAGCCCGTCGTCGACCCGCCGCCAATGGCCACGAGGCAATCGGCGCTGATCTCCTGGACGTGGGCCATGGCCACTTCAGTGACGCCGACGGGCGTGTGCATGGCGGCGCGGGTGAAGACGCCGGCAGCCAGCGAACCCACATCCTCCGCGAAGGCAAGCGCGGTATCCGCTTGCTGCGGCGTCGCGAGAAGCAGGGCCCGCTTGCATTCGAGCCGCTCGATCTCTTCAGCGACCTTGCGACGCACGCCCGGACCGAAGCTGACCCGAACCGCCGCAATGTTCGCCGCAAACTCCCTTTGAAAGTAGGACACGCCGACTCGCAGTTGCTTTTGCACATGCAGAAATAGCACGGAAGAATTGCGAATTTGATTGAAAGGAGGTCGGGTTATATAGCGCAGCGTTATGAAAATGGACCCGCGCCACCTTGAGATGCTTGCGGCGATCGTCGATTGCGGCGGGCTGACCGAAGGGGCCGAGGCGCTGGGAAAGTCGCAGCCTTCCGTGTCGCGGACGCTTGCCCAGCTGGAAGGGCGAATCGGCGCGGCGATCTTCAAGCCCGGCCGCCGCCCGCTTCAGCCGACCGAACTGGGCCAAGCCCTTGCCGAGCAGGGACGCGCGGTCCTGAAGGCGAACCGCGCCGCATCCGACCTCGTGTCCCGGTTCAGGTCGGGACGTTCAGGCTTGGTTCGAGTCGGAGGCACGCCGATCTTCATCGACGGCGTGATCGCGGGCATCATCGCGAAATCCCAAGCCCAGCTGCCGGATGTGCGGGTCGAGCAATCCTACGGCTACGCCGACAATCTGATCGAAAAACTGCACAACAAGACCTTGGACCTCGCCATCCTGCCGCTACAGCGCGACAAGGTTCCGGAGGACCTGGCGTTTCAGCCGATCCTTCCCGGGCTGAATGTGGTCGCGTGCCGGGAGGGCCATCCGCTGACCCGCCGGAAACTTCTCACCACCAAGGATATCGCGGAGTTCCCGTGGATCGCGCCCCCTCCCGACAGCCCGCTCTACCGCGATCTGCAGCGCGCATTGGCGAACATGAGCGCCAAGGATTACCAGATCAGCTTTTCCGGCGGCTCGCTGGCTTCGGTCATCGCGGTGCTGACCGGGTCGGACAGCCTGACCGTCCTGCCCTACTCGGTCGTGTTCACGACGAAGTCCGCGAGCGGCATCACTGCGCTTTCCCTGGAAATCGGGCATCCCGACCGCATGCTCGGCGTTCTTGCTCCGAAAGAGCCGCGCAACAATCCGGCCGCCCAACGCTTCCGCGCATATGTCGTCGCCCAGTTCGAAGCTCTCGCCCATCGGATCGTGCAGCATCAAAAGAACCAGCTCTGGCGATAGGCCGCGGGCGCTTGGGGCGAATGACGCGTTCGCGGCCCCCGGCGGGCCGCGTTGGCGTGATCGCCGTCCGGGCGGCGCAACAGCGGAAGCCGCGCGCCGGTCCTCAAAGCAGCCAAACCGCAAACTCAAGCGGCTGCAGAGGCTTCGGTTTGATTTGGATCAACAGAAGATACAACCCTGCGACGGCGCGCCATGACGCTGGCAGCGCTGCCTGTTTCGTTGAAGGCGTGGCCTTGCGCCGCGAACGGTCTTTTGCCGGCAGGAGATTCGACCTGGCTGCGAACCGGCAAGCCTTCGGAACCATGCGATCCGAACCGCAGAAGATTCGCCGGCGCCGCCGATTGGCCATCCGCCCGGCGCGGCTCGCGGCCGCGCCGCCGCGCTTCAAAGCCGAAACCGTTCCGTGTATCGTTCGGAAAAATGCCCGGGACGAACCGCAGCCGCCGGACCCGGCCGCAAGAGCAGCGCCATGCAATTGAAATTCGCCGAAGAGATCGTTCTTCTCTTGCTGGGGGATGATGGAAGCCATTTGGCCCTTGTCCCGCAAGAGAAGCTGGACTTCGCGCTTGCCGGCGCCGTTTTGTCGGATCTGGCGTTCGAAAACCGGATCGATACGGATTTCAAGACATTGACGCTTATCGATTCCTCTCCCACGGGAGACGGCCTTCTGGACCCGGCGCTTTCCCGGATCGCCGGAAGCAAGGAAGCCGGAAACGCTGAATACTGGCTGCGGGAAATCGCGAAGGACGGCGGCGCGCTGCTTGAACGCGCGCTCGACGATCTTTTGGCCAAAGGAATTCTTCAATCGGTGGAAGGAACGGACGTCCAGGTTTCGCAGGGGGTTCTCCGTTCGCGCCGGTATCCGGCAACGGAAGGCGAGGCCGAGCAGGAAGTGCGCCTGCGCATTATGAGAATTCTGTTCGACGGCGACCTTCCCGGCCCGAGGGACGCGATCATCATCGCTCTCGCGGACGCCTGCGGGCTGTTCAAGGCAATACTCACACGGGAGGAGCTTGCGGACCGGCGAAGCCGCGTCGACCTTTTGGCGGGCATGGATCCAATCGGGCGCGCATTGGCCGAGATCGTCGAGGAAATCGACGCCAGAAAAGAGAAAGCGCGTCCAGTCGAAAAGCCGATTCCGGTCGTCAAGGGAATTCCGATATTCGGCAGCGCGTTCGAGGCCAAAAGGAATCTGGTTCCTTTCCTTGCCGAGCAATACCGGAAGCTGGGCCCGGTTTTCCGCGTCCGCCTGTTCAATCGCAATTTCATCGCGCTTGCAGGTCCCGACAGCAACCGCTTCCTTCAGAAGCAGGGGCGCAACCATCTGCGGTCGCACGAATTCTGGAAAGACTTCACCCACGAATTGGGAGTCACCCGCGTCCTGACCAGCACGGACGGCCGCGACCACGGAAAGTTCCGCCGGACGTTCGCGCCCGCCTATTCGCGCCACAGCCTTGAGATCAACCTTGAGACGGCTTCGGAAATCACCCGGAGCCAGGTCGCATCCTGGCCGACCGACCGACCGATCAACGTTGTGCATGCCATTCAGCTCATCGTCACCGATCAGATCGGCGAAATCGCGACAGGCTTCAAGCCGGGCGAATACCACGGAGACATCGCGGCCTTTCTCGACATCCTGCTGCTCGTGAAGCTTGCCAAGCAGGCGCCGTCATTTCTTTACAGCCGCCGCTTGCGCGAGGCGCGCCGCCGCGTTGAAGAGTTCTGGCGGATGATACTTGCTGAGCATCAGCCGGGAGGACCGAAGCACGGAGCGAACAACTTCGTGACGGAAGTGCTCGAGCTGCATCGCGCGGACCCGCAGCAGATGCCTGAGACCGACCTCATGATCTGGGCCATGGGGCCTTTCCTGGTCGGCATGGACACGGTCGCGATGACGAGTTCCTTCGCGCTGTACCATATCCTTAAGGACCCCGGCATTCTGCGCCGGGCGGTCGCCGAAGCCGACTCTCTGTTCGAGGAAGGAGCGCCGACCGCAGCCGGATTGCGCAAGATGGACACGATCCACCGAACCGCGATGGAGACGCTTCGCCGCCATCCGGTCGTGCCCGCCTCGCCTCGCCACGTCGGCACCGGATTCGAGTTTTCCGGATACCGCATACCCGCCGGGGAATCGGTGCTCGCCTGTTCCACCGCGACGCATTTCCTGCCCGAATTCTTTCCGGAGCCGGAACGGTTCGACATAGACCGGTACCTGCCCGAGCGAGCCGAGCACAAGCAGCGCGACGCATTCGCTCCGTTCGGCTTCGGCACACATCGCTGCCTGGGCGCCGGATTCGCGGAAGCGCAAATTCTGCTGATCCTTGCCGCGATAATCCGGGATGCCGAGCTCGTTCTGCATCCTTCGTCGTACGAGCTGAAATCGACGTACAGCCCGATCCTTCGCCCGCAGAAGCTGAAGGTCAAGCTGGCGCGGCGGCGGCACTAAATTCAAGTTCCGAGAGCGGGCATGAACGGTTTGCGTTTGCACGGCGAAAGAGCGTTCCAAGCAATCCTGCTGGGGCGGCTGATATCGAACACCGGATCATCGACCACCCGCTTCGCCGTCATATTCTGGACGCTGGCGAGCGGCGGAGGCATGGCCGAGTACAGCCTGGTGCTTGTGGCCGGATTTTTGCCGATGGGCCTGGGCGCGTTGATCGCCGGCCCCGTGGCGGACCGCTGGGACAGGCGCCGGGTGATGTTTTTCGCCAACGCCGTGGCCAGCGTGTTTCCGCTGGTGGCGGCGTCTCTGTATTTTTTCGGCCAGCTCGAAATCTGGCATTTGCTGATCGTGCTTTCCGCCGACGGGGTCGCCAGCGCCTTCATGATGCCGGCGTTCGATGCGAGCATTCCGCAGCTCGTCCGCAAAGAAAAGCTGGAACGGGCTTCGGGAATGGCCCAGGCAAATATCGCGCTGGCGACGATTGCCGGGTCGGTTCTGGCCGGATCCTTGCTTGCGCCAGCGGGACTCGGCTGGCTTTTCGCCATCAACTTCGTGGCATTCGCGCCCGTCCTGATCGCGCTGCGGCTCGCGGTCGTGCCTTCTCCGTCGAAGGAAGGGGAAGCAGGCGAAGCGGGCGCGCAGGCACCCGAAACAGGGATAGCGATGGCGCTTGCGCAGGATTTTGCCGCAGGATGGCGCTATCTGCGCCAGCGGCGCCCGCTGTTGCGGCTGTTGTGGATTCTGACCGCGACCATGCTGCTCCTGCCCGGTTTCGAGTTCGCCCTCTGCACGCCGATGGTGATGGCATTCGCCGACGAGCAAGCCGCCGGGTTCGTGCTTGCGAGTTTCGGCCTCGGTGCGCTGATCGGCGGCGTGCTGCTGGCGGTTTGGAACGGGCCTGAGAGGCGGATGAACGGCATTCTGGCAGCGCTTGCCGCCGCCGGTTTGGCGTCCGTTGCGCTCGCCATTCGCGAAAACCTTACGGCCGTGCTGATCGGCATAGGCTTCGTTGGCATGGCGTTCACATTCCTCTTCGGGCTTTCGCGCGTCGTCTGGCAAGTGAAGGTGGCGCCGACATATCTGGGCCGCGTGCTTTCGCTTAGGCAGCTTTTCGGCCTCGCCGCGCAAAGCGTCGGCTTGCTGGTTGCCGCCCCGATAGCGGCCGCTCTCTTCGAGCCGACCCTGGCAGCAGACGGCATCCTCGCGGGAAGCGCCGGGCTGATTTTCGGCGTTGGTCCCGGTCGCGGCACGGCGCTGATGTTCGCCTTGGTCGGCGTCGCGGCATTCGGGGTGGCTCTGGCCTGCATCCTAGCTCCCGGCGTCCGGCGGCTGGAGGATTTGGTTCCGGACGCCGATCAATCCGAAGCGGCGGAGCGGCCGGCCTGAAAGCGCATTCACGCGGGCCCGCAACGCCGAAGCTCACCGGTTCCGATTGGGCGAGACGCGCCCCTTCGGACGGCGGTCAGGATAAGGCCGCGCGGACGCGTGTCAGGAAACGCCGCTAGGCGATACCTGCAGGATGCAGCGGGCTTTGGCAGGCGGGCGGTTGCGCCATTCCCACATCGCGTGATCGTCCGGAACCACATAGGATTTGATATCGCCCAAAAGGCCGAAATTGCGCTCGTGGGCATACATCCTGGAAACATTCCGCAGCGCGTTGTCGAGCGCGTTGACATCCAAGGATTGCCCGGAGCTTTCCCGAAGATAGACGGCGACTGCCGCGCCCGACGGGTTCGGTCCCACAAGCAGGTCGTCATGCCCGCGGCAGCCCAAATCCAGCAGGATGGAGACCAGAACATTTTCCGGAATGACGCTCGACGCCACCTTCAGGACAAATGCCGACTTGCAGCAGAATACGATCCGCGGGGCGCGGCGGTAGTATCCCGTGCACTGCACGATGTCGTGCAGCCGGTAGCGCGCGAGGCCGCTCAATGTAGTGAGGAAAACCTCGTAGCGTCGCCCCTCCTCGGCCTGCCACGACGGAATCAAATTCGCGGCTGTCGCATCGGCGCCTTCCGGAAGAAGTTCGACGATATTGGCGCCGGGATGCAGCGGATGCCCTTCCTCCCCGTCGTGCAGCGGAACGTTCAGCAATCCTTCAACGCACCCGTAAGGGGTGTCCAGAAGCGGGGCCGTCCCAAGATAGGGCAGCAGTTTCGGAACCTGCATGGCCGAGCTTGCGGTCGTCCAGCACATCACTGCGGCAAGACTGGGCCAGACATCGGTCAGGGTCGGCGATTCATGCGTGAAAACCTTGCGCAGGTAACGGAGTCGCCGTTTTCCGATTTCCACCGGGGGCAAGGGGGCCGGAGGGCAGGCGCGGCCTTCCAAGTACGGCCAGTAGCTCTCGACGTTGGCCAGCAGCCTTTCGAAAAAGGCCGTGATCCAGCCAGCGGACAATGCCCGCGCCATGTTGACGTCCCTCGTCAGCGCGTACAGAGGCGCCCAGTCGCGGAACAGCCCGGATTCCGTCTGCTTGTAGACCGCCCACGGGATGACGTGCATCATTCGGTGCGCGCGCGGCGACAGGAACCGCTGAAAATAGCTGGTTGCGGAACCGACCGGGATGCCCTTGGGCGACGGAGGACGGCTGCCGACGTGCGAGAATGTGAGCATAGGCGCGAATGGAATATGCGGCTGAACCACGGACAGCCGATACATCGCGGCCTCGTAAGCGCCCGCCACGATGTGCCCCTGCCGCGGGCTTGTGGCGATATACGGAAAATACTTGAACTTGCCTCCGGTCGTGCCGCTGGTGGACGCCCAATATTTCACCGGCGAGGCCGTCGTCGGTGAATGGCCCTCTTCGAAAGCGCGCTCGAATTCCGGCCGGTAGTCCTCGTACTCCGTTGTCGGGAGTTCCTCGAGAGGCGGCGGTGCGCCGTTTCCGAATTGCTTCGTCCAAAAAGGGGATCCGGCGCATTCCGAAACGATTTCCGACCATAAGCTCCTTTGAGCCTGCTCCGGGTCGTTAGCGGCGGCTTCGAAACCTCGCCATGATTTGCGCATCGCGAGGCGGAGTATCGCCGACATGCCGGAAACGGGCAGCATGTTCCTGAAGCGCATGCCTTATCGAGCTCCCTCGGCAAGCGCCGGACCAACCGCGGCAAGCGCAAGCGCATTTGATCGCGCCTGTCGTCCCAATTGGAGCGGAAGTGAAAAGATGTGGCGCATCCGGCGAACCTCAGGCGGCATTGCTTCCCCCGGCACGTTGCCATGGGGCGATTCTGGGATGGCGCCGTCCGTTCAGCTGTTTGCCTACGAAAGTGGACCGCACCAGATAGTGGTAGGTCACCAGCGTGATTGCGGCGGTGGCGCCTAGCACGAGCGTGAACTTCACCCCGGCTGGAACCGGCCAGCCCGCGAACAGCGTCGGCAATGTCATGACCAGCGGCGGATGGACGATGTACATCCAGTATGAAGCGTCGGAAAGGTAGCGCCAGTAATTGCTGGGCATGTCCTGATAGCGAAGGAAGAGCCCGACGAGTCCGAAGGTCAGAAAGCAAACGGTCGGCGCCAGGAACACGGTCGCGCCGATATGCATGCCGGTCGCCGTCATGTCGCAGAACCTTTCGCCGCCGCACCCGGCGTCGACAAAGTAGCGGTGCGCGAAGAAGCACGCGATTCCGGCGATGAAATACCACCATGCGGGCCGCTTGAAGGATCCGATGGCCTGCCTGCATTCGAACAGAAGCGCTCCGAACAAGAAGAAGAGCCCGTAGATCGCCAGGACCCGGAGCGGCGGCAGGAGGTCCCCGGTATAGTCAATCGACCATGACCTCATTTGATAAAGCACCACGCCGCTTGCGAGAATGAGCGCTGCCAATCCCAGCCCGTGCAACGAGTTGGCGAACGCCGCCAGAAAGCGGTCGCGGGCCGACTCGGGTATGCGGCGGAGCAAAGGCGTCAATAGCGCGGCGACGGCGCAGAAGATGAGCAGATGGTAGAGGAACCAAAGGTGGATGAGGATATCCGCCGGCACGCCGTCCGTCTGCAGCGCGACAGGAGGGGTGTCGGAAAACTGCCCGGCGTAAAGGACGGCTCCGGCCATGAGCGGCGCAATAGCAAGCCAGCCGACGATGAGCGGAACGCCGATGCGGCTCCATCTGTGGCGCAGGAACGCCTTCGTTCCGCGCGTCCGGATCAGGTAGACCGCAAAGAAGCCTGCGACCAAGAAGAAGACGGGCATCCGGAACACGTGGATGAAATCAATGAGCCAATCAAAGAACGGGCTGGTCCGCTCGTCCTGGTAGGGCCACGGGACATCCTCCGGAAGGTCGGAAAGGTAAGTGATGGAGGCATGAAACACGAGGCCGAGGAACATCATGGACGCGCGAAGACGGTCGAGGGAATGGTAGCGGGGGATTTGAGTCGCTTTTCCGCCGCCGTTTCCGGCTGCCGGTTCAAGGGCTCCGGTCATGCTGACCACCTCAAGGATGCCGCTCGGCGGCTGCGCGCGCCCGGCCGACCAGGTCGCCGGTCGTCGCATCGGATGCGGCGCGCGATGCGTCGCGAAATCGCTCGCTGCTCACCATGAACTCGGCTGCCCAGCTGCGCCCGCTTGGAAACAGAGTGCAAATGTTGGCGTGAATAATTGCAATCATGCATCGCCCGCTGGCTCGGAGGCACCATGATACTGCATCGCGCGGGCACTTCCAGAAAATTCCGGAACTCTCGGATAGACTGAACTTCACAGGTTACAAAGCACCCAATTGGTATCCAACCCATCGTCCGGAAGCGAGAAGATAACGGCCGCCCTGCTCGACCGCCTCGCCACCACTGCGGAGCCATCGACACCGGGAACGAGTGTTGGCGGTCCCTACCCCGGAGGTCGGAGCAGTTCGAGCTGGTGGCCGGCCTCACGGTTCCTGCACTCAACATCCGCAAGACCAGGCTGTCCTGCGCGACGCGAGCGCAAGCGGCAGGCGCGGACAATTCGACTTGGGAGCCGAGTCGGGACTCATCGGGGCCCGGAATCCTTCGAAGTGGCCGCCGCAAGGCCGGTCGCGCGCAGCCTAAACCGAAGGGTTCTCCACCGGACACCATGCAAGAAATTGCCCAACCCACGTGCCGATGGCGAATAGAACGCTACGGCGAATGAGAGCTATAGGCCGCTATTTTGCGGGCAATAGATTCCGCCAACTGATTATCCATATCCGCTTCCCTGAAGCCGCGGAATACCCCAATCAACCAGAACACAATGATGGTTGTCGCGGCGACAATTGGGGAGACAGCAAGAACCACCAATAGATTGTCCGTTTCGGCAAGCCCCCGTTCGAGCAAATCGTTCAAAACGACGAATTCTATTATGCCCAAGCACACCAACATTGTGATCGCTGCCGCGACAGCAATCCATCTGAGCCCGATTCTTTGATTCCCAATCCTTTCGGCTAGAAGCTGTTGCCTCTCCGCCGATTGGGCAAGTGCTTCATCGGGATCTTCAGCTGGCGGCAACTGTGCTGGGCTCACGGACACGCTCCTGTGCTCTTCGCCACTTGTCTCGATAATGGGCTGCGATCATGTCGTCCGGGATCGGCGAGTACTTGTCATTTCCCCGGTAGCATCGATGCCACGGGCCACCCTTAATATGCGTCAAGCGGGAGAGATCTTTCGGCGGGAGCCGACCGTACATCTCATAGACGCGGTCAAGCAGCGCTTTGGTGTCATCATCAAGTTCTTCCCCGTATATGGCAATGGGACGAAGGTTGTCGGTGCCGAATCTCCTAAATGCATAATACACAGTCGGGAGAACCGGCCCGTAGCTCCAAGCTTCCGCCTGTTCATTAATCAGCGGCCCCCCGCGCAATGCCAGAGTCCACCCGTGCGCCATGTAGACTAGCTTGATTACTTGCGTGATCGATGGACCCTGTCCTAGTTTACTTTTTACCAATCGGATGAAGTAATTGGCGATTCGTCGGCTGTCATACGGGCGATCAGCAACATCGGACGCGGTGCTCAATGCATTCTCAGTGGTCACAAGACCCTTGCTCCCGGAGTGACCTCATATTCTTCGCCGGGCGTGCCCCGGTCGTCAAGTCCAAGGGAACAGCAGCCCAAGGCAATTGTGTGTGGACGCCCCCCTGAGACGCGGGAATCATTCCTTGTCCAGCCTTGGGCATTTGGTCAAGCGCTTTCGTGTGTCCGGCCTGTCGATGCGGCGGATTGATGCTTGCCGCTGGCCTGCATGGAGATGCGCGGATCGGGTCCATATCGCATTTTCGCGCTCCAAGGCGCCGCAATAGCCCACTGGTTTTCCCGCCCCGTCTCGACGGCTGTTTGCCCTTGGGCTGCTTCGGCTTCTCCCTCGTCCCCGGCGGCGAACCGCTGCCGTGCCTTCTCCATGCCGGAAGCATGGCAGGCGACGCGCACCGAGTTAACCGTGTCTTTCTGATAGACCCATGACGGCGCGAGGCTGCGGGAGGGCTTGGTCGATGCCGCCAACACCGGGAGCGGGGCGTGGGCCGACACGGCCTGCCGCTCCCGGCAGAACGAGGACTGGCTCAAGGCGAACGGCGCGGCGAGCCGCATCCGCCGCAGGAAGCCGCGGGGCCGCCCCATGGGCAGGCGGACCGCCAAGGCCAAAGGCGCAAATCGTCGGTCCGGGCGAAGGCGGAGCACGTCTTCGCGCACCGGAAGAATCGCATGGGGCTGAGGGTCCGGATGATCGGAATGGCCCGCGCCAAGGCGGCGGCCGCGCTCGCGAGCATGGCTGCAACATGAACCGATCGCGCTGGCTCTGCAGCCGGACTGCGTCCGCTTGACCCCGCCAAGGCCGGAAACGGCCCGGGTCCCGCTCTCCCGGCACTCCGAACAGGCCGGCAGCGGCCCCAATCAAGCAATCCGGACCTCCGAATCGGCCGGAACGGGCGAAATGCCGCGGCCGCCGACCCGCGAAGCCGACCGAAACGCGAAATCAAGCCGTTGTCGGAGGTGCCCAACTTTCTGATTTACTGTGTTTTGTTGAAATTTGTATGTCGTCTTTGTCGATTGCTCAATGGCCCCTTCCAGTTCGGACCGTCCCTTGGACGGCGTCACGACCAATGGACCCGTTTGCTGCCGACCGCGCAACCGGCGTTGTGGCCGTCGCCGGGCCCATCCACGCGCGCCACACGGAATTCTGCGGCCTCTGGCAGGCTCTCGGCGTGGGCATGGGCTCACAGTTCAGTCTTGCGGACCTCTGCGCTACGAAGAGATCATCATCATGATCGACGCCGACATCGATGACGCGCACATCGCTTCGCTTCGGATGGCGTTCTTCTTCACGCAGACGCGGCAGCCCATCAAAAAGGGCCATCTGTTTCTGGCCTGCCCGCCCGTCTACCGCCTCACGCAAAGACCGACCCGGGTCTACGCGCTCGACGATGCCGATGGGGACAAGCCGATCAAGCGCGACCTTGACGGGAAGGGCAAGATCAAGGTGTCGCGGTTCAAGGGCCTCGGCGAAGTGGACGCCAAGGATTTGAAGGGAACCGCAATGGACTAGACGACGAGAAAGCTGACCCGGATTTCGAACATTGAGGATCGGATCCGCCAGTACGGCTCGGTGGTTTCAGACCTCATGGGCAAGAAGCCCGAGCCGAGATTCCGGTTCATCCATGAGAACGCCGGGTTTGCGAATATTGCAAGCGTTTGATTTCCGGAGCTTTATTCCGCTCCTAATCGATTCGTTGGCAATGCGCCTAAGCGGCGCAGCGGCGGCTGTGGCTGGATTGGAATCGTCGTTGTGGGCCGACCGGAATGCGGCCGCGCCTTAGATACGCGGCTCCAAGCCCTTTCCCGTTCCGTCCGGCGCCCTGTTCGGTACTGGCAGAGCGCTCGCCGACGGATCTTCGCGCAGCGATTTCACCAGCGCGTAGGCCATGAACAGCAGCACGACCGAAATCGGAAGCGCCGATGCGATCGATGCCGTCTGCAGCGCGCCAAGCCCGCCGGCCAGAAGCAGCACGGCGGCGACCACGCCCTCTCCGAATCCCCAGACGATTCGGAAGGCCTTCGGCGGGTCCTCGTCGCCCATTGAAAGAATGGTTGTCACTACGAGCGTTCCCGAATCCGAAGATGTGATGAACCAAGTGAATATGAGGAAGGTCGCCAGCGCGGAAATCGGCCAAGCGGTCCAGCTGAGATCGCCGATCCATGAAGTTCTTCCGATGTTCTCGATCATTCCGTACAGCGCCTGGGGCAAGTTCCAATCCCGCACGGTCTGGATTATTCCTGCGCCGCCTTCCGCCGCCGGACCGCCGATGGCGTTCAGCTCCTGCCAGATCGCATTACCGCCGAACAGCGAGAGCCAGAAAAAGGCAGCCACAGTAGGAACCAGCAGCACGCCGAGCATGAATTCCCGAATGGTGCGGCCGCGCGAGATTCTCGCAATGAACATGCCGACAAACGGCGTCCACGATATCCACCAGCCCCAGTAGAAGATCGTCCAGCCTCCCTGCCATTCGACATCGCCCGGCTCGGTGGCCGTCCAAAGGCCCATTGGAATTGCAAGCAGCAGATAGTCCCCGAATGTGGTAATGAAGAAGCTCATTACCCAGGCGAACGGTCCAATTATCAGGCACGCGGCGACAAGGATGAGAGTCAGCCGAACGTTCAGTTCGGAAATGATCCGGATGCCGTTGCCGACGCCGGACACCGTTGACGCCGTCGCAATTGCCGACACGATGGCTATCAGAATGATCTGCGTGGCGATTCCCGGCGGGATGCCGAACAAATTGTAGAGCCCTGCGGCCATCTGGCTTGCGCCGAGACCGAGCGAAGTTGCCACTCCAAACACGGTTCCGAACACCGCGAGCAGATCGACCGTGTGGCCGATCGGACCGTAGATCCGCTCGCCGAGCAAAGGGTACAGCGAAGACCGCATAGTGAGCGGAAGCCCCTTCCGATAACCGAAATATCCGAGGCACAGGCCAACCAGGGCGTATACCGCCCAGCCATGCAGTCCCCAGTGGAAGAACGTCACGCGCATGCCGTCCACAGCCCGCTCGATCGTCAGATCGGTGTTTCCGCGCATGTCCGCGTGCGGGTTGTTCGGATATCCGAACGCGCCGGCATTATCGAAGTAGAAGATCGGCTCCGATACGCCGAAAAAGAGGATCCCGATCCCGGTGCCCGCCGAAAACAGCATCGCAAACCAGGCGAAGTTGCTGAATTCCGGCCTGCTGTCGTCGTCGCCCAGTCGGATGGCGCCCCATTTGGTGAACGGAATAGCAACGCAGAACGCGACCAGGGAGGAGCATAGGATGATGTAGTACCAGCCGAGACCTTCCTCCACCCAGCCGCGCAATGCCGAGTAGACGCCGCCGGCAAAGTCCACGTTGATGATCGTGAAGATTACGAAAACCACGATCATCAGCTTGGCCGCCAAGGCCATCCCCGGATGAAGGCCGACAAAAAATCCGGTTTTCGCTACGTATTCGCTTCCTGATTTCGGTGCGTCCATGATTCCGAGCCCGTTTCCGACCGCTTTGGCTGCCCATCCCGCGTCCGCGCGAGAGAAGATGCCGCGCCGCGCGATTCCAGCCCGCTTGAACCAAAAAACCGCTTAATCCAGCCATCGGCGCGATTCGGCCATGCGCAGTCTAGCATTTGATATGGTGAAATATAGGCTGCAGATCGTACGATCCACGTCTACCGCACGCCACTCCGACATCCGACAAAAACGACGTGAAGCCGTTCGTGAAGCGGAAGAAGAACGACGCGGCGGACGCGGGGGCCGTTTGCGAGATAGCGTCGCGGCCGGCGATGCGGTTCGTGGCGGCGGAGAGGGCGGAACGGCAGGCGGAGGGGATGCCGTTCCGGACGCGGACCCGTCGGCGCGGAACAGAGGACGCAGACCGTCAACGCGCTGCGCGGGCATACGGGGAGCGCGGCGTGGCGCCGCCGCAGGGGATCGCGTACACGGCCCGGCTGACCGCGGCGCTTGAGGATCCCGAGTCGCGGCTGCCGGATGCGGTCCGGAAGCTGGGCGGGCTGCTGCTCGACCCGATCGGGATACCGACGGGGCGGATCAAGGAGCTGAAGGCGGAGATCCTCAAGCGGCCCCCGGAGAGCGGCGAGGCGAAGCGGCTGATGGACATTCCGGGCACCGCCCCGTCTGCGCCACGGCGTTCGGGGCCGGTTCAACGGAATGAAGGACTTCCGGTGCCGATGAACTACCACTACGCCGGAATGTTCTACAACACGAAGGTCTTCGCCGATGCCGGCATCACAGAGATGCCGACCACGTGGGACGAATTCCTTGCCTTGTGCGAAACGCTCAAGGCGGCCGGCGTCACGCCGGTCGCTCTCGGCTCGCTGAACCGGTGGCCGGCGCAGTTCTGGTTCGACTACCTGATCCTGCGCACTGCCGGTCCGGAGTACCGCGCGGCGCTCATGGACGGCTCGGCTTCCTACGACGATCCGGAAGTCATGCGCGCGATGTCGATCTGGATGGATCTCGTCGACGGCGGGAACTTCCTTCCGAACTCCAACGCCGACTCCTGGACGGACGCATCCGACAAGGTCGCCCGCGGCGACGCCGCGATGACCCTCATGGGAACCTGGATCACCGGCTATTGGAACGGCCTCGGCCTTGAGCCCGGCACCGACTACGACTTCTTCGAATTCCCGATGATCGACGACGGCGTGGCGAACGCCGTGGTCGGCCCGGTCGACGGGTGGGTGGTTTCCGCGAACGCCGAAAACGTGCCCGGCGCGAAGGCGTTCCTCGCGGAGATGATCTCCAATCCCGAGTCGCAGGCGAAATGGGCGCAGGCCCAAGGCGCACTGTCGGCCAACGTGAACGTAGACCCGGCCGCCTACAACGCGGTGATGCTCAAGGCGTTCGAAGCCGTGGCCGCGGCGGACGTGTTCGCGTTCAACTACGATCTCGCGACGCCGCCGCCGGTTGCCGAAGTCGGCCTCTCCATGTTCCAGGAGTTCATGGACAGCCCCGGGGACTACGCAAGAATCCTCGGCGACGCGCAGTCGGCCGCGGCAGACCCGGCCGCAAGCAGGCAGCGCAAGTGGAAAGAAGCGCCAGGTTCTGGCGGGCGGTCCTTCTTGCCGCGCCCCTCGGCGTCTTCGCCGTGCTCGTCGTCTGGCCGCTCCTCAGCTCGTTCTGCTACAGCTTCACGAACTGGAACGGATTCAATCCGAACTACGATTTCGTGGGGTTTGCGAACTTCGCCAAGATCGCAACGGACCGGCTGTTCCTCAACGCCGCGATCAACACGGTGATCTGGATGGCGGCGGCAATCCTCGTGCCGACGCTGCTCGGGCTGGGACTGGCGCTGCTGATCGACAGCCGCATTCCCGGCGGCACTATCTTCAAGTCGATTTTCTATCTTCCGATCTGCCTTTCCGCAGTCGTCGTCGGCCAGATCTGGATCTGGATCTACCAAGCCGACTGGGGCCTGCTGAACACGGTGATTTCGGCGGTCACCGGCGAAAAGGCCGGATTTGCGTGGCTCGCCAAGCCGGAAACCGCGCTCGGCTCGGTGATCCTTGCGTGGTCCTGGCAGCAGACCGGCCTGACCATGGTGATCTACCTTGCAGGCCTCACGTCGATTTCGGAGGACCTGCTGGAGGTCTGCGAAATCGAGGGCGCCTCCGCCTGGCAGCGCATCAGGCTTGTCGTCCTGCCGCTGCTCACGCCGGCGACGGTGGTCGCGGTCGCGCTCAGCGTGATCAATTCGCTGAAGGGCTTCGACATCCTGTACATCATGACCGGGGGCGGGCCGTTCCACAGCTCTGACACCCTCGCCATGCACATGTACAACGAGTCCTTCAAGAAGTACCAGATGGGCTACGGCAGCGCGATTTCCGTGGTCCTGTTCCTCATCGCGCTCACGATCATCCGGATCTACTTCCGGGAGCTCCGGCGCGTGGACGAAATCCATGGCTGAGGCCCGCGCCGCCGCGGCCGCCCGCGAATTCAATCCGTGGCCCGCGGCCGTGTTCACATCGCTGGTGATGCTCGCCCTTCTGTTCCTCGCCCCGACGGTCGGCGTGCTGCTGTCTTCGATCAAGACCACGCGCGACATCGCTTTCGGAAACCTGTGGGCCGTGCCGGACCGGCTCTATTTGGGGAATTTCGCGGAGGTGCTCTTCAGCCCGGCGGTCCACCAGTACTTCGTCAACACGCTGCTGGTCACCGTTCCGGCGACGGCGGCCTCGCTCGCGCTGGGCGTGCTTGCGGGCTACGTCTTCTCGAAGCTTCCGTTCAGGGGCAGCAATCTGCTGTTCCTGGCGCTTGTCTCCGGCATGTTCTTCCCCCCGCAGGTCATCCTCATCCCGCTGTTCCGCCTGTTCAATTCCCTGGACCTGATCGACACCCTGTGGCCGATCATCTTCGTGCATACCGCGCTCGGGATTCCGATCTGCACGCTTCTTATGCGGAACTTCTTCGCGACCGTCCCCAACGCGCTCAGGGAAGCCGCAATCCTCGCGGGCGCCAATGAATGGCAGGTGCTGACGCGAGTGGCGCTTCCCCTCAGCCTGCCCGCCCTCGCCGTGCTCGCGACCCTGCAGTTCACATGGATATGGAACGACTTCCTGTGGCCGCTGATATTCACGCAGTCGGACGAGAAGCGGACGATCATGATCGGGATCGTCAACCTCAAGGGCCAGTACTCCGTCGCCTGGGGCGTGCAGGGGGCGCTGTCGCTGGTCGCCAGCGTTCCCACGCTGATCGTCTTCCTGTTCTTCCAGCGGTACTTCATCAAGGGAATGACCATGGGCGCGGTCAAAGGCTGAGCCATGGCGGATCTGGCGTTGCAGCAGGTCAGCAAGTCCTTCGGCGACACGGCCGTCATCAAGGGCGTGGACCTTGAAGTTCCCGAAGGCGAATTCGTGGTGTTCGTCGGCCCGTCGGGCTGCGGCAAGTCCACGATGCTCCGGCTGATCACCGGGCTGGAGGACGTGTCGTCCGGCCGGATTTTCATCGGCGGCGAGGACGTCACCTTGCAGAAGCCGTCCAAGCGCGGCGTGGCCATGGTGTTCCAGTCCTACGCGCTGTTTCCGCACATGACGGTCGAGCAGAACATCGGGTTCGGGCTACGGCTGGCGAAACTGCCGAAGGACGAGGTTGCCCGCCGGGTTCGGGAGGTCGCCGCGACTCTCCAAGTAGAGGACCTGCTGCGGCGCAAGCCCCGGCAGCTGTCCGGGGGGCAGCGGCAGCGCGTCGCGATCGGTCGTTCGATCATCGGCGATCCGAAGGTGTTCCTGTTCGACGAGCCCCTTTCCAACCTCGACGCCGCGCTCCGGGTCCAGATGCGCCTTGAGATCACCCGCCTCCACCAGCGGCTAGGGCGGACGATGGTCTACGTCACCCACGACCAGACCGAGGCCATGACGCTCGCGAGCCGGATCGTCGTGCTCAACCAGGGCCGGATCGAGCAGGTCGGATCGCCGATCGAGCTCTACGAGCGCCCGAGAAACAGGTTCGTGGCGGGTTTCATCGGATCGCCGGCGATGAATTTCCTCGATGCGGAACTAACCAGCCGAGGCGACGGCTCCGAATTGCGCATGGGGTCCACAACGATAAGGACGGGCCGGATTCGAGGCGCGGCGGAGACTGGATTCCCTGCGACGTTTGGGATCCGACCCGAACACATTGCCGTTGCCGCGGCGGATGACGCCCACATCGCCGGGCGGGTCGAGATCGTGGAGAAGCTGGGAGCGGAATCAGTCTTGTACTGTCAAACGGACGCTTCGGCGGAACCGCTCGTCATGCGGGCACCGCCGAAGCTGCCGCTGGTCCCCGACGACGGGTCCATTTGCGCTTCGATCTCGAGCACATGCATCTGTTCGGCCCGGAAGGGACGGCATTGCCGCTGTTAACGGCCGGAAAGTCCTGACACGCGCATTGTAGCGGGAGAGCATATGGCCTACGCTTCCTCCACCCTTTGGCAGCCTCGAAGCGGCTTGAAACGACTGGAACGGGAGAACGCCAGTGCGGATTGATGCGGAAGACCCGGCCACCGGGAAGAAGTTCACCGGCGAAGCGGAAGCACTCACCAAGGAAGGCATTGACAAGTTGAATGATCTCCGGACACCCGCGCTGGGTGGAACCGAACGAGACGTTGACCGGTTCATCGAGAATTTGGATATTCCTGGGGACGTGCCAGCTGAAAAGTGGGCTGACGCCCGCGTGAAGCTGAAGGAAATGTCCAAGATGATCATTGAAGTGGTCATTGACGGCGTCAAAACCTTCATACGCGTGGGACGCAAGATTCTTGATTGCATCCTTTACGTCTCGAAGGAATACCCTAACGCGACAATCGGCTTGATATTCGGAGCGATTATCGGCGCTCTCGTTGCCATGATTCCCGTTATTGGTTTCCTCATCGGAGGGCTTATGAAGATCATTGCGCCACTCATCGGAGCCGCCATTGGGCTGGGGGAGGACATTGAGGACAAGGATCTGAAGCGGACAATCCAACGGGAAACTCGCCGTTTCAAAGATTTGGACACCGATTGATCCGGACAGTCCAGCTCAGCACCCGGCAGCCGATCAATGGTCAGAATCCCGCACGAATGAACCGCCGAGGCGCACGAAGGCCAAGCCCGGTTACCCATTGTTTCCCGACGTCACCCTTGCGGCCTGCCACCGCGCGCACTGCATTGGCGCGACAGTTCGCGGGGTCCACATTGTTCAAACCAATCGGCAATCCCCGTGCGGCTTGCCAAGACTGAGAAAGGAGCACGCCAGTGCGGATAGAAGCGAAAAATCCTGCCGCCGGAAAGCCTTCTTTCACCGGCAGAGCCGAAGCACTCACCAAGGAAGATATTCGCGAGTTAAACCATCTTCGGTTCCCCGAACTGCGCGGAACCAAACGGGACGTTGACCAGTACATTGCGAATTTGGATATTCCTGGGGACGTGCCAGCCGAAAAGTGGGCTGACGCCCGCGTGAAGCTGAAGAAAATGTCCGAGCAGGTTATTGAGGTGGTCATTGACGGCGTCAAGACCGTTATTCGCGTGGGACTTAAGCTCCTTGAATGCGTCCTTCATGTCTGCAAGGAACACCCTAAAGCGGTAATCGGCGTGGTATTCGGATTGATCGTCGGCGACCTCGTTTCTACCATTCCCGTGCTTCAATTCTTGCTCGAAGAGCTCCTAATATTCATCGTACCCCTCTTGATCGGAGTTATAATCAAAATTTTGCCGGATCGTCCAGACAAGGAATTGGAGCAGACGATCCAGCATGAAAAGCGCCCCTTCGAGAATTTGAAAACTGCCTAATCCGAACAACGCGACTCTGCGCCGGGCACGAGTTCTACGCCAGCAACGCAAGAGACTTTATCTTTATCGCAAGGATGCCCTAGCACCGCTTTCCAGGATCGCTTGAGAATTGAAATACCCGATCTGCATTGGAACCGATTATGCTTTGGGCACTCGCATCTTGCGGCTTTTGCGGATTTTTGCATAGGCGAGAACCAGTTTGAATTGACTCCGCTCTTTCAGTTTTGATTGCGCCCGGGAAGATCCACCGCGACGGTCCCAATCATTGCGGCGGAAACTTTGTTCGAAGTCCGGTATGTGGAAACCGAACCGTGCGGCCGACTGGCCTTTCCTGGAACTCAGAACTCTGCCGATGGTTCACTCCTCGAACGCGGTTCGTATCCTGTGATGTCATTGTTCTTCAAGAGCCTACAGCCCGCAGGGACGCCCGGTTCGGCTACCGGTTGTTTCTTGACGACTCTGCATTGCGGTCTATCGCTGCCTGACACTGCCTTGACGTGGCGGCTCGTGGGACCCATATCTGTTCAAGCCCATCGGCAACCCCGACGTGGCATGACCAAACTGAGACGGGAGAACACCGGTGCAGATCGAAGCGGAAGACTTGGCAACCGGCAAGCACTTTACGGGCGAGGCCGAAACGCTCACCAAGGAAGGCATTGACAAGTTGAATGATCTCCGGATCCCCGAACTCGGCGGAACCGAACGGGACGTTGACCGGTTCATCGAAAATTTGGATATTCCTGGGGACGTGCCAGCCGGAAAGTGGGCTGACGCCCGCGTGAAGCTGAAGGAAATGTCCAAAGTGGTCATCGAGGTGATCATTGACGGCGTGAGAACCATTATCCGCATTGGGCGCAAGGCTCTCGATTGCGTCTTTGGCATCTTCAAAAAATATCCTAACGCCACATTCGGCTTGATATTCGGAGCAATCATCGGCGCTCTCATTGCCATGATACCCGTAATTGGTTTTTTGATCGGCGGTCTCGCGCAGATCATCGCGCCTCTCATCGGAGCTGTAATGGGATATCGGGAGGATCTTCGAGACAAGGAGTTGAAGCGGACAATCCAAGAGGCACTCGCCGAATTTGAGCGGCTGAAAACCACCGGTTCCTGAATTCCAGTCCGGACAAGGGCAGTTCATCGAACTTTCCGGCTTCCGGGCTGCATTCCGTGCGTGCACGGCCCGAGTTCGAACTTCGGACGATGTTGCTCGGGAGCGATCTGTTCGTTATTTGGCGCTGAATTGGAATAGATCCCGATTCAACCTGCTGCATCTTGCGGCTGATTTGTCCATTGGCGCGGACGATGGCCGCCTCGAATCGACCATGATCCTTCCGGACCGGTGCCGTACGTCTTGTTCCGTCCGTTGTGGAGTTGGCCGCCTAGGCCGGATGCATTCCGACTCCTGAGTGCAGGTTTCGCATGGTGCCGCCAACCGTCATCCAACGGCATCTATCCCCGTGGCAGAAGGCTTCCCGTTCGGTCGCGGTCTTGGAACCCGGTCGGCTTTCTGCAATGGCCGTGCCTGTCGACAGTAAGTTGCGAACGCAGGAAGGCGCGGCAGACGCGATGCGGCGATCAGTCCCATGAAATACCTGCTGGTGCTGATCTCCGGTCCGCCGCGCTCAGGGAAGAACCGCTTGGGCAACGACCTGAGCGGAATTCTGGACGCCGACCATTTCGCCCTGTCGGATGCGCTGAAGAGAATGACCCATGCCCATTACGGGCTCGATCCGGAATTGGACGTGTTCCATTTCGAGGATCGGAAAGACGCGCCTGCCAAGGAGTTCGGCGGCCTGACGCCCCGAGCCGCATACATCCACTTCAGCGAGAGCATTCTGAAGCCGGAACCGGAAGACGGTGGCGGTCAGCGCCGACCATCCGGCGCTGCTGCGCGCCCGGAGGCGACGCCTCCGATGGAGCGAAGAGGACCGGCGGCTCTGCCGGCGCCACCGCTGGCGATCGGAAGGGTTCCACGGAGAGGCCAAGACCTGGCACGGGCTGGGCCGCGCCGTGCGGCGCGGCTTGGGCAACATGAGGATCCAGTCCTACCCGGCGGCGGCCGCGATCAACCTGAAGCGGCTCGCGGCCGCTTTTTGCGCCCGATTCCCTGCCATCGGCACGATCCGAATGCGCGGAACGCCCCTTTCCGCGCTCTTGGCGCGGCAGGCCGGGCCTGGCCGCCGCATGCCCGCCCGCGTTGCCCGGCGCCGCGCAGCAAGACCCCGCTCCGACCGGCACCGCAATACACCCCGGAATCTTCGGAAGGCCGCGTAGTTCAACAGCCCCGTTCCTCCGAGGTTCCGCCTCCGCCCGGGCGCACGGGCGGGGCATCGCCGCCGGGGACAAGGGAGAAGCCGGATCTTACGATTTGGCCGTGTCGTTTGCTGCGCATATCGGCCGGCCGTTTCCGGTCCCCCGCTATGCAGCTTCGCGCCGACAGGATCGGAATTCGAATTGCCGACGGGACCCTACGGCGATGCGCGGCTTGGCTGCGCGGTCTGGTTCGGGTCTCGGCAGCCATGGGCGAGCGGCGGGCCGGATCCGGCTCGCCTCGTCGGCAACGGCATCGAAGACGATGTTGGCATCAGCCAAGTCGTACCGGACATCCCAGCATTTTTGGACCCGTAGCAGTGCCCGAACTCAGTCGTGAACTCCGGTCCACCGCCGATTTGGCCGACATTGGCGGGAAACGGCATCCCGTCGCGTCAGGTCGTTCGACACATCGGCCGAAGCGTCCTGACTTGCCCCTTCAATCCGCGACTGCCAGTCAGTCGCGGATTCGTTCCAAGATAAGCTGATTTCAACGAGGCGGGGTGCTTTTGCGTAGCGATCCATTGATGTTGTCGTCCACTGCGACCCGGAGAGGATGCAGGAGTTTCATTCGGAAACCGCATTTGGCGGCCATATCCGAAAGAGATCTAGGAGTGAAATAATTGACATGGTCGGGATATCGAAATCCGCACCAGTCGGGTCCTCGAATCCTCCTGTTCAATGATGCGAAGTTCGGAACCCGGACAAAGACGGCTCCGTCGTCACGCAGCACCCGGGATACTTTTGCAAGCAAGGAAACCGGCTGCCATTCATGCTCAAGAATGGATCGAAGAATTACGCTTGAAAACGTTTTTGGCTCGAACTTGTCGATGCCCTCAACGGCTGGCGCATGGACGCAGTGGCCGCCCGCTTGTCGCATACGGGCATTCGCCACTTCCCAGAGATGGCGCGACAGTTCAATTCCGAACGGTGTGTAGCCGGAAGGAACACTGCTTCCAGCTCCGCATCCGACATCAAGGACAGGGCCTGGCTTGAACAGCTGACGGTAGATTCGCTCGCTGCGCGACGGTCGCGCAATCATGCCCCGAATCGCCTTGGCAACACGTTTGGAATGCCCGCGCTTTTGCACCCTGCGCTGGTTTTCCGCCTCGTAGCATTTTTCCCAAGCAAACTCGTCCACAAGCTGGTTGTAGTCGGGAACATTCCGCAAATACACGAAACCGCAGTCGGAGCATTCAACAACAAGCCAGTGGTCCCTTGAGTATTGCTTGAGAGCTTCATGGTCTGCACCAGAGCAATACGGGCACGTCCGTTCGATCAGGTCGGTATTAGGTTGTTCGTGGCGGATTTCGGTTCGCATCATTTGAACTACCATGCCGGGCTTGTCAGGCAAACCCGAATGTTTGCATTCCGAGGCGAATGATGCGCTCTATCACTGAGGTCTCGCTCAAGCTTCTAGTTCGGTCGTTTCGAACCCTTCTCACTCAGAATGAAGAACAGCTGAAAGCCCGTTGGAACGGCCAGTCTCAAGCCGAATGGGTGGAACCAGCTCTTCAGCGGAACGTGCGGCCAATGCAGGAAGGTTCTGCCCGACGCACGACGCGCGAAGCACGCATTGTTGCGCGCACGGGGCGTCCGCTCCAGCCCCGTCGCCTGGGAATTGCTCCGGGAACTCCCGGAGGGACGGCGTTTTTTGTCGGAACAAGTGATCCTCCGTGCGCGGAAACCTGAAAGCGTGCATGGAATCATGTGCGGAACTTGCGGACTCAAAAAAATATGCCGTTCACCGAACATGGATTGAAATCCGTTCCGGCGAAACCCGGCATTCGAAACGCGCGGTTTCGAACGAATGGATCATTTGAAACGCATTCACGATGAATTCACGCATGCGAAGCGTGATTGGAAGACCCACTTTCCTTAATAAAGTGCGAAAATTTAAGTTGACCTCCGGTGGGGAATACGCATGTTAGTATTCGTAAATCGTGGATCTCTTGACACATGGGCGACAAATGCATCTCTTCGACAAAATTGGATTCTCATGGGATCGCACTATAGTTCCGCTAGGTGTGGCAACGTCTGTTGAACGCTCTGTTTTTCGCTACAAGCAAATGCTCGCACAGATCGTGTTCGATTTCAGCGTCCTTGAAGGCAACCCATTCACTTATTCCGAGGTCAAGACACTGCTCGACAGCGTGACGGTCGGCGGACGGAAGGTTTCCGACCATGAGCAAGTCCTCAATCTTGCCGCGGCCGCGAAGGAGCTTTTTTCGCTAGTCAAGAGTCGCAGGTTCCGCCTCGACAAGGCCGTGTTCAACCGTCTTCATGGGATAGTGGCACGGGAAGAGGCTTTGGAGTGGGGACACTTCCGAGGCGAAGGTGAAATTGTGGACATGACGCCACGTGTGGCTATCGGCAGCGGCGAGTTCACACCTGCGCACTCGACTGAACCTGGTGCCAAGAACTTGAAACAACGATTTGATCAAGGCGTATCGGCGCTTTGCACTGATGTTTCCGATCCACGCGAACGGGCAATGGCGTTCTTTCTCTTTGGCGCTTTGCACCGGTTCTACTTTGACGGGAACAAGCGCATGTCGCGCTTCATGATGAACGGCGTACTTATGTCACACGGCATGGACGCGATATCCGTGCCTGCAGTGCGGGCGCGGGAGTTCAACCAAAAGATGGTGCACTTCTACGTCAGCAAGAACGCGACTGAAATGATGGGCTTTCTGATCGATTGCGAGCCGAAGGACGCTCCGAAGTCGAATCCTGAACCCAGCTTTGAGCCGTCCATCTGACGAACCATGATTGGAGCTGCAGAAGTTTCATTCCGGACCCATCCGGCCTGATCCCGATTTCAGCAGCGTCATGCGACCTCATTTTCTTCCCTCTTGGACTCGAGCGCCAGCCATTCGTCCTCGGCTTCACGCAGCTCGCGCTCCGTCCGCTCCAGTTCCGCCAATTCCGCCCGGAACCCGTCCGGGTCCGATTCCGCCTTGCCGGAAACAGCCACCACTTTCGATTTCGTCTCGACTTCCGCGGTCAGCGTCTCCAAGGCGGATTCCAGTTCCTTGAGCCGGTGCGCTTGTGAGAAGGTCAACCCGCGGCGCTCCGTCGCGGGCGCGCCCGCCGTTTGGATCTCCTTTCGCGGGCGGCGGCTCCGCTTGGCGGTAGCCTTTTGCGAGGCAGACTGCTTCTGCGCCAGATGGTCGGTCCATCCGCCCGCGTAGGAAATGCAGGAGCCGTGCCCGTCAAACGAGATCGTCACTGTCGCCGTGCGGTCGATGAAATCCCGGTCGTGAGAAGCGAACAGCACTGTGCCTGGGTAATCGGCAAACGCTTCCTGCAGGAGATCCAGCGACTCCATGTCGAGGTCGTTCGTAGGCTCGTCCAGCACCAGCAGATCGCTTTCGCACGCCATGACCTTCGCAAGGCGGAGCCTCGCAAGCTCTCCGCCCGACAAGGACGAAAGCGGGGCGTCGGCATGCCACTTCGTGAACAGGAAATCGCGCAGGTAGGAAACCAGCTGCCGCGCCTGCCCCCTGACCATGAGCTGGTCGACGCGATCCCGCGCCCGCACGCCGTCGCCTGCCAGGAACCGTCGCACGGTCAGTTCGAGGTCCAGCGACTCGACATGCTGCCTGTGCCACTCGATCCTCATCTGGTCGCCGTGCCTCACCGTGCCTTGGTCCGGCTCCTGCGTTTTCGCTAGAAGCTCCAGAAGCGTCGTCTTCCCGGCGCCGTTCGGCCCTACCAAGGCGACCCGGTCGCCCTTGACGACCCGGATGGAGAAGCCGTCCACGATCCGGCGCCCTCCGAACGATTTCAACAGGCCCGAGGCCTCAAGGACCATGCGGCTGCCTTTGACGTTTCCGGACCACGCCATTGCCGGACCGGAAGCGGCCCGCAGATCGGCCTTCCTCCGACCGCGCAGTTCGATCAGCTCCCGCAGGCGCCGCTGATTGCGGCGGCGGCGCGCGGTCACGCCCCGTTCAAGCCAGCGGGCCTCTTGCCTGAGCTTCCCGTCGGCCCGCTTCCGCCTGGCCTCCTCAGCCTCGAAAACCTCGTCGCGCCAATTTTCAAACGCGCTGAAGCCCTTTCCCGACTTCCGCGCCGTTCCGCGCTCTATCCAGACGGTCCGCCGGGTGACCACTGAGAGTAGCGCCCGGTCGTGGCTGATCAGGACGAACGCCGAGGATGTCTCCAGCAAATGCGATTCCAGCCATTCGACGGAGCCGATGTCGAGATGGTTCGTCGGCTCGTCGAGAACCATCAGGTCGGGTTCAAGCGCGAGCATCCTGGCGAGCGCGGCCTTTCTGCGCTCGCCTCCGGACGCCGATCGCGCAGGCGCATCCGGCGAGAACTCCAGCCCCGCCGCCGCCCGTTCCATCCGGTAGCGTTCGGACGGCGAAAGCCTGCTGCATGCGAAGTCGCCGAGCGTTTCAAATCCGGAAACGTCGACATCCTGCTCAAGGTAGCCGACGGCGATGGTGCCCGGGCAATGGCGGGCGCCGCCGTCCGGCTCGATCCGCCCCGCCAGCAGGCGGGCCAAGGTCGACTTCCCGGCCCCGTTCCTTCCGATCAGCGCGATTTTGTCCCCGGCGTGAATCAACAGATCGACGCCTGAGAACACTGCCGGCTTTCCGAACGCCACTTGCGCATCGGAGAGCTTCAAAAGCAGCGGCGGATTCACAGCCGAGCCTGCCTGCGGGCGGGCGTGATGCCGGGTCGCCAGCCGGGCAACGCACCCTCAGTCAACGGGAAGCCCGCTCGGAACCTCGTCGGGGCGGCCGAGCCGGCCCTCCGTGCTTCCCTTCCCGGTCAGCGCGTGCATGAACGCGACCAGCGCCATGATTTCGTCGTCCGACAGCGATACGGGCTGGATATCGAGACGCCTGCGGTAGCGCTCCATCTCCAAGCGGTCGTCCAGAACGATGTAGTCAACGGCCTCCAGCCAATCCGCATCAGGAAGAACAGCCTGCTCCCGCGCCCAGCTTTCCAGCGATTCCAAGGGCGCAAGATGGTGCCTGATGATGCCTTCCAAATCGCGATAGGCCCCGTTGTGGCCGTAAGGGGCCGTCAGCGCGACGTTCCTCAGCGAGGGCGTTCTGAACCTGTAGGCGTCCTCCAGCCGATCCGACTCCGCCATTCGCCCCAGATCCCGCGCGTGCAAATCGAAGCGTCGCGTGCGGCCGGGCCCAATCGGCGGGATGGCAAGGGCATGGAAGCTGTGGTCGGTGAGGAATTTCCCGCCGTGGCATGCCGAGCATCCGGCCTTCCCGTAGAAGAGATCCATTCCCTTGATCTGACGCGGCGAAAGCGCGCTCCGGTCGCCTTCCAAATAGAGATCGAACGGACTGTCATGGGAGCGCCACTCGGAGCCCACGAACTCGCCGATGGCGTTGCCCACATGCGCGATGCCGATGTCTCCAGCCGTTTCAACGCCGGCAAACGCTTCCGCAAACAGGCGGCGGTACTCCGGTATCCCCCTGATTCGATCGACAATCAGAGGCCATCCGTAGTCGATGCGCTCGGTGAGCGATGCCGACACCTCGTTCTCCTCGGGCGCGCCCGCCATCTCGATCTCCCCGACCAGCGGGAAGAGCGCTTGCGCCGCAAGCAGCGAGTCGAGCCCTTGCGGGAGGTACTCCTCCGCCGGCGTGTTGAACTCGTTGCCGTAAAGGTCGTCGATCGAAACCCTTCCGTCATGGAATAGCGTACGGAATTCCCGCGCGCCGAGATTGAAGAGAGCAGGCGAGTTCCGCGGCATCCTGCGCTTAATCGAACCGGACCCGTCCGGGGCGTGCCGCTCGGCGCCGATCCCGGCGCCCCCTTCCCCGAATCCGAGCGAAAGCTCGTCGGCGCCGGAAAGCGTGTGGTGATGGCAGGTCCCGCACGAGATGTTCCGATTGCCCGAGAGTATCGGATCGTAGAACAGCAGCCGCCCCAGCGCCGCCTTGGTTTCGTCGAACTCGTCGAAATCCGATGAGACGACGGGACTCGGAAGCGCCGAAGGCTCTTCGGCCAAAGCGGCAGGACCCCCTTCCCCGATTGCGAACAGCGCGAAGGCGATGCTAATTGCCGCCGCCCGCGCGCCGCAGCGCGCAAGCTGAGTTCGTGCAGGAGCATGACTGCATTCCGAAACGTCGCCGTGCCGGTTCTTGCCGCGGCCGTAGCGGCCGCCATCGTTGCGCCGGCCGCCGGGGACATTGAGGATGCCCGGGATCTCATGGAGGCAGGGCGCTTCACGGAGGCGATGGCCGAACTTGAGCCCGCCGCGCGGTCGGGAAACGCCGACGCCGAGGAATTGATCGGCATCATGTACGCAATGGGGCTGGGAGTCCCTCGCGACGACGAGCGTGCGTTCGAGTGGTATCTCAGGGCGTCCATGAAGGCGCACCCCGGGGCCCAGTCCGGCGTGGGATGGTACTACGAAGTCGGACGCGGAATGCCCACTCCCGATATCGTCCGGGCTTACCTTTGGTACACACTTTCGAGCATCGGCGGCGATCCCGACGCAAAAATCAGCCTTGAGGAAATCGTCAAGCGGATGACGCCCGAGGAGATTGAGCGCGGAAAGCGCCTCGTCAGCGACTACAGGTACTGGATGTATCCGCTTCGGTAGGCTGGTTCCGGCCATGGCTGACCGCGATGCGTTAGGATTTCTTTCGGAATTCTGCGCCGACGCCGACCGGCGCATCCGGCGATAGAAAGGCCCGCCGGCCTTTGGCGGTCGGCGGGCGTTCCGGCGTGGTCACTAGTTGATGGCGGCGCTGTTCAGCTTCTCGATCAGATCCTCGGCCTCTTCAGCCTCGTCGATGAGCGCCTCCAGCACGACTTCGCCGTTCCGGACGTTGTCGATGAACCAGTCGAAAACCGGCTCGGCGGCCTCCTTGAACATCCGCTTCTCCTCGGGCGTCGGAACGTAGATGGTTCCGCCGATTTCAACGAAGTCCTGGTAGGCTTGGATCGACTTGCGCTTCGGCGAGGCGAAGGTCGCCTGCTGGAGCTGCGAGAAGCCGTCCGCGACGACGATGCGCAGATGCTCAGGCATCGACATGAACTTCTCGTTGTTCATCCACCAGAGTGCGCCCATGTAGGCGTGGCCGTCCAGCGTGATGTACTTCAGCCCCGCGTCCGGGAACTTCATCCCCATGATGTCGGTGATGCCGTTCTTGGAGCCTTCGACGACGCCGGTCTGGAACGAAGTAAACAGCTCGGGCCACGGGATCGGGGTCGGGCTCGCGCCGAGCGCCTTGACCAGCTCCTGCGGGAGGTCGGCAACCACGGTGCGGATCTTCATGCCTTCAAGATCCGAAGGCGTCTGCACCACTTTCTGGGTGTTCGCGAAGTTCCGCCAGCCGCCGGTGTTGCCGATGGTCATCAAGCGGATGGTTCCGCCCGAATCCTCAAGCGCAAGCTCCCGGAGAAGGTCCACGAAGCGTCCCTCGAGAACCTTTTCCGCGACCCGGTCGTCGCGAAGCAGGTAGGGAAGATCGAAAATCTGGACGTACGGGAAAATGCCTGCGGCTCCGCCCGAGGTGGAGATGTAGACGTCCATGGTTCCGTCGGAAATGCCCTGCAGGCATTCCGCGCCGTTGGCGCACAGCTGCGTGCCGGCGAAAATCTCCACGGAAATGGCACCGTTCGAGCGCGATTCGACGTAGTCCTTGAAGACGACGATTCCGTCGTAGTCCTCGTCGTTCAGATCCGGTCCGACGACCGCGCGAAGGTTGTAATCGGCTGCCGACGCCGGCGCCATCGCAAGCGCGGCGGCAGCGGCTACGCCAACGGCGCACGCTCTGGCTACATTGATTGTTCCGTCAAGCATTCTGCTTCCTCCATAGAGTGGTTTTGGAGTCGCGCCCTATATTTGCGAGCGCCCGTGATGTCCAATGCCGATGCCGCACTTAACCCAATCACCGGTTTGCGGAACCGGGCTTCGCTGTATAGCCTTCAATCCTGAAGACTCAGCGGATACGGCGTGATGGCCCGTTCTCCCCGGACGCCCGAGACCGGGCCGGACTTGGATGCGCTCAGAAGGTTCTCCGAGCTCCCGGATCGGGAAGCGACCCCGTACTTCGGCGGGCGCGCGGACGAAATCGGCTTGGTCGAGCGCGCGTTGAGCCGGATTCGCGAGCGGGCCCGGGAGGGCCACTGGCAGCCTTCCGGCGGAGAAACCATCCTGTTCCAAGGCGCGCCGGGCGCGGGGAAAAGCGCGCTGCTGCACCATCTTGTGCGCAGCTGGCGGAGCGCCGACCCGGAAGCGCCCGTGGTCGTCAGCACGGCAGCATCCCATTATGTCAACGAAGCTGCGCTTGCGAGACGCGTGGCCAAGGCAGTCGATCCGACTCTGGCGGCGCGGTTCCGCCGCACCGTTGCAACCCGTTCCAGCACGACCAGGTCATTGAGCGGCGGAGTGCCCGGGGTCGCGACGGGCAACGCGGCGACTGAGATGTCGCGCCAGGAAGCCATGGCGCCCGCCGAGCCCGCGCTCGAGGATGTCATGGAAGCGATTTCGGAATCGAGGAGAACAATCGTCCTTGTCCTTGACGAAGCCCAGGTTCTCGAAAGCTTCGGCGCGGACTCCGCGCGACCGGTCATCGCCAGTCTGCACACGGGAAGCCATGGCGGATCTCTGCTGCCGGTGTTCGCCGGCCTCGCGCACACTCACGCCGTGCTTCAGGATCGCGGGATTTCCCGCTTTTCCCGAGGCCACGACCGAACGCTGACAGTTCTCGCGGGCGCCGAAGCCGAAGAAATCGTCCATCTGATGCTTGCCGAATGCAGGGTCCGGGGCGGCCAGGAGACAAAGCGCCAATGGGCGCGTGCGCTCGCGAATGAAAGCTGCGGCTGGCCGCAGCATCTCCATGTCGCCATGCAGGCGCTCGCTGCCCAATTGCTCGCGGCTTCCACGCCGGGACAGCTTGAAGCGGTCGACAGCAGCTTCGGCGTTGCGGTTCTGCGGGCATCCGCTTTGGCCCGGGACGAATATTACGAGCGTCGAATCGACGACCCTCTCGCCGACGCGAGGCAGCTGGTTGCAGAGACATTCCGGCGAATCGGCGAGGAAGCCACCCGCGGCGAGTTGCTCCGGCACATTCGCGCGGCGGCCCGGCCCGGGAACGATGAGCATAGCCTTCCCGAGGATCACGACGAAGTGATGTTCCTCAATCGCATGATCCGGCGCGGCTTGCTTCAGCGCACCCCGAAAAAGATGCTCGCGTGCCCGATCCCGTCCCTCCGGGACTACATCGAGCGCATGGCCCCGCGCGCTACGCCCGGAACATAGATCACGCCCGCCATGCAGCGCCGCGGGCAGGCTGGCGAAAACTGCGGCCGGGTTGCTTCGGATGGCGGCATGGCCTCCGAGCGCGCGGGCCGACCAACGGCGATCATGCCTCCGGCTCGTCCGTCTGGATTCTCGTATTTCGGCAAACGCGGGGCGGTTCAGTTTCAGTTCGGGCGCATCCCGAATTTATTGGTCAGGCGGCTGCGGCGTGACAAACCATCCAATCAAGAAAATCGGCAAGGCGTCTGTTTTCGATGCAAAATTTGATGGCAAGCAGGGCGTTGCCGCGTGCTTTCTACCAGCGGCGCCCCATGAGACCGGAAATTCGGGACGCACCCTGCGGCGCTACCGGACGAAGCCGAGGGCGGTCGGGACGAACATGGAAAGCGGCGGGAAGTAGGTGATCATGAAGATCACGGCGACCTCGACCGCAAGGAACGGAAGTATGGCCTTCGCCAAGGATTCGACCTTCACGCCCGAAATGCTCGAAGCCACGAACAGCACGAGTCCCATCGGCGGCGTCACCAGCCCGACCGTCAGGTTCACGGACATGATGATCGCGAAATGGACCGGGTGGACGCCCATGTCGACGAAGATCGGCGCAAGGATCGGGCCCAGGATGATGATGGCCGGCCCCGCGTCCAGAAACATCCCGACGATGAAGAGAAGGATGTTGATCAGGAACAGCAGGATCAGCGGATCGGACGACAGCGTCAGGACCCACGCCGCGAGCAGCTCGGGCAGATGGCTGAGGCCCACGATGGCCTTGAACGCCATGGCCGCGCCAACCAGAAGCAGCACGACCGCCGAAGTCAGGCTCGCCCGGAGCAGCACGCCCGGCAGGTCCTTCCAGCCCATGGTCTTCAGCACGAAGATGCTGATGAACAGCGCGTAGGCCACGGCGACCGCGGACGCCTCGGTCGGGGTGAACACTCCGAGCAGAATTCCGCCCAGTATGATCGCGGGCGTTAGGAGCGGGAAGAATGCGCGCATGCCCGCCTGCGCGCGCCGTCCCCAGCTTGCTCGCGCCGACATGATGGGGAAGCCGTGCTTCCGAGCGAGATAGGCCGTCATCAGCATCAAGCCGACGCCCACGAGGATTCCGGGGATCATGCCGCCGAGGAACAGCGCCGCGACCGACTCGCCCATCACGTACGCGTAGATGATCATGATCCCGGACGGCGGGATGATAGGGCCGATCACCGAGGACGCTGCGGTGATCGCCGCGGCGAACCGCCGCGAGTAGCCGTTCTTCTCCATCGCCGGGATCAGCATCGACCCGAGGGCCGACGTGTCCGCGACAGCCGAGCCCGAGAGGCCAGCGAACAGCATCGACGAAAGGATGTTCACATGGGCCAGCCCGCCGCGGAAATGGCCCATCATCACTTGGGCGAAATCCACCAGGCGCTGGGTGATGCCGCCCCGGTTCATCAGCTCGCCCGCCAGCATGAAGAACGGGATCGCCATCAGCGGGAACGAATCGATTCCGTTGTAGATGTTCCGGTAGAGAAACGCGATGTCGCGCTCCTGCCCGATGATCCAAAGGATGACTCCGGGCGCGAACAGCATCGCGAAGAAGACCGGCACCCCGACGAACAGGAACACGAGGAACAGCGGCAGGAACAGTACGAGCATCCGGTTATTCCGTGTTGAAGTCGATCGCGTCGGGCACCGGGCCGTAGTCGGCGGACGGGTTCAGCAGCATGTGCACCTGCTTGTAGATGAGCTCGAGATTGACCAAGACCATCAGGCAGAACCCGACGGGAAGGGACATGTACATCCATGCCAGCTTCAGGCGGACGGATTCGAGACCGATCAAGTTCAAGGGCAGCCTTAGGGAACTCGAATTGAACAACCAGCCGCTGGCGATGTGCTTTTGCGCGAAGCTCAGCGCGACGAGGAGCACGCTCAGCCCCATCAGCAGAATGATGAGGTTCAGGAAGCCGCCCACCCTGCGGCCCGCACGGTCCAAGATAATGTCGATCGAAACGAAGCTCCCCCAGCGGTAGGCGGACGGCGCGACCAGTCCCGTCATCCACAGCATCATGAACCGAGCGGCCTCGTCGGGCCAAGGCAGGGCGTTGTTCAGCACGTAGCGGAAGAAGACCTGAATCAGGATCGCAAGCACCATCAGCCCCAGCGCGACAATCGCGACGGATCTGCAGGCTGCGAGAACGGCGGTGTTGAACCGCTCAAGAAGGGAAATCAGCAGGCCCCTCTCGAACGCAGTGGCCTCAGCCACAGGCGGCGGCTTCAAGGGCAGGGTTCAAGGACGCTACCGGCATCCGGGATACCCGCTGTCCGGCGCGGTTCCGGCGCCGAGTGGATTCAGATTTGGCATGGATGCGAAGCAATCCAGCAAATCGCCGCGCGCCGCAACCGGAATTTGCGGTCGTCACCCGGCGGCAAGCCGGGATTCCGCAAGCGCCACCCAGTAGGAGCAGCCCGCCGGAATGATCTCGTCGTTGAAATCGTATTCCGGATGGTGGACGGGCGCCGTGTCGCCGTTTCCGAGAAGGATGAACGCCCCGGGCCGCGCGTTGAGCATGAACGCGAAATCCTCCGAAGCCATCAGGACGGCGGCGTCCCGGTCCACCTGTCCGGTCACCGACGCCGCCGCCTGCGCGGCGAATTCGGTCTCGCGGTCCGAATTCGTCGTGATCGGATAGCCCCGCGCGAAATCGACCTCGGCCGTCGCCCCGTACGCGGCGGCGGTGGACCTAGCGACTTCGCCGATTCTGGCCTCGGCCATGTCCTGGGTTTCAGCATCGAGCGTCCGGACGGTTCCTTTCAGCACAGCCCGCTGGGGAAGCACGTTGTGGGTATCGGAATCGGTCCGGAACGACGTCACCGACACCACCAAGGACCGAAGCGGATCGGCGTTCCGCGAAACGATCGACTGCAGCGCCACGACCGCGTGCGCCGCGGCCAGCGTTGTGTCTCGCGCGAACTGGGGCCGGGCGGCATGCCCGCCTTTGCCGCTGATCGTGATTGTGAACTGATCCGCCGCGGCGAGGAACGGGCCGGTGCGGATCGCGAAGCGGTCGACCGGCATCCCCGGCATGTTGTGCATTCCGTAGACCTCGGAAATGCCGAAGCGCTCCATCATGCCGTCGTCGACCATCTCTTTCCCGCCGGCTCCGCCCTCCTCGGCGGGCTGGAAGATGAGCACGACCGCACCATCGAAATTCCTCGTCTCCGACAGGTACTTCGCCGCGCCCAGCAACATGGACGTGTGGCCGTCGTGGCCGCAGGCATGCATCGCCCCCTCGTTTTTCGAGGCGTACTCCAGCCCGGTCTCCTCCTTGATCGGCAGCGCATCCATGTCCGCCCTGAGTCCGATCGCTCGGCCGCCGGAATCCGCCCTGCCCTTGATCACGCCGACGACGCCGGTCCGGCCTATGCCGGTCGCGACCTCGTCGCATCCGAGTTCACGGAGCTTCGACGCCACGAACTCCGCGGTTTCGAAAGTGTCGAACATCAGCTCGGGGTTGCTGTGGAGATGGCGCCGCCAGCAGGCGATTTCGCCGCTCAGTTCGGCAAACCTGTTCCTTACCGCCATGTTCCGCCTCCTATCCGCAAAGCTCGGCGATCAGTCCGCGCACGAAAGCCCCGGCCTCCCGCAGCTGCGCGATGCTGATGTGCTCGTTCGGCTTGTGTGCCTCGCGTATGTCGCCTGGCCCGCAGACGACGGCCGAGTAGCCCCGCTCCTGGAACTGTCCCGCCTCCGTGCCGTACGACATCGCATGCGTTCCGTTGTCGCCGGTCAACCGCCTTGCGATCGATTCGGCAAGCCCGTCCTGTTCGGGAGCCAGGGGCGGCACGTCGAACCAGGTCTCGATCTCGATTGCCGCTTCGGGAGCGCGCTTCCGGATTCCGGCTTCGACGCGCCGGGCGTAGGAGCGGAACCTGTCGGCCCAGCGCGCGGTGCTGTCGCCGGGGACGCACCGGACCTCCAGCTCGAACCGGCATTCCCTCGCAATGATGTTCTGCGCCGTGCCGCCTCGGATGCGGCCGACATGAAGCGTCGTGTACGGCGGATCGAATTCCGCGGCTGGCGCAGCGGCCGCCGCGCGGCGGATTTCCGCGTTCCTCCGGTTCGCCCAGTCGACAAGCCGGGCGGCGACCATGACGGCGGACACGCCCTTGTGCATCATCGAGGAATGCGCCTCCCGGCCCCGCACCCGGACCGTCAGCGCCAACGTGCCCTTGTGCGCGGAAGCGACGCGCATCATCGTGGGCTCTCCGATGATCGCCGCGGACGCCGGAGGAAGCGAACGTCGCATGCGGGCGATCAGGCCCGGCGCTCCGAGGCATCCGATTTCCTCGTCCCTTGAGAACGCGAGCTGCACCGGCCGGGCCATCGGCGCGGCAAGCATGGACGGAACCTCGGACAGCACGGCCGCGATGAATCCCTTCATGTCGCAGGTGCCCCGTCCGTAGAGGCAGCCGTCCCTCTCGACAACCTTCCACGGATCGGTCCTCCACTCCTGACCGTCAATCGGAACGACATCCGTGTGCCCCGACAGCGCGACGCCGTCGGCTACCCGCGGGCCGATCAGCGCGCAAAGGCCCGCCTTGCCGCCCGATTCGTCGAATTCCAGCGATGATTCAACGCCGAGAGCGGCCAGATACGCCTGGATCCACTCCGCGATGTCGAGGTTAGAACTGCTCGACACGGTCGGAAACGCGACGAGCCGCTCAAGGATCGCTCGCGCGGACTGCCGTTCCATCTGCCGAAACTTCCCCCAAAGGTGCTCAGGTTCTTTCAGCCAGCGAATTGATCGTCAAGCATTGCAGGGGCGGACTGTATCCCGGCGCGACGGTTGCAATTGTTCGCGGTGCCATCCGCGCCAATCCATGAATCGTCGTGCGACTATTTTCGATTTCCACTTTCGATTGCCGCGAATGCCGCCGATGGCAGGATGATGAGGCACCACATTGAGGCAGCACATCCGCGGGCGGGCATAATGGCGAGCACATGCGCATGCGGTTCGGGCCCAAAGGCGCAGAAGCGTGTCGGCGCAAAAATGGACGCTGCCATTGCGGTACGACGCTGAGGGCAACGCGCTGCCGACAACGCCTGCAGTGCCCGGCTTCATCCAGTAGGCACGCAACACCTTGGATTGCCTCAGCCATGCCGCGGCGGGGCGGGGGATTTGGCGATCTTTAAGTAGTGTACCGATAATTCTGCAATTCCGCCGGGCATATCCAGCCGGTTGCGTGGCTTGCAACCCCCGGCCGAAGGGGCGAGGCCCGGGGCCGCGGGCCAAATGCGCGCTCGGAATCCAACTGCCCAGGGGCAAAAAAGGATGCCGACAGGGGGTCAGGAAAGGAAGCTTATTGGCTTGCCAGGCGGTTCCGGTTCCACCTCCACTGCACGCCGACCTCCGCGTCGCGGCTCAACCAGATGGAGCGCTGGTTCGCCGCCGTCAGCCAGCGCGCCATCAAGCGGGGATCGTTCGACAGCGTCCCACGCCTCGTCCGGACCGTCGAGAGCTTCATCGCCGACTACAACGAGACTGCATACCCGTTCGTCTGGGTCGCGACGGCCGATTCAATCCTCGGAAAGCTCGAGTGAATATCCAAGCGTATTTACAGGATGGAACACTAGATTGGTCATCTCGACGCTCGTCGGGCCTTGAGGCCGACATCCAATTGACGAAACGATGCATGGAGGCGGCGGACCAGGGACAATAAACGTCAGCTCAATCATCGTCTGCGTGGCTCCTGCCTTGACCCTCTGTAACTCCGGCCTTCTCCCTCGCGGGTTAACACCGGCGCGCCTGTACGGCGATTTGCGCGCGTGCGAGGCCATCTCGAACGGGAGATGCTCACTATGCTCGACGTAACGCGGATGCTTTGCCTACGCTTGCCCGATGGCCGCGGTTGATCGGAAGCGCGTTGATTGTCGGATTCGCCGACAAGAAAACAGAAATGTTCTACCGGGGAAGCAGGGTCCCAGCCTTCTCCGGCTTCGTGCGCACGGCGTCGCGCAAGCTGGACCAGCCGGATGCCGCCGCGGACCTTCGCGACCTGTCCCGCCCCGGCAACCGACTGCAGGCTCTGAAGGGCCGCCGCAAGGGGCAATGGAGCATCCGTATCAACGACCGGTGGCGGGTTTGTTTTGAATGGCCGAAGGGAAGCCCCGGCCCAACCAACGTGGAAATAGTGGACTACCACTGAAAGGGAGGCATATCGTGACACGCGATCCCATCCACCCGGGCGAAACGCTGCGCGAGGATCTGGAGGAGCTCGGCATGAGCGCGGCTGAGCTGGCCCGACGGATTGAGGTCCCCGCGAACCGCATCACCGGGATTCTCAACGGTCGCAGTGCCGTAACCGGCGACACGGCGCTGCGCCTGGGGCGTTTCTTCGGGACGTCAGGCGAATTCTGGCTCAATCTGCAGAAGATCTGCGAGCTGCGCCTCGCGGAGCGGAAGAACGGCGCGGAGGTCGCCCGGTTGCCTACGCTAGACAACGACAACCTGCCGCACGCTTCCGGTTGAGGCGAGCGGGAGCGGAGGCCGCATCCACTGCCTGAAGCCTCGGGGATGGCCCATGAGCGAGCGAACCGCGAAGGCCAACGGACGCAAATCGGCGGTGCGGGCAAAGGCCGGGCATGTCTTCGCCCACCGGAAAAGCCGCATGATCGGCATCGCCCGCGCCAGAGCGGCGATCACGCTCGCAAACATGGCTGCAACATGAACCATCTGTGCTGGCTCCGCAGCTGGACTGTGCCCGCTCGAACCCGCCGGGGGCGGAACAGGCTCGAATCCCGCTCTCCCGACACTCCGGGCAGGCCGGAAACGGCCCGAACCGGGCAATCCCGGCCTTCAAACCGGCCGGGCCGCGCGGAAACCCTGTCCGCCAGCCCTTGAAGCCGACCGAATCGCGAAATCAGGACATTGCCGGAGGTGTCCAGATGCGCCCGGTTGCACTCCGCAATATCGAGGTTCGGGCTGATCGGCGCAGTCGGAAACACGACGAGCCGCTCAAGGACCGCTCGCGCGGACTGCCGTTCCATCTGCCGATACTTCCCCCAAAATGCGCTCAGGTTCTTTCCCCCCAGCGAATTGATCGTCAAGCGAAGCGGGGCGTGGCGCTTTGAATTTTGACTTAACGCGGCGTTCCCGAATAGTGTCGCCTCGGGAGACATTTCGAAAAATTGGGGGACATCAAATGGCATCAGGAACGCACGCAGCCGCCCGGCACGGAATCCGCAGGCGACACTTCCTTCAGGCCGGAGCGGCCGCCGCGGCGGTGGGCGCCGCCTCAAGGCCGTTGACAGCCGCGGAGCGCCTCAAAGTCGCGGCGATATACACGGTTCCGGTCGAGCAGCAGTGGGTCAGCCGGATCCACAAGGCGGCGAACACCGCCGTCACCAGAGGCGACATCGAGTACGTTTACTCGGAAAACGTGTCGAACACCGACTACGAACGGGTCATGCGCGAGTATTCCGAAGGCGACTTCGACCTGATCATCGGCGAGATCTTCGCGGTTGAAAGGGAATCGCGTCAGGTGGCTCTCGACTATCCCGACCAGAACTACCTGATGGGATCAAGCTTCCTGCATGACGCGGAGTACCCGAACCTGGCTGTGTTCGACAACTACATCCAGGACGCCTCGTACCTCACCGGCATCATCGCCGGAGCCATGACCGAGAGCAAGGTGATCGGCATGGTCGGCGGATATCCGATTCCGGAGGTCAACCGCCTCATGAACGCCTTCATGGCCGGGGCGGCGGAAATGCAGTCGGGCATCTCGTTCAAGGTGGCCTTCATCGGCTCCTGGTTCGACCCGCCGAAAGCGAAGGAAACCGCTTTCGCGCACATCGATGCCGGCGCGGACATCATGTACGCCGAGCGATTCGGGGTCTCCGACGCGGCGCAGGAGCGCGGGATACTCGCCATCGGCAACGTGATCGACACCCAGGCGGATTACCCGGACACCGTGGTCGCTTCGGCGCTCTGGCACTTCGAGCCTACGCTCGATGCGGCGATCGAGCGCACGAGGGACGGGACGTTCAGCGCCGACAACTACGGCATCTACTCGTTCATGACGCACGGCGGATGCTCTCTCGCGCCGCTCGGCACCTTCGCGGGCAAGGTTCCCGAGGACGCTCTCGAATTGGTGGCCGCCCGCGAGGCGGAGATCAGATCCGGGGCGTTCACAGTCGCAATAGACGACAACGAGCCCAAGTCCGGGTGAACGGACGGAACGCTGAGGGAGGCGCGGCGCCCGCGCTGCGCCTCTCCTCAATTTGCAAGCGGTTCGGGCCGCTCCTCGCGAACGACAACATCAGCCTCGACGTCGGCAGCGGCGAAGTCGTCGCGCTTCTCGGCGAGAACGGCGCGGGGAAGACGACCCTGATGAACATCCTGTTCGGCCATTACGTGGCCGATGGCGGCTCCGTTGAAGTCGGGGGGCGGTCTCTTGCGTCCGGCGACCCGCAAGCGGCGCTCAGGGCCGGAATCGGCATGGTCCACCAACACTTCACCCTAGTGGAGAACATGAGCGTCGCCGAGAACGTGGTGCTCGGAACGGAAAGCCTGTTCGCCGCGGCATCCCGGAGGGCGGATGAGGCCGGCCGGATCGAATCGCTCTGCGAGGAGATCGGGCTTGGAGCCGGGCCCGGCGCCATCGTGGGCGAGCTTTCGGTCGGCGAGCGCCAGCGGGTAGAAATCGTCAAGGCGCTCTACAGGAACTCGAAGATACTCATTCTGGACGAGCCGACGGCGGTCCTGGCCCCGTTCGAAATCGATTCCCTGTTCGAGATTCTGCGGCGTTTGGTCCGGCGCGGGCTTTCCGTCATCTTCATATCGCACAAGCTCGCCGAGGCGATGGCGATCAGCGATCGGATCGTCGTGCTGCGGAAGGGGCGGCTGGTCGGCGAGCGCGCACCCTCCGAGACGACGCCGGACGAGCTCGCGTCGATGATGGTGGGCGAACCTGTGGCGCTGCCCCAGGTCCCCGCCCGGAATCCGGGACCGGTCGTGCTTGAGCTCCGCGATGTCTCAACCGCCTCAAGGAGCATGCGCATCAACCTGGACCGCGTTTCGCTTTCCCTTCGCGCCGGCCGCATCACCGGCATCGCGGGCGTGGCGGGCAACGGCCAAGCGGCGCTCGCCTCCGTCCTCTCCGGCACAATGCGGGCAGCATCCGGACGGCTGCTTCTGAACGGCGCTGAACCGAAGCAGTGGTCCCCGGAGTCGGCCTTGGCCCACGGCGTCGCCCGGATTCCGGAGGACAGGCTCGCGACCGGCATGATCGGCGACATGTCCGTCGTCGAAAACATGATTCCGGAGCAGCGCCGGTCGCCGCGATTCAGCAGGAACGGCCTGCTCCGGCGAAGCGACGCTCGCCGGTTCGCGGAACAGGTGATTTCCGAATACGGAGTGGCGTGCTCTTCGCCGCACATGGCGGTCAGGCTGCTTTCGGGCGGCAACATCCAGAAGCTCATACTGGGGCGCGCCCTTGACCCCGAACCGCAGGTCGTGATCGCGAACCAGCCTACCCGGGGCTTGGACGTGGGAGCGGTCGCCCACGTCCAGGAAAGGCTTTTGGCCGCCAGAGGGCGCGGCGCGGCGGTGCTGCTGATCTCCGAGGATCTCGAGGAGGTGATGGCGCTGTCGGACAAGGTGTCAGTCATGTCCGGCGGGCGGCTGTCCCCGGAAACGGACCGCGGGGAACTCGGCATCCGGGAGCTCGGCGCGCTCATGGCGCGGAAGAGTTTCGACGGGCCGCAGGCGCAGCATGCGGCTTGAACCCAGACCGGAGCCGACGATCGGCCGGCTGGTCGCCGCTCCTGCGGCGGCGGTCGCGGCCACCGCCGTTGTCGCGGGCCTCCTGGTCGCGGCGGCCGGAGCGTCGCCGTTCACCGTGTTCTGGCAGATTCTGAAGGGCGCGGCGGGCTCGCAGTTCGCGCTGTTCGAAACCCTGACCCGCGCGACGCCGCTCATTTTCACCGGGCTGGCCGTCGCCGTGGCGTTCCGCGCCAAGCTTTGGAACATCGGCGCCGAGGCGCAGCTCTACGCCGGCGCCGTCATCACCGTCGTCCTGGGCACCGGGGCGATGCCCCTGCCTTCGTACGCCGTGATCCCGGTTTCGATGGGTGCCGCCGCGGCCTGCGGCGCGGCGGTTCTCTACGGGCCTGCGTTTCTTAAGACGCGGTTCGGAGTCGACGAGGTCGTCACGACGCTGCTGCTGAACTTCATAGCGCTGCTCGCCGTTTCGATGCTGCTGGACGGAGTGCTGAAGGATCCGATGGGGCTCGGATGGCCGCAGTCCGAGCATTTGGCGCGGGAGGCCCGCCTGCCCCGCCTTGCGGAAGGGAAACGTCTGCATGTCGGTTTCCTCATGGCGATCGCCTTTGCCGGAATCGTCTGGGCCATGATGTCGCGGACCGTGCTCGGCTACGAGATGCGGGCCGCCGGGCACAACAGCGGAGCAGCGCGGTTCCTGGGCATTCCCGTTGAAAGCACGCTGCTGAAGACCGCTCTGATATCCGGCGGCCTGGCGGCGCTCGCGGGCTACTCAGAAGTGGCGGGCACCAAGGGGAACCTCACGCTCGATCTGTCTCCGGGCTTCGGCTACACAGGCATCGTGGTGGCGATGCTTGCCATGCTGAACCCGCTGGGCGTCGTCCCTGCGGCGATCTTCGTCGCGGGCATCTTCGTCGGCGCGGACGCGATGAGCCGGACGGCGGGCGTGCCGAGCTTCATCGCCGACGTCGTCGTCGCGACGGCGCTTCTGACGATGGTCGTCGCGATCATGACAACCCGCTACCGGATACGCAGGGGCTGACCCGTGCAGGAGGCGGTCGAAATCCTGTTCACGGCCAGCTTCTGGGCAGCCGCGGTACGGATCGCGTCGCCGCTGATATTCGCCACGCTTGGCGAGCTGATCTGCGAGCGGGCGGGTGTGCTCAACCTCGGCATCGAGGGCATCATGACCGCCGGGGCCTTCGCAGGATGGTTCGCCGTTTACCTTGGCGGGTCGCTATGGCTGGGCGTTGCCGTCGCCGCGCTCACGGGCGTCGCCTTCGGCCTGCTGCACGGATTCCTGACCGTGCCGCTCGCGCTTTCGCAGCACGTCACGGGAATCGGAATCACGCTGCTTGCGGCGAGCCTCACCTACTACACGTACCGGATCCTCCTTCCTGAGGTCGATGCCCCTCCGAAGATCCAGGCGTTCGAGCCGCTCCCCATACCGGTCCTGTCGGACATTCCTCTGCTGGGTCCGGCGCTGTTCAACCAGACCCCCCTCACCTACCTCGCGTTCGTGATGGTCGGCGTGGTCGCGTGGATACTTTACCGGACCCCTGCAGGCTTGGCGGTTCGGGCCGTCGGCGAGAACCCGGCAGCCGTTGAATCGCAGGGAATCAGCGTCACCGCCGTGCGGATGACCGCCGTTGCCGCAGGCTCCGGGCTGATGGCGGTTGGAGGCGCCTTCCTGACGATGTCGGCGTTCAACTCGTTCTTCTTCGAAATGATCAACGGGCGCGGCTGGGTCTGCATCGCGCTGGTCGTGTTCGGGTCCTGGCGGCCGGGCAAGGCGCTGCTCGGAGCGATCCTGTTCGCGGCGTTCGACGCCTACCAGGTCCGGCTGCAGCCCGTGATCGGCGATGTGGTTCCGTACCAGGTGTTCCTGATGATGCCGTTCGCGCTTTCGATTCTGGCGCTGGTCGCGATGTCGCGCAGGGCCGGTTATCCCAAGGCGCTGATGGTTCCGTACGTGAAAGGCGAAAGATGACCTACGATCTCGTTGTCAGGGATTGCGTGCTGCCTTGCGGCCGGCAGGCCGACCTGGCCGTTTCGGGCAGGCGCATTGCGGCCGTAGAGCCGGGCATCACCGCTGATGCGAAAGAGGTGCTGGAGTTCCCGGGATGCTTGCTGACAGCGCCGTTTGTGGATCCGCATTTCCACATGGACGCGACACTTTCGCAGGGAATTCCGAGGGTCAACCGCTCCGGCACCCTGCTCGAGGGCATCGCGCTGTGGGGCGAGCTCAAGCCGCTTCTGACAAAAGAGGCGGTCAAGGACCGGGCGCTGCGCTACTGCGACTGGGCGGTCTCCGCCGGGCTGCTCGCCATCCGAACGCATGTCGATGTCTGCGACGACAGGCTGCTCGCGGTGGAAGCGCTCAAGGAAGTGCAGCGGGAGGTTTCGCCCTACATCGACCTCCAGCTGGTCGCGTTCCCGCAGGACGGGTTCTACCGAAGCCCGAACGCCCGCCGGAACACGCTGCGGGCGCTCGACATGGGCGTAGAGGTCGTCGGGGGCATTCCCCACTTCGAGAGGACGATGGAGGACGGCCGGCGGTCGGTCACGGAGCTGTGCGAAATCGCCGCCGAGCGGGGGCTGCTTGTCGACATGCACTGCGACGAAACGGACGATCCGATGTCCCGGCACATCGAACAGCTCGCGTTCGAAACCCGCCGCCTCGGCATGCAGGGCCGGGTCGCGGGATCGCACCTGACATCAATGCATTCGATGGACAACTACTATGTGTCGAAGCTTCTGCCGCTGATCGCCGAAGCCGAGGTCTCCGCGATTTCCAACCCCGCCATCAACATCGTCATCCAAGGCCGCCACGACACCTATCCGAAGCGGCGCGGGCTTGCGCGGGTCCCGGAAATGATCACCGCGGGAATCCGCGTGGGCTGGGGACAGGACTGCGTCCTCGACCCTTGGTATTCCCTGGGCAACGCGGACATGCTTGAGGTTGCCAATATCGGGCTTCATGTGGCGCAGATGACCAGCCGGGAGGACATGCGCAAGTGCTTCGACATGGTGACGACCGTGAACGCGGCCATCATGGGGCTGGAGGATTACGGCCTTGAAGCCGGAAAGCGGGCCTCCTTCGTCATTCTGGACGCCCCGGACCCGGTAGAGGCGATCCGGCTCAAGCCCGACCGCCTTGCGATCGTCGCGAACGGCAAGATCGTGGCGCACCGGCCCATGGCCCGGACCGAACTCCGAATTCCCGGACGGCCGGACGCCGTGGACCCATGGCGGCCTCGAACGGACGCCGACGCGTGAGCGCGAACCGGATGCGCGGGATCGCCGGCCTCCGCCGACACGCGGCCGGATTCGGGCGCTTGCCTTGAGAATCGACGCGCACCACCACATCTGGGATCTGGATGCGGTCCGCTATCCTTGGCTGATGGCGAAGGGAGAGCGGCGGTTCTTCGGCGATCCGACGCCGATCCAGCGGAACTACCTCGTGGAGGAATTCCGCTCCGACGCCGAGGCGCGCGGCTTCGAGGCCTCGGTTCACATCCAGGTCGGCGCCGCCGACGGAATGGCCGAAGCGACGTGGGTGCAATCCGTGCACGACTCCTGCGGATGGCCGACCGTCCAGGTCGGCTTCTGCGACGTCGCGTCGGACGGGGCGAAGGAACGGCTTGAAGCGTTGGCCGCGATACCGACGATGCGCGGCGTCCGCCAGATCGTCGGGCGGGCTCCCGGCGAGGACGCCCGAACCGGCACGAACGAGCTGCTTTCCAATCCGGCATTCAGGCGAGGCCTCGCCCAGGTTGCGGAAACGGGTTTGTCCTTCGATCTGCAGCTGACTCCCGAGCTCATGGAGGCGACCCTCCGGGTGTTCCGGCGGGTTCCGGAGCTGAAGGTCGCCGTCTGCCACGCCGGATCGCCCCACGACGATTCGAGAAGCGGACAGCAATTGTGGAGGCGCGGTTTGGCACGGCTCGCGGAGCTTCCGGGATTCGTTTGCAAGATTTCCGGCTTGGGCATGTTCATGCACGGCTGGACCGTCGAGGATTTGCGTCCCGCGGTCGAAACCTGCCTGGAGCTGTTCGGACCCGAACGCTGCATGTTCGGCTCGAACTTCCCGGTGGATTCACTGCAGTCCGGCTACGCCGACCTCGTGAACGCGATTGAGGAGGTTGTCCCCGACCAGGATCACGAAGCGGTCTTCGGCGGAACGGCGCGGAGGTTTTACCGGACCTGAACGGCGCCGCAGCCGGGTTGCAGCGAAGGCGTCACCCCTCGCTCTCCATGATTTCGACGGCCATCCGGGCCAGCACCGGCGCAGTCCGCCCGTACTCGGCGGCGGCTTCGGGATTCGAAGCGTTGCCGTCGCTGGCCCGCCTTGCAACCCCTTCCAGAATGGCCGCGAACCTGAAGAACGCAAACACCAGGTAGAAGGTCCAGTTCTCGGGAAACGGCGCCGAGCGGGTTTGGCAATAGCGCTCCACATATTCCCGCTCCTCCGGCAGGCCGAGGCCAGCGCGGTCCGCGGCGCCCAGTCCCGGCGGCCGGGCGTCGTGCGGAAGCCGCCATTGCATGCACTGGTAGGCGAGATCCGCCATGGGATGCCCCAGCGTCGAAAGCTCCCAATCGATCAGCGCCCTGACGATGGGCGGATCTCCGGCGAAGATCATGTTGTCCAGCCGGTAGTCGCCATGGACGATCGCCGCTTGGCCGTCGTCCGGCGGGAGATTCGACGCAAGCCATTCGATCAGCCAGTCCATGTTCGCGTCCGGTTTCATCCTCGACGCCAGATACTGCTCGGTCCAGCGCCGCGCCTGCCGGGCGAAATAGTCGCCCGGCTTTCCGAAGTCCGAGAGTCCCGATTCGGCCGGATCCAGCTCGTGCAGGGCCGCGAGCACTTGGTTCATCTGGTCGTAGACCGACCTGCGCTCGGCGCGCTCCAGCTCCGGCAGCAGCGGATCATAGAACACGCGGCCTTCGACGCGCTCCATCAGAAAGCACGCCCGCCCCGTCGGCGACGCCCGGTCGTCCGCAAGCGCGATCATTTCTGGGACCGGAACACCCGACCCTTTGAGAGCCTTCATCACCCGGAATTCGCGATCGACCAGATGGGCGGAGCGAAGCAGGCGGCCGGGCGGCTTCGTCCTCAAGACGCTCGAAACGCCGCCCCGCTCGACGAGGTAGGTGGGATTCGACTGGCCGGTGCCGAATTTCCGGATCGCGATCCTGCCGCCCCCCGGCGCATGCTTCTCAAGGAACGGAAGCACCGCCGACTTGAAATCCCCGTCCGCAAAATCCGTCATGCCCTCATTCCATCAGCGCAGCCCGCGAGCCGCAAGCGTCCGACCAAGCGCATGGCGGGCGGAGTGCTCTGCCCCGGTTCTCCCAGGCAGGCCAGCGATTGCGAATGCAGCAGAAAATGCGCAAGAGTTCCGCTTGACGGGCATTCCTGCGCAAGGCTTCCACGCCCGGAACGGCTGACGGGAGAACTGCGATGGATCTTGGCGTCACAAGCAGGCTGCTCCCGCTGCTCGAGCAGCTCAAGCAGTTCATCTCCGAACGCATCTTGCCTCTTGACGACGAATTCCTTCGCGAAGTCGACATCGGCGGCAGATGGGTCCTCACCGGCAGGCAGCTGGAAATCCTCAGCAGCCTGAAATCCGAAGCGAAAGCGCAAGGCCTTTGGAATCTGTGGCTTACCGGGGAGAAGGGCGGCGCGGGGCTGACGACCGTTGAATACGCGTATCTTGCCGAGGAAATGGGGAAGTCCCACCTGGCTCCGGAGGCGTTCAACTGCAACGCGCCGGACACGGGGAACATGGAGGTTCTGACGCGGTTCGGCACGGAGCGCATGAAGGCGCAATGGCTCGAGCCTTTGATGAACGGTGAAATCCGTTCGGCCTACCTGATGACCGAGCCGGATGTCGCCTCATCCGATGCCACCAACATCTCGATGCCATGCGTGCGCGAAGGAGACGGCTACGTTCTGAACGGCGAGAAATGGTGGGCGACCGGGGCGGGAGACCCGCGCTGCGCCGTGTATCTGGTGATGGCGCGGACATCGAGCGGCGACCATCGGCACAGGAACCACTCGATGCTGCTCGTGCCTTCGGATGCGGAGGGCGTCGAAATTGTCCGGCCGATGACCGTCTTCGGGCACGACGACGCTCCCCACGGCCACATGCACCTGCGGTTTCGCAACGTACGCGTGCCTGCCGAGAATCTCCTTGTCGGCGAGGGCGAGGGATTCAGGATTGCCCAAGGCCGCTTGGGACCCGGCAGAATCCACCATTGCATGAGAGCGATCGGGCAGGCCGAGAAGGCGCTGGAGCTGCTTTGCCGACGCTCCGTCTCGCGGACAGCCTTCGGCTCACCGCTGGCCAAGCTGGGCGAGAACTACGACCTGATTGCGAAATCCCGCTCCGAAATCGAGGCGGCGAGGCTTCTGTGCCTGAAAGCGGCATGGATGATGGACCAAGGGGACGAGCGCAAAGCCGCTCCATGGATAAGCATGGTCAAGGTGGCAGCGCCGGAGGCGGCGCTCCGGGTGACGGACCTCGCGATCCAGATGCACGGCGCGCAAGGCATCAGCCAGGACACGCCGCTCGCCCGCCAGTGGGTTCACCTGCGAACCCTCAGGCTTGCGGACGGACCGGACGCAGTCCACCGGCGGCAGGTTGCCAGAGCGGAACTGCGCAAGCATTCGCAGGAACGGTTTTGAACGGCGGCTTGCGCCAGCCCCGCGCCCCTTCGCCAATCGCCATCCAATCGGGCGGGGCCAGTCCAGCAGGTGTCCGAACTCAGTCAGCCCCGGCGATCCGGATGGTCAGTTCGCTTTCCCGAGCGACAGTTCCTCTATCCGGCCGTCCTTGCGCGTGAATTCCGCTGCGGAAGGCGACAGCCACCTGAATTGCGGGAATGCGCTCGTCAATGGATCAGCGCTCCGCTGGCAATCAAGCGCAGCTCGTTGGCACGAAGTCCGGCTGCACTCCGGATACTCCTGCGAATTGGCTGAAAAAACATAGCTGCAGAAATGCGGCGCCTGCAGCGGGTCGGCGCGCATCGCGCGGAATCCGGCTTCGCGCGGCAACGCGCCGACGAAAACGCCATGACGCGCGTCCGAATTCGGCTGCCCTTCGAAAACTGCGCCTTCATCCGGAACCGGGTCCGCGAAAGGCAGGGCATCGAAAGCGGCGTAGTTCATGTCACCCGTCCGGCCGATTTCCGGTCCGCGGCTTGCATCCGTCCATCGCTCATCGGCCAGCAGACCGCCGGTCGATGCGGCCGCAGTCGCGAAGATCGCCACTGCGGCAAGAAAACGTTGCCTCATCAGTCCTCTCCTTTTCCAGATCTTCTTTAGTTCTAGGAACTTGCGAGGAGGCGCCCTAATGAAATCCTTGTGATGCGCATGGCCGGAGCGGCAAAGCGGTCCACGCCTTGCTCCGCTCCGCGGCGGCGAGGCTTCCATTCCGGGCGGCCACGAAAGTCGGAGCGGGAATGCCTTCACGCCCAGCTAAAGGATTCGCTAAACAGGCCAGGAAACCTTTGGTCCCGTTCGCGGCAGCGGATGGCCAGCTACGGCCGGGATTCTTGGCAGCCCGCGGATGCGGTTCCGCCCGGCGACGCGCACCGAAAGGCGCGCGGCATTGAGCAAGTCCGCTGTGCCCGTCAGTTCAGCAGCGCAAGCAACTGGTTGACCGACGCCTTCGCGTCTCCGAAGAACATCCGGGTGTTCTCCTTGTAGAACAGCGGGTTCTCGATGCCGGAGTAGCCGGTTCCCTGCCCCCGCTTGAACACGAAAGCTTGTTTCGCCTTCCAGACCTCAAGCACCGGCATGCCGGCAATGGGCGAATTCGGATCGTCCTGCGCCGACGGATTCACGATGTCGTTCGAGCCAATGACCACGGACACGTCGGTGTGCGGAAAGTCGTCGTTGATCTCTTCCATCTCAAGCACGATGTCGTACGGCACCTTCGCTTCCGCCAGCAGCACGTTCATGTGGCCTGGAAGCCGACCCGCCACCGGGTGGATGCCGAACCGCACGGTCTTTCCCTTGCTCCTCAGCTTGCTGGTGAGCTCGCTGACGGCGGCCTGCGCCTGCGCAACCGCCATGCCGTAGCCGGGAACGATGATGACGCTGTCCGCGTCCTCCAACGCCGAGGCGACCCCGCCGGCGTCGATCGCGACCTGCTCTCCCGAAACCTCGGCCGCGGGCTCCCCGGAACCTCCGAAGCCGCCGAGTATCACGCTCACGAAGCGCCGGTTCATCGCCCGGCACATGATGTAGGAAAGAATCGCGCCGGAAGAGCCGACCAGCGCGCCCGTCACGATCAACAGGTCGTTGCCGAGAGTGAAGCCGACCGCCGCCGCCGCCCATCCGGAATAGGAGTTGAGCATCGAAACGACGACAGGCATGTCGGCGCCGCCGATCCCCGAAATCAGATGCCATCCGATCAGTCCGGCCAGAACCGCCACGACGACTATCGTCCAAATGTCCGCGCCTTGGACGTAAGCGACGCCCAGCGCGATGCAGGCGATCGTCGCGGCCGCGTTCCAGAAATGGCCCCCAGGCAGCTTCCTCGGGCTTCCACTGATCCTGCCCGCGAGCTTGCCGAACGCGACGACCGAGCCGGTGAAGGTCACGGCCCCCACGAAAATTCCGAGAAACACCTCGACCTTGAAGATGCCGATTTCGATGGCGTTCTTTTCCGCGAGTTCCTTTGCGAATCCGGCGAGCGGCGCGTCGGTTCCGGCGACTGCCAGCGACGCGAGCTCAAGCTCCGCGTTGATGCCGATGAACACGGCTGCGAGCCCCACGAACGAATGGAGCGCGGCGACCAGCTGAGGCATGCCGGTCATTTCGACCCGGGCAGCCACGATTGCGCCGATGACGGCGCCCGCCACGACGAGAGCCGCCAGCAACTGGTAGTTGCCGATGCCGGGAGCGAGCACGGTCGAGCCGACCGCCAAAGCCATGCCGACGATGCCGTACCATATGGCCCGCTTCGCGCGCTCCTGGTTCGAAAGCCCGCCGAGCGAGAGAACGAACATGACCGCCGCCCCGATGTAGGCGGCCGTCAGCACCCCTTCCGGCAACCCTCCGGCCATGTCAGCTCTTCCTGAACATCGCGAGCATCCTGCGCGTCACGAGGAAGCCGCCCACGATGTTTATGGAGGCGATGAGCACGGAAACCGCAGCCAGCCACAGCACCAGGCTGTCGCTTGAGCCGATCTGCAGAAGAGCGCCGAGGATGATGATCCCCGAAATGGCGTTCGTGACCGACATCAGCGGCGTGTGGAGGGCGTGGTTCACGTTCCAGATGACCTGGTAGCCCACGAAGCAGCTCAGCACGAAAACGATGAAATGCTGCATAAAGCTTGGAGGCGCGATCAGGCCGACCAGCAGCGTGAAAGCGCCGCCCGCCGCGATCATTGCGATCTGGTTGCGGGTGGCCTTGGCGAACGCCGCCCGCTCCTGCTCCAGCTTTTCCTCCGGCGTCAGCTCCTTGGCCGCCGGCACAGGCGGCTTGGCGGCGATGGCGGGCGTCTTCGGCGGAGGCGGCGGAAACGTGATCCGGCCTTCGTGCGCGGCTGTGACGCCTCTGACTACGTCGTCCTCCATGTCGTGGACGACCGCGCCGTCCTTGCCGGGCGTCAGGTCCGACATGAGATGGAAAACGTTCATGGCGAAGAGCGCCGAGGACTGCGCGGCCATCCGGCTTGGAAGATCCACGTATCCGATCACCTCGACGCCGTTGGCGGAGGTGATTGACTCGCCCGGCACGGTCAGGTCGCAGTTTCCGCCGCGCTCGGCGGCGAGGTCGACGACGACCGAACCCGCCCTCATCGCCTCGACCATGTCGGACAGCCAGAGCCGCGGCGCGTCGCGGCCGGGGATGAGAGCCGTGGTGATGACGATGTCCGTTCGCGGCGCCTCGCTCCTGAAGAGCTCCAGCTGCTTCTCCCGGAATTCCGGAGATGACGGCTTCGCGTAGCCGCCCTCGCCGCTGGCGTCCTCGTCGAAATCAAGGAACAGGAATTCGGCCCCCATGGACTGGATCTGCTCCGCAACCTCCGGCCGGACATCGAACGCGCGGACGACCGCGCCGAGGGAAACGGAGGTTCCGATGGCGGAGAGTCCTGCTACGCCCGCCCCCAGCACAAGCACGTTCGCAGGCTGGATCTTCCCCGCGGCCGTAACCTGGCCCGCGAAGAACCGCCCGAACGCGTTGCCCGCCTCAATTACGGCCCGGTATCCGGCAATGTTCGACATCGACGAAAGCGCGTCCATCTTCTGGGCGCGCGAAATCCGGGGCACGGCGTCCATCGCAAGGACGGTGGCGCCCTTGGCGTTCGCCTCCGCAAGCAGATCGGAATTCTGCGCCGGCCAGAAGAACGACACCAAGCTCTGACCGGACCGGAGGAGCCCGACTTCGCCGCTCTCCGGCGGATTGACCTTCGCGACGACATCCGCTTCCGCCCAAAGAGCCTCGGCGCCGTTCACAACAGTCACGCCGACCTCCGAGTAAGCGCCATCGGCGTAGCCGGCGAGCGCGCCCGCGCCCGCCTCGATCACGCACTCGTGCCCGAGCTTCGCAAGCCGCTTCGCCGATTCCGGCGTCATCGCGACCCTGGCTTCGCCAGAGAGCCGCTCTCGGGGAGTCCCGATCTTCACGATCCGGTCGATCCTGTTCCGGACGCCGCCAGCCGCAGCGGCACGCACCGCATACATGTCCTGTACGCGCTCATGCAAGCGAACCCGCGTGCTGCCGCGGCAAGCGACGGCTAAAAATCAATTCACAGGCGACGAAACCGGCTCCGTGATGACCCGCCCGTCGGGCTCCGGCCGGAATTCCCTGTCGTTCCTGTGCACCTGTCCGTCCTTCATGACGAAGAACACGTCGTTCAGCGCCGATATGTCCTCAAGCGGATTGCGGTCCACGGCGATCGCGTCCGCGATTTTCCCTTCATCCAGCGACCCGAGCCGCTTCTCCAGCCCCATCATCGTCGCCGGTGAAATTGTGGATGCGCGGATCGCATCAATCTCGGTCATTCCGGAGGCGTTCACCATCAGATCGAGCTCCTGCATGTTCTCGCCGGCATGATTGCCAGGCGTGCCGATGTCGGTGCCCATGGCGATGCGCACGCCTGCCTTGTAGGCAGTGCGGACGTTTTCAATGTGGACGGCTTCGGTCTCCTCGTAGCGCTTCCTGATGTGCTCGGGCGCAAGCGCCGCGAAGGCCTCGTCGCTCAGCAGTGCCTGGTGGATGCAGAGTGTCGGCACGATCCACGTCCCGTTGGCCGCCAGGATTTCGTAGGCCGCACGGGTTCCGAAGCTCGCGTGCTCCACCGACCTGCACCCGCACTCGGATGCGTTGACGATGCCTTCCAGAGCATGCGCGTGCGCAGCGACATGCAGACCGTTGTCCTCCGCGATCTCGACGGCCGCGCTGATCTCGTCGCGCCGGAACTGTATCGCGTCCGCGCGCTCGCTTTCCGCCGAAGTGATGGCTCCGGTGGCCATCAGCTTGATCAGGTCCGCGCCCTTGGCCAGCTGTTCCCGCGCGGCCTTGCGGACTTCGGCCGGACCGTCGCATTCCCGGTACATTCCCGGAAAGTAGGGCGTCGTCGCGCATGTCTGCGTGAGTATCCGTCCGCAGCAGAACAGGCGGCTCCCGATGAGGCTTCCGGCATTGATCGCGTTGCGGACGGCGATCTCGTGGTAGTCCCAGCCCCCGACATCCCTCGCCGTCGTGATGCCGCACATCAGCGTCCTTCGCGCCGCCCTCGCCGCGTAAAGCGCCGTTTCCCCCGGAAGCGCGTTGTGCCAGACATCGATGCTGCTGCTCAGTTCCGTGCGCATCGCGATATGAACGTGGCAGTCGAAAAAACCGGGCAGCACGTAGGCACCGCCCAGATCGACGGTGCGCCCTTCGGCGCTTCGCGCGAAGCGGGCGCCTTCCACATGGAGGTCGCGGCGCTCGAACCGCCCCGCCTCCAAATCAAGCACATTAGCGTTTGCTAGTCTCATGGAAGCCTCCCGAGAATTCCGCACACGATAAGCAGAAGCACCGCGTTCCGTCCAGAAGATGATTGGGTTCGGGTGCATCCCATTTTTGTGGGCAGTGAGCCTTTTCCGCTGGCTCGGGTGTCGTCCGCGTTCGGCGTCGGGTGCATCCCATTTTCGTGGAAACCGTCTGCAAGCGGTCCATCGGGAGCCGGTTCAAACCCTTGGTCGAAAGCGGGTGTCAACGCACGCTCGCCGTCAAATGCCGCATCGACGGCAACAACTGGACCGGCTTCCTTGATTGTAGAGCTTGCCACGGCGCTGCCACCTGACCACAAAAAATGGGATGCACCCATTGGTTCGCTACATACTGGCTGTTGGGGGATTTCCCTGCTCGATTGGATGGCCTGGATATTCCGCCGTTCCGCGGTCTTTCATCAGGCCTTACGGCGCACGGAATGCCCGAGTCGATCCACCGAATGCCGTCGAACCCGGCGTACTGGGACCCCGGCGTCCTGCACAAATGCTGGCGCAAGCGTTTGGCCCGCTATCTCGACGAATCCGGTTTCCGTAACTGTGGCGGTATCGCCGCCCAAATAGCTTCGACGTGCTGCTTCGTGCCGAACTACAGTTCGAACCTTCCGCCCAAAGCGACATCGTCTCCAGCAAAAACAGACCCGAGGGCCGAATCTCCCTTGAACGAGCCTTCCGTGTTGCGACAGCGCCGATTCCGCATGTCCGCATGTGCCGAACAGACGATACGGCCACTCGGCGGAAATCCCAATAACGGCGGCGATTCCACGCGAACACTGCCATCGCGCGCAAGCAGCGCTTTGTGCACGCGAACTCAAGGCAATCAGCCTTCCCCTAATTTTGCTTTGGTTCCTCACATTTAACTCTATCCCCTTTTGAGTAAATTGCCAGCAATTCCCAAAACAAAGTAGGGTCTGAGATGGAGCAAATTATTGAATCGTCATTACGATCACTGCTCACCACCGCAAATTTGATTTTCTTGCCATAAAATGTATTTTCATATTCGGGCAATGAATTGCGTTGAGAGTTATGCTGCTTTATTTTTCTCCACAACTCGTGCGCATGATCATCATAAATCAAATATTGTCCATTTTCCATGCGTTCTGAAATTGAATTATACAAACTCATATCTTCAACGCCGCTATCCTGCGCGTTAGCGGATATAGCCAACGCTATTGCTGTTATCAGCAAGGGTAGAAAACCTATCCGCATTTCATTTCCCCGACTTAAATTGGAATTCAGCACAAATTTCAAGGGTGAATTCCACTATCATGCTTGCCGCCACTCTTCAACTATCCGATCACGCGCAATTCAATTTGAACTGCCAAAGCCTTTTCACCTGTTCGGTTCGCGGAACAATATATCGGGCTGGTTCGGAGGTGGATGCCTTCGAAAGAGCTCTTCTGTATCTCGACCATGCCATGGCACCCCTGCTGCCGACCTCGGCCGACGCATGCAGCGGGGTGGAGTGCAAGCAGTGCCTGAACTCAGTCGCCGCGTCTCTTGATTGCTGTAAGGCATGGACAAGCCGCTCTGCTATGTCGCGAGAGATCGCATGCGGATAGGGAATGAAGCATCGCGGCGGCGTTCGGCCACGCCGCATCGGCGCGAGGTGGGTTGGTGCCCCCAGAGAGATTCGAACTCCCGGCCTCCTGATTACAAATCAGATGCTCTACCGGCTGAGCTATAGGGGCATGGATCCATCCGGCTCCATATATTATTGCAGCCGACTACTTTTCAACCTGGTTCGGACGCGATTCCGTGGCGCCGACGCGCGTCGGCCGATTCACCGGTTCGCACGAACCAGAACCGCGACGCCGAGAGACCCGACCAGCATGATGAGGAGCGAGGTCGGCGCGGCACTGCCGATGTCCTCCAGCGAAGCGCTTTCGTATACCCGGGTCGCCAGCGTGTGGAAATTGAACGGCCGCAGCAGGAGCGTCGCCGGAAGCTCCTTGACGCAATCCACGAACACGAGCAGCCACGCCGTCAGCAGCGAGCCCTTGATTATCGGCAGGTGGACGCTTCCCAGCGTGCCGACAGCGTCCTTGCCGAGCGAGCGGGCGGCCATCGTCAGCGAAGGCGGGATTCTGCCCATCGCCGAATCGGCGGCACCCTGCGCAATCGCGAAGAACCTGACCGAGTAGGCGAAGACGATTGCGAAGGCGGAGCCGGTCATCAGGAGGCCGATCTCCACTCCTGTGGCCGCAAGCACGAAATCTGCAAGGAATCCGTCGGCGGCCGCCATCGGGATGAGGACCCCGAGGCCGAGCACGGCGCCGGGCGTCGCGTAGCCCAGCGTTGTCGCGGGCAGCGCAAGCCTCGGCAGCCGCCGATGCGTCGACCTCACGCCGAACACCATGAAGACCGCCGCGGCGACCGTCGAAACCGCGGCCAAGGCTCCGACCATTACGGTGTTGAGCAGCGCGCGGATGAGGCCGGGATCGACCAGCGCGCCGAGATTGTCCAAGGTGTGGGAAAGCATGACGCCGAGAGGCAGCAGGAAGCCCGCCGCGACGGGCATCAAGCAAGCGGCGGCAGCGGCGCACCCGGGCAGGCCGTGCAGCGGCGCAGGCTCAACCGGTTCCGATCCCTTCGTCGAACTGTAGCGCCGTCCGCGTCGGCGGCTTGCCTTCTCCACGAACAGAAGAATGAACATGAGAGCCAGAATCACCAAGGAGAGCTGGGCCGCGCCGCCGACGTTGTACGCGTCGAGCCAAACGGAGAAGATGCCCGTCGTCAGCGTTTGCACGGCAAAGTAATTGACCGCTCCGAAATCGCTGACGGTCTCCATCATCACGATCGCAATGCCGATCGCGATGCTCGGCCGAGCCAGCGGCAAAGCGACGAGGAAGAACCGCTTGCGCGCGTTAGCTCCAAGAGTCGTCGCCACCTCGAACACGTTGCCCGAAAGCTCCCGGAATGCCGCGCGCGCCAGCAGGTACACGTACGGGTAGAACGAGGCGGACAGCACGAAGACGGCCCCGCCGACCGACCGGATCTCCGGAAAGTAGTAGTCCCCCGACGTTTGCCATCCGAAGATCGCCCTCATCCCCGTCTGCAGCGGGCCAGCGAATTCAAGGAAGTCGACCAGTGCGAATGCGCCGACATAGGTCGGAATCGAGATCGGCAGGAACAGCGCCCATTCGAGATGACGCCGGAACGGGAACCGGTGCATGGTGACTATCCAGGCGCAGATGACGCCGACGGCACCCGAGCAGGCTCCGACGGCGAACATCAGGACAAGCGTGTTTCTCAGGTACTTGGGGAACGTTGTTGCCAGCAGGTGCTGCCAGATCTCCTCCCGGGGCGACGCCGCCAGCACGACCACAGTCGCGATCGGCAGCAGAACGGCTGCAGCTATGAGGACGATGCCCGCGGCGAACAGCCCGCTCTGTGGCCTAATCGTCAAATGGATTACCTGAGCGATTTCCTTTGGAATTCCGGCGGCTCTACAGGACGGGGCGGGATTCGTCTATCTGAGCGGCGTTCGCGGCCGCGGGCCGCCGCGATTCGTTCAGGAGCGCCGACAGGCGCGGGCGGAACTGGAGTGGAAGGGGCTGGTTCGAATGCTGTGGCTGGCGGCCATCGGATTCTTCATGGGAGCGGCAGGTCTCGCGGGCGTGCTCTACTGCATGTGCTCGGCATGGATCGCCCGGAAGTCGGCGACAGACGACAAGGCTCTGCGCGACCGCATCGGGAAGCTGGTGCTGGTGAACCTCGTTTCGCTGATGATCGCGGCGACAGGCCTCGTTGTGGCGACGGTGGCTTTCGTAATTTAACGTCGATCGAGCGGCCTGTTACCGCGGCCGCATCCCTGTGGCCGAGACCGAATCCACGGTTTCTTCAATCAGGGCGAGCTCGGAGGATCCGGAGAGCCTGTGGTCTCCGCCCTTGATCAAGACGAGCCTGATGTCCGGCCCGCTCGCATGGGCGAGAAGCCGAAGCGCAACCGACTGGTCGACATCCTCGTCGTCCGTTCCCTGCAGCAGCCGCGTCGGGAACGGAAGATGCAGCGGACCGCCGAAAATCGTCTGCCTGCTTCCGTCGTCGAACATCTTCCGAGTCAGGATGATTGGCAACTCCGAATGATCCGAAGGCATCTCCGCCCGGCCGGTCGACGCCATCAAGCGCCGCTGCTCCTCGTCAAGCCCGCTTTCCAGATCCCCCATGAAATCCGGCGCCGCAGCGATTCCGACCAGCCCGGCTATGCTTGCCGGATCGCTCCTTGCTAGCAGCAGGGCGATCCATCCGCCCATCGACGAGCCGACCAGGATCTGCGGCCCTTCAGCGAGCGCGCCGATGGCCTCTCGCGCATCCCGGGCCCAGTCGCCGATGCATCCATCCTCGAACGCGCCGCTCGACTGGCCGTGGCCGGTGTAGTCGAACCTGAGGAAAGGCCGGCCTTTCGCCTTGCAAGCCGCTTCCAGATGGACGGCCTTCGTGCCGGTCATGTCCGACGCGAAGCCGCCGAGGAAGACGACGCCGGTCCCCTCGCCTTCGATTTTGCTGAAGGCGATTCTCCTTCCGTCTCCCAGTTCCAGAAACTGCGGTTCCATGGCGCTCCCCTCCGGCGTACGGCGGGCCGGCGGCGGCCGCGCCCTGCTGCGCGCAGCAGTAATCCACGGCATTGCAGGCGCAAGTGCCTTCGCAGCGCCTGCGCCGCGTTGCAGGATTCCAACATTCCCGGAAATTGCCGCCGCCATGGCGCGCGGTCGTTGACGGGAAGGGCCGCGCGGCTAGATTGCGCGCTCCCGCAAACGGGCGTTCCGTAGGCGCCGAACCGACGAGGCCGCAAGTGACTGCCGCAATATCCCTGATTCTTCCGGACGGCGCCGCGCTCGAATTCGACGAAGGCGCTACCGCCGCCGAGGTCGCGGCGCGGATTTCGCCGTCGCTCGGCAGGAAAGCGATTTCCGCCCATTTTGACGGTCGGCACTGGGACCTCCAGTGGCCGATCCGCTCCGACGGCGCCATCACGATCAACACGATGGCCGACGAAGCGGCGGCGCTTGAGCTCGTCCGCCACGATCTGGCGCACATCATGGCCCGCGCCGTTCAGGAGATCTGGCCGGAAACCAAGGTCACGATCGGGCCGGTCATCGAGAACGGCTGGTATTACGATTTCGACCGCGCGGAGCCCTTCACGCCCTCGGACCTCGCGCAGATCGAGGCCAAGATGAAGCAGATCATCGCCTTGAGGGAACCGGTGCGCACCGAGATATGGCCGCGCGAGAAGGCGATCAAGCACTACGCCGATGCCGGCGAGCCGTACAAGGTGGAGCTGGTCGAGGCCATTCCCGAGGGCGAGCCGGTGCGCATGTACTGGCACGGCGACTGGCAGGACCTCTGCAGGGGCCCGCATTTGCTGAACACGGGCCAGGTTCCGGCCGACGCGTTCAAGCTGACGACCGTTTCCGGCGCTTTCTGGCGCGGGGATCCCAGGAACCGGATGCTGCAGCGGATCTACGGGATCGCGTTCCGCAGGAAGGACGATCTCAAGCGGCATCTCCGGATGGTGGAGGAGGCGAAGAAGCGCGACCATCGCCGGATCGGCGCCGAAATGAACCTGTTCCATTTCCAGGAGGAGGCTCCGGGGATGGCGTTCTGGCACCCGCGCGGATGGACGATCTACAAGCTCCTCAAGGAGTACATGTCCCGGCGGCAGGCCGAGAACGGGTACGTCGAGGTCAACACGCCGATGGTCCTGGATCGCGCGCTCTGGGAGGCTTCCGGGCACTGGGAGAAATTCCACGAGCACATGTTCCTGGTGAATGTGGACATGGAAATCTCGGAGGAAGGGCGCATCAACGCGCTGAAGCCGATGAACTGCCCGTGCCACGTCCAGATCTACAACAACGGGCAGAAAAGCTACCGGGACCTTCCGCTGCGGATGGCGGAATTCGGATCGTGCAACCGGTTCGAGCCTTCCGGAGCGCTCCACGGCCTGATGAGGGTCCGCGGATTCGTCCAGGACGACGCCCACATATTCTGCGAGCGGGAGCAGGTCGAAGCGGAGACCGCCGCGTTCATCCGGATGCTTTCGCGCATTTACAAGGACCTCGGGTTTCCGGAATTCGCAATCAAATTCGCCGACCGCCCGGAGGTCAGGTCCGGCGCCGACGAGGTCTGGACGAAGGCGGAGCAGGCGCTGATGTCCGCCACGCGCGCCGCCGGCGCGGAGTTCGAGCTGAACCCCGGCGAAGGCGCCTTCTACGGGCCGAAGCTTGAATTCGTGCTTACCGACGCGATCGGGCGCGACTGGCAGTGCGGCACCCTGCAGGTGGATTTCGTGATGCCGGAGCGCTTGGACGCCACCTACATCGGCCGCGACGGCGAGAAGCACCGGCCTGTCATGCTCCATCGCGCGATCCTCGGAAGCTTCGAGCGGTTCATCGGAATGCTCATCGAAAACCACGCCGGCCGCCTGCCGCTTTGGCTGGCGCCGCGGCAGATCGTCGTTGCGACGATCGTGTCGGCCGCGGACGGCTACGCGAGGGAGGTTGCGGAATTGCTCGCCTCGGCCGGATACCGGGCGGAAGCGGACACGCGGAACGAGAAGATCGGGTTCAAGGTCCGTGCGCATTCGCTGGGAAAGGTTCCCTTGATTTTCGCGGTGGGCGAGCGCGAAATGGCCGACCGAACCGTCGCCGTCCGCAGGCTCGGCGAAAAGCGCTTGGAATCGCTCGACCTGGAGGCCGCGATCAAAATGTTCCGGGAGGAGGCGAAGCCTCCGGACCTGCGCTGAACCGCTCTTCGGGCCGCGGCTTTCGGGGCGTGTTCGGAGGCAGGACCGGCACCGGCGCGACGCATCCCGGGGGCTGGCCGAAGGCGCAACAGCCCCTGCTTCCGCTGCTGGCGGATTCCGCAAAATCCGGTTGAACGCGCAATCCGCAATGTATAGCGTGATGCCGCAGTCACACGCAGGAAAAGGATGAACGCAAATACCTCGCAGACCTTACAACGCCCCGCCGGAGCGACACAGGGGGCCGCGGGCGAACGACCGCATTCTTGCCCCGGAAATCCGGCTCATCGGACCCGAAGGTGAAAACTACGGGATCACAACCCCGCTCAACGGCGTCGCCATGGCTGAAAGGGCCGGCTTGGACTTGGTGGAGATCTCTCCTACCGCCGACCCGCCCGTTTGCAAGATCATGGACTTCGGAAAGTTCAAATACGCGCAGCAGAAGCGCGAATCCGAAGCCCGCAAGAAGCAGAAGACCATTGAAATCAAGGAAGTGAAGTTCCGGCCCAATACGGACACGCACGACTACATGGTCAAAATGAAGAATGTCGCCCGCTTTCTGGAGAACGGCGACAAGGTCAAGGTGACGATGCGTTTCCGGGGCCGGGAGATGGCGCACCAGGACATCGGCAGGAACCTGCTCGACAGGGTCGCGACCGACATCAGCGAATTCGGCAAGGTCGAGGACATGCCGAAGCTCGACGGCCGGCAGATGTTCATGATGATCGGCCCGGCGAAATAGGCCGCGGCCGCCCTGCCCGGCTCTATTGCGGTTTCCCCGCATCTCGCTATATGCACCCGCAGCGGCGGAGTGCCGCGCGAAAGAAGGCGGCTGGCTGGACGACATCCCGGCGGCCGCCAAAAAATTGAAAGGAAGACGATGTCGATCAGTGCAAGCAGGAAGTCCGAGCTAATCGGCGAGTACGCGAGAAGCGAAGGCGATGTCGGATCGCCGGAGGTCCAGGTCGCGGTATTGACGACGAGAATTTCGAATCTCACCGAGCATTTCAAAGTCCACAAAAAGGACAACCACTCGCGGCGAGGCCTGAGAAGGCTTATCGCCCAGCGGAGAAAGCTGCTCGACTACGTGAAGTCGAAGGACGAGCAGCGGTACAGGGATCTGATCGAACGGCTCGGCTTGCGACGCTAGGCCGACGTGGAACAGTCGCCCCGCAATTCACCGCCGCGCGTCGGAGGCGCGGCGATTCACGACAACGCGCCGGCTTTCGGGCCGATTGCGCCGCCCCACTCCGGTACCGGCGGACGCAAGGGAATCGCATCGGATTGGGCCGGCCGCGGAAGCGGCCGCAACGACAGCCCGCAACTGAAACGACAGGCCTGAAAGGCAACGAATGTTCGAACATGTAAGAGAAGAAATCGAATGGGGCGGCGAGACGCTCATTCTTGAAACCGGAAAGATCGCAAGGCAGGCCGACGGATGCGTCGTGGCGACCCGCGGCGAAACATGCGTCATGGCGGCGGTCACGTTCGCCAAGACCAGCAAGCCTGGCCAGGACTTCTTTCCGCTCACCGTCCACTACCAGGAGCGCTACTACGCGTCGGGCAAGATTCCCGGCGGCTTCTTCAAGCGGGAGGCGCGCCCCTCCGAAAAGGAGACGCTGACCTCCAGGCTCATCGACCGGCCCATCCGGCCCCTGTTCGCGCCGGGCTTCAAGAACGAAGTCCAGGTCACCTGCACCGTGCTCTCCCACGATCTCGTGAATGATCCCGACGTCGTCGCGATCATCGCCGCCTCGGCGGCGCTGGCGATTTCGGGCGTGCCGTTTCTCGGGCCGATCGCCGCGGCGAGGGTCGGCTTCGTCAATGGCGAATACGTGCTGAACCCGGCGGTGCCGGACATGGACAACCTGTGCCTGAACGCCAGCCAGCAGCTCGATCTCGTCGTGGCGGGCACGCGCGACGCCGTGATGATGGTGGAATCCGAGGCTTACGAGCTGACCGAGGAGCAGATGCTCGGCGCCGTCAAGTTCGGCCACGACTCGATGAAGCCGGTCCTGGATCTTATCGTCGCCCTCGCCGGAAAAGCCGCGAAAGCGCCGTTCGAATTCGAGAGACCCGACTGCTCGGCGCTGGTCGAGGAGGTGAAGCGGCTCGGCGAAGCTGAAATGCGCGCCGCGTTCGCGGAAGGCGACAAGCTCGAAAGGCAGGCGCGCATCGCCGACGCCCGCCGGTCGGTGGTCGAGGCGCTTACCGAGGAGCAGCAAGCCGACGAGCATCTTTCCGACGCCTTCAAGAAGCTCGAGTCCGGCATCCTGCGCGGAGATATCATCGACGGCGGGGCGCGAATCGACGGCCGCGACCGTTCGACCGTTCGACCGATCGAATGCGAAGCCGGGCTGCTTCCGAGAGCGCACGGCTCCGCGCTGTTCACGCGGGGCGAGACCCAAGCGTTGTCGGTCACGACCCTCGGAACGGGCGAGGACGAGCAGATTGTGGACGCCCTGCACGGCAATTTCCGCGCGAACTTCCTGCTCCACTACAACTTCCCGCCCTACTCCGTCGGCGAGACGGGCAGGATGGGCCCGCCGGGCCGTCGCGAGATCGGCCACGGCAAGCTCGCCTGGCGCGCGCTTCAGGCGGTGCTGCCCGATCCGATGGAGTTCCCGTACACCGTACGGGTCGTCACGGAGATCACCGAATCCAACGGCTCGTCCTCCATGGCGACCGTCTGCGGAGCGTCCCTTTCCATGATGGATGCCGGCGTTCCCCTTCGCCTGCCGGTCGCGGGCGTCGCAATGGGCCTGATCCTCGAATCGGACGGGCGTTTCGCGGTGCTCACGGACATTTTGGGCGACGAGGATCATCTCGGCGACATGGACTTCAAGGTGGCCGGAACGAAGCGCGGCATCACGTCGCTGCAGATGGACATCAAGGTCGCGGGCGTGACCCCCGAGATCATGGAGCAGGCGCTTTCCCAAGCGAGGGAAGGCCGGATGCGGATTCTCGGAGAAATGAGCAAAGCACTTGAAACAGCGGGGGAATTCTCCGCCTACGCGCCCCGCATCGAAACGATTCACATCCCGACCGACAAGATCAGGGACGTGATCGGCACCGGCGGAAAGGTCATCCGGGAAATCGTGGACACGTCCGGCGCGAAAGTGGACGTGAACGACGATGGCGTCATCAAGGTCGCCTCGTCCGACCAAGAGGCCATCAAGAAGGCGCGCGACATGATCCATGCGATCGTCGCCGAGCCCGAGGTCGGTCAGATATATTCGGGCAAGGTCGTCAAGCTGACGGATTTCGGCGCGTTCGTGAATTTCTTCGGAAAGCGCGACGGCCTCGTGCACATAAGCCAGATCAACGAGACGCGGCTGCGGCACCCGTCGGAAGTCCTGAGCGAAGGCCAGGAGGTCAAGGTGAAGCTGACCGGGTTCGATGACCGCGGGAAGGTCAGGCTGTCGATGAAGGTCGTCGACCAGGCGACGGGCGAAGAGATCCGGAAGCGCCGCTGATCCGGTTCAACGCGCCCATTCCGGAGGCGCCGCGCCGGGAGATGCAAACGGGAGGCCGACAGCCGTCGGCCCCCGCCTCGCCCTGTTCGCGAACCTCCGCCGCTCAGCCGCCCGGGAACTGAACCCAGGCGGAATCCTTCGACGAGCTTTCAATGCATGCGGACACGAACCGCATCCCGTCCAAGCCGTCCTCAATGCCGGGCAGGAGCACATCGCGCGGCTCCGGCACGCCGTCCTTCTGCGCCCGTATCACCTTGGCCGCCTCGGAGTAGATGGTCGCGAAAGCCTCCAGATATCCTTCCGGATGCCCCGGCGGCACGCGGGTCACCCGCGCCGCGGCCTGCCCCGCCCCCGCACCGCCCCGCGTGATCAGCTGCTTGGGTTCGCCGAGCCGCGTATACCAAAGGTAGTTCGGGTCGGCCTGCGCCCATTCAATCCCGCCGTGCTCGCCGTATACTCTCAGCTTCAGCCCGTTCTCGTTGCCGGGCGCGACTTGCGAGGCCCAGACCGTCCCGCGCGCGCCGTTCTTGAATCGCAGCATGGCCTGCGCGTTGTCGTCGACCCGCCGCCCTTCCACGAATGTCGAGAGCTCCGCCGACAGGCTGTCCACGCGGAGTCCGGTTACAAATCGAAGAAGCTGGTATGCGTGCGTGCCGATGTCGCCCAGGCATCCTGCAGGTCCCGACCGCGCGGGGTCCGTCCGCCATTCGGCCTGCTTGTGCCCCGTCTCTTCAAGAGGATCCGCAAGCCAGTCCTGCGCATACTCCGCCTGCACGACCCTTATGTCTCCAAGCCCGTTCGACAGGACGCGCTCGCGCGCCTCGCGGATCATGGGATGGCCGCAGTAGTTGTGCGTGAGGACAAAGAACTTGCCGGACGCGGAAACCGTTTCCGCCAAGCGTTCGGCTTCGTCGAGCGTCGCGGTCATGGGCTTGTCGCAAATGACATGGATGCCCGCTTCCAGGAATGCAGCGGCGCACGGCGCATGCATGTGGTTGGGCGTCACGATAACGGCGGCCTCGATCCCGTCGGGACGCGCGGATTCCGCTTCCGCCATCGAACGGTAGTCAGGATACGTGCGGTCCGGCGGCAGGCCGATGTCCCGGCCGGACTGCATCGCCCGCTCCGGATCGGAGGAAAGCGCTCCGGCCACCAACTCGAAGCCGCCGTCCATCGCCGCCGCGATGCGGTGGACGGCTCCAATGAACGCGCCCTTCCCGCCGCCGACCATTCCGTAACGGATCGGCGGGCTGAAATCGCCGCTCATCGCTCAAGCCCCAGGATTCCTCGGGCGGTCTTCCTGTCCGCGCCGCCGCCGGCGAAATCCTCGAACGAGTCCTGCGTCACTTCGATCAGATGGGCGGCAATGAACGGCGCCCCTTCGGCGGCGCCCTGCCGCTTGGACTTGATGCAGCATTCCCACTCCAGCACGGCCCAGCCGTCATACCCGTACTGGGCCAGCTTGCTGAAAACGCCCGTGAAATCAACTTGGCCGTCCCCAAGGCTCCGGAACCGGCCGGCGCGGCCGATCCAGGGCTGGAAGCCGGAATAGACCCCTTGCCTGCCGTCGGGATTGAATTCGGCGTCCTTGACGTGGAAGGCCGCGATCCTCTCCTGGTAGATGTCGATGAACGCCAAGTAATCCAGCTGCTGAAGCAGGAAGTGCGACGGATCGTAATTGATCGCGCAGCGAGGATGGCCGTCCAGCTTCTCCAAGAACATTTCGAACGTCGCACCATCGAAAACGTCCTCGCCGGGATGGATTTCGAACCCCACGTCCACGCCCTGCTCGTCGCAGGCGTCCAGCAGCGGCTTCCAACGCCGCGCGAGTTCCGAAAACGCCTCGTCGATCAGCCCCGCCGCCCGCGGAGGCCACGGATACAGGAAGGGGAACGCCAGCGAACCGGTGAACGACACCATCGAGTCGAGGCCCATGCTGCGGCACGCCTTGGCCGCAAGCTTGATCTGGTCCGAAGCCCATTCCTGGCGCGCCGCAGGGTTCCCGTGGAGGCGGGCTGGAGCGAAGGCGTCGAACCCAACATCGTACGCCGGGTGCGTCGCGACCAGCTGGCCTTGGAGATGGGTCGACAGCTCGGTCACCTCGACGCCGTTGCCGCGGCAGATGCCGAGCACCTCGTCGCAGTAGTCCTGCGACTCGGCCGCGCGCTCCAAATCGAACATCCGAGGGTCGAAGGTCGGAATCTGGACGCCTTTGTATCCGAGCCCAGCGGCCCATTCCGTTATGGCGCCCAGCGAGTTGAACGGAGCTTCATCGCCCGCGAATTGCGCGAGAAACAGCCCCGGCCCCTTCATGTCCTGCCCCATCGCTTCCTCCCCTTTCCGATGCGGAGCCGCCAAAGCCTGCGCTGCTCCCGGCGGCGCCGGGACGCGCCGAGGCGGCACGCGCCCGATAGCATACGCCTTTGAATTCGGCCAATCCGGCCGCGGCGAATTCGGTGGAAAACCGGGGCCGGGATGTCGGCGCCTCCCTGCCCGCGAAGAACTCGGTCGGCGCATCGCTTGCGGGCAGGCTGATATGGGGTACGAATGCGGCCTCCGCATTCGGAAAGGGGTGTCGGCGGCATGGGAACGGTAGCGATACTTTCCGCGAAGAGGACGCCGATCGGCGATTTTTGCGGCGGGTTTTCCCAGGTCGCCGCGACGGAGCTGGGTTCCGCCGCGATCAAGGCGGCCGTGGCCGAGGCCGATCTGGGCCCGGATCGAATCGACGAAGTCGTGATGGGCTGCGTGCTGCCTGCCGGACTTGGGCAGGCGCCGGCAAGGCAGGCTGCGATCGGCGCCGGAATCCCCGAGTCCGTGCCCGCAACCACCGTGAACAAGATGTGCGGTTCGGGAATGAAATCAGTGATGCTCGCCCATGACGCCATTGCGCTCGGCAACGCGACCGGGGCCGTTGCGGGCGGCATGGAGAACATGACCAGGGCGCCGTACATCCTTCCCGCGATGCGGGAAGGCGCAAGGATCGGTCATTCCGGGGCGATCGACCACATGTTCCTCGACGGCTTGGAGGACGCCTACGACCGGGGCCGGCTCATGGGCGAGTTCGCGGAGGATTGCGCGGCTTCGTACCAGTTCACGCGCGCGGCCCAGGACGGGTTCGCGACGGCTTCGCTCAGGAAGGCCGCCGCTGCGGCGACAAGCGGCGCGTCGCAAGCGGAACTCCAGCCGGTTCCGGAAGGCCGGCGGAAGGGCGCGCGGATGGTCGAGTCGGACGAGCGTCCCGCGAGGGCCAAACCTGAACGGATTCCGGCGCTCAAGCCGGCATTCAGAACGGACGGCACCGTTACAGCGGCGAATTCCTCTTCCATTTCCGATGGCGCGGCGGCCTTGGTCCTCTGCGAAGAATCGCTGGCGAAAAGCCTCGGCCTCGCCGTTCGCGCGCGGGTCGTCGGCCACGCCTCCTACGCGCACGCGCCGAACCTGTTCACAACCGCCCCGGTTTATGCCGCGCGGGAGCTCATGCGGAAGGTTTCGTGGAAGGCCGGCGACGTGGACTTATGGGAGGTCAACGAAGCGTTCGCAGTCGTGGCCATGGCGTTCGGCCGCGAGCTCGGCATTCCGGAGGACCGGCTTAACGTGCGCGGCGGCGCCTGCGCGCTAGGTCATCCGATCGGCGCATCGGGTGCCAGGATCATGGTGACGCTGCTGCATGCGATGGAGCACGCGCAAGCCAAGCGGGGAATTGCCGCGATCTGCATCGGCGGCGGGGAGGCCACGGCGATCGCCGTCGAGATCCCCTGAGCCTGCGGCCGGGCGGATCGTGCCGCCCGGCCCAGCCGCCTTGCAGGCGGGAGGTTCGTCTGCGCCGAAGGGCGCAGCGCGCCGATGCTCAGCCTTCGGGCGAAAGGCAGTCCTTGAATACCGACGCCATCGCTCGAATCAGCCTGAAATAGACGTCGGGACCTTCGTCGAGCGTTACCCCTGAGGGGTCGACGATGCCCACCCGCACGTCCAAGCCTTCGACAATGGTATCGATCACGCGCCGGTTGAGGTTGGGCTCGCCGATCACGCAGGTCACGCCGAATTCCCGGATTCTTTCCCTGAGCTCCAGAATCCGCCGCGCGCTTGGTGAATGCTCCGGGTCCAGCACTGCGGAGCCGACAGCGGAAAGCCCGTAGCGATCCTCGAAGTACCGGTACGCGTCGTGGAACACGATGAACGGCAAACCGCGCACCGGCGCCAATTCCGATTCGATTTCCTCGTTCAGCTCCGCGAGGCGGCGAGCAAGATCTTCGGCATTGCGCTCGTAGCCTGCAGCGCCGGCAGGATCCAATTCCGCAAGCGCGCTCGCAATCATTCGGGCCATCGCGATGGCATTGACGGGGTCGAGCCAACCGTGCGGATCGAATCCGGTCTGTCCGTGCTCCGATTCCTCGTGCCCGTGGTCGTCCTCGCCGTGGTCGTCCTTATCGTGCCCGTGCTCATCCTCTTCGTGCTCCTGGCCGCCTTCGTCGTGCTCGTGCTCATCCTCTTCGTGCTCGTGGCCGTCCTCCTCGTCGTCGTGCTCTTCATGGCCGTGCCCGTGGCCGTGGCCGTGGTCGTGTCTGGCGTCGAGTTCGAACCCTCCCCCTTCCCGGAGCGACCTGCGCACAAAGCCGGGAGAGTCGGACAGAATGACGATGCGCGCGTCGGGAGCGAGCGTTCGCGCCGCGTCAAGCAGTCCGATTTCAAGCGTCTCATCGACGACGAACACCAACCGCGACGACTCGAGCATCGCGGCGATCGATGGCCTCAGATCGAAGTCGTGCTGGTCCCCGGCGGGGTTGACTGCCAATCCCGGCTCGCCGGCGTCGGCCATTACGGCTTCGACAAGCGCATGCACTGGCAGAATCGAAGCGACGACGCCGGACACGTGCTCCGACGCGGCGGCTTCGACGGCGGAGCCGCCGAGAAGCGCTGCGAAAAGAACCGCACGCGCGCGCCGCGAGGCCGCCCCGAAAGGCCGTGCCCGTCCGCCGTCGCGCGCTGCCGATTCAGCGCCGGATGCCGTGGCCGCGTGCGGCAATGCCTTGGATGCGACCGCGCGAGGCCGGCCAATGCATGGCCGCACGGGCAAATTTCCAATTTCTCTTCCTGCTTGCATTGTGTTCCCTTTCCGCGGCATCCCGCCAATTTCTGAATAAGTTATATCATAACATTTTATCCATGCAAGGGCGCATCCCAAATCCTTGGAATGCGCCCTGCTCTACTTCCGCAGCATCCCGCCTACTTCCACCGCCGATGGATCCAGAACCACTGCTCCGGGCGCTTGCGGACGCGCCTTTCGAGGCGCTCGCTGAAGGCAAGCGTCATGGTTTCCGGATCGGCGGTCGGGATCGGGCTCTCGAAGTGGATTTCGAAATCAAGCCCGCCGCCGCGCCGCACGGCGAAAAAAGGAATCAAGGGCGCTCCGTATTTGAGCGCCAATTTCGCCGGAGACAGGCTCGTTCTGGCCGGACGCCCCAGGAATGGCACCGCCATCCCCTCGCCCGCATGCTGATCGTTCAGGATCACCGCGATGCCGCCCGACTCGAGGTACTGCATCAGCTGCTTCGTTCCGCTCACGCTCTTCGGATAGACCGGCTCTCCGATTCTCTCCATCCGCCTGACGTAGCGCCGGTTGAAAAACCGGTTGTTCATCGGCCGGTAAAGCCCGCCGACCGTCAGCCCGCGGCGGATCAGGACCGCCCGCGCTGCCTCGTAGTTCCCGAAATGCCCTCCGACCAGGACCACCGGCCGACCTTCTCGGGCCGCCGCCTGAACGGCTTCCACGCCTTCGCCTTCCGGCTTCCAGCAGGCGGCGCGGGCGACGAATTCGTCGGGGCTGGACGTCTCCGCGAACAGCCGTCCGAAATTGTCGAGGCAGCCCTTGCAGATGCGCTCCCGCTCCTCGGCGGAAAGTTCCGGCATCGCGAAGGCGAGGTTTTCGAGCGCCCTGCGCCTGTATCCCGCGAGAGGCGCCACCAAGCCGGATGTGATCCTGCCGGACGCGGCCGTCCGCAGCTCATACGGCAGAATCCGGAGGCTGCCCCAGCAAATCCGAAGCAGCGCGTCGACAGCGAAATCCGACAAATTCCCGGACGCAGACGCTTTGCCGCTCATTCCTCCACGCCGGATGCTCTACCGCCTCCGTTTCGCAGCGCGGGTTTCGCGATGCCAGATGTACAGCCCCGACCCGGTCACGATGGCGGCGCCGACATACGTCCAGAAATCGGGGAACTCGCTGAACAAAGCCATGCCGAAGCCCGCTGAAAACACAAGGGAAACATAGCCGAACGGCACAACCGTGCTTGCCTCCGCCAGGAAAAGCGACCGAATGACGCAGAACTGCCCGATCGAGCCCAGCAAGCCGACCAGCACCATGAGGCCGACGTCCGCGAGGTCCGGCGGCGTCCAGAAGAACGGGGCGAAGAAGGAAGCGATCAAGCAGCCCAGCAAGGCCGTGTAGAGAAAGCTCGTCCAGACTTCCTCGCGCTTGCTCAGCATCCTGGTCACGACCGCGTAGCCCGTGAAGCCGACGGCTGCGGCCAAGGGGAACAGCGCGTAGGGATCGAACACTTCCGTGCCGGGCCTGATGATGACGATGACGCCTGCCAGCCCGGCCAGCACGCCGAGCGTCTTCCTAATCCCGAACGACTCGCCTAGCAGGAAGTAGGCCGCAACCGCGACCATGATCGGACTTGACTGCAGAATGGCCGTCGCCGCGGCCAGGCCGATGTTCGCGAGACCCGTAAAAAACAGCACGGACGCGACGAACAGGAACATCGCGCGCAGCACCTGCATCCCCGGGTTTCTGGTCCTGAACGCATGCGGCGCCTTGAACGCCACGAACGCGACGGCGACAACCGTCTGCCCCGCGTACCTCACCCAGACCAGCTGGAACTCGCTGTACGAGTCTGTGAGATGCTTGATGACCGAGTCCATGGCGCTCAAGAAGAACATCGCCGTGACCATGAGCAGTATGCCCCGAGTCACGAGCGACCCGTGAGATTGACTCGACATCAAGCGCAATCCGTCCGTTCGGCTGCGGTTCAAGGCTTGTATTTTGGGCAATCGGGCGCGGCAAGAACGCGCGGCCGCAACTTTCCCGCCACCGATCCGCGCTCGCGAAGGCCTCCGGAGACCGGCAGAAGCTCTTCCGGGCGGTTAGCCGGGCGCGCAGGCCGTGTCGAAGTTGGCGCTGTAGCCGATTCCGACTCTGGGCATCCCGCGGTCGGCCATGTTCTGGATCCGGAACGTATCCACGATCGGCCCGTGGTATCCGTTCGCAAGCCGCTCCTGAAGAATCAGCACGACGGACTCGTTCGCGCCGATCGCAAGATCGGTCCCGTCGCGCTCGAACGCGGTATTGCCGTCCCAGACGAACTCGCTCCAATGGCGCACGACGTTGGAGTACTCGTAAACGCCGCCCATGTTCTCGCCCGCAGGGATTTCCACCCGCAAGACTTCGTCCACGTAGACGACGCGCTGGATGAAATGCGAGCCGACATCGCCCTCGCACCGAACGATCCTGACGTTGATCGCATCGTCGGCGGGCTCCGCGTAGAGCCGCAGAGGGCGCGAGACGCCCCGATGGCTTCCGATATGCAAGAGAGTGTCGATGATGGCCTGCTCAGCGTGGCCCGCCATCAAGTAGTTGCCTTGGATCACGGCCTGCGGCGTGTAGATGTACGGGGAGTTCGACGCCTTGGCGTATGAGTCCTGCCGGTACGAGAATTCCTCAATCGAAAACGGATCCTTCCAGCCGAGGAAATCCCAGTAGTCGACATGCAGGCCGAGCGGCAGCACGCCGTCCATGTTCCGCAGGATATTGGCCGCGAACTTGTCCGCAGGCGGGCATGAACTGCACGCTTGGGAAGTGAACAGCTCCACGACCATCGGCGAATCCCCCAAGCCGTCCATGTACGCTTGGGCGGAGGCGGGAGCCGGAAGCGAGACAAGCAATGCCGCCGCCGCGGCCGAAGCGGAACGAAACTGCGCCCCGAATAAATGCATGCGTTGAAAGCCGTTCATGCGCGGAATTCTATTCCCGCCAGCCGACCGCCAGGAAATAAAATTTTCGCGAATTCAACGTGCGCCTCCGGTTCGCCGAAGCATTGCCGCGTTCAAGCGCAAGCGGCCAGCGTCGGTCCGATGGGCGCTCAATCGGCCGCCGCCAGATTGCGAAGAACGAAATGCAGCACCCCGCCATGCTTCAGGTAGTCGATTTCAACCTCCGTATCGACGCGGCACAGGAGCTCGACGCGCTTGGACGACGAGTCGGGATAAACGATTTCGCACTGCGCCGCCATCCGCGGGCGCAGGCTTCCGGCAAGCCCGGCTATGGTCACGGTCTCGTCTCCGGAAAGCGCCAGGTCCTGCCGCGTGACGCCGTCCGCGAATTCGAACGGGATGACGCCCATGCCGACCAGGTTCGACCGGTGGATTCGCTCGAAGCTCTCCGCGATGACCGCCTTCACGCCAAGGAGGCTCGTTCCCTTCGCCGCCCAGTCGCGGGAGGAGCCTGCCCCGTACTGGCTGCCCGCGATCACAACCAGCGGGACGCCTTGTGACTTGTACGCCATCGCCGCCTCGAATATCGAGGTCTGCAGGCCGTCCGCTCCGAGGGTCATGCCTCCCTCGACTCCGTCAAGAAGCTCGTTCCGGATGCGGGCGTTCGCGAAAGTCCCCCGCATCATGACCTCGTGATTCCCGCGCCGGGATCCGTAGGAATTGAATTGCCTCCGCGGAACCTGCCGCTCGGTCAGGTACTTGCCGGCCGGCGTGCCCTCCGCGAACGATCCTGCGGGCGAAATGTGGTCGGTCGTGACCATGTCGCCGAGAACGGCAAGAATCCTCGCGGATCGGATGTCCTCGATTTCGCCGGGCTCGGCGGACATCCCGGCGAAATAAGGCGGCTTGCGCACGTAAGTTGAAGATGTCGGCCAGTCGTAGGTCAGGCTGTCCTTCGCCGCCACCGCCGTCCACCGGTCGTCTCCATCGAAGACGTCCGCGTATTTGCTCCGGAACGCCTCCCTGGTGACCGTGCGCTCGACCAGCTCCGCGACCTCTTCGCTTGTGGGCCAGATATCGCGCAGGAACACATCGTTGCCCTCCCGGTCCGTGCCCAAGGGATCCTCGGCCAGATTGACGTTCATGTCGCCCGCCAAAGCGTAAGCGACCACCAGAGGCGGCGACGCGAGGTAGCTTGCCCGGACATCGGGGCTGATCCGCCCCTCGAAATTCCGGTTCCCCGACAGCACCGAGGCTGCGACGAGATTCCCGTCCGAGATCGCAGCCGAGATCTCGGGCTGGACAGGACCAGAGTTGCCGATGCACGTCGTGCAGCCGAAACCGACAAGGTTGAAGCCGACCGCGTCAAGGTCCTCCTGCAGTCCGGCGGCCTCGAGATACTCCGAAACGACCTGCGAGCCAGGAGCCAGCGAGGTCTTCACCCACGGCTTCCGGTCAAGGCCCAAGGCGCGCGCCTTGCGCGCGACCAGCCCTGCCCCGATCATCACATCGGGGTTCGACGTGTTCGTGCAGGAAGTGATCGAAGCGATCACGACGGTGCCATCGCCGACATCGAATTCCGCCCCGTCCACCTGCCGCGACTCGATCAGGCTTTCCCGCCCCGCTCCGGCGTCGCGGCCACGGTGCTTGGCCACGACGGAGAGGAACGCGTCCGAAACCTCGGGAAGCGGGATATGGTCCTGCGGACGGCTCGGCCCCGACACGGCGGGAACCACCTCCGACATGTCGAGCGCCAGCCGGTCGGTGTAGACGGGATCGTATCCGGCGCCGCGCCAGATTCCGTTCTCTTTGGCGTACGCCTCGACGAGCGCGGTCCGGTCATCGTCCCTGCCGGTCTGCCGCAGGTACCTGAGCGTCTCGCGGTCAACCGGGAAGAAGCCGCAGGTGGCACCGTATTCGGGCGCCATGTTCGCAATGGTCGCGCGGTCGGCAAGCGGCAGCCTGTCGAGTCCGGGCCCGTGGAACTCCACGAACTTCCCTACCACTCCCTTTTGCCGCAGCATCTGCACGACCTTGAGCACAAGGTCGGTAGCGGTCGTTCCTTCCGGAAGTTCGCCTTCCAGCCGAAATCCCACGACATCGGGAATCAGCATCGACACGGGCTGGCCCAGCATAGCCGCTTCCGCCTCGATGCCTCCCACGCCCCAACCCAGCACTGCCAAGCCGTTGACCATGGTCGTATGGCTGTCCGTTCCGACCAAGGTGTCGGGAAAGGCCACTTCCGCCCCGGTCGGATCCGCATCGATCCAGACCGTCTGCGCGAGGAATTCGAGGTTCACTTGGTGGCAAATGCCGGTTCCCGGCGGCACCACGCGGAAATTGTCGAACGCCTTCTGTCCCCACTTCAGGAACTCGTACCTTTCGATGTTGCGCTCGTATTCGCGCTCGACATTGAGTTGGAAAGCTCTGGGCGTTCCGAATTCGTCGACCATGACCGAGTGGTCGATCACCAGATCGACGGGCTTCAGCGGATTGATCCGCGTCGGATCCCCTCCCAACTCGGCGATGCCGTCGCGCATCGCCGCCAGATCGACCACGGCGGGAACGCCGGTGAAATCCTGCATGAGCACGCGGGCGGGACGGTAGGCGATTTCCCTTTGGTTCCGGCCGCCGCTGTCGCACCAGGCGGAAAACGCGGATATGTCGCCCTCGTCCACGGTGCTGCTGTCGAGATGCCTCAGCAGGTTTTCAAGAACGACAGCCAGCGACGCGGGCAGCCTCGAGAAATCCCCGAGCCCCGCATCGGACGCCGCCTTGAGCGAGAACATGTCGTAGGAATTGGACCCGGCGGCGATCTTCCGCCGGAATGTCCCTGAATCGGCACCAACTGTGATCGGCATTGCGCATCCTGAAGCGAGCAGCGGGAAGTGCCGGTGAATCTAGTTGGACATTCAACTTGCGGTCAAGCCGCTGATTGGGTTCAATACATTCTGGACTGTCGGGGTCTTTTCTCCTGTTCGATTCGGCTGGCAGGGTATCGGGCTGGCTTGGCGGTTTCCACCATGGTTTCCGGCCGCCGCTTCGGCGGGCTTTTGGCCGCGGGCGGTCCGTTCCGTTTTCCTGCGCCTCCTTCGCGGGCCGCGCTCTTGCGTTCGATTCGAGAATGAAGAAGTCGGTGTCCGTCGGCTTGTTTCATGAGGCGGCCCTCAGGAACTCCTCGGGCGTTCCGCATCCGAGGGAGCGGTGGGGCCGGACGCGGTCGGACTCGTCGGCGAAGGCGTCGACGAGGCGGTTGATTTTGGCGAGGTCGTCGGGGATCTCCCAGCATCCGTGGAATTCGTATCGCCATGTTCCGATGGTTCGCTCGACGTTCCCGTCGGGCTTGGGGGATCGCGGCGGGAGGACCCGGAGGGCGATGCCGCGCTTTTGGCACTCCCGCTCGAACTCGGCCTTGAACTCGGACCCGCCGTCGACCTGGATGGCCTCCGCCTCGAACGGCATCCCGCGGACGAGCTTGTCGAGGAACTCCGCGGCGTTGCGGGCGGTGGCTCTCCTGTAGGCTTTGGCGCAGGTCCATTTGGAGACGGGGTCCGCGGCGACCAGCTGCTTGATGGTCCGCCTTCCGCCCCGGTGCGCGGCGGTCATGCTGTCGACCTGGACGATGTCGCCGGCCCTTTGCGGCCTGAGCCCTGCGGACCTGCGGCGCGCCCAGGGCCGCCGGCTGCGGGCGTCGCGCGGGGCCTTTCCGCGCAGCGCCGGAACCGGAACGATGTCGCCCGCGCGCATGAGCTGCTTGAGGATCCGCCCGATGGTGCTCGCGCTGGGGGCCTTCCGCCCGCCCCATTCGCGCCGGACCGCGGCGGCGATCCTGGCCTTGCCCCACATCGGCTGGTCCTGGCGGATCTCCTTGACCGTGCGGACCAGGCTCTCCGGCCAGTCGGCCCGCCGCAGGCGCAGGGGCCTCCGGGACCGAGGCTCGAGGCGGTTCCGCTTCCTCAGCTTCTCCCAGCCGAAGAGCGTGGATCTCGGCACGCCGACCACCTCGGCGGCCTTGCCCGCCGCGAGGCCTTCGCGCCTTGCCGCGTGCCACCGGTCCAGGACGTCCCTTCGGAACGCCGCCTCGGCCCCGCCTTCGGCGGCCTCCGCGCGCACCGCAACGGACGCGGCGCTTGCGAACCGCCCCTTCAACCTGAATACTTGCATGGCGGGTCTCCTTTTTGTTCGCCGTTACACGAACAGGTTGGAAGACCCGCGCCCCTTCGTCAATCGCCATCCAATCGGGCGGGGCCCCGCCCGATTGGATGGCGGGGCCAGTCCAGCATGTGTCTGAACTCAGTCAGACGCTGTCGGGAGCGCGTGCATCCCGTTTCGGTGGCGGCAAGCCTGCTCCGACGGCTCGGACGTTGGTCGCGCTCGGCGCTCTAGAGGTCGCAAACGCCCGTTCACGGCACAGCACCGAGTGGTTCCGCCGCCGCTGTTGAAGAATCGCGAACAGCAGGTCCACCCCAAAAATGGGATGCACCCGCGGGAGCTGGATGCGGCGGCGGCGGCAACCCCCGTGAGTTCAAGCGAGCGCATCCGGTTTACGATGCAGGCCCCATTTTCAAGCGAAATCCCCGTTCTCGCTCAGGCGATGCTGACCATACGGACCGTCAAACGTACGCGGCCCATGTGGCAGGGAAGGCGTGTCCACCCTTTGCCCCGAGCACCCTTCATCCTTCGCGGAGCGCTTGCTCACGGGGCGACCGCGCAGAACCGCTCGAAATTCACCATCGGCTGCAGAGCTTGATTCGAATCACCATTGATGAAAATCCCCGCGAATCGGTCTTCAACGCTCAACTGCCGAGCAGTTTCGCAGCCATCGCATCCGAAGACCGCCGAGTCTGCAAGTCACGCAAACATTGAAGATGCATCCGGTTTCCAGACGAGTCCAGTTCCGTCCGGCACCTTCCAAATTGAAAATGCGATGGAGTGGACGCCCCTTCCGGCGGCACCGGAAGGCGCCATTATGGCGGAACGCAACGTGCCATGGGAGAAAGGGGCATCCACGATGGAAAGCACTGGCATGATCGGGGTCGGTCCTGGCAAGAGGAGCTTCCAGCTCCACGGGATCCGCGAGGACGGGTCGGCGGCGTTCCGGATGAAGGTGTCGCGGGACCGGTTCCTTGAGGAGATGTCGAAGCGCGGGCCGTGCAAGGTGGCGATGGAGGCCTGCGGCGGCGCCCGACACCGGGCCGGGAGCTGCGGTCGATGGGGTTCGAGGTCCGCCTCGTCCCGCCGGCTTATGTGAAGCCGTTCGTGAAGCGGCGGAAGAACGACGCGGCGGACGCGGAGGCGGTCTGCGAGGCGGCGTCGCGGCCGACGATGCGGTTCGTGGCGGCGGAGAGCGCGGAGCGGCAGGCGGAGGGGATGCTGTTCCGAACGCGGGACCTGCCGGCAAGGCAGAGGACGCAGACCGCCGACGCGCTGCGCGGGCATCCGGGGAGCACGGCGTGGTGGCGCCGCAGGGGATCGCGAACACGGCCCGGCTGGCCGCGGCGCTCGAGGATCCGGAGTCGCGGCTGCCGGAGGCGGTCCGGGAGCTGGGCGGGCTGCTGCTCGGCCAGATCGGGATCCTGACCGGACGGATCAAGGAGCCGGAGGCGAAGATCCTCGAGCGTTCGCGGGAGAGCGAGGATGCGAAGCGGCTGATGGGCATTCCAGGCGTCGGCCCCGTCTGCGCCATGGCGTTCCTGGCCTTCGCGCCGCCGATGGAGGAGTTCCGGCGCGGCCGCGACTTCTCGGCCTGGCTGGGGCTGGTCCCCCGCCAGCATTCGACGGGAGGGAAGCCGAGGCTGGGAAAGGTCTCGAAGATGGGGCAGCGCGACCCCGGGCGGCTGCTGGTCTCCGGGGCGATCGCGAACATCCGCTGGGCGGAGCGGCGCGGGACGGACGATCCCTGGCTGGAGGGAATGCTGGCGAGGAAGCCGAGGATGGTCGTGGCGGTCGCCCTGGCGAACAAGACGGCCCGGACCATCCGGGCCATGACAATGAACAAGGAGTGCTGCCGGCCTCGAGCCGCCGCCGCTTGAGAGGGCGCGGCGGCGCGAGGCCGGCTCAACGGAATGAAGGGGTTCCGGGGCTGTTGAAAAACCCCTCGTTCCGCGGTTCATGGAACATGATGTTGTTGCGGGAGCGGGGAGAGCCACGACATGCCGAGCGCAAGCCGCCGCCCCAGCTGGAGCTGTTCGTCTCCGGGTCGCTTGAGCAGCTGGTTCCGGACGACCACATCCTGGCGCGCGTCGACCGGGTTCCGGATCCCGCTGGCTGCACGACGAGGTCGCCGACTGCCATTGCGCCAACAACGGGCGGCCCGGGATCGACCCCGAGACGGCCGTCCGGCTGATGCTGGCGGGGTTCCTGCTCGGCATCGTGCACGACCGCCGCCTGATGCGCGAGGCGCAGGCGGACCTCGCGATCCGCTGGTTCATCGGCTGCGGGCTGCACGAGGGGCTTCCGGACCATTCGAGCCCGGCGCGGATCCGGCAGCGCTGGGGCGATGCCCGGTTCCGGCGGATCTTCGAGCGCGCGGTTTCGGCCTGCGTGGAGGCGGGGATCGCGAAGGGCGGGGCCGTGCATGTCGACGCAACGCCGGTCCGGGCCGATGCGGGCTGGGAGAGCCTGGCCGACCGCCACGCCGGGGCGGTGGCGGCGGAGAACGGCGACGCGGAGGAGGATGCCGCCCCGCCTGGCGGCAAGCGCAAGAAAGCCGGCGCGGCGGATCCCGACGCGAGCATGGCGACCAGCTCCCGCGGCCGGCGCCTGGAGCCCTCCTGCAAGCAGCACGCGGCGGTCGACGACGGGAGCGGCGTCGTTCCCGATGTCGCGGCGGCCACCGGCGAAGTCAACGAGGGCGACGTGATCGAGGCCTAGGTCGACGAGGTCAGCAGGATATCCGGGAAGAAGATCGAGACTGCGGCCGCCGACGCGGGCTGCGCCTGCGGCAAGGCCTGCGGCGGCCTCGAGCGGCGGGGGATCGATCCGGCGGTCCCGGCGAAGCGGGCGCCGGCCAGGAGCCGGGTGCCCACGCACCGGTTCCGCTACGACGCGAAGCACGACATCCCGGAGTGCCCGCGCGGCAAGGTGCTCCGCCCTGGGCAGGCGCGGAAATACGGGCGCTGTTTCGTGTCAAGGGCCAAGGATTGCAGGCGCTGCCCTCTCAGGGGCGACTGCCTTTCCAAGGGGCGCTGGAACAGGATGATGGCGGTCGGCGACGATTATCCGGCGCTGCTGCGCGCCCGGCGGCGGCGGCTCCGATGGAGCGAAGAGGACCGGCGGCCCTGCAAGCGCCACCGCTGGCGATCGGAAGGGTTCCACGGCGAAGCGAAGACCTGGCACGGGCTGGGCCGCGCCGCGCGGCGCGGCTTGGGCAACATGAGGATCCAGTCCTACTTGACGGCCGCCGCGATCAACCTGAAGCGGCTCGCGGCCGCTTTTTGCGCCCGATTCCCTGCCGTCGGCACGATTCGAATGCGCGGAACGCCCCTTTCCGCACTCCTGGCGCGGCGGACCGGGCCTGGCCGCCGCATGCCCGCCCGTTTCGCCCGACTCCGCGCAGCGGACCCCCGCGCCGGTCGGCGACGCGATCCGTCCCGGAATCTTCGGAAGGCCGCGTAATTCAACGGCCCCACCTTCCACTTCACGCCCACCTCCTGCTCCTGGATGAACGCCGTCGAGGGCTTCTTCGGGAAGCTCGCCAGCCGCCGGCTCCGGCGCGGCGCCCACGACTCCGTCGAGGAGCTCGAGAAGTCGATCACGGATTTCATCGAGCTGCACAACGGGAAGGAGGCGAAAGCCTACAACTGGACGGCAAGCCCGGAACGCCTCATCGCCGCACGGCAAAGAGAATGCCATCTGTCTGAATCATGCCACTAGTGTTGCGTCCCTCAAGTTCATTTGTCATGAAGAAGGCTCCACAATTGAAGGAGGCTGTCATGGCCCGCGGACGACCACTCCCACCCTTGGCTCTCGCCGACGGTCAGCGCGAACAGCTGTTGATCGGCATGCTTTTTTGACCCCCTATCGGGGGTGATCGGCATGCTTTTTTGACCCCTCCTTCCTGCCCGGCGGGAGGGAGCCGAAGGCTCCCTGCCGGCGGGCTTAGCCTGTCTTGGTTCGGCCTGTCGGCGCCCTGCGGATTTTGGACCCGCATCGAGCATTGGGCAGTGCGAGGCGGGAAGGGGATGCCGGCATTGGAGACGGTTGCGGGGATCCGGAATGATCATTTCCGGGACAAGGTTCCGATCAAGGCGATCGCGCGGAAGCGGCGGGTCTCCCGGAACACGGTGCGGAAGGCGGTCCGGGAGGGTCCGGAGGCGTTCGGGAGCGCGGCGGGCAAGCGCCAGCCGAAGCCGAAGCTGGGGCCTTGGATCGGGGATCTCGAGCGGATGCTCGCGGAGCGGGCGGCGCTTCCGCGGCGCGAGCGGCCGACTTTGACGCGGATCCACGAGGATCCGGCGTCGCTCGGCTGCGGGGCGGGCTACGATTCAGTCCGGCGGCACGCGGCGGCCTGGCGCGAGCGGCAGGCGGCGGAGGCGCCCCGGGAGGCGCACGTTCCGCTGGCGTTCGATCCGGGGGAGGCCTTCCAGTTCGACTGGAGCGCCGAGACGGCGGCGCTCGGCGGGACGCCGGTGAAGGCGGGGCGGCGCACTTCCGCCTTTGCCACAGCCGGATGGCGTTCGTTCAGCCCTGCCGCCGGGAGAGCCTGGGATGCTCGCGGACGCGCACAACCGGGCGTTCGCGTTCTTCGGCGGCTCCTGCCGGCGCGGGATCCATGACAGCATGAAGGCGGCTGTCCGCAAGATCCGCCGGGGCGGGAACCGCGACTGGAACGAGCGGTTCCTGGCGATGCGCGGCCGCCATCCGGTTGAGCCTTCGGCGTGCAATCCCCGGTCGGCCTGGGAGAAGGGCCAGGTGGAGAGCCAGGTGTTCCATGTCCGGCGGCGCCTGCTGTCGCCGCGGCTCCGGGGCGGCTCGCTCGGGGAGATCAACGCCCGTCTGGAGGCGATGTGCCTCGAGGACGCCGGGCGGCGGCGGCATCCGGAGGCGAAGGGCCGGAGCGTCCTCGATGCGTTCGAGGAGGAGCGCGCCGCGCTTGCGCCGTTCCGGGGGCCGTTCGAGTCCTTCCGGGCGGTGCAGGCCTCGGCGACGTCGACCTGCCTCGTGCCCTTCGACGGCAATCAATGCAGCGTCCACGCCGGCGCCGCAGGGCGGGAGGTCGAGATTCTCGTCCGGCCGGATCGGATCGAGATCCGGCGCAACGGAACGACGGTCGCGGAGCATGCCCGCAGCTTCGCCAAGGGGGAGGCCCTGCGACATCCTGCACTGCCTTCCGGTGCTCAGGAGGAAGCCGGGGGCGGTGCGCAACGGGGCGCCGGTCAAGGCGCTCAAGGGGAATCCCGGCCGGATGCGGGATCTCTTGGCGGGGCGCGAAGGCGGCGGCCGGGAGTTCGCGGAGCTGCTGGTCGCGGCGCGGGACGACGGCATGGAGGCGGCGGAGGCGGCGTGCGCGGAGGCACTGGCCTGCGGCGCTGCGAGCGCGGACCTGGTCCTGAACGTCATGGCGCGCATGCGGGAGGCGCCGCCGCCTTCGGAGATCGCGGTTCCGGAGCGGCTCGCGCTGGGCCTGCCGCCCGCCGCGGACTGCGCACCTGCGACCGGCTGAGAGGATCCGCCCATGCGCCGCGGGGAGATTCTGGAGATGATGGCGGGGCTGGGCCTCGGCGGCATGCGCTCGGCCTGCGACGACATCCTGTCCGCCGGCGCCGAGCGCCGCCACCCGCCGCAGCGGATCGTCGGCGAGCTGCCGGAGGCGGAGATCGCGGACAAGAAGGCCAGGTCCATGAATTGCCAGCTGACGATCGCGAAGCTGCCGTCGGCGAAGGATCCGGCGGACTTCGACTTCTCCGCCTCGCCCGCGGACGAGGCGCTGCTGCGCGGGATGGCGGAAGGCGGTCTCCTGGACGGCGCGCGCAACGCCGTGCCGGTCGGCGGCACCGGCACCGGCAAGAGCCGCCCCGCGGCGGCGGTGCTGAGGGGGTGCATCCGGAACGGCGCCCGCGGGCGCTTCTTCGACACGGTGAACCTGGCGGACCTGCTCGAAGCGGAAGTCCGGGACGGGCGGCAGGGGCGGCTCGCGGACCAGCTCGTCCGCCGCGACCTGGTCGTTCCGGACGAGCTCGGCTGCCCGCCCTTCGCCCGGACGGGCGGCCAGCTCCTGTTCCATCTGCTGAGCCGCCTCTACGAGCGCACGTCCGTGATCGCCGCGACCAACCTGTCGTTCTCCGAATGGCCATCGGTGTTCGGCGACGGGAAGACGGCGGCGGCCCTGCTCAACCGGCCCGCGCACCATTGCGAGATCGTCGAGACCGGGAACGGGAGCTGGCGCTTCCGGCAGCACTCGAAAGGCTGATCCGGCCCGGAAGCCGCGCCGCCGCGCAAATCGAAAAAATCGAGAAAGCAGCCCCCCGGCCTTGCCCCTCCGCGCTGCGCGCTCCGGGGCAAGGCCGGGGGCCGGGGCCGATTGCGCCCCCTTGGAATCCGGCTCCCTGGGGGGTCAAAAAAGGATGCCGACAGGGGGTCAAGAAAGGAAGCTTATTGACACCCGATGGCCAGCGCGCCCAGCTGGCTTCGATTTCGAACTCGACCTCGATGCCCCACGGCCTGGTCCAGCGGGCGCGCATCGTTCTGGCCAGTGCCGAAGGCTTGTCCAACAAGGCGGCGGCGGAGCGGCTCGGGGTGTCGGAGGCGACGGTCGGCAAGTGGCGGCGCCGGCTCCTGGAGGGCGGCGTCGAAGGGCTGCACGACGAGCTCCGCTCGGGACGGCCCCGCACCTACAGCGACGAGCGCGTGGCCGGGCTGATCAACCGCGCCCTCCGGGAGAAGCCCCGCAACGCCAACGCCTGGAGCGTGCGCCGGATGGCGGAGGCCGAGGGCGTCTCGAAGAGCACGGTGCAGCGGTGGTTCACGCTGTTCGGGGTCAAGCCGCACCAAAGCAAGACCTTCAAGCTGTCCAGCGACCCGTTCTTCGTCGAGAAGGTCCAGGACGCGGCGGGCCTCTACCTGAACCCGCCGGACAACGCGATGGTGCTGTGCGTGGACGAGAAGAGCCAGATCCAGGCGCCCGACCGGACCCAGCCGACGCTGCCCCTGGGGCTGGGCCATGTCGAGGGCTACACCCACGACTGCGCCCGCCACGGAACCACGACGCTGTTCGCCGCCCTGGACGCGGCGACCGGAAAGGCGGTCGGAAGGTGCGCCAAGCGCCACCGCCACCAGGAGTTCCTCGCCTTCCTGCGGCGGATCGACCGGGAGACGCCGCCGGGTCCCGGCCTGCACCTGGTTCTCGACAACTACGCCACCCACAAGCACCCCAAGGTCCGCGCGTGGCTGGCCAAGCGGCCCCGGTTCCACCTCCACTGCACGCCGACCTCCGCTTCGTGGCTCAACCAGGTGGAGCGCTGGTTCGCCGCCGTCAGCCAGCGCGCCATCAAGCGGGGATCGTTCGACAGCGTTTCCCGCCCCGTCCGGACCATCGAAAGCTTCATCGCCGACTACAACGAGACCGCGTCCCCGTTCGCCTGGGTCGCAACGGCCGATTCAATCCTCGAGAAGCTCGAAAGATTGTCCAAGCGTATTTGCGGGACGGAACACTAGGGCCTGTTAACGCTTGCGTCAAGATCGGATCTGTGGCAAGTCGTTGCCAAGAATGAAAAAAACAAGCGAGCAGTTTCCAATCATGGCCTGCATCACCGAAGAGCGTTGCGCTTTGCTGCATCCCCATCTGCCGGTCCAGCGCGGCAATGTGCTGATTCCGAACATCGTCATCGTCAATGCCTTGCTGCACATCCTCGAGAACGGCTGCAAGTGGCGCGCCCTTCCGGAGCGCTGCGGCAAGTGGCACACGGCCTGCATGCGGCTGCGCCGCTGGGCCGAGGCGGGCGTGCTGGCGCGGCTGCTTGCGGCGCTGCGGGAGCAGGAGCTGACGGACAAGGACCTCGATTGCCTCGGCCTCGACAGCACCAGCGCCGAGGTGCATCCGGACGGAACCGGGGCCCAAAAAAAGCGGGCCCGCAAAGCATCGGCAAATCCCGCGGCGGCTGGAACACGAAGATCCACATGATCGCCGCAAGCGATTGGCTGGCAATGGCTTTCCGCCTTTCCGGCGGGCAGGCCCACGACGCGCCCGAAGGCCGGGCCCTGCTGGCGGGCTTCGGCGAGCGGGCCACCAAGGTTCCGCTGGCGATGGACCGCGCCTGCGAGGGCGACGAGACTCTTGAGCTCGCCCGCGAGCTCGGGATGACCCCGGTTGTGCCGCCCAAGTCGAACCGGAGGAGCAAATGGGATTTCGACCGCGAAACCTACAAGCGGCGGAATGAGGTCGAGCGGCTGTTCCGCCGGATCAAGGGCTGCCGGCGCATCTTCACCAGGTTCGAGAAGCTCGACGCGATGTACGCCGCTTTCCTTTGCTTCGCCCTCATCATCGAAATCATCAAGCGTTAACAGGCCCTAGTATGACAATGACGAAACCAACTACCCGTCAGGGCTACGGCCCAGCCATCACCGAAGCGTGTGAACGAGCACTAGTGACGCTCATTCACGACTTTGCCCCTTGGCGCGATTCCTTTTATCTAATCGGCGGACTCGTACCGCGCTACCTCATCAAAGACCTCCCGGTAGGCGTGCCCGCATACGCCGGAACCCGCGATGCCGACGTAGTAGTTGACACGACGCGCTTCGGTGGCGCGAACGCCAGCCCCACGCTGAAGCAATACATTACGGGCAGCGGATTTGAGCACGGCGAAAACGAAGCAGGCAAGAAACAGACATGGCGCTGGCAAATGCGTACTGTTAACACAGTTTCTTTCTTGGAGTTACTCGTGGATTCACGCGAAGCGTCGGGGGGCACGCTTCAGGACCTGACACCGCAAGGTGATGTTTCGGCAGTGCGTATCCCTCGCGCCGCGATGGTTTTCGACCATTATTGCAAGACCAACGAGGTCGACGCCGAACTTCCGGACGGCAGAGGTACGGCGAAAGTGACCGTTCGCCATGCCAACATCGTTAGTTTCACTTGCCTCAAAGCCTTTGCGTTTATTAGTCCCATAAGGAACAAAAGGCGTAAGGATGCGTACGATCTCTGCTATTGCCTGGAACATTACAATGGCGGAACAGATGCCTTGCATACTGCCTTTGAGGAGGCTCTGAAGGGGACGCACGCCGACAAGATCAAGAAAGCTATCGACATTTTGGAGCAGTGCTTTCGCGATAGCGATGACATTGAAGGTTGCCGCGAAAACGGTCCTGCTGCTGCTGTCTGTTTCGAAAACGTGGAGGACTGGACGGATAGTGACCGCATACGGCGTCGGCGCGATCTCAGCGACATCGTTCAGCGTGCGATCGCACCGTTCCTTTCATCTTGATAAAGTCAAGCTCCCCGAGACCTCGCGGCAGGGCTATTGTGTGTGGACGCCCCCCTGAGACGCGGGATCATTCCTTCCACAGCCCTGGGCATTCGGTCAAGCGCGTACGTGTGTCCGGCCTGTCGGTGCGGCGCGTTGATGCTTGCCGCCGGCCTGCATGGAGATGCGCGGACCGGGTCCATATCGCATTTTCGCGCTCCGAGGCGCTGCAATTGCCCCTGGTTTCCCCGGCCCCGTCCCGACGGCTGTTTGCCCATGCGCCGCTTCGGCTTCTCCCTCGTCCCCGGCGGCGCCGCCTTGCCCGGATGTCCGGGCGGAGGCGGAGCCTCGGAGGAACGGGGCTGTTGAAAAACCCCTCGTTCCGCGGTTCTTGGAACATGATGCTGTTGCGGGAGCGGGGAGAGCCACGACATGCCGAGCGCAAGCCGCCGGCCCAGCTGGAGCTGTTCGTCGCGGGGTCGCTTGAGCAGCTGGTTCCGGACGACCACATCCTGGCGCACGTCGACCGGGTTCCGGATCCCGCTGGCTGCACGACGAGGTCGCCGACTGCCATTGCGCCCGCAGCGGGCGTCCGGGGATCGATCCGGAGATGGCCGTCCGCCTGATGCCGGCGGGCTTCCTGCTCGGCATCGTGCACGACCGCCGCCTGATGCGGGAGGCGCAGGCGGACCTCGCGATCCGCTGGCTCATCGGCTGCGGGCTGCACGAGCGGCTTCCGGACCATTCGAGCCCGGCGCGGATCCGGCAGCGCCGGGGCGATGCCCGGTTCCGGCGGATCTTCGAGCGCGCGGCTTCGGCCTGCGTGGAGGCGGGGATCGCGCAGGGCGGGGCCGTGCATGTCGACGCGACGCTGGTCCGGGCCGACGCCGGCTGGGAAAGCATGGTCGACCGCCACGCCGGAGCGGTGGCGGCGGAGAACGGCGACGCGGAGGAGGATGCCGCCCCGCCTGGCGGCAAGCGCAGGAAAGCCGGCGCGGCGGATCCCGACGCGAGCTTGGCGGCCAGCTCCCGCGGCCGGCGCCTGGAGCCATCCTGCAAGCAGCACACGGCGGTCGACGACGGGAGCGGCGTCGTTCCCGACGTCGCGGCGGCCACCGGCGAAGTCAACGAGCGCAACGTGATTGAGGACCAAGTCGACGAGGTCCGCAGGATATCCGGGAAGAAGATCGAGACTGCGGCCGCCGACGCGGGCTGCGCCTGCGGCAAGGCCTGCGGCGGCCTCGAGCGGCGGGGGATCGATCCGGCGGTCCCGGCGAAGCGGGAGCCGACCCGGAGCCGGGTGCCGACGTGCCGGTTCCGCTGCGACGAGAGGAACAATATCGTGAAGTGCCCTCGGGGCAAGGCGCTGCGCCCCGGACAGCCGTTCAAGGACGGGCAAATGCGGTTCCACGCCGGAACCAGGGACTGCGCGGGATGCCCGCCCGGGGGCGACTGCGTTCCCGGGAGCCGGAACCGGAAGACGGTGGCGGCCGGCGCCGACCATCCGGCGCTGCTGCGCGCCCGGAGGCGACGCCTCCGATGGAGCGAAGAGGACCGGCGGCCCTGCCGGCGCCACCGCTGGCGATCGGAAGGGTTCCACGGAGAGGCCAAGACTTGGCACGGGCTGGGCCGCGCCGTGCGGCGCGGCTTGGTCAGCATGAGGATCCAGTCCTGCCCGGCCGCCGCCGCGATCAACCTGAAGCGGCTCGCGGCCGCTTTTTGCGCCCGATTCCCTGCCATCGGCACGATCCGAATGCGCGGAACGCCCCTTTCCGCGCTTTTGGCGCGGCAGGCCGGGCCTGGCCGCCGCATGCCCGCCCGCGTTGCCCGGCTCCGCGCGGCAAGACCCCGCTCCGACCGCCGCCGCAATACACCCCGGAACCTTCGGAAGGCCGCGTAGTTCAACAGCCCCGTTCCTCCGAGGCTCCGCCTCCGCCCGGACATCCGGGCAAGGCGGCGCCGCCGGGGACGAGGGAGAAGCCGAAGCGGCGCATGGGCAAACAGCCGTCGGGACGGGGCCGGGGAAACCAGGGGCAATTGCAGCGCCTCGGAGCGCGAATATGCGATATGGACCCGGCCCGCGCATCTCCATGCAGGCCGGCGGCAAGCATCAACGCGCCGCACCGACAGGCCGGACACACGTACGCGCTTGACCGAATGCCCGGGGTTGCAGAAGGAATGATCCCGCGTCTCAGGGGGGGCGTCCACACACGATTTGGTCACGCATCTAAATTATCGGCTTGTTGAATTGCCAAGGAATAACATGAATGTAGCAAAATGTCCCGGCTCGCTGCATTTCATCTGCGAACCTGTTAAACGCGCCCACCGTGGAAGCATGAAATGGTCGGTGGTTCCGCGAGCTGCACAACCGGCAGCAGAGCGAATGCTGTTCTGTTACGGAAGCAACCTGTTCAAGGACATAATCCGTGAATTTACAAGCAAAAGCTCTATATTGCGGATCTTGTCACCATGCTTAGCGATCTCAGCATACTGATTGCAGAGCGGTTTTCCACTACCTCTGCAATATATAGTGGCGTTCTCCCATAAAGATCTTTCAAATTCGGGTTTGCGCCCTCAACAATAAGCATTTCGATCACTTCAGAGTTTTTGTTTCCTGCCGCGGCCCAATGCAGTGGCGTCCACTTTTCTTTGTCCGAAGAATTTGGATCGGCACCCACATCAATCAGCTTTTCAATCACCGAAGGATCGTCATTATATCGCGCAGCAATATGCAACGGCGTCAAGCCGTTGAAAGACGAAGAGTCCGGGTCCGCCCCCATATCAATTAGCTCTTGGATCACCGAAGGACCAGCACCATATCTCGTAGCAACATGCAACGGCGTCAATCCATATTCGTTCGCCAATTTTGGATCCAGCCCGCTGCCAACGCACTGCCGCACGTCCTGTTCCGTCGCTTTCCCAAAGAATTCCTCGGCTACCCCGAAGAATTCCTTGCTCAGCCAATTTCCACAGTAATGCATCTGTGCCTGCAGTGGTGCAACCACAATCGAAAACATCAGGGACGTGGATGCTAGCAAGGTTCTTAGCAGGTATCGCAAGGAGTTCTCCAAATTGTGTGACGAGACCGCACCGCGAGATCGAATCACGCCATTGCTTATATTGGGGTCGATTGCCGCTTGTGTCAAGCAGTTGATTGGAATCACAACATTCTGGACTGTCAGGGGTATGCCTTCTGTTCGAGTCGGTTTGCATGGCATCCGATTGGGTCGGCGGTTTCCGCCGCGGCTTTGGTCGAGCCCGCGCATAGTAGGTTCTTGATCTCCGCGGCATTGATTTGGAGAAAATGTTCTTGCCTGCTGGCAGGCAGGAATCGGCGAACTACCTTGCCACGAAGGGAAAATTGCGTATTCTTGATACGAAGTTCAGCCTGAAGGCGTTGGCGCAATCCGCGCGAACGCCGGAACACTTTCCCGCACAGGGGCAGAATGGAGATCGTCGCCGAGAACCTGTCCTGCGGCCGCAGTCGAGCACCGGTCCTGGCGGGCCTCTCCTTTAGAATCGGCAGGGGCGAGTGCTTGGAAGTCGTCGGCCCGAACGGCTCCGGAAAATCCACGCTCGTGAGAACGCTCGCCGGGCTCTGCCGGGTGCGCGGCGGCGAGCTGCGCCGTCCTGACGAAGGCATCGCCTTCCTCGGCCATCGGAACGGAATCGCCGCCCGACTTACCGTGGACGAAAACCTCGAATTCTGGGCGGCTTCCGGCCGCGCCGCAATCGCGGACGCGAAGCGCGCCTTCGGGCTGGAGCGGCTTTCAGACCGGCAGGCCCGGCGGTTGTCGGCAGGCCAGGCGCGACGCTTGGCCATCGCAACCGTTCTTGTAACCGACCGGCCAATCTGGATCCTCGACGAGCCATTCGACTGCCTCGACGGCCCCAATGGGGAGCGCGCCGCCGACATCGTTTCCATGCATTGCGAAGGCGGGGGAATCGCGGTGGTCGCCTCCCATGGAAACATCGGATTGCCGTCAGCGAAGATTCTCGACGTCTCGCGGTTCGGCGCCGGAGACCCCTCCCGCCAAGCGGATTCTGTCCTTCAGCAATGAGAGCCCAGTTCGCCCGGGAAGTGCGGCTTGCGCTCCGTTCAGGCGGAGGCGGCGGCCTAGCGCTCGCCTTCTTCCTGATAGTCGCCTGCCTGTTCCCCTTCGGGACGAGCCAAGGCAGCGAGCTGCTGTCCAGAGCCGTGCCCGGCTTCATTTGGATTGCGGTCCTGCTTTCCTGCCTTCTGACGCTCGACCGGCTTTTCCGGCCGGATTTCGAGGACGGAACCTTGGAGCGGCTTGCCATCGGCCCTGTTCCGCTTGAGGGCGCGGTTGCCGCCAAAATCGCCGCCCACTGGCTCATGACCGCCGCGCCGCTCTGCCTGGCGGCGCCTGTCGCAGGGTTCGCCTTCGGGATTCCTGCCGGAGCAGCAGTTTGGCTGTTCGCTGCGCTGGCCGCGGGGACGCCCGGCGTGAGCGCAGTCGGCGCGTTCGGCGCCGCAGCAACGCTTTCGGCGAGGCGCGGCGGGCTCCTCCTCCCCGTGCTGGTTCTGCCGTTCTGCATTCCGATTCTGGTGCTCGGCACGGTCGCGGCCAATCTTGCAATCGAAGGCGGACGCCCCGGCCCGGCGCTGCTGGCGCTATCCGGAGTTTCGCTGGCCTCGGTCGCGCTGATCCCGTTCGCCGCGGCGCATGCGTTGCAGTTCAATTTGGATTGACGTGGCGGGCGGCGGTTCTATTCGGGGCGGACACGGACAGGCGGGCGGTTCAGCGATGTCGATTTGGCGGTTCGCCAATCCCATGAGGTTCGAGAGCTTCGCGAATCGGGCCGTTCCTTGGTGCGCGTGGGTCACCGCGGCGCTTCTCGCGACGGGGCTGGTCTGGGGCGTGGCCTTCACGCCCGACGACTACATGCAGGGCAGCGCGGTGAAGATAATCTTCGTCCACGTCCCGACGGCGCTGATGGCGATCAACGCGTGGTTCATGATGCTTCTGGCATCCTTGGTCTGGCTGGTCCGCCGCCATCACGTCTCCGCGCTTGCAGCGCGGGCGGCAGCGCCGGTGGGCGCGGCGATGACGGCAGCGGCGATTGCAACGGGCGCGGCTTGGGGCCAGCCGATGTGGGGCACCTGGTGGGCCTGGGACCCGAGACTGACTTCGTTCCTGATCCTGTTTTTCTTCTACATCGGATACATTGCTCTGTGGAACGCCCTGGAGGATCGGGAATCCGCCGCCGACCTGGCTGCCATCGTCTGCATGGCGGGCACGGTGTTCGCCGTCCTTTCCAGATACGCGGTCAATTTCTGGAGCCAGGGTCTTCATCAGGGGGCCACGCTGTCGCTTGATCGGGAGACGAACATCCACAACGCCTATTACCTGCCGCTCCTGCTCTGCATGGCGGGATTCGCAATGCTTTTCGTTACGCTGGTCCTGTTGAGAACCCGGACGGAAATCTGGAAGCGCCGCGCGGCGGCGCTCCTGCAGCGAGCGGAACCGGCGTGACATTGGAACTCGGCAAATACGCTTTCGAAGTCGCGCTTGCCTACGGCGCGGCGGCCTTGGCCATCGGCGGCATCGTTGCCCATTCCCTGATCGATTCGCGGCGCACGAGGAAACGGCTGGACAGCGCCGAAGGCGATGACGGCGCGCCGTAGAGCCGCAGTGGCCGTGGCGGCCCCTTTGGCGATCTTTCTGGCCGTCGGGGGGCTTCTTTACGCCGGTCTGCGGCTCGACGATTCCGGCGGGCTCCCTTCCAGCCTGATCGGGCGTCCCGCCGTGCTTAAGGTTGCGCCGCTTGGGAACATGGAGCCGCCGACCGCAGAGGACTTGGCGCTCGGCCAGCCGAAGCTGGTCAATTTCTGGGCCAGCTGGTGCGCGCCGTGCCGGGTCGAGCATGCGAACCTGATGTCGATGGCGGAGAGCGGCATCCCCATTCTCGGCGTCAACTACAAGGACGATCAGGAGAACGCTCTCAAGTTCCTGCGCGAGCTTGGCAACCCGTTCGCGAAAGTCGGCGCCGATCCCGAAGGAAGGGCCGCAATCGACTGGGGGGTGTATGGAATCCCCGAAACCTTCGTCGTCGACGGAAGCGGCAAAATCGCTCTTCGGTTCGCCGGCCCGGTCACGGAGCGCGTCATGCGGGAGACCATACTTCCGGCTGTTGCGGATGCCGAAGGCTCCTGAGCATCGACGTGAACAAGAAGCTCGAAATCAGAACCCCGGACGACTGGCACCTCCATTTGCGGGACGGGGCAGTGATGCGGAGCGTGCTTCCGGAGACCGCAAGGCATTTCGCCCGCGCGCTCGTAATGCCCAACTTGCACCCGCCGGTGGTCACCGCCGCTCAAGCCGAGACGTACCGGCGTTCGATCATGGACGCGCGTCCGGCCGGGTCGCAATTCCAGCCCCTGATGACGCTCTACCTGACGGAGCGCACCGACCCCGCGGACGTGAGGGCGGCTGCGGCGGACGGCCTGATCTCCGCCGTCAAGCTCTACCCCGCCGGCGCGACCACGAATTCCGAAAGCGGCGTGAAGGATTTTGCCAGCATCAATCCGGTGCTTGAGGTTCTTTCAGAAACCGGCGTGCCGCTTTGCGTCCACGGCGAAGTTGCGGACTTCGATGTCGACGTGTTCGACCGGGAAGCCGTCTTCATCGAGCGGATTCTTGAGCCGCTGCGTGCCGGAGTTCCCGGCCTCAAGGTGGTTCTGGAGCATGCGACGACGGCCGAGGCCGTGGCCTACGTGCGCGAGAACGCGCCAAGCATGGCGGCAACGATCACGGTCCACCACTTGATGATCAACCGGAACCACCTGCTCGCGGGCGGAATCCGGCCGCATCTCTATTGCGCGCCGATCGCGAAACGCGAAAGGCACCGGATTGCGCTCCGTGAGGCCGCGACCGGCGGCGAGTCCTGCTTCTTCCTGGGAACGGACAGTGCGCCGCATCCCGACAGACTCAAGGAAAGCAGCTGCGGCTGCGCCGGCGTGTTCACCGCCACCGTGGCCCTGCCCTGCCTGGCGCACGTGTTCGAGGATCGTGGCGCGCTCGACAAGCTGGAGAGGTTCGCATCCTTGAGCGGAGCGGAGTTCTACGGCGTTGCCCCCAACGAGGGGCGTGTCGTTCTGGAAAAGAGCACCGGTCCGGAGCCTGCGCCCTCCTCGATCGAAGCAGGCGGCGACCGGATCACGGTCTTCAATCCGGGAATCGAGACGGAATGGCGAGTTGCAGCCCGCTACGGAGGATGACGATGGCAAGCGGAACCGAAGCACGGAAAACGGAGATCGCGCGGGCCGCGGCGGCAATTCTGCTCGACATCGAAGCGGTGCATTTCAATTCCGACAAGCCCTTCAAGCTGGCGTCCGGGCGGCCGTCTCCGGTCTACATCGATTGCCGCAAGCTGATAGCGCATCCGCGCGAACGGTCCCTGATCGTCGAATTCCTCGAGGAGACAGTGCTCCGCGAGTTCGGGCGCGATTCGTTCGACAACGTCGCAGGGGGCGAAACCGCGGGAATTCCGTTCGCCGCTCTGCTTGCCGACCGGATGGGCATGCCGATGTCTTACGTACGGAAAAAGCCCAAGGGCTACGGCCGCGACGCGAGGATCGAGGGCCGCATCCTTCAAGGCGACCGCGTGCTGCTGGTCGAGGACCTTGCCACCGACGGCTTGTCCAAGCTCGGATTCGCGGACGGGATAAGGGAAGCCGGAGGCCGTTGCTCCCAAGTGGCGGTGATTTTCTACTACGGGATATTTCCCGATTCGGAACGCAAGCTCGCGGATCACGGGCTTTCCCTTGTCAGGCTTTGCGAATGGCAGGACGTTCTGGGAGTCGCGGAGGAAACGGGCCGATTCGGTGCCCGGACGCTTGCGGAGGTAAGGGAATTCTTGGACTCACCTGCTGACTGGAAGGCGCATTGACGGCCATTCGGGACGGCATTTCCGCCACGGGCGGCGGTGCCGCTCCGGGGGCAGATGTGGCAGGCCGCTCCGGATGATGCTACAAGATGTGGAAGCGATCCGTGATTCCGGCTATCCACAACCCGTCAACAAAATCATACATTTTGATTCTTCCGAATTGGCCGGGGAGAAGGGCGGCCTAGCCGAGGAGGACCAGATGCAGGTCGCAGCCCAATTCGCCGACGCCGGCCAGAGTCAGGACATCGCTTCGGCGATGGACGGCGCGCCGTGCAATGTGGAAATCGAGCAGGCCCTGCTCGGCGCGATCCTGATCAACAACGATGTCCATGCGCGGGTCGAATCCATTGTCGATCCGGCGCACTTCTACGATCCCGTCCACCGGGACATCTACACGCTGGCTGCCGACCGAATCAGGAAGCACGTCCTCGCCAGCCCTCCCACCCTCGCGCCGTACCTGAAGGATCATGTCGGCCTCGCGGAACTCGGCGGCACCAGGTACCTGAAGCGCCTCGCCGAATCCGCGTTGTCGGTCCATGCCTGCCGCGACTACGCGGAACAGATCCGTGACCTCGCACTCAGGCGCTCCTTGATCGAGATCGGCGGCGATCTCGCGAACCGCGCGAAGTCGGTGGAAGCCGACGCGTCCGCCACGGACCTGATCCACGACTCGGAGCAGATGCTCTACAGCCTTGCCGAGAAAGGAAGGCTGGAAACTGGATACCAGACCTTCACATCCGCGCTCGCTGGCGCGCTGAAGGAGGCCAAGCTCGCGACGAAGCGCAAATCCGGATTATCGGGCCTTGCGACCGGCCTCGTCGATCTGGACTACAAGCTCGGGGGGCTTCAGCGCTCGGATCTGATCATCATCGCCGGACGCCCGTCGATGGGCAAAACCGCCTTGGCGACGAACATCGCCTTCAATGTCGCCAACAGCTACGAGCGTCTCTCCGCCGAGCCGGGCGCGGACAGTCCGCACGCGGGAGGAATCGTCGGGTTCTTCTCTCTGGAGATGTCGACGACGCAGCTCGCCACGCGGATCCTCGGCGAGAGGGCGCGAGTTTCGACGTCCAGGATCCGCCGGAGCGAGCTGGACAACGCGGATTTCCAGAAGATCTCCGAAGCGTCGCGCGAGCTCGAGCAGTGCCCTCTCCTCATCGACGACACGCCCGCGCTCTCCATCGCGCAGGTTTCCGTGCGCGCAAGGCGGATCAAGAGGACCTACGGGCTTGATTTGCTGGTTGTCGACTACCTCCAGCTCCTTCAGGCGGCGAAATCAAGCGACAGCAGGGTTGTGGAGGTTTCGGAAATCACCAAAGGGCTAAAGGCCATCGCCAAGGATCTCGACATTCCGGTCATCGCCATCTCGCAGCTCTCGCGGCAGGTTGAAAACCGGGAGGACAAGCGCCCCCAGCTTTCCGATCTCAGGGAATCCGGCACGATCGAGCAGGACGCGGATGTCGTGATGTTCGTTTACCGCAAGGAGTACTACCTCGCGCGCACGAAGCCCGAGGAGGAGGATGGGCTGGCCATGGACAAATGGAAGGAGCGCATGGAAGGCGTTCACGGAACGGCCGAACTGATCATCGGGAAGCAGCGCCACGGCCCCATTGGCACGATCAATTTGTCGTTCGACAATGAATTCACGAAATTCGGCAACTTGGCGACGGAGGAGCTCCAGAAGCGGCACGGCGTTACCGAAGAATACGGCTGACCTGGGGCGCGAGCATCCGGGAGGGCGCGCCAGCGGCGGATGGATGATCCGCGTCGGCGCGCGTCGACCGTCGCGCAGCTGCTGGTGAAGGAAAATGGCGCGATCCGTAATGTCGGTCGATCTAGGCGCGCTGGGGCGGAACTGGGCCAGGCTCGACCGGCTCACCGGCCCAGGCGTCGAAACCGCAGCCGTCGTCAAGGCGGACGGGTACGGCCTCGGAGCCGGCGAAATCGTCGGCCGTTTGTCGAAAGCCGGGGCCCGCACCTTCTTTGTCGCGCTGGCCGACGAAGGCGAGGCCGTTCGCCGCGCCGCAGGCCGCGTAGCAGAGATCTTCGTGCTCTCCGGGCACATGGACGGGGACGCCGCCGCACTCCGCGAATTCCGGCTGACGCCGCTCCTGAATTCGGCGCGGCAATTCCGGACTCACCAAGCGGAGCTTCCCGGCCATCCCTACGGCATCCAGATCGATTCGGGCATGAACAGGCTCGGCATGGAGCCGTTCGAATTCGCCGGCCTGCGCGAGGAGCTGCTGCGCGGAGCCCCTTCCCTAGTCATGAGCCACCTTGCATGCGCCGACGAGCCGGACAGCTTGGAGAACAGGGAGCAGCTCAGGCAGTTCCGTTCGGCGACCGACGGCCTGGACGTGCGCCGCTCGCTTTCCGCGACGGCCGGGATGCTTCTAGGCCCTGAGTACTATTTCGACCTGTGCCGACCTGGCATCGGCCTCTATGGCGGGCAGCCGTTCAACGAGGCCGAGCCGGTGGTGTCAGTGAAGCTCCGGACGATCCAGCACCGCCTTCTCGAGGACGGCGAGTTCGTAGGCTACGCAGCTGGCTGGCGCGCGGAGGGGCCCAAGCGGATCGCGACGCTCGCCGCCGGATACGCCGACGGCATTCTGCGTATCGCGGGCGCCGCCGCCAAGGTGTTTGCCGACGGAATCCCTTGCCCGCTCGCGGGCCGGATCTCAATGGACCTGCTGGCTGCCGACGTATCGCACCTCGCCGAAGTGCCAGACGAGTTCGAGCTGCTCGGGCCGAACCAATCGATCGACGATCTCGCCACCGACGCCGCCACGATCGGCCACGAAGTCCTGACCTGCCTCGGCGCGCGGTATGAACGCCGGTACGTGGAAAGCGAACCACGATGACGACGCCGCTCCGAGGACTCGCCGCCGTCCCGAGGCACATCGGCCGGGTTTTCATTTCGAATTGCGCCCGCGTCGGGAGGCTGTCGATCTTCGTGGCACAAGTCCTGAGCCACCTTGTGCGGCCGCCGTTCTACCCGAAGGAATTCCTGCAGGCCTTGGTGTCCATCGGGTACAACAGCCTTCCGGTGGTCGGGTTGACCGCCCTGTTCACGGGCGGCGCCCTGGCGCTGCAGATCTACTCCGGCGGGTCCCGGTTCAATGCGGAGTCCGCCGTTCCTTCGATTGTCGCGATAGGGATGGTCAGGGAGCTTGGACCGGTGCTCTGCGGACTCATGGTCGCCGGTCGTGTGGCGTCCTCGATCGCCGCCGAAATCGCAACCATGAAGGTTACCGAGCAAATCGACGCACTGCGCACGCTATCGACCGATCCGCTGAAGTTCCTGGTCGTGCCGCGGGTGGCCGCGGCGACGCTGTCGATGCCCGTGCTTGCGGGCGTCGGCGACATCATCGGAATCCTTGGCGGCTATGCGGTCGGCGTTTCGCGGCTGGGCTTCAATCCGGAAATCTATGTCAGCAACACAACGCGGTTCCTGGAAACGGCGGACGTTGCGTCGGGACTCGTCAAGGCCGCCGTTTTCGGGTTCGTCATCGCCGTCATCGGATGCTACAACGGCCTGCAGTCGGGACGAGGCGCCAAGGGCGTCGGGCTGGCCACGACAAACGCAGTCGCCGCATCCTCGGCTTTGATAATTGCGTTGAATTTCCTTCTCACCGAATGGTTTTTCGCCGCGTGACGCGCCGTCGGCCCGCAGCATCATGCGGTTCGCATGGCATGGAATGCCCATGACAGCGGCCTGCATCGAAATCCGCGGCCTCAGGAAGTCGTTCGGCGGCAGCCAAGTTCTGAAGGGAGTGACGCTGGATGTGCGCGAAGGGGAGAGTTTTGCCCTGATCGGCCGTTCGGGCGTCGGCAAGTCGGTGCTGCTGAAGTGCGTCCTAGGGCTGATCCGTCCGGACGCGGGTACCGTCCTCGTGCGCGGCGAGGAACCAATCCGACGGGCCAGGAAGCCGGACGGCGTCAAAATCGGCATGCTCTTCCAAGGCGGGGCGTTGTTCGACTCCATGCCGGTTTGGCAGAATGTCGCGTTCAGGCGGCTGAAGGGCGGCCGAAAGATCCGGAAGAGCGAAGCCCGCGATTCCGCCGACAGGCTGCTTGGCCGAGTCGGCCTGAGCCCTGAGGTCGGAGACCGGTTCCCGTCGGAACTGTCCGGCGGCATGCAGAAACGCGCCAGCCTTGCCCGCGCGATCGCGGAGGATCCGGAGATCATTCTGTTCGACGAGCCGACGACGGGCCTCGATCCGATAATGTCCAGTGTGATCAACGGCTTGATACGGAGCATCGTCAAGGAATCAGGAGCGACGGCGGTCACGATCACCCACGACATGGCCTGCGTGCGAACGGTCGCCGACCGGGTCGCCCTGCTCCACGACGGCGTCATCCAGTGGTCCGGATCCGTCGACGCGCTGGACAGCGACGGCAACCCGCACCTGCAGCAATTCGTGCGCGGTAAGGAGGACGGCCCGATGGCCGCGGCGGCGTGATCCTCCCGCCATTGCTTCGCTTCGCCGACTGGTTCGGCTCGCGATTGTCTTACAATGCGCCGGGACCGAAGCGCGCCTTGAGGCAATTTTTCAGTTCGTTTCTATAACTGTTTGATAAATCTTATTATGACTGGCGGAAAACCTTCCGAATTCGGCTGTTCGGCTGGATTCCGGTCGAACAGAAGAGCCCTGCCGGGACGAGCTGAAGCGCGCCCGCGGCGGGGGATTTTCCACTTCAATCCGATTCTTCTGCTCCGCGCCAAGCAGTGGCGGCGGACGCATCGATGGCGATAGCCGTCAGGCTCTGCCTTCATCGCGGAATCGGACAAATTCCTCATGCGACAAGGTAGCCCCGCTCGCGTCGCGTTTCCGAATCATGTCTTTGCCAACCAAGGTGACCAGGAGTTTTCGAAAAGTGGCGTAGCCCGGCTGGAAGTCGAACTGATTGACCCGAAAATACTTCCACTCGTCGCCCCTGACAGTGCCGACGCGACGGCACCACTCCCACATGGCGGCATCCTTCTCATCGATGCCTTCCCCGACGCGGCCTTTGGTCTCGATTGCCCAGTTGATGATCTCGCCGTCCAGTTCCCGCTGAACGGCTACCCAGTCCGGGCAATAGAGCCCGATGGCGCCGCTCGGCTTCAGATAATCGACGCGGAGCGAAGCGCCCGAAGCCCCCTGTTCAGTTGTGCCCAGCGCAGCGAAGCGCAGAATGTCTCCAGCATTGTCCAGGAATTCCGCGAACTCGCGCTCGAAATCGTTGCAGGCGGCCACGAAGTTGAACACCGTTTTCTCCGCTTCAAGCGGCGGAAGGTTCCGCCTCCAACCGAAAGGCTTCGTCTCGAACAGTTTGAAGTCCTGCTTTTCGAATTCGACCCCGCGGCGTTTAATGGTGAGCTCCGCGATCTTGCGAGCCAAGTATTTCGCAATGCTCTCCTTGATTTCCGGCCGCGCCAAATGAGATCGTAAATTGTTATCGTCCAGTTCGATTTTCCGGCCGAAACAGCGATTCCCGATGTACCCGCGTATTACCGGGTACAGCTCCGCGAAGCGGTCCGGCAGTTCCGCCTTGGCGACCACCAGGTTGGCAATTGCGGGCAGCAACTCCTCGGTACGCCGCAGGCCATTGGCTGAATTGCACTGACGCGTCTCGGTTTCGGCCGCGGCGAATTCCGGCGTCGGCTTGATCCGGAATCGCTCGTCGATCTCGAACATTGGCTCAAAGAGCCGCACGTCCAGATTCAACAGCTTGCGGCGGTCGTATGTCAGGCATGGCTTCGCAATGGGGATGGCAATGTCGTACTTCCGCCGTTCCTTCACCGGTTCAATGATGATCGGCGGCGACGGATTGGTATTCGTACTCGCTACGCTGATGCCTTCCGCCTCCAGTTGCTCGCGCAAGCCGTTGAGCAAGTTGCGCGGCGGAGCGCCTGCTCCGGGAGTATCTCGGCCCTCACGGTGAACGGCCACATCTCATCCGTTTCGACTGTTGCTCTCCAGCAAACACCGGGCAGCTCAATGAGCCCGCGCGCGAATGATGACAAGTGGCTATCCTTGAAATCAAGCGTCGCGTTCGCGCCCTGCCGGTTGCAGATTTCGAAGGTGGCGGGAGTCGCGCCGGCAGCAACTCTGATCGCTGGTCTTGCCGATGACGCCCTCGACCCCGACGGAGTATTCCGGTGGCACGCGAAAGGGAGCAAGGTTGCGCCCTCGCTTCGCCCTGCTCCGAGATGGCTTGATCCAGTAGTCCGGGTCCGCCGACTCGCTGGACAATTGCGGCAACAGGCGCCTGCGCCAATTCGTCCAAGGCAGCGCGGACGGCGTGATGATCGCAGCGGGATGATTCGAGATTTTCGCGCGTATGCCGGTGGATTCGGGCTGCGATTGCTTTAAGGGACCCGGAGTCCGCGGCGCGATGCCGACGCGCCGCCTCGGGCAGAAGGCGGCAGGACGTGGCAAAATCGACAGAATCCTACGTTTGCTCGGCCTGCGGAGCGCGTTCGGCCAAATGGTCGGGCAGATGCCAGAAATGCGGCGAGTGGGACACCATCGGCGAAACTCCTGACGCGGCGGCCAGCGGCGCTTGGCGCGGGAGCATCCTTGAGCTGTCGGACCTCGGAACCGCGGCGCCTCCCGCTGCCCGCGTCTCCACGAGGGTGCGCGAACTCGACCGCGTGCTCGGCGGAGGCATTGTCCCCGCATCCGCCGTGCTGATCGGAGGCGACCCCGGCGTAGGCAAATCGACGCTGCTGCTTCAGGCGGCCGCGGGAATGGCAAGAAACGGCAGCTCGGTCATCTACTTTTCCGGAGAGGAAGCGGTCGGGCAGATCCAGATGCGCTCGGCAAGGCTCGGCCTGAGCGACGCTCCGGTCCGCATCGCGTCGGCGACCGGCATTCGCGACATCCTCGCGACCATGGAGGCCGAACGCCCCGATCTCGCGATAATCGACTCCATCCAGACGATGTGGGCGGAAGGCGTCGACAGCGCTCCCGGGACCACCTCGCAGGTCAGGACCGTCGCCAACGAAACCGTCCGGTTCGCAAAGAACCGGGGAACCGCGGCGTTTCTGGTCGGCCATGTCACCAAGGACGGCCAGATAGCCGGCCCCCGCGTGGTCGAGCATCTCGTCGACACGGTGGTCTATTTCGAGAGCGAGCGCGGCCACCAGTTCCGCATTCTGAGGGCGGTGAAGAACCGGTTCGGCCCCGCCGACGAGATCGGCGTGTTCGAGATGACCAGCCGCGGCCTGTCCGGCGTCGACAACACGTCGGCGGTGTTTCTCTCCGAGCGGGACGCTTCCGCGCCCGGTTCCGCGGTGTACGCAGGCATCGAAGGCACTCGTCCGATCCTGGTCGAGATGCAGGCGCTGGTCGCGAACTCCGCGTTCGCGGCGCCACGCAGAACCGCGGTGGGATGGGACGGCGGCAGGATGGCGATGATGCTAGCGGTGCTCGACGCCCGCTGCGGCATCTCCTTCGCCGGTCAGGATGTCTATCTTAACGTCGCCGGCGGAATCCGCGTGACCGAGCCCGCCGCCGACCTCGCGGCCGCCGGTGCGCTTCTGTCGGCGAAGATGGAAAGGCCGCTGCCGTCCGATGCGGTGGTGTTCGGAGAGGTCAGCCTCTCCGGCGCGCTCAGGTCGGCGCCGCAGCCTGAACAAAGATTGAAGGAGGCCGAGAAGCTCGGATTCGCGGCCGCGCTTGCCCCTGCACCCGCGAAAACGGTATCTCTCGCCGGAATAACGACCCGGCAATTCGCCGACTTGGCGGAATTCGCAGCAGGAATCGCCGCGCCGGGCGGGGCGGCTGGGGCAGAGGATGAGTGAATTCACGGCATTCGACATCGTCGCGGCCCTGATTGTCGTGATCTCGGCGGTTCTCGCCTATTTCCGGGGCTTCGTCCGGGAGGCGATGTCCATCGTGGGCTGGATCGCCGCCGCCGTCATCGCCTACTTCACGGCGCCGCTGTTCTCGCCCTTGGTCGGCGACCTTCCGGTCGTTGGGGAATTCTTCAGGGGCAGCTGCGAAATGTCGGTCATCGCGACGTTCGCGATCATCATGGCGCTTGCCCTGGTCCTGATTTCCATCATCACAATGCTGTTCAACGAGGCGACCAAGCTGCCGGGGGTGAACGCGCTGAATTCCGGGGCCGGCTTCATTTTCGGCGTCATCCGCGGCGCCGTGCTGGTGCTGATCCTGCTGATCCTGAACGACATGGTGATCCCCTCCGGCACCTTCACATCCGTCGCGGAATCGCAGTCTGCGAAGATCCTTCAGAATCTTCAGGGCGAGGTCCGCGAGCAGGGCGCAAGCGTGACCGCCGAGTCGATCAAGCGCGCCTACAACAGCTTCACGGCGATCTGCGGCGGCGGACTGCCTCCTGCCGAGATTCCCGAGCTGCCGGGCGACGTGCCCGAACTGTCCCCTGACGCGCCGGCCGATTCCGGCGATGGCCTGTCGACGAGCTGAGACTGCCGCGATTCTGCAGACAGCCAGCTTCCGTGCTGCCGTTCCCGGCGCCGGGCCGGTCGAGAACCGATGGCCGGTAAGGTCGCCTTGGTGACGGGCGCGTCGCGCGGCCTCGGCGGCGCCCTCGCGATGGCGCTTGCGAGAAGATCGTTCCACGTTGTGGCCGCCGCAAGGACTGTCGGAGCCTTGGAAGAGCTGGACGACCGAATCGCGGATATCGGAGGCAGCGCATCGCTTGCGGTGCTCGACCTGACGGACGATGCTTCGGTTCATGGCCTTGGCGGGCAGATCCAGGAACGGTGGGGAAGGCTCGACGTTCTCGCCCATGCCGCCATCGCGCCGTGTCCGCTTTCCCCTGCGGGCCATATCGACCTCAAGACGCTGCAACGTTCCGTCGAAACCTGCTTCGTCGCCACCGCCCGCCTGATCGCTTGCACGGAACAGCTCCTGCGACAGGCCGACTCGGGGGTCGCGATGTTCTTCGATGATAGGACTGCCGGAAACAGGTTCTTCGGCGCCCATGGCGGGGCCAAGGCGGCGCAGATAGCCCTAGTCAGAAGCTGGCAAGCCGAGTCCTCGAAGATCGGTCCTAAGGTGCTGATTCTCGATCCGGAGCCGATGGCAACGAAGTCCAGGGCCGCGTTCCATCCGGGCGAAAGCAAGACGCAGCTCGCGCTGCCGGACGCGGTTGCGGAAAGGCTGATGGCGGGCGTGTTCGACCGTGCTGCCGGAGCATCACGCATGGGTTGAGAACGGGTTCCGTTCCGGCCGCGAACGGAAGTGCAGCCTGATCGGCGTGCCGCCGAGTCCGAATTCCGCCCGCAGGCCGTTCGACAAGTATCTGGAGTAGCTTTCCGGAAGCTTCCGCGGGTACGAGCACATCACCACGAACGTCGGCGGCCGGGACTTGGCCTGGGTCATGTACCGGAGCCGGATTCTGCGCCCGCCGGGCGCGGGCGGCGGATGCGCTTCAACCGCTTCCTCCAGCCAGCGGTTCAGGATGCCGGTGGATATGCGGAGCCGCCATCTTCTGTGCGCCTCGCGGATGTCATGGCAAAGGCCGTCAAGCCCGAACCCTGTCAGCGCGGACACCGCGGCCAAGCTGCCGCCTTTCAGCTGCGGGAGCGCGAATTCGAAATCCCGCTTCAGTTCCTGCAGCCGACGCTCCTTGTCGTCCACGAGGTCCCACTTGTTAAGCGCGACGACCACCGCCCGCCCCTCGCGTTCCGCAAGGTCCGCGATTCGAAGATCCTGCGATTCGAAGGGCTTGGCCGCGTCCAGCAGGACAACGACGACTTCCGCGAAGCGCACCGCTCGCAGCCCGTCCGCGACCGACATGCGCTCGACTTTCTCCACGACCCGCGCCCGCTTCCTCATCCCGGCCGTGTCGAAGATCTCCACGGGCAGGCCGTTCCAGTCGGCCGAGACCGACACTGCGTCGCGCGTGATCCCGGGAGCGGCGCCGGTCAGAAGGCGCTCATGGCCGAGCACCTTGTTGATCAAGGACGATTTCCCTGAATTCGGGCGGCCGACCACAGCGATCCGGATAGGGGATTCGAGCGCATCGCCATCGTCGTCCCCGACGGGTTCCAAGCCCGGGTCGGCGGCTTCCGGCCTCGCCGCCAGCTCCTCCGCCGTCCGCTGCATTTCCATGAAGAGGTCGGAAAGCCCGTCGCCGTGCGCGGCCGAAAGCCGCACCGGCTCGCCGAAGCCGAGTTCGAACGCGTCGTGGTAGCCGGTGTCGCCAGCCCTTCCGTCCGACTTGTTCGCGACCAGAATCACCGGCTTCGACTGCCTGCGCAGGAAATCGGCGATCTCCCGGTCCGGCGGCAGCACCCCCGATTTGGCGTCGACCAGGAACATGCAGGCGTCGGCCGCAGAAAGAGCTTGCTCGGTCGCCTTGCGGATGCTCCCGCTGAGCTCGTCCGGCCCGGCCCTGTCGAGGCCTGCGGTATCGATCACCTTGAATGAAAGGCCTCCGAGATGCGCTTCGCCCTCGCGGTAGTCTCTGGTCACGCCCGGCTGGTTGTCGACCAGCGCGACGCCCCGGCCGACTAGCCTGTTGAACAGGGTGGATTTGCCGACATTCGGCCTTCCGACGATGGCGAACGTCGGCGAAAGCCGCGACAACGCCTCCCGAGCTTTCCTCCGGCTACGCGCCACTACTGGAATGCGAGAAGCTCGCCCCTGTCCGTGGTCAGATAGAGAACGCCCTCGACGACGACGGGACGGCTCGACGCGCCGCCGGGCAGATCGGTCGTGCCGAGAAGGCCGCCGGACACCGGGTCGAAATGCCGGATGAACCCGTCGCTCGATGCTACAATCAGCCGGCCTCCGGCAAGGACGGGGCCGAAATTCGCGTACACGTCCTTCCTTCGCCGAAGCCGCTGGTTCTTGAATTCCGGAAGCGTCGCGCCCCAGATCCGTTCCCCGCTTCCGGCATCGAGGCGGACCAGTTCGGCAGTGTCGGTGACAACGAACACGGAATCGCCTGCGGGAAGGACGGCGCTGTTCGCCCCCTCCATGGCGGACCAAAGGACGTCGCCGCTCCGTGCGCTGATCGCCGACATCCTTCCGGCCTGGTTCGCCGCGAAAATCAGGTCGCCGTCCAGAACCGGCGGGCTCGACAGCCCGGCCATCGCAAATCTTGGCCCTGTCATGCGCCCCCCGGCGACGCTCGCCGTCCACGCCGACCGGCCGGTTCTTGCGTCCGCGCCGACAAGCTCGCCCGACGGGAACGGGAGAATCGCCCTGCCCCCGGCCAATGCCGGGCTGGATTCCCCGTGCACGGCGGCCGCGGCTTCGACGCTCTCCAGCCTCCATTTCACGCGGCCGTCCGCGGTTCCGATCGCCCACGCCCGGCTGTCGGCGGTGACGACGTACGCCGTTCCGCCCTGCACGACAGGCGAGGAAACGGCAGCCGCGCCGAACTTGTGCGTCCACGCGACCTCGCCCGTAGCCGGAGTGATCGCGTGAATGGCGCCGTATCCGGTGGTGGCGAAGAGCATGCCTCCGCCGTACGCGAGCCCGCCGCTGGAGGCGTCGCCGACGGCTTCGAATTCCGGAACCAGATCCGCGGTCCACAAAGCTTCGCCGGATGTCGAATGGGCCGCGACCACGCAATCCGCGTCCATCGTGAAGATTCTGCCTCCGGCAATTACGGGCGTCGCCGTGATCACCCTCTTCCGGCTGTTCCCCGCCCCGATCGGCACGGACCAGACCGGGCTGATATCCGAAGCCAGATTCAAATGCGGAACCTTGTTCGCCGGAACGGCACCCGCATGGGTCCAGGAACTCAGATCCGAAGGCGGCTCAAGCGATATCGCGCGCGAGCGGTTGGGAAGCGGATCGTCTTCCAGATCGACCGGATCGCTCGCCGGGTCCGAAACGATGCCCTGGGTTTCCGAAAGCGGCTTCCTGATTTCGAACCGCTCGCCTTTGAGGATCTCCTCCCTCGGCGCGCATCCCACCGCAGCCGCGGCGAGCACCGCCAGCACGGCCAGCCAAAGCGCGCGGGGCGCTCCGGGAATCGGCTTCAAATACGGCATCGAAGGAACCGCCCGCGATATGCAGTTCACTCCCCGGCGGAACCGGGGTCTTGCGAGGACGAAAGCTCTGCGCCGGTCGCAGGCAGCAGCTGCGCGACCCGCTGGCGCAGACCGGCCGGAGATTCCGCGTCGCTGAGCAGCGATCGGAACATCGCCTCGGCTTCGGTTGCCCTGCCCGCCTCCAGCAGCGCCAAGGCCATGCGCTCTTGGGCAAGCACCCGGAACGGCCGACCCGGCAGCGCGATCGGTTCAAGCAGCCGGATGGTTTCCTCGGGCGGAAGCGAACCGCTCCTGAGTGCAACGGATTTGAAGGATGCGAGATCCTTGTAGAGATTCGAAGCTTCGTCGTCCGCAAGGGTTGAATCCAGCAGCGCGGCGGCTTCCTCGGCTCGGCCCGCCTGGAGGGCTTCGTCAGCGGCCAGCATCCTGACGAGAGCCCGCGCGTCGCCCGATTCCGCCTGTATCCCGCGAAGCGCGTCGATGCGCGCGGTTTCGGATTCCAGCGCGTACGCCGCAAGGATGGCGTCGCCGAACTCCTCCGCAGCAGCCCTGTCGCGGGCGATCGTCCATTCCCTGAAGGCGGCGGCGCCAACAATCAGCACCACGGCGAGCACGCCGACCCAGGCGTAGCGGCGGAACAGCGCGTACAGCCTGTCGCGCCTTACCTCGCTGGTGACTTCTTCAATGAATAGTTCGGAATTGCTCACGGAGTGTCCTTGGCCAACCCGCCTGATGTTACCGCAAGAATTTTCGATTTGCCAACTGGCAATTCCTTCGGGGGCATCCCGTTTCGGGGGCGGCGAGCCTGTTCCGAGGGCTCGGGCGTCGTCCGCGCTCCGCGTTCCGGGCCCGATTAGGTTCGGGCAATTTCGGCACGCTGCCCCGGCATCCGCATGGACGAAACCCGCCGTCAGCAGACCATTTTCGATTTACACGCCGATGACGGTTCCCGTGCGCAGCGGCCGCTCACGTTGCCGTCGCATCAGACCGACGACGAAAACTCCCGCCCGCGGATATTCGCCTCCAGCAAATGCCGGATCGGGCAAAGCGGTCAACAGCCGCTGCCCCTCTACACCGCCTCCTGGCCAAGCTGCTCAAGGTCGGAATTGGCGGTGAAGTTGACGATTGGAAAGCCGAGATCTTTCTCCACTTCGCTCCACGCCTTGGAAACGATTTCATGCTGCACCCGCAAGAGCCTCTCGCCTGTCAACTGCTCGTAATCGCCGTCGCAGACGAACTTCACGTCGACGACCGGGTCTCCGTCATGATCGAGCCTCGGCGTGACGTCGACCCGGACGATATCGATTCCAGTTAAGTGGGCCCTGAACGCACGCTCGGCGATCTCGCGAATCTGTGCCTCGTTGATTTCCTGGCTCATTTTGTCCTCCTACGGCGACCGCCGCTTGAACAGCACATGGGCAACGAAGCCGCGACGGTCTTGGTCGTTTACTTGCTCGAAACAGCTGATCGAGTTCTCCGCCCGTTCTATCGCCGCCAGCGTTTCCACCTTGTCGAACAATTCATCAAGCGCATAGTCCGCTTTGTGCCGCATGTCCTGCAAAGCGACGAACGATTCCGCGAATTCCCGGATTGCAGGCGGAAATTTCTGCATTGTCTTCTTGTTCCGGCAAACATCTTTTGTGGTTCCGTGTTCAAGGGCGCGGTACGCTCGGTGCCAAGCCTCGCTACGATTTGTTGTGCCAATGAGCAGGTTGGCGACCGTGCGGGCCAGCGAATGGAACACTGCATAGTAGGCCGTGCTGACTGCACGGCGCAGGTTTGCCTGTTTAGGCCGCCGCGGGTCGTGGTTCGCCAAAACGCGAGCCGTTTCTATCAGGTCAAGTGGTTCGATTTCAAATCTTGATTGGGTTCAATACATTCTGGACTGTCGGGGTCTTTTCTCCTGTTCGATTCGTCTGGCAGGGTATCCGGCTGGCTTGGCGGTTTCCACCTTGGTTTCCGGCCGCTTGGACCGGGCAGTGAGACCGGTCGGGATGCAGCGGCATGCAAGGCGGCCCCGGGGTTTTCCACAATATTCCGCTGCTGCGGCGGGAATCCGGCCAAGAAACATTGGCATGCCGCAGCAAACATCCGCTAATGCAATGGTGAATTCCGGAGGCCGCAGCCATAGCAATCGAAACGAAACGGAGACCAATGCTCGAACGGCTGGCCGAAAGGCTGGCGCATGCTTGGCAACGCGCAGGCCATGTCGAAGGCGTTTCCGAATCGCAGCTGCCCGATGATCGCGAGGAGGCGTATTTCGTTCAGGACGAGTTCGCGCGGCTGGTCGAGGAGCCGATCTCCGGCTGGAAGGCGGGTGCGACCAGCCCTCGGATGCGCGAGCTGGACGGGCATGAGGACCTGATTCCCGGGCGGATTTTCTCGTCGACCGCTTGGCGCGGCACGACCGTCGAAATTGACGCCGCGCTGCCCCGAAACCCGAGGGTCGAAACGGAATTCGCGTTTCGCCTGACCCGGCGGTTTCCGCCCCGCGCCAAACCGAGGAAGCCGGAGGAGCTTTCCGAAGCGGCCGTTCTGCATCCCGCGCTTGAAATCATCGGTGATCGGCTGTTGCTGCCCGGCGCGCCTCCTTGGCGGCGCTCGCTCGGCGTCGTTGCGGACAACGGCGGCGGCTTCGGGTTCGTCTTCGGCGACGCTGTGCCCGACTGGCGCGGTTTCAATCTCGTCCGATTCGCGATCACGTTCCAAGTCGATGGCGGCCGTCCCGCCCGGAATTTCTCGGAGGAGGAGCGGTGCGCGCCTGAAGCCGCTTTGGCCGACTTGGTCAACCATCTGTCGGCGCGCGGAATCGCCATTGAAGAAGGAACGTTTCTTTCGACCGGAGCGGCGACGGTTCCTCAACCTGTTGCCGACGGCAGCGAAGCGGTTGCCGATTTCGGCGAACTGGGTTCAATCCGCGTCAGGTTCAAATAGGGATGCCGGCTTTGGACAACCCCAATGTCGCGATCGTGGGCGCGGGAGGAATGGGCGCGCTGTTCGGCTCGATCCTCCACGCGGGAGGGTTGGATGTCGTCCTGGTGGACACCGACCGCGGCCATGTCCAGGCAATGCAGGAATCCGGACTCCGAATTGCCGGGTTCGGCGGCGACCGCCGGGCATGGATACCGGCAAGCGCCGACTTCGGCGCGGTCGCCGACCGGAACCTCGTGCTCTTCCAGTGCAAGGCGAACAGCACGCCGGCCGCCGCCAGCGCGGCCGCGAAGCATTTGCCGGACGGAGCGGTCGTCGTCAGCCTTCAGAACGGGCTGGGCAACGAGGAGGCCATAGCCGCGGAAGTCGGCGAGGAGCGCGTGCTCGGCGGGCTGACGACGATGGCGGGCCTGAAGGAGGGCCCCGGCATGATCCGGGACTTCTCGCGCGCGCCGACCTACATCGGCGAAATGCCCGCCGGCGCCAGCCCGCGGGCCGCGCGAATCGCCGGTGCGCTCACGGCGGCCGGGCTGGAAACCCATGCGAAGGACAACATCCGCCGGGAGATCTGGAACAAGCTGCTCAGCAACATCGCCATGAGCGCGCTGTCGGCGGCGACAAACCGCACGCAGGTCGAAGTCCGCTCGGTCTCTGAACTCCGGGACACCGGCGAACGGGCGCTGGACGAAGCACTGGCGGTGGCGGAGGCATGCTCGCTGCGGCTGAACCGGGACGAAGCGATCAATGCGCTTGCGCTGATTTCCGCGCCGGGCGGCACCGGCGAGAACAAATCGTCCCTTTGCGTCGATCTTCTGAACAGGCGGGCTAGCGAGGTGGACTACATCTACGGGTCCGTGATCAAGCTCGGCCGCAAGCACGGCGTCGCCGTTCCGACGCTTGAAACCCTGCATGCGGTCGTCAAGGGTCTGGAACGCAACTTCATGGGGAATTCGCAATGAACAAGCTCGACGGCAAAGCCGCCCTTGTAACCGGCGGCTCGAAAGGAATCGGACTGGCGTGCGCAAAAAAGCTTGCCGGCGAGGGAGCCGCAGTCTGCCTCGCGGCATCCGACCCCGGACGCCTGGATGCGGCGGCCGACGAGGTCGAACGGGAAACCGGCCGCCGCCCGCATGTCGCCGCCGCCGACCTGCGAACGCTTGACGGGTGCGAGGCCAGCGCAAGCGCCGCCATGGCGGGCCTCGGAGGGTGCGACATTCTTGTCAATGCGGCCGGCGCCACGAAGGGCGGCATCTTCCCGGACCAGCCGGACGAAGAGATGATCGACGGGTTCGCGCTCAAATTCCACGGCGCCGTCCGCTTGTGCCGACTGCTTTGGCCGGAGCTGGTCAAACGGAGCGGAACGGTGATCAACATCTGCGGCGGATTCGCGAGAACCCCGTCCCCGGACTTCATGGTGGGCGGGGCCGTCAACGCGGCGCTTTCCAACTTTTCGAAGGCGCTCGCCGAGAAGGGCCTCGCCGACGACGTGAACGTCAACTGGATCCATCCCGGACTGACGGTTACCGAGCGCTTCGAGTCCATCGTGACGCGCCGCGCCGAGCAGCAAGGAAAGACCCGCGAAGCCGTCACCGCCGAGACGATCGCCAAGGAAGGGATCAGGCGTCTGGGCCAGCCGGCGGATGTCGCCAATCTGGTCGTGTTCCTTTGCTCCGCCGAATCCCGGCACCTCAACGGCACGGCGATCACGATCGACGGGGGCGCGGCGAAGGGCTACGTCTGAAATGCCTCCTGAGGAACCGCCCGCATCCGACGCACCGGCGTCGGCCGCTCCCGCGCAATAGGCGCTTCGCGCAGGATTCCGGTTCCGATATCCGGCTTCCGAATCCAGGACCACGCAGGCCGCGAAGTGCGCTTTCTTGATCCAATGGACGCCATCGGTCTCGTCGAGGACGAGGACACGGTGGGGCTTTCCGGCGGCGGCGGGGGACTTGTCGAGGCCACGCTTCTGCACGAATCCATCGAGCGCAGGTTTCTGGAATCCGGCCGCCCGCGGAACCTGACGGTCGTTCACGCGCTCGGCATCGGCGACCGGGGAAGCCGCGGGCTGAACAGGTTCGCGCATGAGGGGATGGTATCGCGGGTCATCGGCGGCCACTGGGTGTGGTCGCCGACGATGCAGGACATGGCCCGCCGGAACCTGATCGAGGCCTACTCGATGCCGGGCGGGGTCACGATGCAGCTGATGCGCGAAATCGCGGCGAAGCGGCCGGGCCTGGTTACGCATGTCGGCCTCGACACGTTCGTCGACCCCCGCAAAGGCGGCGGCCGCATGAACTCGGCGGCGACCGAAGATCTGGTCGAGCTCGTCGAAATCGGCGGCCGGGAGTACCTCCGTTACTTGCCCTACCCCGTAACGGCGGCACTGCTCAAAGGATCGGCGGCCGACGAGGACGGAAACATCAGCCTCGACGAGGAGCCGGCGAATGTCGACATCTACGCGATGGCCGCCGCGGCCCACAATTGCGGCGGCAAGGTGATCTTCCAAGTGCGAAGACGGGTTCCGAACGGAGCGCTGGGCGCGCGGTCGATGCGCATCCCGTCCGCGATCGTTGATGCCGTCGTCGTGGACCCGGACCAGCGGCAGGGCTACGATCTCGTCTACGACCCCGCGATTTCCGGGGAGCGCAGATCGGAAGAGCCGCCGCCTCCCGCGCCCGAATTTTCCGTAAGGACCGTTGCGGCAAGGCGGGCGAGGCTGGAGCTGCGCGACGGGGACGTCGTCAATTACGGATTCGGGATTCCCGACGAGGTCGCGGCGATCGTGGCTTCGGACGAGGGCAAGGAACGCTACTACCAGACGATCGAGCACGGCACGTACGGCGGCACGCTGCTGACCGGGACCGAATTCGGATACGCGCGGAACGCCAGCTGTATGATCGACGGCCCGTCGCAGTTCGACTTCTACTCGGGAGGCGGGCTGGACATCGCCTTCCTCGGCTTCGCGCAAATCGACAGGCACGGCAACGTCAACGCGTCCAAAATCGGCGGCCTTGCGGTGGGACCGGGCGGATTCATCGACATTGCGCAGAACGCGCGGCGCGTGGTTTTTTGCGGGACCTTCGACGCCAAGGGGACAGAAGCCGAAGTTGCATGCGGCAGGCTGCGGGTCAGAAAGCACGGCGCGGTGAGGAAGCTGGTGAACGAAGTCGAGCAGGTAACGTTTTCCGGGCCGCGCGCTTTGATGAGCGGCCAGGAGATTCTGTACGTCACGGAGCGGTGCGTGTTCAGGCTTGAGGAAGGCGGCATGCGGCTCGCGGAGCTGGCGCCGGGAGCCGATTTGGAGGGCGATGTGCTCAGCCGCATGGATTTCCGCCCGCGCGTTCCGGACCAGCTTGGGGCAATGCCTTCCTGGTGCTTCGCGCCGTGACCGGTCCGCGAAGAGCGCGAGTCGCCTTGATCGGCGCGGGCGTGGTCGGGCAGCGCCACATCGCCGCCTTCGGCGAGTGCCCTACCGCTGAACTCGTGGGAATAGCCGATTCGAATCCGGACCGGCTGGCCGCAGCGGAGACGAAAGCGCGCGTTCCGGGGTTTTCCGATGCTGTCAAACTGATTGAAGCCCTTCGGCCCGACGGCGTGATTGTCGCCACGCCGACAGACTGCCACCTGGAGCCGACCTTGGCCGCGCTTGACGCAGGATGCAGCGTCCTTGTCGAAAAGCCGATCGCCGACGACGACGCCGATGCGAGCAGGATCGCAAACGCTGAGCGCGGAGCGCGCGGACGGGTGCTCGTCGGACACCACCGGCGGCACAATCCGGCAGCGGCGGCGGCGCGCAAGCTGGTTGGCGAAGGCGCGCTCGGGCGTCTGGTGATGGTATCGGGCGAGTGGGCCGTGTCGAAGCACGCAGGATACTTCGGCGAACGCTGGCGCAGGTCGCGCAAGGCCGGACCCGTGCTGATCAATATGAGCCACGAGCTGGACATGCTGCGCTACATATGCGGCGAGATGGAATCCGTTTCGGCAGAGGTTTCGAACGCCGTCATGGGTTGCGAAAAGGAGGACGCCGCCGCAGCCGTCATCAGGTTCCAATGCGGAGCCTTGGGCGCCTTCGCGCTGTCCGACCGGGCCAACTCGCCGTGGGCATGGGAATTCGCGACGGGCGAAAACCCTGTGTTCCCGCCCTCGGGCCAGAACTGCTACCGCTTCATCGGCACGGAGCGTTCGCTGGAATTCCCGCAGCTCCGGCTCTGGAGCCACAAGGGAGGCGAACCGAACTGGTTTCATCCGATGGAGATGGACGATCTGCCCGTTGCGCACGCGGATGCCTTCGCGCTGCAGGCGGCGCATTTCAGCGACGTGGCGAGATCCCTCGCGGAGCCGCTCGTCACGGCTAGCGACGCCGCCAGGAGCCTACGCGCCACGCTTGCGGTGTTCGAATCGGCCGAAAGCGGACGAAGGGTTCTTCTGTGAGCGGCTACAGCTGCATATCCGCCTTGGAGAACGGGGCCGTGTTCGAGATCACGATCCGGCGGCCCGAAGTCTCGAACGCTCTCAACGCGGCGGCGCATGCGGAGCTGCACGACGCTTTCGACCGGTTCGCCAGCGACCGCCGGTTCCGCGTCGCAACGATAACCGGCGAAGGCCGCGCATTCTGCGCAGGATCGGATTTGAAGGAGCGCGACAGGAGCGGCATCGCCGACCTGCCGCCGTCGGGCTACGCCGGTTTTCTGAACCGGTTCGACTTGGACAAGCCGATCATTGCGGCGGTCAACGGCCACGCGATCGGGGGCGGAATGGAAATCGTTCTCGCGTGCGACTTGGCGGTCGCGGCGCGGGGAGCGAAATTCGGGCTGCCCGAGCCTCGGGTCGGCTTGGCGGCGGAAGGAGGGCTGTACCGGCTGGCCCGGCAGCTTTCGGCGAAGACCGCGAACAGGATCGCCTTGCTCGGCGAGCTGTTCGACGCCGACGAGGCCCTCGTGTGCGGGCTAGTGAACGAAGTGGTCGAACCGCGCCGTCTGCGCGATGCCATGGACCGGATGACCAAGTCGCTTCTTGCGAACGCGCCGCTCGCGTTGGCAGCGACCAAGCAGATGCTGCGCCGCGGCGCCGATGCCCCTTCCCTCGAGGCAGCCCATTCGGGAAAGCCGCCGGGCTTGGAGGCGATGCTCGCAAGCGACGACGCGGCGGAAGGAGTCCGGGCGTTCGTCGAGAAGCGGCCGCCCGGATGGACGGGCCAATAGGAAGGGAGCGGATCCGATGAGCGAGTTCCATGTGGCGGTCGGGGATCGGACGACCTTTTCGAAGACGGTTTCGGAAAGCGACGTGTACATGTTCGCTGGAATCACCGGCGACTTTTCGCCGAACCACGTCAACCGGCCCTACATGGAGAAATCGCGGTTCGGGAGACTCATGGCGCACGGCGCTCTGGTTGTCGGCTTCATGTCGACGGCATCGAGCATGGCGATCGCGAAGTGCCGCGAAGCCAGCGAGACCCCGGTTTCCCTCGGGTACGACCGGATCAGGTTCCTCGCTCCGGTCTATTTCGGCGACACTGTGACCGTGGATTACGAGATCGATGCGATCGACCCCGACAGAAGGCGGTCCGAAGCGGGCGTTGAAGCGCGGAACCAGAACGGCGAACTGGTCGCAGTCGCGCGGCACATACTGAAATGGATTCCCGGCAGCGAAGGCGAATCCGCCGTCTGACCGGCAGGCATCGCGGCACCAAGGCCCCGATTGCGGCCGCAGGTTCCGCGGCACCGATAGTCTGCGCCATCGGCGTCGCCCGCGCAGCCGCGCGACCAAACTCGCGAACACGGCCTGCAACGTGAACCGGTCGCACGGACTCTTCAGTCAAACCGGGGTGCATCCCGATTTTCGTGGCATTGCGGCTGCACCGCAACGATCCCCCCCGCCTGTGCTACGGTGAGTCCGTTGCGAATCATGCGGGATTGGCAGCGGGGCTATTTGTTCCCGGACGCCCGCATCCGGGTCCGGCGGCGGCGCGGTTCCCGGCCAGGAGGCGGCCGGCTGGAAGCGCGCCCTCGACAATTTGAACGCCGCCAAAAGCCTCGCCGCTGAAACGATAGTCCTGGCCACGGTGGCGCCCTCCGCGGCCGCCATCGAGGCGGCCCGCGCCGCCGCGGACGCGCACCTGGAAGCGGCCAAGGCCGCCGCCGAAGCCTTGCGGAGCGCCGACGGAGGCAATCGCCAGGCCGACGCCCGGAGCGCGCTGAGCGACGCGCAGTCCGACCGGGCCGCCAGCCAGCGACGGCTGAACGATCTGCAGGAAGCGCTGGGCGGAAGTCCTGGACCAGGCGGAAGCGCCGGTTCGGGCGGAAACGCCGAATCGCGGGTTCGAAGCCTATTGGCGGATCTGGGCGCGCGAACGCTGACGCATCTTGAATTGGGATACACGTTCAGGACCTCCGGGGGCTCCACCGAACAGACGAACGCGCATCCTTGCTCCGAAAGCGAGGGCGCGTGCAATATCGGCAGCATCCGCCATAACGCGGAACGGTTTTTCAACCCGGCGTTCTTTCCTGCACGCGGGGCAACGTCAACGGCACTTGGCTGGCGAAAAAATAGCCGGCGCCGGCCCGGTTCGCCCGTTCCCTGCAAGCGCAGGGATGCACCCGGCCTGCCTGGCGCGGACTGCTGATTTTGCCCGAAGGCTCTCGCCGCCATCCCGTCGGCATTGGCCTCCGCAGTAATCCGGCGCCGAACGATTCCGTTCCTCCGACCTGCGCCGACATGCGATTTGCGACCGAAGACCGGTACGGCGGCACCGGCCTGCCTCATGCCGTCAAGCGGAGACATCAAACGAAATTTTCGGCTTGGCCAGGCGGCTGCCGAACGCGGCGTGAAACAGTGTCGGAACCGCGTTAGGCACCTGCCCATGGATTGACGAGAACGAGCCCGATGCTCCTGAAATCCCGGACATTCCGCGTTGCCAACGCCATGCCGCGCGCGCGAGCGATCGCCGCGATCTGGCCATCGAATTGGGAGATCGGGTGCCCGGCTGCACGGCGACCGGACGCAATTTCCGCGTAAGCCCGCGCCGTGGCGCTGTCGAACGGAAGAACCCTGTTCGCGAAGCCTGCGCGCAGCATCCATTCAAAGTTCGCAGCAAGGCCATCCCTGCGCCTGCCCGATGGCATCGTTGCAAGACCAAAGCGCAGTTCCGCCTCGCAGACCGACGTCAAAAACATGCTCGACGTCGCACGGTCCGCTATCCACGACTTCAGCGCAGGTTCAGGCACCGGACGCATCAACTCGGACACCACATTGGTGTCGAGAATGAACACTGAAAAAATCTCAGCCGAAAATGGGAGGCTCGCGCATCGGCTCGCGCGGCGGGAACTCAAGTTCCACGCCGCCGAAAGGCGCGAAGCAATCGTGAATGAAACTGGCCAAGTTCTCGGGCTCGGGCTCCAGATCGACCGCTTGGCGCAAGATCACTCTTACCTCTTCTTCCATTGAGCGACCGCGCTCCGCCGCCCGCGTCCGCAGTCGGGACTTCACTTCGCCGTCCAGATTTCGAACCGTAATGCTTGCCATGATTGAGCCTCGATCAGTTGGCGACATGGTAGCAGATCAGCTGGTGATTGCAACGCAATCAATGCCTGATCTTCCATTCCATCCAACCTGGAATGCAGTCTTGGGTCGAATCTCCCTGGTTTCAGGCCGAGTCCGTAGCCGACGCGAACAGATCCTTTCGAAGCGGCCGGATCGCCGAGGGATCAATGTCGACATGCAGCACGGCCGGCTGGCCGCTCGAAAGCGCCTCGCGGAGCGCCGATTCCAGCTGTCCCGGAGCGGAAGCCCGTTTGCCGAAAGCCCCGCACAGCTCCGCGTAGCGGTCGAAGCCGGGATTCTCGATGTCGGCACCGAAAACCCGGCCGCTGAAATACTCCATCTGATAGGCCTTCTCGGCGCCCCAGGCCCTGTTGTCCAGCACTACGGCGACCACCGGAAGCCCGTATTGAACGGCGGTCATGACCTCGGCCATGGCGTAGCCGAACCCGCCGTCTCCAAGAACGGCGACCACCGGGCGATCGGGAGCGGCGGCCTGGGCACCGAGCGCCGCGGCGTATCCGAAGCCGACCAGCCCGAAATCCAGCGGCGTGATTAGGCCCGGGCACTGGTAATGGGCCAGACGGTCCGCCGCCTGCACGCAGCTGTTGCCGGTGTCCAAGGCGACGATCGCGTTTTCCGGAAGCGCCTTCCTGATTTCGGCGACCGCCCTCGTCGGAAGCATCGGCATCGCATCATCCGACGCTTCCGCCTCCCGCTCCCAAGAGAGGGAGTCCAGCTCTTTCCGGAACCGCGCCGTCCAGCCATTCCTGCGGCCTGAATGGCCGGAGAGCTCCGCCAGGATCGCTCGCACGGCCGCGCCGGTATCCGCCGCCATGCCGAGGGCGACCGGGTAGTAGCGTCCGACCGCTGCCGGTTCGATGTCGATCTGGATGATCCGGGCCTTCTCGTCGATGCAGTCTTTTGCCAGCAAGGTCGAATTGAATCCGAGCCGGGTCCCGAGCGCCAGGATCGTGTCGGCTTTCCGCAAGAGCAGGTTGGCCACCCGGTTGCCGCGCGGCCCGATTTGGCCGGCGAACAGGGGATGCCCGTGCCGCATTGCGTCGGCGTGGCCGACGGATGCAACCACCGGCGCTTCGAGACGCTCTGCAAGGCGCGCGAGGTCCGAGGAAGCGCCAGCCCATTTGACCCCGCCGCCGCTTACGATCACCGGCCGCTCGCACGACGCGAGCATCCGGGCCGCGGCGGCGGCATCCTGCGCTGAGGGCCCTTTCGCGGGCGGCAATTCAAACGGCTCGATCAGAGAAGGGTCGATCTCCGCGCTGAACAGGTCCCTGGGCACATGCAGCACCGCCGGGCCGCGGCGGCCCGACATCGCCATGCGAACGGCTTCGCGGACCATCGCCGGAAGGTCGTCCGGCGCTTCGGCCATGACCGACATCTTGCTGATCGGACTGAACAGCGGGACTTGGTCGATTTCCTGGAACGTGTCCTTTCCCTGGTCGGATCTCGAGATCGCGCCAGCAACCACCACGAGCGGCGAGTAGGCAAGATGCGCCTCCGCGACGGGGGTCACGCAATTGGCAACGCCGGGGCCGGCTTGGGCCGCGAGCAGAATTCCCGGGCCGCCGGTTACCCGCGCGTAGGCGTCAGCCATATGGCCTGCCGAGCGCTCGTCCCTTGCGCCGATGTATCGGGTCGTTCCATCCCTGAGCATCGAGTCGTAGAGTTCGAGCATCGATCCGCCGAGAACGCCGAACGCGGTCCCGGCTCCGCAGGCCCGTAGCTGGCGATGGACCGCCTCCCCTCCGCTGATGCCGTTCATGACCGCGGGCGCAGGTTCGCAGGATCGTAAGCGGGCTCCGTCAATTCGCGCGCTTGCCGCTCCTCGCCGAGGACAAGCACCGAGAGGCCGTCGCCGGGCGCGTCCGCCGGAACGAACGCGAACGCCAGGCTCTTTCCAACGGCATGGCCGAACCCGCCGGAACTGACATTCCCGATCGCGTTTCCGTTTCTGAGCACCGCCTCGCCTCCGTGGCAGTCGGCGTCGGCCGCATCGACCTCGAGCATGGCGAGCCTCCATGAGGCTCCCTCCTTGATCGTCCTCAGAGTCGCCTCGCGCCCGATGAATTCCCGCGCGTCCGGACGGAAGAAGCGCAGAAGGCCGGCCTCGACCATGCCGATGTCCGGCGTGAGTTCGGACGACGCCCTGTAGGCCTTTTCCAGCCTGAGCGAATTGAACGCATGCCCGCCCAAGTCGCGCAGCCCATGGGCGGCACCGGCGTCGAGCAGGCCGTCGTAGACTTCCGCCAAGCGCTCAAGCGGCATGTGCAATTCCCATCCGAGTTCGCCTGTGAAACTCATCCGCAGCGCGACCACCTCGACCCCGAACACCTGGATCGCGCGTCCGGACATCCACGGGAACGCTTCGCTGGACAGGTCCTCGTTGGTCGCCCGCGACATGATCGCCCGCGACGCCGGTCCGCTCAGGGCCAGCAGGCCCCAGCTGTCGGTAAGGTCGCGGATGGACACGTCCTCGCCCGAACGGACATGCTCGCGAAGCCATTGCAGGTCCGCTGCCTGCCTGAGAATCGGCGAGCCGGTCAGATATTTTCGGCCTTCGATTCGCGCCAGCGTGAGTTCCGCCTCGAACCGGCCCGCGTCGTTCAGGAAGTGGCAGAGCGCGATTCGCCCGACGGCCCTCGGAAGCCGGTTGGCAGACAGGCGCTCCAGGAAGCTTGGCGCGTCCTGTCCGGAGATTTCGAACTGCGCGAACGCCGAGAGATCGATCACGCCCGCGCGCTCGCGCACGGCTGTCGCCTCTTCGCAGGCGGCGCGGTGCCAGCGCTGCCTGCGCCATCCGTTCGAATCCGCTTCGCCCGGCCGTTCCGCGAACCAGCGCGGCCGTTCCCAGTCGGCGACCTCCCCGAACACCGCTCCCCTTTCGGCCAGCCTTCCGTGCACCGGATGCGTCCGCCAAGGCCGCCCGGCATGCCGCTGGAATCCCGGCACGGGCGTCTGGTGCCGGACCTCGAAGTCCTCCTTGGATTTCACGAGCGCGTATTCGCGCGTCGCGTAGGTCCCGTAGCGGCGCGGATCAAGGCCGCGGGTCGACTGGTCGGCGCATCCGTCAACCATCAGGTCCGCGAGCAGCCCGCCTGCGCCTCCGCCCCAGGCGATGCCGATGGACGATCCGCATGCCAGCCATACGCCCGGAACGCCGGACGGGCCCACCAGCATTCCGCCGTCGGGAGTATGCGGCAGAATTCCCCGCACGACCCTTCGGATGCCGAGATCCGCCAGGCTCGGCATGCAGCCCATCGCGATCTCAAGGAACCCGCCGACCGCGTCGTAATCGGCCTCGAAGAGCTCGTTCTCCGCTTCCCACGGACCCCCGTCCTCCCAGGCCACCGGAGCGTTGCTGTTCTCGAACACGCCGATGAGCGCCGATTTCTGCTCCTGCCGGATGTAGCCCTCGTACGCGTTGTCGCGGACGACGGGCAGCTCCTCTTTCCTGTCCGCGAGCTCGGGCACGGCCTCGGTGACGAAGTAATGGTGCAGGCAATTGACCGACGGGATTTCAAGCCCGAACCATCTGGCAACCTGGTTCGCGTGAGCGCCCGCAGCAATGACCACATGCTCGGCGGAGACATCGCCGCCTTCGGTCCGGAGCAGCCATTCCGAATCCCGCTGTTCGGCGCCGCAAACCCTGTTCCGCCGCATGATCTCGGCGCCGCGCGTGCGCGCAGCCGCGGCCATGGCGTTCGTTGCGCCCGACGGGTCGACATGCCCGTCCTCGGGCGTGTGAAGGGCAGCCAGGATCCCGTCCGGCTTGTAGAGCGGATGGATATCCGCCAGCGCCTTCGGCCCGACCAGTTCCATGGGAAAGCCGTGATGCAGGCCGTTCGCCAGCATTGATTTGAGCCAGTCGACTTCGTCCGCGTCTCTCGCAATCCGCAGGCTCCCGCACGGGTGCCAGCCTGCGCTCATTCCGGATTCCGCTTCGGCGGCGAGGTAGGTTTCAATGCTCGCCGCGTTGATCCACCCCATCACGCGAGATCCGACGGCGTGGGTGATCTGGCCGGCGGCGTGCCAAGTGGAGCCGGAAGTCAATTCGGCCTTCTCGAGGAGCAAGAGGTCTTTCCACCCCTTCCTGGCGAGATGGTAGAGGACCGAAACGCCCATGATCCCGCCGCCGATGACCGCTGCCCGGGCGCGGATCATGAATCGCCTCCTTCAAGCGCGCTTTCCAAGACGCCGGATTTCTGCAACGCGCAGAACGCGCGGTCGAACGCGACGAGCGCCTCGTCGATCACATCCTCGTCGTGGGCCGCGGAGGTGACCCCTGACAAATAGCTCATCAAATCCACCCCGCTTTCGAACAGCGACCGGCGAAGCGACGCGACCAAATCCGGACTGACGCCGCGAATCCGCTCCGGCGGAAGCGAGCACACGGGGCCGTCGACGCGTCCGAAAAACATGTGGAACGTCGAACTGTCCCCATATGCCGTGCCTGCGATGCCCCTGTCCCGAAAGATGCCTCGGAGACCCTCGCGGAGGCGTTCCGCCATCGCGTCCGCCTTTGCCTGCGGTTCGCCGGTCCGGAGGCGGTTGATAGCCGCGAGCGCCCCTGCCGCGACCAGCGGCGAGGAATTGAACGTGCCCTTGTGGCTCACGGGCGGCGAACGCCCGCAGCGCGTCTCTCCGGGATCAAGAAGTGCCATGATGTCCGCGCGTCCGGCCACAGCGCCTCCGGGCAGCCCGCCTGTGAGAACCTTCGCAAGGGTCGTGAGGTCGGGAACGATTCCTTCCCGGGCCTGAAGCCCGCCCGGCGACCATCTGAATCCGGTGATGACCTCGTCGAAGACCAGAACCGCCCCGGCGTCCGCCGAAAGCTTGCGAACGCCCGCGAGAAATCCCGGCGGAAGCGGAACGGAGCCGTAATTCGCGCCGGAGGCCTCAAGGATGATCGTCCCGACCTGACCGTCCGACAACGCATCGCTGACAGCGGCAAGGCTCGCCGGAACCACCCTCGTGAGCGCTGCCACCGCCGATGGAACGCCAAGGGAAACGGGCACGCCGAGTCCCGCCTTCGCGCCCTTGGACAGCGCATCGTTCCAGCCGTGGTAATGCCCGTCCACGCGCACCAGATGGTCGCGGCCGGTGTAGGCGCGTCCAAGCATGACGGCGAGCGCGTTCGCTTCGGTTCCGGATCCCGTGAATCTGGTGAGATCGGCGGACGGGTACAGGGAGTTCACGGCCTCCGCCCATTCGATTTCGAGCAGGTGGCAGTCGGACGCGAAGATGTTCGCTTCCGCCTGCTTGCGGACCGCTCCGACGATGTCCGGGTGGCAATGCCCCAGTAGCTGGCTTGCCGATCCCATCTTGAAGTCGATGATGCGCCGCCCATCCATGTCCCACTTGAAGGGGCCGCTCGCCCTCGCGACGTACGCGGGATGCGGCTTTCGGTAGCGGAGTTCATGGCTCACGCCGCCGGGCATGCACGCGACCGCGGCTCGGTAAAGCTCGGCGCTGTCCTGTTGGTTTCGGCCCATCAGCCCGGATGCATGGCTTCGCGCGGCAGCATGATATCGAATCTGCTGCGGATCCGCCGGTCGGCGTCGTCGGGGATGTAGCTCGGAAAGTGCTCCGAAAGCAGCTGCTTCGCCCTTTCCTTCGCCAGCGTCCGCATTGTGCGGCTGCCGGATCTGCTCCATTCCTCGGGCGTGCTCCGGTCGCTCAGTTCCGGATAGACATAGTCGGACTTCATCCGCTCCAGCGTCTGGCCGTGCCCCAGGTAATGGCCCTCCCCATGGCACACTTCCGCGATCACGCCGGTCGCAATGTTCTCGGCGGTTACTTCCACGCCGCGCACGGACCGGAGGATGTTTCCCAGCATTTCGTTGTCCGCGACATATCCTTCGAAGGATACGCCCAGCAGGCTTGCCTGCATGCCGCATGCCTGCGTGATCAAATTCGATCCCGCGTGGGCGGCCAGCGCCACGGCAAGCGACTTCTCGGCGCCGTGCTGCGCGTCCGGAAGCTTCGCATCCGTGATGCCCGCGATGGAGGACGTGGGAAAGTCGAAGTGTCGGCCCATCTGCGCGGCCGCAGCCATCAGCACCGCCTGCTCGCCACCACCGCCGCACATCGCTCCCGTCCTGAGGTCGGCCACGAGCGGCTTGGGCGCGAAGATCGCCTGCGAATCGGCTTCCACAAGCTGCACGTAAACGATGCCGGCAAGCGATTCCGCAATCGCCTGCGCCAGCGAGCCCGCAATGGTCGCCGGGCTGGTCGCTCCCGCCTGCCCCGCCGATATCAACTGGACCGGGAACCCGGCGCGCACCGCCGCCGCCGCCACGTCGCAAGAATCCTCCGCAAACCGCATCGGCGGAACGACATGGCAGGCGAGCACCGTCAGGAACGGCCGCTTCCGGAATTCGTCTTCGCCTCCGGCGAGCGCGTAGCACAGCTTGGCGATATCCGGCACATGAGACGCTTCCGTGATGCTCATGGCCACAGGCTTCGACGTTCCGGCGAGGCAGGCATAGGCGGTGTTCACGTCGAGCTCGCGATTCGAGCGCGCATCTCCCGCGATGACAGAGCGGCTGAAATGGTGGATGTTCTCCATCGCATCGCAGATTCGGGCAGCACCGTACAAATCGTGCAGCGTTCCGGGGCGGTACTCGCCGGATTCGAGATCGACGACGTTCGGCGCTCCGCCGCCGGAACTGGTATGGATACGCCGACCGCGCAAATGCAGACGCGTGCTGCCGTCGCGGCCGTGCAGAACCACCTCCCTCCGGGCGTTCCGGATGGCTTCCTCGACCAGAGTTCTCGGAAACCGAAGGCGGCCGTCATCGCCGAGGGCGCCACCTGCCGATGTCACATGCTCGACCAGCGACGGCGTCGGCTGGCTGAGCCCTAGCGATTCGAGCAGCTCAAGCGCGGCCTCTCGAACCGCAAGCACCTCTCGCTCGGAAAGCGGCGCGTAACGGCCCCCTTCCACGCCCGGCCATACCGCGGCGGCGTCGGCGTCCTTCGCCGAATTCTCGCTGCGCGCCCTGCGCCCGCGCCTGCTTCTCATTCCGGCAATGCCGCCATCGAATGACCGTCAGTCCGCACGGCTTCTAACAACCCGCGCGCGCCGTTGTATCGGGAAAACGACATCGCGAGGGAAAGTTTCCGCTGCGAGCGCCCGTTCGGCCCCGATGAACGCGGTAGACTTCCTGCATGCCACGCCGCGTGCGGTTCATGCGCGCGCCAGCGCCGCCGCGTTCCGCCCTGCCCGCCTTCCAAACACGGCTCCCGAGGTCAGACCCGTGCCCCCGGGATAATTGAAGTAGAACAGCCCGCCGACGATTTCGCCTGCTGCGAAGAGGCCGGGAATCGGCGTGTGGCCTATGTCGAGCACCTCGGTCCGATCATTGATCCTCAGGCCGCCGAACGTGAAGGTTACGCCGCAGGTCACCGCGTAGGCCTCGAACGGAGGAGCGTCGATCGGATTGGCCCAGTTGGACTTGTCGATCGCTAGGCCGCGCGTCCGGCGGGCGTCCTTGACGCTCGCATTGAATTCCACGCGCAGGTCGACCGCGGCGTTGAATTCGTTGATTTCCTCGACGAATGCATCGCCGTCCACGCCTTCGAGCTTGGACGCGAGCTCCGCGAGGGAGGATGCCGAGACCTTGGTGGTCTGGCGAATCCGGTACTCGTCCCGAAGCAGCGGCCGCGACTTCGCGTCGAACACCTGCCAAGCGAAATGCCCCGGCTGCTTCAGGATTTCGGCGCCGTATTTCGCATAAGTGTAGTTGCGGAAGTCCGCGCCCTCGTCGAGGAACCTCCGCCCGGCGGCGTTCACGACGACGCCGAAGGGATAGGAATGCTTCTGGTACTGGTCGCCGATGGCCAAATCGCCGAATTCCGGCGCGTTCAGCTCCCATGCGACCGCATGGCAGCCCGACCAGTGGCCGGAGGGGCTTGCGCCGATGTCGAGCGCGATCCTGATTCCATCCCCTGCATTGAACCGCGTTCCCCTAACCTTCGCCAAATCCCAACCCGGACCGAGATAGCGCGTGCGCCATTCGGCGTTGGCCTCGAATCCTCCGCAGGCAAGAACGACGGTCCGGCCCCGGATGCTGCGGATTTCGCCATCAATCGAGGCCTCGACGCCGACGACGCGGCGTCCGGCCTGTGCCAAACCTTGGACGCGCGCGCCGTAAAGAAGCCGCACGCCTGAGGACTTCGCATGCCTGGTCCAAGCATCCACGAGTCCCGGCCCGCCGCCGACCGTCTCGACGGTCAAGCCGCCCCAGAACTTGAACTTGCCATCGACCTTGAATGCCTGCCGCCCGTAGATCGGAACGAACCGCACCCCTTTCGACGTCATCCAGACCAGCGTCTGGAAGCTTTCGGACACGAGCGCGTCCAGCAGGTCGCTGTCTGCGCGGTTGCGAGTGACCCGCGCCATATCGAAGAAGAAGTCGTCTTCGCTGTAAGTTCCGAAGTCCGTCGTAGCGAGTTCGTGGTCGGAAAGATCCGGCACGAGCTTCGCGATGTCGTCCGGCCCGTCGTAAGCGACCCGCATCGCACCCGCCGTGAAGCGGGTGTTGCCTCCCGCTTCGCTTTCCGGCGCCGCTTCAAGCATGATCACGCTGGCGCCGCTCTCGCGCGCGGCAGCCGCAGCGCTGAACGCCGCGTTGCCGGCCCCGACCACAATCACGTCCCAATATTCAGAATCCACTTTCGGCCTCCGGGAAAAGGGAACGGCTCGGCGGCGGCCGTTCTACCAGAAATCCGCGTTGAAGTCGGACAATTTGGATCAGCAATTTCCGCCGCTTTTGTCTGCGGCGGATATTGCGACCGTCGGCGGAAACGGGTTCAAGTCCCTCGGCATGCCGACATATTCTGGCTATCGCAGCGGATCGGAGACGGGAGTGCTGGCATCGGGGAAGCGGCCCGCGCGGATTCGAAATCGCGCATCTGCCGGTTCGGGGACTATTCGCGGACCGGCGGGAAGCTGCTGAGGCAGATTCTAAGCGTGGGATTCGGACTCGAAAATCGGAACGCGGTCGTCACGGGCGCCGCCCGCGGCATCGGCTTGGCGATCGCGCGGCGGTTCGCGGAGCTTGGCGTGAGCGTCTCCGGATGGGACGTCGACTGCGATCCGATCTGCAATGACCCTGCCTTCGTACACTTGGCGGAAGTGGACGTGACCTGCGAAAACGCGGCGGCCCAGGCGGTTCAATCGACGCGCGAAGCGTTTCCGTTCGTCGACATTGTGGTCGCCAACGCGGGCGTCAACGGGCCCACCAAGCCGACGCAGGACTATTCCGCTGAGGAGTGGCGGCGCGTGATCGACGTCAACCTGACCGGCGTCTTTCTGACCACCCGCCCGTTCATCGGCCAGATGCGCGACCGCGATTGGGGCAGGATCGTCGTGGTCGCCTCGATCGCCGGAAAGGAGGGCAACCCCGGCGCCTGTGCGTACGGAGCCGCCAAGGCGGGCGCGATCGGATACGCCAAGGGCTTGGCCCGGGAGCTGCTTCCGTCCGGCATCACCGTCAATTGCCTTGCGCCTTCGATCGCTGAAACCGACCTGCTCAACGAGATGTCGCCGGAATACATCGCCGACCGCAAAAGCCGTATCCCCATGGGCCGGCTCTGCTCGCTGAAGGAAATCGCCGACATGGCCGCCTGGGTCGCCAGCCCCGCATGCTCGTTCACGACCGGCCAAGTGTTCGACCTGTCCGGCGGCAGGGCCGACTATTGATCGGGCCCGCGCCGTTGAATTCCGCCCGCCCTGCCGATACCGCTCCGCCAAGGCCCGGAACTCTGCCGGTTCCGGCCGGGAGCGCGCTGGAGGAGGTATCGGGACTATGCTGAGCGCGGAGCAGAAGCGCGAATTCGAGGATCGGGGCTTTCTGAAGGTGGATGGCCTTCTTGACCCCGAACTCAGGCTGGATCCGATTGCCGCCGAGTACGACGCGCTCTCGCGCAAGCTGGCCGCAAGGCTGCATCGCGAAGGAAGGATCAGCTCGGATTTCGCCGGGCATGAGTTCCGGGCGAGGATGACGAGCATCTTCAAGGAGACAGGCCAGACCTTCGCGCAATTCTTTAATCTCTCGCTTCCGATGACGGGCGTGACCGAAGAGACGCCGTTCTGGACAGGTCCCGCCATCTTTGCGCTGATCCGCGACGGTCGCCTGCTCGACGCCGTCGAATCCCTCATCGGCCCGGAAATCTCGTCGAACCCGGTCCAGCACGTGCGGATCAAGCCGCCCGAGACATTCGTGCCGACGGCAATGCGGGAAAGCGGCATGGTCGGAAAAACGCCTTGGCACCAGGACGGCGCGGTGCTTCCGCCGGAAGCCGAAACGGAACTGGTCACCGCATGGGTTCCTATCAGCGACGTGCCGGTCGAGTCCGGATGCCTCGTCTTCGATCCGGCCGCCCACAAGCGCGGATTGGTGCGGCACGGCTTTGGCCCGGTTGACGGTCTTGAAATGCCCGACGACGCCTCCCGCGCGGAAAACGCCCATCCGCTTCCGGCAAAGCGCGGCGACGCCATCTTCATCCACCGGCTGTGCCCGCACGGCTCGCTTCCGAATACGAGCGGTCAGGTGCGGTTCAGCCTGGATCTCCGGTACCATCCTTCGCACCAGACCTCGGGAAGGGAAATGTTTCCGTCATTCGTTGCGAGGAGCCGGTCCGATCCTTCGCGGGAGCTTTGCGATGCTGAGGAATGGACCGCAATGTGGCTGAAGGCGCGCCGTTGGCTGGCGACCTCGCCGGATGCGCCGCGCCAGTCGTTCGAATGGCTGAGATGACCACGCGAGCGGTTCGAGTGCGTTCGGCAATCCTCATATGCGAACTCGGCAAATGTCCTTAATATATTGAATATATTTATTGAATCCGTCATCGCAAAAAACTTTGTAGAAAACCCGCTACCGGCCCACCGGATTGCAACCCGCGGCATTCGGCCGACACCAGTCCAGCTATAGTGGATCCGGCACACATGCCGCGATCCGGCAGACGCCGCGCGCCTTCAATCCAATGCCGGCGCTGGCTCAGCCGGAATCCGGCTGCCCGCAACAATTTTTTACCGACCGCAAGCCGCACGTGATTCCGTTGTAATTCAACACCTTTGCGCCGCGCCGAAACGCCGAGGAATCTGCCGAACCTTGATTTTCGGCGCGTGCAGCCTATTCTTCACGATGCTCCGCATTCGCTAGTCCGGACGGATTGCCCAGGAAGAAGAGATGCGCATCACGCCGCTGATTGCCGCAGCGCTCGTCGCGGTTGGCCTCTATTTCCTGGTTGTGCAGCGCGGCACCGTCGGGGATTCCGCGGCAAGCGGCCCCCCCTCGGAAAACTCCGAAACCGCGGAAGCCGGGCAGCGGCCCGGCGGACAGCTCGGCATGCGCGGAACGGGGAACCCCCCGCCGGATGCCGGCGAGGTCGTGCATGTGGTGGCGTTCGCTTCGTCGTCCCGTCCGATCGAAAGCGGCGTCCTCCTTCGGGGAGAGACCGAAGCCGCGAGGTTCGTCGATGTCCGGTCCGAGACGTCGGGACTGGTCGTGTCCGAACCGCTCAGAAAGGGCGCGTTCGTGTCGAAGGGCGACATCATCTGCGAGCTCGACCCGGGAACCCGCAACGCGTCGCTCGCCGAGGCGCAGGCAAGGCTGGGCGAAGCGGAAATCAACGAGCGAGCGGCATCCAAGCTCGCAGACGAAGGCTTCGGCTCCGAAACCGGGCGGACCGCGGCGCTCGCGGCGCTTCGCTCCGCGGCGGCGGCGGTCGACCGGGCGCGCCAGGAAATCGTCAGGCTCAAGATGACGGCACCGTTCGACGGGCTGCTGGAATCCGACGCCGCGGAGGTGGGATCGCTGCTGCAGCCAGGCTCGCTGTGCGCGCGGATCATACAGCTCGACCCGATCAAGTTCGTCGGTTTCGTGCCCGAGGCGGAAGTCGAGAGCATCGACGTCGGCAGCGCGGCCAACGCGCGGCTGGCGTCCGGCAGCGAAGTACTGGGCGAGGTGTCGTTCATTTCGCGGTCGGCGGACCCCGAAACGCGCACGTTCCGGCTGGAAATCACCGCGGAAAACCCGGATCTCTCCATCCGGGACGGCGCTACGGCCGAGATTTTCGTTGCGTCCAAGTCAGAAGCCGCGCATCTTGTTCCCCAGTCCGCGCTGACGCTCGACGACGACGGGGCCCTCGGCGTTCGCGCCGTCGACGGCGGGGAGGCGCGCTTCTATGCGGTGGACATCGTGCGCGACACGCTCGAGGGTGCCTGGATCGTCGGCCTGCCCGAGCAGATCGACGTGATCGTCGTCGGGCACGAATACGTCGTGGACGGAAGCCCGATCAAGGTCACCTACCGGGACGGCGCGTCATGACCCGGATCGTCGATTGGGCGGCGTCGCATTCGCGCATGGTGCTTGCGTGCCTGCTGCTTTCGATCGCCGCAGGGACTGCCGCCTACATCAGCCTGCCCAGGGAGGGCGCGCCCGACATAGAGATCCCGGCGTACCACGTGTCCGTCACGTATCCCGGGATTTCCGCCGAGGACAGCGAGCGGCTTCTTGTCCGGCCTCTAGAGATGCAGCTTCAGGAGCTGGACGGGCTTGAGGAAATCCAATCGACGGCGGCCGAGGGATACGCAGGCGTTTCGCTGACGTTCGAGTTCGGGCTGGACCGGTCGAAAACGCTGGCCGACATTCGCGAGAACGTCGACCGCGCCGAGGCGGAATTCCCCGAAGGCGCGAACCGCGCCTCCGTTCTTGAGTTCAGCTTCGCCCAGTTTCCGATAATGGTGGTCGTGATCTCGGGGGACCTTCCCGAGCGCACGCTGCTTCGCGCCGCGAACGACGTCCAGGAGAGGATCGAAGCGCTGCCGTCGGTTCTTGAAGCGAACCTCACGGGCGTCCGCGATGAAATGCTCGAGGTCATAATCGACCCGCTTCATCTCGAAGCGTACGGAATGACCGCGAACGAGCTGATCAGCGTGGTTTCACGGAACAACCAGCTGGTTGCGGCAGGCGAGATCGAAACTTCGCAAGGCTCTTTCGCGCTGAAGATCCCGTCCACCTACAGCAGCCCGCAGGATGTAAGAGGTCTGCCGGTGAAGTCCGTAGGCAGCCGCGTCGTGACGCTCGGCGATCTCGCCGACATCACGATGACCTACCAGGACCGCTCCGGCACGTCCCGGCATGACGGCGAGTCCACGTTCGCCGTGAGCGTCGTCAACCGCAAGGGCGCGAATGTGATCGATTCGTCGAGAGAGGTCAAAGAGGCCGTCGCCGAACTTCGCGCCGATTGGCCTGCCGAGCTCGATCAGGCGATCTCGGTAACCTATACCCAGGAGCGGAGTCCTGCTGTCGAGGCGATGGTGTCCCAGCTCCAGAGCTCCGTCATCACGGCCGTCGTGCTTGTGATGCTCGTCGTGCTTGCGGCGCTCGGCGTCCGCTCTTCGCTGCTGGTCGGATTCGCCATTCCGACATCGTTCCTGCTCTGCTTCGCGCTGCTTTCCGTGATGCAAATTGCGATATCGAACATCGTCATGTTCGGCCTCATCCTCGCGGTCGGAATGCTCGTTGACAGCGCAATCGTCATCGTCGAGCTGGCCGACCGGCTCATCAAGGGCGGCGTCGGGCCGATGACGGCGTACATGCGCGCGGCAAAGCGGATGTTCTGGCCGATAGTCTCCTCCACGGCGACTACGCTATGCGCATTCCTTCCGATGCTGTTCTGGCCCGGAATGGCCGGACAGTTCATGGGAACGCTTCCTGTCACCATCATTTTCGTGCTTTCCGCTTCGCTGCTGGTCGCGCTGGTGTTCCTTCCGGTCGTCGGCGGCGTCACGGGCCGGCTTTCGCGCGCGCTTGAGCGGACATCCTCAGGGCTCCGCAGGCTCAGGCTGACGACGCGCCTCGCCGTCGCGGCGGCGTTCGCCTTGGCCGCTTTCGGGGGCATCATGCTTTTGCTGAACACGGGCGGCGGACCTTGGGCGGCCGTGCCTGGCGCCGTGCTGTTCGCGGCATCGGCATTCGGACTTTCGATTTCGGCCGGCGCCATCCGGCCCCCTCCCGGCCGCGACCGCCCGGAACCCGCGAACAAGCGCACCCCGTTCGGAAGAGTCATCGGTTTCATAGTCAGCAATCCGATCATGCCGGTCGTCGTGATTGCGCTGGTCGTCGCCTTCGTAGGCGTGACGATGCAGCGCTACATGGCCAACAACAACGGCGTCAGGTTCTTTGTCGATACGGAGCCGGACCAGGTGATCGTCTATGTCCGCGCGCGCGGAAACCTCAGCCTTGACGAAGAGGACGCCTTCGTGAGGGAGGTCGAGAATCTCGTTCGGGGAACGGAAGGGGTTGCTTCCGTGTTCGCGACCGCCGGCGCGGGAGGGCAGGGCAACGCGGGCTCCGGCGCCCGGCCGGTCGACACCATCGGGTCGCTTCAGGTCGAATTCGACGACTGGGCCGACCGCCAAGCCGCCGGCGGCATCGTTACGGATTCCAGGAACATTGTCGCGGAGCTTGAATCGAGGCTCGCCGACATCCCCGGCATAAGGACCGACATCCAGACGCAAACGAACGGTCCCGAACAGGGCAAGCCGCTGAACCTCCGGCTCAAGAGCGACAATTGGGACGATCTTCTGTCCGCGGCGACGCAAGTGCGCCAGAAATTCGACCGGACCGAAGGGCTGGTGTTCATCGAGGACACGAGGCCTCTGCCGGGCATTGATTGGCAGATCGACATCGACGTTGAAAAGGCGGGACGGTACGGCGCCGATGTCCAGACGGTCGGCGCGATGCTCCAGCTGGTCACCCGCGGGATTCTGCTCGACACGATGCGGGTGGATTCGTCGGACGACGAGATCGAGATCCGAGTCAGGCTGCCGGAGTCCGACAGGCTGCTTTCGACCTTGGACACTCTCAGGGTGCGGACGCAGCAGGGCCTGATTCCGCTTTCGAATTTCGTCACCAGGACGCCGGTCAACCAGCTTCCGGAGATCAGCCGAATCGACCGGTCCCGGTTCATCGAAGTCAAGTCGGGCGTGAACCCGACGCTCCAGAACGAAGACGGCAGGCCCATGACGCCGACGGAGCGGATTCAGACGCTCACCACGTGGCTCGAGGAGGAGTCAGGGCTTCCCGATACCGTCTCGTGGGAATGGACGGGCGACCAGCAGGAGCAGCAGGAAACCCAGTCCTTCCTGATGATGGCGTTCATCGGGGCGCTAGGTTTGATGTTCGCCGTGCTGCTGGCCCAGTTCAACAGCGTCTACAATTCCGTTCTGGTGCTTCTGGCGGTCGTGCTTTCGACGGCCGGCGTTTTGATCGGCATGATGGTCCTCAACCAGCCCTTCTCCATCATCATGAGCGGCACCGGAATTGTCGCTCTGGCCGGAATCGTGGTCAACAACAACATCGTCCTGATCGACACCTATCAGGATTACGCGCGGTACATGCCGCGGCTGGAAGCCATCATCCGCACGGCGGAAGTCCGCCTCCGGCCTGTGCTGCTGACGAGCCTGACCACGATGGCGGGCCTGACGCCCATGATGTTCGGCGTGTCGATCGACCTTGTGAACGGCGGCTACACCGTCGACGCGCCTTCGGCGCTCTGGTGGAAGCAGCTCGCCAGCGCGGTTGTGTTCGGCCTTGGCACCGCAACGGTGCTGACCTTGGTGTTCACGCCTTCGGTGCTGGCGCTTCGGGTTTGGGCGCACAAGGGGTCGTACGGGCTGTCGCGCATGATCGCGGCGGCCGCGTCGGGCAAGGAAAGCAGGATCGCGCTGGATCTCCGGCTCGACCGCGCGCTCCGGAAATCCCGCGACCTCGTGTTTCTTTGGGATGCGCCCGAGCCGGTTCCGGCCGCCGCGCCCGCCGCCAAGCCCGCAGCCGCTCAAGGCGTGATCAAGGCCTTTCCGAGTCCGGAGGAGCGCGCGGCCGCGGACAAGGCGCGCGGCGGCGCGCCGGGGGTCAGATTCGGATCCGCGCCCATTCCCACCCGCGCCAGACGCGCTCCGCCGCGGGACGAAACGCCCCAAAGCCCGGCGCCGGACGCTCCGACCACTCCCAAGATCCACGCAGCCGAATAGCCCGTTGGCCGTATGCCGGGGCCGCGGCCTGCCGCGCACGGCTTTCCGAACCGGCTGAACGGGCCGCGCTTGCGCGGCAGGCGCAGACGTCGTCTGCGCGCAAGCGGAATGCCCGCCCTTCCCTCCCGGCCGGGCGGATACTTCCGGACTCAGTCCGGCCGACGCGGCGGCGCCGTTTCGAAGGCGGGAACGACGAATTGCTGCCCAGGGAAGATCAGATCCGGATCTTCAATCAGCTGCAGGTTCGAATGGTAGATCCGGACGTAGAGCCTGCCCTTTCCGTAGTATTTCCTCGAAATGCCCCAGAGGGTGAATCCGGGCTCGACCGTCACGATTTCCACGACCACGCTTTCGTCCAGTTCCAAAATCCCGTTCCGCGCCGCATCCTGCCCGTTCTGCACGTCTGCGCCGCCGCTGTCCTCGAACGTCCTCTCGAACGGCGTTTCGACGCTGGCGAGGACGTTGCCCTCCTCGTCGAGCTCTTCGACCCGCAGCGAGTGCGTCGCCGCATCCGGGACTTCAAGATCCGCCGACCATGCGCCGGACTCCGAAACCTGTTCCGTCATGACCGGGCGACCGTCCACCAGTATCCGGACCTGGCCGTCCGCCGCGCCGCGCCCCGCGACCACGGTCGGGTCGCCTTCCTCGCCGTACGAGATGGATTCGATCGCCAGGTTGTTCTCCGGAGGAATCGCGGGCTGCAGCAGCTCGACCCTGTCCTCCAACGCGATCAGAACGGCGGGGTCGGCCGCCGCGGCCTCCGCCGACGGCTCTTCATCGGCCGCGCTGGCGGGATCAAAGACGACCACGGTTTCCGCGGAGCGGACAGACCCGCCGGGACCGGTGGCCAGCAGCGCGATTTCAAGAGGCCCGCCTTGCGGGTCAAGTTCGAACAGCATGACGAACTCGCCCCTGCTGCTGGCGGTTTCCGTGGCAGCGACGGCTGAATTCACGAGAGCATCGACTCTGTCACCGGGCGCTGCCTTTCCCGCGACGACCGTCGTGCCGAAGGCGTCGACGCGGACGACATCGAAGGTCGGGACCGTGATCGCCGCTGGCGCCGGTTCGGCATCCGGCGCAGGCTCGGCCGCCGTTTGCTGGCCGACGCCGTCGTCTAGCATGGCCAGTTCGAGTTCCTCAGCTTCGGCTGCTTCGCTGGCCGCCTCGTCCTGTCCGGACGCCACGTCGGCCCGGGCCGTTCCGCTTTCCGGGATCTCGGAAGCCTGGGTTTCACCGGAACCGGCGGCGCTGGAGGCAGTCTGCTCGGCATGAGCCTCTTGCGCGCGCTCCTGCTGCGGGGAGACCGCCTCATCATCAGAGGATGACTCGGCCGGGACCGTCGCTCCGTCAGACGCAGGCGCTTCATCCGCCAGCACTGTTTCGGCGGCGGTCGCCGATTCCACAGCCTCAGGCACGGCCGCGTCCGCGTCGTCGACTGGAAGCAGCGCCGTCGCGGTATTCTCGCCGCCCGCCGGATCGGCCTGCCCTTGCGCGGGCTGCGTCGCGGCCGCATCGGACGAACCCTCCCCGAGCTCATCGGAATCTCCCGACATCTGATCCTGACCCGATGCTTGCGGAGTCGGCGACGCGGGGTCCGCCGCAATCTCCGCGGCGTCAGCCTCGATTGACGCTTCTCCATCAAGGCCGGACCGGTCGGCCTCGTCGGCACCGGTTTCCGGTTCCGGCGCAACTGCTTCGGTCTCGGCGGCCGCAGGCTGTTCGGGCTCGTCGGAAGTGGGCGCCGCGGGTTCGAAGGCCTCATCAGCAGCGGATTCCGCATCTGCCTCCGGCGCCTGCTGCTGTTCGTCCTCTACTTGGCCGATCTCAGCGGTTCCGGGCCGCTCCGGCTCGTCAGGAGCGGACGCGGCGGCGGCAGCGGGTTCCGCGCCCGGCGCTTGCTGCCGCTCGGCCTCTTCCTGGCCAGTCTCGGCGGTACCGCGCTGTTCCTGAACCGCTTCGGGTTCCTCAATTGCCTGCCCTTCGCCGGATTCCGTCTCGTCCGCCTCGGTTGGATCAGCCGCCGTTCCGGATCCGTCGTCGGCATCAGCCTGTCCTTGCTTGGGAGCTTCGGATTCGAGGGCCGCATCAGCGGCGGGTTCCGGATCCGCGCTAGGAGCCTGCTGCTGCTCGGCCTCTGCCTGGCCTGTCCCGGGGGTCGCGGGCTGTTCCGCAACCGCCTCGGGATCTCCGGTTGCTTGCCCGTCGCCGGACTCCGGCTCGTCAGCCTGTCCTTGCCCGGACTCGGGAGCTTCCGCTTCCGGAGCTTTAGGTTCGGCGGCCACATCAGCGGCGGGTTCCGCGTCCGGAGCCTGCTGCTGTTCGGCCTCTGCCTGGCCTGTCCCGGGGGTCGCGGGCTGTTCCGCAACCGCCTCGGGATCTCCGGTTGCTTGCCCGTCGCCGGACTCCGGCTCGTCAGCCTGTCCTTGCCCGGACTCGGGAGCTTCCGCTTCCGGAGCTTCAGGTTCGGCGGCCGCATCAGCGGCGGATTCCGCGTCCGCGCCCGGAGCCTGCTGCTGTTCGGCCTCTGCCTGGCCTGTCCCGGGGGTCGCGGGCTGTTCCGCAACCGCTTCGGGGTCTCCGGTTGCTTGCCCTTCGCCGGACTCCGGCTCGTCCGCCCCGATTGAATCGGCCGCCGGCTCGGATCCGGCGTCGGCGTCAGTCTGGCCTTGCTCGGCCTCGGGGGCTTCCGCCTCCGGCGCCTCGTCGTCGGTTCCCAGAAACGTCAGGGCAATCCATGCGACGAGCACCACGACGACCGCCACAATGGCAAGCCGTTCCGCCAGCTTGGCAATGCTGGATTTGGCCATGAGGATATCCTTGCCCGAGCGTGCGCCAAATAGGATTTGACATCACCGGCGTTCATTACGAATGACCGGGTGAAATTCAAGCAATCGTTCAATTGCAGAGAACGTCAATGTGCGGCTTAACAACAATCCTTCAACCGCTTCATGTCCCGCAATGGCGGCCGCGCGGTTCCCAACGGCGGAAGTTTTCCGGAATGGCGGACAGCGCGCGCCGCGCCTGCGCGGGACGGAGCCTGCGGAAAGGACGGAATCGCAAATGAACCGCAAGCGGTCGATTTGCCTCTTTTGCGGCTCCCGGATGGGCAATCAAGATTCCTTCCGATCCGCGGCGGAGGAGTTCGGCGCCGGCGTCGGCGGCAACGGCTGGCGGCTCGTCTACGGCGGCGGCGGAATCGGGCTGATGGGCATTGCCGCCCGCGCCGCCAAGGCTGCCGGCGGCAGCGTCTTCGGGGTCATCCCGAAGCACCTGCTCGGCATCGAAGCCGCCCGCTTCGATCTCGACGCGCTGGTTGTCACCGAAAACATGCATGAGCGGAAGGCTGTCATGATCGCGAATTCCGACGCATTCGCCGCGCTGCCGGGCGGACCGGGGACGCTGGACGAGTTTTTCGAGGTCCTGACGTGGCGCCAGCTTGGCTTGCACGAGAAGCCCATCCACCTGCTGAATTGCGGCGGCTACTGGGACCACCTCCTGGCCTTGACGGAGAATCTCGCGGCCGAGGGGTTCGCGGGGCGCAGCCTGCGCAGCTACTTCAGTGTCGCGGATTCGGTGCCGGAGCTCATCGAAGGCCTGCGCAGCGACCTGCCGTAGCCGAGCGTGGACGCCGTGAACAGCGCGAGCGCGAGCCAGATCGCCGGAAACGCAATCCCGTGCCAGACCGTGAACGGCTCGCGGAAAACAAGAACCGCAGCGAGAAACTGCAAGGACGGGTTCAAGTACTGGACGAGCCCGACCTCGCCGTAGGCAATCCTTTGGCTGGCGTAGGACATCAGGATCAGCGGCCCCGCGGTGATCGTTCCGGAAAACACGAACATCGCGGTTTCGAAAGCGCCCTTCGCGAAATAGCCTCCGGTCATGCCGTTCAGGTCCCTGAATCCAAGGAAGTGCACGCACAGCAGCCACGCCAGCACCAAGGGAGCGAGAAGCATCGCCTCGCTGGACACGGAAACGATCGGGTTCTCGCCGCAGCGCTTCTTCATGAAGCCGTAGGAAGCGAACGAAATCGCGAGCAGCAGCGATATCCAGGGCGCGGAGCCGAGACCGGCCGTGAGCACGAGCACGCCCGCCGCCGCGATGGCCACGGCGACGAACTGGGCCTTGGAAAGCCGCTCCTTGAACACGGCCGCGCCGATGGCGACAGCGACCAGCGGAAAAATGAAATAGCCGAGGCTGGCGTCCGTCGTCCTGTCCGAGTGCACGGCGTAGATCCAGACGTACCAGTTCGTGCCGATCAGCGCCGCAGCCAAAGCGACCGCTCCGAACTGCCGCGCCGAGGTCCAGACATAGGAAACCATCCGGCGCAGGCGCCGCTGGGCGGCAAGCACGACAAGAAAAAGCACGAAGGACCAGAGTATCCTGTGCGCCATCACCTCCGTGGGCGGCACATGGTCCAGCGCCTTGTAGTACAAGGGCGAAAGGCCCCAAATGCTGCTGGCGACGGCCATCGCCAGCAGGCCTTTCCGCCTTTCCGTGATCAGCATGGCCCGCCGGCTCCGCCATTGCGCCGAAGCCGCGAAGCCGCGGCAGGAAAAAGGGTTGCGGGCGTTCCCGCGTTCAGGCTCCCGCCAAGCGCTCGGCCACGTTTTCCCAGTTCACGAGGTTGTCGACGAAGTTCGAAAGGTAGGCTGGGCGCTTGTTCCGGAAGTCGATGTAGTACGAATGCTCCCAGATGTCGCAGCCGAGCAGAGCCGTCTGCCCGAAGCAGAGCGGATTCACGCCGTTCTCGGTCTTGGTCACTTTCAGCGAGCCGTCCGCCTCCGCGACCAGCCAGCACCATCCGGATCCGAACTGCGTTGCGCCCGCGGCCGTGAACGCCTCCTTGAAGGCCGCGCTCGAACCGAACGCGTCGGCCAGCCGGTTCTCAAGCTCCGACGGCATGGCCGAATTCCCCGGCCCCATCATCTCCCAGAACTGGATGTGGTTCCAATGCTGCGAGGCGTTGTTGAAGATCCCGTTCTGCGCGACGGCGCCCGGCTGATAGGTGCCTTTGACTATCTCCTCGAGCGGCTTCCCGTCCCACTCCGATCCGGCGACAAGCTTGTTTCCGTTGTCGACATAGGCCTTGTGGTGCAGGTCATGATGGAATTCCAAAGTCTCCTTGGACATGCCGCTGTCCGCAAGCGCATCGTAGTCGTACGGAAGGTCTGGAAGGTTGAATGCCATTGTGTTCCCTTTCGAATGGTTGGTCGCGCGGGCAGGAAGCGCCATGACACCTGCCGCTCCGGCGGCCCCGCCGAGAAAGGCCCTGCGCCCAAGCGCGCCGGAACCAGATGTTTCGCTTTCGTCCGTCACGATCCCGCGCTTTCCAGCGACCCGGGCCGACCGGCTCCGGGTCGCTCCGCCGCCTTCCAATTGAATTACACCGGCATCAGCGCCGCCGCAACGCGCCGCCCTTCCGAAAGCAGCACGTTGTAGGTCCTGCAGGCCGTCGGCGTCGCCATTGATTCCACGTAGATTCCGGCGCCTTCCAGCGGGCCGGCGAAAGCTTCGGAGGCGCTCGCGAACTCTGGCCCGGTGCCGATCAGAACGAGATCGACCGCGTCCCGCGCTGCGAGGAATCCTGAGGAATCGTCCGGATCCCGCCACTCGCCGACGCCGCCGGGCAGGATCGCGACCGGGCCGTTCACGATCCGGCCGCCAATTCTGAAGAAGCCGGGCCCGTAGCCGTCCACTGGCGGCGCGGAGGGGAATTCGATTTCGTCGAACTGCATGGCTGGCCGCCTTCAGTCCAGCAGGGGAAGGCCGATCACGGCGGACGCCGCGACTATGGCGTAGGCCGCCGCCCGGTAGGTCGATGCGCGCTCGGGCGAAAACATCGCAGCGCCCACTCCCATGGCCGCAAAGAACGGCACGGCGACAACGACGCCGGCAAGCAGCGGCTCGAACTCGAGCAGGCCTACGGCACCCAATGCCGCGAGCAGAAGCGCGTCCGCCAGCGCCATGAAGCAAAAAAGAGTGGCCCTGATAGCGGCCGTCGACAGCGGACGCGCAAGATACAGAAGGATGACCGGCGGACCGGGCAATCCGACCGAACCCGCGAGAAACCCTCCCAAGCCTCCGGCTCCGAACACAAGCATGTTGCTGACCTGCGCCTTGAAGCGGAGCCCGAGCGCCAGAACCGCGACCATCGCGAGCGTTATCGCGGAAACGGAGTAGCGGAACATCTCGACCTGAAGCGAAACGAGGACGGCGACGCCGAGCGGAAGCCCCACCACCGCGGCTATGCCGAGCCGCGCAAGCTCGCCCGTCTCGGCGAACCTTCCCATGCGCCGGACCATCGGACCGGAAGCGACAATCTCCATGGCGGCCATTGCGGACAACGCCCAGACCGGCGGCATCACCGCGCCAGCGAAGGGGAGAAAGATCATTGCCGTTCCGAATCCGGAGAAGCCGCGGACCACGCCGGCGATAGCAGCGCCGAGCGCGAGCCAGCCGAGCGCCTGGACGGAAACGCCCAAGTGCTCCAATGCGAGAGCCTCCACGGGCGGGCCTCAGCTGTCGTCGGATGCGAACTTGGTGCCGGCGTTCTTGTCCTGCTTCGACCAGTCTCGCTTGACCCCGAAATAAAGCAGGACGTTGGTCGCGATGAACACGCTCGAGTAGGTCCCGATCACGACGCCCCAGATCATCGCGAACACGAAGCCGCGAATCACGTCGCCGCCGAACACGTACAGGGCCAAGAGCGCGATCAGGGTCGTGACGGACGTCATCACGGTCCGGGACAGCGTGTCGTTGATCGACAGGTCAAGGACCTCGACAAGCTTCGTCTTCCGGAATTTGCGCAGGTTTTCCCGCACCCGGTCGAAGACGACGACGGTGTCGTTCAACGAGTATCCGACAATCGTGAGCAGCGCCGCGATAATGGCCAGATCGAACTTGATCTGCAGAGCGCTGAAGACGCCGAGCGTCAGCACCACGTCGTGAATTAGCGCCGCCACCGCTCCGACGGAGAACTGCCACTCGAACCGGACCCAGATGTAGAAAAGCACGGCCCCGATCGCCAGCAGCACGGCGATCACGGCCCTCTGGATCAGTTCGCCCGACACCTTCGGGCCGACGCTTTCCACAAGCGGAAACTCCATGTCGGGATCGATGCCCCGAAGCGCCTCCTCCACCGCCGTGACGGTCGCGGCCGCAACCGCCTCGTCGCCTTCCTGGACTTCGATGCGGATCATCGAGACGTTCTTGTCCGGGCCGAAGGTCGGATCGAACACCTCCGTGATCGAAACGTCCCCGAGATCCAGCGTCGAAAGCGCGTCGCGGTAGGCACCCACGTCGACAGGACTCGCGCTCTCCGTCCGGATCGTCGTTCCGCCCCGGAAGTCGATTCCGAAGTTCAGCCCGACGATCAGCACGAGCAGAATCGACGCCGCGAACGCAGCGGCCGATGCGCCGACCGACATCTTGGCGTATTTGAAGAACTTCCAGTTCGTTTCCGACGGGACCAGCTTCAAGCGCATTGCGTGCACCTAAATCGCGATCTTCCGCGGCCGCCGCAACTCGAACCAGATCGAGACCAGCATCCGCGTAAGGTAGATCGCTGAGAACATGGACGTCACGATGCCGATGCCGAGCGTTACGGAGAAGCCCCTGACCGGCCCGGACCCCATGGCGAACAGGATCACGGCGGCGATCAGCGTCGTGACATTCGCATCGAGGATTGCGGACAGCGCCTTCTCGTAGCCGAGCTCGATGGCCCGCGCGGGGCCCTTCGCTGTCTTCAGCTCCTCGCGTATCCGCTCGAAAATCAGAACGTTGGCGTCCACCGCCATTCCGATCGTGAGCACTATCCCCGCAATGCCCGGAAGGGTGAGCGTCGCGCCGATCAGCGACAGGATTCCGCAGATCAGGCCCAGGTTCACCAGCAGCGCGATGTTTGCGAAGACGCCGAACAGCCCGTAGCTCGCCGCCATGAAGACGAGCACGGCGATGAACGCGACGACGCACGCGATCCTTCCCGCGTCTATCGAGTCCTGCCCGAGTTCGGGACCGACGGTTCGCTCCTCAAGGAACGTCATTCCGGCCGGAAGCGCACCCGCACGCAGGAGGATCGCCAGCTGGGTCGATTCCTCGACGGTGAAGCGGCCCGTGATTATGCCTGACCCGCCCGGTATGTGATCCTGGATCACGGGCGCGGAAATCACTTCGCCGTCAAGGACGATCGCGAATGGCGAGCCGATGTTCTCCGCGGTGTAGTCTCCGAACTTCCTCGCGCCCGACGGGTTGAATCTGAAGGTCACCGCCGGAAGGTTGTTCTGATCGAAGTCGGGCTGGGCGTCCGTCAGCTCTTCGCCTGAAACCACAGGCGTGCGCTCCAGAACGTAGAATTCGCCCTCCACGTCCATCGAGGGCAGGACGATGTTGCCCGCGCCCGCCGCCTGGTCGGCATCGCCGGTGCGCCGAACGACCGGATGGAACGTAAGTTTCGCTGTCGTGCCGATCAGCTCCTTGAGCTCTTCGGCCGATCCGATTCCCGGAACCTGGATGATGATCCGATCCGTGCCCTGCCTCTGGATGACCGGCTCGCGGGTCCCGACCTCGTCGATTCTGCGCCGGACGATCTCCAAGGACTGCCGCATTGTCCGGTCGTCGGTGGCGGCCCGCTCCTCCTCCGAGAGCGTCACGAGAACGTCCGCTCCGTCCGAGTCCACCTCGATGTCGCTTCCGCCGACGCCGGTGAGGCTGACGAGCGGGCGCGCAAGCGAACCGACGATCTCGACGGCCCGATCAATCGACTCCGGCTCGGAAATCCTTACCCGCAGCTGGTCGGGAGGCGATGGCTGCCGCCGGATCGTGCCCACGGCGTCCCGCTCCTCTCGGAGCGCATCCCTGACGTCCGGCCACATTCCGTCGATGCGGCCCGCGTGGACCTCCTCGAGCTTGACCTCGGCGAGCAGGTGCGCGCCGCCCCGGAGATCCAGTCCCAGATTGACGAGAGCCGAAGGCAGCCAGCCGGGCCAGCCCGCCAAGTCCGCCTGGACGTCCGCCGGGGCCGCAAGCCCGTTTTCGACGGCGGCATTGGCATCGTTGTGCCGCTCGACCCTTAGGTAGAACGCGTTCGGAAGCGCCGCGATCAGGCCGATCAGGCAGAGCCCGATTATGGCCGCCTTCTTCCACGCGGCGAACTGGAGCATTCCGAAGGCTTCCTGCCTGCGCCTTCCAGCGCCGCTATTCCCCCTCGCCCGCCTTGAGCATGACGTGCGCGATCGTGCTGCGGACCGCCCTGACCCGGACTCCGTCGGAAATCTCGATCTCGATTTCGTTGCCGTCCCTGACCTTCGTGATGCGGCCGATCAGCCCGCCGCCGGTCTGCACGGTGTCGCCGCGCCGCAGCCCTTCGACCATGGCCCGGTGCTGCTTCACCTTCTTCTGCTGGGGGCGTATCAGCAGGAAATACATGATCACGAAGATCAGTATCAGCGGGACGATGCTGGCCATCGAGCCGAATCCGCCTCCGGCGGACTGCGCGTACGCGGGACTAATGAGCATTGGAGAGCCTTTCAGCGAAGCCGGGAAACACCTTGCAAAGGTGGCGGCACTTATAGTCCGGCAAGGCCGCTTGTCGAGTCCGGCGTTGCCGCCGCAGCGCCCGCGGGGCGTCGCGGAAAGCCTGCCGCGCGGTCGGCGGCGGGCGCCGCGTTTCGCCAATTCAAACCCGGCAAGAATCAGGGCATATAGTGCCCGCCGAAAATTCGGGAACGCGGCGATGCATGACATCCGCAAAATCAGGGAGGATCCGGAAGGCTTGGACCGATGCCTTGCGCGTCGCGGGCTCGAGCCGATGTCGAACGAGGTGCTTGAGATTGACGCCAAGTGGCGGGATCTAATCCGGAAGACCCAAGCCGCCGGCGGGGAGCGGAACGCGACTTCCATGCAGATTGCAGCAATCCGGAAGGGTATCGAAGTTGCCGAGGCCGCGGGCAATACAGACGAATGCAAACGGCTGATGAACGAATTCAAACGGGAGCAAAGCCAAAATTCCGAAATTAAGCGCCGCTTGCGTAACTTTAAAGAAAGCGCAGACGAGGAAAGGCGGCGCCTGCATGACCTCATGCTGACTATCCCGAATTCGCCCGCGCCGGACGTCCCGGACGGGTCGGACGAGACGGACAACGTCGAGCTCCGGCGATGGGGAAGCCCGCCGGAATTCGCGTTCGAGCCGCTGGAGCATTTCGAGATCCCGGGCGTCCGGGGCGGGATGGACTTCGAAACCGCCGCGGCCCTGTCCGGATCCAGATTCGTGCTGATGTCGGGGGCGGTCGCCCGGATACACCGCGCCCTTGCGCAGTTCATGATCGACCGCCATGTCGGCGGGAACGGGCTTACGGAAGTCTGGACGCCCGCTCTGGTCAGGGAGGACATGATGGTCGGCGCCGGCCAGCTTCCCAAATTCGCCGAGGATTCCTACCAAACAACCGACGGCCGCTGGCTTATCCCGACCTCGGAGGTGCCCCTCGCCAACATCGTCCGCGACAGGATCGTCGAACGGGACTATCTGCCGCGCCGGTACGTCGCGCATACCCAGTGCTTCAGATCGGAAGCCGGGTCCGCGGGGAAGGACACGGCCGGGATGCTGCGCCAGCACCAGTTCGAAAAAGTGGAAATGGTCTCCGTCACCGAGCCCGGCGAGAGCGCCGAAGAGCACGAACGGATGACGCGGTGCGCGGAGGAGGTTCTTGAAGCGCTCGGCCTGCACTACCGGACCGTCGTCCTTTGCGCCGGCGACATGGGATTCAGCGCGGCGAAGACCTACGACATCGAGGTCTGGCTTCCCGGCCAAGGGAAATTCCGGGAGATCAGCTCCGTCTCTAACTGCCTCGATTTCCAGGCCCGCCGCATGAACGCGCGGTTCCGCCCTGCCCCCGAACAGCCTACGGAATTCGTGCATACGCTGAACGGATCCGGGCTTGCGGTCGGCAGATCGCTTATCGCGGTGCTTGAGAACGGGCAGCGGGAGGACGGCGGCGTGGATCTTCCTGCCGGCCCGCTTGGCCCGTATTTGGGCGGCAGAACGCGCCTTTCGCCCGACGGAGAGCTGGTTTGACCGAGTGCCGTTTCCCGCTCGGCCCGCCATACCCGGCGGAAGGGCGCGCTGAAGGCGGGCGGTTCGCAGCCGGGAGCAACGGAAACCGTTAGGAATGCGCATACTCGTTACGAACGATGACGGCATCAACGCCCCCGGTCTGGCCGCGCTATGCGATATCGCCGCCGAGCTTGCCGGGCCGGACGGCGATGTCTGGACCATCGCCCCGGCAATCGAGCAGTCGGGAACGGGCCATTGCGTTTCCTATTTGTCGCCGTTCATGTTCGAAGAGATCGGCCCGAAGAGATTCCACGTTCACGGAACGCCCGCGGACTGCGTGCTCGCGGGCCTTGGCAACATCATTGGCGGCGCGCGGCCCGATGTGGTTCTTTCGGGAATCAACAGAGGAAACAATTCGGGCGAGAACGTTCTCTATTCCGGGACTGTCGGCGCGGCGATGGAAGCGGCGCTGCAAGGCGTCAAGGCCATTGCGCTCTCGCAGTACATGGGCGACGCGAACCGGAACCTGCCGGACGAATTCGAGGCCGCGCGGAAGCATTCCGGCCGGGTCGTGAAATCGCTGCTGGAGCGCGCGCCTTGGGACGAGGAGGATTACAGGCTGTTCTTCAACGTTAACTTTCCGCCCTGCGCCGCCGACGATGTCGCTGGCGTCCGGGTGGTTTCGCAAGGCTTCCGTACGGGATGCAAATTCTCGGCGACGCCGCAGCGCGCGCCGAACGGGCGCGACTTCCTTTGGATACGGGGCGGGTCCCAGGCGAACAGCGCGAAGCCCGGCACCGACGTGCATGCGAACCACGAAGGCTACATTTCCGTCACGCCCATGCGCGCGGACCTGACGGCGCGCGCGGCGATGCCGGAACTTGAAATGCGGATTCAATGATGGGCAGCAAGGACGCGACGGCCGCGCTTGTCGAGACCGTCCGGAACTCGGGCGTCGACGACGACGGCGTGCTTGCCGCGATGGCGAAACTTGACAGGGCGGACTTCGTTTCGGGTCCGTTCGCGGCGCGGGCCTACGAGGACATTCCGCTTCCCATCGCATGCGGCCAGACAATCAGCCAGCCGGCGATCGTCGGATTGATGACGCAGGAACTCGAGGTCCAGCCGAACCACAGGGTCTTGGAAATCGGAACGGGATCAGGCTACCAGTCCGTCACCCTTTCGCTGCTTGCGAAGCGGGTTTACAGTGTCGAGAGGCATCGCAAGCTCGCCGAGTCAGCCCGGGCGGTCATCTACGGCAAGTACAAATGCGAAAACGTCACGGTCACGGTTGGCGACGGATCGAAGGGGCTGCCTGAGGCCGCCCCGTTCGATCGGATTATCGTGACGGCGGCGGCGGACGATCCGCCGCCACTGCTTCTGGATCAGCTCAAGGACGGTGGGATCATGGTCCTGCCCGTAGGCCGGTCCGATTGGAGCCAGCAGCTCGTGAAGGCGCGGCGAAGCGGAAACAGATTCGATTATTCCGAGCTTTGCGGCGTCAGGTTCGTCCCCATCGTGGAAGGAATTGCCGATGACTAGCAGGGAGACCGGTTCAAAAACTCCGGAGCGCGCGTCGGCGCGGCTCCGCCTGTTCGGGCTCTCCGCCTGCGCTGCCGTCTTGCTGGCGGCTTGCGCGGGCGTGGATCTTCGCGGAGAGGGCATCACCTCGGATTCGGGCGCCGTCGATCCGTCGCTGACGGCCGACGTGCCCGCGGACGATTTCGGAATCAGGGACGTTAACGGGCGGCGGTACGTGGAGGCGCGCCCCGGAGACACCGTGGAATCGCTGGCGGCGCGCTACGGAACCGAGCCTGCCGCGCTCGCGGAGGTCAACAGGCTTCCGCTCCGGGTCAATCTCCAAGCGGGAAGGATCGTGGAGCTGCCGTCCAGCGCGCGCCCCGGCGACGCGGCGCGGGAGCCGCCCTTCGCCGGCGCGACCGAAACGGTCAGGGAATTGCCGTTCGAATCTTCGCCCTTGGCCGATCAGGAACGCGCGGTCGAGGCAGCGCCCGCTCCGGACAGGATCTCCGAGATCGCCGCGCTGGCGATCGGAGGCGCCGAGGCACAAGAGGAGCCGACGACGGAGCCGGCAGGGCTTCCGCGAACCAGCGAAGTCGTCCATATCGTCCGCCCCGGCGAGACCGCCTTCAGCATCGCCGACGCGTACGGGATTTCCGTTCAAGTGCTGGCCAACTGGAACTCGCTGACGCCGCCGGAGTATCCGGTGCGGCTGAACCAGCGCCTGCTGGTCCCTCAGGTCACCATCGAAACCGATTCAGGTCCCGAAGCAGTCGCTTCCGCGGAAACAGCACTGGATTCCGCCGCGGCGGGCCAGGACCCTGCCGCAGTCCGGGAAGCACCAGCGACGACCGATCCCGAACCGGCCGCAACCGCTTCGTCGGAGCCGGTGCCCGGCATCGGCGAAGTGCAGGCGGAGCGCGACTTCATCATGCCGGTCCAAGGCGAGATCATTCTCGGCTACTCGGGCCAGCCTGGCGGAAACGAGGGCATCAACATCTTCGCGCCGGAAGGAACGCCGGTCGCCGCGTCGGGCGACGGCACCGTGGCCATTGTTTCGCCGCGGACCAACGGAACCACGATCGTGCTCATCCGCCACAAGGAGGACTTCCATACGGTCTACACGAACCTCAAGGACGTGGCTGTTGAAAAGGACCAGCGGGTCGCCCAGGGGCAGATCATCGGAAGCGTTGCGGGCGGCGACAACGAGTTCCTCCATTTCGAGATCAGGATCGGCACGCAAAGCACTGATCCCGTGCCCTATTTGCGGGGCGATGCGGCGTAGCCAAATCGCATCCGACTCCGTCGGCAAGCTGCGAAGCGAACGGAGCGCGCCGGGCGGCGGTCCGCCTGATCCGCTTTCGGATCGCTCAATGAACTGAATGGCAAGGAAATCCGAATGCCTTCGACCGCCCAGACAAAAGCGAAGACCGCCCTCATCACCGGCGCAGGGTCGGGAATTGGAAGGGCCGCGGCAGCGGCCCTGAACCGGGAGGGCTTCAGCCTGGTGCTCACGGGCCGAAACGCCGGTCGGCTGGAAGAGACCGCACACGGGCTCGATGGCGATGGCGGGCAGCGGACATTGACGCGTGCCGCGGACGTGTCCAAGCCGGACGATGTTGAGCGGCTGTTCGAAGCGGCCCATTCCGAATTCGGCCGCCTTGACGTGCTCTTCAACAACGCGGGGACCGGAACCTCGCCCGTTCCGCTGGATGACCTTCCCGTCGAGGAATGGGACCAGTGCGTCGGAACGAACCTGACCGGGGTCTTCCTTTGCTGCCGCCAAGCCATGCGGATCATGAAGCGGCAGGACCCGCGCGGCGGCAGGATCATCAACAACGGCTCGGTGTCCGCCTACGCGCCGCGCCCGAATTCCGCGGCCTACACCGCCACGAAGCACGCGATCAGCGGGCTGACGAAAAGCATTTCGCTGGACGGCCGCAAGCACGACATCGCCTGCAGCCAGATCGACATCGGCAATGCCGACACGGACATGACGAAGAAATCCCGGACAGGCCTACCCCAGGCGTCCGGCGACATCCGTCCGGAACCAGTGTTCGACGTCGCCAGGGTCGGCGACGCGATTTCCTACATCGCCGACCTTCCGCTGAACGTGAACATCCAGTTCATGACCATCATGGCGACAAAAATGCCGTTCATCGGAAGGGGTTGACGCCGCCTCGGACTTCGAACCGCTATTTGGATCCCGGATCCAGGCCCGGCTCCACCCGGATTCCGTACCTGCCGGCCAGGTCGATGAAATACTGCCACGCAACACGGCCCGAACGGGCGCCCCGGATCTGCTGCCATTGCACGGCGCCGGCGGCCAATTCGCTCTTGTCCGCGGGTACCCCGAAATGGCGGCAGTAACGCTCCACCATCTCCAGGAATTCGTCCTGGCTGCACGGATGGAACCCCAGCCAGATCCCGAAGCGGTCGGATAGGGAAACCTTCTCGTCGACCGCCTCCGACGGGCTGATCGCGGTTGATCGCTCGTTTTCGATCATGTCGCGGGGCATCAAGTGGCGGCGGTTCGACGTCGCGTAGAACACGACGTTCGGGGGACGGCCCTCGACGCCGCCGTCGAGAACGGCCTTGAGCGATTTGTAGTGCTGCTCGTCATGCGAAAACGACAAATCGTCGCAGAACAGGACGAAGCGTTCCTCCTGCCCCTTCAATAGCCCCAGCAGGCGTCCCAGCGATGCCAAATCCTCCCGCAGCACCTCCACGAGCTTCAGCGCGCCGCGCTGCGCGACGACCTCCGCATGGACCGCCTTGACCAGCGACGACTTGCCCATGCCCCGCGCGCCCCAAAGCAGGGCGTTGTTGGCGGGAAGCCCCCCTGCGAAGTTCACGGTGTTTTCCAGCAGTATCCGCTTCGCGCGCTCGATGCCGATGAGCAGCTGCAGGCCGACCCGGTTCACGTTGCCGACCGGGTCCAGACGATCCGGGGACACGCGCCACACGAAAGCGTCCGCGGAACCGAAATCCGGCGCGGCGGCTGGCGGCGGGCTCAGGCGTTCAAGCGCATCCGCTATCCGGCTCAAATCCAAGTCATCAGCCATTCGGCACCCTGCCCGGGGCTTCGCCGCTCAACCGCCAGCCCTATTTGGAGCCGGTAGCGCCGCCGGCAAGATCGGTATCGTCGTCGAAAAGCAGCCCCTGCTCGGCGAGCTCCTTGTTCCGCTTCTTCTCGACGCGGCGGACGAGCAGAATCGATATTTCGTAGAGGCCGTAAACGACGACAAAAAGAATGACCTGAGTGATGACGTCGGGCGGCGTCACGAGCGCAGCCACGACCAGTATACCCACGACCGCGTATTTTCTGACGGTTCCGAGCCCTTGGGCGGAAACCAGTCCGGCCTTGCCCATGAGTGTCAGAAGAACCGGAAGCTGGAAGCAGATTCCGAACGCGAGGATGAACTTGATCGTGAGCGCAAGGTATTCGGCAACGGAGCCTTGAAATGTGATGCCCGCCTCGGCCAGAGGACCTTCGGTCTCCGGGTCGACAAGATCAAGGATTTCGCCCTGCTGCTGGAACCCTAGGAAGAAGTCGAACGCGAGCGGAATGACGATGTAGAACGCGAACGCCGCGCCGAGGAGGAACATGAACGGCGATGCGATCAGGAACGGAAGGAACGCGCTCTTCTCGGTCCGGTAGAGTCCCGGCGCGACGAACCGCCAGAGCTGGTATCCGATCACCGGGAAAGCGAGCACGAAGCCGCCCATCAATGAAATGCTGATCGCAACGAAAAAGCCTTCCTGAAGCTTAATCAGGATCAAGGCGCATTCCTGGCTCCGGCTGCTCAAAGCGTCGCAGATGGGCCTCGTCAGGAAATCGAATATCGGATTCCAGACGGTGAAGCAGATGACCATTCCGACCGCGAACGCCAGAACCGACCGTATCAAGCGCTTGCGAAGCTCGGCGAGGTGCTCAATGAGCGGCGCTTTGGAGTCTTCGATCTCCTCTTCGTCGTTGTCGTCCTTCATGCTTCGGATTGCGCGGCCGCCGCTTCCTTCGCCTTGGTCTTGCCCGCCGCGCCCGAGGGCGCGGGGCTCTTCTCAGCGTTGGCGCCCGGGCCGCCTTCCGGCGCTTCGGCTCGGGCATTCCCGCCCGCGCCTTCGCCCGAATTCGGGACCGGCGCGGAATCCTGCGGCTGCCCATCGGCTGCAGCGGGTTTCGAGCCGTTGGTTGCAGCCTTTGCGCCCTGCTTGCGGTCCTGTTCGGATTCCGCCAGCCCGGTCTTCCAGCCGCCCTTGAACCGGTCCGCCGCGTCCTGAACGGCGTCCAAGCCCAGATTCTTGGCTGATTTGATCGATTTCAGGTCGGAGGCCACGTCCGACATGCCCGCTTCGTCCGCAGCCTTGTTCATCGCTCGCTGGAATTCGCGCGCGAGGTTGCGCATCTTCGCCGTGAAGCGGCCGAGTGCCCTGAACATTCCCGGCAGATCTTTCGGCCCGACGACAATGAGGGCCACGACTCCTATCAGGAGCAGCTCCGTCCATGCGATGTCGAACATGCGATCGGCAACTCAGTCAGGAAGCCGTCTTCTTCCCTTCCGGGCTTTCCTCCAGACTCGATTCCGCGTCCGCGGCCTCGATCTCCTTCTTGCCGTCGGACACGCCCCTCTTGAACGCGGTAATTCCCTTGCCCATTTCGCCCATCAGGGACGCGATCTTTCCCCGACCGAACAGCACGAGCACCACTACGACGATCAGTAGCAGCCCCGGCAGGCCGATGTTGTTCAGCATTGGCAGTCTCCCGTTCCTTCGCCGGTCCGGCCGCTGCGAACGGCCGGATTCCATCGATTGTCCTAGGCGGCACGGACCTCGTCCGCGCTCATCCAATCCCCATCGACGCCCCGGTTTCTACCAGCATAGCACGGATTTGCAACAGATTCAGCCGAACCGGACGGTGGAGCGCAAGGCGACGGACAGGAACCTCGGGCCCGAACCGGCGCACTCAATATCCTTCAAGCGTCAAGCTTGGGCCTCCGCAGCTTCGGCTCGGATGCGCTTCCCGCTCTGCACCGTGCAAGGAAACAGGTAGCTGCGGTCCCGGCGGATGCTCAGCCAGAACGGAGAGCCCTGCCGAGGAAGGAACACGGACGGCACGACCGCCTTCATGATGGACTGGTCATGCTCCATCCTGAATTCGACCAGACTTGCCGCGCCCAGAAACCGGGCGCGGTGCACAACGCCGCGGGCCGGGACGCCATCGATCATCGTCGGATGCGGCGCCGTTCCGTTCCTGTCGAAGTCGATGCGGATGTGCTGCGGGCGGATGAGGATTTCCACGTCCGTCCCGTCGGCGAGCCTGCGCGCCTGGAACCGCCCGAAGGCGGTCTCGGCCTCCTCGCCCTCCACAACCGAGTGGATCATGTTGAGCTCGGAGAAAAACGCGGCGGAATCGCGGTCGACCGGCCTCGTGTAGACGTCGAAAGGCTCTCCGGCCTGAACGATTGCGCCGTCCCGCATCAGCGCGATCTCCCCGCCGATCCGCATAGCCTCGGCTGGGTCATGGGTGACGAGCAGGACGGACGTGTTCTCTTCCTTGAGCATGGCTAGCGTTTCGTCGCGGACGCCGTCCCGCAGCCTCCGGTCGAGACTCGAGAATGGCTCGTCCAGCAGCATGATCCGGGGGCTGGGCGCGAGCGCCCGCGCAAGTGCCACCCTTTGCTGCTCGCCACCCGAAAGCTCGTGCGGATAGCTCCTTTCGAATCCGGAAAGGTTCACCTTCCTAAGCAGGTCCGACGCCCTCGCGAGCTGCTCCTGCCTCCGGCCGCGAAGGCCGAAAGCCACGTTCTGCAGCGCGGTCAGGTGCGGAAACAGCGCGAAGTCCTGAAGCAGCAGCCCGACGGACCTCTGCTCCGGCGGAACATGGACGCGGCCGTCCGAAACGACCCGACCATCGATGAGGACCCGCCCGGCATCCGGGCGGTCGACCCCCGCGATCATGCGAAGCGTCGTTGATTTGCCGCAGCCGGACGGCCCCAAAAGGCAAGTCAGGCCACCGGGCCCGACGGCCAAGGAAACTTCCGACACAACCTCGCGGTCGTCGAATCTGCGGGTCAGGCCCTCGATTTCGAGGCGCGGCGCCGGAGCGGATGGATTCACGGGATCCTCAACCTAAACCCGAGCGAACCACTATGACATTCAATGCGGTTGTCAATGGCACAGGAACGAACCGCGCCGCGGAATGAGACGGATATGAACCGATGCTCGAGGAACCAAGCGGGAGGAGTAGCAGCACGATGATGTTGTCGGACACGAAATTTGCATACTGAACCTCGCCACCGGCGAGCCGGATATACAATGGAGCGCAGGCAGCCTCGCGCGGAAACGGGCGATCATGTCGGAGCGGTCCGCAGGGCAGAATCGCTTCCTCCGGGTCGTCGTGGGAACGTCGCCGCTATGGTTTCGGCCAGATTGACTTTGGTGCCGGTACTGTGGTTCACTCACTGCGATTTTCGATGTTTGGGGGAGCGTGTGATAGAGTTCCGACACATTCGGGGTTGGATGCGCCGTCCAATCGGGCAAGACACCGCCGACGCGCAAAATCAGTTCCCCGCGTCTGCGAACTCAGAAAATGCCGCAAACGCCCAATCAATTTGAACGCCGAAAAACCGTTATGGATGCACAAACAATCGCAGACGATATTTTGAAGCTAGCTAAGCGGCGTGGTCTGGAACTCACGCCTATGCAGCTGGTTAAGCTCGTATACATTGCATACGGGTGGAATTTAGCCATGCATAATAAAAAACTGTTTGATGACCGTATTGAGGCATGGAAGTATGGGCCAATAATTCCAAGCTTATACCAAGCCACCAAGCACTTTGGACGCAACATTATCCCTCATTCTCTCATCGCCGACAGCCCAATCTCGAATCCAGATCTTGAAGTGTTTCTGGATAGCATCGCGGAACATTACGGTCATTATTCAGGAATCGCCCTATCCAATCTCACTCATCGTCAAGGAACGCCTTGGCAGCAGGTATACCGCCCCAATGTTGTTGGTATTCAAATTCCTGACGATCTAATCAAGGCACACTATCAGGAAGAACTAAGTGCAAGACAAAAAGAATAGCGTGCTAGACCCAGCGCAACCACCAACTCCTAATTGGGTTGGGGGAAAGGAATGGGAAACCGATAGAGTCGCAACAAATGAAGACTTGGAGTGGCCGGATCGGGCTGCTCTTGAAGGCACCAGAGCCATAAGCGTCCTTAGGTTTATCCAGCACTCCGGATGGATCGGTGTTGGCCTGATGTGGTTCTTTGCATTCGTGTTCGTGGCAAGCATGAGCATTTGGCTGTGGCATTTCCTAACACCTTGGGAATGGCTTGCGGATGAACAGCTGTCAAGGATACAAACCGTTATTTTTTCAGGGAGCTTGGGCGCTGTCGTAACTACCTTTGCTCAAAAACACATCGCTTTAGGACCAAGTCGTGAATGATGGAACGTTTCGAGTGACCAATTAATGTTAAGTCGAATCCTATTGAATCCACGTGTACTGCATATGATATGGCGCGATGACTGGGTTCAAGCATTTCTGGTGCCCCTTGCGCTGGTGGGCGTAGCTGTTCCAAGCCGTTTTTGTGAGCTTAACGGAAAGGAACCCGTGGCCAGAGCATTTGGATTATGAGCGAATCGTAAGCACGGCGTCTGTCGCGGTGCGGAAGCGGCACGCCGAAGGGGCATGTCCTAGCCCGGCGGCGCTCGGCCACTAAATGCTGGCCAACGGTAGAGGCGGCCGCACGGGTGGTGGAAATATCGATGCAAGCACTTTTCTGCTGGCGTCGGCAGGCGAAGACACGCCCTTGTCGCAGCCGACGGCGGCGGTCCCAATTTCCAATCGGACCTGTACAATGACGTATCGGACGGCCTCCATCCGCTGCGCCAAGGACGCCCATGACAAGCTCGTTCGTGGGATACAGTTTCCGATGAAAGTCATTCAAGGCGACCGGGGATCAAATTCGTGGACAAATTCGAACGCGAACTCCGGCAGCATGAATCGCGCCATGGGCGATGCCCTCTCTTCGAAACGAGACGCCCACATCGGGCGCACGACCGGAACCTCGCTTGCGAGTTCCACGAATGCCGTGAGGTCCTTGGCAAGGTGGACGGCGTGAACCTCCTCACGGATGCCTTCACCGACGACTTCAACCACAAGCCCCACTGCTCCCCGGATGCCGCACGCCCTAAGAGTTCGTGAAAGCCGCCGCATGATGTGGAACTGCTGCACAGCAGGCGGCTCCTGCTTCCGAATAGGAATCTCCGTTGGCGACTGTCGGAAAGCCACCTGCTCCGCGTATCAAGCATGAGCAAAGACCCTGACAGTCCAGAATGCAGTGAACCCAATCGGGCGCTTGTAAAGGTGTAAATACTAGTATACCAGTTTGGGCAAGGGACTGCTCGAATCATGCCGAAGATCCGCGGTCCACGGAGGAGCAATGTCAGGGGTAACTCTCGACACTGTATTCAAGCGCTACGGCGAAGTTCAGGTTGTGCACGGCATTGACCTGACTGTTGCGGAAAAGGAATTCGTCGTCCTTGTCGGGCCTTCCGGATGCGGCAAATCAACGACCCTTCGCATGATTGCCGGGCTGGAGGAGATCTCCGAAGGCGAGATCGCGATCAATGGCCGGGTGGTGAACAGAATCGCCCCGAAAGACCGCGACGTGGCGATGGTTTTCCAGAACTACGCGCTCTATCCGCACCTGAATGTCGCCGAGAACATGGCCTTCGGCCTCCGTATTCGTCGAATGCCGAAGCGCGAGATCGAAACGCAGATCAGGGATGTCGCCAAGATATTGGAATTGACCGACTACCTGCATCGCCGCCCGGCGGACCTTTCCGGAGGGCAGCGCCAGCGGGTGGCCATGGGGCGGGCGATTGTGCGATCCCCGAAGGTGTTTCTGTTCGACGAGCCGCTGTCCAACCTGGACGCCAAGCTTCGAACGCAGATGCGCGCGGAAATCCGGCGTTTGCACAACCGTTTGGGAGTGACCTCCATCTATGTGACCCATGATCAGGTGGAGGCCATGACGCTTGCCGACCGGATCGTTGTCATGAATGACGGGCACATCGAACAGGTCGGCACTCCGATGGACTTGTTCATGAACCCGGTCGACACCTTCGTGGCAGGCTTCCTCGGCTCCCCGCCCATGAACCAGATGAAAGGGGTTCTGACAGCGGACGGCGCGGATGTGGACGGCGTCAAGATCAAGCTGGACGGCGCAATCAAAGGCGATCATGGCCGGGAGGTGATCGTCGGAATTCGTCCGGAGCACGTCGCCTTGGAGCCCGGAGCGGACACCTCTCCGTTTCCTATCGAGCTCGACTTGGTTGAACCGCTTGGTTCCGAGGCGTTGCTTCATGCCAAGCGCGGCGACAAGAACCTGGTTTTCAAAACCGAAACCCAAGGAACAATCGAACACCTGTCCGGAGTTTCGGAGGTTCACATTCCGGCGCAGCTGGTCAAAATCTTCGACGCCGCAACCGGCCGGGCCTTGGCGCCATGAGCGATCTTGCCCACCCTGCGTCCAAGACGGCGCGGAAGAAGACGCTGAACGACAGGGCGATCTGGCTTTACGACCACTTCAAGCGCGAGTGGCAGATCTACGTGATGCTGGCGCCGATGATCATTTGGTTCATCGTGTTCCTCTACAAGCCGATGTACGGCCTGCAAGTCGCATTCAAGGACTACTCGGTGTTTCGCGGCATCGCCGCGAGCCCTTGGGTCGGGATGGAGCATTTCGAGACGCTGTTCTCGAACTCCCAATTCCTGCGGGCGATAAGAAACACGTTCATGATCAGCATGCTGAGCCTGATCTTCGGATTTCCCGTTCCGATCATCCTGGCCCTCATGTTCAACGAGATCATCAACGCGGTCTTCAAGCGCACGGCGCAAACGATCGTCTATCTGCCGCATTTCATCTCGACGGTGATCATCGCGGGCATCGTAATCACCGCGTTCAGCCCGAGCGCCGGGATCGTCAACACTTTCCTGGGTTGGTTCGGAATCGAGCCGATCTACTTCCTGACCAAAGCCGAATGGTTCCGCCCGATCTTCATCGGTTCCGGAATATGGCAGGAGGCTGGCTTCAGCTCGATCATTTTCCTCGCAGCCATCGCGGGCGTGAATCCCTCGCTCTATGAATCCGCAGTCGTCGACGGCGCCAGCCGCTGGCAGATGATGTGGCGGATCACGCTGCCTTCCATCATGCCGACGATCATAATCATGCTGATCATCCGCATCGGAAACCTGATGGAGGTCGGATTTGAGCTGATCATCCTGCTCTACCAGCCCGCGACCTACGAAACGGCGGACGTGATCAATACCTACATCTACCGCCAAGGCCTGCAATCGGGCCAGTACGACTTGGCCGCCGCTGCGGGGTTTTTCAATGCCGTGGTCGCTTTCATCCTCGTGATGACTGCGAACACTATTTCGAAGCGCGTGTCGCGCACGTCGCTGTGGTGAGACGGCTCTGATGCAGAACTGGAACCTCTACTCCCTCGGCGACAAGGTTTTTGTCAGGATCAACATGGTCCTGATCGGACTGTTCACATTGTCGACCCTCTACCCGTTCATTTACATCGCGGCGGTATCGTTCAGCTCGGGTTTCGCCGCGCGAGCCGGAACGGTGGTCGTGACTCCGGTCGACGTGACCTTGGCGGCCTATCAGCGCGTCCTTTCCGAACCTCAATTCTGGAACTCGTACGGCAACACGTTCTTCTACACGATCGGCGGAACGATCACGAGCCTGATCATCATTATCCCCGGCGCCTACGCCCTCGGCCGTCCCCAATTGCTGGGCCGCCGGTTCTGGAACCTGATGATCGCATTCACCATGTGGTTCCACGCGGGGATGATCCCGTTTTGGCTGAACATGAGGGATCTCGGTCTGCTGGACAGCATGTTCGGCATCGTCATCGCGTTCGCGTGCAATGCCTTCAATATAATCCTGTTGCGCAACTTCTTTGAAAGCATTCCTCAAAGTTTCGAGGAAGCGGCGCGAATGGACGGGGCCAACGAATTCCAAGTGCTTTGGAAGGTCTTCGTGCCGCTGTCCAAACCTGCAATCGCAACCATCACTCTTTTCTGCGTGGTCTCCCGCTGGAACGGCTTTTTCTGGGCCATGGTCTTGCTGACGGACGAAGGCAAGATCCCGCTGCAAGTCTACCTGCGCCAGACTATCGCACGCCTGTCAGACGACGAGGAATTCTCGTCGACCCTGATCGACGCGCCCTACAGCGTCGAAACCGTAACGGCCGCGATCATCGTCTGTTCGATTGTCCCGGTCCTGTGCTTTTACCCCTACATCCAGAAGTACTTTAACAAAGGCATCATGCTTGGCGGGGTAAAAGAATGATGGAAACGCATCTCAACCTGAAGGAGGATAAAATGCGGTCACCAACACTAACCATTGCCGCTGTTGCGTTGGCGACGGCGGGGATCTCGGCCCCTGCGTTCGCAGACGGCCATTTGAAGATCTCCGACACGCCTGTGGAGCTGACGGTGCACATGCACCACAAGCGCTACACCAGCTATGATGAAAACTGGCCGGTCGAAATCGCAGCCTGCGAAATGACCAACGTTTGCCTGAAGAACGCGACGATGGGGTCCAACACCGACAACAGCGGAGAGGCGATCAACCTGCTGCTGGCGTCGGGCAATATCCCTGACATCGTCGGCACGTCACGCATCAAGGACATCGTGAACCAGTACGGCCCCCAAGGCGCGTTCATGCCGCTCAACGATCTGATCGACGAGCATGCGCCGCACCTGACGGCCTATTTCGAGGAGCGTCCGAACGTGCGTTCGGCTTTGACGGCCGCGGACGGCAACCTTTACTACATTCCGTACCTGCCGGACGGGAAATACGGCCGGGCCTACTTCATCCGCTACGACTGGCTGGATAAGCTGGGCTTGGACGTTCCTCAGAACCTTGAGGAGTTCGAAGCCGCCTTGGTTGCTTTCCGCGATGGGGACCCGAACGGCAACGGCCTGAAAGACGAAGTTCCGTACTTCGCCCGTCAATGGGAAGAACTGATCCGCTTGGTTACCCTGTGGGGCGGACGATCGTCCGGGTCCGATACGTATCACGACTTCTACGTCGATGATGGCATGATCAAGCATCCGTACGCCGGTGAAGGCTACCGCGAGGGCATCAAGAACCTGACCCGCTGGTACGCCGAAGGCCTGGTGGACGCGGAGGTCTTCACCCGCGGGTCTTCAGCGCGTGAATACCTGTTGAGCGAAAACCTCGGCGGCGCGACCCACGACTGGTTCGCGTCCACATCCGGGTACAACCGCCTGTCGTCGGACATCCCCGGCTTTGTGTTCAAAGCCTTCGCGCCGCCAGCGAACGTGAACGGCGAACGCTTTGAAGAGCACCGCAGGATCCCGATCAAGCCGGACGGCTGGGCGATCGGCGGCACCAACAGGGACCCGGTAACCACGATCAAGTACTTCGATTTCTGGTTCTCCCCGGAAGGCCGCCGATTGGTGAATTTCGGCATCGAAGGCGAGCAGTACGATCTCGTCAACGGTCAGCCGCAGTTCAAGGAGGACTTCCTGAACGCCGGTCCGGTCAACAGCCAGCTGTACCTGATCGGGGCTCAGCTTCACGCGCGCGGATATTTCCAAGACTACGAATACGAACGCCAGTGGTCGAACGAATTCGCTCTGGAAGGCATCGCGCTTTACGACGAGGGCGACTACCTGATCGATCAGTTCCTGGGAGTCGCGTTCAACGAAGAAGAGCAGGCAGTCTACGACAAGTACTGGCCGTCGGTCCGAACCTACATGCTGGAGCGGCAGCAGGCTTGGATACTTGGGACAGGCGACGTTGAGGCTGACTGGGATGAATACCAGGCCGACCTCGACCAGATGGGCTTGAACGACGTCCTTGAAGCCATGCAGTCGGCTTACGACCGTCAGTACAGCAGCTAACCAATCTTCCGGGCGGGCGGCTTTCGAGTCGCCCGCTCATATCCATTTCCGTTCAGGATAACCGATGTCAGCCACGTCCGCTTCAGCAACCGGCCTGAAAGCCCTCGACCAACCGCCAGCGGGGCGTTTGATGATTCAGTACGCTCCGGACGCGGGCACGGAGATCGTAGAGAACCCGCCCCGCTTTACCTGGCTTCCCGAGATCGACGACACCGCACGCTATGCGCTGAAGATCACGGGACAAGGGGACGAGCGTCTATTCGAAGGCATCCCGGTCAACTTTTTCACGCCGCCCGCAGCGCTGGAGCCGGGCGACTATTCGTGGTCCTACGCATTGTGGGCGGAAGGCGACCAAGCCAGCGACTGGAGCGTTTCGCGCGCTTTCGCCGTCGCGTCCGAACTGCCCGAAACGCCCTTGGCAAGCCGCGCGGACCGCTTCGCCCATGCCGATCAGGCACGCCCACGACTTTGGCTCGGCCCCGACAAGCTCGAGGCGTTCAAGGCGGCGGTCGCAAGGGATGACCGGCACTGCAATTGGGCAAACTTTTTCGAGAATTCGGTGAAGCCTTGGACAGGCAAGCCGCCTATGCCCGAGCCCGCCGGATATCCCAACGACAAGCGCGTCGCCCCAATCTGGCGGCAAACCTACATTGATTGCCAAGAGTTGATTTACGCGATCCGGCATTTGGCTGTCGCCGGCCAAATCCTGAACGACGCGGCGCATCTGGACACCGCGAAAGCCTGGCTTTTGGAAGCCGCATCCTGGAACCCGAACGGCAAAACCTCGCGCGCCTATACCGATGAATGGGCGTTCCGCGTCTGCTTGGCGCTCGCGTGGGGCTACGACTGGCTGCATGGAGAATTGAACGAGCACGAACGCGTGACCGTTCGCGCCGCGCTCCTAGCCCGCACCCGCCAAGTAGCGGATCATGCGATCAAGAATGCTTCGATCCACATCTTCCCGTACGACAGCCATGCCGTGCGCTCGATTTCCGCGGTTTTGATCCCAGCCTGCATCACGATGCTCGGGGAAGAGCCGCAGGCCGAGGAATGGCTGCATTATTCCGTAGAATTCCTTTCCGCCGTCTACAGTCCGTGGGGCGACTCCGACGGCGGCTGGGCGGAAGGTCCGCACTATTGGACAACCGGTATGGCCTATCTGATTGATGCGGCGAACCTGCTTCGATCCTACACGGGCATCGATCTCTACGAACGGCCGTTTTTGCGGAAAACAGGGGATTTTCCGCTCTACACCAAAGCGCCGGATACCCGCCGAGCGACTTTCGGCGACGACAGCACGATGGGAGATCTGCCGGCGCTGAAGATCGGATACAATCTGCGGCAGTTCGCGGGCGTGACCGGCAATCCGGCCTATCAGTGGTACTTCGACGAGGTCGTCAAAAACGATCCCGGCACCGAAATGGCCTTTTACAACTACGGGTGGTGGGATCTGAACTTCGACGACATGGTCTACCGCCATGACTTCGATCAGGTAGACGGCGCCGCCCCTACCGGGCGTCTGAAGCATTTCAAGGGCATCGGCTGGGCCGCGATCCAGACCCACATGGACGATCCTGATCGGCACATCCAGTTCGTGATGAAATCAAGCCGATTTGGTTCGATCAGCCACAGCCATGGCGACCAAAACGCCTTCTGCCTGAGCGCCTTTGGCGAAGATTTGGCGATCCAGTCCGGCCACTACGTCGCCTTCAACAGCTCCATGCATCAGGTCTGGCGCCGCCAGACGCGATCCAAGAACGCGATTCTGATCAACGGACAAGGGCAGTATGCCGGGAAGGACAAGGCGCAGGCGCTTGCCTCTTCGGGCCGGATCCTCGCCGCTGAAGAGCGCGAAGACCACACATTCATCAGCGGCGACGCGACGGCCGCGTACAAATCGCTGACGCCCGAAGTGACCTTGGCCCGCCGCGACGTCTATTTCGTGCGTGACGAGTACTTCGTGTTCGTGGATACCGTCGATGCGGAAAGCCCCGTCACAGTCGATTGGCTACTGCATGCCAACGGCCCGATGGAGCTCGGAAGCGACACTTTCCGCTACACCGGCCAGCGTGTCGGCTTCTACGGCAAAATCCTGTGGTCAGAAGGCGGGGATGCGACGCTCGACCAGATAACGGGCTTTCCGGATGTCGATCCCAAGGACTATGAGGGCCTCGAAATCAGCACTCATCTGAGGGCGCGCTTTCCGGCCAGCACCCATCATCGAATAGCGGTTCTGCTGGTTCCCTATTTGAATGCCGCGCCAAAACGGATTTTCAACTTCCTCGACGATCAGGGCTATGACGTCGACCTCTACCTCACCGACGCGGATGAGCGATCCTTCAAGGTCGCAATTCCCAAGTCATTTGCCGCCACTTAAGGCCAATAGAAGGACCATCCAATGAAACTCGAAGGAAAGACAGCAATTGTAACTGGCGGCGGACGCGACATCGGGCGCGCCTGCGCCATGCGATTGGCCGAAGAAGGCGCAAGGGTCGCAATCAACTACATGAACTCCGCCGCAGGCGCGGAAAGCGCGGTGCATGAGATTAACGCCGCGGGCGGCAAGGCGTTGTGCCTGCAGGGAGACATGACGAAATCCGGCGATGTCGCGGCGCTGGTCGCCGCCGCTCGGTCAGAGCTGAGCGAGACCATCGACGTTCTGGTCCATGCCACCGGCGGCTTGGTGGCCCGCAAGGTGATCTCCGAGATGGATGAGGGCCACTGGCACCGCGTCATGAACCTGAACGTCACGTCCTTCTTCCTCGCCGTGAACGCTGTAGTTCCGCACATGACGAAGGGCGGTGCGATTGTCGGGCTTGCAAGCCAGGCAGGGCGCGATGGCGGCGGTCCGGGGTCGATCGCTTACGCATCCGCGAAAGGCGCCATGATGACAATGACGCGGGGGCTCGCAAAGGAGCTCGGGCCGGACATTCGTGTGAATTCGGTCTGCCCGGGCATGATCGACACGGACTTCCACAACGTCTTCACTAAGCCGGAAGTGCGCGCCCATGTCGCTAACATCACTCCCCTGAAACGCGAGGGCGCGTCCGTCGATGTGGCGAACCTGGTAACCTACCTTGCCTCTGACGGAGCGGCCTTCATCACCGGTACGAATGTCGACATCAACGGCGGAACGGTATTCTCCTGACCTGCCGAGAGCCTGATGAAATTCGGCACCGTTCCCGATCCGCGGCAGCAGGCATGTCGGAATTTTTCACAGGAAGAGATCGCCAACCCTAGGTTCGAACGTGATTTGAGCACCCGGAACCCGGCCGGCCGGATGCGCTCGAACCTCAAGTGTTGATGCCTCGGCGCACTGCGCTCGCATCCGGCGGACTAGGGCGTCGGCGAACAGGCATTCCAGTGAAAGCAGCGGCGCGGTCTGCGCGAGCTATCCGATTTTGGTCCCCGATTGCCTAGTCCTCGAAGTAAACGGCATGCGATTTGCGAATGCCCGCAATAACATCGTCCAAGCGCGACAGGTGGTGCTTGATTACCTTCAGCACGGTTCCCTTGTCCTGATCGGATAGCCCGTTCACAAGCTGAACGTGGTCTTGCAACAGCTCGTCCATCGTAGCGGGTTCAGTCAGGCTGAGCATGCAAAGACGGTCCACTTGAGCTTTGTTGTAAGCGATGTTCTCAAAAACGAACTCGCAGTCAGCGGCAGCACACAGTATCCGGTGAAATTCATAGTCCAGGTTGTGGAATCGGTCGATGTCGCCATCGACCATGGATTCCCGCTGCATTTCCAGACTGCGATCAAGCTTGCTTTTGAATGCCCCCAGCTGCCGTTCGCAGGCGCGGCGCAAAACCTCGCATTCTACCGAGTACCGGATAAACCGGGCACGCTTGATTTTTTCATGCGAAAACCGTCTGACCGTCGTTGCTTTCTGCGGTGTAATCAATAGCAAGTCGCGGTTGGCGAGGCGAATAAAGGCTTCACGAACCGGCTGGCGCGACAAACCAAGCTGGCGCGCGATCTCCACTTCGGAAATCCGTGTGCCCGGCAGCAATTTCAGCGCGTTGATTTGCGCATGCAGATAGTCGAAGACATCGTCTGCGCTGGTGCGTCTCTCAATTGTGCTCAGGTCTTGTTCCATGCGCTGTCAATCCAGTTCATCGGCAATCGGCCATGCTCACACCTGTGAGCGCTTAATCATTTCGACGACCGGAGCGAAGCACCGGAAAGCCGACGCAGTCTGATCGCCGGTCGCGGCCATGCGGACCTGCTCGGTCCATCCCCTGCGGGATTTGCCGATGGCTTGCGGCTCCCGTTTTTGCGCCGCCGTCTGCCGCGGCCGCTGCGTTCACTGCGCTCGCAGACGCGAAGGCGCTTCGTTCGCGTCCGCTCCCGGCGGCGCAATGGAACGTGTTGACAGCAACGCGGTGAGGCATCCGCTCCCTCTTGCGCTGAACCGGCAGGCGGGGATGGAGCAAAGCACGCCGCGTTTCGGTTATCCCGGTCATGACTGGGTTCTGATCGCTTGTTTTTTCATTCTTAACAGTAGGTTGTCATAGATTGTGATATTGACGCCAGCGATGGCGGGCGCTAGAATGCATTGCACTCCAGTGGACAATAGCTCTTGCGACCGGCGATACTGCGTGGGCAGCGCAATAGCACCATGGGGAAGATGACTGAAGCAGAAACTTTTCCTTGGGTCACTGCCGGAGAGGGTGTCCGCCGGAGGGTTCTCGCCGAAACGCCGGAGGCGATGACGGTAGAAGTGGAATTCGCGACCGGCGCGGTGGGCGATCCTCATTGCCATGTCCATGTACAAACGACATTCGTGGCCGCCGGGCAGTTTGAATTCACAATCGAAGGCGGCGCCCGAAGGATTGCCGCAGGCGAAAGCTTGATCATCCCGTCAAATGCGATGCATGGATGTGTATGCCTGAAAAAAGGACGGCTGATCGACAGCTTCACGCCGCGCCGGGACGATTTCCTGCGATAGCCGACGCGGAATCCTGCGGGCAAAGCCAGGAATGTCGCGTTTGATATCTTCGGTGCCGTTCCAATCGATCCGAATCTGTTCGAGACAGGCTTTGTGAAGCCCGGCCGCCGCCTCGCGAGCCGCGGCATTAATCATCGCACAAGGCCCGTGCCCAACCGGCGGGCGCCTGTGGCAGGGAACCGGATCGAGTGCGAGCTGCAGGCCTGATCGACGCCTTCGCGCTCAAGCCGGCACGGCCCGAAACCCGCAGGAAGCGAAATTCAAACCGAGCGGGAGCCGCCCGCGCAACGTCAAACCGTGAGCGACACCACGCCGCCATCGTGCAGAATGTTCTGCCCGACGATGTACCCTGCCTGCTGGGAGCACAGGAACGCGCAGACAGCGCCGAATTCGGCTGCCGTGCCGTACCGGCGGGCCGGAATCGTGCCTTCGCGCTGCGTCTTCGCCTCTTCGGGAGTGATGCCCGCCGCCTTCGCCGCGCCGACGTCCAGAGACACGGCCCTGTCGGTAGCGTGAATGCCCGGCAGCAGGTTGTTGATCGTCACGCCGAATTCCGCCACCTGCCGCGAAGTGCCCGCGACATAGCCCGTGAGCCCGGTCCGTGCGCTGTTCGACAGCCCCAGCACGCCGATCGGCGACCGCACGGACATGGAAGTGATGTTGACGACCCTGCCCCATTCGCGCTCGATCATTCCGGGCAGCGTCCGCTTCATCAGGTCGATCGGAGCAAGCATGTTCGCGTCCAGTGCCGCGATGAAATCATCGCGGCCCCAGTCGCGCCAGCTGCCGGGCGGAGGGCCGCCCGCGTTGGTGACGAGGATGTCCGGATTCCCGCAGGCCGCGAGGATCACCGCTCTCCCGTCCTCCGTCGTGACATCCGCAGCCACCGCATCCACCTTGACGCCGAAGCGCTCGGCAATCGACGAGGCCGTTTCCTCCAGCGCGCCGCCGCCCCTCGCGTTCAGCACGAGGTTGACGCCGGCGTCGGCCAGCGCCTCGGCACATCCGCGCCCCAGCCCCTTGGACGACGCGCAGACGACAGCCCGTTTTCCTGAAATGCCCAGATCCATGATGGGTTCTCCCGACCGCAGCAATGCGCCGAAACTAGCGGGCACCTGTCGAGCGTCAAGGCAATCGTCGGCTGGGGCGGCGGCGCCGGGATCATGGTCATGTTGATAATTGGGAACACTTTGCGAATCCGGATTCCGCAGGCAATTGACCGTGCCGCAAGGGTCGATTAGCGGGCGGCCGTGCAACGCGCATTGACGAATTCGCAACAGGCTCCGGCTTTGCGGAGGCAGGCGCGGAGCCGAATCCGGCGGATTGCATTCTGAAGGCGCCATGACGAATTTCTCGGACCTGAACCTTGATCCGAAGGTCCTCTCCGCAATCGACTCGGCAGGTTACAAGGATCCGACCCCCATACAGGCGCAGGCCATTCCGCCTGCGGTCGCTGGACGCGACGTGCTCGGGATCGCCCAGACCGGCACGGGCAAGACCGCTTCCTTCACCCTCCCGATGATCACGCTTCTCGGACGCGGCAGGGCGCGGGCCCGCATGCCGCGATCGCTGGTTCTTGCGCCGACCCGCGAGCTCGCAACCCAGGTCGCCGAGAATTTCACGACCTATTCAGCGAACACGAGGCTGTCGATGGCGCTTCTGATCGGCGGCGTTTCGTTCCAGGAGCAGTTCGCACTCATCGACCGCGGCGTCGACGTGCTGATCGCGACGCCCGGACGTCTCCTCGACCACTTCGAACGAGGCAGGCTTCTGCTCTCGGGCGTCCAGATCATGGTCGTGGACGAGGCCGACCGCATGCTCGACATGGGATTCATCCCGGACATCGAGCGGATCTTCAAGCTGACGCCCTTCACGCGCCAGACCCTGTTCTTCTCGGCGACAATCGCGCCGGAGATCGAAAAGCTGACCCGCGAATTCCTGTCGAACCCGGTTCGCGTGGAGGTGACGCCGAGCGCAACGGTTTCAGGCGTCATCAAGCAGCGGGCGATCATGGTCCGCTCCTCAGGCAGATCCGCGGAATTCAAGGACAAGCGGGCCGTTCTTCGGAGCGCGATCCGCGACCTCGGCGACGACATCAAGAACGCGATCATCTTCTGCAACCGGAAGACGGACGTCGACATTCTTCAGAAGTCGATGGCCAAGCACAAATTCGCGTGCTCGGCGATCCACGGCGATCTGGACCAGCAAGTCAGAACAAAGGTCATGGGCCAATTCAAAGAAGGCTCGATCAGATTTCTTGTCGCATCCGATGTCGCCGCGCGGGGCTTGGACATTCCGGATGTCAGCCATGTCTTCAACTTCGACGTGCCCGTTCATTCCGAGGACTACGTCCATCGCATCGGCCGAACCGGACGCGCTGGACGCGCCGGAAACGCGGTCACCCTCTGCCTTCCGAAGGAAGGGCGGCAGCTGGCGGCGATCGAGGAGCTGATCGGGCGCGAGATTCCGAAGGAGGATCGCGAGGCGAACTGCGAGCGCGAGAAGGCGCCCAAAAGGAAAAGCCGCCCCTCAAAGGAGGCGAAAGCGCCGAAACGCCCGGAGAAGCGGAAACCCGCCGTAAGGGAAGAGTCGAAGCCCGCGCAGGCCGATCCGCCCGAGGCGGCTTCCGACGCTTCAAAAATCATCGGAATGGGCGACCACGTTCCCGCTTTCATGCTGAGCGACTTCGGAAAGCGGGCGACCGCTTGAATCCTTAGAACCGATGCACGGCCACCCCGACCGAAGGCCGCTTTCCAACTAGCAGCTCGGCGGTCCGCCGAGCCGAATTCCTGGCAATCGACGCGATGGCGTCGTCGTCCCCTAGGACCTTGCCGCGGGCGGACCTGACGCTTGCCTCGACCGATTCGGCAATCTCCTGCTGCAGACTGCCGTCCCCCGCGGGCGGAAGTCCGGATGTAACCGCCATCGCGCTGATTTCGCGCTTCGCGCGGCCTGCCACCAGGATTGATACGGCGACATGTCCCTGCCGCGCCATCCGGAGCCTGTCGCGCACGATTCCCGACTGGCTGTGGATGATCCGCGTTCCGTCGAGATAGCAGCGCAGCGGTTCGGAGCTGCACTGCGGCGCGTGCCGCCGCGTGCCGAGATCGAACATCTGGCCGTTGGTCACGACGAAAGACTCGAACCCGTTGCGGCGCGCGAGTTCGGCGTGGGCGGAAAGATGCCGGTGCTCGCCGTGCATCGGAATCACGGCCTCCGGTTTGACCAGGGCGTGCAGCTCGCTGAGATCGGGAGCATTGGCATGCCCGGAAACATGGTAGATCCCCGCCGAGTCGTCCACGACGCGGATCCCGTTCTCCGAGAGCCTGTTGATCACCCGCGCGACCGCGGTCTCGTTTCCCGGTATGGTCTTGGACGAGAACAGGAACGTGTCGCCGCGCGCGAGCCGGATTCCGCGGTAGCTGCCGCCGGCGAGCTGCGCCGACGCCGCCCTCGCCTCGCCTTGGCTGCCGGAGGTCAGCAGCAGCAGCTCCCGGCGCGGAACGGACTGGCATTCCTCGGGGCTCAGCGTTTCAGGGAAGTCGCCCAGCATGCCGGTCTTCAAGCCGGCCTCCACCATCCGGTTCATCGCCCGTCCGAGCAGCGCGACGCGCCGGCCGGATGCCGCGCCCGCCTCCGCAAGCTGCTTCAGGCGCGCGATGTTGGAAGCGAAGGTCGTGGCGGCGACAACCCCTTCCGACTCCTCCATGAGCCGCGCGAGCTCCGGCCCGACCGAGGATTCGCTGCGGCCGGGAGCTTCCGAAAGCACGTTGGTCGAATCGCACATGAGCGCCTTGACGCCGCCCTTCGCGGCTTCCGCCCACTCCTTGCGCACCAGGCGCCCGCCGAGAACGGGATTGTCGTCCAGCTTGAAGTCGCCGGTGTGGATGATCCTTCCCGCGGGCGTGCCCATGACCAGCGCGGACGCCTCCGGCACCGAATGGCTCACCGGAAGGAACCGGACCTCGAAAGGTCCCGCCCTGACCGCCTTCCGGACATCCTGAACTTCGCGGACCGAAGAAGCGTCCAGCGCATTCGAATCAAGCTTCCGGCGCAAAATTTCCGCCGTGAACCTCCGGGCGTGGACGGGCGCGTCCACGAACTCGAGCAGGAACGGGACGGCACCGATATGGTCCTCGTGCGCATGGGTCAGGAAAACGGCGTCGATCCGGTCCGCGCGATCCCTTGCCCATCCAAGATCCGGCAGCACCAGCTCCACGCCGGGAGTCGTGTCCATGTCAGGGAACGTCACTCCGGCGTCCACGATCACGTAGCGCTCGCTCCCTGCCGGGCCGTGGCCGTAAGCGTACATGTTCATGCCGATTTCGCCCGCGCCGCCCAGCGGAACGTAGATCAAGCGGTCAGCCATGCCGGTCAGCCCCGGTTCAGCGCGTGGATGAGCGCCAGGCCATGGATCGTGAGATCAGGATTCACTTCGTCGAACAACGGCATTCCCTTCGCGAACAGTCCGGCGAGACCGCCGGTTCCCACCACTTTCATTTCATGTCCCCGCTCCTCGGCGATCCGCTGGCAGATGCCTTCGATGAGTCCCGCGTAGCCCCAGTAAACGCCGGAGTGCATGCAGTCCGTCGTGTTCCGGCCGACGACGCGCGGCGGCCTCACCACGTCCACCTGCGGCAGCGCCGCCGCGCCCATGTGCAGCGCCTTGATCGACAGCTCCACCCCGGGCGCGATCGCGCCTCCGGCGTACGCGCCGTCGCTGTCGACGACATCGAAGGTCGTCGCCGTTCCGAAATCGACCACCGTCAAATTGCCGCCGTAGAGGTCGTACGCCGCCGCCGCGTTCACCAGCCGGTCCGATCCGACATGGGCGCCTTCGTCGACCCTGACCGGAACGGGAAGCCGGCATCCGGGAGTTCCGACCACCAGCGGCTCGCACTGGAAATACCCTCGGCACAGCGATTCCAGATGGAACACCGCATTGGGCACGACCGACGAGATTATCGCGGAATCCACGTCCCCGGCGGCGTGCCGCCCTCCGAGCAGCGTCGACAGCCAGACGAAGTACTCGTCGGCGGTCCGCAAGTCGTTGGTGGCGCACCTCCACTGGTCGACGACCCGCCGGCCGTCGAATATCGCGAACAGCGTGTTGGTGTTTCCGACGTCGATGGCCAGCAGCATCCGGGGCTCCGCTCAGAACGCCAGATCGGCGGCGGCGATTTCAAGCCTGCCTTCGGCCGCTTCGACGATCGCCCGCCCGGCGGAGTCCACCGTCCGGAAGACCCCTTCGACGATCCGGTCCGAAAGCCGGAACGACGCGGTCGCGCCGAGCCGCTCGGCATGCGCCATCCATTCAGCCCTGATCTCCCGAAACCCCGACCGGCCGTACTGGGCTTCGCGCTCCGCGAACGCTGCAGCCAGCGCCTCAAGGAACTTGGCAGGCTCCACCTTCAGGCCGGTCTCGCCGACGAGGCTGACGGGCCGGGCCGAACTGGCGGCGCCCGGAAACGGATCCGGAGCGGCGGCGAGATTGACGCCGAATCCCACGGCAAGCCTGCTGCGCCCGCCGGGCCCGGACGCGCATTCAAGCAGGATTCCGGCGGCCTTGCCTCCGTTCAGAAGCACGTCGTTGGGCCATTTCAGCGTCACCCTGCGGCCCTCGACGCCGGTCGCCTGGAACGCGTCGCGCAGCGCCAGCGCGGCAACGAACGTTCTGAGGGCGACCGCTTTCGGCGGCTCATCCACCGTCATCGCGACGGTGGCGGCGAGATTGCCCGGCAGCGTGGACCACGGCCTGCCGCTCCGGCCTCGGCCCTTGGTCTGGCGCTTCGCGAGTATCCAGGTGGGTCCAGCCAGGCTCCCGGCGATGCGCATCGCTTCGCTGTTCGTGCTGTCGACCTCGTCGAGAACCCGCAGCCCGTGTCCTTCGGGAAGTCCCGGCATCTAGTTGAACAGAGGCCTCGACGCCGCGGCCGCGAGCTCGGCCACCCCGAACAGGTTCACGACTCCGGCGGTCATCGCGAACGCGGACGCGACCAGCGCGCCGACGGCGAAGCGTGGCATGGCCGCGTCGAGGCCATCCGCCTCCTCGCCGAAATACATGTAGTAGACGATCCGGATGTAGTAGAACGCTCCCAGCACCGACGCGATCGCGCCGGCGACCGCAAGCCAGACCATTCCCGCATCGACGGCCGCAAGGAAGACGTTGAATTTGGCGAAAAAGCCCACCAGAGGCGGAACCCCGGCGAGCGAGAACAGCAGCAGGAGCAGCGCCAGCGCCCGCAGCGGCGCCCGGCGGGAGTACATGCCGAGCGAGCCGATGTCGGCCACCGGGCGCCCGTCGCGCCGCATCGACAGGATGAAGGCGAACGCGCCGACATTCATCGTCACGTAGATCGCCATGTAGAGCAGCATCGCTTCGAACCCCTGCTGGGTTCCCGCCGCGACGCCCATCAGCGCGAACCCCATGTGGGCGATCGAGGAATACGCCATCAGGCGCTTGATGTTCGTCTGGCCGATCGCGGCCACGGCGCCGAGGAACATCGAGAATACGGAGAGGAAGGCGGCGATGTCCGTCCAGTCGGCGGCGGCGCTTTCGAACGCGTCCGCGAGCAGCCGCGCGAACAGAATCATGGCCGCGACCTTCGGCGCGGTCGCGAAGAACGCGGTCACCGGCGTCGGCGCGCCCTCGTAAACGTCCGGCGCCCACATGTGGAACGGCGCGGCGGACACCTTGAACGCCATCCCGACCGCCATGAACACCATGCCGTAAAGAAGGCCCAGCGAAACCCCGGACGACGACGCGGCCTCGGCGATGCCGGCGAACTGCGTCGTGCCGGAGAAGCCGTAGACCAGCGACGCCCCGTAAAGCAGCAGGCCGGAGGACAGCGCGCCCAGCACGAAGTATTTCAGCCCCGCCTCCGTCGAGCGGTCGCTGCTCCTGTGGAACGACGCCAGCACGTAGAGCGACAGCGACTGCAGCTCCACGCCGACGTAAAGCACCATCAGGTCGCTCGCGGAGACCATGACCATCATGCCCGCCGCGGCGAACGCCGCCAGCACGGGGAACTCGAAGCTCAGGATCCCTTCGCGCCTGAGGTAGTCCTGGCTCGCGAACAGGATCGCCGCCGACGCTATCAGCAGCAGCGACTTGCCGAACCGGGAGAGGTCGTCGTCGGTGAAGGCCCCGCCGAACGCGGACCGGTCGCCTTCCGGGCCGACTCCGATCCAGACGCCGAGCGCGAGCAGAACCGCGGACGTGAGCCAGAAGAGCGCCGGCCCGGCCCGCCTTCCGTCGGAGTACACGCCCCAGACCAGCGCGGCCATCGCGTAGGCGGCCAGCGCGGCCTCGGGCAGGACCACCATGAAATCAGCGAAGCTCATCGACCCGGCCTAGTTCCGCGCCAGCATGGTTGTGCCCTCGGCCGCGGCGGACGCCCGGTCCACCTGATCGACGAGCGCCTGCACGGAAGGCCCGATCATGTCGGTCACGAGGCTGGGGTAGACGCCCAGCAGGATCGTCATCGCGACCAGCGGCGCGAACACGAGCTTTTCGCGGGCGCTCATGTCCGAGACGGATTTGAGCGCCTCCTTCACGAGGTCGCCGAACACGACCCTCCGGAACAGCCAAAGCGCGTACGCCGCCGAGAGGATCACGCCGGTCGCCGCGAAGGCCGCGACCCAGGTGCTGTGCTGGAAGGCCCCCGCGAGGGTCAGGAATTCGCCGACGAAGCCGCTGGTGCCGGGCAGCCCGACATTGGCCAGCGTGAACAGCATGAACACCGCCGCGTAGGCGGGCATCCGAACGACGAGCCCTCCGTAGTCGCTGATCGCGCGGGTCTTCATCCGGTCGTAGATCACCCCCACGCAGAGGAACAGCGCGCCCGATATGAATCCGTGGGACAGCATCTGGAAGATCGCCCCGTCGATGCCCTGCCGGTTCGCGGAGAAGATCCCGATCGTCACGAACCCCATGTGGGCCACCGACGAGTAGGCGATCAGCTTCTTCATGTCCTCCTGCATCATCGCGACCAGCGACGTGTAGATCACGGCGATGACGCTCAGCCACATGACCAGCGGCGTCATGACCTCCGATCCCACCGGGAACATGGGCAGGCTGAACCTGAGGAAGCCGTAGCCGCCCATCTTCAGCAGGATGGCGGCCAGGATCACGGATCCGCCCGTCGGCGCCTGTACATGCGCATCCGGAAGCCAGGTGTGCACGGGCCACATCGGCAGCTTGACCGCGAAGGAAGCGAAGAACGCCAGCCACAGCGCCGTCTGGACTCCCCCGGCGATGCTGAAACCGAGGATCTCCAGCGGCACGGACGGCACCTGGTGGCCGAGCAGCTCCGCGATGTTCGTCGTTCCGGCGTCCACCCACAGTGCGATCATCGCGACAAGCATCAGGATCGAGCCCAGCAGCGTGTACAGGAAGAACTTGAAGGCGGCGTAAATGCGGTCCTTTCCGCCCCACACCCCGATGATCAGGAACATCGGAATCAGGCCCGCCTCGAAGAACAGGTAGAACAGCACCAGGTCCAGCGAGCAGAAGACCCCGATCATCAAGGTTTCCAGGACCAGGAACGCGATCATGAACTCCTTGATGCGGGTCTGGACGTTCCAGCACGCGCCGATGGTTATCGGCATGAGGAACGTCGTCAGCATGACAAACAGCACGCTGATGCCGTCGACGCCCATCCGGTAGTTGAGGCCGAGTATCCAAGTGCTTTCCTCGACGAACTGGAAGCCCGTGTCGTCCGGATCGAAGCCGAACAGTACGAACAGCGACACGACGAAGGTCGTTGTCGACGCGAACAGCGCCAGCCGCTTGACGTTCCGGCGCGCGGCCTCGTCGTCGCCGCGGAGGAACGCCGCCAGGATCAGCGCCGCGATCAGCGGCGTGAACGTGATGACCGAGAGCAGATTGCCCATCAGCCGCCGGCCGCGACGGCGATCGCCGCGATGATCGCGACCAGGCCGAACACCATCACGAAAGCGTAGTGGAAAAGGTAGCCTGACTGGATCCGGCCCGCGACGCGCGTTAAGAACGGCACCGCGCCCATGGCGGTCGCGTGGATCGTTCCGTCGACGGCTCCAAGATCGCCCTTGATCCAGAGAAAGCGGCCGAGCCACTTCGCGGGCCGCACGAAGACGGCCTCGTAGAGCTCGTCGAAATACCATTTGTTCAGCAGGAACAGGTAGAGCGGCCGGTGGGCCCGCGCGAGCGCCTGCGGCAGCTTCGGATCCCGGATGTAGAACAGCCAGGCCGCGCCCAGCCCGACCGCCATCGCAACGAACGCGGAGGACTTGACCCATTTCGGAACGTGGTGCGCGGCCTCCAGCACATGGTTGCCTTCGCCGACGAACACCGAAGGCCCGAAATACTCCAGCGCGTGATGGCCGAAGAAGTCGCCGTACCAGACCATTCCGGCGAGAACCGAGCCGACGGCGAGGACGCCTAGCGGCGCAAGCATGGTCCAATGCGGCTCCTTGGCGTGCTCATGCGCATGCATGTCGCCGCGCGGCGCGCCGTAGAACGTCATGAACATGAGCCTCCACGAGTAGAAGCTCGTCATCAGCGCCGACGCGACCAGCAGCCAGAACGCGAACGCGCCGACGTCTCCGCCTGCGGCGAAGGTCGATTCGATGATCGCGTCCTTGGAAAGAAAGCCCGCGAAGCCGTAATGGGTCAGCGGCATCCCGACGCCGGTGATGGCAAGAGTGCCGATCATCATCGACCAGTGCGTCCAAGGGATGCGCTTCCGCAGGCCGCCGTAGTTCCGCATGTCCTGCTCGTGGTGCATGGCGGTGATGACCGCCCCGGCGCCGAGGAACAGCATCGCCTTGAAGAACGCGTGCGTGAACAGGTGGAACATGGCCGCCTGGTAGACGCCCACTCCCGCGGCGGCGAACATGTATCCGAGCTGCGAGCAGGTCGAGTAGGCGATCACCCGCTTGATGTCGTTCTGGACCAGGCCCACGCTGGCCGCGAAGAACGCGGTGGCGGCGCCGACGGCCGCCACGATTCCCAGAGCGGCCGGGGCGAATTCGAACAGAGGCGACATCCTGCAGACCAGAAAGACGCCCGCCGTGACCATGGTGGCGGCGTGGATCAGGGCGGACACCGGCGTCGGACCCTCCATGGCGTCCGGCAGCCAGGTGTGCAGGAACAGCTGCGCGGACTTGCCGGCCGCGCCGACGAACAGCAGGAACGCGGCCAGCTCCGCGGCGTTGATCTCCATCCAGAGGAACCCGAGGGACCTTTCCGCAAGGCCGGGCGCCGCCGAGAAAATGTCGTCGAACCGGATCGAGTCCACGAGGAAGAACAGCGCGAAGACGCCCAGCGCCATCCCGAAATCGCCGACACGGTTCACGATGAAGGCCTTGATGGCGGCCGCGTTGGCGGTCGGCTTCCGGTAGTAGAACCCGATCAGGAGGTAGGACGCGACGCCTACGCCTTCCCATCCGAAGAACAGCTGCAGCAGATTGTCGGACGTGACCAGAGCGAGCATCGCGAAGGAGAAGAACGACAAATAGGCGAAGAACCGCGGCTTGTAGCTCTCGCCCTCCTTCCACTGCGGGTCGTCGCTCATGTAGCCGAAGCTGTAGAGGTGGACGAGCGCGGACACCGTGGTGACCACGACGAGCATGACGGCGGTCAGCCGGTCGAGCCGGATCGACCAGTCCGACGCGAACGAGCCGCTTTCGATGAAGCGGAAAATCCGGATCTGCTCCGTCTCGCCGCTGAACGTGAGGAACACGATCCAGCTCAGCAGCGCCGCGATGAACAGCAGTCCGGTCGCGGAGATGATCGCGGCGCGCTCGCCGATCAGGCGGTGGCCGAAACCGCAGACGGCCGTGCCGAGGAGCGGCGCGAACAGGATGGCGGCTTCCATGCCCGCCTAGCCCTTCATCAGGTTCACGTCGTCCACCGCGATGGACCGCCGGTTGCGGAAGAAGCAGACCAGGATGGCCAGCCCGATGGCGGCTTCCGCCGCCGCGACGGTGAGCACGAACAGAGTGAACACCTGGCCGACAAGATCGCCCAGATGCACGGAGAAAGACACGAGGTTGATGTTCACCGCCAGCAGCATGAGCTCGATGGACATCAGGATGACGATGACGTTCTTGCGGTTCAGGAAGATCCCGAACACGCCGATGACGAACAGGGCGGCGGCCACCGAAAGGTAGTGGGCAAGCCCGATCATCCCAGGCCCTTTCCAGGAGGAACGTCCTCGAGCTCTACGGATTTGCCGGGATCGCGGTAGACCTGCGCGAGTATGTCCTGCCGCTTGACCCCCTCGCGGCGGCGGTGGGTCAGGACGATCGCTCCGATCATGGCGACCAGCAGAATCAGGCCCGCCGCCTGGAACAGGAAAACGTAGTCCGTGTAGATGAGGCGGCCGAGCGCGGCCGTGTTGTGCGTCTCGGACGGGTCGGGAGCGACCGACTGCCGGAGCGCCGCCGCCTGGTCGGAAGCCTCCCAGCCCGACAGCTCCAAGCCGAGGATCATCAGCAGCACGGCGCCGATGAGCAGGCCCGCGGGCACGAATTTGGCCATGCCGGCGCGGAACGACGCGAAGTCCACGTCCAGCATCATGACGACGAACAGGAAGAGGACCGCGACGGCGCCGACATAGACGATCACCATCAGCATCGCGACGAACTCCGCGCCCTGCAGCACGAACAGGCCGGCGGAGGAAAGGAACGCCAGTATCAGCCAGAGAACGGCGTGGACCGGATTCCGCGCGAGGATCACCAGAAGGCCGCCGAGGACGGCCAGCGCCGCGAACAGGTAGAATGCGAACACCTCGACGGTCATGGCGCTGCCCGTCCCGGACCGGGCGCCGATTCGCCGCCGGCGCCGGCCATCCCGTCCGGAGCCATCGGCTCAAGCCGCCCGGGGGCCGCCGCGCGGCGTGCCAGGCTGGGCGTCCCGCCTCTCACCGGTAGGGCGCATCGCGTTCCAGGTTCCGGGCGATTTCGGCTTCCCAGCGGTCGCCGTTCGCGAGCAGCTTCTCCTTGTCGTAGAAGAGCTCCTCCCGGGTTTCGGCCGCGAACTCGAAGTTCGGGCCTTCGACGATCGCGTCGACCGGGCACGCCTCCTGGCAATAGCCGCAATAGATGCACTTCGTCATGTCGATGTCGTACCGGGTGGTACGGCGCGACCCGTCCTCGCGCGGCTCAGCGTCGATCGTGATCGCCTGGGCCGGGCAGATCGCCTCGCATAGCTTGCAGGCGATGCACCGCTCCTCGCCGTTGGGGTATCTGCGAAGCGCATGCTCGCCCCGGAAGCGCGGGGACAGCGGTCCCTTCTCGTGGGGGTAGTTCACGGTGGCCTTGGGCGCGACGAAATACCGAAGCCCCAGCTTGAAGCCCGCGAGGAAGTCCGCAAGCAGCAGGTATTTTGCCGCCCTTTTGATGTCGATGCCGCCCAGCATTCCTTAGCCTCCCGCAGCCCAGCGGATGTAGGCGCCGTCGAACCAGCCGTACTGCGCGAACAAGCCGACAAGCGCAACCCAGCCCAGCGATACCGGCAGGAACACCTTCCAGCCCAGCCTCATGAGCTGGTCGTAGCGGTACCGGGGCACGATGGCCTTCACCATCGCGAACAGGAAGAAGAAGAACGCCATCTTGCCGACCATCCACAGCGCCCCGTCCGCCAGCCCGGGGATGGGCGACAGCCAGCCGCCGAAGAACAGCAGGGACATGAGGGCGCACATCAGCAGGATCGCGATGTACTCCCCCGCCATGAACAGCAGGAACGGCGTCGACGAGTATTCGACCTGGTAGCCCGCGACGAGCTCGGACTCCGCCTCGGGCAGGTCGAACGGCGGCCGGTTGGTCTCGGCGAGCGCGGAAACGAAGAACAGGACGACCATAGGAAGGTGCGGCAGCCAGTACCAGCTGAAGAAGCCGTACGCGCCGTCCTGCGCCCTGACGATCTCGCTCAGGTTGAGCGACCCGGTGGAAATCAGGATCCCGACGATGATGAATCCGATGGAGACCTCGTAGGAGATCATCTGCGCGGCCGACCGGAGCGATCCGAGGAAGGCGTACTTCGAGTTCGACGCCCAGCCGCCCATGATGACGCCGTAGACCTCGAGCGAGGAGATCGCGAACACGTAGAGGATGCCGACATTGAGGTCGGCGATGACCCACCCGTCGGCGAACGGAATCACGGCCCAGGCGGCCAGCGCCAGCACGAACGAAACCAGCGGCGCCAGCAGGAACACGGTCCTGTCCGCCCCGGCGGGAACGACGATCTCCTTCAGAACGTATTTGAGCGCGTCCGCGGCCGACTGCAGCAGCCCGAACGCGCCGACCACGTTCGGGCCGCGCCTCATCTGGACCGCGGCCCAGATCTTCCGGTCGCCGTAGACGAGGAACAGCAGCGCGGTCATCACGAACCCGGTCATAGCCAGGCACTGCGCCAGCACGATCACGAAGGCGCCAAGCCCGGTCTGGAAGAAATCAGCCATCGCCCGAAATTCCCTACGCGGCCGCCGCGGCGGGCCGCCGCGCGCGCTCGCATGCGGCGCGCGAAAGCTCGCCCATGACTGCCGACGCGCGGGCGATCGGGTTCGTCAGGTAGAAATCGGAGACCGCCAGCCTGAACTCGCCCGTTCCCGCCGTCGCTTCCGGCAGCGGAGCTCCGGCGTTCTGCGGAACCTCGTCCAAGCGCTCGAGGTGCGGCGCTGATTCGAACATCGCGCTGCGCAAGCCCTTCAGCGTGTCGAAAGGCAGCGGATTGCCGAGTTCCGCGGACAGCGCCCGCAGCACGGCCCAGTTCTCTTTGGCTTCGCCGGGCGGGAAGCACGCCCGGACCGCGAGCTGGGGGCGCCCTTCCGTGTTCACGAATATCCCGCTTTCCTCGACATACGCCGCGGCCGGAAGAATGACGTCGGCGCGGTGGGCGCCGCGGTCGCCGTGGCTGCCTTGGTAGATCACGAACGGCCCGTCGGGGATTTCGATTTCGTCAGCGCCGAGGCTGTAGACGGTTTCCGCGCCCGCCAGCGCGCCCTCGATTCCGCCTTCGTCGACGAATCCCAGATCCATCGCGCCGACCCTGCCCGCGGCGGTGTGCAGCACCAGCAGGCCGAGCCCCCGCTCGGCGAGGCGCATCGCGGAAGCCAGCACGGCCGCGCCGTCCTCGTCGGCGATGGCGCCTTGGCCGACCACCACCAGCGCGCCCTCGAGATCCGCATCCGTCTGCTGGGCCGCGAATCGCGCGAACGCCTCCTTCGTCGCGCCCAGCATTTTGGCGGCGTAGGTGAGATCCCGCGGCGGGCCGAAATACTCCACGCCCGCTCCCGCGAGCCATGCCGCCCGGATTCGTGCGTTCAGGACCGGCATTTCGTCGCGGGGGCACGTGCCCACCAGCAGAATCCTGCGCGCGGCGTCCACATCCTCCAGCCGCGCGGTCCCGGCGTAGCCCGCCCTGTTCCCCGCGGGAAGCTTCGCCCCGTCGATCCTGCACTCCGTCGCGGCGCCGAGGGGGACCGCCAGCTCGCGGAGCGCGTACACCGATTCGGCCGGCGCCAAATCACCGGCCAAGGCCGCGACCCGGCTACCCTTGAGCGCTTCGGCGACGGCGGCGAGGGCCTCGTCCCATCCGGACGGCCGCAGCTTCCCGCCGACCCTGACGTACGGCCGGTCCAGGCGCTGGCTGCGGAGGCCGTCCCAGACGAACCGGGTCTTGTCGCTGATCCATTCCTGGTTGATGCCGTCGTGGTTGCGCGGGAGGACCCGCATGATCTCCCTGCCCTTCGCATCCACGCGGATGTTCGATCCGAGCGCGTCCATGACGTCGATGGTTTCGGTCTTGGCCAGCTCCCACGGCCTCGCCGTGAAGGCGTACGGCTTCGACGTCAGCGCGCCGACCGGGCAAAGGTCGATGATGTTCCCCTGCAGGTTCGAGCTCAGCGTCCTGCCGAGATAGCTCGTGATTTCGGCGTCCTCGCCGCGCCCGGTCTGGCCCATCTCGTCCGCGCCCGCCACCTCCGTGGTGAAGCGCACGCAGCGCGTGCACGAGATGCACCGCGTCATGTGGGTCTCCACCAGCGGCCCGAGGTCGAGGTCCTCCACAGCCCTCTTCGGCTCACGGTAGCGGCTCATGTCCACGCCGAACGCCATCGCCTGGTCCTGGAGGTCGCACTCGCCTCCCTGGTCGCAGATCGGGCAGTCGAGCGGATGGTTGATGAGCAGGAACTCCATGACCCCTTCGCGCGCTTTGCGCACCATGGGGCTCGCGGTCCGCACGCGGGGAGGCGCCCCGTCGGGCCCGCCGCGGAGATCCCGCACCTGCATGGCGCATGACGCCGCCGGCTTCGGCGGGCCGCCGACGATCTCGACGAGGCACATCCTGCAATTGCCGGCGATGGAAAGGCGCTCGTGGTAGCAGAACCGGGGGATTTCGATCCCCGCCTGCTCGCAGGCCTGGATGAGCGTCAGCTCCGGGTCGACAGCGACGACATTGCCGTCGATGTCCACTTCGCGCAGGCCGCCGCTCATGCCGCAAGCTCCCGCGGACGCGCCCGGCGCGAACGGATCCGGTCTTCGATTTCGCCGCGGAAATGCCTGATCAGCCCTTGGATCGGCCATGCGGCGGCGTCGCCGAGAGCGCAGATCGTGTGGCCTTCGACCTGCTTGGTGACGTCGTAGAGCATGTCGATCTCCTCCGGCTCCGCATCGCCGGAGACCAGACGCTCCATGACCCTCATCATCCAGCCCGCGCCTTCCCGGCAGGGCGTGCATTGGCCGCAGCTCTCGTGCTTGTAGAACTTCGACAGCCGCCAGACCGCCTTGATGACGTCGGTCGACTTGTCCATCACGATGACGGCGGCCGTGCCGAGGCCCGAACGGTTTTCGACCAGCCAGTCGAAATCCAGCAGCGCGCCTTCGCACACCGAGCCCGGAAGGCACGGGACCGACGCGCCGCCGGGAATCACGGCCTTCAGGTTGTCCCAGCCGCCCCTGACGCCTCCGCAGTGCCGGTCGATGAGCTCCCGCATCGGGATCGACATCGCCTCCTCCACCACGCAGGGATTGTTGACGTGCCCGCTGATGGCGAAGATCTTGGTGCCGGAGTTCCGGGGCCTTCCGAATCCTGCGAACCAAGCGGCGCCCCGGCGCAGGATGGTCGGAACGACCGCGATCGTTTCAACGTTGTTGACGGTGGTCGGGCAGCCGTAGAGACCCGCGCCCGCCGGGAACGGCGGCTTCATGCGGGGCATCCCCTTCTTTCCTTCGAGGCTTTCCAGCAGAGCCGTCTCCTCGCCGCAGATGTACGCGCCCGCTCCGTGGTGGACGACCAAATCGAAATCCCAGCCGGACCCTGCCGCGTCCCTGCCGAGAAGGCCCGCGTCGTACGCTTCGGCGACCGCCGCCTCCAGCAGCTCGCGCTCCCTGACGTACTCGCCCCTGATGTAGATGTACCCGGTGTTGGCGCCCATCGCGAAGCCCGCGATCAGGCAGCCCTCAATCAGGGTGTGAGGCTCGTGGCGGAGGATTTCGCGGTCCTTGCAGGTGCCGGGCTCCGATTCGTCTGCGTTGACCACAAGGTAGTGCGGCCTCCCGTCGGAGGATTTCGGCATGAAGCTCCATTTCAGGCCCGCCGGAAAGCCCGCGCCGCCGCGGCCCCGCAGGCCGCTGGCCTTCACCTGCTCGACGATCCAGTCGCGCCCGTTCGCCAGCAGGCCCTTCGTTCCGTCCCAATGGCCGCGCTTCCTGGCGCCCGCGAGCGTGCACTCGCGCATGCCGTAGAGGTTGGTGAAGATTCTGTCCTTGTCCTCAAGCATCGCCCTGCTCCCGGCCCTGCCTCTGCCCGCGCCACGCGCGGACGGCGACCACGAAGGCCCAGAAGAACGCGGCGAGCGCCGCGAAATCCAGCAGGAACGCGTATCTGGCCGGAATGCCGATGGCGCCGCCTGCCCAGGACAACGCGAACCAGAGGACAATGGTCCCGGCAGTGACGAACGCCGCCATGCGCATAGCGCCGCGCGGGTCCGGTCGCTGCGATTCCGCGGCGGTCCGGCTCATGCTCCGCTCCCGCCGTCCACGCGGCCGACCGTGTCGCCCTTTTCAAGCGCAAGGGCCACCGCCGCGTTGGATTCGGGACGGCCGGATTCGCAGTCCTTGAGGCAGGTGAGGCCCGATGCGGGCTCGGAGGAGAACCGTCCTTTCCGCGAGCCGGGGGGCGGGATTTCGCCGACGGCGAACTGGTCGATGATCCGCTCGAGATCCTTCGGCGAGAGGTCCTCGTAGTAGTCCTTGCCGATCTGCACCATCGGCGCGTTCGCGCATGCGCCGAGGCATTCGACCTCCTCCCAGCTCAGCTTCCCGTCCGGCGAGCGCTCGCCCGGATTCGGGGCGATCCTCCTCTTGCAGACGGCCACCAGGTCCTCGGCGCCGCAGATCATGCAGGTCGTGGTGCCGCACACCTGCAGGTGCGCGGCCGTTCCGACGGGATGGAGATGGAACATGAAGTAGAAGGTCGCCACCTCGTACGCCCGGATGTGGGCCAATCCGAGCATGTCGGCGACGCGTTCGACCGCCGGTCGGGACAGCCAACCCTCCTGCTCCTGCGCGCGCCACAGCAGCGGAATGATCGCGGACGCCCGCCGGCCTTCCGGATACCGCTTCGCGACCTTCTCCGCCCACTCCCGGTTTCCGGGCGTGAACGCGAAGCCTTCCGGCTGCTCGCTGTGGAACCGTCGCAGCATTCAATCCGCCCCTTCCGGCGCCGTCACCTGTCGATCTCGCCGAACACGACGTCGAGGGATCCCAGAACCGCGGACACGTCCGCAAGCAGGTGGCCGCCGCAAACATGATCCATCGCCTGAAGATGCGGATATCCCGGCGCCCGGATCTTCGCCTTGTAGGGCCGGTTGGTGCCGTCCGCCACGAGGTAGACGCCGAATTCGCCCTTGGGCGCCTCGACGGCGGCGTAAACCTCGCCCTCGGGAACGCGGAACCCTTCGGAATAGAGCTTGAAGTGGTGGATCAGCGCTTCCATCGACGACTTCATCTCGGAGCGCTTGGGCGGCGAGATCTTGCCCCTGTGGATCACGTCGCCTTCCGCCGAGCCGAGCTTGCCGACGGCCTGCTCGATGATTCGGACGCTCTCGCGCATCTCGGCCATCCGGCAAAGGTAGCGGTCGTAGCAGTCGCCGTTCCTGCCCACCGGTATTTTGAAATCGAATTCGTCGTAGCACTCGTAGGGCTGCGCGCGGCGGAGATCCCACGCCATTCCGGATCCGCGGACCATCACGCCGGAGAAGGCCCAGTTCTCGGCGTCCTCGCGGCTGACGACGCCGATGTCGACATTCCGCTGCTTGAAGATCCGGTTCTCGGTCAGCAGCTCGTCGATGTCGTCCAGCGCTTTCGGAAACGCGCCGGCCCATTCCGCAATGTCCTCCAGCAGCGCGGTCGGGAGATCCTGGTGCACGCCGCCCGGCCGGAAATAGGCCGCGTGCAGCCTTGCCCCGCAGGCGCGCTCGTAGAACACCATCAGCTTTTCGCGCTCTTCGAAGCCCCAGAGCGGCGGCGTCAGCGCGCCGACATCCATCGCCTGGGTGGTGACGTTGAGCAAGTGGTTGAGAATGCGGCCGATTTCCGAATACAGAACCCTGATCAACGACGCCCGCCGGGGCACTTCGGTGCCGGTCAGGCGCTCGATCGCGAGGCACCACGCGTGCTCCTGGTTCATCGGCGCCACGTAGTCGAGCCTGTCGAAATACGGCAGATTCTGCAGATAGGTCCGGCTCTCCATCAGCTTTTCGGTTCCCCGGTGCAGAAGGCCGATGTGGGGATCGCACCTGCTGACGATCTCGCCGTCCAGCTCCAGCACCAGCCGCAGCACGCCGTGGGCCGCCGGATGCTGCGGTCCGAAATTGATGTTGAAGTTCCGTATCCGCTGCTCGCCCGGCAGCAGCTCGTCCGCGTCCGCCGCCATGCTCAGCTCCGTCCGGGCGGAGTCGGGGCGCAAGCCGGGCTCATTCCCGCTTCCCCTCTTCCGCCTCGGGCTCGATGTACTCGGCCCCTTCCCAAGGGCTGAGGAAGTCGAACTGGCGGAACTCCTGCACGAGGCTCACAGGCTCGTACACGACCCGCTTCTTCTCCTCGTCGTACCGCACCTCGGTGTATCCGGTGACCGGAAAGTCCCGTCGCAGCGGATGGCCCCGGAAGCCGTAGTCGGTGAGGATCCTCCGAAGATCGGGGTGGCCCGAAAACGGAATGCCGTACATGTCGTAGACTTCGCGCTCGAACCAGTTGGCGGACGGGTGGATCTTCACGATCGATGGAACCGGCGTCCCTTCCCTCGCGGCGACCTTGACCCGGACCCTCTGGTTAAGGTCCATCGACAGGAAGTGGTAGACGACATCGAAGCGGCGCTCGCGTCCCGGATAGTCCACGGCGGTGATGTCGACCAGCGTCTTGAACAGGCACCGGCTGTCGAATTTCAGGAACTCGACCAAAGCGGGCAGGCCCGGCGCCACCGCCTCGACGACGAGCTCGCCGGAAACGACCGAAGAGACCCGAACGGTGTCGGGATGGCGCGCATCGATGTGCGCCGCGAGTTCCGTGTCGTCCGCCGCCGCCATCCGGTCCTGCTACCTGACTATGGTGCCTGTCCTGCGGATCTTGCGCTGCAGCTGGAGAATTCCGTAGAGCAGCGCCTCTGCGGTCGGCGGGCAGCCCGGCACGTAGATGTCGACCGGAACGATCCGGTCGCAGCCTCTGACGACCGAGTAGCTGTAGTGGTAGTAGCCGCCGCCGTTCGCGCAGGATCCCATGGAGATCACGTACCGGGGCTCCGGCATCTGGTCGTAGACCTTGCGCAGGGCCGGAGCCATCTTGTTGGTGAGGGTTCCCGCGACGATCATGAGGTCGGACTGCCTCGGAGACGCTCTCGGCGCCGTACCGAACCTTTCGAGATCGTACCGGGGCATCGACGTATGCATCATCTCGACGGCGCAGCAGGCGAGGCCGAAGGTCATCCAGTGCAGCGACCCCGTTCTGGCCCAGTTGATGAGGCTCTCGGTTGTCGTGACCAGAAACCCCTTGTCCTGCAGCTCGGCGCCCATCGCGGCGGCCGCCGCTCCGCCGGCGCTCCCCGGAGCATCGAGAGCGGCCGCGGCGTCTACTCCCATTCGAGCGCTCCCTTCTTCCATTCGTAGACGAATCCGACGGTCAGGATGGCGAGGAACACCATCATCGACCAGAATCCGAATTGCCCGATGTCCTTGAAGGCCGCCGCCCAAGGGAACAGGAACGCCACTTCCAGATCGAAGATGATGAAGAGGATGGCGACGAGGTAGAATCGCACATCGAATTTCATGCGCGCGTCGTCGAACGCGTTGAAGCCGCATTCGTAAGCCGAGATTTTCTCCGGGTCGGGCCGCGAGACCGCGATGATGCCGGCGGCAAGCAGCAGTAGCAGGCCGAGGCCTGCGGCCACGGCCAGGAAGACCAGAATTCCCAAGTACTCTGCGATGAACGAATCCAAAGCGAACCCCAACCCCGTTCTTCCCGCTGCGCCTATTACACGAAGCCGAAATTGGCAAACGCGCGGCGGCTCGAACAAGCCTCCGGAAGGCTCCGCGCCAGCGGATGCGGCGGATCGTCGGTCCAAGCGGCCCGCCGGGCTGCGAATCGCAATTCACCTGCGCGGGATGCGCTGGTATCAAGGCGCCTTCCGGTTGCGGGAGCACGGTGGTCCGCGCCCGCGGCGGCTCTTCCTCGGCGGATACTGGAGAACATGATGCCGGTTGGACGGCACCCCACTTACGAGTTCCTGGAACCGCGCTCCCGAAGGCCGGTGCTGGTTTCAGCCGAGCACGCCGGCGCGAAGGTTCCCGACTCGATGAACTCGCTCGGGCTCGACAAGAGCGAGCTGCTCCGCCACATCGGATGGGACATCGGCGTCGATGGCCTCTGCCGAGAGCTGCACCGGATTCTCGGTTTGCCGACGCTGCTGGGCCGGTATTCAAGGCTGGTCGTCGATCTGAACCGCGCTCCCGATTCCCGGTCGTGCATCCGGGTGGCCAGCGACGGCACGGCGGTTCCGGGCAACGCGAACCTGTCGCCGGAGGAGCGGAGAGCAAGAATCGAGCAGTACCACGAGCCGTTCCATCAAGCCTACCTCGCGCTGATCAAGGCGCTGAAGCCGAAGGCACTGCTTTCGATCCACAGCTTCACGCCCAAGCTGACGGTGGAGGGATTCGACAGGCCGTGGCATTGCGGCGTGCTCTACGGCGACGCCCGAGGCCTCGCCCGGCTTTGCATGCGGCATCTCGAATCGGAAGGCGGCTTCCTGGTCGGCGACAATCTCCCCTACAGGATCGGGCCTTCGAGCGTTTACACGATTCCGGTCTACGGCGACTCTCAGAAGACGCCGATGGTCGCGATCGAGGTAAGGCAGGACCTCATCGCGGATGCCCCGGGGCAGCGCGAATGGGCCAGAACGCTGGCGGATCTGATCGGCGCATGCTTCCCGGCGGAGCCGGCGGGCGGCCCAGGCATCGACGCTACCGCCGCCGCGGATCCTGAAAGCGGAGCCGAATCGCCGCCTTGAGGCCGGGCGAACGCGGGCCGACCTGCCCGGAGCGGCGAATTTCGCATTGACGGGAGTTCAGGAATTTCGGAAATGTTCGGGGTTCCCGCCGAATTTCAGTTTGCGGTGGCGCGGGAACACGCATATGTATCGGCAGTGTCCAGGCGGAGAGCATTGAGATGGATCTGAACATTGAACGCAGCGGCGATATTCTCGTTTCGGCACCGAGCGGAAGGCTCGACGGAACCAACTCCCGCAGCTTCGAAGAATCGTTGAAATCGGAAATCGGCGAAAGCAAGTGCTCGGTGCTGCTCGATTTCACTGAGTTGAACTACGTGAGCAGCGCGGGCTTGCGCGCGATACTCCTGATCGCGAAGTCGGTGCGTGCCGACAACGCGAATCTTGCCCTCTGCTCGCTTTCGGACAACGTCAAGGAAGTGTTCGAAATCAGCGGCTTCGACCGGATCATTCCGATTCACGGCACGCGCGAGGAAGCCTTCCAGGCTCTGCAGGGCTAAGGCGAAGCGCCCCTGCCCGGCCTCTGCGCCGGGCAATCGATTTCCAAGACACCGCGGGAGGCCGGGTTTCCCGGCCTTTTTCCTGCGTCCTACCCCATTTGCTGCGGCGGGGTGTCCGGAAGCTCGATCGTGAATTCCGTGAACTGGCCGTCCTTCGAATCGACGGAGATCGAGCCGCCGTGCTGGAGCACAATGTCGTTCGACAGCGACAGGCCCAGCCCGGTGCCCTGGTCGGTGGGCTTCGTCGTGAAGAAGGGGTTGAAGATCTTGTCCTTGACCTCCGGCGGCATGCCGCTGCCGTTGTCGCGCACGGTGATCTTGACGCGGTCCCCTTCCCGCTTGGTCCCGATCTTCAGCTCCGGCGAGTAGCCGGACTTGCCTGCGCCTGTCTTCTTCTCAAGCGCCAGCTTCTTGTCGTGGGTCGCGTAGCAGGCGTTGCTTACCAGGTTGAGTATGACCCGGCCCAGATCCTGCGAAATGACTTCCGGCTTCCCGGCGTCGGGATCGAAGTCGGAATTGATCGTGAGGTTGAACCCTTCCGTTGTCGCCCGCGCGCCGTGGTAGGCGAGCTTGGCATGCTCGTCCACCAGCGTATTGATCTCGGTCTTCTCGAAGCCGCCGCCTTTCCCCATCCGAAGCATGTCGTGCACGATCCGGTTGGCGCGGCCTGAATGCTCCAGGATGCGCGCCAGGTTGTCGTTCAGCAGCTTGTGGATGCTTTCGATCTCCTCCTTCTTCTCCTCCTCGTCCATCTCCTCGTCGGTGGCGACCTCGTCCAGCTCCTCAAGCAGCTCTTTCGACGCCTCGGAGAAATTCTTCACGAAATTCAAAGGGTTCTTGATTTCGTGCGCGACGCCGGCGGTCAACTCGCCCAGCGCGGCGAGCTTCTCCCGCATGACGATCTGGTTCTGCACCTTCTTCAGGTCCGTCATGGCTGATTCGAGCGCGGCGTTCTTCTCCTGGAGCTCGGTTGCAAGGTTTTCCACCAAGTTGAGCCGCTGGACTTGCAGAGCGTGCCTCCGGAAGATCTCGAGCGCCGACGCCATTTCCGCGATCTCGTCCTTGCCCCGAATGTCGACGGCCTTTTCCAGGTCGCCCCGGGCCATCCCGCGCATCCGCGTGGACAGCCTTTCGAGCCGCCGCAGCAGTATGCGCCCGACGAACAGCCACGCGATGAGGGCCGCGCCGACCAGCCCGGCGGCGCCAAGGGCAAGCAGGTAGGTTCTGGCGGTCTGCACGGCCCGCGCCGTGGCTTGCGCGGATTCGGCCGCGCTCTCGTTGGCGATGGCCACCAAGTCCTCGACGGCGTTGATGAGCTGAACGCCGATCGCGCGGTTGTCGCGAACCAGCGCAATCTGCTCGTCCAGAAGCGCGATTTCCCGCGCTTGGATATCGAAGCCGTTTTCCTCGCCGAATCCCAGTTCGAATATCCTCGCGAACACGGGCTGGACGCGCGCTTCCAAGGATTCCGAATCGAGCCCGGACAGGCTTCTCTCGATCCCGTCGGTAGCGGACTCGAACTGCGCGCGGAGCGGCTCCAGCTGCGCACGGTCGCTTATGATGTCGCTGGACGCAAGAAGCTGAATCGCGACGTTCGCTTCGTTCTCAAGGTTCTTCAGGTTCCGGTACCTGTTGACCTCGGCCTCCGAGAGGTGGACCGCCGCCGGGTCGGGCGCCCGCTCCAGATCGCTGAATCCCGTGACCGTGTAGAAGAACTGGTCGTCGATCGCCGGCAGAAGGTGCATCCGGACAAGCTTCTCAAGTTCCGCAAGCTCGCTGCGGAACTCCGAGGACTTTTGCCGCTGCACGAACAGCTCGGTCATCAAGGATTCGATCGCGTCCAAGTTCGCCTGAAGCTTGCGGCCGTCGTCCGCGACGCTTTGCGACATTGCTTCGACGTCGGCGAAATGCATGAGGCTGGAGACCTGCGCGTCGAACTCATCCCGGACGGCCGCCAACTCCGCGCTGATCGTCTCGAGCTCGCCGGGAGAGAGCGCCGCGGTCATCCTCGGCGCGCCGGCAATCAGAGCGGCGCTGCTCCGGGCGATCCCGAAGGCCGATACCATTTCAGGAAGGCTTTCCTCGTTCACCCGGCGCTGCGACTCGCCGATGCGCTCGAACGACTGCCATGCGACGAAAATCGCCGCGATCATCAGCAGGCCGGAGAAGCTGAGCGCCGCGTAGAGCTGGCTCGCGATCCGGTAGCGCAGCGCGAGAACGCGGCCCAGGAAGCCCTTCATCTGGAGAAATCGTCGTTGAGAGTGCGAATCGGCACGAATTCGCCTTCCGCGCTGATCGCCGTAAGGAACACCTCGTCCGATCCTTGGTTGTCTTCGGCGCCGAATGAGAGCGAGAGCCCCCCGAGATCTATCGGCTCCGGATCTCGCAGCCGGGAGAGAAAGCATGCCCGGTCGGGCTCGTCGCCGCAGGATTCCAGCGCGGCGATCGCCATCAGGCCGGCGAGATACCCTTCAAACGAGACGAAGCCCGCGGGCGCGCCCGGCTCGAAGTCCTCCAAGGCATCTCGGTACATGGCCGCCACCTCCGAATCCGCCGATTCGGTGCCCGGCACGACCTGCGTAACGAACACGCCGGTTCTAAGGGAACCAAGCTCCAACGCCAGCGCGTTGCTTCCGACGAAGGAAATCGTGACGAACACGGGCGAAAACCCGATTCGGTGCGCCCACTTCACCGCTGTCGCCACCGGTTCGTATGCGCCGACGAAGATGACCGCTTCCGGGTCGCCGAGCTGCAGTTCGTACACGGCCGTCTTCACGGCCGTGGTATTCCTCGGATACACGCCGTCGACCGCCAGCTCGAGTCCGCGCGCGGCAAGCGCCCGGATGGCGCTTGCGTGGACGGTCCGCCCAAAGGAATCGTTCTGGTAAAGCACGCCGACGCGGGTGATGCCTCTGTCCTGCATCAGACGGTCGACGATTTCGTCCACCTCCTGCTGGTAGGAAGCCCGCAGGTTCACGACGGTAGAAAGCCTTTCGTGGTCGCGCAGGAACCCGGCGCCTGTGAAAGGCGCAACGTACGGGACGCCAGCCTCCTCGGCGACGAGCGTCGCCGACCGGGATGTCGGCGTGCCGACCGCGCCGATCAGCGCGAAAACCTGCTCCTCCTCAATGAGACGGCGGGTATTGGCCACCGCCCTGTCGGGCTCGTAGCCGTCGTCGAGCTCGACCAGCCTGATGGTTCGCCCGTTCACGCCGCCGTTGCGGTTGGCTTCCTCAAACGCGGCCCGGATGCCCGTCCGCATCCCTTTGCCGAGCTCTTCCGCCGGCCCGGTGAACGCAGCCGACTGGCCGAACACGATCTCCGTGCCGGTTACCCCCGCCTCGGCCAAGGCACTCGACGGGAACGCCGCAGCGACCAGCAGGGCAAGCGCTGCCGCGGCCGGCCTGCTCGCGGCCGGCCCGCCCGCGGCCGACCTCATCCGGTTCTGCGCTTGACGATCGTCAGCACGTTGCGGTCGTTCACGCGTTCGTACTGGACGTCGTCGGCGATGGTCTTGACGAAATGGACGCCGAGTCCGCCTACGCTGCGGTCCTCGACAGACGTTTCCGTGTCGGCGGTCGGCGCATCATCCAGCGGATTGAATGCGGGGCCGTTGTCTGAGAGCACGGCCCGAGCCTCCGCCTCGTCAGACTGAAGCGCCAGGCTGATCCGCGGATCGTCCGCCGCCAAGCCGTAGCTGACGACATTCATCACCAACTCCTCAAGCATGAGGCGCATCTGGAACTCGAGCTCCGATGGCCACTGCTGGGCTTCGGAGAACTCGTCGATGACGGCATGGGTCTGAGCGACGCCGTCCTTCGGATCGATGTCGATCGATTGTTCGGCTGCCACGGCTACGCTCCCAGATACTGCACGGCGAGGCAGGTTATGTCGTCGGACTGCGGCGCGGTTCCCGCGAATTCGCTGACCGCGTCGACAACTCCTTGCGTGACCGAGGGAAGGTCGGACTTGTCGGCTTCCGCGAGCAGCTTCGCGAAGCGATCCTCGCCGAAAAGCTCTCCCTCGGAATTCATCGCCTCGGTAACCCCGTCGGTATAGAGGACCAGCACGTCCCCCGGCTGAAGCTCCACCTTCATCTTCCCGAATTCGATTTCCGCGAACAGGCCGAGCGCGATGCCCGCGGGCATGTCCAGGTATTCCGCCGTACCGTTCGCGCGGGCCAGCAGCGGCGGATTGTGCCCGCCGTTCGCGTACTCGAATTGCCCGGATTCCGGATAGAACGCGCCGTAGAGCATCGTGACGAACATGCCGGTCCGGTTGTCCTCGATGAGCAGCTCGTTGACCTCGCTCAGGACGCCGCTCGGGTCGAGCGTGCCGACGGCGGCCCCCTTCAGAAGGGTTCGGCTCGACATCATGAAAAGCGCGGCCGGCACGCCCTTGTCCGACACGTCCGCGATCGCGAGGCCGATGCGCCCGGCATCCAGCCTGACGATGTCGAAGAAGTCGCCGCCGACGTTCCGTGCTGGCTTCATGATCCCGTGGACCCTGAACGAGTCCCCTTCGGGGAATTTCGCCGGAAGGATCGACTGCTGCATCCCGTTCGCGAGACCTAGCTCGTTCTGGATCGAGATCAGCTTGTCGCGCGAAGCAAGCGCGTCCCGCCACATCTGCAGGTGCCTCACGGTCCGGTCGATCGTGATCCTGAGGTCTTCGAAGTCGATGGGCTTGGTCACGAAATCGAAAGCGCCGCGGTTCATGGCGGCGCGAATGTTCTCCATGTCCCCGTACGCGGAAATGATCACCGACTTGATGTTCGGGTCGACCGAAGGGATCTGCTGCAGCAGCGTCAGCCCGTCCATCTCAGGCATGTTGATGTCGGACAGGACGATGTCGAAATCGCCCGAGTCGTTCAGCCGCTCCAGCGCATGCACTCCGTTGCAGGCGAATTGGAAGTCGTATTTGCCCTTTCGAATTTCGCGTCTCATCCGCTGAAGCACCATCGGCTCCACGTCCGGCTCGTCGTCCACAACCAGTATCTTGTATGAGTCGCTCATGCGTTCGATCCGCTTCCTTCCGCCGGTTTCGCCGTGCCGGGCTTGCGCGTCCGCGCACGAATTTCGGGCGCCGAACAGTCGCCGCAATTCGCGAGATTTGCAACACGAAAATCCGGCGGGCGCGGCTCCGAAGACGCCGCTCCGCGGGAGCGCCGGGCTGTTGGCAATCGCGAAGTCGTGAACTAGTTTCCGCCGGGCGGGATTTGGCGGCAGAGCGACCCTTGGACTTCAAAGACTACCAGCTCGACGACTTCGTCTACGATGAAATGTTTGACGCCGACGGGTCGGCGCGCAGGCATTTCGCGCCGCTGAAGGACCTGCTTTCGAACATGCCGGCCGAAACGGCCGTCGAAATCCAGGACCGGGTCACCGCATCGTTCCGGAAGGAGGGAATCGCTTTCACGGTCTACGAGGCGGACAAGTCCGAGGAGCGGATGATCCCCGTCGATTGCGTGCCGCGGCTGATGTCGGCTGTGGAATGGGACCTCATCGAGGCGGGGCTGCGGCAGCGCCTGAAGGCGCTCAACCTGTTCCTCGACGACGTCTACAATTCGCTCAAGTCGGTTTCGGACGGCGTGATCCCGGCGGACATGGTGTTCGAGTGCCCCCAGTACCGGTCGCAGCTTCGCGGCTTCACGCCGCCGCGCGGCACCTGGGTCGCGGTAGGCGGCGTCGACATCATCCGCGCTTCCGACGGATTCAAGGTGCTCGAGGACAATCTCCGGGTGCCTTCGGGCGTTTCCTACATGCTTGCCAACCGCGCGGCGATCAAATCCGCGTTCCGCCGCCTATTCCGCGACTGCCGGGTCAGGGACATCGAGAATTACGGGCAGGAGCTTCTGCGGACTCTGATCGAATTGTCGCCCGGCGGCAGGGACAAGCCGGTCGTGGCCGTTCTGACCCCCGGCATATACAACTCGGCGTTTTACGAGCACATGTTCCTGGCTCGGGAAATGGGCGCTCATCTCGTCGAGGGCCAGGACCTCGTGATGCGCGACGACTTCGTCTACATGCGGACGGCGTCCGGCCTCAGGCTGGTGGACGTGATCTACCGGAGGCTGGACGACGATTTCCTGGACCCCGAGTCCTTCAGGCCGGATTCGATGCTCGGCATTCCGGGAATCATGCGCGCCTATCTGAAAGGGAACGTCACCATCGCCAACGCTCCGGGGACCGGCGTCGCGGACGACAAGGGCGTTTACGCCTACGTCCCTGATTTGATCCGGTATTTCCTCAGCGAGGAGCCCATACTCGACAATGTGGAAACCAGGCTGTGCCGGAATCCGGAGGATCTCGAGTTCACCTTGGACAACATCGATAATCTAGTCATCAAGAAGGTCGGCGAATCAGGCGGCTACGGCATGCTTATCGGACCCCACGCGACGCAGGAGGAGCGGGACGAGTTCGCCGAGGTCGTGAAGGCCAATCCCGCCGACTACATTGCCCAGCCCGTGCTTCAGCTGTCGCGCGCGCCGTGCCTGGTCGATGGCAAGCCCGAACCGAGGCATGTCGATCTTCGGCCGTTCGTGCTCACCGGAACGGAAACGAGAATCGTGCCCGGCGCGTTCTGCCGGGTCGCGCTCCGCAGGGGCAGCCTTGTCGTGAATTCAAGCCAAGGCGGCGGCGGCAAGGATTTCTGGGTACTGGACGACTGAATGCTCGCGAGGAACGCCCAAGCGCTCTACTGGCTCGGCCGCTACCTTGAGCGGGCCGACCACATCTGCAGGGTTCTGCAACTGCAGGTCGCCGCGCTGGTGGACAAACCTGTCGACGAGATCGAATTCGGCTGGCGGCGGATCTATTTCGGCCTGAAGCGGCTGCCGCCCGGAGGCTTGCTGAGCCACAGCAGGGATGAGCTCACGCTGGCCGACTCCTTCACGCTGGCGGGCGATCTGACCTTCGAGCCTTCGAATCCGGACTCCCTGCGGAACTGCTTCGACATGGCGCGCGAGAACGCCCGCCAGATGCGCCACTGCATCAGCACGGAAATGTGGCTGAGCTTGAACAGGTCGTATTTGGAGTTCAAGCCGCTGGACCTGCCCGACATTTGGAAGTCGTCCCCCGAGGAATTCTATGCGGACGCGACCAGGGACTTCCGGGCGTTCTTCGGCATTGCCGAAGCGACAATGTACCGGGACTCGGGATGGCATTTCCTTTTGCTCGGGCGGATGGTCGAGCGGACCCAGCTTTCGATATCCCTGCTGGCGGGACACGATTCGGCGGCGGCGGGGGACCAAGACGCCCGGGAAAGCGACTTGGTCAGCCTGCTCCGGATTTTCCATGCGATGGAGATCTACACGCGGAAAGCCGGAAGCGAATTCACTCACGATGCGGCGTTCGCGATACTTTCGACCGACGAGTTCCTGCCTTCGTCCGTCATCGCCTCCTGCGAGGCGGTGGCCGCCTGCCTGTCGCGAATTGATCCTAGCCCGGAACCGGTCTGCAGCAAGGCGTTGCGATCCGCAGGACGGCTGAGAAGTCTCGTCGCCAACGAACTCCCGGACGCCAAAGACCGGTCCGCTGCGCTCGCCGAAGCCGAAGCAGAGTGCCGGTCGCTTCACGACATCCTGCGCGCGGGGTATTTCGAATACTCGGCAGATAACGCCCCCGATAGCTGATATTGCAGTTGTCGGCATTGATTCATTTCATTTGTGCTATATTTTATATATCAGCCGATGCTGAAGATTCTTTGAGTATCGCTTTAGTCGCTAACCATGAATTGAACGCTAAATTCAGGGGTGTTTCTTGACAGCGGCAACGAATGAAGTCGCGTTCAATACGGTTTTTGCCGAAGCGCTTCGCAGCAAAAACCCAAGGTGGAAAAATCAAGTTAGTGCTGAGCAAAGCAACATGCTGGCTGGCGCAAAAGGCCAGCGCCCCGACATTGTTGTAGACATGCCGGGTATGGTACCCGTTGTGCTCGAAACCGAGTTTGAACCTGCCGGAACCGTTGAACAGGATGCTCAAGCAAGAATCGGGGAACGTCTAAGTTCGTCAGAAAAAATGATTGAAAACGTTATCGCGCTGAGAATTCCCAACAATCTTAGGACGACGGTACAGGGCGAACTGCGATCTACAATTGAGGAGGTTGAGTACGAGTGTGCATTAATTAGCGCGTCACCTAATGGAACAGCTAGATGGCCGGAAGCAGGATGGCTGAAGCACCGCCTCGACGATATTGTACGATCGATCGAGACCGTTGCTTTGTCGGAACAATTGATCGAACGTGGGATGGATGAATTTCGTGCCGGCGTTGAGTCCTGCACGCACTTGCTCGAGGAAGCCGCAGCCCAGGGGTTCGCCGACCCTATAAACATATTGGCTGAAACACTGCATCAGGAACCGGGTAGGCAAACCACGAGGATGGGCATGGCCATACTGGCTAACGCGTTTAATTTTCATAACGCGATAGCTGGTTCCCACGATATCAAGCCGCCGGATCAACTCTTGGACAAGGAAATGCTGCTCGCTGAATGGGCGCGAATTCTACGCGAAGTAAACTATTGGCCAATATTCAACATTGCAATGGATATCCTGAAGCCCGTACGGGTAGATACATCACTAGCCATTATGAAACGTTTACGCATTACGTCAGCTAAATTGGTGAACGTTGGCACATCCACAATGCATGACCTGTCCGGTCGCATGTTGCAGCAATTGATCACCGACCGCAAGTTTCTAGCGACTTTCTACACGCTTCCATCAAGTGCAGCCCTTCTTGCAGAACTATCTGTGCCAAGACTGGACCAAGATTGGGGCAATCCCGGAACCTATCAGAATTTTCGCGTTGCCGACTTATCTTGTGGAACGGGAACATTGATTTCGGCAGCCTACCACGCCGTTCAATCCCAGTGCCGACGTTCTGGCCTCGACGACGCCGAATTCCATAAGCCGATGATCGAGGATTCGTTAATCGCGGCAGACATTATGCCGGTCGCAACACACTTGGCTGCATCGCAGCTATCGAGTGCCCACCCAACGATTACGTTCGGGAAGTGCAAGATTTTTACGATGGCGTACGGTCGTGTTCAGGGCGCGTCCGGATTTGATACCTTTGCGATCGGATCGTTAGATCTTTTGGGGGGCGGGTACACGCCAACGCTATTCGCTACTGGGGAAAGCCAGCTGAGCGGGTCTCAAGAGCAAGAAAACCTTCACAATGCTACAATACCAGATGGATCGATTGATATGATTATCATGAATCCGCCGTTTACTAGACCTACAAACCACGAAATCACCGACGTCCCAATTCCATCATTCGCAGGCTTCAAGAATTCGCTAACCGAGCAAAAACATATGGGTGAAAAGTTAAAACGATACATTTCCGCAATAAGAGCAAGATCACTTGGCATTGACAATTGCGTTTCCGCTAGCCACGGGAACGCAGGTTTAGCGTCAAACTTTCTAGATCTCGCGCATACAAAAATCCGTGATAGCGGGATTTTGGCCTTGGTGCTTCCTTTTTCGTTTGTTTCCGGTGAATCGTGGAAGGGCGCTCGTGAGTTGCTACAACGATTTTATTCTGATATCTTGATTGTATCTATCGCGACTACTGGATCTACAAAACGTGCGTTTTCTGCTGATACCGGTATGGCAGAAGTTTTGGTCGTAGCTAAACGACATAACACCAATTCTGAGTGCTCAAAAGTTCTATATGTCAATCTGTTTGCTCGTCCAAGTACGTTATTAGAGGCAATTGAAACTGCGAGACAGGTTGGCATGATCGATGCATTTTGCGAGACGTTTAGTTCCGGCCGAATCGAAGTTGGAAATTCAAAACATGGCACATATGTTTGTGCGTCATTATCCGATGGTGGATGTGCTGGGTTGCGCGAAAGTGCTTTGGCTTCTTCAATGATTCGACTCAAGAACGGACAATTGTTGTTGCCGCAATTTGGAAGAAACTTGACCATTCCAATTACCCAGCTCGTATCAATTGGCAATCGCGGGCTTGTGCATAGAGATATAGCGAAACGTGGGGATGACGATCAACAGCGTTCTGCATTTTCTATTCACTCGCTTTTTCGAGATTCAGAACCAGCTATAGCTGGGCTTTGGAATCATGACGCCGATAGAGAGAGGCGTTTTTTTGTTCAACCTGATGTTGAGTTGGTTCGAAGAAACGAATGCAGCGTAGAAAAATTTACCAAAGTGATATCGACTGCGTCGCGTTTACATTTCAATCTTGATTTTCAAATTAATTCCCAGAGTCTTTGCGCCTGCCTCACGCGAAGACCGATACTCGGCGGGAGAGCGTGGCCCAATTTTTCATGCAATGAATTACAATGGGAACAGATCATCATATTGTGGGCCAACTCAACGCTTGGAATTATGACGTTTTGGTGGAATGGAACTAGACAGCAAATGGGGCGTTCAATTACTACGATTTCGAAACTTCCGGAGTTACACGTGATTGATCCAAGAAACCTCACGTGCGAACAGTTGGAGGTCGGCAATCAAGTATTTCAACAGCTTGAGGATTCAGAATTCCTGCCCGCAAACGAAACGTGGCGCGACGATACTCGGAAGGAACTTGATCGTGCGCTGCTCGTGGATGTTCTTGGATATCCGGAAGAAATTCTTGACCCGCTTCAGAGTCTTCGTCTTCAGTGGTGCAGTGAACCTTCAGTTCACGGTGGCCAAGATACTCGACCGAGACATTAGGTCCGGGATGATTTGGGCCCAGCGGGCGAGAGGCGATTTATCCACCCTTTCTTCGTTTCCTGTTATGAAGGCAGGGGGCTCTGTCAGTCAGACCACCTCGAGCCGCTTTACCGCAATCCGGTCGTCGCATTCGCGGGGCTCCCATAGAACATCGGTAATCTGCATGCGAAGCCACGTCTCCGGGTCCGACCCGAACGCGTAGCACGCCCTCGACGGGCGGATGGCCATACTGATCGAGAAAGGCTGTTTCCAGTCAGCCAGGACGATGATATGGCTGACATCAATCATATCGTAACGAGCAGCCCAAGGGTCGACGCTGAGAAGGTGTCTGAGGCGATGAAGCTGCTGCGGGTTTTGCGTGCACAGGGCGTCGTCTCCCGACGAAAGTACAGTTTGATTCCCTCATTCCGCCGACAGATGTATGAGCTGCCCCGTGTTTGTTAAAATGCACGAGTTTAAACGGATGACCCGGACACAAAATGCGTCCGAGTCTGACAGACATCACAACCGTTGCCGTTCGTTCCTTTCCAGCTTGGACCAAGTCGCTCACTCCCAACCCGCCCCCACAAAGGAGGTCCAAGTTTGCAGTCGATCAAGGCTGCCTTGAACGCACGCCCTGCGGAAGGACACGGGTCAACGTCGGCGGGAGACCAGTTCATGGCAACGCGTCTAGAAAGGACGGATGCTGGTTGGAACGAATTATGTTGTACACTGTGGCGCGAGCGGCTCTGCAGTATGCTAGCTTTCGTAAGGAACCCCTTGGTTTTTCTGTTTCGAATTGGTTGGGAGACGACGCCCGCAGCACGAGGGGCCAGTGTCGGCGTTGCTGGAACGCGGTCGTGCTACGATAGTTCCATGCTGTCCTGATAGGGGGTAGTTGGAAACGAGCGCGCCCTGCGGGGCGGTATCGTGCGGACAGGCATGCGATGGAAAGCGTTCAGAAACTCGATCCTCCTCTGAATCTGTCGGGCAAGCGGGTCTTCGTCGCCGGACACCGGGGCATGCTCGGGTCGGCGATCATGCGGCGGCTTGCGCGGGAGGACTGCACTCTGATTTCGGCGTCGCGGGAAGATGTCGATCTGACCCGCCAGCCCGAAACCGAAGCCTGGTTCGAGCGGAACAGGCCGGAAATCGTGTTCGTCGCTGCCGCGAAGGTTGGCGGAATCATGGCGAACAGCGCCTATCCCGCCGAATTCCTCTACCAGAACCTGGCAATCGGAACGAACCTGATTCACGCTGCCTACCGCAGCGGCGTCGAACGGCTCCTCTACATTGGTTCGACCTGCATCTACCCCAAGCACGCGAGGCAGCCGACGCCGGAGTCGGAACTGCTGAGCGGCCCGCTGGAGCCTAGCAATGAATGGTACGCTTTGGCGAAGATCGCGGGAATCAAGCTGTGCCAAGCGTACCGGAAGCAGTACGGCGCGGACTTCATCAGCTGCATGCCGACCAACCTCTACGGCCCGAACGACAATTACGACCTCGAGTCCGGCCATGTGCTGCCTGCGCTGGTCCGGAAGATCCACGAAGCGGCAGCGGCAGGCGCGCCGTCCGTAACGCTTTGGGGAACTGGAACCCCGCTCAGGGAATTCCTCCACGCCGACGACTGCGCCGACGCGCTGGTCCACTTGATGCGCCATTACGTTGGTGCGGAGCCCGTGAACGTCGGAAGCGGACGGGAGATTTCGATCCGCGACCTCGCGCTGCTCATCGCTGGCGAAACGGGATATTCGGGCGGCATCGTGCTGGATTCGAGCAAGCCCGACGGCACGCCGCGGAAACTCTCCGACACGGCCCGGCTGCGAAGCCTCGGCTGGCGGCCGTCGATCACCTTGGAGGAAGGAATCCGACGTGCGCTGGATGAGTACGAAGCTCTGGCGGCCGGTTCCGGCTCTGATGAATTGGACTCGTGAATTCGACCGCGCCTCCACGAATTCCAGTGCGGACAGACGGCCCGCCTTCAGAATCCCGATTGACCAACTGGCGGATTCGTTGCGCTGTGGCATTATGCCGGATGCGGGCCGGATCGGTCGCGCGATGAAGTCGCTGCATGGTGGATAGTGCGGGTTTCTGAGCTCTGGGAGAACGCGGCGGGCATACCTGCCCCTGCGGATTTGGAATCAGCCGAACGGCGCTGGGAGCAGTGGTCGTCCGCGGCGGAGTCGACTGGACAGGACGCTGTCATCGAATTCGCGCGGCAGGTGCAGGAGCAAGGCGCCGGACGGGCCGTTCTGGATTCCGTCTTCGGCAACAGCCCTTTTCTCAGCCATTGCGTGCTGGGCGACATCGAATTTGCTGCGAGGCTTCTTTCCGAAGGCCCTGACCAGCCAGTTGCCGACCTGCTGGCCAGCGTCCGCGACACTGACGGAATAGCGGAAGAGTCGCGCAGTTCCCTGATGCGCCGGCTTCGGAAAGCCAAAAGCAATATCGCCGCGGCGGTCGCGATCTCCGACATCGCGTCCGTCTGGAGCGTCATGCAGACCACGCGCGCGCTGTCTGACTTCGCGTCCGCCGCCCTTCATGCAAGCTGCTCGCTGCTGCTCGGCGAGGAGGCGCGCAAAGGCAACTTCGCCCCGCCCGACCCTGCCGACCCGGCGGCCGGGTCCGGCCTCATCGTCCTGGGAATGGGCAAGCTCGGTGCGGGCGAACTGAATTTCTCAAGCGACGTGGACCTGATCCTGCTCTTCGACGAAGAGGCGGCGCCAGTTCCGGACGGCTTTCCTCAGCCGCTTTTTTCGAGGCTCGCGCGGAACCTCGTGAACGTCATGGCGAAGCGCAACGAGGACGGCTACGTTTTCAGAACCGACCTCAGGCTCCGCCCCGATCCGAACTCGACGCCTCCTGCCGTCTCCACCCGCGCGGCTTCGACCTACTACCGGACGGTCGGCCAGACGTGGGAGCGGGCCGCCATGATCAAGGCGCGTGCGATCGCGGGCGACTACGCCGCGGCCGAGCGGTTCCTCAAAGCCAACGAGGGCTTCACTTGGAGGCGGAATCTCGACTTCGCCTCCATGCGCGACATCCAGGCGGCGAAGAGGCAGATCAACGCGCATCGGGGCTCCGCCAGGATCGCCGTCGAAGGGCACAACGTGAAGCTCGGGCGCGGAGGCATCCGCGAAATCGAATTCTTCACCCAGTCGCAGCAGCTCATCTGGGGCGGACAGAACCCGGAGCTTCGAGGGCGCGAGACGCTCTCCATGCTCGCGGCACTGGCCCGCACCGGTCGAATCACGTCGGCCTGCGCCGAGCAGCTGGGCGCGGCTTACGAATTCCTGCGGCGGGTGGAGCACCGCATCCAGATGACGGACGACCAGCAGACGCACTCGCTGCCGGAAAGTGAATCGGGCGTGGAGAAGTTGGCGACCTTCCTAGGATACGGCAGCCGCGGCGAGCTCGCCGAGGATCTCGTCCGGCAGCTGGAGATTGTCCAGCTGCATTACAACGGCCTGCTGGAGCACAGCGCCTCGGCCAGCGCGGACTTCGATCTCGATTTCGAATCGGCCGACCCGGCGCCGGAAGCGCTCGAATCGCTGCAGGGCGCGGGATACGAAGATCCGGACGCGATCTGGAACATGGTGCGGAAGTGGCACGCGGGCAAGGTCCGGGCGACGGGCATCGATAAAGCCCGCGAATTGCTGATCGAGCTAACGCCGCTTATCTTGGAGGCTTTCGCCGGATTGCCGGAACCCGCCGATGCGCTAGGCCGCTTCGACCAGTTCCTGGGCGGGCTGGCGCAGCCGGTCAACTTGTTCGCGATTCTGAGCGCGCGGCCCGACCTGATCAGCCTGATCGCCGATATCATCGGCGCGGCGCCGGAGCTTTCGGGAAGGCTCCGGCGAAACCCGGGACTGCTGGAAAGCGCCGTCCAGAGGGACTTCGAGGATCTGGAGCTTCCGGACGACCTCGGCCTTGAGCGCGAAATGGAGGAAGCCGCGCGGCGCGGGCTCGTGCGCCTCTTCTACAAGCTCGAGTTCGGAGTCGACGAAATGGCTTCGGATCTCAACGCGGCGCTTGATCGGGGAATGCCCGACGGCTTCGATTTCCAGAGCATGCTCGACGTCCAGCGGCGATGGGCGCAGGAGCGGAAGTTCCAAGTCGGCGTGCACCTGCTTCGCGGGTATCTAACCCCGCTGCAGGCGGGCGAGCCGCTGAGCGGGATCGCGGTGACGAGCCTTTCCGTGCTGATTCCGGTTTTGAAGGAGCAGTTCGCCGAGTCGCACGGGACGGTGCCCGGCGGCCGGATTGCGATCCTCGCTTTCGGCAAGCTGGGCGCCGGCGAACTGACCATGGCTTCGGACCTGGACCTCATATTCGTCTATTCGCTTGAGGATGGAGAGGCGGGTTCCGACGGCCAGAAGCCGCTGCCTCCGACGGCGTACTACGCCCGCTTCTGCCGCAGGTTCCTGAACGCGGTTACCGCGCCGACCAGCGAAGGCCGACTCTACGAAGTGGACATGGGCCTGAGGCCGAGCGGGATGTCAGGGCCGATCGCGTGCCTCTTCGAGCAGTTCGAAACCTACCAGCGGGAAAAGGCCGGCACGCGCGAAACCATGGCGCTTACGAAGGCCAAGGTTATTTTCTCCGAAGGCGGCCTCGGCGACCGCATCGAGGAAACCATCCGGTCAGTCCTGACGATGGAGCGCGATCCGGACGCCTTGCGGAACGACGCTCTTGCGATTCGGCAAGGGATCGACCAGCAGTCCCAGGACGGCGCGGACCAGTCGATCAAGTATCGGCCCGGCGGCCTGCTGGATCTGGACTCGATCGCCCAATTCCTCCAGCTCCGGCATGCGGCCGCGCATCCCGACATCCTGCACCGCGACTCGATTTCCGTGTTCAAGAAAGCGGGCAAGTTGGGACTGCTGGACGAGGCAGCCGCCTCGGAGCTTGCCGGCGCGACCGAATTCTGGCGGAACCTCCAAGGGATGCTGATCCTGACTGTCGGCCAAGACCGCCGCAATGACGATGCGGCGGACGCGCTGCGGAGCACGCTGGGCCGGAACTACAGCGACACCATGTTCGAAACCTTCACGGCGGACATCCGCCGCACGGCTTCGCTGGTGCAGAGCCACTACCGGGATATCATCGGATAGAGGCGGTCCGCGCGGCGGCGCTCGCCCGCAGCGCGCCCTGTTCAGGCCTCAGGCGGGGCCGCCCATTCCGGCTTCCGCCCTTCGAAGAAAGCTGCGATGCCTTCCGCGCTTTCGCTGCTGTCCCACCGGTCCACGAGGCGGCGGGCATGCTCGGCGACCGAAGATTCGTCCAGCGCCGGCCCGTAGGATTGAGCAAGGGCTTTGGCATCGGCGATCGCGCCCGGAGCGCAGGAAAGATAGCGATCCGCCTCTTCGCCTACCGCCCGGTCCAGCTCGTCCAGGTCGCATACGGCCGACACAAGCCCGAACGCGGCGGCTTCCTCTGCTGAGAACACGCGCGCTGTCATGAACAATCGGCGCGCAACCGATGGTCCCGTCTTGGCGACGACATAAGGCGATATCGTGGCAGGAACCAATCCGAGCCGCGCCTCGGTCAGCCCGAACCGGGCCTCCCTTGAGGCAAGAACCGAATCAGCAACCGCGGCAAGTCCGACGCCGCCGCCGTAGGCGCCGTCGTGCACGCGCGCGATTACGGGTATTGGGCATCGGTGCCAGGCAAGGAGCATGCGCGCGAGGTTCAGCGCCTCCTGCATCCGATCCTCTGCGGAAGCCGCCGACTGCGCCTTCATCCAAGCGAGGTCGGCACCCGCGCAAAACGTCTTTCCGTTTCCGGCGATCACGACCGCCCGTGCCCGGCCGTCGGCCGACAGCTCGGCGGCGGCGGCATCAAGCTCCCTGATCATGCGCCCGGACATCGCGTTTCGCTTCTCCGGCCGATTCAGGTTTACTGTCGCGACGCCCCGCGAGTCCGTGGACAACTCAATTGTTTCCATTGAACCTCCTTCGCGGGCGAACGCATTCCTCGGTGGCCTGCAACGCTGGACATGCAAACTCGGAAGCGCGTTTCCGGCAGGACGACCGGCCGATCCCTTGGACAGCTCGGGACGCTTTCCAGTCTCAGAAGTCGGGAGCCTGCTTCGTCAGTCCGAGCTGTGCGCGGACCGCGTCGGGTCCCAGCACCTCCGCCCCGAGGTTGCGGATGATCCCTACCGCCCGCTCGACAAGCTGGCCGTTGGTGGCAAGCACGCCCTTTTCGAGGAACAAATTGTCCTCAAGCCCGACCCGGACGTTCCCTCCGGCGAGCACGGCCGCGGCGACATACGGCATCTGGTTCCGCCCTAGCGAAAAAGCCGAGAACGTCCACCCGTCGGGGACATTGTTCACCATCGCCATGAAGGTGTTCAGGTCGTCGGGCGCGCCCCACGGAATTCCCATGCACAGCTGGACTAGAGCTGGCTCCTCGATGATTCCCTCCTTGGCCAGCCGCTTGGCGAACCAGAGGTGGCCGGTATCGAACGCCTCGATCTCCGGCTTGACGCCCAGCCTCGTGATCGCGCGGCCCATGGCCTGCAGCATGCCGGGCGTGTTCACCATCACGTAGTCCGACTCCGCGAAATTCATCGTGCCGCAGTCGAGCGTGCAGATTTCGGGGCGGCATTCAGCGACGTGCCGGAGCCTGTCCTCGGCGCTTGCCATGTCCGTGCCCTCGGCGTTGAGCGGAAGCGGGCTGTCCGCCGGGCCGGTAACCAGATCGCCGCCCATTCCCGCCGTAAGGTTGAGCACGACATCCACGGACGCGTCGCGGATCCGGTTCGTGACTTCGCGGTAGTACTCGAGCTTCCGGGACGGCTTGCCGGTATCGGGCTCCCGCACATGGCAATGCACGATGGCGGCGCCCGCCTTGGCGGCCACGATCGCGCTCTCCGCAATTTCGCGCGGCGAGCGCGGAACGAAGTCGCTCCGCCCCTGCGTGTTTCCGGCACCCGTGACGGCGCACGTGACGAACACGCTTCGATTCATGCCCAGCGTCATCGGCATCCTCCCCAATCCGCATGCGCCCGCGCCGCCAGCGAATTCCGCCGACCTGCGGTCCGGCACCGGACGCTACCACATCCCGTCCGTTCTGACGCGCCCGAATTGGCCAGCTTCCCAATCAGGAGCGGCCGCCAAAGACGGCTTGAGCGAGACGGGCTGGAAACTGCGCGGATCGCCGCGACGCAACGCCCCCGAACACGGAAACGTCCCGCCCGACCGCTGGCGACCCCTCGAGGACTCGAACCCCGAACCTGTTGATTAGAAGTCAACCGCTCTATCCAGTTGAGCTAAGGGGCCGCTGAAAGCGTATTGATTCACTTCGCGCGCGGATTCAAGCGCACCGAGAGCGGGCCGCCGCAGCCTGCGCTGCCAAAGCGGCTGCTGGCAATCAGTGGGTCCACGCCTCCCTGCGCTCGTGCGCGAAGTTTTCCGCGTAGCCTCTCTTGCGTACCACCGGGCGCCGGACTTTCGGTTCGGCGACCGTGAATTCAATGCCATGGCGCTCCGCGTAGTTCAGCGCCGCTTCCTTCGATTCGAAAGTCATCCGCACTTGGGTCTGAGTGTCGTCGGAACTGGTCCAGCCCATTAGGGGATCCAAGCTACGGGCCATCGAGGGGTCGAATTCGAGCACCCAGCGCTTGGACGTCGCTGCCCCCGATTGCATCGCAGTCTTGGCGGGCTTGTAGATCCGCGCTTTCATGGCCGAACCCCCTCCGGACAATGCACCACCACTACTTCATCGCCGCCGCGCAAATCAAGTTTCCGTCTGGGGTCAATGCATGTTGGAATGTCGGCCTCAATCAAGGCCGACAGTGGGACGGTGCATCGCCGCCGAGCAGCACGAAACAGAGGCGGCAATCCAAAACAACTGCGGCCCGATGGGCGCAGATCAGGGCAAATGCAGCCTGAATCCCGGCGTGCTGAAAACACAGGTGCTTAACGAATGAGCCGGAAGCGAAACGGAATGGGCCAATGGCTGAGGATGTTGACCTGTGCGCTTACCAGCGTGCCGGCTTTGAGATCGTAGTACCAGGCAGCTTATCCGGAAACTGCGCCATCTTCAGCGTCTTGGGGCGAATGTGGCGATCATCGCTCGCCACCTCGAGCAGCTGTGGCGCAACCGGTTGTCCTCGCGCTGGACACACGACGATGACCTTCTTCTCTCGCTCGTCGGTCACCATGCGGATCGGAGTTACAAGATCGGTGTCATTCGAAATGACCGCTGCCGCCTCGAAAACCTCATTCCAAGTATCGTTCAGGAGATGGGCTGCAAGATTCACGTCGGAGCCTTTCTCCTCCATGGTGTGGAACTCCGCAACCACTGCACCCGGCAGCGGGGCGGTTGCTTTGCGCCGTTTCTTCCTTCGCGCGCCACGCACGGGATAGCTGCCCACCGGCAGCGTCTGCATCCGCCGCCCGGCGACTGTGTGATTGCCCGCTGGCAATATTGCCGGCTGTGGCGCGTTGATCTGCCGGTCAGCCACTGGCAGGTTTACAAGTGGACGCCACGCCGACTTTGAGAGAAAGCGTCCGAAATGCACTTCCACCCCCGGCAGCGTGCGTAGCGCGGCGATGTAAGCATGCTGTCGTGCCGGTGCGCCCTGGTCCGGCGCCCCGGATATACGGGCCGTGAAGTAAAGCAGCTTATCCACGACGTATCCCGCCGGCAGCACCCGGCGCGCCAGATCAACAGGATTCAACCACTTGAATGGCGTTCCCTTGAGCGCACCATAGTACAAGTTGAAGCCATCGACATAGACTCTTGTTCTCATTGCCGTCTCCAAAAAAAGCAAGGGCCACTCCAGAGGAGTGGCCCTGAACCGACAGCACGCTGCCGGCGGGTAACTTGACCGAATCTAACGCCGACCGGGTAAGGATGCAACCATTAATTTTGCGGTCCATCAGCACCAAAGGGCACAGTGTCCGAACGGGCACGCGTCCCGTCTTGATTTGAATTCCTGCTGCGGATTTTCCGTGAGAATCCGATGTCGCGACGCAACCGGATATTGCCGCACCTGCCCCTTTCGGGCAATGCAGGGATCATGCCGAACGATTTCCGAGAGCCCCGCAGATGAGCCTGATCGACACCGCCCCGCCCAGCCCCTTGGCGCAGCGGTCAAAGCTCGAAGGCGGAAAGCGGTTCGAGATGCACACGGATTTCGAGCCCGCGGGCGATCAGCCTGAAGCGATAGCGGACTTGGTCGCAGGGCTGGAATCCGAGGAGCAGAACCAAGTGCTTCTCGGCGCCACCGGCACCGGGAAGACCTTCACCATGGCCAAGATCGTCGAGGCCACCCAGCGGCCCGCGATCGTTCTCGCGCCCAACAAGACTCTCGCCGCCCAGCTTTACGGCGAATTCAAGGGATTCTTTCCCGTCAATTCGGTCGAGTATTTCGTCAGCTACTACGACTACTACCAGCCGGAGGCGTACGTGCCGCGAACGGACACGTACATCGAGAAGGAGGCAATGATTAACGAGCAGATCGACCGGATGCGGCATTCCGCGACCCGGGCGCTGCTGGAGCGCGACGATGTGATCATCGTGGCGTCGGTGTCGTGCATTTACGGGATCGGCTCGGTCGAGACCTACGGCGCGATGACCATCGATTTGTGCACCGGAATGGAGCGCAATCCGCGTGACGTGATTTCCGAGCTTGTTGCGCAGCAGTACCGGCGCAACGACCAAGCGTTCCAGCGGGGGAGCTTCCGCGTGCGCGGAGACCTGCTCGAGCTCTGGCCCGCGCACCTTGAGGACCGCGCATGGCGCGTATCCTATTTCGGCGACGAAATCGAAAGCATCGTGGAGTTCGATCCGCTTACCGGCGAGCGGACCGGCACACTGGATCAAGTGAGGGTCTATGCGAATTCCCACTACGTCACGCCGAGGCCGACGCTTCAGCAGGCGGTCGAGAAGATCAAAGTTGAGCTGCGCCAGCGGCTGAAGGAGCTGGAGGCGGAAGGAAAGCTGCTGGAAGCGCAGCGGCTGGAGCAGCGGACCGAATTCGACCTTGAATCGATCAATGCAACGGGCTCGTGCAGCGGAATCGAAAACTACTCGCGGTTCCTGACAGGACGGCGTCCGGGCGAGCCGCCCCCGACGCTGTTCGAGTACATTCCCGACCACGCAATTGTTTTCGCCGACGAATCGCACGTCACGGTGCCGCAGCTGGGCGCAATGTACAAGGGGGACTTTCGGCGGAAGTACACTTTGGCCGAGCATGGGTTCAGACTCCCGTCCTGCACGGACAACCGCCCGCTCAAGTTCGAGGAGTGGAACGGCATGCGCCCGCAATCGGTGTTCGTGTCGGCCACGCCGGGCGATTGGGAGCTCGGGCAGACCGAGGGCGTCTTCGCCGAGCAGGTCATCCGCCCGACGGGCCTTGTGGATCCCGTGGTCGAAGTTCGCCCGGTCGCGCACCAGGTCGACGATCTGCTCGACGAGGCCAGGTCCGCCGCCGAAAAAGGCTTCCGCACGCTGGTGACGACGCTCACGAAGCGGATGGCGGAGGACCTTACGGAATACCTCCACGAGCAGGGTCTCAGGGTCCGGTACATGCACTCGGACGTCGAGACTCTGGAAAGAATCGAAATCCTTCGCGACCTGAGGCTCGGCGCGTTCGACATTCTCGTCGGCATAAACCTGCTGCGCGAAGGCCTGGACATCCCGGAATGCGGCCTCGTCGCCATCCTCGACGCCGACAAGGAGGGCTTCCTCAGGTCCGAAACGTCGCTCATCCAGACGATCGGCCGCGCCGCCCGGAACGCGGACGGCAAAGTGATCATGTTCGCGGACCGGGTGACCGGCTCCATGGAGCGCGCGATCGGGGAGACCGACAGGCGGCGGCAGAAGCAGATCGCTTACAACGAAGCGCGGGGGATCACGCCCGAAACCATTCGGAAGCACGTCGCGGATGTCATGGAGGGCCTCTACAAGGGCGACACCGACATGGCCCGGGTGACCGCCACCGTCGACCGGCCGATGATCGGGCACAACCTGCAATCGCACCTCGATGCGATGAGAAAGCAGATGTTCACGGCCGCCGAAAACCTCGAATTCGAAGAGGCGGCGCGGCTTCGGGACGAGATCAAGCGCTTGGAGGCCGTGGAGCTCACGGTCGCGGACGACCCGCTCGCTCGCCAGTCCGACGTGCAGGAGGCCGTGGCGGAAGCCGTTTCGAAGTCCGGCCGATCAAAGTACGGCCGGGCCGGGCGACCCCCGGCCAAAATGCGGATGCGGAAGGCGAAGCGGTCGAAAAGAAAGGCGAGATAGCCGCCGCGTTCAGTCCCTGCCCAAGCGCTCCGCAATCAGCTCCGATGTCGGCCCGATGCCGTAGAGCGCGATGAATCCGCCGAAGCGGGGGCCTTGGCTCGAGCCTAGCAGCACCTCGTAAATCGCGCGGAACCAGTCCCGCATCGGATCGAACGTGTGCCGCCTGCCGACGGCATACACGAGCTTCTGCAGCTCCTTGGCGTCCGCAGGCCCGTCCCATCGAAGCAGCTCGGCCCTCAGATCGCCGAGAGCCTGCCGTTCCGCATCGTCCGGAGAGCGGAATTTGCGGCCCGGCGCGACCCGCCTCCGGAAATACCGCGCCGCGCATTCGACGGCGGCGGCAAGGTCCGGGTTCCGTTCCGGCGACGCCGAGGGCTCATAATTCCTGATGAATCCCCAGATGACCTCGGCATCGTCCGCCGACGCGACCGAGGCAATGTTGAGGAGCATCGAGTAGGAAACCACCATCCTGGACTCGGGCGGGCTTCCGCCGTGGATGTGCCACACCGGATTCGCCAGCTTGCCGGCCGCGTCCTGCTCCGGATAGCTGCGCAAGTGCTGGTGGTACTCATCCACCGTCTTCGGGATGATGTCGAAGAACAGGCGCTTCGCCGTCTGCGGCTTCTGGTACATGAACAGGCCCAGGCTCTCAGGAGGCGCGTACTCCAGCCATTCCTCCATCGAAAAGCCCGTTCCGGTGGATTTCGAAATCTTCTGCCCGCTCTCGTCCAGGAACATCTCGTACGCGAAGCCCGACGGCGCCGGCTCGCCGAGCGCCCGGCAGATCTTCCGGCCCAGCTCGGCCGACGGAATCAAGTCCTTGCCGAACATCTCGTAGTCGACCCCAAGCGCGGCCCACCGCATGGCCCAGTCGGGCTTCCATTGCAGCTTGACCCGGCCGCCGGACACCGGCACTTCGATTTTTTCGCCGTCAGGCTCCTCGTAGACGATCGTCCCTTTCGACGCATTTCTTTCAAGCGTGGGCACCTGGAGCACCCTGCCCGTCTTCTGGCTTACGGGAAGAAACGGCGAGTAGGTCTCCTTCCGCCCTTCCGAGACGCGGCCCAGCGACGGAAGCATGATCTCCATTACGGCGTCGAACCGCTCGAGCACCCGCTGCAGCATTTCGTCGAACCTTCCGCTCCGGTAGCAGTCGGTCGCCGAAACGAACTCGTAGTCGAAGCCGAACGCGTCCAGAAACGATTTCAAGCGGGCGTTGTTGTACTCGGCGAAGCTGGCGCACTCGCCGAACGGATCCCGGACGCTGCTCAGCGGCAGATGCAGGTCCTCGGCGAGCTCCTCGCGGTTCGGAACGTTCAGCGGAACCTTGCGCATTCCGTCCATGTCGTCAGAGAAGCAGAGGAGCCGCGTTGGCCGGTCGGAAAGCACTTCGAACGCGCGACGGACCATCGTCGTGCGCGCGACCTCGCCGAAGGTCCCTATGTGCGGAAGCCCCGAAGGCCCGTATCCCGTCTCGAACAGAACTTCGTCCTTCGCCGCGCCGGAACGCTCCACGCGTTCGAGCAGGCGCCGCGCCTCCACGAACGGCCACGCCTTGGAAGCGCGAGCCGCCTCCGCCAGTCCTGCCATGCCGTTCCCTTGCAGCACGTTCGCCCTTCGCTTAGTAAATCCGCGCCCGATAGGGGTCAAATTATGGCCCGCTCGCGCGAAGGGCCGGAATCAGGAGCGAAGACTTGGAAGACTACGCAGCCCCCTCCTTCGCGCCCCGGGACGCGCTTCTCGCCCTGATGGTCGCCGTTTCGGAGTCGGACGACAGGTTTGAGATGTCGGAGCTGAATTCCATCCGGCGGATCATGCGCAGCCTGCCGATTTTCAACGACTACGACGAGAGGCGGATCGGATACGTGTCGAAGACGGTTTCCATGCTGACCGAGGAAACGGGCGGGATTGAAGCGCTGTTCGGTTTGGTGGGTCCTGCCCTGCCTTCTGAACTGGCGGAGACCGCGTACGTCCTTGCTTGCGAGGTCGCGGTGGCCGACGGCAGGATCGGCAACCGCGAATTCGATTTTCTGGGCGGCATCAAGGACAATCTGGGAATCGATCCGCTTGTGGCGGCGGCCATCCATCGGACGGTCAGGGCCAGGCACGCAAGCCTCTGACGGCTGCGGCGCCCGGCCAGGCGCCGTTCCGTTCAAATCCTCCGATCGTCGCGCTTCCGGATTTCCGATGACGAGGCCCCGCTGAGCGGAATCCGCACGAACGTCCAGGCCGGAGGCTTCATTCCCGCGAGGCCGCGGGCGCGATCGCTCCCGACCCGCTGCGCCTTGTAGGTCCTGGCCGCAACCGAGTTCAGCGCTGCAAGCGCGTGGCCGGGGCGCGCCATGACGCCGACAGGGACCGACCGGAAGATCTTGCGCCACTGTTCCCACTCGTGAATCCGGGACAGGCTGTCCGCGCCCATGAGCCACACGAATTCGGCGCGGGGGCAAAGGGACAGCAGGCGGGCGATCGTCGCATGCGTGCGGCAGTTCCCGGTATGGAGCTCGAATTCCACGGGAACCATTCCGGGGCGGCGGAATTTCTCGATCTCGGCCAGCCGGACGGTCTCGGGTGCCGGCAGGCTTTCCTTCAGCGGGTTGCGCGGTGTCACGAGCCACCAGATGGTGTCGACGTTGAATTTCTTGAGCGCCCACTCGGTCATGCGCGCGTGCCCCTCGTGAGGAGGGTCGAACGAGCCGCCAAGCAGCCCGATTCGGCCAGTGCGCCGCATCGGCAGCAGGCTTGAGGCACTAGGGCACCGGGCCATCGGCTGTCCGGCACAAGAAGCGTACCGGCCGGAACTCGCATGTCCAAATCCGCCCGTCTGTTTCTGCATCACCAGAAGCGTCTCCGGAAGCCGTTCGGGCGCATCCACCGCCCCGCATTGGCGGTTTTCAAGGAACGGGCCGCGGAACGCAAACCTTCCGGGCCTGTGCGGGAGGTTCGGATCGCCGGAATATTGCACGCCCGGTCGGCACCGCGCCTTTGGCGGCGCGGGGCGATGGGCAGCGAGCGCGAGGCGGAAGCGGCCTACCTGCTCTTCCGCTTTTCCATATCCGGATCACGCTGAAGTGCTTCAACTGTCGCAGTGAGATTCATGCCACGGAACAGCCCTATCCTTCGTGCGATGGCGGACCCGCCCACGAATGCTTTTGCCGTCTTCGACCATCGCCTTGGATAGTTCGAACGCCTTCTGCGCACTCATCCAGAACTCCGGAGTCTGGCCGAAATATTCTCCAAGGGCGATCGCCGTCTCAGCGCCCACGCCGCGCCGTTCATGGACAATCTCGTGAAGTCGGGTTGCCGGCATGCCGGTATCCCGCGCGACACCGCGGACCGTCAGCTTCATCTCCTTGATCTGCTCGATCAGCAAACCCCTGGATGGGTTGCGATCCTGTTCGTGGGTGCTGCCCTCTTCCGCTCCTCAATAACGGTGATTGTTCGAATCGACCTTGAACGCGTCTTCGTCAATCGCCATCCAATCGGGCGGGGATGGTCGAGCATGTGTCCGGCCTCAATCAGCAAGCATCCGGACCGGCCTGCCGAGGTGTGCAAGGCGTCGTAACCGCGGCACGCAGTTGCCGCATTTCCGGCAAACCGGTAGGACGCCCGCGACTTCTTCAGCCCCTCGCCGCGACCGCCGGAGATGCCGAAATGAGCGCACAAGAATACGTCTACCATATGGACGGCGTGTCCAAGACCTATCCCGGCGGGAAGAAGTGCTTCGAGAACGTCCGCTTGTCGTTCCTTCCCGGTGCGAAGATCGGCGTGGTAGGCGTGAATGGCTCGGGAAAGTCCACGCTCATGCGGATCATGTCAGGCATCGATCCGGAATTCGCCGGCGAAGCCTGGGCCGCGAAGGGCGTGCGCGTCGGATACCTGCCACAGGAGCCCGCTCTCGACCCATCGCTGGATGTGCGCGGCAATGTCATGCTCGGCGTTGCGGAGCAGAAGCGGATGCTCGACCGCTTCAGCGAGCTTGCGGCCGATTACTCGGATGAGACCGCCGAGGAAATGGCGTCCCTTCAGGACGAGATCGACGCGCGGAACCTCTGGGACATCGATTCGAAGATCGACCAAGCAATGGAGGTTGTCCGCTGCCCCCCGGACTCAGCATCCGTCGAGTCGCTTTCCGGCGGCGAGAAGCGCCGAGTGGCGCTGTGCCGCCTGCTGCTCGAGGCACCCGAAATGCTGCTGCTCGACGAGCCCACGAACCATCTGGACGCCGAAACGGTGGCTTGGCTCCAGCAGCACCTCATCGACTACAAGGGCACCTGCCTTATCGTTACCCACGACCGGTACTTCCTAGACAAGATCACCGGCTGGATCCTTGAACTCGACCGGGGCCGCGGCATTCCTTACCAAGGCAACTACTCAAGCTGGCTTGAGCAGAAGGCGAAACGCCTAGCCCAAGAAGCGCGGGAGGAGCAGGTGCGCAAACGGGTGCTCAACCGGGAACTCGAATGGATCCGCGCTGGCGCGAAGGCGAGGCAGGCGAAGCAGAAGGCCAGGATCAACGCCTACCATGAGCTAGCCGCCCAGACGGAGCGGGAAAAGATCGGCCGTGCTCAGATCGTGATTCCAAACGGGTCGCGCCTAGGCACTGACGTGTTGTCGGCAACTGGCCTGAGAAAGGCGATGGGCGAAAAGCTTCTGATTGAGGATCTGTCGTTTTCGGTTCCCCCCGGAGCCGTGGTCGGCGTGATCGGGCCGAACGGAATGGGCAAAACGACGCTGTTCAGGATGATCGCCGGACAGCTGGAGCCGGACAGCGGCGCGATTGCGTTCGGGGACACAGTGAAGCTTTCGTACGTCGATCAGGATCGGGATTCGCTTGATGCGGACAAGACCGTCTGGGAGGAGATTTCCGGCGGCCACGACGTAATTAAGCTCGGCAACGCCGAAGTGAGCTCGAGAGGATACTGCTCGGCATTCAATTTCAGGGGCGGCGACCAGCAGACGCGGACAGGCATGCTTTCGGGCGGCGAACGGAACCGGGTGCACTTGGCGAAGCTGCTGAAGTCCGGCGGCAACCTGCTGCTCCTTGACGAGCCCACCAACGATCTGGATGTCGAGACGCTTCGCGCCCTTGAGAGCGCGATCGAGGAATTCGCAGGCTGCGCGATCATCATCTCGCACGACCGCTTCTTTCTTGACCGCCTCTGCACGCACATCCTGGCGTTCGAAGGCGATGCGCAGGTCGAGTGGTTCGAAGGCAATTTCGATGACTACCGGAAGGACAAGATCAGGCGGCTCGGTCCGGAATCGGTAGAGCCAAAGCGCGCCAAGCACAGGCGGCTAGCACGATAAACCCCAATTTCCGAATTTGCATTCGACGCCGCCGCGCCATTCCGCATTGCCCGTCATCAGGCACATGAACGAATGATTGCGCCTCCGACCCTCATGGTCCAATATTCTTCACAGTTCCGCGCATGCGGCTAGTCCGAATACACAGATTAGTCTTCGATTTTCAGCTTGTAGGAAACAATCTCAGGCGATCACAAAATCGGCTTGCTACCGTTGAACTTACCAACGATTAACTCCAAACACATGCAAATTCCGCACGGGATCGATGCCAACTCTTAAACGCAACGAATCTTGTGCTCTGAATTAACACGCATATCGTCATTATAGAAATGCTTCCAAACCACAGCTTTTTCGAAGCCAAACAAAGCATTTCACTAACTTCTTCCGCTAGTTTCGAATGGAACGCCAAGCTGGATCGACATCGCGCTTTTTGAAACTTCGAATTTTTCAGCTAATTCTTCTACTGTGTCAAAACCCTGCGCAATAAATTCCCAAACAAGCTTCTGTGGCATCAACAAATTTGCCGCAAATCGATTAGCCTGACTCTCAAATCGCCCCCTCAAGCGGCTTCTATAGAGACCATCGTCCGTAATTCCATCACCAATAAGTTCACGATGCAAGTAAAAATGTCCGATCTCGTGCGCAATCGTAAATCGACGCCTCGTAATTGGATGACGTGCGTTAGTGTATATCGCATAGCCGCTTTTGCCGCCGTACTGCTCGTCTTTTTGAATCAGGCCAGATATTCGATCATCGAAATCCGTCGTTTTGTAGACCTTGATCCCCAAATCCTTGGCGATCGCGACGACAGGCACCGGCGCGCGTTTATGATATTTTTGCAAAATATCGGTAAGAAATACCTCATCTGACGTCATTTTGATTCCTCCTCTTCGAGGTGAGTTTCTACTTTTGATTTACTTGAGCCGCTGCGAGGTGATTCGCTTGGTATATCCCATTCAGCTGGGCTACCCGACGTTTGAAAATACGCTCTTGCTTCATCTCTCGCCTTCTCTACCGCTTGGCTTACTGCTTGCTCTACCGCTTGGCTTACTGCTTGGCCTGTCGCTTGTCTTACTGCTTCATCCTTGATTGACTGGTATCCAACGATACCTAGAGCGGCAGCAGCCAGCCCGACGATTACTAAAATCGCTTCCAAATAAAACATATGAAATGAAAGTTTATCATAAATATAATCGATGTTATTTAGCGAAATTATTTCCTTTGTCGGAATTCTAAACACGGAAAGCAGAAGCGCAGCGATCCCGCATAAGCTGCCAATACTGAAAAAGAAATTGTAGAAAGTCTTCATATTCACATTCTAAGCGGCATACCGCTCAAAAGCATCGAACGCATTTAAGCAACAATTTCGGCATGCGAACCAACGACACGCACAAATTTTTCCATGACGGCATCTTTTCTTTATCAAATCTGATAGTGTGTCAAACAATATTTATTCCAATTCTGATTTTTAGAAGCGGCAATCTTCTCTGCGAGCATTCACCGACGTCTCGAATGTTGGCACCCGGCATTCTTACCCTCCCACACTTTGGTCGCTTCATAGGACTCATGGTTGGACAGTCCGATTCCTAGCTTCATTGTAGCAAATTTATTCGGGGGGGTCGAATTTCTTGTCGTTCATTTTTCTGAGCCAAAAATCATAACAAATCAACTGGTTACCGTTTGTGCGTGCGTTCGGGGGTCGGATGATTGACGTTGAGCGGCCACGACATGTGCTTGTCAGATGTCGCACGGTTGAGCAGCTTCCTCTTGAAGATCGAATTGGTTGTTGCAACGGTTTCCTCCCCATCTTCATGAAGTTAGACCTCGCCAACGCCGGATGCCTGCCTTCGTCAATCACCATCAAGTTTTACCGGGGTTGCGAACTTGTGTCTGACTTCAATCGTGCCCCTGCGCTGGGATTGACGCGAACCGTAGATCGGCATTTCGGTTCGATTTCAACGCGTATGGTTGATATGTTCGCTCGTTCGGGCACCCGTCGATTGGCCGCATTGTCGGGCACGAATCAGGGGAGCTTCTCCGCTTGCCAAGTCGCGGAACGAAGGTAGGTGACCATGTTCAAAACCGGCGTAATGCTATGCGGCCATGGATCCCGCTCGGAGTCCGCCGTGGGCGAGTTCGCGCACATGGCGAAGCGCCTTCCGGATTTCCTTGACGAGGGTTGGCCCGTCGAATTCGGGTATCTTGAGTTCGCCAACCCGGTCCTGCGCGATGGTCTGGACTCGCTTCGCGGGCAGGGTTGCGACCGGGTGCTCGCGGTTCCGGGCATGCTCTTCGCTGCGATGCACGCGAAGAACGACATCCCGTCGGTTCTGAACACCTACTCCGGACAACACGGGATCGAGATTCTGTACGGTCGCGAACTCGGCGTGGACCCGAAACTGGTCGCGGCAGCAGCGGACCGCGCTAAGGAGGCGATAGCCGCCGCCGATGCGGAATCCGGCCCTGTTCCGATTGAAGAGACCTGCCTTGCGGTCATCGGCAGGGGCGCTTCGGACCCGGACGCCAATGCCAACGTGTCGAAAATCACCCGGCTGCTTTGGGAGGGCCTCGGTTTCGGCTGGGCGGAGACGGGCTATTCAGGCGTGACGTTCCCCATGGTTGAACCTTGCCTTGAGCGGGCAGCCAAGCTTGGATTCCGCAGGATCGTCGTCCTCCCCTACTTCCTGTTCAGCGGGATTCTGGTCGACCGGATCTACGGCTTCACCGAAATGGTCGCGGAACGGTTTCCCGAAGTGGAATTCGTGAAGGCCGGCTATCTGAACGACCATCCGAACGTGCTGCGCACGTTCGCTGAGCGCGTTCGCGACATTCTCGCGGGCGACACCGCGATGAATTGCTCAATGTGCAAGTACCGCACGCAGGTCCTTGGTTTCGAATCCGAAGTCGGCACGCCCCAGGAAAGCCACCATCACCATGTGGAGGGCAGCGGCGCATCGGCGCCCGGATCGAACGTCGCCGACTGCCCGCTTTGCGAAGACTTCTGCACCGGCGCTTGCAGGCTGCCCGAGGATCCGGCGAATCCGAAAGCGGTCGGCAGCCATCATCACCATCACGCCCACGGATCGGACGGCCATCATCACGGCCACGACCATGGCAACGGGCACAGCCATCCGACATACCCGTATGCCTCGCATCCGCTCGGACCAGAAAGCGCCAGGCGGCATGTGCCGCAACCGTCGTGAACTACCTTCGAAATCCGGACGAAATCTACAAGCGCAGCTTTGCCATCGTCCGATCTCTGGCTGGCGATGCGCTGCGCCGCGCGCCGATCCAGGCCGAACCGGTCATCTGCAGGATCGTTCACGCATGCGGAATGCCTGATGTTGCGTCAGCCCTGAGGTTCTCCGACAGATTCGCGTCTGCCGGCGCGGACGCGCTTAGATCCGGTGCGCCGGTGCTTTGCGACACGGAAGCGACAGCGGCCAGCGTGATTCGACGCATGCTCCCGAACGGAAACCTTGTCTTGTCGACGATCAGGGAACCCGGAATTGCGGAAGAGGCGGGGCGGAACGGAACGACGCGTTCCGCTGCGGGCGTGGAAAGATGGCGAAACCGGCTTGGAGGTTCGGTCGCCGTTATCGGAAACGCGCCCACGGCGCTGTTCAGGCTGATGGAAATGCTTGATGAAGGTGCGGATCGCCCTGCCCTGATCATCGGTTTTCCTGTCGGTTTTGTCGGCGCCGCAGAGAGCAAGGACGAGCTTGCGCGCAACCCACGCGGCACGGAGTACCTGACGCTGCCCGGAACGAGAGGCGGATCCGCCATGGCAGCCGCTGCATTGAACGCCCTCTCGTCGGCAGACGCGTCCGGGAATTCCGGAGGGCCGCTGAATTGACGCAATGGATCGATGTCGTCGGCATCGGCGAGGACGGCGTTGAAGGACTGTCGCGCGAAGCCGTCGAAGCGCTGGAGCAAGCCGATGTGATCATAGGCGGCGACCGGCATCACGGCCTTGCGCCGTCGCTGCCCGCCAAGCGCGTGAAATGGCCAAGCCCCTTTTCGATGATGGTGGATTCGATCCGGGAGTTGAAAGGATCGCGGGTGGCTCTGCTCGTTACGGGCGATCCGCTTTGGTATTCGGCCGGAGCGCTTCTTCTCCGGAGCGTTCCGGCGAGCGAAATCCGGTTCCATCCCCAGATCTCGGCGTTCCAGCTCGCGTGCGCTCGGATGAAATGGAGCATGGCGGATGTTGAGACGCTCACCGCGCATGGCCGCCCGTGCGAGCAAATTCTTCCTTACGTCGCGCCCGGCGCTCGGCTTGCGGTTCTTACTTCGGGCGCCGATGCGCCGGGGCGGATCGGCAAGCTTCTAGCTGAGCAGGGGTTCGGCGGAAGCGAAATGACCGTTCTGGGCTCGCTTGGCGGTGCGGACGAATCGGCCCGGACCGAAAGTGCTGCCGCTTGGGCGGAAGCCTTCCCGTCGAGCGAGGTTCCCGCTTTCCACACGCTTTGCATTTGCTGCAAGGCCGACTCTCCCGAGCGGGTTCTGCCGCGGGGGCCGGGACTCCCGGACGGCGCCTTCGAATCCGACGGAAACTTCACGAAGCGCGAACTGCGCACGCTCGCCGTTGCCGCGCTTGCGCCACGCCCGCGCGAACTGCTGTGGGACATCGGTGCAGGGGCCGGGTCGATCGCAATCGAATGGATGAGAACCGCGCGCGACGCGCGCGCCATCGGGATCGAGCCAGTCCGCCGCAGGCGGGAGGCGGCACTCCGGAATGCGGTGAAGCTCGGTGCGCCTGCGCTCCAGCTGGTCGCCGGTCGCGCGCCCGAAGCGCTCAAGGGTCTGCCGGATCCCGATGCCGTGTTCATCGGCGGCGGGCTCAGCGACCAGACCGCGGAAACCGTGCTTGCCAGGATCAAGCCCTTCGGGCGGGTGGTCGCCCACGCCGTGACGCTTGAGAGCGAAGCCCGACTTGCGCAGCTGCACGAGCGGCATGGCGGAGAGCTGATCCGCATCTCCGTATCGCGCGCCCGGCCGGTCGGCGGGCTGCGCGGCTGGGACGCGCACATGCCGGTCACTCAATGGAGGTTGGCGACATGACCGGCGCTGCCTACGGCGTGGGCTTGGGCCCCGGCGACCCGGATCTGATGACCGTCAAAGCGGACAGGCTGATCAGGAATGCGGGCGTCGTCGCCTACCCTGCGCCGGACGATGGCGAAAGCTTCGCGCGGGAGATCGCAAGCAGCAGGATCCGTCCAGACGCGATCGAGCTGCCCATCCTGGTTCCGATGACGCCGGGAAGATTCGCCGCGGAGGAGACTTACGGAACCGCCGCCGAGACGATTTCCGCACATTTGCTGGCAGGTCGTGACGTCGTGGTGCTTTGCCAAGGGGACCCCTTCTTCTACGGCACGTTCATGTATCTGTTCGAACGCTTGTCCTGTCGATTCCCGGTGACCGTGGTGCCGGGCGTGACGTCAATGACCGCCTGCGCTGCTGCTGCGGGGCTGCCGCTTTGTGGCCGAACCGAATCCTTGACTGTGCTTCCCGCGACCATGGACGAAGCGCGGCTCGAGGCCCGTCTCGCGGAGGCCGAATCGGCGGTCGTGGTTAAGGTCGGGCGCAATCTCCAAAAGGTCAGGCGGATACTGGAGAGGCTGGGCAGGCTGAGCCGGTCGGTGTTTGTGTCGCACGCCACGCTCAAAACCGAGATCGCATGTCCGCTGGAGCAGTTCGAGGGGAACGCCCCCTACTTTTCGACAATTCTTGTTCCGGGCGCGGGCGGGAATGCGCAAGCCTGAGACCGCCGTGTTCGTCTTGGGCGAGTCGGGCGCCGAAACCGCGCGCCGGGTTGCGGCCGCGACGGAAGGAAAGGTCTTCGAACGCGAGTTCGGCGGTCATGCGTCTGATACCGCGGGCACCGAATTCGGATCCCGCCTTCGGGCGGCTTACGAGTCCGGATTGCCAGTCGTGGGCGTGTGCGCCGCAGGGATACTGATCCGTTCGCTGGCACCGGTATTGCGAACAAAGACGGAAGAGCCGCCGCTGGTCTGCGTCGCCGAAGACGGCAGCACCGTCGTTCCGCTTCTGGGCGGGCACCGGGGGGCGAACCGTCTGGCCAAGACCATAGCCGACGCGCTCTCCTGCGAAGCCGCCGTAACGACGGCAGGCGATCTCGCGTTCGGCGTTGCCTTGGACGACCCGCCCGACGGATGGCGGCTTGAAACTCCAGCCTCGGTGAAACGCGCCAGCGCGGCCATGCTGGCGGGCGCTAGCGTGAGCGTTTCCGGCGGAGGGGAATGGCTTGCCCCGCTGGTCGAGGCGATCGGAGCCGACTGGAGGCGCGCGCCCGGCGCCGATGCCCCGGCCGTAATTCAAGTCGATGGAGTGGAGCCGCTGGTTTACAGGCGCGCCGGGTTCGCGCTTGGCGTCGGCTGCTCCCGGAATTGCCCGCATGAAGAGCTTGCCGGTTTGGCCATGCGCACTCTCGCCGAAGCCGGAATATCGCCGTTCGCAGTGGAAGGTGTGTATTCGATCGAGCACAAATCCGACGAGGCAGCGGTCCATGCGCTGGCGAAGAGCCTTGGCGTGCCTGCGCGATTCTATTCGGTTGATCAGCTTCGCGCTGAAACAGGCCGCTTGGAAACCCCGTCAGAGCAAGTGTTCCGGGAAGTCGGATCGCGCGGCGTATGCGAGGCTGCCGCCCTTGCCCGCGCGGGACCCGACGGCAAGCTTGAATCGCCGAAGCGGAAATCGGCGGCCGCCACCTGCGCGATCGCGCGCATCGGCTCGACTCCGGGAACGGTTCCGAGTCCTCGAGGGCTGCTGGCGGTAGTCGGCCTCGGTCCGGGTAAGGCAGAATGGCGGACGGCCGAGGCGACGCGGCTGATTTGGCAATCCGACCTTCTGGTCGGGTACGGGAAGTACCTCGACCTTCTCGGCAAGGAGTTCGATTCGATTCCGGCGCGGAGATTCGATCTCGGCGACGAAACCACGCGCTGCCGGCACGCGCTTGAGCAGGCTGCGGAGGGAAAGCGCGTTGCGCTCGTCTGCTCGGGCGATTGCGGCGTCTACGCCATGGCTTCGCTCGTCATGGAGCTGGCGTCCTGCCCGGAGAACGCCGATCTCCCGGAACACGTGCGGCGCGTCGAGATCGTCTGCGCCCCGGGCGTTTCTGCAATGCAGGCGGCCTCCGCGCGGGCGGGCGCGCTGCTGGGCCACGACTTCTGTGCCATTTCGCTTTCGGACCTGCTGACGCCGGAAGAGGAGATCCTCAAAAGGGTCGAAGCCGCGGCTGCGGGCGATTTCGTGACCGCGTTCTACAATCCCTCATCGTCGCGCCGGACGAGGCTGCTAAGTGCAGCGAGGGACATCCTGCTTCGGCACAGGCCCTCGGAAACGCCGGTCTTGATCGCGCGGAACCTCGGGCGGGAGGATGAATCGCTCAGCATATGCACGCTTTCGGAGTTGGATGAGTCCCGAACGGACATGCTGACGACCGTTCTGGTCGGCAGCAGCAGGTCCGAGACGTTCCGGACGGGCGATTCGGATGCGGGCGCAGGCGGCTGGCTTGCATTCACGCCGCGCGGCTACGCGAGCGGGACCGGAAGCTCCGAGCGCAGATGACGGTATATTTCATCGGGGCCGGTCCCGGCGATCCCGGCTTGCTGACTGTCAAAGGCCGAAGCCTCATAGAAGCGTGCGAAGTCTGTCTCTACGCTGGCTCGTTGGTGCCGGCGGCCGTCGTGGGACACGCGCCTGCCAAGGTGGAAGCGCACGACACCTCGGCTTTGCACCTTGACCAGATTCTGGGCCTGATGCGCCGGGCGCACGCGAGCGGCAAAAACGTCGCGCGGGTTCACTCCGGCGACCCGTCGCTTTACGGCTCCATAGCCGAGCAGATCCGGCGCTTGCGGCACCACGGGATCGACTACGAAATCGTGCCGGGCGTGCCAGCGTTCGCGGCAGCGGCGGCCGCGCTTGGCCAGGAACTCACGCTCCCGGAGGTAGCGCAAACCGTGATCCTGACCCGGACGGCCATGAAGTCGACGGCAATGCCCGATGGCGAGGACCTCGCCGTGCTCGGAAAGTCGGGAGCAACCCTAGCGATACACCTTGCCGTCCGCAACGCATTGGAAATCCAGAGGAAACTCATTCCGCTCTACGGATCGGACTGTCCGGCGGCGATCGCGTACAGGATCGGCTGGCCAGAGCAGTCAGTGGTCAGAACGGAACTCGGCAAGCTCCGGGAGACGATCAGGAAGAAAAAATTCACCCGCACCGCACTTATACTCGTGGGACCCGCGCTCGGAGACGCGGAGTTTCCCGACAGCAGCCTTTACGACGCTTCGCATCCGCATGTTCTGCGGACCCGCGCCGAACGACCCCGGGCTGCTAATCCGCCCTCGCGCAAATCAGATGCGCGAACGAGCCGCTGACGGCACCTTTATATGCGCCCGTTTCGAGCAGCCGCTTTCCGTCGGCGTCGAGAACATCAAACAGCGCACAGTCGTCCGCGGCCTCCAAGAGCCGCGAGTAATGGAACTCGTGGCCGGAGTACGTGCCGTTGAACGGCGCTCCCTTCGTGGCGCACAGCACGCGGTATCCCAGATGCAGACGCGGCCTTTTGAAGCTTGTGGAATGATTGAGCAGCCCCAGCATCTCGTGCCGAGCCCCTTCGCCGTCCTCCAAGCCGCGCCCAAGCACCATGTAGCCGCCGCATTCCCCGTAAACCACTGCGCCGCGGTTTGCGGCGGCGGTCATCCCCTTGCGGAAGCCGCTCGCGCCTGCGATCGCGCCTGCATGCAGTTCGGGATACCCGCCCGGAAGGAAAACGGCATCGGCATCCGGGTCCGGCCCCTCGCCGTTCAGCGGCGAAAACCGGCTTAGCTCCGCCCCTGCCCGCCGCCAATCCTCCGCCAAGTGGGGATAGGTGAAGGCGAAAGCGTCGTCGCTCGCGATCGCGATCCTTTGGCCGAGCGGAGCAATCCCGCTGGTCGCAAGGCCGGAGCTTGAACCGCCGCGCAGGGGAACCGCATTGGCAATAAGCGCGTCGATGTCCACGCAGTGCTTAACGGTTTCGGCTGCATCCGCGAGCCACGACTCCAATCGTTCGTGCTCGCCGGCCGGAACCAGGCCCAGATGCCTGTCCGGCAAGCGGAGTTCGTCCCGGCGCGGGACTGCGCCCAGAACGGAAATTCGCTTCGACCGGAATGCCGTCCGCAGGATACGCTCGTGCCGCGGCGAGCCCGTGCGGTTCAGCACGACGCCGGCCAGCTGAAGCGACGGTCGGGCAGCCGCAAGCCCCATCGGGCCTAGCACTGCGGAACCCGATTGACTTGCGGCGTTGACCACCAGCATCACAGGAAGGCCGAGCAGTTCGCAGAGGCACGCCGTGCTTCCGGTTCCGCTCTCGCCCGCGCCGTCGAGCACGCCCATCGCGCCTTCGATCAGCAGGAACTCAGCCGGATTGCCGGACGCCTCCCCTGACGCAAGCGACCGAAGCAATCCTTCGGGCATCGCCCACGCGTCCAGATTCACCGACTCCCGGCCGCTTGCGGCGCGATGGAATTGCGGATCGATATAGTCAGGCCCGCTTTTGGCCGCGCGAACCGCAACGCCCCTGTCCCTGAGAGCCCGCAGAAGGCCCAGCACCAGCGTGGTCTTGCCCGCCGACGACTCGGCGGCCGAAACAACGATGGCGCGCAACGGCCCTACCGCCCCAGCGGGTCGAGCGACCGGGCCTGCTCGCCTTTGAGCTGGGCCATCCAGTCGATGGCCTTCCTGAAATGCACGTTCCGCCCAACGCAAATGACGGCCGGGGCGGCCTGCCCGTGCTCCTCGACATCGGCGGCAACCGCTTCAAGGGTCGACTCGATGACCAGCTGATCGGGAAGCGTCGCGTTGAAGATTACCGCGACCGGCTCATCGAACCTGCGCCCCGAGCCCATCAGGCTTGCGGCGATTTTGGCCAAGTGCTTGACCGCCATGTACATGATGATCGTATGGGACCCGCGGGCCACGCCGTTCCAGTCGATCGTGCCGGGAGAACTGCCCGACTGGTCGTGGCCAGTGACGAAGGTCACGGTCTGGTTGGTGTCGCGATGGGTGATCGGAATGCCGGCGTAAGCAGGCCCGCCTACGCCCGCCGTGACCCCCGGCGTTACGCGGATCGGAACGCCCGCCCGAACCAGCGCCAGCGCCTCCTCGCCTCCTCGGCCGAACACGAACGGATCGCCGCCCTTCAGACGCGCAACGCGCCTTCCGTTCCGGGCGAGGCCAATGAGCCTCTTGGATATGTCATCCTGCGTCGGCGACGGCCGCCCACCCCGTTTGCCCGCATGGACGAGTTCCGCGTCCTTCCGGCACCATTTAAGGAATTCGGGATTGACCAGCGCGTCGTAGACCACGGCATCGGCTTGCAGCAGCGCGTCGTATCCTTGGATCGTCATCAAGCCGGGATCGCCGGGTCCGGCGCCGATCAGCCAGACCAGGCCCGGCGGAAACTCCGCGCGGGCGACCGGAATGCCCGCCGCTTCAGCACGATTCCTGAACCGTTCCGGGCGGTCTTTCATTCGCCAATCTCCGCATCAGTCCGGCGGCGGGCGATCCGCCGGACCATCCGCCTTCCGTTAGCACGGCTTGCCGATTCCTTGTATGCCTGCCGCCATGGAAGTGAATCCGGGCGAAAGGCTGAGATCAGGCTACTCGACCGGCGCGTGCGCGACTGCAGCGAGCCTCGGCGCATGCCGCGCCCTGCTGACCGGCATGTGGTCCAGGACCGTCACGATCCGGCTTCCCCGAGGGCAAACGCCGACGTTCGAACTTGAGATCGCGGAATTCCGTGACGGCTGCGCATTAGCGGGCGTGCGCAAGGACGCCGGCGACGACCCCGATGTGACACACGACGCCCTGATATGCTCGTCGGTAAGGCGCGGAGCGCCGGGGGCCGGGATATTGTTCCGCGCGGGCGACGGCGTCGGAACGGTAACGATGGCCGGACTGCCGATCCGCATCGGCGAAGCCGCGATCAACCCCGTTCCGAGGCGGATGATGGGCGATGCGCTGCGCGCAGCGGCCGCCGAGGTCGAAGAGCCCGCCGACTTCGACGTGGAGATATCGGTGCCGGGCGGAGCCGAGATGGCGCTCAAGACCTGGAACCCCCGTCTGGGCGTGCTCGGGGGGATTTCGATTCTCGGAACGACCGGCATCGTGAAGCCGTATTCCTGCTCGGCTTGGATCGCGTCGATTCATCGCGGCATCGATGTCGCGCGCGCCAACGGCGCGCGCCATGTGGTCGGTTCAACGGGCTTCACTTCGGAAGCGGCCGCCCAGCGCCATTGCGGCCTTCCCGATTACGCGATGCTGGACATGGGCGATTTCGTCGGCGGGCTGCTCAAATACCTTCGACGGAACCCGGTTCCGCGCCTGACGATCGCAGGCGGCTTCGCGAAGCTGGCAAAGCTCGCGCAGGGCGCGACGGATCTTCATTCCAAGCGATCCCGTATTGATTTTGCCAGGCTGGCGAAGCTCGCGGCGAACGCGTGCGAAGGATCGGACGGGCTATCGCAAGCGATCGAACGCGCGAACACCGGGCTCCAAGCACTGGAAATCGGCGGCCCGCCACTTGCAGCCGCCATCGCTCGCGACGCGCGGCAAAACGCCGCGAAACTGCTGAACAACTCCGATGTACACGTCGGGGTGCTCGTTTTCGACCGGAACGGAACGCTGGTGGCCAGCGATTCCGAGCACGAACACTCGAATGGGACGGCGGCATCTTGACTATCCCGTCGAAGGTTCTGGTTCTTGCCGGCACCTCCGAAGCGCGGGCGATTTGCCACGAATTGTCGCGGCGCGGCGTTGCCGTTGTGGCGTCGTTGTCGGGCGCGGTTTCCGATCCCGCGGACTACGAGGCTCAGGTGCGCGTGGGAGGCTTCGGCGGCGCTGCCGGGCTTGCCGAGTACGTGCGGTCGGAAGGAATCGCGGCTCTTGTCGACGCCACCCATCCTTTCGCCTTGGGGATCAGCGCCAGCGCGGCGCACGCCGCCAGTTCGACTGGAATCCGATTCGCAAGGCTGGATCGCGAACCTTGGAGGGCTGCGTCCTCCGACCGCTGGCACGAGTTCGAGAACGTGCGCGATGCAATCGCAGCGCTGCCGCGGGACTCGGTTGCCTTCGCTGCGCTTGGCGGCCGTTCGCTCGGCCACAGATGCTACCTTGAAGCCATCCAATCGCGGGCGGATATCCGCTTTGTCGCACGATCAATCGAACCGCGGCCGCACGCCGATGCGGTTCCGAACTGCAAGGTTCTCGTTGCCAGGCCGAATCAGTCGACCGAACAGGAAATTCGGGTGTTCCAAGAGGAAGGGATCACTAGCGTTCTTTGCAGGAATTCCGGCGGCCGTGCGGGAAGAGCCAAAATCGATGCCGCGAACCGGCTAGGCTTGCCGGTATTCCTCGCAACCATGCCCGAGCCGCCGCCAATGCCGCCCGGAGGGACCTCTTTCGTAGACCTGTTGCACGCTGTGCGATGGGCTGAATCCGTCCTCGGCGCTACGAACGAATGAACGCCGCCCGGGCAGTCACTCGGGGTTTGCCGGACCGGTCTTTGGCAAGCGCACAGGCACCGCTTCCCGGTGCGCTTTGATGTAGATTCGGAGAGCCGCGTTGATCATTGATTGGTAGCCGCCGCCTTTCGACTTGAAGAAATCCAGAACGTCGTCGTCGAGCTGAATTGATACCTCCGTTTTTGGCCGCGGCATTACAACCCTCGCCGTGGACCAGTCGAATTCGCCCTCGTCGGGATCCGGATCGGGCTCGATGCCGGCCTCCCTTTCGCGTTTCACGCGCTCCCAGTCAGTCTTATCCTCATCCTGCCGGAGGATCGCTTCTTCGAGCGACATGCGCGTGATATCTTTACCGCTCATTTCCGCGCACTCGCTTTGAAGTGATGACTCAGCGAAGGTCGCCGACGACGTATTGTTCCGACGGCGGCACCTCGCCGCCGAGCGCGAACCACCGTGTCTTGTTCCAAACGGCACGAGCTTCCGTTTCAGGCACGTGAAGCATCAGCAATGCATTTCGAAAGTCAACGCAGCGAACTGCCCGTGTTTGCCTGAGAGCGTAACACTCGATTTGCATCGCCGATGAAAACCAAGCGATTCAGCCGGAAATCTCCGGCTTAGCTCCGCACGAGCTTGAGCCGTTCAAAGAAAGCCGTGCGGATGCTTCCTTCATCGCTGCGACCTGCACGTTCGATCGCTGCGAAACCGCAACGCTCCCGCCGCGCACCTCGCGAGCAGTGCATTCATGCCGGGAGCGCGGCAGGAAATGCATATGGTTGCGCGCGCATTTCTTGGGCATGCGGGTCATGCGCGGTCCGAAAGGAGCGCCATGAGGCGCGGGTTGATGTAGAGGTTCTCGCGTCCCGCTTTTGCTTCTTCGACGAAACCTTCCGCAGCGAGCGCCTTCAAATAGACCGCAGCGGTCTGCCGCTTGGCGACCCCGGCACCGACGACATCGCTGATCCGGCAATACGGATGCACGAACGTCAGTTCGACGAGTTCCCGCGAGTAGATTTTGGGTAGGCTCCGCCGGATGCTCGCTGCCGTTTCATCCAGCAGCTTGCGGATCGCCTTGATCTTGGCTGTTGTCCACTCGGCAGCCATCCAGATGGCCTCAAGCATGAAGAGAATCCAAGGCTCCCACGCCTCGTCGGTCGTGACCGCGAGGAGCTTGCTGTAGTAGTGGACCCTGTTCCGGATGATGTGCCGACTGAGGTAGAGGACAGGGATTTCGAGCAAATTCTTGTCGACCAGATAAAGCAGGTTCAAACCCGTTCCGTCCTCCCGTTGCCGTCCGCAAACGGGTGGATCGCCTCGAACTGGTAGTGCATGACCGCAAGGCGAATCAGCGGGTCGATTTCCTCTCTTTCGTGAATGTAACGCTCCCAGTTCGCGAGTTTCGTGCGCAGCAAACCTTCGCCCACGGGTGGCGTGTACACGATCTCGCCTGACACGGCGTTCTTCAGCGCCGTTCCCGGCGTCCTGCGGATGTCCATGTCGACACCCTTGATTGTTCGGCACACCTCGACAGCGATCGCGGTGGATAGCGGTCGGCGGGTGAGAGCCTTGAAGCCGCGGCACAGGGCGGTTCGACAGCGCAAGGCTTCCTTCGTGGCAGGACCCGCCTGATTGGCGGCATCATTGGCAAAATGGAACAACCGATCAGCCGTGGTGACAATGTTCTCGATTTCCGAGCTTGCTTGTGCCTCAAGGACAGGAATGGAGTTTGTGAGCATCGCCTGGTTCGGGATAAGCCCTCCGGACGCCTTGAGTTCCGCGAGTGCCGTGCGCGCCGAGATGCAGGCGCGGAGCACGGCCATTGTCTCGGTATCATGAACGGGAGGGAGATCCGGCAGTTCACTGAACGGGCGTTTTGGATCGAAGGTCATGTCGATATATCCCGACTTTATCGACATATTCCGTAAATGTCGATGCACTCGACGTATGGCAAAGTCATGTCGGCAGAAACACGGTACATCAACACGTTTGACTGTGGCAAGCCTGTGATTGGGTTCAAGTAATTCTTGCTTTCCGTCCCTTGTACTGAGGGGCGTCGGTCGTCGAAGCTGCTTTCGACGATTGGAACAGCAGCGGGACCCAAGGTCAAAGCATCCGGGTTGAAGAGACGGTTCGCAACCGCCACATCTGTTGTAGTGCGGAAGGCGGAACCGACGCGAGGCACTGAAGACGCATTCAAGCTCCGGGCGCTCAGTTGGATACCTCCGACAACAGCGGATTTCATTGTCGGATTGATTTGGAGGGGCGGTGAATTGCGGGCGGGATTATATCCCGGGCGCGGCGCGCTGGGCCATGCGCTCGATGTAGTCCCGGAGGGACGGGATCGGGCATGCGAGCATCTGTCCGGACGCATGCTGAAGCACGCCGCGACGGATCATGTGATTGAGGAATCTCTCTGCATCGTAATCCTTTGGCAGACTCCTCGACCCCACCCCCGGTTGGGCAGCCGCGCGAATGTGACTTAGCAAAACATCAAGAGAAGCCCCGTCGCCCGTTCGTCGGAAGATTTCCGCAAGCAGATGCCGCGCGGCGATCAGCGGCGCGTCAATTCGACTTTCGTAATATTCATCCCGGGCCAATGCGGATGTCCGAAAAACCGCAACTCCGAAACTGCTGTCGACCGCTTCGATTTGTCCCGGCGTGGAAGCGGCGAGCAATTCGGAAGCGAGCGCCTGCATGGCGACATGGAGATGCTGCGGCCAGCCGCAGCTTTCATTCGCGAGGGCACGCGCCCATTGGCGCTTGGTCTCCCGATCGCCCCGGACCCTGCATTCGGCAAGCATCAGATGGACGATTTCGATGGCGTCGCCGAGCGAAAGCGCCGTCAGCGTTCGGTCGCGGCCGCGGGAGAAGCGGGAAATGCCGCGATCCCGGAGCACAGCGCTGGAGTGCGCGAGGCCAGCGAACACCGGCAGCAGAGATCCGCCATGGCTTCCCGTGTGCAGATCGGAAACGACCGGCCGCACCAAGTCCGCGTCGAACCCTTCGAGATCCTGCGCTTCATCCAGGATCAATGCGACGGTCTGTCCCGACTTTGAAAGCGCTTTGCTGACATTGGCGAGCGATGGCTCTGCCGGGGCGAAGGCCGCTTGGCGCCCTGTTTCAGCCGCTGCATTGCCCGTCGCGACTCCTGGGATTCCGGCGCCCAATGACCTGGTGGTGCTGGACTGGGTTGTCACGGAGCGGCGGAACTGCGCCGCCAACGCGGGGTCGAAGGCCTCAGCCACATGAAGCGCAAACGCGCGCTCGTCGACATAATGGGATGCTTTCGTGCTGACCACCACGGGCGCCTCCGGGCCGACGCTCCGCCAGCTGCGCACAAGATGATGCAGCAGCGCGCTTTTTCCGGCACCCGGCCCGCCTTGGAACAGGATGGTTTCCCCTCCGGAAGGATGCCAGTGGCCCTCCCGGGCCCGCTCGCGAATCCGGTTCAACGCGCGCTCGACCAAGCCTATCTCGTCTGCGCGCCCGCCGAAGTACGGCGTTGCTTCCCGGTCCGGGAGTTCGGAGAACCTTCGGAGCGCATCCAAGTCGGGTTCCGTCACGGGCGTTTGGGAAGAACGGGTCATCACGCCGTGTCCGCTGCGTCTTCAGGATTGAATGCTATACAGCGAATCCCGGTTCCGCAAACCGGCGCCGCGGTGCGGCCGAGCCGCAGGCAGCCACAAATAGTGCTTCCGGAAATGAGGTCGGCTGTCGGTTCCCGTTCGTCATTGGAGTTGCAATCAGCGGATACGTTGCAATTTGTGCTGTCGGCATTGTGGCATGAACGGACGCCTTCAGCGAATGTTGCTGCGCCAGTATCGGACGCGCAGAGGAGATTGCATTCGGCCACATATTGAACTGCCAATCTTGTCCGATCGAAACTTGTGATGTCCTGATGAATTAAAAATTGATTGCAGCATTCTGATACTAAAAAAAGCATTCAAAATATGTGCTGCAGCTTATTATTTCACAAGCGATCAAACAGATAGGCACCCCTCCAGCGACTAAAACCTTCTGTATCTCGATCACGCCAAAAACGCTCCCGCTGCCGACCTCGGCTGAGGTCGGCAGCGGGGCGGTGCACTCAGCTGTCGTAGGGTGACGGGCTAGAGGTGGTATCTTCGTTCAACACCTCGGCAGGAGACCCGGTGTAACGGCTTCCCTCCAGTCCATATTCGGCAATCAATCCGGCGATCATCTCGCTGTCAGCACCGGCAAATGCAGGCAAGGCCCCGCCCGGGACCGGGGCCTTCCATGTTCCACCCGGCGTAATTTCCCGGGTGGCGACAGGATTGCCCGCCTCGTCGACTTGGAGTCGGCCGTAAAGCTCCGGCTGAACATCCGGGAGGACCAGCCGCGCCTCCCGCATCGCGTTGCGCAGGCCACTGCCAATCTCCTCGAGCGGCACATCGATGGTAAGCATCAGCTGGTCGGCCGGATCATCCCTGCGGACCGTCATGCTCCAGTTGTACGAGATATGTTCAATCGTCGAAAACGGATTTAGATCCGTTTCCTTGCCTGGCGCTCCGCAAACCATCCGCCAGAGCGGCATTACATGCCGATCCAGCATCCACAGATCTACGAAGTCACGCTTCTTCATCCGAGACGCGGCGGCCAGCGCCTTGTTGACAGCGAGATCGGCGATGTGCAGCCGGTGGCCAAACTGCGGATCGGGAACCGGCACATAGAATTCGCGGGCAAGAGCGGCCGTCCACTGCAGGACCGTGATCCCGGTCATCGGCTTCGCGACCACGCACTCCCGGAAACCTGAATAGCTGCGCCGCGGATGCACCCTGAACCCAGCCGCCTCAAGTGCAGCACGGTCGGCCTGCACCAATTCATCAAGCGACTCATCGCTGGCCGTGAAGATGTCCTGGTCCTCGGTGAGGCGGAAACCGTGCTGCTGGATCACCGCGCCGCCGGCGAAGGGACTCCCGGAATCCCGGTTGCGGCTGATTACCGCAATGACGCCTTGCTGGAACTCGTCAAGCGGCACGGCCGGTTCTTGCCTTGATTTCCTGGATGATCGCCGCTGCCACATAGGCCGCTTCAAGATCGCCGCTGCTGCGCAGGCCCTCAGCGACCTCTTCCATGGTGCTGTAGGTCGCATGCGGCGGCACGTACCAGAGCGCCGTGGCGCCATAGCGGTCCCAAGCGATCTTGCGCAGCTCCATCAGCCGCTCGCCAATATCCTCGTATTTGACCGTGACTCCCAAGCTGGCCTGCTGGGCGGCCCGGGCCTCGGCAGCGCAGATAAAGCGCTCGTCTATGCCGGTGTTGGCCATGACGAGCAATATAGCGCAAGAATGGCATAACTTAAAGCAGTCACAAGAATCCCTTCCGGCTGAGCTAGTGCGCTACGGGAAGTGCAGGCCAGTACGCTTCGGATGGGCGGGTTTTTAGTATGGGGTTGTCAATGGTCAGCAATGCAGCGCAAAAATCAATGTCGTGCTTCCTCAGGCCGAAATCCGATTAGTTTCGTACCATTCGAATTCCGGAAACACAAAACTGCGCGAATAACTCTACTCTATTCTTGTTTATATTCACTGTGTTGCTTTTCAGAGTTGCGCATAGCAATAACTGGATGAATGTAATTCCGACACTCCGTGCCATAGCTCTAAGTTGCGCGGAGCATTTAAACTGTTTTCGTGAAGCGCAACAGCAAGGAAACCCACAATCGATGCATTTGGATTGTAAGCGTCGGGCACACGGAACTCCACAAGGGTATTTGGTATACGACGGAGATCAAACCAGCGCGGTTGAAGAGGCACGTATTGAGCAGCGGAACTTAGCGACGCCAAAACGTGACCGTCCAGAAAGCGCCGCGGGCAATGCCTTATTCAGGATAGCATTTTCAGACGGATTAAAGAATATGCAGGCTGTGGGCAAGGATTTGGCTGAATGCCAGCAAGGTCATCCTGAACCCACGCTTCTCGTTTGCCCGCCGGAGAACGGCGCACGATCCGTTTTTCGATCTTCCTTCATGTATTTGCGAAGAACAGCATTGATTCTCGTGTGACATCCGTCTCCCTGCTCCTTGAAGTAAGCCAAAACGTCAACGTCAAGCTGAATCGATACTGTCACCTTTGGTGGGGGCTTAATTAGCCCGGCTTGTGACGAGTCGAATTCGCCTTCATCAGGATCAATATCCGGTTCAATTCCGGCGGCCTTTTCTCGCCGTATCCGATCCCAATCCATCTCACTATCGTCCGCTTGAAGAATCGCGTCCTCAAGCGACATAATCGTGATATTCTCGTCGTTCATTTTCATGCGCCCGCTTTGCTGTGATGATCCTGAGGCGACCATTCCTGATAGTGAAAACTATGACGAATTCCTCGCCGCGTACAACACCAATCGCCTTCCACCTTGGCACGTTTCGATGAGAAGCATTCTATTTTACTCGACCAAGAAACATTCTAACCACCACTTTGAAGTCAACATTGTGTTTCTTCAACGTAGCAGCGCGTTTTTTCTGATCCCATTCGAAATCCGCTTCCCAATCAGAATTCGGCATATTTGAATGAAATTACATTTTTGTATGTCTTCAGGCATCTCGACTGCCCGTTTCGATTTGATTCCAATTCCTAGGACACGTCATTTCGTTTAAACACAAATGCGTCTGTCGCACCGGTGAGTCAAGGGTTTGTCATGATTGCGGCATGCTGTTGCGCGGTGCCCACGCTGAGGACGCCGCCGCCAGCTGCGCAACCGTTCCAAGTCCCGCGGCCTCCAAGCGCGAATCGTAGTGCATTTTTGAATCACGGTGGCCCCGGCCTCTAGCGGGCAGGCTGGAACAGCGGAGATCTCCTCACTTTTCGCAAGCGAGCGTGGCAGTATCGTATTGATTGTCGAATCCTTGCCGCAGGTGCTATCGGGTGCGAGCAAACGTTGAGGCGGCGGGAATGCCTGCGCCCCTTGGAGAGTTCGAATGACGACGAAGACGCCTGCTACGGTGATCACTGGCTTCCTCGGCGCAGGCAAAACCACCATGATCCGGCACATACTCGAGAATGCCGAAGGCAGGCGGATCGCGCTTCTCATCAACGAGTTCGGCGAACTGGGCGTCGATGGCGACATACTGCGAGGCTGCGGGATCGAGGCTTGCGGCGAGGAAGGGATCGTCGAATTGTCCAACGGCTGCATCTGCTGCACCGTCGCCGAGGAGTTCGCCCCTGCCATCCAGTCGATGCTGGAACTGGACAACAAGCCGGACCACATCCTGATCGAGACTTCGGGCCTGGCCATTCCGCAGCCCCTGATCCGAGCCTTCAATTGGCCGGAAATCGGCAGCCGGATCACCGTTGACGGAGTCGTCGCAGTGGTTGACGGCCCGGCGGCGGCCGGCGGCCAGTTCGCAGAAGACCTGGAGGCGGTCCAGCGGCAGCGTCAGGAGGACGAAAACCTTGACCACCACTCACCGCTGGAGGAGCTTTTCGAAGACCAGATCGCCTGCGCCGATCTGGTCGTCGTCAACAAATCGGACGTTCTTGGCCCGAAGGAAACGCGCCAACTTCGATCAAAGCTGGAAAGCGAGGTCAGGGCCGGCGTGAAGGTCGTGTCGGCGAGCCATGGAAGGGTCGACAAGAGGGCGCTGCTGGGGCTCGGCATGGCGGCCGAAAGCGGAATGTCCGAGCGGTCGGAGATCCACCATGTGCATGGCGACGACAATGGCGAGGAGGCGGACCACGGACACGACGAATTCGAGAGCTTCGCAATCGATTTGCCTGAGCTCGCCGACCCGCAGCGGTTCGCTGACGGCGTCCGGCTGGCGATGTCCCGCCACGGCGTGCTGAGGGCGAAAGGATTCGCGGCCGTTTCCGGCAAGCCGATGAGGCTAGTTGTCCAAGCCGTGGGGCCGCGCGTTGATACCTACTTCGACCGCCGCTTCAGCGATGGCGAAGCCCGCGGAACCCGACTCGTGGTGATCGGCGAGACCGGTTTGGACCAAACGGCGATCAGGGCGGCGCTCCGCGACGCGGTGAACTGATCCCGTGCACGTGCTTGCCGCCCGTCCCGGCGGCCCCTCCGGCAGCCTCGAACCGGTCGATCCTGCTCAAACCCCTGCGGATGTGGTGTTCCTGTCCGCCGCGGACACGGAACTTTCGGTATTCTCGCGGGCGAACAGGAGCATTTCCGCGAACGGGGATTTCCTGCGCCTCGCCAACCTGGCGTGGATGGCGCATCCCTACTCGGTTGACCTTTACCTGGAGAAAACCGCGCTCAAGTCGAAGATCGTGATTCTGAGAGCGCTCGGGGGGCTCTCGTACTGGCAGTACTGCCTCGAACAATTCGCTTCGAGGCTCGGCGAAGCAGGCGTGCGGTTCGCGGCGCTTCCCGGCGACGAGCGTCCGGACGAGGAACTGTTCGGAATTTCGAACGTGTCCCGGCAGGACTGGGACCTTCTAGCGCGCTACTGCGTGGAGGGCGGAGTCGGCAATGCCGCCAATCTGCTTCATCACTGTCGGCACCTGCTTTTCGGCGAGCCGCGCCCGGCCGCGCCGCTTCCCGTGGCAAGAAGCGGAATCTACTGGCCGGGCGTCCATTCGCCATCGCTTCAGCAGCTCCGGGGCGAGTGGCTGCCCGAAGCGCCGGTGGCGGCGATCATATTCTACAGGGCGCTCATTCAAAGCGGCGGCGTCGATGCTGTCGACGCGCTGATCGAAGCGCTTAAGTCCAAGGGCATGAACGCGCTGCCAATGCACGTGTCGTCGCTGAAGGATCCGGTATCCGCCGGCGTCGTCGCCGGCGCGTTCGATCAGTGCCGTCCCGACATCGTGCTGAACGCAACGAGTTTCGCCATCGGATCGCCGGGCATCTCATCCTCCGCGAGGAAGCCGACCCTGCTTGACGCCACCGGACGCCCGGTGCTGCAGGTGGTTCTGGCCTCGTCGAACCGCGCGAGCTGGCTTGAGGGATCGGAAGGGCTTGCCGCCCGCGACATCGCCATGAATGTTTCGCTGCCTGAAGTCGACGGAAGGCTGGCGACCAGAGCCATCGCATTCAAGTCCGAAGCCTTCCGGGACGAGCTTACGCAGTGCTCCGTTGCCGGCCACGCCCCGGAGGCGGACAGGGTGGAGTTCGTGTCCGAACTCGCGGCCGGATGGGTGCGGCTTGCGCAGACCCCGGCCTCGCGGCGCAAAGTCGCGATCATTCTAGCGAACTATCCGAACAAGGACGGGCGCATCGCCAACGGGGTCGGACTTGATACGCCTGCCTCCGCCGCGAGGATGTTCGCTGCGCTTGACGAAGCGGGCTACGACATCGGCGGCGTGCCGCGGTCGTCCAAATCGCTGATGGATCTGCTGCTGAGCGGGCCCACCAACTGGCTAGCGGACCGGCCGTCGAGGTCCGGCGGCTCGCGTTTCGGAATCGACGCCTATTTGGAATGCTACAACGGCCTCCCTGCCCCGGTTCGCGAACAGGTCGAGGATCAATGGGGACCGCCCGGCTCGGATCCCTTCCTCAAAGGCGCGGAATTCGCGCTCTCGGCATTCCGGTTCGGCAACCTCGCGGTCGGCATCCAGCCTGCCCGCGGCTACAACATCGATCCGGAAGAGACCTACCACAGCCCGGACCTGGTTCCGCCGCACAACTATTTCGCGTTCCATTTCTGGCTGCGCTCGGAATTCGGCGCCCACGCCGTCGTCCAGCTCGGCAAGCACGGCAATCTCGAATGGCTGCCGGGAAAGGCCGTCGCCTTGTCCAGCGCATGCTTTCCTGAGGCCGCGCTGGGGCCGACGCCTTTGATCTATCCGTTCATCGTCAACGACCCGGGCGAAGGCACCCAGGCGAAACGGCGGGCCCAGGCCGTCGTTGTCGACCACCTCACGCCTCCGCTCGCGCGCGCCGGAACGTACGGAGAGCTTCGCGATCTCGAGGCGATGATCGACGAGTACTACGAGGCTGCCGGGGTCGATCCTCGTAGAATCGAGCGCTTGCGGAGAAGCATCCTAGAGCTCGTATCGGCCACGAAGCTGGATGCGGACGCCGGAATCGATCCGGACGACGACGCCGACAGCAGGCTTCGCAAGCTCGACGCGTATCTGTGCGAAATCAAGGAAAGCCAGATCCGCGACGGCCTCCATGTGTTCGGCGAGCCTCCGGCTGGCCCGCTTGAACGCGACCTGGTTGCGGCCTTGGCCCGCCTGCCGCGCGGCGGCGGAACCGGGGGCGACGCTTCGCTGCCCAAGGCTTTGTCGCTGGATTTGGAGTTCGATCCGAAGTTCGACCCGCTCGACTGCGACATGTCGGCGCCCTGGACCGGCAAACGGCCGGGCCTTCTGGAAGCCTTGTGCGCCGATCCGTGGAGGACGGCGGGCGACACCGTGGAGCGGCTGGAACTGCTGTCCGCCGGGCTGGTCGGAGGCGAAACCGACCCGCCTGGCCCCCTGTCACGGGCGGTCGCCGAAAAAGTGAACGCTGAGATTCTGCCTTCCGTGCGGGAATGCGGCGAGGCCGAGATCTCCTCGCTTCTGGCGGCATTGGACGGTCGGTTCGTCCCGCCGGGGCCATCGGGAGCCCCGACGCGGGGACGCCCCGACGTGCTGCCGACCGGCCGGAACTTCTACTCCGTCGACAGCCGGTCCCTGCCGACGCGAACCGCATGGGGGCTCGGATGGAAGTCGGCTTCGCTGCTGGTGGAAAGATTCGCGCAGGATCACGGCGACTGGCCCGCGCGCATGGCCGTTACTGCCTGGGGCACGTCCAACATGCGCACCGGAGGGGACGACATCGCCCAAGTGCTGGCGCTGATGGGCGTCCGGCCCGTCTGGGACCGGTCCAGCGCCAGGGTGACCGGCTTCGAAATCCTCCCGGTCGACGCTCTGGGCAGGCCCCGCGTCGACGTGACTCTGCGAATTTCGGGATTCTTCAGGGACGCGTTTCCCGCGCAGGTCGATCTGATCGCGGATGCGGCCCGAGCGGTCATGGAGCTCGACGAGCCGGACGAAGACAATCCAGCGGCCGCTGCCTTCCGGGCGGAAAGCCCGGCCAAAGGGGCGAACCGGGCGGGCTTCCGGGTCTACGGCTCCAAGCCGGGAGCGTACGGCGCCGGGCTTCAGGCGCTGATCGACGAGGGAGTGTGGGACCAGCGAGAGGAACTGGGCGCGAGCTTCATAGAATGGGGCGGCTACGCCTACGGAGCCGGGTCGGGCGGCGAGCGGGCCTCGGAGGAATTCGCCGCCCGCCTCGCGGGCATTGAAGCTGTCGTGCAGAACCAAGACAACCGCGAGCACGACCTGCTCGACAGCGACGACTACTACCAGTTCGAAGGGGGGATGTCGGCAGCGGTCGAGCTGGCGAAGGGCGCCAGGCCCTCAATCTACCACAACGACCATTCGCGGCCGGAACGGCCCGTCATCCGCTCGCTTGAAGAGGAAATCGGCAGGGTCGTGAGATCGCGCGCAGCGAATCCGAAGTGGATCGATGGCGTGAAGCGGCACGGATACAAGGGAGCGTTCGAGATTGCGGCCACCGTGGACTATCTGTTCGCGTTCGCCGCGACCACCGGTGCTGTGAAGCCGCACCACTTCGATCTTGTTTATTCGGCATACATTGAAGATGATGAAACCCGCGAGTTCGTGGAACGGAACAACCCGCAGGCGCTGGCGGAAATGGCCTCAAAACTGCTTGAAGCGCTGGAGCGCGAGCTGTGGCGGCCGCGCCTGAATTCGGCGCGGGGCGTGCTTGAGGAGCTGTCGCCCCCCGCCCGCCCGCAGCGGAGGGACGCAGGCGATGGCGAGCGATCCTGAACGCCACAAGATCAAGATGGCCAAAAAGAAGGCCGTCCGGGACAAGATCATGTCGACGAAGACCCAAGAGAAGGGCCTCGTCATCGTCCATACCGGCAAGGGCAAAGGCAAATCGTCGGCGGCGTTCGGAATGATCTTCAGATGCATCGCGCACGGAATGCCCTGCGCCGTCGTGCAGTTCATCAAGGGCGGCATGAGCACGGGCGAACGCGATCTGATCGCGTCGCGATTCAGCGAGCTCTGCCGGTTCCACACGATGGGGGCCGGCTTCACATGGGAGACCCAGGACCGGGAGCGCGATGTCGAAATGGCGCAGGCGGCCTGGTCGCTGGCGAAGGATCTGATCCAGGATCCGGATGTCGCGATGGTCCTGCTCGACGAGATCAACATCGCCATCCGCTACGGATACGTGGACATCGACGATGTCTGCCGGTTTCTTGAGGAGAAGAAGCCCGAGGACGGGCATGTCGTGCTTACCGGCCGCAATGCCGACGAGAAGCTGATCGGCATCGCCGACCTCGTGACCGAGATGACGCTGATCAAGCACCCGTTCCGGTCCGGCGTGAAGGCCCAGGCGGGCGTCGAATTCTGAAAGGCCGAACGCCCCTTCAAGCGCCTTCCGCCAAGGCGGTCATGGTGCAGGGCACCGGATCAAGCGTCGGCAAGTCGCTTCTGGTCGCGGGCATGTGCCGGGCATACGCCCGCCGGGGATTCCGCGTAAGGCCCTTCAAGCCCCAGAACATGTCGAACAATTCCAGCCCCGCCGCCGACGGCGGCGAAATCGGGCGCGCCCAGGCGCTGCAAGCCATGGCGTGCGGAACCGAGCCGACAACGGACATGAACCCGGTTCTGCTGAAGCCGGAAACCGAAACCGGCGCCCAAATCGTGCTCAAGGGAAAGCGTGTCGCGTCCATGAGCGCGAGGGAGTTCGCCGAACTCAAGGAAAAGCTTGCCGGTCCGGTTCTGGAATCGTTCGCCAGTCTTGCCGAGCTCGCGGACATCGTGATCGCGGAGGGCGCGGGCAGCCCCGCCGAGGCCAATTTGCGCGCAGGCGACATCGCGAACATGGGATTCGCCCGCGCGGCCGACATCCCGGTCGTCCTGGTCGGAGACATCGACCGGGGCGGCGTAATCGCCCAGATGGTCGGCACGCAAGCCGTGATGGCCAAGCCGGACGCGGACATGGTGCGCGGGTTCGCCGTGAACAAGTTCCGGGGCGACAAAAGCCTTTTCGACGACGGATACAGGCTGATCGAGCAAAGGACCGGATGGCCCGGCCTCGGCATCGTTCCGTGGTTCGAAGACGCCCGCTTGCTGCCGTCCGAGGACGCCATGGAGCTGCGTTCCCGCGGCACGGGCGGCGGATCGTTCAAGGTCGCCTGCCTCGCCCTGTCGCGGATCGCGAATTTCGACGATCTGGATCCGCTCCGGGCGGAGCCGGACGTGTCGGTGGAACTGGTGCATCCCGGATCGGCGGTTCCGGGCGATGCCGATCTGGTCGTAATCCCCGGCAGCAAATCCACGAGGGGGGATCTGGAATTCATCTTCAAGCAGGGCTGGGACCTCGACATCGGCGCCCATGCGCGGCGGGGCGGGCATGTGCTCGGCATATGCGGCGGCTACCAGATGCTCGGGCGGGCCGTCTCGGACGCTTCGGGCATGGATGGAACGGCCGGAACCACGGCGGGGCTCGGGCTTCTGGATGTTGAGACGGAAATGGGCGCGGAGAAGCGGGTCACGCCGGTCACTGGAATGGCCGAGCCGGACGGCGGGATCTTCGACGCGTACGAGATTCATCTCGGGACAACCGAGGGGCCTGACAGAAGCCGTCCGTTCGCGCGGATCAGGCAAGACGGCAGCTGGGTCTCGGAGGGCGCGGTATCGGCCAACGGGCGGGTGTTCGGCACCTATCTGCACAGTCTTTTCGCCTCCGGCGGATTCCGGAAAGCGTTCTTGGGGAGGATCGGAGGCCGGGGAACGCTGTTCGACTACAAGGACGAGGTCCTGCGGGCGCTGGATTCGCTTGCGGACCATCTCGAGGCCCACATGGATCTTGACCGGATGCGTTCGCTCATGGAGACGCCGAGCGTCCGACGACGGGATGAAGGCGGCGCGAACGCCAGCTTTCAGGCAGGCTGAACAATTTACGACGGAATCGGGCCCTGCGGATTCCGGCAGTCAGGCGACCTCGCGCGAAAGCGCGCATTGGGACCAAAGATCCGACAGCGCGCCGCCGAGCTGCTGGATTTCCTGGTCGCCGTGCAGCGGCGTCGGCGTGATTCGCAGCCGCTCGGCGCCCTTCGGGACGGTCGGATAGTTTATCGGCTGCACGTAGATGCCGTACGCCTCCAGCAATACGTCGCTGATGTACCGGCATTTGACGGGATTCTTGATCATGACCGGCACGATGTGCCCGGGATTCGCAAGATGGGGAATGCCGAGCGCGTCGAACATCTTCCGCACCTTCGCAACGCTTCGGCGGTGGCGCGCCCGCTCCAGCCCGCTCGTCTTCAGATGCTGGACCGAAGCCCGCGCGCCCGCGACGATCGCGGGCGGCAGCGCGGTTGTGAATATGAACCCGCTCGCGAACGAGCGAAGGAAGTCGCATAGCGCGGCGGATCCGGAAATGTAGCCGCCGATCACGCCGTAAGCCTTGCCGAGCGTGCCTTGGATCAGCGTGATCCGTTCCGCGGTTCCGTCGCTCTCGGAAATCCCCCCTCCCCGCGGTCCGTACATCCCCACCGCGTGGACTTCGTCCAGATAGGTCATCGCTCCGTGCCGCTCGGCGATGTCGCAAATGTCGCTGATCGGCGCGATGTCCCCGGTCATCGAGTAAATCGATTCGAACGCGACGATCTTCGTCGCGCCGGGGGCGCATTCGGAAAGCTTCCGGTCCAAGTCGTCGACATCATTGTGCCGCCAGATCTTCTTCTCGGCTTTCGAATGCCTGATCCCTTCGATCATCGAGGCGTGGTTCATCGAATCCGAGAGGATGACGGCGTTGGGCAGCCGCGCGCCCAAGGTGGCGAGTCCGGCCCAATTCGAAACGTAGCCGGACGTGAATAAAAGCGCCGCCTCCTTGCCGTGGAGGTCCGCAAGCTCCCGCTCCAGCAGGACGTGCAAATGGGTCGTCCCGGAGATGTTCCTGGTGCCCCCGGCCCCGGCGCCGTAGCTTTGGATCGCCTCCCGCATGGCGTCGAGCACGAGGGGATGCTGTCCCATTCCGAGATAGTCGTTCGAACACCATACGGTCACGTCCCGGCTGCCGCCGGGGAACCTGTTCCGCGCTTGCGGGAACCGCCCGCATCGCCGCTCGAGATCGGCGAAGATCCGGTAGTTCCCCTGCTCCTTGAGCTCGTCAAGCTGACTCTGGAACAGGCTGTCGAACCGTTCTTTCAATCCTTGGCCTTTCAAGGGAATCTCCGGACCTGAAGCAGCCTTGCTTTCGGGAGCCGGTCGCGTTTGCGGCAATCCGGCCCGCGCGGCTTCCCATTAGCCGAACGGGAGCCGGGTTTCGAGTGGCAAATGAGCATTGGAGCGGAATGCCGCAGAGCGCTTACGGCCGCTGCGCGCCGGTGCGGTTCAGGACGATGGCGTAGACCGAGGTCGTCGCCGTAATGAAGAGATGGTGCTTCGCCCGCCCGCCGAAGCAGACGTTGGAAACGGTTTCGGGCACGAAGATTTTGCCGAGCAGCTCTCCGGAAGGCGAGATGCAGTGGACGCCGTCGCCCGCGGAGGTCCAGATGTTGCCGTCCGTGTCGAGCCGGAAGCCGTCGGCGACGCCCGGGGCCACTCTGTGGAGAACCCTGCCGCCGCCGGTCGCGCCATCGGGTGTGACTTTGCACTCGCGGATATGCGTGTCCGCGTCCGGGTCGTGCATCCGGCCGGTGTCCGAAACGTACAGCTGCGATTCGTCCGGGCTGAAGGCGATGCCGTTCGGGCAGCCGAAACCGTCCGCGGCGATCTCGATCCGCTCAAGGGACGGGTCGACGCGGTAGACGCGGCATGGAAGCTCTTCCGGCGCCTTGAATCCTTCGTAGTCCGTCGCGATCCCGTAATGCGGATCGGTGAACCAGATCGAGCCGTCCGATTTCACGACGACATCGTTCGGCGAATTCAGCCTCTTTCCGTCGAAACTGTCGGCGACCACGGTGATGGAGCCGTCCCACTCCGTCCTCGTCACTCGTCGCGTCCCGTGCTCGCAGGAGATCAGCCGGCCGGTTAGGTCTCTCGTGTGGCCGTTGGCGTAATTCGACGGCTCCCGGAACACCGTCACCCCGTCCCTCGGCGTCCAGCGATGGATGCGGTTGTTCGGAATGTCCGAGAACAGCAGGCACTCCGCGTCCCCGAACCAGACCGGCCCTTCCGTCCAGTCGTGCCCGGACGACAGCTTCTTCATTTTCGAATTGTCGATGAGGAACTTCCCGAATTCCGGATCGACGATAGCGAATTCTACCATCATGGCCCTCCAGCTCAGCCGCCCGCCATCCGGACGGCGGCGGTCGAATTCCGCGGTTCCGTCCGCTCGGAGCAGGTCGCAAGTATCCGCTTTGCGGCTGCGCGGGCAAATCTCGAACGCGAATCGTCGGCGTGCAATCCGCCGGCCGCTGGCCGCACGCGGCGTTGCAGACCCGGTTTCGGGCCGCGGCATGCGGCCCCGTTCGGGCCCGAGGACATGCACGAATCAAAACGGAAACAGTGGCAAATGTGTCGAAGTTCGGCCGGAATCAGACCCAATTTAGTATCAATTTCGACGATTCATACAAATTGTTGCGGATTTTGCTTGATTCGCGCGATTCGAATCACAAAACTGCGCGCCGAGCGAGACTGCAGGGAGCCGCTCGAGTGACAATCAGATGTCGATCTTGCGCTTGGCATCGTTCCGCCGACGCGGGTCGCGCCCCCGGTCAATCGAAAGCGCGGTTCCCGCGCCCGCCAACGCCGGGCGCTCCTTGGTCTTGCAATTGAGGGAGATAAACCAATGGGCAGCAACCTTGATGCAGTAACCACGGTATTCACCGAGTTCTACTACTGGCTGACAGTAGCGCTGATGTTTCTGATCCACGTCGGATTCTGCATGTACGAAGTGGGCGCCAGCCGTCGGCGGCACCATGTCCACACGCTCATGAAGAATTCGATGCTGATTCCGCTCGTGACGATCACGTTCTTCTTCTTCGGATGGTGGATCTACTGGGCGTTCCCCAACGGGCCTTGGATTACCGGAGGCCTTCTCACCGGCGACGCGGCGGCGAACGCGCCGACGTCCGAGACCATGGGCACGAACCTGAGCGACCGGATAACCGGCGTTTTCTGGGCCGCGTTCCTGCTGTTCTCCTGGACGGCCGCATCGATCGTTTCCGGCTCGGTCATCGAACGGATCAATTCCGGCGCGTTCTGGATACTCGCGGTCCTGATCGGTTCGGTCTTCTGGATCATCGACGCGGCTTGGGGCTGGCACTACGGCGGCTGGATGGTCCAGCTGCTCGGATACCACGACGCCTACGCGTCCGGGGTCATCCATGCGATCGCGGGAGGCTTCGCTCTCGGCGTGCTCGTGGTTCTCGGGCCGAGGCTCGGCAAGTTCGCGTCTGACGGAACCCCCCGGAACATCCTTCCGCACAACCCTTGGCTCGTGTGCATCGGGCTCTTCCTGATCTACACCGGCTTCTGGGGATTCTACGTCGCCTGCAACGTGCCTCTGATCTCGCCCGAGGGCATCGGCGGCCAGATCACGGGCGAGACCTGGACGGCAACGACCATCTATCTGACGCCAACGACGCTGGGAGCGATTACGGTCAACTTCCTCATGTCGCTGTCCGGCGGAATGCTGGTCGGATTCATGGCCTCCAAGGGCAACGCCTTCTGGACCTATTCAGGCGGCCTTGCGGGCATCATCACGGCGTCGGCAGGAAACGACCTGTACCATCCGGTCCAAGCGATGATCATCGGCGGCGTCGGCACCTACCTCGCCTACAAGCTGCACCACTGGGTCGAAGAGAAGTTCAAGATCGACGATGCGGTGGGAGCGGTCGCGGTTCACGGATATGCCGGATTCATCGGATTGGTGATCTGCGGATTCGTTCTTTGGGGCCACCCGAGCTCGCCGTACGACGGCTATGCCTCGATCAACCCGATCGGACAAATCATCGGCGCGATAATCATGTTCGGAGTCCTCGGATTCCTGCCAGGATACATCGCGGCGAAGATCCTCAACGCCTTCGGGCTGCTGAGGATACCGAAGGAGATCGAGCTTCTCGGCTTGGACTTCCAGACCAAGCACGACGAAGAGGTCGCGGCATCCGAGGTGCGCGATGCCGAAAAGTCCATGGTCTGACGGACCGTCCTAATTCAGTCATCAGGAGATGAAAAATGAGCACTACGGGAATTGAGAGCTGGGCGGTGGATCTCGCCAATGTCGGCGCGGTCTATCCGTTCCAGGGACTTGAGCTGATCATGGTGCTGATCGGCGTGATCTTCTGGATCTACTGGCACGTCTGGTGCATCCGGTGGGAGAAGGGCTACCAGGAGGAGAAGATCCGCCAGCACGGCACGCCCGAGAACATCAAGAAGGCGCTTGACGAGCTCTAGCTTTCGCACCGCTGAAACAGGAAGGCGCCGACGAAAGTCGGCGCCTTTTTCCGTTTCTCTTTTCTAGGGCGTGTTTACGCTTGCGTCAAGACCGGGTTTGTGGCAAGCTGTTGTCAACAATGGAAAAAACAAGCGAGCAGTCCCCGATCATGGCCAGCATCACCGAAGAGCGTTGCGCCTTGCTGCATCCCCATCTTCCGGTCCAGCGCGGCAACGTGCTGATTCCGAACATCGTCATCATCAACGCCTTGCTGCACATTCTTGAGAACGGCTGCAAGTGGCGCGCGCTTCCGGAGCGCTACGGCAAGTGGCACACGGCCTGCATGCGGCTGCGCCGCTGGGCCGAGGCGGGCGTGCTGGCGCGGCTGCTTGCGGCGCTGCGGGAGCAGGAGCTGACGGACAAGGACCTCGATTGCCTCGGCCTCGACAGCACCAGCGTCAAGGTGCATCCCGACGGCACCGGAGCCCAAAAAAAGAGGCCCGCAGAGCATAGGCAGGTCCCGCGGCGGCTGGAACACGAAGATCCACATGATCGCCGCAAGTGACTGGATGGCAATGGCTTTCCGCCTTTCCGGCGGGCAGGCCCACGACGCGCCGGAGGGCCGGGCCCTGCTGGAGCGCTTCGGCAAGCGGGGCTCCAAGGTTCCGCTGGCGATGGACCGCGCCTACGAGGGCGACGAGACCCGCCGGCTCGTCCGCGACCTCGAAATGACGCCGGTCGTGCCGCCGAAGTCGAACCGGAAAAACAAATGGGATTTCGACCGCGAAACCTACAAGCGGCGGAACGAGGTCGAGCGGCTGTTCCGCAGGCTCAAGGGCTGCCGGCGCATCTTCACCAGGTTCGAGAAGCTCGACACGATGTACGCCGCTTTCATTTGCTTCGCCCTCATCGTCGAAATCATCAAGCGTTAACAGGCCCTAATCGCGGCGGCGTCCGGAACGCCGCCCTTGGTCGCGAAGATCCGCCCGTCGGCCTACACTTGCTCGTAAATCCCTTGGACCCGCTTTTTCTTCGGGTCGAAATGGGGAAACGGGACGATTTCCGCCCTTAGCCGCTTCTGCTGGCCGTCCAGCTGGCCGACTTCGACATCGGCGCCCGGCTCGGAATGCGCCACGTCCATGCGCGCCAGCGCTATCGTCCTTCCCAGAATCGGCGACCGGGCGGCGGACGTCACTTCGCCGACCTGGGCCTTGCCGATCCGGACGCAATCGCCGGTCGACGGAACCACGCCGCCTTGGATGTCGAGGCCCGCCAACCGCCTAGCGGGATGCGCCTTGCGCCTTTCCAGCGCATGCCGCCCGATGAACTCGTCGGGCTTCGACTTGAGCGGCACGGTAAAGCCGATTCCCGCTTCGAACGGATCGGTCTGGTCGCAGAATTCGCAGCCGGCGAACGGAAGCCCGGCCTCGATGCGCAGGATGTCGAGCGCCTCAAGGCCAAGCAGCGCAAGCCCGAACTCCGCGCCCGCCTCCCACACGGCGTCGAAGATGGCCGGCGCGTCCTTGGGATGGCAGAAGACCTCGTATCCGAGTTCGCCCGTGTACCCCGTCCGGCTCACCACGCATGCCGCGCCGTGGAAATCGCCGAGCCGCGCGACCGCAAACCGGAACCATCCGAGCTCGCCGATCGCCGGCTGCTTGGGAGGAGTCCACATGATCCGCTCCAGAAGCTCGCGCGAGGACGGCCCTTGGACCGCGATGTTGTGAAGCTGTTCCGTCGACGACCGCACCCAGGCGTTCAGCCCGCGCTCGCGGGCCTGCTCCCGCAGCCACAGCCCCGACGTGTCGTTGCCGCCGATCCATCTGAAATTGTTCGGTGCGAGCCGGTAGACCGTCCCGTCGTCGATCATGCCGCCGTGCTCGTAGCACATGGCGGTGTAGACGACCTGTCCGACGGATAGCCGCTTCATGTCGCGGGTGACGCAGGCCTGCATGAGATCCTCGGCGTCGGGCCCGGTGACTTCGAACTTCCTGAGCGGCGACAAATCCATCACCGCCGCCCGTTCGCGGCACGCCCAGTACTCGCTAACCGCGCCCTGCCCGGCGAAGGAATTCGGCAGCCAGTACCCGTTGTACTCGGTGAAATCGCGCGTGTGCCGGGCGAAAGGCTCGTGGAACCCCGTGCGCTTGGTCGTTTCCAAATCCGCCTCCGCTGATTTCCTGTACCCGTGGGAGCGCTTGAAATCCTCGGCCGCGCCGTAGGTCCGCACCTGGACGTCGGTCGGATTCCAGCCGTTCGCGGAGTCGACGTCGCACGGGCACGCGGTCGATACGCAAACGAGGTCCGAAAGCGCCCTGAGCAGGACGTAGTCTCCGGGCCGCGACCACGGATCGTCGGAGCTGATCGCGTTCGAATCGTCGATCATCGTGTTGAAGAAGAAGTTGATCGCGGGCCAGCCGCCGCGGGGCCTCACGCCGTATTCAGCAAGCCCGGCGTTTATGTTGTCGGAGCAGTTGGCGTGGCCCGGATAGCCCAGATCCTCGTAGTACCGCGCCGTGCAGGCGAGTCCGAACGTGTCGTGCCGCCCGCAGGTGTCCTGGACGATTTCGACGAGCGGGTCGAAATCCACGTTGAAGTATTTCGCGGACAGGCCCGGCAAGGGATAGCCGGTTCCGGTCATCGACCGGGTGGCGGTCGGGTCGATTTCACGCTCCAGCCCCTTGTCGAGGCTTCGAAGCGCGAACGCCTGGAAGTCGGAGCACTCCCGGCCTTGGACATCCAGAATCTGGATGTACTCCCCTTCCCGGACTTCGTAGCAGGCCGCTTCCCCCGGCTGGATGTTCAGGTCCCTGATCGGGTCGGCAAGCGGGTCCGGCGGAGCAAGAGTCGGCGCCTCCGGCCCGGGATCGGCGCGGCGGATGTAAAGAGCCAGCCCCGTCGGGGCGTCCTGCGACTCCGGGAGCATGGGGCCGCCGGGAGCGGACACGACCAGAAGTCCGTCCGACTGCGCCGAGAAGGTCTCCATGTCGCCCGGCAGGGAGCCGCCGCCGAGCGTTCGAACCGCCTCGCCCTTCGCGAGGTCGAATCCGGCGCACTCGAGAGCGGACAGGACCCGGGCCCCCGAGCGGGAGCCATCGGAAAGCGCGCTTATCGTCCCGGACGGCGCGCCGCAGCTCTTCGCTCCGATCAGCGCCGCGTCGGAGACGCCTTGCGGCGAAAAGAACACCAGCTCCGCGATCTGCAGGCCTTCCAGATCAACGACGGAGAACTCGTCGCCCTTGAAGATCCGAACCGACCTGGACCCGCCGCCCGGGACGGGATGCCGTTCGACCCCTCTCGGCAGGATCGGAAGGCCGGGCGCGATGACGCCGCTCCGCTCGTACGGCGTTTCGAAAACCGGACGGACATTCATCAGTCGATCCCCAAAGCCCTCTTCCGCGCCGACGACCAGCGCAGAATCAGATGGTCAACCATAAGGCCCATGAACGCAACGCAGAAGCCCAGCACGAGGCCCTTGCCGACATCCGTCGACGACAGCGCCCGCTGCATCTCCTGCCCCAGATCCTGCGTGCCGATGAAGGCGGCGATGATGACCATGAACAGCGAGAACATGACCGTCTGGTTCAGCCCGACGGCGATGGTCGGAAGCGCCATCGGAAACCGGACGGTCCAAAGCTTCTGCCGCGAGGTCGCGCCGCACATGTCGGCGGCCTCCAGCAGGTTCGGAGGAACCGAGCGCAGGCCCTCGATCGTGTACCGGACCATGGGAACCAGGCCGAAGATCACGACGGCGCCGATCGCCGCGACGTCGTTGACGCCGAACAGCATGACCACCGGTATCAGGTAGATGAAGCTCGGAAAGGTCTGGGCCGTGTCGCAAACGAGAAGAAGCCATTTCGCTCGGAAGTCGGTCTTCGATCCCCAGATTCCCAGCGGAAGGCCGACGACGCATGCGAGCAGGACGGCGAAGCTCACCATGTACGCCGTGATCATGGCGCGGTCCCACCAGCCCGACATCGCGATCAGGCCGACATACGCCACGCAGACCAGGGCCGACCGGCGGGAGCCGACCATCCAGCCGATGCCCGCGAGGAGCGCGATGACCGCCGTGAACGGCAGCCACAGATATGCGTCGCGCATCGGGATGAGCACCTTGGTGATCAGGAACGCCCTGAGCGCCTGGGTCACCGGATCGGCGACGGCGATGAACCAGTCGACGACGGCGTCGATCTCCCGGTAGACGGACAGCGCCTGGCTTCGCTTCACCTCGTCGGCGACGGGCCAGATCTGGGCCGCGGCGAGCGCGGCTGCGCAAAGCGCCGCCCAGATGACGACCAGCCGGTTGCGCCGGTGCCACGGCGTGCCCTTCTCGAAATGAGCCGGCTCCTTGACCACCCACGCCTTGGAGCAACGGTCGAGGACGACGGCGATCAGCACGATCGAGATCCCGATCTCGACCGAGCGGCCGATCTTCAGGGCCTGGAGAAGCTGGAGGAGCTTCTGCCCGAGGCCGGGCATCCCGATGAAGCTGGCGAGGACGACCATCGCGAGGCACTGCATGATGACTTGGTTGATCCCGAGCAGAATCTCGGTCCGCGCCGACGGAATCCTGACATGCCGGAGCAGCTGGAAGCTGTCGGCGCCGCACATCTTCCCGCTTTCGACGATTTCGGGCGGTATCTTCTGCAGGCCGAGAAGCGTCATCCGGATCATCGGCGGCGCCGCGAAAATTATCGTCACGATCGCGCCTGCCTTCGGACCGACGCCGATGAACACGACCACGGGGATCATGTAGGCGAAGTGCGGCAGCGACTGCGCGATGTTCAGCAGCGGATTCAGGGCCTGCTCCACCCATTTCCTGCGCCAGGCGGCGATTCCGAGCAGCAGGCCGACCACGATCGCGATGGGAGCGGCGACCACGATCACGGAAAGCGTCTCCATCGCCCACTTCCACTGGCCCATCGCCGCGATCCAGCAGAAGGTTCCAGCGGAAAGCAGGCCAAGCCGCCAGCCGTTCAGGGCGTAGCCGATGACGCCCGCGGTCACGGCGATGACGGTCCACGGTATCGGCCCGATGCGCGGCCAGCGGTTGCGGCCGTAGAGCAGGTTAGCGGTCACGTCGAGCAGCCATTCGACGACCGCGGCGAACGCGCGGGTCACGTGTATCAGGCCGAGGTCGTCCTTGACGAACAGGAACAGCCAGTTGATCCAGTCCGCGAAGGGCCAGACCAGCCATTCCGGCGGCCGCACGAGCCCGCCCGGGAGAACGAATTTCGAGACCGCAAGAACGACGGCCGCCAGCATGATCAGCTGCGCGGTCCGGATGTTGCGCGGGCCTGCCGACGCCCCTCCTGCGGAGGGCGCCGCGGCGGTCATTCCGCCTCTCCGACCAGGACCTCCAGCGCCCGCGACCGCTTCATGACGCCGACAATGCCGCCATCGGCCCCGGCGACCGGTATCCGCTCCCTGGAATCGCGCACGAGATCTCTTGCGAGCTCCCTGATGGTGGCGCCTGCAGGGACGGGCTCGCCTTCCGCCGCGCCGCCGTCCGCCTTGTCCGCGAGGTAGGACGCATGCACGACCCGGGAGATGTCCACATCCTCGGTGAACCTCGCGACGTACTCCGTGGCGGGGTCCAGCACGATCCTGTCCGGAGCCGCGCATTGCTCGATCGCGCCGTCCTTCATGATCGCGATCCTGTCGGCGAGCCTGAGAGCCTCGTCGAAATCGTGGGTGATGAAGACGATGGTCTTCCCGAGGATTCCCTGGAGCCTCAGGAACTCGTCCTGCATCTCCTTGCGGATCAGCGGATCAAGAGCCGAGAACGGCTCGTCGAGGAACCAGATGTCCGGCTCGATCGCGAGGGATCGCGCGATGCCGACGCGCTGCTGCTGCCCGCCGGACAGCTCCCTCGGGTAGTAGTCCTCCCGCCCCGACAGCCCGACAAGCTCGACGACCTCCATCGCGCGGTCGCGCCGCTGCGAACGGTCCTGGCCGCGCATCTCGAGCGGGAACGCGACATTGTCGAGGACGGTGCGGTGGGGAAGCAGCCCGAAGCTTTGGAACACCATCCCCATCTTGCTGCGGCGGAGCTCGATCAGCTGCTTTTCCGACAGCGACATGAGGTCCTTGCCTTCGACCGAGACCTCTCCGCCGGTCAGGTCGATCAGCCTCGACAGGCACCGGACCAGCGTTGACTTGCCGGAACCGGAGAGCCCCATGATGACCAGCATCTCGCCCCGCCCGATCTCGAGCGTTACGTCGCGCACGGCGGCGATGTAGCCGTCGGCCCTGATCCCGTCGTAGGTCCGCCCTTCCGGAAGCCCGGACAAATACTTTCGGGGGTGCGGTCCAAAGAGCTTCCAAGCGCTCCGGCACTCGATTGCCGGGCCCGTTTCGGCCGCCATGCGCAGTTCCCCCGGCTTCAGGCCGCGCCGCCAAGCGGCGCGGCCCGCCATCGTGTCAGGCCCGCTTCAGCTTACGCCTGCAAGCCAAGGCTGCCACACGTCCTCGTTCTCTTCAAGCCACCGGACCGCAGCGTCCTCGGGCTCCATTTCGTCGACATCGACGAACTTCGCCATCTCGGCGATCTGGGGGTTGGTGAACGAGATCTTGCGGAGGACCTGGTAGGCGTTCGGCCACTTGCCTTCCATTCCGTCCCATGCGGCCTTCTTGAGGTACCCGTCCGCGGGGTTGCCGCAGTCGTAGGTGAAGTCCGGATTCGGCCCCAGAGAGGCGTCCTCCTTGCAGCCGTCGAAATATGCCGGGAACTCGACGAATTCGCCGGGCCAGACGGCCTCGACGAAGTTCGGCGTCCAGTTGAAGATCACGACGGGCCGCTTGTTGCGCTCGGCGGCCGCCACCTCCGCCCAAAGCGCGGCGGCGGATCCGGCGTTCACGACCACGAAGTTCAGCCCAAGCGCCTCGGCGCGCTCCGCGTCATGCTTGAGCCAGTCGACCGGCCCGCCAAGGAACCGGCCCTTGTCGCCGGTTTCGGGAGTGGCGAACAGCTCCGCGCACGCGTTGAGCGCTTCCCAGTCGGGCAGGCCCGGGCAGGCGTCCTTCGTCCACATCGGATACCACCACTCCTCGCGCGTGACCGCGTTGTGATCGCCCGCGTCGTGCAGGCCGCCCTTGGCCAGCGCCTCGTTGAACGCGACCCCGAACGCGCCTTCCCAGACCTCGAGCTCAAGCGTCACGTCGCCTAGGCGGACCGCCTCGTAGACGGCCTGCGAGTCCGTCGACACGTATTCGACATTGTTGCCGATCGACTCGAACAGCTGGCCGACGACGTAGCTCATCACGATCTGGCTCGACCAGTTGTGGGTCGGGATGACGATCGGATCGCTGCTGTCCTGGGCCAGAGAGCCCAGAGGCACCGTTGCGAGAACGCCCGACGCGACAAGTGAAACAATCTTCCTCATCTACATTCCTCCAGTTGGTTGGCGGGCGCGAGCCCGCATGCACAAGCTGCCGCCCTCTGCGCCCGACCCTTCGGGCGAAGATTCGGGCGGCGGCATCCGCGCCGTTCAGCGGCGCGAATTCCAAGGCGTCCGCGGCATGCGGACGGAAACGTCAAAAGCGCACCTCCGATGCCGGAATGCCGGCCGGACGCGCCGCGAGCGCTTGATGAGCGGCGCCCTGCGCGACCGGCGGCGCAGGATCCGCAATGCAGCGGCTCCAGTCCGGCTCGAATCCGAACACGGCGGCGTCCGGAGGCAGCGACGGATTGAAAAGCATGTTGTGCCACCAGGCCGCTTCCCGCAGCGAATCCCCGGGCGCGAGCAGCCTGGGCCGGCACGGGAAAGCGAAGCGCTGCGAGTAGGCCCGGAACTCCAGCATGCAGCCATCGGCGGAATCCAAGCGCCGCGCCGCAGCCGATCCCGGCGCGAAGGTCGCCGCCAGAACGTCCGTGAACCGGCGGGCGTCCTGGTAATGCTCGCCGGCAAGAAACCGCAGCGCAGCCTCCCGGCGCGCAGCCGGATCATGCGTGCTCTTCGCGATGTGGCGGAGCTCCGGCGTCGCCGAGTGCGCGCCGGTTCTGCAGAGGACGGTCACGATCCTCCCGATTGCCGGGAAGCCGTCGCGGAACGACACTTCGGGCGAGACGCTTTCGTCGGGCTGGCCGCCGCGCTCGCGGATTGCCATCTGCCGGGCGCGGCACTGCCATTTCAGGAACGCCCGCCGGGCGGCCTCCGCCGCTGCCATGTCCGCCATCGCGCCGACGCGGGTCATGCCGACTCGTGATCTCCAAGCCGGTTGAGTATCTCGTACGGCCAGTCGTGCTTGAGGCTCGGAATCCTGGACCGCGCCGATTCGACTTCGGCAAGGTCGATCTCTGCCGCGACGACGCAGCCGCCCTCGCCGCCGTCCGCGAGCACCTCGCCCCAAGGGTTCACAATGAGCGAGTGCCCGTAGGTCTCGCCTCCGCCCGCAACCTTGCCCGCCGCGCCCGGCGCGAGCACGAAGCAGCCGTTTTCGATCGCGCGCGCCCTGTTCAGCACATGCCAGTGCGCCATTCCGGTCGTCTTGGTGAACGCCGCGGGCACGGCGAGGATCTCCGCGCCGATCTGGGCCATGCCCCGGTAGAGACCCGGGAACCTGAGGTCGTAGCAGATCGACAGCCCCATGCGCCCGAAATCCGTGTCGGCGATGACGCCGACGGAGCCGGGGCTGACCGTGGCGCTCTCCCGGTACCATTCGCTTTCCGACAGCTGGATGTCGAACATGTGGATCTTGTCGTAGCGGGCGACGATCTCGCCGGAGCCGTCGAGAACGAAGCAGCGGTTCAGCAGCCTCCCGTCCGGCCCGTCGACCGCGACCGATCCGACCAGCGTCCAGACGCCCGCCGACGCGGCGAAACCGCGCAGGTCGGCAAGCACCGGATGGCTCTCCTCCGGCGCGGACGGCGGCGCCAGGCGGCCCTCCTCCATGCGCAGGCCGCCGCAATATTCCGGCAGCGCTATCAGCTGCGCCCCGCCGTCGACGGCCTCCTTGGCGAGCCGCAGCGCTTCGGCGGCGGCGGACTCGAAATCGGCGCGCGGGCGGGTCTGCAGGCAGGCGATCCTGTATCGGGCGGTCATCGGCTCAGAATTTCCTGTAGGCTTCGCGAAGCGCCACGAGCGGGTGCCGCTTCGACATCTGGAACTTGATCAGCAGCTCCCTGGCGATCATGTCGCGGTCCTGCTGGTTGTCCGGGAGCTCGACCGACGCGGGGACGCGGACCCATCCGTTGATGTTCCGGTCGAACACGGCCGGGACTCCGTCCTCGTACCCCATGTGGACGTCTTCAAGCCAGTTGAGATCGTCCCAGCCCATGGCCTCGACGTACTCGCTCAGGAACGGCGTGACGCGGCTGTAGTCCGGCACCTGGTTGACGTCGTACCGGTACCCGATGTGCTGGCCGATCTCCTTCTCGCGCTCGGACCCGAGCCCGGCCGCGTCCTCCAGGAACTGGTCGACGCTCTTGATTTCGGTTCCCTTGTAGCTCGTTCCGGCCATGATCGGCCTCCCTAGAGATGGTGGTAGTCGTCCACGCCGACCGTGTGGTCGGTCCCGGCCAGCGGCACGCCGGCCATCGCCGACGCCTCCATGGTCAGCGCCGCCAGATCCTCCGGCTCGAGCGAATGGATGTTGGTCTTGCCGCAGGCGCGCGCGAACATCTGCGCCTCGATGGTGAGCGTGTGCAGGAAATTGTAGACGCGCTCCGCAGCCTCGTCCGGGTCGAGCCTCGCCCGCAGCGCCGGATCCTGCGTGGCGACTCCGACCGGGCAGCGCCCGGAGTGGCAGTGGTAGCAGTACCCCGGGTCCACGCCCATTTCCTCCTGGTAGTTGGCCTCGGGAATGTCCTTGTTGCAATTGAGGGCCATCATCACCGAATGGCCGAGCGCGATGGCGTCGGCCCCGAGCGCGATCGCCTTGGCGACATCCGCCCCGTTCCTGATGCCGCCGGCGTAAACGAGAGTGATTTCGCCGCGCATGCCCAGATCGTCGATGGCCTTGCGCGCCTGCCGGATCGCGGCGATGCCTGGAACGCCCGTGTCCTCGGTCGCGAGATGCGGGCCTGCGCCCGTGCCGCCCTCCATCCCGTCGATGTAGATGGAGTCCGGACCGCACTTCACGGCCATGCGCACATCGTCGTAGACCCGGGCCGCCCCCAGCTTGAGCTGAATCGGGATCTGCCAGTCGGTCGCCTCGCGGATCTCCTGGATCTTCAGCGCCAGATCGTCGGGCCCGAGCCAGTCGGGATGGCGGGCCGGCGAGCGCTGGTCGATCCCGGCGGGAAGGGAGCGCATCTCCGCCACCTGGTCGGTGACCTTCTGCCCCATCAGGTGCCCGCCCAAGCCGACCTTGCAGCCTTGGCCGATGAAGAATTCGCAGCCGTCCGCGAGCACCAGGTGGTGCGGATTGAACCCGTACCGCGACTGGATGCACTGGTAGAGCCACTTGGACGAGTACCGCCGCTCGTCGGGAATCATGCCGCCCTCGCCCGAGCACGTCGCCGTTCCGGCCATCGTCGCGCCGCGGGCCAGCGCCGTCTTCGCCTCGTAGGAGAGCGCGCCGAAGCTCATGCCCGTCACGTAGACCGGAATGTCGAGCTCCAGCGGGCGCTTCGCCCGCGGCCCTATGACCGTCTTCGTCTCGCACTTCTCCCTGTAGCCCTCGATCACGAACCTCGTCAGCGTTCCCGGCAGGAACGTGAGGTCGTCCCAGTGCGGGATCTTCTTGAAGAGCGAGAAGCCGCGCATCCGGTACCGGCCGAGCTCGGCCTTGATGTGTATGTCGTCGATGACGTGCGGAGGGAATACGAAGGAATTGCCGAGCCGGTAAGGGTCCCGCCCCAGCGGCCGCTTCGTCGGCGCCTGTCCGTCTGGCATCGTCCCAATCCCTTCCAGGTTCTAGAGAATCAGCTTCTTTTCGGTCGGCTCGAGATTGTCGTAGTTCCAGAGCTGCTTTCCGGCGACAATCTTCGTGAAATGGCCGACGCCCTGTTCAGGAAGCAGGCCGTAAAGATGCAGCTTCCTCTCGAGCCACCCCCTGTCGAGGTCCGACAGCTCCGCGGGCACCGCGTCCACGCCGAGGCTCCGGATTTCGCCGCCGACGTAGATCGTTCCGTCGTACATCGAGTCCCCGAGGTTCTTCCCGGCGTTCCCGCAGACGATCATCCGGCCGCGCTGCATCATGAACCCTGAAAGCGCGCCCGTGTCGCCGCCGACGATGATGGTGCCGCCCTTCATGTCGATCCCGGTCCGCGAGCCTACGGAGCCCTTGCAGACCAGGTCCCCGCCGCGGACCGCGGCGCCGAAGGTCGATCCGGCGTTCTTTTCGACGATCACGGTGCCGGACATCATGTTCTCGCCGCACGACCAGCCGACCCTCCCGTTGATCCTGACGTTGGGCCCGTCGATCAGCCCGACCCCGAAATACCCGAGCGATCCTTCGAATATCAGGTTCAGCCTGTTGAGAATCCCGACGCCCAGGCCGTGCATTCCGCGCGGGTTCCTGACCACGACCGTCCCGAACCCGTCGCGCATGAGCTCGCGGAGCTTCCCGTTCACCTCCGTGGCGCCCATCCCGTCGGCGTCGAACTCGCTCCGCCTGTTGAAATCGACATCGGGCGCCCAGGGATAGGTGAGCCTCGGCTCCTCGTCGGGATCGAACTCGATCATCATCGAGCGCCCGGAGAGCTGCTCGGTCATCATGCCGAGCGCTTTCGCGCGCTCGTCCTGGCTTATCCCTGCCAGATCGGCATCGCTCACGCGCTCCATACGCGGACCTCCTCGTCGTACGGATCCCAAGTGTCTATCTCGTGCGGGAGTATCGAGCGGATGGCGACCTCCTCCGAAGCGAGGGCGATGAGGTCGTCGCCCTCGTAGAGAACGAGCGGCTTGGCCGCCATCGTGTCCTTCGCCATGCCCAGTTCGTCCTTCGTGGCGACCAGGTAGGTGAACACGCCGTCGATCTCCTCGACGGACCTGCGGAGGCTGTCCTCGAGCGCCGCGCCGTTCGCGAGGTTGTGCGCGGTGTAGACGGCGAGAAGCTCGGAATCGCAGTTCGACATGAACCGGTGGCCTTGCCGCTCCATCTCGCGCCGCATGATCCAGTAGTTGGTGATCTGGCCGTTGTGCACAACCGATACGTCGTTGTACGGAAACGCCCAGTAGGGATGGGCGGACCTGATGTCGACATCCGACTCGGTCGCCATCCGCGTGTGCCCTATGCCGTGCGTGCCCTTGAATCCGTCGAGATCATAGGCATTCGCGACCGTTTCCGCGTCGCCCAGATCCTTTATCAGCTCAAGGCCAACCCCGAGCGAGAGGATTTCAACGCCGTCGACCTCCTCGACGTGGCGGACCATCTTCTCGGTGTCGCCGTCGTGGGAGAGCACGTACCGCAGCGCGTACTCCGTGGACTGCTCGCGCGACTTCACGTCGGCGCCGTGCTCCTCGAGAATCGCGTCGACCTGCTCCTTGCGGTCGCCGATCGCGCGGTAGATGCCGCTTCCGCGCCCCATGTCCTCCTGTTCGGCGACCTTGAAGCGCATGACGAAATCGCCCGGCGCTCCCTTGCCGTAGACCGCGTATCCGGTGGAATCCGGCCCCCGGTGCCTGAGGGCGAGCAGCATCGAGGTCATTTCGGATCCGATGTCCGACACCTTGCCGCGGTGGATCAGCCCCGCAATTCCGCACATCGCTTCGGTCCCCTCTCCAGAATTGGCCGGATCGGGCGGGCGCCGCCCGCCCTCCGCTTCGCGCCCGCTACGGCAGGCAGTCGATGTAGGTGTCGAGATCCCAGTCCGTGACGGTGTGCATGAACCTCTCCCACTCGTCCGTCTTGTACTCGTGGTAGAGGCGGAACATCTCGCCCGGCAGCGCGCTCTTGATGACCTCGTCGTTGGCCAGAGCGTCCAGCGCTTCGCCCAGCGACATCGGCAGCTTCTTGACATCCTTTCCGGCTTCGATCGCCTCGTAGATGTTGCGCTCCTCGGGTTCGCCCGGACTGAGGTTGTTGTCGATGCCGTCGCCTGCGGCGGCGAGGATCGCCGAGCCCATGAGATAGGGATTTACCATCGAGTCGACCGATCGGTACTCGAACCGTCCCGGGGCGGACACCCGCAGCCCGGTCGTGCGGTTCTGGAAGCCCCAGTCCGCGAACACCGGCGCCCAGAACCCGGTGTCCCAAAGCCGCCGGTAGGAGTTCACTGTCGAGGAGCCGATGGCGGTAAGCGCCCTCAGGTGCTTCACGATGCCGCCGATCGCGGCCAGCCCGGTCTTCCCCGGCAGCTGCGGATCGTCGCCGTCCGGCATGAAGGTGTTCTCGCCGCCGCGGATGTGCATGTAGTTCCCAGGCATTCCCGGCAGGTTCGAGGGATCGTTCCCGGTCCGCCTCAGCTCGTCCTGTCCGCCGCGCCAGAGCGACAGGTTGTGGTGGCAGCCCGAAGCCGAGACGCCCATGAACGGCTTCGACATGAAGCACGCGATCAGATTGAACTCGCGCGCGACCTGCGCGCAGATCTGGCGGTAAGTGGTCAGCCTGTCGGCGTTCCGCAGCACCTCGTCGAACATGAAGTTGAGCTCGAGCTGCCCCGGCGCATCCTCGTGGTCGCCCTGAATCATGTCCAAGCCCATCCTGCGGGCGTACTCGATGACTTTCATGTAGACGGGGCGAAGGCTTTCGAACTGGTCGATGTGGTAGCAGAACGGCTTCGAGAATCCGCCGGCGGGACGCCCTTCCTCGTCGCGCTTCAGCCACATCATTTCCGGCTCGGTTCCCATCCGCAGATGCAGTCCGCCGTGCTTGCCCTTGAACTCGTCGTGCAGGCGGCGGAGGTTGCCCCGGCAGTCGGCCGTGAGGTAGCTGCCCGGATTCTCCCGTTCCTCGCGATTGCGGAACAGCGTGCAGTAGAAGCGGGCGATCTTCGGCTCCCACGGGAGCTGCATCATGGTTTCCGGCTCGGGAATCCCGACCAGCTCGGCCGCCTCGGGGCCGTAGCCCAGGTAGTCGCCCCGCCTGTTCGTGAACAGGTTGACCGTCGCGCCGTAGACCAGCTGGAATCCCTTTTCGGCCGCGCTTTCCCAGTGGTCGGCGGGAATGCCCTTGCCCATGATCTTGCCGGTGACCGACACGAACTGGAGGTACAGGTACTCGATGCCCAGCGCGTCGATCCTCTTGCGCACTTCCTTGACCTGCTCGGCGCGGCCGTCGGCGTTCACGAATTTCTCGATGTCCATTTCAGGCATGGTCTCTCCGTTGCGTTGGTGGCGGGCCGAAGCCCGCGTCAGGGGTCAGCTCCAAGGATAGGGACTGTTGGAAACGGGATGCAATTCGCCCTTCGCGAACCGTTCGAACCGGAACGGCGCCAGGAGCTCCTGCTCCTCGCCGAGCAGCTCGTCGGCGACGAGATGGCCGACACCGATCATCTTCCATCCGTGGTTCGAATCGGCGATCACCGTCGCGTTTTCCCGGAAGCGGTCGAAGACGGGAAAGCTGTCGGGCGTGAAGCAGCCTATGCCTCCCGCAGGCTCCTTGCGGAACTTGGCGTGCGCTCCCTCGAACCGCTTGTGGCAGTGGGCGAGCGCGGAGGTCCACATTTCGGCGAAATCCTCGCCCGCCACGAACTCGGGGCTTGACGGCCCGTAAGGGTCCACCGCGACCTCGTCCACGGGCGTCTTCACCTCGTAGGGCGACGCGCCGCCCTGGACGCCGCCGAAATGCCAGTCCGGCTTGTAGTAGATCCCCCACATCGAATCCGTGACGACAGATCCGTCGCGGTCGGAGTGCAGGGGAGCGTCGGTGTCGACATGGATCACCGGCGGCGTCTCGCCGCTGTCGGTCAGCAGGGTCTCGGGCGGCATCTCGACGACGCCTTCCTCCAGCTGCCAGTAGCGCCACATGTCGACTTCCGTTTCCGTGCCGCGCTCGGCGTCCGCCACGCCGATCCGCTTCGGAAGGCCGAGCATGTCCCAGAAGTCGCGAACCCACGGCCCGGCGCCGATCACGACCTGGCCGCACCGGACCGGGCCTGCGTCCGTTTCGATCTGCCGCACGGCGTCGGAACCGGAATCGAAGCCGAATCCGAGCACCCTCGCGCCTGCGCAGATCCGCACGCCTAGCTCCGCGGCCTTCCTCGCAAGGCCCGCCATGGATTTCGTGTTGTTGGAGTATCCGCCCCGCTTCTCGTGCAGGACCGACGTGATGTTCCGGGCCTGCCAGTCGCCGAAGAAGCCGCGCATGTATTTGGTCGCGGCGTTCGCGCCCTCGACGAAAACGCTCTCGTACCCGATTTCCCTCTGCTGCTCGTGGATGGAGGCGACATCCGCCCGCATCGCTTCGCAGGAAACCTGCATGTATCCGACCGGATGGTAGCTCAGGCCTTCGGGGTCGCTTTCCCAGACATCGACCGAGTGGGCCATCAGCCGGCGCATCGCGGGCTGGAAGTAGTTGTTCCGGACGACGCCGCAGGCGATCCCCGAAGCTCCGGCGGCCACGCCGGTCTTGTCGATCACGATGATCCGGCCCTCGACCTCCTCGCCCCGGTCGCGGAGTCTCTGCGCGAGCCTCCACGCGGTCGACAGCCCGTGGACGCCCGCCCCGATCACGGCGAATTCAGCGCTTTCCGGCAGTTCCAATCCGGCCTCCCCTTGGCTGGACCCGGCCGCGGCGCGGCGGCCAGCGAATCGCATGAACACGAATTCTGAACCAATTCGGTAACAATAGTCAATATCCCCGGAGCCATTTTGATGACAATGCCGGAATCCTGCAAGGAGCGAAGAGCTTCCACCGGGCCATTGGCAGCCCAAATTACATTATTAATGAACAGGTTGTCGTCATCCGCCGGCTTGAAACCGGCATGCCCGTCAATTCGGCATTGATCCCGCCGGTTGCGCATCAGTCTGATCATAGGATAGATTTGGCATCGAATTGGTTCGAAAAGGTGATTCGTGAGCCCTGACGACTCGGCAAGAATGGGGTCGCCGGAACTGGCCGCCTGGATCCGGACCGGAATTGACGAGGGTCGGTTCAGGTCCAACGAGAGGCTTCAGACGCACCGCATGCTGGCCGAGCGCTTCGGCGTCTCAAGAGGGACCGTTCGCCGGGCGATCCAGCAGCTCGTATCCGAAGGCGCATTGCGCACGCGGACCGGCAGCGGGACTTTCGTCGCCGACGCAAGGAACGTCGCCGGTTCGCCGTACATCGAGGCCACAAGGCCCTTGGAGCTCATGGACGCCCGATTCGCGTTCGAGCCGCACATCTGCCGACTTGCCGTCCTGAACGCGATCCGGGCCGACTTCGACGATTTGGAATCGCTGCTTGCAGCCATGGAGGCCAGCGAAAACGCGCCGGGCCGGTTCGCGGAACTTGACGGGACGTTCCATGCGCGGCTGGTGGCCACGACGGGAAACTCGCTGCTTGGATGGATCGCGGAACAGCTGGAGGGCGTGCGCCTGCAGCCGGATTGGGTCAGGATGCGCCGAATCACGCTCGGGCCGGCGATAATCGCCCAGTACAACTGGCAGCACCGCGGGATCGTCGACGCGATCCGGAACCGGGAGCCCGAAGCCGCTGCCGAGCGGATGAAGGAGCATCTCGAAACCGCCCGGCTTTCGCTGACCCGGGCGGCGGCGACTTGAGCGGTCAGGCCTTGGAGGCGGCGTGCATCCAGTTGATGTAGACCCTCTCGGTCATCCTGCCGAACGCTTCCGAACTCGCCGCGCATTCCTCCGCAAGCCGCTTCGCGCCTCCGGGACCGTAGGCGCCGTCAAGCGCCTCCGAGTACGCGGGTATCGTCGCCCAAGTCTCCACCGTGTCGGGCTCGACCTCGACATGGAACTGGACCGAGAACGCGCGTGGCCCCCAGCTCATGGCCTGGACCCGGCACAGGGGGGAGCTCGCAAGGGCCGCGCCGCCCGGCGGCAGCTCCTGGACTTCAGCGCCATGCCATTGGAGGCAATCGAACGACTCGGGCATGCCGTCCAGGAAAACGCTCTCGGCGCCTTCTTCCGTAAGGCTTACACCCATCACGCCGATTTCGGGCTTCGCGGCCTTGCCGCATTTCCCGCCTAGCGCTTCCGCAAGCAGCTGGTGGCCGAGGCAAAGCCCCAAAAACGGCATTCCCTTCCCGCTCACCGCCTCGCGGATCATCTCCTTCTCGCCAGCAAGCCAAGGATGCAGATCCTCCTCCCACACGTCCATCGGGCCGCCAAGAACCCACAGCGCGTCGAAACCTTCGAGCGACGGGGCCTCTTCCCCCTCGTCCAATTCAACCGCCTGCCATTCGTGGCCATCCTCGCGGAGCAGGCTCCTGAATGCGCCGGGATGCTCCTCCCGCGCGTGCTGCAAGACCAGTATCCGCATGCTTCCTCCAGACCGCTTCGCGGGGCCGCCAAGCCGCGGGCGGCTTCCCTGCTGCTGGCTTTGCGCTGAATCTTTCCCACGGCATTGCTGCCGTCAATCCGGTTTCCGGCTTCGGGGGTTCGCCCAATTGGACCGCCGGGCTTCGACGCTCCGAATCCGTCGACTCGCGGCGGATGACAAACTTCGCAATTGAAATGCCGGCTCGATTGCCTGATCGTGCCGACCGGCAAATCGGAACAAGGGAGCACGTGATGGCAAGCCACGAAGTCGCCAACGCGACCGGGAAGCCGGACGGTCCGGGAAGGACCGCCTTCGTGCTTGTTCACGGATCCTGGCACGGCGCATGGTGCTGGGGTCTGGTCGAGCCTGGGCTGAACCTGGCGGGACACATGTCGATCGCAATCGACCTGCCCGGCCACGGCCTTCACGCGGCGATTCCCGAATCTTTCCGCTCCAGGCCGCTCGACCCGGAGAAGTTCGGAACCGAATTGTCGCCGATCGCGGGGATCGGCATCGACAGCTACGCGGATGCGGTGATTTCCGCCGCGAACCGCGCCAGGGCGATGGGAGCAGGCCGCGTGATCGCCGTCGGGCATTCGATGGGCGGGGTTCCGATCACTTTCGCCGCCGCGAAGTCGCCGGAGAAATTCGCCGGCCTCGTCTATGTCGCTGCGCCTGTTCCAACCCCCGGAAAACCCGCGGGCCATTACATCAGCCTTGAGGACCAAGTGGCGAGGACCAAGATCGGCAAGATACTTGCAGCCGACGCTTCCGTAGTCGGAGCCCTGCGGTTCGACCCGAAGACCGAGGATGCGGCCATGCTCGCGACGATCAAGGACGCGCTCGCCTCGGATGTGGACGACGCCTTGTGGACGACCGCCATGCGCCTGTTTTCGCCGGATGCGCCTGCGGCCATGTACGGCGAAACCGCTGACTTCCCGCAAAGCTTTGAAACACTGGAGAAAACATTCATCAGGTGCGCGCAGGATTCCATATTGATCGACACGGCCTGCGAGGCGATTGTCAAGGATTTGAACCGGGCGTGGCCAGCGGCTCCAACGGCACTCGTGGACATGGAATCTTCCCACGAGGCGATGTTCTCCAAGCCGGCCGAGCTGGCGGACCTGCTCATCGCGGCGGCCTGACAAGCGTCCGGCCGACAGCAGGGCTCTGAAGGGTCGGGAGCGACGCCTACATCCGGCCGCTTCCGATTTTCAAGAGCATTCCGAAGGAGATTTCGTCCGAATCCGCCAACCCGGTCAACGCGAGCACGGCAGCCGCTGGCTCCCTGACCCGTCCGCCAAAAGGACCCGCGAGCGCCGGCGACGCGCATGCGGCCCCCGACGCACGGCAATCTTCGCATTTGACTTTCGGCGGGATTGCCTAATCGTAGCAGGACAAATGACCAAAAAGGGGGGAAGTGTCATGGATAGACGCGCAGTGCTGCGGGCCGGATTCGCAGCGGCGGCCGGAACCGCAGCGGTCGCAACCTCTGCCGCGGCCGCCAAGGCGGGCGGAATGGGGAAAACAGCTTTCGTGCTCGTTCACGGGTCCTGGCATGGGGCATGGTGCTGGGGACTGGTCGAGCCAAGGCTAAATCAGGCCGGACACATGTCGGTCGCGATCGATCTGCCCGGACACGGCCTGGACGCCGTGATCCCCGAATCGTTCCGCGCCCGGCCGCTTGACCCGGCGGCGTTCGGAGCCGAACCGTCGGCCCTTGCAGGGATCGGGATCGACAGCTACGCGGACGCCGTGATCGCCGCCGCTGATCGCGCCAAGGATTTGGGAGCTGACCGGGTCGTTGCCGTCGGGCATTCGATGGGCGGCGTTCCGGTCACTTTCGCCGCGGCGAAGTCGCCGGAGAAGTTCGCGGGTCTTGTCTACATCGCCGCGCTGCTTCCGACGCCGGGAAAACCCGCAGGGTTCTACACCACGCTTGAGGAACAGGTGGCAAGGAACAAGTTCGGCCCCATATTCGCGGCTGACCCGGCGGTGGTCGGAGCCCTGAGGTTCGACCCGCGAACCGAGGACCCGACGATACTGGCGGCGGGAAAGGAAGCGCTTGCGGCCGATGTCGACGACGCCCTGTGGGCCACGGCCATGCACCTGTTCACGCCGGACGCGCCCGCGGCCATGTACGGCGAAATGGCCGACTTCCCGCAAGGCTTCGGAGCGCTGGAGAAAACCTTCATCCGGTGCACGCAGGATCAAGTGTTGATCGACACCACCTGCGACGTGATTGTCGAGGATTTGAACTCGGCGTGGCCTTCCGCTCCGACGGCGCTCGTGGACATAGAGGCCTCCCACGAGGTGATGTTCTCGAAGCCGGACGAACTGGCGGATCTTCTCATCGCGGCGGCCTGACAAGGACCCGACAGGCGGCGGGCCCCTACTCGCCCGCCGCCACAATGACCGAGAGGAACACGGCGGGGAGCTTTCTCAACTCCAGCGGGCCGTGCGGCGCCTCGGAGTCGAAGAACAGGGAATCGCCGGGCTCCAAGTCGTAAACCTGGTCGCCGTGGCGGTAGCCGAGCTCCCCTTCGACCATGTAGATGAATTCGACGCCGGGGTGGCTGAATATCGGATAGGCGTCCGAACCGCGATCAAGCGTGATCAGGAACGGCTCGACTGACCGCTCGCTGCGAACGCGGTGCCCCAGCAGCTGGTAAAGATGCCCCTTCCGGGAGCCGCGGCGCTCGATCGGCAGCCCCTGCCCGGCCTTGACGAAGGTCGCCTCCCGCTTCTCGTCGAACTTCGCGAAGAACGAGGCGATCGGCATGTTCAGCGCCGTTGCCAGGCGCTGAAGGGTCGAGAGCGACGCCGATGTCCGGCCGTTTTCGATCTTCGAGAGCATCCCGACGGAAATCTCGGCGGATTCCGCGAGATCGGTCATCGTAAGCCCCAAAGCCGAGCGCAGTTCCCGGATCTGCGCCCCTATGAAGGATTCGAGGCCGCCCTCCGGGCTCTCGCGGTCCGCCTCCGCCGCCACGCGCCGATCCGGCCGCCGCGGCTGCGCGGGAGAGCCTGAAGGGCCGCCGGGACTGGGCAGCTACACGTCCAGCGCGTTCTCGCGTTCCCAATCGGAGAAGTGGCGCATGTACTCGTTCCACTCCTGCATTTTCAGCTTCGCGTAGGCGGCGCAGAACTCATCCCCGAAATACTCGTTCGCGAACGCGCAGCCTTCGAAGCCTCGGATGGCGTCAAGCATGTTGAGCGGCAGCCTCGGCGCGTCCTCCACCTTGTGGCCCTCCGCGTACATGTCGATGTCCAGCCGCTTTCCCGGATCGGCGTCGCTCCGGATGCCGTCAAGCGCGGAAGCGGCCGCGGCCGCCTGCAGCAGATAGGGATTGGCGGCGCCGTCGGCGAGCCGGACTTCGATCCTGTTGTCGCCCGGGATCCGGATCATGTGGGTGCGGTTGTTGCCGCCGTAGGTCACCGTGTTCGGCGACCAGGTCGCTCCCGAGGCCGTCCTCGGCGCGTTGATCCGCTTGTACGAATTGACCACGGGATTCGTGATCAGCGCCATTCCGGAAGCGTGATTCAAGAGTCCGCCGATCACGTTGTAGGCCAGGTCGGACAGACCCAACTCGCCGTCGCCGCGCATCAGGTTGCTGGCGCCCGCGCTGTCCCAGACGGACAGGTGGACGTGGCAGCCGTTTCCCGTCAGGTGCAGCATCGGCTTCGGCATGAACGTGGCGCGCAGGCCGGCTTCCTCGGCGAGGGATTTCACCATGAACTTGAAGAACGTGTGCCGGTCGGCGGTCGTGACCGGGTCGGCGAACCCCCAGTTCATCTCGAACTGACCGTTCGCGTCCTCGTGGTCGTTCTGGTACGGCTCCCATCCGAGCCCCTGCATGCAGTCGCATATCCGGGTGATCAGATCGCACCGGCGCATCAGGGCCTGCTGGTCGTAGCAGGGCTTGTTCTGCTTGTCGTTCTCGTCGGCGGTCGCCTTCCCGTCCGGGGAAAGCAGGAAGAACTCAGGCTCGACCCCGCTCATGATCGCGAACCCGTCGTTCGCGGCCGCATCCACGACGCGCTTCAGCGCGGCGCGCGGCGCCTGCTCCACGATCTGGCCGTCCATGTGCAGATCGCTCGGCATCCACCCGATTTCGGGCTTCCACGGCAGCTGTATCATCTGCCTTGCGTCGGGCACCGCAAGCATGTCGGGATGGGCGGGGGTCATGTCCAAGTGGGCCGCGAAGCCCGCAAAGCCTGCGCCTTCCTCGACCATCTCGTTGACCGCCGACGCCGGCACCAGCTTCGACCGGACCATTCCGAACAGATCCGTAAAGCTTATCAGGAAATACTTGATTCCTTTGCTTTCCGCGATCGACGCCATGTTTTCCGCCATGCTCCGCTCCTTTCGTCGTGTTGCGGGCGCGCCCGCCGTCAAGCCCCCGGAACCCAGTCTGTTCCGGCAAGCGGTATTCCCGACATCGCGGCGGCCTCGACCGTAAGCGCGACCATATCGTCGGGTTCGAGATTGTGCACATGGCTCTTGCCGCAGGCCCGCGCGATCGTCTGCGCCTCAAGCGTGAGCACCCGAAGGTAGTTTGCAAGGCGGCGGCCGGCCGCGACGGGTTCCAGCCGCCCGGAAAGCTCCGGGTCCTGCGTAGTGATGCCGGCCGGGTCCGTGCCGTCCTGGTAGTCCTCCCAGCACCCGGCCGCCGAGCCGAGCTCGCGGTACTCGCCATCAAGCGCAGGATCCTGATCCCCCAGCGCGATCAGAGCGGCGGTGCCGATCGAAACCGCATCCGCGCCCATCGCGATCGCCTTCGCCACATCCGCGCCGGACCGGATTCCGCCCCCAACGACAAGGTTCACCTTCCGATGCATGTCCAGATCCGTCAGCGCCTGAACGGCTTCCTTGACCGCCACCAGCGTCGGAAGCCCGACATGCTCGATGAAGACGTCCTGGGTCGCGGCCGTTCCGCCCTGCATTCCGTCAATGACAACCACATCGGCTCCGGCCTTCACCGATAGCGCCGTGTCGTAATACGGCCTCGCCGCGCCGCACTTCACGTAGATGGGCTTCTCCCACCCGGTGATCTCGCGCAGCTCGAGTATCTTGATCGCCAGATCATCCGGTCCTGTCCAGTCGGGATGGCGGCACGCGGACCGCTGGTCGATGCCTTCCGGAAGCGTGCGCATCCCGGCGACGCGGCTGGTGATCTTCTGCCCGAGCAGCATGCCGCCCCCGCCGGGCTTCGCGCCTTGGCCTACGACGACTTCAATCGCGTCCGCCTTGCGCAAGTCGTCGGGATTCATGCCGTACCGGGACGGCAAATACTGGTAGACGAGCTGCGTGGAATGCCGCCGCTCCTCCGGCGTCATGCCGCCGTCGCCGGTGGTCGTGCTCGTGCCTGCCTCGCTCGCGCCGCGCCCGAGCGCCTCTTTCGCGTTGGCCGACAGCGATCCGAAGCTCATTCCCGCGATCGTCACCGGGATCTTCAGCTCGATCGGCTTTTTCGCGAACCTGGCTCCGAGCGCAACGTCGGTTCCGCACTTCTCCCGGTAGCCCTCCAAGGGATACCGGGACATGGAGGCCCCCCTCACGAGCAGATCGTCGAAATTCGGCACGGGGCGCTTCGCTCCGAAGCCGCGAATCCGGTAGAGGCCCGTACGCGCGGCCCGGCGGATGTAATCCACCGCGTTCCGGTCGAAGCTGCTCGACTCGCGCAGCCCCCAGCCGCGCGAATCCCTTTCGCGCTCAGTATTCGTCAACGTTCTCGACCTTGAAATTGTAAAGCTGCCGCGCGGACCCGTACCTGCGGAAATTGTCGAGCCCGGCTCCGGCGAATCCCGCGGAATCAAGCAGCCGCCTGAGCTCGGCGCGGTGCTCCTCCTCCATCGGCTTTTCGACGCAGTCCGCGCCCAGCGATCCAGTGCCGCCGCCCACGTAGATCCGCGCCTCGTAAATCGAATCCCCGAGGGAATCGCCGGCGTCGCCCATCACGACGAGCCGTCCCGCCTGCGCCATGAACATGCTCATGTGGCCGACGCTTCCCTTGACGACGATGTCGGCGCCTTTCAGCGAAATCCCGCACCGCGCGCCGGCATTCCCTTCGACCACCAGCAATCCGCCGCAGGCCGTAGCACCCGCGGACTGGCTGGCGTCGCCCGCAACCCTGACCGTTCCGGACATCATGTTCTCGGCGACGCCCTGCCCTGCGTTCCCGTTCACGCGAACGGTCGCGCGCTTGTTCATCCCCGCGCAGTAGTAGCCCGCATGGCCGTCGATCTCGACATGGACCGGCGCATCGAGGCCGCACGCCAGCGCGTGCGCTCCCCGGGGGTTCCGCACGCGGATTCGAGCGTTCGCCCGCGTTCCGTTGCGCGCCTGCAGCGCCGCGTTGGCCTCGCGGAGCGAATGCTCGGCGAGGTCGACAATCTCGGCGCCGTCAGCCGAATCGGTCAATGCGCGCTCCAGCTGTAGACCACGGCAGGTTCCGGCTCCCAGACCTCCGCCCCGCCGATGCCGGGGAGTCCGGACAGAGCGCGGTATTCGGAGCCGAACGCCACGTAATCGTCCGTTTCGGCGAGGACGGCCGGCTTGCAGGCAATCGGGTCGCGAAGCACGGCGAACCCGTCCCCGGTTCCGGCCACGAACGTGTAGAACCCGTCCAAATCGTCAAGGCAGTCCTCCAAGGCCTCCCCCAGGCTGCGCCCGCTGCCGAGCCGCCAGGTGATGTAGGCAGCCGCGACCTCCGTGTCGTTGTCCGTTCTGAACCGCATGCCCGCCGCGCGAGAGAGACGCTCCCTGAGCCGGTTGTGGTTGGAAAGCGACCCGTTGTGGACCAGGCAGACATCGGGCCCGGTCGAAAACGGATGGGACCCCGCCGTCGTGACCGCGCTCTCGGTTGCCATCCGGGTGTGGCCGACGGCGTGGGTTCCGGACATGCGATCCACGCTGAAACGGGAGACCACGTCCTGCGGAAGCCCCGTCTCCTTGTAGATTTCCATCAGACGGCCGACGCTCATGACCATGAGATCGGAATCGAACCCCTCGGCGAAAGCCGCCGCGCTCTCGGGCAGCGCGTCCGTGATGATGACGTGGTGAGTGCCGTTGGGCCGGTCCTCGACCTCGGCGAAAAGCCCGCTGCGCATCCCGGCGCACAGCCGGTCCCAGTCGAAACCGCGGTCGGGATGGAACGCCGTCACCTTCGCCGCGCCTTCCGCCTGATCTCGGTACACGGCGACCCCCGCGCTGTCCGGGCCGCGATCGGTCATCTCAACCAGCATCGGCGCGAACATCGGCCCGAGGTTCGGCCTCAACTCGGAATTCTTAAGGAACAGCCCGACAATCCCGCACATCCGGCAGTCTCCTAGATTTCATCTGATTAAAACTAGTTGAACAGAGCTCAAAGTCAAGCAATCATTTTCGGCTTCCGCGCCATTCCGGGCAAAATCCAGGGCCGCTTCAGCGCGGGCATTGAAATCCGGCAGACGCGAACGCATTTTGTCGGATGGTCGGCCGCACTCGCGCGGCGGGGCCGCGATTCGGAGGAGCCGCGATGGCCGAGGCGCAGAGCGTCAAAGTCGAAGTGTTCAGATGGGCGGGCTCGTGGGGCCCGTTCAAGGTCAAGATCCCGTGCGGCGAGTGCACGTTGACGTCGGACATCATCCAGGACGCGCTGGACCGCGAGCTGTCTTCGGTTCCGGTCGCTGTGGAAACCAGCGATTGGCTGGACGTGTGGTGGCGCCCGCTTCGGGCCGGGGGCTGGCACGCGCCCATCGTGATGGTCGAAGGCCGGGTCGTCAGCCAGGGGCATGCGCTCAACAGGGGCCTCTTCACCGAAGCGGTCATCGAGGCGCATGCGCGGCGGGCTCCGGTCGAGGGCAACCTCGTGTACGGCAAGGAGACATGTCCGCACTGCTCCCGCGCCAAGGCGCAGCTTGAGGATTCCGGCATAGAGTACGAGTACCGCGACGTTGTCAGGGATCCGCGGTCGCTTTACGAAATGCTCGCGCGGGTCAAGCCGATCATCGGCCCCAAAACGCCGGTGACGGTGCCCCAGATCTGGCTCGAAGGCGAATACGTCGGCGGAGCCGATCCGCTGAACGAAAGGCTTTCCGCCGCTGGACAGGCCGCGTGACGGGCGGGTCCGCTGCTCCTGCGCGAAAACCAAACTTTGATTGAACGAAGAATTCGGGATAAGCGTGCGGCCTGCGCGCTTGCGGCGGAGCTTGACCGCCCCGGCGCCGTTCGGGCCTGATTGGGCAAGGTCAGCAGCACATGCGCTACTCGGCTTGGACGATTCTCAAGGAGGGCCTGACCGGCAACAAGGGCTGGAAGCGCCTTTGGCGGGAGCCTGATCCGAAGCCGAAATACGATGTCGTGATAATCGGCTCAGGCCATGGCATGGCCGCTGCTTACTACCTCGCCAAGGAATTCGGCGTCCGGAACGTGGCGGTGCTTGAGAAGGGCTGGCTCGGATGCGGCAACGCGGGCCGCAACACCACGATCGTCAGGTCGAACTATCTCCTCCCCGCAAACCAGCCGTTCTACGAGCTTTCCCTGACGCTTTGGGAAGGCCTTGAGCAGGACTTCAACTACAACGCGATGGTATCGCAGCGCGGCGTTCTGAACCTCTTCCACAGCGATCCGCAGAGGGACGCGTTCGCACGCCGCGGAAACGCGATGCTTGTCGGAGGCACCGACGCGGAGCTTCTGGACAAAAACGGAGTCAAGCACCTGTATCCCTTCCTCGACTTCGATAACGCCCGGTTCCCGATTGTCGGAGGTCTGCTGCAGCGGCGCGGCGGCACGGTGCGGCACGACGCGGTCGGATGGGGCTACGCGCGCGGCGCCGACGCGCTCGGGGTGGACATCATCCAGAACTGCGAGGTCACCGGGTTCAAGATCCAGAACGGCGTCTGCACGGGAGTCGAAACGACCCGCGGATCCGTCGACGCGGAGAAAGTCGCGGTTTGCGTCGCCGGCTCGTCGGGACGCGTAATGGCCATGGCAGGCATGAGGCTGCCGATCGAATCGCATGTGCTTCAAGCGTTCGTCTCGGAAGGGCTGAAGCCCGTTCTGCCGGGCGTCATCACGTTCGGGGCTGGGCATTTCTACATCAGCCAGTCAGACAAGGGCGGGCTCGTGTTCGGCGGCGGGCTCGACGGCTACAATTCCTACGCGCAGCGGGGCAACCTCCCGGCGGTGGAGCATGTCTGCGAGGCGGGCGCGGCGCTGATGCCGGCCATCGGCCGGGCCCGGCTGCTGCGCATGTGGGGCGGCGTGATGGACATGTCCATGGACGGGTCGCCGTTCATCGACAAGACGCACATAGAAGGCCTCTATTTCAACGGCGGATGGTGCTACGGCGGCTTCAAGGCGACCCCGGCATCCGGCTACTGCACGGCGCACCTTCTTGCCACCGGCGAGCCCCACGATACCGCTACGGGATTCCGCCTGGACAGGTTCCGGCGCGGCGGCATCATCGACGAGAAGGGGGTCGGCGCGCAGCCGAACCTCCACTGAACGGAACGCCGGCAGATGGTCATCGAACATCCCCTGCTCGGTCCCCGCGACTCTGCGGAATTCACGATTCTCGGCGACGCGGCCCTGATCGACCGGCCCGGCTGGGCCGATCCGGATGCGGCGGAGAAGTTCCACGACTACGTGTACGTCAGGGACAATCCCGCAGGCGAGCACCGGGAGCTCTGGTACCACGAGCACGGCGACCGTTCATGGCTTGTCGTGACCCGGGACACGGTCACGCACGAGGTCCTCCGCGTCGAGCTGGCCCGGGACGTCGCCGCGTCGAGCGACAGGGACAGATGAGCGAAAGCCACAGGATAGCCGACGGGCTCGTCGACAGGACCGCCGTTCTCGGCTTTTCGTTCAACGGAAGGGGCATGGCGGGGCATCCCGGCGACACGCTCGCCTCCGCGCTGCTCGCCAACGGCCGCCGGATGGTGGGCCGGTCGTTCAAGTACCACCGCCCGCGGGGAGTCTTCTCGGCCGGTTCGGAAGAGCCGAACGCGCTGGTTCAGCTCGGATCCGGCGCCCGCACGGAGCCGAACACGAGGGCGACCACGGTCGAGCTGTTCGATGGCTTGGAGGCGACCAGCCAGCACCACAAGCTGTCGCTCGACTTCGATCCCATGGCGGCGAACAACCTGCTGTCCCCGTTCCTCGCGGCCGGGTTCTACTACAAGACCTTCATGTGGCCGCGGAGGTTCTGGGAGAAGCTGTACGAGCCGCTCATCCGGGCATCGGCGGGGCTGGGCCGACTTTCAATGCAGCCGGACCCCGATGCGTACGACAAGGGATTCCGGCATTGCGACATCCTGGTGATCGGCGCGGGCCCCGCCGGGCTTTCAGCGGCGCTAACGGCAGGCCGCGCCGGCGCCCGGGTGGTTCTTGCGGACGAGGACTTCCTGCCGGGCGGACGGCTGAATTCCGAGCGGTTCGAAATCGACGGCGCGCCGGGCTCGGAATGGGCAGCGAAGGCCGCCGCGGAGCTGGACTCGCTGCCGAACGTCAAGGTGATGAGGCGGTCGACGGTCTACGGCGCGTTCGACCACGGCGTGTTCGGCGTTCTGGAGCGGGCCGCCGACCATTTGCCCGATCCTTCGGGGAAGCCGCGCCAGATACTTTGGCGGCTCTACGCGAAACGCTCGATACTTTGCGCCGGCGCGATCGAAAGGCCGATCGCGTTCGGCAACAACGACCGGCCGGGCGTGATGCTCGCCGGCGCCGCAAGATCCTATCTGAACCGTTTCGGCGTCGCGGCGGGCATGAAAGCCGCCGTGTTCACGAACAACGACGACGGATGGCGGACGGCGGCGGACCTTTCCCGGAAGGATGTCGAAGTCACGGCCGTCATCGACACGCGCGACGGCACGGCGCCGGTGAACATCTCCGGCGCCAGCATCGTGATGGGAGGCCGGGTCATCGGAACGGCCGGCCGCAAGGCGCTGCGCTCAATCACGCTAGCGGGAGGCCAGGTCGTTCCTGCCGACTGTCTCGCCGTTTCCGGCGGCTGGAATCCGAACGTCCACCTCGCCTGCCATTTGCGCGGCCGGCCGGTATGGAATCCGGAAATCGCCGCATTCGTCCCGCCGGAGGAGCTTCCGCCCGGGATGGCCGCGGCCGGCGCCGCAGGCGGCTCGCTGGGGCTCTCGGTCGCGCTCAAGCAGGGCGCGGCGGCGGGAAAGGCCGCAGCCGCCGACTGCGGATTCAAGGCGCCGAAGCAGAAGGCGCCGCGCGCCGACGACGAATCCGGCGCGATTTCGGCGTTCTGGCACGTGAGCCACAGCAAGGGCAACGCCTGGGTCGACTTTCAGAACGACGTCACGTTCAAGGACATAGGGGTTTCGTTCCGCGAGGGGTTCCGGGCGGTCGAGCATCTGAAGCGCTACACGACCCTCGGCATGGGCACCGACCAAGGCAAGACCGCGAACGTGCCCGCCTTGGCCATCATGGCGGAAATGACCGGAAGGTCGATCAAGGAGACGGGAACCACCGTCTACCGGCCGCCCTACACCCCGGTTCCGATATCCGCGTTCGCCGGAAGGGCCCGGGGGAAGGATTTCCGCCCGGTCCGGCTGACGCCCAGCCACGTGTGGGCCGAGCGGCGCGGCGCGGTCTTCGTCGAGTCGGGAGCCTGGCTGCGGGCGCAATGGTTCCCGAAGGACGGCGAGGATCACTGGCGGCAATCGGTCGACCGCGAGGTCGTCGAGACCCGGGGATCGGTCGGAGTGTGCGACGTATCGACGCTCGGCAAGATCGACATCCAGGGGCGCGACGCGAACGAGCTCCTGAACCGAGTCTACGCCAACGGCTTCTCGACGCTGCAGGTCGGCAAGGTCCGCTACGGGCTGATGCTCCGGGAGGACGGGATCGCGTACGACGACGGAACGACCGCGCGCCTCGGCGAGAGCCACTACGTGATGACCACGACGACCGCGAACGCGGGTCTCGTGTTCGCGCAGCTCGAATTCGCACGCCAGTGCCTCTGGCCGGGATTGGACGTCCACCTGATTTCGACGACGGACGGATGGGCGCAATTCGCCGTGGCCGGTCCGAATTCGAGGAATCTGCTCATCCGGATTCTGGACCCGGAGCACGACATCTCCAACGAGGCCTTCCCGTTCATGGCCTGCGGCGAGTTCACGGCCTGCGGCGGACATCCGGTGCGGCTCTTCCGGATATCGTTCTCCGGCGAGCTCGCGTACGAAATCGCAGTGCCTTCCAAGTGCGGCCGGTCGATGATGGCGGCGCTTCTGAAAGCGGGCGAGGCGTACGGAGCGATCCCGTACGGCCTAGAGGCGCTGGGCGTGATGCGGATCGAGAAGGGGCACCCCGCCGGAAACGAGCTGAACGGGCAAACGACCGCTTTGAATCTCGGTCTCGACCGGTTCGTATCCCGGAAAAAGGACTGCATCGGCGGCGTGCTGTCGCGCCGCGAAGCGCTTCAGGACAAGGACGCGATGACCTTGGCAGGCTTCCGTCCGGTCGACCGGGAGCAGTCGTTCAACGCCGGCGCGCATTTCTTCGCGGACGGCGCGGAGCGGACTCCGGACAATGACGAAGGCTGGATGTCGTCGGTCGCCTACTCGCCAATGCTCGGCCATACCATCGGACTCGGCTTCATCCGGCGCGGCCACGAGAGGCGCGGCGAGACTGTCACGGCGGCGGATCCGCTGCGCAAAAAGGAAACCGAGGTCGAAATCGTGTCGCCGCATTTCTTCGACCCGGACGGGGAGAGGCTGCGTGCCTGAATTCAAGCTGGCCCCTGAGCCGTTCCTTGGCGGGTACTCCGGCAATTTCGGCGCCAACCGGCTCGAGGAGGCGACCGATCTGTCGATCGTGTCGATCGCCTGCCCGCAGGGCGGCCGCAAAGCCTTGGAATCGGCTGTCTCCAAGGCCTGGAGCCTGCGGCTCCCGGCGCCGGGCCGCACGGAATCGGCGGGCACGGACGGCCCGGTTCTCATGTTCACCGCGCCGGACCAGTATTTTGCGCTGCTCCCGGCAGGCGGGGACCCGCCGCTGCGCCATGTGCAGACGGCCTTGGGCGATGCCGCCTACTGCACCGACCAATCCGACAACTGGGTGGCGCTGCGGATGAGCGGCCCGCTTGCTTCGGCGGCGCTGGAACGGATTTGCCCGGTCGACATCGACCCGTCCGCGTTCCCTGCCGGGTCGGCGACGCGAACCGTTCTGGAACACATAGGCGGCATCGTCTTCTGCGAGGAGGAAGGCCGCTTCCTGCTGCTGGCGCCGAGCTCGTTCGCGGGATCGTTCCTCCACGCGGCGGAGACTTCAATCAAATACGTTTCCTGAATCGGGCCCCGATCAGGCGAATCCCTCCGCGCGGACGCGGACCAGCGTAGGCCGGACGGCTGCGAACGACCTGCGCACATCCGCAGCCAGATCGCCCGGCGATGCGGGCGCGCAATAGTCCAGGCCGTACGCCCGCGCGATGAGCTCGAAATCCGGGTTCGCGCACGCAAGCGCATGCGCGGGAATCCCGTCCCGCGCCATCGAATCGTCGATTTCCTGCAGCCCGCCGTTGTCCCAGATCAGAATCGGAAGCGGCATTCCGAGGTCGGACCCCGCGCCGAGCTCCTGCAGCGTGTACTGGATTCCGTAATCGCCTGCCGCCGCCGCGACAGGCGCGTATGGCGCGGCGATTTTGCCGCCGATGGCCGCCGGAAGCGCGTATCCCAGCGTTCCGAACCCGTACGGATGGTGCCATCGCGAGGGCGGATCGATATCCAGAATCTCTTTCGCCGCGTACGCGAACTGGGTCATGTCGGAGTAGACGATCGAGCCTTCGGGAAGCGCTTCCCGGAAGGCGCGCGCCGCCTTGGGCACGTCCGGCCGCTCCGCCTCGCATGACGCGCGCATCCGTTCCTTCGCGTCCCGCACTTCCCTCTCGGTCCAGCCTGGCTCCCGCTGGAGATCTCCCAGCGCCTCGTTGACGAGCTCGAAGAACGCCTCGGCGTCGCCGAGGACGGGCAGATCGCCCGGACCGCAGCCGCGCAGCTGCGCATCGTCGATGTCGACCCGGATCATGGGGCAGCGGTGCCCTAGCCGGTCCCGCCAGAGATCGACTTCCGAAAGCCCCGTGCCCGCAGCGACGACGAGATCGGCGGTCGAAAAGACCGCAGCGCTTTCCGGCCTCGCCAAGAAGGCGCCGAAATTCCGCGGATGCGACCCCGGGACCGCCCCCTTTCCGGCGTAGGTTGTGAATGCCGACGCTCCGGCCAGATCCAGAACCCGCCGAGCCGGGCCCGCCGCGGCGCGCGCGCCGCCTCCGAGGACGAAGACGATCCGTCGGGACGCCTTGATCATCTCGGCGGCCCGGGCGACCTGGTCGAGTGGAGGCGTCGGAAGGATGCCCGGCGCTTTCGGCGCGGGCGGCGCAGGCGCCGGCCGGGCGAGCGCCTCGACCGGGATCTGGATGAATTTCGGTCGCTTGCGCTTCGTCGCGAACTCGTCGAAGGCCCGGTCGGCCGCTTGGCAGAATTCATCGATTCCGTGGACGGTCGCGCACCAGTCCGCAACGGATCCGGCGGTTTCCGATTGGCATTTCAGCTGGTGGAGGCGCTCGCGCGGCGAAGCGCCCGCTTCGCCGCCAAGGCAGGCGGCGATCACCAGCATCGGCACCGAGTCCGAATGCGCCTGCGCTACCGGCGTCAAGATGTTGGTGACGCCCGGTCCGCTGATCACGAATGCGACGCCGGGCTTCCCCGAGGCCCTCGCGTAGCCGTCGGCCATGAAGCCCGCGCCCTGCTCGTGCCTCGCGAGCACATGCCGGATTCCCGCTGGCACGATGCCCCGGTACAGCTCCTGGTTGTGGACGCCCGGAATGCCGAAGACGGTGCCGACGCCCCTGTCCGCAAGCGCGCGGCAAATCCCGACCCCGAGCGGCTCTCCGCCGCGCCCGCCGCGCGCCGGAGCTTCCGTTCCGCTCAAATCAAGCTCTCCAGAAGCTTGCGCTGAACAGAACGTAAACGGTCATGAGCTCGAGGCGGCCGACCATCATCGCCGCGGAAAGCACCCATTTCGCGAAGTCGCTGATCTCGGCGTAGCTGCCCGACGGCCCGATCAGGCTGCCGAGGCCCGGGCCGATGTTCGCCAGCGACGCGGCCGCGCCCGAAACGGAGGTGATGAAATCAAGGCCTGTCAGCGCGAGCAGTATCGAGACGGCCACGAGCGTTCCGATGAAAGCGAAGAAGAAGGCCATCACCGACGCGAGCACCTCCTGGCGCACTTGGTAGCCGCCGTATTTGACCGTCGTTACGGCATGGGGATTCGAGATCCGCCGGAAGCGGGCCACGACCGCTCCGATGAGAAGCTGGAATCTGAATATCTTGATAGAGCAGCTCGTGGACCCCGCGCAGCCGCCGACGAAGCCCAGCAGGAAGAAAAGCACGACCGGAAAGCTGCCCCAGAGGCTGTAGTCCGTGCTGACGTAGCCGGTTCCGGTCAGTATCGAGACGCTGTTGAACAGCACCTTCCTGACGATCACCTCGGTTTCGCCGCCCGTGTTGGTGTACTGCCAGTATCCCAGGACCGCGAAAACGACCGCGATGGTCAGCAGGAAGCCATGGATCTGGCTGTCCTTCAGGAACGGCTTCATCGATCCCTGCATCGCTTGGACGTACCGGATGAAGGGAAGCGAAGCCAGGATCATGAACAGCACGCACACGTACTCGGACCACGCGCCGACTTCGCCGAAGGAGCTGTCGTAATTCGCGAACCCTCCTGTGGCGACGGTCGTCATGGAGTGCACAACGGAATCGAAGAACGACTGTCCGGCGGACATGTAGCAAAGCGCGCAGAGGCCCGTCAGGACGACATAGACGACTGAAACCGACCGCGTGGCTTCGACTGCCCTCGCCTGGATCGTGCCCAGCGTGTCGTAGCTGTCCCATCGGAACAGCTGCATCCCTCCCACCCTGAGGAGCGGGAACATCACGATCGCGACGACGATCATCCAGACCGCGCCGAGCCACTGCAGCATGCCCCGCCAGAGCAGCAGCCCTTCGGGCATGGCCTCCAGATTCGTGAACACGGTCGCGCCGGTCGTGGTCAGCCCCGACATCGCTTCGAAGAACGCGTCCACGAAACTCGCCTCCGGCGCGCCGAGCATGAACGGAACGGACGCGAAAATGGGAATGACGACGAACACGCCGGACGTCAGAAGGAATGTCTGCGGAATGTTCAGGCCGTCGCCGAGACCGTTGAAGCAGGCAAACGCCATCGCCGCGCCCGTAGCGATCGTCACCGCGCCCGATATGGCGAACGTGCTCCAGTGCCCGTTGCCGTATGCCAAGTCCGCGAGCAACGGTAGAATCATGGATAGGCCGAGGCCCACAACCAGGATGCCGATGAAGAAGCCTACCGGCCTGAAGTCATGCATTGCGCGGCGCCGGTTTCAGTGGCGTGCGCGCGGCGCGAACCGGCGCTGCGTCCCGGAGGCCCATCGCGCTACACCGCCTCCAGCGCGGCTTCCAAGTCGCGCTGAAGATCCCCCGGCTCCTCCAAGCCCACGGACAGCCTCACCAGGCCGTCGGTAATCCCGAGGTGGGACCTCTGTTCAGGCGAAAGCCTTTGGTGGGTGGTCGTGGCCGGATGCGTAACGAGGCTCTTCGCATCGCCCAGATTGTTCGAAATCCTGAAGATGCCGAGCGAATTGATGAAGCGGAACGCGGCAGGCTTCCCGCCGCGCAGATCGACCGACAGCACGGTTCCGCCCTTCGACATCCGGGCTTTCGCAAGCTCATGCTGGGGATGCTCGCGAAGATGCGGATAAATGACCCGCTCCAGCTTGGGATGGCCGGAAACGGCCTCGGCAAGCATCATTGCTGCATCGGCGGCGGCGGAGCAGCGAAGATCCAGCGTTTCGACGCCTTTGAGCAGAACCCAGGCGTTGAACGGGCTAAGCGCGCCCCCGGTATGCTTCAAATACGGTTCGAGCGTGCCGCGCACATAATCCCGGGAGCCCAGCACGATCCCGCCAAGACACCGTCCCTGCCCGTCGATATGCTTCGTTGCCGAGTAAACGACGACATCCGCGCCTTGCTCAAGCGCGTTCTGGAACACGGGCGTCGAAAGCACGTTATCCACGACCACGGTCGCTCCTGCACGCTTGGCGATTTCGCTGACCGCCTTCAAGTCGATGAATTCCAGCGTGGGATTCGAAAGCGACTCCATGAACACCGCGGCCGTGCCGGGACGCACGGCATCCTCCCACTGGCGCAAATCGATGCCGTCCACGAACGACACCTCGATTCCGAAGCGCGGAAGAAGGGTCTCCGCGATGTAGAGGCACGACCCGAACAGCGCCTTGGAGGAAACCACATGGTCCCCTGCCTTCAGCATGCTGAACAGCGACGCGTTCACCGCCGCCATCCCCGACGCGGTGGCGAATGAATCCTCGGCGCCCTCCAGCGTCGCCATGCGCTCCTCGAACATCCGGACCGTGGGATTGCCGTAGCGCGCGTAAATGAATTCGTCCTCGCCCGCCTTTTCGAATCGGGCCTCCGCCTGTTCGGCGTCTTGGTAGACGAACCCTTGGGTGAGAAAGATCGCTTCGGAATTCTCGCCGTAGCCGCTGCGCCTGATTCCGGCATGCACGGCCTCAGTTCGGAGCGACTTCGCTGAATTCATGATTCACTCTCGGGACCAGGCGCGCGTTCCGCCGCGCCCCGTCCGCCGGAACATGCAGACCTGAGCGTCCCGCGGACGGCGAATCGGCATATTGCGTCCGGCCAATTCAGTCAAACGCTCGCGCCCGCCCGGGTGCATCCCAAGTTTGCGGGTCAGGCGGCTGCGCTGCCAGGACGGGTTCGAGCGGGCAGCCGGCCGACCCGCCGCCGCCAACGCCCGCCGACTCGAGCGGCTCCTGCGGGAACGAAGCTGTCGCGCCGCCAGGTTCGGCGGCGGATGGCGCCGGGCAATGCGGGCCCGACGGCTGAGCGCCGCGGGTCGCGTTTCGATCATCCGGGGAACTGCTTCGGCAGGCTTCGGAGTCCCCGTCCTTTCAGGCGCGGGCATGCTTGTCGGTGCGCGGAATTCGCGATGATGACTCTACCGGGTCCAGTCGAGCGCGCGCAGCGTCTCCGCGCAGGCGCCAAGGGGGTGGTAGTCCGTTTTGGCGGGGGGACTCTTGAGGTTGTCGTAAGGCTTCCCCGAAGCGTCGAGCACCCGGAACCAGCCTCCGAAATAGTGGTCGACGAGATGCCTGTCCGCGTATTTCCAGATCGCGTCGTACTTTTCCCAGTATCGGCTGTCGCCGGTCGCTGCGCCCAGCAGCGCCGCCGCGGCAATGGCCTCGCAGAAAACCCAGTAGTACCTGTCGGTGTCCAGGATCTCGCCGCCCGGCCCGAAAGTGTAGTTGAATCCTCCGCGCGCCTCGTCCCAGCCATGTTCAAAGGTTGCGCGGAACAGCTCCTTGGCTCGCTCCATCATCCACGCACGGGGCCTGGACCGGTGGAGAAGGACCAGCAGCTTCGACCATTCGGCGAAGTGCCCGGGCAGGTAGCCGTAAGGCCGGAACAGGTTCTTCGGGTCTTCCCGATTGTAGTTCCAGTCGATGGTCCAGTCTTCCCGGTAGTGTTCCCAGATTAGGCCGCCGGTGCCTTCGCACAAATCTCGGCAGATCCGGATGGCGATTTCCTCCGCGCGGTCAAGGAAGCGGCATTCTCCCGTGGCGTCGTAGGCGGCAAGCATCGCCTCGCACATGTGCATGTTGGCATTCTGGCCCCGGTAGGGATCGACACCGGTCCAGTCGCGGTCCGCGATCACGTCGACATAGAGCTTTTGATCCGGCTCGCGGAAACGCTCTTCAAGCAGTTCGAAAACCTCCGGAACCAGTCGGCGCCCATCCGGCAGCCCCGCATGGGCGGCGGCGGAGACCGCCAGAAGAACGAACGCGTGGCCGTAGCTGTGCCGCGCGCCGTCGGCGACCGCCCGCCTCTCCAGAACCCAGGCGTATCCGCCGTCGGGCTGCTTGTGCGCGGACTGGAGGAATGCCAGCCCGTGGCCCGCCGCCTCCAGCAGGTGGCTGTCGCCGAAAAGCCGGTAGGCGGTCGAGAAATTGTAGATGTGGCGGCAGGTGTCGACGAGGTGGCGCGTCGTCCGGTCGTAGACCGTGCCGTCGTCCTTCAGCCCGTTGAAGAAGCCGCCGAGCTTCCGGTCGAGGGCCGCCGGATAATAGAAGGCAACGATCCTGCGGATGTGCTCCCTGAGGAACTCGGGTTCGCGATGCATGTATCCTCCCGTGCCTGCCTGCGACGCCGGGACGGCAGCAACGACTTCGCCGCGGGCAATCGTTCAGATCCCGGTCCGGGCATGAGCCGCGCCAGCACCGATGGCTGCGGCATTCCCTGAGCGCGTCGCCAGCATAACCGACATCGGCAGACCGGCGCCATCCGGACACTTCCTTCGGACGCCGTTCGAGTTGCGCATATAGAGACGGATTTTCGGCGATTGCGGCAGTTTGCGTTGCTGGACGGCGCCGACGACGCGCGACCGTCACAGATTTCGCTGTCGCGAAGGTTGACCCAAGAACGCTTGGAGCATACGCAGCCGATACAAGGTGGACGAGTTCCGCGTCCTGTCTGAGCACTGCAGTTCAGGGTTGACGGGATCGTTTATCGTTCTCAATCGGAATATCCAAGAATCGGAACGCAACCATTCGGAAAGATCGTGCTTGTTGCTAGTGGCTCGGTCAGCCGCGGTCTGTATTGGAAGATGAAATGGCACCTGTTCACTATCATGCTGGGCGTTTTCCGCCGGAAGAGCGCATCAACTGGAACGCCCTTATCCCATTGATCGGTCCAGCGACATCGGCAGTCGCCCGCTATGATGGCGTTCTTGCCGCCATACCTAACCCACAAATCCTGCTTTCGCCATTGGCAACTCAAGAAGCGGTTCTGTCCTCACGCATCGAGGGCACTCAAGCCACCATGGTCGAGGTCTTGGAATTTGACGCCGGAATGGAGGCAGAATCGTCAGCGCGCCGAGATGATATCGAAGAGATTCAAAATTATCGCGCGGCAATGCGCGAGGCAGAGAGTTTGCTAAAGGAATTACCGCTTTGCCTGCGGGTGATCCGCAAAGCGCACGAAATACTTCTTTCTGGAGTGCGAGGAGAAGGCAAATCGCCGGGTAACTTCCGACGTCTTCCCAACTGGATAGGACCTTCCGGATGCACACCGGAAACCGCAACCTTCGTGCCTATTGAAGCCGACAAGATCGCCAAGGCCATGAGTATGTGGGAGCGCTACGCATACCGTGATGATCTTGATCGGTTAGTGCAGCTTGCAATTCTACACGCTGAATTCGAGGCGTTGCATCCGTTTATTGACGGAAACGGTCGTTTGGGACGCATGATGGTTCCTTTGTTTCTCTGGCAGTGGCACCTCATCGGTCAACCAATGTTTTATATCAGCGGCTATTTCGAATCGCGCCGTGATGCCTACTATGACGGACTGCTTGCAGTATCGCGCGATGACGATTGGACCGGTTGGTGCCGCTTCTTTCTGAAGGCTGTTCAGGAGCAGGCGGAGGAGAACCTTGCTAGGGCGAATGAAATCCTCAAGCTCTATGATGAGATGAAGAAGCTCGTGGTTGATGCGACTCGATCTCGCTACGCGATTAATGCCTTGGACTGGATATTTCAGTATCCAGCGTTTAACAGCAGCGCCTTTGTGGCTAGAGCAGCGATTCCCGAAAGGACTGCGAGGCGGATTCTGACTGCATTGATCAAAACTGGGATTCTGCAAGAAGTTCGGGGCGGTAGCGGCCGCAAAGGAACCATTCTCATATTCCCCGACCTGCTGAATATTGCCGAGGGGCGGGAGTTGTTTTAACGTGAACTTCACAGGCCAAAAACGCGAATTTCCTTGTCTGCAAGGCCTTTTTCCGTGGTCTACCTGCCGGCTGCTGGGAACATGGATGCCTCCGGAAGCTTCTTGCGTTCCGGATGCCGTCGTGATTCGCACGCTGCGGATCCTATGGAGACAAAAATGGCGAAGCAGCCCTGCTTTTAGAGCGTTGAGGACGGTTTGGCGGAGATTTCCGCCTACGGCGATCCGCGGAGACGCTGGATAGGACGGTGGATTCGAGCGATTCCGCCCGGTTCTCAAGCGGGCTGCGGGGAAGTCGCGAGGCCCGAAGGGTGGCTATCCCGCTCTCAACGTAGTGCTGAAGTTGAAAAAGCTCGTGCTCCAGAGCCGCCACGGCGTTGTCGCTCAATGCACCAGCCGAAGTTGAAGCTGGGCCCTGGGTCGGCAAGCTCGAGCGGATGCTCGCGGGGTCAGGTCGGCGATGGTCTCCTTGCGGAAACGCTTTCCTTCGCGCCGGTGGCGACGGAGCAGGATCGTGGGCGGGTTGCCCCGGTTCGAGATGGTGTCGATCCGGTATGCCATGGGAATGTTTTGGCAGGCCGAAATCGATCCCTTCCGGAAAAAGTCATTTACGGATAATGTTTTGTACGTCAATCGGGCGATTTGAAGCCCGTGAAGTTCTTTAGTGGCAACGTTTGCACATTGCAGCATTTGCCGGTCATGCGGCGCCGGATGTGGCGGTCGAGCCGGTTTGCCGGACACCTGTGTCACGCAAGCGCGTTTGCCGGTCATTTTGCCAAGAATATGGCCGTCAAGCCGATTTGTCGGACACGTATGACACACAAACGGATTTCCCGGTCATGCGGCGCCGGATGTGGCAGTCGAGCCGGTTTGCCGGACACCTGTGTCACGCAAGCGCGTTTGCCGGTCATTCCGTACGAAACGCGTCCGGCAATTCAGTCCGTTTCCAGCGGCGAGCAGCCGCGTCAGGCTTTCGGATCGGAAGCGTCTAGGATCGGCGCCTGCGCCCCGGCACCGGTTCGATTGCCCGCGCCGCTCGCCGCGGCGTATCGGTTTGGGCGGCCCGTCCGACGCTGTGCCGATTCGAACCGCTGCCGAAACGGGCGACGCAAGGGAGGCGGCGGGACCGCCCGGCGAAAGATCCGGGCCCGCCGGAATCCCGGAACTCACTCCGCCTTCGGCGAGCCGCCGATGACCGATAGCAGGCCGCCGTCCGCCCGGACGACTTCGCCGGTAATGAAGGACGCCTCGTCGGAAAGCAGGAACGCGACCAGGTTCGCAATTTCGTCGGCGCGCGCGGGGCGTCCCAAAGGATGGATCGACCGGATGGTCTTCCAAACCGCCTCCTCGTCGTCGGCCAGCGCGACGGCGTTCCGGAGCATGGGCGTGTCCACGGAACCCGGCGCGACCGCATTGCAGCGGACCCCGCTCGCCGCGAAATCCACCGCTATGGACTTCGCAAGTCCGATCAGGCCGTGCTTCGCCGTGGTGTAGGCGGCTACGTTTTCCTGCGTCGCCATGCCTTGTACCGAAGCCATCAGGACCATCGCTCCGCCTGCCTTGCAGAGTTCGGGAAGCGCGGCCCGGCCCAGGTAGAAGGCGCTGTTCAGATTGGTCTCGAGGACTTCATGCCAGATCTCGGGTGCCGTTGAGACCGCGCTTCCGTACCGCTGGATTCCCGCGTTGTGGCTGACCCAGTCCAGGCGGCCGAAGCGCGACGCCGCTTTTTCGACAGCGGACAGGCAGTCGCCGGGATTTGCGACCGATCCGCAGACGGCTTCGACTTTCGCGCCGTCCGCCTCCAAGGCGGACGCCGTTCCCTTCAGCGCCGTTTCGTCGATGTCGAGGCAGACGAGCGAAGCGCCGTCGGCCGCGAGCCGCCGGGCAACGGCCTGTCCGATGCCCATGGCGGCGCCCGTTACCAGCGCAACTTTCTCCATGCCGTCATCCGTTTCCGTATTGCCGTTTCATTCCGCCGGGGTTCGATCAGCCGCCGACTGTCGGCCAGCCGCTTCGCCGCCCAAGGGCTCCACAATGATGCTGTAATCAGTTGTCCAAGGATCGCCAGTCCCGATTTCGACGGATGTGGCGATGTTCCGCTTCGCCAGCGGCGTTTCCGCGGACAGGCTCAATCCCTGGCCGAGATCGAAGGCCGCGGCGACCGGCTCGATTCCGATGGCGCGGACGCGCCCGTTCCATGGCGGGAACTGCCGCCCGCCGTTGGAGTACCAAAGCGAGCAGGAGGGCAGATCCTCCGGATTCCATCTGACGGCCGCCCGGTATCCGCGCTCGAGGTACGAGAGCGATACTTCGCCGCCCGGCTCAGTCAGCAGCAGCAGATCCTCCGTTTCGCTGTCGAGCGGCAGGCGCGATCCGTCAATGGCGGTCCCTTGGCGGTCGGAGATCGCCTCCAGCGGAACGCCGCGCTGATCCGGCCGGAAGCGGCCTCTCCCCGGCTCAACCTCCGCCGGAAAGCTCCACGCGGTGGTCCGGCCGGAGACGGAAAGCGCGCAGGATCCGGGTCTGCAGCCCGCAAGATCGAAAACCGGGTGGAGGCCGACGGCAACCCTCATGCGCCGACGCGCCGAGATTTCGAGCCGGAAATGAATAGCGGTCTGTTCGGGATCAAGCCGGATCGTCCGCTCCAGCCTCCGGATCGGCATGCAGCCGGGATAGTCGATGGCGGCACGAGCTTCCCCATCCGAAACCTGCTCCAAGCTCCAATCCGCGTTCGAGCAGTGCCCGTGGATGGACCGGTTCCAGTCCGCAGCCGCTCCGGCGCGCCAGTCGGCGGGAAGGCCGTCCGGGATTTCCGCCGCGCCGAACGGAACGCACGGCCATTCGGCGCCGAGATTCTGAATCAGGAGATCCGCCGGGGATTCGGCGGGTTCGCCTCGCCAAGGCGCCGCGAACAAGGGCTTGGCGACGCTTCCGTCCGGCATCCTGAAGCGCCCGTCCGTCACCATCGCGCCGAACGCATGCAGTTCAACGGAGATGTGTCCAAGCTCCAGACGCACGGCCCTCAGCTCCGCTCTATCGCGCCCGTGATCAGGCCGGTGACCTCTTCGGGCGACGTGTCCTTCTTTGGCTTGTCGGCGACCTTCTGTCCGCGCCGCAAGACCGCGATTCGGTCGGCCACCGAGAACACGTCCGGCATCCGGTGGGAGATCAGCAGGACGGCGACGCCCTGCTCCCGCAGCCGCCCGATAAGGCGAAGTACCTGCTCAACCTGCCGGACGCTGATCGCGGCGGTCGGCTCGTCCATCAGAACCACCCGCGAGTCGTTGAGGCGGGTTCTCGCGATCGCGACCGCCTGGCGCTGCCCGCCCGACATTCTGCCGACCTGTAGTTCCGCCCTCGTGTCGGATTCAAGCTCCGCGAACAGCTCCTTCGTACGGTCGATCATCGCGCGGAAGTTGATGGCGATCGGAACCGCTCCCGCACGCCGCATGATTTCGCGGCCGATGAACACGTTCTCCGCCGCGGTGAGATTGTCGCAAAGGGCGAGGTCCTGGTAGACCACCTCGATTCCGCTCGCCCGGGCATCGGAAGGCCCGTGGAACGCGGTCGGCTTGCCGTCCACCAGCATTTCGCCGCCGTCCGGCGGCAGGTTTCCCGCCAGTATCTTGACGATGGTGGACTTTCCGGCCCCGTTGTCCCCCATCAGCCCGAGAACCTCCCCGGCTCGGAGATCGAGGCTGACGCCTGAGAGCGCCTGCACGGCTCCGAACCGTTTCGAGACGTTTCTCAACTGCAGCAGGCTCAATCGGGGCGCCTCCGTCGTGGGAGCGGCCCGGCGCATCCGGACCGCTTCATCGGGCCGTGCTCCGGATCGTCATTCGAGGAGATCGCGCCGCCTCCGGCGTGCGATCGCGAAATTCGCCAGCACCGCCACCAGAATGATCAGCCCCCTGACGACCTTCTGGACATCCGGGTCGACTCCGAGAAGCACAAGGCCGTTCGCCAGCACCGCGATCACGAGAACGCCGAGAAGGGTTCCCGTCATGCGGCCGGTGCCGCCGCTCAGCAGCGTTCCGCCCACGATCACGGCGGCGATCACGTCGAACTCCAGTCCGCTCGCCGCATTGGCGTTTCCCGAGCCGAGCCGCGCGTCGACCAGTATCCCGGTGAACGCCGCAAGCGCGCCGGTCGATGCCATGACCGCGATGCGCAGCAGGGCGGTGTTTACCCCGAGCGCCTCGACCGCGGCCGGGTTGCCCCCCAGCGCGTAGACGTGCCGACCGTATCTGCTGAATCTGGCAAGATAGCCGAACGTCACGAAAACCGCGGCCATGACCCAGGTCACGACCGGGATGCCCAGCAGGTCGCCGCCGAACGCGGCGCGGAACGGCTTGCTGGGTATCAGGACCGGCAGCGCGTCCGTCCACCATAAAGCCCCGCCCCGCAGCGCGCTCCACAGGGCCAGCGTCGCAATGAACGTAGGCACCGCGTAGGCCACGCGAAGCGCCCCGGCCGCCGCTCCGACAAGTCCGCCGGCAAGCACGACCAAGGGTATCGAGACCGCGACAGGCACGCCGTGCGCGCCGACGAGCTGGGCGAAGAGAACGCCGTAGAAAGCCACCGCGGGACCGACGCTTATGTCGATTTCGCGGGCGATGATGACGAACGTCATCGGAAACGCCACGATTCCCACGTAGGACGCGGCTCTGAGGATGTTGATCAGATTGCGGTCCGTCAGGAAGTTCGGGGCCGTTTGGGCGAACACTGCCAGCAGGACGACAAGGGCCGCAAGCAGGCCGATTTCGTTCAAATGGCCTTCCCACCAGCGCTTGGCTGGCAAAGGCGGATCTGCGGTCTCGACCGGCGGCACGGATCCGGATTCCGCGGTCCGGGCGCGCCGCCGCCGATCGAAGCTCAATGCGGGCGCGGGACGGCCGACGAGGCCGCCCCGCGCAGGTCGATCAAGTCGGTCCGTTCTACGGAATTCCGTCCTTGTGGGCTTCCATCCACGCCGCGACTCCGTCCGGATCGCTGGCCTGGATGATCAGGGTCGGAATGTAGATCAGCTTGTCGTCCACCATCTCGCCCTGGATAAGCGCGAGCGCGATCTGGACCGCTTCCCTGCCCATCTCCTGCGGCTGCTGGGCGATGACCGCCTTGAGCACCTCGCCGTCCTGCAGCATCTGCGCGATCTGTCCGCTTATGTCGGAACCGAACACGGCGGTGGATCCCGCGGTTCCGGCGGCCTGCACTCCCAGCACCGCGCCGATCGTGCCGCCCTCGTTGGACGTCCACATGACGTTTATATCCGGGTTGGCGGTCAGCATTTCCGTCGCGGTCTGGGTCGCGGCGTCGGCGATGAAGCCTTCCTGGTCGGCGACGACGTCGTAGTCGACTCCGGCCTCGTCCAGCGCGGCCAGGAATCCGGCCTTCCTTTGCTGGCACGCTTCGTAGCGGTCGCAATTCAGGATGCCGACCCTTCCGGCCTCGCCCGACGCGGCGATGTGCTCCGCGGCGACCGCGCCCAGGTCCTTCCCGAAGTCGAACTGGTTGGTGGTTACCAGCCCGCCGGCCAGACGTTCCGTGTCGGCATCCGAGAGGCAGGTGTTGTAGCAGACCACCGGTATTCCGGCGGCGGCGGCGCGCTCGATGGCCGGCACCGACGCTTCGACCGAGACCGGCGACATGATGATCGCATCGACCCCCGCGCCGACAACCGTGTCGAGGAAATCGGATTCCTTGACCGGATCCGACTCCGAATTTCCCGACATCAGCGAGACGTTCTCGTCGCTGGCGCCTTCGATGATTCCCTTCTGGATGCCGCCGAAGAATCCCTGCGAGTCCAGGAATACGACGCCGAGGCTTATGTCCTGCGCCGACGAGCCTGCGGTCGCCGCGGCAAGCAGCGCGCCCGAAGCGAGCCCGTTTCGCACGGTTTTGTGGAAGCCGTTCATTTTTTCCTCCCCAAGATTCAAATGACGTGGCGCTACTCAAGTTCAGCAGGGGAGGCTTGTCAACGGCTTGCGAAGGCGAATGAATTTTCGACTATCCGGCGTCGTTGCCAATTCGCTTCGCGCAGCTGGCGATTCGGCCGTTCCGGATGTTTCCGCCGGGCTTTCCGGCTTGCCGGCCCTCGACGAAGCGCGACGGCGCCGATCGCCCGCGGGTTGGGCGCTTTTCCGACGAGTTCGGCAGGATATCGAAGATGAGGCAGCGCGACCTCAGGCAGCAGCTGCCAGCCGATGACGTGGTCGCCATCATCCGCAGGGCGGCCCGGTGCGGAAAACGGCCGGGGAAAGCGCAACGGCAAGCAGCCATCGGGACGGGCAAGCCAAGCGCTAATGGGGCGCCTCGGAGCGCACGAGAGCGGCATGGCGCCGGCCCTCGCAAACGCCAGGTTTCCGGAGGCGTCCACGCGCCTGACGGGCGGACGGGTCGCCGCGGAACGCCGACAAGCGGCTCCGACAGGAAACGACGCTGCCGGACGCCTTCCGCGGAGCCCGCGGATTCCCGCGGCAAGCGGACTGCCAGAGGCGGCAGCGGCGCAGCCCGGCAGGCCAAGCCCGTTTGGCCTTTCGATCCGGACAGCCGGTTCGAGCTGCTGAAGGATTTGAAGAAAAGCTTTGACTCGTTGTCCGCCAAGCGGTTCCTGATCGGGACCCGAAGGCTTGCGCCTGCGGCCGCTCGCGGAGATCTTGGCGGGCAAGCACGGGCCCAAATGGGCTGCGGATCGCGCGCCACTCGACAGCCGCTTCGATGGATGGCCTCGGAGCAGCGAAGCCGGCGCGAAGCGCTTTCGGCTGCCCGCTCGGCGCTTCGCGGATGGAGGACCGGCAAATGAAGATTGCCGACATTTCGGCTACGACAGTCGCCGTTCCCTTGGAAGCGCCGCTCCGGCATTCGAACGGCGCGCACTGGGGACGGTTCGTGCGCACGATCGTGGAAGTCATCGGCGACAACGGACTTAGCGGTTTCGGCGAGATGGGAGGCGGCGGCGAGTCCGCCGAAGGCGCGGTTGCCGGACTGAAGCCGTATCTGGTCGGCCACGACCCGCTGCAGCTTGAGCAGTTGCGCTGGAAGATTATGAACCCGGTCGGATCCCTGTACAACAACCGGATGCAGGTCCATGCGGCGGTCGAGATGGCCTGCATGGATCTGGCCGGAAAGCGGCTGGGCGTCCGCGCCTGCGATCTGCTCGGAGGCGCGATTCGGGAGGAAGTGCCGTTCGCGAGCTACCTTTTCTACAGGTACGCGGATTCCGGAACGGGCGCAGGCGGCGAGACGTTCGCCGACGAGATTGTCGCTCACGCCCGGGATCTCAAAGCGCGGCACGGATTCGCTACGCACAAGCTGAAAGGCGGCCATTTCCGACCCGAACACGACATCGAGGTGTTCCGCGCCCTCGCCGACGCCTTCCCGTCCGACTCGCTGCGCTTGGACCCGAACTCGGTCTGGACCGTGGAGGAGGCGATCCGGGTCGGCAGGGCGATCGATGATCTGAACAACGACTATTTCGAGGATCCGACATGGGGCCTCGAAGGCATGCGCCGGCTTCGGCAATTCGTCCGGATTCCGACGGCGACGAATTCGGTGGTCGTGAATTTCGAACAGCTCGCGCAGAACGTGAGGCACGATCTTGTCGACGTGGTTCTGCTGGATACGACGTTCTGGGGCGGGCTGCGGCAGGCGCACAAGGCGGGACAGATCCTGGAGACGTTCCAGTACGGGGCCGCCGTCCATTCGTCCGGCGAATTGGGCATCCAGTTGGCGTCCATGCTCCATCTGGGAGCGTGCCTGCCGAACCTCGGCTTCGCGGCCGACGCCCACTACCACCACCTGAAGGACGACATAATATCCGGAGGGAAGCTCAAGTACGTTGGCGGCAGGATCGCCTTGCCCAAGGCGCCGGGCTTGGGTGTCGAGGTCGATCGGGACAAGCTTGCCCAGTACGCGGAACACTACCGGGAGATCGGCGGCTACATGTACGACCGCGACCCCGCGCGTCCCGGCTGGTATTCGGTGTTTCCGGAGCGAAGGTACGCCGATCCCGCCGTCAAGCTTGCGCCGCCGGACGCGGGTTGAAAGCGGAAGCGAGCGCTTCTATGCGTGCGGGAAACAAGGAGAGCCCGCATGCCGAAACCGATCGACCTCTATTACTGGCCCACGCCCAACGGCTGGAAGATCTCAATCGCATTGGAGGAGCTCGGGCTTCCCTACGAGCTGCACAAAGTGGACATCGGCGGCGGGGACCAATTCAAGCCGGATTTCCTCAAGATCGCTCCGAACAACAAGATGCCGGCGATCGTGGATCATGACGGTCCCGGCGGCGCTCCCGTCGGCATTTTCGAGTCAGGCGCGATACTGCAGTATCTCGGAAGGAAGCACGGACGGTTCTACGGATCGAACGAGCGCGAGCGCATCGAGATCGAGCAGTGGCTGATGTGGCAGATGGGCGGCGTCGGCCCGATGGCCGGGCAGGCGCACCACTTCATCAAATACGCGCCGCAGCTCGACCCGCCGCAGGACCTTCCGTACGCGAAGGACCGCTACCGCAACGAAGTCTCCCGGCTGTACCGGGTGCTGGACACGCGCCTCGCGGAACGCGAGTACGTCGCGGGCGACTACTCCATCGCCGACATGGCGATCTGGCCGTGGGCCTCGCTGTGGGAGGGCCAGGAGCAGGATCTGGGCAAGTATCCGCGGATGGCGGCATGGCTGGATCGGGTTGGCGGCCGCCCCGCCGTCAAGGCCGGCCGCGCAGTGGCTTCGGAGCTGCGGCGGAATTCGGCGCCGGACCGGAAGGCGCAGAAGATACTCTTCGGACAGAAGGGATAGGTTCCTGGAAGCCGCCGGAGCGCGGCCGGGTCACTCCTTCGCTGCGGGTTCGTACATTCCCGCCCGCGCCAGAAAGAAAATGTTGAACCCAAAGAACAGGATGATCGCGCCGGTGGCGACGAAGGTCTTGAACGTGACCCACGCATCCGTCGACATCGTGCGCCAGATCAGCTCGTTCGCCAGCGCCAGCCCGGCGAAAAGCATCGCCGTGCGGCGGGTCAGTGTCATCCAGCCTTCGCGGTTCAGCGGGATCGCCTCGTCCATGACGTATTGAAGGAGGGACTGGCCGCGAACCAGCCCTCCGCCAAGCACGGCCGCGAACACGGCGTAGACGATAGTGGGCTTCATCTTGAAGAAGCGCTCGTCGTTGAACCAGATGCCAAGCCCGCCTAGCACGACGACGAGAACCGCGGTGAGCAGCTGCATCCGGGAAAGCTTGCCCGTCAGCCTCCACAGAATCGCGCTTGATGCCAGCAGCAACGGAATGAAGGCCGCGGTCGCGGCGATGAACCCCGAGTATTCAACGCCGAAAACCTCGAAAGTGCGATCCTTCACCAGCGTGTAGCCGACAAAGAAAAGCAGCACGGGGCCGAGCTCGAGCGCCATCTTCGTCGATTGGCTTATTTTTTGCTCTGTCATCTTTGCCCTTCCGTCTGCGGCGTCCGCCGGGCGGCGCCTCGATTCATTCCGGCGGGCCGCCCCGCCGCCGCTTCCTCAGCCCGTTCCGGTCAGCGCCTTGGCGAAATCCTCGGGATCGAACGGCGCAAGGTCCCCGATGGCTTCGCCCACGCCGATCGCGTGTATCGGCAGGCCGAACTTCTCCGCCAGCGCGACCAGGATGCCGCCCTTCGCGGTTCCATCAAGCTTCGTCATCACCAACCCCGTCACATCCGCCACATTCCTGAAGATTTCCACTTGCGACAGCGCGTTCTGACCTGTCGTGGCGTCCAGCACCAGCAGCGTGTTGTGCGGAGCGGTCTCGTCCTGCTTGCGGACCACCCTGACGATCTTGGCCAACTCCTCCATCAAATCCTTCCGGTTCTGCAGCCTGCCGGCGGTGTCGATCAGAAGCAGATCGGTCCCGTCGGCCTTCGCCTTCTCCAGCGCGCTGTAGGACAGCGCCGCAGGGTCGGATCCTTCCGCGGCTGTGAACACCGGCACCCCGGCCCGCTCGCCCCAGATCCTGAGCTGTTCCACGGCGGCCGCGCGGAACGTGTCGCCAGCGGCGATGGATACCGACTTGCCGGCGGACCGGAACTGGCTTGCCAGCTTGCCGATCGTGGTGGTCTTCCCGGAGCCGTTGACGCCGACCACCAGCAGGACCTGCGGCTTGAGCCCGTATATCGGAAGCGGCTTCGCAACCGGCTCCAGAATCCTGGTGACATCCTCCGCGATCAGCCTCCTGATTTCCGACGACGCGACCCGGCGCCCGAACTTGCCTTCCGCGATTGATGCGCACACCCGCCCAGCGGCATCGACTCCCATGTCCGAAGCGACCAGCAGATCCTCCAAGCTTTCAAGCATTTCGTCATCAAGCCTGCGGCGGGCTTCCTGCTGGCCGTCGCCGGCAGCGCCTGGCAGGCCGCCGGCAACGGAGCGGTCGGCCGGTTTGTCTTCCTGTTCGGCGGCATCCGCCGCGGCGCCTTCCTGAACGAGGTCGTCCAAGCCCTCCTCGAGCTTCGCTGAGGACCGGAACAAGCGGTCTCTCAGCTTTTTCAGGAACGCCATCGGCCATCCTTCGCGCCGAAGCGCGCAACATCCGGCTTCATTCCGGTCGGCGCTGCCATCCGTCTATCCGTCGGCGCCGGCATGCCGCACGGGCACTTTGCCGTCCCGGAATTCTATTTCGAGCTCGCCAGCGCTCCGCGCATCCTCGGCCCGAACCGCGACCTTTCCCTCGGCGCGGACCACTGCGTAGCCGCGCTCCAGCGTGCGCTGGTACCCCAGCGACTCGAGCAGCCGTCCGACCGCGCTCAGGCTTTGGCCGAGCGACCCGAGTCTCGTCCGGCAGGCCGCGTCCACCCGCCGGGAGGCGCTGTCGAGCTCCGTTCCTTTCCGCCGCGCAAGCGCAAGCAAGTGCTGCGGGCCCGTCCTGGCCGAAACCGAATCAAGATCGCGCTTCCGGCGGTCAAGGCCGGAGACCGCCGCCTGCCTCAGGCTTCCGGCGATGAGATCAAGCTTGCGCCGGGCCTCGTGCACCGACGGCGGCAGGCGGAGCCGACCCGCCATATCCGCCAGTTTCAGCTTGCGCGCCTGGACCCCCGACCGCAGCGAATTCCTCAGCCGCTCCGACCCGTGGTCGACCCGCTGCCGAGGGAACGCCAGCAGGGCGTCCGGCGACGGAAGCGCGCGGGCGAGATCGCTCAGCCGCTGCGCCCGTTGGCTCCGGCTTCTGCCGACGGCATTTATCAGCCGCGATTCGAGCGACGCGACATCGGCCAGGAGTTCGGAACGCACCGGCACGGCCATCTCCGCCGCCGCCGTCGGCGTCGGCGCGCGGACATCCGATGCGAAGTCGATCAGCGTCGTGTCGGTCTCATGCCCTACCGCCGACACCAGCGGAATTGCGCTGCCCGCCGCGGCGCGCACGACGCTCTCTTCGCTGAATCCCATAAGGTCCTCGACGGAACCGCCGCCCCGGGCCACGATGATCAGATCCGGGCGCGGCACTCCGGATTCCGGCTCCGCGCTGTTGAATCCCTTGATCGCCGTCTCAACCTCGCTCGCGCAGCTTTCGCCCTGCATCGAAGCCGGCCAGACCAGGACATGGCAGGGGAACCGATCGCGGAGCCTGTGAAGGATGTCGCGGATCACCGCGCCCGACGGCGACGTGACGACACCGATCACCTCCGGCATGGCCGGAAGCGCCCGCTTGCGGGCCGCGTCGAACAGGCCTTCCGCCTGGAGCTTCGCCTTGCGCTCCTCCAGAAGAGCCAGCCATTCGCCCTTCCCCGCCGGGACGAGCTCTTCAATTGTCAGCTGGTAGGACGACGAGCCGGAATAGGCCGTCAGCCGCCCGGTCGCGACGTACTCGATGCCCGTCTGGGGATCCGTCCTGATGCGCTGGAAAACGCCCCGCCAGATGACCGCCTGCAGGGTGTGCCTTCCTTGCTTGAAGCTCAAATAGACATGCCCGGAATTGGGCCGGGACACGCTTGACAGCTCGCCCCTCAGCCTGATGCGGCCGAAGCTTCCTTCGATCGCCTGCCTGACCGCGCGCGAAATCTGCTCGACCGTGAATTCGGGGATGTTTCCGCCAGGCGGACGCGGCGCGCTGTCGAACAGCGTGCCTGCGCTTTCAGCGGAAATGCCTGCCAAGGCGCGGGAGCTCCGGATTCAGCTTCGCCGACTTGCGTTCAGATCTGCCGCTCCGGCATGCGGACGACGAGGCCGTCGAGATCGTCGGTGACCTTCAGCTGGCACGTCAGGCGGGACTTGACCGGGTCGGGCTCCCACGCGAAGTCCAGCATGTCCTCCTCCATCGCCTCCATTTCGGGAAGCCTGTCCACCCAGCTGTCGTCCACGTAGACATGGCAAGTGGAGCATGCGCACGAGCCCCCGCAATCCGCCTCGATTCCCGGAATGCTGTTGTCGCGGGCGCCCTCCATGACGCTGAACCCGTTGGGGACTTCGACCAAGTGCTCCGTGCCGTTGAACTCAATGTAGGTGATCTTCGCCATGTCCAACTCGATCTAGCGGTGATGGGCCGCTCATTAATGCAAGGATTCGCTGGCCGCCATAGCGCGCCGCGCCGCCGGTTCGCGGCAAGGCGCACAGGGAAGCCCAATGTGGCGCGGCCCGGCCGGAATCTCCGGCCGGGCCGGGACGCATGCGGCGCGGCGAGCCGCAATCAGCCCGTAAGCGACAGCGCGATGTACCGGGCTTGGCCGTCCCTTTCGACGAGAACGATTATGGAGGCCAGGCCCGCGTCCCGCGCTTCCTTCACGATCCGGCGGAATTCCTCCGTGCTCGCGACCGGTCTGCCGTCCATCTCGATCAGCAGATCGCCGGGCGCGACGTTCTTCAGCCAGGCTTCCGATTCGGAATCCACCTCGACGATCGCCAAGCCCGCGGATTCCTCGCCGAGTTCGAGGCTCGCCCTCAGCTCCGGCGTGATCTCGGACACGACGATGCCGAGTTCCGTTATCTCGGGAGGCTGCGAATCCCGCGGCCCGGACGCCGTCTGCCTGGGTTCCATCTCCTCGCGCAGGCCGAGCCTCACGCGGAACGTCCGCAGTTCCCGATTCCGGCGGACCTCGATCACGACCTCCCGGTCCGACGGCGCATCGGCGATCATCCGGACCAAATCCCGGGGGCTGTCCACATCCTTCCCGTCCAGCCGAAGGATCACGTCGCCCCTCCTGAGGCCGGCGTCGGCAGCGGGGCCCTCGAGTATCTGGGCGATCAGCGCGCCGGAAGCGGCGTCCATCCCCATGGCGCCCGCAAGATCATCGGTAACGGGCTGAATCTGCACGCCAAGCCAGCCCCGCCTCGTCGTTCCGTGGTCCCGAAGCTGGTCGACCACTTTCGAAACCACGTTCGACGCCATCGCGAATCCGATGCCGATGGAGCCGCCCCCGCCCATGCTCGGGCCGGGGCTGATGATCATCGTGTTGACGCCGATCACCTCGCCATCGACGTTGAAGAGCGGGCCGCCGGAATTGCCTTGGTTGATCGCGGCGTCGGTCTGGATGAAATCGTCGTAAGGGCCCCGGAAATCCCGATTCCGCGCGGAAACGATCCCGGTCGAGACCGAAAACCCGAATCCGTGCGGATTCCCGATCACAAGCACATGGTCGCCGACCCTCGCGTCGTCGCTGTCGGCGAATTCCAAGGGCTGCAGCGGCCGCCCGCTTTCAACCTTCAGCAGCGCGATGTCCGTCTTCTCGTCGGTGCCGACGACCGTCGCGTTGAGCACTTCCCCGTCGTAGGTCTCGATCCTGATTTCGCGCGCGTTCGAAACGACATGGTGGTTCGTGACGACGTAGCCTTCCTCGGAAATCACGAAGCCGGACCCAGCGCCGACCCTCGGCTGCATCCTCCCGTCGGGAAGCTGCCCCGGATCCATGAACCGGCGGAAGAAGTCTTCGAACGGCGACCCTTCGGGAAAGGGGAAATTGGGGATCGCCGACACCGCGACATCCGAAACCACGCTGATGTTGACGACCGACGGCAGCAGCCGCTCCACCAGCTCCGCGAAGCTTTCGTGGGCCGCCGCAGCGCCCGCGTGGAACGCCTGCCCCGCGAACAGCGCCGCGGCAATTGCGAATCCTTTCGCTTTCGCGGCGCCGCTTCCGATTCCGTCAGATAGCCACATGTCCATACCTCCGTTTTTCGTTCTTTCCGCGCGGAAGGCCGCGCCCCTCGACAGGTTCGCGGCAATCTGTTGCGAATTCCCTTCGGCGCAAGACCCGGCGACTGAACAAAATCGTGAGTTGCCGCAACGAACCCGCTCCGCGCCGGCCGCTTGGCGGGTTCCGGCCATTCCGCCTGGCCGAAACCCCGGCGCTTGGGCGCGCCGCCGCCGGAATGCGGGGCAGGCCCGCGCTCCAGCAGGGCGCTAAAGCAGGTTCCGCGCTATCCAGACGATCAGGACGCCGACCGCCAGCGACGCCAGCCCGATCAGCCTTCTGGTGTCCGGCTTGAGGCTCGAGAGCACCCGCATCGCATCCTCGACCCGCCCGGGAAGCAGCGCGAGCGCTAGCCCCTCGATGACCACGACCAATCCGAGCGCGAGAACCAGATCGCCAATCACTCCGCTTCCGCCACGCCTCCCACGTCTTTCAGGTATTCGAAGAATTCGCCGTCCGGCGCCATGACGAAGGTCGTGTTGTCGGACTTGAAGGCGGCGTCGTACGCATTCAACGACCTGTAAAACTTGAAGAACTCCGGATCCTTGCCGTACGCCTCCGCGAACACCCTGTTCCGTTCCGCGTCGGCTTCGCCTCTGGTGATCTCGGCCTGCTTCTGCGCTTCGGAAACGATCTCGACCTGCGTCCGGTCGGCCTGCGCCCGCACCTTCTGCGCGGCCTCTTCGCCCCGCGCGATTTCGTCCGCCGCTTCTCGCTCCCGCTCCGCGCGCATCCTCGCGAAAGTCGCTTCCAGGTTCTGCGTGGGAAGGTCGGTGCGCTTGAGCCGCACATCAATGATCTCCACGCCGAGGTTTTCGGCCTCGACCTTGGCGGTGTCGCGGATTTGCCCCATCAGCGCCGCGCGGTCGGCCGACAGCACGGTGTTCGACGCCACCGAACCCAGCACTTCGCGGGTCGCAGCGTTCAAAATTCGTTCAAGCCTGCTTTCCGCCGACCTCACGCCGCCAACGCCGACAGCTTCCCTGAACTGGACGACATTGATGATTCGGTAGCGGGCGAACGCGTCGACCACCAGCCTCCGATCGTCGAGCGGCGTAACCTCGAGCGGCTGCGTTTCAAGCGAAAGGATCCGGTCGTCGTAGCGCACGACCTCTTGGATCACCGGAATCTTGAACGAGAGTCCGGGGTTCTCCTCGACGCGCTGGACTTGCCCGAACTGGAGCACCAGCGCCTTTTCGCGTTCGTCGACGATGAAGATCGAGCTGAGCGCGCCCGCGACGAGGATCACGGCAACGGCGATTATTCCGGTTGTTCTGTTCATTGGCTCGGAGCTCCCCTGCGCAATTCGTTGAGCGGAAGGTACGGAACGACGCCGGTGCCGCCGCCCTCTGCCTCCTGATCAAGGATGACTTTGTCGACGGAGCCGAGAACGCGCTCCATCGTTTCGATGTACAGGCGGCGGCGCGTGACGTCCTTGGCCTTCGAGTATTCCTCGAGAACCGCGAGGAACCGCTGCGCTTCGCCGTCGGCCTGGTTCACGACCTGAGCCCGGTAGCCTTCGGCCTCCTCCAGCAGCTGCGCGGCCTCGCCCCGGGCGCTCGCGAGCACCCTGTTCGCGTAGGCGTCGGCCTCTTTTTCGAGCCGGTCGCGCGCCTGCTCCGCCGCTTGGACTTCACGGAAGCTGTCGATGACCTCCCTCGGCGGATCCGCCTTGTCGAAGTTCACCCTGACCACGTTCATTCCGGAATCGTACCCGTCCAGCGTCGCTTGGATAAGGGTCAGCAGGTCCGCCGCGACAATTCCGCGATCCCTGTTGAGGATCGGAGCGAGGTCGCTCTGCGCCATGATTTCCCGCATGGCCGACTCCGAGACCGCCCGGATCGTCTCGTTCGGGTCCGCCAGATTGAAGAGGAACTTCCCCGGGTCGCTGATGTTCCAGACGACCTGGAAGTCCACGTCGATGATGTTCTCGTCGCCGGTCAGCATGAGCCCTTCGTCGACGCGGGCGCCCCGGCCGACGCCGATATCCTCGGTGCGCTCCCGCGTGACGGACAGGATCTCCTTGGTGACGATCGGCCACGGCGCGAAATTCAATCCGGGCTGCCCGGTCTCTGAATACTCGCCGAGCATCAGCTCGACGGAGCGCTCTTCCGGCCTCACCGTGTAGAAGGACTGGAACGCCCATCCGCCCAGGATCACCAGGACAACAAGCCCGATGATCCCTCGCGGCATTTTCTGCCGCCCCCCGCCAGGACGACGCCGTCCGCCGCCACCGCCGAAGACGCTTCCCAGCTGCTTGCGGCCGCGCTCCATCAGCTTGTCGATCTCGGGAATCTGCGGGCCATCGCCGCCGCCGTAGTCGTTGCCGCCCCACGGACCGCCCCGGTTGTTCCCCGTCATGTGAACCCCTTGCTTCTGTGTTCCGGCTCAGCGAGCCGCATTCCCCAATTGGGCGCAACGCCGCGAAGTTTCAAGTCGATCTCGCCGGCGCCTTGAATGTCACCAACTCCTCGGCCGATGTCGGATGCACCGCGACCGTCCGGTCGAAGTCCGCCTTCGTCGCCCCCATCCTTACCGGAATCGCGGCGAGCTGGACCATTTCCGCCGCGCCGTCCCCGGCAATGTGCGCGCCCAGAACCTTTTGGTCGGATTTCCGGACCACGAGCTTCATCATGACCTGCTCCGGCTTTCCTGAGAGGGCGCCGGAAAGCGGCCGGAAGCGCGTCAAATAAACGTCGATTGGCCCGGTTTCAGCGGCCTGCTGCTCCGTCATTCCGACCGTGCCGACCTCCGGGCGGGTGAACACCGCCGTGGGAACCAGCGCGTGGTCGACCGGCGTTGGTTCGGCGTTGAACACGGTGTCGACGAATGCCGCCCCCTCCCTGATCGCTACCGGCGTCAGATTGACGCGGTCGGTGACGTCGCCCACCGCGTACACGGACGGAACCGAAGACTGGGAGTATTGGTCCACCTCGATCTGGCCCTTGCGGCCAAGCTTGACCCCCGCATTCCCGAGGCCCATCCCGGACGTGTTCGGCCGCCTCCCTGTCGCATAGACCACTTCGTCCACAACGAAGGTTTCGCCGTCGGTTGCCGCAACTTCCAGTCGCCCGCCCGACTTCGAAATCGACCGGACCTGCGCCTTCAGGCGCAGGTCGACGCCGCGCTTCTCCATGGCGTCCGCGACATGGGCTCTGATGTCCTGATCGAAGCCGCGCAGAATCTGATCGCCCCGGTAGAATTGCAGGACCTTCGATCCCAGCCCGTTCAGAATGCCTGCGAACTCGCAGGCGATGTATCCGCCGCCGACGATGAGCACGCGTTCCGGCTGGCGCTCGAATTCGAAGACCCCGTTGGACGTCGTCGCAAGCTCGGAGCCCGGAAAATCGGGCACGAACGGGCTTCCGCCGACAGCGACAAGGATGTGCCGCGCCGTCGCGCTCGACCCCGGCGCGAGTTCGACCGTGTGCGCATTGGCCAATCCTGCGCGGGCGTCCAGCACCTCCACGCCGGCGTTCACGAGATTGCGGCGGTAAATGCCTTCAAGACGCGCGATCTCGGCGTTCTTGGCGACCATGAAGCTGCGCCAGTCGAATTCCGCAGGGCCCACGGTCCAGCCGTACCCTGCGGCGCCGTTGAACGCGTCGGGAAAGTCCGACGCGTAGACCATGAGCTTCTTGGGGATGCATCCCCGAATGACGCAGGTGCCGCCAAGCCTGTACTCTTCGGCGAGCGCCACCTTCGCCCCGGCCTCCGCCGCAAGCCTCGCGGCGCGAACGCCGCCTGATCCGCCGCCGATTACGAATAGGTCGTAGTCGAAAACCATTGGCTCCTCGCGACTTGCGGAACGCGCCGTCTGCATCGGCATCTCCGCAAGGCCAATGAGGCCGCGTTTATGCATTCGGCGCGGTGCGTCGTCAAGGCGCGCAGCCCGCCTTCACCCGGGTCAGGCCTGCCCGACGGCCGTCGCGCTTCCGTCGGCCCGACCAACCAGCACGAGATCGCACAGGCCGCAAAAGAGCCCGTGCTCCATCACGCCGGGAACGCCGTCAAGCGCGGCCGACACTTCGGAGGGATCGCTGATCGGCCCGACGTCGAAGTCCAGCACGGGATTGCCTTGGTCGGTTGCGTAGGGCGAGCTGCCGGACATCCGCAGCCTGCCGACGCAGCCGCCATGGCCCAGCTCGGCAAGTGCGTTCGAGATGCGCTCGGAGGTCGCGCGCCATCCGAAACCGGCAATTTCGACGGGAACCGGAAATCCTCCAAGGCGCCGCGGCCCCTTGGAGTCGTCGGCAATGACGATCATCCGCTTCGCCGCGGCGGCAACGATCTTTTCGCGGAGAAGAGCGCCGCCTGCGCCTTTCACCAGGTTGCAGTCGGCGTCGAACTCGTCCGCTCCGTCGACGACCAAGTCCAGCGAACCTGCAAATTCGTCCGAGGCAATAAGAGGAATGCCTTCGCTCAGCGCCAAGGTTTCGATCCGTTTCGAAGTCGGAACCGCTAACAGCTTCAATCCATCCTGCCGGATCTTTCGCCCGAGCAGTTTCACGAACCAGTTCGCGGTCGATCCCGTTCCGAGCCCTAGCCTCATGCCGCTGTCGACCTCAAGCAGCGCGCGCGCAGCAGCTGCGCACTTCGCCCTCTCCAAGGGGTCGCCGGGAATCCCGGGGTCGCGCGGATGGTCCAAGGCCCCGTCCTTCCTTAAGCGTTCGAACCTTCGGCGCCTCGACGCGCCGGAGGCGCAGCAGCGGCGAATTCGCTGCCCACATGTCGCATTTGGCCGCGCTTGCCGACATACGGCAGGCCAATACGGGACGAAAGATCAATCCGGGCCGGAATGTTCCTGAGCGTTTTCGACATATTCAAGATCGGCATTGGGCCGTCAAGCTCCCACACTTTCGGCCCGATGGTGGCAGCTGCACGGTTTCTGGACCGGCTCCGGCAACAGCGTCGCCCCGTCGCAGGGCTGCGAGCGTCCTTGCACGGGTCTCTCGCGTTTACCGGCCGCGGCCACGGCACCGACAGGGCGGTGGCCCTCGGCTTCGCCGGATTCAAGCCGGAGACATTCGATGCCGCCGATGCGGAGGCGACGCTAACGGAACTGAGGTCGTCAAAAGCGGTCATGCCTCCCGGCTTGCCCCGACTCCGGTTCGATCCGGACGAGGATTTGGTCTTCGATTTCGAGCGCCGGCTTCCCGGGCATTCCAACGGCATGGTGTTCAAGGCTCTGGATGCGCAGGGCGGCCTGATCGACCACGAAACCTACTACTCTGTCGGCGGCGGATTCGTCCTTACCGCCGCCGGGCTTGCCGCCGCCCCGGCGACGAAAGCCGGGCCCGACGTGCCCTTTCCTTTCCGCAATGCGAGCGAACTTCTGGCGGCGGCCGCGCGCAGCGGGCTGAGCATCGCCGAGATGACCCGGGCGAACGAGCGTGCGGTCCGTACCGATGTATGCATCGACGAGGGAATAGGGAATATCTGGTCCGCCATGGAGGCTTGTATCAATCGCGGCCTCGAAACCGGCGGCACGCTCCCCGGAGGGCTGGGCACGAAACGGCGCGCACAGGGGATCCACGCCAGGCTCGTCGCGGGGAAAGGCAGCAACTCCGCCCCGCCCCATTCCGTGAACGACTGGATTTCCGTCTACGCGATGGCCGTCAACGAGGAGAATGCCGCCGGCGGCCAGATCGTGACCGCGCCTACCAACGGAGCCGCAGGCGTCGTGCCCGCGGTGCTGAAGTACTTTCTCGGCCATGTGCCCGGAGCCAGCCGGGAAAGGGTTGCCGAATACCTTCTTACGGCCGCCGCCATCGCAGGGATCATCAAGCGGAACGCCTCGATTTCGGGAGCGGAATGCGGATGCCAGGCCGAAGTCGGATCGGCCGCCGCCATGGCCGCGGCAGGCTTGTGCGCTGTGCTTGGCGGCTCGCCCGAACAGGTGGAGAACGCGGCGGAAATCGCGCTTGAGCACCATCTTGGCATGACCTGCGATCCGGTCGCAGGCCTGGTTCAGGTGCCTTGCATCGAGCGGAACGGGCTTGGCGCCGTCAAGGCAGTGACCGCCGCCTCGCTCAGCCTGCACGGGGATGGCAGCCACCGGGTGCCGCTGGACGCCTGCATCGAGACCATGCGCCAGACCGGAGAGGACATGCGGGACAAGTACAAGGAAACCTCCCTCGGCGGCCTCGCGATGAACGTTCCCTATTGCTGAAGCCGCGACCGTGCCGAGCTTACAGGTCCACATTCGTTGTTTGCGGCTCGCACGCTCCTGCACTAGCGTTCACCCAACGTCCGGTCGCGCTGCAATCGGGCATTCGCGTTCCGGGACGTATACTTGGCGAGGGAACCGGTGGGCCAGCTTCAAGGCGGATTGAGCATATCCGCGCCGGAGGGCGGAGCCTTGCTGGCGCGAATTGAACGGAAAGGCGTCGGACCCTGCGTCGCCGCGGTCAGGCGCGGAAAGGTTTACGATGTGACCTGCCGCGCCGCGCCGACCGCGCGGGACGTCTGCGAGGCCGAAGATCCGGCCGCCTTCCTGAACGGGCTGGACGGCGAGCTCGTCGGCAGCATGCAGGATGTGTTCGAGAATTCCGTCGAGGGCGGCAGCGGGCGCGGTCCGGCGCGATTCCTTGCGCCGATCGATTTGCAGACGATCAAGGCCTGCGGCGTGACGTTCGCTCGGTCGATGCTGGAACGCGTCATTGAAGAGCGCGCCTCCGGCGACCCGACGGCTGCCGAGGAAGCCCGTGCCCGGCTCGGGCGCCGGATCGGCGCCAGCTTGGACAGCATCGTTCCCGGCACGAAGGAAGCCGAGGAGGCCAAGAAGGCCCTCATTGATGAGGGGCTGTGGTCGCAGTACCTCGAAGTCGGAATCGGACCCTATCCGGAGATATTTTCGAAAGCCTCGCCCATGTCGGCCGTTGGACCCGGCGCGCGGGTGGGCGTGCGCCCTGATTCGAACTGGAACAACCCCGAGCCTGAACTGGTCCTGGTGGCGAATTCCGAAGGACGGATCGTCGGCGCCGCTCTCGGCAACGACGTCAACCTGCGCGATTTCGAAGGCCGATCAGCGCTATTGCTTGGCTACTCCAAGGACAACAATGCTTCTTGCGCGATCGGGCCGTTCGTGCGGCTTTTCGATGGCGGCTTCAATATTGAAGCAGCTCGGCGGCTCGCCATCGCCATGCGGATCGAAGGAAGGGACGGCTTCAGCCTCGAGGATGAAAGCGACATGTCGCTGATCAGCAGGGATCCTGAAGTGCTGGTCCGCCACGCGGCGGACGAAAACCGCGCCTATCCGGACGGGCTGGTCCTGCTCTGCGGGACGCCATTCGCGCCAATCGCGGACCGCGGAGAGGCGGGCGGCGGCTTCACCCACCATGTCGGCGACGTCGTGACCATTGAGGCCCCGGAAATCGGGACGCTGTCCAACGAGGTGGCGCTCTGCCGGGATTGCGAACGATGGGCGTTCGCCGCTTCGCACTTGATGCGCAACTTGGCGGGACGTTCCTTGATTTGAAAAGCCGGATCCGAGGTAGGGCGGTGCGCCGCCCGGTTCTCGCCCGGCATGATTACGGCTTCGGGCTCAAGTGCCCCGCACATGGCGCCAAATGACCGAGCGTATCGCGTTCCAAGTCGGCGAATGGAGATCCCCGACCATGCCATTCCATTTCAAACTGTGCTGCTGCGCGGCGGCGATTTCGCTTTTGGCTTCCTGCGGAGGCGGCTCCGCACCGCAAGCTGGGGCCGATCCGAACCTCGGCGGCAGCCCAACAACGCCGACAACGCCAGCACCGGAGCCGCCCCCGGAGTTAACGGACTTGCAGCGCCTCGTAGGCGGAACCGCGCCGACGGAGACCGTGAACCAGCAGGCGGCGCGTGGCCGCGATATTTTGGGTCGCTCAGATTCCTACTACCTGTCCAGAATCGCGATCCAGTCCGATGAAGCGGCAAGCCCGGAATTGGTGACCGGCCCCCCGAGTTGCTCCGGAACCGTATGCACGTACCACATCAATGGCCAACGCGAATCGGATGACCTTAATTCGCCGCTGCCGACCGGTGTGCCCAGCACGACAGTTCTTTCGCGAAACGGAATTACGATCGAGGAAGTCAGACGCCGCAATCACGTCGGCTACGCTTCGACGCTTCATCACAGCGGGTTCGGAAGCTCTTGGGAAAACGTCGGCGGCATTACGGCCAGGGGCAGTGTTGCCTTCGGGGACCTGACAGGTTCAAGGCCGCCCGTCAGAGGCGCGTGGCGAGGGATGATGTCGGGAGTCCTTGAGCGGAGCGATGAGCTGCTGCTGGGCGACGCGACGCTTGAATACGAGGATTCCGACAGCGACGGATCGCCGGAGCTTCATGCCGAATTCAGCAACATCGCGAACGTTTCCAGGAATCGGGCGCATTCGGTAACGGACATCAGGTTCAACGACATCCGGATCGGCGCGGGCGGCACTTTCAGCTTCCGCGATGCCACATCCAGGATTCAAGGCGGCTTCTACGGAAGCAGCCATTCCGAAGCGGCGGGCGTGTTCGAGCAACGGGACATCTTCGGCGCATTTGGAGCCCTCAAGCGGTAGCGCAGGTCCAAACCGGCGCGCCGCGGCACCAGCTCCGGCGGAAAGCGCGGCGAACGCCGCAGCGAGTCCGAAAGATTGACTTGGCAATGCGCCTCGACGCTCCAATCGGTCGCTTTCGCTGCCCAATCCGCTATCGGCCTCCGCTATCGGCCCATGCGAGCCCGCAAGACCAAGATGGCAGCGGCGGCATTGACCTCACGGGAACGGAACCAACCGGCTGCTTTCGGATGTCCTTCGCGCCGATGGCGAAACGGGCAATCCCGGGCGATGGCCTCACGACCGTTGACGACCTTGGAATCGGAGCGCACCCAACCGAGGCGTCTCTTTGCCAAGACCGCGAATGTTGAACGTTTGCCCCTTATATTCCAAAGCGGAATCAGGCTGGACTGCGCTTGCGTTGAGGAGTCGCGTTTGAGGCCGGTCTGCGGCGCGGACTTGGTCGCCGCCCGTTTCCGCGGCTTCGGATTCGAGCGCGCGGCTTGTGGTGCCGCGTATTCGAGCGTACCACATTGCAAACCGGCGAATGGAGGACACGGGTCATGGCGTTCCGTTTCAAACTGTGTCTCGCAGCGGCGGCTTTTCTTCTCGCTTCCTGCGAACACGACTCACCCCCGCCGGAATCGACGGCCGTGCAGCGCCTTGTCGGCGGAACGACGCCGACGGAAACCGTGCATCAGCAGGAAGCCCGGTTCCGCGGCATTTTGCGACGTTCGGATTCCTTCAATCTTTCCAGAATCTCGTTCCATGCCAGCAATGCGGCGTCCCCGGAACTGATTACCAATCCGCCGGAATGTTCCGGAACCAGATGCACGTACTACGCATACGGCCAGGTTCGTACGCTGGATCTGAACTCCGTGAGCGTCCTGACCGGCGCGACGATACTCTCCCGCAACGGAGTTACGATCGAGCAGTACTGGACCGACAATACCGCCGGCTTCAGCTCGGTGCTGCACAACAGCGGCTTCGGAAGCTCCTGGGCGAAATCCAGCAGCGGGACCACGTCCAGGAGCAGCCTGTCCTACGGCGACGCGACGGGATCAAGGCCGCCACTCAGGGGAACGTGGAGCGGGATGATGACCGGAGTCCTTTCGCAGAACGATGATTTGCTTCTCGGCGACGCGGTTCTGCAGTACGAAATTTCCGGCGATGCCGGGACGCTGCATGCCGAATTCCGCAACATCGCCAACGTTTCCCGGAACCAAGCGCATTCAGTGCGTAACGTCTGGTTCTACAACCTTCCGGTCAGCTCGGGCGGCACGTTCGGTCGCCGCGATTCAGCTTCCAGGATTCAAGGGGGCTTCTACGGCAGCGGCCATTCCGAAGCGTCGGGCGTGTTCGAGCATTCCGGAATTCTGGGCTCGTTCGGAGCCAACAAGCAGCAGCGCACGGCGGCACAGCCGCATGTTCCAGGACTCTGAACGCACGCAGACTCGAGCGAGGCGCTCGGGCCGCGGAACCGGAAAGCGGGTGAACCCGCAAAGGATTCCGGAACGCTCAGCCCGGTGATTCGGGCCAATGCGGCGCTCTTGAAAGGCACGCAGCCGCTTTCGCCAAATTCCGCTTTTCCAGAAGGACCAGCATGCCCGGCGCCGAAAACTCCAGCGCGATTTCATCCTGGGACGCCCGGTTCGACGTGCCGGTTCGGCCTGACGGGGAAAACTCGATGCCGTCGATGGGCCATTCCAAGCCTTCCGAGCGCCCGGCTGTGCTCCGCATCGGAAACAGGGAGACCCGCGCGCCTTTCCCGAGAGCAAGCCGAACCCTAGGCGGCGCGTGAAAGCAGACGTCCGCGTCCGTGATTATCAAGACCGGCCGCCGACGGTGCCGGACGATCGCGTTCAACGATGCTAGGCCGTGGTCCAGCCGAGGCGTAGTCACGCCAAGAGCAACGACGAACGGGGCATCCACGACGCGTAGGCACTTGTCGAAGTCCGTGCTTTCCTGCTCGCTGACGGGAAAGCGCGCGGAGGCCGGAATTCGGCCCGCAACGCGGCTGTCAAGTGAGTCCATGTCCCCGACGACCGCTCTCAGCGGAAACCCGCATTCCAGCGCGACGGCGGCGCCGCCATCGGCCGCGACCAGGCAAGGCGCAAGCGAAAGGGCGTCCGCGATGTCCTCGCGCCGGGCGCTTCCCGCGCCCAGGATCGTGACCCCGGCTTCGGATTCGATCATCCGGCGGCCGCCCTGCGCTCCCGTTTCGCGGATGCGGGCCAATGGCCAGCAAGGCTAGACAAGGCGCGACTGCTCGACCGCCGCGCGGATGAAGTCGGCAAACAGCGGATGGGGGCTGAAGGGCCGGGATTTCAGCTCGGGGTGGAACTGCACGCCGATGAACCACGGGTGGTCCGGGATTTCCACGATTTCCGGGAGGCGGCCATCCGGCGACATTCCGGAGAACCGGACGCCGTGCTCCTTGAGCCTGGTTCGATATTTCGCGTCGACCTCGTACCGGTGCCGGTGCCGCTCCGAAATTCTGCCCGAGCCGTAGATCGCCGCCGCCTTGCTTCCCGGCTCGAGCAGCGCGGGATAAGAGCCCAGCCGCATCGTGGCGCCCTTGTGGTCGCCGGGATTCCGCAGAACGGTCTCGCCGTCCCTGTCCCATCGGCTCAGATGGTACACGACGTGCTCGAATCTCGGTCTGCCTCCGGATTCCTCTTCAAACTCTTCGGAGCCGGCATTGCCTATGTCGAGCAGGCTGCGGACGGCCTCGATCACCGCCATCTGCATTCCGAAACAGATCCCCAAATAGGGAACCTTCCGCTTCCTCGCGAACCCGGCTGCCTTGATCTTCCCTTCGCTGCCGCGGTCGCCGAAGCCCCCCGGCACAAGAATGGCGTGGCAGTGCTCCAAATGGGCCGTCGGGTCCTCCGACTCGAAGACCTCGGCGGCGATCAGCTCGCCCTTGACGCGCACTTTGTTCGCGATGCCGCCATGCGCCAGAGCCTCGTCGATGGATTTGTACGCGTCCTCGACATCGCTGTACTTCCCGACGACGGCGACCCGGACTTCACCTTCCGCGCCCGAAATCCTTTTGGAAACGAAATCCCACCTCGACAGGTCCGGGTCCAGTGCCGGGGCGACGCCGAACGCTTTGAGCACCGCTCCGTCCAGCCCGGCCCGGTGGTACGCCAGCGGGGCGTCGTAGATCGAGTCCAAGTTCGGCGCCGACACAACGCCTTCAAGCGGCACGTTGCAGAAAAGCGCGATTTTGGACCGCTCCTTCTCGGGAAGCGGAAGTGACGACCGGCAAACCAGCACGTCCGGCGCGATGCCGATCGCTCGCAGCTCCTTCACGGAATGCTGCGTGGGCTTCGTCTTGAGCTCGTTGCAGGCTTCGATGTGGGGAACCAGCGTCAGGTGAATGAAGGCGCACTCCGCGCCGCCGCGCTCCCGCGCGAACTGGCGGATCGCCTCGTAGAACGGCAGGCCCTCGATGTCGCCCACCGTTCCGCCGATCTCGCACAGCATGAAATCGACCGGCTCTTCGGACGACGCGATGAACTGCTTTATCTCGTTGGTAACGTGCGGAATGACCTGGATGGTCTCTCCGAGATAGTCGCCCTTGCGCTCCTTCTCCAGAACGTTCGAATAGATTCGCCCGGACGAAACCGAATCGGCCTTGCAGGCCGCGACGCCCGTGAACCGCTCGTAATGCCCGATGTCGAGATCCGTTTCCGCACCGTCGTCGGTGACGAAAACCTCGCCGTGCTCGCGCGGGCTCATCGTGCCCGGATCGACATTGAGGTATGGGTCAAGCTTCCGGAGGCGAACCGTATATCCCTGCGCCTGAAGCAAAGCCCCTAGCGCCGCCGCCGCCAAGCCTTTTCCGAGTGACGAGACGACGCCGCCCGTGATGAAGACGTATCGGGTCACTTCGGCAGGAAACCCCCGTGTAAGCCTTCGCATGAGCGGAACGCCAATACGAAACCGTGCCCGCACGGGCTTGCACGGTTAGCCGACTTCGCCGGCGAACGCAATCGGCTTCGTGGGGAATTCAGGACGCTCGCACGCCCGGTTCCGGCTGCGACGCCTTTTACTCAGCCCTCGGCGGCAACGCGGGAGAGTCCGGGGCTGTCGGCGGCAGAAGATCCTGTCCCGACAGCGGCCCGTCGTCCGCTTGTCCGGCTTCGCCAGCGTCTTCGGTAGCCGCGCCGTCGCCTAGGCGCTCCAGAACGGAGTCGCCCGCCTGCTCCCGCGCGGTCAGAATGGTGAGCGCCAAGGACGTGCACAGGAACGCTACGGCGCAAACCCAAGTCAGTTTTCCGAGTGCCGTCGCCGCCTGGCGGCCCGTCATTACGCCGCCCCCGCCGCCGCCGATCCCGAGCCCGCCTCCTTCGGAGCGCTGGAGCAGCACCACGCAGATCAGCACGAGCGCGAGGATCAAATGGATGACAAGTGTGACGTTGCTCATTGAAAGTGCGCGCTTCCAATTCGGAATCGGCGCCGGATGCGCCGCGCCGCCCCTATCCAAATGCGCTTGTCCGCGCAAGTCCGAATCATTACTAGTCCCCGGCCCGGCACCCGCCGGCGCTGAGTGCCGCCATGCGCGGATCCCGCGGATCCGCTCGACAATCCGGAAGGCCGCGCGAATGGCGAACACGGTCGTGGTCGGCGTCCAGTGGGGCGACGAGGGCAAAGGCAAGATCGTCGATTGGCTTGCCGGGCGCTTCGATGCCGTCGTCCGCTTCCAAGGCGGCCACAACGCAGGCCACACGCTGGTTGTCGGCGGCGAAACCTACAAGCTGTCCATGCTGCCGTCGGGCGTCGTCCGGCCCGGCAAGCTTTCCGTCATCGGCAGCGGTGCCGTGCTGGATCCCTGGTCGCTGCTTCAGGAAATCGCCGGGCTGGAGGCGCGGGGATTGCGGATCGGTCCGGAACAGCTCGCCGTCGCCGAAAACGTCCCGCTGATCCTTTCGCTCCACAAGGAACTCGACACGCTGCGGGAAAACGCAGCAGGCGCGGGCAAAATCGGCACCACGGGGCGCGGAATCGGACCAGCCTACGAGGACAAGATCGGGCGCCGCGCCATCCGGCTTGCGGATTTGGCGAATCTGGACGCAGTTGAAGCCGCGATCTCCCGCCTTGCGCGGCATCACAACGCCTTGCGCTCGGCATTCGGCGCGCCGCCTGTGGACGAGCGTGCGCTCGAGCAATCGCTGGCGGAGCTCGCCCCGAAGATCCTTCCGTTTTCCCGGCCGGTGTGGAATTTGCTCCACGAACTGGAGGCCGCCGGCAAATCGATCCTGTTCGAAGGGGCGCAGGGGCTGCTCCTCGACATCGACCACGGCACTTATCCGTTCGTTACGTCGTCATCCGTCGTTCCGGGCAGTGCGGCTGGAGGTTCGGGACTCGGGCCCGGATCGATCCGATCCGTGCTGGGGGTAAGCAAGGCCTACGCGACTCGCGTCGGCGCGGGACCGTTTCCTACCGAGCTGGCCGACGAGGTCGGCCTGCACCTGTCGAAAGCGGGCCAGGAATTCGGCACGGTCACTGGCCGCGCACGGCGCTGCGGGTGGTTCGATGCCGTTCTTACGCGGCAGGTCTGCAGGATCGCCGGAATCAACGAACTCGCATTGACGAAGCTTGATGTGCTTGACGGGCTGGAGCGGTTGAAAATCTGCGTCGGCTACCGCATCGACGGGCGCGATTGCGACCGGCTGCCGGCATCGCCGCCGCTGCAATCGAAGGTCGAACCCGTTTACGAGACTGTTCCGGGATGGTCGCAAAACACCTCGGGAACGCGGAACTTCTCGTCACTGCCTCCGGAAGCGGCGCGGTATGTCCGCCGGCTGGAGGAGCTGACCGGAGTCAAGGTCCGCCTGCTTTCCACATCCCCCGGCCGCGAAGACGTGATCGAGCTCCCCGGCGGCTGAGATCAAACAGCTTCCGTGCGGGATCCTGCCGCCGGCATGATTCAAAAGCGCGGAACGCCCCGTTCCGCGCTTTTAGCGCGGCAGCTCGGCCCTGATCGCTGCATGCACGCGCGTTTCGCCTAACTCCGCGCCGACCGGCACCGCGATCCATCTCGGAATCTTCGGAAGGCCGCGCAATTCAACGACTCCGCTATACAAGACGAAATACGCAACCTGTTGAATAACAATGTTATTTGTCCATATCTGAACCGTTCTCGGGACAGCAACGGCCACAGATCGACACAAAATGACAAATACTATCTTTCGCTATATTGAAAAGGCAGGAGGCAATGACTTAGCAAGCATAAACATATCCCTTCCGGACCCTATGAAGGATTGAGTTGAGGCCTAGACAAGCTCCTCTCGTTATGGCAACGCAAGTGAGTATATGCGTGAGGGTGCATCCCAAACTTTTTGGTCAGGCGGGGGTACCACTGAACGAAAGCGGGCGCCAGCACCCTGCCCGCTATCAAATTCTGCATCGATAACAACCGCTGGCCCGGCATTCTCGATTGAAGGGCTTGCCGCGGTCCAGCCGCGTGAGCCGAAAACCTAGGATGCACCCGGATGCAATATGCAGATTGACGCTGCAAGCCATCCGCGCCGAAATAAAAAAGCAGGCGGCCTGGATTCTCAAATTTGACTCCGCTCGCGTTCGAGATCGTCAGCCCTGTCCAAAATGTAATTCATTAGGCTAGGAATTCCGGCTTCGCACGATACTTCGTGGCCGATCGGACTCCAGACTAAGCCAAAATCTCGAAGTTCGGCTTGGACCCATGCCGCGGGGTCAACCCCTCCACGCTCCTTCGCAAGCAATTTCAATTCCGGACTAATGCTTCGAGAAACGGAAACTTCGAACGCGGCGGCAGAAATCGATTTCGCCTCTTGCGACACGAAGCGTCGCGCAACGGCTTCGGCTGCGGGCAATACTCCCGCCCATTGGAGCTCTCGATATCGTTCGTCATAGTAGCTGTTCGTCGCAATCTCGAATTCCTTCAGGGCTTGCGCTAGGATTGCGCCACCGATTCCGTTGCCGCTCCCTAGCATGTCGGGTTCCTCTCTGACGACCCTGTGCAGCGCGGCGCCGACAAGCTGAAGAAAATAGGGGTAGCATTGCGCCTCGTTGGCCGCTCTATCCAAAGCGTCGGCCTCAATGGTGTAGCCCATCCACTTCAAGGGGACTCGGAGCGCCTCATGCGCCGCTGCATCGTCGAGGAGCCCAACGCCGATTTTTTTTAATCGGTTCCAAAATGTGGCTTCAATTGTAGCCAACCGTGTCGAAATGTTTGGAGTTCCAGCAAGGATCAGCAGCAATGGCCGACCATCGCCCGCAATTGATTGCACATCGTTGAAGAATCCACGAGCCGAATGCTTATAGTCACTCAGTGTATGCGCTTCGTCAATCAGTATCGCCAAGCCATTCTTGGAACATCTCTTTTCCAAGACAGATCTTAGCAATCTTCCTGCAGCCTCTTGAGGAGAAAAGTCAATTTCCGATCCGGGGAATTTTATTTTCGCTGAAACCCCTTGATCGGCGAGGGATGACAATACTCCGCGATCAGAGAGCGCTGCGACGAGATCACGATTTGATTCAAAATATTTTGCATTCAACTCTACACAATCGACCTTGCCATTGTAGCTGCCAACTTGTGCCTTAACCCATTTCATCAGCGCTGTCTTCCCGTTGCCGCGCGGGCCGATCAAGGCGATGTTTTCCGCTGGGCGCAAGCCCGTTGCGAGACCATCCAACGCCGTCGTAATCGTGGCTTTTTCTTTGTCGCGCCCGGCCAAAACCGGGGGGCTAATTCCTGCGCCGGGCGTGAAAATCAAGTTATCGGGCTTGTCCATGCGTCGGCATGCTTTCGCTGCTGGATCGCGCACGCAATAAAATCACGAATTTTGAATCGCTTCAACTAGTCAACCGGATCCGGGGGCATCCCATTTTTTGTGGTCAGGCGGCTGCGTCGCGGCAGGCTCTCCAATCGAGGAAGTCTGTCCAGCGGCTGTTGTCGATGCAGCATTTGACGGCGAGCAGGGCATTGGCGCTCGCTTGAGCCGACTTCCAACAATCCGCTTGCAGGCGCTTTCCACGACGCCGGATCCGACCGGGACCGCGATCCATCCCGGAATCTTCAGAACGCCGTCCAATTCAACGGTTCCAATATTCAAGGGTGGAGTGCGCAATCTGTTGAATATAAATATTTTTATCCTAAATCTGAACCGCTCTCGGGATTACAATGGCCGTTGATCGACACAAAAATTGACAAATATTGCTATTTAATGTTATTGAGAACGCAGGAGGTGCCGACATGGCAAGCATGAACATATCCCTTCCGGACCCGATGAAGGATTGGGTCGAGGTCCAGACAAGCTCCGGTCGCTACGGCAACGCAAGCGAGTATGTGCGTGACCTGATCCGGCGCGATCAGGATCGCGCGTCGAAAATTGCCGCAATGCAGAAGCTGGTTGACGAGGCGTTCGAGAGCGGTGTGAACGAAAGGAGCCTGAACGACATTTGGGCTGCGGCGAAGGAACGGGCGCAAGCGGACCGCGGCGATTGAATTTCCGCGGGCGGCGGAAGACGATTCGATTGGTATTTCCCTCTGCGGCATCAAGGAATATGCGCCTGCACGAGCTGAACGGCGCGAAGTCCGATCAGCCGGAGCTTTCAGGTTCCATCCGATAATCCCGAGATCACGCCGCCGGTGCGTGTGTATCCTGCCCGGAAACGCATGATCGTTCATTCCATTGCTGAGGATGGCGAGACGGTTTTTGTCCTGCGCGTCTGGCATCATCGCGAAAACTGGAGAGAACGCCCCATGGAATAAGTTCTGATTCGCCTCTCAGAAGCTCGCGCGCAGAATCGCCGCTAGCGTTGAGCTGTGCCTTGAAATCCTCAAGCTTAGAACCGCGATGAATCCCGGTCACGGCGTCGTCCTCTCCTGCGTCGGGGATGGCGTTGACGAACCAAAGACTTGCATGGCCGCATTCTTTTGAAAGCGATTCGAAGAACATTCGAAACAGATCCCCGGCGCCGCGGTTGATTGGGTTCGTTGGTTCATTTATCCCGATCCCATGCTGCGCAACCTGCTAGCCAAACTCTCCGCGCCTGAACCGGAACCCCTTGAGAAAGAGGACTGCAGGCTAGCGTTGGCCGTTCTGCTGGTGCGCATCGGACGTTCCGACGGGGATTACGCCCTCGCGGAGCGAGATCGCATCGACTGCGTTCTGCGCTCGCGCTACGGCATCGGCCAAGACGACGCCGAGGAGCTGCGGGCGCAAGCCGAGAACATCGAGACCGACGCGCCGGACACCGTGAGGTTCACCCGGAAGCTGAAGGATGTCGTGCCCTTCGAGGAGCGGGAGGCGCTGGTCGAAGCCCTTTGGGACGTTGCCTTGTCCGACGGACGCCATGCCGACGAGGAGCACGGGCACATGCGGCTGATCGCCAGCCTGCTCGGGATCAACGACAGGGACAGCGCGCTGGCTCGCCGACGGGTCGCCGCGAGATCGGAATGATCGCAAGCCTTCCGATGTACGACTGGCCCGAGACCGAAGGCGCGAACGACAGGTTCTGGGGCCTCATACGCGCGCAGCTCCGCCGCGATGGCGTCTACCCGCCGTCGCGGCTTGATCGGGAAAACGGCCGCGAAGCGGTCTGGCACAGCGGTGAAGTGCTGCTTTCGCAGACTTGCGGGCTGCCGTTCCGGGCGGGCCTGCACATCCGGCTCCAGCTGGTCGGGTCCCCCGACACCGGCCTCCCCGGCTGCGAGCCGGGATACTATTGCAGCGTACTCGTCGCAGCGGGGAAAGACGCGCGAACCCGATTCGAGCAGTTCGCGGGATCGAGGCTGGCCTACAACGGCATCGATTCACAGTCCGGATGGGCTGCGCCGGTTGCCGAAGCGGATGACCGCGGCATCGCGTTCGGGAGCTATCTGGAAACCGGATCGCATCTCCGCTCCGCCGAAGCCGTCTGCCGCGGCGACGCGGAAATCGCGGCTCTCGATCCCGCCTCGTGGCAATTGATTCAGCGATTCCGGGACTGGTCGCGGCAGCTCAGAGTTGTCGGGCGAACTTCCGCGACGCCGGGCCTGCCCTTCGTCACCAGCTATCCGCGGCTGGCGTCCGCGCTGTTTCGGGCTGTAGACGCCGCCGCGAAGGCACTCGATCCCCGCGACCGGGAACTGGTCCCCTGCCGCGGCTTGGTGCGGATTCCGGAGGACGAATACATGAGGCTTCCGCTTCCCCCCTCGCGGCCGCCCTCTGTTGAAGCGGAAGGGCCTGCGGCCGCCGCAGCCGCGCCATGAAGATCGGCATTCTCCAAACCGGGCACGTGCCCGACGACCTGCGCAGGTCGCACGGAGAATTCGCGGACATGTTCGCGCGATTTCTCGACGGAAAGGGCTTCGAGTTCGCGACGTGGAACGTCGTGGACGACGAATTTCCCCAATCGACCGACGACGCCGACGGATGGCTGGTCACCGGCTCCAAGCACTCCGTCTACGACGGGCATCCGTGGATCGGCAGGCTCACGGAATTCCTGAGGCGGTGCTACAGCGACGAGGCGCCGGTCGTGGGAGTCTGCTTCGGACATCAGGCGCTCGCGGCGGCTCTGGGAGGCCGAGTCGAGAAATTCGAAGGCGGATGGTCGGTCGGCAGGAACGAATACGATGTCGGCGGCGCGCGGAAGGCGCTGAACGCCTGGCACCAGGACCAAGTCGTCGAACCGCCGCCGGACGCGGAGGTCGCCGGTTCCTCGGACTTCTGCAAATACGCGATGCTGACCTACGGCAGGCGGGCGATGTCGATCCAGCCGCATCCCGAATTCAACAGCGGGTTCGTCGAGGCCTTGATCGACGCCCGCGGCCGCGGAACCGTTCCGGACGGGCTGCTGGCCCGCGCCCGAAGCGAGCTGGATCAGCCGGTCGACAGCGAGGAGTACGCCTCGCTGATCGCGGAATTCTTCAGGTCCGCCGCCGTCTCGCGCGCGAAGCCGGAGTCCGGCGGCGATTCAACCTGACGCTACGCCAGCTCCAGCTCGATCAATCCGAAGTCGCCGAAATCCGCGCGCAGCGTCTCCCCCGGTGCGATGGCCGCGTATTTCGTGGCCGAGCCGGACATGACGATATGGCCCGCCCTGAGCGCGCCGTCGAGGCCGCCGCCTTCCGAAAGGCGTCCGGCAAGCCACGCCACCGATGCCGCCGGATGCCCGAGGACGTTCGAAGTGGTGCCCTCACAGGTCTCAGTGCCGGTCTCGATTCGCACCGGAAGGCTGTCCAGCGCGCGATCCCGCGGGCTGAACTTGTTCCGCGACAGCACCGCTCCCGCTGCTAGGACGTTGTCCGCAACCATGTCCTGAACCTTCGAATCGGCAAGCCCGGTCCTCGAGTCCACGATTTCAATCGCGGGGCATACCCACTCGGTCGCGTCAAGAACGTCCTGAATGGAGGCGGGACCCGCCAGATCCTTTGCGAGCCCGAACGCGATTTCCGGTTCGGCGTAGGTTTCGCAGAAGCGGCTTATGCTGACGGTCTCTGCTGCCAGGACCAGGTAGTCTTCGAACAGGAAGCCGAATTCCGGCTCGTGAACCCCCAGCGCCTCCTGGATAGGCCTTGACGTGAATCCGACCTTGTAGCCCGCGTGCTTCCGGCCAGATGCTTCGTGAAGGTCCCGAAGCATGCGCCTGACCGCCTCGGCATCCGCCGCGCCCATTCCACGCTCCGTGCTTGGCGGCGCGATGGGGCGTCCCTCGGCGTTCGCCTTGAAGAGGCTTTCCGCAATGCTGCGGAGTTCCGTTTCCGGAAGCTTCGGCAGTTCGGCAGTCATGGTCCCGCTCCAGCGTTGGTCAAAGATTGTCGAGTTTCGATTGAAGCGCCGAGAGCTGCTTCCTGATCTCGTCGATCTCGGACTTCTCTGCATCCGGTTCGGGCGCTGGCGGCGCGGCCGCCGCCTCTTCGGCTTTGGCGTCCGCTGCGCCTCCCATGAAGCTCGCGAGGAAAGCCCGCTGTTGCTTCCCCAATTCCTCAAGGGCGGTCAGAGGCGATGCCATGGACGCGAAATCCCGCATCATGCGCGACTGGCTGTCCCGGAACGCTTCGAACGAAGTCTCGAGGAATTTCGGAAACACCGCGTAGGCCTGGTCGTTGTAGGCTCTCACGACCTCGGTCAGGATGCTGACGGGCAGCACGTGGCCGCCCTGCGCCTCCTGCTCGGCAACGATCTGCACCAGATGCTGCCTGGTCAGGTCCTCGCCGGTCTTCAGGTCGACTATCGTCACGTCGCGCCCGGCGCGGATCAGGTCGGCAACCTCCTTGAGCGTCACGTACTCGCTCGTCTCGGAGTTGTAGAGGCGCCGGCTGGCGTAGCGCTTGATCACAAGCGGCTTTCCGGTCCCGCTCATCGGCGCCTCAAGCGGCCATGCCCGCGCGCCGCCCGCTACTGCGGCGCGGCCGACAGCACATAGGTTCCCGGGGCCGGGCCGATCGCGTCGGCTCCGGGGGCAGCCGAACGGCCGGCGGGCACCTTGGCCCCCGAGCGCTTCGCCATCCAGTCCGACCACCGGAGCCACCACGAGCCTGCGTGGAATTCGGCCGCCTCCTTCCACGCGCCGGAATCGAGCGAAAGATCCGCGCAAGTGTAATGGCCGTACTTGTCCTTGGCGGGTGGATTGATGATGCCGGCGATGTGGCCCGACTGCGAAAGCACGAAGGTCTTGTCCCGGCTGCCCATCATTCCGATGCCCTTGAAGGAGTTCCGCCAGTCCGCGATGTGGTCCGTCTCGCAGGCGACGGCCATCAGCGGCTTCTTGACGTCCGCAATCCCGACGGTCTTGCCCATCAGGCCGAATTCGCCCTTCGCGAACTCGTTGTCACAGCACAGGCCACGAAGGTACTCCATGGTCATCCGGGCCGGAAGGTTGGTCGAGTCCCCGTTCCAGTAGAGCAGGTCGAAGGCCGGCGGCGGCTCGCCCATCATGTAGGATCGCACCGCCGGACGGTAGACGAGATCGCTTGCACGCATGAACGAGAAGGCGCGGGACATGAAGATGGAGCGCAGCACCCCCTTCTCGGCGACCTCGGCCTCGATGCTGTCGATGAAGTCGTCGGTCAGGAAAACCGAGAGCTCGCCGGTGTCCGAAAAGTCCGTAAGCGTGGTGAAGAAGGTCGCGGCCCTGACCGTGTTGTCCCTCGTCTTGCCCATGTACGCCAGCACGGCAGCAAGCAGCGTGCCGCCGATGCAGTAGCCGATCGCGTTCAGCCGCTTCTCGCCGGTGATCCGGAGGACTTCCCTGAACGCCGCCATGCAGCCGTCGGAGGCGTAGGTGTCGATGCCGGCGTCCCTCAATTCCGGCCCGGGATTGACCCAGCTGACGACGAATACGGTGAATCCCTGTTCGACCGCCCACTTGATGAAGCTGTTCTCCGGACGCAGGTCCAGAATGTAGAATTTGTTGATCCACGGAGGAATGATCACGAGCGGAAGCCTGTAAACGCTTTCGGTCCGCGGCGCGTACTGGATCAGTTCGAACAGCTGGTTGCGGAAGACGACAGAGCCCTTGGTCGAAGCCAGATCCTCGCCGACCTTGAACGCGTCCGGGTCCGAGAGGGTGACAACCAGCTCCCCGTCGTTCCTTTCCAAATCCCCGACGAGGTTCTCCAGCCCCTTGACCAGGGATTCGCCTTCCGTCTCGACCGCCCGCGCGAGCGCTTCCGGATTGGTTCCGAGGAAGTTCGCAGGACTCAGCATTTCCGTGATCTGGCGGGCGAAGAATTCCACCCGCCTCTTCTCGCGATCCTCGAGCCCTTCCATTTCGTTGACGGCCCGCGCTACGGCCTCGGAATTCGCCAGATACTGCTCCTTCACGAGCCTGAAATAAGGGTGGGCGTCCCAAAGTTCGCTCTTGAAGCGCCCGTCCTGCGAACCGCCGCCTTCCGGCATTCCTTCGCCTCCGCCCGACAGGGCCTGCTGCGCATCGATCCAAAGCTGGAGCGACTTTCCCCAGTAGCTGACCTGCTGCGCCATGATTTTTGCGGGATCGGCCAAGGTGTCGGAGACGTACGCGGACATCGCCTTCATGTAGAAGTCCTGTCCCGGACCCATGAGCCCGGGCTTCGGCGGCTCCCTCCGCGACAGCGCGCCGAGGAACCGCTTGCTGAGCTCGTCGATCTTGGCGAGATTCTCGCCAAGCCTGTTCATCCCGCCTTCCTGCTGCCCATTCCCCTCGGACATGCGCTTCGTTCCCCCGGTTGCTGGCAAATTTGCTGCGCTGCGGCTAAGAGGATCGCCGCCCTGCAGCAACAATAAGGCAGACCCTTGAAAAAACAAAGTCGCGCCGGATGAAATCGCTGGCCACATACGATTTGATGGAGAGCGGGCGCCTGTCCAGCGAATGGCTCGGCGCTGCCTCAAGGATATTCTGGTCGTACCCCGCGTTCGGACTGTCGGCCACGCCGGTCCCGTCCGTTCTTTCCGCTTGGGGAAAGGTCGTGGAGCGCAGCTTCAGCAGAATGACGGAAAAGCCCGACTGGGGCATCGATACCGTCATAAGCGACCGCAAGGAATACCTTGTCAGCGTCGACCACGTGCTGGAGAAGCCGTTCTGCGATCTGATCCGGTTCCGCGTCCGGCGGCGCGCGCCCTCGCGCCGGAAGGTGCTGCTGGTCGCGCCGATGTCCGGGCACTACCCGACGCTGCTGCGAAGGACGGTCGCAAGCCTTCTGCCGGCCTGCGAGGTTTTCGTGACCGAATGGAAGAACGCGCGCGACATCCCTGTGTCGGCCGGCAAATTCGATATCGAGGATTTCTGCCTCTACCTGGTCGAATTTATGGAGCTCCTGGGCGGAGATACCAACGTCATCGCGATTTGCCAGCCAGCGCCGCTCGCCTTGGCGGCGGTCGCGCGCGTCGCCGAGGACAGCCCGGACAAGCAGCCCCGAACGCTTACGCTCATCGGCGGCCCGGTCGACCCCGGCGCCGCGCCGACGGAGGTGACGGATTTCGGAAAGCGCTTCACGATGGGGCAGCTCGAGCACCTCGCCATTCAGCACGTGGGAGCCGGGCATCCCGGCGTCGGCCGACTCGTTTATCCCGGCGTGCTCCAGCTGGCGTCGTTCCTGGCGATGAACCCGCAAACGCACTTCGAGGCGTTCCTCGGCCAGATCATCCGCACGGCGAAGGGCCAGGCCTCCGACCACGACCGGCACAACACCTTCTACGACGAGTATCTTGCGGTCATGGACATGACCGCGGAATTCTACCTGTCGACGGTGAAACGCGTATTCAAGTCCCGCGAAATCGCCCGGAACAGGTTCGAGCTGGCGGGGAGGGCCGTCGACATCGGCAGGATCGACCGGAGCGCCGTCAAAATCGTCGAAGGCGGGAAGGACAACATCTCCGCGCCGGGGCAATGCGCCGCGGCGCTGCCGATGCTCTCCGGGCTTCCGGAAGGCAGAAAGGCCCACCATGTGGAGCCGGACGCCGGCCATTACGGAATCTTCGCGGGCAAGTCCTGGCACAAGAACATCCGCCCGCTGGTGCTTGAATTCATCGACGGGCAGATCGACGACAACTGAGGGGAGCGCGCGCCGACCGCGGAACCGGCTGGCGGCGGTCGGGAAACGGCGCGGAGCGATCAAGGCCGCGGCATGGGCGTTTGAAATCCGCAAGCCGGTGATGCAAGCATCGCGCAGCAGCATCCGGGAAGCGCAGGATGGAACTCGCTTGGCTCGCTGAATACTGGCGCCCGATCCTTGTAATCCTGGTGGTGGCCGCGATGTTCGCGCTGTTCCTGCGCGAAACCTATCCGACGGAGGTCGTCGCGCTCTCCGGGGCGGCCTTGCTGCTCTCGACGGGCGCGCTCCCGCACGAAAGAGCGCTTTCGGTGTTCTCGAACGCCGCGCCTTGGACGATCGCGGCCATGTTCATACTCTCCGCTGCACTCCTCAGAACCGGCGCTCTCGCCCATCTGACGGGCGTGGCGACCAAGCTTGGCGAACGACAGCCCGTGCTGCTGCTGGCCGTGCTCGCCGTGTTCGTCGTGGTCGCCTCGGCGTTCATGAACAACACGCCCGTTGTGGTGATCATGATCCCGATCGCGCTCCATTGCGCGAAGCTGCTGAAGACCCAAGCGTCGAAGCTGCTGATCCCGCTTTCGTACGTCGCGATTCTGGGCGGAACCTGCACGCTGATAGGCACGTCGACGAACCTGCTCGTCGACGGCGTGGCGAGGGAAGCCGGCCTCGAGCCCTTCACTCTGTTCGAGATCACGCCGCTGGGCGTCATCCTCGTCGCGTTCGGGATCGCGTATCTCGTGGTGTTCGCGCCGAGGCTTCTCCCGAGCCGCGAATCGATGGCGGAGCTGCTCCGCGACCGGAGCAGCATGAAGTTCTTCGCGGAGGTGGTGCTCCCCAGCGGAAGCGCGCTCGCGGGGAGGAAGGTGCTGGAGGTCGAGATCTTCAGGCGCTCCGGCGTCAGGATTGTCGATGTGATCAGGGCGGAGAATTCCCTGCGGGCGGATCTGTCGGCCGTGGAGCTGCAGGACGGCGATAGGATCGTTCTCCGCACCCACGCGGCGGAAGTGTTCGATCTTCAGCAGCGCTCGGACGTTTCGCTGGCGAACCAAGTGTCGGCAAGGGAATCCACCACCGTGGAGGCTCTGATTTCGCCGCGCTGCAAGCTCGTCGGGCGGCGGCTAGGGGATCTCCATCTGCGACGGCGGTACGGCGTCTACGTCGCCGCGCTGCACCGGCCGCTGGTGAACGTCGTGACCCAGCTCGACGAAGTCGTGATCCGGGTCGGCGACACGCTGCTGATCGAGGGCTCGCAGGAGGACATCCAGGAGCTGGCGAACGATACGGAGCTGCTCGAGATCGCCAAGCCGTCGGCCCGGTCCTACCGCAGGGGAAAGGCACCCATCGCGATCCTCACGCTCGTCGCCGTGGTCGCTCTGGCGGGCTTGAATGTCGCGCCGATCGCAGCACTCGGCATCGCGGGCGCCGCCTTCGTGCTGGTCACGCGCTGCATCGACGCCGAGGAGGCGTTCGCGGCCGTCGACGCGCGGCTCCTTACGCTGATCTTCTCGATGCTGGGCATCGGCGCCGCCATGGAGGAATCGGGAGCCGTGGCGCTGATCGCCCACGCGGTGGCCCCGCTGCTCGGCGAGGTGCCGCCCTTCCTGGTCGTATGGTCGATCTACCTGCTGACCTCGGTGCTGACCGAGCTTGTTTCCAACAACGCCGTGGCCGTGGTCGTCACGCCGATAGCCATCGCGGTCGCGGCTTCGATCGGCGTAGATCCCAGGCCGCTGGTGGTGGCGGTGATGGTGGCCGCGTCCGCGAGCTTCGCCACCCCGATCGGATACCAGACCAACACGCTCGTCTACGGGCCGGGCGGCTACGAGTTCTCCGACTACCTGAAGATCGGGATTCCGCTGAACCTGTCCGTCGGAATGCTCGCCAGCTTCATGATACCGATGTTCTGGCCTCTCTGAGCGCCTTCCCCTCAGCGCTTGGGTGCGGGCCAAATTTTTGGGCTGGGCCTGTTCCGCTGTTCCCCGGGCGTTGTCCGCGCCCGGCGTTCCGGGGGTTGCAAACGCTTCTCCGAGGGCCGGGATGGATTGGTCCCGGCGCGGCTTCCGAAGACCTGCAAGCGGCAGGCGCCGCGCATCCGGGCGCGAGCAGTTGGAGTTCATCATGGCAGGCAAGACGAAGGACCGGGAGTTCCGCCATCCCGATGTGGCGGCGTATCTGCGGGGCTTGACGGGCGAGGCGGCGAAGCGGTCTCTTGTGATCCGCGAGCCCGACGGCGTTTGCACGGAGCATTGGCGCGAGGGCGGCCGGGTGCGCTGCCGCGAAGTCGGGGCGGGCGAAGCGTCCGGCGGCCCGGCTCCGGAGCTGCGGGCGCTGCTCGCGGCGGCGGAAGCGACGTTCGGCCGCTCGCTTCCGCGGATGAAGGCGGAGCCGGGAGGCGGCCGGGTTCCCGATCCGGCGCCCTCGGGACGGCGGTCCGCGACGGCATGCTGGATTCCGGGGCGCGGGGCTGCGCGGCCCTTCTGGAGGCGCTCGACGCCGAGCTTCCGGCCCCGTCCTGCCCGGGCTGCGGCCGGCCGATGGAGCGGCACGGCCGGGTCGGGAAGACGTTCCTGGCGCGCCTCGGACGGGCCGGGGTCAAGCGCAAATACTTCCGCTGCCGCCAGTGCGGCGGCGGCCATTTCCCTTTGGACCGGGCGCTGGGCCTGGAGGACAGGAGCGCCGCGCCCGGGGCGGAAAGCATCCTTGCCGACGCCGCCAGCTCCGAAAGCTACGAGGAGGCTGGCTGCAAGCTCGACAACCTTGCCGGCGTCCGGGTTCCGAAGTCGACGCTCCGGCGCCATGTCGCGGGGATCGGCCGGGAGGTCCAGGAGTTCGAGCGGGCGGACGCCGGGGAGCGCAAGCCCCCGGCGCCGCAGGTTGTGCTGACGGCCGACGGCGCCGGCGTCCCGGTTGTCGCGGGCGAGGTCGAGGGCGTCCCCGGCAAGCAGGAGGACGGCACGGCGAAGACCCGCGAGGCGAAGGCCATCGTCCCTGCACGGCCGAACGCCGGAACCCGAAGACCGGGGAGCCGAGGAAGGACAGGGGCAGCGGGGCTGCCGGCGTCTGCATCGACAGCGCGCAGTCGGCGGGCGGCGCCGGCCGAACGTCGGAGTTCGCGGCGCGCCTTGAGCGGTTCGGGCACCGGGAGGGCCTGTTCGGGGCCGGGGAGCTGGTCGTGCTGTCCGACGGGGCGCCATGGATCCGGAACGTCTGCGAGGAGGTCTTGGCCGGCACGGGGACGACCTTCATCCTCGACCTGTTCCATGCCCTCGATTGCGCGGCGGCGGCGGTCCGCGCCCTCGTTCCGGACAGGGACGGGCGGAAGGCGCGGATGGAGAGCATCAAGGCGCGATTGAACGACGGGCGGGTCGACCTCGCCGTCGCCGACCTCAAGCCGCACCGCCACCGAGACGAGGCCGTCGAGGCCTGCATCCGCTACTTCGAGTCGAACAAGGACCGGATGCGCTGCGACATCTACCGGAAGCGCGGCATGCCGGTCGGGTCCGGCGTCGTGGAGAGCGTCTGCAAGCGGATAGTCGGGAGCCGGTTCAAGCGGTCGGGATGCCGCTGGTCGAAGGCGGGCGCCAACGCCCTGCTCGCCGTCAAATGCTGCATCGACAACAACCGGTGGGCCGACTTCCTCGATTGGAGGGCAGGCCGCGCCGCAGCCGCCTGACCCAAAAATTTGGCCCGCACCCTCAGCGCTTGAGCGCGTTGACGGGCACCTTCAGGAAAACGCCGCCCTCATCGTCCGCCTCGGGCATGTTTCCGGCCCTCATGTTCACCTGGATGCTCGGCACGATCAGCCGGGGCATGCCGAGCTTGGCGTCCCGTTCCGATCGCAGCTTCACGAATTCGTCCCTGGGACGCCCGGCGCCGACATGCACGTTGCGGGCTTTCTGCTCCGCAACGGTCGTCTCCCAAGCGAATTCCTCGCGCCCGGGCGCCTTGTAGTCGTGGCCCACGAACAGCCGCGTGGAATCGGGAAGCGACAGTATCTTCTGGATCGAATTGTAGAGGTCCTCCGCCGAGCCGCCTGGGAAATCGACCCGCGCCGTCCCGAAATCCGGCATGAACAGGGTATCGCCGCAGAACGCCGCGTCTCCGATGACATAGGTGAGGCATGCAGGCGTGTGGCCCGGCGTGTGGAGGACCGATGCGCCGATGCCGCCGACCGCGAATTCGTCCCCTTCCTTGAAAAGGCGGTCGAACTGCGAGCCATCGCGCTGGAACTCGGTTCCTTCGTTGAAGATCTTTCCGAACTGCTCCTGCACTTCGGTGATCTGCGCGCCGATCCCGATCTTGCCGCCAAGGCGCTGCTGCACGTACGGGGCCGCCGACAGGTGGTCGGCGTGGACATGGCTTTCGAGCACCCATTCCGCCGAGAGGCCTTTCGCTTGGACGCAGGCAATCAGGCGGTCGGCGAATTCGGTGGAGGTGCTGCCCGAGGCGTAGTCGAAATCGAGAACCGAATCGATTATGGCGCAATTCCCTGATCCGGGATCGTGCGCGATGTAGGAAACGGTGTTCGTCTCCTCGTGGAAGAAGCCTTCGACCTCAAGCTTCATCGGGCTGGACTCCCTTTCGTCCCGAACACGGGGCAGCCGCGGCCGACAGCGCGGGAGGCTGGTTCAGCCGCCAGCCAGGCGTGCCCCTTCTGCAAGCGCTTCAAGCTTCGCGAACGTGATTTCCGGGTCCACAGCGCCGAATCCCGCGAAGGTGCCGAATCCGCAGTCCGAGCCCGCCATCAGCCTGTTCGGCGGCACGAACTCCAGAAAGCGCCCAATCCGCTGCGCCACAAGCTCAGGATGCTCGACGAAATTCGTCGTGCTGTCGATAACGCCGGGAACCAGCACCATTCCTTCCGGGATCTCGCCGGCCCTGTCCCGGAAGACGGTCCATTCGTGGGCGTGCCTCGGGTTCGAGGTTTCGAACAGGACATGGTTCGCGCGGGCCTTCATGAGCGTCGGGAACACCTTGTCCATCGGAATGTCGCAGACGTGCGGACCCTCGTAATTGCCCCAGCAGATGTGAACGCGAACACTTGATGGATCGACGCCCGCGAGCGCATGGTTCAGCGCCGCCATGTTCTGCTCGGCGATCTCCACGAACTCATCGTCTGTCAGGTCGGCGAAGACCATGTGCCGGGAAAGCGCGAGATCCGGGCAGTCCAGCTGGAGCTGGAGACCGCTTTCGACAATCGTCCGGTACTCCGCCTTCATCGCATCGGCGAGTTCCGCGAGGTAGGTTTCGCGATCCGGCCAGTAGCTGTTCGGAAGGAAAAGGCTGATCACGCCGGGCGATGCCGCGTTCATGAACCCGCCGGCCGCGCCGTGCTCGGACATGGCCGCCTTGAGGTTCGCGATGTCCTTCTCAAGATCGCCCTGCCCCTTCGGGCGGATCGGGCCCGTGCAGCACGGCCTTGAGTATTGCGGCGTGCCGCCGGACTCCGCGATTCGCTTGAGGAACGACGGGAACAGCGTGAGATCGCGCGGCGCGTTCCGGGGCGAATCGCCTTCGAATCCTGTGTAGCGGTCCTTGACGTAGGTCGCGTAGGAGATCTTGGAGGTCTCCCCGTCGGACACGATGTCGATCCCGGCCTCGACTTGGCGGCGCACGGTTTCGGAAACGGCCTCCGCCATCGCGCGGTCGAATTCGGACTGGTCGTACTCCTCGCGCCGCTCGCGCGCGAACAGCAGATCGGCAACGGCCTGCGTTCTCGGCAGACTGCCGACATGCGTGGTCTTTACCGCCATTCCGGTCGCCTCCGCCTCGTCTCCGTTCCGCCTCGAGGCTTCCGAAGCTGCTTCATGCCGCCTCCGGCCGCCAGGTCGGGCCCGCCGGATCGTCCGTGTTCGCCACCGTGAACATGCCGGCAGGGCCCGAAACGGCCGCCTGCAGGGAATGCGGCAAGCCCGGCGGAAGCGCGCAGGTGTCTCCGGTCGCGAGCACGACCTCCCCGCCATCCCATGACAGCCTCCAATGGCCTTCGGACACCATGAGGATCAGGTTGCGGTCTGAAACCCGCCGCTCCGCCGATACCGAACCGCGCTTGAGGAATTCCACCTCGAATCCAGGCCGGTCGACGATGAGGGCGTCCTCCCCGATGACCTTGGCCGGGCGGCCCGCCGCCTGCGCCTTCATGTCGAGCCGCCGGGCGACGTACCGCGGAACCACGTCCGACGGGGGAGCTCCGGAAACCCTTTCAGCTGCTCGTCCGTAAGGGGCGGCATCGGGCGCGTGCCTTCCGGCAGGCTCTCGCCCTTCTTCGAATCGTACAGTCGGCCGGTCTCCGCCAGAATGAGCCCGTGGTCGCGCGCGTCGTCGATCACCTGCGGCGCCCAGATCACGCCGCCGCCCGCATCGTCGCCGCCGAGGATCGCCATCAGCATTCCGTGCTTCTCGCCGACGTTCTCGAACCCCCGGAAGATGCCGGTCGGGATGTCGAAGATGTCGCCCTCCTCCAGCACGACCTCGCCCGCAGTGCCCCAGCGGCCCCAGAAGAACCGCCAGCGGCCCTTCAGAACGAAGAACACTTCCGCGGTCCTGTGCGAATGCAGCGAATTCCGGCAGTGCGGCGGCTGTCCCGCCGCGCCGATGTTGAAGCCGGGGGTTTCGCGGATGTGGACGTGCTGGTCCGGACTTTCGGAAACGCCCCCTCCTATGATTGTGAAGTTCTCCTTCCGGTCCGAACCCGGCGTATGGGCGTCGATGAAGGCGGTCCGGCACGGCACGAGTTCGCCGTAGCGGACGATCCGCCTGTTCATTTGCTCGATGTTCATTTGCTCCTCGTCAATTTCTTCATGCGGGCGCCCGCCGGCGGTCACCGGCAGATTACTATCTGCTTCCAGATCGCGACCTCGTCCCAAAGGACGAACTCGCGCTTCAGCCCGCGCGGCCCGTACTCCGCATGGCAGATGCCCATCACGTGCACGTCCGCGCCGGTGGGCGGCCCGAAGGATCCCGCCCCTTCGTGGGCGCCGCGCAGGCTCCATCGCACCGCGGCGCGAGGCGGCATGCCTGGATCGGCCCGCCCCATCCGGTGCTCTATCCTGAAGGCGGCGCCGGGGAACGAAGCCCGCAGGCCCAGCCAGAGGCTTTCGGCGCCATCCCATCCCTGGCCCGTAGCTCCCCCCGGAAGCTCGACTTGGCACGCCCGGTCGTACTCGCTCCTGATAACGGCGAGATCGCCGTCCATGATCCGGCCGATCATGTCGGCATAGCGAAGGCCGTGCTCCTCTTCGTTGCCGGTTCCGCGATAGGGCCCCGGAGCCTCGGTTCCGTCCGGCCGGTAGGGAATGCCGCAGGCATCCGGACCGCCTTCATCCTCGACCAGATCCCGCGCGAACGCCTCGGGCCCTATGCCCATCTGCCGCACGATGGCCCCCAAATCGCGCACGAGCCATTCGTCGTCGATCTGCCAGCCCCATTTCGGGTGGGGCGCCGCATGGCAGTCGGCAAGCACCCGGTAGTCGAGCTTCACGCCGCTCGCCTTCCCGAAATACCCGTCGCCCGTATGAACCGCGCAGGACATGATCCTGTGCGACGACAGCCAGCTCCTGTCGCCCATTCGATCCCAGATGACATCCTCTCCCAGAAGCTGCCGGTCGGGGAATTCCGCCAGCGTCGCCATCGTGGCCTTGATGACGTCCTCGTTGCCGGTCACTACCGACATGGGCGACCTGACGATGATCCCGTCGGCATAGGCCTCCCGCAGGCTTGCGACGTTGCGCCTTTCCCAGATGGTCTCGGTGATTCCCAGGATGAATTCCGGGAACCCGCTGTAGGCCGGCTCGGTCATTCGCGCCTCCGCAAAGAGCATTCCGGCCGGGTCGAGCCTCTCACGACGAGCCTGCCGTCCAGCCGAACCTGCACCGGATCGGATTCGGGTCTCTCGATTCGCGCGAGCAGCTGCTCCACGGTCGATCGGACCATCGGCTCCAGCGGCTGCCGCACCGTCGTCAGATCGTAGGCCGGCCAAGCCGACGCCGGAACGTCGTCGTATCCGACCACTGCCACATCCTCCGGAATGCGCAGGCCCATCCCGTTTCGAATCACGTCCATGGCGGCGAACGCCATGTGGTCGCTGCCCGCGAACACCGCGTCCGGAGCCGGACCTGGTCCTGCAAACATCCGGCGAACTTCCTTCGCCGCCGTTTCGTAGCGGTACATGCCGTCGGCGCACGCGACGAGGCCGGAGCCGCCTTCCGCCAGCCCGGACCGGAATCCCGCTTCCCGCTCCCGCCCGGTCGACGAGCCACTCCACCCGGAAACGTGGGCGATCCGCTCGTGGCCCCCGGACAGCAGGAATTCCGCGATGCGCCGTCCGCCCTCGAAATTGTCGGACGTGACCGAGGTCGGCCCGCCTTCGCCTTGGTGGCGGTTGAACAGAACGACCGGGATTCCGCGCTCCTCGCAGCGGGTAGCAAGCTGCTGCGACATCGCGGCCGAAGCCGCTATCAGCCCGTCGACCTGGTAGTCTATAAGCTCCGCGACCTCCCGCTCGATCCGCTCGTCGTCGCTGGGAGCCAGGAACACGAGCAGATGGTAGCTCCTCTTCTTGAGCTCGGCGCAGAGCATCTCAACGGCGCCGGGGTAGAACTGGTTGTCCAGCTGCGCGACGACCAGCCCGACGATTCTGGATCGGCCTGTGATCAGCGACCTGGCGATGACATTCGGACGGTAGCCGAGTTCCTGCGCTGCCTTCCTCACCTTCTCGGCGGTTGCCTGGGAGGCCGACGCCCCGGGCGTGAACACGCGGCTGACGGCGGATTGGCTCACGCCCGCGCGCCTCGCAACGTCATGGGATGTCACGCCGGGCATCCGTTCAGCGCCCTTCCGCGCCGGCCGCCGCCGACGGCCATGCAGGCATGACCGCCGCCCGGGTCGAAGCGGCGCTCATCCCGCCGTCCATCCGCCGTCGACCAGCAAGTGGGTTCCGGTGACCATCGCGGAGGCGTCCGAGGCGAGAAACACCACGGCTCCCATGACGTCCTCCACTTCGCCGACTCTTCCGAGCTTGATCTTCGACTTAATCCACGCGGCCTTTTCCGGGTCCCTGAGCGTCTTTTCGCCGAGATCGGTCCTGATGAATGTCGGGCAAACCGTGTTGACCCGGATTCCGTGGGGCGCCCATTCGATCGCCATCGCCTTGGTCATGCCTTCGACCGCATGCTTCGACGCGCAGTAGACCGAGCGCTCCCGCCCTCCCACGAATGCCATCTGGCTCGAAATCTGGATGATCGAGCCGCCGGATTGCCGCATGCGCAGCGCCGCTTCCCGCGCCAGGAAGTAGGCGCCGCGCGCATTGACGGACATGACCAGGTCGTAATCGTCGCCCGTCGCGTCGAAAGCGGAGCGGTGCCGCACGATTCCGGCGGAATTCACAAGCACGTCGAACGCGCCGCGCTCCGCGAAGAAGCCTGCAACGCGCTCGGCGTCCGCGACGTCGAGGACGCAGCCTTCCACTTCGAACCCTGCTTCGCGGAATGCGCTGACCGCCTTTCCGACCCGCGCCTCGTCGCGCGCCGCTATCGAGACATCCGCGCCCGCCCGGGCCAGCGCCGCGGCGGCCGCGAATCCGATCCCGCGCGAGCCGCCGGCAACAAGGGCCCTGCGGCCGTCCAGCCGGAAGGACGGGGTTTCGGGAACGCCGGTCACCCGCCCGGCCTCGGAGCAGCGGCGGCGCCGTAGGCGATGTTCGCGCCGCCGTGCCGCCGCAGCCTGATGTTCGCCTGCTCCGCGTGGCCGACGAATCCTTCCAGAATGCAAAGCCGCGAGCAGTACTCGGCCACGAACGCGGCCGCCTCGTCGGAAACGATCTTCTGGTAGCTGTGCGTCTTGAGGAACTTCCCTACCCAGAGCCCGCCCGTGTAGCGGCCCGCCTTGCGGGTCGGAAGCGTATGGTTCGTGCCGATGAACTTGTCGCCGTTGGCGACATTCGTGCGCGGGCCGAGGAAGAGCGCGCCGTACGACTTCAGATGGTCGAGGAACCAGTCGTCCCGGCCCGTCATCACCTGGACATGCTCGCACGCGATCCGCTCGGCGGCCTCCAGCATCTCCTCGTAGGTGTCGCAGACGATGACCTCGCCGTAGTCCTCCCAGCTCCGGGACGCCGTGGCGGCGGTCGGCAGGATTCCGAGTATCCGCTTGATCTCCGCCATCGTCTCTTCCGCGAGCCGCCTGCTGTTCGTGACCAGGAACGCGGGAGAGTTGAATCCGTGCTCGGCCTGCCCGAGCAGGTCGGTCGCGCAAAGCTCGGCGTCGACTGTGTCGTCGGCGATGACCAGCGTCTCGGTCGGTCCCGCGAAGAGATCGATCCCCACCCGCCCGAACAGCTGGCGCTTGGCTTCCGCGACATAGGCGTTGCCCGGCCCCACGAGCATGTGGACCGGCTCGATGCTCTCCGTTCCGAGCGCCAGCGCTCCGACCGCCTGAATGCCTCCGAGCACGTAGATCTCGTGGGCGCCGCCGAGATGCATGGCCGCGATGACCGCGGCGTTCGGCTGGCCTTGGAAAGGCGGCGTGGCCGCCGCGATCCGCGGGACTCCCGCGACGCTCGCAGTGACGACGGACATGTGCGCCGAAGCGACCATGGGGAACTTGCCTCCCGGCACGTAGCATCCGACCGACTGGACCGGGATGTTCTTGTGCCCGAGAATGACGCCCGGAAGCGTTTCCGCCTCGACATCGCGGATCGAGTCCCGCTGCAGCTTCGCGAAGTTGCGCACCTGCTCCTGGGCGAACCGGATGTCGTGCAGCTCCTGTTCGCTCAGCGTGTTGACAAGCGAGTCGATCGCGTCCGGCGAGAGCCTGAAGGACTCCGGCTCGTATCTGTCGAATTTCCGCGCGAGCTCGCGCACGGCTTCGTCGCCGCGCGCTTCGATCTCCTTCAGGGCCGCCTCGACAGTGTTGCGGACACCCTTGTCCTCGGCGCTTCGCTCGGCCGCCGACTTTCCGCGCTTGAGATGTTCCGTCGCCATTTCAGCCTTCCCCGCGCCCCGGCGACGGCGGCTGCAGCTCGCCGCGGTCGTACGCCTCCCAGCCTTTGCCGCCGAACACGTCGACGCCGAGCTGGCGCAGCACGTCGGGAAAATCCACCATCACCCAGTTGTCGACTATCTTGCCGCCCGAAACCTTCCAGAAATCCATGTACCGGATGCTGACGCGCTTGCCGGTCGGAGGGACGCCGAGGAATTCGCCGGAATGGACCGCTTCCTGGCGGCCGAAGGCCGCCGCCCACTCGCCCATGAAAAGCCGCGCCTCGTCGATGCAGACCTTCCCGGAAAACGCGGCCTGGAACGGGCGCTGCCAATTGTCCTGGAATTCGCGGAGCCCGTTCTTCGTGCCGCAGCCGCAGTTGCCCATCCAGCGGAAGCCCTCCGCGAAGAACTCGCCGATGTCGTCGATGCGGTGGTCGTTCAGCCCGTCCACCATGCCTTCGATCACGCGCCTGGTCTCGGCGGTCTTCGCCATGTCAGTCCCGCTGGTCAGACCGCCCTGCTCCGGCCGGTCCCCCTGCCATGCCGAGGCTCCCTGCGCGGGCCGGGCCCGCGCGGCTCGCTCGAGCACCACCCCGCCTATCCTTTGACGGCGCCGACGGTCAGACCGCTGACGATCTGCCTCTGGAACACCATGACGAGCAGGAAGAGCGGCGCCGTGATGGAAACCGCCGCGGCGACGGCCTCGACCTGGTCCGTCGTCGTCGTCTCCCTGTTGAAGTAGCCCGCGATCGCCGGAACCATCGTCTGGTTCTGCGCGTCGAGCAGAAGCGACGTCACGAGGAAATCGTTGTAGGCGAGCAGGAAGCTGAACAGCCCGGTCGTGATCACGCCCGGCCACATCACCGGCATGATGACCCAGCGGAACGCCTTGAAATGCGTGCAGCCGTCCACCCGCGCGGCCTCGTCCAGCTCCGCGGGAATGTTCTGGAAGAAGGAGCGGAGCAGCCAGATGGTGAACGGCTGGTTGATCGAGACCAGCACGGCGATCACGGCGAGCGGCTGGCCGTACAGAGTCGGAGCGGCGTCGCCCAGGATCGGACGGAGTATCGCGGCGGAATTCACGAAGACCGGAAGGTAGCCGGCCACAAGCACCGAGTGCGGAAGCGCACGGAAGATCAGCGCCGCGATCAGCAGCCAGAAAGCAAGCTGAGAGCCCGAACGCGCCAAGCCGTAGCCCGCCAGCGTGCCGACGGTCAGCGACACGACCACGACACCCGCGGTCACGACCATGGAGTTGACGAAGTTCCGGTAGAACTGGTTGTCCACCCAGACCGCCTCGTAGTGCTCGGCCGTCAAGCCGATCACCGGCCTGCCGAGAGGCCCGAGCAGCCCGTCGATGGCGGCGACGGCGGGCGGAAGGATTCCGACGAACGCGACCAGGAAGGCGACTCCGAGCAGCAGCGCGCCCGCGAGCCAGCCCAGCGCGCCGTAGCCGATCGGCGTGTAGCGTTCGACATAGCCGGGGAGCTTCCGCACGGCGAAGCGCGCGAACACCCAAAGGACCGCGACCCCGGCGGCGATGCCGAATACCGACAGGCCTTTTCCGGCGGCTCTCGTCGCCGGTCCGAACATCACGCTGAACGGATTCGCCGCGAAGGCGTCGACCGGCAGCTTGAAGCTCATCACCGCGATCCAGAAGATCGGGAACGCGGCGAGCAGGCACCAGATCGCGACAAACCCCGCCGACGCCGCCCTCAGCGCGGGCGGCTGCCTCAGCGCCTTGGTCTCGAGCATCAGTTCAGCCCCGCCCGGTGGTCGCGCCAGGTCTTTTGGAGGAGCGGCACGAGCAGGATCACGATGCCTACCATGGTCAGCATCGCGCTGGCGGACGCCCGGCTGATCGCGCGGTTGCCCGAATCGTCCGGAACCAGGAAGTCGTAGGTGAGCCACTGGAGCGAGATCACATGCGCCTGCGAGGAGAAGCCGACGATCTCCTCGAACACCCTGTAGGCATCCATCAGGTGGATCAGCGAAACGAACACGATCAGCGGCATCAGATGCGGAATCACGACGTACCGCAGCCGCTGGGTCCAGGACGCCCCGTCGACGACGGCGCTTTCAAGCGTGTCCTGGTTGACGGTCTGAAGCGCCGCGTAGAACACGATGAACGCGAAGGGGGCGACGTGCCATACCCGGTAGAAGAGCATGAGGATTTCGATGGTCCAGCCCTGCGCGAACATCGCGATGTCGCGCTCGAGCCACCACTCCAGGAACGCGGTCAGTATGCCGTCGCCGATGAACAGCCAGCGGATCGAGAGCGCTCCGATCACCGGCGTGATGATGAACGGCAGCAGGGACACGAACAGTATCTGGCCGCGGATCGCGCGGGCCACGCTGTTGACGGCCAGCGCGATGGCCAAACCCGTGCCCACGACCAGCGGCAGCGTCAGCAACGTGAAGGTGACGGTGAAGCGCAGCGCCTTCCAGAAGTCGATGAGCAGCAGATCGGAAATGTCGAGGCTCCGGAGCGCGTTCCACGCCCGTTCGGGCTCGATGAGGTTCCGGTAGCTGCCCAGGCCGACGAACTCCGTCCTCGTCATGGCCTTGCCGTTCTCGTCGATCCGCTGCTGGAGGCGCTCCTCGATCACGCAGACCGGCTCGGTGAAGCCCGGCGTGCAGGATTCCACCTCGACGGTCTCGAACACCGGCTGCGTCACGTAGAGGCCTTGGATGAACACGCCGACCAGCGGCGCCGCGATGAACAGCAGCATCAGGAACATGGAAGGGCCGACGAACGCCGCGAATGTCCTGAATTTCAACGGACCCTCCCAGGATTGCCGCGGGGCGGGCCCGCCCCGCGCGCTCGGCGCGGTCCGGCGGCTTTCCCGCCGGGCCGCGTTTTCGTGGCTTCGCCTACTGGATTACGCCGGCTTCCTTCGCCGCGGTGATGTAGGCGGTCTCGATGTCGGCCAGCGTGGTTTCGGCGTCCTTGGCCCCGGTGAGGAAATCCGGGACTCCCTTCCCGAGCACATCGAACATCACGTTCATTCCCGGGCTTGCGGGATACGGAAGCGCTCCCGCGTCCGCCGTGGCCGCCGCGCCCGCCGCGAAGCGGGTCGGGTTGAAGCCTTCGATCAGCCAGATCGCGGCATCGTTGTCGCCCGCGACCATTTCGGCATCCAAGCCCTCCATCGCGACGCGGAACGCCGCGTCGGCCTCTTCATCGGTGATGTTCTTCGCGATCACGATGCCGTCCCACCAGAGCGTCGAGGCCGGGCGGACCGACGCGACGGGCGCTCCCGCCATGACCACCTTGCCGATCACTTGGCTTTCGTTCGGATCGTCCATCGCGCCCGCGCGCGACGCCCAGAGGTTCGACATGGCGATTTTCCCCTGCTGGAACTGCTGCTGGACGTATGTCGAATCGGAGACCAGGTATTCGGGATCCATGTAGGCGGTCAGCGCCTTCAGCATCTCCAGCGTCCGGACTCCCGTTTCGTTGTTGATCACGGGCATGTTGTCGCTGTCGACGAACTCCCCGCCGAAGCCGAGATGCATGTTCACGAACTGCAATCCGATGTTGGATCCGGTTTTGAAAGTGCCGCCGATCGGGTAGTCCACGACCCCGGCGGCCTGGATGGCCTCCGCCGCGGCAAGCACCTCGTCGTAGGTCGTCGGCGGATCGATTCCGAGATCGGACAGAATGTCGCCGCGGTACATCAGATGCGGCGCATTCACCATCATCGCGATCGCCCAGACTTGGCCATCGACCCGTATGAGCTGGTTCTCCTTCAGGTTCTGCCCGTATTTCGCGACGAGATCGTCCAGCGGACGGATCGTCCCCTGGTTGTACAGGGTGCTGAAGGTCATGTTGGCCACGCCGCCGATATGGTACAGCGACGGCTCCGCAGCGAACGCCTCAGGCTGCTTCGTGCGGAACTCCTGATCAAGCTCGGCCTCGACGTTCCCGCATTCCGCCATGGCGGAGGTCACCGCCTTCCAAGCTTGGAAGCCCGCTGAAAGCGACTTCAGCGGAACGGTGTTCTCGAACGCGCAGCCGGCCCACGCGCCGCCTGCGGACAGCGCAACCGCTGCGGCGGCAATTCCATTCAAAAGCTTCATGGTTCTTTCCTTCCTGTTCAGCTTCATGGTTCTTTCCTTCCTGTTCAGCTTCATGGCACTCCGCTTCCCTGTTTCGAACCCGGCTCGCCTCTTGGTCCCAGCGTTTCGAAGCGCTTGGCTGATCCGCCGCCCGGATGCCCCGGGCGGCGGGTTTCCGGTCCGAATCCTACTGGATCACGCCGGCTTCCTTGGCCGCTGTAACGTAGGCCGTTTCGATGTCGGCGAGCGTCGTCGCCGCGTCCTTCGCGCCGGTAAGGAAGTCGGCGACCCCTGTTCCGAGCGCATCGTGCATGAGGCTCATTGCCGGGCTGGCGGGGTACGGCACCGCGCCAGCGGCGGCGGTCGCCGAAGCGCCGGCCGCCGCGGCAGTCGGCGTGAACCCTTCGATTAGCCATATGGCGGCGTCGTTGTTCGCCGTCACCATCTCGGTGTCCATCCCCTCCATGGCGACGCGGAACGCCGCGTCGGCCTCTTCGTCGGTGATGTTCTTCGCGATCACGATTCCGTCCCACCAGAGCGTGGAGGCGGGGCGGGCGGAGGCGACCGGGGCTCCCGCCATGATCACCTTGCCGACCACCTGGCTTTCCGCCGGGTCGTCCATCGCGGCCGCGCGCGACGCCCAGAGGTTCGCCATTGCGATCTTCCCCTGCTGGAACTGCTGCTGGACGTACGTCGAATCGGAGACCAGGTATTCGGGATCCATGTAGGCGGTCAGCGCCTTCAGCATCTCGAGCGTCCTGACGCCCGTTTCGTCGTTGACCGCAGGCCCGCTGTTCTCGTCGAAGAACTCTCCGCCGAAGCCGAGATGCATGTTGATGAACTCCTCGCCGAGGTTCCAGCCGGTCTTGAAGGTTCCGCCGAGCGCGTAATCCACGACCCCGGCGGCCTGGATGGCGTCCGCCGCCGCCAGCATCTCGTCGTAGGTGGCGGGCGGCTCGACGCCGAGATCGGAAAGAATGTCCTCGCGGTACATCAGGTGCTGGGCGTTGACCATCATCGCGACCGCCCAGATCTGGCCATCGATCTGGATGAGCTGGTTTTCCTTCAGGTGCTGGCCGTACTTGGCGACCAGATCGTCCAAGGGGCGGATGGTGCCCTGACTGTAGAGCGGGCTGAAGGTGCCGTTCGACACGCCGCCGACATGGTAGAGCGACGGCTCGGCGGCGAACGCCGCCGGCTGCTTCGTGCGGAACTCCTGGTCGAGCTCGGCCTCGACGTTTCCGCATTCCGCCATGGCGGATGTGACGGCCTTCCAAGCTTCGAAGCCCGCGGTCAGCGACTTGATCGTCGTGGTGTTCTCGAACGCGCAGCCCGCCCACGCGCCTCCCGCCGAAAGCGCGATCGCGCCGGCCGCGGCGATGCTGGCCAGTTTGAATTTCATGTCTTCTTCCTCTGCAAAGCGAACCCGGGACATCCGGGGTCCATCCATGATGCCCGGAGCCGCTGCGGCCCCGGCGTTTCGTCAACCGGCTGCCGCCATCGCGCTGCCGGTCTCCTTGTCGAACAAATGGCAGGCGCGGGCGGGAACCGACACCGACACCTGGTCCCCGATCTCCGCGCGGTAGTCCTTCGCGGCCTTCACCGACACGAGCGTCGAGCCGACGCGCATGGTCAGCATCGTCGCCTCACCGAGAAGCTCCATCGTGAAGACCGGCGCATTGATTTCGGCCGGGTCGGAGCTGATCGCCGCGTCCTCGGCCCTGAATCCGAGCCGGGCCGGGCCGTCCGCTCCGCCGACGCCCCCGATCTTGACGTTCTCGGCGACGAATGCGCCGTCCTTGATCTCGCCGTCGACCAGGTTCATCGCGGGCGAGCCGATGAATCCGGCGACGAAAGTGTTGGCCGGCGCGTCGTAAATGTCGGAGGGCGTGCCGACCTGCTGCACCACGCCCTTGTTCATCACGACCACGCGGTCCGCGAGCGTCATCGCCTCGATCTGGTCGTGCGTGACGTAAATCGTGGTCACCTGGAGCTCGTGGCTCAGGTTCTTGATCTGCGCGCGCGTCGAAACCCTCAGCTTCGCGTCCAGGTTCGACAGCGGCTCGTCCATGAGGAACACGTTGGGTTCGCGGACGATCGCGCGGGCGAGCGCGACCCGCTGCCTCTGGCCGCCGGAAAGCTCCGCGGGCTTCCTGTGCATGAAGTCCGTGAGCTCCACCATGGCGGCGGCGGCCTTCACGCGCTTGTCGTGGGTGCTTGGATCGACTTTCCGGACCTTCAGCGGAAACCGGATGTTCTCGTAGACGTTCATGTTCGGGTAGAGGCCGTAGGACTGGAACACCATGGCCACGTCGCGATCCTTCGGCTCAAGGTCGTTGACGACCTTGCCGTCGATCCGGACCTCCCCGTCCGTCACCTCCTCCAAGCCGGCGATCATTCTCATGGTGGTCGTCTTGCCGCAGCCGGACGGCCCGAGCAGAACAAGGAATTCCTTGTCCGCGATCATGAGATTGAAATTGTCGACGCCTATGAAGGAGCCCCAGCGCTTCGAGACGCTGCGCAACTCGATTTCGGCCATCGGTCCCCCTAAGCCCGCGGCGAACGTTGCATACGACTGCAACGCTTCTATCATTGCGCCCGCTGCGCCTGCAAGCGGAATCGTCGCCCGCGGCGCAGGAACCGCTGAAAGGAGCTATGCTTGACGGATTTCGCGAAGGTCAGGGGCTTCCTGGCGGAGCTTCTCAGGCGCCCCGGAGCCGGGCTTGAGGAATTCGCGAAGTCCGGAATCGAGGACGGCGCGGCGTGGGACGCCGCCTATCCCGTCAACCGGCTCGGCGGAGTCGGCGAGGTCGTCGACGGCCTGATCCGGCCCATCCGCGGCGCGCTGACCGGCGCCGCGCGGCGGGACGAGATATTCATCTCCGGCGCCAACAGGCGGGAGCAAGGCGGCGCCTGGTGCGCGTGCGTGACCCACTACGTCGGGATCTTCGCGGCGCCGCTCTTCGGCATCAAGCCGAGTTCCAAACTCGCGTTCCTCCGCTCCGGCGAATTCTACCGGGTTCGCGGCGGCAGGATCGCGGAAGCCAAGCTCATTCTGGATTTCCCGGACCTGATGCGGCAGGCCGGACGCAATCCGCTCCCGGATTCCCCCGGCACGGAGATGCTGTTCCCCGGCCCGGCGACGCACGACGGAATCCTGCCCGGCGACCCGGCGAAGGGCGAACGGAGCCTCGATCTGGTCGAACTCATGCTCGGCAACCTGCGCGGCTACGACCCGGAGACGCTCGAGTCTCCCAAGCAGACGGGCGAAGGAGGATGCTGGCATCCGGACATGCTTTGGTACGGGCCGGGCGGGATCGGCTCGAACTGCCGCTGGGAAGGCTTCGTGAGCGACCACCGGCGCTCTTTCCTTGAAGCGTTTCCCGACCGTGCGGGCGGCAACCATTACTGCAGGATCGGGGACGGCGACTACGCGGCCGTTTCCGGCTGGCCGTCGATGACGATGACCCACAAGGGCGATTACCTCGGCGTTCCGGCGACCGGCCGGAAGCTGACCCTCAGAGTGATGGACTTCTACCGCTGCGGGAACGGAAGGATCATGGAGAACTGGGTCCTGCTCGATTACGGCGATCTATTCATGCAAATGGGGGTGGATCTCTGGGAGCGGGCGCGGACTCACGGCGGCCGCTAAGCCGCTCCCCGCCCGGGCCGCGGCCGCATGTGCTCCCGGCTGATCGCTATCGGCAGCTCCGCGCGCAGCTTGGCGTCAACCCGCTCCGGAACCGGGCTCGGGAAATGGCTCGCGAGAATGTCCCGGACTCTGGCTTCCGCGCGGTCGAGCGCCACCTCCCTGCCCCTCTCGCCCCATTCCTTCGGGCTGAGCCGGTCGCAGACCTCGGGGTACTGGTACTCCGTCTGCATCAGCCGCAGGGTCTGGCCGGATCCCAGATAATGGTTCGGCCCGTTCATCGTTACGTCCGCGATCACATCGACCGACAGCGTGTCGTCGTTGACCTCAATGCCGCGCACGGTACGGAGCGCCGCCCCGAGCGCGTCGTTGTCCAGAACCAGGGATTCGTAGCAGGCGCCGAGCAGCGAGGCGTGCATCCCGGCGCTCTCATAGATCATGTTCGCGCCTGAATTCCCGATCAGCGTCTGGTTGCAGGCCTTTTCGTATCCGGACTGGATGTCGGGCATCTTCGAATCGGACATGCCGCCCGCGACGCTGACGGGAATCCCGTAGGAATTCGCGACCTGCGCCGCCGCGGACATGAGGATCGCCTGCTCGCCGGAGCCGCCGCACATCGCGCCCGTCCGGAGATCCGACACGAACGGCCACATGCCGATGATCGCCGGAGCGCCGGGCGCCAGCGAATTCACGTAAACAAGCGCCGCGAGGCACTCGGCCATTTCCTGGACGACCGTGCCGGCCAGAGCCGCCGGAGAGGTCGCTCCCGCCTGCCCTGCCGCAAGCAGATTCACGGGCATCCCTGCCAAGACGGCTGCTTCAAGGCAGTTGCAGGCGTCTTCCGCGAACGTCATCGGCGGAACCACGAAGCACGAATTCGTGGAGCAGAACGGCCTTGCCCGCCAAGCGTCCTCCCCGCCCGCGACATCGTGGAACATCCCGATGGTGGCGTGAACGCTTTTCGGCAGCGAGAAGGATCCGCCGATGTGCTTGGTCGTGCCCTGCAGGCAGGCGTAGTGGGTGTTGACATCCAAGGCGAACGGATCCTGCAGGTCCCTGGCGACCACGGTCCTGTAGTAGAAGTGGATGTGCTCGCAGCAATCCACGACTCTCGCCATGTCGTAAACGTCCCTCGCGACCGAGTCGCGGTACTCGCCGGTCCGGGAGTCAACGATGTGCACGGCGGCGCCGCCCGTGCCGAAATGGACGCGGCTGCCTTCCAGCGTCAGGTCCCGTTCCGGATCGCGCGCATACAGCGTCACGCTGCGGCAGGCCTTCTCGAGCGCCTCCTTCACGGCCGCCCGCGGAAACCTCAGCCGGCCGTCGTCGCCCAGAACCGCGCCGACCCGCGTGCAGTTCTCGACCAGCGACTGCGTGGGATTGGCGAATCCCACCCGCTCGAGAACCACCAGCACCGCCTCCCGGATCCGGTTGATGTCGGATTCCGAAAGCGGCTTGTACTTCCCGCCCGGCATGCCCGGCCGAACCGCCTTCAGCTCATCGGCAAGCGCCGCCGTCCGCTCCGCGATCCGCGACGCCCTTCCGGCGCCCTTCCGCCTCCGCAGTTCAGCGCGGCCTTCCGACCTCACCGCTTCGCCGACTTCAGCCATGCGAACCTCCCTGCCGTGGGAACGACCGCATCCTAACAGGAAACCGTTTCAGTACGGCAAGGAAAAATGAACGCAGCCGACGCGACCGGCGCTCCGGATGCCGGGCTAGATCCGCGTCCAGATGCCGCCGTTCGCGGAACTGTTCAGGCACGCCTGAATGAACCGCATGCCTTCGACGCCGTCCTCAATGCCGGGGAATTCGACGTCAGGGGCGGCCGCTTCGCCTTTCTGATGAGTCCTGATCGCTGCCGCGGCCTCGGCGTAAATCACGGCGAACGCCTCCAAGTACCCCTCGGGATGCCCCGCGGCGACTCTGGTGACTCTTTGCGAGGCCGCGATCGAGCCGCTGCCTGCGCAAGCGATGATCTGCTTAGGCTCGTTCAGCGGGGTATGGATCAGATAGTTCGGGTCCGCTTGGATCCATTCGAGGCCCGCCCGCTCTCCGTAGACTCTGATCTTCAGGCCGTTGTCGTGGCCCGGAGCGACGCGCGACGCCCACAGCGCGCCCTTCGCCCCGTTTTCGAAGCGGAGCATGGCGTGGACATCGTCGTCAACGCGCCGTCCGGGGACGAACGAGGTGAGTTCGGCGGCGAGTTCGGTCACGCGAAGCCCGCTGACGAAGCGAGCCAAGTGGAACGCGTGCGTGCCGATGTCGGCAACGCAGCCGCCCGGACCGGACCGGGCGGGATCCATTCGCCATTCGGCCATTTTCAGTCCCCTGGCCTCCAGAGGCTCGGCAAGCCGACCTTGCGGATACTCGACCTCGACAAGCCTCACGAGGCCGAGATCGCCGCTGCTGATTCGGGCGCGCGCCTCGCGGACCAGCGGATACCCCGTGTAGCAATAGGTGACGGCGAACACCCTTTCCGTGCGCCGGACGGCCTCTTCGACCGCCTTCGCCTCGTCGAGCGTCGCGGTCAGCGGCTTGTCGCAAATGACGTGGATTCCGGCTTCCATGAAAGCGATGGCGGGACCGGCATGCAGATGGTTCGGCGTCACGATCACGACCGCTTCGATGCCGTCCTCCCGGTCCGATTCGGCGTCGGCCATCCGCTCGTAGGAATCGTAGCTTCGTTCGGAATCCAGCCGCAGATCCGCCGCGGACGCCCTTGCGGTCTCGGGGTCCGACGACAGCGCGCCCGCAACCAGTTCGAAATTGTTGTCGAGCCTAGCCGCAGTCCTGTGGACATGCCCGATGAAGCCGCCTCGGCCGCCTCCGACCATGCCGTACCTGATCGGCCTCAGATGGCTTTCCATGATTCACGCTCCGCTTGCGGGACGCCCATGCTTGGCGTGCCCGGATTGGTATCCCCGGCGTTCGGAACCCGCAAACCGCGCCCGGCCGCGATTTGTCCCGCGCAGCGATCCCGCACATGCGCTTGCGCTATTGACATCGCTCGTCGGGCCATTCCTTTCTTTTCTTGGAAGAACAGGCGCAGGAGCTGCAATGGACTTCGCGCTTTCGGACGAGCAGGAGCTCATCGTCGAATCCGTTCGGGCGTTCGTCGAACGGGAGATCTATCCCCACGAGGATCAGGTCGAACGGACCGGAGAAGTTCCCAAGGAGCTTGGCCGGGAAATCGCCGACAAGTGCAAGGCCGCTGGCTTCTTCGCCAGCAACCTGCCGGAGGAGGTGGGCGGCGGCGGGCTGGGCCATCTGGATTTCGCCCTGCTGGAACGGGAGCTGGGGCGCGGGTCGCAAGCACTCACCGTATTCTTCGGCCGGCCGTCGGGAATCCTCATGGCGTGCGCGGGGGCGCAGCGCGAACGCTACCTCCTGCCGGCGGCGAGAGGCGAGAAGTTCGACGCGCTGGCGATGACCGAGCCGGGCGCCGGCTCGGACGTCCGCGGCATGTCCTGCTCCGCGAAGCGCGACGGCGGGGATTGGGTGATCGACGGGACCAAGCACTTCATTTCCCATGCCGACATCGCCGATTTCGTAATCCTCTTCGCGGCGACCGGCGTGGAGGAGACGCCTCGCGGACCCAAAAAGAAGATCACCTGCTTCCTTGTGGACCGGGGCGCGCCGGGGTTCGAGATCGCCGACGGATACCGCTCCGTGTCGCACCGCGGATACAAGAACTGCATTCTCAGATTCGACGGATGCCGGGTTCCCGACGAGCAGGTGCTCGGCGAGCCGCACCGGGGCTTCGAAATCGCCGAGGAGTGGCTATACGCAACGCGGATCACGGTCGCGGCGATGTCCGTCGGCCGCGCGAGGCGGGCGTTCGAGCTGACGGTTCCGTACGCGGCGGAGCGGAAGCAGTTCGGAACCCTGATCGGCAAATTCCAAGGCGTCAGCTTCAAGCTGGCCGACATGGTCACGCGCATTGATGCCGCGGACTGGCTGACTTTGGCCGCCGCGTCGCGCCTCGACCTCGGCCTTCCGGCGAACCGCGAGATCGCGAGCGCCAAACTGTTCGCGACCGAAATGCTGGCGTATGTCGCCGACGAGTGCATCCAGATCCACGGCGGGATGGGCCTCATGTCCGATCTTCCGTTCGAGCGGTTCTGGCGGGACGCGCGGGTGGAGAGGATCTGGGACGGAACCTCGGAGATCCAGCGCCACATCATCGCCCGGGAACTGCTGCGGCCGATAGGCGGATGATTTCCCGCTCCTCCCGCCTCGGCCGCTTGCTCAGGCCAAGGCACATCGCCGCCTTCGGCGGCGGCTGGGCCGAAAACGTCGTGGAGCAGTGCAACCTCATGGGGTTCGACGGCGAGGTATGGCCCGTGCATCCGGAAAAGCCGCAAGTGCAGGGCCGAAAGTGCTTCCGCAGCGTCGATGATCTCCCCTGCGCCCCGGACGCGAGCTTCATCGGCGTAAGCCGCTCGCTGACGCCGGCCGTGCTTGAACGCCTTTCGGCCCGCGACGCCGGAGGCGCGGTCTGCTTCGCGTCCGGGTTCGCGGAAGCGGGCATCGAGGACGGGCGCGGCGCGGACATGCAGGCTGCCTTGGTCAAGGCGGCGAATGGCATGCCGTTCCTAGGTCCGAACTGCTACGGAATGATCAACTTCGTCGACGGCGCGCCGGTCTGGCCCGACCAGCACGGCGGAAAGCGCTGCGATTCCGGCGTCGCGATTCTCACCCAGAGCAGCAACATCGCGATCAACATTTCGATGCAGGCGCGGGGCCTGCCCGTCGCCTACCTGATCACTGTCGGGAACCAGGCCAGCGTCTGTCAGGCGGACGTTGCCCGCGAGCTGCTCGCCGACAGCCGGGTGACCGCGATCGGACTGCACATCGAAAGCTTCTCCCGGGCATCGGACTACGAAGCGCTGGCGGACGCCGCAAGGAACTGCGGCAAGCCTGTCGTCGCCATCAAGGCAGGGAGCAGCGCCGAGGCGAAGGAAGCGGCCGTATCCCACACCGGCGCGATGGCGGGCAGCGACGCTTACGCTTCCGCGCTGTTCAGAAGACTAGGATTCGCCAGGGTGCAAAGCATCCAGGTGCTGATCGAAGCCTTGAAGATCCTTCACGTCGGCGGGCCGCTCGGCGGTCGGAAAATCTGTTCGCTTTCCTGTTCCGGCGGGGAGGCATGCCTCATGGCGGACGCAGCGGAATCCACCGGCCTGCGCTTTCCTGCTCTGGAGGCTGCGCATGCGCGAGCGCTTCGCGCCGCCTTGGGACCGATGGTGCACCTCGCGAATCCGCTTGACTACCATACCTACCAATGGGGCGACGAAGCCGCGCTGACGCGGATATTCACGGCGATGCTTTCGGGCGGCTACGACTTCGCGTTCCTCGTGATCGACTTCCCGCGGACCGACAGGTGCTCGGATGCCGATTGGGAGCCCGCTGCGAACGCGGTCGCAAGCAGCAGCGCCGCGACGGGCGTCCGCGCCGCGGTGGTAAGCTGCCTTCCAGAGAACCTTCCCGAAAGCTGGTCGGAACGCTTCGTCGGCAAAGGCATTGTGCCGCTTCATGGCGTCGACGAAGCGCTGGCCGCCGCGGACGCGGCGGCAGCGATCGGCGAGCATTGGAACCGGCCCCGGCATCCGCCGCTGGCGCTGGCGAGCGGCGGCAGCGGCCGGGTCCGGACTCTGAACGAACCTGAAGCGAAGGCAGCACTGGGCAAGCGCGGCGTTCCCGTTCCGACGGGGGTCGCCGCCGCCAACGATGCTGAGGCGTTCGATGCCGCCGATGAGATAGGCTACCCGGTCGTCGTGAAGTCTCTGGGATTCGAGCACAAGACCGAAGCGGGCGCCGTCGCAGCCAATCTCACCGACCGGGCCTCGGTCGCCGAGGCGCTGAAGCGCATGCCGAAGAAAGGCGGCTACCTTGTCGAGCGGCATGTCGCAGGCGCGGTGGCCGAACTGCTGATCGGCGCCACGAGGGAAGGCGATGGCCAAGGCCTGATGCTGACGCTCGGAGCCGGCGGCGTCATGACGGAGCTGATGGCGGACACGCGATCGATCCTGCTGCCCGCGTCGGGAGAGGAAATCGAGGAGGCTCTGCGAAGCCTGCGAATCTGGAAGCTGCTCGGCGGCTACCGAGGCGGCAGGCCGGCCGACGTCGGCGCGCTGGTCGCCGCGGTTGGGAGTCTTGCGGCCTACGCCGCGGAGCGCGCGGACGCGCTGGTGGAAGTCGAGATCAATCCCTATCTGGCGCTCCCGGAAGGGGGATGCGCCGCCGACGCCCTGATCAGGGAGCATGAGCATGGATGACGAACGGAACCCGCCTGTCCGGCGCCGGACGGAAGGCGCCATTGCGGAGTTCACGCTCGACAGGCCCAAAGCGAACGCGATCGATTTGGCAACGAGCAGGCTCATGGGCGAGATGTTCATGGAGTTCCGCGACGACCCGCAGCTGCGGGTCGGAATCCTGCGGGCGGAAGGCAGCAAGTTTTTCTGCGCCGGATGGGACCTGAAGGCGGCCGCGGACGGCGATGCGGTCGACGGCGACTACGGCGTCGGCGGCTTCGGCGGGCTGCAGGAACTCGGCAACATGAACAAGCCGATCATCTGCGCCGTGAACGGGATCTGCTGCGGCGGCGGCCTGGAGTTGGCCCTGTCGTGCGACCTTCTGATCGCCAGCTCGACGGCGACGTTCGCGCTTCCCGAAATCAGGTCGGGAACCGTGGCGGACGCGGCTTCAATCAAGCTTCCCAAGCGGATTCCGTACCACGTCGCGATGGATCTTCTGCTGACCGGCCGGTGGTTCGACGCCGACGAGGCGCTGCAATGGGGGCTGGTCCGGGAGATCGCGGAGCCCGGCGAGCTGCGCGAAGCGGCCTGGAAGCTCGCCCGCCTGTTGGCAAGCGGGCCGCCGCTGGTCTACGCGGCGATCAAGGAAGTCGTGCGCGAGGCGGAGAGCATGCGGTTCCAGGACGCCTTGAACCGGGTGTCGAAGCGCCAGTTCGCCACCGTGGACCGCCTGTACTCCAGCGAGGACCAGATCGAAGGCGCCAAGGCGTTTGCCGAGAAGCGGGAGCCGGTCTGGCGCGGGCGGTAGGGCGGCTCGCGGAACGCCGCCCTGAATCGAGGTTTGCCCGCGTAGGATGGCCGGGCGTTAGAAAACCCTGCCCAGCCCGATTTCGACCCGCGCACGGTTGTACCCGAACGTCTGGATGTTCGATTTGTTGGTTTCGTACGTCAGGAGCAGGCGGGGCGAGAACTCGAACAGCTTGAAATTGACGTTCGTCAGAGAAAGCTCCGCCGCATCGAACCGGTCGCTTCTGGCGTTAGGGCTGAGCAGAAAGTAGCCCGGCCGCTCGAATTTCGTGAACGACTTGTCGTACGCGGCGCCAAGCCTGAATCCGGCGACGCCGAAGAGCGGCGGCAGGTCGACGTTCGTGAACACTCCCGCCTTCTTGGTTTCGTACCGTCCGGTCAGGCTTTCAGTGCGCGTCCTGTGCAGCCCGACCCGCGTGCCGATCACGACAGCCGGCGTCAACGTGTACGAAAGGTCCAAGTCCAGATCGTACCTCGGGCCGTCGCTGGACGACGAATTGCGGAATTTCCTCTTTATCCCTTCGATGCGGCCGCCGAGGAACAGCCGGTCGGTCAACCGGACGCTTCCTCCCAGCCTGAGCCCGAGCCCGTAGCCATAGCGGCTGCCCGACCGCCAGCTGTAGTCGCCTATCAGGAGAAGCCAGGCGCTTGCGCGCCGGAACAGCACCTCCGGGCCGGCCCTGAGTGCAAGGGTTGTCGAATCGAACCGGCTCCCCTTGTACTCCCGCCTTGAAATCGTGGAGCCGACACGAATCTGGGTGAGCGAATCGTCGAACAGCTGCAGATCGACCGGGTGCCGGTAGTCTCCCGCTAGCGAAATGTTGAATCCGACGCCCGATTGCGCGCGGTCGGACTCGGCGATTTCGAAATAAGGCGCAATGGGCACGGCGGGGATGAACCGCGCTTCGGAAGTGGCCGTGTTGATGTTCGTATCGGGCGCGACGGAGAAATTCACGCTCGCCGTTACCCGCTTGCGGGCGCGAATGATGTTCAGCCGCTGGTGGGTCGCCGTCGCGAGCACCTCGGGAAGACCGTCGGCCAATGCTCGGCGGTAATGGTGAGCCGCCTCGTCGCAGTCATCGCCCATGATGTGCTCGAGGAGGTCCTCGGGCGGAAGCAGGCATTTCCCCCTCTCGAACAGCGCCCTGCCGAGCTCGAGCCTGGCGCCCCCGATATCCGGCCTGATTTCGAGGACATGCCGTAGGCTTGCGATGGCCTCGTCCAGCAGCGCAGTGCGTTCCGCGTCGGTAAGCGCCCGTCCAACCACTTCCTCCGGCAGGCTGGCGGAATTGAGCGCCGCGACGCCGCGGAAGAAATGCGCATCGACATTGTCGGGCAGCGCCTCCGCGATCGGCCTGAGCATCTCCAGCCCCGTCATCGGATCGCCTTCGAAGATTATGTCCCTCGCGGTCTCGATCCGCGCGACGTAATCATCATCGGCGTCGGTTTGGGCGGACGCCCCCGCAATCGCCAACGCAATGACGGCAGCCGAAACCGTGGCCCTCAGCACGCCTAGTTTGAACATCTTTCGCCCTTCGAAATTGTGGAATAGCCGCTTCGGCATAACGCCGGAGGCGGCCGCAGCTGCCGGAACCGCAATCTCCGAGCGGGCTACTGCTACTGCACTCGCGCTGCGCTAACAAGTGCGCCGCAATCGGCGGATGGCGAATCGGAACATCGCGCCCGATTGTCCGCACGCGGCGAATTCGCTGATCTTGAACCGCCGATCCGTTTCGCTCCCGCCCGGCTCGGCAAATCGAAACCGAATGCCCGCCAGTCCGGGGCCCGCGGTCCCAAAACCTGGAACTGCACGCGGGCAAAGGGCACGCGGCAAGCGGCGGCATCACGAAATCTTGCGCTGCGCCGTCGGCGGCTGCACGGGCGAAAACCGGATTCCTTCGGCCGTGGCGGCGCGATAGAGGGACTTGATGCAGGCGCGATCTCGGCGCAGCAAGGAACGAAGCGGGCGGCGGCAACATGCGAACGGAAGACGAAATCCGGAGGCGGGCCGAGGCGGCTGCTTCAATCGGCCGGAAGGCGGGCGAACTGGCGCTGGAGCATTTCAGGAACTTCGACGCGCTGACGGTCAGGGCGAAAGGTCCGCAGGATCTGGTTTCGGAAGCCGATGGCGATGTGGAAACTATGATCCGCGAAGCGATCTCGAAGGCGTTTCCGGAGGACGGAATCATCGGCGAGGAGCACGAGGACGTCAGCGGAGCATCGCCGTTCACTTGGGTGATTGATCCGATCGACGGCACCTCGAACTTCGTTCGCGGACTGCCCGCCTGGACAGTCGTCCTCGCGTGCGTGCTGGAAGATCAAACGGTGGTCGGCATCGTCAACGATCCCGTGCACGGCCAATTGTTCGAGGCAGAGCGCGGCGGCGGCGCCTTCATGAACGGCAGGCCCGTCCGGGTGGCGGATGCGGACGATTTCGCCGATGGCCTCGTCGGCATCGGGACCGCGTCACGCACTCCCCGGAACCCGGCCCCGAGATTCATCGAGCTGCTCAAGGGCAGCGGAGGCGAATTCGTGAAGTACGGCTCCGGGGCGCTCTGCCTCGCGCAATTGGCCGCCGGAAAGCTGATCGGATATTTCGAAGACGAAATGAATTCCTGGGACTGCATCGCGGCGCTGCTTCTGGTCGAGGAGGCGGGCGGCCGGGTCATGGAATTCGGCGGCGAAAGGAAGTCCCTCGGCAGAGGGCGGGTCGTCGCCGGAACGCCCGGGGTCTACGCCGCGATCATGCGGCTAGCGGATCAAATCGATTCGGAGTTCGCCAAGCCGCTCTGAATCACGCTTCCTCGAAGTCGCACTCCACGCGGCCGAACGGGCCGTAGTCCGCAAGGAAGCGGCTGCCCGGCGGCGCTTCCAGCGGCCGGATGAAGCTGCCCGAAAGCACGATATCCCCGGCCTCGATGCCCCTTCCGGTGCGGGCGAGCCTTCGGGCAAGCCAAAGAACCGATTCGGCAGGGTCGTTCAGCACCCCCGCCCCCAGTCCGGTCTCCTCCACAACGCCGTTCTGGAACACGATCGCGCCTACCCACCGAAGATCGAAATCGCCGGGATCGCGGGGATGATCCCCCAGAACGAATCCTGCGTTCGCGGCGTTGTCCGAAACTGTATCGCACACGTTCCGCCTGCGGCCGGTCGCGGGGTCCTGGCGAACGATCCGCGTGTCGAGGATTTCCAGCGCGGGCGTCACCCGCCGTGTCGCCGCGAGAACGCCGCTCCTGGTGATCGAAGCTCCGGCAAGCGCGGCGCCCATCTCGAAGGCGATCTCGGCTTCCAGCCTCGGCTGGATGAAGCGTCCGGCGGGAATGGTCGAACCCGATTCGAACGCCATGTCGTCGAAAAGGGCCCCGCTGTCGGGCGTATCGATGCCGAGCGCGGTTTGCATCGCCCGCGATGTCAGGCCGATTTTCCAGCCGATGATCCGCCGTCCGGACTCGAGCTTCCTGCGGATCAGCCTGTCCTGGATCTTGTAGGCGCCGTCGAGGTCGAGGCCTGGATGCCGCATCGAAAGCAGGCCGATCTGCTCCCGGCTTCGCTCGGCTTCCAGGAGATCGGCCGCCGCCTGCTCGGCTTGGCCGTCCGCGACGCTCATGCCGTTCAAGGCTCCGATGCGCTAAGGCGCGACAATTGGCGCGCCGGCATCCACGGGGTCAGCGGCCGCCGCGCCTTCGAACTCGGATCCCTCTTCGAACCAGGAACGCGGCGCGGGCGCTCCCCACAACGTCTGGCGCGTCGGATCCTTCAAATCCCACCTTATCGGCTCGTGCTCCGGATCGACGGTCAGGTAGTCCGAGCTGTAGATCTCGATCCGGTGACCGTCCGGATCGCGCAAGTAGAGGAAGAACGCGTTCGAAATGCCATGGCGGCCCGGCCCCCGCTCGATGCACGCGATCATTCCCTTCGCCGCGAGAAGATCCAGCAGGTCGATGATGTTCATCGGCGTTGAGACCCAATAGGCCACGTGGTGCAGGCGGGGCCCCCGGCCGTTCGTGAAGGCGACATCGTGCACGGTTCCCTTCCGGTGCATCCACGCCGCCCAGATCCGCCCCGACACCTCGTCCTGCGTGTACTCGGTCAGGCGGAACCCCATGCCGTTGTAGAATTCCGCCGCGCGGTCCACATCGGCGGAAAACAAGTTCGCATGGTCGATGCGCAGCGGCTTGACGCCGCGGTACAGGTCGTAGCGCTGGTGCACCGGCTGAAGCCGTTCCATCCGTACGTAGAATTCGATCGGCACTCCGGCCGGATCGCGGGCTCTCAGAACCCGCCCCATGAACGGCCGTTCCACCCACTCCGCCGACAGCCCGCGATCGTCGAAGTGGGACTTCGCCTTGTCGAGATCCGATTCGTCGAAAACCTTGAACCCTAGCGCCTTGACGGCAGGCGACGATTCCGAGAGCGCGATCGAGTGGTGGCCGCGCTCCTCCATGCCCCGCAGATAGGCCCGGCCCGGTTCCTTGGAGGTGGCCATCAGGCCGAGGGAGCCGACGTAGAACTCCAGCGAAGCCTCCAGATCGGCGACGCCGTATTCGACATGGCTGAACCGGACGATGTTGAACGGCGGGTCGAGAACCGGCCGGAGGCTTGGAGGGCATTCCGTTCGGGTCATGCGCCTAGCTTCGGAATCGGATGCCCGCCGCGCGCCAGGCCTATGTGCTTCTGCTCCATGTAGAATTCGAACGACCAGTCGCCTCCGTCGCGGCCGATTCCGCTGTCCTTCATTCCGCCGAAAGGCGTCGGCAGATGCCTGACGTTTTCGGAATTCACCCAGATCATTCCTGCCTCGAGCTTGTCGGCGACCCGAAGCGCGCGCTCGAGGCCGCCGGTCCAGACATAGGCGGCAAGCCCGTAACGGACGCCATTGGCGATCTCTATCGCCTCCTCTTCGGTCCGGAAGGTCAGCGCGGTCAGCACGGGTCCGAAGATCTCCTCCTGCGCAACGCGCATGTCCGGCTTCGCCCCCGTGACCAAGGTCGGGAGGACGTAGCAGCCCCGGCTGTTCATTCGTCTGCCGCCGGTCGATACGCGGGCGCCCTCCTTCGCGGCGACTTTGAAATAGGAGGCCACCTTCTCCAAATGGGATTCGTGGATCAGCGGGCCCAGCTCCGTTGCGGGATCCAGCGGGTTGCCGACGCGGATCCGGGACGCCCGCTTCTCGACACGCCCGATGAATTCCTCGGCGATCGAGTCCTGGACGAGAAGGCGGCTGGAGGATGTGCACCGCTCGCCGTTCAGCGAGTAGATCATGAACACGGCCGCGTCCAAGGCCCGGTCCAGATCGGCGTCCTCGAACACGACGACCGGATTCTTGCCGCCCAGTTCGAAATGGACGCGCTTGAGCGTAGCCGCGCCCTGTTTCATGATTTCGGAACCCGTGCGGCTCTCGCCGACAAATGCGACGGCCTTGATGTCCGGGTGCTCCGTAACCGCCCGGCCGGCCTCTTCGCCGACGCCGTTCACGACGTTCAGGACGCCCGCAGGCAGGCCCGCCTCTTCGGCGATTTCGGCAAGGATTCCTGCGGTCAGCGGCGCGAGCTCTGCAGGCTTGTGGACGACGGTGCAGCCCGCCGCCAGCGCCGGCGCGATCTTCCAAGTCGAAAGCATGAACGGCGTGTTCCAAGGCGTGATGACGCCCACGGGGCCGATCGGGACGCGCGTCGTAAGGTTCATCAGCGTCGGGGACGGAAGCGCCTGACCGTCGCGCGCCGAGGGAGCCCGGTCCGCGAAGAACCGGAAATTCTCGGCGCCCCTGAGCGCCGCCTTGGACATGAACCTGATCGCCTGGCCGGAGTCCCAGCTTTCGCAGACCGCGATCTCGTTCGCCCGGGCGACTATCAGATCCGCGATCTCATGAAGAATGCGCCGCCGCTCGGACGCGCCCATGTCCCTCCAGGCAGGGAACGCCGACTTCGCAGCTGCGGCCGCGTCGTCGACATCCTCGCGGCCGCTTCGAGCCACGCTGCAGATTCGGGTTCCGTCAACGGGCGAGACGTTGTCGAGCACGGCTCCCGACCGGGCGGGGCGGGTCTCGCCGGCAATGCGGTTCCGCAGGCCTTCTGTCTGGTATCTCCAGAGATACCCCTCAAGCGCCGCGAGGTTCGACTGCAGGCCGCTCACGTCTGTTCCTCCCTGCCGGATCCTATGGAGTTCGCCTTCGGGCTGAGTTCAGGATCGATGTTGCGCATCTCCATCGAGAGCGCGATCGGCCTGCGTTCCATCTCGTTCGCGAGGTGGCTTCGGCATGCCTCGAACAATTGCTCGACCGCCTTCTTGCGGCCATCCAGCGGCCGCCCCCCGCGAAGCCTGACGGAAACGTCGATGAAGCAGTTCGCGGAATCGCCGTCCGCGATGGCGTAGTGCTCGAATCGAATTGCGCGGACCCGGACGCCCTTCTCCCGGAACATGCCGGTGCCGACCGCCGCGCGCCGCAGAAGATCGCAGAACCCGTCCACATCCAGAAACTCCTCCGCGTTCGCGGAGTATTCAACGATCACGTGCGGCATGTTCCTGCCGTTCCTGCGGACGAGCTCGACCGCCCGGTCATGCGGCCGCCAGTCCGGCGTCGACCGCTTCGAGAACGGTTCCGGCGTCTTCGGCCGAAATCACCAGCGGCGGCGACATCAGGAGGTTCGAACCGGAAACCCGCACCATTGCGCCGGCATCGAAGCATGCCTCCTGCACCCGGTCCATGACATCGCTGCCAGCGGGGGTTTTCTTCTCCTTGTCGAGCACGAGCTCGACCGCGTTCATCAGCCCGTGCCCGCCCCTCACGTCGCCCACGATGTCGTGCTTCGACTTCAGCTTGGTCAAGCCCTCGTGAAGCTGCGCGCCGCGTTCGGCAGCGTTGGCCTTCACGTCGAGCCGGATGGTTTCCTCAAGGCAAGCGAGACCCGCCGCAGCCCCGACCGGGTGCCCGCTGTAGGTGTAGCCGTGGCCGAGGAACGGCGCCGATTCGGACTTGCGCTCGAACGCTTCGGCAACGCTTTCCGAAACGAGCGCGGCGCCGAACGGGAAGTATCCGCTCGTTATCGCCTTCGCGATCGACATGATGTCGGGCCGCACGCCCCAGTGCCGCGCTCCCGACCACGATCCCGTCCGGCCGAACCCCGTGATGACCTCGTCTGAAATCAGCAGAATGCCGTGCCGGTCGCAGATTTCGCGGACCGCCGGCATGAAGGATTCGTGGGGCGGCACCACGCCGCCGGCGCCGAGGACCGGCTCCATGATGAACGCCGCGACCGATCCCGGGCCTTGGAACGCGATCTCGCTCTCGAGCGCAGCCGCGCAGCGGGAAGCGAGGGTTTCCGGATCGCTCTCGTCAAAGGGATTCCGGTAGGTGTTCGGTCCGGGGATGTGGAAGCAACCCGGAAGCAGCGGCTCGTAGGCCTCCCGGAATCTTGTGTTTCCGTTCACGCTGGCCCCGCCGAAATGCGTGCCGTGGTATCCGCCTTTCAGGCTGATGAACTTGGTCCGGGCCGGCTCGCCCCTCGCACGATGGTACTGCCTGGCAAGCTTCAGCGAAGTCTCCACGCTGTCCGAACCGCCCGACGTGAAGAAGGCGCGCGCCATTCCGTCGGCAGCGAAGAACTCAACGACCTCGTAGGACAGCTCGATCGCCTTGTCGTTCGTGCTCCCGCGGAATGCCGAATAGTACGGAAGCTCGTCCAGCTGGCGCGCGATGGCTTCCTTGATCGGGGCGCAGGAGTAGCCGAGGTTGACGTTCCACAGGCCGCCGACGGCGTCGATCACTTCGCGTCCCTGAAGATCGCGGATCCGGACGCCCGACGCTCCGACAATAATCGGCGAAGGGCTGTCCATCGCTTCCGACGGGCAGCCCATGGGCTGCCAGAAATAGCGCCCATTGTTGTGGATCAGAAAGTTCGAATCCTTCATTTCATGCCCGCCTGTGCTCCCAGCATCGCTTCCGGCCGCGACGCATCGTTACGCCGTTGCTATTTGCGGATCGTGAAATTGGCAACATGCCGGATCCGCTTGCCCGCTACCGCCGGAAGCGCGAACGCTGATCACTCCGTGAAGCGGGAGCGGCACGCCGTCTGCCGCCGAGCGGAATGCCGCTCCGCATAAAATGCGATATTCGCATGATCCCGCTCGGAAACGCCGTGAACCGGTTCCAGGGCGGCCGGGCTGAGGAACGGAATGCCGCTGGCCCGCATGATGAGAGGTAGCCATGTCCACATTCACCGATGGCCTGCTCGAAGCGGCGCGCCTGATAATTTTCCTGGATTCGTCCTTGGTCGAAATCGTCATCCTGTCGATGCGCGTGACCTTCACCGCCGTCGCTATCGCCTGCGTGATCGGATTTCCGGTCGGCGCGATGCTTGCGGTGTTCCGGTTTCCCGGACGCGGGCCGCTCATCGTGCTTGTCAATGCGCTCATGGGGCTTCCCCCGGTCGTGGTCGGACTCGCCGTTTATCTGATGCTTTCCGCGAGCGGGCCGCTGGGGCCGCTCCGGCTCCTCTACACGCCTGCCGCCATGGTGATCGCCCAAGCGATACTGGTGACGCCGATAGTGGCGGCGATCACCCGGCAAGTCGTCGCGGACCTTGCCGAAGAATACGACGAGACGCTGCGCTCAATGAAGGCGTCGCGGTTCGACACTGTTGGAACCCTGCTTTGGGATGCGCGCTTCGCTCTTGTGACAGCGGCTCTCGCGGGGATGGGCCGCGCGCTTGCCGAGGTCGGCGCGGTCATGATTGTCGGCGGGAACATAAACCATGCCACTAGGGTCATGACGACCTCAATCGCGCTTGAGACTTCCAAGGGTGACATTCCTCTTGCTTTGGGCTTGGGCTTCATCCTTCTGTTCCTGACAATCGCGATCAACGCCTCAGCCTTCCTGCTGAAGGGCGCGATGGAGCGGCGGGCATATGCGTAGCAACTTTCTATTCGTCAGAAGCGAGGACCCCCAAACGCTTTGCGACTTGCGTTCCATTCAGCCGGGGCCCGTGGCAAGCTTGGCCTGCGATGCGACGAGCTTGAAACGCCGGCCGACCCGAAACACGCGGTCGCGGGATGCTTGCGGCACTTGAGGTTTCCCGACATGTTTCGCGATCTCATGACTGGCTGGCGGGACTGCTTGGTCGTTGTCTTCATCAATCCGGCGCCGCGTGCGCGGCGCACAGCGTGACTTTCGCTATGGGCCGAGGAACCACCTACACGCACGCAGAGCTCAAGGAGAGGCATCGCGAGATTCGCGAGGAGCAACCTGAAAACCTGCGCATTCGGGTCCACCGCGCGATCAGCTGGATTGGGCGTGCGGAGAAGGCATCGTCCGAAGACGATCCCGACGCTGCGTTCATTTTCTACTGGATCGCGTTCAACGCGATTTACACAGGCGAATCTCCGTTCCGGAAGGAACACATCACTGAACGCGACGTCTACAAGGACTTCTTCACGACAATCATCAGGCTGGATAAGGACGACCTAATCTTCAACGCGATTTGGAGTCGGTATTCCTCATCCATCAGGATCATCCTCAGGAACAAATTCGTATTCGCGCCGTTCTGGCGATACGTAAACAACGAGCCGGGATCCGGTGCATGGAAAGATCAGTTCGACAAGCAGAACAAAAAAGTATTGAAGGCAATACAGCACCAAGACACGCGATTAATTCTAAGTATTCTATTCGACCGCTTGTACGTGCTGAGAAACCAGACAATGCACGGCGGCTCCACATGGAACAGTTCCGCGAACCGCCAGCAGATCGAAGACGGAACCAGAATTCTCGGATTCCTGATTCCTATATTCGTCGACCTGATGATGAACGAATCGAACATTCAATGGCAAAAGACGTATTATCCGGTAATCAGGGAGTAACCACAACGCTACAGCCTGTTCTGCTTATGCCGCGATCTTTCGCATCAGTTTGCGGCTGAGATCTTCGCGCGAGTCCAACGATGCGATCATTTCACCTCCGACGTTTGAAAGCCGCGCAAGATCTAATCTGGGAATCTCACGTTGATCTTTAAAAACAAGAATTGAATCGAACTTAAGATCGTGTCGATGGAAATGAGACAAGCAAATTGTCGTCAATCTTGCCTTATCGCGATTATGAACGCCATGCAAAAATACAGGAAGCCTACCATTGGATTGTAGCATAAAATCCACCGGATACAAATCCGAATTTGGAACGTCTGGAGAATAATCCTTTTCCACTTTGTCCTCATCAACTATTCTGAACAGCTCGTCAGTTAAATCCTTATAGAACGTAGATCGGACAGTCGTACGGGACAAAAACGTCAAATCGTTTATTCTTGTGATTGCTTGACCAAAACAAATAAATGATCTTGCCAAATCTTCTGCAGACGTATCAATATAGAATTCACCGCGGTCCTGTCGAACTCCGCTCTCATTCAAAATTTGTTCAATCAGCATTCCCCGCGTTCCGCTAGTAAATCTGTCAATGTCATGATCGTAACTAATGTGCATTAGCGTGTCACCAAGATCAGACAGCCGGATCCCATTCGTCCCAACCTCGGAAACACACATCGTGAACTGATCTCCGTCAGCAAACTCAAATTGGGATTGAAGCATCAGCAAGCCATCCGGACTTTCAACAATACCAATGTCTCGGCAAAGCTGTTCGCACATCATTTTGCGCAGCCCGCTAACGTCAATTGTCATGGAGCAGCCTCGAATACTCATATTCGATCGGAATCCCCGAGACGTTAAAGTCTGCGACCAGACACTGCAACGCACCAGGAAGCGTAACAAATCGATCTGTTTCTTCGGCAAACGCATCCAGCTTCTTTCCTTGTAGATACGCTTTTTCGGACGCTCGATGAATATGCGGACGAAATCTTATCACCGGATGCGCATGTTCTGGTCCATTGCGATGCACATGACCTGGCCCATTATATCGCGCCAATCTTACTTCTGAATGCACACCGGACGTAAACTCGATTCCACATGAGAAATTGTTTGAGTGGGTGATACTTTGTCGAAGGAATATCGAGAATTTTTTGTCCTCTTCTTTGGTCCCGCACAATAAGAATTTACGTTGTTTGTGCCTAGGGTTCTTCTGGGTCCATCTGGCTCTTGGCGTGGTTACCATCTTTGGCATTACGCAAAGCCGTCTAAGCCATTCATCCGTGACGTTTTGAATCTTATCCATCAATTTTATCTTGCCTGATGCCGACTGCCTTAAGCTACGAGCAAGTTTGTTAAATCCAATTCCTAGCCTTGTACATACGGAACTGGCAAGGTTACGGACTTGATACCCACCGCTGGAACTGGAATCTAAGCGCGATAGGCTTAGGTTAGTTCTTTGGAGATTCATTATGTAGACGTCTGTAGCCACAAGAACCACCAAGTTTTGTGAATTTGACCCGCGATTTGCCGCACTTGGACATTCGCAATGTAGGTCAGCCGCTCTTGAGTTGCAAGCTTGCTGAACCGGCACCGTTCAAGATGATTATTGCTGTGGCATTTTCGCATTGAATACCTTTTGATGTGTTGGACAGTTTCCATTTTCAAGGCACTCGTTCGACGAAGTGAAACTAGAACTGTAGGCCATGGACGTATGAATTGTATTCGTGTGGTCAGTTTTCTCAAGATGTTGCGTCAATTGCTTTTGCCAACACAAAATTTTGTAATCGTGCAGTATCGCGTATGTTCGAGATTTTTTGCGTTTCAAGTTGGGCTTTCGGTGAACGAATCCGGGCAAACACCCCTTGGCACGTCTTTCATGAACAGTCGGCTGTCCTTCGGGCACCGCTTCGCGAAGCCCGTAGTTCACGTTCCAACCCCATCACAATACGTTCAGGTTCAAGAACGCCAAGAATTTTGCTCTTGGGTGCCGCGCGCTCTATAGGACGGTCCTTGCTGCCCGCCAGTTCCGCCGAACCAGAGCCCGCATGACTGAGAAGAAGGTCGTCGCGTTTCCGGGAGCGCCACCCGTGCAAGGCACCGACTGGTCGGTGCTCTGCGACGGAGTTTCGGTTGAAGGGCGCGGAAGGCCGATCATTTTGGATGTATCGTGCCGGATGTCGATTAGCGGCATCACAGCCATCATGGGTCCGAACGGCGCCGGGAAGTCGGTCCTGCTCAAGACGGTCGCCGGGCTGATGCAGCCTTCCGCAGGATGCGTTCACATCCATCCGGCGATCGCCGGGAAGTCCGCTATCGTGTTCCAGAAGCCGGTGCTTCTCAGGCGAAGCGTCCGCGCCAATTTGGAACACGCGCTCCGAATCGCAGGCAAAAGCCGCCCGGCCAGGCAGGAGCGGCTTACTGCGCTTCTTGAAGTCGCAGGACTGACCAGCTTGGCCTCACGGTCGGCTCGTTCCCTGTCCGGAGGCGAACAGCAGCGTCTGCAGATCAGCCGCGCCCTTGCCTCGGACCCACGGCTGCTGCTGCTCGACGAACCCACAGCCAGCCTCGACCCCCGCGCCACGCTGGCGATTGAGGCGCTCGTTCAAGCCACGATCTCGGAGGGCGTCAAGATCGTTCTTGTTACCCACGACATCGGGCAGGCAAAGCGCATCGCGGACGAAGTGCTGTTCATCCACAACGGCGCGCTTGCCGAGCACGGCCCTGCAAAGGCTATGCTGGAGTCGCCGAAGACGGCACGCGTCGCCGCCTACCTCGAAGGGCGACTGGAGTTTTGATTCGAGTGCTGATAGCGGCTTTCGCCGCGATGGCCGAGCTTACGGCTGTCCCCGCCCTATCCGCTGACCTTCCGTACATCGTCCTCCAGTCAACGACATCCACGCGCAACTCGGGCTTGTACGATTTGGTTCTCCCCCGGTTCGAGGCCGCTTCCGGCTTGGAGGTGCGGGTCGTGGCCGTCGGAACTGGTCAAGCACTCATGAACGCCGCGAGATGCGATGGCGACGTCGTGATCACGCATGACCGGACAGCCGAAGAGTCATTCGTCGAAGAAGGCTACGGCATCGAACGGTTCGACCTGATGCACAATGATTTCGTGATCGTCGGCCCTTCCGCGGATCCGGCTTCCATCGCTGATTCGGTGACGGCGGCGGAAGCGTTTTCGCGGATCGCAGGGGAACGGAGTCCGTTCGTGTCCCGGGGCGACCTGAGCGGAACCCACCGAAAAGAGCAGGCGATATGGGGCGAGGCCGGGGTCGAGCTCGAAGGCGCCTGGTACATGGAAACCGGCGCCGGGATGGGCGCGGCGCTGAACATGTCGGTGGGATTGGACGCCTACACCCTGTCGGACAGGGCAACCTGGATCAGGTTCCGGAACAAGCTCCGACATGCCTTGCTGTTCGAGGGCGGCGCGGACCTAGCCAATCAGTACGGCATTATCGCCGTGAGTCCCGAACACTGTCCCGGAGCCAATTCGAAAGCCGCGGGCATTTTCGTTGACTGGATGCTCTCGGAAGACGGGCGGGCCGCGATCAGCATTCTGGAGGCGGACGGCCAACAGCTTTTCCATCCCGGCTCCGCCGAAACCGCCCTTTCTGCCGACTGAGTTTGGCCGCCTGCGGGAAGCACGCCGCCCGCGATGGGATTCGTTGGCTGCTCGTCGGCCGATGATTCGGTCGAATTCGTCCTGTCAGGCGGCAGCCACTGCCCGCCGCGTCATCACCTTCACCAGATGCGCCCGATACCGCGGCGAACCGTGAATGTCGCTGATCAAGCCCTCCTCCGAAACGGAAAGCCCCTCCGCGGCGGAAGCGGTGAAATTGGCGGAAAGCGCCGCCTCGGCTTCGCTCCAGCGGTGAACGCCGCCTTCCGACGCGCCGGTCACCGCCACCCGAACGCCGCTCGGATACTTGGCAACGAATACGCCCACCAAAGCGAACCGCGACGCCGGCTGTTCGAACTTCTGGTAATTCGCCCGGTCCGGAACAGGGAATTTCACCGCCGTGATGATCTCGCCTTCGTTCAGCGCGGTCTCGAACATCCCTTCGAAGAAATCGTCCGCTGCGATTTCCCGCGAATTCGTGATGATCGTCGCGCCGGTCGCCAGTGCCGCCGCCGGATAGCACGCGGACGGATCATTGTTGGCGAGGCTGCCCCCGATCGTGCCGCGGTTGCGAACCGCGGGATCGCCGATGTTCGCGGCCAAGTGCGCGAGCGCCGGAAACCTGCCGGCTGAGGCCGCTACCTGCGCGTGGGTCGTCGCAGCGCCCACGCGCAACGCCCCCGACCCGTCGCCGCTTACGCCGGACAGCTCTCCGATATTGGTAAGCGAAACCAGCTTGCTCGGCTTGGCAAGCCGGTTCTTGAGCGTCGGGATCAAAGTCTGGCCGCCGCTGATCGCCTGGGCGCCTTCGGCTTGAAGCGCGGCCACCGCGTCGGAAAGGGAGGCGGGCCTCTCGAATTCGAAATTGTACATCGTTGTCTCCTTGCTGGGAACTGCCCTTCGGGCGGCCCGGCAGAGGCCGGCCCGCGGCGCGGTCCCTATCCGTTGATTGCGCTCCAGACCCGGTACGGGCTCAGCGGCATGTCTATGTGGCTGACGTCGATGCCGTCGCGGCGCAGCGCGTCCACAACGGCGTTGACGACCGCGGGCGGCGATCCGATCGCCCCGGCCTCGCCGCAGCCTTTGACGCCGAGCGGGTTGTGGGTGCACGGGGTCTGGCAGGAGTGGTCCACGACGAAGCTGGGAAGGTCGTCGGCCCGCGGCATCGCGTAGTCCATGTAGGAGCCGGACACCAGCTGCCCGTTGCCGTCGTAGACCGCGTGCTCCCTGAGGGCCTGGCCGACGCCTTGCGCGATCCCGCCGTGAACCTGCCCGTCGACTATCATCGGGTTGATGACGTTGCCGAAATCGTCCGCCGCCGCGAACGAGCAAACGTCCACGGCTCCCGTTTCCCGGTCGACCTCAACCTCGCAGGCGTATGCGCCCGCAGGGAAAGTGAAGTTCGCCGGATCGTAGAACGCCGTCTCCTCCAAGCCCGGCTCAATCTCCTCGATCGGGTAGTTGTGTGGCACGTAGGCCTGCAGGCAGACATCGCCCCAGCCGACGGACTTGTCGGTTCCGGCAACCGTGAAATTGCCCCCGCTCAGCTCGATGTCGTCGGCCGACGCCTCCATCAGGTGGGCGGCGATCTTCTTCGCCTTGGCGATGATCTTCTCGGTCGCCCGGACCATCGCCGCTCCGCCGACCGCAATGGATCGCGATCCGTAGGTTCCCATCCCCATCGGCGTGCTGGAGGTGTCGCCGTGCTGAATGTGCACCTGGCTCTCGTCGATTCCGATCATGTCGGCGACGACCTGCGGGAAGGTGGTTTCGTGGCCTTGGCCGTGCGCATGGCTGCCGGTCATGACTGTGACCGACCCTGTCGCGTTCACCCTGACGGTCGCGCTTTCGTAAAGGCCCGCACGCGCGCCGAGCTGGCCGACAAGGCTCGAAGGGGCGATTCCGCAGGCTTCGATGTAGCAGTTGACGCCGAGGCCACGCAACTTGCCCTTCGCCTCTGACGCCTTGCGCCGGTCATCGAAGCCCGACAGGTCGGCAATGTCCGCAAGCTTGTCCAGCGTGGCGTGGTAGTCGCCCGTGTCGTACTGAAGCGCCACCGGAGTTTCGTAGGGGAACTGATCGGGCTTCACGAAGTTGCGGCGGCGGATCTCCACCGGATCGATGCCGAGCTCCTGCGCCGCCTTGTCGATGACCCGCTCGAGCTGGAACGTGGCTTCAGGCCGGCCGGCGCCGCGGTAGGCGTCGACCGGAACCGTGTTCGTGAACACAGCCTTCACGTTCACATAGATCTTCGGCGTCGTGTAATTGCCCGCCATCAGGGTGCCGTGGAGATAGGTCGGGACAGAGGTCGAGAAGGTCGACAGGTAGGCGCCGACGTTCGCCTTCGTCTCAGTGCGGATGGCGAGGAACGTGCCGTCCTTGTCCAGCGCGAGATCTATCCTAGTGACGTGGTCCCGTCCGTGGGCGTCGGAAACGAACGCTTCCGTCCGGCTCGAGGTCCATTTTACGGGACGCCTCAGCTTCCGCGAAGCGAAGGTGCAGAACGCCTCTTCGGCGTAATGGTAGATTTTCGAGCCGAATCCGCCGCCGACGTCGGGAGCGACCACCCTCAGCTTGTGCTCCGGAAGGCTCAGCACGAAGGCACCCATGAGCAGCCGGATCACGTGCGGATTCTGGGAGGTCGTGTAGAGCGTCGTCTCGTCCGTCGCCTGGTTGTAGTCGCCGAGCGCGACCCTCGGCTCCATGGCGTTCGGGGAAAGCCGGTTGTTCACAAGCTCCAGCGTCGTCACGTGGGGCGCGTTTTCGATCGCTTCGTCGACGGCCTCCCGGTTGTCCTCGATGAAGCCCCAGTCGTAGCAAAGATTCGTGCCGATCTCGTCATGGACGAGCGGCCCGCCCTCAAGGGCGCCGCCCATGTCGATGACGGCCGGCAGCTCTTCGATTTCCACGCTGATCGCCTCGGCGGCGTCCCGCGCCTGCTCCAAGGTTTCGGCGACGACGCCCGCGATGGGATCGCCGACATGGCGCACCTTGCCGCTTGCCAAGACGGGATGACCCGGCTCCTTCATCGGCTCGCCGTGGCGGTCGGTGACCTGCCAGCCGCACGGAAGCCCGCCGACGCCTTCGAAGTCAGCCGACGTGAACACGCCGATCACGCCGGGCATCGCCGCCGCCTTCGACGTGTCGACCAATTTCAGCGCGCCGTGCGCGACTTCGGATCTAAGGAAGTGCGCGTAGGTCTGCCCGTGGATGTTGATGTCGTCCGTGTACCTGCCGGTTCCGGTGAGGAAACGGACATCTTCGCGCCGCTTGCTGCTAGCGCCGATTCCGCTGTCTTTCGGCATTGCCTCCTCCAGTCAATGTCTTGCGTGCCCCGTGCCGCGTACGAACCGCGGCGACCGGCTCCGCCTAGCGCGCCTCAGCTGCCGCCAAAATTGCCTTCACGATGTTGTGGTAGCCCGTGCACCGGCAAATGTTGCCTTCGAGATAGTCGCGGACTTCCGCCTCCGTCGGACGGGGGTTCTCCTTGAGCAGGGCCGCCGCCGACATAACCATCCCCGGCGTGCAGAAGCCGCACTGCAGGCCGTGATGATCCTGGAACGCCTGCTGGATCACGCCGAGCGAGCCGTCGGGATTCGCCATCCCTTCGATCGTGACGACATCGGCGCCATCGGCCTCCATCGCGAACATCGTGCAGGCCTTCACGGCCTGACCGTCGACATGGACCACGCATGCGCCGCACTGGCTGGTGTCGCACCCGATGTGGGTGCCGGTTAGCTTCAAGTTGACCCTGAGGAAATCCGAAAGGAGCGTGCGTCCCTCGACTTCGCCGGACGCCTCCTTCCCGTTGACCGTCATGCCCACCTTCGCCATGAGCTCCTCCTTGCAGTTCGCGAAATCATTGCACAGCATTTCGGAATCCAAAACAACAAAATTCTGGACGCAAGGCGCACTCCGCTCACTCGGTCTCGACGGCGAACTCGCCCTGTTCCGAAACCAGCCCCCTGATGCCCTCGAAGCCGTCCAGCGCGGCAAGAGCCTCGAAGAAGCGCCTGCCAATCAGCACCGGCCCGCCGCCGCGCAGCGATTCGACGGACGGGCAGGCGATCTCGCGGCCGTCCGCCGGGCTGAAGGCAGCGATCAGCCGATTCAGCTGCGCTGTCGAAGGCGCCGGTCCGGAGCCCCGGACCAGCATCGCGGCGTCCGCGGACTCGCCGAGCGCCGACAGCACTGCTCTGAACGCCCTCGCTTCGGCGTCCTGCCCGGCTTGGCCATCGACAGCAACAGGATTCGCGCCCGCAGGCAAGCCGGGCAATCCCACCCCGGCCGCCGGATCGACCGCGTGAACGCGGTCGGCGGAGGACTCGAGCGCGCTTCTCACCGCCGCAAGCGAATCGCTTCCTTCGCCGAAAACAAGCACTTCGACGGACGGACGCGCCGACGGGCGCGACGCGGCCCGCGGCTGGGGCCGGACCGGGATTTCCTTGAGCAGGCCCCCGGCGCCCATTGCCGCGAAGTCGCTGTCGGCGAGCACCATCCCGCAGGCTATGCGCTCAAGCACCCAGTCCGCGCCGTTAAGCGCTGGCGAGCGGGCGCAGCCTGGAAGGCCGATCACAGGGCGGCCGGACAGTTCGCCGTGGAACAGAAGGTTCCCCGGATCAACCGGAATCCCGAACCTGCGAACGTCACCTCCTGCAAGCCTGAGCCCGGCCGGACCCACGTCGTCGGGATCCGAAGTCGCGGACCCGGCCAGCAAAAGCAGGATCGAACCGCGGCATTCGGACAGCGCATTGCCTACGGCCTCCGGTTCGTGCGGCGCAATCCGGGTTTCGGCGAGGCCGATGCCAAGCGCGTCGAGCCTGCCGAGGATTGCCCGACGGCCCTTCTCCGCCAAGCCGCCTTTCTGGCCGGCTGCTTCGGTCAGAACGAGCCCGGCGTCCCGATGCTCAACATCGCGGAAGCGGATGGCGCCTGGCGATTCGGCCACCGCCGCCTCGACGCAGCGTTCGGCAACGCCGTAGGTGATTATTTTGATGGTCGCCGCCATGATCCGCGATCCGACGCGGGCAAGGTCAGGCAGCGTTGCCAATGTAACCGCAGGATCGATGCTGTTGATTCGGAAAACGGCGTCGGCGTCGATTTCGACCAGACCCGGCCGCTCGGCGTACAGGTTCACTCTGCCGGTGAACGGAGCCGACTGGACCAGGCCGTCCGTTCCCGAGAGCAGGGCTTTCGCGATCCGATCGGCGGCCGCGTCCTCGCCGACATCGCTATCCTCAAGCACGGCCACCACGACTTCGCGCAGGCCCGCGGCCTCCAGCGCTCCCACTTCCGCCCGGCCAAGCCGACGGCCCTTCCGCAGCCGCTTCGAGCCCGCCGAAATCGAATGGGCAAGTATCGCACCTTCGCTTTCCCTTACCGGTACGGGACCGAACTTCATCCGGCGGGCGGGTCCCGCCTAAGCCGGGCGGTTACCTCAGCAAGGATCGCGACTGCGATCTCGGCGGGCGACTGGGCGCCCAGATCCAGCCCGACCGGAGCATGGATTTTGGCGATTTCCGAGCCGCCGAAACCTGCGGCCGCAAGCCTTTCGACCCGTTTCGCGTGGGTTCTCGTCGATCCCAGGCACCCGAGATAGAAAGCGTCGGATTCGAGTGCGGCGCCGATTGCCGGATCGTCCAGCTTCGGATCGTGGGTAAGCGTCACTACCGCCGTCCTGCTGTCGGGCGCTTCGGCTCTGACCGCCTCGTCCGGCCAATCGCGGACAATCCTGACCGCCGGGAACCTGGAGGACGAAGCGAACGCGTCGCGAGGGTCCACGACGACGCACTCGTAACCCGCAAGCGCGGCCATTTCCGTCAGCGGCTGCGCGATGTGGGAGCCGCCGACGACGATCATCCGAAGCGGCGGATTGTGGATGCAGGCGAACCAGTCGCCTTCCCGGCCCGACTGGTCGCTGCGGAGCCGTCCGCGAACCGCCGCCTCAAGCTCCCCGGCAGCTTTTCCGTCCGAAATCCGGCGCTCCCATGTCGCGGTGTTGGTCAATTGGGCGACCGCCTTTTTGCCGCTCCGTGCCGCGGCAAGCTCGCCAAGGAGGCGTTCCGGAATGCCCTTGCCGGTTCCGACCGGCTCAACGAGAACTTCGATCCTCCCGCCGCATGCGAGCCCGACCGCGAACGCATCCGCGTCGGAAACGCCGAATTCAAGGATTCTCGGCATTCCGTCGTCCAAGGCCTCGAGCGCCTCGGCGACCACCGCACCCTCCACGCATCCGCCCGATACGGAGCCCGCCATCTCGCCGTCGCCGGCAACGGCGAGCTGGCTTCCCGCCGGGCGCGGCGCCGATCCCCAAGTCCTGATAACCGTCGCCAGCGCCGCGCCGCCTTCGCGATGCCAATCGAGCGCGGCTTCGGGAATCCGATCGTACTGCGAAACAGCCATGGTTCGATCCTTCGGCTCGGGGCGGTTTTCCGCTTCCGGCCCGGAAATTGCAATCGCGGCCTATGCCGGGCCTCGAAGTGCCTCCATCAACCTGGCCTTCTCGCCGGTGTCGTGGGGCCGGGAAACCGCGTCGGCAAGCGCCGATAGAGATTCGATGCTGTGGCCGGACCTGAAGCAGTCGACATGCGGCAGCATCGCCCTGATGCCGCGGGCTTTCGGAGCGAACGACTCCCAGCGCAACAGCGGGTTCACCCACATCAGGAAGCGTGATGACAGCCGCAGCCGCTCGATTTCCCGCTCGAGGACGTCCGGACCGCCGCTCTCGAGGCCGTCGGATATCAGCAGCACGACCGCGCCCTGGCCCATGACCCGCCTCGACCACTCGAGATTGAAGGTCCGAAGGCATTGCCCGATGCGCGTTCCGCCCTCCCAGTCGTCCGCTTCCGATCCCGCCGCCGCCAGCGCGGAGTCGACATCGGCGAGAGCAAGCTGCCTGCTGATGTTGGTGAGGCGGGTTCCGAAGGTGAACGCATGTACCCTCGCCCATCCTTCGCCGGTTCTGCTCGCTACCGAGTGCAGGAAGTGGAGCAGCGTCCTGGAGTAGGCCGACATGCTTCCGGAAATGTCGCATAGGGCCACGAGATTGGGCAGCCGTTCGCGGCTGCTTCGCCGCGCGATATCCCGGATTTCGCCTCCGGCTCCCGACGCCGTCCGCGTGGTTGCGCGCCAATCCGGAAACCGGCCCTTGGGATTGCGCCGCTTGCGGCGGGACGGGGCGGGGCGGACCGGCAGCCTGATCTTCGAGATGATCCTTCGCGCTTCCGCCATCTCCTCGCTGCTCATCTGCTCGAAGTCGAGCGAGCGCAGACGCTCGGCGGCGGAAACCGTGGAAGAAGCGTCGATGTCGACCAGAGGCTCGCCGTCTTCAGGCGGCTCGGGCATCCCGTCGCGGTCCGCGCCGTTCAGCAGCGCCTCGCCGGCGCGGCGGGCGGCCGCCTCCGCCTTCCGCTCCTCCTGCGCTCCCCGGACCAGCGGGCGGAGCAGCGCCATCATGCGCTCGAGGTATTCGGGATCGCGCCAGAACAGGCGGAAAATCTGCGCGAACAGCTGCCTGTGCTCGCGCTTCGAGACGAAGCACGCATGCAGCGTCCAGTAGAAATCCTCCCGCTCGGAAACTCCCGCCGCCTCGACGGCGCGGACGGCTTCGACCACCTGTCCGGCCCCTGCCGGGAAGCCCGCTGCCCGCAGCGCGCGGGCGAAATGCGCGATGTTGTCAACGAAAGCGCCCTCGGCGGATTTTCCGCCGCCGGGATGCAATTCCGAAGCGCCGGATTCCGACCTGCCGCGGTCCGGCTCCCGGGCGCTCATGCCGCGTCGAGCGAACGCCCGATTTCGTCGAGTATGCGCGTCGCTTCCGATCCTTGCAGCTTTGCGAGGTCGTCCCGGTACTTCAGCACGGCGCCCAGCGTGTCGGCGATGACTTCCGGCGAGAGCGCCACCGCGTCCAGCGCGAGAAGGCATCGCGCCCAGTCGATGGTTTCGGCGATCCCTGGCTTTTTGAACAGGTCTTCCGTCCGCAGCCTTTGAACGAAGGCGACGATCTCCCTGCGCAGCGACTCGGCCGCGCCCGGAGCGCGCGAGCGCACGATCCGCATCTCGCTGTCGAAATCCGGATAGTCGACCCAATGGTAGAGACAGCGGCGCTTGAGCGCGTCGTGGACTTCGCGGGTCCTGTTCGAGGTCAGAACGACGATGGGAGGCCGTTCCGCCTTGATGGTCCCGATTTCGGGAATCGTGACCTGGAAATCGCTGAGCGCCTCCAAGAGAAACGCTTCGAACGGCTCGTCGGTGCGATCTATTTCGTCGATGAGCAGCACGGGCGGGTCCGAACCCTCGTGCCGAAGGGCGCTCAGGAGCGGACGGGCGATCAGGTACTCTTCGCTGAACAGCTCCGCCTTGAGCTCTTCGCGCCCGATGCCGCCGGAGGCCTCCGCCGTACGGATCGCGATCATTTGCGCTTGGAAGTTCCACTCGTAGAGCGCTGACGCCGCATCGAGCCCTTCGTAGCACTGCAGCCGTATCAGGTCTCGCCCCAATGCCTCGGCGATTGCGCGGGCGATGTCCGTTTTGCCGACACCCGCTTCGCCTTCGAGAAAGAGGGGTCTTCCAAGCCTGACGGCCAGAAACACGACAGTCGCCAGCGGCCGGCCGCATATGTAGTCGGCGCCAGCCAGGATCTCCTGCACCGCGTCGATGGAAGGCGCCCGGTCGGCCATGCGCACCCGCTGTTCAGAACGCCGTTCTTGCAGCACGGCGGGGCGGTGCGGTCAAGCGACGAACCATGGTCGGCACCGACCGACGCTTGGCTTGAGCGGTCGTCCCTCCAGTTTGCACGCCGAAGTCGCGAAGCGTAAATGCATTCCGCGTCGGATTTGGAGATGCGGGTTGCTCAGCAAAGGGCGCGCCACGGCCCTGATCGCGTCGACCGTAGGCGCCGCCGCGTTCTTCCTTTTGTCGGCTCCGCTTCCGCTGCTTCTCGGGCCCATGGCGGGTTGCCTTGTTGTCGGCCTGGCAGGCGGGAGCATGCAGGGTGTCGGCCTCTTCGGCATATTCATGCGGTCGTTTCTTGGCGTCGCGATCGGCGCAAGCGTAACGCCCGAGCTCGTCACCGACCTTCCCGGCTTCCTGCCGACTCTCGCCGTCGTTCCGCTGTTCGCCGCCGCCGTGGGCGGGGTCGGCTATGCGTTCTTCCGGCGGGTCGCGGGCTACGACAAGGCGACTTCGTTCTTTTCGGCGATGCCCGGCGGACTTCAGGACATGCTGATTTTCGGCGAGGCGGCAGGCGGCTCGGTGCGAACGCTTTCTCTGATCCATGCGACAAGGGTGCTTGTTATCTTCGTGCTGGTTCCGGTGGCCGCGACCCGGTTCTGGGGCGTCGACCTGACGAACCCGCCGGGAAGGCCGGCATCCGATCTGCCCCCTGTTGAAGTCATTATCATGGCCGCTTCGGGCCTTGTCGGCTGGCTGGCGGCGGAACGGCTCCGGATTCCCGGCGCCTCGATTATCGGGCCAATGGTGCTGACCGCCGGCCTGTCCTTGGGCGGGATCGTGAACTCCCGGCCGCCTGCCGAGTTCATCCTCGCGGCGCAGTTTTTCGTAGGGATGGGCGTCGGCGTGAAGTACGCCGGCGTCACCTTGAAGGAGATCCGCACCGACATACTCGCCGGTCTGGGCTATTGCGTCATTGTCGGCGCCGTGAGCGCGTTGTTCATTGTTTCGATCCTGCGCTCCGCGGGCGCAAATGAAATTGATGTGGTGCTCGCTTTCCTGCCCGGCGGACAGGCCGAGATGGCGCTTATCGCCATTCTCGCGGGAGCTGATGCGGCGTTCGTCGTAGCCCACCATATGCTCCGGCTTGTCTGCGTAATTCTGTTCGCGCAAGCCGCGTCGGTCCGGCTGTTCCGCAATTGAAGGACGCATTGGAAGCCGAGCGCCGACCGCGACGCAGGTCCCAAGGCTCGCTTGGCGTCGTTTCCCGTACAGCGCGTGCCGGTCGCGGCACGCCCTGCCATACCCCACGAACCGCTATACCTTCTTGACGTGCGAACAGGGCGATTGTAGTGCGCAGCGCCCGGGCGGAGTAGCTCAGTTGGTTAGAGCAGTGGAATCATAATCCATTGGTCGGGGGTTCGAGTCCCTCCTCCGCTACCAGATTGCCTGCGCACGATTCATGAATTCGCAACCCGGTTTCGATCCGGCAATGGATCAGGCGGCTTTCCTGCCCGTCTCGAACCTGCGCAGTATCAAAGGCGGCTCGAATGCCGTAATCGCCGGCGGCCCGCCGCCCAGCAGCTCCGCCTCGACGAGGCAGGTATGGGCAATCGGACCTTGAGCGAGCTTCGATGTGCCCTTGTCCAGCGTCAGAACATTCGGATTCCCGTGTTTGCAAATCGAGCCCGGCGCGTCTGGGTCCGCCGGGTCCAGCCACGCGCCCGTGCTCATTCTGACTACCCCCGGCATGACATTCTCGCTGATCTCGGCCGCGCAAAGGCAGGAGCCGCGATCATTGAAAAGCCTCACGATGGAATTGGGCGTGATTCCGCGCGCCGACGCATCGGCCGGATTGAACATCGCCGGTTCCCTGCCTCTTATCTTCGACGACCGGCTGACGGGGCCATGATCAAGCTGCGAGTGCAGCTTCGATTTCGGCTGGTTCGATAACAGATGCAGGGGATACTGCCTGTCCTTGCTGCCTAGCCATTCCGCTGGCTCGATCCAGACCGGATGGCCTGGACAGTCCTCGTATCCGAAGCCGGCGACGGTTTCCGAATGGATTTCGATCTTTCCGCTCGGTGTTCTCAGCGGGTTTCCGACAGGGTCCTCGCGGAACTTTCCAAGAAGCGATCCGGACTCCGCGGGCGGCTCGGCCCGGTGCCATCCCTTCTCCGCAAGCTCGTCGAAGCCGGGCAGCTCCACGCCCTTCTGCGCCGACCGCGCAACGGTTTCGGCGTGGATTCGCCGTATCCAGCCCTCTTCGTCCAAGCCGTCCGTGAATTCCTCCAGCACGCCGAACCTGTCCGCCAGCGATCTGAAGATGTCGTGGTCGTTTCTGCATCCGGCGGGCGGCTCGACGGCCTTTCTCATGCGAATGATATAGGAGTCCCGCGCAACCGACACGTCTTCGCGCTCCAAGGCAGTGGTGCACGGCAGCACGATGTCGGCGCGCTTCGCCAAGGCGTTCCAGCACCAATCGTGCACGATCACCGTTCCGGGCTTCCGCCATGCCCGCAGAAGCCTGTTCAGATCCTGGTGATGGTGGAACGGGTTTCCGCCGACCCAATAGACAAGCTCGATATCGGGATAGCTGTAGCTCCCGCCGTTGTATTCGAACCGCCCGCCCGGATTGAGCAGCATGTCGCTGATGCGGGCGACGGGTATGAAATCCCTGACCGGGCTGGTCCCTCGCGGAATTGATCCGCCGCGGATCGGCGCGAAATGACCTCCGACGGCGTTGATCGCGCCGTAGCCGAATCCCACTCCGCCTCCGGGAAGGCCGATCTGGCCCAGCATGGCCGCGAGCGCGACCGCGCCCCAGTACGGCTGCTCCCCGTGGTCCTGCCTGGTCAGCGACCAGCTCACGGAAATCATCGTCCGCGAGGCCGCCATCCGCTTGGCCAAGTCCCGAATCCGGTCTGCGGGCAAGCCGCATATCCCCGATGCCCACTCCGCGCTTTTCGGCTCGCCGTCGGCCTCGCCGTTCACGTAGGCGCGGAACTTGCCGTAACCGACAGTATATCGACCCAAAAACTCCTGATCGCAGGCTCCGGCCTCAATGAGCGAATGGGCGATCCCCAGCATGGCGGCAATATCCGTGCCCGGGCGGATGGGCAGCCACTCCGCTTCGCCTTCGAGGTCGGAGCGCATTGGGCCGAGGTTCACGAACTTGACGCCCGCCTTGATCGACGATTCCAGCCCTTCGCGCTGGCAATGGCTCCCTACGCCGCCCGCGTTGATCTGGCTGTTGTCCAGCCTTACGCCGCCGAACGCTACAAACAGGTCGGTATGGCTCTGGATCGCCTGCCAGCTCGTTGTCTGGTCCAGCAGGAATTGGAAGTTGCCTAGCACATGCGGCATCACGACCTCGGCCGCTGCCAGGCTGTAGGTGTTCACCGACCTGGTGAAACCGCCGATGCAGTTCAGGAACCGCCGGAGCTGGCTTTGCGCATGATGGAAGCGGCCAGCGCTGGCCCATCCGTAGGAACCGGCGAAAATCGCCCTGTTCCCGTGCTGCTTGCGAACCCGTTCCAGTTCGCCCGCGACGAGGGTCTCCGCGGTGTCCCAGTCCACCTCGACGAACGGCTCAACGCCCCTTCCCTCGGGATTTGCTCCGGGGCCGCGATCCAGCCAGCTCTTCCTGACCGCGGGCCGGGTGATCCGTGTGGGATCGTCCAGAGTCCCTACGAAGCCTTGGCCTATCGGGGAAGGATCGCCGTCCTCTTCGAACCCGTGCAACGCGGCGACTTTACCGTCGCGCGTTTCAACGCGGTAGACGCCCCAATGGGCGCAGGTGAGCGGCAGGTTTGAAGTATCTTTCACGCGGACAATTCCGTGATGGCCCGGCCGGTCGGAACTCCGGGCACCGCGAGGCATTGTGACCGATTGTCCGCGGCAACAGGAAACTGTCAAGCGAAGGTTTCGGTCGCCCGCCTGCGGGTGCGCGTCGCAGAGTCCATTGCAGCAGCCCTCTTGGGAACTACTGGCCGCGCATCTGCATCGCGCTTAGTTTGCGCCCCTTTATGGTCCGCAGCCGATTCGACCATCCGAATTCCGGGCGCTGAAGGCCGGCCGGCCAATTGGAGAAAGACAATGCTGACGCTCATAATTGCAAACAAGAACTACTCGTCCTGGTCCTTGAGACCGTGGCTTGCAATGACCGAGGCGGGCATTCCGTTCACCGAACACATGATCAGGTTCGATTCGGCTGAATGGGAATCCGAAATCGACCACCTGTCGCCTACCGGGCTCGTGCCCGTACTTTGGGAAGGAAAGCCCGGAGACGGCTTTTGCACGTTCGACACGATCGCAATTCTCGAACGGCTTCACGAACTCCATCCAGACAAGGCCGTCTGGCCGAAGGATGCGCATGCGCGTTCAAGGGCGCGATCCCTTGCCGCGACGTTCCATTCCGGATTTCAAGCGCTGCGGGGCGCCATGCCGATGAACATCCGCGGCAGCCATCCCGGCAAAGGAATGTCCGCCGCCGTCCGGGTTGAAATCGACCGGCTGTCCGCGCTGTGGCGAACGACCAGATCCGAGTTCGGCCGAAACGGGCGGTTTCTCTTCGGAGACTATACGGCAGCGGACGCTTATTTCGCGCCGGTCGCGTCCCGTTTCAAAACCTACGCGGTTCGCTTGGACGATGACGCTCGCGAGTATCAGCAAGCACTGCTACAGACGCCGGGCATGAAGGCTTGGACGGAAGCGGCTTTGAAGGAAACGGAATTCGTCGCGGAAGACGAACCATACGCCGAGCCGCCTGCTTGATTCGAAGGCTGGCGCTGGCTTGAGCGGTTTCGGCCGCGGAAATCCGATTCGCTGTGGCTAGCTTTGTTTGCCGCTTCGACCGGCGACTCCGGGCATTACGTTCGCGACAACTCAACGCCCAAGTGAAATTCACGCTTCCCAGACAAGTTCCTCCATTAATTCATCAAGTTCCTCATCATTCAAGAAGCTCAATTCTCTTGCACCCTGATAGGTCGTAGCCCGTCGACAGAGTCTCTGCAGGCCATTCGGGGTTCGTAAATCTGTGACGGTGTCCTCTTGTATAAACATTGCCAACGCACGCAGAAATGCGCCACGAATATTATCAGAACCAAATGTGGAATTTCTGAACACAATACGATCAATAAACTTTTCCCAGTATGTCTGATTTGTACGCAAAATCGCACGAATGCTTGCTTCCAAATCATCTTTTCCCCTGGAAGCTTGCCGAATCATACGCTCTCTCCACCATGCCCGCGCAAACGGGCAATCCACAAATACCGATCTGTTTCCCCGCACTTCCGGTAACCCGCCCAACCGCCTAAATACTGCGCGAACGCATTCGTCGACTGCCTTTGGCAAAACGGGTCCATGCTCATCAAGAGCCATATCAATTCGCTCGGCACCGCTGGAGACATTTCCGCCAACCGACGCAAGAAACTTCGACTGAATCTTGCCCGCTTCAATATGCTTGATCGTCATATGCGCCCAAAACGTCGTACGACAAGCCACAGCTGGCGGCAACTCAGACCATGCGTCATAGAGTGTTTTCTCAGTGCATGAAGGAGGGTCCCTATATTCGCTCTCCGTCAATGCCGTTGAAACAAGTTCAGCATCAACAACGCCCGTTACTCCGATCTGTGCAATCATTCCAAGAAACTCATCGTCGATAAGCACATTTCTAAGAAATAATCTTTGTCGCTCGCTTCCCTTATTTCGGAGCAAATCTCTTCTAAACTTGGTGTACTCCGTGTCAACGAGTTCTTTCTGCCCTACTCCCATTGCGTTCACTTTCCAATCCCTGTCCGCTAGTCGACCGTATTGTCACTTGGCAAAAGGTGCGGATACAGTGCTGTTGAAACTTTTTCGGGATAAAACTCAGAATTGCACCAATGACCATGTCCATTTTGCTCCAGATGCTCTGCAAACGATCTCAAATTTGGAATGCTCCTCCATCCCTCATCGCCGTCATCATTGGAATACTCAGATTTTAAATGCGCTAAACAAGCAGTTACAATATGGGTCATGATGTGATCGCGAAGCATATTATTCGGATAGCGTAACCCCTTATGTAGCTTCGTACCGACTTTTACCCGAAAACGGAACGGTTCGGATGCGGTGTCTACTACAAACTGACCGTCGCCAAGCGTATCGTCCTCATGAAGGGACAACAGATGCAATATGGAAGATTGAAGCTGAACGACGCTACCTAATGCAAGACGCGCTCCGCGATAGAATTTCACATTTTGACCACTCCAAATCGAATGAACGCCATCCCGCTCAGAGTCTATAACAATATCGATGTCTTCTGCGGACACCACCATAGCTGTAAAGAACGGCGGTTCGCCAAGTTCGTTATTGTCGCACTCTACCAACTGTCGCTCGCAACTAGAGACATGGATAGAACGGTGCGCCGATAATGGCGACGAAACAACGCACGCGAACTTTGCGCGCCCTTGCCTTACGAGAGTTTCAATCAAAGGCACCTTTTCAATATTGTGATATATCTCGTAGGAGCGACCATCGGGTCGCGCACGGAAACCAACAGAATACCGCCCCTTCGGGAACGATAGATTGCCTGATTCGAGAACCGGATGATCGTGGGAACGAATCGCATTTGACGCACTTGGGGTCGCAACATCAACCGTGACGTAGCCTGTCATTACGTGTGGTCCTGTTGCAGCTCGTTCGTTCCTTGCGTTTCCTCATCCCGTTGGCACTTGAACATCTCAACACGCAAAGAGGGTGATCGAAGATCTGCAAAGTCACCCTGAAGTTCATAGTTCGCATCAATTTCTACTGCTGAATTCGCCGACAGGTCACCCAATAATACTCCTATCGCATTACCGTCCAAGCAGCTAAGATGATCTTCTTCAACCAACCGGCCGTTTACCCGCACATTACTAAGAATTGCGGGGGTGTAGACGTCCTGTCCTGGTCGGTCACACGTGGCGTCCAAAGCCTCATCCACAACGAGTCGCAATTCTGCGTCTGCTATACTTTTTCCGCACTCGACAAATATCTTTCTTCGATTCTTATCAATCGGACGTGAAACTGCCTGAATGGACGCTGGCAATGTCGGGCGTCGTCGTATTCGATTGCGATTAGGCGGATGTGTGCCTTTTCCCTCCCTCAATGGATCCGAAGGTTCTAGCCCCGCCTGGTCATCAGGCGCGGAACGATCATACAATTGGCGGGCCGGGTGGCGGTGGACGATCGTTGGTGTGCCTCGAAACGCCGCACGAAGATGTCCGTCCCCGCCCAAATCATCTCCTGTATCAAGCACAAGAAAATCATCAGGAGAGTACGCGTCCGACTTCACCTCAGTCGTATTGTCTAATATCCAATCTACAATCCTTCGCAAGGCTTTTCGGCACTGACTCTGTTGATCTGTCCGAAGTCGTTTCAGAAGAATACTGTTGTGTAGTGGGCCTTCCGCGTCTCGAATTAACTTATGCAAATCACGACCGTCGGCTGCGTGCAACGATACAATAGCATTGAACGGAACTCGATCTGCAAACTTTTGAGAAAAACCAGGTATCTTGTCAGTAATCCACATACCGTTTCTACACAAGTGCACGCGAGTGTTTCCTGTTGGAACCTCACGAATCCGTACCTCAACATTCCCAAGTCTATTTTTTACCGTCCCGGGGCACTGTAGATTATAAGTACGGTATGCATCGTACGCTAGGCTTCCATTCATAAATTTGGACACTAGCTTCTTTTCGCTATGGCGAATTAATTGATCCTCCAAGTTTTCCCGATCCAATTTCCAGATATTATCATCAACCATTCCACGATCAATTTCAACTGCAACTTCAAGGTCACCGTCGGCAATTGCCGCGAAAAAGTTCGCCGAAGCGGAGTGAGACACCATGTCCCAAAGACTGTCATCTTCCATCAAGTTGTTGAACGCAGGAATGATGACAGCCGTCCCGTGCCTGAACTCCGCTTCAATGTTATCAAGATTTCCCGCAATAAATTTTGGAACGCGCGCATTGATCGCATAATCGAACAACGTGTCCTGCCCGGCATTGAACTCCGTGATCAAAAAGCCATCGCCAGAGCGTAACTGGTTCTCGCCTTCCTCCACGTGTGATGCTAAAACCGCGTGCCCAGAACAAGTCCGTAATCCGTCTTTCGTTACACCCCCATAGAGTACGTACCGTAGATCAGACGCAGGTATTGCAGTGGAATGCCCGTTGCCATATGTCCCGGTGGCGTCATCCTGTTTGTAACTTATGCCATCGCTCAGCAATGCGTTCATCCGTTGTTCATCAAGTCCGATCCCGTTGTCGACAACTGAAAGCACATCCATTTTGCTCTGCTTGAGCGCACTATGAATTCTATGAATCACTTGCTTTGCTTGGCTTCCGGTTCGGTTTCGCTGCGTCCTTACGGCCTTGCCAAACGTTTCCTCATAGCTTTTTATGCCCGGTACATCGTCCCGATTCGCCCGTGTCACCTTGAATTGAACTATTGCTGGTTTCACATTTGCGAGACGTGCAGCGTCCAAGGAATTTTGAATCAACTCCCTGACGACAGCAGCAGGATGCAAATCATCAAACGCGGCGATACCCGCGGGAGTAAAGCCGCTGCTTGGCCCCCATCCAAAAAGAAGTTCGGGATTCTCGTTTGACATCACGTTCGCGACCTTTGACAGATGAAACTAAGACTAGACAACACATTAACCGCCGTTGCGACATCCTCCTCCGTTGTAAATCGTCCAAGGCTGATTCGAACCCCGGTCTCTGCAACCTCACGCTCCAGCCCCAGTGCCATTAGAACTCGCGATGGTTCCGCAGCAGAAGAGGCGCAAGCAGACCCGCTTGAAATCGCGAGCCGATTCGATACGTTCCGTATGATAACATCTGCTGGCAATCCGGGAATCCCAATATTAAGATTGCCAGGCAACCGCTCTTGCGCATGTCCAAAAAGTTGAACCGATGGATAGGTTTCGCGAAGCCCGGAATATAGACGTTCTGAAAGCACTCGAATACGTGCCTGATCATGTTCCCGCCTTAACCCCGCAAGTTCGCACGCAAGGCCGAATCCGACAATAAGCGGTGTTGGAAGCGTTCCAGCCCTTGCTCCTCGTTCGTGAGAACCGCCTGTTAGCATTGGCGTCAACCGCAAACCCGAGCGCACAAACAACGCGCCGATTCCCTTTGGACCATAGATTTTGTGGCCTGTGAAACTAACTAAATCTGCTTGCCAATTCTCAACATCAATATCGAGACATCCCGCCGCCTGTGTTGCATCAGTATGGAAAACTGCGCCGACAGCATGACAAAGCGCGGCCAATCTAGATATGGGCTGAATAACGCCAATTTCGTTGTTGGCTGCCATAACAGAAACGAGCAATGTTCGCTCGTCCACCGCTCTTTCGAACAGATCTAGGTTCAAAAGACCATCGCAATCAACTGGCAAGACCACCGATTCCATGCCTATTCGTCCCAAGTCCAAAACCGTCTCAAGAACCGCTGGATGCTCCGTGGAAAGCGTGACAATTCGGTTTCGTCCTCCGCCGTTTGCTCCTTGCGCAATCCCCCTTATCGCCAAGTTGCAGGATTCTGTCGCACCGGAAGTGAATACAATTTCGTCGTCATTGGCGTTAATGAAGTTCGCAACCCTTGCTCTAGCCCCTTTGATCGCATCCGATGCCTTCCACCCAAACTCATGCTCAACCGAATGCGGGTTTCCGAAGCACTCGTTCAAATACGGAAGCATGGCATCTCGCACTGCCGGGTCAACAGGAGTCGTGGCCTGATAATCTAGATATACTGGAAGCCTGCTCATTCAGTACAATCGCACGGAAGCATAGAGTCAGAATGTGTCCCGCTACCCTTGCCTTCTCGAATAGTTTTATAGTTGAATGCTCTGTTTCCGAAAAACCCAACTTTGCTAACGTTGGATCGGCAGTCTCGATTTTCTGCTCGGAGATCCCTTCCGTATTTGGATTCCATATTGATCCACCACTGAAGATTGCAAGGCGAATTACGTAATGAGCCAAATCCATGCTCTTCATCCGATTCCGCATTCCGCAAATCAGCGTATACGGCGTCTAAATTGGAGGTTCCTTTCAAAAAGCAGAATACACAGTTCGATACTCCGCCGCTTGCCAATTCCTGCAAGTTCCATGATTGATGTTCCCAGAACTCATTCACATCGGATTTTGTCACCGCTAAATCATTCAACGGCATGTAAATGTGTTCACCTTCGTATCCGTCCGCACTTTCGCCTCTCAGCTCTACTCGATGAACACGGTGCCGCTCATCTCCCCGCAGGCCAATAAACGCTACATATTCCACGCCTTCCTTTCCAAACCAAGCCTTTTCGCCAAACGTCTTTCCCGTGAGTGAGTCATTTTCGAAGGATCGCCAGTCCGGGCAAAAATCCTCATAACGCTGCTCAGGCCTATAATGGGGACGGTTCCATACAAACTCACGCTTCCTAACAAAAATCTCCTTTGGAACTCCCCCTTGGTTCTGTCTGTGCCGTCGGAAAGATGCATCAGGATCAATTCGAGATGAATTCCCGAAATGTCCCAAACGAGGAATGACCGGCTTGGAAGCTAGCCAATCTTTTAGAAAGTTTCTGGTAACATCTAGCTTCAAGTGGTGTGTGCAAATGCGGTTGAATTGGTTTGGTACGTATCCCGTCCACGATAGCAGCTCTTCAAACGCTTCGCCCTGCCAATGATACCCGTCTGGGTTCGCATCCGACTTCGGCTGATCATTAACCAAACGGTAGGTCGGGAGGCGGGTCCACTCGCCTTGTCGCGCATCTTCATAGGTCTGGAACTCAATTTGGAAGAAGGGAATCCCGTACGCGCGACTAGCACGCATGCAATCTCGCACGTACCTGTATGTGTTCGGGTGTTCAGCAGATGTGTTGTTAAACACGATCACATCGCCACGCTCCCGATCCAGCAATCCGTTCTCCAGCAACGAAAACAGCAGCATTCCGCTCGACCGTCCTCCCGAGAACTTGACGACGTGGGGCAGCCACTTGTGCTTCTTTGACCTGTATCGAAATCCGTAAACTTTCGAAGGGTTGTGCCGCTTTGGTCGATTCAAAGGTCGGCTGGTTAATTTCAGTTTAGGTGTATCTCGAACTGCGAGCGAGAATTCCTGCTCGAGATCCGGCGACAGCCGCTCGCAGTCGTCGGCAGCAGCACCACCGACAGGCCCGCTGGAACTCGTGCACCGGATTGCTCCATTCGTTGACAGAGAGGGCAACGATGAGTTCGCAGGTCGCGCAATTTCAGTTGGTACGGGCAACGGCTCTTCGGGGCATCTGAACATCTTCCCACTGCATGTGAAGTCTGTGGAGGTCAACCATTCAATTCGAAGCGGTGCGCATCCGGCAAGCTTGTCCGTCCTGCTGCAGGCGTGAGTCGCGGACTGCGGTTCTTTGTAGGCGAAGAAGGCAACGCTGCCCAGCTTCGGGATTGACGAATGGCATACGGAGAGATCTTCGTCGGCGGAGATTTGGGTAAAGCTCTGAACGCGACGGTAGGTTTTGAGCGGCTCTGCTTGATCCTGGCGAGGCCGCAGGAAGACTTCGAAATGCGGAGAACAGCATCCCTGCGCTCGACACGGCGCCGAAGTTCTGGACCCGCACACTTCTGCACCGCTGTGGGTTGTTGCTTGAAGCAGCCGGAGCAATGGTTCCCGACAGGCCGGGCCGCAATTCACGCTGCAGCTCCAGTCCCGGGATACTTTTCCACCGTGCCGTTAAGCGCCCGCCTGAACTGCTCGCGCGCTTCAGGGCCGTGAATGTACTCGTAATCCCGCGGATATCCTGCTCCCGGCTCGACACCAAGCGCAAGCAGCGACGGCCCCGGGTTGCCGAAAATCCGGTCGAGAACATCACCAAGATCCGCCTCGTTTTGGCAGTTCGCCGCGTCGCGGTACCCGCAGCCTAGCGCAATCGCCGCGAAGTCGAGCAGGTCAGCGCTTGGAACGGGATGGGCGCCGTTGACCTCGTAGGTTCCATTCACGAATACCAAATGGTGCAGATTGGTCGGCGCGGCATCAGCAATCGTCGCCAGCGCTCCAAGGTTCATGAGCAAACTGCCGTCCCCGTCCAGCACAATCACGCGACGGCCGGGATTCGCCAGAGCAAGACCCAGCCCGTGCGACGATCCCTGCCCCATCGCACCGGTCGAAACGTAGTTCAGGTCGCGCGGGCTGATCGCCATCCAGTCGAACAGCGTTTGGTAGACGGCAACCACGATGTCGCTCTCGGCCACCCAGCCCTTCAGGAGCCGAAGCGCATTGTCCCGCTTGATCATCCCTCGGGCGCCCTTCCAATCAGAAACGCACGCAACTGCGAAGCTTCATATGCCTGCTCAATTCCCTCGGCGATTCGAGCTACGGACTTCGGGGTTTCTATGAGGCAATGCGGAATGCCCATCGCATCCAGCACAGGCCTGATGATCCGCACCCCGTAGCTTGCCGATTCCTCGGGCGCCAAATGGACCTCCTTCCCTTGCAAGCCAACGAGCATGACAATCGGAAGCCGGTAATCCATCCCGATCGCGCGGACGGCGTTCAGCGACGCCATAAGGCCCGTCTGTTGCATCAGCAGCACCGCGCGGGTTCCGTTGTAAGACATCGCTGCGCAGATCGAGACGCCCTCGTCCTCTTTGCAAACGCGGATCAGCCTCAGGTCCCGGTCGCGGGAGATCGGCCAAAGCAGCCCTTCGCTGGTCACGATGTCCGGAACGGCCGCCACGAACTTGACCCGGGCGCGCTTCAGTTCTCGGATGATGGAACTGCCTGACGGGGCTTGAGCGTCCGGGATCTGGCGAGCGTCCTGTTCGTCGCCGACGCTCATTTGCGGCGCAGAAACCGGTCGAGCGCCGCTTCCACCACCCGGATTGAAGGCTCGGTGCCGATCGTGATTCGCAGGCAATCCTTGTACGCCGACGAGGTGAATCGCCGCACGGCGATCCCGCCGCCGCGCAATTCCGCCGCAGCCGCGGCGGCGCTCCTTTCCGGGTCCGGAAACTCGGCCAGCACGAAATTCGCTTCGCTCGGATACGCCTTCAGGCCCATGTTCCGCAGCGATTCGGCCAGCCGCTTTCGCAGCCGCATTGTCTCGGATGCGACAAATCGGGGATGGTCCCAATCGTCCAATGCCGCAAGCGAGGCTGCCAGCGACGGCGTTGCAACCCTGAATGTGAGCCCTATCCGGTTCAAGGCGTCCATGATCTCTGCCGAGCCGTAGGCCCAGCCGACGCGGGCGCCTGCAAGCCCGTGCACTTTCGAGAAAGTGCGGGTTGCGACCACGTTTTCCGCGATTTCCGCGAGCTCGAGCACCCCTACCTTGTAGTTCGGCTCCGACACGTACTCCGCATACGCGCAGTCGACTACAAGCAGCACGCTCGCGGGAAGCCCCCTTCGAAGCCGCCGGATTTCCGAAATGCCAATGAAAGCGCCCGACGGGTTGTCGGGATTCGCCAAGTAGACGATCCGGGTCCGCTCCGTCACGCCGCCCAGGATCGCGTCCACATCCGGCGCGAAATCCTTGTCCGGAGCGTCCGCCGGGACGGCGTCATTTGCGAACGCGTAATTCGGAACCTTCAAGTACGAATTCGCGGATCTAAGCAGCTCGCTGCCGGGCTCCAAATACGCGCGAGCCAGACGCGACAGAAGGTCGTCGGAGCCGCAGCCGATCGCGATGCGCTTCTCGTCCAAGCAGTATCGCTCAGCGATAGCCGGCACGAGCACGCGGTCCTGATGCTCCACATACTTCGATATGCCGAAGCACGCCGCCCGGGCTGCCTCGACGGCATGCGGGCTGGGTCCGAACGCGTTCTCATTGGAGTCCAAGGCGATCCGGACCGGGCTCCCGCGCGGTTCCTCGGTCGCCATGTGCTTCCGGATTCGACCGATTCCGGCCTTCGGCGCGGGCCGCGAAAGTCCGATGCGCGATTTTTCGCCTTTTGAAGGTTCCATCCGACCTGCTGAACAACTGGACGTTTCAATCGGCCTTATTCTATATGCTGAGCGCATGAATGCATCACCTCGCTCGCGGTCGGCAGGCCAAATCGAAGCTCCCGCCGGGCGCGTTGGAGCGAACGAAAGCAGCGTCCCGGTCTGGACGGAACCGGCAATGCGCAGCCGCCGGAACTCGCGCGGAATCTGATGGATCCTAGGTTCGAGGCCCCGGAAGGCTTGTTCAGAGGCCATGAGCGCCAGAGCGTCTGGCGCAAAAAACCCGACCCCGAACTTGCCGATGTCGGACCCGGAACTGACTGCGGTGAGTACCTGCGTCGCTACTGGATGCCCGTCGCCCTCGCGGAGCAGGTTGGCGATCTGCCGTTCCGGCTGCGGGTGCTCGGCGAGGATCTGGTGCTGTTCCGCGAAAAGGGAGGGCGGCTGGGCCTTGTCCATCTGCATTGCTGCCACAGGAACATGTCGCTGGAGTTCGGCATCGTCGAGGAGGGCGGCATCCGGTGCAGCTACCACGGATGGAAGTACGGCCTGGACGGGACCATTCTCGAGACGCCCTGCGAGCCGCCGGCGAGCCAAGTGAAGAGCCGGACGTGCCTAGGCGCTTATCCCGTCATCGAATTCAAGGGGATCGTCTTCGCCTACATGGGACCGCAGGAAACCACGCCGCCGTTCCCGGTCATGGACACTTTCGACGAGGACGGGGACGAGATGATCCCTTACCTGATCGAATCGCCGTGCAATTGGCTGCAGGTGATGGAGAACGCCTGGGATCCGTTCCACGTCGTGTATCTGCACACCAAGGCGGTGCGGACGCAGTTCATCGACGCCTTCGCGGAACTGCCGAAGATCGAATTCTACGAACGCCCCTACGGCGATTTCTACACGAACACGCGGCGCGTCGGCGAAATCGTCTGGATTCGAATCCACGACAAGATGCTGCCCAGCTTTACCCAGAACGGCGGGCATTTCCCGGTTCCGGACAGCCCCAGGTATTTCGGGCGCTGCGGACTCAGCCGGTGGGTCACGCCGATGGACGACACGAACACGATGGTGATCGCCTGGCGGCACTTCCGCGAAGGCGATGATCCGCGCGGCCTCACAAACAGGGATGAGGTCGGCCTAGGCAAGACGGACTTCTACGGGCAGAGCGGCGACCGAAGCTACGAACAGCGCCAGCGGGACCCGGGCGATTACGACGCCTGGGTTTCGCAAGGCCCCAAAAACGTCCATGCCCGCGAGAACCTCGCATTCACCGACCGGGGCGTCGCGAAGGTCCGCAGGAAGCTGCGGGCGGCGATCCGCGCGCTGAAGGAAGGAACCGAGCCCGGGCAGCCGACTGCCGCCTACGCCTCCCCGATCCCTACCTACGGCGGCGACACGATGCTGCGCGTTCCGGTTCAGTCCGGCAGGGACGACGCAGCGGTGGTCAAGGAGGTGGCCCGAGGCGTTGCAGATATCTGTATCGCGGCGGACGGAATTCGCGGCGCCGAACGGCGTGAGCGAATCGTCGCCAGCCTCAAGGAATTCGAGTCCCGATGGCAATGACGCGCCCTTCGGTCAATCCCGGCAGGGTGGAATGGTCGGGCGAGCGCAGCTGCATTTTCCTGCGCAAGACCGGGTATTTCGGATTCACGATGGTTGCCGCGTTCGTGCAGGCCGTTCTTTCGCCGCACGGCCGAGGCAGCATGGCGATCATGCTCGGATCGCCCGATGAAGAATCAGGGTGGCCCGACGCTTTGAATTTGGTTCTAACGGACAACCAAAGCCTTGCGCGCTGGCTGCTTGACGGGTGGATCGGCGGCATGCCGCCCTTCGCCGGCCGAAAGGGACTTGCCGCGGCGGCTTGGGGAGACCTCCATTCCGTCGCGCGGAAGCCGGGCGACCTGAACGCCGCATTCTCGACGACGCTGCGCGGATCCGGCATCGAAATTGAGCTGGCGTGGAACAGACTCGGAGAGCCGCAAGCGGTTTTCGCGGGCACGGACCAGTCGGAGACCGGAGGCCGCGAAATGCGCGCGGTCGCGGTCGAGGCTGCGGAAGCAAGCGTGACAGTCAACGGCGCGAGGCTCGGCGGCGAGGTAGGCGCTTGGACCAGTTTCGGCAAGGAGCGCGCCACCGCCTGGCTCGGGCTGTCCGAAACCTGGACGACTCCGGCGGCCGGCTGAATGTCCGCGGAACGCTCCCTCGCGCCCGGCGCCGTCGACTGGTCAGGCGAGAATCCAGGAATTCTGCTCAAAGGTCCCGACGGCGAGTTTTCCGCGATGGCGCTGTTCTTCAGGGTTGCGTGGTCGCCTGTAGGCTTCGGCCATGTCCTCCTGCTGTACGGCACGCCCGGCTCGAGCGAAGCCTCAGCGGGCGCGCCGAACCTCCTGATGGGGGACAATCCCGAACTTGGCGAATTCCTGATGGAGGAATTTATCGGACTCCTTGCTGCGTTCCGTGACGCTCCGCCATTCAGTACGCTGACGTACGAGCACGCGACGGCGGTCCGGCAGTCGGGAGACCCGCTTGGGCCAAGATACTCCGAAACCGTCGCAAACGCGGAGCATTGCGTCGAGCTCGCATGGGAGGATCTCGAGGCCCCCAGAGTGCTGGAGCTGTCTCCGGAGCGGACCGGCACCAAGGAGCACTTCATGACCACGCTGCTGGTGCCTGCGAAGCGCGCGCGCATCACGGTCAACGGGCGGATACTGCCCGGAGAGGTCGGAACCCGCGTCCAAGCCGGAATGGAAACGACCACGGCGTTCCTCTACTTCGCGGAAACTTGGATGTTTCCGGCGCAGGGCCGGGCTTGAATCCCGAAGGCATCCACGCCGCGGACAGGCTGGCGTTCGACCGGGCCATGGTGGCGGAACCGGTCTGGAACGGCCTTGAGAGCGCGAAGTCCGCCGCAGGAATTCCGCCCGGAACCCTTTTGCACGCCGGGCCGGCCTTCGCGGGAATCGATTCGATCCCCGCGCCCGTCATGAATTCGGCTTGCGTTGCAGCGGTCTATGAAGGTCTCGCCGCGGATTTCGATTCCGCCGAACGGCTGATCCGGTCGGAGGAAATCGCGCTGTCGCCCGCGCAGGACAAAGGCGTCGTCGTGCCGCTTGCGGCGGTCGTTTCAGCTTCGATGCCGCTGCATGCCGTATACGATGCGCACGGCGGCCAAGTCCGCGCGTTCGCCCCGATCAATGGCGGTTCAGGCCCGTCGCTCCGGCTCGGACTGCGAAGCAAAGAAGTCCTTGAGCACATCCGGTGGCTGAACGACGGCTTCGCCGACGCGCTCGAGCGCGGACTTGCGGAGGGAATCGCGCTGCTGCCGCTGGCGTCGGAATCGATTCTCAAAGGCGACGACTGCCATGGCCGCACCGGGGAAGCCACCGCCATGCTGCTGGCGGAGATGCAGGAACGCACGCCCGGCGGAATCAAGGACGCCCGCGCATTGGAGTTCGCGCGCTCCTCGCCGAGCCTGTTCCTGAACCTGTGGATGGCCGCGACCAAGTGCGCGCTTCGCGCAGGCGAAGGCGTCGACGGCTCGTCGCTCCTGACGGCTGCCGCGGGAAACGGCACCGAATGCGGCATCCAGCTTTCGGGAATGCCGGGGCGCTGGTTCACCGCTCCGGCGCCGCGTCCGGCCGGATCGATTGAAGGCGGGCTTCCTGCCGAACGAGCGCTGGGCGCGATCGGCGACAGCGCGATTGTCGACGCGTTCGGACTGGGGGCGATGGCGTTCGAAGCGGCGCCGAAGACCGCGGAAGCGTTCGCGGAATTCCTCCCGTCCGATGCGAGCGGACGGCGGAGCGCCCTGACGCTGGCGCCCCATGTGGCCTTCAGGGGCGTCGATCTGAAACTGGGCGTTTCCGGACGCCGCGCCGCAGCGGCGGGCGCCGGGCCGTTCGTGTCGCTCGGAATGATCGACTCGTCCGGAGAGCTCGGGCGAATCGGAGGCGGAATTCTGGACTCGTCCGCGGAGCCGTTCGAAGCGGCGCTTGCGGCATTGGAAGGGGAGCCGACGTGCCAGGCTTGAACGAATTGACGGCAGCGGAAATCGCGCGGGGCGTGCGGGCGGGTAGCCTGAAGGCGGAAGCCATCGTGTCGGCATGCTTCGACCGAATCAGGGAGCGGGACGAGGAAATCGGCGCGTTCGAGTGCCACGACGAGGAATTGGCGCTTGCGTCCGCCCGGCGGATCGACCGCGACGGGCATGACGGGCCGCTGGCAGGAGTGCCGTTCGCCGCCAAGGACATCATCGACACGAAGGATTTTCCGACGGCTTGGGGATCGCCGATCTACAGCGGCTTCCGCCCTCCCAGGAACGCGAGCTGCGTCGAGCATCTGCTGCGGGCCGGCGCAATCCTGATCGGGAAATCCGTCACGACCGAGTTCGCCTTCTTCCATCCCGGAAAGACACGCAATCCCGTCGATACCGGAAGAACGCCCGGAGGCTCGTCAAGCGGGTCCGCGGCGGCCGTCGCCGATTTCATGGTTCCTCTCGCTCTCGGCTCGCAGACCGCGGCGTCGGTGATCCGGCCGGGGGCGTTTTGCGGCGTCTTCGCGTACAAATCGTCGCTGGGAGCCGTCGACTTGCAGGGCGTCATGGGACTGGCCCGGAGTCTCGATTCGCTCGGCGCATACGCGAGATCGGCGGCGGATCTCGGACTGGCCAGATTGGCGCTCTGCGGCGACGGAGCGCGCGGCGACCGGTTCCGCGAATCGCCTCCGGAGGTCGGGTTCATGCCCGGCCCCCACTGGAACCTCTGTTCCAAGGACGCGCAGGATGCGTGCGGCCGGGCCGCCTCGCTGCTCGAGGACGAGGGAGCGCGGGTCGTCGAGGTCGACCATGCTCCCGATTTCGCGAGCCTGACCGAGGCGCAAGAGATGGTCATGGCTTACGAGACCGCGCAATCCCGCATCCACGAGTACGGAAGCTGCCGCCATTTGATCAGCGACCGGTTCGAGGCGCTGGTCGAGCAAGGCCTCGGCATCGGCTTTGAGGAGTACCGATCCGCACTTCAGCTCGGACGGGACATGAATGTCTTCGGGGCGGCGGCCTTGTCCGAATTGGACGTCGTGCTGACGCCGGCTTCAACAGGCGAGGCGCCGGGCATCGAACACGGCACCGGCGATCCGGTGTTCAGCAGGGCTTGGACCTTTCTGGGAGCACCCGCCGTGTCGATCCCGGTCGGAAACGGCGCGTCGGGCCTTCCCCTTGCGATCCAGCTGGTCGCCCGGAAGGACGACGACGGCGGGCTGCTCGCGGCCGCCGAGTGGGTCGAGAGGGCGCTGGCGCAGGGCTGACGGTTCAGGCGGAACGCGAACCCGCCCCTATGTCCCCTTGGCGCCGGGCTTCGCGCCTATCGCGGCAGCGAAACAGTCTTCGAACATCGCCGCGCAGCTGTTTTCCACGGCGATTTCGAAGGCGCCGCCGCGAGGGATGAATAACGCCTTCTGCCCGAACGCCGCTGTGAAGGTGGCTGCGTTCGAGGGCAGCGCGCGATAGTCGAGCGGCGACGCCACCGAAACGACTTCCGGCGCGTGCGGCCCTTCCAGCCTGAAGAACTCGTAGACGTCCGACACGAGCGCGACCGAGACCGGCGCCGGAGCCTCGTCAGGCTTCAGCAAGCCGAGAAGCTCGCTCTCGCGTTCAAGCGGCGCGCAGAGAAGCCAGTGCTCGGGGCCGGTCCACATGAGTTCGCATCCGCCCTCCGCCGAGCGCGTGTTGGGCACTTCCGGAAACCCGGGAAGCGCTGCCCCGGCCCAGTCGGATACGTCCTCCCGGCTTCCCTTGAGGTCGAACACGGCCCGAATCCCGATTCGCTTGGCGGTCGCGTCGTACGCCATGTCAGCTCCGCAGCCTCTTGCCGCGCGGGTCGTGGAACACCGGAGGCACGATTTCCGCCTCGATGACCTCATCCAGCTCCCGCGCGAACGCGGTTCCGCCGATCCTGCTTCTGCCGTCCATGAGCAGCGCCAGCGCGACCGGCCGCTCTTTGACCACGCTCCAGACGGAAGCCGTCACGAACCCTTCGGTCGCCTCCTTGCGTCCGCCCGGCGTCAGAGGGGCGCCCTCGGACAGCATGCGCCCCCGATCCTTCGTCAGGAGGCCGACAAGCTCCCGCCGCGGCTCCCCCGCGCCGCGGCGGATCATCACCGATGCGCGCCCTATGAAGTCGCCCTTGTCCATCGACATGACCCAGCCCATGCCAAGATCGAAGGGATCCGCCGTCCCGTCGACTTCGTGGCCGATCGAGACGAAGCCCTTTTCCACTCGGAGCACATGGCTGGTTTCGGATCCGACCGGCTCGATTCCGTGCGGCCGGCCCGCGCTGACCGCCGCGCTCCAAAGCGCGGCCATGTCGCGGGCCCGCACATTGATCTCGAACGAGAGCTCGCCGGTGAAGCTCACCCGGGCGATTCTCGCGGGAACACCGGCGACGGTTCCGTCGCGGATAGACATGAAGGGGAACGCGGGCGGATCCAGATCGATGTCCGTCCCGAGCGCCGCGACCACCTCCCTGGCGCGCGGACCGCAGATGGTCGCGTTCATCCATTGGCATGTGAGATCCATGATTCGCGCATCCCAATCGGGACGCTCGACCGCGAGTATCCTTTCGAGATGCCTGCGAACCAGTTCCGCGTTCGCTGTCGAAGTCGACACCAGGAACCGGCATTCGCCGAGGCGAAAGCATACGCCGTCGTCGAACACGAGGCCGTCGTCGGTCAGCATGACCCCGTACCGCCCCTCGCCGACCTTCAAGGCGGCCATCCGATTCGTGTAGACGAAATCCATCAGCCGGGAGGCGTCGGAACCCTTCACTTCGAAGGTGCCGAGGGGCGAGCCGTCGTAGATCCCCGCGCCGTTGCGCACCGCGCGGGCTTCGCGGTTGACGGCTTCCTGCATGGTTTCGCCAGCAGCGGGATAGTAACCGGGCCGGCGCCACCGGGCCCCGGCTTCGTACATCACTGCGCCCGCTTCGATATTCCAGCTGGTTACCGGCGTATGGCGGTAGGGAAGGACCAGCGGGCCTTCCCGCATTCCTGCGACCGCCCCGAACGAAACGGGCGCGACGGGCGGCCGGAACGTGGTGAGGCCGACCTCGGCAATGTCGCCCCCTCGAAGCCGCGCGAGGCTGCCGGAAACGTTCATGCCTCCGGTCCTGCCCTGGTCCAGGCCCATGCCCGCCGTCGTGTACCGCTTGGCGTGCTCGGCCGCGCCGAAGCCTTCGCTCACGGCTATCCGGAGGTCGCGCACGGTCACGTCGTTGAAAATGTCAACGAAGCAGTCCCGCTCGCGGGCAGCGGAATGGGCTTCCCAAAGCGGCTCAATGCCGCACGGCTCCTCGGTTTCGACACGAGGGAGCTCGATTTTGCCAACATCCGCCGACGAGCGCGACGCCGCGCGGGCGCCAGCGTGCGCGCCCTGCGCCAAAGCTTCCGCAAGACTGAACGCGCCGTTCGCAGCCCCGGCGCATACCGCGGCCTGCGCGGCCTTCGCCGGAGCGTAGGCGGCGATATCGGCGCTGTACTCGATGCCTCCGCGCGATTGCGACCACAGCTGAACGGAAGGATTCCAGCCCCCGGATACCGCAAGAAGGTCGCACTGGATCCGGCGCGTCCCGCCGCCTCCGCGCTTGGCGACCTCGACCGCCCTCACGCCGCGCCCGCCCATGGCGCGCACGACCAGCCTTCCCGGAAGCATCTCGACGTCCGGCAGACGGCGGATGGCAGCAGGCGATGCCTCCGAACGGCAATCGACCACCGCCGCAACCTCGATTCCCGCAGCCGACATGTCCGCGGCCGCCATGTAGGCACTGTCATTGTTGGTGAACACGACCGCTCGCCGTCCGGGACGAACCGCATGCCGGTTCACGTACCGCTGGACGGCCGATGCAAGCATGACGCCGGGCCGGTCGTTCCCGCCGAACAGGATCATCCGCTCGGTGGCGCCGGTGGCGAGCACGACGGCTTTCGCGCGCACGCGCCAGTTCCGCTCAATGAGTCCGCGCAGCGCGGGCTTGCGCTCGCAAACAAGGATCAGGTTGTGCTCACGGTAGGCCCAGACAAGCGAATCCTTGAGCAGAACCACATTGGACATGCTGGCCAGTTCGCGGACGGCCTGCGCCGCCCACTCCGCGCCGGGCGCGCCGTCGAGCAGCAGGTTCCGGTCCAGCAGCGAGCCGCCGAATTCAGGCCCGTCGTCCGCGAGCAGAACCCGGGCGCCGGCGCGGGCGGCGGCCAATGCCGCCGCCAAGCCCGCGGGCCCACCTCCGGCGACCAGCACGTCGCAGTGCCAGTCGCGCGCTTCGAACCGGCCTTCAACAGGCGGGGCGGCCGGAGCGCCCGCCAAGCCTGCAGCCCGCCGAATCAACGGCTCATAGAAGCGCCAGCCGGGACTGAAGAAGGTCTTGTAGTAGAAGCCGGCGGGGATCAGGCCCGCGTAGAGCTGGTTGATCGCTCCCAAGTCGAGCCTCGGCGAGGGCCAGCAGTTGACCGTGCGGATCCTCATGCCATCGGCGATGGCGAGCGCGGTCGCCGGCTGGTTGGCGGACGCGCCTTCTCCCAGCACTTCGACGTACGTGCCCGGCTCCTCGGTCCAGCCGCCGATGATTCCCCTGGGCCGATGGTACTTGAAGCTCCTCGCCGTGATCCGCTCGCCTGCGGCAAGGAGCGCGGAGGCAACGGTGTCTCCAGCGAATCCCTGATGCCGCCGGCCGTTGAACTCAAACGAAACCGGCCTGCTTCGGTCCATCCTGCCGCCTGCGGGCATGCGGACGCCGAGTCCCGCCATCGTCAGCCGCCGGTTCCGCCAAGATCGTGAGTGGCGGTGTTCCTGCTCACCTCGATCCATTCGCCGCATCCGCGTGCGTGCCACCAGCGCTCGGCCACGGCGCCAACCGGGTTGGACGGCACGGTCAAATGCTCGATCCACGCCTCTTCGGAAAGCCCACCCGCGTCGTCGGGCCGTCTCGCCGCCGACGGCCCTCCGTAGACGAACTCCCTCTCGTCGCGCGGTCCGCAATGCGGGCAGGTCAGCAGCAGCATCGCGGACGCCCTACGCCACCACCGTCGTGCCGGACTCGAAAATGAACTCGAGGCGGCGGAAACGCCTTATCGAATAAGGCTCGATCAGCGGATGCGGCTGTCCGGTGGCAACCAGATGGGCGAACGCGAGGCCGCCAGCCGGGATCGCCTTGTAGCCGCCCCACCATCCCGCGGTCACGAACAGGCCCGGAACGTCCGTTCCGCTCACAATCGGGGACGCGTCGTGTGCGATATCCAAATGGCCTCCCCACTGCCGGAGCAGCTTGAGGCGCTTGAACGACGGGAACAGCTCCAGCATCGCGGCGACGGCGTCCTCGAAGACGGTCTGCTTGATGTCCCGGCGGAACGACTGCCCGAGATCTGGAGCGCCCCCGACCACAAGCTCCCCCTTGTCCGACTGGGACAGGTAGCAGCCGATGTCCGGGCAGTTCACGACGACATCGATCAGCGGCTTCACCGGTTCCGACACGAAGGCGGCAAGATTGAAGGTTCGGAGCGGAAGCTTCAGGCCCGCCGTTTCAGTGAGTGTCGTGGTGTGCCCGGAAACAGCCAAGCCGACCTTGCCCGCCCTGACGGTCCCCCGCGCGGTCTCAACGCCCCGGACCGCGCCGTCGCCGCCGCGCAGCAGCGACTTCACGGGAACGTTCTGGTGGATTTCGACGCCCAGCGCATCCGCGGCCCGCGCGAACCCCCACGCGACCGCGTCATGGCGGTTCACCGCAGCGTCCGGATGGAACATCCCGCCGACTATCGGCAGGCGGGAGTCGGCGCCGCCGCCCTTCAGCGGCGGAATACGCTGACGGATCTCGGCGACGCTCATGGGCCGGTAGGTCGAGCCGTGCAGGTGCATCGCGTACATGCGCCGCCGTATTTCCCGAAGCTTGGGATAGGTCTGGATCACGTCGACCATGCCGCGCTTCGAGTGCATGAGATTGAAGTTGAGTTCCGTGGTCAGTCCGCCGTAGAGCTCCGCCGACTTCACATAGAACGGTATGCTTTCGTCGCGGAGATAGTTCGACCGGACCGTGACCGTGTTCCGGCCCACGTTGCCCGTCCCTAGGGCTCCCCGATCCAGCACAGCGACGCTCCGGGCGCCGTGGTTCTTCGCAAGATAGTAGGCGGTCGCCAGCCCGTGGCCGCCGGCGCCCACGATGACGACATCGTAGCTGTCGCGGAGCGGCGGGCTCCGCCAAGCCTCCGGCCAGCTGCGGTGCCCGGTCAGGGCGTTCCGGGCGAGCGCGAAAATCGAGTGCCGACGCATGCGGTCGGTATTTTCCAAATCCCCGCCTTCGTCAACTTGAGGCGGTGCGCCTCCGCCACCGCAGGCCTCGGACGGCGCGGCCCAGCACGAACCGCGCCGCGCCTTCGCCGAGTGCCGCGGTTCGTGCCAGCCCGGCGACCGGCGCGGGCCGTAGAACGCGAGCGCCATGCGGCTCCAAGCCCCGGCAGCCGACGCACGCCGCGAACTTTCGCTGGGCCGGCTTTCGGTGTACTCCGCCGCGCAATTCAGAATCGAGGTATTGAGACTTGGAGGCGCAAGATTTGATCAAAACAGCCCGTCGCTTGACGAAGGTCAATTCGGGGCGGCCTATGCAGGCCAACCTGCGCCGCACCATCAGCACGGCGTACTACGCGGTGTTCCATTCGCTGGCCCGCATGATCGCCGACTTGATCGTCGGCAGCAAAGTCAAAGACCGCGACGAGGCTTGGCATCAGGCGTACCGCGCCCTTGAGCACGGAAAAGCAAAAAACGCTCGCCTGAATCAGGAGGCAATGCTAAAATTCCCATCTGAAATCCGGGAATTCGCGGACACGTTCGCCGTTCTGCAGGCCGCGCGGCAACGAGCGGATTATTCGCTTGAAGACCGGTACTCCAAGGTGGATGCGAATGCGGCTATTGATGCAGCACATGACGCGATCAGATTGCTCAAGAAAGTAGGAGCCAAAGACCGCCGCCGCTTTGTCGCCCATGTATTGTTCAAGCGACGGCTGCCGTAGGAGGCCAAAATGAACCAAAAACCGGTCGAGGAAAGGATCGCCGAGCTCAAACGGATCGCCGAGCGCGCGTTTAACGCCCGCTTCAGCGGCATTAAAATCGTCCGTATCGACGTCAAGCCGGGGTACGACCTCGACGGAGACTCCGTCGTCGACGTTACCTTCGTGTGCGATGGCGATTATAGCCAGTTCAACGGCAAGGGGCTGATTAAAGTTCAATCCGAGATCATATCCAAGGCTTGGCGCGACGCGGATAATGATCTTGGTCTCGGTTTCCCCCTCGTTCACTATTTCGACAAGGACGATTTCGACGAGCCCGACGCAGCTGCAGCGTAGAGCGGCGTTGAATTCAGGCTGATTTGCTTGGCAACCGTGTGCATACGCCATAGATTCCAACTGCATTTTCACTGATCCGCTGCTTTGGTGCCGTGCCTGCCATGCGCCGCCTGCCTCCGTCGTGAAGGCGGCAATCGGCGACGCACGCGACGTGATCGGATCACTCAAGAAAGCAGGAAATAAAGACTATCGTCGCTTTGCCGCCCATGTATTGTTCAAGCGTCGGCCGTCGTAGGAGGCCAAAATGAAACAGAAACTGGTTGAGGAACGAATCGTTGAGCTCAAGCGGATCGCCGAGCGCGCGTTCAAGGCCCGCTTCAGCGATATCAAAATCGTCCGGATCGACGTTAAGCCGGGGTACGACCATGACGGAGACGCCGTCGTCGACGTCACCTTCGTGTGCGATGGCGATTACAGCGAGTTCAACGGCAAACGGCTGAATAAACTGCAATCAGAGATCATATCCAAGGCTTGGCGCGATGCGGAGCATGGTCTTGGTCTCGGCTTTCCCCTCGTTCACTATTTCGACAAGGACGATTTCGAGGATTCCGACGCAGCTGCGGCGTAGAGCGGCGTTAATTCGGGTTGATTTGCTTGGCAACCTGTGCGGACGCCATAGATTCCAACTGCATTTCCCTGATCCGCTGCTTTGCGGTGGCGGCTGTTCTGGATCGTTGGCAGTGTTTCGCGCCAACCGGAAGCCAACCCCGGCCAGTCCGCCTTCAATGTGCAGCGCGGGTTTCGACGGTCATGGGGCTACCATGCCCGCCTGCCCCCGCAGCTACGGGCGTTCCGCAGCGGGGGCCGCACGACCGCGGGCTAAGGATCAATGCCGTTCGCAGCCGTGCCGCGCAGGATTGGCGCGACCCGCACCGCGCATTGGCGTACGCGGCAAGCCGACACAGGTTGCAACCCGGCTGCCGATTGGCAATGATGCACCCGGAATTGGAGAGCGGTCGGCAGGAAACTCCTCTGCCGCGTTTGGACCGGGAGGGATTTCCCCGAAGGGCTATCGGGACGCCTGGCGCACAGGGCGGGAGTGCTGAACGCGCGCCGTCCCGGCCGGGCGCAAGTTCCGCGGGGTTGCACGGGCAGTTGAACGAAGCCACGCCAATCATCGAAATCAGGAATGTCGACAAGTTCTTCGGCAGCTTCCAAGCTCTCAAGAACGTCAGCCTGACGGTGCGGACGGGCGAACGCGTCGTCGTTTGCGGACCGTCCGGCTCGGGCAAGTCGACGCTCATCCGCTGCGTGAACCGGCTTGAGGAGCACTCCGCGGGCCAAGTGTTCGTCGACGGCATCGAACTCACCGACGAAACGGAGAACATCAAGGCCGTCCGGATGGAGGTCGGAATGGTGTTCCAGCAATTCAACCTGTTCCCGCACCTCACGGTTCTGGAAAATCTCACCGTCGGGCCCATCAGGGTACGCAAGCAGTCCAAGGCGGACGCCGTCCGGCTCGCCAGAATGTACCTCGACCGGGTCCACATTCCCGAACAGGCCGAAAAGTACCCCGCGCAGCTCTCCGGCGGCCAGCAGCAGCGCGTCGCCATCGCACGCTCGCTCTGCATGGAGCCTAAAATCATGCTGTTCGACGAGCCGACTTCGGCCTTGGACCCCGAAATGATCAACGAGGTTCTGGAGGTCATGATCGAGCTTGCGGAATCCGGAATGACGATGATCTGCGTCACCCACGAAATGGGCTTCGCGAAAAAGGCCGCGGACACGATGGTCTTCATGGAAGGCGGAGAGATCATCGAGACGGCCCCGCCGAAGGTGTTCTTCGAGACCCCGTCCAGCGAGCGCTGCAGGATGTTCCTGGATCAGATACTGGAGCACTGAGCGGATGGCCGCTACGCCAAGCTCCGCAGCGGCGCGTGCGCCGGCGTTCAAGGAACCCGGCTGGGCGCGGACGGGATACCGGGCGCTGAAGCGCCACTTCAGGTCAACCCCCGCGTCGATCCTGATCTACATCGCAGTCATGTATCTGGTGGTGTACGCCTCGCTCACCGGCGCTGAAGCGATGGGATACAACTGGCAGTGGTACCGCATCCCCGACTACCTCTACCAGCTGACGGACGACGGCTTCCAATGGGGCGAGATCTCCATCGGCCTGGTCAAGACGATCACGCTTTCCGGGCAGTCGTTCCTGTTCGCCGTTGCGGCGGGGCTGTTCGTCGCTCTGCTCCGGCTGTCGGGGCTCGTGGTCGGAACCGGAGTCGCCGTCGCCTACTTGGAATTCGTGCGGAACATGCCGCTCCTCGTCCTGCTGTACGTGTTCTACTACGTGCTCGGCCCGATATTCAGCCTCGACCGCTACACGGCGTCTGTCCTCTGCCTCGGCGTCTTCCACTCCGCGCTTCTGTCGGAAATCTTCCGGGCGGGAATCAACGCTGTCGGAATCGGGCAGTGGGAGGCCGCCAAGTCGGTCGGCATGAGCAAGACGCAAGCCTACCGCTACATCATCCTGCCGCAATCCGTTAAATTCATGCTTCCGCCGGTTCTCGGCGAAGCAGTCCACCTCATCAAGAGCTCTGCGATCGTGAGCGTCATCGCGGTGGCGGAGCTGACGACCATCGGGCGGGACCTGATCTCCTACACGTACATGAGCTTCGAGATCTGGTTTACGATCGCCGCCGTGTATCTGGTGGTGACGCTTGCACTGTCCGTGTTCGTATCGCACCTCGAAAAGCGGTACGAGGTATCAACCTAGGCGCTTGCCTGAACAACCCGAAAAGGAGGGGAACATGAACATCACAAGGCGCATACTTGGAACGGTCGTCGCGGGCGCGGCGGCGGCATGCATCGCGCTGCCGGCCGCTGCGCAGTCGGCGCGCCAGGAGCTCTCCAGCGAGAGCGTCATCGAAACGATCAAGGAGAGGGGCGTCATCAAGATCGGCCTATCGCTGTTCATCCCGTGGTCGATGCGGGACAAGAACGGGGAGCTGATCGGCTTTGAGCTGGACGTCGGCAGGAAGCTTGCGGAAGACATGGGCGTGGATGTCGAGTTCATCCCGACCGCTTGGGACGGGATCATTCCCGCGCTAGTCGCCGGCAAGTTCGACGTCATCATCAGCGGCATGTCGGTTACCGCCCAGCGGAACCTGACGGTGAACTTCACTGATCCGTATGCGTTCTCCGGCCTGACGATCCTCGCGAACAAGCAGATGACCGAAGGCTTCATGGAGGATGACCTCAACAGCCCCGACGTCGTGTTCGCCGCCCGGAGGGGCGCGACCCCGGCGATCGTGATCGCCAAGCGGTTCCCCGAGGCGCAGCTTCTCCTGTTCGACGAGGACGGCGCATCGGCGCAGGAAGTCCTCAACGGGAACGCGCATGCGACGATGGCCTCGGAGCCGACGCCTTCGCGGGAAGCCAGAACGTATCCCGACATTCTCCACGTTCCGTTCGATACGATATTCGATCCGCGCGGAGAGGGCTTCGCGGTGCGGAAGGGCGATCCGGACGCTCTGAACTACTTCAACAACTGGATCTCGCACAACTGGCGCACCGGCTGGCTGGGAGAAACCCACGACTACTGGTTCACGACCGAGGAGTGGGCGGACCAGATGGCGAACTGACGCCGAGCGGAGCCGCCGACCGCCTTGGCCGGCGGCTCCGCTCCCGCCCATCCGCAGATAGCCGACCGCATTGCGCGCCTTCCTCAAGAAGCTGACCTGGATCGACGGGCTGATCATCGCCGCGCTGGCGGTGTTCTTCGGCTACGTCTGGTTCCAGATCGGCGAGGACCTGAACTACAAATGGCGCTGGGGGTCGATTCCCAACTACCTGTTCCGCTTCGACGAGGAAAAGGGCCGGTGGGTGGCCAACGTGCTGGTCCAAGGCCTCATAACCACGATCAGGATCAGCATCTACGCGAGCGTTCTGGCGGTCTTCCTGGGAACCGTCCTCGGCATGGCGCGGTGCTCGACGAACCTGGCCGTGCGGATGCTCGCGCGCACCTATGTGGAGCTGCTCCGGAACATCCCGCCGGTCGTTGTCATATTCATCTTCTTCTTTTTCCTGTCCGAGCAGCTGATCGCGGCGCTGAACATCGAGGGGTGGGCGCGCTCCATCGCCCGGCAGGAGAACAACGCGGTCTGGGAGTTCTTTTTCGGCGACATGCGGAGGTTCCCGTCGGTCATTTCCGGCGTCATTGTGCTCGCCCTTTTCGAGAGCGCGTTCGTTTGCGAGATCGTGCGGGCCGGCATCGAGTCGATCGATCGCGGCCAGAGGGAGGCCGCCCGCTCCATCGGAATGGGCTGGCTGACCGAGATGCGCTGCATCGTGCTTCCGCAGGCGTTGCGGCGCGTGCTGCCGCCGCTCGCAAACCAGTTCATATCGCTGATCAAGGACAGCTCGATCATTTCGCTGATCTCCGTGCAGGAGCTAACCTACAAAACGGTCGAACTCGTCTCCTCGACCAGGATGATCTTCGAAGCGTGGATCACCACGGCCGCATTCTACTTCGGCCTGTGCTTCTGCCTGTCCCTCCTGTTCCGCCGACTTGAAAAGCCCGGTGCCGCCTCGGCGGTGAAGGCGTAGCGGGATCCGAAGGGCCTCTGCCCGCGAAGGATGCCGAAATGAGCGCCGTCGCCGAGCTTCCGGAAATCGACTTCGCGGCGAAGGCTTACAAAACCAACCCGTTCCCTGTGCTGGCGAACCTCGCCCGCAAATGGAAAGTCGCCCGGAGCGAGCGCGGACTGGAGGTGCTGGACTACGCGCTATGCCGTTCCGCGATCATCGACAGGAGGCTCGGAACGGGCCATCCGAAGCTGATGGAGGTTCTCGGCCTCCCGGAAGGCGATGCGCTCGACTACAAGCGCAACTCAATCTCCTTCCACAACCGGAGCCCGACGCGGCGCAGGCTGAGGGCGCCCATCCTGCGCTTCCTTGGGCCGGACGCCGTTGAGCGCTTCCGCACCGACGTCAGGATGGTGGTCGCCGAATCGGCGGACTCGCTGCCGACGGATCGGCCGATCGACCTGATTCGAAGCTTCTGCGACAGGATTCCCTCCGGCGTCTACTGCCGCTGGGTCGGCGCACCGCTGTCCGATTCGGAATTCGTCGGACGCACGTCGCACATCGTGCAGCAGGTCCATACGCGCGATCCTTCCCGGACCGGGCAGATCGTCGAAGGGTTCAACCGGCTGATCGACTACATCGACGAGCGCATCCAAGCCGCCCGCAGCAAGCCGGGCGACAACTTGATCTCGGATCTCGTCCGGGCTTCCGACGGCGGCGAACTGAGCCCGAGGGAACTGCGGGATTGGCTGGTCAAGCTGGCGGAAGCGAACACGGACAACACGTCGCACCAAATCGGAATTGCGATCATCGACCTCGCGTCGCGGCCGGAGGTTTGGGCCGAGCTCGGCAAGCAGCCCGATCTTGCGCCCTCCGCGGTCCGCGAAGTCATGCGCTTCCGCCCCCGGTCGATCTCCACATCCCGCGAAGCGCTGGAGGAGATGGAGATCGGCGGCTGCCCGGTCCCGGCGGGAACCCCGGTGTTCGCGAATTTCGGGGCCGCGCACTGGGACCCGCGATTCTATCCCGAACCGGATCGGTTCGATGTCCGGCGGCCCCGGAACCCCGAGCATCTGAATTTCGGCGGCGGAATATTTTCGTGCGTCGGCCGGTTCATCGCAACGATGGAGACGGAGGAGGCCGCCGCGCATCTGGCGCGGCGCTTTCCCAGGCTTGTCCTCGACCAGGCGGAATTCGAGTACTCGCCGATGTTCACGTCCGTCGCGAAGCTGACGGCCACGCTCGACCCGGCGCAGCCGCAGCCATCCGGGCGTTCGGCCCGGCGCTGACCCGCCGAAGGGCCTCTACCCGCCCTGCTCCGCCTCGATCAGGCGCCGCAGCGAAAGGCGGAACAGCTTCGCGCCGGCGTCCAGCCCTAGATCGATGTTCGGCGTCGCCTTATTAGCCATGCCCTTGTGCACCTCCTCAAGGATCGCCCGATCCTCCTCGAATGCGGCGCGCGCGCCTGCGTTCATCCGCTCGGAAACGGCCGCGTCGTCCGGATCCGTGTTCCTGTGCTGGAACCAGAAGTAGCGGGTCCGGTCCCCGTCGATCGGGGTCATGAAGTTGTACGAAATGTTGATGTACGTCTCCGGTACCGGCGACTTTCCCGGCCCGCCGGTCCCTTCCGGCGTGTAGACCGACTTGTTGAGGCCGATCGCCGGGAAGCACATCTCGTAGTGCTGGAGCCTGTCGCAAGGGCCTTCGAATTTCACCAGATCGGCGTAGTACGGCGACGGCAGCCTGCCGGAGATCCATCTCGAAACGATCACGCCCCGATCAGTTTTTTCTACCTTCAGCGGCTCGTCGTCGGTTCCGGCACCCGCGAAGGAGGTGACGTGGACCCATGCGACATGGCTAGGGTCCAGCAAGTTGTCGGCAACCCACAGATAGTTGCAGTCGATGTCGAGGACTCCGCCGTCCGTGCATCCCCACGCGGGATCGTCGTAGTTCTCGATCGGAAAGATGCGGTCCGGGTCGGCGCGATCCGGATCGCCCATCCAGATCCAGAGTAGCCGGTACCTGTCGACGACGGGGTAGGATTTGACCCTCGCGTTCCTCGGCAGGCTGTCCGGCTGCGTCGGCGCGGCGACGCAAGCGCCCGAGCAGTCGAAGGTCAGGCCGTGGTAGCCGCACTCGATGTTGTCGTCGGCCAACCTGCCCTTGGAAAGAGGCAGCTTCCTGTGCGGGCAGGCATCCTCAAGCGCTACCGGGGAGCCGTCGCTTTTCCTGTAGAAAACCAGCCGCTCGCCAAGAAAGGTCTCGGGCTTCAGCTCGGCACCGATATCCTTGCTCCAGCCAGCTACGTACCATTCGTTCCCGAGGAACATCGGCTCTCCTCCGCGTCGTCACGATCCGACGGACTATTGTCCAGTCGAAGCAATTCGGCAATGTGTCCGGACGCAAAGCCGACCGCATGGATACTTCCGCTGCGAGCCAATTGCAGCAAGGCAAATGCCGCGAAGGCGGACGAGGAAAGCGGGATTGAGCAACAAGCCGCGAGTGGAACTGGAGCCGACCGCTCCGTCCAGAGGCATCGACGCGCGCATCCTTGAGCCCGGAGAGCGATCGGGACCGCCGTCGATGAAGACGATTTCCCAATCGGACGGAACGTTCGATTTGACGGATGCGGTCGCGGAACTCATGGAGCATCCGAGGATCTCGTGGAATTTCCGCGACCTCTACAATGTCCACGCCGTGCTGAAGGTGGAATTGCCGCGCGGCCGCGGTCGCCGGGCCAAATTGATAATCCAGGGTGCGCTGGAAGACGATAGCGACGATGATTTCGGCAGCCGCCTTGCCCAGCTGCAGCAGGGCGACCGATCCGTTCGAATCTCCGGCCGATACAGGTTCCGCGGTTTAGCCGGAAGCCCCGCCTACGGACCTGCGCCGGGCAGCGCCAAGCGTTCGATTCATAGCTCCGGCGGCATATCCTTCGGATCGGAACGAGGCAGCCATGACCGACCTTGTCCTGCATTGGCTGCTTCAGACGGGCTTTTGGCCAAACCAGCCAAGTCCTCAATAATTCCGCAAGAACGGCCGAGACTGGCCGCAGTGTTGATCCGAGACCACAACTCAAAAGGAACGTCCTCCCGTGCGTTGCGAGCATAGTTGAGGCACCCCATATGGGGTTCACGCCTTCACAACGTACGGGGCAATTCAAAATGCCAATACTGAGAGCGCTGCAAAATGTTCTACGGAGGAGCCGTAGTCTTCGCGGCAGTAAATCAATCTGGCCGCAGGTCATAGAGGTAATGCCACAGGTCATACAGGGGATAGCCGCCTTTGCGGATAGACGGCACGCAGCGGCCGAAGAGAATAACTCGAAGAAGCCGGACGGAAATAGACCATCTGGCGAACCACCGGCTAGGGAAGGAAGCAAGCCGCCGCCGACACAGGTTCAACCCGTTCCGAATAATCATAGCGTAGGTGCAGACCATGAGATCGGTCCCACACAACGGATGAAGTTCGCCATGGTATTGATGGGTTTCTTCATCGCTATTGCGGGCATTTTTTCTACCGTAATTCTTGCCGTGAACGGCGCGGGCACAATCGCCATCATCATTAGCACGGTCGGCATTCTCGGGGGCATCACTTGGGGTGTCTGCTGCGCTTGGATTTTTTGGGGGCAGAGAAAGCTAAAATCTTCAAAGGCATAGCCGACGCAAATAGGTCGCACGGCGGATTTGCCCGCATGTGCTGCGCGTAAGCAGATGCATGGGCGTGCGCCGTGCGTTGTCGACAAGTGCCCTTTCACATAGCGTTGCGGTCGCCCTTCCCAGCCCATGCCGAACGCCTCGCTTGAATCAGGCCCGGATCACCGATTTCGCAAATCCGAAGACTGCGGAACGATAGCCTGAATTTCCCTGCCGTTCCCCGCTTCACTCACCCGCGCATCCGGTCATCGCCGACCTGTGTTCGCTTATGTCGGCAAGCCGCCTGAAGATTCCGCTTGCCATTTCATGCATGGCTCGAACTCTGCCCAGCACAGCCAATTCGGAATCCGGGAAGGCCAAATGTCGGCATGGATCAAATACGCGCCGGAGGATCCAGCGAACGCGGATCTTCAGGCGGCGCTAGAACTCGCGCGAACGCCGCATGGAACCGTCGACAACGTGATGAGAGTGCATTCGTTGCGGCCAAGCACGATGGTCGGGCATGTCAAGCTTTATCGCTCGGTGCTTCACGACGGTGCAAACAGGCTTCCCGCGTGGCTGCAGGAAACCGTGGGAAGCTATGTCTCCTTCCTCAATTCCTGCGACTATTCCTTTGCGAACCATTGGAAGAACGCCGTGCACTTGCTGGACGACGAATCCCGGGCGGCCTTGATCGAGGAGGCTTTCCGGAGCGGGAACCTTGCCTCGGCATTTTCTGGAAGCGACCTTGCAGTCATGGAATACGCGGCGAAGCTCACGCTCCGCCCGGCGGACATGGTCCAAGACGATGTCCAGTCGCTGCGCGACGTCGGCCTTGACGACGGCACGATACTGGAGGTGAACCAGATCGTCGGCTACTTCAGCTACGCGAACCGCCTCCTGAACGGCCTCGGCGTGACCACGGACGGCGACATTGTCGGATACTATCCGGACGCCGACAGATCCAAAGGCGCGTAAGCCGACGAGAACCCGGCTTCGATAGCCGGGTCGGCAACCCTTGCTGCGGCTGTGCCGAACGGGCACCCCTGCGATGGCGCGCCTTCCGCGTGCCAGCCCCTTGCAATAGGCTTTTCCGATGACGGAACGATCAAGTCCCGAGCCAAGCGACGGCCGACTGGAGAGGTCGATCGGGCAGGCAGTCAAGTTTGCCCGTACTGCGTCGGGCATGACACTCAAGAGCCTTTCAGCAAGGTCCGGCGTCTCTGTCGCGATGATCTCGAAGATCGAGCGCGGCCAAGTGTCCGCGTCGGTTTCAACCCTGAACGCAATAGCGCAGGCCGCCGGAGTGCCGGTCGCGAACCTCTTCGCCTCATCCGTCGAGAAATCCGATGTCGCGTTCGCGCCCGGCGGGCAAGGAGTCAGCTACCAGCGCGCCGGTACCACGTACAACCATTCCTACCGGATGATTGGACGCGTTGAGGTCGAGCGGGTCGTGTTCGAATCGTTCCTGATTACGCTCGAGGAACCGGTATCCGGCGAACCGCTTTTCCAGCACGGCGGCGCGGAATTCATACACGTGCTCGGGGGCAGCCTGACCTACCGGGTCGGAGGAGCCGACTACGACATGGACCCGGGCGACAGCATAACCTTCGGAACGCTGGCTCCGCACGGGCCGGTTCGGCTCCGCTCGTCGCCCGTTGAAATCCTGACCGTGATCGCCAAGCCTGTTTCGCAGCCGGAACCCGCAAGCGCAAATTTACTATGGCGATAATTTTTTATTCGGGGTAAAATGTGTTCAGTGTCCGGACTCGCAGGCGCAGCACCGTCCGGAGAAGCCGAAGGGAGAGATCGCAATGGCCGCGGAGGTACTCACGCCCATCACCCAAGCCATGAGCGAAGGCGCATTGAGCCGTCGCGAACTGAAAGGCCTGATGCGCCGCTCGAACGCGCCCGGCCTCGTCCGCCTTGCTTTCTGGATCGCGGCGATGGCGTTCACCGGCTGGCTGATTTGGCTCGCCGCCGGAACCTGGTGGATGCTTCCAGCAATGTTCCTTCACGGGGTGCTGCTGGTCCATCACTTTTCCCTGCAGCACGAATGCTGCCACTACACGGCGTTCAGAACGCGCTGGCTCAATGACGTTGTCGGCAACTGCTGCGGCCTCGTGATCATGCTGCCGAACACGTTCTTCCGGTACGAGCATTGCGACCACCACACCTACACCCAGCTGACCGGGAAGGACCCTGAACTGATCGAGCTCCCGATCTCGCTGGGCAAATACCTTTGGTACGTTTCCTCCATCCCGTACTGGCGGGCGAAATTCGGGGAGCTCGGACGGCACGTGGCGGGGCGGCTTTCGGACGCCGAACTGCGGTTCATCCCCAAGGAGGCGCATGCCAGGGTGTTTCTGGAGGCGCGCCTGATGGCGGCGGCCTACGCGTCCGTGCTGGGCGCGTGCGTCGCGTTCAGCTGGTGGGCGCCGGTCTGGTACTGGTGGCTGCCCGTGTTCCTCGGCGAACCCGTCATGCGGGCGATCCGGATGACGGAGCATGTCGGACGGCCGTACGTCCGCGACATGAAAGTGAACACCAGGACCAATCTTGTAACGCTGCCGATGCGCTTCCTCTGCTGGAACATGAACTACCACGCCGAGCACCACTACGCGGCGTCGGTGCCGTTCCACGCCCTTCCGGAACTGCACGGGAAGCTCAAAGGATACGTGCATGTCGAGAAGCGCGGATACCTCGGGGCCCACATCGACATCATTTCGCAGATTGTCGGCCTCGCTCCGAGGGCCGACGCGCCGCAGGCCGAAGGCTCTTGAGACGGGAAAGGCGCTGGCGGGATCTCGTGGACGTTTCGGAACTCGAACCCGGAGATGCGACGCCTGTAAGCCTCGACGGCCGCGAAATCGCGGTCTTCGACACCGTCGACGGAATCTTTGTTTCCCACGCGCGCTGCACGCACGGCGCGGCGAACCTCTGCGACGGCTATTTCGACGGCAGGCATATCGAATGCCCGCTGCATCAGGGATTGTTCGACGCGCGGACCGGGGAAGCAAAGTCGGCGCCCGCCACGCGCCCGCTCAGAATGATCGACTCCCGCGTCGTCGACGGGACGGTTCAGGTCTTCATCTGAAGGACGGACCGCACAGGCTCGGAGCCGTTGGCATCCGAAACCGCCGCAGGTTGCCGGCCGCAGGCGCTGTGCATTAGGCTGGCGGCGGCGCGGCCATCCGGCCGACGTCCGCAAACGGGACCCGGACTCACATGGAATTCTTCAACGTCAAGCACCCCATGTTCAATCCGCTTTGGGTCAGGATTCTGGTCACGGGCGTCTGCACGATATGGGCAATGCTCGAATTCGGGTCGGGCAATCCGTTCTGGGGCATACTGTTCGCCGGCATCGCGGCGTTCTGCATCTGGAAGTTCTTCGTCAAGTTCGAAGCGCACGAGGGCGAAGCGGACGAAGGCGACAAGGGAGCGGGATAGCCGGAGGCGCGGGGCGCGTCCGCTTTCCTCGGCATCCGGAGCGGGTATTGTGATCGATCCGCCCGGCGTCCGGAGCGGACCAAGGCGGGGCTTGGGCCTCGCCGGAGCAGTCCGTGTCCGCCCGGAACCGCCTACAGCCCGCCCGTCAGGGGAGCGACCGGGCTATTTCTCGAACTCGAGCTCCATTGAGACCTGCACTTCGCTGGGATCGGTCTCGGAATAGCGCGCGTCGTACAGGCCATTGCCGGAAATCCCGGCAAGGCCTCCGGTTCCGCCAACGATGTTGATTTCCCCGACCCCGCCGCCGCCCGTGCCGATGTCGCCGACGACCCTTACGGCAATCACCGACCAGGTGTCCCCGTTCGGAACGGTCATCGTGCAGGGCGAAGTGATGCCCAGCCTCCCGGAGAGCGTTATTGCCTGCGTAAGGCAGATGATGTCCCCGGTGTCGCCGACCGCCATCAGCGGCAAGGTGCTTTCGGTTACGGTGTAGGTTCCTTCAACGCGCCCGCCGACGACTGAGCCGTCGAGGAACGGAAACTCGATATACTGGTGGCGCATTTCCGAAACAGTCAGGACGCGAGGCTGCTCTTTGCCGTCCGCATCCTGGGCCTGCGCCGAATGGCAGGCCATCGCAGCCGCAATCGCCGCGGCCAAAACCGGAATCCCTTTCCGCATAAGCGGCCTCCCGAGCAATCCGCGCAACGCCGCGCAGCGTGGTTCCGTCCGCCTTGAGTCGCTCGCTGCGATCGCCCGGCCCCGGCTGGCGCGACGATAGTCGGCGGCCCGCGTGACCGCAAGCGGGTTTGCCCGCCGCACCGCTCCTGGTCGGACCGCGCGCTCAGGCGCGGACCATGTCCTGCATCCGCGCAAGCACGTCGAGCCCTTGCTGCGCGCAGAAATGGAGCATGTCTATGTAGATCCAGTTTTCCGCGAGATGGTCGCCCTCCCGCCGGTACATGTCGACCACCCGCATGGACACGCGCTTTTGGGAGGCGGGCAGCCCCATGAAGCCGCCCGTCGGCGTCATCGACAGGTTCGGCCAGCCGAAAAAGCCGCCGAAACGCCCTTCCGAGAACCTGCAGACATGGCCGAGGAACTCGATGTCGCCCAGCCCCTGGCCGAACGGCCCCTGGTGCTGCTCCTGGTATCGGGAGCGCGTGTAGGTCGCGCCGATCCCGGCCGGGCCGTACCAGATCATGTCTTCCATCCAAGTCTCGGCCAGCTCGTCCTGCGGGGATTCGAGATTGGATCCGACCAGATCGTCGATCATCCGGTCTATGAGGTCCATCGTCTTCCGGCCTTCCGCCGGATCCTGGGGGACGCGGAGAAGGCCGTCGTGCGTTCTCGGCCCCGGCGTCACGAACCACGCGCCGGTCTCCGGCGGAAACGGATTGACGCCCGCTTGCCGCATCAGGCCAGGAATGTCGAAGAAGTGCGCTGTTTGCTTGATCCGGCCGTTCTCGACCTGGTTGAATTCCACGAAGCGGAAGAACGCCATCTTCCGCGTGGGAGGGATTCCGAGCCAGCTGCGGTCGAAGAGGCCGAGCAGATGCCCCATGCAGCAGACCCATTCGCCCTTGACATGCTCCATGCCGTTGGTTCCGGCGATGAATATGTCCGGACGCCTCTGGACCGGCGAAATCGCGCGCCGCAGCGGCTCCCAGAACTCCTCCGCCACTGCCGCCGCTCCCGACAGCTCGTTGAACGGATGCATGCCGCGCCACGAGTAGTCGGGCGAAACGTGCCGCTCCAGCACGTTCGCGGCTTGGCCCGGGGGAGCCGCGTCGAGCTCGTCGTAGAAGTCGAGAACGACCTTCTTGATTTCCTGGTAATCGGCCATGACAGAAGCGCTCCCCGCCGCACGCCAGTGTTCGTCCGGCGAACGGATACCACGGATCCCGAGGCCAATCGAAGGGGCGTTGGCCGAAGCCCGGTCCGGAACCGCCGCCCTGGAAGCGGCCCGCCGAAGATCCGGAACGGCAGATTCCGCTTGCGGCGCAGGGCCGCCGTTGCTAGCCTGTTAGGTGAATACGTATGCGGCGGCGCGGCCGCCGCGGCCGGAGGGGAGGCCGGGTGGCGACAGCAGCACAAAGGATCCCGCCGCCGGACGGCGGAGCACCGGAAGACCCTGCCCCCATCGGAAACGGAGGACGGGAATCCGCGGACATACCGAACGCAAGCGCACCCGGAAAGGGCATTCCTGACGCGGGCGGCGATGTCGCCCAGAGATTCGAGCCGCTCCAGCGTCGCCACATGCCCGGCGATTTCTCGATTTCGCTCGACGCTTACCGGCGCGGAGGCACCGACGAGTTCCTGAACAGCCCGCCCGAGGCCGACCGGCGGCAGCCCATGCGCGGCTTCGAGCGGACCTACTCGGATATCGTGGACTACATCGTCCGCATCACCCACCGGATCTGGGAAGAGAAGGACATAGGCTACATCTACGACACGTACAGCCACGATTGCCGGGTCTGGGACGATGTCGGGCTGCAGTACGGGCGGGACAAGATCGTCGTGGACACCGTCCACACCAACAACGCGTTTCCGGACATCAGGCTTGTCGCCGACGAGGTCATCTGGGCGGGCGACGATACCGTCGGCTTCCACACGTCGCACCGCACGATGATCCTCGGCACGAACACCGGCTTCAGCCGTTTCGGCGCGCCCACGGGCAAGCCGGTCAGGCTGTTCTGCATCGCCAACTGCGTCTCGCGAGACAACGAAATCTATCTGGAGCACGTGCAGTACGACACGGCGGGCATGATCAAGCAGCTCGGACTGGACCTCGTGGAAGCGGCGAAGTCCGCCGCCTCCAGCGGAGACGGCGTGGTTGCGCCCAATTTCTCGGCAAGCGAGCCGAAGCGGCTGCTTGGGCAGGGCAAGCCCCAGGCGCGGCCCATTCCCGATCCCGGCGACGGCGTGGACGAATACGTGCGGGCCGCATTCCAAGCGGTCTGGAACCGGCGCAACCTTTCGGCTCTCGACAGCGTCTACGACCCGTCGATCGTTTACGAGGGCGCTACGGGCCGGAACTACCAAGGCATCGGCCAGATCAAGTCCTTCGTGCTCTCGATGCTGGCGATGTTCCCCAACCTCTCGATGGGCGTCGACGACATTTACTGGATGGGCAACCCGGAGGACGGATTCCTTGTATCGGCCCGGTGGAGCGCGTCGGGCGCCCACCGGGGCAACGGGATTTACGGCTCCCCGACAGGGAGGGAGGTCCGGATCTGGGGCATCACCCAGTGGCAGATCAAAGACGGCAGGGTCCAGAAGGAATGGACCATGTTCAACGAATTCGGGGTCCTCATGCAGATTTTCGGCTGACGCCGGAGAGGGCACGGATGCTGACAACCAGACAATGGAGGAGAGAATGGCGAAACTGAAGAGCATGCTTGCGGCTGCGGCGATAGCGGCCGCGCCGGGCGCGGCAAGCGCTGACTGCGGGATCGACGCCAGCGGCGAAGTGAACGTGATTTCGAATTTCTTTGAAACGCTGGAGCTGCTGGCGAACGAGATGGAGGGATGCGAAACGGACGCGCTATCGGTCGACGTGAAGCTGACCACCGACCACAAGGCGGAACGGGAGCGCGCATTCGAGGCATCGACATCGCCTTACGACGCGTCGGCGATCGCGAACTCCTCGATCACCCCTCTGCAGGCAAAGGGGCAGCTGATGCCTCTGAACGATCTCGTCGACAAGTACCGCGACGAGTACAACGTCGAGGACCAGATGCTCATCCGGTTCGGCGACGACGTGATGGCGATCGCGTTCATGGCCAACGCCCAGCACCTCTTCTACCGGAAGGACATTCTGGAGAAGCACGGCTTGGCGGTTCCCGGGACTTACGCTGAACTGCTTGCAGCCGCCGAAGTCCTGAGCGCGGACGATTCCGTGGACTATCCGTTCGGCGCGGCGTTCGGCGGCCCCGGCAACTGGGAGCGCGGAAACGAATTCGTCAACCTGCTGTTCGGCAACGGCGGCAGGATGTTCGATCCGGCGACCTCGGAACCCATGTTCGACCAGCAGGAGGGCGTGGAGGCTTTGAAGATGATGGGCGAATTGACGAAATACATGTCGCCCAACGCGCTCTCGCACGACTTCGGCGACGTCAAGCGGCAGCTCCAGCAAGGCGAGATCGCCATGGCCATCCAGTGGGGCGACCAAGCCAGGACGATGGACGCGGAGGACGAAAGCACCGTCATCGGAATGGTCGGCTTCGCTCCCGCGCCCGCGATGGTTGAAGGCGGCCCGCCGGCCTCCACGTTCTGGTGGGACGGCTACGTCATCCCGAAGAATCTCGACGGGGATGCCGAGACCGCGTTCCGGGTCATCATGCACGCCACGCGGGAGGAGGTCGTGGAGCAGAACAACGACATCACCCTGTGGATCCGTTCCAAATACGTGCCGACCCAGTACACCGCCGCGATCATCGAGTCGGTCAATCTGAACGCGCCGCCCTATCCGATGACGCCGCAGGCCGAGCTTGCCCACGGCGCCATAGGCAACAACATCGGCGACTTCCTTGCGGGGAAGGAGAGCGCCGAGCAGTCGCTCGCCGACGCAGCCGCCGACTACAGGTCGGCGGCGGCCGACGCCGGATTGCTCTAGGCAGCCCAGTCAGCGCGTCCGGCTGAAGGCCGGGCGCGCCCAACACACGGAAGCCATCAGGACCGATCCGGCCTTGGACGCCGCATGACCACGCGGAGCTTCGTATCGTTCGTCGCCCCGTCGGTCGCGTGCATGCTGGTCCTGATCGCCCTGCCGCTGCTGGGGGTCGGATACCTCGCGCTCTACCAGTCCCATGTGAAGACGGAGCTGGTCGAAGTCACGACCGAGGTTCCGTTGTTCGGGTCGCAGACCAGGAAGCAGACCCGGAACATTCCGCAGCCCGTGCTGGACGAGAATGGCAACCCGATACAGGTCTGGGAATTCGTCGGCACACGCAATCTCGAAAAGGCCGCGGCCGTCGACGGGCTTGTCCAGACATTCAGCAGCCCAAGCGGCGATGTCGGCAAGAGCTGGATCGGCAGCCTTTACCGGGAAATCACGAATTACGAGTTCTGGGGCGCGCTGGAGTTCACGCTGCTTTACACGTTCGCCACGACGCCGGCGATTCTGGTCATCGGCTTGGGGCTGGCGCTTGCCGTCAACAGCGTCACCGAGCGGCTGCGCGGATCATTGGTGTTCGCGACGCTTCTTCCGATGATCGTCACGCCGGTCGTCTCGTCGCTGGCCATATTCTGGATGTTCCTCGACAGCGGCGTCGTGACCGCGATGATCGAATGGCTGGGTTTCGGAAAATTCTACTTTCTGGCCGACCAGGTCACGACGAGGTCGGTGATCATCCTGTACGGCGTCTGGTGGGCCGCTCCGTTCGCGTTCATCATCCTGTACGCCGGCCTCCAGACGCTTCCCAGCGAGCCGCTTGAATCCGCGATGATCGACGGGGCCAACGAGTGGCAGCGGCTGAGATACGTCATCCTTCCCCACCTGTCGCCACTGATGACCGTGATCGCGCTCATCCACATCATGGACGCGTACCGGGTCTTCGAGCCCATCCTGGTCTTCAACTCCAGCGTCTACGCGAATTCGGTGCAGTACCTGACGTTCTACACCCTCGGCTTTGAAGACAACGTCCACAAGGCGGCGGCCTACTCCATCCTCACGATCATCGGCGTGGTGATCCTGCTCGTGCCGGTTCTCCGCCAGAGCTTCCGCGACTACCGGCCGGTCCAATGAGGGGACGGCGCCCGCTCTGGCTCAAGGCCGCCACCGGCGCCGGTCTCTGGGTCTGGGTCTTCGTCGCGGTTTTTCCGTTCTTCTGGATGTTCCTCCTCTCGTTCCGCACGCCCGTCGACGCATTCGCCTCTCCGCCGGAGCTCTTCGCCCCCGTGACGCTGGAAAACTTCCGCCACATCTGGGTCGAGGACAAGTTCTGGCGGTTCGGGATCAACACGGCGATCGTCACTCTGGCGACCGTGGCCGTTTCGCTGACCATCGGCTGCCTAGCGGGATACGCGCTCGCCAGGTACCGAGGCCGACTCGGGCTGTGGCTGCTGGTCTCCGCGCTGGTGTTCCGCGCGCTGCCGCATGTGGTCCTGCTGACGGCTTACAAGCCGGCGTTCTTCCAAATGGGCATCTGGAGCCGCTACGAAACGCTCATCATGGTCCTGGTCGCCGTGAACCAGCCCTTCACCATCTGGATGATGAGGGCGTTCTTCATGAGCATTCCCAAGGATCTGGACGAGGCGGCGATGACAGACGGCTGCTCCCGGTGGAAGGCGTTCCGGCTCGTCATCGTCCCGGTCATGTGGCCCGGCGTGATCACGGCCGGGCTGTTCGCGTTCCTGCTCGCGTACAACGACTTCCTGATCGCAAGCCAACTTATGAACGGCGAGATGACCACGATGACCGCCGCGCTGGGCAACTACATGGGCCAGAACCGCAGCATGGACCGGCTTATGCACGGCATCGCCGGCGCCGTGTCGGTGGTCGTTCCGATCATCATCCTGATATTCGTGTTCCAGCGTCAGATCGTCGCCGGGATGACGGCCGGGGCGGTGAAGGGCTGAATTCGAAGAGGAGGCGGCGGCATGTCGGCCGATTACAACCTGAAACTCGTCCAGCGCATGTACGACGCGCTGAACCGCCAGGATTTGGACGCCCATGACGAATACTGGCACGCGGACATGATATGGCACGGCCCGCCCGGGTTCGGGTCGGTGCACGGGCTCGACGGATTCAAGAACAACGTCATGCGGCCGTTCTACAATGCGTTTCCGGACTACCATGCGAAGAACGACATCGAATTCGCGGACGCGACCTGGGTCGCGGCGACCGGATACCTGACCGGAACGCAGAAGGGGCCGTATCTCGGCTATCCCGCGACCGGGCGGAAGATGAGGATGCGGTTCTCAGATTTCTGGCTGGTCCGGGACGGCAAGCTCAGCGAGAACTGGGTCATGATCGACCATGTGGATGTTTTCTGCCAGCTCGGATTCGACATGATGGCCGCGCTCCCGCGCGGCGGCTGAACCTGAACCGATCTTGATTGTTCCAGTCATCCTTCGGCAGGTTGCGGACCCTTTGGCTGCAATCTGCTATGTTGTCAGCCAATGGAGCGTGCTCCGATACGCACGCCCGACCATTGTCGAAGTCTGCTGGCCATCTTGCCCGGAGCTTCCGTCACCCGTCCGGCCGCCGCGCAGTGCCTCCCCGTCCGAATCCAGATCCGGCGGGGGGCCAATTTCCCCTGTCGCCTGTTGTCCCGGCCTCTGGCTAATTCCAACTGCGCTGCGTAGCCTGTCAAAAAACCCCGGCTTCCCCTTCGCCAACTTGATCTCCAGCCATTGGATAAAAATCACCTCTAGATCGTCTAGTTCGCCATCGGCTTTGGTTACCTTCTGGAGAAAGTCGGTTAGCTCCTTGGACAGCGCTTTGTAGTTGCATCCGGGGCTACGCTTCGCGAATTCAATTAAATTGTCTACTACCTCGACGATTGGGAATGTCTCGACATTGCATTCCAATTTAGGAAGCTCCTTTCGGACGAACTTGCGAGAATAGCCCCACTCGCGCGCAAAATAATTTTCGATGCACTGCCTCTCGGACTTCGTCACTGCCCTGTCCAAGGCCGCAACAAGGGGAACTTCTACGGGCCGCCCGCCCGTTTGGAGCTCAGACTTCATCACTGCCCTGTCCAAGGCCGCAACCCTTAGGCCAAGCGGTGCCAAGAAATGGAATAGCGCGACCGCCAAGGGGTCTAGAGGATCGCCGTTATCGTTCTCCCCACTGCGCAAATACCGATTCATTCCGAAGTAACTAGCTGCCGCCACGAAGCATGCCACAATCACCCAACCGGCCGCCGGGGCGCCCGCGCCGATGCCCAGTATCGGGAGAATTCGTATAATTAAGTCGATCACGGACTTGCCCGTGCTATACGCATCCAGAATGCCGACGAATTCGTCAGCAAGCTTTCGTTGCAACGATTGGTTAGTGATTTTGCCGATTCCAAGCTTTTTCCTGAAATCTTCCGTACGTTCAAGTACTTTCTCGATTCCTTCGGAGTCAGTCATGTCTGCTCCATTGTTCATTCTCCCTCTGGCGTCTGAATTGCCCCGGCTTTTCCGGAGAGTATTTTGTTGAACACTCACGCGGCTTTTTCAAGGCCGCATTGCTGTTCGTGGAACGCGGCCTCCGCCTCGTCCGACGGGCGGTTGCCGATGGTGCCGTGCAGCCGCTTCCTGTTGTACCAATGAACCCATCTCAGGGTTTCCCATTCGAGCCTGCCGATGGTTTCCCGCGGGCCGAGGTGGTCGGCGATCTCAGTCTTGAACAGGCCGATGAAGGTTTCGGCCAGGGCGTTGTCGCAGTTGTCCCCAACGCTTCCCGCCGACGTGTCGATACCGGCTTCGGCCAGCCGCGTCGAGTAGCGCATTGACAGATGCTGTCCGCCGCGGTCCGAGTGATGGACCAGGCCGCCTTGCGCCGCGGGGCGGCGCTGGCCGATGGCCTGGTTCAGGGCGTCGAGCGCCAACCCGGCGGTCATCGAGGTCGAGACGCGCCATCCGACGATCCTGCGGGCGAAGACGTCGATGACGAAGGCCATCCCCACCTTGGTCCGCACGCAGGTGAAGTCGGCGACCCACAGCCGGTCGGGGGCGTCGGCCGTGAAGTTCCGGTTCACCTTGTCGCGCGGGCAGGGCAGCGCCGGGTCGGGGATCGTGGTTCGCTTCCTGCCGCGCGCCACCCCTTGCAGCCCTTGCCTGCGCATGAGCCGCTCCACGCTGCCTTGTACTGATCCCAGCATCAAGTGTTCAAGACGGTACACGAATTAACTTCACGAGCGTTTACTTCGCAGCCCGTCTTGAGCCCAATGAACCGCGCGCCGAATATTGCGGCCAACCAATGTTGAGTCCAGCGCGTGTCCTTCCTGAGATGATTCGTTCCTGTCTTCGCCGCCACGGCCACCGTCGCTGTTCGGCGCACTCAGGTCGGAAACCGAATTTGGTACTGATTCACCTTTTCCTTGTGTCTTTTTGCCCGACCTCCGGCCAAATCCAACTGAGCTGTACAATCCATCCCAGAATCCCGGCTTCCCGCGCGCCAAGGTGATCTCTAGCCATTGGACGAAAATTATCTCCTGATCGTGGAGTTCGCCGTCCGCTCTGGTCACCTCCTTGAGAAAGCCTGTCAGCTCCTTGGACAGAGCGTCGTAATTGCAGTCTGGACTGCTAATCTTGTACTCGATCATGTTGTTCACAAGCTCGACGACGCGGAGATTTTCGAGATTGCGTTCCGCGTCGGGCAGCGCGTTTTGGACGAACTCGGGAGAATAGCCCCACTCACTCATGAAATAGTTTTTGATGCACTTCCGTTCGGAATCCGTCACCAACCCGTCGACATGCGCGGCCGTGAGGCCGAGCGGTGCGAAAAAATCGAACATCACAACCGCCAAAGCATCTAGCGGCGTGTTTATCCACTTTGGAACGACATCGACACGATCCTCCCTGCCGCTGCGCAAATACCGGCTGATTCCGTAATACCCAGCTGTCGACGCGACACCTGCAGCTATCACCCACCCGATCGGCGTGGCAGCAGCGGCACCGATTCCTAGCCCAGCCAACAGCCCTGTCGGCGCGAAGAATGTTGTCGCAACCGCGGAGGAGCTTGCGACCGCCGCGCCTACCCCGAACGCGCCTGCAGTATCCAGAATTCTGACGCCTTCTCCTACAAGCTTCTTCTTCCGGAGCGACGCGAAAGCGTCCTCGTCGATTCCAAGTTTGCTTTTGAATACTTTCGGATGGTCAATTACTCGCTCAACACGTTCGAAATTAGTCACGACCGCTATCCTCCTTCAATCTTGTCCGGGTATTTTTTGACAACTGACAATCCGGCCACATGATTCAAAGCGCGGTTTTGATCGCGTGATGCGGATGTCTGGCCGTTCAGCAGCCAGTTGAGAGTCTTCCTGATGCGCTCGGCGGCGTCATGCACATAGTCGCTGTGGTCAACTTTCGGCAGAACCGGACGATCCCTCAAGTTGGTCTTTTGCCCAACGAAGCGCACCCCGAAAATTGCGGACAACCAATGTTGACTCCGAAACCTGTCCTTCCTGGGATGATCCGTTTCCATCGTCACCTCCTTGGCCGCAGTCGCCGTTCGGCACGTCCCCATGGGAAGCCGGATTTGGCTCCGGTTCGCCTTCCGCTTCCGTCTTCTTTTTCGGCCGACGTCTGAATATACCCGGCTTCCTGCGCACCAAAGTGATCTCCAGCCACTGGATGTAAATCACCTCCAAGTCTTGGAGTTCGCCGTTTGCTCTCGTCACCTCCTTGAGGAAGTCTATCAGCTCCTTGGTCATCGCGTTGTAGTCGCAGTCTGGATTGCCAATTTTGTAATCGATCATGTTGTTTACAAGCTCGATGTCGCAGAGATTTTCGAGATTGCGTTCCCTGTCGGGCAGCGCTTTTCGGACGAACTCGGGATAATAGCCCCACTCGCTTACGAAATAGCTTTCGATGAACTGCCGCTCCGATTTGGATATTCTGCCGTCGAGGGCCGCAACCCTGAGGCCCAACGGCGCAAAGAAATCAAACAGCGCACGCGCCAACTTATCCAGCGGCGTGTTGAGCCACACCGGAATGACAACGGTACGACCATCCCCTCCGCCTACAAGCTTGCTTTTGAAATACAACGAGTGCTCTATAACCGGCTCTACACCTTCCATTTCCGTCATGACTCGCAACCTTTCTGCAATTTGGATCAGGCCCGATTCGTCTTGCCGGTTGTCCACCGGCGGTTCGGGCGTGACCGCCGCGCGCGTGTCTCAAAGCGCAACCTTGATGACTCCTTCGGGATCCTTCGCCCTTGAGCAGCAAAGAAGGATCTTCCTTTTGCGCTCGGCTGCGGAAAGCACGTAGTCGCGGTGGTCGACCTCCCCGCTGGAATACTCCGTAGCGCATACGCCGCAGATGCCGTCCGAGCATTTGGTGTCGATATGGACCCCGATTTCGGCAAGCGCGTCGACAGCCGAGAGCTCCGCGGGCACATCGACGCTCCGGCCGCTGGATTCGAGCTCAAGCCTGAAGGGGAAGTTCTCCCGCTCCGGCTCCTCCGGCACCGCGAAATACTCCTTGAACAGGTGCTCTTCCGGCCATCCTTTCGCCACTGCGGCCTCGAACACGGCATCCATGTATCGGTCGCTGCCGCAGGCGTAGAGCCGGAAGCCGTCGCGGTGGATCGGAACCAGCTCGTCGAAGCGGGCGCGATTGCCGTCCTCCGAAAAGTGGAAGAACACCCGGTCGCTCCATTCCGTGCTGCGAAGCTCATCCCCGAACCCGAAGGCCTTCTCGGACTTCGCGCTGCAATGGAGGAAGAACTCGCTGCCGCGCGCATGCAGCCTGTGCGCCATCGACATGAGCGGCGTGACGCCAATGCCGCCCGCCATCAGAATCGAAAGCTCCGCAGTCTCCACCAGCGGGAAGTGGTTCCTCGGCAGGGACACGAACGTCTTCCGGCCTTCTCGGAAAATCCGGTGCATGAGGTTCGAGCCGCCTCTCCCGTTCGCCTCCTTCAAGACTCCCAAGACGTATTTGCTGCGATCCCGGGGATCGCCAGCAAGCGAGAACTGCCTTTGGAACTCCGGCGACACGACCACATCGACATGGGCACCCGCCTCGAATTCGGGCAGCGGCTTGCCGCCGGGCAGAGTCAACTCGAACCTGACCGTGTCATCGTTGAGATCCTCCCGCTTGGACACGATAACCCGCACAACTGGCGGAGGGCCGTCGTTCGGCGCTGGCCGGGGCGCAAGCCCTTCGGTCTCGCCGTTTTCGAGACGCCGCAAGTACTCGCCGGGCTCAAGCATTTCGCGGTAGCGCCTGATGCCCTCCTCGCGCTCAAGCGGGTGCACGATCGGATACGGCGGCGGCATCAGGTCGGCAGGATACACGGCAAGCGTCTGATCGTCGTATTTGAGATCCAGCTCCCGCTGAAGCCCGCGCTCGTTGGTCGCCTTGGCACGGACGTATCGGCCTGCCTCCCGGTCGAGCTCCACGTCCCACCACCACTTCTTGATCGGGTTCATGCCGCCCCGGCCAAGCCGGTCGTCAAGCGCGGCAAGGACGCCAGCGGATTTCGGCGCATTCACCGCCATCCAGCGGAACGCGCCGTCCGAGAACAGCCCCTCAAGGTTCCAAGGGCAGGTCTTCATGCAGCGGCCGCACATGCCGCCGGCGGAATTCGTAAGCCGGTACCGCGTGCACTTCTCCGCGTCCGACTTCCAGATCTCGTAGCCGTTGTACATCAGCTTGGGGCCGGCAGTGATGGCACCGGACGGGCATTCCCTGGCGCACTTGTTGCAGGATTCGCAGAAGTTCTGGAGGCCGAAGTCGATGGGCTTGTCGCTAACCATCGGCATGGATGTCGTCACGGTTCCGGACTTGAGCCTCGGGCCGAGAAACGGATTGAGGATGACCTCCCCGATCCTGCTCACCTCGCCGAGCCCGGAAAGCAGCAGCAGTGGCGGCTGCAGAACCTCGCTGTCGAGCACCGAGTGCACGCGGGCCGAGTAGCCGAGCCTCCTGATCTGCTCCGCCAGGACGCCGCCGATCAGCGAGAAGCGCAGGTAAGCGCGCATGGATTGCGCCACCGATATCCAGTCGTCCCCGGACGCGCCGTCCATGGTGTCGTAGCCTTGGTCGAACAGCATCGAGACGGCATTGTCGTGGTAGGGCTCGAGCGGGTTTCCGCCCGAGTCGTGCGAGTAGTAGACCCAATCCGGCGCTCTGGAGAGGCCGACTGCGTCGGTCGCCAGATAGTACGAGGTGCCTTTGATATTGGCGGCATTCCGCTGGGAATCGGCTGCGTCCGGATGGACAGGCCCCCGAGCGTCCCCGAACTGCAGCAGCAGCAGCGCCCCGAGCGCCCGCCTCGCGCAGCCGCCTATCGGGCTCTTCATGACGTAGTATCCGCCTTTGGCGGCTTCCTGCACCGCTTTGCCCATGTCGCCGAACAGGGCGCGCGCGAAGAAGTCGGCCCGCTTCGGAAACCGGGGCACCCGCTGCTCGTCGATGAAGGTTGTCGGCGCTTCGACGCGCTTGACTGTTTCGAACGGATGCGGACCGAGCCTGAAGGGGCGCGAGCGGAATGGCACGGAAGTCGCGGCGCGGCGCTCCGCCGCGGAACCGGCCCACCAGCCGGGGCCATGGCTGTTGAGGCCGAACCGGCCTGCGTTCGGGCCGACGGGCAGGTCCGGCTCCAGCGCAAGCTCGGTCGTCACGGCCGCAAGGCCGAATCTCTTCCCGACGAACGCGTTCTCAAGAGCGCCCTTGACGACGCCGCACAGGCCCGCCGACACGCCGAGCCGGTTCAGATCGACCTCGGTGGTCGTCGGCGTATGGGACCGGGCCCGGAAGCCGAGCATCCTGATGTAGTTCGCAATGACCACCGCCGTGTTGGCGGTCAGGAGCGCGGCGCGCTCGGGCTGCGTGCCCGCGAACCATTCGGTGCCGGGCTCGGACGGGTACGGATCCCGCGTGAATTCGACTAGGAACACGATCGCATGCGTGTGGCCGTCCAGCGGGCCGGGGGCGCTGCGGGACGCAGCGAGTATGTCGGCGTAGATCGCATCGACGCCCGCCGCGTAGGTCGTGGGCTGGCCCGCTTCCAGTTCCGACCTGATGCCGTCGATCATCGGATTCCGGCGCGGCTTCGCCAGGAAGTGCTCCGGCTGAAGTTCCGCGATCCCGACCATCGACGCGTCGAAATAGTAGCTGGCGGACTTCATGTGCCTGGAGCGTTCGTGGGGATCGTCGGGAATCTCCGCCCGGCCGTGATCGATCTTGCCGTCCCTGACGGTGTCCATCATCGCCAAAAAGCGGGCGATCGCGTGCGCGATTGATTCCGGCGCATGTACGCTGAAATCCATTTCGGGCATGTCCGGGACTTCGTAGAAATCGACGCCGACGCTGGTCCGGCGCAGCCGCTCAAGCGGAAAGGGGCCAAGATCGAACGGCCGCCTCTTGTTCGTGAAATACTTCACCGGACTATCCCGTTCGATGCAGGCCAACCAGCGGCGGCAAGACCACCTGCGCATTCGCCGCCGGATTTAACTCTTGGGCGGTGAAATCCGCAAGCCGACGGCAACGGACGGACGGTGCCGCCTCCGCCGAGGATGGAAAGCAATCGGAGACCGGATCCTCGAACCGCGGTCCTGCCGACCCGGACCATAGGGGCTGCAGGTCCGCCTGAACTTCGCGAACTGTTGCAAGAAATTCGCACCGACATCAAATTTTCGCGCAAATTGCCGTCAGCCCTTTGAATCTTCGTTCCGTTCAAGCAGGTTGGCGCGGGGGGCCGCCCTGCTGTCGCCGATAATGAACAACCGCAATGCCGACGCACGCAGCTTGATTGCCGGTCGGGACCGCGCGACGCTCGTCGCGCCGGTCCCCGGCGGATCGACGGGCATCGCGGCAATGCCGGAAGGCCATGCACGCCGGGCGGGAATGTGCCGTTCGCGCCTCCGCCGTCCTTCGGGCTGACACATGTCTTCGTTTCTGCTTCTTGCAACAGTTTTCCTTGCCGCCGCCGTGGTGGCCGTCCCGCTCGCGAAGAGAATCGGGCTCGGCTCGGTGCTCGGCTACCTGATCGCCGGCATCATCATCGGCCAGATCAGCGGGCTGCTGCACTTCAATCCCGGCACCCTCCACGGATTCGCGGAGTTCGGCATCGTCATGCTCATGTTCGTGATCGGCCTCGAGCTCGAGCCGAAGTCGCTCTGGGAAATGAGGCACAGGCTGATCGGGCTGGGCGGACTCCAGATCGCGATCACGACGGCCCTGCTGGCGGGGGCGGCCATGCTGTTCGGCATGACGTTCGCGGTGGCCATCGGAATCGGGATGGCGCTGGCGCTTTCGTCCACGGCCATCGTGCTGCAGACGCTCTCCGAGAAGCGGCTTACTCAAACCGATGGCGGGCGGTCGAGCCTCTCCGTCCTTCTGACGCAGGATGTCGCCGTCATTCCGATGCTGATCGTCATTCCGCTGCTGGCCGGAGGCAACGTCGAACGCGAAAGCGCTGTCGCGGACGCCGCGCACGGAGGCGGAGCTGCGGGCGGCGAAGGCGTCGAAATCGCTCAGGCGTTCCTGGACAGCCTGCCGCCGCTGATCGTCGCCGGAATCATGGCCGCCTCGATAGCGTTCATCATTCTTGGCGGGCATTTCCTGATCCGTCCGCTGTTCCGCTACATCGCCAATGCCGGGCTTCTGGAGATTTCGACGGCCGCAACCCTGTTCCTGGTGGTGGTGACCGCCCTCATCATGAGCCTCGTCGGCCTGTCGCCCGCCCTCGGGACCTTTCTTGCCGGCGTCATGCTGGCGAACTCCGAGTTCCGGCATGAGATGGAGTCGAACATCGCCCCCTTCAAGGGGCTGCTGCTCGGGCTGTTCTTCATCATGGTCGGGGCGGACATCAATTTCAGCCTGCTGTACGCGGAATTCTTTCCGATCCTAGGCATGACCCTGCTGCTGATACTGATCAAGGCAGCGGTGCTGCTGTTCCTTGCGCGGCTGTTCGGACTCCGGGGGCGCGACCAATGGCTGTTCACGCTGGGGCTGGCCCAGTCCGGCGAGTTTGCCTTCATACTTTTCAATTTCATGCAGCAGACTGGCGGGATCGCCTCGAGCCGCGCCGAGACCCTGATACTCGTCGCAACGATGTCGATGGTCCTGACCCCGGCGCTGTTCATCGGATACGAGTATTTGGCAAAGCGGATCGGGGATCCGCCCGACCGGCTGCCCGACGAGGAGATCAGCGACCTCGGCCCCATCATCGTCGCGGGCGTCGGCAGGTTCGGAAACACGGTGAACCGCCTCGTGGGCGTCAACGGATTCAAGACCGTCGTGCTCGACACCAACATCAAGGCGATCAACATGGCCCGCCGCCGCGGCTTCAAGGCCTACTTGGGCGATCCAAGCCGCCCCGAACTGCTGGAGGGAGCAGGCCTTCAGCATGCGGAGGCGCTGGTCGTCGCGATCGACTCCTCGGAAGGAGTCCTCAACATCGTGCAGTACGCGCGCAGGCGCCGGCCGGACCTCTACATCGTATCCCGCGCCCGGACGCGCGAGGATTTCTTCAAGCTTTACCAAGCCGGCTCAAGCGAGATCGTTCTTGAGGTTTTCGACAGCTCGCTTCGGGCGGGAAGGTACATTCTCCAGAAAATGGGCATCTCCGAGGAGGAGGCCCGGCGAAGGGCCAGAACCTATACCCACTACGAACGCAGGTCGGCCCGCGAGCTGGCGGCGGTCTGGGATCCCGAAATCCCCATCGACGAGAACGAAACCTACGTGAAGCGCATGGTCGAACTAGACCAAGAGATCAAAGCCGGGTTCGGCGCGCAGTTCGAAGGAATCGAATTCCCGCGCGAGCCCGACTACGAGGACGACGCCTTGACGGACCCCGAGGAACTCGAGCAGGAGGAGAAGCCTGCCGCAGCGCCTTCGTCTCCGCCAACACGGTCGTGGGCGCGCTTCGCGCCGGCGAGGACGGCGGACCGGTTCGCCAAGGCGATCAAATCGCGAAGCGCGCTGTCGATGTTCCCGCGCAGGAAGAGCTGAGCGTCAGTTCGCCAATGCCCGTTCGCCTATCGCGCTTACAGCGGCATGGGCGGACAACATCGATCCCTCCTGCCAGCCGGGCAGGTCCGTCATGTGCTCCCCTGTGAAATACACGACCCCGTCGGGTTTTCTGAGCTCCGCTGGCGCTGTGGTGCTTGAGGTCGCCCAAGCGCCCAGCTGGTAGGGCACCTTCGACCAAGCGACCGAGACGCCGCTTTCCAGTTCCGGTCCGTATCCTTGATGCAGGCGCCCGCCTTCCTCGGCCGCCGATTCGAGCCTGCGGGCCGGCGACATCGCCTCGTACCGCGCGTACGCATCGTCGTCCCAAATGTATGCGCCCATCAGGATCCCTTTTGGCTCGTGGAATCCGCCAGCCGGATACCAGATTTGGGTGATGTCCTGATCGGTCCAGGAGATGCCGCCATAGATGGCGTGCTCGTCCTCCCAGAAGCGACGGCGCGCCTGGAACCCGATTTTCATCGAAGGATTGTACTGTATCGAATCTATTGCCGCCTTGGTCTCCGTCGAGAAATCGTTGGAAATCCCGCGCAGCACCGAGGCGGGAACAGTGCAGACCACGAAATCCGCCTCCAGCGCCTCCTCCTTGCCGCTCGCGCGATCGAGGAAAACGACCCGGGCGCCGCCGGTTCCCGCATGCCGGATTTCCCGGACTTCGCTTTCGTACCTGACCAATTGGCCGACCCGTCGCATGAAGGCCTCCACGATCCGATCCATGCCGCCGACCGGCTGAAGCATGGTCGGGCCTTGGTTCAGACCTTCGGCGAAGTTGATCTTGTACTCCCAGAACTCCGAGCGCAGGAGTTCGCTGAAATCCAGCTTGTCGTTGATCGGACCCTTTTCCATTCCTTGGTTGACGGTCGCTCCGGCATATCCGGCGCGCGCCGATCCCTTGTACAGCAGATCGTCCGGATCGAGGGAGCCGTACGACCTCAACAAGCCGAGCACCCGCTCCTTCTCTTCGCCGGTGAGCGCGTCGTCCAACGCGTTCCTGTTGACCGCCTTGGCGAGCAGCTCAGAGAGATAGCCGCGGACATCGGTGCGAACCCGGCGCGCGACCATCGGGCTTCCGCCGAACCGATCCTTATTGTGGAACAGCGCGGCCCTGTTGTCATTCGCGAACATCTCCAGAGGCACGCCGAACCGCTTGCAATAGCCGAGCACCGTCCGGTGGTGATGCGGAATGCGCGCCGGCCCCATGTTGGCGTACATGTTTTCGCCGCTGTCGAAATCCACGGTCTGGCGGCTGTCCAGCTCCGTTACGGAATCTCCCGCCCGGACGGTGAGGCTTCGGCCGCCCGGACGCCCGGTCGCCTCAAGCACGACGCATTCGAATCCCGATTTGGAAAGCTGGTAGGTCGCGGTCAGCCCTGCGATCCCCGCTCCGAGAACCAGCACCCGCTTCCCGGCGCCGGCATCCTGCGGAAGCTCGGGCTCCGCGGCATGGGCGGCTCCCGTCCCGAGCATCCCGAGGGCATCCATGATCCGGTAGACGGCGCCGCCGCCCGCGAACGCTCCAGCCGATTGGAGAAGCGTCCTTTTCGTCAATTGAAGTTCCAATGCCCTCTCCCAGCGCGGTTTGACGCTTCAGCGTTGCGCAGAAGAAGCGGCTTGGCAACCGGAATTGGCGAGCGATGAACGATTCGTGCATGCCGCGCCCGACCGGGCCTGCCACGACGCGGAAGTGAAGCGTGGAGCCTGGCCGAGGCGCAAGGATCCGGCACGAAACGGGCGGTTTCCGAACAGATGAATTGCGAAATCCGGAAGCGATCTCCGTCGCACTGCCAGCGCGCGCCGACTGACGTTGAGGAAACGGATCGGCTTGGATTCGGAATTTGCTTTTCCGTTTCGCGCGCAAGAATGAAATTGCCAGGTCGATCTTCGGGATACCCGGACGCGATCGGTTCCTTGTCGGACAGCGGGAAGCATGGAAGCCCGCCCAGCTGCAGAATCCGCCGACGGATTTGTCGATCCCGATCCGCTTGAACCTGCCCTGCACTGCAGCCTGGGTGCCCGGCCGTCGGCCGTTGTTGGCAACCGTTGCAACACAATCGTTGACATGGCCGCCGTAATTCAGTTCAAATTGGAATTGATTATTCCAATTTGCGTGCAGAAATGGAACTGCTAGGTCGATTCTTCCAGATGCCCGAACATAGTTGCTTCCTCTTCGGGCCGCGAGGAACCGGAAAGACCACTTGGCTGAAAAGTCAGCTGCCCGATTCGCTCCATCTGGATTTGCTCGAACCCGCCCTGCACCGCAGCCTGGCGGCCCGGCCGGAGCGGCTGCGGGAGCTGATCGCGGGTATGCCGGCACAGCAGGCGGGCGAAACAAGAACGGTCGTCGTCGACGAAATCCAGCGAATTCCGGAGCTGCTCAACGTGGTGCACGCCGTTCTTGAAGAGCCGACACCGCCGCGCTTCGTGCTGACGGGATCAAGCGCCCGAAAGCTCCGCCGCGGAGGCATCAATCTGCTCGGCGGACGGGCGGCGCATCGCACAATGCATCCGTTCATGGCCGCTGAGATGCCCAAGTTCGAGCTTGCCCAAGCGTTGGACACAGGAATGCTTCCATTGGCGGCGAGCGCGCGTGACCCGAGCGCGGTTCTGGATGCGTATGCCGGCCTTTACCTCGAACAGGAGGTGAGAGCGGAAGGCCTGACCCGGAACGTCGGCGCGTTCGCAAGATTCCTGGAGGCGATCGCCTTTTCCCACGGCTCCCTTCTGAACGTCTCGTCGGTTGCGCGGGATTGCGAGGTCGAGCGGAAGGTCGTTGCGGGATACGTCGACATCCTCGAGGACCTCCTGCTGTCATTTCGGCTGCCGGTGTTCCGCAAGCGAGCGAAGCGCGCGACCGTGCGGCACGAGAAGCTCTACTTGTTCGATGCCGGCGTGTTCCGATCGCTTCGACCCAAAGGGCCGCTCGACCGATCCGAAGAGATAGACGGGCAGGCAGCCGAAGGCCTCGTTGCGCAGCATTTGCGGGCATGGGCCGCCTACTCCGCGTTCGACGCGAAGGTGTTCTTCTGGCGGACGCGGGCAGGAGCGGAGGTCGATTTCGTCGTCTACGGAGACTGCGGGCTGCAGGCGATCGAGGTCAAGAACTCCGCCAGAGTGCGCCCCGAGGACTTCCGCTCGCTGAAGGCATTTCGCGAGGACTATCCGGAGGCGGAAGCGGCAATTCTGTATCCAGGCAGTGAGCGGTTGCGGTCGGACGGTATCTGGTGCCTGCCGCTGGAGGAATTCCTGACGAACGTCGTTCCCAACTGTGCGCTCCTCGCGCGCTGATTCCGCGCGCTCGCAATCGGAGACTCGCGGAACCGGGTTTTCCCCCGCTGTCCGCCGGACCCCATCAGCCCTCCGGACCGGGCGCTCCCACAAAGCGCAGCAGCCGATCAAAACTATGGCCGTCGGCGTCGCGCAACGCCGCAAGGTACTCGGCCCTTCGCGGGCAGTCCTCCTGCAGGTCGTTTCCTCCGGCCCAATCGATTGCGGCATGGCCGAAACATTCCGCCAAATATACGTCCGCGGCTATCCTCGCATGCCTGCCGTTGCCGTTAGGAAACGGATGGATCTGTACCATGCGGTGATGCAGCCGGGCGCCCGCTTCCAAAGGGCCGTAAGTCTGGTTGTCCGCCCAGTAATTCGCATCGCCCACCAGAATTTCGAGCTGAGCGGCGATCTCGCAAGGAGCAACCCCGATATTCGATTCCCGCGTCCGGAATTTGCCGGCCCATTTCCAGACTTCGCAAAAAAGCCGCCAGTGCAGTTTCTGCAGGAAGTCCAGAGTAAGGATCCCGCCGCTCCTCCGACGGCGTTCAAGCCAAAGCATCCCTTGAACGATGTTGGCTTGCTCAAGCGCGTCGAGTTCGCGGCGCGTGGCAACGTGGCCGTGCTTCAAGCCTTCGCGGCCTTCCGGGTTCAGCGGCGTCGCGCCTTCCGGGTCCTCGAATATCAGCGCTCTGCCCATAAATCGGACGGCCGATTCCGCAGGAACTGGTCGGCCAGCCGTTCGATTTCATCCTCATTGTGGTCTCTCGGAAGCGACTGCATTTCCAATGCCATGTGTCCGCTTGCGCGCAGCACAATTCCTTCCGCCTTCCGGCGGGCCTGCGCGCGCAGGACATCTTCCACTTCGCCATCGGGAATGATGGCGTAGACGAACCTTCCCCCCATTGCGGCGGCGATGCGTTCCATTCGTTTCAGCGTCAAGCGGCCTTCCGTCTCGCCGCGCTCCGCCTGGTAAATTGCCGCTTTCGTCACGCCGACGCGACGCGCCAGCTCCGGCGCGGGCATTCCGAGCGCTTTTCGCATGGCGCCGATCCACCCTTCGGGCGGATTCTCGAGTCTTGCGAGCAGGCGCGCAGCGACATCAAGCTTGCTCGCGCGCTGCCGCCTCGCCGTCTCTTTCACGTTCGATATAGTCAATGATTGCTATCCTTTTTTCCTAAGATAGATAATATATTTGTAATCTATCCATGTCTATAAGGGTAGATATAATTTGGCCTGCCGGTCGGGTCCAGCGTCGTGGAAAGCGTCTGCAAGCGGATCGTCGGGAGCCAGCTCGAGCGGGCGGGATGCCGCTGGTCGAAGGTAGGCGCCAACGCCCTGCTCGCCGTCAAACGCTGCATCGACAACAACCGCTGGGTCGGCTTCCTCGGTTGGAAGGCCTGCCGCGCTACAGCCGCCTGACCAAAAATTTGGGCCGCACCCGTCGGAGGTGTCCAATTGCTCTGATGGTTGAATCTACCTATATTGAATCGAGCAGGCGGCCGAATCACCGCCCCACGAGCGACGCGGAACGAACGAGATGCTGAGCACTACAAGCTCTAATTACATGTCAGAGGCAATTCGCCAGATGATTGCTTGGATTGCTCCTAAGAAGCGGTCGCCATTCGAACCCTTGGTTCCCAACGAAGAGACGATCAGGGCTATGGAGGCCGCCCGACGCGGCGAACTGATTGATGTGGGCAGCGTGGAAGAGCTAATGGCCGATTTTGACCAGAACGATTAAGAAAACCGCGGCTTGCAGGCGAGATTTCAAACGCGAGAAGAAGGGTCGGTTTTCCAAGTCGCTTGGCGAGCAATTATCAACGGTTGTAGGCAAATTGGCGGCCGAGCCGGCCTCTTCCGAGTAGCTGCCGTGATCATGCTCTTTCTGGATCGTGGAAAGACTTCCGCGAATGCCACGTTCGGCCCGATCTGATTTTGATTTACCGCAAGCTGGGCGCAGACCAACTCGAACTGGTGCGGCTGGGGTCCCATAGCAAGCTCGGTCTTTGATCCCGGCGGATGGCATTCTCGGCGCGTTCAGTGGCCGGGCCGATTTCAGCAGGAGCGGAATCCCTGTGGGCACTCGGGCTAAGGGAATCCCGGATGCGCCACTCGGCCCCACCCTGATCTCCGCCCGAGTGTTGTTGGCGACCCCAAGAGTATTTCCGATTTAGATATAATCATTTTAGATTCAATGGGTTACGATTCCCGCCTTCGTATGGTTCATGGGCCGGACTGGCGAAGGAGGCAGATCCGGATGACGAAACCCGATTCGAACGACCTGCGGGAGCGGGCGGTTGCTGCGGTTTGCTCGGGCGGGAGCCGCCGCAGCGTTGCGAAGCTGTTCGGCGTTTCCGCTTCGAGCGTGATCAGGTGGACGCCTCCGGAAACTTGGCGTTTTGCGCGAGCCTGTGATTCGAAGGATCAGCAGCACTGGAGGCCGTGATGGCGAAGCAGCCGGGATTTTGGGACGTCGAGGAGCGTTCGGAGGAGATTTCGGCGGATGGCGATCCGCTGGAGACGCTGGCCGAGGCAGTGGATTTCGAGCGGTTCCGGCCGATCCTCGAGGCAGCCGCGGGCCGCCCTCCCGGCCCGAAAGGCGGACGCCCGGCCTTGGACGTCGTGCTAAAGTTCAGGATGCTCATGCTGCAAAGCTTTCACGGGCTGTCGCTCGCCCCGCCAGCGCGCCAACGCCGACGAAAAGGCCGCGATCAAGGCGGGGCAGGCGGCCGGGGAGATATGACCCGACGAGCCCGCCAAGGCGGCGCAGAAGGACACGGACGCGCGCTGGACCGTTAAGTTCCGCAAGGCGAAGCTCCGGCCGGACGGCGCGGAGCAGGTCGATATCGCTGTCCCGGTCTTCGGCTACAAGCCCCACATCAGCATCGACCGGAAGCACGGGATCATTCGGCGGCAGATCGCGGCGGACGCCGCCGCCCATGACGGCGCGAGGCTGCAGGAGGGCCTGATCCAGACCGTCAACACCGGGAGCGAGGTGTGGGCCGACACGGATTGCCGCTCCCGGCGGAACGAAGACTGGCTCAAGGCGAACGGCACGGCGAGCCGCATCCACCGCAAGAAGCCGCGGGGCCGCCCCACGGGCAAGCGGACCGCCAAGGCCAACGGGCGCAAATCGTCGATCCGGGCGAAGGTGGAGCATGTCTTCGCCCACCGGAAGAACCGCACGGTCGGGATGGCCCGCGCCAAAGCGGCGGTCACGCTCGCGAACATGGCCTACAACATGAACCGGCTGCGCTGGCTCCGCAGTCGAAGTGCGCCTGCCTGACCCCGCGAGGGCCGGAAACGGCTCCAATCAAGCAATCCAGACCTCCCAATCGGCCGGAACGGGCGAAATGCCGCGGCGGCCGAAACGCGAAATCAGGCCGTTGGCGGAGGTGTCCAACTGCCTTGGCGCTGCAGCGGGGCATGCACGAGCTCGAAAATCCTAGACGCGCAGGCCGGATACAAGGCCGCTCGCAACCTCTATGGCGCAGCTTTGGCCGGAGCCAACTTCATCCTTTCAACCGCGGGATACCTTGAAGGCGCCCTGTGCCAGAGCTTCGCCAAATTCGTGATTGATGCCGAACAGGTTGAGCTGACGCGCAAGTTCCTGCGCGGAATTGATTTCTCGGAACTCGACGAGGCGCTGTCGGCGATGGCCGAGGTGGAGCCTGGCGGGCATTACCTTGGCGCCAAACACACTCTGGAGAATTTCGAGCGCACCTTCGTCATCCCTGAACTGATGCACCATGACAGCTTCGAGCAGTGGGAAGCTGGAGGTCGGCAGGATGCGAACGACCGGGCGATCGCAAAAGCGCGCAAGATGCTTGCCGAGTACGAATCTCCGCCGCAGGACGCAGGCATCGACGAAGAACTGCGCGATTTCATTGTGCGGCGGGAGCGCGAGATCGGAGATGCCCTGCTGTCCGCACTCAGGGCCGGGCGGCGGGTCGCCGCGAGGGTCTCCGGCGCTGCCGGTTCGGGTTCGAAGGCCGTCTCAGGATCATGCGAGTCAGGCGGCGGCCGACCTGCCTATGGTTTCAAATCGCGTGTGTTGGCCGAATTTCGTTCGGTGAGCCCGGCTCCCCCAAAACCCGGCTTCCTGAACGGACCGCTGCACCCGGAGCCGGGCCGACGCCGCATTGGCCTGCCGGGCAACGCCTTGCCTGCCAGGCCGCAACCCGCGTTCGTTGACCGCGCCCATCATGCGGGCCGGGTGTTTTGCTCCACGAGCGCCTTGTAGAGGTTGCGGATGCGTCGGGTCATCGGCCGCTCACCCGTTCCGATGGGCTTGCCGTCGATCTCGGCCACCGGGGTTTGGGCGCCGAATGTGCCGGTCAAGAATGCCTCATCGGCGCCGTACGCTTCGTAGAGCGAGTAGTTCTTCTCGAAAACGGGGATGCCGTTGGCGCGACAGAGGTCGATCACCTTCTGTCGCGTCACCCCTTTCATGCAGTAGTCGCCAGTCGAGGTCCATACCTCGCCGCGCCGCACGACGAAGAAGTTGCAGGCGTTCGTCGTGTTCACGAAGCCATGGGGGTCGAGCATCAGGCCTTCGTCCGCGCCCGCCTGCTCGGCCTGCAGGCAGGCAATGACGCAGTTGAGCTTGGAATGGCTGTTGTATTTCGCATCCTGGCTCATCGGCAGTCCGCGCACCTGCGGGACGGTGGCAAGCCGAATGCCCCGAAGCAGAAGGCTTTCGGCCGGTTTGGAGTGCTCGATGATCGCCACGACGGTTGGACCGAAGCGCGACAGCCCCGGGTGCTGGAAGGGCTTGGCCTTGCGGCCGCGGGTGACCATCAGGCGGCAATGGGCGTCATTCGTCATTCCGTTCGCTGCTGCGGTCCGGTCGAGGATGGCGCGGATATCCTCGGGTTCCATCCCGAGATCGATCGAGATCGATTTTAGCGAGCTGAAAAGACGGTCCATGTGCTCGTCGAAGAACGCCCACCGACCGTTGTGGAGCCGCAGACCCTCCCACATCCCGTCGCCCAGCATGAAGCCGCTGTCATAGACCGAGATCGCGGCTTCGGCCTTCGGCACCAGATCGCCGTTGACATAGATTAGGAGGTCGTCGTTGCGGGCGTCCGCCTCGGCGTCATGCGTCGAATGGCTGCCGGACATTCCTCAATGCCCCAGGATTTGGCCGAGGAACGCGCGGGTGCGGTCGTGCCGCGGGTTCTCGAAGAATTCCTCGGGATTGCCTATCTCGACGATCTCGCCGTCGGCCATGAAGACCACTCGATCCGCCACCTGCCGAGCAAAGCCCATTTCGTGGGTCACGCAGATCATCGTCATGCCCTCTCCAGCGAGGTTCACCATCACGTCCAGCACTTCCGAGATCATCTCCGGGTCCAGCGCCGAGGTCGGCTCGTCGAACAGCATGATCTTGGGCTTCATGCAGAGCGCGCGGGCGATGGCGACGCGCTGCTGCTGCCCGCCTGAGAGCTGGCCCGGATACTTGTCGGACTGTTCGGGAATCTTGACTTTCGTCAGAAACTCCATCGCCACCGCTTCCGCCTCGGCCCGCGGCTGCTTGCGCACCAGCATCGGCGCCAGAACGCAGTTCTCGAGTATCGTCATGTGCGGAAACAAGTTGAATTGCTGGAACACCATGCCGGTCTCGCGCCTTATTTCATCGACATTGCCGAGATTGTCGTCGAGTTCGGTGCCCAGCACGCTGATGGATCCGCTCTGGAACTCCTCCAGCCTGTTGATGCAGCGGATAAGCGTGGACTTGCCTGATCCGGAGGGGCCGCAGACGATGACCTTCTCGCCCGATTCGACCTCGAGGTTGATGCTCTTCAACGCATGGAACGAGCCGTAGTACTTGTCCATGCCGACGATGCGGACGGCGGTCTCGGTCATGGGATCCCCCTAGCGCGCCGCGGCCATGCGGCTTTCGAGATAAGCGCCGTAGCGGCTGAGCGCGAAGACAAAGACGAAATAGAGGAGCGCAACAAAGCAGTAGACCTCGATATAGGCGAAGTTCCATTCGGAGGTGCCGTAGGCGGCGTTGCCCGAGGCGAGAATTTCAAAGAAGCCGATGATGACAATAAGCGAGGTTTCCTTGCAGGTGATGACAAGCTGGCTGATCGTCGGCGGAAGCGCGTTGCGGAAAGCCTGCGGCAGCACGATGCGTCCGATCCGGTGCCAATAGCCGATGCCGAGCGCCTTGGCGGCTTCCTCCTGCCCCGAGGGAAGCGCCTGCATCCCTCCGCGGATGATCTCGGCCTGGTAGCAAGCGAAGAACAGCGCGTAGCCGATAATGACGAGATAAAGCTTCTCGGTCGGGATCCATGACGGCAGCGCGAAGGGCAGTACCACGGCGAAAGTGAACATGATCGACAGAAGCGGCAGCGAGCGGACCGCGTCGATGATCACTCCCATGGTGCGCGAGATCCAAGGCAGGCCGGATCGGCGCAGGAGCGCGAACGCTATCGCCGCTGGCATGCCGATCAGGGTAACGCTTGCGAAGACGAAGATCGTAAGGCTCAGCCCTCCCCACTCCTGCACCGAGACCTCGGCAAGTCCCAGCATGCCGCCTCGCATCAGCACGTAGAAGGCGACGAATCCGCCGACCCACAGCCCGGCGAGCCGTCGCCCTGTCCACATCGCCGGCAGGCAGGACAGGATGCCCACCAGAACGATGGCGGCGCAGGCCAGCGCCGAACGCCAATGCTCCTCGAACGGGTAGAGCCCGAACAGTATCAAACGCCAGCGAGCGTCGATCACGGCCCAGCAGGCGCCTCCCGAGCCGCGGATGCACATCTCGCGGTCCTCGGCCTGCCAGACTGCGTGCAGGATGCCCCAGTCGACGACGCTTCCGATCACCCAGAGCGCCAGCGCGCCGAAGACCACAGTCGTCGCGGCATCAAGCCGCGTCGAGAAATAGCCCTTGCGGATCCGGTCAATCAGGGTCGGCGCGCGATCGGTCTTGGCGATTGTTCAGGTCCACAGTTGCGTGCCCTTGAGCTTTATCGCGTCGTTCACGCGATTGAGCACCCAGGCCAAGGAGTAGTTGATGACGAGGAACCCGCCCATCAAGATCGCGATCAGTTCGAGCGTCTGGCCCGCCTGGCTGATCGAGGTCGAGATGACGAAGAAGAAATCCACGAACCCGATAGCGATGCCGATGGTCGTCGATTTGAAGAGCCAGACATATTGGTTGGTCAGGATCGGCATCATCGAGCGGACAGCCAGCGGCAGCCGAACCCGGCTGAAGATCTGCCAAGCGGTCAGACCCAGCGCGCGGCCGGCTTCGCTCTGCCCTTTCGGCACGGCGTTGAAGCCCGCGCGCACGATCTCGCCGATATAGGCACCGCCATAGATCGAGATCGCCACGATGCACGCCAGAAGCTCCGGTGAAACTCGGATGCCTTGGCGGAAGTTGAGGCCCTTGAGGAAAGCGATGCTCAGCAGCGGCGTGTCGGGAATGCGGCCGCTCCATAGAAGGACGATTGCGAGAACAAGCCAGCCCAGCCAGATCGCTCGGGCGAACATGGTCTTGCGCTTCTGCGCCATGCGGCGGAAGACATGGCCCGTCGACAGCCAAAGCCGGAGACCGAAGGCCGCGACAAGCGCCAGCGCCGCGATGAAAACCGACAGCCCCGTGACATTCAGGCCAGGCAGATAGATGCCGCGGCTCGACAGGAACGCGATGTCGGCGATGCTCACGGCTTGGCGCGGCTGCGGCAGCGAGATCAGGATCGCGTACCAGAAAAAGGCCTGCAGGAGCATCGGCAGGTTGCGGAAGATCTCCACATACGTGGTGCCGATCAACTCGGCCATGCGGTTGCCCGACACCCGCATGATGCCGATCATCGTGCCAATGACGGTCGCCAGCGTGAGCGAGATCGCTCCAAGAAAGAGCGAGTTCAGCAGCCCCACCCCGATGACTTTCATGTAAGTGTCCGAAGTTTCGAACGGGATCAGCGAAAAGCTGACGCCCCAACCGGTCGCCCTCTGCAAAAACCCGAATCCCGACGTGAGTCCCTGCGCCTCAAGATTGGAGCGGGCGGTCAAGGCGAAGACGACGATCACGAGCAGGATGCCGCCGACGAAGCTCGCCTGCGCAACGCCATCGCGGAAGGGCTTGGATTTCAGGAGCGCGGTCATCGGTCCGCGTCCGGCGCCGGGCGAGACCGGGCGACCCGGGAGCCGCCCGGCAGCGAACGGTTCAGTCGACCATCAGCGGGAAGAACACGCCGCCATTCGTGTAGAGGTTGTTCATGGCGCGCGGCACGGAGTAGGGCCCGCCGACATTGCGCTCATAGATCTCGGCATAGTTGCCGACCTCCTTGATCAGATTGTAGGCCCAGTCGTCCGCCAGGCCCAGCCGCTCCCCGTACCCCGGGGTGACCCCTAGGAACTTGCCGATTTGCGTCGAGGGCGGGTCGGCGCGAATCCCGTCGACGTTGGCTTGCGTGATGCCGTTGATTTCAGCGAAGAACAGCGACGAGATCATCCAGTTCATCACGTCGAGCCAATCCGGATCGCCTTCGGGAACGATGATGCCTTCAGGTTCCAGCGCGATGACATCCGGCAGGATCACGTGATCTTCCGGATTTTCGGATATCGCCCGCGCAGCGGCCAAGGGCGGCGCCAGAAGGGTCAGCCCGTCGCAGCGGCGATTGAAATAGGCGCTTCGCACTTCGTCGCCGTCCTCGAAAACGATGATCTCGGCCTCGATGCCGATCTGTTCGACATAGGCGGCGAGGAAACGCTCGGTCGTGGTGCCGGCCGAGACGCAAATCGATCCGCCATCGAGGTCGGCGACGCTTTCGGCGCCGATGTCGGCGTGTGCCATGACGTGAAAGGCCGCAACGAAATAGGGGATTGAGTAGGCGAGGTTGAGCTCGGTATCGCGGCTTTGCGACCAGCCTGACAGCTTGATGATCACGTCCACATCGCCGGATTGAAGCGCCGGCCAGCGCTGCGCCCAGGAAATCGGCACGATGTCGAGATGCCCTTCGGACGCGCCGAAGACAGAGGCGGCCAATCCGCGGCAAAAATCGATGTCGAACCCGCGCCAATTGCCCTGATCATCCACCTCGGCGAATCCGAGATAGCTGCCGTTGTGGCCCGAACACAGCAGCGTTCCGCGGTCCTTGACGGTATCAAGCCGGCTTTGCGCCTCGGCGGCGCCGGCGGCCAACGCCGTCGCAGCGACGGCGGCCATAAGAATGGATTTCATGTTGGTCTCCCTGATTGAGCATGATTGGTCGACAGTTTGCCGACACGTCATCGAACGCTAGTCGACAGTTTGCCGACAAGTCAATATTCTTGTTCCGCAGCTATTTGGAAGGGGCGCGCAGAGCGAAAAATGTCCGGCAAACTTTCAAGTCAGGCGGTCGGGACAGCCCAAGCAACCGCGCTCAAGCGCGGCGGCGGCGCGCGGCACGTGTATGAGACGCTTCGCAACGACATCCTTGAGCTGTCGCTCGCCCCCTGCGATGCGCTGGACGAAACGACGCTGGCCGAACGCTTCCGCCTGTCGCGCTCGCCCGTACGCGAGGCGCTGGTCCGGCTGTCGGCCGAAGGCCTTGTGAAGACGCTGTCGAACCGGTCCGCCATCGTCGCTCCGCTCGATATAACGGAGATCCCGCGCTACATTGAAGCGCTGGACTATCTGCAGCGCGCGGCGACGCGGCTCGCGGCCAGGAACCGGTCCGTCGACGACCTGGCCGCGATGCACGCCGCTGCCGAGGTCTACGACCAGACATGCGAGAAGGGCGCTCCGCTGGCGATGTCCCGCGCCAACAAAGACTTTCACATGGCCGTTGCCGCGGCGGGCCGCAATTCCTACTTGGCGGACGCGTATGGCCGCCTGCTCGACGAGGGTCGGCGGCTGCTGCATCTGTACTATGCCCGGCGTTCCGATACGGACAATCCATTCCCGCTCAGCCCCGAGCACTACCAGATGATTGAAGCGATCCGCGAAAAGGACGAGGCCGAAGCCGACAGGTTGGCCCATGCGCATACCCGAGTATTCCACCAAAGGCTGCAGGACTTCGCGCCCGTCCAGTTCATCGAAGATTTTTGAGGCTCGGCGATCGCGATTGCCGAGCCGAACAGCCGCGCGTTCCCCGGAGCGTTTTGTTCAAGACAGACGCGATGTTGAGGGGCGGCGCTTTCAAGATTTTCCGACTTCATTCGCGGAAAGGCTGATCAGATATCTGTTGTTCACGGCGGCGGTCTCCCGGTCCTCGTCCATGAAGACACCGGGAACCCGGCGGAGGCCGTTCTTGATCGCCCAGCAGTTCCGGGCGCGTTCCAGCAGGCACTCCGGCGGAATCTCCCGGTTCATGATGTAGCAGCAGGCCGACCGCTCAGCCCGCTCCTTCCGCTCGCGGCCGATCTTGATCTGCCGACACCCTTGAGCTCGGGCCAATCGTGCCGGTTGCCTTTATTTGCTCCGCAAATCCGGCGGCCGGACAGAATCTGGAGCCTGCCGCCGGAGGATTTACCAAAGAACGTCGCTCCCGGCCGCGCACTCGTTGACCGGGTTTCGCAGAACCGGGAACTCGTTCCGCAAGACCTCATCAGCCCGCAGGATCGGGCGTCCACCTCGCGGGTCGTGGCCTTCGCAACGCTGGCTTGAGTTCCGCGCCTTCCAAGCGCAATAGGGGATCGCTCACTTAAGGATTTAGGGAATCCTGCGCCGAAGGCGCCTGCGATGCATCCGTTGATCGAATCCCACCGGGCTGAGATTCTTGCCTTGGCACGCCGTCACGGCTTGAAAGACGTGAGGGTGTTCGGATCCATGGCGCGAGGCGACGCCGACGGGAATAGCGATGTCGATCTCTTGGTCACGTTGCCGCCCGATGGGACAGGATTGGCGTTAGGAGCTTTGCTGGCCGATGTGCAGGATCTCCTCAACCGCCGCGTGGAGGTGCTAACCGAAAGATCGCTTCATCCCAAAATTCGGGCCCGCGTGATAAAGGAGGCACTGCCGCTTTGAAGCAGGCATTGGCGGCGGCAGCCGTTCGGCCGTTTCTTAGACTGAAGTCACCCCCGCCGCCTCGAACGTAGCCATTCCCGAGTGACAGGCGAGCGCGCATTTCAGCACTTGCACGGCAACCGCGGCGCCCGAAGCTTCGCCCAGCCTCATCCGGAGATCAAGCAGCGGCTCCAGCCCGAGCCGATCCAACAGCATCCGGTGGGGAGCTTCCGCGGAAAGATGCCCCGCCACGACGTGCTCCAGCGCCCGTGCCTCGTCCCTGGACAGGCTCGCGGCGGCGGCCGTGCAGACGTATCCGTCAAGCATGACGGGAATGCGTTCGTGCCTGGCGCGGACGATTGCGCCGGCCATCGCGGCGGTTTCCCTCCCGCCAAGGCAGCGAAGCACGCCTATCCCGTCGGCGCACCCGGCGCGGTTGGCATCAACGGCCATCCCTACGATCTCCGCCTTGCGGCGCAGCCGGTCTCCTTCGACGCCCGTGCCCCTGCCCGTCCAGTTCTGCGCGGAACCGCCGTAGAGGGCGAACGCGATCGCCGCGGCGGATGCCGTGTTTCCGATGCCCATTTCGCCTGCGACCACCAAATCCGAGGCCGCATCCACAGCCCGCCAGCCCGTTGCGAAAGCCTCCGCGAATTCGTCCTCGGACATCGCGGGCCCGCTGGAAATGTCGCCCGTCGGCCGATCCAGCTCAATCGGATGCACGTCGAGCTTCGCGCCTGCCAAGGAAGCCAGCTGGTTGATCGCCGCGCCGCCCGATCGGAAATTCGCCACCATTTGCCCGGTGACCTCCGAGGGATAGGCGGACACGCCGTGCGCCGCGACGCCGTGGTTTCCTGCGAACACCAGGATCTGGGGCGCTTCGATCTGCGGAGCGGCGTCGCCGCGCCATCCGGCGTACCAGATGGCGAGCTCCTCCAGACGCCCCAAGGACCCGGCGGGCTTGGTCAACGCGCCATTCCTTTCCCGCGCGGAATCCCTCGCATGAATGTCCGCGGACGGCATGTTCGCCAGCAGTCCGCGGATGCCGCTGAACGCGACGGGGCCTTGCCCTTCGTAATCCATCGACCCGATTCCCTTCGCCGGTTTTGCGTCGTAACTTAACGGCCAATCGAAGTGGCAGCCGCAAGGGATTTTCTGCCTATGCGACTCGGCGGGCTTGTCCCCGAAAACGGAAACTGGATCGAGGATCTGAGGGTCTCGCTCGGGTTCCTGACCGTTGCGCCCGTCTCGGCCGCGTCCCGCCCGTCCGCCGAAAGCGGCTGGGCTTGGCCTATCGCAGGCGCCCTCCTAGGAGCGATAGCGGGCGCCGCCGTCCTCCTTTTGTCTGTTCTGGGCGCGTCGCCCGCAGCCGCTTCGCTGGCTGCCATCGTGCTCCTTTTGGTGATGACAGGCGCATTCCACGAGGACGGCCTGGCCGACGCGGCCGACGGGATCTTCAGCGGCAAAGACCGGGATTCCGTCTTCCAAATCATGAAGGACAGCAGAATCGGGACCTTCGGCGCGTTGGCGCTGATCACCGTTTTCGCTGCGCGCTGGCTGGGCGTCGCCGGGCTGGCCGCCGACTGGACCGCGTTCGGCGGGCTGGCGGCTGCCTGCGCGTCGTCCCGGGCCGCAATGCTGGCCGCGATGCATTTTGTCCCGCCTGCTCGCGAGGACGGGTTGTCGGCTTCGATGGGAGCGCCGTCCGGACGGACGGTCGTCGGCGCAGTTGCGATCGCCTCCGCGATTGCCATTCTGGCTTGCGGGTGGACAGCGCTGCCGATGCTGGCTGTCGCCGCATTGGCCGCAGCGGCGGTCGGCTTGTATTCCCGGTCGAGGCTCGGCGGGCAGACGGGCGATGTCCTCGGAGCTTGCCAGCAGTGCGCCGAAGCGTCCGCGCTTCTTTGCCTGGCCGCGTTCGCGTAGGCCGGGCGGCGCGGCGCAAGCCCTGCGAATCCGGCGTTCAGGTGGTCCGGGCCGCCAGCAGGCCCGTGATTTTCTCCTGCGCCGCCGCCTGCTTCATCCCCTCGACAACCGAGACCTCGCGGCTCATCCGGTTCAGCGCGGTCTCGTAGAGCTGCCGCTCGGAGTAGGACTGCTCCTTCTGCTCGTCCTTCCGGTGCAAGTCCCGCAGGACCTCGGCGATCTCAATGATCCTGCCCGAGTTGATCTTCTGCTCGTACTCCTGCGCCCGTCTCGACCACATCGTCCGCTTGACCCGGGCCTTGCCTTTCAGGACCGTCAGGGCCTTGCCGACTTCCTCGGAGGTCGACAGCACCCTGACCCCGATTTCGTCGACCTTGGCGGTGGGCACCCGCAGAATCAGGTTGTCGCTGTCCACGGATATGACGAAGAGCTCCAGCTCGGCCCCTGAGATCTCGCTCTTTTCCACGCCGGTGATCCTGCCGACGCCGTGGGCGGGATAAACGACATAGTCGTTGACGCGGAACTTCCTCCTTCTCCGCTTTGCGGCCATTTGCAAACCCTCGCTATGCTAGGCGGCGGCGCGCGCGGGTGCGCGGGCCGCTGAATTCCGAAGTCAGCTTCCCTTGCCGGGCTTCTCGGAAAAGTACTTCTCGAGCTTGCCCTCCTCGCCCTCGTGGCTTTCCGCGCCGGGAGGCGCATCGATCTTCTCAATGATCACAGGCCAGATCTCGGAATACTTCCTGTTGAACTCGACCCATTCCTCCATGCCCGGCTCCGTGTCGGGACGGATGGCGTCCACCGGGCATTCCGGCTCGCAAACGCCGCAGTCGATGCACTCGTCGGGATGGATGACGAGCATGTTTTCGCCTTCGTAGAAGCAGTCCACCGGACACACTTCAACGCAATCGGTGTACTTGCATGCGATGCAGCTGTCGATCACGACGTAGGTCATTGAAGGACCCCGAGTGCCCCGGATTCGGGCAAGCCTGAGCGTCCGGGTAGATATTGTCCGCAGCCGCACCGCACAAGTGCAGCCGGAACGAACAGGCGCAAATTCCGGGTCTGTGGGAATCGCGGCAACATCGTTTCCGGCGAGCCGGAGCCTCGGCGCGTCCGTTCTTGGCACCGCTCCGATCCCGCGGCGTTCGAAGCGCCCCTACTGCCGGTCGTCCGCGAAGCGGAGGAAGGCCGGTCAGAGTTTCCCTTTCAGATCCATCAGCACGGCGAACGGGCTGTCCGGGTCAACCTTCCGAGCGGGCTTCGCGCGAGGCGGCGGGGCGTCCGCTGCGGCGCCTTTCCCGACCCGCTTGGGCCGACGTTCTGAACGCTCCTCGGAGGGCTTCCTGCCGCGCTGGTTCCGCCTCGGCCTCTTGGCTTGGCTGTCCGGCTTGCTTTGCCTTCCGGCGGCGTTCGGCGTTCCGCCATTGCGCTTCCCGTCCGGGCTTTTCGGTCCCGTTTTCCGCCCGCGTCCCCGCTCGCCCCCGGCATCCCGGGGCCTGCGTCTCGGGCGCACGCTGAAGGTGTAGTAGACGATCTTGTCTGGCTTGGCCTCCCTGTTGCTATCCGGCTCGGCATCCGATCCGGCCGCGGGTTCGGCGGCGTCTTCCAGGACGGCTGCTTCGTCCGCGCCTTCCGCGTCATTGGCAGCGACGTTTTGCTCGGTGTCCGGGCTTTCCGCGATGTCCGCCTTTTCGTCAGCGGCAATTTTTTCGCTTGCGTCTGCCTCTTGCGCCGCGTCTTCGCTTTCCTCGGCATTGGGGCCTTCGCCCGCGCCGACGCTGTCCTCAGCGAATGAGCGTTCACTTGCATCGGCGTTTTCCGCTGCGCCGACGCCTTCTTCGGCTCTTGGGCTTTCCTCAGCGTCGGTTTTTTCGTCCGCTTCGGCCTTGACGTCCGCATCGGCCTTGGCATCCGCGTCGGCGCGGTCGCCTTCGCCCGCGGACTCGGAAGCGTCGCCGACTTCCGCAGCGGAATCCCCGCGGGGCTCGGCGGACGCATCGTCCGCCACGAAGGCCGGCTCAAGGCTGGCCGGGTCGTCCGGCGCACCTCCGGACTCGTCGCTTTCGGCGCGAGCGGGCCGACCCCGCTCTCCGCGGACCGCGTGGTAGCCGAGAGCTTCCATCACTGACGCGAACTGCTCAAGGGATAGGCCGGTAATCGAAAGCATGTCGGCGGTCGCCTCGAAGCCATTGTGCCGGTCCTGCTCGCGAAGCATGTCCGCGAGCCGCTCAAGCATGTCCGCCCGGACCGCCCGAGAACCCGCAGGATAGTAGCCATTGAAGAGGTAGCTTTCCGCTGGGACATCCTTCTCGACCGGAATTGTGACGAGGCCGCTGGCCAGAGCGTTCGGCGCCGCGCCGTTCATGAGGGACTGGAGCACAACCCGCATCCGCGTCGCCGCCGGTTTCAGGACAGCGGGAACGAACACGCAGTACTGCCCGAACCTGACGCCGTGCTTCCGCAGGGGCCGACGGGCATCCTGGTCCAGTGCCTTGACCTCGTCGGCGACCACCGTCCGCCGGAGAACGCCCATCGCCTCAACAAGCCTGTACGCGAAGCCTCGCCCGAGCCCGGCCAGCTCCTCGTCGGAACGGAGGGCAAGCAGCGGCCCGCAGGTGGCTAGCACGGTCTGCTCGACATACGCCGAAAGCCGACGCTCGACTTTTTCGCGCACATCGTCTCCGGCCTCGTCGGAAACGAGCGCCGCGACCTTCGGAGAGAAGATGTCGTGCCCGACCGACAGCTTGCCGACGGCATCGCCGTTCCAAGTGAGAACGCCTTCGGGCGAGAAGTCGAGCTCGGAATTCGGGGCCTTGTACATGCGGGCGGCGCGCAGGCTGAATTCCGGCCCCAGCACCGCGCGGCCCGCCTGCTTCAGTGTTTCGGTCTCTCCGGGCGTCGCGCCCTTGTCCTGCCGGAAGCGGAAGCCCTCGATGCAGCCGATGTGCTGGCCGTCCACGCTGACTTCGCCCTGATCGTTTATATCCGCCAAGAACTCCTCCTTGCGTTTGAGTCGGCCCATGAGAACGCTGGTCCGCTTGTCGATGAACCGGCGCGTAAGCACCGCGTGCAAAGCGTCCGAAAGACGGTCCTCCACCTCCCGGGTCCGCTCGCGCCAATGCCCGAAATCCTCGACCCAGTCCCGGCGCTGCGCGACATACGTCCAAGTCCGCACGAACGCGATTCTGCGGGACAGGGCATCCACATCGCCGTCGGTCTTGTCGATGCGGCCGATCTGGGCGTCGAGCCAGTCATCGGGAATGAACCCGTAATCCTTGATGAACGTGAACACCTTCTTCAGCAGGTCCGAATGCTCGAACGCCGAAATCTTGCGGAAATCGGGCAGCTGGCAGACATCCCACAGCAGCCTCACGTCCCGGCTGCCCGACAGACGCGAGCGAACTTCCGGCGCGGGCGCAATCTCGCGAAGCGCCAGCAGGTCGTCGGCCTCGCGGGCCCTTGCAAGCAAGGGGTTGCCGCTGGCCTCGCAGATCGAATCGATCAGGGCCTCGATCGATCCGAAATCCAGATCCGAATTCCGCCATTGCAGCTTCCGCACCGGGGCGAACCTGTTCTCCATGATGGCGGCCGCCACGCCGGGCTCCAGCGGCGGAGCATCGCCGGTCACGCCGAACGTGCCGTTCTTGAGGAACCGGCCCGCACGGCCCGCGATCTGCGCCAGCTCGTTCGTGGCCAACCGCCTGAACTCGCGGCCGTCGAATTTGGAGAGGCCGGAAAACGCCACATGCGAAATGTCGAGATTGAGCCCCATCCCGATCGCATCCGTCGCGACCAGGAAATCGACATCTCCGTTCTGGAACACTTCGACCTGGGCGTTCCGGGTTCTGGGACTCAGGGCGCCCATGACGATGGCAGCCCCTCCACGCTGGCGACGGACCAGCTCCGCGATCGCGTACACGTCTTCGATGGAGAAGCCGACTATCGCCGTGCGGGCCTTCATCCGGGAGATCTTCTTCGCGCCCGTGTAGGTAAGGTTCGAAAGCCTGCCCCGGCGCTGGAAGGCCGCGTCCGGAACCAGCTCCGAAATCACGTTCCGCATGGTGTCTGATCCGAGGAACAGCGTCTCCGACCGCCCGCGGGCGTGCAGCAGCCGATCCGTGAAGATGTGCCCGCGGTCGGGGTCGCCGCAGAGCTGGATCTCGTCCACGGCAAGAAAATCCACGGTGCTCGCTGTCGGCATCGCTTCGACCGTGCAGACCCAGTAGACCGCCTTCGGCGGCACGATGCGCTCCTCGCCCGTCACCAACGCGACCATCGACGGGCCGCGCATGGCGCGCACCTTGTCGAACACCTCCCGGGCGAGCAGCCGCAGCGGCAGCCCGATCATCCCGGACGGATGGCCGAGCATCCGCTCGATGGCGTACAGGGTCTTTCCGGTGTTGGTCGGACCCAGGACCGCTGACACGCGGCCGCCAATTGCGCTCATCTGATGTCCGCCGGTTTCGAATTCAGACGCTCGTGCCGGCGGCCATTCTGGAGAGCCGCCTTACCGCTTCGCCGACATGCAGGCGGTTCGGGCTGAGCGACAGTACCTTGAGATAGGCCTCCAAGGCCCGCTCGATATCGCCTTGCCGCTCGAAAATCATGCCGAGCCCCGTCAGCGCTCCGAAATGGCGCGGATTCAGGGCCAAAGTCTTGCCTATCGCGTATACCGACAACTCGTGCTTCCCCATCAGATAGTAGAGCGTGGCCCTCGCGTTCCACCCCTCCGCGAAGCCGGGCGCCAGATCCGTCAGCGCCCCCAGATGGGACGCCGCCTCGGCGTACCTCCGCTTGGACATCGCTTCCCTGCCCCTCCGGAGCAGCAAGTCCGCGGTCGGCGAACCGGACTCCGACCAGGCCTCGACGATCCTTTGCTCGATTTCCCGCGCCTCGCCCGGCGAAGCGGTCTGGAGCATCTCGAACAGCGCATCGACGGAGTCGCCCTCCGCCGACGCCGACGGAGCGCCCGACAGCCAGACGAAGCATAGCAGCAAGGTCTGCAAACTGCGGGCAAGGATTTTGCGGGAACGCATTTCGCGCTTGAACTTAGTCGAATCCGTTGCGATTGCGAACAGCCGACCGCAGAGGATCGCCGTTTTGCCATGAACAGTCCAGTCGAAAAGGCCGTGAGCCTGCTCTCCGGAAGGCTCGGAACCGGGTTTCCCCACCGCGTGAAGTTCGAAATCGACGGCGCCGGAACCGTCATCCTTGACGCCGACGGCGTGCGCGAAGGGAGCGGAGAGGCAGACTGCGTGCTGAGCGCGGACGCGGAAACTTTCAAGGACATAGTCAGCGGCGAGCTTGACGCGACGGCCGCCTACATGTCCGGCAGGCTCCGTGTCGGGGGCAATCTCGACATCGCGGTGCAGCTGGGCAACAGGCTTCGATGAGCTACAGCCCGGCTCCGCTCTTCGAAGACATCATGGACAGCCCGCAGGGCGGAGCCGCTTACTGGCTGAACGCAGAGGACGGCGTCCGAATCAGGCTCGCCCTTTGGCGGAACGGGACCGAGGGCACGGTGCTGCTCTTTCCCGGGCGGACCGAGTATGTGGAGAAATACGGCGACGCCGCTGCCGAATTCGAGAAGCGCGGATACTCCCTGGCCGTGCTCGACTGGCGGGGGCAGGGTCTTTCCGACCGCCCGCATAGCGATCGCGCACTTTGCCATGTTGGCGACTTCCGGGAATTCCAGCTCGACGTCGCGGCTGCGCGCGCGGCCTTGCCGGAATTGGGAGCTCCGGGACCGGTCTATCTGCTGGCGCATTCCATGGGGGGCTGCGTCGGCCTCCGATCGCTGCACGAGGGCCTGCCGGTCCGCGCGGCGGCGTTCTCCGGACCGATGTGGAGGATCTACCTGGGACCGCTGGCGCGAAGAATCGCGCTTGCGTTTACCGGGGCCAAGGTGCTGATGGGCCAAGGCAAGAGCTATCTGTTCGGAACCAACGCCCGGAACTACCTCCACATCGCGAATCCGGGAAAGAACGCCCTTACGTCCGATGCGGCAATGTTCAAGAAGCTCAGGCATCAAATCGAGGTCAGGCCCGCGCTTGCCACCGGCGGACCCTCGTACGGCTGGCTCAATGCCGCGCTGCGCGAATGCAGGGATCTGCTCGAGGCCGAGCCTCCGGACTATCCGGTGCTGACGCTGCTCGGCACCAGGGAGCGGGTTGTGGACCCCAAGGCCATCAGGATGCTGCACAGCCGGTGGCCCGGAGCGAACCTGGAGTTCGTGCAGGAGAGTCGGCACGAGGTGATGATGGAGAATTCCGAGATCCGGGACTACTTCTACGGGCGCGTCGCGAACTTCTTCTCCAGCTTCTAGCCGGAAAGCGCCTCCAAGGCCGCGGAATGGAGTTCCGCGGTCGCGGCTGCGACCAGAGTTCCGCCGACGTGCGCCGGGCCGCCATCCCAGCTGGTCGCGCAGCCTCCCGCCGATTCGATCAGCGCGATCGGCGCATTCACGTCGTAGGGCTTCAGCCCCGCCTCGATCACGAGATCGATATGGCCTGCGGCCAGCAGCGCGTACGCGTAGCAATCGAGACCGTAGCGGACGAGCCGCGCCTGGTCGGCGACCCGCCGGAATGCGCGATGCTCGGCCTTGGTGCCGATTTCCGGCAGGGTCGTGAACAGGATCGCGTCGCTGAGCGAACTGGTTCCACTGACCCTGATCCGACCGCCGCCGCCTGCGCGGCTGAAGCTCGCTTCGCCGAACCCGCCTTCGAAACGCTCCCCGATGTAGGGCTGATCGACAATTCCGTAGAAGGGTCCGGACTCGTCCGCGACCGCGACAAGAGTGCCCCAGACCGGCGAGCCGCTTACATAGGACCGCGTTCCGTCGATCGGATCCAGTACCCAAACCAATCCTGTTGAGCCTTCGTGCCGCTCGAACTCTTCGCCCAGGATTCCGTCATCGGGTCGCCGCCGCTCGATCACTTCCCGCATGGCGAGCTCCGCCTGCCGGTCGGCCTCGGTGACCGGATCCCAGCCATCGACCAGCTTGTTGTCCACCGCGAGGCCGCGCGCGCGGAAGTGGGACAACGTCGGCTCGCGCGCGGCGTCCGCGGTTTCGCGGGCCACGTCGGTCAGCTCCTTGGCCAATTGATCGTCCGGCATTCGTTCCTTCCATCCGCCGCCCCAAATCCGCGCGGCGGCCACATGAATTGAAGCGGGTGAGCGCAGGCGCGGTTGCTGGCGACGAGCCGCCGCCGCGCCGGTTCCGGCGCGGCGGGACAATAGGTTCACGCGGCGGGTGCCGCAATGAGGCTTCAATTCGGGGTGATTGGGCGCGCCGGATGCCTTGCCGCAAGCCAAGCGGCTTGAAATTTCGCGGTTGCAGCACATATAAGGCGCAAAACAGCAATCGCGTGAGTCGGCGATCTCGCCGAATTGGAGAGGGAAACATGAACATACTCCGTTCAGGCCCCGGCGTCCGCCGCAGGGCCCCTAGCGTGAGCCTGGATTCGATCAGGGTCGCCGCGGGCGCGGAACAAGCAGCCCGGATCGACGAAGGCCTCCGGGCTCACATGAACAAGGTCTACGGCCTCATGTCGGGGGCCATGGTCATCACCGGTCTGGTCGCCTACATGGTCGGGACGAACGAGCAGCTGCTGGCGGCCATCTTCGGAACGGCCCTGCAGTGGGTCGTCATGCTTGCGCCACTCGGCGTGATCTTCCTTTTCGGAGCAATGGTTAACCGGCTCAGCGTCGCCGCCGCTCAAGCCGTCTTCTGGGGATTCGCGGCGCTGATGGGGCTGTCGATCTCGTACATTTTTGCGGTCTACACCGACTTCTCAATCGCGCAGACCTTCCTGATCACGGCAATCGCGTTCGCAGGCCTCAGCCTTTACGGCTACACCACCAAGCGCGACCTCAGCGGATGGGGCTCGTTCCTCATGATGGGCGTAATCGGGATTTTCGTCGCCGCCATCGTGAACCTGTTCCTGGGCTCGCCAGCGATCATGTTCGCGATCTCCGCGCTCGGCGTCCTGATCTTCGCCGGCCTGACCGCGTACGACACCCAGAACATCAAGAACACCTATCTGCAGATGGCAGGGCAAGGGAACGAGGTCTGGCTCCAGAAAGCTGCGATCATGGGGGCGCTGAACCTCTACCTCAGCTTCCTGAACATGTTCATGATGCTGCTCTACCTCTTCGGAAACCGCGAATAGCGCTTTCCGAAACCCGTTCGGCGGCCGGCCTTGCGCCGGCCGTTTTCGTTTGGGGACTGCCGTAAGGCTGAAGCGCGGGGCGGGAGCCGCACGCGCACGAGCCGAGCGGAACTCATGCAGCTTCCCGCGAACCGCAGGGCTCGCGGCGGAAAGCTACTTGATCTTGCCTTCCTTGTATTCGACGTGCTTCCTGGCAACGGGATCGAATTTCCGGATGGTCATCTTTTCCGTCATCGTCCTGGCGTTCTTCTTGGTCACGTAGAAGTGCCCGGTTCCCGCGGTGGAGTTGAGGCGGATTTTGATCGTGATCGGCTTCGCCATTTCGTCCTCCCGCAATTTCGCGCGTCGGAAGCGTTTTCGTCCGGGCGCGCGCTACTACCCGCGCGACGTGGACCTGTCAACGCGCCCCGTCCCGGGATTCGAATGCGCGGACGGCCTGTAAGCCGGATTCTGTTCGGAGCCGAAGCTCCTTGATGGCCATCCATCTGCGCGGCGCGTTGCCGCCGCCGCTCAAGCTGCCTACCCAGGCCAGTCGGGTCTGGACACCCCTGCGGAACGTTCCGCGCCCGGTCTCTATTCGGCATTGCTCCCGGTGGGGCTTGCCGTGCCGGTTCCGTCGCCGGAACCGCGGTGGTCTCTTACACCGCCGTTTCACCCTTGTCCCTTAATGGGGCGGTTTGTTTTCTGCGGCGCTTTCCCTCGGGTTTCCCCGGCCGGGCGTTACCCGGCACCGTCGTCCAGTGGAGTCCGGACTTTCCTCACGGGCGATGCCCGCGCGGCCATCCGGCCATCCGCGCAGCCTTCAACGTAATTCCGCCATCGGCGCGAGGCAATCCTGTGTTCAAGGAATTCCGGAGTTGTGTGCCGCCAGCGCCAGATTCGTCAGACGCCTCAGCCTATTCGGCTTCAGCAACGCCGCCGTCCTGGCGGCGGCCTCCGCACGGGAACCGATCCGCCAGATCGCATGCGTCGGCCATGTCGCGGGCGTTGAGCGGACCGGTTTCCCAAGGCCGGAACCTGAGCCGGAACGCCGAAACGACCTTATCGATTGAAAACGGCTTCCCGCTCCCGTCCGCAACCGGGTAGCCGAACGCCGCCGCGGCCTGCAGGAAGCCTTCCTCTTCCGGCGGCGATTCCTGCGCCGGATCCGGCCACACTGACATGCCGCCCAAAGCAAGCCGACGCCAATCGAATCGCCCGCCGGGGTCGGCCTTGCGCCCGATGGCAAGATCGGAATGCCCCATCACCTGCTTCGCAGGAATGGAATGCCTTCCCATCACGTCTCCCAGCAGGCGCTCCAGCATCAGCATCTGGGCCGCCGGGAAGGGCGAGCATCCGCGATTGTCGAGTTCGATTCCGATCGACCGGGAGTTCACATCGCTCGCGCCGCACCATGATCCCTGACCGGCATGCCAAGCCCGCATGTCCTCATCGACGAGCTGGAACAGCGCTCCGTTTGCCGCAATGAGGTAGTGGCATGAGACTTCGTGCTCCGCCGCGCAAAGCCGATCCAGCGCGGCGGCGGCGGACTCCATGGCGGTGTAATGGATGACGATGATCGAAGGGGCTTGGCCGTTCCTTCGCTCGCCGAAATTGGGCGACGGCCGCCATGTCGGCCGAAGACGCCCGGCGGTCACCTGAACAGCGTCCTGTAGATCTCTGGATCCCATCCGCAAACGAAGCCATCCCCGTCGGGATCGATCAGCAGATCATCCTCTTGCGGGCCGCCGCCGTCGAGGAACGCATGCTGCGCCGCTTCGGCATCCGGAAATTCCCGGCAGCGGCGCAAAACGCTCGGCTCGAAAACGAGAATGGTGACGCGTTCGAAAACCTCCTCGCCGACAGCGTGATTCGTCTGCAGCGCGAATAGAATGATGTTCGATCGGCCGACCCGTTCCGGCAGCGGCTCAGGCTCGTACACGATCCGCGCGGTCTGCTGGGCTTTCAGCCGCTCGGCGTCGGACTCGATCGATTCCCGGCTCGTGACCGCCTCGAAATCCTGCTCGTCGGAGATATCGGCGGCGTCGCGCCCGGTTGCGGCGGTTTCGGAGGCCTCGGGGGAAGCGCCGTCCGGCCCAGTGGATTCGGAAGCAAGCGAGTCCGCCTGCAAGACCCCCTCGCCGCCTGCCCCGGTTTCGCCGACGGCGGCACCATCGACGTCGGCCGTTTGCGCCACCGCCTCCTCCGGCGCATCCGAACGCTGGCCGGGCAAGGCCAACTCCGCGGTCGCGGAATCCCCGAACCTGGGATCGTTCCAATCTTCAGGCCTGCCTGCCGACCGCCCCGATATCTCGGCCGCGGCGACTCGCGCGAGGATTTCGAGGCTGACTTCGTCCTGCCGCTCAGCGGCCTGCCCGCTGTCGTTCGTCAATCGGACAGGTCCGGAACCGCCTGCCTCATCCCCGCCGGGGGGCGGGCTGGCGCACGCGCCGACCGCAAGCGCCGCGGTGACCGTCAAAAATCGTGCCGAACGCCTCAAGCCGTCACTCCGCCGGGCTTTCTTGCCACCATTTCGCGGGCTTCGCCTCGAATTCCGCCGCCGCCTCCAATGAACTGGCGATGCCCAGAAGGCATCCCTCGTCCATGGGCCTTCCGATCAGCTGAAGGCCGAGCGGAAGCCCGAACCCGTCGAGACCGACCGGCAGGGAGATTGCGGGAAGCCCCGCGAGGTTCACCGTGACCGTGAACACGTCGTTCAGATACATCTTGACTGGATCGTCGTCGGGGATTTCGCCGAGGCGGAACGCCGAGCTCGGCGTCGCCGGGGTGAGGATGGCGTCGACCCCGCTTTCGAACACGGCCTTGAAGTCGCCGAGTATCAGGCTCCTGACCCTCTGCGCGCGCTTGTAATAGGCGTCATAGAATCCTTGGGACAGAACGTATGTGCCGATCAGCACGCGCCTTTTGACCTCCGGTCCGAAGCCTTCGGCCCGCGTCCGCTCGTACATGTCGACGATTCCGTCGCCCGGCCCGGGCTTGGCGCGGAACCCGTACCGGACCCCGTCGTACCGAGCCAGATTGGAGGACGCTTCGGCGGGAGCGATCACGTAGTACGCGGGCAGGGCGAATTCCGTGTGCGGAAGCGAGACATCGACGATGCTTGCCCCGGCGCTCCGCAGCATGTCCGCGCCTTCCGCCCAGGCGGCCTCGATTTCCGCAGGCATGCCGTCAATCCGGTACTCGCGCGGGATTCCGATCCGCTTCCCTTGGACTCCCTCGTCGATCAAAGCCTCGAAATCCGGAACTTCGATATCCGCCGAGGTCGAGTCCTTCCGGTCGTGCCCGGCCATCGCTCCGAGCATGATGGCGGCATCCCGAACAGATTTGGTCAGCGGCCCCGCCTGGTCGAGCGACGAAGCGAACGCGACAATCCCCCATCTCGAACAGCGGCCGTAGGTCGGCTTCAGTCCTACAATGCCGGTGAATGCGGCAGGCTGCCTGATCGATCCGCCGGTATCAGTGCCTGTCGCAGCTAGGCATAGATCGGCCGCGACCGCACCGGCCGATCCCCCCGACGAGCCGCCGGGGGTGAAGCCGTCGCCGCTGCCGTTCGCCCGCCACGGGCTGATCGCAGGACCGTATACGGAATGCTCGTTCGACGAACCCATTGCGAACTCGTCCATGTTGAGCTTTCCGAGCACGACCGCGCCGGCGGATTTGAGGTTCGCCGTGACCGTGGACTCGTAGGGCGGCCGAAATCCTTCGAGAATCTTCGAGGCGGCCTGCGTGGGCGCGCCCTCCATGCAGAACAGGTCCTTCACGCCCACCGGAATGCCGCACATGGAAGGCGCGGGGCCCTCGCCAAGCCTGCGGTCGGCGGCGCGCGCCTGCTCCCGGGCGCTGTCGAAGAGCTCGTGGCAATACAGATTGAGGCGTCGGGCGCCCTGGGCAGCCGAAATGCAGGACTCGGCAAGCTCGGCGGCGGTGAATTCCTTCGCCCGAAGGCCGTCCCGCGCATGCGAAACCGTGAGCGATGCCAGATCCATCTACTCGACCACCTTGGGCACGACGAAGAAGCCTTCCCGCGCGTCCGGCGCGTTCGAAAGGATTTCATCCCGGCAGCCGCCGGTCTCGACCTTGTCGGCCCGCTTCGCCACCCGGATGGGAGAAACGGAGGTCATCGGCTCGACGCCTTCCACATCGGCCTCCCGGAGCTTCTCCATGAACGCGAGTATCGCGGACAGCTCCCGCTGGATCGCAGGCAGCTCTTGCTCGTCCACCTTGATCCTCGCGAGTCGGGCCACTTTCCGGGCATCGTCCAGCGAAATCGCCATGTCCTACTCCGCCCCGCCTTCACGCGGCCGACCGCGGTCCTTCGAATTCGCAATTCCGTTGCGCATGACAACGATCATCCACCCCAGCATGATGCCGTTCAGAATGTGCCAGACGGTATGGGTTCCGTACGGATTCACATCGCAAAGCGGCTCGTCAAGCGCTCTGAACGTTATCGACACGGACAGCGCCAGCGCTCCGATCAGCAATCCCGGAGCGACATCCGGCCGTCGTCGCCACAGCCCGATTCCGTAGCCGAAGATCAGCAAAGCGATGGCGCCGTAGCCCGCGGAGCCGCCAATGGGTGGAATCACCGCTGCAACCACGACGGTTGCCAGAGGCGCATAAACGAAGAACAAGGCTGTGCAGGCCAGCGCCCAGATCCGGCGCATGCCGAGAAGATGCCTGTTTGCCGAATAAAGATACAAAAGCACGAAGGCGAGAATGGGCAGAACGTCCGTCGCGGCCGCCCATCCCGTTGCGAAAGTGTGGAAAAGGAACGAGCCGACCCCTATCAGGAACAGGATGGCCGTGAGGGCGTAGAGCTCCGGGACGCCGCGGCCTCGCACGAGCCTCCAGGCGACCGCCGCGGCAACGATGAACGCCAGGTTCGTGACGGCGTTCATCGGCTCGCCCCAGAATCCCGGAGCGATCCGCTCGCAGTACCCGTCGATGTAGGCGTTCAAATCGCCCATCAGCTCGCGTCCGCATCAATTTTCCTGCCGGAGCGCCGCGCCGGGAATGGCGGCTCGCAAGCGCGGCCGGAAAGCGCGACGCGAATAGTCCAAGGCGCTCCCGACTGCAAATTCGGGAGGGCTTCGGGCCGCGATTTCGGAGGACGGGACACTACGGCGCCTTTCGCCGCAGCTCGTCGAAAAACGCAGTAAGCAGCCCGCTGGATTCGGTTTCCGCGATGCCGCTGTAGATTTCCGGCGCATGGTGGCACTGCTCGTGCGCGAAGACCCTTGCCCCTTGCTCGATACCGCCCGATTTCGGGTCGGAGGCGCCGTAATAGAGCCGCGCGATCCTCGCGTGCGAAATCGCGGCTGCGCACATTGCGCAGGGCTCCAGCGTGACGAACAGGGACAAGCCGGGCAGACGCTCGGTGCCCATCAACCGGCACGCCTCCCTGATAACCAGGATCTCCGCGTGGGCTGTCGGATCCGACAATTCCCTGATCCTGTTGCCCGCCGAGGCGAGCGTCCTGCCGTCGCTTGAGACTATGGCGGCTCCGACCGGCACCTCGCCGCGGCCGCCTGCGGCGCGCGCCTCGTTCAGCGCGATGTCCATGTGGCAGCGGAACGGGCCCTTGCGGGCTCCGGCGCCTGCGGGCGCAGTTTCGGCTTCCAATCGCAATTCCTGTTCGCGTCCGCGGCCGCCGGTATGCCTGCCGCGCCGCATTCATAAGCATGGCCAAAGGCAATGCAATCTTGCGACATCCTGCCTGCACGGCGGCGGGATTGATTTATCCGTCCGGCGCAACCAGATTCGCGGCCATGCCGCATACGACCGACGACGCCGAAGGCGCGGGCACGAGAATCGCCAAATTCCTTGCGCGGGCAGGCGTCGCGTCGCGCCGGGAGGCGGAGAGGATGGTTTTCGACGGGCGGGTGGCCGTGAACGGCGGCGCGGTCTCCACTCCCGCCGTCAAGATAGCCGAAGGCGACGCGGTGACGCTCGACGGCGCGCCGGTCCGGACCGCGGAGCCAGTCCGGCTTTGGCGGTACTACAAGCCCGCCGGGCTGGTCACGAGCACGCGCGACGAGTCCGGCAGGCCGACCGTGTTCGAGACGCTGCCCGATCATCTTCCCCGCGTTGTTTCGATAGGACGCCTTGATCTGAACTCGGAAGGCCTTCTGCTCCTTACGAACTCGGGCGGCCTGAAACGGCACCTCGAACTCCCGTCCACGGGATGGCTGCGGAATTACCGCGTGCGGGCGCGCGGCATTCCCGGCCGCAAGGCCCTCGAACGACTGCGGACTGGCATCGAAATCGGAGGCGAGCGCTTCGCGCCGATGGATGTCGATCTGGACAGGGCGCTCGGCGCGAATGCCTGGCTCACCGTGCGGATCAGGGAAGGCCGCAACCGCGAAATCCGGCGCGCGTTCGGCAAAGTCGGATTGGCGGTGAACCGGCTGATCCGGGTGTCCTACGGACCGTTCTCGCTGGGGGAAATGGCTCAAGGCCAAGTCTCCGAGGTTCGGCGGCGCATCCTTCGGGCGCAGCTTGGTGAGCATATTTTCCGGTAAAACGTTCTGGACTCCAAAAATCAGGCTGCGTCGAAGTACGCATATCAACGGCTGCGCCGGATCCAACTCCCTTGATTCCCTGAGTCCGCAGGGCGTATTGTACGGTACTGTCGTCACGTTGAAACCGGTCAGACCTTCGAAATTGCCACAATCCTCACCTGCGTGAGCTACCTCGACTTCCACGAGCATTCTGGCAACGTATCATTCGAATCACAACATGATGAACCACTGATAGAACACCTTGGGCAACGGCATCGGTTAACGCCAAGCCAATCCATATACCGTGAAACTTCGGCGAAAATTTCACTGAGAGAGGGTTGAATCCAACCTGCGCTGTCTGGTAACCTAGCCCAAGCTTGCTAACCTGAGTTTGCTTCTAGCACCAACACTTCAAATCAGCTGAGCATGAATTGCTGTGAAAAGAAAACCTACGGTAAGTGCGCGGTATCGAGAATGGCCCGGTCGGAACTGCGCACTAGGCCAGTTCATTTCTAACGAGTCCGACAGGACTTTAGAGGCTTACCAAGTACAGCCGAATCTGATTCGCGAACATGCAAATCACGAACATGACACGGCACGTGGCGGGTATGCACATCGACAACTGTTCGAACTTATTCAAAACAGCGCCGATGCCCTCTCCTTAAAATCACAACCGGGCCGAATTCAGGTTCACCTGAACAAGCATTTCCTTTATTGCGCTGATGACGGACACCCACTCAACGAAGACGGCGTCCGTGCACTAATGTCCGCTCACTTATCACCGAAGCGGGACACGAACGAAATCGGCCGTTTCGGGCTGGGCTTCAAGTCAATGCTTGGCGTTTCAGACCAAGTCGAATTTTTTAGTCGCTCGGGATCCTTAAGGTTTAGCAAACAATACGCTGCCGACCGGATAACTGAGAAGATCGGCAACTTCAGCAAATCTCTTGGTTTCCCTGCATTGCGTCAACCCGAACCAATCGATCCTCATCCAGAATTCGAGGAGGACGAACGGCTTCGAAGGATTGCTAACTGGGCAGATAATATTGTTCGATTGCAACTGACCAACGGCGTTTACAATGACCTGTCAACGCAATTGAAGAATTTTCCATCTTCTTTCCTCTTGTTTGTCGATCATGTTCGAAACTTGACACTCTTGAATAATCAGTCGGAACATCAGCGTCATATACGTCGAAAGCGCAAGGCAGGAAGAATTCGACTCTTGGATGGTCAGGACGAATCCACATGGATGCGTTACAAGTGGAAGCATCGCCTGTCTAACGAAGCCAAAGAAGACAGTAGAACGCTAGACGATAGAGAAGAGGTTTCAATTTCTTGGGCTGTTCCTCTAAACAGCTTGAGCGGATCTGGGTTTTTCTGGGCCTATTTTCCAACGAAAACCGCGAGCCTCGTAGCGGGAATTCTCAATGCACCTTGGAAAACCAATGAAGACCGGCAAAACTTGCTACCCGGCGTTTACAATGCAGAGCTAATTCGAGTTGCCGCACGGAATATTGCAAATACGATTACAAACCTTTCGACAGAAAGAGATCCTGCACAACATTTGGATGCGCTGCCGCGGCGGCGAGAGTCAGGAGACTCTGAGCACGCCGAACTTCTGAGGAGTGAGATTTTTCGCAATCTCAGGGATAGCAAGGTCGTCCCAGATCAACGCGGAACGCTACGGAATCGAGACGATATCTCCTATCCGCCAAGCGACCTAACTCCCGATCGCGGTTTGGACCTTCGACCCTTTGATAGTTGGTCATCATACTCAAAAGGGCCACAAGATTGGCTTCACAATAGTGCGCTGTCTCGTAACAGGCTTGCCGTAATTGATCGATTGTTTGACACCAGTGCGCCCAGACGGAGCATTGCACAGTGGTTCGGCGCTCTACTAGACGGCGGCACAATTGAAGAACGGATCAGCGCGTCCAAGGCGGCAATTGAAGTTGCGGCACTTATCCCAGAGCACCTGAGGTCAAAAAAAGTATTGGGAGAATTTCTTGTCGATTCACGCGGACTCAGCAGATCTCTTGAACCTGAAGAAATTTTTCTACCAAACTATATGGTGGACGATCAGGAGCTTGGCTCAGGCTCATACATACATCCTATTCTATCCGCAGACGGCGAAACGGTTGTAGCACTTCGAAAGCTTGGGATATCCGAACCTTCTGACGAACGCATCTTTAGGGGTTTGGCTAGGCGAATGTTACTACCCGACAACTTTCCAGATTCCCCGGAAACGGATTTTCATGAGTTTTGGCGCATTTCACGAACGCTATCCCCTCACGATGCATACAAAGTCATCGGTGAACTAAAATACAATAGAAAGGAAGGAGCCATTTGGCCACGCAATCTAATGGTCAGATCATTAGGAGGCGACTGGCGGAATCTTTACTCCGTTTTACTTCCAGGAACAATAGCTCCCGAAGACGGAAGCAGAGACCGCGAGCAGACGATTGATCTTGCATTTCACGAATCCGATCGAGAATTGCTTAATCTACTTGGCGCATGCGAGCAACCACAACCCAATCGAGATTTCTCGGTTGAGCCGAAATTTCAAGAATTTTTAGAAGCTAAACGGGCAGAGTTTCGCAAACTTCCGAACCTTCCCCATGTTCCCGAAAGGAATTACCTAAAATTTGAATCGGCTAAAGGTCTTGGACCGCTACAGGTACTATCGGACCTATCCGACGTAGGAGCTATGCAAATTTCCAGTCAGCTATTGAATTCTGAATCAATATTCAAAACGTGGACCTTGGAGCACACCGGGTCGAACAAGAGGTCCTATCCAAGAATGCCATCCGAATCATTTGAAATCTTTATGTTACGCAATTATGGAAGGATCAATACGTCTAATGGCATCGTTCCTATTCAGGACGCGATGGGGCCGGAGCCAATTGATATTTTTGCACTGCGGCATTTATTAGACCTTCCTTTGGGAGATAAGATCAAACGTTCCTTCAATTTGGCCGAACCTAGCGAATTTCTTGGCGCAATTCCCGAGATCATTGGTGACGAGGATCCAATACCGCTTTGCGACGTCTGGCCGGGACTTAGGCGCCATCTTTCTCCCGATTTAGTCATGTGCCAGCTTGTACGTTGCGAGAGTATCCGTTCTTTAGGGCGGTCCTTAACTTGCGTGAAACACGCGCAAAACGTTTTTCTCGCCCAAGCCGCCGGTGAATCCGAACAATATGAACTCAACGCCGTGTCAAGAGCGTTGAATTTGGACCTTGGAGCCCGGGAACTTGTAGAGATTTTACTGTATCGTACGGCTGATAAAATTGAGCGTTTGCGTGAAGACATAAAGAAATGTGCTACAGATTCAGAAAGATTGCTGAAGGCCGTTGGGGAGCAACAGTTGCGCGAACGCCTTCCCGATTCGTATTTGGCGGTAGAGGAGCATGACGGGATTGAATTGTCAGATCTCGATATTGCCGACGCCGCCATTGCGAACTGGCACACTGGTGCGCTTAAGGAATTCGCTTCGTCGTTGAACCATCTGGATCCGCCGAGTATTTGGGCGGGGTCCCGACGGGCAGTCGAGTTTGTAAAGTCTCTTGGTTTCTCCTCGGAGTGGGCGGGAGAGAGAGCTAGGAAGCGCGAACCCTATCTTGAAGTATCAGGCCCGCTTACGCTTCCAGCCCTTCATGCCTATCAAAACGAGATCGCCAAAAACATAAAGATGCTGCTTGGAAACGGCGGCGGCGAAAGTTCTCCCCGCCGGGGAATGGTTAGCTTGCCTACTGGATCGGGAAAAACTCGCGTAGCGGTTCAGGCAATCGTTGAAGCCATGCGCGACGAACGCTTTGCAGGTGGCATTTTGTGGATTGCGGATCGCGACGAACTGTGCGAGCAAGCGGTAGAGGCGTGGAACCAAGTTTGGTCTTGTTTCGGCGTCGACAGTTCCGTTTTGAGAATTTCTCGGTTGTGGGCCGGGCAACCGACACCGCTGCCAGTTAGCGACTTGCATGTCGTTGTTGCCTCCATCCAAACCCTGAAGTCCAAGCTTGCTAACCAAAGGATCCAGTACGAATTTTTGGCGGATTTCAAGCTTGTTGTCTACGACGAGGCGCATCGTTCGATCGCGCCCTCGTCCACTTCGGTTATGGAAGATATTGGACTAACGCGCTTTCAGAGGGTCAACGAGCCCTTTCTACTCGGTTTGACTGCTACTCCGTATCGAGGCCACAACGAATCGGAGACCGACCGGCTGGTTCGTCGTTACGGGCGCAATCGGCTGGATGAGGGTGCATTTGAATCCGACGATTCGCAAGCGGTTGTTCGAGAACTTCAAGAAATGGGCGTACTTGCGCAGGCGGATCACGAAATCATTGAAGGAGAAACGTTCCCGTTGGACTACTTTACACCCGAGGAATGGAGCAAACTTCGAAAGTGGGATTTCCCATGGCTACCCGAACAGGTAGAGGCCCGCATCGCCAGCAGTGTCGAACGAACGCGAAGAATCATTGACGCCTACAAAACCCACATCGATCCAGACTGGCCGACACTCATATTTGCGACGTCTGTGGACCACGCGCAAACCTTGGCCGCGCTTCTGAATCGCCGGGGAGTCAAGTCGCGCGCCGTCAGTGGAAAGACTGAGCGTGCGGTACGGCGCCGGATCGTTGAGCGGTTCCGCGCAGGCGAGATCACGGCTCTCGTAAACTACGGCGTGTTTCGGGAGGGTTTCGACGCGCCAAAGACACGCTCAATAATCGTTGCGCGGCCGGTTTACAGCCCGAACCTTTATTTCCAGATGATCGGAAGGGGCTTAAGAGGGCCGAAGAACGGGGGCGATGAACGATGTCTTATCCTTAATGTGCAAGACAACATTGAAACGTTCAGCAAAGAACTCGCGTTTTCTGAACTTGACTGGCTTTGGTCCAGGAGTTAATTCCACTTTCAGATGGCTCGAATTCCTCACATGTCTGTGGTTCTTGTTTTTTTGGGCGGTTTTTAGGAGGTCGGATCAATGTTCGGTTGGGGTTCGAAGCGAGCTGTCTGTGGGTTCTGGGCCGCCAGTGCTTCCGAGCCCGTCGGCCGCCACCTGAGAGCTCGGATTGAACAGATAGTGAAAGCAGAAACTCACTCAAGGAATCTGACACGGTTTGTGGGACCTGATCGGCTCGGCCGACCTCTCGTAGCGGCAGTGCTGGCGGCGTTGCCCGTGGTCGCATGCGATTCCATTCCGTCGCTTTACGATCTGGTCGAGCGCAGCCCAGACGCTGACGATGCATTGGATTCGACGGAATCCGGAGGCGATTACTGGTGGAATGTCGTGCGCTTCGACGCGGATGATCTCGCGCGGAATTTCGAGCAAGTCGTCTTTTTCACTGAAACCGGAACGCGGGCGGGGGAAACGCCGTCGGCTCCGGAGCCCGCGCCTCTCCGAAGATGGGAGCAGCCGGTGCGGGTGCGGATATGGTTCGGAGACTCCGTGCCCGAGCAGGAGCGCGAGAACGACCGGGCGAGCGTCGCCGTCCTCGTCGATCGCCTGAACCGGGCAACGCGCCACCCCATCTCGCTCGAAGACGAGGCGCCCACCTTTTTCGTGTTCGTGCTGAACCAGAGGGAGCGGGAGGAATTCAGCGGGAGCCCGGTGGCCGCGCAATTCGATCTCCCGCAGCAGGTGCTGCGGGATGTCGAAACCATTCCGTCTCGGAACGCCTGCACAGTCACCTTCTACAACCTCGAGTCCCCGCCAAGCTCAATCACGCGCGCGTACGCGATCATCAGAGCCGAACTTCCCCAGCGCCAGCGGCTGTCGTGCTTCCACGAGGAAATCGCGCAGGGCCTCGGCGCGACCAACGACAGCTACGAAGCCCGGCCTTCGATATTCAACGACGACGGCGAGTACGAGCTGCTCACCCACCACGACGAGCTGCTTCTCCGGATGCTCTACGACAAGCGCTTGCAGGGGGGCATGGACGCGGCGGCCGCAAGGCCGATCGCGCGCAAGATCGCCGAAGAGCTGCGGCCCGCAAGGCCTGTCCCATAGCGGCGGACGTATTTCCTTTCCTTGCCTTGGAGGAATAATTTGGCGCTTCGAATTCCAACCCCGGAGCGTCGGCGCTCATGATCATCTGTTGCGGAGAGGCCCTGATCGACATGATCCCGGGCGGCGACACCGACGCGGTTCCAAATTTCGTTCCCTGCGCGGGCGGCTCGGTCTTCAATGCCGCGGTTGCGCTCGGCAGGCTCGGCGCGCCGACGGCTTATCTCGGCGGCGTCTCCACCGACTTCTTCGGCGGCTTGCTCCGGGAGACTCTGGAGGGCAGCGACGTTTCCACGAGCCTGATCATTGAAAGCGACCGTCCAACGACGCTCGCGTTCGTCCGGATGGCCGACGGCAAAACGGAGTACGCCTTCTTCGATGAGAACACGGCTGGCCGGATGCTGTATCCGGCCGACGTTCCGGAACTTCCGGCGGAGGCTTGCGCGCTGTTTTTCGGCAGCATCAGCCTGATCAGCGAGCCCTGCGGCAGCTTCTTCGAAGCGCTGGCGACGCGGGAAGCCGGACGGCTCGCTGTCATGTACGACCCCAACGTCCGTCCCGGCTTCGTGAAGGACGAGCGTGCGTACCGGTCAAGAATCGAACGCTTTTTCCGTCTTTCCGATATCGTGAAGCTTTCAGACGAGGACCTGTCCTGGCTTGAAGGAGGCAGCGGCCGCGACGAGGCCCGCAGCGTTCTGTCGAAAGGCCCGAGCCTGGTGGTCGTGACCCGAGGCGCCGAAGGCGCGACCGCCCATGCGCGCGGAGCGGAAGTTTCGGTCCCCGCGAAACCCGTGGCAGTGGCGGATACCGTCGGCGCCGGCGATTCGTTCAGCGCGGGGATTCTTGCGGGCTTGCATGCGAAGGGCCTGCTTCGGAAGCACCTCCTCGGAAACATCCCGAAAGACGATCTGGTGTCCGTGCTGGAGCTCGGAGCCGCAGTTTCCGCTGTCACGTCCACGCGCGTGGGAGCGAACCCTCCGTTCCGGCGCGAGCTTCCCGACGGCGCGTTCGGATAAGCCGCTCGCGCGCGGAAACGATCCGCCTTCCCTCTTCGGCAAGGAATTGCCCTGCACAGGCAGAGCATCAGATCGAAGGCAGGTCCTGACGGTCCGCGAACGCCAGCAAGGCTTCCTCCGCAGCGCGGATGTCTACTCCGAGCGCCCGGTCCTCGGCAAGGCGCGGAACGTCGGACCTTATCCTGTCCCTGAGGGCGGTTCCGAACGCGGACAGCCCGCCGCCGCAGAAGTCCGCCGCCTGCGCGCCTGCGAGCGCCTCGATTCCGGCGATCAGCCTGAAGGGTTCCAAAGCTCTGCCGAGCCGGTCCGCATGCTGCATTGAAAGCGTCGCCATATCCTCAACCGCTTCGCTGACCGGCGGAAGGGCGACAACCGCAGACTGCGCCTCCAGCTGGATTTCCGCCAGCGCCGCGTTCGCGGTTTTCTGCAGGGGAACGAGCCCGGCCGAGGCGCCTCCCTCCGGCGACAGCGCCCTCGGCAAATGCGGATGTCCCGGCGCCATCAGCTTCTGGATTCGAAGGACGCCGCTGTGGGCGCAATCGGCCAGTGCCATGCGAAGCGACCGCAGCGCGTGCGCCAGTTGCGGATTGTAAAAGTTCGGCGACGAGTCGATCGTTCCTTCGCCCGCGAGCACGGCAGGACTGTCCGCGGACGAATTCAGTTCGGTTTCCGCCGCCGAGACAGCGATCTCGAAGGCGTGCAAAGCGGTGCCGTAAACCGGAGCGATCAGCCGGAACGAAAGCGGATCCTGAATGCCGACGGCCTCGACTTCGGAATCGGACAGGGCAGATTCGAACCAGCGGGCCACGGCCTCCTGCCCTTCGGCCGGCCGGAGCGACTGAAGGCCCGGACGAAATATCCGGCGGTTGCCGCCGTACGCCTCGAAGGAGAGTGCGGCGGCGCATAGCGCCGCGCACAGGCAGCGCCGGGTTTCATGCAGCGCCAAGGCGGCGACGGCCGAGCTCAAGCAGCTGTGGTTGATCAGCGCCATCGCGTCCTTCGCCGCGAGCCTCGCCGGTTCAAGCCCTTTCATCCGAAGCGCGACATCGGCGGGAACGCGCGCTCCGTCGGCCCACGCCTCGCCTTCCCCGACCAGCGGCAGGGCCAAATGGGCGTTCTGGACGAGATCGCCGGCCCCGATCGAACCGAGCGAAGGGACTACAGGCGCCAAGCCCGCATTGTGGAATTCCACCAAGCGCTCGAACGTCCCGAGCGAGATCCCCGAAGCTCCCCGTGCCAAGCCGATGATCCTTGCGAGCACGGCTGCGCGGGATTGGTCTTCGGACAGCGGCGGCCCGGCCGCGCATGCCCGCGCGACCAGGATCTGGCGCTGGAACGATTCGATTTCCTTGGAGTCCAGCCGGTGGCCCAGCTTCACGCCCAGCGCGGTGTTGAGTCCGTAAACGGGGGCGCCGTCCGCAAGCCGCGCATCTACGATTTTGCGGGCCGCGCGAAGGGACGCTTTCGTCCGCTTGTCAACATCAACCCTTCGGCGCCCGTGAACGCATGCGGCGAACTCGCCGATTCCTATCCGCGCGTCCGGGTCTAGTTTGATCAATGGAAGCGGAGCCTTTGGCCGATTCCCAATGCTTTCGCCTTGGCCAGCATGGCGTGCCCGAGCGCGATGTCCGACAGCGAAAGCCCGCGGTGCCAGAACAGAATGGTTTCGTCGGGGCTTTCGCGCCCCGGCTTCAGCCCCGCTACGATCTCGCAGAGCTCGGCGTGCAGCGTCTCTGCGGTCAGGCGGCCGGTGTCGACATGCTCGCGAAGCGCCCCGAAAGTCCCATGCGCCTGGCCCCAGTCGTCCATCACGAACTTGTCCATTATGTCGGTCAGCTCGATTTCGACCGCCGACATGGTTCCGTAGGGAACAACCAGCGCTCCGCGGCGTATCCATTCCGTCTTCAGAAGCGGCTCGGGCCTCGAGAGCCTGCTCGCCTCGACGACGATATCGGCGCCCTCGACGCAATCCTTCCAGTTGTCGCAGACCGTGATCGGACGTCCCAGATCGGCCTCCAGCATTTCGGCGAAGGCCGCGCGGCTTTCCGCCCGGCGGGAATGCACCCTGATTTCGTCGAGATCGAACAGGCCGGCGATCAGCCGCACGTTCCAGTAGGCGGTGCCACGCGCGCCGATGTGGCCGAGCACCTTCGGGCCGGGCGGCGCCAGATGCTTCGCTCCGACCGCCGTCATCGCTCCGGTCCTCATCTCGGTGATCCCGGTCGCGTCCAGTATCGCCATCGGAGCGCCGTGCCGGTCGTCGAAGAGCGACAGCAGGCCGTACTCTGACGGGCGATCCTCCTCGTAGTTGCGGACGAAGTCGCCGACGACCTTGGTCCCTGCCAGTCCGATCCTGCCGCCGATCCATCCCCGCAGGACGTTGAAATGGCCTTCGGCGCCTGAGCGGGGCCGGATGTGGGTGCGCGGCTCAATGGCGGCTTCGCCACGCCCCTGCATGGAAAGCCCCGCCTCAATCGCCTCCAGAATCTCGCCATCCGAGAACTCCAGAGCTTCGATGTCGAACCGGTTCAGGAAATCCACATAGACCGGAGGCGTCATCGGCCGCGCCCCCTGCCTCCGGATGGCCTCGTGGAAGCCGGGCGCATGGCGGCGGCATCGCTCACGACGTGATGCCGGGCAGGTCCAGCCCTTTCTCCCTCGCGCACTCGACGGCCTCGTCGTAGCCCGCGTCCGCGTGGCGCATTACCCCGGACGCGGGATCGTTCCACAGGACGCGTTCGAGCTTTTCCGCCGCCGCATCGGTTCCGTCCGCAACGACCACCATGCCCGCATGCTGCGAAAAACCCATGCCGACGCCGCCTCCGTGATGGATCGACACCCAGGTCGCGCCAGACGAGGCGTTGAGCAGCGCGTTCAGGAACGGCCAGTCGGAAACGGCGTCCGAGCCGTCCTTCATCGCTTCGGTTTCGCGGTTCGGCGAGGCCACCGAACCCGAATCCAGATGATCCCTCCCGATCACGATCGGCGCCTGGACCTCGCCTGCCCTGACCATGTCGTTGAACGCCCGCCCGAGCCTGTGCCGCTGCCCGAGGCCGACCCAGCAGATCCGGGCGGGCAGCCCTTGGAACTTGATCCGGTCGCGCGCGCTCCGCAGCCAGCCGTGAAGGTGGGCATCGTCGGGGAGCAGCTCCATGACCTTTTCGTCGGTCCTGTAGATGTCCTCCGGGTCTCCCGAGAGCGCGGCCCATCGGAACGGGCCGACGCCCCTGCAGAAGAGCGGCCGGATGTAGGCCGGCACGAATCCCGGAAACGCGAACGCGTCCGCCAGTCCCTCCTCGAACGCGACCTGGCGGATGTTGTTCCCGTAGTCGAGCGTCGGCACGCCCGCGTTCCAGAACCCCAGCATCGCCGCGACATGCTTGCGGATCGACCGCCTTGAAGCGGCCTCCGCGGCCTTCGGGTCCGCTGCTTGCATGTCGCGCCAGCGGCCGAGCGACCAGCCTTCCGGCAGGTATCCGTTGAGCGGATCATGCGACGATGTCTGGTCGGTCACGATGTCAGGCCGGACGCCGCGCCGCGCCAGCTCGGGAAACACCTCGGCGGCGTTGCCCAGGATCCCGACGGATTTGGCCTCGCGCGCCCTCGTCCAGCGCGAGACCATTTCAAGCGCTTCGTCGAGGTCCCGCGCCTGCGCGCTCAGGTAGCCCGTCCGCAGGCGCGCTTCGATCCGGTCCGGATCGCATTCGACCGCGAGGCAGCACGCGCCCGCCAACTCGGCGGCGAGCGGCTGCGCCCCGCCCATTCCGCCGAGGCCGCCGGTAAGTATCCAGCGCCCCGCGAGGCTCCCCCCGAAATGCCGTCGTCCGGCCTCGGCAAACGTCTCGTAGGTGCCTTGGACGATGCCTTGGCTTCCGATGTAGATCCACGAGCCAGCCGTCATCTGGCCGTACATCATCAGGCCCTTCCGATCGAGCTCGTTGAAGGTGGCCCAATCGGCCCAATGCGGGACGATGTTGGAATTCGCGATCAGCACGCGCGGCGCGAATTCGTGCGTGCGGAAGATCCCGACCGGACGGCCGGACTGCACCAGAAGCGTCCGGTCGCTTTCAAGGCGCTTCAGCGAAGCGAGGATCCGGTCGAAGTCCGCCCAGGATCGCGCGGCGCGGCCGATTCCCCCGTAGACGACCAGCTCCTCGGGGTTTTCGGCAACGCCCGGATCAAGGTTGTTCTGGATCATCCGGAACGCCGCTTCGGATTGCCAGCTCATGCATGAGAGCTCCGGCCCGGTTGGCGCGGACACCTTGCGGACGTTGGGCCTGGCTGCGGTCATGGGCCGCCTTCCAGCGAGGGCGCGTCCTCTGGAACAAGCATTCCGGCAAGCACCAGTTCCGCGACCTCCTCCAGCTCTCCGGCCAATGCCCGGTCGCCGCCGAGGCGCGGCGAAACCTTCCGGACAACGGCCGCGGCTCGTTGAAGCGGCCCGCTCGTCCGGAGCGGCACCCTGTATTCCAGGCCCTGGGCGGCGCATACGGCCTCGATCGCGACTATGCGCGCAAGGTTCCGGTTCATCTCGAACAGGCGGCGCGCGGCATGGCAGGACATCGCGACATGGTCCTCCTGGTTGGCCGAAGTCGGCGTGCTGTCGACCGACCGCGGATTGGAAAGGGCCTTGTTCTCGGACGCAAGAGCGGCGCTTGAAATATCCGTTATCATCAGGCCCGAATTCAGCCCCGGCTCATCCGTCAGGAACGCCGGAAGGCCGAAGGACATGGCGGGGTCGACCAGCAGCGCGATTCGGCGCTGCGAGATCGCGCCGGTCTCCGACACGGCTATTGCGATCTGGTCAGCGGCGAGCCCGACCGGCTCGCCGTGGAAGTTGCCGCCGGAAAGTATCGCGCCGTCTTCAAGAACCAGCGGATTGTCTGTCACCGAACCGGCCTCGATGCGCAGCACGGCGCCCGCCTGCCGCATGAACGTCAGCGCGGCACCGAGAACCTGGGGCTGGCAGCGCAGGCAGTAAGGATCCTGGACGCGCTCGTCGCCGTGCCTGTGACTCTCCCGGATCTCGGAATCGGCCAGGAGGCGCCTCAGAGCTGCGGCCGCGTCCTTCTGACCCTGATGGCCGCGCAGCGCGTGTATCTCGGGCCGGAACGGCGCCGACGAGCCCATCGCGGCGTCCGTGGACATCGCGCCGGTCGTCAGCGAGCTGACAGCGATGCGCCAAGCGTCGAAGAGGCCGCCCAGCGCAAGCGCCGCGGACACTTGCGTGCCGTTCACCATGGCAAGGCCTTCCTTGGCGCGGAACGCCAGAGGCGCAAGGCCCGATTGCCGCAGCGCCTCCCCGCTGGCCAGAGGCTTGCTGTTCAATCGCGACCGGCCTTCGCCCATCATCGCGGCGGCAAGATGCGCCAGCGGGGCCAAGTCTCCCGACGCGCCGACTGATCCTTGCGAGGGGATTTCCGGAACGACTCCCCGGCGCAGCATCTCCGCCAGGAGATCGACAAGCTCCGGGCGAACGCCGGAGGCGCCGCGGGCGAGCGAGCAGACCTTGAGCGCCATGACGAGCCGCACGACATCATCCGGCAGAAGATCCCCCAATCCCGCGCAGTGGCTGACAACGAGGTTCCGCTGCAGTCTTTCGACATCGGCGGGCGGAATCCGAACGGAGGCGAGCTTTCCGAATCCCGTGTTCACGCCGTAGACGGCGCTGTCGCCTTTCGCGGCCTGTTCGATCGCCGCCGCGCTTCGCGCCACGCCCGCGCGCCATCCGTCTCCGAACTCGGGAACGGCTCCGCGGTAGATGGCTTCGAGCACCCGAAGCGTCGGCTCCGCCGGATTTACGCGCACGGCGTTCCGTCCCGGATTCGGATCTTCAGCGGGTTGAATCCCAAACGGTAGGAAAGCTCCGCCGGATGGCCGACGTCCCAGACAGCCAAATCGGCGCGCTTCCCCTTCTCGATTGTGCCGCAGCTGCCGGAGATCCCGAGCGCCTTCGCGGCAGCGGATGTCGTGCCCGCCAGCGATTCCTCCGGAGTCAGCCGGAACAGCGTGCAGGCCATGTTCATCGCGAGCAGCAGCGAGAACATCGGCGACGATCCCGGGTTTCCGTCGGTGGCGACGGCCATCGGAACCCCCGCTTCGCGCAGCAGCGCGACAGGCGGCGGCCGCTCCTCGCGCAAGGTGTAGAAGGCTCCCGGAAGCAGCACCGCGACTGTTCCGGCCTCGGCGAGCGCGGCGACGCCCACTTCGTCCAAGTGCTCCAGATGGTCGGCGGACAGCGCGCCGCGGCTCGCAGCAAGCTCGGCCCCGCCCGAATTCGACAGCTGCTCGGCATGGATTTTGACCGGCAGGCCCAGCTTGGCGGCCGCGTCGAACACCCGCAAGACTTGTTCGGGCGAGAACGCGATGGTCTCGCAGAAGGCATCAACCGCGTCCACGAGCCCTTCGGCGTGCGCCGTCTTCATGCCCGGCACCGCGACTTCGTTGATGTAAGCGTCCGCCCTCGTCCGGTACTCCGGCGGAACTGCGTGCGCCGCGAGCCATGTCGTCAGAATCCTGACCGGCCGCTCCTTCGCCAGCCTCCGCGCGGCGCGGAGCGACTTCAGCTCGTGCTCAATTGCCAGCCCGTAGCCCGATTTCACTTCGACCGCCGCGGCGCCTTCCGCAATCAGGCTGTCCAGCCTCGGCAGCGCCGATCTTACAAGATCGTCTTCGCTGGCCTCCCGCGTTGAACGCATCGTCGAAAGGATTCCGCCGCCAAGCTCCGCAATGGTTTTGTAGTCGACGCCGCCGAGCCGCATCTCGAATTCGCGCGCCCTGTCGCCGCCGAACACCAGATGCGTATGGCAGTCGACCAGCCCCGGGGTAACAAGCGCGCCCTCCAGATCGAACGGCTCCGCCGACCGGTGCCGCGAAGGAATCTGGTCCGTCGGACCGACCCAGGCGATCCCGCCCGCGTCCGCTACGATCGCGCCGTCGCGGACCAGGCCGTACGGACCGGCCCCATGCCGCATAGTGGCGATATCGCAGTTGACATACGCGAGAGGGTCCAATTGCGTTTCCGGCCCGGGGCTGCAACCTTCCTTCAGTCTGGAAACGATAGCCGCTGGCCTTGGCGGTTTCCAGCGTCGGACTCTTGGGAAGCGGATGGGAATGGCGAAAATCCGGGCGGAGCGCGCGCTCACGGCCAACGGCTGGGAGGAAGGCGTTCTCGTCGAATTCGGCCCCGGCGGCGTGATCTCGCGAGTGGAGGCAGGCAGCAAAGCCGAAGGCGAGCGGCATTCGATTCTGATTCCGGCCGCGCCGAACCTTCACAGCCACGCATTCCAGCGGGCCATGGCAGGCTTGGCGGAGAGCCGGTCCGGCGCAGGGAAAGACGATTTCTGGGCATGGCGGCAGCTGATGTACCGCTTCCTTGAGCAGCTGACTCCCGACGACGCCGAGCGCATCGCGGCGTTCGTCCAGATGGAGATGCTTGAAGCCGGCTTCGCGAGCGTCGGCGAGTTCCACTACCTCCACCACGGCCCCGGCGGGCGAAGGTACGGCAGCGTATCGGAAATGGCCGGAAGGATGGCTGCGGCCGCCGAACGGAGCGGAATCGGGCTCACTCTGCTTCCCGCTCTTTATGAACGAGGCGGATGCGACAACCGCCGCCTTGAGGGCGGACAGCTGCGGTTCGGAAGCGGCATCGACGAATTCGCTGAAATCGTGCAGCAGCTGGAGGGCGACCTGCGCGGCCGGCCGGACGATTTCGTTCTTGGCGCCGCAATGCATTCGATGCGGGCCGTCCGACCCGAAACCGCCGAGTCGTTCGGCGGATTGTTCCCGGATCGCCCCTTGCACGTCCATTCGTCCGAGCAGCTCGCGGAGGTCGAGCAGGTTCAGGCGGAAACCGGAATGCGCCCGGTCGAATGGCTGCTGGATTTCGCCGGCGCGGACCGGCGCTGGTGCCTGATTCATTGCACCCACATGACCGAAGCCGAATCGGTAAGGCTTGCCGAGGCCGGCGCGACGGCCGGCCTGTGCCCTGTCACCGAAAGCAATCTCGGCGACGGCGTGTTCGACGGAATCCGCTTCCTGCGGGCCGGAGGCTCGATCGGAGTCGGCACCGATTCGAATGTGCGGGTCTCGCAGACGGGCGAGTACCGCAGCTTGGAGTACTCCCAGCGTTTGACGCGCCAGTGCCGGTCCGCGCTCGCTATCGGCAGCGCCTCCACCGGAAGGGCCGTGTTCGACGCGTGCGCCAAGGGCGGAGCCAAGGCCATTGGTCGGCCATGCGGCTCAATCGCCGCCGGAATGCTGGCCGATCTGGTTGAGCTGGACGGCGGCAGCGCGGATCTGGAGGGCCTTGAGGGCGACGCGATACTGGACGCATGGATTTTCGCGGGGCGGCGGAGCATGGTCAGAACCGTCTGGTCAGCCGGAAGAAAGGTGGTGCGCGATGGCGCCCACCAGGCGAGGCCGGAACTGGAGGAGCTCTACCGGCGGACGGCTTCGCGGCTGCGGGGATCGGTTTGAAGTTCCGGACAGCGAAATCCCGGCGCGGCGGAGGTTGCCCGCCGCGATTCGGTTCGAGTAAGGGAGAATCATCGTCGGCTTGGATCCGATGGCATCCGAAACGGAACGGACAATGAAGCGACCCATTCCCCTTCAGGCATGCGGCGCGCTTGCCTGCGCCCTGTCCGCCGGCGCCGTTGCCGCGCAGGAACTGCAGTTCTGCCAGGTTCCGGACCCGACCTTCCCGGAATCCGCATTCGAAATCTGGCATTCGGAAAGGAGCGAAACGGGCGATTACTGGGTTTCCTATTCGTGCAAGACTTCTTGCGAAGACTGGAGGCAGTGCGTCGTGCCCTCGCATTCCGAACATGGCCGTCCGCTCATGTACCGGAACAGCCAGAAGCTGGGGCTGGCGTTCGTGGTCGATGGCCTCGGCGGGCATTTTTCGTTCACGGACGGCCATGGCGGCGAAGAGACCGCATTCATCCACACGGGCATGGGCGGAACCGGGCACTGGGGCGCAGCCGCGTCCGAAGGCCTCGAAAGCCGGAGCGACATGGGCACGGTCGCCGTGCGGTGGGAGGACGGATTCGTCGATCATTCCGTGCGCGGCTTTTTCAAGCCGGCATGGGGCTGGTACTCGAGAACGTCGCCGGAGCCTGCGAGCGTTCCCGAAGTGAACAAGCGCGTCGCGGAGGCCATCTCCTGGGTGCACGACAACATTGCGGGGCCGGGAAAGTTCGCCACGGTCGGCTGCAGCATGGGCGCGCAGGCCACCTACAGCGCCGTCTACTGGCACGGCCTCGACGACATCGTCGATTACCAGCTCTTCATGGGCGGACCGCCCCTCTGGGACATCAACGCTTCGTGCGGCCGCCGAGTCTACGAGACGGGATACTGCGACGCCGACGGAACCTCGGTGTGCGGCGCGGACGCCGACTGCGCCCATCTGAGCGAGTACGCCAATTGCCTGATCATGGAGCCGCTGCCGGTCTCGCCGCTGTTCGAATCCGTCGTCAACCACGTTCACGGAGGCGTGGAGGAGTGCCGGCCCGAGCAGATCGGCGCAAGCGCGGGGCCGTACGCGCCGTTCGACGAAAGCAGCCTCGGATTCGCGGCAGGCGACACGGATTTCGACCATCCGGTCGACTTCATCGTGGATTTCCATCGCTCCGACACGTCTTCGGCGACGGGCGGAAACGGCGACGAAAACTGGGCGGGCGCGCAGTTCGCGCCGGCGTATCTCGCGGTGGAGTCGAGCGCAGGGCATCCGAAGCGGTGGCTTGTCTCGTACAATTCCAGCCATTGCGCGGGCTGGAACAACGGCAATGCCGTGAATACGGTCCTGGCGGGAATGGGACTGGAATAAACTCCGAACCGGCGTTCGTTGGCCGAGGTGCAGGAAGGATCAGGAAGAGGAGGTCGGCTGCGAATGGGCAGGCTGGACGGAAAACGCTGCCTCGTGACCGCCGCGGGCCAAGGAATCGGCCGGGCGACCGCGAAGGCCATGGCCGGCGAGGGCGCGAAGGTCTTCGCGACCGACATTGACCCGCGCAAACTCGGCGAACTGGCGGACGACGGGCTGGACACGTTCCAGCTGGACGTCACGAATGCCGAAGCGATCGCGGAATCCGTCGAACGCACCGGCGCCGTCAACGTGCTGTTCAATTGCGCAGGCTTCGTGGCTAGCGGATCCATTCTGGATTGCGACGAGGAGCAGTGGGAGCACACGCTGAGCCTCAATGTCACCGCGATGTACCACGTGACCAGGTCCTACCTTCCCGGAATGCTGGACAGCGGCGGCGGTTCGATCATCAACATGTCGTCTCTCGCATCCAGCGTGATCGGGGTCCCGAACCGCTTCGTCTACGGAGTGAGCAAGGCGGCCGTCATCGGGTTGACGAAGTCGATCGCCGCGGATTTCGTCAAGCAGGGCATCCGCTGCAACGCCATCTGTCCGGGAACCGTGCAGTCGCCCTCGCTGGAGCAGAGGCTTCGGGCTAGCGGAGATTACGAGAAGGCCCGCGAGGACTTCACGGTTCGCCAGCCGATGGGCCGCATCGGAACCCCGGAGGAAATCGCGGCCTTGGCCGTCTATCTGGCATCGGACGAGTCGGGATACGTGACCGGGGCGGAGCACATCATCGATGGCGGCTGGTCGAACATTTGAGCCAAGGCGCGGGCGCCGAACAGTTCATCCGGCAGCCGCGGCCGCATCCCGCTTTTCCGTTTCGGCCGGAAACCGCAGCGCGGCGTCAAGGCGCTTGCGGCGGAACCAGAACAAGCTTCCCGACGAAGCCCTTTCCGATGAAATCGGTCTGGGCATCGGCGATCCGGCGCAGCGGGTAGGTGGCGGCCACCACCGGCCTGATTTCGCCCCGCTCGACGTAGCCGATCAGATTCTCGAAGACCTCGTCGTCCTGGAAGGTGCAGCCGAACAGCGTCAGATCGCTCAGGTAGAGAGTCCGGAGATCCAGCTCCACGATCGGTCCAGCAATCGCCCCGGCGACGGCGCACCGGCCGCCCCGCTTCAATAGGCCGAGGAGCGTTCCCCAGCCGCTTCCGCCGACGACATCCACAGCCAGATCGAATTTCTCCGTCCCCGCTTCCGCCAAGTCGTCGACCCGCGAAACCACCTCGTCGGCGCCGATCGCCTTCACGGCGTCCGCCTTCGAAGGGCTCGCGACCGCGCAGACAGTTGCGCCGCGCCTCTTGGCCAGCTGGACAGCGGCGGACCCGACGCCGCCCGACGCTCCCGTAACGAGTATCCGCTCCGTCCCGGCGCGCGCCCTGTGCAGCAGGTTCTCGGCAGTGGAGTAAGAGCAGGGGATCGACGCCAGCTCCGCGTCCGACCAGCCGCAGCTTACGCGGTAGGCTTCCCGCGAAGGAGCTTTGACGAATTGGGCGAACGCGCCATCGCATTCGGAACCGAGAGTCCAGCACTCGAACGGCCGGTGCCCGGCATAGGCCCGCATCATGCTCCGGACGATGACCCGTTCCCCGACCCGTCCGCCATCGACCCCCTCTCCGACGCCGACGATCCTTCCGCAGCAGTCCGCGCCTTGAATCAAGGGGAACGACAGCGCCTTTCCCGTCCAAGCGGCATCGTCGCCGTCTGCCTCGCCGAGCCCGTCCACTGCCGCCTCGCCCGTAGCGGCGGACACCGACTTCGAGTACCACCCGATGCGCGTGTTGATGTCGGTGTTGTTCACCCCGGCGGCGCCCACTTGGATGAGCACTTCGCCCTGCCCGGGCGCCGGAACCGGAACATCGTCCCGGAATTCGAGCATCTCGAGCCCGCCATGCCCGGTGAGGCGCGCTGCCGACATCGTTTCGGGAACCGGTCCAGACATCTCGCGCGCCTCCCATGGCCGTTGCGGCCCGCTATCCGAGAGCGCGGCCATCCGCAATTCCCCGGGGCGATGCTGCATTCCGGCGAAACCCGCCGCTCTCGCTGCGAAACGATCCGCTTGACAGGTTCGGGCGACGGGGTAGGCATCGCGGAATCCCGTTTCCTTAGCGAAGAGCCAATGACCAATCCCGACCAGCCCGTCCTTATGGCCGCGAAGCGCATCGTCTGGCCTTACGCTGCATCTCCCTGCCATCACGACCGGCATCTCTCGGAACGCGTCCAGTATTACGGTCCCGCGCCGATCGGACTCCTGTCGGGGAAAGGCGCGGTCGCCGGATTCCTGGATGGAACCTTGGCCCGGGTGTTCCCGGCAGCGGAAAAGAAGCCGTACCTATATTTCGGCGACATTTTCGACGGATCGGCCTGGATCGGCGCGACCGGCAACATCAAGGGGAGGATGGCCTCGAGCTGGCTCGGGATTCCGGCGGCGGACGGAACGCGCGCGCTGCGCTTCGGCGAATTCTACAAGGTCGAGGACGAGCGGATCGTTGAAGTCCGATGCATTCTCGACATTCCGGGCCTGGCTGCTCAAGCGGGGATCGAGATTCTCCCGAGATCGCGCGGCAAGGCCGCCATTCCGGGCGGCCCGGCCCCGTCGGTCGGGATCCGTGTCGGCGCTTCCGATCCCGAAGACACCAACCTTACGCGGTCCCTTGTCGAAGAAATGATCACCGGAGGCTGCAACAAGCTGGAGGGAACCGACCTCGCCAGCCAAGGATTGGAGCGGTTCTGGCACCCGGAAATGGCGTGGCACGGCCCTTGGGGCGTCGGCTCGTCATTCGGTCTCGACGAGTTCTACAGGTTCGCGCAAGGCCCTTCGGTCAGGAGCTTTCCCGGCAGGCGCGGCAGCTGGCCGAAGGTCGCGTTCCTGGCGGACGGCGAAGCGGCGGGATTCGTCGGATGGCCGGGGCTGATCGGAGAGTTCACCGGCGAGCCGTTTCTGGGGATGCCTCCCACGGGAGGTCCGATCAGCCAGAACGTCATGGACTTCTACGTGCGGCGCGGCAGCAAGCTCCTTGAGAATTGGGTGCTGATCGACCTGATCGAGTTCGCTTCCGGCTGCGGCGTGGACTTGCTCGCCAGAATTGCGGAACGGCAGGCGCGTTAGCGGACCGAATCCGGCCGCGTTCCTGCCGATGGCCGACGGGCGCGGACGGGCGTCGTGCCGCGCCGTAGCGGGAGCCGACGATTGCAGTTTCGGCTTCCCGGTTTCCGCCCTATTCTTCCTCCGATTTTCGGAGGCAGCGGCCAAGCGATGACCGAAACCCGGCTGAAGGGCTGGAACCACATTCCGGACGTGCCGATCCGGGTGTCGCCCTTCTTCATTTGGCCTCCCAACCCGGCGGAGATGGCGCGCTGGGTCTGGAACTCGTGGTTCCTGATCTCCGAAAAGCTGATCATCGTCGGCATCGCCGTCGCGACCTATTTCCTGCTTCAGCCTCCTCTGGAGGAATTCCGCGATCCCGGTCTCGGGCTGGTTGCGCAGATCTATGGCCGGAATGCGCTGATCATGCTGGCCGTCGCGGGCGGGCTGCACCTCTATTTCTACACTTGGACCAGGCAGGGCCGGAAACTGAAGTACGACGGCAGGCCGCTGGTCGCTGACGGGCGGAAGTTCACGCTGAACAGCCAGGTCCGGGACAACATGTTCTGGACGCTGGGAAGCGGCGTAGCGGTTTGGAGCGGATACGAGACGCTTTTGCTTTGGGCGATGGCGAACGGCTACGCGCCGATGCTGACGTGGGCGGCCAACCCGGTTTGGTTCGTTCTGATGTTCGCCCTGATCCCGATCTGGGAAAGCTTCTACTTCTACTGGATCCACCGCATGCTGCACGTTCCGTTCCTCTATCGGCGCGTGCATTCGGTGCATCACCGGAACATCAATGTCGGGCCTTGGTCCGGACTTTCAATGCATCCGGTCGAGCATTTGATCTACCTTGGATCGGTATTGATCCACTTCATCGTAGCCGCCCATCCGGCGCACATCCTGTTCCATCTGCAGTACTACACGCTGACGGCAGTCACGACGCACTCAGGATTCGAGGCCCTGCTGGTCAAGGACAAGGACCGGCTGAAGCTCGGAACCTTCCACCATCAGATGCACCACCGGTATTTCGAGTGCAATTACGGCTCGCTCGAGATCCCTTGGGACAAGCTGTTCGGATCGTTCCACGACGGCACCGCCGAGGCCGACGAGCGAATGCGCGAGCGTCGGTGGCGGATGGAAGCGCAGTAGCCGCCGCACGGCACATTATTGCGGCTTTGGCCGGCCCGTCCGCCGCGAACCGCAATGCCGCCTGTTCCGCCAAATCTCCCAGCGCGTTGCCGCGCCGGGGAAAGCTGGACACCTCCGACAACGGCCTGATTCCGCGTTTCGGTCGGCTTCGCGGGTCGGCGGCCGCGGCATTTCGCCCGTTCCGGCCGGTTTGGAGGTCCGGATTGTTTGATTGGGGCCGCTGCCGGCCTGTTCGGAGTGTCGGGGAGCGGGATCCGGGCCGTTTCCGGCCTTGGCGGGGTCAGGCAGGCGCACTTCGACTGCAGAGCCAGCGCAGCCGGTTCATGTTGTAGGCCATGTTCGCGAGCGCGGCCGCCGCCTTGGCGCGGGCCATTCCGATCGTCCGGATCCTCAGCCCCATGCGGTCCTTCTGGTGGGCGAAGACATGCTCCACCTTCGCCCGGATCGACGATTTGCGCCCGTTGGCCTTGGCGGTCCGCCTGCCCATGGGGCGGCCCCGCGGCTTCCTGCGGTGGATGCGGCTTGTCATGCCGTTCGCCTTGAGCCAGTCCTCGTTCCGCCGGGAGCGGTAGGCCGTGTCGGCCCACGCCCCGCTCCCGGTGTTGGCGGTCTGGACCAGGCCCTCCCGCAGCCTCGCGCCGTCATGGGCGGCGGCGTCCGTGACGATCCGGCGCCGGATGATCCCGTGCTTCCGGTCGATGCCGGTGTGGGACTTGTAGCCGAACACCGGGATGGCGATGTCGACCTGCTCCGCGCCGTCCGGCCGGAGCTTCGCCTTGCGGAACTTGACGGTCCAGCGCGCGTCCGTGTCCTTCCGCGCCGCCTTGGCGGGCTCGTCGGGCCATATCTCCCCGGCCGCCTGCCCCGCCTTGATCGCGGCCTTCTCCGCGGCGCTGGCGCGCTGGCGCGGAGCCGCGATCAGCGACGAGTCCAGCATCTGGCCGGACCGGGAGATGAAGCCCGCCGCGTTGATCATCCGCTCAAGCTCCGTGAACAAGGCATCCAACTCGCCCGCCTTGATCAGCGCCTCGCGGAAATCCCACAGCGTGTTCGCGTCCGGAACCTTGTCGCGCAGCTCGAGCCCGCAGAAGCGCATCCAGCTCAGCCGGTCCCGCACCGCTTTCTCCGTCGCTTCGAGCGACAGGCCGTGGCGGCCCTGGAGCACGAGCATCTTGAACTTCAGCACAACATCCAAAGCCGGGCGGCCGCCCTTCGGGCCTCGCGGTTTCCCTGCGGCCCGCTCAAGGATCGGCCGGAACCGCTCGAAATCCACCGTCCTGTCCAGCGCCTCAAGCGGATCGCCGTCCGCCGAAATCTCCTCCGAACGCTCCTCGACGTCCCAAAATCCAGGCTGCTTCGCCATCACGGCCTCCAGTGCTGCTGATCCTTCGAATCACAGGCCCGCGCAAAACGCCAGGGTTTTCGGAGGCGTCCAGCTTGGATTCCGGCCGAGTCGCTGATCAGAACGCGACGTTGATGCCGACGCCTATCTGCTGGCCGCTGATGGATTCGTCGCCGAACCTTCCGCTGAAGGTAGCGAACGCCCGGGCGCGATCCGAAATTTGGGCGGTAATGCCGATGTCGGCGCTTATCCAGTCGTTTTCCGGCAATCCGGACGGCAACGCGAAACGACCGGGAAGCGCGTTGGACGCGCCGGTGACAACAACGGGAGTTTCTTCAAGCTCGCGCTCGAAGGCGACTCTCACGTAAGGTCTGGCCGTGCCGCCTTCCAAGCCTATTCCTGTAAGCTGGTACCCGAGTCTCGCGATCAGCGAATCCCGGCTGAAACCGGAAAAGTTCATTGCCGTGGAATTCGTCCCGGCTTCCCGGTAGGCCGCGACCTCCTGGTTGAGAAGCGTCATTCCGCCGAACGGACCGTGGACGAAGCCGCCGGTCAACCCGAACGGGATTGCAAAATTCAGATTTGCTCCGGTGCTGTTGACCTTGGTCGCACCGCGCTCGATGCGGGTCGCGCTGCCGAGCGCAATTTTGCGGTCTATGTCCACCGATGCCTGGCCGTAGCTTACGTCGCCGGTGAGCGTTACCACCCCAGCTTGCATCGCCATCTGCACTGACGCCGTGAAGCCGTCGCTTCCCAGCGATGCGCCGGCGAGATCGTAATTGTGGCTGCCGTAGCTAACCGTTGTGCCGACCGCCACATCCGGTCCGGCCGAGAAATTGGCCCCGAAGGCGCCGACCAGCATGCCACCGCCAGGCTTGCCCTGGCCCGGGATGCTGCCGCCGTGGGTTGTTCCGACCCACCCGCTCGCGAAAGTGCGCAAGCCGCCATCCAAATCGTCCCTTCCCAGATCCGACGCGATCTGCTCCGTCGCGATTCTGCGGTGCGCTTCCGTAATCTGGTAGCCGCCGACGGTCGCGAGCGAAACCTGCAGCGGGGCCGAAACCGTCGCCGAAACAGCGTTCGCGATCAATTCGTGAGCCGTTCCGCTGGGATGCACCCCGTCCGCGAAGAAGTAGGTCTCGGAGGTATCGGGAGCAACGATGTATCCCGATTCCCGGGGGCCGCAGACGATGGATTCGGCGCCGCCTTCGGGGCGGTCGGGATTCGAACCGAACGGACACGCAACCCCTAGCGGGCTGGTGAAGCCGTACGCAGCCGGTTCCTCGAATACTTCATCCGCGAGTGCGGCGACATCCACGAATATGATTCCGTCCCCCAGCCGCCTCAGCCCTGCAACGACCCCTTGGTTCAGACCTTGGCCGATCTGCGCGAGGCTTGCCGGAACCGTCGGCGCCGCCGCTGCCGCCCGCTGCGCGAACGGCGTACGGCCCGGGTTCGGAACCGTGAGCACGACAATCCTTCCCGCGCCTGCCTGCTTCAGCCTTGCGACTTGCTGGACGTAGGACGTCGCCGCCGCGCCGATCTCGCCGGGAGCGGAAGACGGGTTGGCAAGGGCGGCGTTCGCGATGGCCTCGACATCGTTTCCGCCGGCCCAGATCATGTACAGGCCCCACGGATCCGCCCTGCCGCCGGTCGCCGCGAGGTGCTGACTGATCTGCTCCGAAACCTCGGGCACCTTGTAGGTTCTAGCGGCCGTGCACGCTCCCGAAGGGTTCACGCACGATCCGCCCCAGGCGCTGTTCGTTCCCCGAGCGGAGGACGGGGCCGCCTGCCGTCCGAATCCCCGGGCGACGATTTCGGCCCAGACGGGATCGGGATTGGTCGTGAAGCTGGTTCCGGCGGGGAGGCCTTGCGCCGGCGCGAAATTCCCGGCGTCGGACAGGCTGTCGCCGAAGACGTAGACGTTGCTGAACACCTGGGACGATGCGGCCCCGGAGATCGCAACCGCTCCGAGCAAAGTCGTCGCGAACGTCAGATTGCGGAACATCGGAATTCCTTTCTAGCGTGCACTGGCTGCGTTGATTCGAACCTGTCATTTGAGCACGAAAATCGCGGAAGGCATATTCCCGTAGAATCGCTTGCAGCGGCTGGGTTCGAGCAACTCCGGCGGCATGCGCTGCGCTGCGCCGCCGGGCAGCGGGCGGGCGGCGCAGCGCGCCTGGACGGCGGCGGAAGGCCGGCACGAAGCCTCTGCCGTCGATGACGGCAGCCCGAGCGCCCGCCTCGATCGCCCTTGTCGACGAGACCATGATCGCCCAACGGCCAAGTTCGATGCACCGGATGTCGATGTGTCGATGGGAGGTCGAGCAGGCGTTCAGCTGCGCCGCTTCAGGGCGACTACCGAGTTGCACGTATGGGCGCCGAACAATATGGTGAATTCGGCTGCATTGATTCTTTCAATCGAAGCAGAAAGAACGTGTTTCAATTCGAGTGCGTTTACGTGCGCGAATCCTTAAGAATTGGAATGGATGGGAATTGATCCAAGATCACATGTTTGGGGTTAATCGATTTGTCCATTCAAGGGCGAAATTGAGGAACATGCTCGAGTGAAGCTTGAATTTTCCAGCTGGCTGAAGCGAGTGCTCCAATTTTGCGTGTGGCTGGCAGCCGTTTTCCGATTGGTTCGGCAAGGTTGAAGGTGTCCGATGGTCGATAGAATGCCGGAAGTGAATTCCACAGGAACGGGTAGGCGAGTAGCGAAGCGCCGGACGAAACGGCGAATTGCGTTTGGCTGGTATGGCGGCAAATTTTCCCATTTGGATTTTCTTATGCCTCTCCTGCCAGCAGATGCAGGGCACTTTTGCGATTTGTTCGGCGGTTCGGCGTCAGTTCTCATGAACGTCGGTCCGTATCCGGTAGAAACATACAATGATTTGGATACTGAATTGGTGAATTTCTTCCGCACCTTGCGCAGCCATCAGGACGAACTGATCAAGGCTATCGGCCTCACTCCGTTTTCGCGGGAAGAGTTGCGCTTGGCCTGCCAAGCGGATCATAACCTCTCCGACATTGAGCGAGCCAGGCGATTCTATGTTAGGGCGCGGCAAACCAGAACCGGTCTCGCTCAGACGAGCAGCGCCGGCCGTTGGGCTCATTGCGTGTTGACCTCGCGCGCTGGCATGGCTGGCGCTGTTTCGCGATGGCTTGGCTCGGTCGAAGGGCTTTCGGAAATCGCCCAGCGCCTGATGCGGGTACAAATTGAGAATGCTCCTGCCTTGGAAGTTATCGCGCGATATGACACCAAAGCGACATTGTTTTACGCCGATCCTCCATATGTTCACGAGGCACGCGGCGACAGTTCGGCGTATGGCTACGAGATGAATGACAACGATCATGTCGCGCTCGCGGAGACGCTAAGCGGGATCAGAGGGCGCGCCGTAGTATCCGGATACAGGACCGATCTATACGATGAATTGTTTTCCGATTGGCGACGTGTTGACGCACCGATACGGCTATGCCATGCGACGCGGACGCCTCGGCAAGAATCCGCGTGGCTGAATTTCTAATGGCGAAGGAACCGTTGACGAATAGCCAAGCCAAGAAGCTGCTTGCTGAAGAATGGAACCGTGCGTTGCAGGCGAACGCATCCGGTCCGGACCCCCTAATTGACGAGCTAACCAATTCAAAAGTGAAGTCGATTCGCTATGCGCTCATTACACAAATACTTGGAAAGGTCGTTGACCCGAAACGAAGTGTATTGGCAATTCAGCTTGGTGATGGTTCCGAAGGCGCGTGGGATGCGCGAAGCTTCGCAAAGGAAGTGATTGTCCCGTGGGAATTCGAGAATAAACACTTCCTAGGTGGAAGCGGGGAACCATATGTCAGCAAACCTCTGCGGCGTTCTCGGCTGGATGATCAGCGGACAAACGTCCGCGACAAGGAAGATTGGCAAAAACTTGTGGCTTTTCTTCATCCCTTGGATACGTCAGGGTCGGCTGAGCTATACGAGGTGCTGCGACGCGTATTAGCTTCGCTTGCTCGCAAACTTGCGAACGAATCCTTCAGATATTTGATTCCCGGCAGAATTGACCAGCGAAGCCTGGAATTGATCGTGCTTGAATTTTTGCGGGAATCTAGCGGGGGCTTGCGGCCGCTCGCTGTTGCAACAGCGTTATTTAAAACCATTGGCAGGGGGTTCGGTATCTTTAGTGAAATTCGATCACAGGGCGTCAACGAAGCGGATGCCGCGACAGGCGTGCCTGGCGACATCATGTGCTACGATGAGAGCGGGAGCATCCGTCTAACGGTCGAAGTCAAGGGCACCGAACTGACTTTGAACCATGTTGAGGAAACGACCGAAAAGGCGAAAAGATCCGATGAAGAAATATCGAACTTAATCTTTGCCGTACCAAGTGTTCGAGAAAGAGATTCGAATAATATCCAAGATCGGATATATCATCGGTGGACCGAAAATCTAAATCTTTATGTTGTGTCGATACCCGACCTGGTTGCGACCACATTGATCCTGCTAGATGAGTCTTGGCGCATCTTTTTCCTGCGCGAAATAGGGAGCCAGCTTGACGAAAGACGTGATCAGGCTGCCAGACGCCGGTGGGACGACTTGCTGATGGAGATCCATAAGCGATAATGCACGCCGTGCTTTTCCAAGCAGCCCAAAGGGAAGTTCAATGCAATTTTGAAGCTGCGCCGTTTTTTGCAACCAACATTCATCGGTGTATTTCGGAAACGATTCAAGAGCGGAGAATCGCGAAGCTGATGTCGGTTCTTTCGGGATGGAAGGACGATCTGTCCGATTTCATGAACATGGTACACCAATTCAACTTGGGAAGAACATCATCATGATGATACCGGCACAAGAATCCGGTGTTTCAACTGGTGCAATCATGTCGAACTTCGGTCCTGATTTGCCGCTGACGCACATGTCACTTCAGTTCCGGACCCATGAGAAACCGATTGGCGTTGATGCGCATTGGAACTTGATCGGTTACCGTGATACACAAATGAATCGAATAACGGGCATCGATTATATTGGCTGGTTGATCTGTTTTCTGTCGAAACCGTATGCGGGAAATATAAACTATGGCCGGAACGGCGCAGATACGAGTGCCTTCCCTGTGCGACTGACGAACTCGATACACCCGGGTTCGGTCCCGACCACAGTGGATTCAAGCACCTACGCGTCTATGTTCATGGGTCTCACGGCGTTGTTGGCCGCCAGCCTTAACCCGGATCTATACGATGCTTTGCGTGATCTGGAAGAAGCAAGGATCGAAGCACGAGAGGAGAAATTTCCCATTCCTTCCGACATAGCCATAGGAAATGCGAGACGATTGTTGCGCGCCATGTACATGATACTTCCCCGGCGTTTCGAAGTCTATCCTACGCCTGACGGAGGGATTGCGATCGATGTTCGGGGCGGGCAAGGATACGCGGCTTTGCTTCTGTGCGAATCGGATGGCGGCGTGTTGTGCTTGGTCAGTATGAACGGTGTGCATCGTCGCGCCCGCTATTCCGATGCGCACACGTTGCCGGATGGATTTGTGCGCGAGGCCCTTTTGGAACTCGAAGCGCGGGAACACGCTCACGTGTGACGGGTCCTAACGATATCCATCCGTAAACTGAATTCCCGCTGCGCCTGCTTCATAAGCCCGCAAAAAGTCCGCCGCCCTTGTGCGCAGTGCGTCCAATCAGCAGCGGGCCGCGCTGCGCTGTCGGAAAAGCGAGGCGCAACCGGCCCGAAATCCCACCACGTGGCCCGCGCCGCGCCGCAATGATCTCAATGGCGTCCTTTTCAAGAAGAGGCCACTCACGGCGTTCAAGCTCCGCCAAGATGTCCGCCTTCAACGCTTCTTCATCACTGAGCCGACGGTAGTGGCGGGTCACTTGGTAGTCGGTCACGCTTTCCCATACCTGCGCACACGCGAACAGCGGATCGCATTCCTGATCGATGACAGCGGGGACGAGGCAAAGCCGACCAGCCGGGCCGGCGCGAAGGACATCCATGCCTTCCAACGCCCTCACCGTCCGGCGGTGCTCCCTTCCGATCTCAGTCCAACGCACGCCCCGTCGTTGCAGCAGGGTAGGCGCCAAATAGAGAAGACGCCCGCGGAGCAGGTCGGCAGCCACGGCGATATGCCGATGGGAACCGCCGCCTGCAGGGCTGCCGTCTGCTTCGTGACCGCTCACGTAGGATGGCAATTGCTCGCCTCGAGATAAACGGCGCTGCACCCGCGCCATCATTGCGCGGCGTGCGGCAAGCGCCACCGTTTCAGAACAGGCGTTTTCGGAAAGGCCTTCAGTGATGGTAAATGCAAGAACGTCTCGCATCGGTTCGTGCGGATCCATCAATCCGAGTCCGATGAACCGCCCGTCCCCCAACAACAGCGGTCCCGCTACGGGTTCGGTGAACGTCACGTCGGCGTGCCAGAGCGCATCGTTGCCAAAACGCGTGCCGGACCCGAACGACTCCGCTCGCTCGCCACGATGATGGAAGGGCTCACGTTGCACCTGCAACTCGGCTACCGGCGCATCTGTTCCTGCATGGCGCAGTGCACGGCGCACGGCGGCGCTGGCGCGCGCTTCCTCCGCCGCTCGCTCGGCGGAACCTTTCGCTTTGCCGGATCGACTGTCTGGTTCGATTGAACGGCGGCGCGCCGACGGCAAGGCCAGTGGCGTGAGGCTACGCCAGCGTCGGCTGCGCCGCTCGAAGCGTTTCGCCATGCGATCATCGTCGGTCCCGCGCAGCTCTTTCGAGATTACACCATCGGCATCCGCCCAAGCGACCTGCGCAAAGGACCAAGCGAGATCATCCGCGGCAATCGGGCAGAATTGAGGAACATAAACAACCAAGCGGCGTATGGCTAAATCTGCGTGATCGCTGCCGACTGAAGGGATTGGCACGATGCGCACCCTGGCCTCTTTGTCCGCGTCTCGAGCGCCGCGACCGATGAGGTAACGTTCGACTTCATCCGTTATATCGGGCAGCGCATCACGTAGCCGGGCAGCGGCTTCGTCGCGCACTTCCTGAACGAGTTCCGCTGCCGACCTCAGTTCTTCAGCGGCGAAAGAGCTTTGGTCGTCCCCCGGTCGCAATTCGAATACGAACCGGCGCGCTGGCGCACCATAGGCAACCTTGCTCAAGCGCGGCTTGGGCGGCTGGACGTACAAGAGGACCGGCTTGCGGTTGGTTCCGCCGGTGCGGAACTGCGCGCGCGTCCCGTTGAATTGCTCCGTCAGATCATGACGCAAGCCTGGTCGCGGACAAAGCAACTCCCTTTGCGTGCTTCCGTTGCCCGCGGGTCGATAAACAATCCCGCCGTGGCTCAATAGCCGCCGGTCAGCTTCGTCAGAATCGATTACGGCCGCCTCGGCCCACGCCATGTCGATGCCTCGGCCGAGTTGGTAAAGCCCGTTGGCCGCGTCGCATATCGCTTTCGCATGGCTTTCGCCGTCATCGAACCGCCAGCAGTAAAGGATAGGCGTGCTGGAATCGAAATGGATCGGTTGGATTTGTTTGCCGACTCGCGTCTTGGCAACCGCTTTTTCGAGATCCGGTTCCTTGCCCTTGGAAAGTTCGGCGTCGAGGTCGTTGTTCGGAACGAAATTGACAAAGCGCTTGCCGACTAGGCCTCGCGGCGCGGCAATCGCCGGCGGCGGGAGCATCTCCAGCCAGTCGAGCGCCGCTTGCGTTTCTATCGGAACCGATGCGCCTTTGGCCACACCCGCCATTAACGCCTGGAAGAGGCGCGATGGCGATGGCGGCCACTCGCTGGCCTTGCGGTTGTCTAGACCGTGGTAACGGCCATCGTGAAACCGCACGGTGACAAGAAGGGCATGATTCATGGTCAGGCCTTCTTGTTCGCGTCCTTCTTGGCAAGCGCCTTGTCGAACGCGACCGTGCGGGAAGACGGAGCGCCGCCGAAGAAACCTTCACACGCGGTCCGCGCCAAAGCCAACGCACTATGCTCGTCGAGCACCACCGATTCTCGCGCGCCGTCGCGCCCGACCGATTCCCATGTGCCGGGCACATCCGGATCGGGAACAAGAAGGCAGCCCTGCCGCAGAAACCCGTCAAGAGGAGCTGTTGCCGCCACCAGCGACAAGCCGAGAACGTACTGGCGCAAAGCCGTTCCATTATCTCCGCGCAAACGGCGCAGAGCCACCAAGTTAACTGTTGTATCTCGCCGGATCTCGCCGTGAACCACAATGCCACCGTGTTCGCCGGTCGCCGGCACGTGCACGAACCCGCGCTGCGCCAAGGGGCTCTTGGTATTTCCCGCCTGTTTCGCCTGTTCAGCCTCGCTAAACACGTCGAGCTCGGCGTAATCCACCGGAGGGTTGTACTGTGCCGAGCGCTTCAGATCGTCGATTTCCCACGCACGGATAACCGACTGCACGATCCGAGGGACCTTTGCCTGGGTATCGCGGGAGTCCCATACCCCGAATACCAGCGAGGTTGGCGCCAGCCGCGCGATGGCCGACGCATCGCCGTTGTCAAGAAGAATGCGGAAGGCCCGATTGGCCTCTTCCGCCAGCGCGGTGGACCTGACCAACGCATCGCCCAGCCGATGTCCCGCCTCAAGAAGGGAAACGGACTTGTCGTTGCCGTAAGCGATGTTCACCTGCGGCACCAGCGCGGCGCGGGGGTTTTCAGGTTCGCCGTTTTCCGCGGCCTTGAACAGAGGCTCCATCCGGTTCGCCTGAGCGCCGACGCTGTCGATCGTAGCGACTTTGGTGCCGTCCGACAGCATGTCGACATTGTAGCCAATGCCTGCGTAGGTCGGCGGGAAGATTACCGAATCCGCGCCCTCGACCGGCAGGTATTTCTGTCGCAACGTAAGCGCGACGGGACCGGCCGAATCGTTCGCGCAGCGATTGAAGATTGCATTATCGAATTCGATTGTCATGTCGTGGACTCCTCAATGACGTTGGTAATGCAGCGGGCTTGGTTTTCCTGCCCTGGCCAGTCGAGCTTCATGCGGAACTGGCGAAGCGGCATGCCGGGGAACAGCGGTTGCGTGGCCCCCAAGGCCGCTCTCAGGAAGATCAACGGATAGAGATTGGTATCGGCTGCGCCAGCGACGGCATAGGTGTATTCCAGCTTGCCGTGGCGCAGCGGGCGGGCGTTGGTCATTCCGATCGCAGCCAGCAGTTCCACAACCGGATGACCCTGCATGGCCACGTCACTATGTGCGTTCGGCGAGAAACCGACGTCGATAGGCACGTAGTCGCGCCGCCAGTCGAACCGAAAACTGCTGTCCTGCCGGGCAGCCAATGCGAATGGGTCGCCGACGCAATCCAGAACGCGATCCCGGATCAAGTCGAGCGCATCGCGCGCCAGCCCTGCACCCGGATATCCGCCCGCCCCGGCCCAGAACTTCACATTGTCGCGTCGCGTCGTGTCGCCCCAATAGTCAATCTCGATGATGTTCCCGGCATCGTCTTCCAAGCGCGCAGGCAACGTGGCCGGGCTGTTCGGCTCCGAGAACGGGAACCTTCTCGGCTGCATCGCCTCGGTGGTGCCGACATTCCACTTCCGAGTGCTGTTGTCGGAATCGGCGGGCGCCACCGACTTTACCGTTGCCTTGTCGAGAAAGCGGAGGACACGGCCAACCGGATCCTCATCGCCAGACGCAGCGAGGCAAAAGCGCGCCCCGTTCGACCCGCTCCAATCGAAGCCACCTTTCGCTTCGCCCAGCAACACTTCGGCCGCCTCAACGAAACCAAAACAGGCAAACACCTGCCCTGGATTGTGCAGATCTACGGGGAACGCAGCCATCACCACCGGTTCCGCTCCTCCGCAAGGGTTGCAGTCAAATCCGGCGTTCCCCACGCCGTCGCCGACAGTGTATTTCCGAGTGGCATAGTCATCGGTCACTCTCGAAACACGGTCTAGCCGAGATTCCTGGATGCCCGCTGGTCGGCCGCCCGCAACAACGCCTCCCACCAGGCCAAGCACCACGGCCCCAACCGGTGCTGCAATCGGGCGAAACGCAATGCGACTTCGTGCGCCCGATACGCCGCCGCGGATGGCGGCAGAGAGTCGCATCCTTCAATGCCGATAACGGGCCGCGCGCGGCCATGGTGCGCCGCGATAAGGTGCAGCGCGAGATCGAACCGCAATTCCGCGCGATCAAGACCTTCGAGACCAGCCTCTTCCGCATCGAGCAGCGACTGGAACTCGTGCCGATAACCACTCAGCACCTTTCGATACAAGGGACCAGGCGTTTTGGCGAATGGACCGCCATTTCGCTTCGCATTGAACGCCCGTTGCCAGCGCGGCACTGATTTTCCGACATCATGATGCCGAGCGGCGGCAATGAGCATTTCCCGGTCGGCTTCCGAGAGATCAAGCGCAACTGCTATTCTTTCAACCTCCGATGCGACCTGCGCATGATGATCGTCCAACGTCTGGTAGTTCGACGACATCGTTCTTGCGTCTTCATCGGTCGTAGCGTCACGCCGCTTCTCGACGACCAGCCAATACGCGGTGGATTCTCCTTCCTGTGATTCCTGCATGGGCAACGCGAGCGTCTCTTGCCACGGGTCGATCAGTTTATCGCCATCTGCACGCGACTTCTCCCGATCCTCCGCCCGTCGGATCCGGTCGCCGTTGCTAAGCATGCTGACGCGAATCGTGGGCAATTCGTCGGAAGAGCACTCATCCTGCGCGGCATCTGGTGAAGCTTCGGGATTGTGCCAGCCATTCTCAATTGTCTTCACAGGATCGTCGTTGCTTGCGTTCAGCACACCCTTCTCGAGCCCGCTGAGCCGCGCATCCACCACCACCATCTGCCCGGCCAGTTTCCGGTTCAATTCGTCGGTTTTCGCCTTATCAACATCCTCCAAGCTGATTGATTTATTGAATTTTCCTCTGCCGTCGAGCAAGAACGCGACCGGCGAATTACGCCCCAGCGGAAGGACAGGGATGCGATCCTCAATCTCCGAACCGGAAGCGTCGCTGTTCGTTCCCGACTCGGTTTCGCTTGGTTCAGATCGACCGCCTTTTCCTTTCTCAAGCAGTATCAGGTTGCGGCGGCACCGCTTCTTCAGCCAATCCACGACTGCCCAAGTCTCGGTTTCAAGCAATTCGGCGGTTTGGGGCGGAGCCGCATCGAAGAACTCCTCAATCTCACTCTGTTCCATCACCTGGTTTCGAGGACCTCGTCCGGATTCTTCGCGCCGCACTGGAAGGCAGCGACGCCAAACCACTGTCGATAGCGGCTGCTCGTCCACCCAGCCCCTTAGCCAAGGTGTCACCTCCGGGCGTCCGGTATGCTCTGCAAGCGATGTCATTGCCCACGCATCGACCAGCGGCCGGGTCAGATCCGGAAACAGCGGAGCAGGCGTTGAAGCCGTGACGATCAAATTCTGAAACTCTGGATTGTCGCCGAGACTGGCAAGCGCGGCGGGACCGGCCTGACGCCCTCCCGCGTTATCCCTCGGCAGAGCCTCCAGCAACCGGCGCACGGCCGCGTGGCGGGCAACGCCGTCCTCACCTGCTTTCTTTTTGTCGGGAGGGCCCTGATCAATGACAAGCACCTGCGCCGACCCCATGCCTTGCCGGTTCACGCGGCCGAGCCGCTGAACCATTCTTTCCCATGCCACCAAATCGCAGACCATATGGTCGGAATCGAGATCCACTCCCACTTCACCGGCAGAGGTAGCAACTAGGAAGACAGGAGCCTTCAGAGCCACATCATCGCTCGCGATAAGACCGTGCGTTTTCAAGTCACAAGCCGCCATCTCCCGCTCGTGCACTCGTCGGCCACCGACAAACAGAATGATTTGAGGCTTAATCACCTCTGTTCTGCCCCGTTTTTTGAGAGCGTCCGAGACCTTTTCCGCCACTTTCCGACTATCGCAATAAATCAAAATACGGCCTGACCGGCGCAACATATCGCCCGTTTCAAGCATTAACTCCCAAGCCCGTTCGGCCAGAGCCGCGTCCAACTTCGCGTTATTGTCGAGGTCTTCGACTACAATGGTCTTTGATGCATCAAGCCTCGCGCGAACAATCTTATTGGCCCGATCATCGTCATTGAGCACAAATTGAGATTCCGCTTCGGTGTCAGTGCCCAAAGTTGCCGACAATGGAAGCGCCCGGAAGGGCGGCGGGATCATTCCGCTCAAATGCGTGCCAACGAAACGCCCCTGCGTCCGACTGGCACGACCGCCGTCCACCGGGCGTTGCCCGATTTCGATAGCGCGAAGCAGCTGTTCGAAGGGGCGGCAAAGATGCGCCTCGTCCAGCATCACTAGAGAGTCGCATCCCATCAGGCCCGCGGCGTAGGAGCGCATCCGCCAAGAGACGCCATAACCCTCGAACAGCAAGCGGGAACCAATCATGTCCACAGTTCCCACGATAATTGCTGGCGCAGACGGATCTTCCAGCCATTCCCGATTGTCGACGTATTTTCCACGCAGCGTGGAAATCGCCAGCCCCTGATCGTCAAGCGCTAGCCCCCTCCCGACCTGTTCCAAAGCCGGGCATTCCGCACGATGGAGGGCTGCGCGGATGGCTTCGGCGAATGTAGTCGCCTGATCGACGACGGCGCGACGATCGACCACGTATACCAAGCGCCGAGGCAATCGCGCTCCCGAGGCACGCGCCAGAAGCCAAATCGCCATGACCGAGGTCTTGCCAAGGCCGGTCGGGATATCGACTGCCGACGGCAAATCACAATCGGAAAGCCGCTCGAACAAGCGGGTTTGCCATGGGAATGGCGCGTGCCCGGTAATCGCATTGAAGGCTTCAGCGAAATCAATCGGTTGCAACATGGGTCCGATACACCAGTTACTCGCCGCGGTTGCTACGTTCTCAGTTGGATTTGGAGGGCCATGGCCGAGAAGGCAACATCTCTTCTACAGTCGATCCCGAGTCGTTGGAGTCTGGTGGCTTCCGGACATCGTGATCACTCTGCATCGTGGTATCATGCGTGACTTCGACCACCGCATGGATGGTTTCGTGACCCATCGTATCACGAGTGACAGAGATTCCTATCCTTGTCGACATCGTTGTTCCCCATAGCTTTCTTTAATGGGCATTTCAACTCCTACAAACTTAGGTAAACTTGATTCGATGCGTTGTCAAGCGTCAATCACATGTCTTAGAAGAATTTCTCCGGATGTTGGTTGTTTTCCGAAGTGTCAACTGAATCCCCGACGAGATCTCCGAGGGATGCTGTTCACAATCGAGACCATCCAGGTCAACGGCGGGGCGGAGCTCATGGCCGGGTTCGAACGGCAGTGCCGGAAGAGCAGCATTGCCCTCAGGATGCTCCGGCCGCGATCTTCCAAGCTCAACGGGAACGTCGAGCACGCATTCGGAACATGGCGCTACATGTTCCCCGGGTGCTGGATGGTCCCGGACAGCCTAGACAGGTTCGACCTCCTCATCGACGCCTTCGCCGGCGAGTTCAACCGCGTCAAGCCGCTCATGGCCCTCAGAACTTCGGATGCCGGAGGCCCGGAGCGTTCCTGAAGACCGCCTCATGAACCGAACGTCCCGCAACGAAAACAAAGCGCTGGAAAACGAAACAGATCGCCGCTCCCCCAGAACAGCAGCCGAATCGGTCTGCCAAGGACTGCCGGAGGCCGCGAACTCCGACTATTGATTGGCACCGCTACCGTTACCAACTAAACTAGCATCAAAAAGTATCGGGGCACCACAGGCAGCTTCATTGGAGCGTGGGCGTTGAAAGGCCCATCAATACTGGGCCAATAATCTCCGGGTCCCAAAGGCCCGGCCTCTTTGGTTGGCAGTTTCGGGATGGCTGGGTTCACCTAGGGCCTGTTAACGCTTGCGTCAAGATCGGATCTGTGGCAAGTCGTTGCCAAGAATGAAAAAACAAGCGAGCAGTTCCCAATCATGGCCTGTATCACCGAAGAGCAGTACGCCTTGCTGCATCCCCATCTGCCGGTCCAGCGCGGCAATGTGCTGATTCCGAACATCGTCATCGTCAATGCCTTGCTGCACATCCTCGAGAACGGCTGCAAGTGGCGCGCCCTTCCGGAGCGCTACGGCAAGTGGCACACGGTCTACATGCGGCTGCGCCGCTGGGCCGAGGCGGGCGTGCTGGCGCGGCTGCTTGCGGCGCTGCGGGAGCAGGAGCTGACGGACAAGGACCTCGATTGCCTCGGCCTCGACAGCACCAGCGTCAAGGTGCATCCGGACGGAACCGGGGCCCAAAAAAAGCGGGCCCGCAAAGCATCGGCAAATCCCGCGGCGGCTGGAACACGAAGATCCACATGATCGCCGCAAGCGATTGGCTGGCAATGGCTTTCCGCCTTTCCGGCGGGCAGGCCCACGACGCGCCCGAAGGCCGGGTCCTGCTGAAGCGCTTCGGCGAGCGGGCCGCCAAGGTTCCGCTGGTGATGGACCGCGCCTACGAGGGCGACGAGACCCTCGAGCTTGCTCGCGAACTCAGGATGACCCCGGTTGTGCCGCCCAAGTCGAACCGGAGGAGCAAATGGGATTTCGACCGCGAAACCTACAAGCGGCGGAATGAGGTCGAGCGGCTGTTCCGCCGGATCAAGGGCTACCGGCGCATCTTCACCAGGTTCGAGAAGCTCGACGCGATGTACGCCGCTTTCCTTTGCTTCGCCCTCATCGTCGAAATCATCAAGCGTTAACAGGCCCTAATCCGGACATCCTGCCGTTTGCCGCGGGACGAGGATCATCCAAGTTGATTTCAGGAACAGGAACGGCAGGGAGGTTTGCGATGGACGAATCCGGGTTGCAGAAGCGGTTCGCCTCTTCGTCGAGCCATCGTTTGATCCTGTCGCTGTCTTTGGCGGTCCCGCCTACCACCTCCCAAGCGCTGACGTAGCTCCAGTCTTCGGTCGGGTCGTCACTTGCCAACTGTGTTTCGTCAGTAGAAGCCCTCGCTTCCTCCCGGGGCCCATTCTCGCTTGCGTCGGCGACATGGCTGTCAGAGCAGACGGACAGCGTGTCGAGTTGTTCATCATTGCCTTTTGCCAGTCCAGCCGCGCCAAGCGGAACTGTCGTGCCAGACCGATACTCGGCGCCATGACCACGGTCGACCCTGTCCACACCATTCGACGGGATACTTCATAGCCGATCCGAGTTTTCCCGGTACTGCAGGGCATTATGGTTTTCCCTCGGCTTTCGCCTTGTTCCCGCCCTGGGTGTTTCGCGCCCGCACTGCTTCAAATCCCTGCAGCGTTTTCTTGATTGCGTCCTCCTGCATCGCGGCCCTCGGGTCCGACGCTCATTCCTCACCCGTCCCGTGACGGATCAGTTCGCGGCTAATCGCTTCGGAAATCACGACCCATCGGATTGGCTTTTCCGGGTCTGAAAGCGGGCCTAGCTCCTTGAGCGCGTGTCCGCCCGGCTGTGCTGTCGTCACTATCCATCTCTCGGTCCATGCCGGGTTTCCGGCGGCGGCGATGAACTTGTTGACGTCGTCTCCCGTGACCGTTCCTTCGCGTCCCCCCTTTGCCCGTCCGTGCGCCTTGCACTGGACGGCGACTAGCCCGCCGTCCTTGCGCTTTGCCACCACGTCGATGCCATCGTCGTGAGCTCGCGAGCCCGTGCCGAGTGTCGCGACGCGGTCAGGCCATTCCGCCCAGATCCATGCTTGTTCGATCTGCCATTCGGTCAGCTGCGGTGCGATATCGCGCGTGAGTGTTTCCAGCCATTGCCCGTCCCCTGCGTCGTTCCGATGCTCCTCAATGATCCTTAGTGCCTGTTCCGCGTCCACCCGGCTGCCGCTATTCCCGGGGATTCCTTTTGTAGGAATCGCGGTCGTCCGGCGGCGGTACGCCTGATAGTGTTTTCCCCTCATCCCCCCCGAGAAGTCGTACTCCGGGAGCATGGCGTTGTTTTCAATCTCCCTGTTCATACTGTTTTCGTTCCTTTCGTGATGCCAACCGGGCACTGATGATGCGAATCCTGTCGCCGTTCCGTTCAGTATACGACACCACAATCAGTCTGTCCTTCTCCGATCTTCCCAAACTCAAGAACCGGTTTTCATCGAACGAATGAGTCGGGTCTTGAACAGTGAGCTCTAGCGGGTCGCCGAACACCGTCTTCGCTTCGGTGAAGCCCACTTGGTGTTTCTTGAGGTTGGATCTTTCCTTGTCTGGATCCCATTCGAATTCCATGCGGTCACTCCTCGCGGTAGCACCCCAATCGCATGGGTGATGCAACTGTCAATAAGCTTCCTTTCTCGATCCGATATCGGAATCCTTTTGACCCGCTCTGGAAGGGGAATTCCAGCGGCCGGCTTCGAGCCACCGCACGTGCCGAAGGCCCGAAGGGCGAGGCTGGGAGCAGGATCAAATTGGCGATTTCAATGTGGCGACGGAAGAGGGCTTCCTGTGTCCACCTTCCGGATCGGATTTGCCTTTTGAGCGCTGCCGGAACCTCCATCTCTCGTTTCCAGTCTGAGTGTCGGGTATCGACACCTTCGGCGCCGCTGCGAACCGCTGCCGCACTCCGACAGTCCCCTCATGAGCGGCGGCTCCGGCGGCAACGAGTCCCTATTCCTTCGCTGCCTTGAGGAACGCCTCGAACTCGTCGTCCCGGATCGGTACGGCGTGCTCCGCAGCGGGATAGCCGCCGGAATCCGCGTCCGCCTTGAATTCCTTGAGCGCCGAGATCCTTTCGTTCTCCAGGCGCGCCAGCTCCGGAGCGAAATCGCGGTAGGCCTTTCCGTGGTGCGGCTTGCGGTTCCTGCGGTAGCCGCAGACATCTTCAGTGAAAAGGTATTGCGCGTCGGCATACCTCCGTGCGCCCATGCCCAGCATGACAAGCGACGAGTTTTCGGTCAGGAACTTTGCGACGCGGTCCAGAACGACTTCGAGCTCCGCGCCGAAGACATCGGTCTCCTCGAGCTTCCGTGCATGGCGCCAGAGCTCGAGTGCCTCTGTGGCAGACCGGCCGACAGCGCTCCCACCGGTCCACGTGATGTAGGACGGGATAAGGCCGATATGGCCGACCACAGGGACATGGTTGTCGCAAAGCACCCTCTGGATGTCGTACGATGTGGCGCAGCAGTACGCGTCTCCGCCCAGCCCGGCGAAGTGGAATGCAGTACGCAGGTACTCGTCCGCGGCGACCAGCGGCCGTCCGACGCCGAAGCTGACTCGCCCGCTCAGATTTCGATCATCACGCGGCCGTTCTTAACCCGAACGCGGCAGGTTTGGAGGTCCTCGCAGGTCGGCGGCGTATCGACCACTCTGGTCGTGCGATCGAATGTCGACGCGCATCCTTCGCGCAATCGCGGGCGCGGCGGGCAGCCGGAGTTCCGGCTTGGCATCGGTCGCCGGCGCCTACGGCCCTCGCTTCAATGCGGAGGGGTCGCCCGGCGCGCTGCGCTCGAACCCGCGCCGCCCGCACCGGCGTGGCTTTCGACCTCCGCTTCGAGGTCGGCCATCGTCTCTCCGCCGGCCATCAGATCCGTGATTTCGTCGCGGGACTTCTCCCCCTTGCGGAAATCAGCCGCCACCGTGCCGCGGATGAGAACCGCGAAATGGTCGCCGACGGCCATGGCGTGCATCACCTGGTGGGTGATGAAAATGACCGTCAGCCCTCTGCGCTTGGCTTCGTTGACGATGCGAAGGACGTGGGCCGCCTGCTTGACTCCGAGCGCCGCCGTGGGCTCGTCGAGAATCAGAACCTGGGCGCCGAAATGCACCGCGCGCGCGATGGCCAGCGACTGCCGCTCGCCTCCCGACAGCCCGCCGACCAGCCGGTCGCCGTCGTTGATCCGGACGATTCCGAAGTCCTGGATGGCCTGCAGGGCCGTTTCGTTGGCCTTCTTCCGGTCGTAGATCTTGATCGGACCGAATTTCTTCACGGGCTCGACGCCCACGAAGAACGACCGCCCGATGGACATGAGCGGAAACGTGCCGCCGAACTGGTGCACGGTCGCGATCCCGCGGTCAGCCGCATCCCGCGGGCGGTCGAACGCGACCGGCTCGCCCTTCATGAGGATCTCGCCGCGAGTGGGCTTGTGCACGCCGGCAAGTATCTTGATCAGCGTCGACTTGCCTGCGCCGTTGTCGCCGAGCAGGCAAAGCACTTCGCCGCCGAACACCTTCAGCGAGACCTCGTGCAGCACATCGACCGGCCCGAACGACTTGTCCACGCCCCTAAGCTCGAGAACCGGCTCCGTGCCAGGCATCCGCGAACTCAATCGCTCTGCGGGCCGGAATAGCTGATCGCCATCTGCCGGAACGTGTTGTTCGTGAGAACCGCGATCAGCAGCATCACGCCGACAATCAGGCTTGAGAGGTTGCGGTCGAAATCGGTGAAGTAAATGCCTTGATTCACCATGGCGAAGGTGAGCGTTCCGAAAAAGATCCCGATCACCGAGCCGAACCCGCCGGTCAGGAGCACGCCGCCGATCACTACCGAAATTATCGTATTGAAGATGAAGGACATGCCCGTGGACACTTGGGCCGAATTGAAGAGGATTGTCTGGCAAAGGCCCACGAAGGCCGCGCTTACCGACGACAGGACGAAGAGCGCTATCGTGAACTTGGCGGTCGGAATGCCGGCATTCCGCGCGCTTTCCTTGTCGCCGCCAATGGCGAAGAGCCAATTCCCCCATGGCGAGAAGTGCAGGAAATAGATGTAGATGGCCGTCAGTGCGAGCCACCAGGCGATGATGATTTGGTAGAAGCCGAAATAGAAGCTTCCGAACACGGCTTTCGCCCAAGCGGGCGCCTTGAGGGCGACTGCGGTGGTGTCGGTCAGGTAGATGGACAGGAACAGGGTCACGCCCGCGACCGCGAACAGGGTGCCCATCGTGACTATCAGCGAAGGAACGGCGGTCCGCACGACCAGCATGCCGTTGATCCAGCCGACGGTAGCGGCGAACGCGAGCGTGAGGCAGATTCCCACGGGTATGGGCAGGCCGAAGTAGCCCGAGATCACGCCCATGGACATCGAGGCTGCGGGTACCATGGCTCCGATTGAAATGTCCAATTCGCCGGCGATCATCAGAAAGCCGATCGGGATGGCGATGATGCCCAGGTTCGCCGCGACGTTGAGCCAGCTCGCGGCGCCTGCGAACGAAGTGAAAGTCGCGCCTCCGAAAACTGTGAAGAACAGGAAGACGAACACCATTCCCAGGAATGCGCCGCCTTCCGGGCGTCTCGCCAGACCCGCGACCGCGAACCGCGGGCCGACGACAGGCCTTCCCTCGCGCCGGGCGGGCGGGCCAGCTGCTTTTGCCGCCAATTCCTGCATCCTTCGCAGACGCCGCGCCGTTAGCGGGCCGCGTCCCGCAGCGACAGCGCTTCAACCGGCGCCATGCCGCGACGCTCCCCGCAAGTTCCTGGCCCTGATCCTTTCCGATTTCCTGCGGAGGCGCTCCTCCATCCGCTTTTGCGCCTCCTTCGACCCGTCGTGCCAGCAGCCGAACCACTTGTCGAGCGGAACCAGCCCGTCGCCGCCGTAGTTCACTTCGAAATGCTTGTGGTGGAGGTAATGCGCGTAGGCGTGGCTATCGAGAGTTGTCTCGTCCGCCAGCTCCAGCTTGTCGAAGCCTATATGGCCGTTGACCGCGCCGTAGCCCACCACATGGCTGTTGAACAGCATCACGACCGGGTTCGACGGGATGATCAGGTGCCAGAAGATCTCGCCGAAATAAAGCAGGTGCTCGACCGGATGCATGCTGAGCGAGGACCAGGGACTCGGATTGATGGAGTTGTGATGGATCGAATGGAACCACTTGTAGAGCAGCGGAGTGTGAATCAGCCGGTGTATGCAGAAGAAATGGATTTCGTGGATCGCGGGAACCAGCACCACGAGCGCCGCGAGCCAGACCCAGTTGTCCTCCCAGCCAAGCCAGTTGCCCCAGGAATTGGCGTAGCACCAGAGCGCGATCACCTCGGCCGCGGTCCAGATCGGAATTCCGAAACAGAAGCTGCGCAGGAAATTGTCGAAATTCTGGCTTTTGAACCAAAAGACGTTCGACGGCTGGTCTGACGGGAACCTGCCGTTGAACTTGAAACGGATCCCTTGAACGCGCTTGCGGAAATAGAACAGCTCAATCGCGCCGTACATCAGAAAGATTCCGGCGGCGTTCACAAACAACAGCCGGAGCGGCCAATCCCAGGAAAGGGTTTGCATCGTTTCGGCATCGGGAATGACGAACGCCCAATAGAGCAGCGCGGTCGCCATGTGGAAGGCGTTCCACGGCCAAATGAAGTCGATCAGGAAACTCCCGATCCGGCCGAATCTGCGCTCCCAGAACGGCGCGATTCGGAGCCGCCGATTCGGCGTCCAGTCGCCGCGCTCGTCGCGCGTGCCGTATTCCAGATCGTCCATCGGAGCGTCGCCGCCCGGTCGTTCGCCGGGCGGCGGAATCGCCTACCGGGCGCCTTTGGCAACGCCCGCAAGCGCGGTTTCGATGTTCGACTGGTCGACAATGGCAGGACCCGTAAGGACCGGGTCGGTCGCAAGCTCGGTGCCGAAATCGATGTGCGCGGCGAGCATGGACGTCGCCAGGAACCCTTGCAGATAGGGCTGCTGGTCGATCGCCATGGTCTGGGTGCCGGCTTGGATGCGGTCGAGAACGGCGGGGCTCATGTCGAACGTGCCCAGCATCACGTCCGGACGCGACTGCTGGATGGCGACCGACGCGGCGTCGGATGCCCACGCGGCGAGCGTTATGACGGCGTCGATTGACGGGTCCTTGAGAAGCTCCGCCTTGATCGCCTCGGACGTGCCTGTGACGTTCTGGTCGAGGTTGGCGGGAAGCGGAAGGTTGATGACTTCGGCGCCGCTTGCCTCGGCGCCTTCCTTGACGCCGGCGCAACGCGCTTCCAGGTTCACCGCCCCCGGGACCTGGATGTGGCAGATGATCTTCTTCGCGCCATTCCCGGCGAGGTACTCGCCGCCCGCGACGCCAGCGACGTACTCGTCGGAGCCGAAATAGTTCAGGCCGCTGATGTCGTCCTTCACCGGCGCGCCGGAGTTGTACATCATGATCTTGATGCCTTGCGCCGCAGCCGCTTGAAGCGCGGGGACTTGGGATTCGGGCACCCAAACGGGAATCGCGATTCCGTCGACGCCTTGGCTCACCGCGGTGTTGATCAGCCCCACCAGATCGGGGCCGAAATTGTCGTAATTCTGAGTGCGCAAGTAGTTGACGGAGCCGCCATTGGCCTCGACTACCAGCGTCGCATCGTCCACGCCCTTCTTGATCAAGTTGAAAAATCCATCCTCGATCGAACCGGCGATCACGGCGATGTCGGCCGCCATGGCGGTGGTCGACATCAGAGCCGCGGTTGTCGCAACAGCGACCGGTTTCGCGCAAATCTTCATGAGCTTCCTCCCTGGTTTGGTCCGCCCCGTTTGGCGGCGCTTCGTCCCCTCGCGGCATCCGATCATGTCAAGGCTGTCGATCGCGCATCGCATTTGCGTCCGAACGCGGCCGGCCCGCCGGAATCAAATCCGCCACCGGGGCAACGGGGCAGTGTAAGCAGAGGGAAGGTGCCGATTCAATGCGTTGCGAAGGCTGAATTGTGATGCGAAACACATCAATCATGCGCGCGAACGGCAGAAAACTTGGTTGTTGCGCGCGTTGAAACCGGCCACAATGATGCAAAACGCATCAACAGGAGACGCAGGCGGCATGCCCGATCCTGCCGTGCTGAACTGGAAGGGGCCCACGGTCAGGGACATCGCGGAGCTGTCCGGATTCGCTCCCGCCACGGTGGACCGCGCGCTGAACGGCCGGCCGGGCGTTCGCGACGCCACCCGCGAACGGGTCCTCGCCGCGCATCGCAAGCTGTCGCGCGGTTCGGAGGCGGCGGCGCCGCTTCGGATCAGGCTGATCTGCGAGTCCGGGATCACGTTCAACCGCGCCGTCGAGGCCGCGGCGGATGCGATCAACCGGACATACCCCGGCGCCGCGATCCACGACGACTACACGGAAACCAGCAAATTCGACCCGGTCGGGTTTTCCGCAAGGATCAGCGGGATTGGCGACGACACCGGAGGCCTAATCCTGGTGGCCCGCGAGCATCCCGCCGTGAACAACGCGGTGCGCGGGCTGCGCAGGCGCGGAATCCCGGTCGTCTGCCTGACCACGGACTTGCCGAGTTCGCGGCGGAGCGCCTACGTCGGCAACGACCAGCATGCCGCGGGCAGCGTGGCGGCGCAGCTGATCGGCAACGCGAGGCCCCGCGCCCAGCAGAACGTGCTGCTCGTCGTCAGCGTCGCGTTCCGATGCCAGCAGGAGCGCGAGATGGGATTCCGCCGGGTGCTCCGATCCGCGTTTCCGCACCTGCGGATCGTGGAGCGGGTGATCTCGGACGAAGTCCCCGAGACGACACGCGAGCAGCTCGGCAGCTTCTTTGAAGCCAGGGGCGTGCCGTCAGCCGTATACAACGTTGCGGGCGCGAACCGCGGCGTCGCCCAGGCGCTGGAGGAGTCGGAGGCCGCCGAATCCACGCTGTTCGTCGGGCACGAGCTGACGCGGGTATCGCAGGGCCTGCTGGAATCCGGGACGATGGACTACGTGATTTCCCACGACTTCAATGCGGAGCTGCGCGCCGCGGTCCAATGGATCGATGCGTTCCGCAACGGCATCGAAGGCGACCCGGGGCCCACGCCGATACTCGTGCACACGCGCTACAACTGCAGTCCGTAGCGGCTCGGAAACGCGAAGGTCCGCACCAGCGACGATCCGTTCTCCAGTGGCGGGGCCAGCCGCGCCTTCGGAAACGCTGCCCGGCCTTGGTTCGCCCCGGACGCCCGAATGCCTCGCGGTTCCGCTCCTCGTTCGGAAAATGCCAGCGCCGCGCCATCCAAAGCGGCGGCGCGGAAGCTCCGGCGCCGCCTCGACCGAGCGAAGAAGAGGGCCCTGCTCGATCACGCCGAATCCGAGACAGTCGCAGAAGCGCGGCCCTCCGGGAAAAGCGGCTCGAGCCCGCGCCATCGCGGGCAGCCCCGATCAAGACCGGAAGCCGCGCGGACTTCGAATGAAACGCTTAAAGCAACAGTTTTGCGCTTAGTCCGGCGGAATCAGGACCGGCCCGGTGTCCTTGAAACCGACCTTGATCGCGCTTCCCGCTTCGAGCGGGCGCCGGACATCGTCCTGCACCGCGAACAACGCGCCGAAGGACGTTTCGAGCGAGTATTCCATGCGCACGCCGACATATGTCGATTTGGAGACCGTGGCGTTGAACCCGTCCGCGCCTTCGAGAACGATGCGCGACGGGCGCACGGCCAGTTTGGCCGGACCGGCGGGAAGGCCTCGCGACGGCAGCCGGTAACTGTATCCGTCGACCGCGATCTCGGCGGTGCCGCCTTCCAGCTTGACGATTTCGCAGGGGATCAGGTTCGCCTCGCCGATGAAATCGGCCACGAACGCGTCGACCGGCGAATCGTACAGCTCCCGCGGCGTGCCGATCTGGGCGATCGCGGCGTTGCGCATCACCACGATCTCGTCGCTCACGGCCAGCGCCTCCTCCTGGTCGTGCGTGACGTAGACGACGGTCAGGCCCAGATCCTGCTGGATCGAACGGATGTCCTCGCGCACCCGGCGGCGCAGCTTCGCGTCGAGATTCGAAAGCGGCTCGTCGAACAGAAGCACTTGAGGCTCCAGCACCAGCGCCCGGGCCACCGCGACCCTCTGCTGCTGGCCGCCGGAAAGCTCGCTGGGCAGGCGGTCGTCGAAACCCTTCAAGCCCACCAGCTCGAGCCCGGCGCGCGCCCGGTCCCGCGCTTCCGGTTTGGGGAAGCCGGAAAAGCCCAGCCCGTAGGCCACGTTCTCCAATACGCTCATGTGCGGGAACAGCGCATAGGACTGGAACACCATGGCCACGTCCCGGTCGGTGGCCGGAAGCGTGGTGACATCGCTGCCGCCGATGAAGATGCTGCCGGCCGTCGGCATCTCCAGCCCGGCTATCATCCGCAAGGTCGTGGTCTTTCCGCAGCCTGAAGGCCCGAGCAGCGTGACCAGCTTGCCCGCGTCGACATCGAGATCGATGTTGTCGACCGCGACGACATCCTCGCCGAACGCCTTGCTCACGCCCCGGAATTCGACCGGAGCGGCTTTGCCTTTGATCCGGGCCTCACTCATCGGTCATCTCCCCGTCATGAATTGGGTTCGGCGGCCGATATGGATGCGGCCGACAATGAGCTGCAGGAGCGCCACCACCGAAAGCATCACGAAGATCAGCGTTGTCGAGTAAGCGATGGCAAGGCCGTAATCGTTGTTCTCGACCCGGCCGATGATGTAGCTGGTGGCCATGTTGTACTCGGCCGAAACGAGGAAGATCACCGCGCTGATGGCCGTCATGGCGCGCACGAAGCTGAACACCAGCGCGGCGAGGATGGCCGGGCGCAGGAGCGGAAGGATCACCTTCCGGAAGGTCTGCCAGCTGTTGGCGCCGAGCGTGAGCGACGACTCGTCAAGCGACCGGTCGAGCTGCGACATGCTGGCGACGCCGGCGCGCACGCCGACCGGCATGTTCCGGAAGATGAAGCTGACCACCAGGATGACTCCGGTTCCGGTGATCTCGATCGGCGGCACGTTGAAGGCGAGGATGTAGCTGACGCCGATCACTGTTCCCGGGATGGCGAAGCTCAGCATCGTGCCGAATTCGAATGAATCCTTCCCGGCGAACGACTGGCGGGTCAGCAGGTAGGCGGTGGAGAGCCCGACCGCGGCGGTCAGCGGAGCGGCGATGGCCGCGATGGAGATGGTGGTGAAGAAGCTGTCCCAGGCCGAGCCCGACCAGTGCAGGCCGTGCTCAGTCCAGCCGACCGAGAAGGCGGTGATGTAGTGCTTGAAGGTCAGCGCGTTGCGCACGCCCCAGAGCTCGACGAAGGATCCGTAGACGATCATGCCGTAGACGACGACGGTGAACGTTCCCCAGACGCCCGCGACGGCGAGGACCGGCCAGGCCAGGCGGCGCGGCATGAGCGGGTGCACGCCGGAGTCCCCCTTGCCGGTGATCGTCGTGTAGCTCTTCCTCCCGAGCCATCGGCGCTGCGCGTAGAAGGCCGACAGGGTGAAGAACAGGAGGACGATGGCCAGCACTGCCGCGCGGCCCTGGTCGTATTGCGCGCCGACGATGGCGAAGAAGATCTCTGTCGAAAGCACGTCGAAATTGCCGCCGAGCACGAGCGGGTTGCCGAAATCCGCCATCGACTCGATGAAGCCCAGAAGGAAGGCGTTCGCGAGGCCGGGACGCATCAGCGGAAGCGAAACGGTTCTGAAAGTCTGCCATTTGTCGGCGCGCAGCGTCTGGGCGGCTTCCTCCATGGACGGGCTGACGCCCTCCACGACCCCGATCAGAACCAGGAACGCTATGGGGGTGAAGGCCAGCGTCTGCGCGATCAGGATGCCTGGAAGGCCGTACAGCCAGCGCGTGGGCTGAACGCCGAACAGATCGGCGATGAACGTGGTGACGGCCCCCGAGAGGCCGAACAGCAGGATCAGCGCAAGGCCGATGACGAACGGCGGGGTGATGATCGGGAGCACGGTCAGCGCCCTGAGTCCGCGGTTGAAGCGCAAGCCCGAGCGGGTGGCGGTCAGCGCGAAGGCGAGGCCGAGCGCGGTGGTGAGCGCGCCGACGAGGATCGCCAGCAGGAGCGAATTCCATGCGGCGCCGCAGCGCGCGCCCCAGAAGCATCCGAGTCCCCACAGCCGGTCGTCGAAGAATTTCGAGAAGAACACGGTTATCGAATGCCCGCCGTCGTCCGTGACGAAAGCGGCGAGGAGCATCCGCGCAATGGGGAAGAAGACGAACGTGGCGACGATCACGATGATGCCGCCGATCGCGCCGACCACGAAGACATCGCCGTTGACCGCGCCGCGGGCGGCGATTCCTTGGGTGAAGACGAACAGGAAGGACGATGCGAGGATCAGCGCGCCGTAGCCCATGCCGAACTGGCGGTCGCCGAGCTCGCCGAAGACCGCGGCGAGCCACTGGTAATTGAAACCGCGGATGCCGATGCCGAATCCCTGCGCGAAGAGCCACGCGAACCCGAAGCCGCCGGCGAGAATCAGGACGGTCGAGTGAAGCGGATCGGTCTTGCGGCGGCGAAGGACGGCGAGCGGCGCGATGAGCGGCAGGAGCATCGGCGCGAGCCAGAGCTTCTCGCCCTGGGCTACGAGGAAGGCGGCCGGCGCGTAGTCCCCGTCAAAAGGATAGCCGTCGAACAGCCAGCCGAACGAAAGGAATCCGTCCTCGATCCCGTACCAAGGGAACAGGCAGAAGCCGACCCACCCGGCGGCGATCCAGAGGATCAGTACCGGGTGGGCGGCCGCCCCGGAGGACGCCTTGCGCACTAAATCATTGCGGCAGGGTCGAAACCTCTTCGTCCCACTTCTGGAGAAGCCGCTTGCGCTCGTCCGACGAGCCGTATTTGGCGAAGTCGTAGTCGATCAGCGTGATCGTCGACATGTCGGGCGCCATGGGCGACGTCTCGGCGTTCATGTTCGAAGGCACTTGGAACGCGTTGACCTGCAGCGCAAGGTTTTGCGCCTCGGCGGACAGGGCCCAATCGTAGAAGCGCTTTGCCTCCTCCATGTTGCGGGCGCCGGCGATGATGGACATCGAGCCGATCTCGTAGCCCGTGCCTTCGCAGGGCGCCACGACCTGGATCGGAAAGCCCGCAACCGCCTGCTTCACCGCGTCGTGCATGAAGACGATGCCGATCGTGTTCTCGCCTCGGCCGGCCGCCTTGATCGGCGCCGAGCCGGACTTGGTGTACTGGTTGATGTTGGCGTGCAGGCCTTTCATGAACTCGAACCCTTCGTCCTCGCCGAAGATCTGCACCATCGAAGCGAGCGTCGTATAGGCGGTGCCCGAAGAGTTGGGGTTCGCCATCTGCACATGGCCCTTGTATTCGGGCTTCAGCAGGTCCTTCCAGCAGGACGGGTCCGGCAGGCTGTTGGCGGCGACGAGTTCGGTGTTGAAGCCGTATCCCAGAGCGCCGGAATAAATTCCGATCGTCCGGTTGTTCGCGCTCTCCGCCTGCGAGATCGCCCAGTCGTGCAGCTGGTCCCGCATCGGCGAAAGGTATTCCTCGGTCAGCCCCTCCTCGGCGGCCTGAAGATGCGGGTCGCCGGTGCCGCCCCACCAGATGTCCCCTTTGGGGTTCGACGCTTCCGCGCGGACCTGGGCGAAGGTCTCGCCCGAGGACTTCCGGGTCATGTTGACGTCGATGCCGGTGGCCTCTTCGAAGCTGCGCGCCATCAGCTGGCACCAGTCCTCCTGCGCCGAGCAGTAATAGGTCAGCTTTTCCGCCTGCGCCGCCCCTGCGGACATGGCGATCGCGAACAGAGACGCCCCTATTGCGGTTTTGGATGAATTCATTTGCTCCTCCTTGGATGCGGGACAGTCCCGCGGCGACAGGTTAGAAGGCTGCGGCCCCGCTTGCAATCGGGATTTCCATTGCCGCGGGTTGGCCGCTGACCGGCATTGGAGGATTCATTCCGGCCAAATGGTTCGCGTGGCTGCCAAAATGCGTGCGGTCGCAAGCGCACTGAACCGCACCGCTGGCGCACGCCGTACCAAGTCCCCGCGGTGGCATTCGGACCAATCGGGATGGGCCGTCGGAGATCCGGGCCAGGCCGTTCGTTCGGCGGCGCAACGCTTCCGATCAATTCCTGCGCGGCTATCCCGCGTCGTCCCACGGGACCAAGGCGTCGTAGAGCGGCAAATGCTGCTGAGCCCCATAGATGTCGTTGTCTCCGAACGCCCCTGATGGAATCGGCCGCGCGAACGTCACCTTGATCGCGGCAACCCGGTCGTACTCGAAAATCGAGATCTTTTGCGTATCAGGCAGCCCGTACATGTCCGCGACGCTTTCATTCGTCACCACGCCTGCCGCCTTGACCCGCTCGTAGTCCTCCCTTGAATGGAAAAAGACGTCGAGCGTCAGCTTGAACGGTCCGGCGTTCTTGCTCCGGAGGTATTTGGCGACTTCGCCCAGTTTTCGTTCTGTCATCCGGCCTGCTCAAATCTGCTCAACGGTCACGGGAAAAAGCCCGGCGGGATCGTCGACCTCCAGCAGGTGGTAGATGCTGAACTCGAAAACCTCGCCGAGGTCGAAATCCGACGGCGAATACGGAAAGGCGAGATTGCCGGCCACGGTCTTCCGTCCCGGATAGGGCTGGTGCAGCAGAACCCCGTGGGCGAAGCTGCAGACCGAGCTGGCGATCTCCTGCGTGTCGGCGACGACCTCGCCCACGATCCCGAGCTCCGTCGGCTCCGCGCCGCTGGCCTCAGGCCCCATCAGGACGCCGTTCCTGCCGTAAATCCGGAAATTGAGCCTATAGGTTCCCGGGTCACAGGTTACGCCGTCTTTCACCCGGGCATCCGCATCGGCAATGATCTCGTCGACCTTTTCGATGAAGATCGGATCGCGGGCGCCCGACAGGAACAGGGACCGGTATCCGACGGGCGCGGCGCCTTCGAGCTTGACCGTGTATTGGTCCGCTTCGAAGAACTTCGTGTTGGACACGCGCACGGCGCGATCGCTCGCCGCCTCGAACTCGGTCTCCTTCAGGTCGATCATGCCGCCTGGCAGATACAGCTCCACGGGGCTGGCCTTCTCGTAGAGCGTATGCGCGGCGACCGAATCGACGGTGCACCGGAGTTCGGGATTGGCCGGCTCCACCTCGAAATGGCCGTCCCGGATCGTGCCGAACATCGCATCCGCTCCCGACTGCGGCTCGGCGGCATAGGCCCCGCATTCGAGGATTTTGCCCATGTGAATGGCCAGGCCCTTGTCGAAACCGCGCATAATCGGCAGCGCCGCGATCAGCGCGGGATCGTAGCTCCGGCCCGCGACGATCACGTCGGCGCCGGTTTCGAGCGCCTCGATCAAGGGCTCGACGCCCATCTGCGCCACGATGTGGCGGCTTCGATCAATCATGTCGCCGTTCAGGCTCTCGGGATGCTCGAAATCGCGGATCCTGCCGTTCCGAAGGCTTTCCTTGAGCAGCGGCTTGCTGACATCGGCGGGCACAACGGCCAATTTGAGCGACCAGCCATTCTCCCGCGCGATTTCCTTGACGATTTCGACCGTCTTGTCGACATGCGGCTTCGCGCCCGCCGTGTACGCGGTGCCGACGACGAGGGGGATGCCCGCCCTGCGGCCCGCTTCCATCAGTATGCCCAAATCCTTCTTCTGCGCATCGCGGCTGAGCGTGCCTTCCCCGCTGCCCAGATAATGCGGGCCGGGGTCCGTGGACCCGGCGTCGACTGCGATGATGTGGGGCTCCCTCCGCATGCCCTCCTCGATGGAGGTCCGGGGAAAGCCGTAGCCCAAGCCGCCGCAAGGGGTCAGCACGCGAATTTCGTTCATTGGAGCCACCTTTTTCAGTTCGTCATGAGGCCGGGAAGCCAAGTGGAAAGGAAGGGGACGTAGGCGACGAGACCCAGGACAGCGAGCTGCGCGGCGAAGAACGGCGTGATCTCCCGGATCACTTCGGTCAGCGGCGCCTTCGACATGTTCGTGACCATGAACAGGATGATGCCCACCGGGGGCGTCAGCAGCGCGATTCCAAGGCACAGGACGAAGACCGGCGCGAAATGCCGCGGGTCGATTCCCACGGCCTGCGTCAGGGGGAAGAAGACGGGCACGAAAATGAAGATCATGCCGACCGTGTCCAGCGCGCAGCCGATGATCAGGAGGAACACGATGACCAGAAGCATCACCAGATGCGGGTTGGTCGTGATCGACGTAATCAGCTCAACGAGGTCGTGGCCCATGCCGGTCGTCACCACCACCCAGCTGAAGAACGAGGCCGGCGCGATAAGGATCAGAAGCGTCCCCGCGCCTTGGCTGGTCTCGACAATCAGTTCCCAAAGCTCGGCGAGCGACATTTCGCGATAGAACATCGAGACGATCAGCGCGTAGAGGAAGGCGATCACGCCCGTCTCGGTCACGGTGACCACGCCGAACAGAATTCCGCCGATCACGATCACCGGCATCGCCAGCGCCGAGAGGCTGCGGACGGTCGCCTGCGCGATCTCGCTCGCGGTCGCCATCCGCTCGGCGCGCGGATAGCCCCGGGCGACGCTCAGCCAGAATGAGATCGCCATGAGCGCGAGGCCCAGAAGCAAGCCCGGAACGGCTCCGGCCAAGAAAAGCTGCCCGATCGGGAGCTCCATCATCACGCCGATGAGGATCATGACGATGCTCGGCGGGATGATGTGGCCGATGGTTGAAGAGGCGGCGGTTACCGCCGCGGCGTAGGCGCCGGAGTAACCCTCCTTCTTCATCGCCGGGATGAGCACGCTGCCGATGGCCGACGTGTCGGCCGTGCAGGATCCGGAAACGCCGGCGAAGAACATGCTGCCAGCGATGTTCACCTTGGACAGGCTGCCGGGAACCCGGCCGATCAGGACCCGGGCGAATTCCAAAAGCCGGTTAGTGAGTCCGCCCGCCGTCATCACCGCCCCGGCGAAATAGAACATCGGGATCGCCATCAGGCCGTAATGCTCAAGCCCGGCCACCATTTGCAAAGGCAGCAGCGCGGCGAGCCGGAACTGGTCGGTCACGAACAGGAAGAAAGTAGCCGCAATTCCCATGGAGAACGTGACCGGCATGCCAACCAGCATGAGCAGCAGCAGCGACCCGAACAGGATGAAGATGTCCATCGCCCTCAGCCCCGCCGCTGCTTGAGCGTTTCGGGATAATAGTACCGCCGCACTTGCCGGGCGAAAACGCGGGCGCATTGCAGCACGATGATGCTGCCGACTATCGGCACGACGACGAACAGGACATCGCGGTTGAACGGCAGCGTGTCGTATATCGCTGTCGACTGCAGCTCAATGATCCTCCCGCTCTTCGCAATCACGAGCACCAGGAACGCCGCCGAGGCCAGCGTGATCAGCGGGAGCAGGATGCGCTGAATCTGGATCGGCAGGAACTGCTCAGCGAATTCCACCCGGATCTGGTTCTCGTCGCGGATGCCCGCTGCGCCGCCGAACCAGATGCCCCAGACGAACAGGAACATCGCCATGGGCGTCGCCCAGACTATCGGGCTCTGCAGAAAGTACCGGAAGACGATCTGCAGGCAGAGCACCAGCATCATGCCCATGAAGGCGAGCGCGCCAAGATTGTCGAGCACGCGGTCAAGGACAAGGACGAAGCGTTTCAAGGCAGCCATCCGGAACGCATGGCGATGGGTGGACGGGCCGTCCCGGCAGACCGGGCGGCCCGTCTTCGATCAGTTGCGGTATTCGTCGAGCTGAGACTGGATGCGGCCCATCATTCCGGCATCCCACTGGTCTTCAGCTTCCATTTGCTCCCAGACGCCGCGGGCGATTTCAATGAACGGACCCTTGTCGACTTCGATCACTTCCATGCCGTTCTCCTGCACGGCGGCGAAGCCCTCCGCCATTGACGCGGCCAACTCGGCGTCGCTGAACTCCGCCGCAAGCCGCAGGCCTTCATCGACCGCCGCCCGCAGCTCGTCGGACCAGCCGTCCATCGCTGCGCCTCCGGCGAACAGCATCCAAGCCCCGAAGGCATGGTCGGTCTTCGAGTAGTATTTCTGGATTTCGTACAAGCCGCGCGGATAGACGACTTCGATGCCGTTGTCCTGGCCCTCGACCAGCCCCGTCTTCACCGACGTGAAGAACTCCGAGAACGGCATCGGAGTCGAAACCGTCCCCATCGCCCCGAAGAACGCCGCAAACGGCGGCGATCCGGGCACGCGCATCTTCAGGCCGCGCAAATCCTCCGGCGTCCGGACGGGCGTGTTCGCCGTCGTGATCGCCCTCGGCGAGCGGGACCCCATGTAGCCCACGATTTCCGCGCCGCCAGCGGCGAACTCCTCCGACATTTCAGAGAAAAGCGGGCTCGCGAGGAACTTCAGGAATTCATCCTGGTTCTGGAACACGTACGGCGCCGAAAGGGCGTTGAAGTTCCGCCCCTCCTCGAAGAACGTCGGCTGCGTTGCCGTGCCTTGGTAGAAGTCCAGCGTGCCCAGCTTCAGCATCTGCATCATCTCCCGGCCGCTCCCGAGCTGCTGGGCCGGGAACAGCTCGACGGTGTACTCGCCGCCCGTCGCCTCGTTCACGTGAGCCGCGAATTTCTCGGCGGCGCGGAAGGCCAGCGACTGGTTCGACACCAGCAGGCCCATTCGAAGCGTGTCGGCGGATGCAGCGCTGGAGAACGCCGTTGCCGCCGCCAGCGCGGCGCCCGTGGCAAGCGCCATGAATTTGTTCATTTTCTTCTCCTTGTTTCCATCAGATCCGACTCATCCCGCGAAAGCCGTTTCGCCATCGCGATCCAGCGTACCGACGATGCACTGCACATGTAGTCCTTGACGGCGGAAAATTAGCAAGGATTATTTGTACGGACAACCGTGCATTTATTCCGCTGCGCGGGAGTTCGAACCGATCAAGTGAAGGCCCATTCCGTGACCGCCGGCAGCCCGAAATACCGCCAGATCGTCAACCGGATCATGTCCGAGATGCGCGAGGGCACCTACGAGGTCGGCGACACGCTGCCTACGGAACGGCGGCTCATGGACGCCTTCGGCGTAAGCCGCCACACGGTTCGGCAAGCGACCCAGGCGCTCAAGCAGATGGGCGTGGTCGAGGCCAGACAAGGCAAGGGATCGGTCGTCGTCTCGAAGCTTGGGCCGACTGCCTTCGTCGAGCGCATGCACAGCGTCAAGAGCCTTGTCGGCCAGGGGGCAAGCGTCAACCGTCGCCTCGTCCGGAAGCTGATCGTCCGCGCAGATAGCGAATTAGCCGAAGCTTTCAGCTGCGGCCCGGATCGGGAATTTCTGGAACTCCATTACCTGCGGCGGATCGCCGAGGACCCGCCGCTGCCGGCCGTCTTCCTGAAAGTCTGGGTCGATCCGATGTTCGAATCGATCTCGAACGCACTGGAAACCGAAGGCGGAACGACCCGCGACGTGATTGTCGACGTGATGAAAAGCCGGTTCGAATTCGAAACCGGAGCCATCCGGCAGAACGTTTCGGCCTGCGCCTTGGACGAAACCGCCTCCGCCATGCTCAACCGGCCAGCGGGTGAATGCGCCCTGCTGATAGAACGGCGGTATTATCAGAACTCGGCCGGGATGCCGCATGTTCGAACCGTCTCCATCTGCCGGGGCGATCTGCTGAGCATCGAGTCGTATTTCCAAGCGAATTGACTTTCGCCACCGGAGTTGCCGCAGGCATTTTGCGATGCTGGCGGCAAGCCGGACACGGCCGCCGCCCAAGCCAGATCCGGGAAGGCAGCGCAAATTCAACGAACTGGCGGCGGTTCGCGGCCCGGTCTGGACAAACAATTCGTCGGCATGATGCTTGCAATCGATCCGCGCACGGGGATTTTCTGCAATGAGCCGACTGCATACTCATGAAGGACGGCTGCCAGCCTGGATTTTGCGCTACGCTGCCTCAGCTGCATCGACTGGCGCGTTCGGCCTCGGCGCGTCGTGAACTATCCGCCGCGCTTACTTTCGGCGATTGAATCGATGATCGGAGATGGATGCCCATGCTAACGCTCTACCATGCAGCCACCAGCGTCTGCTCGCAAAAGGCAAGGCTCGTTCTGGCCGAGAAAGGCCTCCAATGGAAAAGCGAACTACTGGATCTGGGGAAAGGCGACCAGCTCGAGGACTGGTATCTGAAGCTGAATCCGGACGCGGTCGTGCCGACGCTCGTCGATGGCGGAACCGTCGTTCGCGAGTCCGGCGTCATTCTGGAATATGTCGATGAACTGGGCGGTGGGCCGCCGCTGATGCCTTCGAATCGGGCAGCGCGAGCCGCAACGAAGCTCTGGATGGCGCGGACGATACTGATCCATGAGGCGATCAATTCGCTTACCTTCGGAACCTACATGCGCGCAATGGAACTGAAGCACCGAACGCCTGCGGAAACCGAAGCGCGCCTCGCGAGCATGCCGAACCCGCAGATCGCGGCGAAACGCCGAGACCTGTTTGCGAACGGCGCGAAGTCCGTTTTCGTTGATGGCGCGGTCCACGTCATGCTCGGCGTCTTCCGTGATATCCATCAGGCGACGCAGGCTGACGATTATCTGTGCGGACCCGAGTACGGCCTCGCCGACGTTGCGTTGACCGCCTATGTCGACCGGATTTCAAGGCTTTCGATGGACGGGATGTGGCGGAATCGATTTGACCGCGTCGGACCTTGGCTCGAACGCGTGAGAAGCCGTGAAAGCTACAAAACGGCGATCAGAAGTTTCTTGACCGCCGATATTGTGGAGTTCGCGAGGCAGCAGGGGGTAGAGGCCTGGCCCGAAATTGCCCGGCGCATTGGCGAATGAACTTGCGAATTCAATAGATCTGGAACCCCCAATAGTGACGCCCTCCGACGATCAGGAGCGTTCCTAGGTCGGAGGGCAAGCACGCCAACTTGAACTATCGGCCAACTCCTGCGCGTGACGTGTCCGTTCATCAGGATCTTCTTTCACGATGTCCGGAAGAACAATATCTGCGTGATAGGGGTTGTCGGGTCTCGGGCTTGCCTTTACCCGTCGCTCGGACGTTGCGGCTTTCCGCTCTGAAATTACTACCCAGCCGTAGAATTTCTGTTCTCTGACAGCAGCGTTTTTTCTGCTATCGCTACCGCTGCAGCCAACGGTGCATGATCAAGGCGATCAACTGAGATCCGAGTCACGCCAGCCCGTTCCTGAAAGATGTCGGCAGGAACTGTTCCTCGCTTAGCACGTTTTGCGCGCCTGCCAGAAAACACGCTTCGGCCTAGCTTTTCCGAAGGATGGATTTCGTTAGGGATTGTCACGCGTCAGCGTGATCCAGCGCTTCCAGTTCTGAAAGAGCTGCGCGCACGAATTGGTCTGGCAACCTGTGCGTTTCGGAATCGACATACCGTTTGCGACGATGCTCGCCGTCGAAATTGACCGAACACAAAGCACCTCCGTCCGACTCGCACAGAAGCAGAACCGAATGTCCGGGCGCGCCCGGAACATGGATCGCAATTTCTCCATCGGGCATGGGATAGACTTCGAAGCGCCGGGGAAATATCCGGAACATGGCGCGCAACAACCATCTCGCATTCCTCAAGGCCGTGCCGGAAGGCACCCGGAACCCTTCCTCACGCGCTTCAACTTCTGCTGATTCCAAGTCTTGCAGGGCTTCGCGCAGATTGGGGTAAAGGTCATCGGCCGGTCCTGTAAGGTCCATGATTTTCGTCGGCATGGTACTCGAGCCGGCACCGATCCAGACATCGTTTACCCTTCTCCCGGCATATTCCAATGTGGTCCGCCTTAACCAGATGTTCCAATCAGGCAGATCCGATTGAAGTTCTCCAAAACTAAAGCCAGTTACTGAGTGCGTACCAAACGGCTGAACCGCAATCGACCGGTCATGCGCCGGGAACTGAGATCGCGTATCGGTAAACGGCAGATTACGGCCGGAGCTCGGCAGGACAGCAGCCGGTGAAATAGCGGATTCTTGTGCCGATATCATTGCAAGGATATCCTCTTCAATCTGAATTGTTGTACCATGCTCGCAAAGTCGGACAGATCATCCTTCCATCCCGAAAGGATCGAAATCAATCTCTCGATACGCCGCTCGTGAATTGTTTCCGAAATATCGCGATGAATGTTGGCTGCGAAAAGCAATCCGGACGATTCTGAACCGTCCGATTCGTGTCTCTTTACGTCTTCGATGTCCAAGATGACTTGCCTGCCTTCAAAAGAATGCACCGCCTTCAATTGGAACACCGGTGAGCTGCCACCGAACGTCATCCATTTGCCACCCTCTATCAAAGCCGTCGCCACACCTTCTGATGCATCATCCAACGGCCTGACGCATGAAGGGTTGATGCCGATAGCCTTGTAGGCCGGGTGCGGCACTTTTTCCACGAGGCGCTTGGCGATATCCGGGGGTGCGATGTCCTCCGTCGACGCGTCTCCTTGTTGCACGACAATGAATCGATCAGGCTGCGCCACTACCGAGATACCGCCTTTGAACGTTGCTTGCGAGAGCACCGGCGTCGAAACAGGCGGCTGCTCGGTTTCCAAGCCGGAGCCGACGATGCCGCTATGGCGCAGGAAATCCGGGTTGATCATCGACGGATCGATATTGTCGGCGGTCAGAACGACGGAAAACGCGGCGAGCGTGATATCCGGCTGTTGCCCAGCCGTCGCCTCATGCGTCATTATGCTTCGTCTCTTGATATTGACGGGGCGGGCTGTTCCTGAGCGTCAACAAGGCGAAGACCAAGCACGCTAACGAAGCGCACAGACCCACGACGCCGATCTTGGCTCTGGACCCGAGATTGCGATGGCAAACTCAAGCAGGGCAAGGCTTTCCTAACCTGTCTGCGGCGCGAGGGTAAGGCGATGACTTGCGCTGATGCCTCTTCCAACCGTCCCAATACGGTGCACCCCGCGAGCGCACGTTGCAACCCCGACTTGAACTGCGCATCGTCGCTACCGCTCTATCCGCCTACACGATATAGTGTCTGGCAGAGAACCCGTCGTTTTTCGCTGTACGGCCGGATTTCGGTCGGGCGCAATGGCCTCGACGGGACCCGGCGCGGCGCGTTTCGAGCCGGGACGGAGCGAATCCGGCTCGGGAGGCCGGATTCTCGGCGTCGGCGACGGTTTTCCGGGGGTCCGGCGCGGGCTCCGCCGCCTGCCGCCCTGCGGCCCGCCGGGATTTCGGGGAGGGCGCCGCTCAGGCGGCGCGTTTGCGCCGTTCCGGCCGCAGCCGCTCGCGGTCGCGCAGGACCCGCCCGAGCCGGTGGATGTTGGCGGCGAGGACGGAGAGGCCGACCGCCAGCTCGAACCGGTCCCGCCCGCGCAGCCGCACCCGGCCGAGGCCGCGGTGCTCCAGGCCGTTGATCGCCGACTCCACGCCCGGATGCCTGCGCCGCGCCGCCGCGAAGTCCGGGTCGGCCTCGCGGACCCGGTCGGCGGCGGACAGCCGGCCCTTCTTCGGAAGGGCGTTCACTTCCAGCATCGCGTCGAGCTTCCGGCGGTTCTCCGGGCTATGGAAGCCGCGGTCGAAGCTGCAGGCCCGCAGGTCCGGGAACGCCTCCCGGCATCTCCCGACCAGCGGGACCGCGACATGCGTGTCGCCGCCCGCCCACATGATCTCATGGTCGAGGATGAACCCGCCGCCGTCCTCGACGATGCACACCGGAACCCCGAGCTCGACGGGCTTGCCGGCCTTGCCCTTGGCGATCCACCGGGTGTGCTCCTCGAAGATCGAGAACAGCTTCTCCCCGTGCGGGACCGCCTCCTCCTTCAGCACCCGGCGGGCGATCTGGAACGCCAATCTCGGCACATGGCCGATCAGCCTCCGGATTTCCGCCAGGGTGCGCTTCGGGCAGCCCGCCGCCCGGAGCGGCCCGAGCGAGCCCTTCGCCTTCGCGGCCAGCTCCAGCGACTTGACCAGGAACCCCAGGACCTCATCCGGCCGGGTGCTCCACCGGGGCGCCGTGTTCACCCTCCGGTACAGCTTCCCCGCCGCGTCCAGGTGGTGGTCGCGCTGCCGCCAGCCGCCGACGCCCGAGGCGCCGCAGGCCCGCGACGCCGCCCGCACGAGGCAGCGGACCGAATCCCGAAGCAGGCCGAAGTCGGTCGGATGGCGGACGTCCGTCTCCGCCACGAACGGGCCGCAGCGCCCGACCAACGCTGCGCCAGGCTTTTTTCCCGCGACCTTGTGCCCCGTCGACACGACCAGACGGTTCACCTCCCGAAGAAGCTCCGGCGTCAGAAGCTCGACATTGTCCCTGATGTTCTGAAGCTCGTAGAAGCCCGGCTCGAACCAGTCGCTGTGGCCCAGGAAGGCCTGGATCTTCCCATGCTCGTTCGCCAGCTCCTGAAGGCGGTCGTAGTCGCAGTTCAAACCTTGCTTCAGCACGCCCATCACCAGGATCCGCCAAAGGTGCATCCCCGGGCGGCCCGTGTCCCGGCGGCGGTCCGGAAGGACGTGCGCGTCCAGCAGCCGGAACAGCTCCTCCCGCGCCGCCTTGTCGTTCCAGATCGCCTGGAGCCCGATAAGGATCGCCGGGATGTCGTCCCGGGATTTCACGTTCAGCTCGATCGATCCGATGTCGACCGAGCCCAGCCAGGACCGCTCCTCAACAACCTTCCGCATGCAAATCGCCTCCGAAGATTCCAGGAAAAACGCCGATATCGCGGCGAATTCGGGCGGATCATGCCGAATCGCGGGAATCTTCGCAAGCAAAAACACGGATTAAAAACAGAAATTCAACGCGTTGCGGGTTTTCTGCCAAACACGATATAGTCAACGCTCGTTTGAAATGCACGCTGCCCGCATCGGGTGCATCCCATTTTCGGGGGGCGGTAAGCCTGTTCCGAGGGCTCGGGCGTCGGGCGCGCTCGGCGTTCCGTGGGTTGCAAACGCGCCTTCACGGCTCAGTATGGACCGGTTCCGCCGCGGCTGTCGAAGAATTGCGAACGGCGGTTGCCGCGCATCCGAACGCGAGCAGCAGGTTCACCCCGAAAAATGGGATGCACCCGCCCGCATTGCCGCCATCCTTCGTCGACAACACACTCGGCGTTACCAAATTTGTTTCGATGCCGTTGCGCTTCGGTATGCGTCCATCGAAATCGTCCGTTAGACTTCAGCGAAGCTGGGTGCTGGACCGCAGAGGTACGCCGGGTTCGGCAGGTAGATCGGCGGATGCGCCAATCCGTTCTCTACCACAGCGACGGCGAGGATATAGGCGTCCGTGGCGTTGAGCGCGATCAGGACTTCGTCGCGGGTGATCGTCACGGTGCGCACATCGGCATGAAGGCCTTTGACCTCAATGAACCGCAGGCGTCCGGTGTCAACCGAAACCAACGGGCAAGAACATGGGCACTACAGGTGGAATGATCACGCTCATTGTGGAGTTTTCACAGCACCACGCGGTTGATATAGGCCATCGTGTGTCTCCGATGGTGACCTCCGGACCGGAATCCATCGACAGACACGAAATGAGCGCACGCAAGGATCAAAAATGAAATTGAAAGCCGTCACAATCAAGGATTTCAAACGCTTTACCGATTTGACGGTTCAGGGTCTCCCCGATTTGACACGACTGATTGTGCTGGTAGGCCCGAATGGATGTGGCAAATCATCCTTCTTTGATGCACTTCGCGTTGGGTACGGTCTGCTTTCAGAACGCGGTCTACGTTGGGAAACTGATTACCATCGAAAGGCTAGCGTGCATTCTCGGGAACTTCGCCGAGATGAGATACAGTTGAAATTTCATAATCCGCCGTCCGGGGAAGAATTGAAGAAATCTTTCTATTTCAGAACGGCGTACCGAAACGATCCGGAATTTCAGATTCAAACTCTTGAGCGGCTTGGCGATCATCTTGACGAGAACCGCTTTTTTCGAATGATCGACAACGATGCAGCTGTTGCTCGAAATTTTCAACGATTGGCCAGCCAAGCCTTGGAAGACGTTTTCGAACCCAAGGACGGATCGTTAACCCTGAACGAATTCAAGGAATCGGTTATCGGAGATATCGGAGCAGCGTTCTCGAATCTGTTCCGCGATGTCAGGCTCGACAGCCTTGGTAATCCGCTCGAGGACGGGACATTTCGATTCACCAAGGGAACGAGCAAAGGCTTCTCGTTCGAGAATCTCTCAGGCGGCGAAAAGGCCGCGTTCGACCTGATCCTCGATCTGGTTGTCGCGCGGCGTGCCTACGACAATACTGTTTTCTGCATCGACGAGCCAGAATCGCATATGAACGCCAAGCTCCAGGCTAATCTACTGTCTGTGCTCTACGACCTGATTCCGGAAAACTGCCAGCTAATGTTGGCGACGCATTCCATCGGCATGATACGCCGAGCTCGGGACATCGAGGAGAGCGATACCGGCAGCGTTTCGTTTCTCAATTTCGGAGAGCGCAACTTCGACATGCCTCAAGTCATTGAACCCGCAGTCCCTGATCGAGTCTTTTGGCAAAAGGCGCATCACGTCGCACTGGACGACTTGGCTGCGCTAGTCGCACCGAGTCGCGTTGTGATTTGCGAGGGCGAACCGTTAACCTGCCAACCGGTCCGCAATCACTCGCTCGACGCCGACTGTTATAACCGGATATTCGGGCAAGAGTTTCCAGATACGCGGTTCGTGTCGATGGGCAGCGATCGCCAGATCGTAGGCGACCAGCGAGGGCTGGCGGAGGCACTCGGACTGCTGGTCAGCGGCCTGGAAATCATTAAACTGATTGACCGCGATGATCGGACGGACAAACAGGTTTACGATCTAAACGCTGAAGGAATCCGCGTTCTATCGCGGCGCAATTTGGAATCCTATCTGTTCGACGACGAAGTCCTGCGAGCGCTCGCCGCGTCGGTCGGCAGAGAGGACAAAGTTGAAGAGCTTCTCGCCAAGAAGCGGTGCATTCGTGTTGCCAAACCTGATATTCGCGACGACCTAAAGCCGGTAAGGCGCAAACTGTACGATGCTTGCAAGAAGATTCTATGCCTCACGCAACGTGGCAATGACACCAACGCATTCATGCGCGACACGCTCGCGCCACTGATACAACCGGGGATGAGAATCTATGACGAGTTGAAACGTGATATCTTCGATTTCACATCAGGCACCTGATGGTAACGGAGGCGTAAAGCCACGCACTTCGCGCTTGGCAGAGAACCCGTCGCGTTTGTATTTTGGCCGGACGTAGTCGCCCTGTTGGCCATCGCTTCGGAGAAATCGTACGGTTGTAATGCCGGACTTTCCGAGCCGACCGCGGCTTTCGTGAATGTCGGTGCAGGCTCCGCCGCTTGGAACCTCGCGAGTGCCGGATGTTCGGGCATATGGCGTTCCCATCGGCGGGTTCGAATGGTGCCTGCACACCCTTATTTCCGCTTCAGTCTCGGTATCGATCCGATTGACTGACTGATGATTGGCAGTGATTTTTCTGGAGATGTTGGCGCCTGGGGGCGGAATCGAACCACCGACACGAGGATTTTCAGTCCACTGCTCTACCCCTGAGCTACCCAGGCGTGCCGGAACGGGGGTGCTCTCCGACGCAAGCGCGTCAGTATGCGAACGGCCTGCCTCTGTCCATAGCGATTCCAAGCACGCCGCTGCCCTTCAGCTGTCCTTCCGATATTTGCCGGATGGCTGGTCCTGCAGGTCTTCGTCGATCGGTATGCGGTAGCCTTCCGTGAGCCAGCGGTGCAGATCCAGCTCCTTGCACTCCTTCGAACAGAACGGCCTGAATTCCGGAACCGTCTCGGCCTTGCAGATGGGGCAGGTCATTGCGGCAGCGACCGGCTGATCGGCTGCCGATCCCTCTTGCGCCGCAATTCGAAATTGCCCTGCGGCGTCCAGCCCCCGAAGTCGACCTCCCGGCGGTCGGGGCCCAAGCCGGACGCAAGCGCTTCTCGCACAGCCGGCCTGGACGATTTCGCCATGGGCGCGAAATCCACAACAACCTGCCCGCCCAGCCCGCGCAGCCGCAGCTCCCGCAAGAGCGCGCCGGCGGCGTCCAAATTCGCGGTCCTGCCCGCTTGCCGTGAAACGCTTGCGCCCGAGTCGACGTCCACCGCCACAAGCGCTTTCGTTTCCTCGATATGCATTCGGCCTCCGCCCGGCAGGCGCACCTCCGGGTCCCGGACAAGCTCGACCAACTCCCAGACGCCGTGCCGCTCGAACGAGCCGGGGCGGTCGTCGAGTTCGCGCGGGTCCCTGCATTGCCATTCGCGGCGGGCGGCCGCTTCCGCTGTCGGCGCTTTCATTAGGACCCGGGGAGCGGTTTCCTTCAAGCCGCAAGCGAGTTTGCGGGCGGTCTCCGCGAGTGCCTCAAGCTCGCCGTTTATCTGGTCTACCGAGGCCTCAAGGCAAGCGGACCGCAAGATGAAGCCGGTTCCGTCAGGCGCGCCCGCAGCAGCGGCCTCGGCCATTTTGGAAAGCTCGTCCCGGACATCGCGGAATTCAATGGATCGCGAAACGTTGATGCCCGGAACGCCCGGAGTCGCTACGGCGTACCGCCCCTTGATGGCGGGCTTCGACCGGACCGGCGGGAGCTTTCCAGGTTCCGGGAACCCGGAGACTTCGACTAGAATCGGCTTTCCTGGCTCCACCGGCTGTCCGCCCCGGAGAAAGCCCTTCTGCGAGCCGCCTAGCCGGACGACCGTTCCTCCCAAGGGCTTCAGGGGCCGCTCCGCTATTGCGACAAAGATAGCGCCCGGAACGGCGTCGGATGCCGCAAGCGGATCGACCAGCAGGTCCTCAAGAGCGCCGTCCACGACCAGTGCGGCAATCGAGCGGTCGCCCACCCGGTCGATGGCGATTTGGCGGATTGCCAAAAGCTTTACTTCGCCGCGACGCCCGCCGACCTGAGCAGCGCGGCGGTCTCGGCTAGCGGCAGGCCGACGATCGCTGAATGCGATCCGCTGATCCAAGGAATGAAAGCCGCTGCGCGGCCTTGGATTCCGTATCCGCCTGCCTTTCCCATCCATTCCCCTGATTCGAGATAGGCCCGGATCTCGTGATCGGCCAGCCGTTTCATTCTGACGACCGAGACGACGTCGCGGGTCCTCGCCTGCGTCCCGCGCATCCGCACCGCAACTGCGGTCAAAACCTTATGCCGCCTGCCGGAGAGCAGCCGGAGGAACGTTTCCGCTTCGCATTCGTCGCGAGGCTTGCCCAGAATCCGTCGCCCGAGCGCAACGGTCGTATCGGCCGCGAGAACGACCTCGCCGCCGCGAAGGTCCACGGCCGCCGCCTTGCTTTCCGCCATCCGTCGGCAATAGGCCCGCGGCAGCTCGCCTTTCCTGACCGTTTCATCAATGTCGGCGGGCCGCACCTCAGCGGGCTCGATTCCGATCCTGCCGAGCAGTTCGATGCGGCGCGGGCTTGCGGACGCAAGAACGACTTGCGCGCCGCTCACTTGAACCGGTAGTTGATCCGCCCTTTGGTAAGGTCGTACGGCGTCATTTCGACTTGGACCCTGTCGCCCGCAAGCACTCTGATGCGGTTCTTCCTCATCTTTCCTGCCGTGTGCGCGATTATCTGATGGCCGGTGTCCAGCTCGACCCGGAATGTCGCGTTCGGCAGGAGCTCTTTCACGACGCCGGGAAATTCAAGCAGTTCTTCCTTCGCCATCTTCGCTCCTTGCGAACCCAAGTATGATCATAGGAATGATCGAGGGCCGTATTAGACAATTGCGGCGAGGCGTTCAAGGGAACGTCTGGATTCAGGACTTACGGCGGACTCGGGCATCGCCGTTCGATCGCAGCCGTTTCCGTTCCCGGCGGCGCGGTTCGGCACTGTCGGCGCGGGGAGTCCGGTAAGGCAACGTGGATGTCGATGCGGAGTCCGGCTCAAGGCGGCGTTCCGCTTGCCGGTCCCATCGGCGGAGCGTCCCACCTGTCGGCTGCGACTCCCGACGGGCACGATTTCCTGCCGTTCACGCCCGTGCGGATCCGCCGCCCGGACCGAAGCGCGCATTTATGCGGGCCAGCAGCTGGTCCCGCGTCTGCCGGTAGAAATCGAGCTTCTCGCTTCTCGTTTCGCCCATCCCTGTCGGATCGAGCACCGGCCAGTATTCAACATCCAGCGCGTAATGCCTCGTCTGCTCCAGTATCTTTCGCTGCGCGGCCGGAGACAGGGCCACAATCAGCTCGAAACTCGACAAATCGTCGCCCCAATCCTGCATCTCCTCGATCGACCGGGATCTGTGGCGCGTGAGCTCGACTCCGATCTCTTCGCAAACCGCGATGGCGAACCCGTCTATTTCGAGATCGCTCCTCACGCCCGCTGACTGCACGTAGACCAGCTGCCCGAAATTCGCCTTCGCGATCCCCTCCGCCATGGGCGAGCGGACGACATTGTAGTCGCAGCAGAACAGCACGGAGGAAGGGACGCCGGCCGGCACGCCTCCGGGCCCTATCCGCCGGGTCGCAGCGCGCAGACGAGCGTGAACAGCCTGCGCGCCGTCGCCATATCCATGGACGCCTTGCCTTCAAGCCGCTCCATAAGCAGCCGGGCGCCTTCGTCGTGGATGCCTCGGCGCCCCATGTCGATCACTTCAATCCGGTCCGGCGGAAGACGCTTCACCGCGTCGAAATAGCTGGCGCAGATCGCGAAATAGTCCTTCATCACGCTGGCGAACGGCGTCATCGACAAATGGAATTCAGCGGCAGCCCCTGAGTCCCCGCTTGCCTTGAAGACCAGCCTTCCGTTCCGCGCCGCCAGCAGGAGCCTGTACGGGCCCGGAACCGGAACGCGGCCAGTGCGCGCCTGCAAAGCGAAAGCGTTGCTCTTCAACAGGTCGTAAACCGCGACGCGCCTTTCCTGCTCGATCTCCGGGGTGGCCGGCGGCAGTTCCGAGCAGTCGACTTCGATGTCGGCCAGCCGGTCGGTCTCCGCGAACTTCATCTGCGGGCTGATCGCCGGATCCGCAGCTCCAACGACGTTTCGTGGGCTGTTAGGCCTTCGGACCGCGCAAGCGTCGCGGCGGCAGGCCCGATGCTCGACAGCGCGTCTTTCGAGAGCCCGGTGACGGTCATGCGCTTCATGAAGTCAAGCACCGACAGGCCGGAGGCGAACTTCGCCGTTCCCGCGGTCGGGAGCACGTGGTTGGTGCCGCCGACATAGTCGCCGATGGCCGCGGGCGTCCAAGGGCCGAGGAACACGGAGCCCGCGTGCTTGATTCGCGGAACCAGGGCATTCGGATCGCGAGTGCAGATCTGGAGATGCTCAGGAGCGATGCGGTTGGAGAGATCGGCGGCCTCGTCCATGCTCCGGACGGCGACGAGGGCGCCGCGATCCCTCCAGCTTGCCGCCGCGGGCGAACTCCGCCGCAGCGAATCCAACCGCTTTTCGGCAATCGCGCCGACATTCCGGCAGAAGGACTCGTCGTCCGCAATCAGAATCGACTGCGCCGATTCGTCGTGCTCGGCCTGGGCAAGCAGGTCCGCCGCGATCCATTCGGGATCCGCGTCCCCGTCCGCGATGACGAGAACCTCCGACGGCCCGGCGATCAAGTCGATTCCGACGAGCCCGAACACCATGCGCTTGGCGGCCGCAACATAGTCGTTGCCGGGACCGAAGATCTTGTCCGCAGGCGCCACGGAATCCGTGCCGAATGCGAATGCCGCAATGGCTTGCGAGCCGCCTATCGGATGGATCGTTTCCACGCCCGCGAGAAGCGCCGCCCGGAACACAGCGGGATTGACCTCGCCGCCGGGGGTCGGAACGGCGATCGCAACGTCCCGGACGCCCGCCACCCGCGCCGGAACCGCGTTCATCAATACCGACGACGGATACGACGCCTTGCCGCCCGGAACGTAAAGACCGACGGCGTTGATCGGCCGCCAACGCCAGCCCAGAGTCGCGCCGTCATCGTCGGTCCACTCCCGGTCCTCAGGCAGCTGCCGCTCGTGGAACGAGCGGATCCTGGCTTCCGCGGCAGTCAAGGCTTCGGATACGTCCGCGGGCGTCCGCTCGGCGATTTCGGCGATCTCCTCGCGCGAATACCGGATTCCCCGCTCTGACAGGTCCGCGCCGTCGAGTCGGAGAGTGTGCTCGATCAGGGCCTCGTCGCCCCTGTTCCAGACGTCCTCAATGATCCGGGCGACGGCTTGTTCGACGTCCGCCGACCCGCTGCGCCTTCGCTCAAGCAGCGATTCGAACCATGATTCGAATCCCCTCTCCCATGTCGAACGCACCTCCGGCATCTGTGCGATCAGTGGCTGGGCGCTCTTGCGGATGCTGCGGGATACGGCTCTCCGATGTCAGCAAGGCTGACGTCGAGGCACTCCACATGCAGCTTGACGGAAATGTCGCCCGCCATCGTGAAGACCAGAACGCCCGTCCCGTCCTCGCCCGGCTCGAAACGCAGCTCAAGCAGGGAGAACACCGTCATGCCGTCTCCAGGGCGGTATTTGCCCGAATCGATCTTCATCACGTCGCGAACCGCGAGCACCGAGCGGATCCTCTGGAACCCGCGCCCCTCGCCCTTCGCCGCTTCCTTGTCCTCCCAGCGGAACCGGCTCAGGTGGAGTTCCAGGACGCGCAACCGCGCATTCCAGACGACCTCCTTTTCCGTGAACACCGCGTCCTGCACGAAGGCGGAAAGCATCTCGATGTCCTCGCCGTCCCGCGCGGCAAGCCGAAGCGGCGGGCACCCCGCTTCCGGATTCTGGCCTTGTTCGCCGGTCACCCGTGCAGACGCCTTATCGACGCGCCGCAGCCCGAGAGCTTCTCCTCGACGCGCTCGTACCCGCGGTCCAGATGGTAGACCCTGCTGACGGCGGTTTCGCCTTCGGCAGCGAGGCCGGCGAGGATCAGGGAAACGGACGCCCTCAAATCGGTCGCCATCACCGGAGCGCCTTTGAGCTTCCGCACGCCGTTCACGGTCGCCGTTCCGCCCGAAATCCGGATGTCCGCCCCCATCCGGGCCAGTTCGGGGGCGTGCATGAACCGGTTCTCGAATATCGTCTCCTCCAAGGCGCTGACGCCGTCGGCGACCGCCAGCGTCGCCATCATCTGCGCCTGCAGATCGGTGGGGAACCCCGGATACGGCGCCGTGGCCACGTTCGCGGCCGAAAGGCGTTCGCGAGAGCGGCCGACCGAGATGCCTCGCCCGGTGCATGAGACGTCCGCGCCGATCTCCGAGAGCTTCTCCGCGAAGGCTTCGATCAGTTCCAAGCGCCCTCCCAGCAGCTCCAGCCTGCCGCCGGTGATGACCGCGGCGAGCATGTAGGTGCCCAGCTCGATCCTGTCGGGAATCACGGGATGGGTGCAGCCGCGCAGGCTGTCGACGCCGCGCACGACGATTTCCTGCGTTCCGTCGCCTTCGACGTCCGCCCCCATCGAGCGAAGGCAACTGGCGAGGTCGGCGATTTCCGGCTCGCAGGCCGCGTTCCGGATGACCGTCGTTCCTTTCGCCAGCGTCGCCGCCATCAGGACGTTCTCCGTTGCGCCTACCGACACGATCGGGAACTCCACGACCGCGCCCTTCAGGCCTTGGGGCGCCTTGGCGCGGATGTAGCCGTCCTTGAGCTTCAGCTCCGCCCCGAGCTTGCCCAGCCCGCCGAGGTGCAGGTCGACCGGCCGGGCGCCGATCGCACATCCTCCCGGCAGAGAGACGGATGCCTGCCCTTCCCTCGCGAGAAGCGGGCCGAGCACCAGCACCGAAGCCCGCATTTTGCGAACGATGTCGTAATCAGCCTTGCAGCGATCAAGGCCGTGCGCGCTCATCACCAGAACCCGCCCGTCCTGGAGCAGCCTGACTTCCACGCCGAGCGACTGCATCAGTCGGGACATGGTGGCGATGTCGGAAAGCTTCGGCGCGTTGGTCAGGGTCAGGGGCTGGTCCGTCAGAATCGCTGCGGGCATCAGCGCCAGGCATGCGTTCTTGGCTCCCGCGATGGCGATGTCCCCCTCCAGCGGCGCTCCGCCGTTGATCACTATGGAATCCATTCAGGATGGCCCGCCCTGCCGACGTTCCGAAGCCGTCTTCGCCCTGCTTCGCGCCTTGCGCCGGGCAAGGTTGGCCCGCAATGCCGCCTTCAGGCGTTCCCGCCGTCCGCCGGCAGCCTTTCCGCGGCCCGTGCCGGGCGGGTGCTTGCCCTTCGCTGACATGCCGGACTACTAGCCGACCGGTCTGCAAGCGTCCATATGATGCTTGCCTCGCGCCCGCTGCAAGCGTAATCGCTTTCGGAGCGGCGCCGCAGTAGCTCAGTGGCAGAGCGCGCCCTTGGTAAGGGCGAGGTCGGGAGTTCAATCCTCCCCTGCGGCACCATCCGCCGGAGGCGCGGCGATGGCATGGCATGGCCGCTTCCGCTGCGGGGATTGCATGGAGCGAAGGCTAGATCGCGTCGGCCGGGAACCGGTCTGGCGCGCGCCGCGGTCCTGGGGATGCAGCTTCAGGAAGAAGACCTTGGTCGCCGAAGAGTGCGACCGCCCGGACACGGAGCGCCGACGCCCGCCGGGTCGGCGCGGACGCCGCCCGCCTCAAGGTCGCCAAGCACTTCGAGATCGAATGCGGGGACGGCGGCCTCTCGTGGCGGTGGATCCAGGAGAAAATCGACCGGGAGGCGGCCCTTGACGGCCACCATGTGGTTCGCACCAGCCTCGGCGCCGGAAGCATCGGTCCGGACGAGGCGGTCGAAGCGTACAAGAGCCTCGCGAAGGTGGAGCAGGCGTTCCGGCGAATCATGACCGGGCGGCTGCGGATCAGGCCGATCTTCGTCCACAGCGAGGCCCATGTCCGCGCCCATGTCTTGCTGCGCATGCTGGCGCACTGCGTCGAATGGCACATGAGGCGGCGGCTGGCCCCGGTCCTGTTCGACGAAAACGATCCAGAGGCCGTGCAGGCACAACGCGCCTCGCCGGTCGAGCCCGCGAAGCCATCACCCTCGGCCCGGATCAAGGCGGCGCGCAAGCGCGCCCCAGACGGAACGGCGGTGCACAGCTCCTGCACCTCTGAACGCACATGACGGCCCGCTGGCGTCCGCGTCAGCCGAACCGGGGTTCCGAGGCGCCCGTTCCGGGCGGAGGGGCGTCGACTTGGCGAAAATGTTCCCAGCGGCCGACAGGTAGAAAACGGAAAACCTTGCAGCCAAGGGAAAATTGCGTTTTTGGCCCGTGAAGTTCAGCCTAGGGCTTTGTCGAAGACGCGGCGGGCGGTGGCGGCACCGAACCGCCGCCGAACCTTCTCCATGCCGGAAGCATGGCAGGCGCCGCGTGCGGGGTTGGCCAGGGCTATTGCATTTCAATTTCTGTGGAGAGACCGGCAGCTTTTTCGATGAGTTCGAAGCGGTAGTCCGGCACTTGCGCCGCCTTCAGGAGCCGCCTCCGGAACGACAGCTTGTCGTCCGCCAAGCGCACGATGCTCACGGCCAGCCGACGGATGGCCGCGAGGTTCGCCGGCCCGTGCCCGGCCCGGTTCCGCAGGTCGTCCTCCCGCATCTGGACATCCAAAATCCAGTGCAGCCGGTTCTCGATCGCCCAATGGCTGCGGACGGCCTCCAGGAGCTCCTCGGGAGCCATCTTCCGGCTCATGATGTAGTAGCGGGTCTCGGCGGTGGTTCGCCCCGCGGCTTCGCGGACCGCCTCGATTTTGCCGACCGCCTGGAGGCCCGGCCATCGGTGGTCGTCCTGCAGCCATCCGACGTCGTGCGAGACCGTCGCGGTGCGCGTCTCGACCCGCCCGTGGCCGCCGTCAACATGCTGATGCGAAAGCATTTCCTTCGCCGCCTCGGGATCCTCCAGCCATTCCTTGGCGTCCTCGTGGAGCGAGCCCTGGTTGGCCTTCAGGGCCAGCGCGTAGTCCCCGCCCTTGCCGATGATCAGCTCCGCCGTTTTCCGCTGCGCATGCATCGCGTCGGCCGTCACCAGCGCGCCCTCGATGTCCAGGAGATCCAGAAGCGCTGCCATCGCCGGAATCTCGTTGGACTTGCCTTCGACCGCGGTCTGGCCGAGCACGATGCCGGCCTCCGTCAGGAGGGCACTCACCATGTGCAGCGGCGACGTCTCCCCGGCGCGCAGATACGACCGCCGGAGCGCCTTGCCGTCGACCGCGATCTGCCGCTTGCCGTCCTTCCCCAGCGCCTTCCCCCAGTCCGCGACGAGCTCCGCCATCGCCGCCGCGAGCGGCTTCGGGTCCAGCAGCCGGAACAGCCGCGAGAACGTGTCGTGGCTCGGGGTTCCGCGCTCCAGCGCCATGAAGCGGCGCAGGAACTCCTCATTGTTGGCGGCGAAATCCGCCATGTCGACGCAGGTCTGCCCGCCGCACAGGCTCGAAAGCACCGCGATCATTACGATCTCATGGAAGTCGTGGCGCTTCGCGTTGCCCGTCCTGGGATCGTCGACATCCTTGAAATAATGGGAGAATCTGCCCATTGCCCGCCTCCTGGTCCTGCCCGGTGCGGCTGTTGTCGCCGCATCCGGGGAAATCCCTGAAGCAATGGACCCTCAAATGCAATTGCCCTGCGGGGTTGGCCGTGCCTTATTGACATGGGGTCCGTCCGTTCGTCTCCCGGCTCGCCCGTTCGGACTTCCGTTCTCCTCCGGGCGCGGGGCATCTCAAACCGCCGATCAAGCCCAATCAAGCTCTGGACATCCGACCACCCCCCCCCCGTATAGGTCTATGCGTCCGCCCGCGGGCGTCGACGCAGCCCATGGGAATGCCGAATTCCCTTTCAGGCATGCTGGCGAGGCTCCGGGCCGGAAAGAGCCGGGTTCCGCGCGTCCGCCGCTGGTACGCGGACGCGGAGGGACCGGCGGACCGATGATGATTACGGAGCGATGCTCATGGACACGAAACTGATCGCGGCTCTCGCGTGCGGCGCCGCTTTGGCTCTCGGCGCCTGCGCCGGCGGCAGCCCCGCGGCGCCGGCGGCGGGCGGCCCTTCCGATCCGGGGACGGACGGCCCTTCGGATCCGGGCGCGGACGCGCGAACCCCGGCCGAGACGTTCGACGCCGCCCAGAAAGCCGCTCAGGAGGGGCTGGCCAAGGCCCGGCGGACGGTGACGGCTGCTGTGGACCGCGCGAACGGCGCGGTCACGGCGGAAGCCAAGAAGGCGGCGCAAGAGGAAATCAAAAGCGCGCGGACGGAGCTGGAAGACGCCGTGAGGGCGGCGCGCGCCCTGACCGCTCCCGCCGGCGACGAGGAGAGGCGGTACAGCGCGATCGGGGTGGCGGCCCAGGCGGGCGACGACCTGGCCGAACTGACGGGGGCGCTCGACCGAGCCGCCGATTTGTTTGCTTGGTACGGGCAAGGCCTTGCGCGCTACACGCTCGGGAACCGCGAAGCCCAGGTGCCGAGCCTGGCGGGACGCGGCGGAGTGCCCCATGTGAAGATCGAGCGGATTGAGCGGACGATAGACACGTCCGCGTCCGACGACACCCAGATTCCCAATCCCGCGGCCTACAAGAGGGACACCTTCAAGTACCACACGTATTCGGCAGGCGACATGGCGTTCTCCAACAGCGGCGATGTGTTCAAAGTGGACCGATACTCTAGACCGCAAGGAGGATTTTGGAGTTACGATGTTCACGCCAATCCAAATCAAAATGTCGCCGGAATGAGATTGACGGACGGCTCAACTCTCGTCGGATTGAAATTGACGGGCGCCGGACTTGTCATTCACGTCGGCACCGGACCGGGCACACGCGCTGCTAACAACAGCCTTTGGTTCGGCGATCAAGCCGACATGCGGAGGAATATTGCAAGATACGCGACTGACGCCGATGGCGACGGCAGCGTCGACGGCACAGCGAATAACGATCCTGTGGGCACGAACGGCTGGGACCTGGCACTGACGTTCGGCGAGCCGCACACCATATCCGTCCCGGTCGGCGACTCCAGCAGAAACCTCCAGTCCAGCTGGATGGGCAACGGCGACTTCCATTGGAGAAGCGTCGTCCTCCCCGACCCCAGCCAACTGGAGGGCGGGGAATACTATGCCGCGAACGGGTTCAACCACGCGAAAGGCTTCGAGGCCATCGGCACGTACGAGGTCTGGCTGTCCAATCATGTCGGCACGGACACGAACCGCGAGCCCGTAGCAGGATCGGGACGGGATCCTCATTACATAGACGACGAGCCGTATTATTTGAAGTACGCCGGATACGGGTTGTTCGTATTCACCCCGGACGCCGCAATCTTCGGAACCGGGAACAATGGCCGATTGGGCCATATCTTCACTTTGCCTTTCGGTTACTCGGCTTTCGCGGACGAGGACGGCCAAAGAACGGCGGACATCAGCACGGCGATCACCAGCGCGAAATTCCATGGGCACACCGTCGCTTATGAAAGCTCAGGTCAACCAACCGGTACCATTGCCCACAAATTGCTGCGAGGCGATGTGACCCTGACCGTGAGCATTCCGAAGGGAACGGGCACGGGAACTTTAGAAGGAACGATGAGCAACTTTCAAAGGTGGCGCGAAGATTACGGATACTGGACTACCTACGTCGACGGCTTCGCGGTTACATTGAATAATGCTGGTATCACTGCGGACGGAACATTCACCGGCACGACGGCAGTGGTGCCTGCAGCAGTTCAAAGCAGCTTTGCCGGCAACGGCGCCGGAAATTACACTGGGACTATCTATGGCCCTCGCACCGACAGTAGCGATCTTGAAATCGCCGGAAGTTGGCACGCTGGCCCAGGTGGAAGTACGACTCTTCCCGTGATTACAGGCAGCTTCGGCGCCAAGCAAAGACCGGCTCCAGCAAACTAGAGCGCGTCCGGCCGGGAAACGGTTGAGAGATGATGCTGTCGCGCCTGTAGGCACGACAGCATCATCTTATGAGCATCCATTTCGGCCCGCAAAGGTATTGATCGCCGATATCGCGCGGCCATTCAGATTTGGGCGCATCCCATTATCTTTGGTCGGGCGGGCCGCGCCGCGACAAGCGCTCCAATCGGGGCAGTCGCGCCAGCGATTGTTTTCGATGCCAAAAGCGGTGGCGGGCAGAGCGTAGCGCCCGCTTTCAACCGGCGGCACCCCGCAGTTTAGTGCGAATCGTCCAGCTCCCACGCGACCGCGTATTCGCCGAGCAAGCCTTTGACAGCTTCCGCGTTGGCATCGCCGACCGCTGAGACCTGCGCCACCAAGCCCCGCTTGGGATCGTCGCGCACGCCGGAAACCTCGGCGCTCATGCCTTCCGCCGCGAACCGTTCGCGCAGCACCCGCGAGATCGCGCGCTTGCGGAGATCCGGCTTGTAGACCTTCCCGACCGCCGTCTTGGGAAGCTCGTCGACGATCTCCAGATGCTCCGGTCGGGCGAAACTGCTTTCGATGCGCTTCTTGGCGAATCCCGCAAGCTCCTCGCTCGAAACCGAGGCTCCCGCGACCAGTTCGACATACGCGCACGGCACTTCGCCCAGCCTGGCGTCCGGCTGTCCGACGGCGCCGACGAAGGCGATGCCTTCGTGGCTCGCAAGCGCCTCCTCGATGATCGCCGGATCGAGGTTCTGCCCGCCGCGGATGATCAGGTCCTTGGCCCGGCCGGTGATCCAAAGGTAGCCGTCCTCGTCCAGCATTCCGAGATCGCCGGTCCGCAGCCAGTCGGCGTCGGCATAGAGAAGCTTGTTCTTGTCCGGATCGACATAGGTGTTCCCGGCGAACACGCCGGGGCTGGAGACGCAGATCTCGCCGACCTCGCCGGTCGCGCATTCCTTGGAAACCGAGCCGTCGTCCGCGAATTCCAGTATGCGCACGTCCGTGTACGGAACGGGGAGCCCCACCGAGCCGATCTTGCGCTCGCCGTCGATGGGATTGACGGAAACCAGGCAGGTCGCCTCGGTAAGGCCGTAGCCCTCGAGCACCTTGACGCCGGTCGCCTTCTCGAAGCGGTTGAACAGCTCGACCGGAAGCGGGGCCGAGCCGCACAGCGCCGTGTGCAGCGACGAGACGTCGGCGTCAATGGGCCGCTGCATGAGCGCCGCGGCGGCCGTGGGAACGGTAACGACGAAGCTCACTTTCCATCGTTCGACGAGCTTCCAGAAATTGTCGAACACGCCTTCGCCGCGGTACCCCTGCGGCGTCGGGAACACCGCGTGCGATCCGGACGCGATGCAGGACATGAGTATCGGGTAGGCCGCGAACACGTGGAACAGCGGCAGCGGGCAGAACACGACCTCGCGCGAATCCAGGACGGCGGTTTCCCCGCACCAGCCGTTGTAGACAAGCCCCGAATTCCTGTGCTGCGCCAGCTTCGGGATGCCCGTGGTGCCGCCCGTATGGAACAGCGCGGCTACGCGGTCCTCCTTGGGATCCTCGAAATCGAGCCCGTCGGGCCGGCACGAGTCCGCCGCCTTGTTGAAATCCCGGACCGAGGCTGAATGCCTGACGTCGTTCTTGGGGCGAACCAGCGGGACGATCCACGATTTCGGAGGCGTCAGGTAGCGGTTGAGGTCGACTTCGAGGACATGCTTCACGTTCGGCGCTTCCTGCAAGGCCGCGGCCGCGAGCTGCGCGACCTCGGACTTCGGAAACGACTTCATCGTGACGAGGACTTTCGCGTTGGACGCGCGGAGAATCGCCGCGACCTGCGCCGCGTCCAGAAGAGGGTTGATGGGGTTCACCACGCCGGCGACGGCGCCGCCGAGCAACGAAACCACCGTCTCGGTCGCGTTCGGAAGCAGGTACGCGACGGAATTCCCCTGGTCGACGCCCAGCGAGCGGAACAGGTTCGCGGCCTGCGTCACGCGCGCGTGCAGCTGTGACCAGGTCAGCGTTTCCGCCGGCGATTTCGGGTCTGACAGCAGCTGGAAGGAAACGGCCGGGTTCGATCCGCTCCCGTCGCGCGCGCGTCCAAGGAATTCGTAGAGGGTCGCCGGAGCGTCGCGTTCGCTCCAAGCCTTCTCGGCTTCTATACTCCGCTTGTCTTCGATGGTTGCAAGCTTCGACATGTCCTGCTCCAGGCGGATGCGTTGGTCATTTGCGCGGCGAAAGTGGATTACCGGGCCGCTGCGGTCAAGGCGAAGCGCCCGCGGCCTTTCAGGGGACGAAGAACTGAAGCTGGGCGAGTCGCGCGTACAGGCCGCCTTGCGCGACAAGGGTCTCGTGCGTCCCCTCGGCGACGATGCGCCCTTCCTCCAGCACCAGTATCCGGTCCGCTTTCTTCACTGTCGCCAGCCGGTGGGCGATGATCAGGATCGTCTGGTTCCGCGACAGCGCGTCCAGCGCCGCCTGAACGGCAGTCTCGCTTTCCGCGTCGAGCGATGCCGTCGCTTCGTCCAGCAGCAGTATCGGCGCCTGCCTAAGGATCGCCCGGGCAACCGATATCCGCTGCCGCTGCCCGCCGGAAAGCATCACGCCGCGCTCGCCGACCAGAGTGTCGTAGCCGTCGGGCATCGCGGACAGGAATCCGTCGGCGTCAGCGGCCTCGGCCGCGCGCTTGACCTCCTCGTCGGTCGCGCCGGGCCGGCCGAAACGGATGTTCTCCCGGGCCGTGTCGGCGAAAATCGCGGTTTCCTGCGGAACAAGCGCGATCATCTTCCGGAACTCCGGCCTGGACATCGACTTCAAATCGATCCCGTCAATAAGCACCCGGCCGGCGGTCGGGTCGAAGAAGCGCAGCAGGAGCTGGAACACGGTGGATTTACCCGCGCCGGAAAGCCCTGCCAGCGCAACCGTCTCGCCCGCGCGAACGCTGAAGGACATGTTGTTCAGTGCCGCGGCTTCCGGGCGCGTCGGATACCGGAAGCCGACCCCTTCGAACTCGATCTCCCCCTTGGGGATGGACGGCGGCGGAACGGGATCCGCCGGATCCGAGACGGCATCGGTCGCCTCCATCAGCTCGACAAGGCGTTCGGCGGCTCCGGCCGCCCGCAGCACCTCGCCCCAGAGCTCGGTCAGAGCCGCCGCCGACCCGGCCACCATGAACGAATAGATCACGAACTGGACGAGATCGCCCCACGACATCCGCTCCGCGCTTACTTCCGCAGTCCCGATCCAGCTCACGACGATGATCGCGGTGGAGGACAGAAGCATGATGAGCACCGTCATGACGGCGCGGACGGTGATCCGCTTGCGCGCGACCTCCACCGACCGCTCGACGATGTCGCCGAACTTGGCTCTGCTCTCCGCTTCGTGCGTGTTCGCTTGGACGGCCTGCACGGCAAGCAGGACTTCCGAGGCGTTGCCCGAGCCTTCGGCTATCCGGTCCTGGCTGTCCCTGCTAAGCCTTCTGAGCAAGTGCCCGAGCGCGAGCGGTGCGAGAACGAACGGAATCGTGCAGATGGCGTAAAGGGCAAGATACGGGCTTACGACGAACATCAGCGCCAGTCCCGCCGGAAGCGTCAGCACATGCCGCATGGCGACGGAAATCGTTGAGCCGACCAGCGCGAGAACCAGCGTAGTGTCCGTGTTGATCCGGGACAGGACCTCGCCGGTCAGGGTCCGCTCGTAGAAGGACGGACTCAGGGACAGAGCGCGGTCGAAGGCGGACTTGCGGATGTCGGCAACGACTCGTTCCCCGAGCCTGGACACGAGCGCGTACCGAAGTCCTGATCCGAGCGCCAGCAGCGCGCCCAAGACGAGGGCGACTGCGAAAAGCCGGTCGAGCGCTTCCGCCGAATCGGGACCGAGACCGTCTACAACCCGCCCTACGGCCGCCGGGAGAAGCAGCGACACCGCCGCCGTGAACAGAAGCGCCGCAAACGCGCACAGCGCCAGCGCCCAGTACCGCGCCAAGTAGGGCGCCAAATGCCGGAGCGGCCTGACATCGCGGGACTTCGGTCTGGAGGCTGGATCCTCGGACGAACTCTGCGTCAACTAAACAGTTCCGTCGCGGCGGCGCCTTCACGGCTTCCTGGATCCCCATCGACGCGGGAGGAAGGTGCGGAAAGCGCCCGAATGGAGCGGGTGATGGGAATCGAACCCACGTCTTTAGCTTGGAAGGCTACTGCTCTACCATTGAGCTACACCCGCTATTCGCGATCCGTCCCGGTCAGGCCGGTCGCTGCGGCTGTGCCCGCATTGAGCTACACCCGCGCCTGAGCCATCGATACACGGCAATTGGCATGAACTCAATCATCACCTGGAGTCGGCCGTCACTTGTCCCGGCCGAAGGAAACGAGTTCCGCGTGAATCTTTTCGGCGTCCTTCAGGCCGTTCTCCAGCGCGAACACGTATGCCTGGGTAAGGAAGAAGCAGCCTTTGTCGATGTCGCCGTCGGCAACCATCCGGCGTCCCGCCTGCGCGTAGAGTGCGGCCAAGCGGACCCCGTCTCCGTTGTCGTGGGCGGCAAGGATTGCGGAGTCGATCTCCTGCAGCTTCACTGCGCTCTTGCGGGTTTCCTGCGGGACGCCAGCGCCTCCGCGGCCCAGCGGTGGAACAGGTGCGTCGGCCCGTCCATCTTCGGCGCGAATTTCCCGCCATCGAACCAGATTCCGTTCCGCCCGCTTTGCATGCCTTCAACCACGAACAGGTCCTCCTCAAGAACGCCGCGCCATTGCGCAGCGTTCTTGTCGATCAGCGCATGCAGATCCGGCCGGTCGGCGGGATCGAAAGGGTAGTAGATCTCGTTCCGCTCCAGCGTTCGACCCGGCCCCTGCGGAAGAAGAATGATCGCGTAGCCGTGGTCGCGCTGCGCAGCCAGAAGCACGTTGGGAAACAGCGCAATGTATTCCGCTCCGCGGTCCCAGAATTCGGAAAGCCCGTCGAAGTCAGGGAACCGCTCGCCCCCGTCTCCTTCGATCTGCCGGTAGACCTTCGTGCCCTGCCCCGCAAACTTCCCCGGCTGTTCGATGTGGTAGTGGTCCTCCAGCCTCGAGTAGCTGTTCAGGCCCGGATGAATCCAGGGAAGGTGGTAGCTCTCGCAGAAGTTCTCGACCGCCAGCTTCCAGTTGCAGGCCACGTCGAACGAAAAGGATGAACTGCTGCCCCCATGATGCATGGGGCGCTCGTGCTCGCTCCACCGGTCGAGCAGCTCGGACGCGTACTCCTCGAACTCGGGCGCGTCGCCCGAGATGTTCACGAACACGATGTCGCGCCAGACGCGGGACTTGATTCGGAACAGGCCGTACTCCTCCCGCCGCACGTTGTCGTCGTAGTTGTTGCCCGGACCGCCCACATGCGGCGTGGCCCGAAGCGACCCGTCCAGGTTGTAGCTCCAGCTGTGGTACGGGCAGCGGATCGTGCCGCGCAGGTTGCACTTGCCGCTCACGAGGATCATGCCGCGGTGGCGGCAGGTGTTCTGGAATACCCGCACATTGCGGTCGTGGTCCCTGACGACCAGCAGCGGCATTCCTGCGAAGTCGATCGGAGACGCGTCGCCTGGCTCCGGCACGTCGGATCCGAGTCCGACCGCCGCCCAATTTTTGAAAAGCAGGGCCTCGCATTCCTCGCGGTAGACCCCTTCGTCAATGTAGTGGCGGTTCGGGAGCCCGCGTGCGGTTTCGATCGGGTCCAACACCCGGTCCAGCGCGTCAACAGTCATTCCGGTTCCCTCCATACGGCACGCAAGACATCGCCCAATCATTTGCAAGCGCAAGATTTATTCCTGCCGCCGGGCGCGGACTGCCCGAATGCGACATGCGCAATCAAGATTCCGCCAGAAAAGCCGCCGAGGAAAGCCCCGCCAACCGCCCCGCGGGGCAGGTACGGACGGAGGCTCGCGAAGTCTTCCCGAGAGATCATCGCCGATACGCGGCGACGCAATTCCGAAGGCGGCTTGCTCGTCGGATTCGAAACGATCCCGCACGCAGCCCGCCTGCCGCCGCTCCCCACACCCGCCAGCTGCCCGCGCCGCCAAAGACGGCACCCTGTCACGCCCATGCGAACTCGGCGTTCAATCGCAATACTTCCGTCGTGGTTCTCCATTCTGTTCTGTGTCACGATAACAGATTGGATGACCCACGCCCGCTAGCGCAAGGGGCTGAACTCCGGCAATATCTGAACCCTATCAGACTTCCGCCTGCGCATTGATCAGCCGCCGCCATCCGTTGGGCGGCTTGCCCCGGTCGGAGATGAAGCCCCGACGCATATGAACCAGGCTCCGCCCGGCCACGACGGCACGAACATTCCGAGTCGGGCAGACGTTTTGCGGCCAAGCCTTCCGCACCCCCGAACGCAACGCAGCCTTGGCCCTGAAACCGGTTCCGGCGCGGCCGGAACGAGTCAATCGCCGTCAAGGAACCGGGCAATCCTTTTGCCGAGCTCCGAATCGGACCGGATTTCGCATTCCCAAAGGACAAGGACCTTCCAGCCCATGTCGGCCAGCTTCGCCTGGTTCTCCGCGTCCCTCTCCGCGTTGCGGTCCAGCTTCGGCACCCAGTACTCCTTGTTTGACTGCGGATACCGGAAACTCCTGCATGAGCCGTCGTCATGCTTGTGCCAGAAGCATCCGTGGACGAAGATCAGCTTTTTCCGGCTGGGGAACACGAGATCCGGCCGACCGGGGAGGTCTTTCCGGTGCAGCCGGTAGCGATAGCCCATCCCGTGAACGAGTCGGCGGACGGCCCATTCCGGCTTCGTTCCGGTTCCGCGGATCTTCGACATGATCTGGCTTCGACGTTCCTGAGTGACCGTGTCGGCCATGGCCTGCCTCCTCGAAACCCGAACGGCGCCCGACGATACGCAAACACAATACCCGCAGCGCACTGAATTGAAACGCCGGTGCCGACACTTCATGTCAATCCCGAACCTGACCGGCCATTGAATTTGACATGGCGGAACGTGACCGACGGCGCGCCACGCTTTCCGTCCGTCCAATCGGTCCGCAAAGAAAATCCAACGACAACACCCAGTTCCGGTTGCCCACACTCCCGAACGCGGTTCACGAAGCGCATTTTGACGGAACGCCGCGCTGGAAACCTAAAATCCGGTCTTGTTTTTGACCGGACGACTGAATCGTACGCCGACTTTCCGCTTCTTCAATTCCTCTCAAGCATTCGGCAGGCTTGGCAGCGCAGTATCAATATAAATACATCAATCATGAATCATGACGTTCGTGGCTGCGAAGCGATTCAATCCAAGCAAGCGCTTGTCGGCGGTTTTCTTCCGGCCCCGGGTTCTTTTTGATGAAGGCGTCTATTGCGCCACTGGCCATCAATTGCCCCGGTTTCCCTTTGGCGGCAAGAATCGGAAAGCCTTGAATCTGTCCCATTGGAATCAATTCGCTCGCTCCAGTATCCGGGTTGCGGTACGATACTATTATCTTTGAAATCCCGCTAGCCGGGAGACTGTCCAGCAGAGAGGAATTATGAGTGCCGATCAAGATGCGCAGCTCCCTTGAGTGCGCAATATTTGAAAGCAAATCCAATAGGCGCGCCGCCCGGCTCGGATGCAGGTGGTTGTCAATCTCCTCAACAACAACCAAGCTTCCTTTAGGCGCGGAGAGCACTGCCGCCGCGGCAGCGAGAACTCGCATCGCGCCATCCGAAAGCAAAGTAGCGTCATACGCCCGTCGCTCGCCCCCGAAATTTTCCACAAGCGTCACCATGACATCGCCGCGCCCGGTCTCGATAAAGCCAATGTCACTAATTTCCTGCTCCGGAAGCGATTTTATGAATTCGAGAATCATTTTCTTTGATTCCGAATCCCCGCATAGTTGGCACAGGATCCCGGATACGTTGGAGCCATCTTCAGAAAGGGATTTCTGCTCATGGAAACTGTATCCGCGCATCTTGGAAGGAAGCGGGTTGATGAATATCATTCCGCTCAGCTCGTTGCGGCATTCCGATGCCGCACGGGGAATTTTCCGTTGTGCGGCCTTGTATCTTCTGTCGATCAGCGCATGATTGTCGAGTTGGATTATGGCGGGGACCTGACTTGTGGAAGCAAATTGGGGGCGCTGCTCTTTTCCGCCAAATGAATTGTACTCCACTGTCATCGCATCAGTTCCGTCTGAGGATGGCTTGGCCCGAAAATACGGATGCGCTTCCGAAGGGCCGTTGAGCTCCTCGCCATCAACGAGCAACCGGCCGTCTGCTGTTGCTCTCAAGCGAATCCGGTATCGGCTCCACAACGCGTCGCTGCTATTGCAAGTGAACTCGAATGCATCTTTCCCTTGAAATCCCAGCTCCTTTACCGATCCGCGAATCTCGCGGCTTTGCTGCTGAACCATCGATGCAATGGAGCGGAGGCTGTTGCCCTGCATGATCCGCGATAGAAGTTTCAGAGCTTCGATTGCGTTGCTCTTTCCTGAGGCGTTCGCTCCGATCATGATAGTCAATGGCGACAGGTTCAACGTCGCATCCACATAACTTTTGAATCCCTTAATTCTTATGCTTTCCAGCATTGTCAGTCTCCTGAATCTCGCAACCGTTGCATGGTTGGCGATGCGCCATGGATGGCACTGTGCTCGGAATGACTTGGCACGCACCCGCGAGATTTGCGAACGCTATGTTTTGGACGCCGAATTCCCGAAAAATCTGAACCGGGGTATGGGTGCATGCTCTATTCCATGTTCGACACGTTCTGCAAGTCTCGGTTCGGCTGGCGACGGGCTCGAATTTGTTTGAGGGCATGCAAATATTGGTCGCAGGATTGTTCCAAGTTTGGGCCTCACGCCAATTTCGGGCCTTGAACTGCAATCGGCGGAGTTGTCGGCTTGCTTCGCGGACGGTTTTGCAAGTGACGCCGCTGCTTCCCGTTTGTCAGCGGATTCGCTGTTCGACGGGCGCGGCGACGGCAGTCGCGTCTCGGCGCGCCGGTGCCCGGATTGGATTGCCTACGTCTCGACCGCGGCGAGAGCTTCAACAACACCGCACTGTCGCCGACATTGGCCAAGGTCGTTCGAGGGAGGGCAACATTATGGTCGAGACCACGGCGGAACTTTGTGCTTGCCAGTTCTTCAAAGTTTGCGGAAAAGATCCGGAGGGCTACCGTGAACATCCGGAACCACATGCCGCCAGTCTTTGGGTTGTTGCCGGACAACGCCGAGCACCGCGCTTCCGCGAAGGGCACGCTCAAGGTTCGCGCCGCAGCGCAGCATGAATCCGGCAAGGTTCCATCAAGCGGGTTCAGCATTGGACATGCGCTAATGCAGGCATGACGGACGGGATCGGCCTTGCAGGCCTCGAACTGGGCTCCGCAGGGTCCGGCTTTGGCCGGTCGAGCCTTGAGGGTAACGTGGAATCGGACGCTGGTACGCCGCCCAAGCTGATGGACAAGGCTTCCGTCGCCCTCGAGCGGCTGGCACTTCGGTTTTTCCACAAGATTGATCCCGAAACGGCGCACCGCGTGTCGCTGGGCTTGATGAAGCGCGGTCTGGTGCCCTTTCGGACTCCGTACTGGTCCAAGAGACTCGAAGTAAGTCTTGCCGGAATTGATCTGCCGAATCCGCTCGGGCTCGCCGCAGGCTACGACAAGAGCGCCGAGGCCGTGCCGCATCTGGCCAAAATGGGCTTCGGATTTGTTGAAATCGGCACAGTCACGCCGAAGCCCCAGCAGGGCAACGACCGGCCGCGCATGTTCCGGCTTCCGGACGACAGGGCGGTCATCAACCGGTACGGCTTCAACAACGACGGCGCCGAAAAGGCCGCCGAACGCCTGCGAGCGCGCCGCCGCGGCGGGGTCGTGGGCCTGAACGTCGGTCCGAACCGCGACTCTGCGAACCCCGTCGAAGACTACCTGACCGTGATGAGGTCGTGCCTGCCGTTCGTGGACTACGCGACCATCAACATATCGTCGCCGAACACGGCAGGGCTGAGGGATTTCCATGATCGAAGCATGCTGGACGGCCTGCTGGACCAAGTGTTGGCGATTCGCGACGAGCTTTCAGAGGATCTCCCCGTCTTCCTGAAGGTCTCACCCGATCTGGAACAGGAACAGATTGCTCCCGTCGTTGGAGCGACGATGGGGCGCAAAGGGATTGGGCTGATCGCCACCAATTCAACCGTTGACCGCCGCCCGGTTTCGGAATCGGAACACCGCGACGAGTCCGGCGGCCTTTCCGGCAAGCCGCTGTTCGAGAAATCAACCGAAGTGCTTCGCCATGTCTACGAGCTTTCGAACGGCCAGCTGCCGCTGATCGGCGTAGGCGGCATCGGTTCGGGACGCGACGCCTACGAAAAAATCAAGGCGGGCGCATCGGCGCTGCAGATTTGCACCGCGCTGAGCTACGATGGCGTTTCGCTTGTCCATTCGATCCTTGCGGAGCTTGACGGGCTGCTGGAAGCGGACGGTTTCAGCAACGTAAGCGAGGCCATCGGCACGGGCGCGAAACCCTCCTGACGGTACGGGTTCCGCGCCGACGCAGGACCAAACCCTTCAAGCCCTGGACGCAGCTATCACCGTTCGCGAGCGAGGATTCAGTCGTCGGCGTCGCCTTCCAGCGCGGCGTACCGAACGCCGAGGGTAATCCCACGCGCCACGAACAGCGCAAGCATCGATGCCCACAGCCCGTGGTTGCCGAAGAACGGCGTCAGCAAGGCCGCGCAGACGCCGAAAACGGCGCAGGATTGCAGCATCGCGTTCCGCATGTCCCGAGCACGAGCCGCGCCGACGAATATGCCGTCAAGCATCCACGAGGGCGCGCCCAGAATCGGAACCGCAAGCAGCCAGGGAAGGTACTCGCGCACCTCCGCCCGCACTTCCGCCGACTTCGCCATCAAATCCGCGAGCGGGGCCCCTCCAAGCACGAATGCGGCGGTGAGCGATGCCGCGACCGCCAGTCCCCAGCCGCTGGTCAGAACGACGGCGCGGCGCAACGCCGCCTTGTTCAAGGCGCCGATGGATATCCCGACCAAGGCTTCGGCCGCGAAGGCGAAGCCGTCGAGCGCGTATGCCGTAATGTAGAGGAACTGGAGCAGTATCTGGTTGGCGGCGAGCGTGGCGTCCCCGAATCCGGACGCGACGAACTGGAAGGATGTGAACGCCAGAAGCAGCAGCGCGGATCGGATCATGATGTCCGTGTTCACGGACGCCATGACCTTGATGCGCGCCGCGTCCAATACCCTCGCAGGATTGCGCCACTCGCCGTCCCGGAACGCGTCGCGGCAAAGCAGAATTCCCAATCCCAGACCGGTCCATTCCGCGATAAGCGTGGCGTAGGCCACGCCCGGCACTCCCATCTCGAGCCGCAGCACGAACACGAAGTCCAGAACGATGTTCAGCGCATTGACGTACAGCTGAACGAGCAGGACCGAACGGGTTCGCTCAAGCGCGATCAGCCAGCCTGTGATGCCGTAGATGGCGATCGCAGCCGGCGCGGACAGAATCCGGATCCGCCCGTATTCCCCGGCGAGCCGTTCCACTTCCGGGGAGGCGGGCGCGATCTGGAACGCCGTCCAGAACAGCGGCAGCTGCAGGGCGATAAGCGCCGCGCCTGCGGCCAATCCGACGACAAGAACCCGCGACAGGAATGCCGAAACCTCCGGCTGATCCCTTTTGCCCCTCGCTTGGCTCACCAGGCCGGTCGTGCCCATCCTCAGGAATCCGAACATCCAGTAGACGGTCGTAAGGATGATCGCGCCGATGCCGACAGCGCCGATCGGCGCCGCGTCGCCCATCTGCCCGACAACGGCCACATCGACCGCGCCCAGAATCGGCACGGTCGCATTGGAAACCATGATCGGAACGGCGATCCCCAATACCCGGCGGTGGGTCACGCCTCCGGCCGCGCCATCCTGCAGAAGGGCGAACATTTCAGCACCTTTCCGGTTCGCGCGTTCAATCCCGCCGCAGCCGGCATGTCGTGCGCGCTGCGGAACGGACGGGCCGCCCAATCGGCTGATTCCGCCGCCGGATTCAACCTGCGGCCTCCGGAACGGCCAGGTTTCCTTCCAGTCAGTTGCATGCGCGCCGCATTGAGAGTCCCGGTGGCTCGAACCATGCGTTTGCGCCCGCCGCGGGTCGGACCCGGTCGCGCAGCGGCCGCGTTGCGGGAATTCAGCCACACCCGGGATACTGCCCTTGCAATAGCGGCCTGACGGGATATGTTCCGCCTCTTGATAATGATTCGCATTAGCAGGTAGCCGGATGAGTCTCGTGCGGGACTACGCCGGAGCACCCGCCGGACTGGCGCAGTTTCCGGCGAGGCCGTTCTTCCGTCCCAAAAGAGCCGCGGTGGCAGCGGCTATCGCCGCGCTGGCCTTGTTTCCCGGCGCGCTCGGCGAGCTTACCCGCGGGCTGGTCGTCGACGCTTACGTCCAAGTCAGCGTTTTCGTCGCCGCCACTCTTCTTGTCTTCTACGGGGCCGAGCGGCTGTTCCGATTCAACATCGGCCAGCTTCTCCGCGAATCCCGCGGCTTCCAGCTGCCGCTCGCCGCGCTTTTGGGCGCGACTCCGGGCTGCGGCGGGGCCGTTGTCGTTGTTGCGGCCTACACGTCCGGAAACGCAAGCTTCGGGGCGGTCGTGGCGGCGCTTACCGCAACGATGGGAGACGCCGCGTTCCTCCTTATCGCCACCCGTCCCGACGCGGCGGTCGTGATCCTGCCGCTGTCGTTCGCGGTCGGCGTCGTGTCAGGCCTGATCGTGGACGCCAGATTCCCGAGAGCATCCGAGCCAAGCCGCCGAGGCGGCTGTGAACTGGCGCCGCTGATCGGAAGCGTTCGACTGAAGGATGTCGCCTATTTGGCCATCGCAATCCCGGGCCTGGCTTTCGGCGCGATGCAGCTGCTTCAAGCCGAGGTTCCAGCTGCCCTCGCCTGGGCACCGGTCGCCGCAGGGCTTGCAGGCACCTTCATCGGATTGATCATCTGGGCGACTTCGCCTCTGACGGCGATGACCAACAAGGACGACCACCCGATCACCCGCGCCGCCGAGGAAACGGCGTTCATTTCCGTCTGGGTCGTCGGCGCCTATCTCGCTTACGACTATCTCGTCGCCTACTCCGGCTTGAATCTGGAACAGCTGTTCGCGGCGGTGGCGCCGCTGCTCCCGATCGCCGCGATTGTCGTGGGCTTCATTCCCGGCTGCGGACCGCAGGTCCTCGTCGTCACGCTGTACGTCAACGGCGTCATTCCGTTCGCGGCCGTTCTGGGCAACGCGATCTCGAACGACGGCGATGCGCTGTTTCCGGCCATCGCCTTGGACCCGAAGGCTGCCGCGCTTGCGACGCTTTATTCGGCAATTCCCGCCACGATTGTCGCGTACGGGTTCTATCTTCTTGCGCCCGGCTTCATGAACTGACGCTTCGAACGGCTGGAAACCGCAGGGTTTCCAGCGCTGGCCGTCCCGCGGACCTGCGCCTTGCCGCCCCCGGACCGGGTTGCCGCCATCGCATCTTGTTGACATGAACACGGCGCTGAACCTTGTGCCGGACGGGAGCACGAACATTGCCAGCGGAACTCCACTGCTTCGGCGAAAGCGGCAACTCCTACAAGGCGGCGCTGGCGATGGAACTCGCCGGATTTGCCTGGGAGCCCGTGTTCGTCGATTTCTTCAACGGCGGGGCAAGGACGCCCGAGTTCCTGAAGCTGAATCCGATGGGCGAGGCTCCCGTGATGGTGGATGGCGACCTGGTCCTGAGCCAGTCCGGCGCAATCCAGGACTATGTCGTCGAGCGGACGGGGCGCCTCGGCGGGGCCGAAGAGGCCGGGCGGCGCGAGATTCTCCGGTGGGTCCTTTGGGACAACCACAAGCTCTCGTCGTTCTGCGGGACCGTGAGGTTCCTTTCGAATTTCATTCCCGAGGAGAAACGGCCGCTGCCGGTCATCAGCTGGCTGCAAGGAAGGCTGAAAGGCGCGTGGTCGGTTCTGGACGCGCATTTGCGCGACCGCCAATGGATCGTCGGCGGCGGCATCACGATCGCCGATGTCTCCTGCTGCAGCTATCTCTACTATCCAGAGCCGTTCGGATTCGACCGCGCGGACTGGCCGTCCATCGACCGATGGCTATCCGATATCGCGCGGCAGGACGGCTGGAAGCATCCGTATGATTTGATGCCGGGCAATCCCGGGGACAGGAAGCGCGGTTGAGGCGGGTCGGCTTCGGCCGCTTCCGCACGGGGCCAGGATTGGAATGACGGAATGAACGAAGCCTTCATCTACGACGCGGTTCGCACGCCGCGGGGCAAAGGCCGCAAGGACGGAGCCCTGCACGAAGTAACGGCGGTCTCGCTTTCGGCGCGGATGCTGGACAGCGTCGCGGAGCGCAACGGCCTCGAAGCCGACTTGGTCGACGACGTGGTCTGGGGGAACGTCACGCAGGTCGCGGAGCAGGGAGGCTGCCTCGCCCGGGCGGCCGTGCTGATGTCGGGCATCGGCGAGCGCGTTCCCGGCGTTTCGATCAACCGGTTCTGCGCGAGCGGCCTCGAGGCCGTCAACATGGCGTCATGCCAGATCATGGGCGGCGGAACGGCATGCATCGCCGGCGGCGTCGAAATGATGAGCAGGGTGCCGATGGGGTCCGACGGCGCCGCGATCGCCGTCGATCCGCTTCTGGCCATGGGATCGCACTTCGTGCCGCAGGGCATCTCCGCCGACATCATCGCCACGGAGTTCGGATTCTCCCGCAAGGACTGCGACCGCTACGCAGTGGAATCGCAGAAGCGGGCGGCGGCGGCATGGTCGGAAGGCCGCTTCGGCAGCTCGGTCGTTCCGGTCGCCGACCAGAACGGCCTGACCATACTCGACCGCGACGAGCACATGCGCCCGGACACGACGCTCGAGGGGCTGGGCGAGCTCAAGCCGTCCTTCCAGGACATCGGCGAGAACATGCCCGGCTTCGACAAGGTCGCCTTGATCAAATACCCGCATCTCGAGCGCATCCAGCACGTTCACCATGCGGGCAACTCGTCGGGCGTCGTCGACGGCGCGGCGGCGGTTCTGGTCGCCAGCCGGGATTTCGGCTGGGACCGCGGACTGACGCCCAAGGCGCGGGTGGCGGCGATGTCGAAAACCGGCAGCGATCCGACCATCATGCTAACGGGGCCGGTTCCGGCCGCCCGGATGGCGCTCGACGCCGCGAGGATGACCGTTGCCGACATCGACCTGTTCGAGGTCAACGAGGCCTTCTCCTCGGTCGTGCTGCGATTCATGCAGGCCTTCGATCTCGGACCGGAGCGGGTCAACGTCAACGGCGGCGCCATCGCGATGGGGCATCCGCTGGGCGCCACGGGCGCGATGCTCCTCGGCACCGCGCTGGACGAGCTGGAAAGAACAGGCAAGTCCACCGCGCTTGTCGTGCTCTGCGTCGCGGCCGGCATGGGCGCGGCGACCATCATCGAGCGCGTTTAGGGGGAACCGATGAGCGATTTCCGCAGCTCCGTCGACGCCGAAGGCGTCGCCACCATCACCTGGGACGTGCCCGGCGCCCGCATGAACGTCATGACGGCGGCCGCCTTCTCCGAGCTGGAGGAGCTCTTCGACGCCGCCATCGCCGACGACCGGGTCAAGGGCGTGGTCATCACCAGCGGCAAGAAGGACTTCGCCGGCGGCATGGACCTCAACGCGCTTTCCGAAATGAGCCGCAGCGCGGGCGAGGAGCCGGCGCGCGGGATTTTCGACGAGGTCATGCGGATCCACGGAATCCTGAGGAAGATCGAGCGCGGCGGCATGGACCCCGCGTCCTTGGAGGGCGGCAAGCCCGTGGCGGCCGCGCTCACGGGAACGGCGATGGGGATCGGCTACGAGATCCCCCTCGCCTGCCACCGCGTGTTCTGCGCCGACAGCCCCGGCGCGCGGGTCGGGCTGCCGGAAATCCGCGTCGGGCTGTTTCCGGCGGCCGGGGGCACGACGCGCCTTGTGCGCAAGCTCGGCCTCTTCGCCGCATCGCCGTTCCTCTTCAGGGGGAAGACCCCCGACCCGAAGGCGGCCTTGGCGGCGGGGCTGGTGGACGAGACCGCGGCGCCGGACGCGCTGCTCGAAACCGCCCGGAAGTGGGTGCTTGCCGCCGCCGGGAAGCCGGTCGCCAAGCCTTGGGACCGGAGAGGATACCGGATGCCGGGCGGGCGGCCGTACGACAAGGAGGGCTTCCCCGTCTTCCTCGGCGCGTCGTCGATGGTGAATGCGGAGACCCAAGGCGTTTATCCCGCCGCGAAGGCGATGCTGTCGGCCATCTACGAAGGCGCGCAGGTTCCGTTCGACGCCGCGCTGCGCATCGAGGCGCGGTGGTTCACGAAGCTGCTCATGGATCCGTCTCCCTCAGCTATGATCAGGACGCTGTTCGTCAGCAAAAAGGCCTTGGAGAAAGGCTTGCGGCGCCCCGCCGCCGCGCCGCGCCGGGAGGTGCGCCGACTCGGCGTGCTGGGCGCCGGCATGATGGGGTCCGGCATCGCGCTCGTTTCCGCGCGGGCCGGGATCGACGTTTCGCTGGCCGACCAAGACCTCGAGCGCGCGGCGTCGGGCAAGGCCGCCGCCGAAAGGATCCTTGCGGGCGAGGCGAAGAGGGGAAGGACCGGCGCGGATCAGATGGCCGAGACCCTCTCCCGCATCCGCGCGGAGCCGGACTGCTCGGCCTTCGCGGATTGCGATCTCGTGATCGAGGCCGTGTTCGAGGACCCCGTCGTGAAGGCGGACATGATCTCGCGGGTCGGGGCGGCCGTCCGCGGGCAATGCGTCGTCGCGACGAACACCTCGACTCTGCCGGTCACCGGCCTTGCGGACGCGGCTCCCGATCCGGGCCGGTTTCTAGGAATTCATTTCTTCAGCCCGGTGCACAAGATGCTGCTGGTCGAGGTCATCCGCGGACGGAAGACCTCGGACGACGCCGTCGCGCTTGCGCTGGACTACGTGTCCAGGATCCGAAAGACGCCGATCGTCGTGAACGACGGGCGCTTCTTCTACGCCAACCGCTGCGTGATCCCGTATTTGAACGAAGCGATCAGGATGGTCGGCGAAGGGGTCGGGCCCGCGCTGATCGAGAACTGCGCCAAGCGGGTCGGAATGCCGGTGGGGCCGCTCCAGCTGGTCGACGAGACGTCGATCGAGCTCGCTGCCAGCATAGCGAAGGCAAGCCGGTCCGCGATGGGGGCGGCCTACCCGGACGACGATGTCGACGCGGTCGTGTTCGGGATGGTCGAGCTCGGCCGACTGGGGCGGAAGGCCCGCGCGGGCTTCTACGAATACGACGACTCCGGCAAGCGCGTCGGGCTTTGGCGGCCGCCGGACGCCATCGCGCCCTCCCGCGCTGTGCAGCCGGGTCCGGCCGAAGTCCGGGAACGGCTTCTGATGGCGCAGGTTCTCGCCGCCGTGCGCGCGCTCGAGGAAGGCGTGCTCGACAATCCCAAGGAAGGAGATGTCGGAGCCGTGCTCGGCTGGGGGTTCGCCCCTTGGTCCGGCGGGCCGTTCAGCTGGCTGGACGCGACGGGGGCCGACCGCGCGGTGGAAATCTGCAGCCGCCTCGCAGCGAGGCATGGCGAGCGGTTCCGCGCGCCCGAGCTGCTGGCGGCGCGTGAACGGGAGCGGCGGCGGTTCCACTGAGCGGAGCGCAGCAGCGCCGCCCGCCGGAGGAGCGGGCAGATTTACATGCGCTGCGCGTTGCGGCATAGACTCGGCCCCGCTTCATGCGCCTGACCCGACTTGCGGAACAGCGATGGGATGGTTGGAAGACGAATCCGGGCTTGAACGGTGCGCGGCGAATTTCGTTCCGCTGACGCCGCTCTCCCATCTGAACAGGGCGAACAAAGTCTTCCCGGAGCGGGAGGCCTTGGTCTACGGAAGCAAGAGGCACAGCTACGCCGAGTACCACGAGCGCGTGTCCCGGCTCGCGGCGGCGCTGGCGGCGGCCGGCGTCCGGCCGGGCGACATCGTCTCCTCGCTTCTTCCGAACATCCCCGCGCAGGTCGAGGCGCATTTCGGCGTCCCGGCCTGCGGAGCGGTGCTGAACGCCATCAACTTCCGGCTCGACGCGGGCACGGTCGCGTACATTTTCGGGCACGCGAAGCCCAAGATCGTTCTGGCCGACAGCCAGTTCGTCGGGCTGGCCGAGGAAGCCGCCGCCGCAATGGACGGCGAACCTCCCAAAATCATAGAAGTCGCCGACCCGTCGGCGGGTCATCCGGCCAGCGGGCGCCACGCGGAGTACGAGGAGTTCCTCGCGGGCGCGGATCTGCCGTTCAGTTGGATTCTTCCGGAGGACGAGTGGGAAGGCATATCGCTGAACTACACCTCCGGCACCACAGGCCGCCCGAAGGGCGTGGTCTGCCACCATCGCGGCGCCTACCTGATGACGATGGGCACGGTGGTCAGCTGGCGCCTGACGCTCTATCCGAGGCTGCTCGCCGTCGTTCCGCTCTTCCATTGCAACGGCTGGAACCACACTTGGATGGCGCCGGTGCTCGGCGGAACGGTGGTCTGCTGCCGGGAGATACGGGCCAAGCCGATCTTCGACGCGCTCGCGGACGAAGGCATCACCCACTTCGGCGGCGCGCCCATCGTGCTGAACCTGCTGGCGAACGCAGCACCGGACGAGCGCCGGGAAACGGGCCGCAGGATCGAAGTCTTCACGGCGGGCGCCCCTCCTGCTCCCGCGACGCTGCAGGCGGTCGAAGCGCTCAACTTCAACGTGACGCAGGTGTACGGGCTCACCGAAACCTACGGGCATGTGACCGAGTGCGTGTGGAAGGACGAGGAATGGGATTCGCTTCCGGCTGACGAGCGAGCGTCGATCAAGGCCCGCCAGGGCGTCGCCTTCCCGATGATGGAGGACATCACGGTCGCCGGAAGCGGCGGGAGCGCGCCCGTCGCGGCGGACGGCGAAACCTTGGGCGAGGTGGTCATGCGCGGCAATTCGGTGATGAAGGGCTACTACCGCGATCCCGGCGCCACCCGGAAGGCGTTCGAGGGAGGCTGTTTCAGGACCGGCGACCTGGCGGTTCTCCACCCCGATGGCTACCTCCAGATCGCCGATCGTTCCAAGGACATCATCATATCGGGGGGCGAGAACGTCTCTTCGGTCGAGGTCGAAGCGGCCGTCATGCGGCACCCGTCCGTCTCGCTGTGCGCGGTCGTCGCGAAGCCCGATCCGAAATGGGGCGAGGTCCCGATCGCGTTCGTCGAACTGAAGGACGACGCCGACGCTTCCGCCGAGGAGCTGATAGCTTTCTGCCGCCGCTCCCTTGCGGGCTTCAAGACTCCGAAGGGGGTGATCTTCCGAACCCTGCCCAAGACGGCGACGGGGAAAATACGGAAGTTCGAGCTGCGGAACGAGGCGAAATCCTTCTAGCGCGGCAATGGCGGCGGGGAAGCTAGGGGGCAGCAAGGCGCAGGGCCGACTCGGAGTCCGGCGGGCTTCGGCATGAGCGTCAAGGACAATTTCGTCCGCCTGGAGTCGCTGGGCCGCTGGTACCGGACTCCGCGGGATTCGGGCCGGGACGTGGTCGTCCATCTCGGCGACACGTCGGTCACGCTGATCAGCAAGAACGATGTCGCGCTCGCCCATTGGTCGATCGGCGGCATCCGGCGGCTCGAGGTCCACGGGAGGCCGCCCCGGTACGGGCCCGACGGCGGCGGCCCCGAATTCGTGGAGATTTCGGACAAGACGATGGTCGAGGCGCTTGACCGGGAACTCTCGTCGGCGCGCGAACCCATAAAGAAGACCCGCAGGCCGATCGGCCGCTGGATCGCCGCCGCGGCGGCGTTCGCCGCCGTCGCGGCGGCGGCCCATTCGTTTCCGGACTGGTCATCGCGGCTGGCCGCCTCGTTCTTTCCGCCTTCGGACCGGGCGGAAATCGGCGAGCGGATCGCCGGATACGTCGCCGCCGAATTCGGCGGCTCCTGCGAGTCGCGGCAGGCGGAGGCGCCCTTGCGGAAGCTGTCAGGCAGGCTCTTTCCCGGCGAGCGCGGCGGCATCAGGGTGATATCGGGTCTCGGCGTACCCAGCGCCCATCTTCCGGGAGGACTCGTGCTCGTCGACCGCGATCTTGTCGTCCAGCAGGACAGCCCCGAAGTCCTGGCCGGCCATGTGCTGATGGAGCGGACGCTCATGGCCCTGAACGATCCGCTGGCGCGGCTCATCCGCGAGGCGGGCACCGGAGCGATGTTCGGGGTCATGTTCCGCAGGCGGATTCCCGACACGGAGATGCGGATCCACGCGGCTTCGGTTCCGTACCGTCCTCGTGCTCCCTTTCCGGAGGAGGATCTCCTGGACCGGTTCCGGGAGGCTGGCTTCCCGAGCACGCCTTTCGCGCTTTCGCTGCAGGGAGCGGACGGCCTTTCGGAGGCGATTGCCGCCGGGGACCCGCTAGAGGGCGGAATCTACGCCCCGCTGCTCACCGATGGGGAGTGGCTCGGCCTCCAGGCCGCCTGCGGCGGCTGAAGCGCACGCGATCCGTCCCGCCTCCAGCCTCACGGCGCGGTCCAGCCGGTCCGCGAGCTCAAGGTTGTGCGTGGCGACAAGCGCCGCCAGCCCGGTAGCGCGCACCACATCCGCCATGGCGGCGAAGACCTGCTCCGCGGTCGCGGGATCCAGGTTGCCGGTGGGCTCGTCCGCCAGAAGTATCTTGGGGCGGTTCGCCAGCGCCCGACAGAAAGCCACGCGCTGCTGCTCCCCTCCCGACAGCTCGGCCGGCCGGTGGCCTTTCCGGGCTTCCATTCCGACGCTCTCGAGAAGCTCGCCCGCGCGCCGCTCCGCTTCGCTCCGGGACGCGCCGTTGGCAAGCTGCGGCAGCACGATGTTCTCGCCCGCCGTGAATTCCGGAAGCAGGTGGTGGAACTGGTAAACGAACCCGATCTCCCGCCTGCGGACGCCCGTCCGCACCCGGTCGAAGGCGCCGGCGACCGACCGGCCGCCGATACGGATGCTTCCCGCGTCCGGCGCATCAAGCAGCCCCGCGATTTGAAGCAGCGTCGACTTGCCGGCGCCCGACGGCGCAAGCAGGCCGACGGTTTCGCCGGATCCCACGCTGATGCTCGCTCCGTCGAGAACCGTGATCTCGTTCGGCTGCCCCCGGTTGTACGATTTCGCGATGCCGGCGAGCTCGAGTGCCGGCTCACTCATACCGCAGCGCCTCGATCGGATTCATCCGGGCAGCGCGCCTCGCCGGGAACAGCGTGATGCCGAAGGACAGGAACAGCGACAGCCCGACCGCGGAAAGTATGTCCTCCATCTCCAGCTTCGCCGGAAGCGTCGGCAGCAGCCGGATTTCCGGATCCCAGACGCCGCCGCCGAAGGCGTAGTTCACGAAAGCGAATATCGGATCGATGTAGATGGCGAACAGGCATCCCATCGCGACGCCGATCGCGGTGCCGACAAGGCCGACGGACGCGCCGCAAATGAAGAATATGCGCAGCACCGACCCTTCGCTCAGGCCGATGGTGCGGAGAATTCCGATGTCCCGGCCCTTGTTCTTGACCAGCATGACCAGACCGGAAACGATGTTGGACGCGGCGATCAGCACGAGGATGGAAAGGATGACGAACATCACGTTGTCCTCGGTCTCCAGCGCCCTCAGGAACGCGCCCGAGGAATCCTTCCAGGACCAGCCGACATACTCCGGCCCCGCGGCCTCGAGCACCGCGGGCGCCAGCAGCTCGACGGACTCCGGGTCCTCGACGAAGACCTCGATCTCATCGGCGGTCCCCTCCCGGTCCAGGAAGTACTGCGCCTCCGAGAAAGGCATGTACACCCGCACCCGGTCGATGTCGTAGCGTCCGGCGCCGAATATGTAGACGATCTCGTAGGCGTTGATCCTCGGCGCCGTTCCGAACGCCGTCTTGACCCCGTCGGGCGAGACAAGCCGGATCTCGTCCCCGACGCCCACCGCCAGCGCTCTCGCCACGCCCGTTCCGATCGCTATGCCGTGGCCGATGTCGAAATGGTCGCCCTCCGACGATTCCGGATTGGCGATCAGCGGCAGCGCGTCGAAATCCTCGAACCGCATCCCGTAGAGCTGCACGCCCGAGTTGCGCAGTTCGGACGAGGCCAGGAGCTGCGCCTTGATGATCGGCGCGGCGCTGGCGACGCCATCGACCGTTCGGATCCGTTCGGCGATGCCCTCGTACTCGGCGATCGCGGTCGACGACCGCCCGTCCAGATCCGTGTGCAGGTCCGCGGTAACGGACAGGTGGGCGCTCGCGCCCAGGATCGTGCCCACGAATTCGGCGCGGTATCCGGACCGGACCGCCAGCGTGGCGATCAGGGCGAAGACCGCGATCGCGATGCCGGCCAGCGAGATGAGCGTCATCACGCTGACGCCGCCGTCGCTCCTCTTCGAATTGAGGTAGCGCCATGCGATCAACCACTCGAAGCCGGCGAACGGAGGGGTGCGGTTCACCAATCTGAATCCTCTCGGTGCAGAACAGACGCCGCGGCAGATCCGCGAAAGATTCTAGAGGCTAGTCTAGGACGCACAAATCCAACTCGAGGCTTGGCGATTCAGCACGGCATTCCCCAAACCGCACGCTTGTACCGCCTCGTTGCCGCCCGCCAGAGAGGATGCGAAGCGTGAAAATCATGCTATCGGCTTGCGAGCGGAAGACGGCACCAATTCGCTTGATTCCAGAGACGATTTTCTACTCCGATAGATTGTGCTCCAATCCCTAGTCGTCCTTTGGTCGCGAGGCTTCAGGTGTGGACCGATGTCGGATTCCAGCTTTTCCACTGCCTTATCCTTAGCAAGCGGTGTGATTTTGCCGGTCCTCCGGCACGTAACCTCGACAATTCCGTCCTTAAGCTTTCTCGGCCCGACCGTAACGCGCCACGGAAGACCGATCAGGTCCATCGTCGCGAATTTGGCGCCCGCCCGCTCCGGGCGGTCGTCGTAAAGCGGCTCGATTCCTTTCTTCTCAAGGGAGCCGCACAGGGATTCGCAAACCGCCGCGCACTCGTCGTTGTCATGGGCGACATTCACGATTCCGACCGGAAACGGAGCGACCGCCTCCGGCCAAACGATTCCCTTTTTGTCGTGGTGCGCCTCAATGATAGCGGCGGCAAGGCGCGAGACGCCGATCCCGTGCGAGCCCATGTGCACCGGAACCCGCTCGCCGTTCGCGTCCGCGACGATGGCGCCCATGGGCTTGGAGTATTTCGTGCCGAAATAGAAGATCTGCCCCACTTCGATGCCGCGGGATTTCCGCCGCGACGCCTCCGGAACTTCGCGCTCGTACGCTTCGGGATCGTGGGTCTCGTCGGTCCGCGCGTACGGCGCCGTCCATTTATCGACGATCACCTTGCACTCCTTGCGTGAGTCGCGTGAGTCGTATTTCACCGTATACTGGTCCAAATTGAAGCCCAGAATCTTGCTGTCGAAATAGACCTCGGACTCGCCCGTTTCGGCCAGAACCAGGAATTCGTGGCTGTGGGTTCCTCCTATCGGTCCGGTGTCCGCCCGCATCGGGATCGCCTTCAGGCCCATGCGTTCGTACGTATACAGATAGCTCACGAGGTGGCGGTTGTAGGAATGGATCGCCCCGGCCTCGTCCACGTCGAAATTGTAGCCGTCCTTCATCAGGAACTCCCTGCCCCGCATCACGCCGAATCTGGGCCTGATCTCGTCCCGGAACTTCCACTGGACGTGGAACAGCGTCAGGGGGAGCTGCCTGTAGGAGGTGACATGGCTTCGGAAAATGTCGGTGACCAGCTCCTCGTTCGTGGGCCCATACAGCAGGTCGCGGCCGTGCCGGTCGCGGATCCGCAGCATTTCCTCGCCGTAGTCGTCGTACCGCCCGGACTCGCGCCAGAGCGCCGCGGGCTGCAGAGTGGGCATGAGCATGGGAATGTGGCCGGCGCGGACCTGCTCCTCGACGACGATCTCCTCAATCCTCCGGAGCACTCTCAGCCCCAGCGGCATCCAGGAATAGATTCCTGCCGACGCCTGCCGGATCATTCCCGCGCGCAGCATCAGCCGGTGGCTGACGATTTGCGCATCGGCCGGAGTCTCCTTGAGGACCGGCAGGAAGTAGCGCGACATGCGCATCATTCGGATGTCTCCGGCATAGCGGGATTTGCAGGCGCCCGTTTAGGCGAAAGCGGGGTTGGCGGCAAGAATTCCTAGCCCGGCGCGACCCGGGGCGTACTGTTCATCGCCTCGGCGAGCGAGGCGAACCTGGCGGCGACCACCTCTCCGTAGATGTTCTTGAGCGCCTCAGGCAGCTCGAGCGTGAGCACATGCTTCTTCGGCTTGAACTTAAGCCGCCCGATCGTGTCGTCCGTCTCGACCGTGAATGTCGCGCCGAACCGCATCGCCTTTCCCAGGACTTCCGCTTCGCGCGCGTCCGGCTCCGGCAGCAGCCCCGCCATGGGGCGGATCGAAGACCTTGAGCGGCTGTTCCGGTACCGGTGGAACAGCGCGAGGCCGAGGAACACCCGGCCAGGATGGTCGAGGCCGCCAAGGTTCGCGCGGGTCGCGCTGTCGAAGCAGACCTGCGCCCGGTAGTCCGGGTGGGCGCGCCAGTTGACATCGTGCAGCAGGCACGCGGCCCGGATCAGCCTCAGCCGACCGGCGTCGGCCGATCCGAACAGGGGCCGGATGAATGCGAACAGGCGGCCGCCGAATCCCGGAAGCCGCGCGTTGGACCGCTCCATGTGCAGGCACGCTTCGATCAGCGGATCCGAGGCGCGGACCCCGGGCGGCATCTGGTCGAACAGCAGCCCCTCCCTGATCCCGCACGCGGACACGACGAGTTCGCGCGGCTCGAACGCGGAGATGATCGATTTGAGGACGAGGCCGGCCGTTCCGACCAGGCGCGCCCGCTCCATCGAAGTGCCGGTCGCGCGGACGAGCGCGGCCGGGCCGCGCCTGCCGATCCAGTCGATGGTCCGGACGACCTCTTCCGGCGGCATCGCGTACTCGTTCAGCACTTTGAGCGGATACTTCCGCCGCTCCATGTCGAGCCTCGCAATCAGCCTCCACGAGCCTCCCACGAGATGGATCGTGCCGTAGTCGCCTTCCAGCTTGCGGCGCAGCTGCACCACCGATCTCTCAATGCGCTCCGCGCGCTTGCGGCCTCTCGCGTCGGCGCTCCCGAACGCCAACGGGCCGAGCGGCGCCGACAGGCACTTTCCGGTCCCGCGCCTCCCCACTTCCGCCAGCTCGAGCGACCAGCCGCCTATGTCGCAGGCGAGGCCGCGCGCGTCCGGCCATCCGTAGATCACGCCCAGCCCGGCAAGCCGGGCCTCCTCCTCGCCGCTTGCCACCGCCAGGCTCAGGCCGGTTTCCGCTTCCACCAAGTCGCGGAATTCCCCTCCGTCCGACGCCTCCCTCACGGCAGCGGTCGCGATCCCGGCGATCCGTTCCGCCGCCATCCCGTTCGCGATCAGCTTGAAGCGCTTGATCGCCGCCAGCGCCCGGACCTTGCCGCCGGGATCCAGCCTTCCGGTCCGGCGCAGCGCCGCGCCAAGGCCGCAAAGCACCTTCTCGTTGTAGAAATGAGCGGGCGAGCGGAGCACGCCGTCGAACACCACGAGCCGGACCGAATTCGAGCCGACATCAATGACGGCGACCCGCTTCAACCCGGGGGCGTCCGGGTTCGCAATCAGCTGCGCAGGAGACGCCGCCGGGGCGCCCGACGCTTCCGCGGGGCCGCCATCGCCCGGCGGCGCCGGCAAGTCAGCCGCGCGGACTTGCAAGCGGGACCACGTCCTCGGCGCCGGCGGAGCCCCTGCCGGAAAGCGACGGGTTTTCGATGAAGAACCGGTGGCAGTTGAACAGCGCCCCGTCGCCGGGATTCGGATGCCTGGCGTAGACGCCGTCAGGCTGAAGCACCCAGCTCTGCTCTTGGTCGGCAAGGTTCGCCGCCATGATCTGGCTCGTGATCTGCTCGCGCACCGTCGGGTTCCTGGTTTCCACGAGGGTTTCGACCCTGCGGTTAAGGTTCCTGTCCATCCAGTCCGCGGAGGAGATGAAAACCCGGGCCTTCGCGGATGGCAGGCGCTCGCCGTTTCCGAAGCAGACGATCCGCGAGTGCTCGAGGAACCTGCCCACGATTGATTTGACGCGGATGTTGTCCGACAGGCCGCGTATCCCCGGCCTCAAACCGCAGATCCCCCTTACGACAAGGCTGATCCGGACGCCCGCATCGCTCGCCGCGTACAGGGCCGCGATCACGTCCGGATCGATGAGCGAATTCATCTTCGCCCAGATTTCGGCCGGACCGCCCTTGCGGGCCCGCTCGGCCTCTACGCCGATGCAGTCCATCAGCCGGGACTTCAGGTCGATCGGTGAGATCGACAGGTTCTCCAGGCTTTCCGGCGTCGCGTATCCCGAGACGTAGTTGATCAGCTTCGTGGCGTCGCGCCCGGCGGGCGGGTCGCAGGTTAGCAGGCTCAGGTCCGTGTAGATGCGGGCGGTGATCGGATGGTAGTTGCCCGTGCCGTAGTGGGTGTAGGTCACGAGCTTGTCGCCTTCGCGCCTGACGACGGTGGAGACCTTCGCGTGGGTCTTCAGATGGATGAACCCGTAGACGACATGCGCGCCGGCGCGCTCGAGCCGCCTCGACTGCCTGATGTTCGCGGCCTCGTCGAATCTCGCTTTCAGCTCGACGAGCGCGGTGACGGACTTGCCGCTTTCAGCCGCTTCGCAAAGCGCCTCGACGATCGGGCTGTCGTAGGATGTCCGGTACAGGGTCTGCTTGATCGCCACGACATCCGGGTCGGTTGCGGCCTGCCGGAGGAACCTGACGACCATGTCGAAGGTCTCGTACGGGTGGTGGAGAAGCATGTCCTTCTGGCGGACCGCGGCAAAGATGTCGCCGTCGTGGTCCTTGACCCGCTCGGGCATGCGAGGAGCGAACTTCGGCCAGAGAAGGTCCGGGCGGTCGTCGAGCACCAGCTCCCCCACGGCCGCCGCGCCAATCATGCCGTTCAGCTCGAACATCTCCGCCTCGTTCACGCGCAGCTCGCGCATCACCAGTCCGCGCAGGTCGCTGGGCGCGCCCGCCGAAATCGACAGGTGGATCACGCCCCCGCGGCGGCGGCGCTTCAGGGCGGTCTCGAATTCGCGGACCAGATCCTCCGCTTCCTCCTCAAGTTCCAGATCGCTGTCGCGAAGAACCTGGAACGCGCATTGCTCGGCGACCTCGTAGCCCGGAAAGATGCCGCCGATCTTCTCGAGCAGCAGCTCCTCGAGCGGAAGGAACCGGATCTGCCCTTCGGGCCCGTCCTCGAGCCGCACGAACCGGTCAATCTGCTGGGGGATGGGCAGCAGCGCCTCAAGCGCCCGGCCGTCGTCGCGGCGGATCAGGCGCAGAGCGAGCGCGAAGCCCTCGTTCGGAATGAACGGGAAGGGGTGGGCGGGATCAATGGCGAGCGGCGTCAGCACCGTGAAGACATTCTCCATGAAGACGTCTTCCAGATACGCCTTGTCGGATTTGGTGAGGCCGGACCTGTCGAGAAGGACGATGCCTTCCTTCTCAAGCTCCTCCTTCAGCACCCTCCAGACGCTCTGCTGGGCGATAAGGAGCTTCCGCGCGTCCTTTTCGATTTCCACCAGCTGCTGCGCGGGAGCGAGTCCGTCGTCGCCGGCCTTCACGCTCCCGGCGCGCGCGAGCTCAAGCAGTCCCGCGACGCGCACCGCGTAGAACTCGTTCAGGTTCGTCGCGGAAATCGCGATGAAGCGGACGCGCTCAAGGAGCGGAACCAGCGGATTCTGCGCCTCCTCCAGCACCCTCCAGTTGAACGCGAGCCATGACAGCTCCCTGTTGACGAACCGCTTCGGGCCGGTCCGCTCAGCCTCGGGAAGCTCGACCGGGTCCGGGAAGCCGCCGTTAAGGAAATCCGCGTCCGCAATCCGTTCGCCGCCGTCCTTCATGCCGTCCTTTCCTGTCCTCCGCCCGGCTCGCGCTGGCGCCGCAGGGCGTCGTTCGCCATTGCCGTCGTCACCGAACGGCCCGCCGCTAGCGACAAGCGGTCCAGATCCTCCGCCAGAGCGTGCGCGGCCTCGTAGGTCCGCGTCATCCTGGGAAGCAGGAACTTAAGAATCCGCACGGGAACCGCAATCTGGCGGTCTGAAAAATGCTTGACCAGGAGCGCGTGGAGCATCCGGTCGTCCGGCGCATCCAGCCTTGCGACCGGGCTTCCTTCCATCCGGCTCCGCAAGTCCGCAAGCTCCAGCCTCCACGACGAGGGAGGTGCGCGCGCCGTAAGCAGCAGCTTCCTCCCTCCTTCGGCCACCGCGTTGCAAAGATGGAATAGCGCGACCTCCCTAGCGCGGACTCCGGCGACCGATTCCGCATCCTCGACAAGCACGTCCGCTCCGCGCGCGCGCTCCAGAGCCCGGCAGGCGTCGAGCGAGGACGCCTGCAGCTCGCGCGCGCGTCTTTCCCCGGACCAGATGCGGGCCAGATGGGTCTTGCCCGACTTGGGGCCGCCGACGAGTATCAGCCGCCAGCTGCGCCAGTCGCCGCCCCGCGCCACCTTGTCGAAAGCGAGAGCGTTCGGCTCGCCCACTATGAAGTCTTCGCGAAGCCGGGACGGCGGAGCCGGAAGATCGAACGGCTTCCGGCTCATCCGGCGCTGTCGCCGACGGCCCCCTTCATTGGCTTCCCTTGTAGAGCCTGCTTTCGAGGTATTTGCCGACGGCGAATCGAAGAAGCACGCCCATCGCCGCCGCGGTCGGCACCGCGATCAGAAGCCCCACGAAACCGAACAGCGTGCCGAACGCCGACAGCCCGAACAGCAGCCAGACCGGATGCAGCCGCACCGAAGACCCCACGAGCCGCGGCGTGATGAAGTTGCTCTCCACGATCTGCCCGAGGAGGAAGACGGCGGCAACCACGGCGATCCACACCGGCTCCGAGAAATACTGGAAGACCGCGATGCCTATCGCCAGCACGCCTCCCCCGATCGCTCCCACGAACGGGATGAATGAGATCAAGCCGGCGATGCAGCCGATCATGAAGCCGAAGTTCAGGCCGACGAGCGAAAGCGTCACCGAATAGAAGGTCGCCAGAATCGCGCAGACCATCAGCTGGCCCCTCACGAAGCCGGACAGGACCTGCTCGATTTCCCGGGCGAGCGTCCGGATCGTTTCCGCATGGTCCCGCGGAAGCAGGTCGTCGACTTTCCCGACCACGCGATCCCAGTCGGCGAGCATGTAGATCATGACCACCGGAATGACGATCACGAGAAGCAGCGCGTTGAACGCCCCCATGGCGGTCGACGTGATCGCGTTCACGGCATTGCCGACCTGCCCGCTCGCGGCCGCCGCGACCGTGCCGACCGACGACAGGATCACCGGTTTAAGCTGCTCCCACCATGTCGGCGCGATCCTGTTCAGCACGGGATCGACGGTGTCGTTGATGAACGCCGTCAGGTTCTGGCCCAGCTGCGGAATGAACCCGACGAAATCCGCGAGCTGGCCCGCGAGGGCGGGCACCAGCAGCAGGAACGGCACAACGATCACCAGAAGCGCCCCGACGGCGATGACCGCGGTCGCGAGCGCCCGGGAGAGCCCGGCGTTCTCCAGCCGGTCCGCCAGCGGGTCAAGCAAGTAGGCAAGCGCGCAGCCAACGACGAACGGCAGGAGCATGCCCCTCAGGACATACAGCGCCAACAGGAACACTATGAATCCGGTCAACCACCAGACCGCTTGGGTCCTGACAGGCAAGCTCATCGATTCCGCCTCCTCGTTTCCGGCCGCCGGCCGGCTCCTTCAGTGGAGTCCAATACGCGATTTTCCTGATTCGCGCATCCGAAAGAACGGCGGTTCAGGCGGATTTTCGCCGGCGGGCAGGGCGTCGGCGGGTCAGACGAACTGCTCCCTGATCAGCCGCTCCTGGAGGCCGTGGCCGCGATCAAAGAGAATTCTGTGCCCGATGTCGGTGCGGACCGCCACGTCGACCGACTCCACGTTGCTCGCGGGACAGCCGTCGGCATCGGCGAGCGCCGGCCGGCCGACGGGGTCCGCCACTTCGAATCTGACCTTGGCGGACATGGGAAGCAGCGCCCCGCGCCACCGCCTGGGCCGGAATGCCGCAACGGCAGTCAGCGCCAGCACGGCGGATCCGATCGGAAGAATCGGCCCGTGCGCCGAATAGTTGTAGGCGGTCGAGCCTGCCGGCGTGGAAACGAGCGCGCCGTCGCAGACCAGCTCCTCCATCCGGACTTTCCCGTCCACCTTGATGCGCAGCTTGATCGTCTGCGAACCGGACCGGATGAGCGAGACGTCGTTGATCGCCAAGGCTTCGTGCATGCGGCCCGAGGTGTCCAGCGCGCGCATTTCGAGCGGATTGATGACCGCTTCCTCGGCCGCCGCCAAGCGTCTGCCGAGGCCATCTTCCGAATACTCGTTCATCAGGAACCCGACCGTGCCGCGGTTCATTCCGTAGACCGGGCAGTCCAGATCCCGCGTGCTGCGCAGCGTGCTGAGCATGAACCCGTCGCCGCCGAGCGCGACGATCGCGTCGGCCCGCTCCGGCGCGCAGTTCCCGTAACGCTCCCCAAGCCTTGCGACGGACTCCTGAGCCGCTTCGCCGCCGCTTGCAAGGAAGCAGATCGATTCGAATGCCTTCATGTCATTCCGTTCGCGGCCGCGCGCCCGAACATTGAATCGGCGCATCGGCGAATTCAAGTGCGAACGGACCGGGCTTCCCGTGCCCGCTGCGGAATCGGCAATTCCGCGGGAGCGCGTTCGGCGCGGTGTTCCAACGGCGCCCCGCCAAGTCTATAGGGACGGCTGCAACCGGCATCGCGCAGAACGGAGCCTGGACTGGACATGCCAAGCCTAGATCGCGCCATCTCGGACTGGACGCTCCGGGACGCGGACCGCGCCGTGTTCGATGCAATCAGTTCCGAACTTGAGCGCCAGCGCGACGGCATCGAGCTGATCGCGTCCGAAAACATCGTCTCGCGGGCGGTTATGGAAGCCCAAGGGTCTGTAATGACTAACAAATACTCTGAAGGCTATCCGTCGAGGCGGTATTACGGCGGGTGCGAGTGGGTGGATGTCGTCGAGGATCTTGCGAAAGAGCGAGCCTGCCGTCTCTTCGGCTGCCGGTTCGCGAACGTCCAGCCGCACTCGGGCAGCCAGGCCAACCAAGGGGTGTTCAACGCGCTGCTCAAGCCGGGAGACACGCTGCTCGGCATGGGCCTCGCCTCCGGCGGACATCTGACTCACGGCGCCGCGCCGAACCAGTCGGGGAAGTGGTTCAACGCGGTCCGGTACGGAGTCAGGCGCCAGGACTGCATGATCGACTACGACCAGGTCAGGGACCTCGCGTTGGAGCGCAAGCCGAAGCTGATAATCGCCGGCGGCTCCGCCGTGCCGAGGACAATCGACTTCCGCAGGTTCCGCGAAATCGCCGAAGAGGCCGGAGCGCTCCTTCTCGCCGACATCGCCCATATCGCGGGCCTGATCGCCGGAGGGGCGCATCCTTCCCCGTTCCCGCATGCCCATGTCGCGACGGCGACAACGCACAAGACCTTGCGCGGACCGAGAGGCGGCCTTGTCCTTTCGAACGATCCAGACATCGCCAAAAGGATCGACTCCGCGATTTTCCCCGGCATCCAAGGAGGTCCGCTCATGCATGTGATCGCCGCGAAGGCGGTCGCATTCGGGGAAGCGCTTCAGCCTGAGTTCAAATCCTACGCCTCGCAGGTCGTGGCCAATGCGAAATCCTTGGCGGAAGCGCTTTTGGCGGGCGGGCTGGACCTCGTCACCGGCGGAACGGACACCCATCTGCTGCTGGTCGACTTGCGCCGGAAAGGCGTGAAGGGCAACGCGGCGGAGAGCGCGCTCGGACGCGCGTCGATCACCTGCAACAAGAACGGAATCCCTTTCGACGACGAGAAGCCCGCGGTGACTTCCGGAATCAGGCTGGGATCGCCGGCGTGCACCACGCGGGGTTTCGGAACCGGGGCGTTCGCCGAGGTCGGCGACCTGATCGTCCGGGTCGTCGACGGCCTTGCCGCTGGCGGCGGAACCGGAAGCGAGGGAGCGGAGCGGGCGGCGGCCCGGGCGGCCGCTGAATTGTGCAAGCGGCATCCCGTCTACGCAAACGATTGAGCGGACTGCGCCGGAACCGGGCCGGCCAAGACGGAACCTCTGCCGCCGCCGAAGCGGCGCATTCACCGTGCGAGCGCTTCCCCGTCTACATCGTTGATGTCCCGAAGGCCCACCTGGGCCAACGCCGAGCTCACGCCGTCCGCGAAGCCGTCGAGGAAGAAAGACAGCGCCGCCTCGCCGCCCGCCGCGATCGCGTACAGGACCGGCCTTCCCAGCAGAACGTAGTCGGCGCCAAGCGCGAGCGCGCGAAGCACATCCTCGCCGTGCCTGACTCCGCTGTCCATCAGCAGGGGATAGTCCGGGCCTACCGCCTTTCTGATTTCCGGCAGCGCCTCCAAAGCGGCGGGCGCGGCGTCGAGCTGCCTGCCTCCGTGGTTCGAAACGCAGACCGCATCGGCCCCGGCACCTTTGGCCCGAACCGCGACCTCGCCGCAAAGCACTCCCTTCAACACAAGCTTGCCGGGCCATTCGCCGCGAAGCCAGTCGAGGAAATCCCAGTCCGCGCCCGCCCTCGGCGCGTTCCGGTCGTAGGCTCCCCGACTGACGTCGTAGTTTCCGGGACGCGGAACGCCGTGAACCAAGGCTTTCGCGGACCAGAGCGGGTGAAGCACAAAATCCGCCAGCTGGCGCAAGCCGATCCGGACGGGAACGTCGTAGCCGCGGGCCACCTCCCTGTCCCGCCTGGACAGAACAGGGACATCCACCGTCAGCACCAAGGTTTCGTAGCCCGCCGCCTTCGCCCGGGCGAGCAGGCTCAGCGCCTGCGACGTGTCGCTGCCCACGTACAGCTGGAACCATGCGTTCCGGCCGGCTTCCGCGCGGGCGCCCTCCAGCGACATCGACGCAGCCGACGAAACGCACCACGGGATGTTCCGACGCTTGACCTCCTGCGCGATCAGCCGATCCGCGCCCGGTCCGGCAAGCCCGCACATGCCCATCGGCGCGATTCCGAACGGCAGATCGAATTCGAATCCGAGAATTCGCTTTTTCAAGCTGCGCTTCGACACGTCGACCAAGCCGCGCGGCATCAGCCGCACGCGATCGAACGCCTGGATGTTCCTTGCAGCGCACGTTTCGCGGCCAACGGCACCGTCAATGAAATCGAAAGCGATTCGCGGCAGCCGCGATTTGGCGCGGAGCCGTGCTGCATCCGCGTTCACGGCGGCCCGGCAAATCCTCGCGCTGTATTTCCTTGCCATGCCGCCCGCAGCGTCTCCAATCCCGGCATCGGGTGTCGGCCAGCCGGGCCCGGCAACCCCTTACACGCTTGCCTGCCGACGGGCCAATTGCCCGCGAGGATCGGCTCTCCACCGCCGCTTTCGGCGTGGGTACCGCAGCCGTAATCTGTTGATTCCCGGAATCCTAGTCTGTAATCAGCGCGCAGTTCCCGAACGCCTTCCATGCCAAGGGCCCGGCCTTGCCAGAACCGATCAGACTAGGAATCGCGGGCCTCGGCACGGTCGGAATCGGCGTGCTGAAAATCCTCGAGCAGCGAAGCGGGCTTCTTGCCAGCCGCGCCGGGCGTCCCATAGAGGTCGCGACGGTCTGCGCGCGCGACCGCAGCAGGAAGCGCGACGCGGACATATCGCGGTTCGAGTGGGTCGGCGATCCCGTCAAGCAGGCGCGCGGATCCGAAATAGACGTGTTCGTGGAGCTTGTCGGCGGCGAGGACGGGCCCGCGGCCGATGCCGTCGAGGCCGCGCTGAACGCGGGCAAGCACGTGGTCACCGCCAACAAGGCGATGCTCGCCGTCCGCGGCCAGCGTCTCGCGGAGATCGCAGAGCGCAACGGAAGGGCGCTCAGGTTCGAAGCGGCGGTCGCGGGCGGCATCCCCGTCGTCAAGGCGCTGGCCGAAAGCATGGCGGCCAACCAGGTCACGCGTGTGATGGGCATCATGAACGGCACCTGCAACTACATCCTAACGAGGATGGAGAATGCCGGGCTTTCGTACGACGAGGTGTTCGCGGAGGCCGAATCGCTCGGATACCTGGAAGCCGATCCGAAGCTGGACGTCGGCGGCATCGACGCGGCGCACAAGCTGGCGCTGCTTGCGTCGATCGCCTACGGGTCCCAAGTCGATTTCAGCGGAATCCGGATCGAAGGCATCGAGCGGATCTCGACCGCCGACATCGAGCAGGCGCGCGACATGGGCTTCCGCGTCAAGCTTGTCGGCGTCGCGCGCAGGTCTTCGCGCGGACTCGAGCAGCGGATGCAGCCGTGCCTGGTTCCCGCAGGTTCCCCTCTCGGACAGGTCGAGAACGCCACCAACATCGTCGTGCTTGATGGCGACCAGACGGGCCCGGTCTTCCTGAGGGGGGCCGGCGCGGGACAGGGGCCTACAGCCTCGGCGGTCCTCAGCGACGTCATGGATATCGCCCGCGGGCAGCGTAACACAACGTTCGGCCAGCCGGCGGCGTCGCTGGCGCGCTTGGCGCCCGACCATGCCGAGGCGACCGCGCCGTACTATCTGAGGCTTCTGCTCAAGGACGAGCCGGGAGTCCTGGCGATTGTCGCCGGCGCGCTCGGCGCCGCCGGAGTGTCCATCAACAGGATGAGGCAGTACGGCCACGACGACCGGGCTGCGCCCGTGATCATGGTCACCCACAAGACGACGCGCGCGAAGCTCGACGACGCGCTCGGCGATATCCGGGAATCAGGAGTCGCCCTGTGCGATCCCGTTTCGATCCGGATCGAAGAGGTCTAGTCCGCCGCGCCCTTTGCGCGTGCGGACGGCGAATCCCGTGACCGGCGCGGAGGAATTCCGGGACCGCATGCTTTCGCTCGGCCTCGCGCGGGTTTCCGAAGCCGCGGCGCTGGCGTCGGCTAGGTTCGTAGGGCGCGGCGACGAAACGGCAGCCGACCAAGCTGCTACAGACGCGATGCGCACGCAGCTGAACCTTCTGGACATCGACGGCACCGTCGTCATCGGCGAAGGCGAACGCGACGAAGCGCCGATGCTCTACATCGGGGAAGCCGTCGGCACCGGGGACGGACCTCAAGTCGACATCGCGTTGGACCCGCTCGAAGGCACCGCATTGACGGCGAAAGACATGCCCAACGCGCTGACCGTCATCGCGATGGGTCCGAAGGGGTCGGTCCTGAACGCGCCGGACGTGTACATGGAGAAGTTGGCTGTCGGCCCCGGATATCCCGCGGGCGTGGTGACGCTCGACATGGAGCCCGCCGAGCGAATCCGTGCGCTCGCCAAATCGAAGGGCTGCGAACCGGAGGGCATCGCGGCATGCGTGCTGGACCGGCCGCGGCATTCGGACCTAGTCGCTGAACTCCGTTCCGCCGGCGCGTCGATCCGCATGATCACGGATGGCGACGTTGCCGCGATCATGCATTGCACGGACCCCGAAACCACCGGGATCGACGTTTACATGGGGATCGGCGGTGCGCCCGAAGGCGTGCTCGCCGCGGCTGCACTCAAATGCCTGGGCGGACAGCTCGCGTGCAAGCTTGTCTTCCGCAGCGAATCAGAGCGGGAGCGGGCGCGCCGCGCCGGAATCTCCGACTTCGACCGCATGTATTCCCGCAACGATCTGGTTGGCGGCCACGTGATCTTCGCGGCCACCGGCGTGACCAGCGGTTCGCTGCTGCGCGGCATCGCCCGCGGCGATGGCTATTTGGAAGCCGAAACCGTTCTGCTGCGCTCCCGAACGGGATCCATGCGGAGGATGATCTACCGCCACCCGGTCGCCGACGCTTGACCGGGACGGATTCCGGGCAGGGCGGAGCGGATTCGCCGCCGGGGGATGCGTTTCTCGGGGTCGAGCGTTCCGTGACGGGGCGACGGTGGGTCGGCCCGACGCTTCCTGAGGACCGGCGCGCCTCGTCGATAGCCCAGAGCACAGGCCTGCCGAACCTGCTTTGCCGCGTGCTGGCCAGGTTCGATCTGCCGCCGGGATCGGAGGTGGCCTATCTGGAACCCAAGCTTCGCGACCTCATGCGCGATCCTTCCGAACTGCTCGACATGGATGCGGCCGCCAAGCGGCTCGCGTTCGCCGCGAAGCGCCGGCAGCGGGTCGCGATCTTCGCGGACTACGATGTCGACGGCGGAAGCGCCGCCGCGCTGCTGACGTGCTGGCTCAGGGAATTCGGGGTCGAGCCGACGGTTTACGTGCCGGACCGGATCTCGGAGGGCTTCGGGCCGAACCCGGACGCCATGTCCCTCTTGGCGAGCAGCCACGACCTGATTGTCTGCGTCGACTGCGGCACGTCTTCGCCCGAAGCGATCAAGGCCTCGGACGGCGCCGACGTCATAGTGGTCGACCACCACAGGGGGCCGGACGAACTTCCGCCGGCCTTCGCGGTCGTGAATCCCAACAGGCGCGACGAATCCGGCGATCTGCAGCATCTGTGCGCGGCAGGGGTCGCGTACCTGTTCCTGGTGGCTGCGAACCGGACGATGAGGGCGGAAGGCTTGCCGGAGCCCGACCTCATTCCCATGCTGGATCTGGTCGCTTTGGCCACGGTGGCGGATGTGGTGCCGCTGGTCGGCCTGAACCGGGCGTTCGTCCGGCAGGGACTTGAAGTCATGCGCCGGAGGGCGAGGCCGGGACTTGCGGCCATCGCGGACGTTTCGAGGCTGAAGGGCCCGCTGAAGGCGTCGGATCTGGGATTCCGAATCGGACCCCGAATCAATGCGGGCGGGAGAATGGGACGGTCGAAACTGGGCGCCGGGCTTTTGAGCGAAGCCGACGGTCCGGCAGCTGCCGCCATCGCGCGGGATCTCGACCATCTGAACAGCGAACGGCGGAGGCGCGCGGACACCGTTGCCGAGGCCGCGGTCGCGCAAGCGGAGCGCCGGGGGCTGGACGCTCCGGTCGTGTGGGCGGCCGAGTCGGGCTGGCATCCTGGAATTGTCGGAATCGTCGCCGCGCGGCTGGTCGAGTGGAGCGATCGCCCTGCAATCGTGATCGGCGTGGATTCGGGCCGCGGACGCGGGTCGGGAAGATCGATTCCCGGCGTGGATCTGGAGGCCGCCGTCGGCCAATGCCTCCGGGAGCGGCTGCTTGCGAAGGCCGGAGGGCACAGCATGGCCGTGGGTCTTGATGTCGAGGAGTCGAAGATCGGGTCGGCCATGGAGCGGCTGGGAGAGATTGTGGCGGAGCGCACGGCTTCGACGGCCCGCGCGAATCGGGAACTCCGTCTCGACGCGCAGGTGTCGCAGGACTCGATCACTGCGGAAACGATCGAATCGCTGGAGCAGGCCGGGCCCTACGGATCCGGCTCGCCTGAGCCGAAGTGGGCGCTGGCGAGCCAGCGCGTCACGTACTGCAGGGACTTCGGAAACATCGTCAGGGTCGGCCTCGCCGACGGAATGGGCCGCAAGATCAGCGCGGTCGCGTTTCCGCGCCCCGGGAATCCCCTCTGCGGAACCCTGCCGAAGCTGCTGGGCGAAACCGCGCATTTCGCGGGCACGTTCGAGATCGACGCGTTCAGGGGGCGGAGGCGCCCGCAATTCCTGATTGAGGACGCCAAGCCGACGCGGTGAGCGAGGCGCGTCTTGCAATTCCTGACGGCAGGAAATATCTGCCGGGCGGAGTGCAATGCGGTCCCTTCGTCTATCGGTTAGGACGCCAGGTTTTCAACCTGGAAAGAGGGGTTCGATTCCCCTAGGGACTGCCATTGTCCCCTTTCCTCCAAGCGCATTTTGCCGGGCCAGCCGACGGGTCTCGTGCCGGTCGGCACTTGAAGAACGGTGGGAGTCGGCACATGTTGCGCTGCGCGCCCGGATAAGCCGGAACGGATGTCCGCGACCGGGTTCCGCCAACCGACCGGAGCATTGATCCATGCCTGCCAAGCCGGAATTCACGATAGGGATAGAAGAGGAGTACTTGGTCGTCGACCGTGAGTCGTACGACTTGGTGCGTTCCCCTGATCCCGGGTTCATGGAGGAGTGCAGAAAGTGCGCGGACGACCGCGTGATGAACGAGTACCTCCAGTGCCAGGTCGAAGTGGGGACGCGGCCGCACAGCAAAATGAAGCTCGCCGCGGAGGAGCTCGGCGAACTGCGGGCCTGCGTGGCCGCCGCCGCCTCGGAGTTCGGCTACGGCGTGATCGCCGCCTCGACGCATCCGTTCGCCCGCTGGCGAGAGCAGACGCATACCCGGAAGGAGCGGTACGCCGCGCTGCGGCAGGATCTGGGCCACGCCGCCCGCAGGCTCCTGATTTGCGGAATGCACAACCACATCGGGATCGAGGACGAGGATCTGCGGATCGACCTTATGCTCCAGGCGACGTACTTTCTGCCGCATCTGCTTGCGCTTTCTTGCTCGTCGCCGCTGTGGGAGGGCGAGGACACCGGCTTGGCGTCGTACCGGCTGACGGTGTTCGACGCCTTGCCGAGAACCGGCCTTCCCGACCCGCTGTCATCCTACGGGGAGTACCGGCGCCTGATCGGCCATCTTGTCGAAGCGGAATGCTTGGAGGACGCGACCAAGATCTGGTGGGACATCCGGCCGTCCGCGCGGTTCCCGACGATCGAGCAGAGGATAACGGACGTCTGCAGCAAGCTGGACGAGGCGATCTCGATAAGCGCGCTGTTCCAGTCGCTCATCGCCTACCTGTACCGGCTGCGATCGCAGAACCAGCGCTGGCGAAGCTATGCCCCGACGCTCATCAACGAGAACCGCTGGCGGGCGATGAGATACGGCATCAAGGCGGAGCTGGTCGACCACGGCAAGGTCAAGCTGATTCCCTATCCCGACCTGGTCGAAGAGCTGATCGAGCTCCTGTCGGAGGACGCGGCGGAGCTTGAGTGCCTTGAGGAATTGGAGGGCATCCGCGGGATCGTGAAGAACGGGAACTCCACGGACCGCCAGCGGCGCGCCCATGCTCTCGCCGCTGTGTCCGGCGCGGACGCGGAGGAAGCGGCTCAGGCCGTGGTGAGGCACCTCATCAACGAATTCACGCTCCGGTAGCCTCGCCGCCGCTCTTGGCGGCCACATCGGCGGAACGCATTACATTCTGATTGAAGCTCCTCGGGCGGGCGCGTCAGCGGTGCTTGCCTTCGCGGCCGCGCGGGTCGTACCAATGCTCCAGGCGCGAAGCGAATTCGCTTCGCTCCTCGTCGGACATCGCGCCGATCTGTTCCGCCAGCAGTTCGTGCCCCGCCTCCATTCGGACCAGAAACGACCGGCGCTGCTCCGCGAACCGCGCGTCCAGTTCCTCCGGCCGGTACGGACGTTCGTTCAGCACTGCGATCAAGCCCTCCAGCTGGCTCCGTCCGGCCGACTCGAAGCTGCGCGGGCCGAATCCGCGCGAGCGGACCTTCCGGCCCAGCTCCGAGCGGCGATCCCGGTCGAACGCCTGGACAATCGGGCCGAGGCCGGCCGGGCTCATCAATCTTCCGACATCGCGGTGCTGCCAGCCGGACCATTTCAGCAGAACGCCGCCGACTGCGCCGACGACCAGCAGGTTCACGCAAAGCGACGCAATCAGCGCGACCCGGAGCCAGTTCCGTCTGAACCCGCCGGGCCTTTTCTCCTCAGCCATCAGCAGTATCTCCAAGCAGCATTCCCTCGACGCCGGTGAACACGTCCGGATCCGCCGCCGATTCGTACCCTCCGAGTATCGTGCCCGGATCAAATGCCTCGCTACCGGCGACCGCATAGCCGGTCCCAAGTCCGGCGGCGGCGGATCCCGCGAACACGAGCGCAAGCCGGAGGCGGGAACGGAACGAGCGCTGCTTGGAGGCAGAGCCCGCCGGTTCTCTTGCCTCCGTCCGGGACGGGGCCATTTCCCTCAACGCGGCATCGGCGTCCCTCAGGATCGCCTGCCGCATCCCGGCGGAGAGCCGGGGGGCGTCGGCCCTCTCGGCTTCGAAATAGGCCTCGAGCCCGCCGAGGCCGCCGTCCTCGTCGGGGTTTCCGGTCAGCCTTGCCATCGCAGTTCCTCCCTTCTTCCGAGAAGCTGCCTCCTGAGTCCGCGCACGCCTCTGGAGACAAGGCTCTCGGCGGCTTCGACGCTGACGCCGAGCGCCGAGGCGACTTCGGGATTGGAAAGCCCTTCCAAGTGCCGAAGCACCACTGCGGCGCGCTGCCTGGCGGGGATGCCGAGAAGCGCCCGGCGCAGCGCCGCCGCCCGGTCCGATGCGATCATCCGCTCCTCGGCCGTCGGCAATTCGGAGGCCGCTTCCGCGATCCGGCCGTCCGGCGCGGAATTCCGGTTCCGGTTCCGATCGATGCAGAGATTCGCCGTGACGCGCCAAAGCCAAGTCGAAGCCTTGGCCCGGCCCGGCTGCCAGTTCGGAGCCTGCCTCCAGAGTCTCATCATCGCTTCCTGCGCAACATCCTCGGCGTCCGCGTCATTTCCCAGCATCGACCTCGCCAGCCTGAACACCTTGGGCGCATGGCGTTCCATCAGCATCGCCGCCGCTTGCCGGTCCCCGTCCGCGAATCGCGCAAGCAGATCGTCGTCGTTTTGGCCGATCATAGGACGTCCGGCCGGGTTCGCCGAAGCGGCATTCTTCCATTGGCCTCGCTGCGCTTGCGGCGTTCCGCCCGGCGGAGTCCGCCGGGCGGAACGGCAATCCCCTGCTACTCGCTCTTTCCGCCGTGCCGACGCTTTCCATCCGAGCCGCGCGATTTCTTTCCCATCGCCTTGGCGGCTTCCAGCTCGTCGGCGGAGATTCCGCCGCTGTCGTCCTCGTCGAGCCGGTCGAACATGCGGTCGCCCCGTCTGGCATTGCCCATCTTCGAGCCGAGCTCTTCGGCGCTGACCATCCCGTCGCCATCGGAGTCGAGCCGCTCGATCATCCGCCCGGACTGTTCGGCCGCCATCGCCTTGATCCGCTCCAGAATGTAGGCCTCAAGCTCCTGCTGCTGAAGCATTCCGTCGCCGTTGGCATCCACCATCGCAAGCCAGGCCGCGTGCCGCGCGTCGAACTCCTCTTTGGAGATTTCGCCGTTTCCGTCCGCGTCCAGCTGCTCGAAGCCGACATCGCCTCCGAACATGCCGCCTTGCCAGCCGTGGCCTCCGCGGTCCCGGTCGTGGCCCTTCCGGCCGCCGTCGGCAGCCGCGCCGATCGCCGTCGCGAGCAGCATCCCGCCCGCGGCAGTGCCCGCAATGATGATTTTGGTTGCCCGGTTCTTCATGTTGGTTTCCTTTCCTTGAACCATTGCGGCAGTCCAACCTGCCCTACACCCGTTTTACGCGGCATCCGGAAATTTCCGTCGCGCGCGTGCAAAATAAATTTCGCGGCGGCCTGCCGCGAAAAAGCGGGCCGGGCGTCGTGCCCGTCCGGTTTGCTTTTGCCTGCGCGTTCGGAACTTATATTTCGGGAGGAGCAGCGAAGACACCGTTCAATGGCAGGTCCCGAGATTCGCGACGCCGCGAGCGTCCTGCTGATGCGCCAGCGGGATTCCGATCCGGAAGTGCTGGTGGGAAGGCGCAGCCGAGGCGCGGCGTTCATGCCGGACAAGTTCGTGTTTCCCGGCGGCGCCGTCGGATCCGAGGACCGCGGCATGACGCTGGCCGGAATGCCGTGCGGCGCCTGCATGTCGAGGCTGGCGGCTGGAGCGGATCCGGACTTGGCCGCTTCGCTGGTCGCATGCGCGATCCGGGAATTGCAGGAAGAGACCGGCCTCATGCTTGGGGAACGCCTCGCCGACGAGGCCGCCGCCGTGAACCGTTCCGGCTGGGAAGCCTTCGCGAAAGCGGGGATAGCGCCCAGCGGAACCCGGCTGGTGTATTTCTTCAGGGCCGTGACGCCGCCCGGGCTTCCCAGGCGGTTCGATGCGAGGTTCCTTCTAGGCCGCATCGGCCGGGTCAGCCTTACCGGAGATCCCGACGCCCTTTCCTCCCCTTCGAACGAACTGGCGGAGTTGCAATGGGTCGCCGCCCGGGACGCGCCGCGCCTTGATCTGCCTTACATATCGCGGCTGGTGCTGAAGGCCGCCCTCGAAACGCTGGACAGCGAGCTGCCTCCTCGGCGCGTGCCGTTCCACTACACGAAAGACGGCGAGCGGCGGCTTGAATTCATCTGACCGATGAATCCCGGTCGGCGCGCGCGCCCATCCCGGCTGCACGCCAGTCTTCGCATCCTCGCCGCGAAAACCGGCCTGCCGGGCGCGCGAACCGTCAGCGGAACCTGTCGCGCCAAGTCGGAAGCGTGTCGTTCTCCTCCGGAACAGCCAGATACACGGCCCGGGCGACCGCCCTCGCCAAGCATACCGACACCGCATGGCAAAGCTTGAACATGCTTTCGTGCATGTTGTCCGGAACCCGCGCGCCGGTCGACACCGCGAAGACCAAGTCCCCGTCGAACAGGGTGTGGGACGGAACGATGGCGCGCGCCAGCCCGTCATGCGCCGCGACCGCAAGCCGCGTCGCTTCCGATTGGCTCAGCGCAGCGTCGGTGGCGACGATTGCGATCGTGGTGTTCGCATTCCCGCCGCCGTCCGGCTCGAACAGCCGCGGCTCCCAATGTGGGTCCGCGGCGGAGTCTTCGCCCAGATCGCCGAATTCGCCATCGAACTCGAACGGCGCCGCCCAGAAACCCGGACCATCGCCTCTCACGACGGAGCCGAGCGAATTCGCCGCCGCGACGGCGCCCACGGTGCAGCCGCAATCCGTGACGGCCGACGCCGAGCCGAGGCCGCCTTTGAGTTGCATGGTGGTCGCGCCGGTTCCTGCTCCGGCCGTTCCGAGCCGGAATTCCTCCGCCGCGTTGTCGAGTGCCTGAAGTCCCAGCGACCTGTAAGGATTCGATGCCCAGCTCTTGTCGCCGCCGTTCAGCAGATCGAACAGGATCGCCGCCGGAACGATGGGAACGGCCGCCGCGCCCACCTTGAAGCCCCGGCCGCGCTGGACCAGCCCGTCCGCTACCCCTGAAGCCGCGTCCAACCCGAACGCCGACCCGCCCGACAGCACGATGGCATCGACCTCTTGCACAAGCCGGTCGGGCGCGAGCAAATCGGTTTCGCGCGTGCCCGGCGCGCCGCCCATGACATGCACCGCCGCGGTGAACGGCTTGGAGCCGACCAGCACTGTCGCGCCCGTTTTCACGTCGGAATCTTCGGCGTTTCCGACCAGCAATCCTTCGACGTCGGTGATTAGGTTTTTGTTGCCCGGCCTCATGACTCGTTCCCTCGAATTCGATTTCGCACTGGTGCGCAGATCCGGCCCGGCCAGCCCGGCAGGCGCGCGCGAGCGGCATTTCTTGAACAGCAATCCAAGCAACGGCCGGACCGCTCCATGGCCGAGGCCGGGCGCGGGCTACCCCCTCCAATTTGCCGATCCTGTCTCACCGCTCCCGTTTTCGGAAGTCCGCAATCAGGAATGCCGCAAGTGCCAGCCATGCAGGCAAGCTTGCGACGGAGCAGTAAGCGATTATTCCCAACGGCCCGAACAGTCCGCCAACGACGGCCGCGAGCACGGTAATGAAGCCCGCAAGCAGGAACACCGTCTTGGCTCCCCGCGGACGACCGGTCCGATGAATGAGGACGCAGGCTGCGGCAAGGGGCAGCCCCGCGGGCAAAGTTGGCCAGAGCGAAATCCAAACGGCAGGGTCGGGCGGCATTCCGAATCCCCGCGCCAAGGTCGATAAAACGACCGCTGCCGGAAGCCAGAAGACCGCGGCAAGCGCATAGATTGCGGATTTCCGGTCAAGCCTTACCGCCACGGAAGCCTCGGTCTGTACTCCTGAACGCGGAATCCCGTTTGAGCGGACGACAATCGCGCAGGCCGGCACCCCGCCGAACAAGGCCAGTATTCATCGCATCGCTCGCATCCGCAACGCCGCAAATTCGTTCTCGACCGGAGTACTCCCCAGGCCGCGCCGCGCGCGGTCTTGCATTTCGGCCGACGAACCGTCCCTATGCCTGCGATCGTAAAACCCAAGGGTGCCGGGCCAACCGCCGAATGCTCCGCTCCCGCAACCGGCGCGGAAACAATTGCAACGCTGTCTGGAACAATGCGAATCCGCGTGCGCTGCAAGGCAGGCACGCAGAGTCATGCTTCCAAGTCGTTGACTTCCATGAATTCTTTGGCCGAATTGAACGCGTTGAAGAACAGCGGGCTTCCGGAGAACGATAGCGGACTCACTGGTTCGATCGTCATGAACGAATACTGTCGGCTCGCGGTATCAAAGGCGGAATGCGGATCGCGAAACAGTTGATAAAGATGCAGAGCAGAGCCGGACGATCCCACAAGCTCCCTCAGCGATCGGAACTCCTCGCCAAGCCCGAGACCGAATCCGAAAAAGAAAATTCGCAGCTGCTGGAGAATCTCGGTATGCAGACTCGAAAGTGTTTGGCTGATGAAAAGCCACCCCAGTCCGTACTTCCGCGTCGTCCGAGCCGCATCTATAAGGACCGACCCCACGTCCCGCCCGGCATCACCTTCATAGGAACGCGTCCGGGGGGCCAAACGGTGCGCCTCATCGATGATCACCAGCGCGTTCAGGCTTTGGCCTTCGTTGTAATTCCGTTCGGCATAATTGGACAGCCCGTCAAGCAGGCGCTTAATTACAAGCGACTGAATCTTTTCGTTCCAAAGAATCTCTGAATCACGCCGACTGGACAAGTCAATTACAAGAATCGGCCGATTCATGCCATTTGATTCCAACAGCCACTTGAGCGCCTTTTCGACGCTTCGCGCTTGCGGGCGGCCATCCCAAAAAAGCTTGGACACAGGAGACCAGTACCGCTGGTAGAAATCATCGGGATCCGCGTCTTGAAGCGCTGTATTGAATCTGCTTCGTGAAGCCGCGGACCTGTAGAAGATTTGTTGCGCTTTTTCGTCTTTGAGGAAATTCCACGCCCTGTCGAACGATTCGCGGCTGTGCAGGGAATTGAGTTTAATCCCCTTCTTCTGGAGGTGCTCACTAAGGATGCTGCACGCCAGCTCGCGATTCTGCCCCGTCGGAACGGTGAGGCGCTCAAAAAAAGGAGACTCGAGAAAGATCTGCTCGAACAGTTCCCACCTGTCGAGCACTAGATTTCGCACTGTCATAACAAATGATTGTTTTCCCATATTTTGCGCAATCCGTCCGACGGGGAGCGCAAATTCTCCTTGCGCCGGTTTTTTGTCGAAATCCCGGGAGAATTCGCCTTGGGGATCAATGACAAGAAGCGCCATTTTCGGGTGGCGGGCGTATGCGAGCAGTATCTTCTTCGCCAGCACCGATTTTCCGGATCCCGTTTTGCCGAAGATTCCGAGATGGTACGCCTCGCCGGCGCCGTTCGGGCCCTTGTCGAAATGCTTGAACCACAGGGGAAGCTTCGGCGTCGATCCGTAAACCCGCCCCAAGTGGAAGATTTGCTTCCGGTAGGGACGGAGCAGCGCCTCGAGCACCTCGTCGGAGACGATATGGATAGGCGTGCCGGTCGCGGGAACCGTGCCTACTATGCTCGGTGCGAAGTCGCCCGGATCGTTCTCGCAAAAGACGGCGCTGACGATCATCTGCCCCATGTGCGTATCCTGCCGTTCGCTAACGGCGTCGACGCGCCCGCGCTGCCTGATCAGGCTTCTCATCGTCGGATCCTCGTGCCAGATGTTCCGCAGCTGTATTTCGGTGATCTGGCCGAGCGCATAGTGTCGGCTTGAATCTTGCGGAAAGTGGAAAAGCGCGAGTTCGCCGACAAGCTTCCTCGATACTGCGGTTCCGAGGATGTCCAACCCGATCTGGGACGTGGACGATGGCGACCCGACGACGCCCAGCCGTTCGGTCGTACCGACGATTTTCGCAATCTCCTGATTATCGCCTTCCATTGCTATCTTCCCGTTTCGCTGCGGAATCCATGCAAAGCGAAATATATTTCGCCGATGTCGCCTTCGTACTCCTCTGAAATCCGCTGCGTCGTTACCTGGCGGAACGCAGGCATGGCGCGGGCCAGAGATTTCACAATTCTGTCCGCAAAGTAGATTGGATACGGCTCAAGCATCGACGCCGCCACCGACTGATGCTTGATCCCTTGCACAACCGAGGCCAACCGATGGGAATTCGATGCGACACTCGCGGGCACCTCGACCCGAATTGCCGGAATCCACTCCCTCGGCCTGTAATACATGACATGTATAGCGTCGGCTGCGGCCACGATGGCCTTCGCAGCCTCGGCGGCGTGCCGCCTGACGCTATCTGGCAGCACTCCGGTGTTCAGATGCCACGCGGAATCGCCAGCCGCGGTCTTTCTGCTGTCCAGCGGAATCGGGCGGGTCAGTTCACCGACATCAAGCAGAATCGACAACATTCCGCGATCATCGTAGTTTGATGGCCACCGCAGTTTCCGTCCGATCTCCCTCCGGGTCGAGTATTTTGGAAACGCCGCAAACTGCTTGTCGGTTCGATGCGATTGCAGCGTTTCCAGGAATTTTTCCAAGTAATCGCAGCAATTGTCGGTGAATTCCTGTGAGCATTTCAGTTGCGACGTGCCGGTGACTTGGTTCAGAGCCTGATTGAAGTAAATGATCGGCAGCGTGAACGTCCCGTCCAGCATCAGCAGATCGTGCGGCGCCGCGACCAGCAGGCGGAGCTCTTCGCCAAGCATTATCGCCCGAATAATCGTGCTCGTATCCGCAAAGTGCGGTTCTGTCGCAACAAAGCATTTGTGGCGCGGGAATTCCCAGTGGCGCTTTTCCGACGGCGGCGCGAGACCCTCAACTGCCACGGCAGCGGCGGCGGTAAGGTCGGTCATCAGCAGTCTTTCGATCGCGTAAGACCCGTCAGTCGCGCAAGTCGTCGGGGCAGCAACCATGTCCAAGGTTGAATCGGTGATTACAAGACCGGATTCCTTAAGTTTTCTGCGAAGCGATTTCCTTTCCTCTTTCACGCTTGCGAAAGATTCCAGGAGTCCGGCCGCCACAGACGATGTTTGTCCGACAACGTCGTCAACGAGGGCGGACGGGAGGTCTGCGAATGGCGACGCTCCTTCAAGCGGCGTGCGAACCATCATGGCGACTTCAGAATCCGATATTCGGCCGGATCGAACTCCCGGTAGCACGAATCGCGTTCGGCTCGGGGCAGAAGCCATCGGTCTCGGAACCACGAGAACAATTCCTCGGGGGATCGCTCAAAGCGCATCAGGTCCTGCTCTTCACCGCGCAGGAACTCTTTCGAGTTTTCGGCAAGGGGAGCGACGAATACTTGGCGTTCCACGCCATGGTATGAGAATTGCTGCGGCAAGCCTAGCAATGGCAGCGCCTTTCGCACGAGTTCCCTTCGATTCCGGAACCCTGCCCCCCACAAGCGGTGTTTCGCAGTGGGGTCGCACCTCGCGCTCGCTAGCTCCCTCAATTCTTCGTAAAGGCCATTGCTGAAGTGGAACTCCCCGGAGCCGCGTGTATATCCCACGCTTTCAAAGAGGGGCCTGCCGTTTCGGCGAAGCCGGTTGTACAGGGAAGACCGTCCAAGCGCGGATGTGGTTGTAAGCAAGGCCAGGCGTCCGTCCTGCCGATGGCCGCTTATTATGGATTTCCGCCCGTTGTATTTTCGCATGAACGCCATTTCAACGCATGTGCTCAGTGCCAGCAGAGCGACCAATTTTCCGCACAATAGACGGGAATAGGGCGGCACCGAGCCCAATGCAAACAAGTCCATTACGCACTTCAGCTTTTGCATTCTGGCCTCCTTTCCCCAGCCGATCCATTGGTCCCTGGGCCTAAGACCGAATACGGGATCGCCTAGCCCGAATAGACCGATAAGCTTTCCATTGGATTCGTCCATTACGACAAACCGCAATCGTCGGCCGTAGCCTGCGGACACGGGGATGCTCCAATGCAATTTGGCGTAGCGGAACAGCAGCTCCTCCTCCGACTTGGCTTCAACCTGAACAAGTTTCGGCTGGATTCTCGACGGATCCACTTCTCGACCAGCCGCCATGTAGGTCAGGAGTCGGTCTTCATGCCTTGCCAACTCCTTTCGGCTTCTCGAAACGCATTGCAAGACCGCTTCCCTATGGAGAACCCGGAGTCTGTTCTTGTCGCACGGGTCTGGAGGAACGAGACGTCCCTGAGTCAATTCGAAGCCCTGAGCCTTCAGCGATTCCAATACTCGGGATTTCAGGCTGTCGACGCTTATTCGCTTTTCTACGGGCGGAGCGTCGCCTGAATGCTCCGATCCGCCATCACCGGGGGATATTTCGGGCATTGTGGCGGTTCCGTTTGCCGCGCGTTTTTTTCGGCCTGAGGTTTCTTCAATGGTGGAATCCAGCTCCTTTGCGCCGCTTGCGGTCATGCCTTTGCGGATTCCAACGTTGTGCGATTCAAGGCCGATGTCTTGCGCGCCGGTCCTCGGGCGATTGGCGTTCGAACGGCTTTTGAGGAATAGGCCGACCGAAACGGCATTCCTGCAGCTGCGCCGCCGTGTCGGGATGGCGGAACTCCGAGTCCCGTGTCTTGCCTGCCATGACGCCCTCTGCCGCTCGCGCCCGGATACGCGGCGCCTGCTGTTCGCAGGTCTTCGACAGCCGCGCCGGGATCGCTCCATTCTGAGCCTTGACGGCGCGTTTGCAACCATCGGAACGCAATACGCCGCTGACACGCACGCGATCGGTACAGGCTCAGCCCAAAAATTTGGGATGCACCCAGTCAGGGATAAGGCCGCTTTGCATCATCACGCTCATGCCGTAAAGAGTGGGTCTTCGGTGCAGGCGCTGCCATCGGATGACGGCCGGCGGCACCAAACACGAACCAGCCAGCCGCGATTCCGCCATCGCTTCGGTCTGCGCGCATGCCGATCCGGACGCGGCTTCGAAAGCATTTGGAAAGGTGAAGACATGCTAGACAACACGAACCTGCCGCTGCTGCTCAAGGATCCGGAACTGCTCGCGAGCAAGGCGTTCGTAGCGGGCGAATGGGTCGACGCCGATGACGGCGCAACCTTCGACGTCCTTAACCCGGCGCGGGGCGACGTGATCGCAAGCGTGCCGGATTTGGGAATCGCCGAGATCAAGCGCGCGATCGACGCCGCGGGAGGCACATGGCGCGAATGGGCCGCCCGTCCGGCGAAGGAGCGCGCCGCGGTGCTTCTCGAATGGCACCGGCTGATGCTGGAGAACGCCGACGATCTCGCGGCGATCCTCACTGCCGAGATGGGCAAGCCGCTGGCGGAGGCCAAAGGCGAAATCGGTTACGGCGCGTCGTTCTTCCAGTGGTTCGCCGAGGAGGCGAAGCGGATCTACGGCGAGACCATTCCCGGCCATCAGGCGGACAAGCGCCTGCTGGTCATCAAGCAGCCGGTCGGAGTCGTCGCGTCCATCACTCCGTGGAACTTCCCCAACGCCATGATCACCCGGAAGGCCGGGCCGGCACTCGCCGCGGGCTGCGGGTTTGTTGCGCGGCCCGCGAGCGAAACCCCGCTTTCGGCGCTGGCGATGGCGGTGCTTGCCGAGCGCGCCGGGGTGCCCAAGGGACTGTTTTCGATCGTTACGTCGACCCGGTCCCGGGAAGTCGGCCAAGAGTTCTGCTCAAACCCGACTGTCCGGAAAATCTCCTTCACGGGATCTACGGAAGTAGGACGGATTCTGCTTCGCCAAGCCGGCGAGCAGGTAAAGAAGGTATCGATGGAGCTGGGCGGGAACGCCCCCTTCATCGTGTTCGACGATGCGGATATCGATGCCGCCGTCGAAGGCGCGATGATCTCCAAATACCGCAACAACGGCCAGACTTGCGTGTGCGCGAACCGCATCTACGTGCAATCGGGCGTCTACGAGGCGTTCGCGGAGAAGCTGGCGGCCGCGACCCGCAGCCTGGTGCTCGGGGACGGGTTCGCCGAAGGCGTCAACACCGGGCCGCTGATCAACGGCGACGCGGTCTCGAAAGTCGAGTCCCACGTCGAGGACGCTGTCCGGAAAGGCGCGAAGATCGTGACCGGAGGCAGCAAGCACGCGCTCGGCGGAACCTGGTTCGAGCCCACCGTGATCGCCGACGTCACGCAGGACATGATGGTCGCCCACGACGAGACCTTCGGGCCCGTCGCTCCGCTGTTCAGGTTCGAATCCGAGGAGGAAGTGATCGAGCTCGCGAACGACACCATCCACGGGCTGGCGTCTTATTTCTTTGCGCGGGACATGTCCCGGGTCTGGCGCGTCGCCGAAGCGCTCGAATACGGAATCGTCGGCGTCAACACCGGCCTGTTCTCGACCGAGGTGGCGCCGTTCGGCGGCGTCAAGCAATCCGGGCTCGGCCGCGAAGGCTCCCGGCACGGAATCGAGGACTTCCTGGAGATGAAATACATCTGCATGTCGATCTGACCTGCGGATGTCATCCGCCGGAACCGGCGGGATCAAGGCAATAAAGGAGGCGCGCTCCGTCGGAGCGCGCCTTTCGTTTCCGGATCGGCCCCGTCAGGCCTCGATGGCGACGGGCTTGGCGGCTTTGCCGCTTGCGCTTCCGATCTCGATCCGGCGCGGCTTCAGCGACTCGGGGATCTCCCTCTTGAGATCGATGTGGAGCATTCCGTTCTCGTAGTCGGCGCCGGTGACCACGATGTGGTCGGCGAGCCAGAACTTGCGGACGAAGCCCCTCTCGGCGATGCCGCGATGGAGATAGGCGACGCCGTTCTCCTCGTCGGCTTTCTTCGCGGAGATCACTAGCTGGTTCTGGTGGACCTCCACCTTGAGGTCCTTCTCGGCCAGCCCCGCGACCGCGATCGATATCCGGTAGCTGTCGTTGTCCAGCCTGGCGATGTTGAACGGCGGGTAGCTCCCTGCCGAAACATCGTTCGAGGCGAACTTGCTGAAGAGGTCGGCGAAACGGTCGAAGCCGACGGTCGACCTGTAAAGCGGCGTGAAATCAAAGGTGCGCATTGCAATCCTCCTTCCGAGCGATCTGTTGCGTCTGCCCTCCACCACGGACGGGCTTCCTTGGAACTGCCGGAGCCTTGCGGCCTCCGACAAGCACGATATGGGAACCGGGATCCCCGCTTTCAAGACCGGACAGGATGTATTTGTCGTCCGCGGCGCGCCGCAGCCTGCCGGGGATGCGGCCGTCAGCGCATCCGGCTCGCGAGCGCAGGCGGCACGGGCCCTCCGCTGGACCAGTCGAGCAGCTCGACCGTGTGGACTACCGGCACGGCGATGGCGGATTCGATTTGCACCATACAGCCGATGTTGCCCGCCGCGACCACATCCGGACGCAGCGCCTCCAGCGACTTGGCTTTGTTCGCCTTCAGCGCGGCCGCGATCGCAGGCTGGAGAATGTTGTAGGTTCCGGCCGAGCCGCAGCAGAGATGGGCACCCGAGGGCTCGGCCACGTCGAACCCCGCGTTCCTGAGCAGATTCCTGGGCACGGACGTGATTTTCTGGCCGTGCTGGAGCGAGCATGCGGCGTGGTAGGCGACTTTCAGCCCGCGGGACGGCATCTTCGGCAGATCCAGCGACTCAAGCAGCTCCGAAACGTCGACCGCAAGACCCGCGATCCGTTCCGCGCGTTCCCTTTCCGCGGCTTCCGGGAACAAGTGCCCGTAATTCTTGACGGTCGTTCCGCACCCGCTCGCGTTCACGACGACCGCGTCCAGGCCCCGCCCGTCCAGCTCCCGCTCCCAAGCGCCGATGTTGCGCCTCGCCGACTCGCGGGCGGCTTCCGCCTTGCCCATGTGGTGCGCGAGAGCGCCGCAACAGCCTGCTCCCCTTGCGACCACCACCTCGCATCCGAAACGCCGCAGCAGCCTGATCGTGGCGTCGTTGATGTCCGTATTCAAAGCCCGCTGCGCGCAGCCGGTCATGACGGCGACCCGCTTCCGCATTTCCCCTTCGGCCGGGAACGCCTGCGGATCGTCGTTTCTGCTGACCGGCGGAATGCTGCGCGGCGCCATTTCCAGCATGGCCCTGATCCGGGCGTCGGGAACAAGGCGGCGGAACGGCCGTCCGGCCTTAGCCAGCAGCATCGCGAGCCGGAAGCGCGTCGGATGCGGCAGCACGCGCAGCAGAACCCATCGCAGCAAGCGGTCCGAGACAGGGCGTTTGTAGGTCCGCTCGATATGCTCGCGCGCATGGTCCACGAGCCGCATGTAGTCGACGCCGGAAGGGCATGTGGTCGTGCAGGACAGGCAGGACAGGCAGCGGTCGATGTGCCGCACCGTCCGGCTGTCGGCCGGGCGGCCGTTTTCGAGCATTTCCTTGATCAGGTAGATGCGGCCTCGCGGCCCGTCGAGCTCGTCCCCGAGCAGGCCGTAGGTAGGGCAGGTTGCGTTGCACATTCCGCAATGCACGCACGATCTGATGATGGCGTTGGCCCGTTCAAGCGACGGGTCGGCGAGCTGCTCAGGCGTGAACCGGGTTTGCATGGCCTGCCTTCAGCAACGTTGCGGGGCGGACCTTCGGAAGAACATCAGGCCGGGGTTGAGGATTCCGCGCGGATCGAACCGCTCCTTGAGCGCTTCCTGTATCCTCTGCACGCCTCCGGCCGAGGGATGGAACGGCGGCACCCTTTCGCGCGTCTCGCGGCTCGCCCTGACGATCGAGGCGTAGCCTTCGAACCCGCCCAGCCATCCGCGCAGATCCGTTCCGCCGGGAACGAGAAGCCAGACCAGGCCGCCTCCCCAGTCGTACATGACCTCCGGATCGCAATGGCGCCTGACCCGCTGAACCAGCTCCGGGCCTTCGGTCGGCCTGGCGGAAACCCGCCACACGTCGCCGGGCAGGCCGCGGAAGCGTTCCACGTCCCTTACCCATTTCCATCCTGCCTCGATCCTTTCCTGATCGTCTTCGATCAGCGCGTCGCCGAATTCGCCCAGCTGCCCGGCAAGCCGCTTGGCACTCGTCCGGACGGCGTCCTCGAATCCCTCGATTCTGATCATCGTCGCGGGCTGGCCGTCCAAGCCGCGGGGCGCGTGGGCGGCCCCGGTTACGGCGAATGGACTCCCCAAGGCGACCGACAAGGCGCGGACCGCAGCCGCGTCCTCAAGGCCGTAGTACAGCAGAACCGCCCGGAATTCCGGTCGCGGCAAGACCTTGAACGCGATCTCCGTAAGCACGCCGAGCGTCCCGAAGCTGCCTGCCAGCAGCTTGACCAGGTCGTACCCGGTCACGTTCTTCATCACCCGGCCGCCGTTCTTGAGAACCCTGCCCCGGCCGTCGACGAAGCGGACCCCCAGCATGTGATCCCTGCATGCGCCGACCCGGACGCGCCTCGGACCGGACGCGTTGGCCGACGCCGCTCCTCCGATCGTCGGCTCGCCGTCGGTGCTGAGCAGCTGCCGGTGGTCCATCGGTTCGAACGGCAGGCACTGGCGCTCCCGCGCAAGCGCGGCTTCGATCGCGGCCAAGGGCGTTCCTGCCCCCGCGATCAGCGTCATCGCGCCGGGTTCGTACCGCCGGATTCCGGAAAGCGCGGTCGTGCTGAGCAGAGCTCCGTCAACCTGACGTCCGACTGGCCGGGTCGCGCCGCCGGCAATGCGAAGCGGGCCGTCGGAAGCCGCGACGGCCTCGGAAAGCTCGCTCTCGTCCTCAGGCCTCACGCCGCCCGTCTTTCCCCGGTCAGCTCCAGCGGGAACACCTTCGCAGGATTCAGCAGCCAAGCCGGATCGAAGGCGTCCTTGACGCGCAGCTGCGCCTCCATGTCCTCCCGCTCGAACTGGAACGGCATGAGATCGCGCTTCTCAACGCCGACGCCGTGCTCGCCGGTGAGGCATCCGCCGACATCAACGCACAGCTGCAGGATCTCCGCGCCGAGCGCCTCCGATTTCTCGACTCCGCCCGGCTCGTTGGCGTCGAACAGGATCAGCGGATGCATGTTGCCGTCCCCGGCATGGAACACGTTCGCAACCTGCAGCCCGTACTGCTCTGACAGTTCGCCAATCCGCCTGAGAACCCGCGGCAGCTCCGAAACCGGTATGGTCCCGTCCAGGCAAATATAGTCGCTGATGCGGCCCATCGCCCCGAAGGCGGACTTCCTCCCCGCCCAGATTCGGGCGGTCTCATCCTCCGAGCGGCTTTCCCTGAGCTCCTCCGGAGCGTGCTTCGCGGCGATCTGCTTGATCACGCCGAGCTGCTGGTCGATTTCGGCCTCGGAGCCCTCCACCTCCACGATCAGCAGAGCCTCCGCGTCGGGATACCCCGCTTTGGCGAAACTCTCGCAGGCACGAATGCACGGACGATCCATGAACTCGATCGCGGCGGGCACGATTCCGGCCCCGATGATGTCGGAAACGCAAGCGCCGGCGGTTTCGCTGGACCCGAACCCCATGAGCACCGGCCTTGCGCCTTCGGGCTTGGGCAGAATCCGGAGCACCGCCTCGGTGACGATTCCAAGCTGCCCCTCGGATCCGCAAACCACGCCGAGCAGGTCGAGCCCCGGCGAGTCGAGGTACGGGCCGCCCAGCTCCAGAATTTCGCCGTCCATGGTGACGAGCGTCGCGCCGAGCAGGTTGTTCGACGTCACGCCGTATTTGAGGCAATGGGCTCCGCCCGCGTTGGTGCCGATGTTGCCGGCGATCGTGCATGCGAGCTGGCTGGAGGGATCCGGCGCGTAGAAGAAGCCGCCATCCTTGACTGCGCCGGTCACGCCAAGGTTGGTGATGCCGGATTGCACCCGGATGCAGCGGTTTGCGCGGTCCGTTTCAAGCACGGCGGACATCCGCGCCGTGCTGACTACCACGCAGTCCGCGGTAGGCAGCGCGCCGCCCGCCAACGACGTTCCTCCGGCCCGGGGCACGACCGGCACCCGCGCCGCCTTGCATACCTTCAGCGCAGCCGCCACTTCCTCGGTGGATAAAGGAAGAACGACTGCGAGAGGCGGGCAGCTGTGGGCCGTCAGCGCGTCGCACTCGTAAGCTCTCGTCTCGAAGGGGTCGCAGATGACGGTCGCCGACGAAAGCGAAGACCTGAGAGCGGCGACAATCCGATCCTTCCTCGCAAGCACGGCGGGATCGGGATCAGGCATGTCCATCCCGGCGCGGCCCTCCACCCCATCGTCTTCAGGTCGTCAACAGGTATTGCCGCCGTCGGCCCTAGTCAATCGCTTCGGGCATGCGTGTCTTGGCACCCGGAATCTCGAAGCCATGCGTTCATGCGACGGGTCGTGAAATCGTCGGATGACTCAAATGCACGGCAGACTAGCAACATGTGACCGGTAGGCCGCCGAGATTTATTTAATGCCTGGCAGAGAACCCGCAACGCGTTGAATTTTTGTCCTAAATCGGCGTTTTTCGCTTGCGAAGATTTCCGGGATTTGGCATGATTCGCCCGAATTCGCCGCGATGCCGGCGTTTTTCCCGGAATCTTCGTAGGCGATTGCATGCGCAAGGTGGTTGAGGAGCGGTCCTGGCCGGCCTCCAGGCGATCCGGAGCGACAAGGCGGCGCGGGAGGAGCTGCTGCGGCTTCCGGAGGCGCGCATCCTTCCGGACCGCCGCCGGGACACGGGCCGCCCGGGGATGCAGCTCCGGCGAACCCTTGTGATGGGCGTGCCGAGCGGGATCTGGACTGCGACTGCGACCGTCTTCAGGAGCTGGCGGACGAGCATGTGAAGATCCAGGCCTTCCTGGGCCACGACGACTGGTTCGAGCCCGGCTTCCACGAACTCCGGAACATCAGGGACAATGTCGAGCTTCCGGCGCCGGAGCTACTTCGGGAGGCGGACCGGCTGGTCGTGTCGACGGGGCACAAGGCTGCGGGAAAAAGCCTGGCGCAGCGTTGGCCGGCGCTGCGGCCCGTTCCCGTTCGCGGCGGAGACGGACGTCCGCCATCCGACCGACACGGGCCTGCTTCGGGATTCGGTCCGCTGCCTCGCGCGGTCGGCGTCGCGGGCCTGCGAGAGCCGCGGCGTCGGCGGCTGGCGGCAGCACGGCCACCGCCCGGACGCGGCGGAGAAGCTGTACAGGAGGGCGGACGCGCCGCCCCGGTGGAGCGCCCGCCCGGAGGAGGCCCTGGCGTTCCTGGCCAGGTCGCTGGGGCTGGCCAGGAACGCGAAGGGCTCGCTCGAGCCGCTCCGGGCGGCGGGCCGCCCGCCGCCCGTCCTGTCGGAGACCCGGAGGCTGATCGGCCATGCGTGCCGGTTCGCGTTCCGGACCCGCCCGCCGGGCGCTGGAGGAGAAGGCGGTTCCGCGCGGGGAGAAGGCGCTGTCGGTCTTCGAGGAGCACACCCGGCGGATCGCCAAGGGCAAGGCCGGCAAGCCCGTCGAGCTCGGGGTTCCGGTGTACATCGTCGAGGACGGCGGCGGGTTCATTCCCGGCCATGAGATCATGTGGACGGGCGGCGACACGGATGTCGCGGTCCCGCTGGTCGGGAGATGCCTGGAGGCGTTCCCGGACCTGCGGGCGTGCAGCTTCGACCGCGGGTTCCATAGCCCTGGGAACCGCCGCCGGCTCGACGCGATGCTGGACGCGGACGCCCTTCCGAAGAAGGGCCGGCTGTCCGCCGCCGACCGGGCCCGAGAGGCGGGTCCGGCCTTCGCGGAGGCCCGGCGCAGGCATCCGGGCGTGGAGTCGGCGATCAACGGGCTGGAGCGCCGCGGCCTCGGCCGGGTGCGGCTGCGCGGCCGGGATCGGTTCGAGCTGGCGGTCGGCCTCTCCGTCCTCGCCGCCAGCATCCACCGGCTCGGGCGGACCCTGCGCGACCGCGAGCGGCTGCGGCCGGAACGGCGCAAACGCGCCGCCTGAGCGGCGCCCTCCCCGAAATCCCGGAAGGCCGCAGGGCGGCAGGCGGCGGAGCCTGCGCCGGACCCCCGGAAAGCCGCCGCCGCCGAAAATCCGGCCGTACAGCGAAAAACGGAGGGTTCTCTGCCAGACACTATTTAGTGTCCGAAAGAGAATCGTACAATTCATTGATTCTTAGGACTGAATCGGCGTTTTCCGCTTGCGAAGATCTGCCGGATGTCGCATGATTCCGCCGAATTCGCCGCAAAACCGGCGGTTTCGGGGCAATCTTCGGAGGATTCCGGCATGCGGAACGTCATCGAACTGCGGCGGCGGCTTGGCTCGGTTCCGATCGGGGACATCGAGCTGGACATGAAGTCCCGCGACGACATCCCGGCGGTCCTGATCGGGCTGCAGGCGATCTGGGGGAACGGGGAGACGCGCGACGAGCTGCTGCGGCTTCTGGACGAGCACATCCTTCCGGGCGTCCGGCGGGACACGGGCCGCCAAGGCATGGACTTCCGGGCGATCCTTGTGATGGGGGTCCTGAAGCAGGGTCCGGACTGCGACTACGACCGGCTCCACCGGATCGTGAACAAGGACATGGATGTCCAGCGCTTTCCGGGCCACGAGCCGGGGGTCGCGGATGGCTCGTACGAGCTCCGGAACATCAGGGACAATGTCGAGCTTTTGACGCCGGAGCTTCTGCGGGCTGTGAACCGGCTGGTCGTGGAGACGGGGCACAAGGTTGCGGGAAAAAAGCCTGGCGCAGCGTTGGTCGGGCGCTGTGACTCGTTCGTGGTGGAGACGGACGTCCGCCATCCGACCGACTTCGGCCTGCTTTGGGACTCGGTCCGCTGCCTTGTGCGGGAGGCGTCGCGGGCCTGCGGCGCCTCGGGCGTCGGCGGCTGGCGGCAGCGGCGCCATCACCTGCGCGGGGCGAAGGCCCTGTTCCGGAAGGTGGGCAAGGCGCGGCGGCGGCGCTCCCGGCCGGACGATGTCCGGGCGCTCCTGGACAAGTCCCTGGCGCTGGCCGCCAAGGCGTGGTCGTCGCTTCCGGCGCTCCGGGCGGCGGGCCGCCCCCGGCGCGTTCTGGCGGAAATCCGGAGGCTCATCGGCCATGTGTGCCGCTTCGCGACCCGGACCGCCCGCCGGGTGCTGAACGAGGAGGCGATCCCGCACCAGGAGAAGCTGTTCTCGATCTTCGAGGAGCATACCCGGTGGATCGCCAAGGGCAAGGCCGGCAAGCCTGCGGAGCTCGGGGTTCCGGTGTGCATCGTCGAGGACGGCGGCGGGTTCATCCTCGACCACGAGATCATGTGGACGGGCGGCGACACGCATGTCGCGGTCCCGCTGGTCGGGAGATGCCTGGAGGCGTTCCCGGACCTGCGGGCCTGCAGCTTCGACCGCGGCTTCCATAGCCCGGAGAACCGCCGGAAGCTCGACGCGATGCTGGAAGTGAACGCCCTTCCGAAGAAGGGCCGGCTGTCCGCCGCCGACCGGGCCCGCGAGGCCGACCCGGACTTCGCGGCGGCGCGGCGCAGGCATCCGGGCGTGGAGTCGGCGATCAACGGGCTGGAGCACCGCGGCCTCGGCCGGGTGCGGCTGCGCGGGCGGGACCGGTTCGAGCTGGCTGTCGGCCTCTCCGTCCTCGCCGCCAACATCCACCGGCTCGGGCGGATCCTGCGCGACCGCGAGCGGCTGCGGCCGGAACGGCGCAAACGCGCCGCCTGAGCGGCGCATTCCCCGAAATCCCGGCGGGCCGCAGGGCGGCAGGCGGCGGAGCCTGCGCCGGACCCCCGGAAAGCCGTCGCAGACGCCGAAAATCCGGCCTCCCGAGCCGGATTCGCTCCGTCCCGGCTCGAAATGCGCCGCGCCGGGTTCCGGCGAGGCCATTGCGCCCGACCAAAATCCGGCCGTACAGCGAAAAACGACGGGTTCTCTGCCAGACACTATTTAATCATTCTTTCAAAATGTGCTGCCCATCGCTATATTGCGCCACATGGAAACTTTTGCGCCGTTTATCGGCCTCGCAGCACTCATAATCGGTCTGATTACGTGGTTGCGCACGGATCTGAGGAAAGTCGAGAATTCCGTCAGCGAATTGTCGAACAGGCTCGACGCTCAAGGCAAGGAGATGCGGGCAGCGGACGAGGCCTCGGAGCAGAGGCTGCGGGACGCGATCACCGCCCAAGGCAAGGAGATGCGGGAGACGATCACCGCCCAAGGCAAGGAGATGCGGGAGACGATCACCGCCCAAGGCAAGGAGATGCGGGAGACGATCACCGCCCAAGGCAAGGAGATGCGGGCAGCGGACGAGGCCTCGGAGCAGAGGCTGCGGGACGCGATCACCGCCCAAGGCAAGGAGATGCGGGAGGCGGACGAGGCCTCGGAGCAGAGGCTGCGGGACGCGATCACCGCCCAAGGCAAGGAGATGCGGGCAGCGGACGAGGCCTCGGAGCAGAGGCTGCGGGACGAGATCACCGCACAAGGCAAGGAGATGCGGGAGGCGAACGAGGCCTCGGAGCAGAGGCTGCGGGACGAGATCACCGCCCAAGGCAAGGAGATGCGGGAGACGATCACCGCCCAAGGCAAGGAGATGCGGGCAGCGGACGAGACCTCGGAGCAGAGGCTGCGGGACGCGATCACCGCCCAAGGCAAGGAGATGCGGGAGGCGAACGAGGCCTCGGAGCAGAGGCTGCGGGACGCGATCACCGCCCAAGGCAAGGAGATGCGGGAAACGATCACCGCTCAAAGCAAGGAGTCTCGCGATCGGACGGATGGCCTCGCGAAGGATGTCGCGGAACTGCAAGCGGGCGTTTCGGTGATCAAGGCTCGGCTTGACCAGCCGTTGTTCGTAAAGGTTATCAGGGACGAGTTGGAAGACGCCGCTTGAACACGGCGTCGAGGCGGAGCGCCGTGCCGCACATCGAGGCTTCAAGCCATTTCGTGTCGAAACCCCGAGCGGGAGCAGCTTGCGCATGCATGTTACACATGATCATGGCCATCCATGCCGGTTCGCGCCGACCTGAACGTCCGGGGCCGGCGCGCGTCGGCCGGACCATCTGTCGGCATCGAAATTGCGGGCATTGGCAGGGCACGGAATTCAGGATTTGCTGCGCATAGACAAGCAAGGCAGGTGACCGGCAGCGCATACGTCGGGTATGGTCTCCGAGTGACGCAATCATCGAAAGGAGACGCCAATGCCCGCTACTGTGGGGAAAGTCACCAGCATTCCGCTTTCGCCTGCCCTGATTGCAGGCGACACCGTCTACGTTTCGGGACAGGTGCCCGTCGGAGATGACGGCGCAATTCCGGAAGGCGTCGCGGCGCAGACCCGGCTGGTCATGGAAAAGATCAAGACGCTGGTCGAGGAAGCCGGAAGCTCGATGAGCAGCGTCGTCAAGACCACCGTGTTCCTGACGGACCGGAAGGACTTCGCCGCCATGAACTCCGTCTATGCCGAATATTTCCCGGATGCGCCGCCCGCGCGCTCCACCGTGGAGTGCGGACTGATGATCGACATCAAGGTGGAAATCGAGGCCATCGCGCTGCTCTGAACGGTTGGCATCCGACGACTACAGGTCGACTCTTGGAACCGGTCGGCCCGGCGTCATAAGCGCAATAGCGCGGTCCGGGCGCAACGCCGACTTACATGCGGATGCGCGGGTCGCCATGGACTGGCGTCGGCATCCCTTCCATGCGCGCCTTGATCTGCAGCGCGACGAACTTGGAGAAGAACCGCGACAGATGCAGGTTGCCGCCGTGCAGCCAAAGCCCCTTTTGCGCCGTCGGCTTCCACAGGTTGCGCAACTCGCCCTCCCATGGTCCGGGATCGCCGGGCGTGCCGGAGCCGTAGCCCCAGCAGTGGCCGACCCTTTCCGCAACATCTTCCGAAACCAGCTCGGCGATCGTGCGCTGCATCGAGTGGTATCCGGTGGCGAAAACCACCAAGTCCGCCGGAATTGCGGATCCGTCGGTGAGTTCCAGCGTTCCGCCCGCAAACCGCTTCGGCTCGACGCCCGTTCTCAGGCCGATGCGCCCGTCCGCGATCAATTCGGAGCAGCCGACATCGATGTAGTATCCGCTTCCGGTGCGGAACGCCTTCATGATCAGGCCTGTGCCGTCCACGCCCTTGTCGAGCAGGAAGCCCGCGGTTCCCAGCCGCGCGAGCAGGTCGCGGTCGTGCGCTTCCATCCGATCCGCCACGGATGACATTCGCTCCTCCAGAAGCGCGAACGGAAGCGACGCGAACATCAGATCCGCCTTCTCGGTCGTAATGCCGTTCCGCAGGGCGCGTTCGGAGTAAAGGTCGCCGAACACCACTTCCATCACGGCATCGGAACTGGCCACAGTGGACGGCGACCGCTGGACCATGGTCACGGACTCGGCGCCCGACTCCCACAAATCGGCGCAAATGTCGTGCGCCGAGGTGTTCGATCCGACTACTGCGCAGCGCTTGCCGCGCCAGCGCCTTCCGTCCTGGTGCTCGCTCGAATGGATGGCGCTGCCGTTGAACGTCTCCAGCCCCGGAATGTCCGGCACCCGCGGCGGCCCGTATGCGCCCGTGCACAGCACGAGCTGCTTGGGCCTGAGCGTCACGGGGCTGCCGGCGCGGTCGGCGTCGACGATCCATTCCGACGCGGCCTCGTCGTACTCGGCGCGCACGCATGTGGCGGAACCCCAATAGCAAAGCTCCATGGCGCGAGCGTACGATTCGAGCCAATCGCCCATCTTGTCTTTGGGCGTGAACACCGGCCAGTGCTCGGGGAACGGAAGGTACGGCAAATGGTCGTACCAGACCGGGTCGTGCAGAACCAAGGTGCGGTACCGGTTCCTCCATGAATCTCCGGGCCTCGCGTTCCTTTCGAGGACGACCGCGGGAACCGAGAGCTGCCTAAGCCTCGCGGCCAGCGCGATTCCCGCCTGCCCGCCGCCGACAATGACGGCGTAAGGCTGCCGGTCGCGCCCGAAGCCGCCGCATTCCTCGTTGCGCTCCTCCAGCCAGCTTTTCCTGCCCGCAATTGCGCCGTGGACGACGCCGGCGGGGCGCGCCTGACCTTTGGACTCCTCGTGCCCCTTGAGCTCGTCCATAACGGTCAGGAGCGTTTCCGCGCGCTCTCCGTCCAGACGCAGATGCCCGATCCCGCGCGAAACCGAAGTTTCGAATCGCACGAACGATTCGGTGCGGCCTTCAGCCTCCCACGCGTCTTCGAATGGCTCGAATCTCCCGAGCCCCGAATGCGGCAGCGTCGCGCCGAGCATCGCCGTGATGTCCCGCCGGCCCTCGGCCGTCTTGATGTTCCAAGTGAGCGAAAGAATGTCCCGCCAAAAGCATCGCTCGGCGAACAGGCGCGAAACCGCCTCGGGCCCTCCCGCGCCGACGGCGGAATTGAACCGGCTCAGCCAATTGGAAACGCGCCGGTCCGGATCCGCTGCATTTTCCATGGTCAGACCCGAACGCGCGCTTCGCCGACAGGGAAGGGCTCGGCGGCCGCGTTCCGGGGCCGGCCGGACGAAGGCGCCCGGAAGCCTAAAGGAGCGATATTACCCGCCCTTCATGGATTGAGCGGTCGGCGGCACTCACGATCATCAGGCTCTTCACCGCGTCGTCCATGTGGTCCCCGAGGTCGATGTCCTGGTCGATCGCTTCAAGCAGGAAGCGCTGTTCGCGCTCGCAGAGCTCGTCGTGGTCGGGTTCGTCCGCCATGTCGATCCACTCGTCCTCCTTCGAAAGATCGGCGTGGTGCCACAATATCTGGTTGGTCTTGGTATGGGCGTTGATGTCGTCGGACTTCACGTCGCCGACCGTTTCCGCCATCACGATGGATACGGACCCCTTCGGCCCGATCACGTCCTTCACGAAGAACGCCGTTTCGCTCATCATCGGTCCCCATCCCGCTTCGTACCAGCCCACGGAGCCGTCCTCGAACGCGACCTGCAGCATCCCGTAGTTGTTGACCGCGACCTCGTCCGTAAGCTTCGCGCCGATGGCATGGACGCTCGTGGGCCGCGCCCTCGTCATCTGGCACATGACATCCACGTAGTGGACGCCGCAATCCACGATCGGCGGGAAGCTGTCCATCAAACGCTTGTGCCAGTCCCAGGTTTCGGCATTGGACTGCTGATTCAAGTTCATCCGGAACACGAGGGGCGTGCCCAGCTGCCGCGCGATCTCGATGAACTTCGTCCAGGACGGATGCTGGCGAAGAATGTACCCCACGACCAGTTTCCGTCCGGTGCGCCGGGCCGTCGCCACGACCTCGGCGGCCAGCTCGACGCTTTCCGCGAGCGGCTTTTCCACGAACACGTGCGCTCCGGCCTCCATGGACCTGATCGCGAATTGGCCGTGGGTGTCCGGCAGCGTGTTGATGGAAACCACGTCCGGCTCGACGGCGCGAAGCGCCTCGTCGAAGTCCGCGAACCGGGCGGCGGAACCGATCGCCTCCGGCAGCTCCATCGAGGCGATGCGCCGGGCGCAGACCCCGGCCACCTCGAATCCGTCGATCCGTGAGTACGCGAGCGCATGGCTCATCCCCATGTTGCCCAGCCCGACAACCAGAACCCTTTTCCGCATCGTGCCATCCCCCTCCTTGCGCGCGGCTAGGCCGCGACCGTTACGACGTTTCCGGTCCGCGCTGATTCCTCGGCGGCAAGCGTCGCGGCCAGCGCGGCGACCGCATCCTCGGGACGGCCTATCTCCGGGGTTCGGCGCGACAGCGCGCAGCGCGCGAAATAGGCGAACTCCTCCCGGAGCGCTCCGCCCCGGACGCCGTCATCGAACATCGGCCAATAGGTCGTGTCGGGACTGTGCAGCTTGTCGCCGTCGACAATCGCGAGGTTCGGAAACGTGTCCTGCACGTGGACCAGCCCCTCGGTCCCGATGATCGAGAGCCGCTCGTCGATGTCGAACGGCGTCTTCGCGGGCATGCACCAGACGGTTTCCAAGGTTGCCGTCGCGCCGCCCTCGAACCTGTACATCGTCTGCCCGATGTCCGGATGCCCGAGCCCCCTGACGCTGACTGTCTGGGCGTAGGCGCTGGCGACACGGTCTTCGGAGAACCAGATCATCAGATCCGTGTCGTGGACCGCGTCGCCGACAATCGGGCCGATCTTGTTCAGAATTTCCGGCGTCCAGGCAGCGGGGATGTTCCTTCGGGAACTCATCGCCACGATCTTGCCGATCCGGCCGTCCTTGATCGCCTGCTTCGCCATCCGGTAGCGCGGATTGAACCGGCAGATGTGCCCGATCTGCAGGATGCCTTTCGCGGATTCCGCGGCCTTCAGAATTCTGGACGCATCCTCCAGGCGGGACGCGATCGGCTTTTCGAGGAAGACGTGCTTGCCCGCCTCCAGCGCCGCCGCGGCGGGCTCCGTGTGCTGGTCCCACATGGTCACGATCGAGACCGCGTCGATGTCCGGATCGTCGAGCAGATCCCGGTAGTCCCGCGTACTCCGCTCGACACCGAATTTGCGGCACATTTCCGCCAGCCGGTCGGGCCGTCTCGTGCACAGAGCCGCGAGCTCGATTTCCGGGACTCCCGCGATCGCCTCGCAATGGATCTCCCCGAACCAGCCCAATCCGACAACTCCCATCCTCAGCCGTTCCATGAGCGCCTCCCTACGCCTCCTCCACGATCAACTCGCGCGCCATCACCTGGTTTCCCGCCGTCAGGCCGCAATCGACAGGCACCATGGCCCCGCTGACGGCGCCGGCGGCGTCGGACGCCAGAAAGAATGCCACTTCGGCAACTTCGGACGGTTCCGCGATCCTGCCGAGCGGGTACCAGCGCTCCAGCAGCTCAAGCACTTCGGGATTCCTCTTCCGCCGCTCGTCCCAGATCGGAGAGCGCACGGTTCCCGGAAGAACCGCGTTGGCGCGCACCCCGTGCCGTCCGTACTCGACGGCGATCGAGCGGGTAAGCGCCATGAGCGCCGCCTTCGCGGCGCTGTAGGCCGGGTCTCCCAGAGCCGCCACGCCGTTGACCGAACCCACCGTCACAATCGCCCCGCCGCCTCTCTCGACCATCCGCGGGAGCGCCGCCCGCGAGCAGTGGTAGGCCCCGTTGAGGTTGCCCGCCAAATGCGCCGCCCATCCGGCCGGAGTCGACTTGGCAAGCGTCGGTTCGTACGAAAAGCCGGCGTTGTTCACCAGCGCGTCCGCAGCGCCCAGATTCCGCTCGAATCCTTCGAACGCTTCCGCAACCGCCTGGGCTTCGGCGATGTCGACGACGGCCGCATCCGCATCCGCACCGGACGAGCGCAGTTCCTGCGCCAGTTCCAGAACTTCCGGACGGCGGTCGATCAACGCGAGGCGCGCGCCGGCCTCGCGGAATCTCGCGCAAAGCGCCCGGCCGATGCCCCCTGCGGCCCCTGTAATGGCGACGCACCGAGGGCCCGTGCTCACGGCCTGTCCTCCGACAGCGCGGCGGCGATGAAGTCCAGGTTGCGCTGCCGCAGGAATCCCCAGTTGTAGAAGGAAATCCCGCTGGCTCCGCCAGCCCTTAGAGCCTGCACTGCGGACCGGACCTGGTCGGCGGTCTCAAGGTCGGGATACCCCGGCCTCAGTATTCCCCGGAGCTCGCCCTTGCCCCGAATTCTCCTAGAAACGTCGAAGAGATCCGCCCGCACGCGGTCGGCCGAAGACTCGTAGAAGCAGGCCTCTACAATCCCGGCCGCCTCCGCGAGCGCTCCAATGTCCCCGCCCTCGTACCAGGCGTTCGCGGTCGGACGCCCGACCGACGGTATGACCGCGACGAACGCGTCCGGGCGGGCCGCGCCGCGCAGCTCCGAAACCAGCGAGGCCACGACGCGGCAGCGGAGATCGAGAAACGCCGAAAGCTCGCCGTCCGTCCTCGTGTCCGCAAGCCAGAAGGACTCCGCCATGTCGCGGGGAAGAACGGCATCTCCTGCCAAGTAGTCGTCGACATCCTTGGCGACGCGCGATTTCAATCCCTTGGCGTCCACGCCGGCTTCCGCCGCCCGCGCCATGCAGCTCGGGCAGAAGCAAAGCCCCAGCAGGTTCTCAAGCCAGGGGTTGGCCCTCACAAGCGCGAATTCGTGGTGGTAGCCGTGCGCGAACGGAAGGAACCCGGGCGTTTCGAGGGAAACCCCTGCGACCGGATAGTTCGCCGTCAAGTCGCCGACCAGGGCGGCGGCGAACTCGCGCACGTCGGGGGACGAGGGACAGAGGCTGTAGATGAGCCGGTCGCCGAACGCGTTCGCCACGCAGCACTCCGGATCGGCCTCGCCCAGCCGGGAATTGTGCAGCAGCACCATCCAGGCGCAAACCGCCAGCTCCGTCTGCGCGCACAGCTCCCCCAGCACATCCCGGGAGTCGAGGATCGAGTTCGGCAACGGTTTGATCGCGCCGTAGCGCACGGGATCGTGCCGGAAATAGATCGTGCCGTCCTCCGGGAAATACACTTTTCCTGCGGCCCGCGGCCGCAGGAACTTTCCGGCATGGTAGCTGCAGGCCATGGAGACGGCATTCAAGCCGAGTCCCCGGATCTCGGCGGCCGATTCCGGGACGCCCCGCTCGGCCAGATCCCACGCGTAGGCGTACGCCGATCTCCACTCCATTCGGGCCTCCAGCCTGTGCCGCGAGCGCTTGCGCTACTCTCCGAACCAGCCGTCCTTCAGATACCGCATGTATTCGAAAACCGCTCCGTGCTTGCGGATGAAGGCCACCTCCACGAAGTCGTCCACCACGAACGGCGGCATCAGGACTTCGCACCCTTCCAAATGCGGCGCGATCTCGTCCACGCGGAACGCCACATGGGGGTTTTCGCGAATGGCCTGCGGAACCGTCGAGTCTTCGCGGAACCGCAGGAATTCGATCCTTTCCGGATGATCGCGCGGATTGGTCACCCAGCACCGGCTTTGCTCCACCCAGTTCTCGCCGGGCTGGGGCTCCGTCACGACCGCGCCCACATGGTCGAATTCAAGCATCCGGGTTTCCGCCGAAGCGGGCGCCGCGGACGGCGGCGCCCCCTCCCGGCTCACAGGGCGGCCCTGATCGCTTCGACGTCCACAGCCTCGTAGTCCGCCGAAAGCGCGAATCCGGACGCGTCCGCTTCCACGCGGGCGCTGTCGAAATCGTTCGCTCCCGGCACCAGGTCGTTGCTGATGACGGACGCCAAATCGATGTCGGCCTCGATCTGGCCGATCTCCTTTCCGGCGTCGAAGAACAGCTGCCAGCTCGATTCCAGGTGGAAGCCCCACATTCCCCTTTCGTCCCAGCGGCCCGCGAAGACGTCCGCCAGCTGCATCATGGACTCCGTGGCGACCGAGGGGGTCATCTGCGATGCGAGGCCGGGGAACTGGTTCATGACGATTGCGGTCGCCGCTCTCGGGTTCATCCTGCCGAACTCAAGGCCCATCGCCCAGCCGCGCAGGTAGTCCGTGTAGAGGCCGCGCATGGACATGTCGTCGAAGTCCGACTTCCGAATCACGAAGCTGTTCGCCGGAAGCTGCGAGAAGTCCTTGCCGATCAGGTAGTCGAAATCGAGGCCCTGGCCCTTCCACTGGGCGCGCAGTCCCGCCCAGGCGAGCGCGGCGTCGCCCTGCCCCGCTGCGAGCGCGGTGCCCCAGGTCGGCCATCCGGCCGCGACGTAGTTGATCGTCGATATGTCCACCCCCGCGGCGTGGAGCATCGGATCGCAGATCGACTGCCATCCGGCGCTGCCGAGCAGCACCGTCTTGCCCTCCAGCCCGGCGACGGCATCGGGCCTCTCGCCCTTGCGGAACGCGAAATCGAACACGTCCGAGCCGCCCATGTGGAAAACGGATACAAGCGGGATTCCCTGCGCGATGCCGAGCGAGAACACGCCGGGCGACGGATAGCCCATGTCGGCCTGGCCCTGGTCCACGAGCTTGACGGTCGCGGTGGCGTCCGAAGGCCCCGGCTCAAGCGACGTCTCAATGTCGCCGAAATAGCCGAACTCCTTCGCGACCCAGTAGGGATAGTCGTCGAGAACCTCGATCGTTCCCCTTGGCGACACCCACCGCACGGCTCCCGACGCGAGCGCCATTGACGGCCCGAGCGAGCCTCCGAGCGCCGCCGCCGTCGCGCCGCCCGCGCCGATCTTCAGCATTCCCCGCCGGCTGATCCCGGCAGGCTGGATGTTTGCGAATTGCGTCATTGGTTTCCTCCCTGACGTTTCGGCGCTCTCCCGGAGGATGCGCCTGGTGGTACCGGGCCGAAGGTCAGGCCTGCCATCCGGCCCAACGTTTGCCAACCCAGTAGAAGAACGCGTAGAACGATATGCCCATCGCCGCGAGCAGCAGGATCACTGCGAAGAATTGCGGCATCCGGACCATCGACGAATAGTAGGTGAGCCTGCTTCCGAGCCCTTCGGCGCCGCCCACCATCTCCGCGGCGATGGTGGTCAGCAGGCCGAAAATCGATCCCACAAGCAGGCCGACGATGATCATCGGCATCGCCATCGGAATCCGGATCTTGGTGAAGACCTGCAGCGTGCTGGCGCCGAAGGAGCGGGCGAGCGCGATCTTGGCCAGGTCGACCCGCCGGAATCCCGTCGCGGAGTTGATCATCACCATGGGCCCGCTCGCGAGCGCGACGGCGATGATGCGGGGTTCGCTTCCGAAGCCGAACCTGAGGATCAGCAGGGGCACCAGAGCGAGCATCGGGGTCGTGACCAGCAGCAGGATGTACGGGGTCACGATCTTCTCCACGAACGGGAACTGCGTGATCACCGCCGCAAGCACGAAGCCTATCGAGGCGCCGACCGCGAAACCGACGCCGAGCTCGTAGAGCGTGACCAGCAGGTGGGGCTGCAGGAATCCCCATTCCGAAACCAGCGCGGCGCCGATCTGGCTCGGCCTGGGAAGAACGTAGTGGGGAACCTCGAACGCGATGATCAGAAGCTCGGCGCCGCCGATGATCGCGACGGCTACGAGCAGGATCACCGCGACCTCGAACACGGTGCGGCGGCGGGCTCTGGTCAGCGTCGCAAGCCCGGCAAATCCGGCGACGCTTTCCCCCGCATCCTTCCGGTTGAATTCCGGAATCTCATCTCCGAGCGCGTTCGACATTTCCTCCCCTGCCGCGCCTGCGCGTCACGACTCGATGGTCGCTTTCACCTCCAGGACCCGCCCAATGAACTCGGGCGTCGTCACGATGTCGACCGACCGCGGCCGCGGAATGTCGACATCGAACACTTTGGCGATTCTTCCCGGCCGCGCGGACATGACCGCCACACGATCCGCGAGGAAGATCGCTTCCGGGATCGAATGGGTCACGAACACGATCGTCTTTCCCGTCCGCATCCAGATCCGCTGTATCAGAAGGTTCATCTCATCCCGCGTGAACGCGTCCAAGGCGCCGAAGGGCTCGTCCATCAGCAGCACCGAGGGATCGACCGCCAGGCTGCGAACAATCGACGCCCGCTGCTGCATGCCGCCCGACAGTTCGCGAGGGAATTTCGCTTCGAAGCCGGAAAGCCCGACCTGCTCCAGCAGCTGCCGAATCCGCTCCGCATCCGGCCTCTTCCGCTTGATCTCGAACGGGAGCCGGATGTTCCCCATGAGATCGCGCCACGGAAGCAGGTTCGCATCCTGGAATATCATCGCGATCTCCGGGTGCGGCTCCTCGACCCGTTCTACGCCTATGCGCACCTCGCCGGAGCTCAGCGCATGAAGCCCGGCCATGCACCACAGGAGCGTCGTCTTTCCGCATCCCGACGGGCCCAGCACGCAAAGGAATTCCCCTTCCCGGACATCAATGCTCACGTCGTCGAGCGCGTGCAGGCTTCCGGAGTCCGTGGCGTAGAACTTGCTCGCGCCCTCCACGGCCATCTTGGCAGCCGCGGCTTGGCGGCAATTCGTCGCGTTCACAGAATCGAGCACCTCGGGTGCACACGGCGCACCGCGTTCCTCTTCCCCATGCGACCGGAGATTAGCCCGGCTTCCGGGATATGCAACAATCAATTCCGGAGCGTCGGCTCGCACGGGGGGGGGGCGCTCGGTGATCCGCGCCGAGGTGCTGGCCGAATACACGGAGCGTCGGCTCGCGCGGGGGGCGCTCCCACAGCGCAGGCGCTTCGCCGATATGGCGGCCGGTTCCAGCCGAACGCACCCGGCCGCGGTTCGCGGAATGGAAGGCGCGGATGGCGCGCATTGGAACTTGCGCCAAGTTGTGCAATTGAATCGAAACGGCAGCCAACCGGCAGTATTGCGAAATGCGAGGGAGAGGCACATGTCAAAGCGCGTAGCGGTCATCGGGGCCGGCCCGTCGGGGCTCGCCCAGCTGCGGGCGTTCCAGTCGGCCAAAGCGAAAGGGGCGGACATTCCCGAGGTCGTCTGCTTCGAGACGCAGGAAGATTGGGGCGGCCTTTGGAACTACAGCTGGCGAACCGGCCTCGACGAGCACGGGGAGCCGGTCCATTGCTCGATGTACCGCTATTTGTGGTCGAACGGCCCTAAGGAGGGCCTCGAATTCGCCGATTACACGTTCGAGGAGCACTTCGGCAAAAACATCGCGTCGTATCCGCCCCGGGCGGTCCTGTGGGATTACATCAAGGGCCGTGTCGAGAAGGCGGGCGTGCGCGACTGGATCCGGTTCCGCAATCCCGTCCGGCGCGTGGAATTCAGCGAAGACTCCGGCAAATTCCGCGTGGTCGCGCAAGACATCCCCAACGACCGGGAGACGGACGAAACGTTCGATCACGTGGTCGTGGCGAGCGGGCATTTCTCGACGCCCAACGTGCCGGAATTCCCGGGCTTCGACACGTTCAACGGGAGGATTCTGCACGCACATGATTTCCGGGACGCGCGCGAGTTCGCCGACAAGGACATCCTGATCATCGGCACGAGCTACTCCGCCGAGGACATCGGCTCGCAGTGCTGGAAATACGGCTGCAAGTCCGTCACCGTCAGCCACCGCACCGCCCCGATGGGATACGACTGGCCCGACACCTGGGAGGAGGTCCCTCTGCTGGAGCGGGTCGAGAAGAAGACCGCGCATTTCAGGGACGGAACGTCGAAGGAAGTCGACGCGATACTTCTGTGCACCGGATACCTCCATCATTTCCCGTTCATGGAGGACAAGCTCAGGCTGCGGACCGCGAACCGCCTGGCGTCCGCCGACCTCTACAAGGGGATTGTCTGGGTGCCCAATCCGAAGCTGTTCTACCTCGGCATGCAGGACCAATGGTACACCTTCAACATGTTCGACGCCCAAGCCTGGTACGCGCGGGACGTGATGATGGGCAGGATAGGCGTTCCCGGGAAGGATGAGCGGGCGGCCGATGTGACTGCCAGGGTCGAGGCTGAGGATGCGATCGAGGACGACTACGGAGCGATACGCTACCAAGGCGACTACGTGAAAGAGCTCATGGCGGACACGGACTATCCGGAGTTCGACATCGGAATGTCCAACGAAGCGTTCTTCCAGTGGAAAAAGCACAAGAAGAAGAACATCATGGGCTTCCGGGACAACGGATACATCTCGCCGATGACTGGCGCGAAGGCACCCCCGCACCATACCAAATGGGTGGACGCGCTCGACGATTCACTCGATAGCTATCTCCTCGAACCAACCTAATCGGGTCTGCACGGCCCAAAATCCCGCGTTTCCGGCGGCACTCGCGGCCTCCAGTTCCTGCATAATATGCCAATTGGCATAGTGGCAGGGACGATCCAATGAGGATTCGCCGCTCAGGGGGACTGTTGTTCCGGAAAACTTTTCGCGTGGACGGCTTGTTTCCTGTAGTCATCCGAATCCACGTTGGGCGGCATGTGTGCTGTCCAAGGTTCCATGAAGACCCGTAAACGCCGCCAATGTTCCAGTTTGGCTGGCAATCCTGCCTTGCGGTACGGGACCCCGGTTCTTCCACGCTGCTTTCGCGCAAAGCAGCGGCGAGGAAATCCGCGAAAAGAGCATTCGGATTGCGGGGCGGTTCGCGCGGAGGCTGCAGAAGGCCGCCCACAACGCGGCTGGCCGCCGTTGATTCTGTCTTGAGGTGGACTGCGCCAAGGAATGCAGAGGCACAACAGCACGCAGTGCCATGGATTTTCTCGGTAAGCTTGTCTGCGGCATGCCGTTGGGTGCATCCCATGCCGTTCTTCGTCCAATCCGTCCAAGCCGAATGAGGATCGGAGTACATGGCTGAGCAAGAGCGCGAATGCAGGAACCTCCGGGACGCCTTGGTCAAAGCTGATCGCTTTGTCGACGAGTTCAACCGCGCAGGTTCTACTGCTCCCTTGGACGTCGAACCCGGAGCAGCTCCTGAAGGAAATCGCATTACCCGGAAACGCGACGCCGAAGCACCTTATTCCCGAACCGGAATCCCGGCACCGACGATCCTGAGTCGCGCCGCCGGGAAAGGAGGCGGCCCGTCATTGTTCTCGGAAAGTGAAACAGCCGAATCGGCAGACCGAGGATTGCCGTACATCCTGAGACTTGAAAGTGACACGTATTGAGTCCATGCAAACCGGAACCCCATAGACGACTTGGCCGCGGCTCCGTTCATGATTCATAAGGTTGCAAAACGTATGGACTGCTCAATGCGGGATATTGCCGCTGCCAAGTGCCGCGTTCTGCCTGGCATGGGCCGCGGAACGAGCTTTTCGTATCCGGGAAACGGAGCCGAATCGAAACAGCCGTGGGGTACCGCGAGAGGCGTGCGCCCCGGTCGTTGCGGCTTCCCGGGACCGGCCATTCTTGATCGAGTGTGCGTTGGAAATGGCGAGCGAGTCGAATGCGCATAAGCCGGATCGAAATCAGCAACTTTCGCTCGATACGGCATCTAGTCGTCGACCTGGGCGAAACCACGGTGTTCGTGGGTCCGAACAACGCCGGGAAGACGGCAATCCTGGACGCGCTGCGCATCTCGCTCACGCGACGCTGGGATCGGCGCGGAACCGGGTTTACCGAATACGATATTCATCTTCCGGGCGATGCTGACGACCCGAAAGCATCGCCCGGCGTAAAAATTGAAATCCGTGCCCAAGAGTTCGTGCGGGGAGAATGGCCCGAAGGTATCGCAGCCGATCTCACCGATGCCAATATTACGCAGGTCGACGTCGCCACTGGCCGACGCTTCATTACTTTGCGGACCCGCTACGCATGGAGCGACGAAAGTAGCGCGTTCAGTCCGAGCTGGGAGTTCTTGGACGCCGCTGGCGAGCCGCTCGTGGGAGAAGGCGCCAGCAGAATCAACCGCGATCGATTCTTGCGTTACCTGCCGGTGTTTTATCTTGGCGCGCTGCGCGATGTCGGCGACGAGTATTCGCCTCGCTCGCAGTTCTGGGGACGGCTGCTCAAAGCGCTGGAGATCCCCGCCGATCTGGAATCGCGAGCACTGCAGGCGCTCGACCGGGTCAACGAAGAGCTGCTTAACGCCGACCCGCGCCTGCATGAAATTGCTGAAACGCTGTCAAGCACCACTCGAATCGCCGTACGCGACCGGGAGGGCGAACTTGGCTTGCGCATGGTCCCGCTCAAGATGTGGGATCTCATCTCCAAGGCCGAGATTATTCTGCGCAACGACCCGAATTCGCCGTGGCTGCCGCTTCTGCGCCAAGGTCAGGGCATACAAAGCCTCTCGGTCATTTTTCTTTTCCAAGCATTCGTCGAGCATCTCGTGCGAGAGTTGTACGAGTTGGACAGCGAACCGGTTCTCGCGTTGGAGGAGCCGGAAACACACCTACATCCGCAGGCCGTCCGCACGTTGTGGACCCAAGTTGGAGCACTGCGCGGCCAAAAGATCGTCACTACCCACTCGCCGTATTTCGTCCAGAATGTTCCGTTTCGCGATCTGCGCCTGGTGCGGCTTACAGAGGAAGGAACGCAGATCAGGTCACTGCCCGAAGAAACATGCTCCGCTTCCGTTCCCGCGCTTGACGGTCTCGATGCCGCGGTGGAGCGATCAGCCGGCCTGCTGGAGCACGATCACGAGACGGAAACCCTTACCGTCACCGGAACGCTAGACAAGCCCACTTATCGCGCTCTTCTCAGTTGCTGCGGCGGACATGAACGGCGGCGCGAACTCGAAGGCGTCTTGCGGGATCTGCGCGATCGGTCTTTCCTCTGCATCAGTGACAAGGAGCTTCGCCGTCTGGAAACTTGGGCCCAGCGCATGCGCGGAGAGATTTTCTTCGCCGAGCGGTGGCTGATTGTCGAGGGACCATCAGAATATCTGATCGTCCACGCGTTGGCGCACACGATGGGCTATGACTTGGACACGCACGGCGTTTCAGTGATCGATGCAATAAACAATGGTAATCCGAGCACTTTTGCAATACTCGCGCGGGCGTTCGGCATTCCGTGGTTGGCCGTGTTTGACAACGACCAAGGGGGAAACAACTGTGTGAAGTCCATCTCCAATCGCGGGTTCAATCATCAAGAGATCGGCGCGCGATGTCGGTCGCATGAATCCGGCGATCTTGAGCAACAACTTGTAGCCAGCGGGCTCGGACCGGAACTGCGCCAGATCCTGAAAGAGCTGACGGGACGGGATACTGCCGAATTGCGAAACGACGAACTAATCGCGCAGCTACAAAAAGACAAAAAGACCAGCTACGCTGCGTTGCTTGCCGTCCGCATTCGGGAAGATGCGAACTTGATTCCACGCATGCCAGCGGCGTTTCGAACGGCGATCAAGGACCTGCACGGGCTGGATTGATGGAGAGCCTGCTAAAATCAAACCTTGCCGAACTAACCCAAGTCCAGCGGAAGGCCGTCGATTGGGACGATGGCCCGTTGCTCGTGCTTGCGGGGCCCGGCTCAGGCAAGACGCGCGTTCTAACCTGCCGGATCGCCCGCTTGCTGGAATCTTCTCAGGAGCGGCGTTTTCGTATCCTTGCGCTCACGTTCACCAACAAGGCAGCGGACGAGATGGCCGCCCGCGTCACTACTCTTGTGCCGGGCCTGAAGGAACGAGCCAACATCGGAACCTTTCATGGCTTTTGCGCTAAGGTCCTCAGGCAGCATGGCTCGCATTTGGGAATCAAACCGAACTTCGCCATCTATTCGCGGACTGAGGATCGGCAGGCGGTGCTGGACGACGCGCTTATCCGCGATAATTGGCAGGATTTCCGCCACGAAATCGTTCGAATCTTGCACTTGATTGATCTTCTGAAGGCACGGCTAGTGGAACCTGCCGACGCGGAACGGCATATCGGCAAAATCAACGGCTACGCAGCCGAAAACGCCAATCGGATTGCTCGCGCATACAGTCTGTACGAGGAGGAGCTTCGGCGAATCAATGCGCTCGACTTCAATTCACTCGTATTGGATGCGTACCGGTTGTTCGCCTATCCGGTCATGGCTCGCCAATACCAGGAAACCTACCGGCACTGGCTGGTCGACGAGTTCCAAGACACCACCGGCGCACAATATGCGCTGTTGCAACGAATGGCCGGCAAAGATTTCCGGGAAGTCTTCGCCGTTGCCGACGACGACCAAACGATCTTCGAGTGGAACGGAGCGAACGTGCGCAGAATTCGCGAATTGGTCGAGGACTTCTCCTGCGAGGTCGTTCAACTTCCGACGAACTTTCGCTGTCCGCCGTGCATCGTCGAGGCCGCAAACCGCCTAGTCGTTTACAACTCCCGTCGCGCAGCATCGAAACAGGCAGCCATGGCGGCGGCTGGCTCACCATCCACTGACGAAAAGCAGATCCAGTGCCGGGAATTCAACACGAACAAGGAGGAGATTTCTGTCATTGCGGGCGAGATCGCTGGCTTGGATGGCGAGGTTCGCGGCCTTACCGCGGTGCTGGCGAGAAACCGGTCGCTTCTAGCAGAAATGCACAAGGCCTTGACCAGCAATGGCGTCCCCGCGGCGATCACAATGCGCCGTGACGACTTCCTGTCTCCGCAAATGCGCTGGCTCGTAGCCTGCCTGAGGCAGGTCAGCCGACCGCTGGACCGGCGCAACATGGCCTTGCTGGTCGAGGCGTTCAACGGATTCGTGCCCGCGGCACCGGACTGGAACGAAGTCCTTTCCCGGTCGGGAGCCGATAGGATCACGTTCCTCAGGGTGTGGACAGACGCCTTGCGCAAGACCGGGATGCCCTGCGATATCGCCGAAATGGTTGACGCGGTCGCCGAACTCGACGCCGGCAAGGCGAAGTTCACCGAGGCGATAGACCGAATTCTCCACTGTTTCGACGGCAACGTGCCGGACGACGACCTCAAGGACGACTTGAGCGCATGGCGAAGGATTCATCGAAAGATCAGGTTTGCGCACGGGGTCGAGTCGCTCGACAAATACCTGCAGGATCTGCAGCTTCGCTCCAAGGAACCGGTGCCGACGTCAGAAACCGTAACCTTGACGACAATTCACGGTGCCAAGGGGCAGGAATTCGATTCGGTTTATCTAATCGGTTTGGCAGAAGACATACTGCCCTCCTGGCACAGCGTGAATAAGGGGAACGGCAGCGCTGCGATCGAAGAAGAGCGCCGAGGGTGTTTCGTCGCGGTCACGCGCACAAGAAGGCATCTGAATTTATCTTGGGCCCGGCAGTACCGGGGCCGGCCAAAGAACCCCTCGCGGTTCCTTGTTGAAATGGGTTGCCTAGGGGAGCAGGTGGACGGCAACGCGGCGAGGAAGACTGCGTGACGACGATAACCAGCCTAACCTGTCCTCTACGTGCTGCTTCCGCCAAATCCGAACTCGGGCTGAGCGATTTCTTGTTGCGCTGCATGTTTCGACCAGAAGCTCCATGGCTCCGGTCGCGGCAATTCTGCATGCACTTGTCCAGCGCTACGTCCGGCCAAGCTTGGCAATCTCCGATTTGATGGCTTGATAAATTTCAGCACTCTTTCTCACTTTCAAGCTTAATCCTCGGCAAGCTGCTCCATCCAGCTCAGCCACTCGCGGAATTGCAGGCACTCCTCGCCAATCTTCTTGATTCCGATTTCTTTCGCGATCGCGATTCCATCAATAATCTTCCTGTAACCTCTTATCTCACATTCAAGCCGTTTGCTCGGCGCGCCATGCCGGCTGTGATTGATGTCTTCCGGAGTATCGAATACATCTTGGATTCCACGCAGCCGCTCAATGATCCGTTCAGCCTGATTCGGCGGATACCTTAGTGCCACTCGAAACGCCTCCGGGTCCGAGAACAACAAGCCTTCGAATTCATGAACCTGAACATGCGGACGCACCAGTAACCCGGCATCACGCTCCTCCACGACGCCTTGAAACACCAAATCTTCCAACTCGTCCGCGTTTAGCTTGCGATCACCCCGAAACCCGTAAAAATCCACAAGAGTGGTAGCGGCACCGTACTGATCCAGCGCATCGCAAAGATCCATTACCAAATCATCCACGTTTACATCACCACCGCTTCTCTTGCGCCTGCCGCTACCTATCAAAATCGGCGCTGCATCGACTCCACGTTCAAGTAGATGTGGTCCCAAGACATCCTTCACAAACCGTTCTTCCGTTTGGCCCTCGACTATAATTGCCAGCTCAATCAAGGACGGCCTCCAAAAACATTCTTTTGCCAAAGCTCCCCAGTCGAATAGCGCTCAAGCCACTTCTCGTAACGATCTCGGTCGCCGGACCCATCGATTTGACAGATTTGCGTTCGTCCCTTTTGCAACTCGAAGACAACTATCTCTTTCAATTCAAATTCATCGACTAGCAACGGGGATTGCGTCGCAACAATGACCTGCCGGTCCAAAGCAATCGAGCGAATCAGCTCGCCAATCACCCCGATCGCGGCCGGATGTAATCCAAGCTCCGGCTCGTCGAGAAACAAGGTGCCGGGCAACATGTGCGGCGGAAGGTTCAGCAAAGTTGCAAGCGCAAAGAATCGCAGAGTTCCATCCGATGAAAGGTGAGCTCCGATCGTCTTGTCATACCCATTCGGCTTCCACCGAAGCAGCGCCTTTCCCGATCGCTCCTTGATCTCAAATCTGTCGAAGGTCGGCAGAACACTGCGAACGCATTCGCGAATCGAAAGAAACCGATCCCGATCTTCGCGTTCGATTCGAAGAAGAACTGGAGCAAGGTTGCCGCCGTTCGGCAATAACTCAAAATGATCGCTACTATCCCACGACTTTTTCAAACTTGAGTGGAATGATGTATCGTGGAATTGGTGTGCAACGAAATTCTTGAAGAAATTAATGAATTCCAAAGGCGGATCTTGCTCGCCATTTCCATTGACCGTAAAGGTCGCGGCGGAGCTAGATGGCGACTCAACAATCTTTCCGCCAGCGTTATCGGACGGAAGCTCCGAGTTGGATTTGGCGTACGTGGTTCTGTATTCGTCCTTAACAATCCTCAGATGATCGGGGGGCACAAATTTGAGAACGAATTGACATTCATGGCGCAAGTCGTCGTTTCGCAGTACAATTTCGGCCTTGATTTCCGGGCTTACTTTGCTGCCCATGAAAAGCTGATCATCCGCTTTGCCGCGATCTTCCACGAAGCTGTCTAGATCTCTATAAACCACTATACTGCCGACCATTTCAAAAAACCGAAACAAATTGGATTTTCCCGACCCGTTGGGACCAATCAACACCGTCGCCTTCTCGTGCAAGTTCGTAATCTCGACATCGGCAAGGGATCGAAATCCCTTGACTCGAATCGATTCAATTCGAGTTGGTTTCAATTTCGTCCTCCGGCTGTTCACGCATCAGGTGACGCGGTACTTGTACGCCAACTTCCTCGAAGAATCCAAGAGATCGCATGTCGGGCTCCCCGCCATCTCTTTGATGCCGCGAAGATTTGCTCTACCGGCGTTCTGCGGCGTTCGGGCAATCAAGACCGGCGCTCGCGGTGGCTCGAATTGTTGTTTGGTGCATTGGCCACTGCCGCTCAGCACGAGTTCCTTGACGGGTCTGCCAACTGCAGGCCGCCCTTTCAACGACTTTGTTGATGATAGGTTTGACCTGTCGCGTGTCCCGCCCCGCACTGAAACGGGAAATTTGCTAAGCGGCGGCAAAGAATAGTCGGCGACCGCCGCCTCGCCCGTCAAGCTCGGAAATTTGCCCGTGCAACTCTTCGTGCGTTTGAGTCGCCATCGGCGGCTCGGCACGGATCGCTGGTCGTGGACGCACACTGCCACGATGGCTGCTCCGACATGAATTTGCCCTCAGCGGCGAGCTTGCGTGCAAATCTGTCATCCGTAACTTGCAACTGACGTTCCGGCCAGGGCCGCGACATTGAGCAGGCCGCGCGCGGTGATCGCCGGGGTGACGATGTGGGCGCGGTTTCCTAGGCCCATGAGTATCGGGCCGACTTCAAGGCCCGACGCGGCGCCTTTCAAGAGGTTTCGGGCCGCGCCCGCCCCGTTCGTGCTGGAGTATGCCAGCGTGTTGGCGGCGCCGACCAAGCGCGACCCGGGAAAATGCCGCTCGCGCAACTCCGGGTCAAGCGCAGTGTCGGTGTTCATCTCCCCTTCGTAAGCAAAGTCGTGCCCCGCGGCGTCCAGGATTTCCAGAGCCGCGCGCATTGTCCGTCCGGATCGGCTGTCGAGGTTTCCGAACTGGGAATCCGAGCACAGCGCGATCTTGGGTTCGATTCCGAACCTGCGCACATGCCGGGCCGCGGCGCAGACGGTTTCGGCGATCTGCTCGGGCGAAGGGTCGGGGTGGACGTGGGTGTCGGCGATGAACAGCGTTCCCCGGTCGTAAATGATCAGGGAGAGCGCTCCGACCGGATGCCGCCTCTCGTCGCTCAGTATCTGCCGGATGTGCCGCAAATGCCAAAGGTACTGGCCGAACGTGCCGCAGATCATGCTGTCGGCCTCGCACCGGTCCACCATGATTCCTGAAATCACGGTCGAATTCGACCGCATCGTTGCTTTCGCCAGGTCAGGCGTCACGCCGTGCCGGTGCATGATCTCGTGGTAGCGGGTCCAGTATTCGCGGAAGCGCGGATCGTCCTCCGGGTTCACGACCTCGAAATCCGATCCCGCCCTCACCGAAAGGCCCGCCCTCTCAAGTCGGGAATTGATGACTTCCGGGCGCCCTACGAGTATCGGCCGGTTGCGGGTGTCCTCAATCATCGCCTGTGCGACATGGAGAACCCGGAAATCTTCGCCTTCGGCGAACGCGATCCTCCGTTCGACGGACCGCGCGGCCTCGAATACCGGCCGCATCGTTAACGACGACCTGTAGACCTGCGCCTCCAGCCGCTGCTTGTACGCATCCATGTCCAAGGGGCGCGTCGCGACACCGGTTTCCATCGCCGCCTTGGCAACCGCATGCGCCACCCTCGGAAGCAGCCGCGGGTCGAAGGGCTTTGGAATGAGGTACTCCGGACCGAAGTTCAGGGTCTCGCCGCGGTAATTGCTTTCGACCTCGGCTGAGGTCGTTGCCCGGGCGATTCCGGCGATCGCCTCGGCGCACGCGATTTCCATTGCGTCGTTGAATTCGGTCGCCCCGGCGTCGAGCGCTCCCCGGAACATGAACGGGAAGCAAAGAACGTTGTTAACTTGGTTCGGGTAGTCGGAGCGCCCTGTCGCGATCAGCGCGTCCGGCGCGGCCTCCAGCGCCTCTTCGGGCATAATCTCCGGCACCGGGTTCGCAAGCGCGAATATGATCGGCCTCGGAGCCATTTTTCTCACCGATTCCTTCGTGAGAAGGCCGGGGCCGGACAATCCCAGAAACAGGTCGCTTCCGGAGATTGCGTCCTCCACGGATTCCGGGCCGGATTCCTGCGCGAACTCGAGCTTTTCGGCAGAAAGCGACGCGCGGTCCTTGAGCACGACGCCTTCCCTGTCGACCAGGACAATGTTCTCGCGACGCGCTCCGAGCTTGACCAGCATCTTGAGGCAGGCAATTCCCGCCGCCCCGGCACCGAGCGCGACAATCCTGATCTCCTCGAAACGCTTCTCCGCCACCTGCAACGCGTTGGCCGCGGCCGCCGCCACGACGATGGCAGTGCCGTGCTGATCGTCGTGGAACACCGGGATGCTCATCCGCTCGCGGCAGAGCTTCTCGACCAGAAAGCAGTCCGGAGCCTTGATGTCCTCGAGGTTCACCGCGCCGAACGTCGGTTCCAGCTTTGCGACAAGATCGGCAAGCCGTTCGGGATCGTCCTCGTCGATTTCGATGTCGAAGCAATCGATGTTCGCGAATTTCTTGAAGAGAACCGCCTTGCCTTCCATGACCGGCTTGGCGGCGCGCGCTCCGATGTTGCCGAGCCCCAGCACCGCCGTTCCGTTGGAGATAACCGCGACCAGGTTGGACCTGCTTGTGAAGCGGGCGGCGTCAAGCGGATTGCGGGAGATTTCCAAGCATGCTTCTGCGACGCCCGGAGAATAAGCCAGCGTAAGGTCCCGGGCGTTGGCCATGGGCTTTGTCGCCCGCACCTCCAGTTTCCCGGGCCGCGGGAACTCGTGGTAATCAAGCGCGTTTTGGCGGATCGATTGCATTCCCGTGTTGCCTGAATTCAATTCGGCCTCCTGTGGCTGGCCGTCCCGAGGATCGCAGGGCGCTGATTGGCGTCGCCCGCACCCGGATCGGACCCTATGGCTTCAACCTTCCGGTTCCGGGCGCGGAAAATCGCGGGCCTGGGCAACTGCGCCGGGACTTGCCTGAATTCAATCCGCACGGGGCGTGGTGTCAAGTTCAGTCCAAGGCAGCCTGCAGATGTCCGCATTGCCGCCGGAGAGCACGATCCCGACCTTCCTGCCCTTGAACAGCCTCGCGTTGCCAAGCACGGCCGCGACCGGCACGGCTGCGCTGGGCTCGACAAGCATCTTCATGCGCTGAAGCATGATCTTCATGGCTTGAATGGTCTCCCGGTCGTCCGCGGTCAGAATCCGGTCGACACGGCTGGAAATGAATTTCCACGTTAGATCCGACAGCGGCATCCGCAGGCCATCGGCGATCGTGTCGGGGGCGTCGCATGGAACAAGCCTGCCTGCTTCCAAGCTTTCCTTGGCGTCGTCCGCGCCGGAAGGCTCCGCGCCGATGATCCTGGTACGCGCGCCTGCTGCCTCAACGGCAACGCAGGTGCCGGACGCGAGCCCGCCGCCTCCGATCGGAACTACAATCGCGTCGAGTTCGCCCGCCTGCTCAAGCAGCTCAAGCGCGCATGTGGTCTGACCCGCGATGACCCGCGGATCGTCGTAGGGATGCACAAACCCGGCGCCCGTTTCGCTCACCAGTTCCGCTGCCGCGGACTGGCGCGCGGCAACGGTCGCGGCGCAGTCGACAACCCGGCCGCCATATTCGCGCACGGCCGCCCGCTTGGATTCGACCGCCGTGGCGGGCATCACGACCGCGGAAGGAATGCCCCTCCTGCGGGCCGCGTACGCCAAGGCCTGGCCGTGGTTTCCCGACGAGTGCGCGACAACGCCGCACGCCGCTTCGTCTTCGGAAAGGCCGAACACGGCGTTCGTCGCGCCTCTCGCCTTGAACGAGCCGGTCTTCTGCAGATTCTCGCACTTGAACAGGACCCGCGCGCCGACCGCCTTGTCGAAATAGTCCGACCTTGCCAGCGGCGTCTTGTGAACATGCGGACGGATCCTCCGGCGCGCTTCGACGGCGTCCTGGACACCGGGCAGCGTCATTGGCTCATTCCCTCTTTCCTGCTTTTTTGCCGCAGGCCACGCTCGGGCCGCGTCCAACAAAAAAGGGGCCGAACGGCCCCTTTTTCGCATCCGGCTGGATTACGGACTACATCATGCCACCCATGTCGCCCATTCCGGGACCGGCCGGAGCCGGAGTCTTGGGCTCGGGCTTCTCCGCGACCATCGCCTCGGTCGTGATGAGCAGACCCGCGATCGAAGCGGCGTCCTCCAGCGCGGTTCGAACGACCTTCGCCGGATCGATGACGCCGAATTCGAACATGTCGCCGTACTTCTCGGTCTGGGCGTTGAATCCGAAATTCACCTTTTTGGATTCCCGGACCTTGCCGGCAACGATCGCCGCGTCAACGCCGGCGTTCTCGGCGATCTGCCGCAGCGGCGATTCCAGCGCCTTCCGCACGATCGCGATTCCGGCATTCTGGTCGCTGTTCTCGCCCGACAGGCCGGACAGCGACTTGGCCGCCGCGACGAGGGATACGCCGCCTCCGGCAACGATGCCCTCCTGCACGGCCGCCCGCGTGGAGTTCAGCGCGTCGTCGACCCGGTCCTTGCGCTCCTTGACCTCGACCTCGGTCGCGCCGCCGACGCGGATCACCGCGACGCCGCCCGCCAGCTTCGCCAGCCGCTCCTGCAGCTTCTCGCGGTCGTAATCGGAGGTGGTCTCCTCAATCTGCTGCCGGATCTGCGCGACGCGGCCCTCGATCTCGGACTTTTCGCCGGAACCGTCGACAAGGGTGGTCTCGTCCTTCGTGATCGAAACCTTCTTGGCGGAGCCGAGCATGTCGATCCCGACATTCTCGAGCTTCATTCCGAGGTCCTCGGAAATCACCTGCCCGCCGGTAAGGACCGCGATGTCCTGAAGCATCGCCTTCCTGCGGTCGCCGAAGCCGGGCGCCTTGACCGCCGCGATCTTCAGGCCGCCCCGGAGCTTGTTCACGACCAGCGTGGCCAGTGCTTCGCCCTCCACGTCCTCCGCGATGATCAGCAGAGGCTTGCCGGACTGGATCACCGACTCGAGCAGCGGAACCATCGGCTGGAGCGAGGACAGCTTCTTCTCGTGAAGCAGGATGTACGCCTCCTCGAGTTCGGAAGTCATCTTCTCGGCGTTGGTCACGAAGTAGGGCGAAAGGTACCCGCGGTCGAACTGCATCCCCTCGACCACGTCGGTCTCGGTCTCGAGGCCCTTGTTCTCCTCGACGGTGATGACGCCCTCGTTGCCGACCTTCTGCATCGCGTCGGAGATCTGCTTTCCGATCTCCTCCTCGCCGTTGGCCGAGATCGTTCCAACCTGCGCGACCTCTCCCGAGTCCTTCACTTCGCGGGCGGCCGACTTGATCTCCCCGACGACCTTCTGCACCGCGAGATCGACGCCGCGCTTGAGATCCATCGGGTTCATGCCGGCGGCCACGGACTTGAGGCCTTCGCGCACGATCGCCTGGGCGAGCACCGTGGCCGTCGTGGTGCCATCGCCGGCCTCGTCGTTGGTGCGGGAGGCGACCTCCTTGACCATCTGGGCGCCCATGTTTTCGAACTTGTCCTCGAGCTCGATCTCCTTGGCGACCGTAACGCCGTCCTTGGTGATGCGCGGTGCGCCGAAGGACTTGTCGAGCACGACGTTCCGGCCCTTCGGCCCGAGCGTCACCCTGACCGCGTCCGAAAGCGTGTTGATGCCGCGCAGCATCCGGTTCCGGGCGTCGGTTTCGAATTTAACGTCTTTCGCTGCCATTTATCGGTTCCCTCTCCTTTCTGTAGTTTGCCGACGCGGCGCTCAGCCGATGATGCCGAGTACGTCGCTTTCCTTCATGATCAGCAGCTCTTCGCCGTCGATCATGACTTCCGTTCCCGACCACTTCCCGAACAGGATGCGGTCGCCCTTCTTGACTCCCATGGGGATCAGTTCCCCGGAATCCTTGCGGGCGCCTTCGCCGCAAGAGATGACCTCACCTTCGGCGGGCTTCTCCTTGGCGGTGTCGGGTATGATCAGGCCCCCCTTGGTCTTCTCGTCGCCTTCGATCCGGCGGACCAGCACCCGGTCATGCAACGGTTTGAAATCCATATTTGGCCTCCTTTTGCTCCTCGTTTGCCTAGCTCAATCGCCTGTTAGCACTCGTATCCGCCGAGTGCTAACAGCAGGCAGATAGTTGCGGAGTTGCAACCCGTCAAGCCGCCCCCGCAAAAAAATTTTCGGCATTCGCACAAAGCGAGGGCGAACCGGGTCCGCCGGGCCGCAAGGGCCGGGTCGGCCTTCAGGAAGGCTGGTTCTGCGGCCCGTTCGCGCTCGGAATCTCGAGCTCCGCCAGAGCCTCGGCGTGTTGCGCCCCGTGCATGTCCCGGTCCAGCCGGCCGCCCTGCGGAACGGCGCGCCCGAGGCTGAACTTCAGCACCATCAGGTCCGGCAGCTCGAACCGCCTGACCGAACCCGGGCGGACCTTGAACGCCGCCGCAACCGCCTCGGCGGGAAGCCCGCGGCGGACGCGCTCGTAAGCCTCGCGCGTGCCGAAGAACGCGTCGATCGTGATCGCGAACGGACCCGCGTTTTTGGATCTCACCAGCTCCGCGATATCGCCCAGCCTAGCCAGTTCCGACCTCCGAAACCTCAAGGCGGAACGCGTCCATCGGATCGTCGAGCACCATCGCGTGGTTGAGCCTGAACTCGTAAAGCGCTCCCCGCTCGGTCTCCGCAGGCGAATACGGGAAGGCAAAGGTCGGCAGCGGCTCGTCGTCCTCCAAGGGAAAATGCAGAAGGAATGGATTGATCAGCCGCGCGATCTCGCTGGCCGCCGCCTGCGTACCTGTGGTTGCAATCGCGAGCACGCCGACCTCCGCCGGAACCGCCTCGCTGTCCTCAAGATCGCCCAAGGCCGAGTCGACCCCGATCAGGCGGAGCTCCAGCCCGCAGCCCGCCTTGAAAGGACCGATGCGCGATTCTATCTCCTTGGCAAGAAACTTCTCGAGCTTTCCGGCCCACTCGCGAATTCGCGACACGTACCGCCGGTTCCTGACCACCGCCAGCAGCGTTGTCTGGAATCCGGTCGCCGCGGCACCCTCCAGCTTTACGGCATACTCGCCGGAGGGGATCCATTCGGACCCCTCCACCCGCACCCTCCGCTCGTCGAGCGCCGCATACCCGGCTTGCGAGGCGTCCAGTAGGCCGCCCGGCTCCCGAAGCCGGAACGGGTCGGAATTCTCGTAGAGCATGTGGGCGGATACCGTCCGCGGCGTGCACCTCGCGCCGTCCGCCAGCGGTTCGACCACGAAGCCATCGCCGTCGATTTCGACGGAAACCACGCCGCTCAGCGGCTTCGTTGAGCAGAGAGCGCCGCACTCCGCGATCTTCGCCGCATGCCATGCGGCGCCCGCATGCTCGCCCCGCATCAGCGGGAGCGCCGCAATGCCCGCCGTGTCGGTGGCCCGGCCCGCGATGACGACATCCGCGCCGGTCGATATGGCCGCGCCGAGCTGCTCCGCGCCCGCGAGTGCGACGATGTTCGCGCAGCCCAGAATCGCCGCCTCGTCGAGGCAAGGCGCGTAGTCGAGCGGGCGAAGCCGGTTTCGCTGGAATTTCCGCGCGATTCTCGCGGGATCCTGCGAGCACTTCAGAACCGCAACTTTGATGCGCCGTCCCGCCTGCGCGGCGAGCTCCTCCGTGATGCCCAGCATCCAGTCGACGGCCGAGTCCGACCCGCAGGTTCCGGCGGACCCGACGACGAGCGGCGCCCCCGCGATCCTCTGGGCTTCCAGCAGCAGTTTCCATTCCGCCATGGTCGATGCCCGCGAGTATTTGGAAACCCCTGCCCCGAGATAGTACGGGCCGCTGTCCGTCGAGCCGCCGTCTATGCAGATCAGGTCGGGACGCGAACGCGCTCCGGCCATGAGCGCATGCTGGTCGAAGCCCAGCCCGAGAACGCCGGACGGCACCAGAACGCGTGTCGGCACCGGCTACTCCGCCCGCTCGGGCGGCTTCAGGTAGTTGCGCAGGAACATGGGAGCGACGAACCCCGCGATGGCGGCTACCCAGAGCCCGATCGCGATCCCCGACGAGAACAGGAAGGTCCAGTCGCCGTCGGCGATGATCATCGCGCGACGGAGATTGTCCTCCATGTTGTTGCCGAGGAGAATTCCAAGAATGATTGGAACGGTCGGGACGTCCAGCTTGCGGAGCACGTAACCCGCGAGCCCGAACAGGATCATCAGGATCAAATCGAAGCTGCTGCCGGACAGCGAGTAGATGCCTGCGAAGGAGACCATCATGATGCCGGGCAGCAGAAGCCACGGAGGGACGGAAAGGACTTTGACGAACAGCCGCACCATGGGGATGTTCAGGACCAGCAGCACGAAATTGGAGATCAGCAGCGCGGCGATCAGGCCCCAGACGACTTCCGGGCGCTCGTCGAACAGGACCGGCCCGGGCGTGATGTTGAGAGTCAGAAGCAGAGCCAGCAGCACTGCCGTCGTTCCGGATCCCGGAACGCCAAGCGTCAGCATGGGAACCAGCGCGCCGCCCGCGGCGGCATTGTTGCCTGCCTCGGGAGCCGCGACGCCGCGCGGATTGCCGGTGCCGAAAGTGTCCTTGTCCTTCGCTACGGATTTCTCGGCCATGTAGGCCAGAAAGCTCCCCAGCGACGCGCCCGCGCCGGGAAGAACGCCAGCCACGAACCCGATCGCGGTCGCCCGGAGCATGGCCAGAAAGCTGCGGGAGATGTCCTTTACCGGGACGGTGATCCGCTCAAGCTTGACACCGATCGCGGAGCTTTTGCCGTGGCTTTCGATGAATACGAAGATTTCGGAAACCGCGAACAACCCGACGATCGCCACAAGGAAGTCGACGCCGTCCATCAGGTGCAGGCTGCCGAAGGTCAGCCGCGGCATTCCGGTCTGGTTGTCCAGGCCGATCATCGCGATCGCGAGACCAGCCAGCGCGGCGAGCGCCGACTTGACCTGGTTCTTCGACGCGAGGCCGCCGAGCGTGCAGAACGCGAGCATGTAGAGCGCGAAGTACTCGGCCGGGCCGAACAGGTAGGCGATCCGGGCGAGAACGGGGGCCAGGAGCATCAGGCCGAGAGTGGCGAGAAGCGCGCCGACGAACGATGCGACGCCCGACAGCACCAAGGCGTCGCCGGCCCTTCCCTTCTTGGCCATAGGGTAGCCGTCGAGGGTCGTCATGAGCGCGGGCTCGTCTCCAGGAATGTTCAGGAGAATCGACGAGATGCGTCCGCCGTACATCGCGCCGTAGTAGACGGACGTCATGAGCACCAAGGAATGGGTCGCGTCCAATCCCAAAGAGAACGCCAGCGGAATGAGAATGGCGACGCCGTTCGAGGGTCCCAGGCCGGGCAGCGCTCCGATGATGGTTCCCAGGAAGCACCCGCAAACGGCAAGCAAGAGCGCGGACCACGTCAGCGCGACGGCGAAGCCCTGGCCGAGATTCGAAATGATCTCCACGGCTCAGCCCCAAAGCCCTTCCAGCGTCCTGCCGAAAGGGGCTAGCCCAAGCCCGAGCCCGTACTTGAAGATCACGAACAGCACGGCGGCCAGCCCGATGCCGGCCAGCGCGGCTTGCCTAGGCTTCGGGCTGATCTGGTAGCTAAGGAACGCGGACGCGACCGCGGCCGGAATCAGGAAGCCTATCGGCCGAAGCGAAATGGCGAAGAGGTAAAGGACGGCGGCCGCGAACGCGATCGACCGCACTGTGCGCCATGCAGGCCAGACCGGCTCGGGGTCCGGGCGGATCGCAATGATGATTCCGCAGAGCGCGGCAATGCCGCCGACCAGGTACGGGAATGTCTTTGAGCCTACCGGATCGGAGAAGAAGCCCGCCTGGATTTGCGTCGCGCCCGCCACGTAGGCGAGCGCGACAACTGTTAAGGCAAGACCGAAGATCCGGTCGCTTGCCACTACTGGATTACCCCGATCTCCCGGGACAAGTCAGCGATCTCGGCCACGACGCCGTCGAGCCATCCTGAGAATTCAGGCCCCACCAGGAGGAACGGAGCCAAGCCGTTGGCTACCCGGGCGTCAGCCCATTCCTGCGACTCGCCGACCGCCTTGAGCGCGTCGGACCACCGCATGTAGTCCTCCTCGGAAATGCCCTTCGGCACATAGAGCCCGCGCCAGTTAACGGACACGATGTCGATTCCCTGCTCCTTCGCGGTCGGAATGTCCTCGAATCCCGGAACCCTTTCCTCCGTGAAGACCGCAACCACCCGGATATCCCCGGACTTGAGGAAGCCCACGACCTCGGACATGTCGCCGGTCATCGCTTGCGTGAACCCGCCGATCGTCTGCGTCAGCGCGTCGCCGCCGCCGTCAAGACCGACGTACTTTACCGCCTTCACATCGGTGAAGCCGACGCGGCCGAGCGCCATCAGCACCTTGAGGTGGTCGAATCCGCCGCCGGCGGATCCTCCGGCGAAGGTCACCGAGGTCGGATCGGCGATGACGGCGTCCAACAGGTCGTTCAGAGACATGTAGGGCGAGTCCGCCGCAACGGCGATAACGCCGGGATCGGCTCCGATCGCGCCGAGAAAGCGAACCTGGTCGGCGGTCATGCCCGCGTAGGCGTTCTGCGCGAGGCGCGTCGCGGTCGCCGACGAAGCCGCTACAATCAGTTCGGCATCGTCGCTCCGTTCGTTGACGACATGGCTGTACGCCAGCCCCCCGCCGCCGCCGGCCATGTTCGTGACTTGGATCGGCTCGTCGACCACGCCGATGTCGTACATGATCTTGCCGATCGTGCGGCAGGTGAAATCCCAGCCGCCGCCCGGGTTCGCGGGCGCAATGCACTCGGCGGCCCCTGCGCTCCCCGCCATTCCGGCCAAGATCAGCGTGCTGACGGCCAAGTGTTTGATTCTTCTTGGATTCATCTGTTCCTCTCCAGTGGTGCGAACGCCGAACGGCCCAAGATCTTCCCGGCAATGCGGTACGCGCCGTCCGGCACGCGCAAATAGCAAGGCGGCTTGTTCGCTACAAGTGCATGTCAGCGCGCCGCGTTGCCGCGTCCGAGCCGAGAGCAGATCGAACAGCGGCGAGCGAGATGCGCAGTTCCCTTGGGTGCGCTTGCGCCGGGAGCAGAATCAGAACGCGTCTTCCGGCATATCCGGGCTTGAACTTGCGAAATCCTCCAGAAGGACCCACGTGGAATCCTTGGTCGACTGCACGACCCCGTATTGGCCCGGCCCCTCGAACCTGGGCACGGCGCGCCGGTCGAGGGACTGGCGCGGCGCGATATTGTAATGGCATCCAGCGATCGTGGTGTAAGGAATTCCTCGATAGCTTCCTGACGCGCTGACATGGACATGCCCCGATACCACGTGCCTGATCCCGGGGCAGGATGCCAGGACGTCGAACAGTTCGTCGTTGTTCGAGAGGCGGATGTCGTCGGTAACGACATTCATGTCTGAGACGTTGTGGTGCAGAACGACAATCACTGGGGCGCCCCCGGCTTTGGCGAGCCGCGCTGCCAGCCAGCCCAGCTGCAGTTCGGAGACGAATCCGACATGGGTTCCGTGAACGAGCGTATCCAGCACAACGACCCTGTGGCCCGCCGCGTCCAAGACGTGGTCGGCTCTTCCTGTCTCCGCCGATATGCACTCGCCGAAGAATTCGGAGAAGGCCGGGCGGTTGTCGTGGTTGCCGATGGTGAGCACCGGCCGAACCAGCAGCCGTTCGAGTTCGGGCCCGATGCGTTCGTACGCAGAAAGCTCGCCTTCGTCCGCCAGATCACCCGCGAACACGCAGAACTCGGCGTCGGAGTGGTGGCGATTGATGTGGTCCACCAGCTGCCGAAGCCTTTCGGCCGTATCGATGCCGTTTGCCAATCGTCCATCCGGCACGATGTGCAGATCTGAGGCAACCAGGAATTTAAGCATAGTCCGCCCGACTCGCTCCACAGAAGGCCTCCGGCGGAACCGAAGCTTGGATCACAGTTCTGCCGTATGCCTTATGCCGATAGCCGCCGCGGGCAATCAAGACCCAAATCGCAGCGTTCCGCGAGATTCCGATCCAAGTCGGCAAGGCCCGTCCTGTAAGCTGCTGCAAGGCATCCTCGGCCAGCAAGCTGGGTCGAAGCATCGCCGACGCGACGGGACCATGAGCCAGCCCAGTCCGGATGCCGCGTGGGCGACCGGCGACCGCCAGCATTCCCTCCAGCGGCGCGCCACCAAATCCTTCGTTGCCCGGACACGGGGGCGGGCGGATTTTATTCAGGCTTCCGCGTCAACTCACGTTCGCTGGCCCTTTCCATGACGTAATCCATCATGCTCGGAATTCCGGGTTCGCACAGGTTTTCGTGCCCGATCCGACTCCAGACGAAGCCCGCATGACGAAGCTCGAGTTCGACCCAAAAAGCCGGATCGCTTCCGGCCTTGCCTTCGGCTACAGCTCTTTCCTTCATATTCGCATTGGCATCAACGCTTCGGGACACGGCGTCTTCCAGCTCGACGGCAAAAATCGTTCTCTTCTTCCGCGATACGAAGAGGCGCACAACGGCTTCAGCCGCGGGCAATATGCCACTGGCTTGAAGCTCTTGATACCGATCGGCATAGTAACTGTTTCTTGCAAGACGGAATTCGTTCCGGGCTCGCTTCCAGATTGCGTCGCCGATTCCGTTGCCGTCCGCCAGCTTGTCGGGCTCCCCTTTGGCGGCGGCGTGCAGCGCGTTCCCAACAACCTGGATAAAGTAGGGGTAGCACTGCGCCTCGCTGGCCGCTTCATCCAGAGTGTCCGCATCGATGCCGTAGCCCATCCGGTCCAAGGGTATCCGAAGAGCCTCGCGCGCCGCTTCAGTATCGAGGAGCCCAACGCCGATTTTGCTTAGACGGTTCCAAAACGTGGCTTCGATCGCGGCCAAGCGCGTCGCAATGTTCGGGGTGCCGGCAAGGATCAGCAGCAACGGCCGGCCTTCGCCGGCAAGCGCTTGCACATCGTTGAAGAATGCCCGGGCCGAATCCGCGTATCGATCCAGTATATGCGCCTCGTCGATCAGTATCACTAACCCATTCTTGGAACACCTCTTTTCCAAGACAGGTTTTAGCAATTTTTCAGCGGCCTCTTGGCGCGAAAAGCTGACTTCGGATCCAAGCAATCGTATGGCTGCCGAAAACCCGGCATCGGCGAGAGCCGCCAGCGCCCTCTGATCCGCGAGCATTCCGACAAGGCCGGAATGCGTTCTGAAACTATCAGGATTCAGCGCCACACATTTTATTTTGTCGCTGCGGCGGTGAACTTGCGCCTCCGTCCATCTCAGCAGCGCGGTCTTGCCGTTGCCGCGCGGGCCGATCAAGGCGATGTTTTGCTCCGGACTTGAATCCGCTCCCAGCGCTTCAAGCGCGGTCATGATCGTGGCCTTTTCGTTTTCACGCCCGGCCAAAACCGGCGGAATTTCTCCTGCGCCGGGCTTGAAACCTGAGTCGTCGGGCTTGTTCACGTCCCGTTGCCCTGTCGCTGGCGTCTTGCGGCGGCCAATTCAAGTTTAGCGGATCGTGCAGCCGACCGGAAGCGAAACCGATGCGAAGCTCAGCCTTTCCGGCTTGCAATCGCCCGCTCCCAGTCTGAGGCAGCCGCGCGACGCCGAAGGTTTGCGTCTGCGGCCAATTGCCGGTTTTCGGCGGTCTCGGCGTGCCGCGCGCAACTGTCGCCGACGGACAACGGGCTTAGCGGGCGCACTATCCTTCGCCGCCGCGCTCCGGACCGCCAGTTGGCGAAGCGATCTCGGCATTCGGCGAGCGGTCGGCCTTCCGGCGCCGCCGGATGGCCAAGCGCTTCCAGCCTTTTGCCCCGGCTCCGCATTGAATAATGAGGTCGACCGCGGGCGTCCCGTTCAATCCCGTCGCTGAGCATTTGAACGCATCCGCCAGACGCGTGTTCGAGGCAGTGCGCCGGCAGAAGACCCCCTCAAACCGAACATCGCGCCGAAATGTCCAAACCGGCCTTTTTCGCCGCTGCTGACCGGGAATCCGGCATTCATCCAAATCCGGCCCATTCTGCCCATCTTGCGGCTGAACGAGCATCGTCAGTCTCGCAAGGAACGGTCGGCACCCCCGCGACTTGCTTAAGAGTTTTCCAAGGCCGGTCTGAAAGCCCCTTGCCGGCCGGGCGCCTGAGGAATGCAAGCGCGAAGCATGCCGGATCCGGAATGCGGTCCTCCTGCTCGCTTGCCGACAGGAACCTGTCCGATGGTCGCAGAGGAAACTCGCGAAGCCGGACCGGCATATCAAGTGCGCAAGTCTGCTACTGCGATTTCGTACAGCCTTGGCGGTTCGGGGCCTTGGATCAGAATCTCCAGCAGTTCACCTTCGACGCTATACGGGCAGCGCCATGCACTCCCGTTTCCGCGTTGGAACGCCGCTGCGTCCTTGCGCGAGGCGCGCAATGCGTTCCGCGTTCGGCTTCCCGGCCGGCAAGGCATGAGGAATTCCGACGCCATGAGTCACGGAGGCACGCGTTCCCAGTTTGCGGCAATCCGGGTTCCGTCCAGCCTGCGCCGAAGCTGATCACGAACATCGTTCCAACGGAATCTAACCGAGTTCTCCACAATGGTCCGGTCGAGACGCTTGAATTCTTCCGAAACAGGCGACGAGTCAGCGAGCGCCTTGGGACTGCAAGAGAACGCGGCGATCCCGATCGCCGCATTGGGCCATACGACGGCATCGCTCCGCGCTTCGAACTCCTCCAGCGCGCCGGGCACGAATTGCGGCGCGAACTCTCCAACGAAGGTAGCCGAGACGCATGCGCGATGGCAGTAGCGGGCCAGCTCGACCGAACTGTCGCGGCTCAGCCCGCCGTCCTTGGCAATCTGCGCAATGGAATAGACGCAAAGGTCGGACAGGCAGGCCGCGAAGACCTGCCACTTGGCGGCATTCAGGGACGGCGAAAACCGCTCGTCCTTGAAGATGCTGACATAGTCTCTCCCCATCCGCGTCTTGAGGTATCCGTACAGCGATGTCTGCGCGACATAGGCGGAGCGCGTATGCATGAACTCGATAAGCTGCTCCACACTGACGATCGGCGATTTGTCGAAACGAATTCCCGCCACCCGCCTCAGATTGGAGATGAACAGCAGCACGTCGTTCAGAACGGCGGTGGCCGAATTGTTCATCTGCGCCTTCCGGTTCGGGCGGGTCGGAGCGAGGCTGGCGGCGGCATCGCGTCGCCAACTCGTTCCCATCCGCAATTTCCGCCAATCCGCGCAATCTGCACGTTCCGCCCAATCGCCGCAACACGGGGCAGGGCTTTCGCTCTTGAAATTTTCCGTTTTGCCTTTCCGCCGGATGGTGGCACTCTTCGGTCAAAACAACAACGAAGAGCAGTGTCCGGAGGCAGGAGATGGATGGATTCCGCTTTATATTCCAAGGGGTCGGCGACCCCCGGAAGAGCAACGCCACGACGCACGACCTGGTTGAAATGCTGGCGATCGCCCTTCTGGCGTCGCTGACGGGCAGGTCGTCGTGCAACTCGTTCGCGCGGTTCGCGCGCGCCAAAATCGAGTTTCTGCGCCGTTTCATGCCGCTCAAGGGCGGCCCGCCGAGCCACGACGCCTTCTCCGACCTGTTCAACGCCCTCGATCCGGAGCAGCTCGGAGCCGCGCTGGCGCTGTTCGCGAAGCGGCTGCTGGCGGCGCTTCCGGACGGCCAGGTCGCGATCGACGGCAAGGCGCTCCGGGGCGCGTTCGCGGACGCCTCGGAGCGCTCGCCGCTGCACCTGGTCCAGGCGTTCGCGCCCGGCGCCGGGATCGTGCTCGGGCAGGCCAAGGTCGACGGCAAGTCGAACGAGCTCACGGCGATGCCGAGCCTGCTGGACATCCTGGAGCTGGCGGGCCGGATCGTCACCGCCGACGCCCTGCACACCCAGCGCGGCACGTCGGCGCGGATCGTGGAGAAGGGCGGGGACTGCGTCCTGCCGGTGAAGCGCAACCAGGCTTCGCTCCACGAAGATGTCCAGGTCTGGCTCTCCGACCCCGAAGCGCTGAAGGAAACGCTTTCATATCAGCATGTTGACGGCGGCCACGGGCGGGCCGGGACGCGCACCGCGACCGTCTCGCGCGATGTGGGATGGCTGCAGGAGCGACACCAGTGGCCCGGCCTCAAAGCCGTCGGCATGATCGAGGCCGTCCGCGAGTTGAACGGGCGGACCGAGCGGTCCGTCCGCTACTTCATCATGAGCCGGGAGCTCGCGCCGGAGCGCCTGCTGGAGCTCGTCCGGAGCCACTGGGGGATCGAGAACCGGCTGCACTGGGTCCTGGACGTCGTGATGGACGAGGACCGGATGCGGAACCGGACCGGGAGCGGGCCGGAGTGCCTCGCCGCCATCCGCCGCCTGGCGCTGAACATCGTGCGCCTCAAGGACGACAAGGAGTCGCTCAAGGGGAGGATGGAAATGGCCTCAATGAGCGACAAGTATCTGATGGGACTCCTGCTGAACGCGGTCGGCAAACTTTGAAAGCGAAAGCCCTGAACACGGGGCGCGTCGGGCGCCGCCGCGATGAACCCCGGAAGCGTCCAGCAGTCCGGCGTCAGTCGAAATCCCAGCGCGCGCAGGGGGCCGCTGAAACCCTTCGATTGCCGTGCAGTCCGCTGTCGGTTGACCGCCGAGGGCATCGCGCGGAAGCAGCGTCAATGCTCCGCCCGTTCCGTGCGCCGGACCGGCAGAGGTTCCCGACGTCGGCAGCCGTCCGCCATTGGCGTGAACCCGCACACGCTGCGGCGCATCCGCGCGTTGAACGTTCGACCCGGCGGCCGACCGCATCGGCGTTCAGCGGCCCGGCAAGGCGCTCGACGGCGATTGGATGCGCCCGCCTGCACGGTCCGGCAAGGTCGCCGCGAGCGAATGATTGCGCCGGTTCGGCAGCTCCCGCAACACCCGACATGCCGCCGGGCTGCGCCTTGATTGTTGCAATTGCGCGAACAACCGTTATCGGTTAATGCGCGCCAGCCAACACGATGTTGGCCGTTGAACCGGAAGATCATGGCAGGGCCTTAGCCTTCGCAAGTCGCGCACGGCCCAATCTCAATCCAAAGGAGAACGCATGCCAGACAAATCTGACACTCGCCAAGAGCATTGGCGAAGAACCCGGAACCTGACGATCATCGTATTGGTCCTGTGGTTCATCTTTGCCTTCGTGGTCCATTGGTTTGCGACTGGCCTCAACGGGGCCTCGTTCCTTGGCTTCCCGCTGGGATACTATTTCGCAGTCCAAGGCTCGCTGGCGATCTTCGTCATCCTGATTTTCGGCCAGAACTGGTTCCAGGACCGGATTGACGACGACACCGGCCTGCACGGCGAATAATCGGAGGACGAACCAATGCAAACCAGATGGAATTCGGAAGAATTCATTCAGAACCTGCCCAAGGTGTACGGACTGTACACAGGCGGATTCATCGTCTTCATTCTCCTAATGGCGATTCTGGAGCAGCTGGGCGTTCCGGCTTCCACAATCGGAATCCTGTTCGTGGCGTTCACGGTCGTGATCTACGCAGCGATCGGATGGCTATCGAGAACGATGCAGGTCGACGCCTACTACGTCGCCGGCCGGCAGGTTCCGCCGGTCTTCAACGGAATGGCTACCGCAGCGGACTGGATGTCGGGCGCTTCGTTCGTGGCGCTCGCCGGCGGGATCTACTTCGGCGGACACGGCTATCTGGCCTTCGTCGTGGGCTGGACCGGCGGCTACGTGCTGGTGAACTCGCTTATGGCGCCCTACCTCCGGAAATTCGGCTGCTACACCGTTCCCGATTTCATCGGAACGCGGTACGGCGGCAGCCTTCCGAGGCTAGTGGCAACCGTAATCCTCGTGGTCGCGTCCTTCACCTACGTTACTGCGCAGATCAACGCCACCGGCACGATCGCCTCCCGGGCGCTGCTGATCCCGTTCGAGGTCGGAGTATGGTTCGGACTGCTCGGCATCCTCCTGTGCTCCATGCTCGGAGGCATGCGCGCGGTCACTTGGACGCAGGTTGCGCAGTACATCGTGCTGATCATCGCCTACCTGGTTCCGGTGATCTGGATGTCGAACGTCCAGAACTTCGGCATCATTCCGCATTTCAGCTACGGCGACGCGGTCGCGCGCATCAGCGAACTGGAACTGCAGCTCGGCGTCGGCACAGCCGCAACCGAATCCATTCCCGGCGTAAGGGTGCTGACCACCCTGCACAACGATCCCGGAACGTCGGTCCTGGCCAGCTGGAAGTTCGTCACCCTCGCCTTCTGCATGATGGCCGGAACAGCTTCGCTCCCGCACATCCTGATGCGGTACTTCACGACGCCGTCGGTCCGCGCCGCGCGCCGCTCGGTTTCGTGGTCGCTTCTCTTCATCTTCCTGCTGTACTTCACGGCGCCGGCCCTCGCCACGCTCACGAAGCTGCAGGTTCTGGATCCGACTCTCGCGACAAGCGTGATCGGGAAGTCCATCGAAGAGGTGCAGTCGCTCGCGTGGATCCAGAACTGGTCCGCCGTCAACTTCCTCGCGATCAGCGACAGCAACGCCGACGGCATCCTGCAGATCAACGAGTTCTTCATCCGGCCCGACATCGTGGTGCTGGCAACGCCGGAAATAGCGGGGCTGCCCTACGTGATCTCGGGGCTGGTCGCCGCGGGCGGCATGGCCGCGGCGATGTCGACCGCCGATGGCCTTCTGCTCGCGATCGCGAACGCGCTCAGCCATGATCTTTACTACAAGATCATCGACCCGAACGCGGATACCCGGACGCGCCTCATCGTGGCCCGCGTGCTGCTGATCGGGATCGGAGCGCTGGCGGCCATCGTCGCGAGCTTCCGGCTGACGGGAATTCTCGGGGCGGTCGCCTGGGCGTTCGATTTCGCGGCGTCCGGACTGTTCTTCCCGCTGGTTCTCGGCGTCTGGTGGAAACGAGCGAACCGGCAGGGGGCCTTGGCCGGAATGATCCTAGGCTTCCTGTCCGGAACCGCCTACCTCTGGTACGTCTACACGGGCGGAGAGCCGTGGATCGGGATCGACCATCTGCGGTTTGCGATAATCGGCATGCCGGTCAGCCTGGTCGCGATGGTGGTCGTGAGCCTTGCGACCGAGGAGCCGGATCCCGAAGTCCAAGCCATGGTCGACGAGGTTCGAGATCCTTCGGGAACGGCCATACTGGACCGGCAGTAGCCAAGCCGGCCAAATGATCCGGGCAAGGGCGGGAAGGTTCCCGCCCTTGTCATATTGAGGACGAGCGCCATGCAGGAAACACTGGCGGCCTTTCCCGGCTGGGTCATCGCCATCGACTACGTCATGGGCCTGATCATGTGGACGCTGATCGGGCGGTCGGCGGTGGAACTGTTCCGGCACAAGATCAGCGACTCGGTATTCGTGAAGGTCTACGACCAGATCACGGATCCGGTTCTCCGGCTGTTCCGTCCGGTCACTCCCAGCTTTCTGCTCGAGCCGCTGGTCCCGCTGTTCGTGGCGTGGTTCTTCTTCATGGTCCGCTTCTACGCCATGCCGTGGCTGTTGGGCTATTCGGTCATGGGAATGCTTTCGTTCCCGCTGGAGAGCGAATTCGCGGCGGGCCTCTACGCGCTGTTCGGAGGCGGGTGACGCCCCACGAGGGACCGCTGCTCTTGGACATTGCCTCCGCCACGATGCCGGCTCTGCGCAGTTCCGAATTGCCGACATCGCCGGAATGCAGCCTCGCAGCTGAAATCCTTCCACGCTGGCCGCGTCGGCTGCTTGGTTACGACCGAGAGCAGAATGCCACGCCTCGCGAACCAAGTTTGCCGGATCAATCCGACCGCTCAGGGTGCCTTCAACCACGCGTGCTCAACAGGAAGCCGCCCGTCGCCTTCCGAAAACGGGCGATCCGCAATCTGCCGAACGCGGGTCGAGCGGGTGAAACCGGGGCTTCACGAGAGCTATCGCGGCGCGTCCGACGCTGAAGCTTGAAACATCCTAAGACCTCGTCGCTTGCCGCTGCTGGGCTGTGCTGCACCGATCCTGAAACCGGGCTGGTAGCCGGGATGAGTTCACAGGCGCATCCAACCGCTTGATTCCGCACCGGATGACTGAGTTCGAGTAATTCTGGCACCCCGCCCGCGGATGCTAACGAAACCTGTCGTCGACCGCGCATTTCGATTTACTCGCGGATCACCCCTGCGCCTTCATTGTCGATAACAGTTCCGTCGCGGCCGCTCGCCGCCGCCATTTCAACAAACCGATGACAAAGACTCTCGCCCGTCGGCGCGTGGCTCCGGCTTATGCCGGATCGGGCAAAACGATCAAAGGTCAACGCCGCTCTAAGCCGCCGCCGGGTCGGGATGCTCAAGGGTAGACCTCTCGAAGAAGTGGACGATCGGAAAGCCAAGATCTTCCTCCACGTCGCGCCATGCCTTAGAGATGATTTCATGCGGGACCGGCAGGAGTCCCTTACCTTTCAACTGTTCGTAATCGCCATCGTAGACGATTTTCACGTCGACGACGGGTTTTCGTAATAATCGAGCCTTGGCTTGACGTTGACCGCGACGATTGCGACATCGCTGAAATGAGCATTGAACGCTCTCTTGGCGATCTCGGCAATCTCGTCCGGATCGTCGATCCGTTTCTTGCCCATTTTTTGGATCATTTTGGTCTCCTACGACGGCCGCCGCTTGAACAGCACATGAGCGACGAAGCCACGACGGTCTTGGATTTTCGCTTGCCCAAGTAGGCCGATCAGATTCTCCGCATTATCGATTGCCACCAGCGCACTCGGCTTGTCGTGAAAATCCCCAACGAGCGAATAGTCCGCTTCGTGCTGCTCGTCCTGCAAATTGTCCTCGGGCTTCTGCTCGACCTTGCAGCCGCCAACCGAAATGGCAGCCCGCCCTTTCGGAAGGAAACTCGCCGGGAGGAACGACAGCACCGCGACCGGCGCGGCTCCGCATTTGTGGATATGGATGAACAAGGGGCTGGCCCGGCGATCAAGTTTTTTCCGTGTACTGTCGTGACTATAGTTCCAAGGTACGACCTGTTAGTTGGGTCTGTTCCCGTAATTGTGCGGGAGTCCGAAAGCGATCCGCCGAGGATGTGCGGTGCGCCCCTTCAAGAATTCTTTCATTAGGTCATGATCGACGTTGAAATTCTTCTCAAATTGTTCGGAATCCAGTATTCTTCCGTTGCGTCCCCAGCTTTGGTAACGAACGATCTCCCGGCCCACCAGATCGAGCATTTCGAGGGGCTCCGGCTTGTCGCTCGGCAAAAGCACAAGACGCGACTTCTTGGAAAGCGCGGTGAACTTCGGCAGCGCTTGCCCGCTCACTTCTCCGCAAAGCTTGCGAATTGCGTTCTCCAAACCGCCGATGTCCGGTGGCGGTTCCCATTGCTCCTTACTCGTTTACGCGAAGCGAACGGAGCAACAGCGAACCGTAACCTTTGCGGCTCTTCGCGCCCATGCCGCCCAAGGTACCAAGCGCAATCAAGGCATTCTCAAGAGACTTTCGCCGCTTCTCATCAAGGTCGCGGCACCGCATCTGGACGGTGAATTGGAACGGAGCTTGGAGGCAAGAGCGTGTGAGCTGGCCTTTTTCCGTTTTCTTCCTTTGGCTGGCAAATGCCTCCATCACGCCGTAGCCGAGATAGCGCGCGCCGTCTCCTACGACTTTCGCGTTCGACCGAGAAGGCACGCGGAGCACGCTGTTTGCTTTTAGAATCTCCGGGGCGTGGTCGCGCCGGTCCAGTTTCATCAGTACGCGCGATTGCCCGCCGTTCGCGCTCCCGAATAGCTCGTCTTCCTGGCGCTGAATCTCTTCCAGCCGCCCGCCCATACGAGACCACGCCAGCGCCCGCCACCAAAAGCGCAGCGCACCTTTGAAGCTCGCAAGGCGCAGTTCCGCATCGCTCTTCGGGTTCGCCCGCCGCAGAACATCGGAGTCGCGACCTCATAAGCGGCGTCAATCCGCATTTTCCGCCTTTTCGTAGTCCAGCCAGAAAGGCTCGCCGATCACGTACGTCTCCGCATCCTGTTCATCCGGCGGGCGCCGGTCAACCAGTCCGAAGCGACGCACCGACGGGCACGCAAGGTCGCGCGCGGCATTCGCCAGCTGCTCGGCAGCCAAGCCAATCAACGTCGTTCCGCCAGTTACATTGATCAGAACATCCTCCGCGCCGAGCAAACAAGGCCGCCCGACGGCTTTCAAGCGTTCGATCTCCCCAAGGCCGCCGTGGGGATCTTCGAATCGAAGCCGCTCAATCCCCCCTGCATATCCGGCCCTGCCAACCGCTTCCTCGATTCCTTCTTCGCTCCCGCCGGAGCAGATCACCAAGCAGATATCCGGCAACCCGCCGACTTCCCTGCACGCGTGAAGGGCGCTGAACAGCACCCCGGGTCGTTTCCCAATCGGGCTCACTAGAACCCTTCCGCCGGATGACCCGCCAAGCGACAGCGGAAAATCAGGAACATCGCGCAGCGTTCCATGCCAGTATTCACGTATTTTGCGTATGCAGTCTGCCGCACTCTTTGCATCTTGCCCTCCGACCAAATTCCGCGGCCGCATGCCGTGGTGGTGGTAGGCATTCCGCATCGGCGAGAGGTCATGCCAGAACTCCCCGAGAGACACTTGCTCGCTGGACAATCGAGGACGCAGATCAGGATGATGTTCGACGACCGCCGCAACCGCGCCGAGAAGGCCGGCCGCCTTGCGGCGCGCCCGCTTGAAATCCAGCCACTTGCCATCCCACCCCTTGCGCAGCAGCACCCAAGACACCGTCCACTCGTTCATGAGACCGAGCGCAGCACCCAAATTGCCGCGGTCCAACAGATCGTCGATCAAGCGCGCTTGGCGTTGCAGCTCGTCGTCCGACAAAGCAATCGTTCCTTTGCGGATGCCGATGCCGGACGGATTCCTGAAAGCAAAACGGCCAACGGTTGAACTGAGCCGGTTCGTCAACTCTTCCGAAAGCGGGAGCTCGAGTTCCTGTCTGAGTGCTTTTTTCAGCGGCTTGAGGCCCTCGAGAACCTTGCCCGATTGCATTCCCAGTTCCAAGGGAAGGCCCGAAAGATACGCTTCCGACAAGCGCGATAGATCGCGCTTTAAGGACTTGCATTTTGACGCGTCGGGGAGGGATTTCGCCATCGGTTCGGCACTGCCGGTTTCGCTCAGGACCCGCAAGGCGTGAATCCAGTCGGGCAGGATCAGCAGCGGGCGCAGATCCAAGAACCGCACCTCACAGTTGCCGCTTAATAGACCGTAATATGCGCCCTGCACACGGACGCTCCGGAGCGCGTTCAGATATAGGACCGCGACGTATGTGAGGAACGAGAAATGCCGGAAGCCGTGGGTAACATCAACGGTGAGATCGACATCATCGGGCACGGCGGCGGTTACCGTTTCCAAAAATGCCGCAACATCCTCCCGGGACTTTCCGTCAGCGACCTCGACACGCTTCAGTTGGCATCGGCCGCTCAGCGCTCTTTCGAGCAGAGGCCAACTGTCTTGCTCTGCGCGCTTTGTACAAATCGCAAGCAGCAGATCCGGCCGCTCTTCCGCTGGCAGAAGATCGAACAACGCGGCGGGCGCAAGATCCGCCTCGACAACCGCCGCGTCGGGGGTCTCAATGGCGTAGGATGCAGGCTGTGGACGACACCCAAGCACCGTCAACATCACCTTGGTTGGACATGCAGAACTATCTGATCTTGAAACCACGCCAATGTTTCCGCTCATTGTTCGCCCCGATCCAGATAGGGCGGCCAAGCGGACAACGCAACGAATTCCAATGCATGCACTGCTCCACTGCAGGCCTCGGCCGTGGCCTGCAGCGGGAGCGTTATTGCATGGCCGAGATACATAAGGGCGTTCATTCGAACAGCGATTCAGCGTTTTGGAAGCGTCCGGTCGCTGTCACTGGCCGCACTCGGTGCTCGCCAATCTTGGTGCCGGACTCAGCGTGACACTTGATGAAATGCTGGTTTCCGGCGAGATCGTCCTGCGAGATCCATCGTTCCGCTCGCGGTGCCGGAATTATTTCCTAGCCCCCGGCGATTGCTGGACAAGGAATGGATACTGCGCCCTATAGGGGCATCCGCACACAGATTCTGGTCGACAGCATGACTGTCACCCACCGGGGCGGAAGGCGGACCATCAAGCAGCTGTTCGCCGCGGATCCCGTCTCCAAATGGACCTGCGCCAAAGCCTACAGAAGGGCAACCGCCCGCAACGCCGCCGACTCCTCGACAAGCTCGGCCGCGGGATGCCGTTCGAGGCGGAGGCCATCCAGGTCGACTGCGGATCCGAGTTCAGGGCCGAGTTCGAGCGGGAGTGCCAAAGGCGCGGCATCGCCCTCCGGGTGCTCCCGCCGCGATCCCCCAAGCCCGACGGGAACGTCGAACGCACGGTCGGAACCTGGCGCTGCGAGTTCCACGGATGCCGGGAGCTCCCCGACAGCCTCGACAGGATCAACCTCCCTGGCGACGCCTTTGCCGACGAGTCCGACCGCGCCGGGCCTTACCGCTCCCTCGGATGCAGAACTTCCGAGGAGTTTCTGAGGGCCGCCTCATGAAACGGACGTCCCGGAATGATTAATTCCCGAAATAAAACAACGAACCCACCGTTCCAACGACAGCGCCGGAAAACGAAGCGAACCGCCCCCGACCGAAATCCCACCGACGCAGCGGCCGGGAACCATGGTGGAAACCACCAAACCAACCGGATACCCTGCCAGACGAATCGAACAGGTGAGAAGACCCCTACAGTCCAGAATGTATTGAGCCCAATCAGCCGGTTTGCGGGACCGGGCTTCACTGTATAGCATCCGATCCTGAAGACGCAGCGGATACGGCGTGATGGCCCGTTCTCCCCGGAAGCCCGAGACCGAACCGGACTTGGATGCGCTCAAGAGGTTCTCCGAACTCCCGGATAGGGAAGCGACCCCGTACTTCGGCGGGCGCGCGGACGAGACCGGCTTGGTCGAGCGTGCGTTGAACCGGATTCGCGAGCGGGCCCGGGAGGGCCACTGGCACCCTTCCGGAGGAGAAACCATCCTGTTCCAAGGCGCGCCGGGCGCCGGGAAAAGCGCGCTGCTGCATCATCTTGTGCGCAATTGGCGGAGCGTCGGCCCGGAGGCGCCCGTGGTGGTTAGCACGAAAGCATCCCATTATGCCGACGAGCGCGCGCTTGCGCTTCATGTGGCTGAGGCATTCGACCCCGCGCTGGCGGCGCGGTTCCGCCGCTCCGTGACGACCCGTTCCAGCACCACCAGGTCATTGGGTGCCGGAATTCCTGGATTCGCAACGGGCAATGCGGCGGCTGAAACAGGACGCCACGCGGCTTCCGCGCCGGCAGAGCCGTCGCTCGCCAATGTCAGCAAAGCGCTTTCAAAATCGGGACAAACCGTTGCATTGATACTGGATGAAGCGCAGGATCTCGAAGGGTTCGACGCGGACTCGGTGCGGCCGGTCATTTCCGATCTGCACATCGGAAGCCATGGCGGACCTCTGCTGCCGGTGTTGGCTGGCCTCGCGCACTCTCAATCCGTGCTTCAGGATCGCGGGATTTCCCGCTTTTCCCTCGGCCACGACAGAACGCTGGAGGCGCTTTCATTCGATGAGGCCGTGGAAACCGTCCATCTGATGCTCGCCGACTGCAGGGTCCGCGGAGACCGGGAGATCAAGCGCCAATGGGCGCGTGCGCTCGCGAAAGAAAGCTCCGGCTGGCCGCAGCACCTCCATGTTGCAATGCGGACTCTCGCGGCTCAATTGCTTTCGGCTTCCGCGCCTGGACAACTCGAAGCGGTCGGCAGCAGTTTTGGAGTTGCGGTTTTGCGGGCATCCGCGTTGGCCCGGGATGAATATTACGAGCGTCGAATCGATGAGCCTCTCGCTGATGCACGGCAGTTGGTTGCAGAGATATTCCGACGAATCGGCGAGGGAGCTACTCGCGGCCAAGTGCTCGGGCACATTCGCGCGGCGGTTCAGCCCGGCAACGATGTGCACAGCCTTCCCGAGGATCACGACGAAGCGATGCTCCTTGATCGCATGATCCGGCGCGGCTTGCTTCAGCGCACCCCGAAAAAGATGCTCGCATGCCCGATCCCGTCCCTCAGGGACTACATCGAGCGCATGGCCCAGCCTGCCGCGTCCGGAACATAGATCACGCCCGCCATTCAGCGCCACGGGCAAGTTGGCGAAATCGGCCAGCGGGGGAGTGCTAAAGACCCCTTCTGTATCTCGACCGTGCTAAAGCGCTCCCGCTGCCGGTCTTGATCCGAGTCTCGTCGACGAAGACCAGCAAGCGCGGAACGGCGCGGCACGATTGCCTGCGCTCCAGCGCGCCCAAGACGAAACAGGCCCGGGTCCGGCTCACGCGACTCTTCAAACGGTCCGGAAGCAGCCAGAACCAAGCAATTCGAGCCTGCGGCCCGCCGGAACAAGCGAACGTCCCCGATCCCACCATCCAAGCCAGCCAAACCGCGAATCCAAGCGGTTGGCGGAGAGGCTCAGTTGATCATTGCTTCCGATCAGCCAGATATGTCCTCTCCGTAAGCCTTGAACTTGTATAGAACAACCGGCTATAAATGGCCTCTTGTAGGTGATATTGATACCTAAGAGGCCGTATATGGCTGATTTGCAAACCCTGACCACGCAGTCTCCCGGATCCATTGCGGAAGAGCTCGGCAGAAGACTGGGACAGCTGCGGCTTTCAAGGAACATCACGCAGTCGGAGCTAGCTCAGGATGCCGGGGTATCCGAGCGCACATTGAGGCGGCTGGAATCGGGCAAGGGAGCGACCCTCGACTCGTTCATCAAGATACTGGTCGCCCTCAAGCTTCAACAGAATATGGACATGCTTGTTCCCGACCCAAGCTTTCGCCCGATCGAACGCATTAGAACGGGCGGGAGCGAACGCCAGCGAGCACGCACAGCCAAGAGGCCCAAGCCTGCGACGCAATGGCGATGGGGAAGCGGGCATTGACCCATGGTTGAAGCGACAACGGATGCCTCCGTAGTGCTATGGGGTCGGGAGGTCGCAGCGGTTTCCTGGATTCCGAACGAAGGCATCGCGGTTTTCCAATATGACCCGGATTTTGCGGAGTCCGGGATCCAGCTGTCTCCATTGGCCATGCCGCTCCGCCCGGAACCGTATTCCTTTCCGGTGCTGCCGAAACACACGTTCAAGGGGCTGCCCGGTCTGCTGGCTGATTCCCTGCCGGACAGATACGGTGACCGGCTGATCAACGCATGGCTTGCCAAACAAAGTCGCGCGCCGGAAAGCTTCAATCCGGTTGAGCGGCTATGCTACGTCGGCGAGCGAGGCATGGGAGCCTTGGAATTCAAGCCGATGATCGGGAGGCATGCGAGGAAGCCCCGCGCCGTCGAGGTGGCTGAACTTGTGCGGCTTGCCAATCTCGCGCTTGACGAAAAAAGCCGCCTCGAAGGTGTGCTTGGCGGCAACGGCGATCAAGCCGCGATTGATGATATCCTGCGGGTAGGCACATCCGCGGGCGGGGCGCGGGCAAAGGCGATTCCGGAAGGCGTCCTGTTCGCCGGAGCCATGAATGCCGCGGCACATCCGCGGGCGGGGCGCGGGCAAAGGCGATTCTTGCTTGGAATCCGGACACCAGCGAGTTTCGGCATGGTCAAATCGACGCAGGCGCCGGCTTCGAGAATTGGTTGATGAAGTTCGACGGAATCGACAACAACCGCGACAAGGAAGAGCCTGACCCGCAGGGATACGGTCTTATCGAATACGCCTATTTTCTGATGGCCAAGGCCGCGGGCTTGGAAATGATGCCCTGCCGGCTGCATGAGGAAGGCGGCCGCAGCCATTTCATGACACGCCGCTTTGATCGTCCGATCAGTGGTGGCAAAACAAGCAAGCTTCACATGCAGTCGCTCTGCGCCATGCAGCATTACGATTTCAATGATCCGAGGAGCTATTCCTACGAGCAAGCGATTTTGACGATCCGGCAATTGGGCCTCGGAGCTCCGGCTTTGCAGCAGCAGTTTCTCCGTGCCGTCTTCAATGTTGTCGCCCGCAATCAGGACGACCACGTAAAGAACATCGCGTTCCTGATGGATCAAGACGGAGCTTGGTCGCTTTCGCCTGCGTTCGACGTGACCTATTCGTACAATCCTGGCGGTTCCTGGACCGGCCAGCACCAGATGAGCTTGAATGCGAAGCGTGACGGATTTGAGCTTCAGGACTTGCTGGCATTGGCCAGCGCAGCGTCCATCAAGAAATCAAAGGCGAAATCTTTGATATCTTCCGTCCGGGATGCGGTCGCCGACTGGGCGCACTACGCATCATGTGCCGGGATTGACGGCAGCACCTCAAGACGGATTGCCAAAACGCACAGGTGCAGGCTTTGAGCTTGAGCGTGGCGGCGCAACGGTTCCGTTTTCGCGACGCATGTCGGGTTTTTCGATTGCGCCTGAGCTGGATCGGCCCGGGCCAACCCAAGCAAATGCGCGTTGACGGGATTTGTTCAATCGCGGTCGCATCGACGCCGCGGCGCGACGGGCGGAGTGCGGGAATCGCATGGGCCAGGCCGCCCTTGCGCAACAGGAACCGTGTTCGCAAGCTTGCATCGCGAGCCTCCCGCACGCCCGCTTTCACCAACAGGCCGGAAGACCCGCGCCCGTTGCAATCGCCGTCCTTTCGGGCGGCCGATCCGGCCCGGACGAACCGCGCAACCGGCGGCAAGGCGTTCGAACCCGCGCGTCGCGCGCCGAGTTCAAGCTTGCGCTTCCGCCGCTGGCCGAACGCGCCGCCCGCCGCGACCACAATTTGAATCAAGGCGTTTTGCAGCGATCATCCTGCTTCCGACGGTCGGCAACCGGCCTCGCCGCGCGCCGGGCGTTCCTCTGGTCCGGTTAGCGCGGAACGTCGAAGGCTAGGCGGAAACCTTGATGGGCGGCCGAAGTGTCCGGAGTCGTTCCCGTGCGCGCCGCAATCCGGTAGCGGAAGCAGTAGCTCTTGTGGCAGAGGAACGAGCCGCCCTTGATGACCTTGGCGCCGCGCATCCGCTTCGCATGGCCCTTCGCGCGGCGCGAAAGGCTGCGGACCACGAAGGGGTCCGCCGTCCATTCCCAGACGTTCCCGACCATGTTGAAGAGGCCGTAGCCGTTCGGCTCGAACGACTCCGCAGGAGCCGTTCCGAAATACCCGTCCGCTCCGGTGTTGGCGTCCGGAAACCTCCCCTGCCAGATGTTGCAGGGATGGAATTCCGCATCGTCCGGCTCGCGCCCGCCCCAGGGGAACGGCACATCGCCGAGCCCGCCGCGGGCCGCGTGCTCCCATTCCGGCTCGGTCGGGAGCCGCCCGCCGGCCCACTTCGCGAAGGCCCGCGCGTCGTTCCACGAAACATGAACTGCCGGATGCGCGGGATCCTGCGAGGATTCCGAGCCGGGCCCGTGAATCCGGCGCCAGTCCGCACCGTCGACCCGCCGCCACCAGCCCGCCCCCGAGTCGAACCCGGCGTCGGGAAGATGTTCCGGAACGTCGCTGTGGAAGACGTAGGACCAGCCCAGCCTTTCCGCTTCCGTCGCAAAGCCTGTCGCTGCCGCGAACGCCTCGAACATGGCGTTGGTGACGGCGGTTTCCATCATCCGGAACGGCCGCAGCGGTTTGCGGCGGCACGGCCCTTCCATGTCGGCGCCGATCACGGGCCTGTCCGTGCCCACCAGCGCGGAACCGCCGGGAACAAGGCGCGCTTTCGCATTGATGCCGCCCGCCACGACGATTGACTGGACGGCTTCCGGATTCACGCGCCGTTCTCCAAGTTCTGCGATTCCGCGGGATTCTGCATGGCTGCCTGGATTCGGGTCTTCCTTCCGCAGTGTCCCGCTTGTTCCCGTAGGTTCAAGAGCCGCCGGATCAGGGAACGGCGATCGCACGCGGCAGCAAGTCCTTCCGGAGCCGCTCCGCCGACTCTTCATGGGACAGGAAGCCGGGCGGAGGGAACGCGCAGCGGAGGTTCCAATCGTCGCCGGTTGCCTTCATGTGCGCGGCAATGCGCTCGTCGAATTCGTCCATCAGCCCGCTGAAGGCGGAATCCGCAACCAGATTGCTCAGCTCGTGCGGGTCGGACGCCTCGTCGAACAGAAGCTTCCGCCGGGCGGGCTGCCGCGCGTAAAGCCAGTCTCTGGTCCGGATGCCCCGCTCGGGAACCGGCGTGAACTCCCCCGGCACGCCATCGTCCATCCGGAACGTCTGGTACATGACCGCCCGTCGCACCTCGTCCGCCGTCCCGTCCAGCAGCGGCAGAAAGCTGACGCCGTGCGCCTCGCTGAATGGCTCGGACCCGGCGCAATCGAGAAGAGCAACAGCAGTGTCCGGGCCGACGTCGACCAGACCGCCGATGCGGGAACCCGCTTCGGCGCGGCCTGGCCAGCGGACGATCAAGGGCACCTGCATAGCGGAACGGTGCGGCTGAGGCTTGTAGCCGCAGTAGTAGCCGTGCTCCCCAAGCATGTCCCCGTGGTCAGACAGGAACACGACCATCGTGTCCTCGGCGATGCCTCGGGCATCGAGATGGCCAAGCACCCGGCCGACATTGTGGTCGATGGAACTGATCATGCCGTAGTATTCGGCAATGAACGTCCGAAGCTCCGTTTCGGTTTCCGGCTCAAGGGGCGGTTTCGGACTGCGGCCGCGCCGGCTTCTCAGCGCGGCCTTCATGTTTCCGAGGCAGTCGAATTCGAGCCTTTCGTTCTGAATCCTGACCTGCTCCTCCGGCGGCAGCACGCCCGGCGGGAGGACGATGTCCGCCGGATCGTGCAATATCCGCCAGCGCTCCGGCATAACGTTGGGATGGTGCGGCGCCCCGTAGGACACGATCCCGAAGAACGGCCTGCCGGAACCGGATTCAAGCGCCTCGTCGATGAATTCGAGAAGATGATCGGTCTGGTAGTCCGGCTCGTAGCGGTCGCAGCGGTAGGGCTGGTCCGTGTCGCGCCAGAATATGCCGCCCATGTACTGGTGGCCTCGGTTGAAACCCGCGGACCTGTCGAATCCGAACCGCCGGCCGGACGGCACGAAGCCGGGCTTGGGGCCTCCTTCAAGATGCCATTTCCCGACGTAGATGGTCTGGTACCCGGCTTCCTTCATTCGCTCTGCAAGGAACTCCTGGCCGCCGCGGAGCGGGAAATGGTTCTGGTAGAGGCCGTGGCCCTGGGCCTGATTTCCGGTCATCAGCGACGCGCGGAACGGGCAGCAAAGCGGATACGACGCGAAGGCATTGCCGAAGGTCGCGCCTTCGTCCGCAAGCCGCTGGATGTGCGGCGTCTTCACGATCCGGTTGCCCGACGGCGACATGCAGTCGTGCCGCATTTGGTCCGGATAGATGATCAGGATGTTCGGCCTCTTTCCGCACGGGGCGCGGATGCCGCGTGATTCATGCGCCCGGCTCGTGAGGATTCAGCGCTCTGAGCGACCTTGTAGGCGCGGGTCGCCCGCGCCGCGGTCACGATGAGCGCAAGCCCGATGAACGCCATCGCGACCGGACGCTGGAAGAAGATGAGCCATCCGTCGTTCGTCAGGATCAGCGACTGCCGGAACGAGGTCTCCGCGCCCTGCGCCAGCACGAACGCGATGATGAACGCCGGAGCGGAGTACCCCTGCTTCCGCATCAGATAGCCGGCGAACCCGGACACGCACATCACGAACACGTCGAAAACGTTGGTCCGCGCGGCGTAGGCCGACACGAAGCACGTCAGCAGAATGTACGGATAAATCACGCGCGTCGGAACGCGGGCGATGGCCCGGCCGATCGCGACGCTGCCGAAGTAGCCCACTAGAAAGTACACCGCGATGCCTACCAGGCCTGCGGCGAACAGGCCGAACACGAGATCGGGGGACCTGTCGAATATCCGCGGCCCCACGTCGATGCCGTGGATCAGGAAGACGCCGAGCAGGATGGCGGCGATCGTGCTGCCGGGCACGCCAAGCGCAAGAAGCGGGATCATCGACGGTCCCGATACGGCGTTGTTGGCGGATTCGGGCGCCGCGATTCCCTCCACGATGCCTGTTCCCCAGGCATCCTTCGTTTTCGAGCGCCTCCGCTCCTCGCGGTATGCCGCGAACGCGGCAACGGACGAGCCGAGGCCGGGCAGAATTCCGACAATCGAGCCGATCGCGGACGACCGCAGGATCACCGGCGCGATGCGCCGGAGCTCCCGCAAGGTGAGCTTGTCGCCCCCGGGAACCAGATCGGCCGCGACCTTGGCGGCACCCTTTTCGCGCGCCGACCGCTCGATCTGGATGGCGATTTCGGAAACGACGAACATCCCGATCAGGACCGGGACGAGCGCAAGACCCGCCTGCAGGTCGAGGCTCCCGAAATCCAGCCTGGGAATTCCCTCCATTGGGTCGAAGCCGATCATCGCGACGGCAATGCCGGCGGATGTGCTGACTAGGCCCTTGGCGATCGAAGAGCCGACTACGGAGCTAATCACCAGAAACGCCGCGAGATAGACAGCGAAGCACTCCGGAGGCCCGAAGCTCCTTGTCAGCATCGCTATCCATACCGCGCCGAAGATCAGCAGCATATCCCCGGCGAGGTCGCCGCATGCCGAAACTACGGAGGCGGTCTTCAGCGCCTTGCCGGGCATGCCCTTCCGGCTCATGGCGTTGCCGTCGAAGGTCTTCGGCAGCCGCGCCGGAACCGATCCATCCCGGCCCTTGAAGAAGCGTTTGCAAACCCCGGAACGCCGGGCGCGGACGACAACCGAGACAGCGGAACAGGCTCACCCAAAAAAATGGCACGCACCCGAGCGTCAAGCGTCAATTAAAGGCTTGACATCGCCTTGAAGATATGCCGTGGATTTCAGCATGCGGGTCGCGAATCGCGTTTGCGGCAACCGACGGGGGGAGTGGCACTCATGAACACGAGAATATTGATCGCGGCTCTCGCGTGCGGCTCCGCCGTAGCTCTCGGCGCTTGCTCAGGCGGCGCCCCGGCGAGTCCCACGGCACCCGGTCCCACCGATCCGGGCACCGAAGATAGAACGGACGCCCAAAGGGCTTTCGATACCGCGCTGGAAGATGCGCAGAAGGCGCTGGCCGCGGCGCGGACGAACGTGACCAGCGCGGCGGCTCTTGCGACCGCGGCGGAAACGGATGGCGAGCGGACCCGCGCAACAGCCGCGCTGTCGGCCGCGAGGAAGGAACTCGCGGACGCCGTGGCGGCGATCAAGGCGCTGACGCCTCCGCCCGGCGACGTGAACAGGCGGGGGCGCGCGGTTGCGGCGGCGACCGCGGCCGACGCCGCTCTGACCGCCGATGCCGCCAAGCTGACAACCGGAGAGATGGAGTTGACCGCCACGTTCGCTTGGTACCGGCAACGCCTCGCGCGCTACCAGCTCAGGAACGGCGAAGCTGCGATGCCGAGCGAAGGAGGTCGCCAAGGAGCAAACGTCAAAATCGAAAGGATTCCGCGAACAATCGACACGTCCGCGACCGACAGCACCCAGATTGTCAATCCGGCGGCCTTCACGAGCGGGACATTCAAGACAGTCGCGTATGCGGACGGCAAGGAGATGTTCTCCGTCAGCGGCGATGAATTCAAGGTGGAGGGGTACACGAATACCGATGGCGGAGTTTACAATAGGGATCTTCATACGTATGCAGGGTTGAAGTTGACGAGGGAAGGAATTGTCATTCGCACCGGCGGAACGCAGCCCGCAGACGTGCATTTTAGCCAATGGCATACGGATTACGCCGACACGCGGCGAGATATCACGAAGTACGTGAATGATAACAGCCCTCCGCACAGTCGGAACGGATGGGACCTCGTATTGACGTTCGGCGAACCGCACACCATGTCCGTCCCGGTTGGCGAGCCCGACAGAAATCACCGTTCCAGCTGGACGGGCAACGGCGACTTCTACTGGAGAAGCTTCGTTCCTGCTGCTCCCAGTCAGTTGGAGACGGACGGGGACTACTATGATTCACGCGCATTCAACCAGCCCGACGGGTACAAGGACCTTGGCACATATGAGGTCTGGCTGTCCAATTATGTCGGCGTGAATGCAAATCTTGAGCCGGTCGCAGGCTCAGGAGATAATCCTCATCATATAGATGACGAGCCGTATTATTTGCAGTACGCCGCATACGGGTTGTTTGTCTTCACTGCAGACAGGGAAACATTCCGGGACGGCTCCAACGGCCACAAGGGCCGCATACAGACCATGCATCTCGGCTACTCGGCTTTCGCGGACGAGGACGGCAAAAGAACGACAGACATCGGCACGGCGATCACCAGCGCGAAATTCCGCGGGCAGACGCTTGCCCATGCCTTCACTGGCACCCACGCATTTCCAGACTTCCGCGATTCGAAATTGCTGCGAGGCGATGCGACCTTGACGGTGACAATTCCGGAAACCGGCAGCGGGACCATCGCGGGGGACCTGGAAAACTTCGAAGAATGGACCGGCGGCAGATGGAAGGCCTTTACTACCGATTTCAGTGTCGAATTGCGGAGCGCAGCCATCACGGATGCAGGAACATTCTCCGGCAGCGCGGCGCCAACGCCCTCAGGAAGAACCGTCGACTTCCCTGCCCGCCTGCCCGTCGGCCACGGCAGCTACAGCCTCAGTGGCGGCCTCAACGGCGGCGGAGCGTTCAAGGGATCATTCTACGGTCCCCGCGACGACAGCGCCGATCTTGAAGTTGCCGGAAGCTGGACCACAGGAACAGGAATTTCTCCCAAGTGGAGCATTTTCGGAAGTTTCGGCGCCAAGCAACGACCTGCGGAGGCGTCCGGCAACTAGCTGCGGCTTATCCCGTCGGGACGTGATCAAGGGCAGCGCTGCCCGGTTTGGAATCGACCCGATCCTGAAGGGATCCGGATTTCCGAAATCGCGTCGCGGCTTCGATCAATCAGCCTGTGCAGGAAGTCGCGGCATAGGCCGAATCTTGTTTCTCCGGACGCGGATGCGGCGGCAGGGCCATGCATCCCGAGTCGGCGAGCGCGGAATGCCGGCTGCCGCTGAATGGGTTTCCGGCTTCCGAATCCTGGCGGGATGATCGAATTCCGCCCCGGTCGGCACGTTCGCGGGTCAGGGTTCGGCCGGTTTGCGATATCCGGCTCGACCCACGGTGAACTCGATGTCCAGTTCCAGAATGTCGCCCGGATAGAACAGGCTGGCGGAGTAAATCAGCTTGCTCTCGGCATCGAAGAATTCCCGGAACACCCGGAACACCGCTGAATTCACATTGATGTCCAGCGCTTGCGCCAGATCGAAGTCCGCGTAGGCAATCGTCACTTTCTGTCGGGCGGAAAACACCTCAACCCCGAGATCCTTCAGCACGCTCACCACGATTTCCTTTGAAAACCTGTCCGGCGCCCTCGCGAAAATGCCATCGTCCAAACGCAGGTCCGCCCAGCAGAAAGGCTTGCCGTCCTTGGCATGGGTCCGTTTCATGCAGCGGAAGCTGCGCCCGTCCTCCTCCGACGATTCAACCGTCGCGTTCCCGTCAAGAACCGAAACCTCGAGCTGCGAGACCATTGAATGGATCTGGGACATTTCCGCCTTCATCCGCAGCGTATGCCGGTCGGGGATGACCACGTCGCGCACGAAAGTGCCCCGCCCGGAATGCCGCTCGATCAGGCCTTCCTCCTCCACCGCGTTCATTGCCTGAACCACGGTCATGCGCGCCACGCCGAGCTGTTCCGTCAGCTCCCGAAGCGTCGGCAGCCTGGCGCCTGCGGGCAAATAGCCCGACATGATCCGGTGGCGCAGAACCTCCGCCACTTCGGCATGGAGCGGCACGGCGCGGCGTCTCATCGACTGCAGATTCATGTTGACAATCCTCAAGGCGCGCCCGATTGGTATGAAGGTCTAGAACTTTATGCGCGAAACCGTTCCAGGTTTCAAGCACGAGGGCGGCGGATCATCGGGACCACCGCTATCGCGTAAAGGTCCGCGCACCGGGCCAAGACCGGGAAAGGGGAGTGATGGCCGGGCAAGCGGCATCGGGGCACAATCTGGAAAACCTTGAGGCGGTCGCGGCGCGGCTTCGTCTTCACGTGGTCAGCATGGTCGCCCCTACCGGCCAAGGCCATGTCCTGCAAGGTCTGGGCGCGGCCGACATTTTCGCCGCGCTTTACTTTGCTGAGGCGCGGATGGACCCGGCCAACCCGGCGTGGCCCGACCGCGATCGGATTTTCCTGACCACCGCCCACAACGCCGCGGTCTTCTACGCCGCGCTGGCCGAACGCGGGTTTTTCGACACGGGCACGCTGTCGACCTACGTTCGGGACGGCTCTCCGCTGGAGATCAACTCATCCGAACGGATGGGCCCGTGCGTGGAGGCGACCTGCGGGTCCCTTGGACAGGGGCTGTCAGTGGCCGTGGGCTGCGCGATGGCGGCGAAGCGCCAGGGCCGGTCCTCGCGCTGCTACGCGATCGTGGGGGACGGCGAAATGCAGGAGGGTCAAGTCTGGGAGGCGGCGATGCTGGCCGGGGCCGAGGGGCTCGACAATCTCTGCCTGATCGCGGACTACAATTTCGTGCAATCCGAAGGGCCGATGGATCTGGTCATGTCGCTTGAGCCGCTTTGCGACAAGATGGCGGCCTTCGGCTTCGCCGCGCAGGAGGTGGACGGCAACGATATCGGCGCTCTTCTGGGCGCATTCGACGCCGCCCGGGCGGCCAAAGGCAAGCCCAGCTTCATCAAGGCCAACACGCTGATGGGCAAAGGCGTTTCCTCGCTGGAGGGGCTGATGTTCCACCAGCTGCGCTTTCCCGAAGAGGTCGCCGACAGTGCCCGCGCCGAACTGGAAGGAAAGCTGCCTTCATGAGCGCTCCCCTGACCAAGCTTGAAGCCGCCGATTTCATCAACCGTTCCTTCAGGCCCATTCCGCGCAGCTACGGCGATGCCCTCGTGGAAGCTGCGAACAACGACAGCCGCATCGTCGCCCTTTGCGCCGATCTGGTGCCTCCGACCGAGACGGACCGCTTCCGCGACGAGCTGCCCGAGCGCTTCCACAATGTCGGCATCGTCGAAGCCAACATGATCGGCCTCGCGGGAGGCATGGCACGCTCGGGCGAAATCCCCTTCGTCCACAGCTTCTGCGCCTTCACCACAAAGCGCTGCTTCGACCAGATCACCATGCAGGCGGCCTATCCGAACCTGCCGATGAAGATCGTGGGCTTCCTGCCGGGAATCGCGACGATTCTGGGCGTGTCCCACCAGGCGAGCGAAGATATCGCCCTGATGCGCGCGGTGCCGAACATGATGGTGCTCGAGCCATCGGGACCCGAATGCCACGCCGCCGCCGTCAGGCTGGCGCTGGAATGGGACGGGCCGGCTTATCTGCGCTTGAAGCGCCCTGAACGCCCGCCCGAAGGCGAAATCGCGCCGCGCGATCTGAAACTGGGCAAGGGCGCGGTCCGGCGCGACGGCTGCGATGCGACGATCATCGCCGCCGGCATCGAAGTGGCGGAAGCGATGGCCGCGGCCGCTGCTCTCGACCGCGAAGGGATTTCGGTCCGCGTGGTCGACATGGCCTCGATCAAGCCGCTCGACGCCGAACTGGTGCTGGATTGCGCGCGAGAAACCGGCGCCATCGTCACGGCCGAAAACCACAGCGTCATCGGCGGGCTCGGCTCGGCGATCGCCGAAACGCTCGCCGAGGCGGGGATCGGGCTTCCCTTCCGGCGCATCGGCGTTCAGGACCGGTTCTGCGAGGGCGGCTCCACCGCCTACCTGCTGAAGAAATTCGGCATGGACAGCGCGGCCATCGCGGAAGCGTGCCGCGATGTCGTGGACAGGAAGCGTTGAACGATGAGCTGCCGCTGCGAATTCGCGTCGGGGACTGACGCGTGCGAAGCCCGCAATCCCGCCAAGCCGACGAAGAGGACAGGACGCTGCGGCATTCCCGTCGCCGCGGAACCTGAGGCCATGGTCGAGCACGCCAGCGACGCGCAGGCGGATAGTGCCCGCGCGCCGAGGCTGGAGCGAGGCGAGCGGCTGAACGCCTTCCTTGATGCGGTCGTAGCGCGAATCAATGGGATCGCCGAAGCCGCGACGCTGGAGCAGGGCAAGATCCTGGCCGAAGCGCGGGCCGCGACGCTCAAAGGCTGCGCGGAAGGCCGCTTCACGGCGGCCCAGCGCCGCGCGGCGGTCGGCGGAGCATTGGCACAGCGCGACCAAGCGGCTCGGACGAAGGGCTATCATGCTGGGCAACGGCATGGGCGCCGGCATGCAGATGGGGCCGCTTCGCAACCTCGGCCATCGGCCGGATGTCTGCGACGTGACCGCCAAGGCCATTGCGGAGCGGCGGTTCCGCAGGCGGGCGGGCGGGCGCCGGACGGAGGCCATCCATACCGGCCGGCCTCGGGGATGCGCAGCGCCAATGCGTCGCAGGGCAGGAGGAAATCTTCGGCGCCGTTCTTCCGGCTATCGAGCACGACAGCTTCGACCAGGCGATCAAGATGCTGAACCGAACCGAATTCGGCCCGACCTCGGCGCTGTTCTCCGATTCCGCCGCCCAAGCGCGGCGCTTCCTCGCCGAAGGCCGGCATGGCATGATGCATGCCAACCGCGGCGCCGTGCCGGACAACGACATGCCTCTCGGCGGGAACGGGATTTCGCGCGTCGGCGCCAACTCCGCGGGGCCGACGGCGGTGAATTTCCACACCTCCAAGCGCTCGGCCCATCTCGCGTTGTAGGCGGTGGGGTTCCGCGAAAGCATAACGCTTGCCGGGGTCGAACCGTTCCCCCTGCGCGCCGACGGGGGCGTTTCGCCGAGAATGGCGCTGGGGGCCATGCCCGCGCGCCCGGCCCTGCTGATCCGGATCACGGACGGCGACGGCTGTTTCGGCTGGGGCGAGATTTGGGCCAATTTCCCGCCCCGCGCCAATCTCCACAAGGCGCATCTGGTGGAGGACATCGTCGCGCCCAATCTGGCAAGCCTCGCCTTCACCGAACCGCGGGAGGCCGGGGAACAGCTGCGCAAGGGGCTGTCGATCTATTTCCTGCATGCGGGCCAGAGCCAGGTCTGGGAGCATGTCCTTGCCGGAATCGACACGGCTCTTTGGGACTTGGCGCTGCGCAAGGCAGGCCGATCCTTCGCGGACCACATGGACCTGTCCGACCGGGCGCCGCGCTGCTACGCAAGCTCGATCAATGCCGAGGACCTTGACCGCCTGATTCCTCGCCACGCCGCACTCGGCCAAACCTACTTCAAGCTGAAGGTCGGCTTGCTGCCGGACGGCGAAACGGACCTGATCAATCGCGCTGTCAGGCTGCTGCCCGGAAACGCGCATCTATTGATCGACAGCAACCAGAGCTGGGACTTGGCCAAAGCGATCGACCTGCTCGGATCGCTGGACCGCCTGCCGATTTTCTTCGCCGAGGAACCCCTGCCAGCCGACGCCCCGCTTTCGGACTGGGAGGAATTGTCGCTGTCGACCGGCATCCGGCTGGCTGCCGGGGAAAACGTTTACGGGATCGATCGGTTCCTGGCGCTGGCCAATGCGGGCTTGAAGGTGCTGCAGCCGGACATCGCGAAATGGGGCGGACTTACCGGCGCTCTGGACCTCGCCGCGGCTATCCCGGAAGACGCAATCCTCTGGCCTCATTTCATGGGCACGGCGGTGGGCCAGATGGCCGCGCTTGCGGTCACGGCCGCTGTGAACGGCGTTTCGTTCTGCGAAATGGATGTGAACGACAACGCGCTTCGAACGTCGCTTTGCGGCGATGTTCTGGAAATCCGGAACGGCCGGGTCGCATTGCCCGACGCGCCCGGCCTCGTGGTTCCTCCGGCGGAACCCGAGCTGAAGAAATTCCTCGAGGAGGCCGGCTGAAGCGAGCTGCACGCCTACGGAACCTGCCTGATCGCGCCGTCCGGGCGGCTTCGAGGGCCAGCGGGCTTGGCTTTCCGGCCATTTTGAATGTCCGGATCGCTCGATTCTGGCTGTTTCCGTCCTGTTCGGAGTGTCGGGAGAGCGGGATTCGGATCCGTTGCGGCTCCGGCGGGTTCAAGTGGATGCAGTCGGCTGCATGGGCGACACGGCCGGTTCATGCCGCATGCCGTGTCCGCGATCGCGGCCGCCGCTTTGGCGCGGGCAATCTGCCCCATGGGGCTCTTCGGTCGGGCGAAGATGTGCCCGGCATCCGCCTGCGCCTCGCATCCGGCATGGAAGTCTGGATCAAGCCTTCGGGCAGCCTTGCGCCGTCAAGGGCGTCCGCGGCGATCCGCCGCCGAAATGGACAAATCCAGGCCTTGACGCTGGGTGATAAGCCCATCTTGTGCTCATCCCGCGGGATGCGATATCGTCGAACGGCTGCGAATGCGTGGCGGCCGCGCAGCAAGCGACCGCTTGGCCGCCGGGTTTTTTTGAATCATTGTTTTCTACTGTTCTGTCCATCGCTATATTGAATCGCATGGAAAACTACGTTGGATTCATCGGCCTCGCAGCCCTCTTCCTCACCCTGTTTACGTGGTTGCGCGTGGACAATAGGAGAGTTGAGAGGAAACTCGATAATTCCGTAAGCGAATTGTCGAGCAAAATTGACGTGCAAGGCACGAAGTTGCTGGACGTGATCGCTGCCCAAGGCAAGGAGTTGAGGGAAGCGGACGCCGCGCTGGGCACGGAGTTTAGGGAAGCGTACAAGGAGTTGCAGGAAGAGGGCGAAGCTTCGGAACAGAGGCTGCTGGACGCGATCGCTGCCCAAGGCAAGGAGTTGAGGGAAGCAGACGCCGCGCTGGGCAAGGAGCTGAGGGAAGCGGACGCCGCGCTGGGCAAGGAGTTGAGGGAAGCGTACGAGGCTCAAAGCAGGGAGTTGAGGGAAGCGTACAAGGAGTTGAGGGAAGAGGGCAAAGCTTCGGAACAGAGGCTGCTGGACGCGATCGCTGCCCAAGGCAAGGAGTTGAGGGAAACGGACGCCGCGCTGGGCAAGGAGCTGAGGGAAGCGGACGCCGCGCTGGGCAAGGAGTTGAGGGAAGCGTACGAGGCTCAAAGCAGGGAGTTGAGGGAAGCGTACAAGGAGTTGAGGGAAGAGGGCAAAGCTTCGGAACAGAGGCTGCTGGACGCGATCGCTGCCCAAGGCAAGGAGTTGAGGGAAACGGACGCCGCGCTGGGCAAGGAGTTGAGGGAAGCGTACGAGGCTCAAGGCAGGGAGATGCGTGAGAGGACGGACGGCATTGCAAAGGATGTGGCGGAACTGGGAGCGAGCGTCGCGGTAATCAAGACGCGGCTTGATCAGCCGCTGCTCGTAAAGGTGGTCAGGGACGAGCTCGACGCCGCCGCTTGATCAGAGTTCTCGAAACTCGGACACCTTCGACAGCGAATCGAATTTGCAATCCGGCTAATTTGGTTGATCAGCGGGCGGGTTTTCCGCCCGATCCGGTCGGATTTGAAGGATTGGATTGCTTGATCCGGGCCGTTTCCGGACCATGCCGGGGGGGCGGTAGCGCGGGATTTGGGCCTGTCGTAGCTATCGGGTTCAAGCGGACGCTTTGCCGCTGCAACGCCAACGCAACGCTTCATGCGGCAGGCCGTTTTCTCGCACGGAACCGCCGCCCGCGGCGCCAGCCGTTCTGATCGTGCGTCCGGTCTGACAATAAGCTTCCTTTCTTGCCCCCCTGTCGGCATCCTTTTTCCCTTGGGAGGCGGATTCCAAGGGGGCGCATTTGGCGCCCGCCCACACCTCGTGCCCGGCACGGCAGCTTGGATCAAGCCTTCCCGCGACCTTGCGCCGTCATAGGCGGTGGCACCCGCGGCGGTCTGCCGCCAGATGATTCCGTTCGTCCTGCCCAAGCCGATGCATGACTTGCACGCGAAAACCAAGACGGCAACTCCGGCCTGCTTCAATCGGTCCGGCCGAGCCTTCGCCTCGCCGGACTTGACCGTCCAGCACCCGCCCGCGCCCATTGCCCGCACCGTGCCGAGGGACTCGTCGGGCCGGATCCTCCTGGCAGCACGCTCATCCGTGATCTCGGCCTTTCCCCAGCGCGAGCGCACTGGAGGTCGCCGAAGGCGTCCAGCTCACCGCGGACCGGCTGTCCGGCTTCACCGCGCTTTGCGTTGAAAAGGACAGCGAAGGCATTGCGGCCCTGTTCCGTCCCAACTCTGTTTGCGGGCCGACCGGCCGCAGCGATCAGTCGAGGGGCCACTGCCATCAAGGAATTCGCGGGTCGTACGGCAGGTTCCCGGATTGAGGCACCCGCCGGACATCCGGGGATTCAAGCACCACGGCACAGCCCTTGCTTGTCGGCCTCCGCCCAGTCAGCCACGACGATGCCGGCCCTGTGCCGGATGCAGTCCGCGAGCTTTTCCCCGGCCGGCGTCAGCGACTGGCCTGCGCGGGTCACCATCGAGATCGCCAGCGGCGCCAGCTCCTCCCTTACCGGAATTCGGACGATGCGGCCTGAGCGGTTCAGCGCATCCAGCAGCCTGACGGGAAACGTGCAGACCGCGTGCATCTCCTCCACCAGCGACAGGAGGCCGAGCCGCGACTCGGAAGCCAGCCGGATTCGCGGAGGAGCCAGCCCGTTCCGCGTGAAGCGCTCCTGGAACCTCCGCCGGGGCGTTCCGGCCGAGTTTCCGAGCATAATCCAGTAGCATCCGGCCAAATCCTTCAGCGAGCGAGCGCCCGCATGGGGAGCGCCCTTGCCGGTGATGACGGCTATCTCAGTGGAATAAAGCTCTTCGCTGTCGAAGCCGCCGGCATGCTCCGCCTCGGCGTAGGGACCGATGATGATGTCGTGCCGACCTTCCCGCAATGCGTTCAGCGCGTTGCCGAACAAGTCGCTGGAAACGGCGATGTCGATATCGGGGAACGATTTCCGGAAACGCGCGATCGCGCGGGGCAGGATCGTCACAGCGGCCAAGGGCGCCACGCTTATCCGCAGGCAGCCGGTCTGGCGTCCCCTGAGTTCCTCCGCCTCCTGGTCGAACCGCTGCAGCTCCGCCTCGATCATTCGCGCGCGGGCAAGCAGCACTTGGCCCTGCTCTGTCGGAACGACGCCTCTCGAGGTTCTCTGGAACAGCGGCAACCCGAGCTCCTCCTCCATCTGCCGGAGCTGCTTGGTCAATGCGGACTGCGACTTGCCGAGCCTCGCTGCCGCGGAGCGAATCGAGCCTGATCCCGCAATCGCGAGCATGGTGTTCACGTGTCTCAAACGCATTCGGAAACCCAACACGCTTCCGCTGTTCCGCACAAGCCGCCCGCATTGCGCAAGCCGCCTTGGGACGCGGCAGTCCCCCCCCGTCCTGACGGCTGCGCTTCCGCGAGCCATCCGCCGAAGCAAAGCAGGCCCGGTTCGGCGAACAGTTTCGGAAACTCCCGGCATCCTGCGGGCTTCGATCAAGAAGTCTTCGACAACCGGAACGCGACGACATTGCCGGGCGGCCGACGAAACCGGAATGGCGGCCGATGCCCGGCGGCAGCGATAGTTCATCGCAGGCCCGGCTTGACGGTATATGCGGCGCAGCTGCGGATACGGGCGGAGTGTCGCAATTTTTTGGAAAATCCATGTTACATGAGTTGGGCAAAAGGAATCCAAAGTTTCCATAGTGTCCACAAAGATCACAACATCGCCGGCGGTTCGGCGGGAACTGCGCAACTTCGGCGACGGATTGCGGAAGGCCCGGCTTCGACGACGGCTCACCCAGGAGCTCGTCGCGGAACGCGCGGGCATGACCCGACCAACGCTGCGACGGGCGGAGCGCGGCGATCCCAGTGTAAGCGCAGGATCGTACGCGCTTATACTTCAAGCGTTGGGGCTGCTCGACGGCTGGGGCGGAGTAGACGATCCGGTCGGCGATCAGCTTGCGATGGAGCAGCTTCCGAAAGCCGTTCGCTCAAGAAAGTGACTATAGAGGTTTATCTCGACGCCTTCGGCGCTCTCCGCCGCATTGGCGCAATGCGCCGACATTCCGGCGCGGGCCGGGAGCGAGTGAGCTACGAGCACGATCCCGATTGGAACCGTTCGCCCGAGGCGTTTCAGTTCGATCCCGAACTGCCGCTTTCACCCGGCCCGATCCACACCCGGCGCGGCCAGGACATGTTCGGAACGCTGGGTGACAGCGCCCCCGGCACGTGGGGCAGGGAATTGATGCGGCGCGAAGAGCGGCGCCTTGCCGACACCGAGGAGCGTCCGGCTCGAATCCTGCAGGAAGCCGACTACCTGCTCGGAGTCCCCGACTTGACCCGCTTGGGCGCGCTCCGGTTCAAGGTCGATGGCGAATTCCACGCGCAGCAGGATCCAAGAGTCCCGACGATCGCCGCTTTGGGCGAGCTCTTGGAGTCGTCCTGGCGGGTCCTGAACGGAGAGGAGACCGAAAAGGATATCCAATTGATCCTCGCTCCGGGATCTTCGCTTGGCGGCGCCCGGCCCAAGGCGTCGGTCCGCGATCAACGCAAGCGCCTCTCCATAGCCAAATTCCCCAAAGAGACCGACACGCACTCGATCTCCCGCTGGGAAGCCATCGCGCTGGACATGGCGGAAGCGGCAGGGATTGCCGCGGCCAAGCACGACCTTGTCGATCACGCCTCAGGTCCGGTTTTCGTGTCCCAAAGGTTCGACCGAACCGACAACGGCCACAGGGTTCCGTTCATGTCCGGAATGGCGATGACGGAGCACCGCGACCGCAACGAGGACGGCAGCTACCTCGAACTCGTCGATGCGATCAATGAGCGGGGCGCGTTCCCGGATCGCGACCGGCAGGAGCTGTTCCGGCGCATTGCGTTCTCGATCCTGATTACCAACACCGACGACCATCTCAGGAACACCGGGTTCCTGTGGACCGGACGCAAGGGCTGGACCTTGAGTCCGGCTTACGACGTCAACCCCGTTCCGGACGGACCGCGAATTCTGTCGACGAAGATCGATTTCGACGACGGAACCGCTTCGATCGATTTGCTTCGCTCCGTTGCGGAGTTTTTCATGCCACTGGCCCGGGCCGACCAGGTGATCGCCGATTGCGCCGGCGTCACCCGGAAATGGGAGGAGTTCGCCTTCCGCAGGAAGGCACCGTCCGCAGAGATAAAGCGGATGCGAACGGCGTTCGAGCACGACGATCTTGCACGCGGGCTCTCACTGGCAACGTGATCGATGCCGCAAGGCGATGACTTGCACGCCGAGAAATTCAATTCGACATCCACGACACCGGGCATCGGAGGAGCCTGACCTCCGCTCGCACCTCCTGGCGCGGCAGCACGCGGATTCGCAACTTCGTGCGAACGCGATGGCCGCAACGGAACCGCACGGTCCTCGACGCCTGCTCCGTTGGATGATCAGGTCGGCCGAAACGGCTTTGGATGGGCAGCGCGGCTGCCTCGGAGCAGTTTCTCGAATTCATGCGATGCGGACGGGCTATACGGATATGGCCGCAGCGGCGAAGCAACCCGATTTTGAGCCTGCCGCCAGTCAGGAATGCTGATCTCGCTCCGCTTGCCGCTCGCGGAACCCGCCAAGCAGTTCTGCGCAAAACGGCATGCAGATTAGGCAGAACTCCCGGAACTCAGGCCAATCGAACCCGTTGGGCCAAATTCCGTTCTGACCGCGCAACTCGCCCGCCCGGTCGCTGTATTCGCCCAATGCCGCCATGTAGGCGGCGCGGTGCTCAACCGGAATGATCAACGGATCAAGCCCTGAACGCAGGAGCGGGATGTTCGCAATCATGCGCGACATTCGCCCATTTCCGTCGAAGAACGGATGAACATTGACAAAGCCCAGCTGCAGTCGCGCGAATTCGATGTGTTCGCAGCCGGGCTGCACGCCGACGAACGACGCCTTGTTCACTTCCTCGACGAACTCTTCCATGAGCCGCGGCACGAATTCAGGCTCGATCAGCATGTGCAAAGTCGTGCGCCCGTCGGCGTCGCGCCGCCAAATTCCGTTCGGCCTGACTTTCCAGCGGCCAACGATATCGTTCGGACGGCGCATCCCGAACGGTATCAGAAACTCATGCATCTCCAACAGATCGCGTGTTTCCAGATCGCGGTCCAGCAGCGTCCAGAGCATGTCCAGCGCCTCCGCCTGCCCGCCGACCTCCGTATACTCTTCCGTCCGATGACCAAGATACTCGCCGGTCTCCAGCCAGCTCCGGGCTTCCGCTAGCGTCAGCCTGTTCCCTTCGATCGCAGTGGAATGGTGCGACCAGGCAATCCGGATCTCCGCCATTGCGAGCCCCTGCGAATCGGGATCGAGACTCTCCAGAAACAGCGGGGCCGGAACCTCGCCTACCGGCGACGGGCGATATCCCGGCCGAATGTTCAGAGTTCGCTCCGCGTCGTCCGGGTCCCATGGAGGTTTTTCAGTCAACAAGTTTGGACGCCTCCGAAAACCTGGCGTTTTGCGCGGGCCTGTGATTCGAAGGATCAGCAGCACTGGAGGCCGTGATGGCGAAGCAGCCTGGATTTTGGGACGTCGAGGAGCGTTTGAAGGAGATTTCGGCGGACGGCGATCCGCTTGAGGCGCTGGACAGGACGGTGGATTTCGAGCGGTTCCGGCCGATCCTTGAGAGGGCCGCAGGGAAGCCGCGAGGCCCGAAGGGCGGCCGCCCGGCTTTGGATGTTGTGCCGGAGTTCAAGATGCTCGTGCTCCAGGGCCGCCACGGCCTGTCGCTCGAAGCGACGGAGAACGCGGTGCGGGACCGGCCGGGCTGGATGCGCTTCTGCGGGCTCGAGCTGCGCGACAAGGTTCCGGACGCGAACACGCTGTGGGATTTCCGCGAGGCGCCGGTCAAGGCGGGCGAGTTGGATGCCTTGTCCGCGGAGCTTGAGCGGATGATCAACGCGGCGGGCTTCATCTCCCGGTCCGGCCAGATGCTGGACTCGTCGCTGATCGCGGCTCCGCGCCAGCGCGCCGGCGCCGCGGAGAAGGCCGCGATCAAGGAGGGGCGAACCGCCCGGGAGATCCGGCCCGACGAGCCCGCCAAGGCGGCGCAGAAGGACACGGACGCGCGCTGGACCGTCAAGTTCCGCAAGGCGAAGCTCCGGCCGGACGGCGCGGGGCAGGTCGACATCGCCATCCCGGTGTTCGGCTACAAGTCCCACATCAGCATCGACCGGAAGCACGGGATCATCCGGCGGCAGATCGTCACCGACGCCGCCGCCCATGACGGCGCGAGGCTGCGGGAGGGCCTGATCCAGACCGCCAACACCGGGAGCGAGGTGTGGGCCGACACGGCCTACCGCTCCCAGCGGAACGAGGACTGGCTCAAGGCGAACGGCACGGCGAGCCGCATCCACCGCAGGAAGCCGCGGGGCCGCCCCATGGGCAAGCGGACCGCCAAGGCCAACGGGCGCAAATCGTCGATCCGGGCGAAGGTGGAGCATGTCTTCGCCCACCAGAAGGATCGCATGGGGCTGAGGATCCGGACGATCGGAATGGCCCGCGCCAAGGCGGCGGTCACGCTCGCGAACATGGCTGCAACATGAACCGGCTGCGCTGGCTCCGCAGTCGAAGTGCGCCTGCCTGACCCCGCCAAGGCCGGAAACGGCCCGGATCCCGCTCCCCGACACTCCGAACAGGCCGGCAGCGGCCCCAATCAAACAATCCGGACCTCCAAACCGGCCGGAACGGGCGAAATGCCGCGGCCGCCGACCCGCGAAGCCGACCAAAACGCGAAATCAAGCCGTTGTCGGAGGTGTCCGTTTTCCTTTCCGTTGCAGAAGACATGGATGCATCACGGTGCGCCCGCCGCCGCAATCGGCAGTGTATTCCAGAGCCCGCAACGGCGCAGCATGATTTCGTTCGCGTTGCTTGTGCCCCCCGGCAGCCGGAGCACTTCCGCCGAGCGCTTCCTCGCTGTCCCGGTTCGTGAAAGCGGTTTGGGCAGCCCGCAGACCGCGCTGCAAAGGGCGGAGCGCCGGAACTACGCGAACCCAGTCAAAATCGCTCTGGGACCAGATGCCGTGCCCGGGCAACTCCGGACCTACGTAAATCAACGGCTGGTGGCGGAGACGAAGGGATTCGAACCCTCGAGGCGGTTTCCCGCCTACTCCCTTAGCAGGGGAGCGCCTTCGACCGCTCGGCCACGTCTCCGCCTTTGGTAATACGGGAACGCTTCGGGTGTCGGCAAGACCAAATGCGGGACAAGCGAATCAGCGATGCCGCGGACTGCACAGAGCTTGGTTAAGAGAACAGCCAGGATCGCCGGTTTGTTGAACGGTGCCATGGAATCGAATACCGACTGGCAGGAACGACGGAGAGCGCACATCGTTGCGCATTGCAAGCTGCGCTCCCAAACGACGACGCGAGAGGCATGAAACGATGACGGTGGCGCAAGAGAATCTGCGGTCGTGGCACCCGAAATCCCGATTCCAATGGGATGATCCGCTTTTGCTCGAGGACATGCTTGATGACGAGGAACGCCTCATTAGGGATTCCGCAAAAGCGTTTGCAGACGCGGAACTGCGTCCCCGCGTCACGGACGCCTACCTGAACGAAACACCTGCGCCGGAGCTGTTCCCGCTGATGGGAAGCACTGGGCTATTCGGGATGACGCTTCCGGAAAAGTATGGCGGATCGGATGCCAGCCACGTGTCCTACGGCTTGGCAGCGCGTGAAATCGAGCGCGTGGATTCGGGATACCGCTCCATGATCAGCGTTCAATCGTCGCTTGTCATGCATCCCATCCACGTCTACGGGACGGACGAGCAGAAGAAAAAATACCTTCCGTCACTCGCTCGCGGCGAACTGATCGGCTGCTTCGGGCTCACGGAGCCCGGCGCGGGATCCGATCCCGGAAGCATGACGACGACGGCAACGCCGACAACCGACGGCTACAGGATCAGCGGCAACAAGACTTGGATTTCGAATTCGCCGATCGCGGATGTGTTCATCGTCTGGGCGAAGTCGGGAGCGCACAATGGAGCGATACGCGGATTCATCCTGGAAAAAGGCATGGCCGGACTGTCGGCGCCCGCAATCAAGGGAAAACTTTCGCTGCGGACATCGGTCACCGGTGAAATCGCCATGAACGGCGTCGAAGTCGGAGAAGATGCGCTTTTGCAGGGCGTTTCCGGCCTCAAGGGGCCGTTCGGCTGCCTGAACCGCGCGCGCTACGGAATCGCTTGGGGAACGATGGGCGCGGCTGAAGAGTGCTGGCTCCTTGCGCGGCAGTACGGGTTGGACCGGAAACAGTTCGGCCGCCCGCTTGCCCAGACGCAGCTGTTTCAGAAGAAGCTGGCCGACATGCAAACGGAGATCGCGCTCGGGCTTCAAGCCTCGCTAAGGGTGGGCCGCCTCATCGACGACGGACGACTGTCCGCCGAGAGCATTTCGCTGGTCAAGCGAAACAATTCCGGCAAGGCCCTGGAGATCGCCCGCACGGCGAGGGACATGCATGGCGGAAACGGGATCCAAGCCGAGTACCACGTCATGCGGCACGCGCAGAACCTCGAAACCGTCAACACGTACGAGGGAACTCACGATGTGCATGCGCTTGTTCTCGGGCGCGCCCAAACTGGCCTTCAGGCTTTCTTATGATTCGATTGAGCAACCCTTTGCAATTGTCCCTTTCGGTCATCTCCGTGGTTTGAACTGCGTACTGCCAGGTATCGTCGCGGTTGAACGGGGCCGGGCTAGCTTGCCCGGAAAATTTTGCCGCGGTCTGAACCTGCTCTGTAGAAGACACAGCTTCAATGAGGCCCTTGATGGGAAGGTCAAAATTTTTCACATTCTGTGTATTCTATGCACTTGACATCGTCCACACCAGTCTCTACCTAACCCGAACCATGCAAATCCGCAACAAAAAGGATATCCGAATGATAGCAAAAACGATCATGCAAGCGAAATCAACGATGTCCCGGACGTCGCACGAGACCAACCTTGTCATGCTGATGATTGACGGTAGGTGGGAAACACGAACAAGTTCGTCAAGGGTCGGATGGTCGCACGAGACCTCAATAACGGAGCACTCGGAGACCTGCAGAGTGGATTCGTCGGTACCGGCGATTGAGTTCAGGCGCATTCTCGACTGATCACGCGATCCATATGTGCGGGACTCCGCCCAAATGGATGTCGATTGACGAACGGCGCTTGGGCTCCCAGCCTGTTTGTGAACCGAACAATCAAGAGGTCGTCGAAGCAAGCGTCAAACACGTCCCCACTTCGCCAGGGCGGCCTTGACGATGCGTATCAGACGTTGCGGGAAGGCGTGCAGAGCCGGCTTGGTGGCGAGAGGCGAGGGCGTTGCAGCGCGTGGGGTCGTCAACGTGGCTGAGATTCCAAGCTCCACGATCTTCAGCTGGGAGAAGCTGAGACAACAGGGCCGTCTCTAACCCGGGTCACCGAGGCTCCGACACTTACATCGGTCGGATAGGCCGAAGCATTTGGTCTACATGGTGAAGGATGCCTATCTCACCAAGCTGATGTCCGGCGAGACCAAGATCGCCGCCGTGGTCCGGCGCAAAAGATCCCAGCGAAAGCCCGACGGGTGCATCCGCGCGGACCTCACGTGCAAGTGCTCGGTCGATCCGGCTCTGGCACTGCGCGGGAAGGCTTCACTGCTCCTCCGGGTGCAGGACGCCCGAAGAGTTCCTGACGGCCGCCTCATGAAACGAACCTACGGACACCGACTTCTTCATTCTCGAATCGAACGCAAGAGCGCGGCCCACGACGGCGGCGCCGGAAAACGGAACGAATCGCCCGCGATCAGCAACCCGCCGAAGCGCCGGCCGGAAACCATGGTGGAAACCGCCAAGCCAGCCGAATACCCTGCCAGCCGAATCGAACAGGAGAAAAGACCCCGACAGTCCAGAATGTAGTGAACCCAATCACCATGCGGGAAGTGTGGGAAGAGTCGGGCAATCCGGGCCGACAGCGCCGCGGCCGCGAACAGGATCCCGGAAAGGATTGTCCACGCTTTCTATGCTTTCCTGTACCTCTGAACGCACTTGACGGCCCGCTGACGTCGGCGTCAGCCGAACCGGGGTTCCAAGGCACCCGCCTACCCTCGCTGAGGGCTGGAGCGCGACAGGCCGAGGCAAGGGTTCGAATCCCCATCGAGTTCGGCGATGATCGGCCGACGGGGAGTGCTAAAGATCCTGAACCCTGTCAGAATCTTTACATTTCCTGCGCAAGCAATACGATCGCCTTTAAGGAGTTTTCACGTAACAACGTTGCCCCTGTTGTTTCACGCAACCTCCAGACACTACGCTCAAACATCCGGACGCAGGAGGAATGGCCGACACTAGCAGATCCAGACTGGCGGAACTTCCGCTGGAAGCGCCGCCGACGCTGGAGGATGCCCCTCTTCTGCCGGCAAGAATGGTTAACGAGTTCGCGTATTGCCCGCGGCTGGCCTATCTTGAATGGGTTCAAGGCGAGTGGGCGGAGTCTTCGGACACCGTGAAGGGCGCTTTTGTCCACAGGCGGGTTGACCAAGAGGACCGGCCGCTCCCGCCTCCTGACGATCTCGAGGGCGTGACTAGACCGTCAACGCGATCAGTGACGATATCTTCGACGCGCCTCGGGTTGATTGCGAAAATCGACTTGGTTGAATCCGATGGCTCTTCAGTTTCCCCCGTTGACTACAAGGCAGGTAAACGGCCACATATCGCTGCCAGCGCCTACCTGCCGGAAAGGGTCCAACTCTGCGTCCAAGGACTGCTGCTGGAGGAGAACGGGTACCGCTGCGAAGCCGGAATCATCTATTATTCCGAAAGCCGGGAACGCGTTGTTGTCCCATTCGACGAAGAACTGCGGACCGAAACCCGCAGCATTGTTGGCCACCTTCGGCTCGTTGCCGAGTCAGGCCGGATTCCACCTCCTCTCCGCGACAGCCCGAAATGCCCCCGTTGCTCGTTGGTTGGAATCTGCCTTCCTGACGAGGTCAACCACTACTCCCGCGCCGGAACCCGAATCCGCCCGATTTCCGTCAGGCACGACGAAGCGATGCCCCTGTACGTCCAAGCGCACAACGCGCGGATTTCCAAGCGAGCGGAAACGTTGATCGTTTCCGAAGACGACGGGACCAAGACCAAGGCTGCGCTTCCCCGAATCTCGCAAGTGGTCGTGATGGGCAATGCCCAAGTGACAACTCCGTGCATACACGAGCTGTTTCGCCGCGGAATTCCGTTGTCGTGGCACTCGTACGGCGGCTGGTTCCTCGGGCATTCAGTAGGCGTCGGCCACAAGAACATTGAGTTGCGCGAAGCTCAGTACCGCGTCAGCTTTTCTGCTGCGGAATGTTTGGCGATAGCAAAATCCATCGTCGATGCAAAGATTCGCAACTCCCGGACGATTTTGAGGCGCAACTGGAAAGGTGACGAACAGGAAAGAGATAAAACGCTGACGGCGTTGGATCGCCTTTCAGTGCGCGCGCGTTTCGCGCCAAGCATCAAAATCCTTTTGGGAATAGAGGGCGAAGCAGCGTCGATATACTTTGCCGAATTCGCCAGCCTTTTGAAGAAACGACCTGATGGGGACGCGGAAGGAATCGAGTCACTTCCTGAATTCCAGTTCCGGCATCGAAATCGACGCCCGCCCCGGGATCCTGTGAACGCGCTTCTATCGTTTGCCTACTCGATGCTGACGCGGATGTTCACTACTACACTCAGCGCTATAGGTTTCGATGTCTATCGCGGGTTCTACCATCAACCGCGTTACGGGCGGCCCGCGCTCTCGCTCGACCTGATGGAGCCTTTCAGGTCGATAGTTGCCGATTCCACTGTGCTTCTTGCGGTCAATGGCGGTCAGATCCGACCCGATGATTTTGTCAGCGGCGGAAATGGTACCGCACTAAAACCCGTTGGTCGCAAAAAGTTCATCGCAGCATTCGAGCAACGGCTATCGCAAGAAACCACCCATCCCCATTTGGGATACCAATTGTCGATGCGGCGGCTTATCGAATTGCAAGGCCGACTGTTTGCACGCCACCTGCAAGGGGAAATCAAAACGTATCCTCACTATTTGCCGCGATGACCCCAGCCTGCCGCTATCAAAATCCTCAATCGCCGTTCATTGTCGACGCGAGACGAGTATCCGCAGGCACGAGCTTGGTCAGCATCACGTCCAAAGAATTGTGATGGCAGAGCGGATTTATGTTGTAGCGTATGATATATCCAGCCAGAAGCGCTGGCGGCGTGTATTTCGCACGATGGAAGGATACGGAGAATGGCTGCAACTTTCGCTGTTTCAGTGCAGACTGTCCGCAAGGCAGCACATGGAAATGATTGCAAAGCTTAGCGAGCACATTAACCACGATCAGGATCACGTCTTGATTTTGAACATTGGCCCCGCAAGCACCGTGGAGCCCAGAGTTACAAGCTTAGGAAAGAAATTCGATGTTGTTGAACATGCGCCGATCATTGTGTAGCGACCGATATACAATATCGTCAGTGCCGATCACTCGCGTCTTTGTGTTCTAAATTTGAGATTCGAGTTACCTTAACTTGTGTTATCTGCGGCAAGCTTGATGCATATTCGTTTGGTTTGCCAATTTCTTCTGGCTTGTTGAATTATGTGGGGATTGAACTGCCCCGCGTTTGCCGGAGAGCAAGAAGCCAGACGAATGAGCCGGATGCAACATGGAAGGGGCCAATGGCAGAGGCAAGATCCACCCCGAGGCATCCAGCCGAACTCCGCGCGCGCGGAGTTCGGCTGGCCGATGAAAATCGCGCGAACTGCTCCAGCGACAGCGCGGCTGCCACTCCATCGCGGCGAAGCTCGGATGCTCGCCCTCCGCGCTTCGCTCGTGGTGCATCCAGGCGGAGCTCGAGCGCCCGTTGCGCAAATGATCGCCTTCATCGAAGAGCACCGCGAGGTGTACGGAGTCGAGCCGGTCCACCGCCAGCTGCCGATCGCTTCGTCGACCTATTATGCGCGTGCCGCCGTCGCCCGCGACCCCGGGCTGGCCTCGGACCGGGCCAAGCGGGACGCGAAGGACCTCGAGAGCATCAGGCGCGCCACGACGGGAGCGGCAGCCGCTACGGAGCGCGCAAGGTCTGGCGCCAGTGCCGCCCCACGGAGCAAGGCGGCCCTGGTCCATCACTCGGATCGCGGCGGGCAGTATCTGTCGATGCGCTACTTGGCGCGGCTGGCCGAAGCCGGCATCGACACGTCGGTGGGAAGCGTCGGGGACAGCTGCGACAACGCCTTGGCCGAAACCGTCATCGGCCTGTTCAAGACCGAGGTCGCCGACCACCTCGGCCGTTGGGAAACCGTCGGCAAGCTCGAATGGGAAACCCTAGGATGGGTCCACTGATGCAACAGGAAGCGGCTGCACGGCGCCATCGGCAACCGCCCGCCGGACGAGGCGGAGGCCGCGTTCCACGAGCAGCAATGCGGTCTTGAAAAAGCCGCGTGAGTGTTCAACAAAATGCTCTCCGGAAAAGCCGGGGCGATTCAGATCGTCGACGCTTATTCGCCGCACATCGTGCAGACCGTATCCGAAATTCGGCGCAGTAAGGATACTGCGCCGATAGCGGCGGCTTCCACAGCCTTGGCAAGAGTCGTGGTCCTCGGACCCGAACGTTGCGAAGCGCCGCTACTGGCATCCAGAACGACCGACATTGTATTGTGACCTGATGGGCAGCAGGCGATCGGAATATGGGGGACGTGTGCGCCGCGGAGGAACGGAGAGCGCATGGGCAATCGCGATGTGAATGCAGAAAAGCGTTCTGGGCACTGCTGTTTCGTTGGCTGACGGCGGAAGCCGATTTTCCGGTTCGCCAATTTGATTTTCTCTACACTTGGAGCAAATAACCGTACGGAGTTTCAGCTGACGCAACCCGATGGCCGAGATGGTCTGTCGTCGCTGTCAATCAGGATAGCAAATGGAAAGTAGCCGCGACCACAGCGGCAATAACCTTGTAAAAATAGGGGCCGCGCAGCTTGTAGCAAATGCAGAGCGGGGAACTCGGTTCGGCGCAATGATTAGCGCGATTCATCCAGCCGCCAAACGACTTCCGACGGACCGAATGTTCCGTAGCCACCTTGATCCGATCGACGAATCGCCGACTTCAGCACCTGCGAAACGCCCCAAGCGCGAAAGCGCTCCAAGCGGTAGTTCCAGCTTGGATGCTTTTCTGTAAAGTAAGCATGTGCGAGAAGGGATTTGATAGCATCGGGCGATCCCGGCTTCTGCCAAAGCGGCCATGAATAGGTCCCCGATTTCCAATTGCCCGAGCAACCTTGGGTTAGCGTCCGGTCGCTGCTAGCGAACACCGAATGCAGGCTCATTCCCAGAATCGCCAGCGCCTCCGGCCCGGGGTTGGAGAGCTTCTTCTCTGTTGAAGGGTTGCTAGCAGACAGGGCGTAGTCGCGATCGTCCGCAACGTCCCACATGAGTGATGGAAGGGAACTTTCGTATGCCCAAGGGCCTTCGAGGCCGTCAATCAGATCGGCGCGCCTGACCTCTCCCAGTATTGTGCGGGCCATTTCAAGAAATTTCTGCTGCCCGGCAGTAAAATACAGGTCTGTAGGCTTGGATTTCGGATCCTTCGTGCTGTCCAAACTGCCTTCCGCCACGAGCGCAGTCGCGAAGGCACCTCCTGCACCATCAGCGCGGCTGCGTTCCAAATATGCACGCAATTCCGTTGCGGTAAACTTGGCTTCGTCGCCCTTCTTGATCCCTTTCGGATTCATGGAGGGGCTGGACTTCCATTCGGCAAAGGCTTCAATGGCCATGTTGGCGATTCTCTCGGTCGAGAAATCGCTGTCCACGACCGCGCGCGGCGTGATGTCGTCGCTCCACCAAAGCCGCGGGCGTTCAGGCTGCGATGCAAATGCAACCTGTACACCTAGGGCAGCAAGGAATCCCAGCGGATTCGTTCCCTCCAGCCCGGCAAGTCGAGTTCCTGTCATTGCCTAGCTGGCCTCTTCTTCGCTTTGGCGGTGGTCCGCCAAACGGAAGATCGCTTCCAGCCAGGCCAGCCCGTAATGCCCGTAGCGTTTCTGCAGTCGCCAGAAGCGGTCAGCCATTTCGATAGCCAGCGGTGTTTCGACCTGATCGGAGGACGCCTGCAGGGTGTGCCCTTCAAATCCGTAGCAGAGCGTCTGCGGGTCGGGATCTGCAATGATGTGCGGCAGCGGCCGCCCTACGCCGTGATGGGTGCCGATCAGATGCAGAACCAAGTCCCGGTCGTGGGCGGATTCAAGTGAATCCGGGTTCGAAACAACCATGGCAAGGCTTGCAATCTCGTGGCGCATCCCTTTCGGGTATCCGCCACGCCAACCCCGGACACCGGGCAGCGATTTGGCCAGCGGTTCCGGTAGCATTTCCAAATCGATCAGATCTCCGCCAACCAGCGCTTGCTGGAAGCGTCCGTCTACCTTGCCGATATCGTGGAGACGGCCAGCGAGGTGCAAATCGCTGGCGAATTCCTCCAGCCCGAGCCGTTCGGCGAAGCGCTTGGCCTTGTCGCCGACACCTTCGAGATGGCATTCAAGCGTCCGTCCTGTGCCAACCATGGATCCGGTCTTGTCCGAACCGTCAATTATTCCCGAATCGACCTTCGACCTTTCAGTTCCCGCGTGTCGTTCAGTCAGCACAAAATAGGAAGCGGCGAAATTCCCGTCGCCTTGGTTTGCAAAATCGATTCCGAAATCGTCTCCCAGTTTCTCGACGATCTCGGAAAGTCGGCGGGCCGGCGTGCCCGGGTCGGTTGCGCCGAGTTCCTCGAGCCATTGCTTGATCCGTTCACGAACCGGCGTGTCTGCGTTAGCCTCCTCGCTAGGCGTTGGAGGATTCGAAACGCCCGGGAGCACGGGGTCCAGACGCAAAGTCGTTTTGCAACCGTACTCCAGTTGAGCGAAATCCCCCAAATCGTAAACATCCTCGTCGGAACCGGGATCCCATGTTCCGGAACGCAAACCGCCGAGGGCGGGGTCCACGACAAGGACGTCGCCAGGTCGAATGTCTTTGATCCCAACATCGGTTTCGGGACCCTTGTCGAACCCTTCCCAGCGCACCCAGTGTTCGGATTCGCCGACCAAGTCGCGTGCCAAATCTTTGCTGCCCGGTCCTGCGTCCGCGACATTCACTTCGTTGCTTCCGGCAAGCCAAGATTTGGCTGCGCCAATTGGAACTTTCAGCATCTCAGCCTGCCTTGGCGGGACGAGGCGGAGCGCATCGGGCGAACGGTCGTGCCGCCACAGGATCGAAACCTCCGCAGCCTGGTTCTGATCAATTCCGTGCAGGAACCAGTCCAGTGGCGGCTGAACAATCGGCTCCGGGTCTGTCTGAGACCATGCATCCAGATGAGTATCAAGCAGCAGTGGCGCGCACGAGCGAGGTGCCAAGGTGTTATCGGGAAAGTCTTGCAGCGCCTCAGGACCGATGTCGATCGGTCCGACTGCCGCACGGGATTCGAGTTCTGTCCAGGTGGCACCCACCGCGTCGCCATAGATCGGGTCCGGCTTCTTGGAACCAACGTCAGACTTGGGCCCGATAATCCAAGCGTGCGCAGCTTCGCCGGTTCGTTCCGATAGGGTTCCCCGGCGATCAAGCCGCCCGAAGCGCTGGCGCAGACTGTCGACAGGGGCGCATTCCGAGATCATCGCGTCAAAGCTGAAATCAGCACCGACCTCGATTGCCTGCGTGGCAACCACAATCGTGAGCTCGTCTGGACGATTTCCCGAGTCCGGCGACACTGCAGGCAGGATTTGGCCTAGAGCCTCGGCCCGGTCCAACGGCCGCATGCGCCCGGTGAGTAGGTGGGCGTTGTAACCTGCCTTGTCGAGCTCGTCGTACGTTTCGCGAGCGGTTCTGACCCTGTTCACCACGACGCCCAAGCTGCGGACAGCATCCCTGGATTTGGGTCCCGCTATCGACTTTACGATCTTCTCGACTCTTCCCGGAATGGCACGAGCATTCATCACCGGCTCAAGCGTCGCACTCTTGGCGGCCCCAACCCTTCGCTTAAGCTCCGGACAACTCTCGCGATCTTCAAGACCTAGCTGGAATCGGGTGGCTTTCTTGTCGCTAGGCGTCGCCGACATTTCCACAACAGAAAATCTTCTAGGCATCCCACGGGACTGCAACTCTGCGACTTGGCCCAAGGTTTGGGCAAAGGGCACGCTGAGGTGCACTTCATCCAAGATCACTAGGCAGTCATTGCCAGCCAGCCCGGCATTTATTGGTCGCATCCTCCCGCTCACGCCGTAGCCGCGGAACATTAGCTGCGATCCGAACTGGTCCACGGTTGAGACCATGACCCAAGGCTGGTCGGGCCGGTGTGCCCATTCGCCATCACGTGGAATGCCGCCGCGCAGCGCGGCCACGCCGAGCAGGTCTCCGTCGGAAAGCTCCGCCAAACTGTCTCTGACTTGGCAAAGCACAGGAGTTTCTGGATCCTGCAATCGGTCCCGAATCCGCAGCGCTCGCTCAACGACCTGGTCGACCACAATCCGTCGGTCGATCACAAAAACGATCCGTCGGGGAAATTCCGTCGGCCGGGCGGCAAGGGCAAACACGGCCGTATCAAGAGCGGCGGTCTTACCCGTACCGGTTGGAAGATCGATAACCTTCGGCCACCTGCCGTCCCTAAGGACTTGGTCGGTCAGGCGTTTCTGCCAAGGAAACGGCTCCGTGTCGTGGAGATCCCTAAAGAACGTGCCGAAGTCATCCGGCACTAGCGCCCCGTCATTCATCGGCGATGTCCGCTTCCGCACCGGCGTCATCCGGCACGTCCGACGGGCGCATCAGGCCCAAGCCGAGGAACCGTCCCGCACCGAGCATCAGCGGGCCACGAACGGGCTTGTCGAACGTTACCGACGCATGAACGAGCTGGCGCCTGATCGGCTTACCGTTGGCCCCTTTCTGGTGGAACGCCGGATAAAGTGCTGTCTGTCGTGCGCCAGCTAAGAAAGGGCTAAAACCAGCCGTAACCGTAACCGGTTCGGGCAGCCCGACATGTGCGCAGGCAGCAACGATCGCGTGCTCCGCTGCATTCCACGCCCGCAACCGCGCACTTTTGGACCCTCGGCTGAGCGATCCGGGGTGTCTGGGCAGCGCGATAGGCATTGCAGTCGTCCATCGACGGGACGGGGCGCTCCATACTCGCCGCTGCAATGAAATCATTAAGGATGGCCCCCGAACCCGGGACATTCGAACCTCGCCCCTCGAACCCAGATTGAGCTTCAAGCCTTCTGACTCGGCGTGCTTCTCCCAATTTCCAATGGCACGATACAATGCTTGGCACGAAGGTTCGTCGAGCATGTCTGGAGCTGAAACCGCAATTCCGAGTAGACGGCCGTCGGCATGGGGAAAACCGACGTAAGGAAGGGGTAGAAACGCGACATGCGGAACCGCGACGGGCGCGCCGTCGGATCTATGGCCGCTGAGTCCTTCGGGCAGCGGGTCTTCCGCATAGCTAAAGATCGCTGCACGCATAGTCGACGCAAGCTCCACCGCTCTTGATGCCGGAAGCATGCGCGAGCCAGGTTGGAATTCGAACACAAACCACTCGCCGACCGTGTTAGGATCGTAATGGTGTTCCGATTGCTTAGCAGATTCGGCAACCTGATAGCGGACATCGGTGTAGGGCAGCGCCCGCGGAGAAACTCCACGGTGGCTCTGGTGCCGCCTCTCTAGTTCCGAAAGCTGTCCGCGCCGGATGTTGCGCAAGCCGACGGCACCTTCACCGCTCGGCGCGTGGCTGATCTCCGGCGCATCGTCAACCACCCGGCAGGACACCAGAGAGGACGAGTGGCCCAGCCTCGTGACCCTACGGAGCAGCCCATCGATAGTCTTGCCTATGCCATCGGGAGCCGCGCCATCCCAGCAATAGGTGACGCGTGCGCTTTCAGGAGAAACCGACGGGAAGAAACGTTCCTGCTTCTTTCGGCCCTCGGGAAGAAGGCCCTTCGCCGACAACGGGTTCGTACTCCCGGCTTGGCCGACCTTGGCCTCAATGTCCCGCTGCATTTTCGCCCTCTGGGCGTGCCGGTTCGCCACATCCTGAGGCTGGCCTAGCTTCTTGTTCAACCGGTTGTACCAAGTTGTACTGAAAATTGCCGCGTCGTTCACTGGCACGAAGTGGGAGCACGCGGTGCGGAAATCGGATTTCGAAGCTGAGATCGCTGGCGCACCCTGCGACTCCAGCCATTTTAAGGCGTCCCGTTCGGACTGATCGGGTTCGCAAGCATCTGCCCATGTCGCCACCAGCGCCGAGAACAGTCGCGCCGGATGCGGCGGCCATTCCGGAAGGCGGCGGTCGTGGTGAGAGGTCGCTACATAGCGACCGGTCAGAAAATTGATTTCAATGCAAAACTTCCCAGCGGTCGCCACGTGCTCATCCCGCGGGTTGTTCAGCAACAGAAACCTCACGGCTTCGTTTGATAAGTTCAAGCAGCTTTGGCGCGGGAACGAGACGAATGTCATCGGTTTCCCATCCGATCCCAGCCTCAGCCGCCAGCTTGGCAGCCCCGGCAACAAGGTTCGCCGCGCAGTTCCTGTTTACGTCGACATTTTCGCCTGCTGTTCCGTCCCGACCCAACAGCTCCAATCGCGGGGGATGTGTGGGTATCAGCAGGCAACGGGATCGCAGATCGTAGTCAATCTCTATCTGATAGGCGATGGCAGCGACGCCGAGTGCCGCGACAGCGGTGCGGGCTGCCGTCTCCGCAGCGCGATCATGCCCCTTGAACCGAAGTCGGCGCAACGCCGCAAGGGAAATTACAGTCGTCTGCCGACCTTCGGAGATGGTCGCGCCGCCTGCCAAGGAATCAATGCTAGGTGCCACGTTGCCATGGTTGATCTTGGATGGCTGGCCTGCCTCGCCGCTATCGCTGCCACGGGACGCAAACTTGAGCTTCCTCGATTTCTTGTCAATTTCCGCCTCGCTAGGATCGAAGGTCCACACTTCCTTGGGGTCGGCGTGGTTGTACGCACGATCTTCGGATTGGACTTTTTCGATTTGGAGCGGGTCCAAACGGCTGCCGACCTTTTTGCCGACCTCCGCGTTGAGTCCAACGATTTCCGAAACGTAAGCCCGCTGGAATTTCGATCCAAGCCCGCCCTTCGGGCCAGTTGAATCCCACATGCCGAAGAGCAGCGACGTGGGAGAGTAGCGAAACAGCGCGGTTGCGTTGCGCGGAGTAGCGTTGGTGATCTCTTGACCCAGCTCGGAGAGCCGGAAAAGGGTTCCATCCAGCAGACTGTCCCGAAAGATGGCGTCCGCAACCCGGTGCGGTGCCTCGAGAACTGTCAGACGGTCGTAATCCGTTGCTCCATCGTCTCCGGAAAAGTCGACATATGGGACGGGAAAGGCTAGCTCGCCGCGTTCCCACCCCTCCAGCAAGGCAAGCTCGGCACGATTCGCCTGCGACGCCACAGAATCCAGCAGGACAGTTTTTGTCGTCTTCTCCGAGTCGCCTATCTGGCGCTCTTCCACCGCGTATTTGTGCTCGGCGTTGTTGGCAACGGCGTAGGACGGCGGGAACACCTTGTCGCCCTCTCCACCTGCAGGCTGCAGAGTGATGCGCGCGCGCAACGCGACTGCGTCGTCGGCAACAGCCGACCGGAGTCGCTCCAATGTAAGTTCCGACATCATCCCTCCTCGTCCTGCTGAGCAGTCAACTGAACCTGCGAGATGCGATATATGTAGTGCGTCAACCGTTCGCAACCGGGATTGAGGGTGCGGCCCAAATTTTTGGGTCAGGCGGCTGCGGCGCGGCAGGCCCTCCAATCGAGGAAGCCGGCCCAGCGGTTGTTGTCGATGCAGCATTTGACGGCGGGCAGGGCGTTGGCGCCCGCCTTCGACCAGCGGCAGCCCGCCCGCTTGAACCGGCTCCCGACGATCCGCTTGCAGGCGCTTTCCGCGACGCCGGATCCGACCGGCAATCCGCGTTTCCGGCAGGCGTCGCAGCGCATCCGGTCCTTGTTCGCCTCCATGCAGCGGACGCAGTCCTCGACGGCCTCGTCGCGGTGGCGGTGCGGCTCGGGTTCGGCGACGGCGGGACCGACCCGCCCGCCGTTCAATTGCGCCTTGATCCTCTCCATCCGCGCCTTCCGCTCGGCTTTGTCCGGAGCGAGGACCCGTACCGCCGCCGCAAGCAGCGCCCCCAGCTCCGGGGCCGGGCCGCCGGACGCTTCGCCCGCCCCGACCTCGCGGCAGCGCACGCGGCCGCCCTCCCGCCAATGCTCCGTGCAAACGCCGCCGGGCTCGCGGATCACAGGGGGATGCTCCGCCGCCTCCTCGTCCGTCAAGCCTTGCATATGCGCCGCCGTGTTCGGATGGCGGAACTCCGGATCCTTCGTCTTGCCTGCCATGATGCCTGCGCTGCTCGCGCCCGGATGCGCGGCGCCCGCCGTTCGCGGGTCTTCGGCAGCCGTGCCGGGACCGATCCATCCCGGCCCGCCGGTCCCGGCCAACGCCGGGACAGCGGAACAGGCTCAACCCAAAAACTTGGACCGCACCCCCGGGATCGTGCGCCGACCAACGAATCTTTGAGAAAGTCGAAACAAGCGCGGGTTCGAAATCAGTAGGGCGCGACCATGCTCCAGCGATCACCGTCTCAGGACCCAGTCGAGCACCTCGTGGTGACGCGTGCGCTCGGTGAGCACATCCGCTCGGCAGTCGCGGAGCTTCTGAAGGTCCGTCAACTACGTAGTGTCTGGCAGAGAACCCGTCGTTTTTCGCTGTACGGCCGGATTTCGGTCGGGCGCAATGGCCTCGCCGGAACCCGGCGCGGCGCATTTCGAGCCGGGACGGGGCGAATCCGGCTCGGGAGGCCGGATTTTCGGCGTCGGCGGCGGCTTTCCGGGGGTCCGGCGCAGGCTCCGCCGCTCGCCGCCCTGCGGCCCGGCGGGATTTCGGGGAGGTCGCCGCTCAGGCGGCGCGTTTGCGCCGTTCCGGCCGCAGCCGCTCGCGGTCGCGCAGGATCCGCCCGAGCCGGTGGATGTTGGCGGCGAGGACGGAGAGGCCGACAACCAGCTCGAACCGGTCCCGCCCGCGCAGCCGCGAAGTCCAGGTCGGCCTCGCGGGCCCGGTCGGCGGCGGACAGCCCGCCCTTCTTCGGCAGGGCGTCCGCGTCCAGCATCGCGTCCAGCTTCCGGCGGTTCTCCGGGCTGTGGACTCGTCACTCAGCGTCAAGGCTTGGATTCGGTCATTTTGGCGCCCCCCGCGATATCCGTTCCGGGTCGAAGGTTTCGCCCGTCCGGAGCATTCCGCATAGGACATGGAGGAGGCGATCCGCAACGCCGCGCAAGGCCCGGGCATGCTTGTGCCCGCGGCTTCGCAGCGCGTGGCATTTCGCCTTGCCGGCGGGGTCGCGCTGGACCGCGGCCATCGCCCAGTGGCAGGCGGCGTTCGCCAGCCGGGAGTTCGCGGCGAGCCGCCGCTGGACGAGGACGGTCCGTCCGGACCGCTTCGTGGCGGGGGCGACGCCGCAATGGCATCGCAAGGCTTGGAGATCGGCCTTGCGGAGGATCCCGCAGGCTTCCGAGACGATGACGGCCAGGACGGTCGGGCCAATTCCGGGAACGGACCGCATGATTTCGACGATCCCGCCGCCTTCCGCCGATCCGATCCGGTCGACGGCTTCGCCGGTTCGGCTCCGGATGTCCTTGAGCTCCTCGTTGCAGGCCTTGATCCTCCTGACGATCCGTCCGGCGGAGGCGGAGACGGCTTCGATGGTTCCCGGCGCCGTCGGAACCGCCTTGCCGCGGAGGCGGGCGAGGATCTCCTCGGCGCGGGCGGGCCGGGCCCGGCTCTTCCTGAGCGCGGCTTCGACAGAGGCCTTGCGCGCGGCGGGCCTTGTCCGGCGTCGGGGCGAGCTCCCGGAGCCTGAGGGCCCAGTCCGTTCCGGGATCCGGCGCGGCTTTGAGGAAAGCGGGGCGGCAGCGCCCGGGATGCGCCTTCAGCCTGTTGATCAGGCGGGTCCTTTCGGCGACCAGGTCGCTGCCGGAGCGGGACAGCTCGCGCAGCTCGATGATCTCCGGCGGCGGCGTTTCCACCTCGCGGAAGGCTTTCCGGTCGGTGGCGAGCGAGTCGGCCAGGACAATGGCGTCGCGGCGGTCGTCCTTGGCGCCGGCCGGGAAGAAGCGGTCGCGGAATGCCCGCAGGGGACGGCGGAGCCGGTCGAGCTGCTTGGGATTGAGCGCGAACACCGCGCCGCCCCGCTCGAGCAGGGCGTCCACCTCCGGGCCGTGCGGCTTCTCGATGGCCGCCGCCGCCGATCCTGCGGGGCCGTGCCCGAGGATCCAGTCGGCCATCGCGGCCAGACCTTCGCCGCTGTGGGCGAACCCCCGCTCGCCGAGGATCTCCCCGCTCGCGTCAATGACCGCGACCTGGTGGAGCGTTGTGGACCAGTCGATGCCCGCGAAGAATTCGAATTGCGCCATGGCTCCGCCTCCGTGCCAGAAAGGGCCGGCCGCGGCCTGCGCCAATTCCTGCACTGGCGCTCTCGGCGCCGGCACGTCACCGGGCGTTGCCGCGGCCGCCGACCGGGGCGCGGGTCCACAGCAGGCGCTCCCGGCGCTGAAGCCCATGGCTGCTCCCGGCCGGCCGCCCCTCCGCCCGGAACGGGCGGAGCTCGTCCGATCATCGCCGAACTCGATGGGGATTCGAACCCTCGCCTCGGCCTGTCGCGCTTCGCGCTCCAGCCCTCGGCGAGGGTTGGCGGTTGCCCCGGAACCCCGGTTCGGCTGACAAGGACGTCAGCGGGCCGTCAAGTGCCGGGAGAGGTACAGGAAGCCGCGGTCGAAGCTGCAGGCCCGCAGGTCCGGGAACGCCTCCCGGCATCTCCCGACCAGCGGGACCGCGACATGCGTGTCGCCGCCCGCCCACATGATCTCGTGGTCGAGGATGAACCCGCCGCCGTCCTCGACGATGCACACCGGAACCCCGAGCTCCGCAGGCTTGCCGGCCTTGCCCTTGGCGATCCGCCGGGTGTGCTCCTCGAAGACCGGGAACAGCTGGTACTGTTTCAGATGTTCTGCAATTTGCTTTCGCGAGGAAGCGGCCATGGCAGTTCCTGCGGTTTAGCAAACCATCCCTAGCGAAGGAGAGGACGACACCATGACCGGGGTTCATCGTAGTTCGAAGCTTGAGGAGTTCAAGGCGCAGCTTGAGGCCGGCGGCGATTCGGTCCGCGAGGTTTTGAGAGCGGCGCTTCAGGAGGTTCTCGAGGCGGAGATGACGGAGGCTTTGGGCGCGGCGAAGGGCGAGCGGACGCCGGGCCGCGCCGGCTACCGCTCGGGCCACTACGCGCGGCATTTGACGACGCGGGTGGGCAGGATCGAGCTGCGGGTTCCGCAGGATCGGGACGGGCTGTCCGGCACGGAGCTGTTCGAGCGCTGCGAGCGTTCGGAGAGGCGCCCTTCGGGCTTCGCTGCGCGAACGTCTCGGCGCTGATGCAGATGTATGCGGGCGGGGTGTCGACGCGGAAGGTCGCGAAGGCGGCGGAGGAGCTGTGCGGCCACGGCCTCTCGGCCCCGACGGTCAGCCGGATCAACGCGAAGCTGGACGCCGAGCTGGCGAAGTTCGCGGAGCGGCGTCTGGAGGACGCGTTCCCGCATGTGTTCGTTGACGCCCGCTACGGGAAGGTCCGGGACGATGGCGTTGTCCGCGACCGCGCGGTTCCGGTGGCGATCGGGGTCGACGCGGGCGGCCGCCGTCAGGTTCCCGGCGTCGAGCTGGCGGAGGGCGAGAGCCACGCGAGCTGGCGGCGGTTCCTGGAGTCGCTTCGGGACCGGGGCCTTCACGGCGTCGTCCAAGTGGTTGCGGACGACCATTCCGGGCTGAAGAAGGCGGTGCGGGAGGTGCTTCCGGAAGCCTTCCGCCAGCGGTGCTACGTCCACTGCCTGAGGAACGCCCGGACCAGGCTGAAGGCGCGGTCGGGCGGCGGCTGCATCCAGGAACTCCGCTGGATCTTCGACCGGCCGAGCGTCGGCGAGGCGCGCGCGGACCTGGCCGCGTGGCTCGCGAAGTGGCAGGCCTCGCAGCCGAAGCTCTGCGAATGGGTCGAGGAGACCATCGGGGAGGCGCTGTCGTTCCTGCGGCTTCCGAGGCGGCACCACCAGCAGATGCGGTCGACGAACGTGCTCGAGCGGCTGAACCAGGAGATCAAGCGGCGGACGGCGGTGGTGCGGATCTTCCCGGACGCCGCGAGCTGCCTGAGGCTGGTCCGGGCCCTGTCGGCGGAGATCCACGAGACCTGGATGGAGGGCGGGCGCTACCTGGACATGGAGCTTCTGCGCGAGAGCAGCAGGGCCGAGCTGCGGAAGCTGGCGGCATGACGCTCCGGGTCGGCAGCTCCGCAGGAATGCGGGAAGCATGGAAAGCGTGGACAATCCTCCCCGCGGGCCTGTTCGAGGCCGCGGCGCCGCCGGCCCGGATTGCCCGACCCTTCCCACACTTCCCGCATGGCAGGCCCCGTTCCGGGCCGGGGCCGCGTGGATTCAACATCATCATCAACAAACCGAAAGATTCGAACCGGGCCCCCGGCCTCGCCCCTCCGCGCTGCGCGCTCCGGGGCTTCGGCCGGGGGCTGCAAGCCGCGAAACCGGCTGGACATGCCCGGCGGAATTTGCAGAACTATCGGTACACTACTGAACAGCTTCTCCCCGTGCGGGACCGCCTCCTCCTCCAGCACCCGCCGGGCGATCTGGAACGCGAACCGGCACGCATGGCCGATCAGCCTCCGGATTTCCGCCAGAACGCGCCGGGGCGGCCAGCGCCAGGGATTTGTCCAGGAGCGCCCGGACATCGTCCGGCCGGGAGCGCCGCCGCCGCGCCTTGCCCACCTTCCGGAACAGGGCCTTCGCCCCGCGCAGGTGATGGCGCCGCTGCCGCCAGCTGCCGACACCCGAGGCGCCGCAGGCCCGCGACGCCGACCGCACGAGGCAGCGGACCGAATCCCGAAGCAGGCCGAAGTCGGTCGGATGGCGGACGTCAGTCTCAGCCACGAACGAGCCGCAGCGCCCGACCAACGCTGCGCCAGGCTTTTTTCCCGCCACCTTGTGCCCCGTCGACACGACCAGACGGTCCGCCTCCCGCAGAAGCTCCGGCGTCAAAAGCTCGACATTGTCCCTGATGTTCCGAAGCTCGTGGAAGCCCGGCTCGAACCAGTCGCTGTGGCCCAGGAAGGCCTGGATCTTCCCATGCTCGTCCGCCAGCTCCTGAAGGCGGTCGTAGTCGCAGTCCAGCCCCTGCCCGGCACCCCCATCACCAGGACCCGCCAAAGGTGCATCCCCGGGCGGCCCGTGTCCCGGCGGCGGTCCGGAAGGACGCGCGCGTCCAGCAGCCGGAACAGCGCCTCCCGCGCCGCCTTGTCGTTCCGGATCGCCTGGAGACCGATCAGGACCGCCGGGATGTCGTCCCGGGATTTCGCGTCCAGCTTGATCGCCCCGATGTCGACCGAGCCGAGCCAGGACCGCTCCTCAACCACCTTGCGCATGCAATCGCCTCCGAAGATTCCGGGAAAAACGCCAATATCAGGGCGAATTCGGGCGAATCATGCCAAATCCCGGAAATCTTCGCAAGCAAAAAGCGGGGATTAAGGACAGAAATTCAACGCGTTGCGGGTTTTCTGCTAAACACTACGTACCCAAAGCAAGCCGGAACGGGTCGCGACGAAGCCATGCAAGAATCCCGGCATCACATGCACGGGCGCCATCTCCCTGCTCCATTGACCCGACAACGCTTACACTCTGCCGACGTGAGAATCTTGATGCGATGAACTTTACATGATGCCCTTTGACTTCAATGCAAGCACTACTGCCTCGGCAAGCCAGAACACCTGTGACACTTCCTGACCTTATGCTCCGACGCTTAATTCATTTGCGCACATATCTTTGATCTGAGTATCTTCCAACCGGATTCAACTTTGCGAAAATATTTTGTAAGCAAATTACACACCCGTCTTTCCCTTTCGTTGGAGACAACATTTCCCTCGTTGGTAACAAATTCTTTTTCCCGATATAATCGAACCTATTCCAGCAACTACCAAGCGTATCATACCGACGTGATAATCGGTCCATCGTATCTCGCCTGTCGCAATCGAATATCGGGGTGCGAGCACTTTCCGGAACATTGCTCGAATTAGCGCATGTAGTTGATATCCATACGAAATCTTCTTGATTGACATTTCTTGCTTTTTCGATCATCATCATCATCGCGCGCTCCCCTGTGGATGCTCGCAGCCTTGCGATCTTTGACATTGCTAACAATGCGTTCTTAAGAAGTGGTTTTCCCCGGCATTTCGCTGGGGCCTCATTGAAGCCAAAAGCCTAACCGTGCGCTGTGCGCGAAGTCGCAAGTTTTCCCCGGCATTTCGCTGGGGCCTCATTGAAGCAGATCGTCGGGCACCTGGGGAGAGTTCATCGCCCAGCGGTTTTCCCCGGCATTTCGCTGGGGCCTCATTGAAGCCGTGCAGCGTCTTTCGGCGTCTGTAGGTTTGAAAGTTCGTTTTCCCCGGCATTTCGCTGGGGCCTCATTGAAGCCCGGCGCCGTGAAATCGTGGGGCGACTCGACCGCCTCGTTTTCCCCGGCATTTCGCTGGGGCCTCATTGAAGCCGTGCTTTTGTCTCGGTAGGAAATCTGTTCGAAGCGCGTTTTCCCCGGCATTTCGCTGGGGCCTCATTGAAGCCGCGGCTTTCGTGGGGCAGCGGTTGGCGACGGCCAGTTTTCCCCGGCATTTCGCTGGGGCCTCATTGAAGCGGGATATCCCCTCCCGATCTTTGGATGGGAATGAAGGTTTTCCCCGGCATTTCGCTGGGGCCTCATTGAAGCAACTGTCGCGTCGGCCATGCGCATGGCGACCAATCCTGTTTTCCCCGGCATTTCGCTGGGGCCTCATTGAAGCCGACCGGCGGAGGCCGCCTTCCGCAAGCACGGACACGTTTTCCCCGGCATTTCGCTGGGGCCTCATTGAAGCCGCCCGTGTCGACCGCGACGCTGCGGGTGGAGGCGCGTTTTCCCCGGCATTTCGCTGGGGCCTCATTGAAGCCCGCGCTGTTGCGTTCGGCGGCGGAACCCCGGCGCGGAAGTTTTCCCCGGCATTTCGCTGGGGCCTCATTGAAGCATGGTGCGCTTTCCCTTGGGGAATGCGGTGTCGGCTGTGTTTTCCCCGGCATTTCGCTGGGGCCTCATTGAAGCACATTGCTCGGCCCAGTGTAGCACCACGCGATTTCGTTTTCCCCGGCATTTCGCTGGGGCCTCATTGAAGCGATTTCTTCCGGCAAATCGTCAGCCGCGTATTCCGGTTTTCCCCGGCATTTCGCTGGGGCCTCATTGAAGCCGCAATTCCCGTGTTCGGCAACAGGAAACCCGCCTTGTTTTCCCCGGCATTTCGCTGGGGCCTCATTGAAGCGCGCCGTCCTTAGGCTCGTCCGCCATGCCGCCGGGGGTTTTCCCCGGCATTTCGCTGGGGCCTCATTGAAGCGCAACCCTGCTGTGGTACCTGCAATTGACCGGCACGGGTTTTCCCCGGCATTTCGCTGGGGCCTCATTGAAGCCAGGAAATTACATTCCGCATTTCGAGGCAGCGCACGTTTTCCCCGGCATTTCGCTGGGGCCTCATTGAAGCCAAGCCCGCGCATTGCCGCGGGCTTTCTTCATGCGGTTTTCCCCGGCATTTCGCTGGGGCCTCATTGAAGCGCCATGGGCAACAATACACCCCCCTGCCATTGCCGGAGTTTTCCCCGGCATTTCGCTGGGGCCTCATTGAAGCCAAGTCATTTCGAGTTCCTTTCGAGTGTGCGGAAAAGGTTTTCCCCGGCATTTCGCTGGGGCCTCATTGAAGCCCGCTTCCTTTCCGCTTCCGAGTGCTTGCTCCGCCTTGTTTTCCCCGGCATTTCGCTGGGGCCTCATTGAAGCATTTGCGGCGCGGCGCGCTGGGCAGTCGCTTGCGCGGTTTTCCCCGGCATTTCGCTGGGGCCTCATTGAAGCCGGGATGCCCTCGTAGACCCGCCGCGACAGATCCGAGTTTTCCCCGGCATTTCGCTGGGGCCTCATTGAAGCTCCAATGAAAGACCCGGAGCGTATCGAGGTATTAGAGTTTTCCCCGGCATTTCGCTGGGGCCTCATTGAAGCGCTGGTTCGCATTCGCTGGCATGACGCCCCCGAACGGTTTTCCCCGGCATTTCGCTGGGGCCTCATTGAAGCACCCCCTCGTCAAGGCTCAGATTGCTGTACTCGTTGGTTTTCCCCGGCATTTCGCTGGGGCCTCATTGAAGCCTGGTATTCCCGGGGTCGAACGCGCCATGCGAAAGCGTTTTCCCCGGCATTTCGCTGGGGCCTCATTGAAGCGGCGCGTCATGATCGGCGGGGCGCCGTGGCTGATGGGTTTTCCCCGGCATTTCGCTGGGGCCTCATTGAAGCCGGATATGACAAACGCCTATAAAGGCGAAACGAAAGGTTTTCCCCGGCATTTCGCTGGGGCCTCATTGAAGCACATAGTAACCGTCGGCAAGCGGTCTTGTCGCGCAGGTTTTCCCCGGCATTTCGCTGGGGCCTCATTGAAGCGCGGTTCCTTGCGCCGTCATCCAGCGCGCACCCGCAAGTTTTCCCCGGCATTTCGCTGGGGCCTCATTGAAGCCCTGCGGAATTAGCGGGGTTCTTTAGCGCGACCCCCGTTTTCCCCGGCATTTCGCTGGGGCCTCATTGAAGCAAGATGATAGGGATTGAACCCCAGTTGGACAAGGTGATGTTTTCCCCGGCATTTCGCTGGGGCCTCATTGAAGCGGCGCGAACAAACTCTTGCGCACCGACGCCATTCCGGTTTTCCCCGGCATTTCGCTGGGGCCTCATTGAAGCGGCACAGCCACCTTCCCAGTGAGTGGGATATCAGGTGTTTTCCCCGGCATTTCGCTGGGGCCTCATTGAAGCCTTCAATTCCTCATAGGTGAATCTGTTCTTGAAGTGTTTTCCCCGGCATTTCGCTGGGGCCTCATTGAAGCCCGAACTACGGAGGCCGCGGCATCGCAATGTGCAGCGTTTTCCCCGGCATTTCGCTGGGGCCTCATTGAAGCAAAGGCACGGCTATCTTGGTCGCCAGAAGGTACTGAAGGTTTTCCCCGGCATTTCGCTGGGGCCTCATTGAAGCGAGACCCTCTCCGGAAAACCATGGGATGAGGACTATGTTTTCCCCGGCATTTCGCTGGGGCCTCATTGAAGCCCCTATCTCCGAGCTACTTCCTTCTTTAGCGTCCCCGTTTTCCCCGGCATTTCGCTGGGGCCTCATTGAAGCCTGCCAAGAGGATACTCGGATCCCTGGGTCAATTGGTTTTCCCCGGCATTTCGCTGGGGCCTCATTGAAGCAGAAGATCGGTGCTTGTCTGGTTCCTTGATTCAAAGGTTTTCCCCGGCATTTCGCTGGGGCCTCATTGAAGCAGGCTGGCCGACGGCGTGCAGCTGGCCGATTGCGATGTTTTCCCCGGCATTTCGCTGGGGCCTCATTGAAGCCGGAGTCGGCGGCCACGGCGCGTTTGAGAGCCTCTCGCGTTTTCCCCGGCATTTCGCTGGGGCCTCATTGAAGCGTGGCGCAAGGCTGAGCCTTGCCGCTGGAGGGAAACGTTTTCCCCGGCATTTCGCTGGGGCCTCATTGAAGCTCAGATCGGGTGAATCGATTTCATCCCCCTCCTCTTCGTTTTCCCCGGCATTTCGCTGGGGCCTCATTGAAGCTGGTTCCGGACGCAGGGCCGCCGCACTCCGGTGTACGGTTTTCCCCGGCATTTCGCTGGGGCCTCATTGAAGCCCAACCAGAGTCCGGATGCAGGCGTAACGCGCACAGGCGTTTTCCCCGGCATTTCGCTGGGGCCTCATTGAAGCACGCCGTCAAACCTGATAACCCGCGAATGGTGAACCGGAAGTTTTCCCCGGCATTTCGCTGGGGCCTCATTGAAGCATGTCCACCTTGTACAACATCTCCCTCGCCGCCTCTGTTTTCCCCGGCATTTCGCTGGGGCCTCATTGAAGCCGGGAGATGTCATCGAGAACGAGATGTTCCCGACGCGTTTTCCCCGGCATTTCGCTGGGGCCTCATTGAAGCCCGAGCAAGCAGGCGCGAGGCTTGCTGCTTTCATGGGTTTTCCCCGGCATTTCACTGGGGCCTCATTGAAGCCCGAAGGGTCTGGGCCTTGTCCTCTGCCTGGCATGGATTGTTTTCCCCGGCATTTCGCTGGGGCCTCATTGAAGCACAAGTTAAATTTTGGCATCATAGTCCTTAATGGTTTGTTTTCCCCGGCATTTCGCTGGGGCCTCATTGAAGCCAGGGCAGTGAAGGGAATGTCATTGAAGGGCATTCCGGTTTTCCCCGGCATTTCGCTGGGGCCTCATTGAAGCTCCGTATGATTGGGGAAGAGTCCCCTGATGGACACACGTTTTCCCCGGCATTTCGCTGGGGCCTCATTGAAGCCCGATACTGATTCCGAGATGGGACGTGACGGAGCCGGGTTTTCCCCGGCATTTCGCTGGGGCCTCATTGAAGCCACTGGTCAATTAGGCCGGAAGGCCTCTCCTCTGCTTGTTTTCCCCGGCATTTCGCTGGGGCCTCATTGAAGCGAGCTGCCGGACTCCCATGCGGGGTTCCGGCTGCTCGGCCGTTTTCCCCGGCATTTCGCTGGGGCCTCATTGAAGCCAATTGCAGCAGCAGAGGGACCGGCTGAACTCGAAGAGTTTTCCCCGGCATTTCGCTGGGGCCTCATTGAAGCGACTTCAGGGGTTCTCATGGCGGTCCTTTCTTCTCGGTTTTCCCCGGCATTTCGCTGGGGCCTCATTGAAGCACGGATGATCCGTCCGATCGCGGCGGGATGACGTTGTTTTCCCCGGCATTTCGCTGGGGCCTCATTGAAGCATCTCTTGGTCCCTTCCGTATCTCGCCAAGGATGCAGTTTTCCCCGGCATTTCGCTGGGGCCTCATTGAAGCCAGCAGATACGGTCTCTCTTCGGCGTTGTGGTCGATGTTTTCCCCGGCATTTCGCTGGGGCCTCATTGAAGCTCTCCAAGGCCGAGCTTCATGGAGTTGGCGTGGTGGGTTTTCCCCGGCATTTCGCTGGGGCCTCATTGAAGCCCGCGAGTTGTCGGCATCCGAGGCCATGGGCGGCGCGGCGTTTTCCCCGGCATTTCGCTGGGGCCTCATTGAAGCGCTTCTTATGCGCAACGCGATAGAAAAGAGCCGACGTTTTCCCCGGCATTTCGCTGGGGCCTCATTGAAGCTTGGCGACCGCGCCGATCAGTTCAAGGCCTTCCGCGTGTTTTCCCCGGCATTTCGCTGGGGCCTCATTGAAGCAGGTTCCGCAAACCGGCAATCCGGCGCAGCTGCAGGGGTTTTCCCCGGCATTTCGCTGGGGCCTCATTGAAGCATCTATTCCATGGAATTGAGGCATCGGCATCGTATGGTTTTCCCCGGCATTTCGCTGGGGCCTCATTGAAGCGCGCGGATTGCCGTTTGGAGCGCGCTCGCCGCAGCCGTGTTTTCCCCGGCATTTCGCTGGGGCCTCATTGAAGCACGAATTTGAAAAGCAGCATATCCGAGTTGAAGGGCGGTTTTCCCCGGCATTTCGCTGGGGCCTCATTGAAGCGAATTCCCTGAGGGCGAGCGTCACCGCTACTGGAAGGTTTTCCCCGGCATTTCGCTGGGGCCTCATTGAAGCCTGAAGGACCTGCCACGGGAATGGAAGGTGGATCCGGTTTTCCCCGGCATTTCGCTGGGGCCTCATTGAAGCCAGACCGTCAAGCGTCGTGTCAACGGCGAATGGGAGAGTTTTCCCCGGCATTTCGCTGGGGCCTCATTGAAGCGCGGTTGCGCTCCAAGCCGGTAAAAAAGAACTCGCTAGTTTTCCCCGGCATTTCGCTGGGGCCTCATTGAAGCGCGTCGGCCATCGCCTTGCGCACGGCCTCTTCCACCCGTTTTCCCCGGCATTTCGCTGGGGCCTCATTGAAGCCTGGTATTCGCGGAGCGGTCTCATGCCGCTTTTGTGTTTTCCCCGGCATTTCGCTGGGGCCTCATTGAAGCTCACGGTGCCTGAGTTTGTCAAATGCGTGAGGCAGGGTTTTCCCCGGCATTTCGCTGGGGCCTCATTGAAGCCGGTACCGGTGGCGGACGGACCGCGAGCTGCGGGCGGGTTTTCCCCGGCATTTCGCTGGGGCCTCATTGAAGCCCCGGCAGCACGTCCGCGATGCCCGACAGCTCGTCGGTTTTCCCCGGCATTTCGCTGGGGCCTCATTGAAGCAAGACAATCCGGTCAATTCGCTCCTCGGCAACTCGAGTTTTCCCCGGCATTTCGCTGGGGCCTCATTGAAGCCAAGGGAGATAGGCGATGCCGCAAGTTAGCTGGCCAGTTTTCCCCGGCATTTCGCTGGGGCCTCATTGAAGCATTCCCGCCGTCGTCGAATCCCGCCTGCTCGGCCTGGTTTTCCCCGGCATTTCGCTGGGGCCTCATTGAAGCCGCTGCGCTGCACCTGATGTCGTTTCCGCCGGATTTTGTCGTTTTCCCCGGCATTTCGCTGGGGCCTCATTGAAGCCTGGCAAGACCGTTGCGAAGGCTTTGGTTGTTTGATGCGTTTTCCCCGGCATTTCGCTGGGGCCTCATTGAAGCCGCGATCCGGCGCACGTCATCGGCCGGCATCCGGATGTTTTCCCCGGCATTTCGCTGGGGCCTCATTGAAGCGGAGGCGGGTCAGCGGCGAACCAAACGGTCGCAGCGTCGGTTTTCCCCGGCATTTCGCTGGGGCCTCATTGAAGCGGACGATGACAATCGCGGCCGCCGGATCCGTCGGCAGCGTTTTCCCCGGCATTTCGCTGGGGCCTCATTGAAGCGAGGTGAGCGCGGCGCTGCCGAGCCGCCCGCCGCTGCGTTTTCCCCGGCATTTCGCTGGGGCCTCATTGAAGCCGTGATGTCGGACGGCGAGCAATTCCGCTTGATGAGTTTTCCCCGGCATTTCGCTGGGGCCTCATTGAAGCGTGGTGTTCAGCGCATCGAGGTAGCTGGTGTCTGCCAGGTTTTCCCCGGCATTTCGCTGGGGCCTCATTGAAGCCCAATAGTCTTCGAAGTTGGGCCATTTCGCTTTTATGTTTTCCCCGGCATTTCGCTGGGGCCTCATTGAAGCACGCCGAGAGGGCCGCCCAAGCCGCCGCGCGAAAGGTTTTCCCCGGCATTTCGCTGGGGCCTCATTGAAGCTATTCGAGCCTTCGCCGCCGCGCGGTGAAGGACAATGTGTTTTCCCCGGCATTTCGCTGGGGCCTCATTGAAGCATGTAGATTGATCCGCACAGGCACATCCGCCCGCTCTGTTTTCCCCGGCATTTCGCTGGGGCCTCATTGAAGCCGCTCGACCGGTAGTTCGCCATGTTGAGCAGATCGCTGTTTTCCCCGGCATTTCGCTGGGGCCTCATTGAAGCACCGCATCGTCGTCGCCCGGCGCGATTGGCGGGCGGCGTTTTCCCCGGCATTTCGCTGGGGCCTCATTGAAGCTCCCCATATCGTCCGGACCGTCACCGCGTAGGTGAGGTTTTCCCCGGCATTTCGCTGGGGCCTCATTGAAGCTACGCACTCCGGGAGTCGGCGCTGGAACTGGCCGCCAGGTTTTCCCCGGCATTTCGCTGGGGCCTCATTGAAGCGTGCTGATCAGTTGGCCGCCCAGCGACTTGAACGACCGGGTTTTCCCCGGCATTTCGCTGGGGCCTCATTGAAGCCGCGCGCGGAGGTCGTACTCCGCGCCGCCGATCCTCGTTTTCCCCGGCATTTCGCTGGGGCCTCATTGAAGCTTCTTCAGGGAGGACCTGGCGAATTCTTTCCATTCGTTTTCCCCGGCATTTCGCTGGGGCCTCATTGAAGCGGCTTGCGCATCGCATCGGCATGATGCATGGTGTCCGTTTTCCCCGGCATTTCGCTGGGGCCTCATTGAAGCAAGCCCCAGGCCGTCCGTGATGATCCCGGCGGCGATCGTTTTCCCCGGCATTTCGCTGGGGCCTCATTGAAGCCCGGGCCGCTGCTCTTTCTGATCGGGAATTTCTTCTGTTTTCCCCGGCATTTCGCTGGGGCCTCATTGAAGCGCGCTGCCGAGGAAGGTCCGGTCCCGTGCGGGGCAGGTTTTCCCCGGCATTTCGCTGGGGCCTCATTGAAGCCGCCGGTAGTTCCATTCGCAGCCGTAGCGCATTCGGTTTTCCCCGGCATTTCGCTGGGGCCTCATTGAAGCCGTCGCCGCGGCTTTGCGGCAGCTTTACCCGGAATTCGTTTTCCCCGGCATTTCGCTGGGGCCTCATTGAAGCTCGTGAGGTCTCTCTCTCGCTTCTCCGGCGTGGTGCGTTTTCCCCGGCATTTCGCTGGGGCCTCATTGAAGCATCCTGTCCAGTTGAACGCGCAATGCATCGTCCTTGTTTTCCCCGGCATTTCGCTGGGGCCTCATTGAAGCATTACGACATCATGGGCTTCAATGATCTTGAACTTGCGTTTTCCCCGGCATTTCGCTGGGGCCTCATTGAAGCGTTGAACGGAATTTCCGTGTCGGACATCGTGAACAGAGGTTTTCCCCGGCATTTCGCTGGGGCCTCATTGAAGCCGGCTGAGCCATTGGATTGCCTTGCGGGTTCGGCTGGTTTTCCCCGGCATTTCGCTGGGGCCTCATTGAAGCCTGGCTAGCCGTGGCGCACGATCCCGCCCGGTACCAATGTTTTCCCCGGCATTTCGCTGGGGCCTCATTGAAGCAGCGGCCCGTCCCACACTCCCTCGCCGCGCCGGACCGGTTTTCCCCGGCATTTCGCTGGGGCCTCATTGAAGCGTCGGGCGGGCGTCCCTGCGCGACGTCCACCGGTACGTTTTCCCCGGCATTTCGCTGGGGCCTCATTGAAGCGAGCCTGAAAATGGAGGGCGTTCCGGTGGAGGCAAGCTGGTTTTCCCCGGCATTTCGCTGGGGCCTCATTGAAGCCCCAGTTCCTTGAGGACTCCTGGCCTCCCAGGAAGGTTTTCCCCGGCATTTCGCTGGGGCCTCATTGAAGCTCTCCCGCCTTGTCGGTCTCGGTCTCCCGTAGTTCGGGGTTTTCCCCGGCATTTCGCTGGGGCCTCATTGAAGCGAGGTCCGCAACTACGCGATGCTCGACCGCGCGGGATGTTTTCCCCGGCATTTCGCTGGGGCCTCATTGAAGCAAAAGAACTTTTTCTTCATTAATATGAATGAGGAGAAGTTTTCCCCGGCATTTCGCTGGGGCCTCATTGAAGCCTTCCTTCATCGGTTTCCTCACAAACCCAAAGGTCAAGGTTTTCCCCGGCATTTCGCTGGGGCCTCATTGAAGCCCGGCGGGCTGGAGGAATTCCCACCGCGCATTGATTGTTTTCCCCGGCATTTCGCTGGGGCCTCATTGAAGCAGGCGCGCTGAAAAAGGTTTTATCCGTTGGAATTAGGTTTTCCCCGGCATTTCGCTGGGGCCTCATTGAAGCATATCGCGCATTTTCCCGATGAGCCGCCCATACATTGTGTTTTCCCCGGCATTTCGCTGGGGCCTCATTGAAGCGAAATCGCCAGCCGCAAGCGGGTAGTCGATGTCCGAGTTTTCCCCGGCATTTCGCTGGGGCCTCATTGAAGCGTCGGTCTCTCGGTTCATCAACCTTTCCTCAAGACTCTGTTTTCCCCGGCATTTCGCTGGGGCCTCATTGAAGCGACCACGGCAACCGGTTCGAGATGCCTCCCAAGGAAGTTTTCCCCGGCATTTCGCTGGGGCCTCATTGAAGCTGAAGGAGGAGGCCGATCAGGTCACTCTTAGAACCACGGGTTTTCCCCGGCATTTCGCTGGGGCCTCATTGAAGCCCAATCTATCCGGCCTATTTGATCGGCCATGATCAGGGTTTTCCCCGGCATTTCGCTGGGGCCTCATTGAAGCCGGAATATCCTTCTCTCTGTTGTTGATGGAAATGATGTTTTCCCCGGCATTTCGCTGGGGCCTCATTGAAGCATGATTGGCTTGTTCTTGTCCATGGGGGTGTCTTCGTTTTCCCCGGCATTTCGCTGGGGCCTCATTGAAGCCGCGCCTTCTCGGATCCCGTCTTGTACCTTTCCCGAAGTTTTCCCCGGCATTTCGCTGGGGCCTCATTGAAGCAGGATTGCATTCACCTTTCCCATTGGTTTTTTCCTGTTTTCCCCGGCATTTCGCTGGGGCCTCATTGAAGCTGGTGATCATTGCAGAGCATTTCCACGCTGATCAGAGTTTTCCCCGGCATTTCGCTGGGGCCTCATTGAAGCATCACATTGATCCTAGGATTCATTATCCTGTTTGCTGTTTTCCCCGGCATTTCGCTGGGGCCTCATTGAAGCAGTTTCTCCGCGTCTATTGGTTGCGTCGGCGAGCTTGTTTTCCCCGGCATTTCGCTGGGGCCTCATTGAAGCCCGGCGGCGCCGGGCTGGGACGACCTGCGCCGGATGGTTTTCCCCGGCATTTCGCTGGGGCCTCATTGAAGCAGAATCCTCAAATCCTCGGGTAAAACCCGTTACAAACGTTTTCCCCGGCATTTCGCTGGGGCCTCATTGAAGCACGCTCGACTTGGGCACGAAGCCATCCTCCCGGATTGTTTTCCCCGGCATTTCGCTGGGGCCTCATTGAAGCCGGCGGCGCTTCCTGTTCCGCAGCGGCGGGAAGGGTGGTTTTCCCCGGCATTTCGCTGGGGCCTCATTGAAGCCGCTTCCGCTTGTTCAGTGTGCCAGGGATTGTCGCGCGTTTTCCCCGGCATTTCGCTGGGGCCTCATTGAAGCAAAGGGGGGAATGCTTAGGGTCTCTTGGGGGCTCTCGTTTTCCCCGGCATTTCGCTGGGGCCTCATTGAAGCTCAAAAACTGAATAAGGAAACAGGGAAGCCCTTTTGTTTTCCCCGGCATTTCGCTGGGGCCTCATTGAAGCCCTCATCCTGTTCTGAGGAAAGTATCCGGAAAAGTTGTTTTCCCCGGCATTTCGCTGGGGCCTCATTGAAGCCCTTCTGAAAGCTTCCAAGGACAAGCAGATCAACATGTTTTCCCCGGCATTTCGCTGGGGCCTCATTGAAGCAACCCATTTCCTGTCCATTCGGACAGCAGGAAACAGCAGTTTTCCCCGGCATTTCGCTGGGGCCTCATTGAAGCACTCTATCCCTCAGCACTTCCTGTCCCGCCTCTGTAAGTTTTCCCCGGCATTTCGCTGGGGCCTCATTGAAGCAGCCTCCACTTCAGCGCCCGTTCCGTCCCCTGCGACGTTTTCCCCGGCATTTCGCTGGGGCCTCATTGAAGCGAGAGCCGCGCTTCCGATCATAAGCAGGAATAGGACGTTTTCCCCGGCATTTCGCTGGGGCCTCATTGAAGCGCCCTCCGCGCGGTGGACCAGTACCGGCGGCAGGGCGTTTTCCCCGGCATTTCGCTGGGGCCTCATTGAAGCGCGCTCCTGCATCTCCTTCGATAGGCGCAGGCATGGGGTTTTCCCCGGCATTTCGCTGGGGCCTCATTGAAGCCAGATCCTCGCGGAATTGGGAGCGCAGCAGCAAGTCGTTTTCCCCGGCATTTCGCTGGGGCCTCATTGAAGCGCCGTCGTCGGCGCACTGCAGGTCGATGCGGATCTCGTTTTCCCCGGCATTTCGCTGGGGCCTCATTGAAGCCAAGGGACATATTCATCCACAAGGGAAAGGCCAAGAGGGTTTTCCCCGGCATTTCGCTGGGGCCTCATTGAAGCTGATCGGTTTGTTCAACCCCGATCTTGCACCACACTGTTTTCCCCGGCATTTCGCTGGGGCCTCATTGAAGCCCGACGATCAGAAGGCAACCGCCGGTCTTTAGACCGGTTTTCCCCGGCATTTCGCTGGGGCCTCATTGAAGCGTCGAGACCTGTACGTACCCGGCCAGCGCCAGCGCCGTTTTCCCCGGCATTTCGCTGGGGCCTCATTGAAGCGACGTTCAGGACGGCCACGCGGTCAGCACGAACCACGTTTTCCCCGGCATTTCGCTGGGGCCTCATTGAAGCACGATATCGCCGACGTTGTAGCCCGCCGTAGCCGGAACGTTTTCCCCGGCATTTCGCTGGGGCCTCATTGAAGCGGGGAAACCTCGCCATGTGGCGGAATTACCGCTTGCGGGTTTTCCCCGGCATTTCGCTGGGGCCTCATTGAAGCCGCTGGGGAACATCTGACACTTGCTGTTCGGGATTGGTTTTCCCCGGCATTTCGCTGGGGCCTCATTGAAGCCTTTTTCCCATCAGCCCTTAACTCCACCGTCTTTTATGTTTTCCCCGGCATTTCGCTGGGGCCTCATTGAAGCCGAAGTCGAGAAATGCCGGGTTCTGAATCATCCTGAAGTTTTCCCCGGCATTTCGCTGGGGCCTCATTGAAGCTGCTTCAGGGACAAAGAATCCGTCAAAATCGGGAAAGTTTTCCCCGGCATTTCGCTGGGGCCTCATTGAAGCCTCCTTCTTCCGGGAATGGGTTTCGCCGATACGGAAGTTTTCCCCGGCATTTCGCTGGGGCCTCATTGAAGCCTTTCTTTGCCATACGAATTCGAAGTCTCTGAATATCGGTTTTCCCCGGCATTTCGCTGGGGCCTCATTGAAGCTACACGCCCATGAGATTTCTGTGGGGCGACTGGATAGTTTTCCCCGGCATTTCGCTGGGGCCTCATTGAAGCGCCATGAGCCGTGCCTAGGCTGCGAGCTTGAAGCGGACGTTTTCCCCGGCATTTCGCTGGGGCCTCATTGAAGCCGGGATTCAAATCGACGTCCGAATAATCAAGGGCCAAGTTTTCCCCGGCATTTCGCTGGGGCCTCATTGAAGCAAAGACATCGCCAGAGGGTCGTTCGAAGTATGGACCGTTTTCCCCGGCATTTCGCTGGGGCCTCATTGAAGCGATCCGCGTCCGCGCGGTCAATTCGGCGGGCAGCGGCGGTTTTCCCCGGCATTTCGCTGGGGCCTCATTGAAGCGCCTTCCAGTAGCTTTCGGATTGGCGCGGGAATCAAATGTTTTCCCCGGCATTTCGCTGGGGCCTCATTGAAGCCGCGCCCAGCCGCGCCTCGAGCCGCTCGTCCAGCCGCGTTTTCCCCGGCATTTCGCTGGGGCCTCATTGAAGCTTTGATGTCGGACACTTTAGTGTCCAACATTTCCGTCGTTTTCCCCGGCATTTCGCTGGGGCCTCATTGAAGCGCGCCGGCTTTCCCTGCCAGCCTTACTCGATCAACGGCGTTTTCCCCGGCATTTCGCTGGGGCCTCATTGAAGCATGGATCGAGCCATCCAGATTACACGTTGGATTTGGGTTTTCCCCGGCATTTCGCTGGGGCCTCATTGAAGCAATTCTTGCCGGGACGCGCATCCGCATTCTACGTCGGTTTTCCCCGGCATTTCGCTGGGGCCTCATTGAAGCGAAAAACCATCGCCGGAACGGCGTGCCGTCGGCCCTCTGTTTTCCCCGGCATTTCGCTGGGGCCTCATTGAAGCGAAGTCGGGAACAGCGTGTCGCTGGATGCGGCATCGTTTTCCCCGGCATTTCGCTGGGGCCTCATTGAAGCCGGGTCAACCAACAAATGCCGCCCGACCGGTCGTTCGTTTTCCCCGGCATTTCGCTGGGGCCTCATTGAAGCGTCAAATCGTATTCCGACATGGAGCTTGCGGAGTTCGTTTTCCCCGGCATTTCGCTGGGGCCTCATTGAAGCATGTTCGGCCAGCCGGTGCTCGTAGCGCGCGCGCTCGTTTTCCCCGGCATTTCGCTGGGGCCTCATTGAAGCCACTGTCCGGTGAGGCTGGGAGCAGGACGCCGGTTGCAGTTTTCCCCGGCATTTCGCTGGGGCCTCATTGAAGCACCCTCTTGAGTCCCTGGCCCTGGCCTATTCCCTCGGGTTTTCCCCGGCATTTCGCTGGGGCCTCATTGAAGCCCCAGTTCCTTGAGGACTCCTGGCCTCCCAGGAATGAGTTTTCCCCGGCATTTCGCTGGGGCCTCATTGAAGCTTCTGGGAGGGCTGACCGGAAACAGATCCAGGCCAAGTTTTCCCCGGCATTTCGCTGGGGCCTCATTGAAGCGGATTGTGATGTTGGCAACATTCTGCGTGTTTGCCGGCGTTTTCCCCGGCATTTCGCTGGGGCCTCATTGAAGCGGGAAGGACCACCGACTTCATCACCCTTGCAAGATGTTTTCCCCGGCATTTCGCTGGGGCCTCATTGAAGCTGGGAGTGCAAAGATCGAGTTCAAATTTCTCAAGTCGTTTTCCCCGGCATTTCGCTGGGGCCTCATTGAAGCCTTGTGTTCAGATCTCATCAGCAGGGATGCTTCCCTGTTTTCCCCGGCATTTCGCTGGGGCCTCATTGAAGCCACTGAGATACCGGGGACTTCCAATGAGGCCCCGCAGGTTTTCCCCGGCATTTCGCTGGGGCCTCATTGAAGCCGGACCTTCCTGGTTACCTTTTCCATGGCCTTCGCTGTTTTCCCCGGCATTTCGCTGGGGCCTCATTGAAGCCTTCACCTTCTGATTGACCTGACCTGATACTTCCTCGTTTTCCCCGGCATTTCGCTGGGGCCTCATTGAAGCTATGCCGTTTCCGGCTCTTACGCTTCCGTATATCGTGTTTTCCCCGGCATTTCGCTGGGGCCTCATTGAAGCCTCGGCTACATGGATTTCGTCTGCCGCAAGCAGTTCGTTTTCCCCGGCATTTCGCTGGGGCCTCATTGAAGCCGGCTGCAAGGTCAAGGGAGCTGGTTACGTGCTCGGTTTTCCCCGGCATTTCGCTGGGGCCTCATTGAAGCAATCCGTCGCGGCGCTTGTCAAAGTTCCGGCAAGGGGTTTTCCCCGGCATTTCGCTGGGGCCTCATTGAAGCGCCATCCATCCGCTATCGACCCCGGACAGGGTTTTGAGTTTTCCCCGGCATTTCGCTGGGGCCTCATTGAAGCCGAGTGAATGGGGATCGCATTACTTGAGCGGATTATGTTTTCCCCGGCATTTCGCTGGGGCCTCATTGAAGCACGCTCAACGAGGCCCGCGCGCTGGCGGGCTGGCCGGTTTTCCCCGGCATTTCGCTGGGGCCTCATTGAAGCAGCTGCATCGCGCAGTGCTGCGGCATCTCGGCGGGGGTTTTCCCCGGCATTTCGCTGGGGCCTCATTGAAGCTCTCGAACTGTCCGTAGTCTGAGCCGGACTTGTCCCGGTTTTCCCCGGCATTTCGCTGGGGCCTCATTGAAGCCGCAAGGCTCACTGCCTGAACCGAGCCGATGTCGGAGTTTTCCCCGGCATTTCGCTGGGGCCTCATTGAAGCGTTCAGCCAGTTTCAGGGTTCAAAAACACCGAAAAAGTTTTCCCCGGCATTTCGCTGGGGCCTCATTGAAGCAACCTAGGCGCATTGCCTATTCCCGCCGGCGTGCGTGTTTTCCCCGGCATTTCGCTGGGGCCTCATTGAAGCCGATACCCAAAGAGGAGAGGAGAAGCCTCCTTTGGCTGTTTTCCCCGGCATTTCGCTGGGGCCTCATTGAAGCGGGGATTTCCACGACGTCGGAGATGGGGCCGCTTGCGGTTTTCCCCGGCATTTCGCTGGGGCCTCATTGAAGCCCGTCGAAAGCCAGCGGTTCCATGCCGCGGAAAGGGACGTTTTCCCCGGCATTTCGCTGGGGCCTCATTGAAGCCCGCGTCCTGTGTCGCGCAAAGCTCCCCTCCGAAAGGGTTTTCCCCGGCATTTCGCTGGGGCCTCATTGAAGCTCATCCCGCGCAAATCGCATACAATGTATGGACGGCGTTTTCCCCGGCATTTCGCTGGGGCCTCATTGAAGCCAATTCCAGCTCCCCGTAAACCGTTTCGGCGCGGCATGTTTTCCCCGGCATTTCGCTGGGGCCTCATTGAAGCGAAGATACATTGAAGGCGATTTTAAGCCGTGGTATCGTTTTCCCCGGCATTTCGCTGGGGCCTCATTGAAGCGATTCCAACGGCCTCTTCGACATAGGCGTCGCTTTCGTTTTCCCCGGCATTTCGCTGGGGCCTCATTGAAGCTGGCCGTCGGTCGCGTAGACATTGCCTGCTCGCAGCCGTTTTCCCCGGCATTTCGCTGGGGCCTCATTGAAGCTATGGACGAGCGCGTCCGTCTATCTCATATGACAAAGCGTTTTCCCCGGCATTTCGCTGGGGCCTCATTGAAGCCTTGCTTGCTTGTTTGTTTCCGGGATACAAACAGGCAGTTTTCCCCGGCATTTCGCTGGGGCCTCATTGAAGCCGATCCTGATAATGTCGTAGTCGAGCAATGCCACGTTGTTTTCCCCGGCATTTCGCTGGGGCCTCATTGAAGCCCCGCGCTCGCTTGCGATACGCGATGTAATTGGCGCGTTTTCCCCGGCATTTCGCTGGGGCCTCATTGAAGCCGACTCGACTACACTCTTCCGGTGACAGGGGAAATTGTTTTCCCCGGCATTTCGCTGGGGCCTCATTGAAGCCATGTATCCCGACAAGGTTCCCGTCGGCATCGTAGGTTTTCCCCGGCATTTCGCTGGGGCCTCATTGAAGCTGGCTACCGCAGGGATGGGCTTGGCGTCTTCCGGAGGTTTTCCCCGGCATTTCGCTGGGGCCTCATTGAAGCGGATTCGTCGGCGGCTTCTTCCTGTTCCGGCTCGGCGTTTTCCCCGGCATTTCGCTGGGGCCTCATTGAAGCCGGAATCCGTGATGGCGTTCCAGCGCGCCGGGACCGTTTTCCCCGGCATTTCGCTGGGGCCTCATTGAAGCTCGCTTGTGGGAATCCCGAATACCATGCTGCTTGTGCGGTTTTCCCCGGCATTTCGCTGGGGCCTCATTGAAGCGTTGTGATCTTCAACCCTGTAATCGATGATTTTCTTGGTTTTCCCCGGCATTTCGCTGGGGCCTCATTGAAGCGATATTGTCGGTGAGGTTGTTCAATCCTATTCCCAGTTTTCCCCGGCATTTCGCTGGGGCCTCATTGAAGCCGATGTTTCGAAAAAAATCGCGGACCTGCTTGAAACTGTTTTCCCCGGCATTTCGCTGGGGCCTCATTGAAGCCGCAGCTGCGTTTGCAGTTTGACCGGCGATCTCGCGGGTTTTCCCCGGCATTTCGCTGGGGCCTCATTGAAGCGGCAGGAATGGATGACCGCCGGAGAACTGATGCGGTGTTTTCCCCGGCATTTCGCTGGGGCCTCATTGAAGCCGCTCCCGTTGACCTTCTGGCTCAAACGGTAATCCGGTTTTCCCCGGCATTTCGCTGGGGCCTCATTGAAGCACGGATTGTGAGCGTGCTTGGTAGTCGTTGAGGCCAGTTTTCCCCGGCATTTCGCTGGGGCCTCATTGAAGCCGCCTTCGACTATAAGCAGGGCCTCGCCCGGCGGCGGCGTTTTCCCCGGCATTTCGCTGGGGCCTCATTGAAGCGATGTCGAGTCCTGGCACGGGGACGCGGACCGCGTCCGGGTTTTCCCCGGCATTTCGCTGGGGCCTCATTGAAGCCCGTTTTTTCGCGCGACGCTCAGGCCCGCGCGCTCGGGTTTTCCCCGGCATTTCGCTGGGGCCTCATTGAAGCAGGGGTTGACACTCCCGAATCGATGGACATATTAAGTTTTCCCCGGCATTTCGCTGGGGCCTCATTGAAGCGTCCGCCCACCAAACCAGCGATTTGAGTTTGTCGGCGTTTTCCCCGGCATTTCGCTGGGGCCTCATTGAAGCAATGGTTACAGATTCTGGTCAATGCCTGATTTGGCAGTTTTCCCCGGCATTTCGCTGGGGCCTCATTGAAGCGAGTTTTCCGGGATCGCTCGACAGCGTGGCAATGCTGGTTTTCCCCGGCATTTCGCTGGGGCCTCATTGAAGCCGATTCTCCCCTTCGCTCTGAACCCATGGGACTCGGTTTTCCCCGGCATTTCGCTGGGGCCTCATTGAAGCCCTTGAGGATCACCATAGCAATCCTGTCCTGACCCTTTGGTTTTCCCCGGCATTTCGCTGGGGCCTCATTGAAGCTGGCGATTGGCTTGATGCGCCTAGGTCGTTCGTGGAGTTTTCCCCGGCATTTCGCTGGGGCCTCATTGAAGCTCTCGGACTCCCATGGAGAGACCTCCGACGCTCCTGTGTTTTCCCCGGCATTTCGCTGGGGCCTCATTGAAGCCATTCCTTGAGTGTCGATCATCCTCTTTGCTCCCTGTTTTCCCCGGCATTTCGCTGGGGCCTCATTGAAGCCGTGTATGAGGGGATGATGGACTCGGTGAAGGATCCGTTTTCCCCGGCATTTCGCTGGGGCCTCATTGAAGCGAGTTCAGCTATGCGCGCCTCGAACTCGTCCTTTTTGTTTTCCCCGGCATTTCGCTGGGGCCTCATTGAAGCTCGCCTTGCCGCCCCACCACTTCAGCCCGCTTAGATGGTTTTCCCCGGCATTTCGCTGGGGCCTCATTGAAGCACATCATGAACACCGCGCCGGATCGCGCTCATCTTGGTTTTCCCCGGCATTTCGCTGGGGCCTCATTGAAGCGCGTTGGTACGGCACGTCTTCCATTGACGACTCCCGGGTTTTCCCCGGCATTTCGCTGGGGCCTCATTGAAGCTTGGAATTGTTGCAACCATGCAACGGAATTCCGCCCCGTTTTCCCCGGCATTTCGCTGGGGCCTCATTGAAGCAGCGAAGCCTTCACCGACCGCCTTCATTACAGCCTGGGTTTTCCCCGGCATTTCGCTGGGGCCTCATTGAAGCGACTTGGCGCAGACCGCCCACGCGGTCTGGTGCATGGTTTTCCCCGGCATTTCGCTGGGGCCTCATTGAAGCCCGCGATGCCGCTCACTCAACCAACGCAAGGATCATGTTTTCCCCGGCATTTCGCTGGGGCCTCATTGAAGCCCACTCCGCGCCGTCCGAACGCCGAACGACAGCGAAAGTTTTCCCCGGCATTTCGCTGGGGCCTCATTGAAGCCGGCGCTGCTTGTCGAGGCTGGCGCGGATCCGGCCGCGTTTTCCCCGGCATTTCGCTGGGGCCTCATTGAAGCCAGCTGCACCGTCGCGGGGAGCAGCACGCGGTGCCCGTTTTCCCCGGCATTTCGCTGGGGCCTCATTGAAGCCAGCTGCACCGTCGCGGGGAGCAGCACGCGGTGCCCGTTTTCCCCGGCATTTCGCTGGGGCCTCATTGAAGCATGCACGAAACTGCGAAAGGAGCTCGGAATGGATTGTTTTCCCCGGCATTTCGCTGGGGCCTCATTGAAGCCCCACTCCGTTGGCGGACCTGAAACTGAAGAGCACAGGTTTTCCCCGGCATTTCGCTGGGGCCTCATTGAAGCGCGGTCTCTTCAGGCCCGGAATGCCAACCCGGACGACCCGTTTTCCCCGGCATTTCGCTGGGGCCTCATTGAAGCTCCGAGTGCTTTTTCGTCTACTTGCACTGCGTGCAGGTTTTCCCCGGCATTTCGCTGGGGCCTCATTGAAGCAGTTCCTTCCCGTTCATCCACACTTTATCGACGCTGGTTTTCCCCGGCATTTCGCTGGGGCCTCATTGAAGCATCGACTTCGCGCCGCTCGCCTTGGCAGCCTTGGCTTGTTTTCCCCGGCATTTCGCTGGGGCCTCATTGAAGCCTTATGTCGGCGCACCCTGCGGTTAAGCCTGGCATGTTTTCCCCGGCATTTCGCTGGGGCCTCATTGAAGCAGGTCTCTTAGGAAGGCCTTCTGCTCGTCGTCGAGGTTTTCCCCGGCATTTCGCTGGGGCCTCATTGAAGCGCGGGTGAGCAATAGCGCAGGCGTTCAGTTCCGCACGTTTTCCCCGGCATTTCGCTGGGGCCTCATTGAAGCACGCTGTACATTCCCTTCGGCACCACCGGCAGCGCGAGGTTTTCCCCGGCATTTCGCTGGGGCCTCATTGAAGCACGGGCGGGCCTGATGGCGGCATTCGACGACCCGGAGTTTTCCCCGGCATTTCGCTGGGGCCTCATTGAAGCCCCCGAAAATTGGCCGTTGAACCAGTAATGAATGGAAGTTTTCCCCGGCATTTCGCTGGGGCCTCATTGAAGCCGCCTTCCGCATAAATCGCGGTGCTGCCATAGCGCGGTTTTCCCCGGCATTTCGCTGGGGCCTCATTGAAGCACCTTGTCGGCAAGGATGGCCATGGGAGCGTAGGCCTGTTTTCCCCGGCATTTCGCTGGGGCCTCATTGAAGCGAAGCTTCCTTCGGATCGATTACGCGGAATCCAAGCAAGTTTTCCCCGGCATTTCGCTGGGGCCTCATTGAAGCAATCGACCTAGCCGATTATTTTTCGGACGCCGACGGTGTTTTCCCCGGCATTTCGCTGGGGCCTCATTGAAGCGGCCTCCTTCTTGAACACCGAGGATCCAGGGGAAATTGTTTTCCCCGGCATTTCGCTGGGGCCTCATTGAAGCTCGTACAAATCCCTGAAAGCACCACGGAAACGAATGGGTTTTCCCCGGCATTTCGCTGGGGCCTCATTGAAGCTCTTGATCGGGGCGCGAAGGCGCTTGACGGCTGGGGTGTTTTCCCCGGCATTTCGCTGGGGCCTCATTGAAGCCCTGTCTCGCAATCAAAGCTGCTGGCGTTTGGCAAAGTTTTCCCCGGCATTTCGCTGGGGCCTCATTGAAGCCTTCGTCATCGAAGGCGAGGTTCGGTTCTGCGACGAGTTTTCCCCGGCATTTCGCTGGGGCCTCATTGAAGCATTTACACGTTCGGCGACGACTGGATCCTGCCGACGGGTTTTCCCCGGCATTTCGCTGGGGCCTCATTGAAGCGATCCGCGCCCGCGTTCGACGGCTGCCCGCAGGCCAGTTTTCCCCGGCATTTCGCTGGGGCCTCATTGAAGCACGATCCGCGGGCGGAACTCCGCGAGGATCACGCCGGTTTTCCCCGGCATTTCGCTGGGGCCTCATTGAAGCTCCATCGCGTCGTACAGGTGGTCGATGAGCGCTCCGGGTTTTCCCCGGCATTTCGCTGGGGCCTCATTGAAGCAAGGGGAAGATCGAACGGACGCTCGTAGAATTCCTGAGTTTTCCCCGGCATTTCGCTGGGGCCTCATTGAAGCCGGATTCAGCAGACGTTCATCGAACACAAGCCGACCGGTTTTCCCCGGCATTTCGCTGGGGCCTCATTGAAGCCCTCGCGGCTGCACGAAGCCGAACAGCATCATTAGCGTTTTCCCCGGCATTTCGCTGGGGCCTCATTGAAGCCCCGCGCCGGTCGGCAGGCAGATTACGATCCGCTTGTTTTCCCCGGCATTTCGCTGGGGCCTCATTGAAGCAAGCAGGGGTTCCGGGTGTCGACGCCGGACAAGCACTCGTTTTCCCCGGCATTTCGCTGGGGCCTCATTGAAGCGATATGCCGTGGATCCATCACCACATCGATGACGAGTTTTCCCCGGCATTTCGCTGGGGCCTCATTGAAGCAGCCCCACGGTCGATTACGGCGAGGAGCTGTGCCGCGTTTTCCCCGGCATTTCGCTGGGGCCTCATTGAAGCGTAATTGATCATCATTCAAACTCCAACCTCACCGGCGTTTTCCCCGGCATTTCGCTGGGGCCTCATTGAAGCCGGCTATACGGGATATCATCTCGGAGAAGGACGCGGGTTTTCCCCGGCATTTCGCTGGGGCCTCATTGAAGCCGCCGCGTGGACCTCGCGCTCCGGACGATGCCGGAGGTTTTCCCCGGCATTTCGCTGGGGCCTCATTGAAGCGATCCTCCAGCGACAGGCTGTGCACCGCCTTCAGGGTTTTCCCCGGCATTTCGCTGGGGCCTCATTGAAGCCAAGCTGGAGGCCCGCCGCGGCGGCATTCCGCCAGCGTTTTCCCCGGCATTTCGCTGGGGCCTCATTGAAGCAACGACTTCCACGTGCTGACGCAGGAGCGGGCATCGTTTTCCCCGGCATTTCGCTGGGGCCTCATTGAAGCATAGAATGACTGCAGATTGATATCCCTTGGCTGCAGCGTTTTCCCCGGCATTTCGCTGGGGCCTCATTGAAGCTATTGTATCCATGAATCCATCCTTCCTTGGCTTTGCGTTTTCCCCGGCATTTCGCTGGGGCCTCATTGAAGCTGCGCGAGCTATGGCGCCGCGACGTGAAGCACCGGACGTTTTCCCCGGCATTTCGCTGGGGCCTCATTGAAGCCAGTTGGACGCTGCAACGGGTGTTCGTTACCCCGTTGTTTTCCCCGGCATTTCGCTGGGGCCTCATTGAAGCGCTGCCCGTCGAACTTCAAGTCCAGTGCGACGAGCCGTTTTCCCCGGCATTTCGCTGGGGCCTCATTGAAGCGGACGCTCGGCGCGGAAGGATACCCGCGCCATTCAGGTTTTCCCCGGCATTTCGCTGGGGCCTCATTGAAGCCGTGCGATCTCTGAAGCGATTACGGAAGCCCTGCGGCGGTTTTCCCCGGCATTTCGCTGGGGCCTCATTGAAGCCACCAGCAGATCCGATAGCGGCTTGATGACGTTGTGTTTTCCCCGGCATTTCGCTGGGGCCTCATTGAAGCACTGCGCGGCCGCCGCGTGCGGCGTCGCCAGCACGCAGTAGGTTTTCCCCGGCATTTCGCTGGGGCCTCATTGAAGCGCCTTTCTTCGGCGCGGCGGCGAATTTCAGCACCTTCCGTTTTCCCCGGCATTTCGCTGGGGCCTCATTGAAGCCTTGTCTATGGACTGAAGTTCACTTGGCCGGGCCAGTTTTCCCCGGCATTTCGCTGGGGCCTCATTGAAGCAGCTGGGTGACGCCTTCCTCGGCGCTGGTTCCCGTCGTTTTCCCCGGCATTTCGCTGGGGCCTCATTGAAGCATGATCTTGCAGGTTACGGCCCACAGCTTCTTTTCGTTTTCCCCGGCATTTCGCTGGGGCCTCATTGAAGCTCGAGGATGCGCGGCCCGCCGGAAATTCTGGCGGCGGTTTTCCCCGGCATTTCGCTGGGGCCTCATTGAAGCATGATCTTGCAGGTTACGGCCCACAGCTTCTTTTCGTTTTCCCCGGCATTTCGCTGGGGCCTCATTGAAGCTCGAGGATGCGCGGCCCGCCGGAAATTCTGGCGGCGGTTTTCCCCGGCATTTCGCTGGGGCCTCATTGAAGCTGGGAACGGCGTTTCATTCGGTTCAAGCAGGTGAGGTTTTCCCCGGCATTTCGCTGGGGCCTCATTGAAGCGCGCCCCCTAGTCGTAAAGCCCGTGCACGCGGCGGACGTTTTCCCCGGCATTTCGCTGGGGCCTCATTGAAGCGCGGGGGGCAGCTGCCCAGGCCGGAGTTCGTGGACGGACGTTTTTTCCGGCATTTCGCTGGGGCCTCATTGAAGCGACCTGTTCGGCCACTTGTCCTGTTTCATTAGGACCTCCGTTTTCCCCGGCATTTCGCTGGGGCCTCATTGAAGCCGCCGTAGCCGTGCCTTCCCGACCGGGGCGCGTGATGTTTTCCCCGGCATTTCGCTGGGGCCTCATTGAAGCCGGTGATTCCGGTGCCCGGCCCGCTCGCCAGCTCCGTTTTCCCCGGCATTTCGCTGGGGCCTCATTGAAGCCGCGCAGCCGCCGCTCTACCTCTCGGATGTCATGCCGTTTTCCCCGGCATTTCGCTGGGGCCTCATTGAAGCTCGCCATTCACCGGCTGCAAATGCTCGGCAACGGCTTGTTTTCCCCGGCATTTCGCTGGGGCCTCATTGAAGCTGTCATATTAGATAGTGTCTGGCAGAGAACCCTCCGTTTTCGCTGTTCGGCGGCATTTTGGTTGGGCGCAACGGCCCTGCCGGTGAGGATTTCGAGCGGAGACGAGGCCGTTTCCGGCTCCGGAGGCCGGTTTTTCCGTGCCGGCGGCGGCGTTCCGGGGTTTCGGCGCAGGCTTCGCCGCCTGCCGCCCTGCGGCCCGCCGGGATTTCGGGGAGGGCGCCGCTCAGGCGGCGCGTTTGCGCCGTTCCGGCCGCAGCCGCTCGCGGTCGCGCAGGATCCGCCCGAGCCGGTGGATGTTGGCGGCGAGGACGGAGAGGCCGACCGCCAGCTCGAACCGGTCCCGGCCGCGCAGCCGCACCCGGCCGAGGCCGCGGCGCTCCAGCCCGTTGATCGCCGACTCCACGCCCGGATGCCTGCGCCGGGCCTCCGCGAAGGCCGGGTCCGCCTCGCGGGCCCGGTCGGCGGCGGACAGCCGGCCTTTCTTCGGCAGGGCGTTCACTTCCAGCATCGCGTCGAGCTTCCGGCGGTTCTCCGGGCTGTGGAAGCCGCGGTCGAAGCTGCAGGCCCGCAGGTCCGGGAACGCCTCCCGGCATCTCCCGACCAGCGGGACCGCGACATGCGTGTCGCCGCCCGCCCACATGATCCCGTGGTCGAGGATGAACCCGCCGCCGTCCTCGACGATGCACACCGGAACCCCGAGCTCGACGGGCTTGCCGGCCTTGCCCTTGGCGATCCACCGGGTGTGCTCCTCGAAGACCGACAGCACCTTCTCCCCGTGCGGGATCGCCTTCTCCTCCAGCACCCGCCGGGCGGTCCGGAACGCGAACCGGCACGCATGGCCGATCAGCCTCCGGATCTCCGACAGGACGGGCTTCGGGCAGCCCGCGGCCCGGAGCGCCCCGAGCGAGCCCTTCGCCTTCCTGGCCAGCCCCAGCGACTTGACCAGGAACGCCAGGACCTCCTCCGGGCGGGCGCTCCACCGGGGCGGCGTGTCCGCCCTCCTGTACAGCTTCTCCGCCGCGTCCAGGTGGTGGCCGTGCTGCCGCCAGCCGCGGACGCCGCGGCCCTCGCAGGCCCGCGACGCCGCCCGCACGAGGCAGCGGATCGAATCCCGAAGCAGGCCCATGTCGGTCGGATGGCGGACGTCCGTCTCCGCCACGAACGGGCCGCAGCGCCCGACCAACGCTGCGCCAGGCTTTTTTCCCGCCACCTTGTGCCCCGTCGACACGACCAGCCGGTCCGCCTCCCGCAGAAGCTCCGGCGTCAAAAGCTCGACATTGTCCCTGATGTTCCGGAGCTCGCATGAGCCATCCGCGACCCCCGGCTCGTGGCCCGGAAAGCGCTGGACATCCATGTCCTTGTTCACGATCCGGTGGAGCCGGTCGCAGTCGCAGTCCGGACCCTGCTTCAGGACCCCCATCACAAGGATCGCCCGGAAGTCCATGCCTTGGCGGCCCGTGTCCCGCCGGACGCCCGGAAGGATGCGCTCGTCCAGAAGCCGCAGCAGCTCGTCCCGCGTCTCCCCGTTCCCCCGGACCGCCTGCAGCCCGATCAGGACCGCCGGGATGTCGTCGCGGGACTTCGCGTCCAGCTCGATGTCCCCGATCGGAACCGAACCCAGCCGCCGCCGCAGTTCGATGACATTCCGCATGCCGGAATCCTCCGAAGATTGCCCCGAAACCGCCGGTTTCGCGGCGAATTCAGGCGAATCATGCCAAATCCCGGGAATCTTCGCAAGCGAAAAACGCCGATTCAGTCCTAAGAATCAATGAATTGTACGATTCTCTTTCGGACACTAGATACCCTTGTTTCCGCATTCCAGGAAGTTTTCCCCGGCATTTCGCTGGGGCCTCATTGAAGCCTGCGTGTCCGTATGCACCTTCAGTTCCGCGGCGTTCGTTTTCCCCGGCATTTCGCTGGGGCCTCATTGAAGCGTGGAGAATACGATCCTGGACCACTGCGTAGCGCCTGTTTTCCCCGGCATTTCGCTGGGGCCTCATTGAAGCCTCGCCTCCTCGATCGCGAGGAGGCGGGCCTGCTCGGTTTTCCCCGGCATTTCGCTGGGGCCTCATTGAAGCCGAGTGCAGCGCAGGGCGGTTTTCCGCGCCTTTCCTGTTTTCCCCGGCATTTCGCTGGGGCCTCATTGAAGCTAAAGAAAAAATCTGCACAAATTTTAGGTAATGCAGCAGTTTTCCATGGTCTCCGTTTCAGCAGCCGCGCTATCAAGCAGGCGCGCGCGTTCCTTTAATTTCTTGCTGCCGACGCTAGTCCGCTTGTCTTGTTTCATGCCGTCACGCCAGCGCTTCACCCAATCCATTCGTAATGAGAGCACGGCAACTGCAAATGCCCGGCGTTCAGCAGGATCTATCAAACGTTCCTTCTGCAGGTGGATACGAACCTGTTCCAAGACCTCAACTTCAGTCTTTCCTTCTATCTCCAGACGCCAACGCTCCACCGGATTCTTCACGGCGTCCTGCTGCTGCCGTTCCTCTTTCGCCTGATCCATCAAAGAGCGGGTTTTCTCGTTGTCGCGGCAAAAGCGGCCATATCCGATCGCGGTTTTTGCGCCGCCCCCGGCCCAAGCGAGAGCCGCGCCAAGCCAGCCTTCGACCTTATTCAATTCCTCGCTCGAAGCGCCGTGGATGGGAATTAGAGCAAACACGAAGGGAGTTCCGGCCGCAACGGTCAAAAACGGTATCGGCGTCGGAGACATCCAGTCGCCAGGCGGTTTGTCCACGCTCCAGCCAGCGTAGTGCGGTGTCATGACGTCGGCATCGAGGCGAACGGGTGCGATGGGAACGGCATCCATGAAGCAGATGTTGCCAACATTTCCAGCGCTCCCGAACAAACGTTCGCAGGGATTGGCGCATGATTCCGTTTCGGTCCCAGCTTCCGCCCATGCGCGAATCAACCCTTTTACCGCACTCCCCGGCAAATAGGGCGTTCCCAACGTCGGATGCCAAGCGAAGCCGTTCTCGACGGGATGGCTGCGTCCCATGCCCGTTACGAAACGGGATTCCGTTGTGAACACCGCGACGCGCCCACAACGTCTCTGGACCAACCGCGTCGTCCGTAACTCGTATTCTCTGATCTCACCCTGGTTGCCAATCTGCGATCCCGCAACCTCATTGATCCAATTGAATTTCGGGTTGCTTCTACTGTCCCCCTTCATGTTCCAATTGGCGCCATCTTTGCACCACTGATTGCAGAATTTGTCAAACCACAGCCCCGCGTGCCCGCCCGGACATTTCCTTTTCGGCTCGTGGACGGCAGTCTTGTAAAGGGGTCGGATCATTCAGCGCCGTCCTCGCTTTTTGGGAGCGAAGCCCGGCAGAATTTCTTGTGCCATTCCAGCCACGCCAAGGCCTCAGCTTGGGCGCGCAGATAGCGGGATTCATCCTCCTCCATGATGGCATGGAGGAGGTCGTCGCTCGACGGGTAAACGCCTCCCTCTTTTCGGCAGAGCCACTTTTGCAAATTGTCGTACAGCTGCCGATGCGCTCGCTCGCGGTCGTTCTTCGGCTTGGCTCCTGCGACGGCGCGCTCAGTAGCAAGCGCCTGTCCTAGCCCATTCATGACGATGGCTGGCCCTAGGCGGTCCACATAGGCACGGTAGAGTTTCTTGAACTCGTCCTGCCTAGCCGCCAAATCCTTGATGCCGGACAATGCGTCTGCGGCACGGTATTGCTCAATCATCCTCACGCCATGTCTCCGTCACGCAACAAGCTCACGCCGAACCAGCCATGGCCGACTGTCTCGTTGCCGCCCACCTGAACATAGGGGTCGGTTTCTGGGAATAGCGCGTCCAAGGCACCGAGCGCTCCGTTTCCCCGGGCCGCGACGAGGGCGTACATAACCGTATCTGGCGGCAAGGTTTCCTCGTACCACAGGTCCTTGCTCTTCTTGGCACCGTCTTTGGACAGAACGTTGCGCGCTTGAATGGGGAGACCGTAGCGGGCGAACCAGACGAAATCGTCGTCATGCAGAACAGCGACCCTGGAGGCGAGGCGGCGACGGGTTTCCTCATGCAGCAGAAGCGGCTTGAAGGAGTCCATCAAGTCTCTCGCCGGTTCGCCTGCCGCCTTGAATTGCCGTTCCTCAAGGAACAGATCGCCATCGCCTACCGATAGAACGGAACCGCGCTCGACTTTGGGGATTTTGGGCCACAAGGACATGCCGGCTCGGGCGAGATCACGCCGGTACCGCTCGATCAGGTGCGGACAGGTCGTCCAGCGGAACGACGCGGTGAGGCTGCGCACAGGCAGCAGGAGCAATCGCCCATCGGAAACCGTCAAATCGCCTGCGCGGTCCGGTTTTCCGAAGCGGGCCTCGACATCCTCCATTCCCGCAGTTTCCGCTTTGTCGCGCAATGCACCCTTCAAGCTTGATCCCACAATTACCGGATAGTCGGTGGACGCCTCCCGCGCCACCGGCAGGTCCACCACTCCCATGCCGCGTCCGGCACCTGGGTGGATCGGGGTCTCGGCCAAAAAGCCGAGCACGGCTGTTTTCATACGTTCATCTCCTGTTCCGAGGGCCAGAACCCGACTGCCGCCAAGCCGAAACCCCATGCCAGCCTGTCTCCCAAACGGATTAGACCCGTGCCTGCTTCGACGAAATCCCGATAGCGTTCGGGCTCGCGAATCTCGCAGAAAAGGACGCTACCCGGCGGCAACACGCATCGAAGCGGCAGCGGTTCGCATGCAAGCGAATCCCAACCTCCGATTCGCTGCGGGCGGTCCAAGCAAGCGGAAACGACCCGAGCACCGTCGAGTTCCGCCAACGGCTGCCAGCCGCAATAGACGTCCCTTGCAATGCATAGGGGTGACAACGCAATCACTGTTGCACATCCGCTGTTCGTGATCGCCTTCTCAGAAACGTCGAAAGTTATCTCGCCGTCCCATTCACGACATTCGACTAAACGGCTTTCGCCTCCCATAGGTATCATTCGTCCAAACGGCCGTGTCCATTCATCTGGGACGCCGTTAACCCGCAGACCGAGCGAGACATTGCGCCCGAGTCTCACATGACCGGAGCGGTAGAGCATTCCCTCCATCGCTGTGCGGGTGTCGTCTACTCGTTCAAGACCGATGCGGGGTTCTTCGCTCCAGAGCTTCAGGCGCGATACGACGTCGTCCGCGACCGGAAGCGCACCACGCAGCACCGCTTCCATGCCCGAGCGGGTAAGCCAGTGCCCGTTGCCAGGCTTGAACCCGTGAGTCTCACCGGCCATTTGCGGGGCTTCGGGAAGCCGGACTGCGTCGCCCAAATCGCACTCGACCGCGGAACCCGGGCGGAGCAGAAGTCGAGGAGTCCACTGTCCTGCCTGGTTGGACCCGAGCAGGTGGCGCGGCACCGGAAATAGCGGCATGCAATCCTGAAGCAGAAACGACCCGTCTATTGCGAGCACACCGAGGTCGTCCGGACCGTTGCCAAGGACTTCGTCGAGTCGTTTGGGCCATCGTCCGTAGCCGCACCAGCCGTTGCAACGGGCGAGCACGGCCCGCAACGCGCCGACCATCGTTGCCGGGTGGGGAGGAAAAAGGCTTTCGACGCCATCCTGCGGCGCACTGTCCGCAGTAAACGGGGTTCCGCCGCGGAAAAACAACGTGTCCACCGGCTCGAACCGGATGCCGATCATACTCCGTCCCCGTCGTGTTCGGGATCGGCGAGGAACCGTGCAAGCAGAAGCGCATCGATACCGGCTTCGGCGATCCCGGTCTCGCTGCCGTTGGACGGCGTGCGAGAGCGACCCAGCGCACCCCAGACGGAGGCGGTCAACTCGTCGGCGCGATCCTTCGCCCCGCTCTCCATTCTTGCAGCTAGGCTATGGTTGATTTCCGCGCGCAGGAACGCGCTAATATCAAGGCCTTCGGGCACAGGGCCCCAAACACCAGGACGCCATGCATCCCACCCACACAGCGCGGCAAGCATCTCCCGAACCCGGTAGATCAACGCCGAAGAAAGACCTGGTTCTGCCGCTTTAGAGCGGAAGCGTGTAACCAGACGGTCGAGAAGCTCTACGGCCGACGATGAGCCGCCACCGTCTGGGTGTTTCCTGGTCCAAGTCGTGGCCCACTGGCAGTTCAAGCCGCTGGGCTTAAGCACGCCGACGGCCAAAGAGTCGCGGCCGTTGGCTTCTTTGGCGATATCGTCGAGGAGTCTGTGCGCCTCGGTAAGCGCGGCCCCCAGCGGCAGCCGGACATGCGTAAACGTGACAGCAGCCGAAAGCGTGGCACCATCGGTCCCTTCTGGAAAAGCCGACCTGTAGCTGTCAGCCAGCGACGCGGCGCAAGCAAGTACCCCAGACACCGGCAGCATCGCCAGCGCGTCGTCGCCGCCGGCATAGACGGTAACCCCGCTATGCTTTCGTATGACCTCAGGCACCTTGCTCGTGAAGGCGGCCAGCGCCTTTCCAACGGCGTCCCCACCCAACTCGCCGACCAGCTTGCCGAGGCGGTCGCCATCCGCAAGCAGCAGCGCGTAGAATGAAGAGGGCGGTCCGATCCGGCGGCCAGCCCTATCCCGGGCCTCGTAGATGGTCTTCAGCAGCCGGTCCAATTCGTGCCGCGCGTCGACCTCGAAACCGTTCAAAAGTGGGCACTGCCGCTCGTTCCGAACAAACATTTGGTGAAAATAATTGGCGTCGAGTTTCGGAAAATCACCCGCTGCCTGATCAAGAGGAACGATGGCAGGCAGGTAGCGCTCCGTTAGTACATGGCCAGCTCTCTCGCTGACTGCCTCTGCATATTTTCGGGCTTGATTCGGAACTGCAGAAACTACCTTTTCGATCCAGGGGCGCGCCCCGATATGCACGGTCGATGGCCAATGCGAAGCTTCAATATCCCAATCCAATGCGTTCCACGCAACTTTCGGGAACAGCCGTTTTGCGAGCGCGATGGCGCACAATCGCTCGTCGTCCTGCAAATCCAATGGCCCCAGACGTTCGTGTCCGCGCACGCGGCCCCAGAATTCATCCTGCTTCCGCCGGTCGTCTCCGCCGCGCGCGCGGACATACCCCGAAAGTTCCTGTAGGTCATGCATTACGGTGCATTTGTCGCCGTGTTCGTCCGGCGCCCGATGGCTTCGCCAGTGCTTGCGGCGGGCGAGCGGCCCGCTCGCAGCACCCTCGGGATCTGCGGTCCACGAGACCTCCCAAAACGCGCCCGCACCGGTTTGGCGCTTCCATATGGCCTCTGTTTCGTTGCCAGTTTCAGCCGCGTGTTCAACGAAACCATTCCATACCGCGCCGCATATACGAATCCATGCGGCTTCAAGCGCCTTGGCAGCTGCATCCGCGACATCACGCGCATTTCCGTCCGTTTCGACCTCGAAGCGGTTGGGCAGCGAACCTATCTGGGGCACTTCGCCTTTCCGGTCATGGCCGATCCACCGATAGAGCGGGTCGTCATCAACCACCGGCTGAACGATCCGTCGGACGCCAGCTTTCTCCGCGCCGCGTATCGCGTGCCCGGTGAGAAACGACAGAAGGTATGAACTTCCCCAAAGATCGCGCGTGCGGCGTGATTGGGCAACAAATCCTTGGACCGGGCCAATGGAAACGTACAAGCGCGTCGTCACGACCCGACCTCAATAGCACAGAACCGTTCCTCACCAAGACGATCAAGGAAATTGTGAACCGGACGATATAGCTCCTCTTCGGATTTTTGTGTGACCTTGTGTTCGCCCACCGAGATAGCTGATCGCCCTTTTGGCAGGAACCGCGACGGAAGGAATGACAGCACAGCGACGGGCGACGCGCCGCATTCGTGAATGTGGATGAAAAGAGGACTCGCCCTACGGTCGATTCCCTTCTCATACGGAATAATTTTAGTTTGTGATTGCCTACCGCAGCTGCGGGGAAGACCAAATGCAACCCGCGAAGCGCTCCGCTCCGGGCCAATGTCTCCAAGAGCTTTTCCTCGTTTGCTAGCGCTTTGAAATTGCTGTAATTCTTGACCGATGAGATCAAGTAATTCAATAGGATAAATGGTGTATTTCTCTTTGCTCTGCAATATAATATGACGTGATCCGTGCGTTAGCGCAGTAAATTCCGGAAGCGACGGTTTTTCCAATCCACAACGGAGATCTTCAATTGTTTCCTTCAAATCAGATACGTCTTGTGATGAACGCCATTGCTCATTTGTGCCCACTTGAAGTGATCTAAGTACCAGCGATCCATACCCCTTGCGGCTCTTGGCCCCCATGCCTCCGAAGGTTCCCAACGCAATCAAGGCTTTCTTTAACGTTTTCTTTAGCGATGCCTGTTGCTGCTCATCTAGGCCCTTTCCACGGAGCTGAATCTGAACCGTAAAATCGAGCGGGGCTTGAAAGCACGCTCTAGTAAGCTCGCCAGCTTTTTTTCCACTAGCGAACGCCGTCATTAAGCCATAACCCAAATAGCGTGCACCAACCCCGACAACGCCCCCGTTCGGTCGAGGAACCCTGAGCATTTCACCTTCCTTACTGATTTTTGCGCTTGAAATCGGGGTCAACCGTATTATCATACGGGATTGGCCGCAGCTTGCACTCCCGAAAAGCGCATCCTCTTCATTTCGAATTGCAGAAAGATCTCCACCGCACCGGGACCAAGCCAACGCCCGCCACCAGTATCGCAGCGCTCCCTTGAAGCTGGAAAGTCGTAGTTCAGCACTGTTCGGACACGCTCCGGCGCAGAACAGCGGCGTCACGACCCGGTAAGTGGCGTCAATCCGCATCGTGCTCTCCTGCACGGTCCAGCCAGAACAGCGCGCCGACCCGATATGGGTCCGTTTTTTGTTGCTCAGGCGGGCGACGATCAATCAACCCAAAGCGACGAACCGACGGGCAGGCGAGGTCGCGCGCGGCTTTTGCCACCTTTTCCGCTGCCAAGCCCATCAGCGTCGTGCCGCCAGTGACGTTGACGAGAACTTCGTCCGCGCCGATCAGATGTGGCCGTGCTGCGTCAGTGAGTGGTTTAATCTCTTCAATGCCGCCGTAGGGATCCTTGAATCGAAGCGTCTCTGTGACGCCTGAATAATTCGCACGCTTGGCGGCGTCAGAGATTTTTTCCTCGCTCTTTCGGGAGCAAACCGCAATGCAGAGCGACGGAGGCTGGCCTCCGTTTGCACCACACACATGTAACGCGCTGTAGAGCACGCCGGGCGCGTTGCCGATCGGGCTAACAAGAACTTTGCCGCCCGTCTTTTCCCCGAGCAAAAGTGAAAAATCCGGACACTTGCGAAGCATTCGCCGCCAGAATTTGAGTACGCATGCCAGTCTTTGCTCGGTCTCATCTTCTCCTACGAGAACCTGCGGTCTCATGCCTTGGTGATGATAAGCATTGCGAAGCGACCCAAGGTTCTTCCAGAACATTCCGAGCGACCTTTGCCCGGGCGACAGGAGATGCTGGAGCTTCTTATCGTTCCCAACGGCACCCATGGCATTTAGAAGGCCAGCGGCCTTTCGGCGCGTACGCTCGTAGTCAAGCCATTCCCGCTCCCAGCCGCGGCGGAGTAGAACCCAAGAAACTGTCCATTCGTTCATGAGCCCTAGCGCGGCCGCCGTGTTCCCGTGCTCAAGCAGATTGTCGACAAACTGCGCTTGACGATGCAACTCAGCTTCGGACAACGCGATTTTTTTCTTCCACCCGTTACCGGAAGGAAGTTCCGTCAATGCGTGGACGCTAAGAGTTTTATCGAACCGCTCAACCAGCTCCTGTGCGAGCGGCAACTGATGTACTTGCTCGAGTGTCCTCTTGAACTGCTCGCGCTTCTGGCGAACGGCATGCGCATGTCGCCCCAACTCGATTGGCGTGCCCGCGAGATATGCCTCGGAGAACCACGACAGCTTATCCGAAATCTCCAGCGCCGCGCTGCCCGGCTGCGCGTGATGACGAATCACCTTGGCGATCGGCAGAGCGCTGCCGGTTTCGCCCAATACGCGCACTGCATAAATCCAGTCGGGCAGATTTAGGAGCGGCCGCAGGTCGAGGAATGGGCTCGGGCGCTCCGAGTTCAATAATCCGTACCAAGCGCCACGAACAGGAACCTCCCGGAGCGCGTTCAGGTAGAGCACGGCAACATATGTAAGGAACGAGAAATGCCGGAACCCGTGGGTCAAGTCTACTGTCAAATCGGCATCGCCGGGTACGGCGCTCGTAACCGTCGTCAGATAGGTAGCGACATCCTCCTGGGTTTCGGCGCCGGCGACGTCGACCCGCTCCACGTCTTGGCAGCGCCCGTTCAGCGCTTGCTTGAGTAGAGGCCAACTGTCCTGCTTCGCTTCCGGTGTGCAGATGGCAAGGACGTGGGTCGGCCGATCTTCCTCCGGCAGAAGGTCGAATAAGGCAGCCGGCGCCAGCATCGCCTCAATTTCATTGCCGTAAAGGGTGTAGCGCGCTGACTTTGGGTTCGTTCCGAGGACGGTCAACATCATGCGCCGAGATCTAGACATTTTCGTATTCAAACTCAGTCACCGCCACTACCCCGTCTTGCCGAATCTTCGATCAACGCCCCATATGGCAATGATAGTTGCGGCAATGTTAAGGTTCAATTGATGGTCAACCCAACATGCAATTGATAAATCCCAAACTACATGAAACCTCACAGCTCAAGCGCCTGAAGTCACCTGAGACGGATTCCACATGCCCTCTCTCGAAGAGTCAACCGGCATAACCGCCCGCCTTCCGGAAGCGGCATACGATTCGAACTTCTCCGATCTCCATCCCCCGTTGAGCCGACACGAGGCAGCGGTGGCAGCCGACCGGTGCTATTTCTGCCACGATGCGCCGTGCATCGATGCTTGCCCCACCGAAATCGACATACCTCTGTTCATTCGCCAAATCGCGTCGGGTGTTCCCGACGCTGCAGCCAGTACCATTTTCGACAGCAACATCCTGGGCGGAGCATGCGCAAGGGTCTGTCCCACAGAGACATTGTGCGAGGAAGCTTGCGTCCGGGAAGCGGCTGAAGGCAGCCCGGTCGAAATCGGCCGCCTTCAGCGCTTCGCAACCGATTCGCTGATGGCGAAGCAGGGCCATCCTTACGCACGCGCCAAGCCGTCGGGGAAACGCGTTGCCGTAGTCGGCGCCGGACCGGCGGGGCTCGCCTGCGCCCATCGGCTGGCGATGAAGGGGCACGGCGTCACAATCTTCGAAGCGAAGGAAAAGGCTGGCGGGCTGAACGAATACGGAATCGCCGCCTACAAGGTCGTCGACGAATTTGCGGCTAGGGAAGTCGACTGGATTCTCGGGATCGGCGGCATTGACCTCAAACTCGGCCACCCGATCGATTCCGCAGAGGAGTTGCAGCGCTTGCGAGCGGAGTTCGATGCCGTTTTCCTCAGCGTTGGCCTAGCGGGCGTGAACAGCCTCGCGATCAACGGCGCTCCCGGCCCGAGCATCCGTTTCGCGGTGGATTTCATTGCCCAGCTGCGGCAGGCGGAGGATCTTTCGAGCGTTCCCGTCGGGCAGGAGACCGTCGTGATCGGCGGAGGCATGACCGCGATTGACGCGGGCGTTCAATCCAAGCTTCTCGGCGCGGAAACGGTTTCGATCGTTTACCGGCGCAGCCAGGACGAAATGGGAGCTTCCAGATACGAGCAGGACCTGGCAGCGTCCCGCGGCGTCCGGATCATCGCCAACGCGCAGCCCGCGCGCATCGACGAAAGCGACGGCAAGGCGACGGTCGTGTTCGAAAGGACCAAGTCAGCCGACGGCCGGATCGTCGCGACAGGCGAAATATTGGCCCTGCCTGCAGACCAGGTGCTCCTGGCAATCGGCCAGAAGCTCGGCGAGCTTCCTGCCGCATTCAAACTCGATGGCGGAAAGATTTCGGTGTCGGGACCTGGCCGCACCGGGCTGCCGGGCGTCTGGGCCGGCGGCGATTGCGTTTCGGAGGGCGAGGATTTGACGGTCACTGCAGTCGCGCAAGGCCGCGATGCCGCCGAAGACATTCACGCCTCTTTGGTGAGCAGCTAGAATTGGCCGCTCCCGGCAGCTGTCCCGCAAGACCAATATACGGAGGAAGGCATGCCCAACCTGAATTCGGAATTCCTCGGCATTCCGTCGCCCAACCCGTTCTGGCTGGCCTCGGCGCCGCCGACGGACAAGGAATACAACGTGCGCCGCGCCTTCAAAGAAGGCTGGGGCGGCGTCGTTTGGAAAACGCTCGGCCTCGACCCGCACATCGTCAACGTGAACGGCCCCCGCTACGGGGCCGTCTGGGGCGCGGACCGGCGCCTTCTCGGGCTCAACAACATCGAGCTCATCACGGACAGGCCGCTCGACGCCAATCTCGCCGACATCAAGGTCATCAAGCGCGAATTCCCTGACCGCGCCTTGGTCGTCAGCCTCATGGTGCCCTGCGAGGAGGCCCCGTGGCAGCACATCCTCCCGCTGGTCGAGGATACCGGAGCCGACGGGGTCGAGCTCAACTTCGGGTGCCCGCACGGCATGAGCGAAAGAGGCATGGGCTCTGCCGTCGGGCAGGTTCCGGAATACATCGAAATGGTAACCCGCTGGGTGAAGTCGAACACCCGCATGCCGGTGATTGTGAAGCTCACGCCCAACATCACCGACATCCGGTTCCCTGCGCGGGCGGCCAAGGCCGGAGGCGCGGACGCGGTTTCCCTTATCAATACGTTGTCTTCGATTACTTCCGTTGATCTGGACACCTTCAGCCCGGAGCCGTCGATCGATGGCAAGGGATCGCACGGGGGCTACTGCGGGCCTGCCGTCAAGCCGATTGCGCTGAACATGGTGGCGGAAATCGCCCGCGATCCCGAGACCGACGGGCTGCCGATCTCCGGCATAGGCGGGATCACGACATGGCGCGATGCCGCGGAGTTCATCGCGCTGGGGGCAGGCAACGTGCAGGTTTGCACGGCGGCGATGACTTACGGATTCAGGATAATCCACGAACTGGTCTCCGGCTTGGAGGCGTGGATGTCGGAAAACGGCCATTCGTCAATCGCCGATTTCCAAGGACGCGCCGTTCCGAACGTCGTCGACTGGCAGTTCCTGAACCTCAATTTCATCACGAAGGCCCGGATCGATCAGGATCTGTGCATAAAATGCGGCCGCTGCTACGCGGTCTGCGAGGACACCTCGCACCAAGCGATCGCCATGTCGCCTGATCGGGTCTTCGAGGTCATCGACGAGGAATGCGTCGCGTGCAATCTCTGCATAAACGTTTGCCCGGTCGAGAACTGCATCACCATGGAGCAGCTCAATCCCGGCGCGGTTGACCTCCGCACGGGCGCGACTGTGAGCGACGAGCACTTGGACTGGACGCGACATCCGAACAATGTGGCGGCCTGCGCTGCCGAATGAACCGGCGCTGACAACGCGCATGTCCGGGCACTCGGGGCACATCCTGTGACGCGGCGGCCCCGGCCCTTTCCGACCGGATTTGGGTCGAATCGGACCCGGATGAGGGCCGGCGGCGGCCTTGACTGAAACTCCGCCTTTGCTAGCGTAAGTTCCGGCCGCGCAGCGGTCGGCCAAGCAGCCGCCTTGCAGGCAACGGGCAGGGCGCGAATTCCAAGCCGGGGGAAACAGCGATGGCGCTCGATTCGAACAAGTGGCCCAACGACCTGCGGGCGTACTGGATGCCGTTCACGGCAAACCGGCAATTCAAGTCATCGCCGCGCTTGTTCGTCGAAGCCAAAGGCATGCACTACACGACCGCCGACGGGCGGAAAGTGATCGACGGCACTGCCGGACTCTGGTGCTGCAACGCGGGCCACGCGCGACCCCGGATCGTGGAGGCGGTCCAGAAGCAGGTCGCGGAGATGGATTACGCGCCGACCTTCCAGTTCAGCAACCCGAAGGCGTTCGAGCTGGCGAACAGGATCGTCGATATCGCGCCCGAGGGAATCGAGCACGTGTTCTTCACGAATTCGGGTTCCGAATCCGTGGACAGCGCCCTGAAGATCGCGCTCGCCTACCACCGGGCCCGCGGCGAGGGCCAGCGGACGCGCCTGATCGGGCGGGAGCGCGGCTATCACGGGGTCAATTTCGGCGGCATTTCGGTCGGCGGCATCGTCAACAACCGGAAGTTCTTCGGCACGCTGCTGACCGGCGTCGACCATCTGCCGCACACCCACCTGCCGGAACGGAACGCCTACTCGCGGGGCCGCCCGAAGCACGGCGCGCATCTCGCCGACGATCTCGAACGGATCGCGGCCCTGCACGGCCCCGAAACCATCGCCGCCGTCATTGTGGAGCCGATGGCCGGATCAACCGGCGTCCTGATTCCCCCGCTCGGCTATTTGGAGAAGCTGCGCGAGATCTGCACGAAGCACGGCATCCTGCTGATCTTCGACGAGGTCATCACCGGCTTCGGCCGTCTCGGCAGCCCGTTCGGAGCGACGCATTTCGGGGTCAGGCCGGACTTGATCACCTGCGCCAAGGGCCTGACCAACGGCGTCATCCCGATGGGCGCCGTCCTGACGACGGCGGAGATCCATGACGCGTTCATGACCGGCCCGGAGCACATGATCGAGCTCTTCCACGGCTACACCTATTCCGGGAATCCGGTCGCTTGCGCGGCGGGCCTCGCGTCGCTCGAGACCTACAAGGAGGAAGGACTCTTCGAGAACGCCGCGGCGCTCGCCCCTTATTGGGAGGAGACCCTGCACTCGCTCAAAGGGCTGCCGCATGTCATCGACATCCGCAATCTGGGATTGGTCGGCGCGGTCGAGCTCGAGCCCATAGCGGCCGAGCCCGCCAAACGGGCGTTCAATGCATGCCTCGCCGCGTACGAGCGCGGGCTGCTGACGCGGGTGACCGGCGACATCATCGCCCTCTCGCCGCCGCTGATCGCGGAGAAGTCCCATGTCGACGAAATCATCGGCACGCTCGGCGACGTGCTGAAGCAGCTCGGCTAAGGGCGCGGCGGCACCGGCGGCGCGGAATTCCGGACGGGCAGGCAGCGATGACCGCGCCATCCAGCAACCTGAAGGTGAACGGGCAGCGCCTTTGGGACGCGATCGCCGAAATGGCCCAGATCGGCCCCGGCGTCGCCGGCGGAAACAACCGCCAGACTCTGACCGACGAGGACGGCGAAGCGCGAGCCCTGTTCAAGAGCTGGTGCGAGGACGCCGGGTGCTCCGTCGCGGTGGATCGGATGGGCACCATGTTCGCGCGCCGGGAGGGCGCCGATCCGGACGCCCTTCCGGTATATGTGGGATCGCATCTCGACACGCAGCCCACCGGCGGCAAATACGATGGCGTGCTCGGCGTGCTCGGCGGTCTCGAAATAGTCCGCACCTTGAACGATTTGGGAATAAGGACCCGCCATCCGATCGTCGTAACGAACTGGACGAACGAGGAAGGGACGCGCTTTGCGCCCGCGATGCTCGCTTCGGGTGTTTTCGCGGGCGTTCACGGACTCGAGTGGGCGTACGACCGGGCCGATTCGGAGGGCAAGCGCTTCGGCGACGAGCTGGAGCGAATCGGCTGGCTCGGCGAGGAGGCCGTCGGCGCGCGCAAGATGCGCGCGTTCTTCGAACTGCACATCGAACAGGGGCCCATACTCGAAGCCGAGGGCAAGGAGATCGGGGTCGTCACGCATGGCCAAGGCCTCTCGTGGACGCAAGTGACCATCGAGGGGAAGGAAAGCCACACCGGGTCCACGCCGATGCCGATGCGCCGGAACGCGGGCCTCGGCATGGCGAGGATGCTGCAGCTGGTCGACGAGATCGCCTGGAGCCGCAAGCCCGACGCCGTGGGAGCCGCGGGCCACATCGACGTCCATCCCAACAGCCGGAACGTCATTCCCGGCAAGGTGGTGTTCACCGTGGATTTCCGTTCGCCCGACAAGCGCGCGATTGCGGACATGGAGGCGCGGCTCAAGGCGGAAGGCGCCGCGGTCTGCGCGGAGCTCGGCTTGGGGGTAGCTTTCGAGAAGGTCGGCGGGTTCGATCCCGTGGAGTTCGACAAGGGCTGCGTGGCGGCGATCCGCGGCGCGGCCGAGCGGCTCGGATACGGCCACATGGATCTGGTTTCGGGCGCGGGCCACGACGCCTGCTGGATCAACAGGGTCGCGCCGGCGGCCATGGTGATGTGCCCGTGCGTCGACGGGCTTTCCCACAACGAGGCCGAGGAAATCACGATGGAATGGGCGGCCGCCGGAACGGACGTCCTGTTCCACGCGGTCGTTGAAACCGCGGAAATCGTCGGCTGAGCGGCTTTCGCGCCGCGGCGCGCCCGACGCGCGGCCGCGCCGGCAGGAGGAGGATTCCACATGAGTCGCGTGATCAAGGGCGGCACCGTCGTAACGGCCGACCGCACATTCAAGGCGGACGTGCTGATCGAGGGCGAAACGATCAGCCGGATCGGCGAGGATCTTTCCGGAGACGAGCATGTCGACGCGGAAGGCGCGTACGTCCTTCCCGGCGGGATCGACCCGCATACCCATCTCGAAATGCCCTTCATGGGAACGACCGCCGCCGAGACCTTCGAGTCGGGGACGTGGGCCGCCGCGGCCGGCGGCACGACCATGCTTGTGGATTTCTGCCTGCCGGGGCCCGACGGATCGCTGAAGAACGCAATCAACGAGTGGCACCGCAAATCCGCGCCGCAGATATGCGCGGATGTCGGATACCACATGGCGGTGACGGGCTGGAACGAGACGGTCTTCGACGAAATGAAGGACGCCGTCGGCATGGGCGTGAACTCCTTCAAGCACTTCATGGCCTACAAGGGCGCGCTGATGGTCGAGGACGACGAGATGTTCGCCTCGTTCAGCCGCTGCCGCGAGCTCGGCGCCCTGCCGATGGTCCACGCCGAGAACGGCGACATCGTGGCGGAGCTGCAGCAGAAGTATTTGGCCGAAGGCATGACGGGTCCGGAGGGCCACGCGCACTCCCGGCCGCCGGAAGTCGAGGGGGAAGCCGCCAACCGCGCCATCATGATCGCCGACGCCGCGGGCGTGCCGCTCTACATCGTGCACGTCTCCTGCGAGCAGGCGCACGAAGCGATCCGCCGCGCGCGGCAGAAGGGGATGCGCGTCTACGGAGAGCCGCTCATCCAGTTTCTGACGCTTGACGACCGCGAGTACCTTTCCGAGGACTGGGACCATGCCGCGCGGCGGGTGATGTCGCCTCCGTTCCGGTCGCGGGAGCATCAGGACGGCCTCTGGAACGGGCTGTCCGCCGGATCCCTTCAGGTCGTCGCGACCGACCATGCGGCCTTCACGACCGAGCAGAAGCGGATGGGCAAGGACAACTTCACGCTGATTCCGAACGGAACGGGTGGCCTCGAGGAGCGGATGGCGGTCCTTTGGACGGAGGGCGTAGACAAGGGCAGGCTCACGCCGAACGAGTTCGTGGCCGTCACTTCGACCAATATCGCGAAGATCCTGAACATCTACCCGAAGAAGGGCGCGCTGACGCCCGGCGCGGACGCGGACATCGTGGTCTGGGATCCCTCCATCAGCAAAACCATCACCGCGACGACGCAGAAGTCGGTTCTGGACTACAACGTGTTCGAAGGATTCAGCGTCAGCGCGCAGCCGAGATACACGCTTTCCAGAGGCGAGGTCATCTGGGCGTGGGGGCGGAACTCGCAGCCGAACCCCGGGCGGGGCAAATTCGTGCCCAGGCCGCCGTTCCCGTCCGCGCACACAGCCCTTTCCAAATGGAAGGAGCTGAACTCGCCGCGGAAGATCGAGCGGGACCCGCTGAACATCCCAGCCGGGATATGACGGCGGGATCCGCTTCCCGCCCGCCCGGCATGCGGGCGGCGGCAGCAAGGTCGCCGTGTGGCTGAACCCGCGGCGATCGAGGCGCAGGACCTCTCCCTGGAGTTCGAGACCCGGGACGGGACGGTCAAGGCGCTGAGCGGCGTCTCGCTGCGGGTTCGGCAGGGGGATTTCGTATCGCTGATCGGGCCGTCGGGCTGCGGGAAGACGAGCTTCCTGCGGCTCGTGGCCGCGCTGGAGGCTCCGAGCTCGGGTGCGCTCTCCGTTAACGGGATGAGTCCCGAGGAGGCGCGGAAGGCCCGCGCCTACGGCTACGTGTTCCAGTCGGCCGGACTCTACCCTTGGCGTACAATAGCGGCGAACATCCGGCTTCCGCTGGAGATCATGGGCTTCAGCAGGGAGGAGATGGACTCGCGCGTCTACCGGGTCCTCGAGCTCGTCGATCTGGCGGAATTCGGCGGCAAATTCCCGTGGCAGCTCTCAGGCGGAATGCAGCAGCGGGCCTCAATCGCAAGGGCGCTCGCGTTCGATGCCGACATCCTTCTGATGGACGAGCCGTTCGGCGCCCTCGACGAGATCGTGAGGGACCATCTGAACGAGCAGCTGCTCGCGCTTTGGAAGCGCACGGGCAAGACGGTCTGCTTCGTGACGCACTCGATTCCCGAAGCCGTGTTCCTTTCGACAAGGATCGTGGTCATGAGCCCCCGTCCCGGCCGGATCACCGACGTCATCGAAAACCCGCTGCCCCGGGAGCGCCCGCTGGAGATCAGGGACAGCCCCGAGTTCATGGCGGCGGCGCAGCTGGTGCGCAAGGGGCTGCGGGAAGCGGAAAGCTATGGGTGAGCAGCTCGCGGCGGGGCTTGGCCGGTGAACGCGGCCGGAACGGCAGCCGCCAGGACGCTGATCCCCGTCGCCTCGGTCGCAGCGGCGGTGTTCGCGGTCTGGTACGTCTGCACGGTTCTGCTGAATTCCGCCTGGACCCTCGACCAGGCCGAGCGCGCGGGCGAGGAGCTCGGCTTCGCCGAGCTCGTGGCCGAAACCATGTCGCAGGATCTCCCGATCCTGCCCGCGCCGCACCAGGTGGCGGCCGAGCTCTGGGACACGACCGCAGGCAAAAAGATCACGTCGAAGCGCAGCCTCGTGTTCCACGGCTGGGTAACGCTGTCGGCCACGGTTGTCGGCTTCGCCATCGGAACGGCGCTCGGCGTGCTGCTGGCCGTCGGCATCGTGCACAACCGGGCGATGAGCATGAGCGTCATGCCCTGGGCGATCGCCAGCCAGGCGATTCCGATCCTGGCGCTCGCGCCGATGATCATCGTCGTGCTCCACTCGGTGGGCCTGAGCGGCCTTCTCCCGAAGGCGGTCATATCCGCCTACCTGAGCTTCTTTCCCGTTGTGGTCGGAATGGTCGCCGGATTCCGGAGCCCCGACCCGATCCAGCTCGATCTTCTCCGGACCTACAGCGCGAACCGGCGCCAGACCTTCTGGAAGCTGCGGTTTCCCGCTTCGACGCCCTACCTGTTCACCTCGCTCAAGGTGGGAATTGCCGCTTCGCTCGTAGGCGCGATCGTCGGCGAGCTGCCCACAGGTGCCGTAGCGGGGCTCGGCGCCCGGCTGCTGACCGGAACCTACTACGGCCAGACCATCCAGATCTGGGCGGCCCTCATCGGAACGGCGATACTCGCAGCCGCTCTTGTCGGGCTGATCGGCGTCGCGCAGTCGCACACGCTCAAGCGGATGGGATTCGCGCGATGATCATCGTCTGGTCCGCTCTCGCGTTCTGGCTGGTCGCGTGGTTCGTGAACGGCGCGATCGCGTCCCGGCCGCCGACGCCACTGTCCCGGGCGGCCGTGCCTGCGGTCTTCGGAGTGACGATCCTCGTCGTGTGGGAGGGGCTGGTCAAAGGGCTGGAGGTCCCGGGCGTCATTCTGCCCGCACCCAGCGACATCGCCGTCCGGATAGCGCAAAGCGCCGACGTCCTTTGGATCGACTTCGTGCAGACGATCGTGAAGGGGGCGCTTTCCGGATACGCCATCGGCTGCGGCGCCGCCTTCGCGGTCGCCGTCCTGATCGACCGTTCGCCGTTCCTTCAGCGCGGGCTTCTGCCGGTGGGGAATTTCGTGGCGGCGCTGCCGATCATCGGCACGGCGCCGATATTCGTGATGTGGTTCGGATTCGGGTGGCAGTCCAAGGCGGCCGTCGTCGTGGCGATGGTCTTCTTCCCGATGCTGGTGAACATGGTGCAGGGGCTGGCGTCGTCCGAGCCGATCCACCGGGACCTGATGAAGACCTACAGCGCCTCGTACTGGCAGACGCTGCTGAAGCTCAAGCTTCCGGCGGCTATGCCGTTCGCGTTCAACGGCCTCAAGATCTGCACGACGCTCGCGCTGATCGGCGCCATCGTCGCGGAATTCTTCGGCTCGCCCATCATGGGGATGGGATTCCGGATCTCCACGGAGGTCGGGCGGCTTGCGCTCGACTTCGTTTGGGCTGAAATTGCGGTGGCGGCGCTGTCCGGCTCGATCTTCTACGGGCTGGTGGCCCTCGCCCAGAGGGGGGTCACATTCTGGCACCCGTCGATGAGAGGCTGAACGCGCCGCTTGAATTTGGAAAGAGGAGGAATCCGAATGCACAGACTGGGAATTCTTGCGGCAGCTTCCGTGCTGCTGGCCGGGGCCGCCGGAGCGGCGGACAAGGTGACGCTGCAGCTCAAGTGGGTGACGCAGGCGCAGTTCGCCGGATACTACGTTGCGCAGGACCAAGGGTTCTACGGCGAGGAGGATCTGGACGTCGAAATCAATCCGGGCGGCCCGGACATCGCTCCCCCGCAGGTCATTGCGGGCGGCGGCGCCGACGTGATCATCGACTGGATGCCGTCCGCGCTGGCCAGCCGGGAGCGCGGGCTGCCGATCGTCAACATCGCGCAGCCGTTCAAGTCCTCGGGGATGATGCTCACCTGCCTGAAGGAGTCGGGCATCCAGTCGCCGGAGGACTTCCGCGGGCGCACGCTCGGCGTCTGGTTCTTCGGGAACGAGTATCCGTTCCTCAGCTGGATGAGCCAGCTCGGAATCCCGACCGACGGAAGCGCGGACGGCGTGACGGTGCTGAAGCAGGGATTCAACGTGTCCCCGCTGCTCCAGAAGCAGGCCGACTGCATTTCGACCATGACGTACAACGAGTACTGGCAGGTGGTCGACGCCGGCTACGGCCCGGACGATCTCGTGGTCTTCAAGTACGAGGACCAAGGGGTGGCGACGCTTGAGGACGGCCTCTACGTGATGGAGGACCGGCTCCAAGACCCCGCGTTCGTGGACCTGATGGTGCGGTTCGTCCGGGCGTCCATGCGCGGATGGAAGTGGGCCGAGGAGAATCCCGACGCCGCCGCCGACATCGTGCTTGAGAACGACGCCACCGGCGCCCAGACGGAGAAGCACCAGCGGCGCATGATGGGCGAAATCGCCAAGCTGACCGCCGGGTCGAACGGCTCCCTTGTGCCCGCCGACTACGAGCGGACGGTCGCCACGCTGCTCGCGTCCGAGTCCGATCCGGTCATCACCATGGAGCCCGATGGCGCCTGGACCCACATGATCACCGACCAAGCGCTCCAGTAGAACCGCGCGCTTGCCGGCATCCGGCGGCGGGTCAGCTCCCGCCGCCGATTCATCGCGAGGATTCCCGCAGGGAAGAAGGCCCTGCGGGAACGCGTCGGCCGCTCAGGCGGCTCCTGCTCGTTCCAGGACAAGAAGGCGCGGCTGTCAGCCCCGTCAGTGATACCGCGCCGGCGCCTACTGCCGGGAGACATCCCGTTTCCGGTCAAGCGTCGCGCCGCAAAAATTCCGGCCTGTACGCCGGATACGGACTCAACGCGCGAGAGACCAGCGACGGTTCCGTTTTGACGCGCCGTCGTTCGTAAAGGAGAATCAGCACATGAAGTCCTTCAGTCTGAACATGAGCGCGAAAGACCGGGCGACCGGTCGCTTCAAGAGCCGAGTCAACAGAGCGTTGATGACGGCCGCAATCACGGCGAAACGGGAAAAGGGCCTCACCCAGTCCCAAATCGCCGATCGGATGGGAGTCGATAAACCCACGCTTTCCCGAATAATAAACGGACGGGGAAACCTCACGTTGAAGACAATCGGCGAAGTCTGCTGGGCTTTGGGGCTGCGGGCGGACATCACGTTCTCGGAAATTCAGCATGAAGGCTCCGACAGAGCAAAGCGTCCGGCCATGCAGGTGAAGCCAGGAAGCAAATCCGAAGCGTTGCCGCGTTCCTCTTGCCCGAGCAATACGGCATTCAATTCGACGAAGGAGGCGGACACGTTGCGGACCGGCTCGTCATGAAGCGGAAGTTCGATCATTGCGAATGGGCAAGGCATCGGTCCGGCCTCGAATCCGGTTTTTTGGCGCGGGCTCCAGCGACGCGCCGACCGGTTTTGAATTCCGCGAGGGGAACGCCGGGACCGGACTCAGGGCGATTGCCAAGACGCGGGGCAGCCCGAATTCATTTCCCGACGGCAGCACGCCGATCGCGCGCCGGGCTTGAATGCGAAGGGAGATCAGGAACGTTTCAATCGGCTGTGGAACCAGCGCGAGCGGAACCTGCAGCGCCGACCTGCCGACGCTGATCCGCCGTTCCACCAAACGGATCGGGTTCGTAGCGCACGCCGGAAAGAAAAAGCCCGTCCGGCGGCGCGACAGGTCCGCACCTGGCGCGGTCGCAGGCAAGAAGAGCTTCGGCGACCTCGCCCGGCGACCACGCGCCGGCCCCTACCCGCTCAAGAGTGCCGACGAAGCTTCTCACCTGCCGGTGCAGGAAGCTGCGCGCCCGGAACAGGAAGACGAAATCCGTGCCCTCTGGACCCTCTTTCCAGTCCACGCGCGCGCAATCCAGCGTTTTGACGGGCGATTCCGCCTGGCAGTGCACGGATCGGAAGGTCGTGAAATCGTGCCGTCCGACCAGATGCGACGCCCCTTCACGCATTGCCGCGCCATCAAGCTCCGACGGAACCCGCCAAGCGAGGCCTGCCTTGAGCGCCAAAGGAGCGCGGCGGCAAACAAGCTTGTATAGGTAAGTCCGCTTGACAGCGGAAAAGCGCGCGCTGAAATCGCCGCCGACGGCCGCCGCCCGCAGGACCGAAACGGGATCGGGCCGCAAATGCGCGTTGATCGCGGCCTTCAGCCTGTCCGGCTCCCACGCTTTGCGAAGATCGCAATGGGCGACCTGTCCGGTCGCATGCACGCCCGAATCGGTTCGGCCAGCGCCGACGACCGGAGGCGTTTCAGGGTCCAGCCGCCTCAGTGCCTCTTCCAGCGACTGCTGCACCGACCTGCCGTTCCGCTGGCGCTGCCAGCCGGAAAAGGGCCTGCCGTCGTACTCGAGCTTCAGCGCGAACCTGTGCATATGCCAGCCGTAGCATTGCTTCCGGCGCCGCGCCAACGGCGGCGCCACAGGCCGCGGCGCCCGGTATCCATTCGGCGCCGATCAGGAGAATTTGCAGAGCTGCAGGTGCGCTACTTCAACACGCGAGGCAGGCCGCACAGCAGGTCCTGAAGATCGCGGGCAACGCACTCGCGCCACTCCGGCAGGAAGACAGTGGCGGCGGCCGTCCGCTTGTCCAGCAACCTTGACAACTGCCGGGCAAAGCCGTCGGACTCGATGAATTCCGGGATGCGCCGGGCCGCATCGGCAAGCCGGTCGGCATAATCCTCGACCTGCCGCGCTTGGACCCTGTCCCGCACCAGCCCGGCATCCACCCCGGCCCCGTTCCTTGCCAGCCACTGTATGTCCCAGAGATCCCGCCATCCGCGGCTGCGCCGGTCGAGCGTGGCCGGAAACGCCGCCAGCTTGTCGGCGAGTATCCCGTCCTTCGTCCTGGCTTGGATGACCATGTCCCCGAGGCCATCCGGCAAGGCATGGCTGTTCCGCTTCAGCTGAATCGGGCGGGCCGAATGGCCGGGCACGTCGGCGATATCCAGATGGATGGGCTGGCGCGGCAAGTCCTGCTTCCCCGACCGGGTCACGATGCTGATCCGCCAAATCCCGACCGCCTGGTTCCCATCGTTGATCAGTCTCTTCGGCGGCGAAACCGTCGCTTGGCCATGCCGATCAGAGAGGTAGTCCTGAAGATAGCCCTCCGAGCCCTGCATCTCCGCGACGGCGAAACCGGCCCCGCCATCGAAGTCGAGATTCTCGCTGAAGCGCCGGGCGCCGTGGCAGAGCCGCAGCGCCGCTCCGCCGACGAGCGCCAGCCTGTGGAGGTATCCGCCTTTCATCAGGCCGTGCAGGATGTCGTAGTGGAGAACTGGACACCTCCGACAACGGCCTGATTTCGCGTTTCGGTCGGCTTCGCGGGTCGGCGGCCGCGGCATTCCGCGCGTTCCGGCCGATTCGGAGGTCCGGATTGCTTGATTGGGGCCGCTGCCGGCCTGTTCGGAGTGTCGGGAGAGCGGGGTCCGGGTCGTTTCCGGCCCTTGCGGGGTCAGGCAGGCGCACTTCGACTGCAGAGCCAGCGCAGCCGGTTCATGTTGCAGCCATGTTCGCGAGCGCGGCCGCCGCCTTGGCGCGGGCCATCCCGACCGTCCGGATCCTCAGCCCCATGCGGTCCTTCTGGTGGGCGAAGACGTGCTCCACCTTCGCCCGGATCGACGATTTGCGCCCGTTGGCCTTCGCGGTTCGCCTGCCCATGGGGCGGCTCCGCGGCTTCCTGCGATGGATGCGGCTCGTCATGCCGTTCGCCTTGAGCCAGTCCTCGTTCCGCTGGGAGCGGTAGGCCGTGTCGGCCCACACCCCGCTCCCGGTGTTGGCGGCATCGACCAGGCCCTCCCGCAGCCTCGCGCCGTCATGGGCGGCGGCGTCGGTCACGATCTGCCGCCGGATGATCCCGTGCTTCCGGTCGATGCCGGTGTGGGACTTGTAGCCGAACACCGGGATGGCGATATCGACCTGCTCCGCGCCGTCCGGCCGGAGCTTCGCCTTGCGGAACTTGACGGTCCAGCGCGCGTCCGTGTCCTTCTGCGCCGCCTTGGCGGGCTCGCCGGGCCAGATCTCCCCGGCCGCCTGCCCCGCCTTGATCGCGGCCTTCTCCCCGGCGCTGGCGCGCTGGCGGGGCGCGGAGACCAGGGAGGCGTCCACGATCCGGCCGGATCGGGGAGTGCAGCCGGCCTCGTTGATCGCCCGGTCCAGCTCCCGGAACAGCCTGTCCAGCGCGTCGGCCTTGACCGGCGCCTCGCGGAAGTCCCAGAGCGTGTTCGCGTCCGGCACCCTGTCGCGCAACTCGAGCCCGCAGAAGCGCATCCAGCCCGGCCGGTCGCGCACCATCGCCTCGGTCGCGGCAAGCGACAGCCCGTTAAAGCTTTGCAGCACAAGCATCTTGAACTCCGGCACGACATCCAAGGCCGGGCGGCCGCCCTTCAGGCCCGGCGGCTTCCCTGCGGCCCGCTCGAGGATCGGCCGGAACCGCTCGAAATCCACCGCCCCGGCCAGCGTTTCCAGCGGATCGCCGTCCGCCGAAATCTCCTTCAAACGCTCCTCGACATCCCAAAATCCAGGCTGCTTCGCCATCGCGGCCTCCAGTGCTGCTGATCCTTCGAATCACAGGCCCGCGCAAAACGCCAGGGTTTTCGGAGGCGTCCAATTTCCTTCTCCACTGCGGGCTCCAAGCCATCGAGGGCCGGGTTGCCCTGCAGGGCGAGCTCAACCATGTGCGCCAAGTCCTGCTTCATCCCGTCGACCCTCTTGCCGCTGCCTGTTCCTCCAAGATCTCGCGGTAAACATCCATGTCGACCAGATCCATGTTGCGCCCGACCCGCCGGAGGTCCCGCAGCGCCGTCTCGACGCGGGCGAAGCGCAGCGGCCGGTCCTCGACAAGCATGGTCGAAGCCAGGATGTCCCGCACAGACCGATCCGTATGGGTGAAATCCAGCGTGCCGTATATGCTGTCGATCTCGCCGGAGCGGCCGGTGGTCATCATCGTCGTCCGGCCGACCGGGATCTGCGAGATCACCCCGAACGCCGACAGCGCCGATTCCAGGCTGACATAGCTGTATTCACCGCTGCGCAGGCGGACTGCCACCTCCTCGTTGCGCTTGGCCCGCGGGCCTTGGGAAAGCGTGTTGACGTAGACGCCGTGCGCGGCGCGCTTCAGTATGCCCTGGGCCGCCAGCCGGCGCAGGCCGGCGGCGAAGGTATGGCCGGACCGCTCCGGGAAGATGCAGCGCAGCTCCGCCGCCGAGAAGACCGCCCGGCCGTCCCGGTCCAGACCGCACAGGATCTTGATTGCATCCACGGATTTCATCGGACCAATCTTCTAAACGACTCACGCTTTTATTTGCACAATATATGCAAAGTTGCAGCCCGCCGCGCACCCCGTCGACCCTCCCTGTCGCTTTCTGTTGCCTTGGCAGGGACCGACCGCAACCAGTCAGCTGGATGCGGAATTCCTTCTGAAGGCGGTGTTCCGGCCGTCATGTCTTGCGGTTGTCCGAGTAGGAGGATGGCTTGCTACGGTCGGGGGCGGCGCCGGCGATGCCTGTTCCGTTTGCGCCCTTTCCGCCCCCCTACCGCTTTTCTCTGCTGCCGGAGCCGCTGGAGCCCCGCGGAAAGAAATCGACATCACGGCTGTCGCGGCGGGCGGTCTGAAGCATCATCGCCGTGCCGCTCCTCTTGGAATCCGCCTCCCGGAGGGCACGAAGGATGCCGACAGGGGCTCAAGAAGGAAGCTTGTAGACACCTCCACGCGCCATCCCTTCCAATGTCTCTTGGGCTATCGTGTGTGGACGCGTCCTTGAGACCCGGGAATTGTCCCTGGTCCGCACGCAATCGCCCCGAGGGACGGGCGGCGTCCGGTTGCCAATCCTCGGGCGGCAACTGTAAGTGTTGCCCGCTTCTGAAGAATTTGACGGATGGCCGCCGATGCGTTCCGAAACGCCCGACTACAAGGACACGCTCCGACTGCCGAAAACCGATTTCCCCATGCGGGCGGGCCTGCCGCGGCGCGAGCCCGGATGGCTCGAGCGCTGGGAGCGCCTCGGGATCTACGACCGGCTGCGCGGAAAGAAGGGCCGTCCGCCCTTCGTCCTTCATGACGGTCCGCCGTACGCGAACGGGCATCTGCATATCGGCCACGCGCTGAACAAGATCCTCAAGGACATGGTCGTCCGCTCGCAGCAGATGATGGGCAAGGACGCCCGGTACGTGCCCGGCTGGGACTGCCACGGCCTTCCGATCGAATGGAAGATCGAGGAGCGCTACCGGGAGCGCGGAAGCCGTAAGGACGAGGTGCCGATCGTGGAGCTGCGGCACGAATGCCGGCGGTTCGCGGAGGAATGGATCGAGATTCAGAAGGAGGAATTCGTCCGCCTCGGCGTCATCGGAAAGTGGGACGATCCGTACCTGACCATGGCCTACCATGCCGAGGCCGTCATCGCCGCCGAGTTCATGAAATTCCTCATGAACGGCACCCTGTACAGGGGATCGAAGCCGGTGCTCTGGTCGACGGTGGAGAAGACGGCGCTCGCGGAGGCCGAAGTCGAGTACCACGACCACAGGAGCAACCAGGTCTGGGTGAAATTCCCTGTTGACGCCGAGGCGACGGGCGCCGCGGCGGAAGGCCTCGCGGACGCATCGGTCCTCATCTGGACGACCACGCCGTGGACGCTGCCGTCCAACCGCGCGATCTGCTTCAACCCTGCAATCGACTACGGCCTTTACGAGGTTGATTCAGCGCCCGACGGCAACTGGACGGCCAAAGGCGAGCGCCTGCTGCTGGCCGACAAGCTGGAAAGCGCCGTCGCTTCCGCCGCCAAAGCTGAACTGCGCCGGGTCGGCGGCGCGTCGCCCGAAACCCTCGGCTCGCTGGCGTGCGCGCATCCGTTCCGCGGCCTTGTCGCATCCTCGGAAAGCGAACGGAATCGCTGGGATTACAAGGTGCCGCTATTTCCGGCAGACCACGTCACCGACGACGCGGGAACCGGCTTCGTCCACACGGCGCCGTCCCACGGAGAGGACGATTTCGTAGTCGGCGTCAAGCGCGGCCTGGATATCCCCAGCAACGTGCTGGAGGACGGCCGGTTCCGCAGCGATCTGCCGTATTTCGGGGGCTTGGAGGTCTTCACCGAAGACGGGAAGGAGGGCCGGGCCAACGGCGCGGTGATCGACAAGCTGCGCGACTGCGGCAAGCTGGCCGCGCGCTCCCATCTGACGCACTCCTATCCGCACAGCTGGCGCTCCAAGGCGCCGCTGATATTCCGGAACACCCAGCAGTGGTTCGTGTCGATCGACAACGAGGTCGGGGACGGCATGGACGAGCTCGGCGCGACGATCCGCGAGCGCGCCCTGAACGCCATAGACAGCCGCGTGGAATGGACGCCTCCGACCGGCCGGAACCGCCTCCACTCGATGATCTCCAACCGGCCGGACTGGGTGCTTTCGCGGCAGCGGGCCTGGGGCGTCCCGCTGACCTGCTTCGTGAAGAAGGGCGCCGGCCCGTCGGACCCGGACTTTCTGCTCCGCGACCCGGCCGTCAACGACCGGATCGTCGAGGTGTTCGAGAAGGAAGGCGCCGACGCGTGGTACAAGCCCGGCGCCAAGGAGCGGTTCCTCGGCGGCGGCCACGATCCCGGCGAGTACGACCAGATATTCGACATTCTGGACGTATGGTTCGATTCGGGGTCGACGCACGCGTTCGTTCTCAGGGACCGGGACGACGGTTCCAAGGACGGCATCGCGGATTTGTATTTGGAAGGCACCGACCAGCACCGGGGCTGGTTCCACTCGTCCATTCTCCAAGCATGCGGCACGCGGGGCGGCGCCCCGTACCGGGGCGTCCTGACCCACGGCTTCACGCTCGACGAAAAGGGCATGAAGATGGCCAAATCGCTCGGCAACACGGTGGCGCCGGACGAAGTGGTCAAGCAGTACGGCGCCGACATCCTCAGGCTCTGGGTCGCGCAGGCCGACTACACCTCGGATCTCCGGATCGGCCCCGAGATTCTGAAGAACGTCGCCGACAGCTACCGCCGCCTCCGGAACTCCTTCCGCTTCATTCTCGGAAACCTGCACGGCTTCGAGCCGTCCGAGGAGGCGGTCGATCCCTCGGAGATGCCGGAGCTGGAGCGCTGGGTGCTCCACAGGGTCGCCACGCTCGACCGGAAGGTCAGGGAGGGATACGCCAATTACGACTTCCAGGGCGTGTTCCAGGAGATATTCAATTTCGCGACCGCCGATCTTTCCGCGTTCTATTTCGACATCAGGAAGGACGCCCTCTATTGCGACCGCGCCGACGGCACGGTCCCGCGGTCGGCCCGCACGGTTCTTGATATCCTGTTCCACCGGCTTTCGGCCTGGCTGGCTCCTGTCCTGGCTTTCACGATGGAGGAGGTCTGGCTCTGCCGGTTCCCGGGCGACGGCGGTTCCGTCCATCTGGAGGATTTCCCGCCCTCGCCCGAAAGCTGGATCGACGACGCGCTCGCGCAAAAGTGGCGGACGGTCAGGCGCATCCGGCGCGTCGTCACGTCCGCGCTGGAAGTCCAGCGCCAGGACAAGACGATCGGGGCCAGCCTCGAGGCCGCGCCCGTGGTCCATGTGGACAGCGGGGAGGATCTCGCCGTGCTGCGATCGGTGCGGTTCGACGACGTCTGCATCACATCCGCGATATCGCTGAGCGCCGACCCGCCCCCGGCCGAGGCGTTCAGGCTGCCGGAAATTCCCGGCGCGAGCGTCGTGTTCGAGAAGGCCGAAGGCGGCAAATGCGGCCGCTGCTGGAAGGTGCTTCCGGAGGTCGGCCTGCCGGGCGGATCCGGCGTCTGCAGCCGCTGCGAGGCGGCGATCGCCTGAAGCCGGGGATGCCTGCCGCCGAACGGGAGGCGGCGCTCAGACGTTGAACAGGAACCTGATCACATCGCCGTCCTGGACTTCGTATGACCTGCCTTCCGAGCGGAGTCTTCCGGCGGCTCTCGCGCCCTGCTCTCCTCCGCATTCCGCGTAGTCTTCGTACGAGGCGGTTTCCGCCCTTATGAACCCGCGCATGAAGTCCCCGTGGATGACGCCCGCGGCGCTTCTGGCATCGATGCCCGCTGGAACGGTCCAAGCGCGGGCCTCCTTGGGGCCCGCGGTGAAGAAGGTCCTGAGTCCGAGCAGCTCGTAGCCTTGGCGGATCAGGCGCGCCAAGCCGGATTCGGCGCAGCCCAGCTCGGCCAAGTACTCGGCGGCGTCCGCCGCTTCGAGCTGCGCGACCTCCTCTTCGATCAGAGCCGAAATCGTGATGCATCCCGCGCCGGTCCGAGCCGCCAGTTCCGCGACGGCCGCCGAGAGGCTGTTGCCGCTCGCAGCGGAATTCTCCTCGACGTTGCAGACGTACATTGCGGGTTTAGCGGTTATCAGCTGGATCCGGCTCCACGCCTTCTCCTCGTGCGCTTCCGGCGCGACGGCACGGGCGGATCTGCCGGACCCCAGCGCCTCGCCGGCGCGGCGCAGCAGACCGTCCAGAACGACGGCTTCCTGGTCGCCGCCGCGCACCTTTCGCGCCAGCTTCTCGAGCCTTCGCTCGACCGATTCCAGATCCGCCAGGGCGAGCTCCGTTTCCACCGTCCCGATGTCGGACAAGGGGTCGACCGCGCCGCCGACATGGACCACATCCTCGTCTTCGAAGCAGCGCACGACATGCGCGACCGCGTCGACTTCCCTGATGCTGGCAAGGAACTGGTTGCCGAGCCCGTCCCCCTCCGACGCCCCTTTGACGAGGCCCGCGATGTCGACGAACGTCATGGTCGCGGGCACAATCGCCGGCGAGCCCGCGATCCTGGCTACCTCGGCCAGCCTTTTGTCGGGCACGGCGACCTCGCCCAGATTCGGCTCGATCGTGCAGAACGGATAGTTCGCGGCCTGCGCGGCGGCAGTGCCGGTCAGCGCGTTGAACAAGGTCGACTTCCCGACGTTCGGGAGGCCGACGATGCCTGTCCTGAAGCCCAAGGGCCGCTCCTTCCAGCACGTTGCGCGGCGTTGCGGATGAGCCGCGGCAGGCCGCCGCGGGCCGTAGACACCATCCCCGCCTCGTCCGCAATCCGCCCGATGCGAGCCCCTGCTACCAGCGGGTTCCGAAGAGCGGCCTTGCGGAATGCCGGCGGATCACGCGGTCGCGCAGGCGCGCCGCCGCATCCCTGAACAGAGCCGTTGCGGACAGCGTTGGCGCATGGCGGCTGGCAGGCTCGTAGCCAATGATTGCGCGCGCCGACTCCAGATCCCACCGCATGCCCTCGTTTTGCGAGACGACGTTCAGCACGGCGCTTTCCTTGCAGCCGGAAAGGCAGGATCCGCGGACCGCCTGCGCCCAGTCCTCGTTGCTGAGCCACATCTCCTGGCCCCATCTGCCGAACGCCATGTGCGGACCCGGAAGGTTCTCGCCCGGCTGGCAGTATCCGATTCGCAACGCCAGCACGGAGATCCCGGTCCGCTCCCCGAGCGCCATCGCCGCGCGCTCCACGAACAGCTTGGACGCGCCGTACGGATTGACTGGCCGGGGCGGGATACCCGGTGCGAGCCGCTCGCGTCCGAACCTGTAGCCTCCGACAACCCAGTTCGAGCTGGCGAAGACGAGCCGGCCCACCTGCGCCTCTTCGGCCGCCCGGAACACGTTGAGCGCGAGATCGATGTTCAGCTTCGTTACGGCCGCCCATTCCGAAACCGGGCGCGGATCCGCGGCCAAGTGGAGCACCGCGTCCATTCCCCTGAATCTTCGCGCCCATCCGCCGCCATAGTCGCTGAGGTCGGCGGAAATCACATCCGGCAGACCGGCCGAATTCCTTCCGATCCTGACGATCCTCACGTCCTCGACGGCTTCGAGGGCCGCGACGGCCTTGCTTCCCAGGTTTCCTGTGGATCCCGTAACCAGCACGCTCCGCATGGAGCACCTCCGAATCCGGACGCGATCGCGCCTATCTTCGCCGACCGATGCCGGGTCGGCCCGCCGCCTGCCGAGGCGCATCGGAAGCCACCCGGCTGCTCGGCGCCAACCTTCCGGCGAACGCGGGCGGCCGCCGAAAGCGGAACAACACGCCGCGAGCGCGGCAGCTTCCCCCGGTTCGCGGTCCCGATCGCATCCGTCGGACGTTCCCTCGACCCCCGCTTGCAAACGGCGCGCGTCTTCCGCAGCAGTCTTCAGTTCCTTGATTCAATCTGCAATCATCCGCGCGCGAAAGCGCTGCCGCATCGAAACGCGCAGCAGCCGGAAGGGATGAGAGGCCACGGGAATGGAATTCTACGCAGCGGAAAAGACGGAGCGGCTGACTCTGTCGCAGGCGATCGTGAAATTCCTGCAGGCCCAATACAGCGAGTACGACGGCCGGAAGCAGCGCTTCATCCAAGGAATCTGGGGGATTTTCGGCCACGGGAACGTTTCCGGGATCAGCCAGGCGCTGGTGGAGTACGGAGACGGCCTTCCGTACCGCCAGCCCGCCAACGAGCAGTCCATGGTCCACGCGTCGACGGGATTCGCGCGGGCGATGCGGCGCAAGGCGGCAATGGCGTGCACGACCTCCATAGGGCCGGGCGCCACCAACATGATCACGGGCGCGGCGACCGCGACGATCTGCCGGATTCCCGTCCTGCTGCTCCCGTCGGACTATTACGCCTCCAGGTACGGCGGGAAGGTGCTCCAGGACATCGAGCACCTGACCTCCGAGGACATGTCGGTGACCGACACCTTCCGCGTAGTGAGCCGGTTCTTCGACCGGATCACGCGGCCCGAACAGATTCTGACCGCGCTGCCCGAAGCGATGCGGGTGATGACCAGCCCGGCCGAGACGGGCGCCGTCACGATCGCGCTCCCGCAGGACATACAGTGCTACGCGTTCGACTATCCGGCGCGGTTCTTCGAGAAGCGCGTCTGGCGGATCGAACGGCCGGCACCGAATCCAGAGCGGATCACGGAAGCCGCCGAGCTGGTCCGGCGGTCCCGGCGCCCGTACATCATCGCGGGCGGCGGCGTTCACTACTCCGAGGCCTGGGACGCGCTCGCGTCCTTCGCGACGGAATTCGGAATCCCGGTCGGCGAAACCCACGCCGGCCGCGGCGCGATGAGGGAGGACTCGAGCCTGCTTGTCGGGGGCACCGGGCACCTCGGCACGCCTGTGGCGGGCCGCACCGCCGAAGAGGCCGATCTCGTGATCTGCGTCGGAACGCGCCTGCACGACTTCGTGACCGGGTCGAATTCCGCGTTCCGGAATCCCGATGTCAAATTCGTCTCGATCAACGTCAACAGCCGGGACGCGTTCAAGCTCGGCGCCCTGCCGGTCACGGCCGACGCGCGGCTGTCGCTCGAAGCACTGTCCGAGGCTAGCACCGCCGCCGGGGCTTCTCCGAACCCCTCTTGGACCGGAGCCGCGGCGGACCGCCGCGAAGACTGGAAGCGGGTCCTGGCTTCGGAGGTCTTCGTCAACCGGCACAACGAGAAGCTGAGCCAAGGCCAGCTTGTCGGAATCCTGAACGGCGAGATGCGGGCCGGCGACACCCTGGTTGCCGCGGCGGGAACCATTCCGGCCGACCTGACGAAGCTGTTCGACGCGACGGGCGGCAGAAACGTGCATATCGAGTTCGGGAACTCCTGCATGGGCTACGACATTCCGGCCGCCATCGGCGTCCGCCTTTCCGGGCACGAAGGGGAAGTGTTCGTGCTCATGGGCGACGGCAATTACCAGATGCACCCGATGGAGCTGGTCACGGCAATGCAGGAGCGGACGAAGATCACAGTCGTCCTGAACGTCAACTACGGCTACCAGTCGATCCACGGCCACCAGAAGGCGCTGGTCGGGCACTCGCTCGGCAACGAGTTCCGGATCCGGGATCCGGAAACCGGCCTGCTGGACAAGGGCGATTTCATCGAAGTCGACTACGTCAAGAACGCCGAAAGCGTGGGAGTGCGCGCCTGGCTGGCCGAGAGCGAAAGCGAGGTGCGCGACGCGCTCGCGGCGGCCCGGAAGGAAGCGGGCCCGTGCATGATCGTCGTGCCGACCGAGAAGTACCGGTTCCCGCCGGACTCCGGCGTATGGTGGGATGTCGTGGGCGCCGAGGTGACCGGTGACCCGGAAACCCGCGCACTCGTCGCGAAGCGGGAGGCGGGCCGGGCCGGCCAGAGGCTCTATTACTGATACGGGCTTGGGGCGGGCGCGGCGGAATCGGCCAGCGCCGGCTCGCCGCCGCCCGCGGCCGCCTCGCGGCGCGTCGAATCCCGTTCCACCAGGCGCCCCTCGAACCGCAGCGTCTGCCGCGGCCTCGCCGAGCCCGAATTGTGGTCGGCCAGAACCGCGGCCATGGCCTCCGACATCGCCTCGAGGGGCTGGGTTATCGTGGTCACGCTGTAGCTGCGGGTGCGCGTGACCCAGATGTCGTCGACCCCGATGATGCCGATATCGCCAGGAACCGAAAGTCCGCGCTCCGAGCCGGCGTCTATAGCGGCAACCGCGACTTGGTCGTTCACGCAGAACAGGCTGTCGGGAAGATCGGAGCCGGCCAGGAACTCCCGGCACGCGGCCAAGCCGGTGTCGTAGGTGTTGTCGCCGACGAAGGTCGTCGCGAACTGCCGGATGCCCGATTCGGCCAAGCACTCCCGGAACCCGGCGCATCTGTCGACGGTGACGGACACGTCGGGGAAGCCGCCGACGAATCCCGGACGCCGGTAACCCTTCTCGAGGAGATGCCGCGCGGCGGCGTAGCCCGCGGAGTAGTCGTCGAGGCAGATGCCGGTCGAATTCGGGATCCTGCGCTCGGTGCGCGCGAACGACACGACCGGGATGTCCATCTTCGAGCACTCGAATTCCACGTTGAGCGGCATGTCGGACGAAACGATCAGCGCGTTGATCCGGAACTGGATGATCAAGTCGATCGCCTCCTCCACGCTGATGTCGTGGGAAGCGTTCACGACGATCGCGTGAAGTCCGGCCTTCTGCAGCTCGCGGGTCAGTAGCTCCAGAGTCCTCAGGAAGAACGGGTTCGTGAACTCCTCCAGAAGTATGCCCACGAGCCGGGACTTCCGCGTGCGCAAGCTTCGCGCCATCGCGTTCGGCCGGTAGCCGAGCTTTCCGGCCGCTTCCAGCACCCTCGCTTTCTTGTGGGCGCTGATGCTCGCGGCGTCCACGAACGCCCGGGACACGGTCGAAGGCGACACGCCGGCCAGCTTCGCGACGTCCTGGGCGTTGGGTATCCTGCTTCGTTCGCGCCGTCCCGCCATGCGCCCAGCATATCCGGGACGGCCCGCAGGTTCCAGCGGCGGGAGGGCGCTGGGTGCGTCCCAAATTTTTGGGACAGGCGGCTGCGGCGCGGCTGGCCCTCCAATTGAGGAAGTCGGCCCAGCGGTTGTTGTCGATGCAGCATTTGACGGCGAGCAGGGCGTTGGCACCCGCCTTCGACCAGCGGCAGCCGCGCCGGGTGCGAGCCATCGCTTCAACGTGGATGCTTCAATCCTACGTCCCATTGCTGTTCCAATCGTTGAAAGGAGCTTCGACGCCCCCACACCTGTCAGAGCAACGGGGGAGCGCAAGAATCCTGGTGAACCTTGACAGCCGCTTGACTAGAGGGGCGCGGGCAATGTATATACAATCGCATCAGTCAGAGACAAGGAAGCAAGTGATGAACAATATAGGAACAAACAAAACATGCCGGATTTTTCTGATTACGATTGGGATTCAGACAAGCGTGACTCGAATCGGATAAAGCACGGTATCGACTTTCAAGTCGCGCGTCGAATTTTTGAAGGTCCCGTTCTGGAAGTTCGATCCGATAAATTCGGCAAAGATGAACCAAGATGGCTTGCGATCGGTATCGTGGACGGCGCGGAAATTACGCTGGTATATACCGTCAGAAACAACCTTTGCAGGATCATCTCCGCTAGACGAGCACACAAAAATGAGCGAAAAAGATTCCACATGCATGTCACTCAAGGAGGCGATCCTTCGAAGGAGTGAGGATAAGACTGATTGGGTGCGTGTGAGGCGCGAAAGAGCTGCCGGTATCGAACCCGAGCCGGACCCCGACGAGGGTGAATTCGACTGGTCAACGGCGCGTGTTGTAATGCCGCCGCGGAAATCGGCGATATCTATACGTCTAGACAACGATGTACTGGACTTTTTCAAGTCGCAAGGTAACGGCTACCAGACAAGGATCAACCGGGCCCTACGCATCTATATTAGTGCAGTCGGCGAAATAGCACGAACATAGGTTTCCAAAGGCGCGTTGGAGATTTCTCGTGCATTGTCAATGGCTGCGGCTATCCGATTAATGGGCTGCATATGACCATGACCGAGTACGCTACTTGGTGTTAATCGGCATAGGCGAAGCCAAGGCTATTGTGTGTGGACGCCCCCCTGAGACGCGGGATCATTCCTTCTGCAACCCTGGGCATTCGGTCAAGCGCGTACGTGTGTCCGGCCTGTCGGTGCGGCACTTTGATGCTTGCCGCCGGCCTGCATGGAGATGCGCGGACCGGGTCCATATCGCATATTCGCGCTCCGAGGCGCTGCAATTGCCCTGGGGTGCTGGAACGAGCCGTTGACAGGGCGCGCGCGGGTTGGTATCGTTGCCATAATTTTGCAGAACATTTTGAATTGAAATGTAAAAGCCGTTTTGCAACGAAACCGGGCGGGGAGGCTGGGCGTTGGGATTCGAGGGAAAGGCCGTCGTCGTGACCGGCGGCACCCAAGGCGTTGGACGGGAAACCGCGAAACTCCTCGCCCGGCGGGGCGCCCGCGCCCTCGCCATCTGCGGCAGAAGCGCGGCGAACGGGTCCGCGGTCGCCGACGAGATCAGGGCGCTCGGGGCGCAGGCGGCTTTCTTCCAGGCCGATCTCGCGAAGCCCGAGGACTGCTTCAGTGTGGTCGACGGAGCCGCCGAAGCGTTCGGGAGCCTTGACTGCCTTGTCAACTGCTGCGGGGCCACGGATCGGGGAACGCTGGAAAGCACGACGCCCGGCCTGTGGGACTATCTTTTCGCGGTGAATGTCCGCGCCCCGTTCTTCCTTGCCCAGCGGATAGTGCCGAACATGCGCGCCCATGGCCGCGGGGGAACCATCACCAGCATCGGCTCGGTCGCGGCGTACGCCGGCCAGCCCTACATCGCGGCCTACAGCGCGGCGAAGGCGGCTTTGCTGACCTTGACCAAGAATTTGGCGAATTCCCTCCGCTGGGACCGGATCCGGGTCAACGCCCTCAACATCGGATGGACCGCAACGCCCACGGAGCACGACCTGCAGGCCAACTACCACGGCTACGGCGAGGACTGGCTTGAGAGGGCGTCTGCGGCCCAGCCGTTCGGGAGGCTGCTTTCGCCTCTCGATGTCGCGAAAGCGCTCGCGTTCCTGGCATCCGACGAATCGGGCCTCATGACCGGATCGATTGTCGATTTCGACCAGACCGTGGTCGCCGCGGTCGACGACAACCCGGTTGGCGACCGTGCGCAGGCGGCCTGACAGCCCCTTCGCCAAGCGGCGGCCGCGGCCCTGCGCCGGGAAGGGCTCATGAAGCCAGCGGCGTTGGACGAAAGGCGGCCGGTCTGCGCCCTGCGGAGCGTAACGAAGCGGTTCGGCAGCATTCTCGCGTGCCAGGACATCGACCTGGAGATCTTCGCGGGCGAGGTCGTCGCCGTCGTCGGCGAGAACGGCGCCGGCAAGAGCACCGTTTCGAAATGCCTTTACGGGCTGTACCCGCCCACTTCCGGACATGTGGAGGTCGACGGCGCCCGCGCGAGCTTCCGGGACCCGAGCGAGGGGGAGAAGGCGGGCATCGTGATGATACCGCAGGAGCTCGACTTGTTCCCTGAACTCCCCGTGGTGGAGAACATCTGGATGGGGCTGGAGCGCCCGAGGCGCAGGCACGGCGCGTTCGACAGGCCGGAAATGGAAAAGCGCGCCCGGATCATCCTGTCCCGGCTGGGCCTGAGAGTCGATGTCAAGGCCCCCGCGAAGCTGCTGTCGGCGGCGAACGGCAAGCTTGTCGAGATCGCCCGGGCCCTGAACGCGAACGCCCGGGTCATCATCATGGACGAGCCGACGGCGTCGCTTACCGAGCGGGAGGTTGCGAACCTCCTGTCGGTCGTGCGGGCGCTGCGGGACGACGGCGTCGCCATCGTCTACATCACACACAGGCTCGAAGAGATCTTCAGGGTGAGCGACCGGACGGTCGTCCTGCGGGACGGAAGGCAGGTTTCCGACCGTCCGACCGAAGAGGAGACGGAAAGCGCCTTGGTGAGGAAGATGGTCGGCCGCCCAATCGAGCAGCTGTTCGTCCGGCATCCGCACGAAATCGGCGAAGCCGTGCTGGAGGTCGAAGGGCTCAGTTCCGGGACGGCCTTCCAGGACGTGACCTTCAGTCTCAGGAAGGGCGAGATCCTAGGCGTGTCGGGGCTGATCGGGGCCGGACGGTCGGAGCTTGCCGAGACCCTGTTCGGCCTTCGCCCGCGCACAGGCGGCTCGATCCGGCTCAACGGCCGGAAAACCGAAATCTCCAGCGTGCAGGAGGCATTCGGGAACGGAATCGGAATGGTTCCTGAAGAGCGGAGGACGCTCGGCCTCATCCTGCCGTTCTCGATCAGGAACAACATCACGTTCTCGAGCCTGGCCAGCTTCATGAAGGGCTGGTTCATCGACACGGCGGCCGAGGACGCGTTCGCGGAGAAGGCGTCCTCCCAGGTGCTGATCGTGGGGGCCGGCCTGGACGATCCGGTGTCGGCCCTGTCGGGCGGAAACCAGCAGAAGGCCGTCGTTGCGAAGGCGCTTGCCCGCGGCCCGTCCATACTCATACTCGACGAGCCGACGCGCGGCGTCGACATCGGCGCGAAATCCGAGATCTACCGGATCATCGACGGGCTCGCGAAGCGCGGCCACGCCGTTCTGATGATCTCCTCGGAGCTCAACGAGATACTCGCGATGTGCGACCGGACTCTCGTGCTGCGCGAGGGGCGGCTTGCGGCTGTTTTCGACCGGAAGGACTTCTCTCCGGACCTGATCGGCTCGGCCGCCGCCGGGGTCAAGGAGGAGGCCCATGCCTGACGCCGCCGCGAGCGAGGCAGGCGCGGCCAGGGCGCCTTCGGCGGTGCTTCACACGCTGCTCGCCAGGCCGGAGTTTCCGGCGCTGGTGTTCCTTCTGCTGCTCGCCGCGGTGTTCTCGGTGACGACGCGCGGATTCTTCGCCGCCGGAAACCTCCTCGGGATCGTGGAGCAAGGAGTCATCATCGCCATTGTCGGCCTGGCGGTGAACCAGGTCATCCTCACGGCGGAAATCGACGTGTCGGTCGGCTCGGTTCTCGCCGTATGCGCGTTCGTGTTCGGGAACGTCGCGATGGAGTACGGCGGGATGGTCCTGCCGCTTGCGGCGTCGCTCGCTGCCGGCCTTCTGATCGGAGCGGTGAACGGCGCGCTTTCGACCTACGGCAAGGTGCCCTCGATCATCACCACCCTCGGCGCCCTGTTCGTCTACCGCGGCCTCATCCTGCTGCTCGCGGGCGCGCAGGTGCTGAACGTTCCGAAGGAATCCAGGGTTCTCGGCCTGAGCGACCTGGCCGGCGTTCCGGTATCGGTTCTTCTGCTCGCCGTGCTCATCGTCGCCTTCTACTGGGTAAGCAGGAACACCGCCTGGGGATGGAACATCTACGCCGTTGGCGGGAACGAGAGCGGCGCTGTGACCTTGGGCCTGCCCATACATAGCACCCGGCTGATCGCGTTCACGCTTTCGGGTGCGTCCTGCGGCTTGGCGGCGGCAGTGTTCCTTGGACAGATCGGCCAGCTGCAGGCGACCGCCGCGACGTCCTTCGAGCTCAGGGTGATCACCGCGGTTGTTCTCGGCGGAACGAGCATACGCGGCGGGAGAGGCTCGGTCTTCTCCCCGGTCGTCGGTGCGCTGCTGGTCGGGGTGATCCTCAACGCGATGACCTTGAACCGGGTTCCGGGCACGATGGAGCTGTTCGTGCTGGGAGTTCTCATTCTGCTGTCGGTCTCGACCGAAGGCCTGCGGCAGCGCTACCTGGAGAAGAAGCTGTGAGCAGCCGCGATGCCGCAGCGGCCGCGCTTCGCGCGGCGCCGTCCGCCCTGCTGTCCCGATTCGGGCGCACCGGCGTGCTCGCCGCGCTGTTCGTCGTCCAGATCGCGCTGACCAGCGTCTTGGTCCCCGGCTTCTTCAGCATGTGGGGGCTGTTCGACGCCACGCGCGCCTTCGTCGAGGTCGGGCTGATTTCGCTGGCGATGACCCTGGTCATCATAACCGGCGGCATCGACCTTTCGGTCGGAGCGCTTCTCGCGCTGGTGTCCGTGGCCATCGGATTCTCCTACCAAGCCGGGCTTCCTCTGGGCTTCGCGTGCGCTCTCGGAGTTCTGGTCGGCGTGGCGGGCGGCGCCCTCAACGGCTTGGTGACGACCTACTTCCGGCTTCATCCGCTGGTGGTCACGCTCGGCACGTTCGCGCTGTTCCGCGGGATCGCCTTCGCGGTTTCGGACGCCGACGCCGTGTCGAGCTTCCCCGACTGGTTCACGGTGTTCGGCCAGTACAAGATCTACAACTTCGTTCCGGTGCAGCTTGTGGTTCTGGCAGTGTTCGTCGTCCTGTTCTGGCTGCTCCTGTCGAAAACCCCGTTCGGGCGCTACGTGTACGCCCTCGGACACAACGAGACCGCGTGCCGGTTCTCCGGCGTGGCGACCGAGCGGGTCAAGATCGCCGTCTATTCGCTGATGGGCCTGATGGTGGGAATCGCGGGCCTGGTCCACACCTCGAGGATTTTCAGCGCGCGCGGCAACGCCGGGTTCGGGCTCGAGCTCATCGCGATCGCCATCGTCGTCCTGGGCGGAGCCCGGATTCTCGGCGGCTCGGGAACGATCTGGGGAACGGTCTTCGGCCTTCTGATACTTTCGTACCTCCAGGACGGACTCAGCTTCGCCGGAATCCGAGGGGATTTCGGCCTCGTCGTCATCGGAGCCGTCCTGATACTCGGGGTGTTCATTAACGAGAACATTCGTGCGGCAGGGAAATGAGAGCAGTGAATGCGCGGGTGCGCGATGGTCGCGCATCCGCGCGCAATTTGCCAATTGAAGGAGGAAACCCATGGCAAACTTAGGAAAAACCGTCGCTAGGCGCGCGCTGGTCTTCGGAGCGGCGGCCGCGATGATCGGCGCCGGGGCCGTATCCGCCTCGGCGCAGGGGATCAAGATCGGGCTGATTCCCAAATTCACGAGCGACCCGTACTTCGTCGCCGCGAACCAGGGCGCCCAGGAGGCGGCCGGGGAGCTGGGCGTCACCGTCGAGTTCAACGGCCCCGTCAACGCGGACGTGTCCGAGCAGGCGAACATCATCGACAGGTTCGTGCGGAGGCGGTTCGATGTCATCGCGGTGTCCGCCAACGATCCCGACGCGCTCGCGCCGGCGATGAAGCGGGCCCAGGACGCCGGCATCATCACGATGACCTGGGACGCGGACGTCAACCCCGACGCCCGGACTTTGTTCCTGAACCAAGCCACCTTCGAGGGAATGGGGAGGACCTTCGTCGAGATGATGGTCCGGTCCGCCGGGACAGCGGAAGGCGACTTCCTGATCGTCACGGCGGTGCTGACCGCGCCGAACCAGAACCGCTGGATCGAGGAGCTCAAGAAGTACGCCGCGGAAATGTATCCGAACATGAACTTCCCGGCGATTCTTCCCGGCGACGAGGACCTCGAGAAGAGCAAGAACGTCACGCTCAACTATCTGCAGGGCAACCCGGATACGGTCGGGGTCTACACGGTGACGGGGATCGCCACGCCGGGCGTGATCGAGGCGGTCAAGCAGCTTGGGATGGAGGACAGCGTCGCGGTGACCGGACTCGGCGTTCCGAGCCTGATCCGGCCGTACCTGAAAGACGGCTCGCTCAAGGAGGCGGCGCTTTGGAGTCCGATCGACATCGGCTACGGCGCCATCTACATGGCCAAGGCCCTGCACGACGGAACCGTCAAGCGCGGCGACGCGTCGGTGGCGGCCGGGCGGCTCGGGGACCTCCAGTTCATCGGCGAGGACACTGTGCTGCTCGGGGACCCGTTCATCTTCACGGTGGATAACGTCGACGATTTCGACTTCTGAACCTACGGGCGCCGGGAAGCCGCTTTCCGGCGCCCGTTCCTCATCCCGGCAGCCGCCGGGAGCGGATTCTTTTTGCCTGCAGGGAGGAAGCCGCGGGGTGCGGGAATTGACGAGGGACGAACTCCGCAGCGCGTTCGGCAGGAGGCTGCGGCTCGGATTCGTGGGCGGCGGACGGGACTCCGTTATCGGCAGCTCCCATTTCGCCGCTTCGCGCGTCGACGGGTTCTTCGATCTCCGGGCCGGCGTGTTTTCGGCCGACCCGGAGGTGTCGCGGGCAACTGCCGCGGCGGAGTTCGTTCCCCCGAACCGCACCTACGCGGACTTCGAGGAAATGGCGGAAAGGGAGGCCGCCCGCGACGACGGCATCGAGGCGGTCCTGGTGGCGACGCCGCCGGATCTGCATTTCCCGGCGGCCAAGGCGTTCGCGGAGAACGGCATCGACGTCATCTGCGAAAAGCCGCTCGCCCGCACGCTCGACGAAGCGTGCAGGCTCCACGACCTGTTCCGCCGGCGCGGGAGGCTTCTGTGCCTCACGCACTGCTACACCGGCTACCCGATGGTGCGCCACGCGCGGGAGCTCGCGCGCGGCGGGTCGCTCGGCGAAATCAGGCTGATTGAGGCCGAGCTGGCGGCCGGGGATCCCGGAGTCAGCTTCGAGCCCGAGAATCCCGCCGACCGGCATTGGCGCTTCCGCGAGGAGACCATGGGACGGGGCGCGATACTCGGCGAGGTGTCCTCCCATGCGCACCACATCGCGGCCTGGGTTTCGGGCCAGGAGGCGGCGGAGGTTTCCGCCGAGCTCAGCACTTTCGTCGAGCGGAGGGCCGTGTTCGACAACGCCTACGTCACCGCGCGATTCGGGAACGGCGCGCGGGGCCGGATCTGGGGAAGCTATGTCGCGGCAGGTGCCGACCACGGGCTGTGGTTCAGGATCTTCGGCGAATCAGGAGGCCTCACTTGGGTCCAGGAGGACCCGGAGGCCCTGTGGCACAAGCCGATCGGCCGCGAGGCGATCCGGATCGCCCGCGGCTACGACGGGCTCTCCGGCGCCGCCGACAGCGCGACACGCCTCAGGCCCGGTCATCCGGAAGGCTACGTGCTCGCGTTCGCCAACCTTTATGCCGACTTCGCGTGCGCGATCATCGCGCGCAGCCTCGGCAAGCCGCACGAGCCGTTCATCGCGCGCGTCCCGGGATCGCTCGACGGCATGCGCACTCTGGCGATGATGGAGGCGGCCGTCGAATCCCATGACCGCGGCGGCAGGTGGACGCCGGTCCGGCAGTTTCCCTGACGCGCCGCCAGCCGGATCTTCCGATTGCGCACGGTTCGGGAATGGCCGCAAAAATTCGGAAATCAATGGCAAATCGCTTCATGGCGGCGCCCCGCTGATCACGGCCGACGCCATGCTGCTGCTCGAAGCGCTGCCTGGAGGCCAGCAGGGACCGGATGCGCTGCGGCCCCGCCGGAAACGCGGACTGCCGGGTCGGATGCCGCTGGCCGAAAGCAGGCGCCAGCGCCCTGCCCGCCATCGAATGCTGAATCGGAAACTACCGCTGGACCGATCTCCTCGATTGGAGGGTTTGCCGCGGCGGCACCTGACCAAGAAATTCGGGACGCACCCCGGACGCCTCGGCAGCAACTTGGAGAAATTCGCAGATCCTGAGCGTCCCTGCCAGCGGCTCTTTGACTCGATCCACATTTAGTGTATGATATATAAATCATAATTTAGGACTTACAGTCTATATAAAGGACATAACAATGGGGCACGCAAGCCCAGCGATAAAGTCCAGCGTCCGAAAGCTCGGGAGCGACATCAGCCGCGCCCGGCGCGCTCGCGGCATGCCGACCGCCGATTTCGCCAACCGGATGGGCGTAAGCAGATCGACGCTTAGCCGAATCGAACAGGGCGACCTGGGCGTGTCCATAGGCAACATCGCGTCGGCATTGCAGATTCTGGGCGAGCTAGGAAGGATCCGGGAGCTGATGGATCCTTCAACCGACGGCATCGGCCTAACGCTGGCACGCGACAAGCTGCCGCAGCGCATTCGAAGCCGGAAGGAACCGGTTCGCAACGCCGCCAAGCGATTCGGCAGGCAGTCCGATTCTCTTGAGCCTGAAGCATGGTGACGCGGCGTGCTTCGGGCACCCGGACAGTCCGATTGACTGTCGCAATCGGGGAATCACTTACGAAAGTTGGCGATCTGGTCTACGAGGCCCAAGGTGATCGTCAGCATTCGGTCTTTTCTTACGATCCGGAATGGCTGCGTCACGAATCGGCCTTTCCGCTCTCGCCGCATTTGCCCCTTTCGAATTCCCCGGAGTTCTCGTCGGGTTCGCCCGCGTCTTCCCCGCTGCCGGGGCCAATCCAGGACAGCACGCCCGATTCCTGGGGCCGCGCTGTGATCGACGCTGCAAAGGGCGCAGGCAATGATCTGGATTACCTTTTGGCGGTATCGGACGGCTTGCGCCTGGGCGCGCTCAGATACCTTGACGGAAACGGGTGTCCGCTTTCCCCGGACAGTCCTGACGGGGTGCCTCGCCTCAGGAATCTGCGCGACCTTGCAGCCGCTGCCCGGAGCTTCGAGAACGAACCGGACTCCTTTGCGAGACTGCGGGACGATTTCCTGAATGCGGCGGGGTCGCTGGGCGGAGCTCGTCCGAAACTGGCCGTCATGGACGACGACGGAATTCTTTGGGTAGCGAAACTTCAGAGCGAGCGGGACACCAGAGACGTGGTGTCGGCCGAGGTGATGGCCCTCGAACTCGCACGCCTATGCGGATTGAATGCGGCAAAAGCGAAGATTCACCGCGGCGGTGCAAAATACCCGGTGGCATTGATCCGAAGGTTCGACCGGAGCGGAAACCGGCGGGTTCCGTATGTTTCGGCACGCACCCTTCTCGGCATGGAAGGCACGGAACCCGGCGATTACGCAAGCATCGCGGAAATGATGCGTCAGCACTCCGCCGACCCTTCAGCGGACATGGCGGAACTGCATTCCCGGCTTCTGTTCACTGTGCTTGTCCGAAACACCGACGACCACCTCCTCAACCACGGGTTTCTGCACATTGGGAAAGGAAAGTGGATGATGTCGCCTGCCTTCGATATCAACCCGCAGCCGCGACGGGTGCACAGCTCGTTGAAAACCGCTATTTCGTGTTTGGCAGAAAACCCGACAACGCGTTGAATTTTATCCCTAAATCGGCATTTTTGGCTTGCGAAGATTCCCGCGGTTTGGCATGATTCGCCTGAATCCGCCGCGATATCGGCGTTTTTCCGGGAATCTTCGGAGGCGATTGCATGCGCAAGGTGATCGGGGAGCAGTCCTGGCTTGGCTCGGTCGACATCGGGGCGATCGAGCTGAACGCGAAATCCCGGGACGACATCCCGGCGATTCTGATCGGGCTCCAGGCGATCTGGAACGACGAGGCGGCGCGGGAGGAGCTGTTCCGGCTGCTGGACGCGCTCGTCCTTCCGGACCGCCGCCGGGACACGGGCCGCCCGGGGATGCATCTCTGGCGGATCCTGGTGATGGGCGTGCTGAAGCAGGGCCTGAACTGCGACTACGACCGCCTTCAGGAGCTGGTGAACGAGCACGGGAAGATCCAAGCCTTCCTGGGCCACGACGTCTGGTTCGAGCCTTGCTTCTACGAGCTCCAGAACATCAGGGACAATGTGGAGCATCTGACGCCGGAGCTTCTGCGGGAGGTGAACCGGCTGGTCGTGTCGACGGGGCACAAGGTTGCAGGAAAAAAGCTTGGCGCAGCGTTGGTCGGGCGCTGTGACTCGTTCGTGGTGGAGACGGACGTCCGCCATCCGACCGACTTCAATCTGCTCTGGGATTCGATCCGCTGCCTTGTGCGGGAGGCGTCGCGGGCCTGCGCCGCCTCGGGCGTCGGCGGCTGGCGGCAGCGCCGCCATCACCTGCGCCGCGCGAAGGCCCTGTTCCGGAAGGCGGCCAGGGCGCGGCAGCGGGGCTCGCGGCCGGACGCTGTCCAGGCGTTTCTGGACAGGTCCCTGGCACTGGCCGCGAAGGCGTGGTCGTCGCTTCCGGCGCTCCGGAATGCGGGCCTCCCCGGGCGGGTTCCGGCGGAGATCGAGAGGCTCGTCCGCCATGTGTGCCGCTTTGCGGTCCGGACCGCCCGCCGGGTGCTGAACGAGGAGGCGATCCCGCACTGGGAGAAGATGTTCTCGATCTTCGAGGAGCACACCCGGTGGATCGCCAAGGGCAAGGCCGGCAAGCCTGCGGAGCTCGGGGTTCCGGTCTGCATCGTCGAGGACGGGGACGGGTTCATTCTCGACAAGGAGATCATGTGGACGGGCGGCGACGCGGACGTTGCGGTCCCGCTGGTCGCGAGATGCCGGGAGGCGTTCCCGAACCTGCGGGCCTGCAGCTTCGACCGCGGCTTCCACAGCCCGGAGAACCGCCGGAAGCTGGACGCGATGCTGGACGTGAACGCCCTGCCGAAGAAGGGAGGGCTGGCTGCCGCCGACCGGGCCCGCGAGGCCGATCCGGACTTCGCGGCGGCGCGGCGCAGGCATCCGGGCGTGGAGTCGGCGATCAACGGCCTGGAGCACCGCGGCCTCGGCCGGGTGCGGCTGCGCGGCCGGGACCGGTTCGAGCTGGCCATCGGCCTCTCCATCCTCGCCGCCAACATCCACCGGCTCGGGCGGATCCTGCGCGACCGCGAGCGGCTGCGGCCGGAACGGCGCAAACGCGCCGCCTGAGCGGCGCCCTCCCCGAAATCCCGGCGGGCCGCGGGGCGGCAGGCGGCGGAGCCTGCTCCGGAACCCCGGAAAGCCGCCGCCAACGCTGAAAAACCGGCCTCCGGAACCGGAGCCGCCCCCGTTCCAGCTCGAAATGCACCCCGCCGGATCCCGGCAAGGCCGTCGCGCTCGCCCGGAATCCGGCCGAACAGCGAAAAACGGAAGGTTCTCTGCCAGACACTATTTCGGAGAAACACGGCAATGAGCCGAGCATCGGGAACGCGATTTCGGCGGCTCCATTCTTCGGGCTGACCGAAGGAGAAGCGGCCGTCCGAGCAAGGACTCTCGCTCAAACGATTTCGACGGAATGGCGCAAGGTGGGCCAACATTTGGGCATGTCTTCGCGAGAGCTGGGCACCTGCTCGCCCGCCTTCGTGCACGACCAGATCACATTCGCGCTTGCGCTTTGAAGCATCGCGCATGCCGACGTGAACTGCCCCGTGTTTGCCCGAGAGCAAGAAGCCAAGCGAATGAACCGGAAGCAACGCGGAAGAGACCGACGGCAGAAGCAAGACATCCCGAGGTAGCCAGCCGATGAAAATCGCACGGATTACTCCAGCGACAGCGCGATCCGCCGCTCGCCCGCGACGAAGCTCAGATGCTCACCTATCACACTTCATGGGTGGCGCATCCAGGCGGAGCCCGACGCCAACGTCCGGCCGGGCACGAGCAGCGACGACAAGGCCGGGTCAAGGCGCCGGAGCGCGAGGCCAAGGAGCTGCGCATGGCCAACGAGATCCTGAAGAAGGCGTTGGCGCATTTTGCCCGGACTGAGCTCGACCGCCCGTTGCGCAAATGACCGCCTTCATCGAAGAGCACCGCGAGGTCCAAGGAGTCGGGCAGATCTGCCGCCAACTGCCGATCGCTCCGTCGACCTGTCGCGCACGTGCCGTCGGCGCCCGCAATCCCAAACGGACCTCGGGTCCGGCCAAGCAGGACATGAAAAATCTGACGAGGATTGAACGCATTGATGGCAGGAACAAGGCCTCAGACGAGCGCGCAACGTCTGTATAAACTTCGGCGGGACAGGCACGGGAAAATGAGCTACGCCCGGATGGTCAAAGTGGAGACCGTACGTCTTGCGGAGACCAATACGATGCTGGAACTCACGGCGGATGCGGGCCCGGCCGATGACCGCGCCCCGGCGACAGCGGCATGCTTCCGAACTGTCAGGCAGACGAGAAGCGACGCAGAGTTTGGATCAATCCCGAGGCCGCTGCCAAAGCGAAGGACGACGATCCTTTGCGGCCACTGGATTGTTCGCAGCGCAATTCAGCCGGTCCCGAAAACTATATGCGGCGTACCAAGGATGACCTCACGCGACGCTGCAACGTACGAAAGGTGACAAATGACGACATTCATGCGATCTTCGTGGATCGGCTGATCGGACTCGCAGGATCCACATCTCGCTCGGGACGCTGGAGCTTGGATTGACCACCCCTCCTGACAAAATTCGTATCTACCACATCGTTCACATGGATCGGCTTACGTCGATCATGAATGACGGATTTCTCTGGTCCGATGCGGAGACTAGGGCGAAGGCGCGTAGCGGAACTACCATCGGGATTCAGAGCATCAAAGACCGTCGCCTATCGCTTTCGCTAACTTCGTGTCCGGGATTGACGGTTGGCGCGTGTGTTCCGTTCTATTTTTGTCCGCGGTCGGTCATGTTATATGTTCTGTTCAAACGAAACTACCCCGGATTAACCTATTTGGGTGGTCAAGAGCCAATTGTTCACCTCGTTGCTGACTTCTACGAAACTATCGAATGGGCCAACGGCAAGAATCTTCGCTGGGCGTTCACTCTAACGAACGCTGCCTCAAATTACTTCGAAGATCGAAGCGGACTGCCTTGCTTGGATCAAGTTAACTGGGACGCTGTCAAAAATGACGATTGGCGTGATCGTGAAGTTAAAGAAGCCAAACTTGCCGAGTTCCTCGTCGAAAATTGCTTTCCTTGGTGCCTTTTGATCGGAATCGGCGTGCACAACGAGGCAGTTGCTCGGTGGGTTAGTCAGATGATCAGCGGTCAGGATCACGCGCCGCAAGTGAAAGTTCTGAAGCAATGGTATTATTGAGAGGAGGACTCAAATGATTCAATTTAGATCAGGAGACATCTTCCAGAGCGAAGCAGATGCACTGGTCAACACGGTGAACTGCGTCGGCGTGATGGGCCGCGGGCTTGCCCTTCAGTTCAAAAAGGCGTTTCCTCAGAATTTTAAAAAATACCGGAGAGCCTGTGAACGTGGAGAAGTTGTGCCAGGCAGAATGTTCATCACCGAACAGGATGAACTGATGCCGCCGCGTTTCATTGTGAATTTTCCGACGAAACGTCACTGGAGAGGAAAGAGCCGTATCGAAGATATTAAATCTGGACTTGTCAGTCTGCACAACGAAATCGATGCACGCCGTATAACGTCTATAGCTATCCCGCCGCTGGGATGCGATTTGGGGGGACTTAATTGGCGTGATGTTCGTCGCTTGATCGAAAATGAACTGTCGTCAGCATCTGCTGAGATCATCGTATACGAACCCGGCAAGGCTCCTGATGCGAAGGTAATGGTCCGCACCAACGAACCGCCACGAATGACGACAGCTCGGGCTGTCCTCGTCGTGCTGATGGATCGGTATTTAAAGGGCTTTCTTGACCCTTTCGTTACGATGATCGAACTTCACAAGCTGATGTACTTGATGCAGGAAGCGGGGGAGCCACTTAACCTACAGTTCAAGAAACATCACTACGGGCCGTATGCAGAAAACCTTCGACATGTTTTGAACATAATCGAGGGGCATTTCATTTCGGGATACGCCGATGGTGGCGATATTCCGAACAAACAAATAGAGCTTATTCCCGGGGCAGTTGTTGATGCAGAAGCGTTGCTTCGTGAACATTCAGATACCAAAGCACGTTTGGAGCGTGTGAGCAAGTTGGTCGAAGGTTTTGAATCATCATTCGGACTGGAACTCTTGGCAACCGTCCATTGGTTGTTGCATAAAGAAGAAGTTGCCGACCCAGACAAGGTGGTTCAGAGATTTCATGCTTGGAATGATCGCAAGCGGCAATTTACGCCGAGGCAAATTCATCTCACCTTTGAATGGATTGTCAAGTGCGGATGGGGGCCGGAGCAAGCGCCAGCCGCCTGATCCTGCCACGTTCCAAGATCGTCATTTCAGTTTTGTATCCCGATCACAATTTAGCACCGCACTGATTAGCTAGCGCAGTGGTGCGAACTGGCCAAACTCACATCATTGGAATGTCGAAACCTTTGACCGATTTGGACTTCTGATAACGTTGAATGGGGTTGCGTTCAAATATTTTGGAAATCCTAGTTGTGTGGAGCGAAGCCAGCTACCCGGCGCTGCCTGAATGGATGGCGTGTCTAGTTCCGACGGTACGTCAACCTAATCAAGTGCGGCACGTGGGTGCGCATTCGGTTTGTATTCGATTACGGTTGCAGAACGGAATTTCGAGAGGAGACGCCAGATGCTGACTCGGCTCACGATCCGCAACTTCAAACGCTTGGGAAAAGTTGAAGTCGAGCTGGGAAACCCCGTCGTGCTCACCGGCCCGAACAATTCGGGGAAGACGTCGGCCATGCAAGCCTTGGCCCTTTGGGACATCGGCGTCAAACGGTGGAACGAGAAACGCGCTGGCAGGAGCGCGCCGGAAAAGCGCACCGGCGTGACGATCAACCGCAAGGATCTGTTCGCCGTTCCCCATCCGAACGCCCGCCATCTGTGGCGCGACCTGCGCGTTCGGAACCTCCGACGTGTCGACGGCCGCCCGCGGACGAGAAACGTGCGGATCGATGTGATTGTCGAGGGGGTCAACGAGGACATGCATTGGAAGTGCGGCTTTGAGTTCGACTACGCCAACGAAGAATCGTTCTATTGCCGTCCCCTTCGGCTCGATGACGGCAAACATCCCGAACGGATGCCTGTGCCGCACCAAGCCGATGCCGCCCGCATCGCCTGCCTGCCTCCGATGTCCGGCCTCACCGCCAACGAAACGCGACTCGACCAAGGCGCCGTGAATGTGCGGGTCGGCGAAGGCCGCACTGCCGAAATTCTCCGCAACCTTTGCTTCCGCGTTGCCGACCGGAATCCCGACCGGTGGACATCTCTGGTTGAGCAGATTCGCGAACTCTTCGGAGTAACGCTCGAAGAGCCCCGCTATGTGGAGGAGCGGGGAGAGATCACTATGGGGTATCGCGAGCGCGGCATGACCCTTGATCTATCATCAAGCGGGCGCGGATTGCAGCAGACGCTTCTGGTTCTCGCCTACATGCATGCCAACCCCGGCGCGATCGTATTGCTCGAGGAACCCGACGCGCATCTCGAATTCCTCCGGCAGCGCCAGATTTTCGGCCTGATAACCGATGCCGCCTCAGAAAGCGGAAGCCAGATTATTGCTGCCACTCACTCCGAAGCACTATTGAACGAAGCCGCTGGGAGGGATCTGGTTATCGCTTTCATCGGCGAACCGCGTAGGATCGGGGTCGGGCAGAGCGAAGCGCTCAAGGGGCTTCCGGAGATCGGTTTCGACCAGCACTTCCAAGCCGAGCAGACCGGATGGGTGCTCTATCTGGAAGGCTCGACAGACTTGGCGATATTGCGAACTTTCGCCAAGAAACTCGACAAGCGCGCCGCATCCCAAGCGCTGGCACGGCCCTTCGTCCGCTACGTCGGGAACCGGCCCTCATCCGCCACGCAACACTTCAACCGCCTCCGGAAGGCGCTGCCCGACCTAAGGGGCGTCGCGCTCTTCGGCCGTCTGGATGTCGGAATCCAGAGCGGTCCATCACTTGAGCATCTGGTCTGGAACCGGCGGGAAATCGAAAACTATCTTTGCACAAGAAGGACCCTTGAAGCCTATGCGCGCGCGTCGGGCGCGGCGTCAGGGCCCGGGGCCCTTTTCGCCAGCGCTGAGGCATCCAAACGATTGACGGCGATGGGCGAGGCCATCGACGAGGTCGGCAAGGCCTTGGAGACCTTGGGCAAAGAATCGCCGTGGAGCGATCGCGCGAAAGCAAGCAATGACTTCTTTACTCCGTTGTTCAGAACGTACTTCGATAAGATCGGCATTCCCAACCTGATGGCCAAGAAAACTTTCTACGAACTGGCCGGCCACGTGCCCGAAGACGAGATTGATTCAGAAATCGGTGAGAAACTGGACGCTATCGCACGCGTCGCGGAAAGCGCCGTTCCCGCAGCGCAAGGCAAGGTCGCCGGAATTGCTTGAACTCAGTCATTGCAATTTCTCCCGCGCCCATCTGCCGCTGCGCGTGACGTTCGCAATGGCTGCAGGCGCGGCCGCCGGCACCCGGCATGGCATGGAACCGTTCGTCGGCCTGATTGACGCGCCGGCGAGACGCCCAATCAACCCAAGACCCTTCACAAGGGAGCTTCAAGACAACGCATTGCCCAAGCCCGGCCCGAATTGACACGCTCTGGTGTGTGGCATACCAGATGCGCAGCGGAGCGACTCGCAGCGGCCCGATAGCGATGGTGGCGAATGCCGGAATCGGTGGTGCTCAAACCGGTCGAAGGGAATTTCTCCCTCGGCGACCACATCTACTCGGAGCTCCGGGAAGCGCTCCTCGAACTTGACGTGTACAACCGCAACGCCGACCTCCGCTTGGACGAGCGGGGGATCGCCAAGCAGATGGGCGTTTCGCGGACGCCGATCCGGGAAGCACTCGCGCGCCTCGCGCAGGAAGGCTTCGTGACGATCCAGGCGAGGAAGGGCATCTTCATCAACCGCAAGGACCTTCCTGAAATCCTCGAGCTGGTGAAGGTCTGGGCCGCGCTGGAAAGCATGGCCGCGAGGCTGGCCTGCGAGGTCGCTTCCGACGAAGCCATCTCGGAGCTTCGCATGATCGCCGCGCAGTTCTCGAAAGACCAAGCCAAAGCCAATATCGACGAGTACTCGGAGACGAACATCGACTTCCACGGCGCGATCATGCGCATTTCGGGATGCAGCAAGCTGCAGGAACTCGGCGAGGACGTGTTCGCCCACCTGGTGCCCATCCGCAGGCGCGCGATGCGGGATGTCGACCGCGCCGACAGGTCGGTCGTCGACCACATGAACATCATCGAGGCCGTGGAAGGCCGCGAAGCCGATTTGGCCGACAGACTGGTTAGGGAACACACGTTCAGGCTTCACGACTACATCGCTTCGGCCTGGAAGGGCTTCATGGAACTCGAATCCCTGGCCGCGGACGCCAAGGCATGAACATCCCTTCCGCGACCGCGCACGACACGCTTGCCCGGAAGAGCGCGGACCGGAACGTGGTTTCGGGCGGACGGCTGGTCGCGAAGGCGCTCCGGAACGAGGGCGTCGACACGATCTTCACGCTGTGCGGCGGTCACATAATCGACATCTACGACGGCTGCATCGACGAGGGAATCCGCATCGTCGACGTCCGGCACGAGCAAGTCGCCGCGCACGCGGCGGACGGCTACGCTCGGCAGACGGGCAAGCTCGGCTGCGTCGTCACAACCGCAGGCCCCGGCTGCACCAACGCCATGACAGGCATCGCGACCGCGTTCCGCAGCGAAAGCCCCGTTCTCCATATCGGCGGGCAGTCCTCGCTGACCCAGCACAGGATGGGATCGCTTCAGGACCTGCCACACGTCGACATGATGGCGCCGATCACGAAGTTCTCCTCGGGCGTTTTCTCGACGGAACGAATCGCGGACATGGTTTCCATGGCGGCGCGCGAATGCTTCTCCGGCGCGTACGGCCCCAGCTACCTTGAGATCCCGCGGGACATCCTCGACGCCGAGATTCCGCTGGAGTCGGCCCGCGTGCCCAAGCCGGGACGTTACAGGGCGTCGCCGCGCGCCATATGCGAACCCAAGGACATCGATCTTCTCGCGGACATGCTGTCGAAATCCGAACGCCCCGCCGCGCTGTTCGGCCAGCAGGTCTGGACGTCCCGCTCGGTCGAGGAATGCATCGGCTTCGTCCGCGCCTTCGACATCCCGGCCTACATGAACGGCGCGGCCCGGGGCATGATGCCGCAGGGAGATCCGCACCATTTCGACCGGACGAGATCCGACGCCTTCAAGCGCGCCGACCTGATACTGATTGTGGGCACGCCGTTCGATTTCCGGATGGGCTATGGCAAGCGCATCGCCTCTCCGGCGCTTGTCCAAGTTGATCTCAGCTATGCCACCGTCGGCAAGAACAGGGATGTCACTTTGGGGCTTCCTGGCCATCCGGGCGCGATACTTTCGGCCGTTTCAGAGGCTGCGTCCGGCCGCATCGGCGGAGGCGCGAAGCAGGCGCGGAAGAGCTGGATGGCCGAATTGCGATCCATCGAGGAGGCGAAGCTCGATAAGCTCATGCCGCTCTTCAAGTCCGCCCGCTCGCCGATCCACCCGTACCGGCTCGCTTGGGAAATCAACGAGTTCCTCGAGGAGGACACGATCTATATCGGCGACGGCGGCGATGTCGTGACGATTTCGGCCCAAGCTGTCCGTCCGAGGAATCCTGGCCAGTGGATGGACCCCGGCGCGCTCGGATCGCTCGGCGTCGGCACGGGCTTCTCGATGGCGGCCAAGCTCGCGCATCCCGGCAAGGAGGTCGTCTGCCTGTACGGCGACGGATCGTTCGGGATGACCGCGTTCGACATGGAGACCGCGCAGAGGTTCGGCGCGCCCTACCTGGCGGTCGTCGGGAACAATTCGGCGATGAACCAGATCCGCTACGGCCAGATCGCCAAATACGGCGCCGACCGCGGCGATGTCGGCAACAAGCTCGGCGACGTGGAATTCAGCAAGTTCGGAAAGATGATCGGCGGATACGGCGAAGAGGTCCGGGACCCCGGCGAGATCGGTCCGGCGCTGCGGCGGTCCCGGGAGGCGATCGCCCGGACGGGCAGGTGCGCCGTCGTGAACGTCTGGATCGATCCGAACGAATACGCGCCGGGCACCAAGGCGCAGACGATGTACAAATGACCGGCGCTCCCGCCCGCCGGGTGCCGCCGGAATTCGAAAGGGCCCGCAGCGTATGAAGGCACTGGAAGGCGTCAAGATACTCGACTTCACGCATGTGCAGTCGGGGCCGACCTGCACGCAGCTGCTCGCCTGGCTCGGAGCGGATGTCGTGAAGGTGGAGCGTCCCGGCGCGGGCGACGCGACCCGGAAGCAGCTCGTGGACGTTCCGGGCGCGGACAGCCTGTATTTCACGATGCTCAACCACAACAAGCGCTCGATCGAGCTGGATTCGAAATCGGCCGACGGCCGGAAAGTGCTCACGCGGCTGGTCGAGGAATGCGACGTGCTCGTGGAGAACTTCGCTCCCGGCGCCTTGGACAGGATGGGATTCGGCTGGGAGCGGGTCCGCGAGATCAATCCGCGGATGATCATGGCTTCGATCAAGGGGTTCGGCCCCGGCAAGTACGAGGACTGCAAGGTCTACGAGAACGTGGCGCAGTGCGCCGGGGGCTCGGCCTCCACCACGGGCGAGCCTGACGGGCTCCCATTGATAACCGGCGCACAGATCGGGGATTCAGGCACGGGCCTCCACCTCGCGATCGGCATAGTCGCGGCCCTCTACCAGCGCGAATCGACCGGCCGGGGGCAGAGGGTCCTCGCGCCGATGCAGGACGGCGTGCTGAATCTGTGCCGAGTGAAGCTGCGGGACCAGCAGCGTCTCGCCGCCGGTCCTCTCGAGGAGTACTCGCAGTTCAGCGAAGGAAAGCCATTCGGCGAAGCCACGCCTCGCGCGGGGAACGATTCCGGCGGCGGACAGCCTGGGCGGATCCTCAAATGCCTGGGCTGGGAAGACGACCCGAACGCCTATACGTACTTCATCACGCAAGCCGCCGCGTGGCCGATGATCTGCGATCTCATCGGAAAGCCGGAATGGAAGGATGATCCGGACTACTCGACGCTGAAGGCGCGCCTTCCCAGAATGAACGAGATCTTCGGGACCATCGAGCAATGGACGATGGCCAGGACGAAGTTCGAGGTCATGGACATTTGCAATCCGCTGGGAATTCCCGTCGGCCCGATCCTGTCGATGAAGGAGCTCGCCGAGGACGAGGGGCTGCGGGCGACGGGCACCGTCGTCGAGGTCGACCATCCCGAGCGGGGAGCCTACCTTTCCGTCGGCTGCCCGATCAAGATGTCCGACAGCCCTGCGGAGGTCGGAAGATCGCCGCTTCTAGGCGAGCACACGATGGAAATCCTGTCCGACTTCCTGGGCTTCTCGGGCAAGGAGCTTGACGAAATCGTCGCGTCCGGCGCCGTCGGGAACGCGCGGCGCTCGGCATCCTAGCGCCTCGCCGCTTCAGCGAGGCGCGGCGAGCGCTTGATACTCGCGGACAGGAAGGCGATGCCGTTGATTCGAACGGCGCCCGCCCGCAAAGCAGGTTCGCCCGGCGGGCGGCAAAAAGGTTCCCGCTGTCGAATGGGCTTCGAAAGCCCGCGTTGCCAAAAGCGCCGGTTTTGGCCATTAGGCGGGCGCGAACGGGCAAGGAGGAAGGCCGTGGCCACGGATATTGAAATCGCACGGCAGGCCAGCAAGCTGCCGATCCAGGATGTCGGAGCGAAGCTCGGCATTCCGCCGAAGCATCTCCTGCCGTTCGGGCACGACAAGGCGAAGCTCACGGACGAATTCACCGAGTCGGCAAGGGAGCGTCCCGACGGGAACCTGATACTGGTGACCGCGGTGAACCCGACGCCGGCGGGCGAAGGCAAGACCACCACGACCGTCGGGCTGGGCGACGCCTTGAACGCGATCGGCAAGAAGGCGGCCATCTGCATCCGCGAGGCTTCGCTCGGACCGTGCTTCGGCATGAAGGGCGGCGCCGCCGGCGGCGGACGGGCTCAGGTCGTTCCGATGGAGGAGATGAACCTCCATTTCACGGGCGATTTCCACGCCATCACGTCCGCGCACAACCTGCTGGCGGCGATGATCGACAACCATGTCTACTGGGGCAACTCGCTCGGCATCGACGTCAGGCGAGTCGCTTGGCGTCGCGTGATGGACATGAACGATCGTGCGCTTCGGCAGATCACCGCTTCGCTTGGCGGCGTCGCGAACGGCTTTCCCCGCGAGGCGGGATTCGACATCACCGTGGCGTCGGAGGTCATGGCCATCCTTTGCCTGGCGACGGATCTGGACGATCTCCACAGGCGGCTGGGCGGGATCATCGTGGCCTACAGGCGGGACCGCTCGCCCGTGTTCTGCCGCGACCTTAAGGCTGACGGCGCCATGGCCGTCCTGCTTCAGAACGCACTGCGCCCCAACCTGGTCCAGACCCTCGAGAACAACCCGGCATTCGTGCACGGAGGTCCGTTCGCGAACATCGCGCACGGCTGCAATTCGGTGATCGCGACGACGACCGCGCTCAAGCTGGCCGATTACGTGGTCACGGAAGCCGGGTTCGGCGCCGATCTGGGGGCCGAGAAGTTCTTCAACATCAAATGCCGCAAGGCGGGCCTGTCCCCGAAAGCCGTCGTGATCGTGACAACGGTGCGCTCGATGAAGATGAACGGCGGAGTCGCGAAAGCCGATCTTGCCGCGGAAAACGTGCAAGCGGTCAAGGACGGCTGCGCGAATCTGGGGCGGCACGTCGAGAACGTGAGGAAGTTCGGCGTTCCGGCGGTCGTCGGCATCAACCACTTCGTCACCGACACGGATGCGGAGATCCAGGCGATCAAGGACTACTGCGAGGAGAACGAGGCGGAGGCGATCGTCAACACCCACTGGTCCGACGGCGGGAGGGGAGCAGTCGGGACCGCCCGCAGAATCGTCGAGATCGCCGACGGCGGCGGCGCGAGCTTTGCGCCTCTCTACCCGGACGGCCAAGGGCTTTTCGAGAAAATCGAAGCCGTCGCCAAGGAAATATACCGCGCGGACGGGGTGGTCGCCGACCAGAAGATCCGGGCGCAGCTGACGCAGTGGGAGGAGGCCGGCTACGGCGGGCTTCCGGTATGCATGGCGAAGACCCAGTACAGCTTCACCACCGACCCGAACCGCAGAGGCGCACCGACCGGCTTCAGCATTCCGATCAGGGAAGTGAGGCTGTCCGCCGGAGCGGGCTTCGTCGTGGCGATATGCGGCGAGATCATGACCATGCCCGGCCTGCCCAGATCGCCAGCAGCGGAGGCGATCGGGTTCAACGCCGACGGCGAAATCGAGGGGCTGTTCTGACGCCGCGGGCCGCAGCGAACCGGCTGTCGGCATCGAAGGGAGGCCGGACGGGTTTCGGGCATGGCTTCCGCGGTTGCAATTGCCCTGCTTCTGTTGCCTTTGTGCGCCGCGGCAAGGAACTGCCTGAAGGCACGCGGCGGTGGTCAGCCGCAGGCTACGCCGGGTGGCACGGAAGGCAGGCGGCGAACGACATGAACGATCTCGCGACGCGCAAGGCCGATGCCGTCCCTCCCGGCGTCTGGAAACGGGGCAAGGGCAAGGGGCGGAGGATTATCAAGGGCCGCCAGACCGACCCTTCGGCGCTGGCGGAAGTCCGGGAGCTGCTGGGCGCGAGGCCGCGGCGGCGCGATCTGCTGATTGAGTTCCTCCATCTTGTACAGGATCGATACGGGCACATCTCCGCCGCGCATTTGCGAGCGCTCGCAGAGGAGCTGAACATTCCGCAGGCGGAAGCCTACGAGGTCGCGAGCTTCTATGCGCACTTCGATCTGGTTCGGGAGGGGGACTCCCCTCCCCCGCCTCTGACAATCCGGGTATGCGACTCGCTGTCATGCGAGCTTGCAGGCGCGCAGCAGCTGATGAAGGAGCTTCAATCCCGGCTTCCGCCCGGGAAGGCCCGGGTGGTCCGGGCGCCGTGCATGGGCCGTTGCGATGCCGCGCCTGCGGTCGAGGTCGGCCACAACCACATCGACCGCGCCGACACCGACGCCGTCGCGGCTGCGGCGGCCGCCGGCGACACCCGGCCGAGGATTCCGGACTGCCAGCGCTTCGCCGCCTACCGGGCGGGCGGCGGCTACCGGACCTTGGAGGCGCTCCGGTCGGAACAAGGCCGATCCGCGGACGAATTGCAGCAGGAGATCCTCGATTCCGGGCTTCGGGGCATGGGCGGCGCGGGGTTTCCGTCGGGAAGGAAATGGTCGTTCGTCCGGGCGGAGGACGGGCCGAGGCATCTCGCGGTGAACGGCGACGAAGGCGAGCCCGGCACGTTCAAGGACCGCTATTTCCTTGAGCGGGAGCCGCACATGTTCCTTGAGGGGATGCTGATCGCGGCATGGGCCGTCGAGGCCGAAACCTGCTTCGTCTACATCCGCGACGAGTACCCTGCGGCGCTGAGCATCCTGGCGGACGAGATCGCGGAACTCGAGCGGGCGGGAATCGCGGCCGAAGGCCGCATCGATCTGCGCAGAGGCGCAGGCGCCTACATTTGCGGCGAGGAATCCGCGATGATCGAGAGCATCGAGGGCAAGCGAGGCCTTCCGCGCCACCGCCCGCCCTACGTGGCGCAGGTGGGCGTCTTCAACCGCCCGACGCTCGTCCACAACGTCGAAACCCTCTACTGGGTGGCCCGGATCGCGCGGGAGGGTGCCGACGTGTTCGGCGGCCGCGGCGCGAACGGCCGCAAAGGCATGCGAAGCTACTCGGTCTCGGGCCGGGTGAAGCGGCCCGGCGTCGTGATCGCTCCCGCCGGGCTGACCATCAGGGAGTTGATCGACGATCATTGCGGCGGCATGCTCGACGGGCACGAATTCAAGGCGTACCAGCCCGGCGGGCCGAGCTCGGGCCTGCTTCCCGCAAGCATGGACGACATTCCGCTCGACTTCGGCACGCTGCAGCCCCACGGCTCCTTCATCGGATCGGCGGCGGTCGTCGTGCTGTCCGACCGGGACTCCGCCCGCGCCGCCGCTCTGAACATGCTCAAGTTCTTCGAGGACGAAAGCTGCGGCCAGTGCACGCCCTGCCGCGTGGGCTGCGAAAAGGCGGTCAAGCTGATGAGCGAAGACGCCTGGGACGCCGAGCTGCTGGAGGATTTGTGCCAGGCGATGGCCGACGCCTCGATCTGCGGCCTCGGCCAGGCGGCGCCGAACCCGATCCGCCTGACGATCAAGCACTTCCCGGACGAAATCTCGAGGGCGGACCCGTGACTGATCGGACGAATTTCGAGCTGGACGGCAAGGCGGTCCAGGCCGCGCCGGGCGAAACCATCTGGGAGGCGGCGAAGCGGACCGGCACTCTCATCCCGCACCTTTGCCACGCGGACCAGCCGGGCTACCGCCCGGACGGCAACTGCCGCGCCTGCATGGTCGAGATCGAAGGCGAGCCCGTGCTGGCCGCGTCGTGCATCCGCGCGCCCGCCGAAGGCATGAAGGTGCGCACCTCCACGGAGCGCGCCCGGAAGGCGCGCAGAACGGTCATTGAAATGCTCGCGTCCGACCAGCCCTGCCGGACGGATGCGCACGACCGCTCGTCGCACTTCTGGAGCATGGCCGATCTCGCCGACGCCGGCGCCGGACGGTTCCCGAGGATCGAAGGATCCCGCGTGCCGCTCCTGGACGACTCGCACGTGGCTATGCACGTCAATCTGGACGCCTGCATCCATTGCAATCTTTGCGTGCGCGCCTGCCGCGACGTGCAGGTCAACGACGTCATCGGGCTCGCCTACCGCGGCCACGACGCCAAAATCGTGTTCGACCAGGACGACCCGATGGGCGAAAGCACCTGCGTCGCCTGCGGCGAGTGCGTCCAGGCCTGCCCGACCGGCGCCCTCATGCCGGCGACGCTCGGCGACACCAAGGACCGCGGCCAAGTGGACCGGGAAGTCGATTCGGTCTGCCCGTACTGCGGCGTGGGATGCCAGATCACGTACAAGATCAAGGACGGCCGGATAAAATACGTCGAAGGGCGCGACGGTCCCGCGAACGAGCAGAGGCTGTGCGTGAAGGGCCGATTCGGATTCGACTATGTCAGCCATCCCCACCGCCTGACCAAGCCGCTGATCCGGCTGGAGGGCGCGCCCAAGGATCTTGACGTCGATCCGGCCAACCCGTTCACGCATTTCCGCGAAGCGGAATGGGACGAGGCGCTGGATGCGGCGGCGGGCGGCCTTGACAGGATCCGGCGCGAGCATGGCGGCGGCGCGATCGCGGGATTCGGATCCGCGAAGTGCTCGAACGAGGAGGCGTACCTGTTCCAGCGCCTGATCCGGGAAGCGTTCGGCCACAACAATCTGGACCACTGCACACGGCTCTGCCACGCGTCCTCGGTCGCCGCGCTCATGGAGAACGTCGGGTCGGGCGCGGTCACGGCGACCTTCAACGAGATCGCCAACGCGGACGTGGCGATCGCGATCGGATGCAATCCGGCAGGCAACCACCCCGTCGCGGCAACCTACTTCAAGCAATTCGCGAAGCGCGGCGGCAAGCTCGTCACCATGGACCCGAGGAAAACCGGTCTCTCCGCCTACGCATGGCGTGAGCTCCAGTTCAAGGCGGGCGCGGATGTCGCCCTGCTGAACGCCATGATGCACACCATTGTGGACGAGGGTCTGCACGACGCCGAATACATCGCGGAACGAACGGAGAACTTCGACGCTCTCGCGGAGCATCTGAAGACCTTCACGCCCGAGTCCGTGGAACCCGTGACCGGGATCAGCCCGGATGCGGTCCGCGAAGTCGCGCGCGCCTTCGCCGAGGCCGACGCGGCGATGATCTTCTGGGGCATGGGGATATCGCAGCACACCCACGGGACCGACAATTCGCGGTGCCTGATATCGCTGGCGCTTCTGTGCGGCCAAGTCGGCCGTCCGGGAACGGGGCTGCATCCGCTCCGCGGCCAGAACAACGTCCAAGGCGCGTCCGACGCCGGATTGATACCGATGGTGATGCCCGACTACGAGCCGGTGGGAGACGCCGCGACCGCGGAGAAGTACCGCAAGCTCTGGGGCGTCGATATCGATCCGCACCCGGGACTGACCGTTGTCGAGATCATGGATGCGGCCAGCGAGGGCCGGGTCCGCGGAATGTACATCGTCGGGGAAAACCCGGCGATGTCGGATCCCGATCTTACCCATGCGCGCAAAGCCATCGGAGCGCTCGAGCATCTGGTGGTCCAAGACCTGTTCGTCACGGAGACCGCCTGCTACGCCGATGTGATCCTTCCCGCATCGGCATGGCCGGAGAAGACCGGGACGGTCACGAACACTAACCGCCAGGTCCAGCTTGGGCGGAAGGCGCTGGACGCGCCAGGCGAGGCCCGCGAGGACTGGCGGATCACCGCGGATCTGGCGAAGCGCCTCGGGCTGGACTGGACCTACGCGCATCCCCGGGACGTGTTCGCGGAGATGAAGCTCGCGATGGGCTCCCTCGACAACATCACCTGGAAGCGGCTCGAGGCCGAGAGCGCCGTGACCTACCCGTCGCTTGCGCCGGACGATCCGGGCCAGCCCGTGGTGTTCGGCGACGGCTTTCCGCGTCCGGGCGGCAGGGCGCGCTTCGCGCCGGCTCATTTCATTCCGCCTGCGGAGGAGCCTTCGGACGAGTATCCGATCCTCCTGTCGACGGGCCGCGTGCTCGAGCACTGGCACACCGGCTCGATGACCCGCCGCTCGAAGGTTCTCGACGCCGTGGAGCCCGAAGCCACCGCCTCCATGCATCCCTCGACGATGCTGGAGCTGGGAGTCGAGGCGGGCGAGCAGGTGCGGGTCGTCACCCGCCGCGGCAGCATTTCGATCATGGCGCGGGCGGACGGCCGCGTCGCCGAAGGATCGGCTTACATTCCGTTCGCCTTCGTCGAGTCGGCCGCGAACATCCTCACGAATCCGGAGCTCGACCCGTTCGGCAAGATTCCGGAGTTCAAGTTCTGCGCGGCGCGGGTCGAGCGGATTGCCGAGGAATCCGCTGCGGAGTGAGTCCGACGCGGCGCAACCGGCCCGGCAGGCTTCCCCTGGCGCGCCTGTGAATTTGATGCCTCCCGACAAGCCGCTTCCATCCGCCGCGATTTGCGCCTTGTCGACGAATCCCGAACTGCCGACCTTCCGCATCCGGCGAGCACGGAGGTCCGAGGCGCGGGACGCGCTTTATATACCCCTATCAGGTATATAAATACATTTTTCGGGTATTAATAATGGAGAAGCGCGGCGTGGCGGCACCGAAGGCGGAGGGCGCGATCCGTTCCAAGCGGAAACGGACCGGCGGCCGCATTGAAACCTTGTCGATTGCCGACGCGGTATTCACGCTGACGCAGCAGCGCGTGTACGCGCTGCTGTTCGGCCAGCCAAACCGTCGCTTCTTCGTGACGGAACTGATCGACTTGGCGTGCATGGGGCGGGGCGCCGTGCAACGCGAACTCGCCAAGCTCGCGACGGCCGGCCTCGTCACCCCATCAAGGGTCGGCAATCGGGTCTACTACCAAGCCAATCGAGATTCGCCGATCTTCGAAGATTTGTGCGCGATCGTTCGAAAGACAATTGGCATCGAACGTGTCGTCGAAAACGCGCTCAAGCCATTGACAGACAAGCTGTCGCTGGCTGCAATCCACGGATCCGTTGCCAATCGCACCGACACCGCCGCAAGCGATATCGACCTTCTGCTTGTTTCGGACGACCTTACGCTGGAATCGGTTTACTCGGCCTTGGAACCAGCTGAGAAACTGCTCGGCCGGCAGATTCATCCGATTCTCTACAAGTCGCAGGAATACCGACACCGACGTTTGGATCAAACCGGGTTTCTAGCGCATGTGCTTGAAAGTCCAAAAATTGTAATTATGGGTTCAACTGATGACGCATGAACAACTGGACAACTTGGTCAATGAAGGAAAACTGAAGAAAGGCGCCGTGGCAGAGCAGGGGATTTCCAATCTTATATCAAGCGGCGAAGCTTGGCTTAAGGATGCGAAGAATGAACAGCTTAGCGAAGCGTCACGGTTCGATCTGGCTTGCAACGCGCTTCACGCACTTTCGCTGGCGGCACTTCAGATAGCGGGCTACCGTCCGGATCGGAATCGATATGTTGTGTTCAGGAGCCTTGAATGCACATTGGGCATTTCGAACAAAAAACGCCGCATTTTGGGCAACGCGCATCGAATTCGCAATCTCGTACAGTACGAGGGCGGAGCTGAAATTACCGGGGAACTGATCAATGCGACAATTCGGATTGCTGAAGAAATTTCCTTGCTGCTTGCAAAAAGCGGGAGAAGAGGCAGCGATTTTGAGGCGAGATATGATCGGATTCGGCGCCACTATCGACCTTACGCGCCATCTCAATGCGGGACTCCACCTGCCCTAAGCAATCCGGATTTGCACGCCCAAATGCACCGGCCCCCAACGCGTCCGCACACGAGGGCCGCGTTTTGAAAACGCAGTGAATCGGAGCCCAAAGATGAATTGGCGGCTCATCGGCAAAAGCGTCGCACCCGATCAGACTTCGAAACCCAATTCTTCGAGCATTCGTTTCCCGCTTTCTTGAAACACCTCATTTTGCCGATATCGGCGTCTTGCTTCGTGAATCGCTCAACCCAATCGCTTGCTTCGAGAACAAAGCGAGTCTTGTGATTCGGCGGATACCCGTCATTCGCACCTGCTATGCCCGTTTGTCGGCAAAACGCACGAACCCGAACCAAGGCCGCCGTCCTTTTCGAGCGTCCGGCCGCGGCGCGACGTCGCGTCGCTATTGCCGCCCTTCGCGCCGGCCTCCCGCAGCGCTCGCCGGTCGCTCGAAACCAAGCCGCACCCGCCGGGATTTTCTGCCCGGCCATCCCGCGCCGACGCCACGTTGGATCATCGCGACCGGCAACGTCGCCTCGGAGTGCAGCAAACCATTGGCGGCGGGCACTGAAACTCAACGGCCGTCGCCTTCGCGCAGGATCGGAAGTCGCTTGGCAAGGGGATCGCGTGGCCCAAGCTGGTCGCCCGCAGTTGCCGGATTGTTCGGAAAGCCCCGCCTCTCCTCCCGGAACTGACCGTTCCGACGGACGCCGCCGCTGCGCTTCGATGGCGGTTCAGGATCCGGGTGTCCGACGGCAATTTCGCTGCAATGATGGTTGACAATCATCGCCGCCGAAGTTGAAAACTGCCTCCCCGGCCAGCGCGGCAAATCGCCAGACAGAGAGACTCAAATGGAAATCCAGCCGTATTTGACGTTCAACGGCGACTGCAGGGAAGCGTTCGAAGTCTATGCCGAGGTTCTTGGCGGCGAGATACCCTTCATCGAGACGTTCAAGAACGCGCCGGAGGACATCGGCATGCCGGAAGAGATGGGCGACAGGGTGATGCACGCCCGGCTCGTCTTCGGCGGCAACACGATATTCGCGTCGGATGATTTCGCGAAATCCTACAAGGCGCCTTCCGGCATGAACCTGCAGCTGGACTACAGCGATCCTGAGGAGGCGAACACGGCGTTCGACGCTTTGGCGGCGGGCGGGTCGACAATGATGAAGTTCGGTCCCACGCCGTACGCCAAGGGCTTCGGCATCGCGACCGACAGGTTCGGGATCACGTGGATGGTGAACTGCTGGGCGGACGAATACGCCGAGCCCGGCCAGGCCGGGGACACGAAACTCGTGCCCTATTTGACGTTCGACGGCGACGCGACCGAGGCGTTCGAGCGGTACGCCGAGCTGCTCGGCGGCGCCGTCACGTTCCGCATGACCTTCGGCGACTCCATGTTCGCGGACCGGATGCCGCCGGAGTCGCACGGCAAGGTGATGAATTCGAGGCTGAAGATCGGCGACAGGATGCTGATGGCCTCCGACAACCACCAAGGGAATTACGAGCCTCCGTCGGGGATGAACGTGAGCGTCTCGGTCGGCGACGTCGGAGAGGCCCGCCGGATTTTCGATGAGCTTGCCGAAGGCGGCGAGATCAGAATGGCTTTCGAAAAGACGTTCTGGGCGGAAGGGTTCGGAATGGTCACCGACCGGCATGGAATTCCTTGGATGGTCAACTGCGATCTTCCCGAACCGGCCTAGTCCCGGTTCGACGCTGCCCGGCGGCAATCAGGTGACAGGACGCATCGAACGCAAATTCGCCTCCCTGCGGGCCGACGGCAAAAAGGCGTTCGTCGCATACGTCATGGGCGGCGACCCCGATTACGCCGCCTCGCTGCGGATTCTGAAGGGGCTGCCCGACGCCGGAGTGGACATCGTCGAGCTCGGCATTCCGTTCACCGACCCCATGGCGGACGGCCCGACCATTCAGCTGGCCGGCCAGCGGGCTCTCGCGGCCGGGCAGACGCTGGAAAAGACGCTCGAGCTCGCGCGCGAGTTCCGGCGGACCGACAGCGACACGCCCCTGATCCTCATGGGGTACTACAACCCCATCCACAATCGCGGTTCGGAAGCGTTTCTGGCCGAAGCGCGGAACGCAGGCATCGACGGGCTGATCATCGTCGATCTGCCTCCTGAAGAGGATGACGAGCTTTGCATTCCCGCGCTTGAGGCGGGGCTGAACTTCATCCGCCTTGCCACGCCGACGACGGACGACGCCCGCCTCGAAAAGGTCCTCCGGAACACGAGCGGATTCGTCTACTACGTTTCGATCACCGGCATTACCGGGGCGGCGGCGGCCAAGCCCGAGGATGTCGCTCCGGATGTTGCCAGAATCAAATCGGCGACCGAGCTTCCGGTCTGCGTCGGATTCGGAATCAGGACACCTGGTGCCGCGAAGGCGATCGCGCAGGTCGCGGACGGCGCGGTTGTCGGATCGTCGATCGTCAAGCTCGCCGAGGAAGGCAGGCCGGTCGGCGAGATTCTGGAGTTCGTCCGCTCTCTAGCTGAGGGCGCCCACGCGGCGTGATCTCGGGTTCCTGCGGCGGGACGCGTTGCCCGCGTTTCCGGCCATTGCTAGTTTCGCCGCCCCGAGCAAGCGAAAGGATCCGGGACGTTGCCAGTCATCACCTGCATTGAGGATCTGCGGCGGCTCTACGAGCGCCGGGTTCCCCGCATGTTCTACGACTACACCGAATCGGGAAGCTGGTCCGAGCAGACGTTCCGCGACAACCGCAGTGACTTCGGCCTCGTCCGGTTCCGCCAGAAAGTGGCGGTCGACATGACGAACCGTACGACGGCGGCCAAGGTCGCAGGCCAGGACGCGGCCATGCCGGTCGCGCTTTCGCCGGTGGGCATGCTCGGCATGCAGTGCGCCGACGGGGAGATCAAGGCGGCACGGGCGGCCAAGCGTTTCGGAGTGCCGTTCACGCTGTCCACAATGTCCATCTGCTCGATCGAGGATGTCGCCGAGCACGCGGGCAAAGGCTTCTGGTTCCAGCTCTACGTCATGCGGGACAAGGAATTCGTGGAAGGCGCTATACAGCGCGCGAAGGACGCCGGATGCTCCGCGCTGGTGCTGACGCTGGACCTCCAGCTGCTGGGGCAGCGCCACCAGGATTTGAAGAACGGATTGACGGCCCCGCCGCGCCTCACGATCCCGACGCTCGCGAACCTGGCGACCAAAATCCCTTGGTGCATCCGGCTCGCGGGCACGAAGCGCCGGAAATTCGGGAACATTGTCGGCCACGTCAAAGGCGTCGGCGACACGCGCTCCCTGATGGCCTGGACGAGGGAGCAGTTCGACCCGGCGCTCGACTGGGATGCCGTCGGATGGATCAAGGACCTTTGGGGCGGCCCGCTGATCCTGAAGGGAATTCTCGATCCCGACGACGCGCGGCGGGCAGCGGACGCGGGCGCCGACGCGATCATCGTGTCGAATCACGGCGGGCGGCAGCTCGATGGCGCCCTGTCGTCCATCCGCATGCTGCCCTTGATCGTCGAAGCGGTCGGCACCCGGATCGAAGTCCATCTGGATTCGGGCATCCGCTCGGGCCAGGACATCCTCAAGGCCGCGGCGCTGGGCGCGACATGCGCATGGATTGGCCGCGCGTTCGTCTACGGTTTGGGCGCGATGGGCGAGGAAGGCGTGTTCACGGCGCTTGAACTGATGCGGAAGGAGCTGGACACCACGATGGCGCTTTGCGGCGAGCGTGACGTGAACAGCATCGGGCGGGAGCACGTCCTGCTTCCGCAAGGCTTCGCGACGCACTGGGCGTAGGGCTCCCGGCGGCCGGAGGCCGCATTTTGCGTTTCCGGCGGATTCCCTTTGCAATCCGCCGCCGAACCCCTTAATTGCCCGCGCTTTGCAGGCGGGATTCCCGCGAGGACGCCCGCTCTAAGGATTCAGGAGCAACGGCATGGCGAGTGAGATTCCGGTTCTTGCCGCGGAGCGGCGAACGGGAACCGGCAAAGGCTTTGCGCGCCAGGCGAGGCGGATGGGCTACGTTCCCGGCGTCGTCTACGGCGGCGGGGCGGACCCGGTTCCGCTCAATCTGAAATTCAACGAGCTGCGCAAGCGGCTCCAAGCCGGACGGTTCATGTCGACCCTGTTCAACCTGAAGGTCGAAGGAATGGACGATGTCCGCGTCATATGCCGCGGCGTCCAGCGCGACGTGGTGAAGGACGAGCCGAGCCATGTCGACTTCATGCGCCTCCGGCAGAACAGCAGGATCAACCTGTTCATCCCGGTGAAGTTCATCAACGAGGAGCTTTCCCCGGGTCTCAAGCGCGGAGGCGTGCTTACCGCGGTGCGCACCGAAGTCGAGCTGATCGTCACCGCCGGGGAAATTCCGGCCGAGATCGTCGGCGATCTGACCGGCCTGAAGGTCGGCGACATACTGACGATTTCGGACATCAAGCTCCCGGACGGCGTGCGGCCCCGGATCACGGACCGCGATTTCGTGATCGCGAACATTTCCGCTCCGTCCGGTCTTCGCTCGGCCGAGCAGGACGCGACCGAGGAAGAGGAGACGGCCGCCGCCGAAGAGGCGGCCGAAGGCGAATAGGCCCAGCGCCGCCGCGGACAGCAGCCGGCCCGGCGCGCGCCGCGGGCCCGCGGCGCCGGTGCCTCCCCGGGCGCGCCCGCTTCGCGGAGGCAGGCGGATGAAGCTTATCGTGGGCCTCGGAAACCCCGGCCCGAAATACGCCGCCAACCGCCACAATGTCGGCTTCCAGGTTGCCGACGAGATCCGCGACCGCAACGGGTTCGCTCCGTGGCGGGCGAAGTTCCAAGGCGCGTTCTCGGACGGAAGAATTGGCGACCGCCGCGCGGCTTTGCTGAAGCCAGAGACGTTCATGAACCGTTCGGGCCAGTCGGTCGGCGAAGCCGCCCGGTTCTTCAAGCTGGAACCGGGCGACGTGATCGTGATCCACGACGAGATCGATCTGGACCCCGGCCGCCTGAAAGCGAAAATCGGCGGCGGAAGCGGCGGACACAACGGCATCAAATCCATTGAGCAGCACATCGGTCCCGGATTCTTCCGGGTGCGGGTCGGCGTCGGCCATCCGGGGCGCAAGGACCTGGTGATGGCTTACGTCCTGAAGGATTTTTCGACGGCCGACCGGGAGTGGGTGCCGGGCGCAATCGATCGGGTCGGCAACGGCATCGGGCATCTGCTGGAGGACGACCTCCAAGGATTCCAGAACTGGATTGCGCAGTTCCGCTTTGAGCGGCCCGATCCCGTCGGGACCTCCGGCGGCAAGCACGGTTCCGGCGCCGGAAGGCCGCGGCCCGCGAGCAAAGAGGCGCGCAGCGGCGGACCCTTCGCCAAGCTTGCTTCGTGGTTCAAGAGGTGATCGCGGTTCGCGGACGCGCCGCGCGGTTGAGGTTTGCCAAATTCGCCCCGGCAGCCGATACATCCGCATGGCGAAAGCGCCGGAGAGCGGCGCGGCGGGCATGGAGGACCTGAATGGCTGACGAAGTGGAACCCTCCGTCAATGTGCTGGGCGGCAAGCTGCTTGCCTGCTCCGCGGACCCCGTAACCGGCTTCTACCGGAACGGGGCGTGCGACACGGGCTCGATGGACGCCGGCAGCCACACGGTCTGCGCGGTCATGACCGACGAATTCCTCGCCTATTCGAAATACGTCGGCAACGATCTGACGACCAAGCGGAGCGAGTTCGGGTTTCCCGGATTGAAGGACGGCGACCGGTGGTGCCTGTGCGCCGCGCGGTTCCTGCAGGCGCACGAGGAGGGAATCGCTCCCAAGGTGGTGCTTGGAGCGACGCATTCGAAAGCGCTCGACATCGTTCCGCTCTCGATTCTGAAGATGCACGCCATCGACCAGCAATCGTAGTTCTCTCGCGCCAGGATTCAGGTCGCATTTGATCTGATCCGCGTCTGTCGCGTTGCGGGCCGAAGGCGGAAAAGTCACGAAGGAAATGACGCGCGGGAGTTGCGCCGCAGGATCCGGCTGGCTTGCCAGCGGGCGCATTCCCGCCCGCGATCGCGATTTCGACAGAGAAGCATCGGAACCGCGCAGCCGTTTTGCAGAACGGGGATTCACCGTGTAGCGTTCATTTCCGAAGACGTGATGACTGCAGCGCGATGACCCGTTCTCCCCGGATGTCCATGACCGAGCCCGACTTGGATGCGCTCAGGAGATTCTCCGAACTTCCGGACCGGGAAGCCACACCGTACTTCGGCGGCCGCACCGACGAAATAGGCGTTGTTGAACGAGCATTGAGCCGGATTCGCGAGCGGGTCCGGGAGGGCCACTGGCGCCCTTCCGGGGGAGAAACCATCCTGTTCCAAGGCGCGCCGGGCGCCGGAAAAAGCGCGTTGCTGCATCAACTTGTGCGGCGCTGGCGGGCCGCCGGGCCGGGTGCGCCAGCGGTTGTCGACACCCAGGCGTCCCATTACGTCGACGAAAGCGCGCTTGCGCTCCATTTGGCCGAGGAGATCTTCGACTCGGCACTGTCGGAACAATTCCGACGCTCGGTGACGACTCATTCCAGCACAACCAGGTCGCTAAGCGGCGGAGTGCCCGGGGTCGCAACCGGCGCCGGGGCAGCTGAATCAGGGCGCCACGAAGCGACAGTTCCTGCTGCGCCGACGCTCGCGGCAGTAAGGAGAGCGCTCTCCGGCACGGGGGAAACTATCGTCCTTTTCCTTGACGAAGCCCAAGTTCTTGAAAGCTTCGATGCGGACGCGACACGCCCGGTCATTTCCAGCCTCCACGTTGGAAGCCATGGCGGACCTTTTCTGCCGGTGTTCGCAGGTCTTGCCTACTCTGACGCCGTGCTCCAAAATTGCGGCATTTCCCGCTTTTCCATTGATCACGACCGAACGCTGGAGGCGCTTTCATTCGGCGAAGCAGTCGAAATTGTGCACACGATGTTCGGCGACTGCAGGGTCAGCGGCAACCAGGAGACCAAGCGCCAATGGGCGCATGCCCTCGCGAACGAAAGCTCCGGCTGGCCGCAGCACCTCCATGTCGCAATGCGGGCTCTCGCTGCCCAATTGCTCGCGGCTTCCGCGCCCGGACAACTCGAACCGATCGACAGCGGTTTCGGAGTTGCGGTTCTGCAGGCATCCGCGTCGGCGCGCGATGCATATTATGAGCGTCGAATCGACGAGCCTCTCGCTGATGCGCGGCAACTCGTTGCAGAGACATTCCGGCGAATCGGCGAGGAAGCCACCCGCGGCGAGGTGCTTGACCATATCCGCGCGGCGGCTCAGCGCGGCAGCGGCTCGCGCGACCTCCCCCGCGACCACGACGAACCGATGCTCCTTGATCGCATGATCCGGCGCGGCTTGCTTCAGCGCACCCCGAAAAAGATGCTCGCTTGCCCGATCCCGCCCCTCAGGGACTACATCAAGCGCATGGCCCAGCCTGCCGCGCCTGGGACATAGATCACCCCGCCGTTCAGCGCTATCGGCAAGCGGATGTGCACGGAAGCCTAGCCGCCTTCCGGCGGAGCAGCTGTTCAGCCGGCGTCTTCCAGCCCGATTCCGAAGGCCTTCGCCACGGTGAAGATGTCCTTGTCGCCGCGTCCGCACATGTTCATGCAGATCAGGTGGTCCTGCGGAAGCCCGCCCGCGATCTTGGCCACATGCGCGAGCGCATGGCAGGGCTCGAGTGCCGGAATGATCCCTTCGGTTTCGCAGCTCAGGCGGAACGCCTCCAGCGCCTCGTCGTCCGTTACGGAAACGTACTGCACCCGGCCCGTCTCCCGGAGCCATGCGTGCTCGGGACCGACCCCCGGATAGTCGAGGCCTGCGGAAATCGAGAACCCTTCCAGAATTTGGCCGTCGCCGTCCTGCAGAAGGTATGTGCGGTTGCCGTGGAGCACACCCGGCCTTCCGCCGGTAAGCGATGCGCAATGCTGCATCCGGTCGTCCACGCCCTTTCCTCCCGCCTCGACGCCGATGATGCCGACCTCCGGGTCGTCAAGGAAAGGGTGGAAGAGCCCCATGGCGTTCGATCCGCCGCCTATCGCGGCCACCAGCGTGTCGGGAAGCCGACCTTCCTGCTCCAGCATCTGCCGCTTCGCCTCCTTCCCGATGATCGCCTGGAAGTCACGAACCATCGCCGGATAGGGATGCGGCCCGGCCACGGTGCCGATGCAGTAGAACGTGTCCCGGACATTGGTAACCCAGTCCCTGAGCGCGTCGTTCATCGCGTCCTTCAGGGTTCCCCGCCCCGACGTGACCGGAACGACCTCCGCTCCCAGCAGCTTCATGCGGAACACGTTGGGCGCCTGCCGCTCGACGTCGTGAACGCCCATGTACACTGCGCATTGCAGGCCGAACTTGGCGCAGACCGTCGCTGTGGCGACGCCGTGCTGGCCAGCTCCCGTCTCCGCGATGATCCGGGTCTTGCCCATTCTCCGGGCAAGCAGAACCTGGCCGAGCACGTTGTTGATCTTGTGCGCGCCGGTATGGTTGAGCTCGTCCCGCTTGAAGTAGATTTTGGCTCCGCCGAGGCGCTCGGTCAGGCGTCCCGCGAAGTAGAGCGGCGACGGCCTGCCGACATAGTGCTTCCAGAGCTCGTCCATTTCGGCCCAGAACGCGTCCTCGTCCTTGGCCCGGCCGTACTCCGCCTCGAGCTTGAGGATCAGCGGCATCAGCGTCTCGGAGACGAAGCGGCCTCCGAACTTGCCGAAGCGCCCCTGCTCGTCGGGCCCGGTCAGGAAGGAATTCGCCAATTCCGGCTGCATTTCACGCACCCGCCGCCGCGGCCACGAACTGCTTGATCTTTTGCACCGATTTCACTCCGGGAGCGCTTTCAACGCCTGTCGACGCGTCCACCTGCAACGCGCCGGTGACGCGGACAGCCTCCGCAACATTGCCGGAATCCAGGCCGCCCGCAAGCATCCACTGGAACCGCCAGCCCGCCCCTGCGATCAGGGTCCAATCGAAAGGCGTTCCCAATCCGCCCGGCCGCGGCGCGCCTTTCGGGGGCTTCGCATCGACGAGCAGGAGATCCGCCGTTCCCGCGTGCCTGGCGACTTGGTCCAAGTCCTTCCTTTCCCTGACTCCAACCGCCTTCATCACGGGCAGGTCGAAGCGTTCGCGAACCGCCGCCACCCTTTCCGGCGTTTCGGCGCCATGCAGCTGCAGGATGTCGATAGGAACGGCTGAAAGGATGCTGTCGATCTCGCCATCCGAAGGGTCGACCAGCAGAGCGACCTTCCGCAAGCCTTCCGGCGCGGCGCGGGAAAGCCGGCCCGCCTGCTCGGCGCCCACATGCCTCGGAGATCCCGGAAAGAACACGAACCCGACATAAGAGGCGCCCGCCGCGGCCGCCGCCTCGACCTCCGCCTCCCGCGACAGCCCGCAAATCTTGACCTTCACGCCGGACCGGCTTTCAGCCGCGGCCTTATCGCCGCTCATTCCAGCAGCGCCGCGAGCTCGTCGTCCTCGGATTGCTTCCTTTTCAGGCCGTCGTTCTCGGATTCAAGCTTTGCCACTTCGCGCCTCCGTCTCGCGGCTTCGGCCCGGTGGCGGTGCTCCCGCACCCATTCCCAGAGGAACCCGACGAGCAGTCCCAGCAGCATTCCGCCGAAGATCAGCATGAAGGCCGGAACGGTGACAGCGGGAAGGTTGGCGGCGAAGCCGCCCATTCCTTCCGGAAGCAGCCGCACGGTGACCGGCTGCCGGTTTCCCACCGCGAACGCGACCAGCGCCAAGGCGGCAATCGCCAGCAGCGCCCAGCGCAGCGGACGCATCTTCAGGCCAAGCCGAGAGATCAGCCGTCGGCGCGGCCGTTGAGCCGTTCCCGGAGAAGCTTTCCTGTCTTGAAGAACGGAACGTATTTGGCAGGGACATCGACAGCGTCGCCGGTTCTGGGATTGCGCGCGCGCCGGGGGTGCCGGAGCTTTGCGGAGAACGCTCCGAAGCCGCGGATTTCGATTCTGTCTCCGACCGCCATGGCATCGGCGATCTCTTCGAAAATGGCGGAAACGATCCTCTGAACCTCGCTGTGCCGAAGGTCAGGGTTGGCCTCCTGAATCTTCTGAACCAATTCAGATCTTACCATTTTCGCCCCCTGTTCCTTGCTTCCCGACCGGCGCGCCCGTCGGCGCCGCATGCGGCCTCGGCGCGCTCCGGCGACCGGAATTGCGTCGCGAATTCAATCCCTTCCGCTCGAAGACGATACTACCGCCAACGCGGGGCCGCATTCAAGCGCAATATGGATTCCCCAAAGCGGCTGCGGATGCCGGAAGGACGGCGCGGACTCGACGCGTCCGCGTCCTGAGGGCGGGCCCTCCTACTCCTCCTCGTCCTTGCTCTTGAGCGCGGCGCCGAGGATGTCGCCGAGGGACGCGCCCGCATCGGAGGACCCGTACTGCTCCACCGCCTCCTTGGCCTCGGTGATTTCCCGGGCCTTGATGGAGAACCCGACCTTCCGGGACGCGTTGTCGATGCTGACCACCCGAACGTCCACAAGGTCGCCCGCGCTGAACCGCTCGGGGCGCTGCTCGGAGCGCTCCCGGCTCAAATCGGAGCGCCGGATGAAGGACCTTACGCCCTTGTAGGCGACTTCGATGCCGCCATCCTCAATCGAAGCCACCGTCACGGACACGGTGTCGCCGCGCTTGAGCCCGGTCGTGGCTGAAACGAACGGATCCTCGGCCAGATCCTTGACCGACAGGGACACGCGCTCCTTGTCCGCGTCCACCTCCTGGATCACGACGTCGATCACGTCGCCCTTCTTGTATTCGCTCTTCGCCTCGTCGCCCGGCCGCTCCCAGCTCAGATCGGAGAGATGGACCATCCCGTCGATGCCGAAATCGAGTCCGACGAACAGCCCGAAATCCGCAATGTTCTTGATCTGGCCGCTCAAGCGGTCGCCGGCCTTGTACTTTTCTGCGAACTGCTCCCACGGATTCTGGACCGTCTGCTTCAGCCCGAGCGAGACCCGCCGCTTCACCGGATCGATCTCCAGCACCATCACTTCGACTTCCTGGGAAGTGGAAACGATTTTGCCGGGATGGACGTTCTTTTTCGTCCAGGACATCTCCGAGACGTGGACCAGGCCTTCGACGCCTGGCTCCAGCTCGACGAACGCGCCGTAGTCGGTGATGTTCGTGACGGTGCCAGTCTGCTTCGTTCCGACCGGGAATTTCGACTCGACGGAAAGCCAAGGATCCTCCTGAAGCTGCTTGATGCCGAGCGAGATCCGGTGGTTCTCCCGGTTCACCTTCACCACCTGCACCTTGAGCGTTTCGCTGATCTTCAGGATTTCGCTCGGATGGTTGACCCGGCGCCATGCCATGTCGGTCACGTGCAGCAGCCCGTCGACGCCGCCGAGGTCGACGAACGCGCCGTAATCGGTGATGTTCTTGACGACGCCGTCCAGGACGTCGCCCTCCTTCAGGCGGCCGATCACTTCGGCGCGCTGCTCCGCCCGGCTCTCTTCGAGGATGGCCCTCCTGGAAACGACGATGTTGTTCCGGCGCCTGTCCATCTTGATGATCTGGAACGGCTGGTTAAGTCCCATAAGCGGCCCGGCGTCGCGCACGGGGCGGACATCCACAAGCGATCCTGGAAGAAACGCGGTCGCGCCGCCGAGATCGACGGTGAACCCGCCCTTCACCCTGTTGAAGATCGCGCCTTCGACCTTGGCGTCGGTCGCGTAAGCCTTCTCCAGACGGTCCCAGGCCGCCTCCCGGCGCGCCTTGTCCCGCGAAATCACGGCTTCGCCGCGCGCGTCCTCCACGCGGTCGAAAAACACCTCGACCTCGTCGCCGATCTTCAGCTCCTCGTCCGCGGGCGACCCGGGACCGGAAAATTCCTTCAGATCGACACGGCCCTCCATCTTGTGGCCGATGTCGACGATCGCGTTCCCCGACTCGATTCCGATGATCTTCCCGACAACCACGCTCCCTTCGGTAGGCATGTCGGCTCCGACGAATTGATCGAGGAGCGATTCAAACTCCTCCTTGGTTGCGGTTGCGACCACTCGCGTTCGCTCCTGTGCTGCAGCCGAATCGTCCGCGCGGGCCCAAGCCCCGCGGATACGCCGACCGGATTGTTGCTCGAATCAACCGGAACCGGACCGGGAATCCCGACCGGCCGAAATTCGCTCATTGATGACGGCAAAAGCCTCCTTGACGGCTTGCCCTATAGACAGTTCCGAAGTGTCAAGCAACACCGCGTCATCCGCGCGGCGCAGCGCAGCGCAGCTCCGTCCCGCATCCCGCAAATCGCGGCTTCGGAGATCCTCCCGGACGCCCGGCTCGGTGACGTCCGCCCCGGCGGCGGACAGTTCGCGGAACCTCCGCCGGACGCGCACGGCCTCGTCCGCGGTCACGAACAGCTTGGCCTCGGCATCCGGGCAGATGACGGTTCCGATGTCGCGCCCGTCAAGGACGGCGCCGCCTTCCCGGCGGGCGAATTCGCGCTGGAAGCGCCTGAGCGCCTCCCGCACTTCCGGCAGCGCCGCGACCCGCGACGCCTCCAGCGTGACGTCGCGGGTGCGCAGACCCGGGTGCCAAAGGGGGTTTACTCGCTTTGATTCTGTAATGGACCCAGGGCGCTCGCGAATAAGCAGGACAGGGGCAAAATCTCTTTCGGGCTTCAGCGACCGGGCAATCCGAACCGCAGCTTCGTCGTTTTTCTCGCCGCCGGATTCCAGCAGCTTTTTGGCGACTACGCGGTAAAGCAGGCCGGTGTCCAAGCAGGAGAAACCGAATTCGTCCGCAACCGCCCTCGCCAAGGTGCCCTTGCCCGACGCGGCCGGGCCGTCGATCGCGACGGTGAAGCGCAACGCCCGCCTCCACTGAATCCGCTGTTCGGATTATGCCTCTTCCTTATCCGCCGCAATCTTGTTCGCCCGTCATCCGGGTCGGGAGCGGCGGCGGCGTTCCGCCTGTGACTGCGGTCAGACACATGCTGGACTGGCCCCACCATCCGATCGGGCGCGGCCCCGCCCGATCGGATGGCGATGATTGAGTTCAGGTAATGCTGGCACTCCGCCTCTTGCCCTGAGGAGCGCGGGTCTCCTAACCTGTTCGCGAAACGGCGAACAAAAAGGGAACCCGCGATGCAAGCAGCCAGAGACGGCCTCTCCTTTGCAAGAGCGGCCAAGATGCCGGACGAGGCGGAAGCCGCGACCGGAATCCCCCCGGCCGCCGCAGCCGGAACCCCCGGTGGAAACCGCCTGCCGAATCGAACAGGAGAAAAGATCCCGACAGTCCAGAATGTATTGAACCCAATCAGGAACTTGCCATTTCCAGCCGACCAAGTAAAAATTGGCGCCGGTTCCACTTCCGGTCGGCTGGTTGTAGCGATCCGAAACGCTTGAATCATCTGCACAAACGACTGACGAGAAAGCACAGCCGGGCATGAACAAACCCAAGGACATGAGTTTCAAGTTCGGCTTTGGAGAAACTCCGCCTGTCTTGGCCGGGCGTGAAAAAGAAAAAGCCGCGATCACGACGGTGCTTGAACGTCTGAGACAGGGTGCAAGCCCGGGTCATAACATCGCTTTGATCGGCCCGCGCGGCAACGGGAAGACCGCGCTGCTTCAATGGGCGGAGACGCAAGTCGGCCGCTGCAACGGCGAAGTAAGGTGTGCAAATCTGGATATCGAATGTTTCAAGTCGCGCCATGATCTCGTCGGAGCGCTTGAGGATCCGGGAGCATTGTCGGCCATCGCTGGCAAAAAAGGAGTTTCGTTAGGCATAACGACACCCGTAGCTGGAATTGAATTTTCGCGCGAGGAAGCTCCGAAAAAATCGCTCAGGTCCGTCTTGGAGGATAGGTGCTCTGAAGGCGGCTTGGCGATATTGATCGACGAGGCGCATACGCTGAATGACTGCCCGGGAGTGGCTCGCGCATTCTTCAACGATGTGCAAATGCTTGTCCGCAATGGTCGGCCATTGCTGCTTGTCCTCGCCGGCACGCCGAACATTACGCCAAGCCTGAACGAGATCAATGCCTCATTTTGGGAACGTTTGAATAAAATCGGAATTGGGCTTCTCGACAATGATTCGGCGCGCGAGGCCCTCCAGATTCCCTTGGAGGCGATGGGATTCCGCATTGAACCCGACATTCTGGATAAAGCGGCCAATGAGGCGCAACGCTACCCCTATTTTCTTCAGATTGTCGGGGACGCGCTGCACCGGGCGGCCGACGCGGAACCCGGCAACGAAATTGGCGATACAATCCTGAACCGGGCTTTGACGGAGCTCTTACTTAGGAAAAACAATTACTATTCCGGACGATATCGAGAACTTCGACGGTCGGGCATATTGCGCGCGGCTGAAGCCGTTGCGCGACGTTTCGTTTCGCAGAAGGAGAATTCGATTCGCAGCGCCGCTCTGGAAGTAGCCATCGAAGGAAGCATTGACAGGAAAATGAAAAGGTTGGCGAAGAAAAGTGGCTGGATTGAACCGGCGGCATGGGTTGAAGCAAGGCTTCGAGATGTTGGCTTCGTCTGGAGTCATATCGGGCACGAAGAATTCTGCGAGCCGGGAATTCCCAGCCTGATGAATTACGTTGTGGCTATGGCCGATGAGCGCGAGAATGAGCGGAGGCGGATTCGTGAATCAGCCCGGCCCGACCCTGCATCCGGATGATAATGGATTCGACGCGTCGTCCGATTGAATTGCCAACGGTCGCCGGGCGTTAGATGCCAATGCCGGGTCCTGGTCGGGGCTGGTTCATGATTCTCTCGTGCCGACGATCATCAATCCGGCTCGCTGGCCGAGGATGCCTTGTTAACCTGTGGACGCAGCCAACGCTGTCGACTACAAGCAGCCGCCCCGCTTCCGCATCGCGCACGCAGCATGGAATCCTCGCACCGATCCAGTCTGGTCGCCTCCCCCGGCGGCCCCCTTCGGGGGCATGCCGCGATCCCGGGCGACAAGTCGATATCACACAGGGCACTCATCCTCGGCGCGCTCTGCGTGGGGGAGACGCGGATTCGAGGCCTTCTGGAATCGGAGGACGTCCTTTCGACGGCGCGGGCGCTGGAACTCTTCGGCGCGTCGCTTGAACGGCAATCGGACGGCGACTGGTCCGTTCACGGAGTCGGAACCGGCGGGTTCGCCGAGCCCGAGGATGTCATCGACTGCGGCAATGCCGGCACCGGCGCGCGCCTGCTGATGGGCGCGATGGCGACCACGCCCCTGACGGCTACCTTCACCGGCGACGGATCGCTCCGCTCCCGCCCGATGGGACGGGTGACCGCTCCGCTTTCGGAGTTCGGCGCCGAATGCCGGGGACGATCCGGAGATCTTCTTCCAATGACGATCCGCGGCGCCTGTTCGCCCGTCCCGGTCCGGCACGCGCCCGCCGCGCCGTCCGCGCAGGTGAAGTCCGCCATCCTGCTGGCCGGATTGAACGCGCCGGGCGAAACCGCCGTGATCGAAGCCGCCCCGACGCGCGACCACACCGAACGGATGCTTTCGGCCTTCGGCGCGGACATCTCGGTCGAGCCCGAGGGCGGCGGAAACGTCGTGGCAGTCGCGGGCTACGCGGACTTGAAGCCGCAGCCGGTCGCAGTGCCCGGCGACCCGTCCTCGGCGGCCTTCCCGCTCGCGGCCGCCCTGATCACGGAGGGATCCGAGGTCACGGTCCGCGGCGTGGGCATGAACCCCACGCGCACGGGATTCTTCACGACGCTGGAGGAAATGGGCGCGGATCTGGAAATCCGCAACCGGAGGACGGAAGGCGGCGAACCGGTCGCCGACATCACGGCGCAACATTCGACGCTGGTCGGCGTGGCGGTTCCGCCGGAACGAGCTCCTCTGATGATCGACGAGTACCCGATCCTTTCGGCCGTGGCAGCGTTCGCGGAAGGCGAGACCGTCATGCGGGGCGTCAAGGAGTTGCGCGTGAAGGAGACCGACCGGATTGAAGCGATGGCGCGGGGCCTGGAGGAATGCGGGGTCGAAGTCCGGGAGGAGGAGGACTTGTTCGCGGTGGCGGGAGCTGGGCCCAGAGGCGTTCCCGGCGGCGCGACCTGCCGCTCGCGGCTGGACCACAGGATCGCCATGAGCTTCGCCTGCCTCGGGCTTGCATCCCGCCGTCCGGTCGCCATCGACGACGCCTCGCCTATTTCGACGAGCTTTCCCGGCTTCACATCACTGCTAACCGGGCTCGGCGCCGACATCGCTCACGAATCGTGATCCCCGAGTCGGCGTTCCGCGCATCCTTCCCGGAAGCGCATCGGCCAACGGCGATCATATCCTCCTGAAGGTCATGTAGATCGGGATCCGGCCGTTCTCGACGGCCTTCTTCTCGTATCTGGTGGATTGCCATTCCGCCCAAGGAAGCTTCCAGTCCCGGCTCCGCGTTGCCGTCCACTCGAAAGCGCCTTCGCGCGGCACCTGCTCCAGCGTCTGGCGGGCGTAATCTGGCACATCGGTAGCGACACGGAACTCGGCGCCTCCCTCCAGAACGCGCGCCAAGGGGCGAAGGAACCCTTGCGTCACGAAGCGCCGCTTGTGGTGCCGCTTCTTGGGCCACGGATCCGGATAGAGCAGAAAGGCCCGGCCGACAGACCCGTCCGGAAGCACATCCAGGACATCCCTGACATCTCCCGGATAAATCCGGATGTTGCCGGTCCCGCTGGCGGCGATTTTTGAAACCAGCGAGGCGACGCCGTTTTCGTAGGGCTCGCAGCCGATGAATCCGATTTCCGGGTTGTCCGCCGCCAAGCGCGCCAGATGCTCGCCGGAGCCGAATCCGATTTCGAGCCATACCGGACGCCCGCTTCCGAAGACGGCGCCGGTCGCAACCGGAGTCCGATCGGGATTTTCCGCCCAGGATGCGCCCGGGAACATCAGGCCCGGGAGCATCCGTTCTAGCAGTTCCGCCTGCTTGCGCTTCAGGTGCTTGCCGCGCCGACGGCCATACAAATTGCGGCGGGGATGCCTGGATTCGCCCTGGGTTCCGGACGGTTCCGGAACGCCGGGACCGGGAGAGCGGGTCAAATCGCGTCTAGCAGCCGTTCGGCCAGATCCGTCTTTTCCCAAGTGAAGCCGCCCGCGGCGTCCGGCTCCCGTCCGAAATGGCCGTAGGCGGCTGTCTTCTGGAATATCGGGCGGTTGAGTTCCAAGTGCGTCCGGATGCCCCGCGGCCGCAAATCCATTGCGGACCGGATCGCCCTCTCGATCGCGTGCGACTCCGCCGATCCCGTTCCGTAGGTTTCGACATGCACCGACAGCGGCTCCGCGACGCCGATCGCGTAGGAAATCTGGATGCAGCACCGCTTCGCCAAACCGGCATTGACGACATTCTTCGCAAGGTATCTCGCGGCGTAGGCAGCCGACCGGTCGACCTTCGTGGGATCCTTTCCGGAGAACGCCCCGCCGCCATGCGGCGCCGCGCCCCCGTAGGTGTCGACGACGATCTTGCGGCCCGTCAGTCCGCAGTCGCCGTCGGGGCCGCCGATCACGAATTTGCCCGTCGGGTTCACGTGCCACTTCGTGGACGGCCCGACCCAGCCGTCGGGAACCGCTTCCAGCACGTACGGCCGGACAATCTCCTCGATTTCCGCGGACCCCAGGCTCTCGTCGAAATGCTGGACAGATATAACCACGGACGAAACCCCGACGGGGCGGCCGTCTTCGTACCGGAAGGTGAATTGTGACTTCGCGTCCGGCCCCAAGCGCGTTTCGGCACCGCTTTTCCGAGCTTGCGCCAGCAAGCGCAACACCTTGTGGGCGTAGAGAATCGGGGCGGGCATGAGCTCCGGCGTCTCGTCCACGGCATAGCCGAACATCATTCCCTGGTCGCCCGCGCCCTCGCCCTGACTGTCGGTCCCGTCCACCCCTTGCGCGATGTCGCCCGACTGCTCGTGAAGGTAGTTGTGGACCTTGAGATCGCGCCAGTGGAATCCCTTCTGCTCGTATCCGATGTCCCGGACGCACTCACGCGCGATTTCCTCGATCCGCTTCGAAACCGAGGCGGGGCCGCGAACCTCGCCGGCGACGACGACCCTGTTCGTTGTCGCCAGAACCTCGCAGGCCACCCTGGAATTCGGATCCTCCTTGAGGAATGAGTCAAGCACGGCATCCGAGATGCGGTCGCACACTTTGTCCGGGTGTCCTTCGGAAACGGATTCCGAGGTGAATTCGTAGCTTTGCAGCGGCATCGCGATCGTTCCAGCTTCCATTGCCGTCACGCGCGAAGCGGGCGTTCCGCGGCGGCGCGGCCATCCGAATTAGCAACGGCGCCGAATCCGGTCAACGAAAATTCCGGCGCCTCCGCCACAGAAGAAGCAGCGCGGAGGCCGCCAGCGCCGCGCCCGTCGGCGCGTCCCCGAGCGTCGCATACGCCGTGGGAGGCCCCGCAGCCGGGATGGCCGCATCAAGCACGCCTTCCTTGCCCAGCGGAAGGGCGACAACGATCCGCCCCTTGGCATCCACGACTGCGGAAATTCCGGTATTGGCGGATCGCAGCAGCGGAAGCCCGAGCTCGATGGCGCGCAGGCGCGCCTGCGCGAAATGCTGCTGTGGACCGGAAAAGCTGCCGAACCAGCCGTCGTTCGTGATCTGAAGCATTCCGTCGGGCCGTTCGGCGGTGCGAGTCTCGCGCGGGAATATCGCCTCGTAGCAGATGAGGGGCAGCAGCCTTCCCGCCTCCGGGACGGCGTCCAGGATTTGCGGCCCCGGCCCCGCGCTGAACCCCACTTGCGAGGCAAGTCCTGAGAGGCCCAGCCCCGAGAGCGCCGAGGACAGCGGCAGGTATTCACCGAACGGCACGAGATGGTGCTTGTCGTATTGCCCGGCTTGGAGTCCGGACGGATCAAGCACGATCATGCTGTTGTAGTAGTTGCCTTCGTCGAGGCGACGGACGCCCGTGGCCACGCGCGCGCCGCCCGCGGCGGCCGCTATTTCGGGGAACCGCGCGCGCGCGTCGCGCAGCAGCGCGGTGATTGCTGTTTCCGGCCAGACCACGAGATCGACAGGTTCCGCCGCAGGCGCGCGGGTCAGGTCGAGAAGCCGCTGGAAGAATTCCTCGCCGCGGTCCGGATTCCACTTTTCGGGCTGCGGCACGTTCGGCTGCACAAGGCGCACACGGACGTTGCCCGCGGAATCGGCGTCCGCCAGCCTCGCCAGCCCGAGGCCCCATGCCAACGCGATTGCCGCCAATGCGACGGCAGCCGCCGCCCATCGGCGGTACCATAGAAGCGGCGAGAACGCCGCAAGCAGGGTCATAAACGTCAGGCCGTGCGGGCCAATGTAGGCAAGCGCCTGCGCAACCGGCGTTTCCGCCCAGACGTACGAGGGCAGCGCCCACGGAAACCCCGTCAGCAGCTCCTCGCGCAGCATGCCGACGCCGGTGAGCGCCGCGGCCAAGGCGACGGCCCGGCTTCCGGGACCCGAACCCAGCATGCGCGCCAGACCGAATGCGATGCCCCAGAACAGCCCGAACCCGGCCGCCGAAAGCGCGAGCGCGAACGGCGCCATCCACCCGTCCCGCTCCGGGCGCACGAGGAACGGCTCGACGATCCAAACCAGCGATACGGCGAAATAGCCCGTCCCGAACAACCAGCCGATCCGGATAGCCGCGGCTCGGTCCGGGCAATGGGCAAAAAGGAAGCCTGCGGCCCCGAATCCCGCGAGCGCCGCGAGCGGCCATGAAGCGGGAGCATGCCCGAGCGCCGCCGCCGCTCCGAGCGCAAGCAATGCCGCCGCGCCGCGCCAGCCTTTGGCGGACCGCCCGCCAATCGCCTCCACGACGCGCATCCTGAACCTAGTCGTTTAGTGGGTGTCGTTTCTGATCCGAAGGTGCTTCACCCGCCTAGGATCCGCATCGACAATCTCGATTTCCAAGCCCTCCGGATGGGCCACCACTTCGCCTCGGGCGGGCACGCGACCGGTCAGCACGAAAACCAGTCCGCCCAGCGTATCGATCTCCTCCTCGTCCTCCTTGTCCACCAAGTCCTTCCCGATCAGCCGTTCGAACTCCTTGAGCGGCGTGGTGGCCCGGCACAAGTAGACGCCCGGGGCCTCCTCTGTCCAGTGGCCGTCCTCGTCCACGATGTCGTGCTCGTCTTCGATGTCGCCGAAAACCTGCTCGAACAGGTCCTCGATGGTGACGAGACCGTCCACGCCGCCGTACTCGTCGATCACCAAGGCCATGTGCTTCCGTTCGGCCTGCATCTTCTGAAGCAGGACCCGGGTCGGCATGGACGGAGGAACGTACAGCAGCCCGCGCAGCATGTCCTGCGCGACGAACGGATGCTCGGCCGCGGAAAACCCATGCTTGAGGGCAAGATCCTTCAGGAGGATGAGTCCGCAGGGATTGTCGAGGGAGCCGGAGAACACCGGCAGCCGCGAACGCCCGCTTTCGCGGAAGACCTCCACAAGCTCGTGCAAGCCGATCTCCAGCGGGACGGCAACGATGTCCGCCTTCGTGACCGCGACTTCGGCGACCGGAAGCTCGAGAACGCTTGCCGGCACCCGGTAGCCGGAACCGGCGGCTTCCGGATGCTCGCTCAGGCCGCCGTTTTCCGCGGCCGCGCCGTGTCGGCTGTCCGAAAAAATGGTTCCCATGAGCCGTCCGAGCAGGCGCGGCGGCCGGTCCGGATGCTGGTCGTTTGATTGCCCTGCGAGCGCGCCCCGCGCTGCGGCAGAAGAACCCTCTGACGAATTATCCATCTCAATTCCACGCGCGAGCCGTCTAGGCGGCTTCGCCACTGCTCTGCGTATATGGATTCCGGATGCCGAGAGATGCAAGTATCCGGATTTCCATTTCCTCCATCTCGGCGGCGTCGCGGTCGCTTTTGTGCCCGAATCCCAACAGGTGGAGGCATCCGTGGACCAGCAGATGCGACGCGTGATCGGCGATCGGAATTCCGGACTCCAGCGCTTCGCGGGCACATGTCTCCCATGAGATCGCAAGATTCCCCAAGCATTGGTCGCCGGGCGCGGCCGCGTCGCCGCGGCCAGTCGGCCATGCGATCACGTTGGTCGGGCTCGGAAGGTTCCGGTAAGTCGAGTTGAGTTCGGCCATCCTGCTGTCGCCGCACGCCAGCACTCCGATTTCGAACCTGCCGCCGGTCGGCACCGCCATGTCCAGCGCGGCGGCGCAGGATCGGGCGACGATGTCCTCAATCCCGATTTCCGACCAACGCCGGTCTTCAACCAACGTCTCGACCGGACCGCTTCCGTTCCCGTCACCCGGAGGCATAGGCGTCGATTATCCTTCCGACCAACGCGTTCCGGACGACATCCGCCGACGAGAAGCTGCGGAAGGCGATGCCGGGAACCGGCGCCAGCAGGCGCTGCGCTTCCATGAGTCCTGATTCGACGCCCTTGGGCAGATCTATCTGGGTGATGTCGCCCGTAATCGCCATTCGGGAACCGACCCCGAGCCGGGTCAGGAACATCTTCATCTGCATGCGCGTTGCGTTCTGGGCCTCGTCCAGCACCACGAACGAGGACGAAAGCGTTCTGCCCCTCATGAACGCGAGCGGCGCGATTTCGATCCGCCTCTCGTCGATTAGCCGGTCGACCTGCTTTCCCGGAAGGAAGTCGTACAGCGCGTCGTAAAGCGGCTGCATGTAGGGATCGATCTTCTCCTTCATGTCCCCCGGAAGGAACCCGAGCCGCTCACCCGCCTCCACGGCGGGCCGGGACAGCACAATCCTGTCGACGCCTCCTTGAAGGTACATGGAAACCGCCACGGCAACGGCGAGGTAGGTCTTTCCTGTGCCGGCGGGGCCGATGCCGAACACCATGGATTTTCCCAGCAGCGACTTGACGTACTCGGTTTGCGCCGGCGTGCGGGGCTCTACAATCCTCCTGCGGGTCTCAATCTCGATTGCGCCCGGCACCCTCCCGCGCTGCGAAGCGGCCGCATCCGGCAGCTTCGCGGCTTCGGATGATTTGAACCGAATCACTGCGTCTATATCGCCGGGCTCGATCGTTCGGCCGCTTTCGAGCCGCGCATAGAGCTTCTTCAGCGCCTCGTCGCCAGCTGTTCGACGCGCTGAGTCTCCCAGCAGCACAAGGCGGTTGCCTCGCCGGGCGATCTGGATGCCCAAGCCGGTTTCAATCTGGTTCAGGTTCTGGTCGTGGACGCCGCAAAGAGCAATCAAGCGGCGATTGTCCGGGAATTCGACATGCGTTTCCTCGGACGCGGTCATGAGGCGTGATGCCAAGTAGCACTCCGTATTGGATTCTCTTCCTTTGCCGAGACTGCGAACAGTTAGCAGAGTTTCCGCCGACGAGTCGATTCAAATGGTTCCGGGCTCCTGCGCTTGCGCGGGCGCCGTTGCAAAGAAGGCGTTGGCAAGCCGCTACTGCTGCAGCGATCCGGAAAGGGAATTCGGTTCCGAACGGGTTATGGCTACCGGCGCGATCCTGCCCAGGAGTTCGTCGCCGCATTCTGCATGAACCGCGTGCAGGTATTCGGATTTGCCCGCAAGCTGCCCCGAACGCCGCCCCCTTCGTTCAAACAGCACGGAAACCGTTCTGCCGACCATGCCGTCCTGCGCCCGCCTCTGCTGGGTCTTCAACAGCGACTGCAGCTCCTGCAGCCTGTCCGAGGCCGTCGCCGCGCCGACTTGAGCGCGCTCCGCCGCCGGCGTGCCCGGACGCGGGGAATAGCGGAAGGAGTAGGCCTGGCCGTATTCGACCTCGCGCACCAGCTCGAGCGTGGCCTCGAAATCCTCGTCCGTCTCGCCCGGAAATCCGACAATGAAATCGCCCGACAGCAGAATGTCCGGCCTTGCCTCCCTCGTTCTTCCGATGATGCGCCGGTAGTCGTCCGCGGTATGCTTGCGGTTCATCAGCTTGAGTATCCGGTCGGATCCGGATTGCACCGGGAGATGAAGGTAGGGCATGAGCTTGGCGCAGGAGCCCAGCGCTACGATCAGGTCGTCGGACATGTCCTTGGGATGGGAGGTCGTGAACCGGATGCGGTCCAAGCCTTCCAATTCGGCCAGCCGCCAAATCAGTCTGGCCAGCGACCAGGTTCCGCCGCCAATGCCTTCGCCGCAGTAGGCGTTCACGTTCTGGCCAAGCAGAGTGATCTCCCGAGCGCCCCTCTCGACCAGCCGCTTCGCCTCGTCCACCACCTTGGCAGCGGGACGGCTTGCTTCCGCACCGCGAGTGTACGGCACGACGCAAAACGTGCAGAATTTGTCGCAACCCTCCTGAACCGTCAGGAACGCGGACGGGCTGCCCAAGGGCGCGGCCGGGCGGGGAAGCGCCGCGAACTTTTCGTCGGCGGGAAACTCGGTGTCGACCAGCTTCTCGCCTTCGGCCGCCCGTTCCAGCATGGCGGGCAGTCTGTGGTACGCTTGCGGACCCACAACGATGTCGACCATCGGCTGCCTGCTGATGATCTCCTCGCCCTCCGCCTGCGCGACGCAGCCGGCGACGGCGAATTTCATTGCGGGGTTACGCGCCTTGAGCGGCTTGTACCGGCCGAGCTCGGAATAGATCTTCTCGGACGCCTTCTCGCGGATGTGGCATGTGTTCAGCAGCACGAGGTCCGCGTCGTTCGCCGACTCCGACACGGCGTATCCCGCCGCCGCGAGCGCTTCCGCCATCCGCTCGCTGTCGTACACGTTCATCTGGCAGCCGTACGTTCGGATGAACGCGGTTTTGGTTGGAGTCACGCGAGCCTGCCGGACGAAGCGGGGAACACGGGCGTTTTATCCCCGCAGGCCGGTTGCGGCAATGCTTCGGGCTGCTGCGCCCAAGTCTTCCCCTGTCCTATGCGTCCGTCCCGCCGCGCTCCGCGCGGTGGGCTTCAACGAGCTCCGCCAGGCTGCCGAACACAAAATCGAATTCCGGCATTTCCTCCGGCTCAGCCGCCGCGCCGTAGCCGTCCCGACCGCGCCTTCGGTTGATCCAGCAATTCGCGAGGCCGAAGCGCCTCGCGGGCACATGGTCATGGAAGACGCTCTCCGCGACATGGAGGACTTCGCCCTTGCCGACGCCCAGCCTGGAAAGTCGGCTTAGCATGTATTCAAAATTCCCAGGCGAAGGCTTGTAGCTGCCGATGTCCTCTGCCGTGTAGATCGCGTCGAACCCCACGCCGAACTTCGCGTTCGACTTGGCGAAGCTCGCGTTGTCGACATTCGACAACACCGCCAGCTTGTGGAACGTCTTCAAGTATCCAAGGGACGGCGCGGTGTCGGGAAACGCCGGCCAGTCCCCGACGGAATTCCCGTAGGCAAGGCATTCGTCCCACCCGGCCGGCGCGGACAGCTCCTCGGCTATCCTCTTGTAAACGACGGCGAGCAGCGCGGGATAGGGCATCCCCGGCGACGCCTTCTGTTGAGCCGATTCCAGTTCGGCGTGCCGCGCCAATAGCTCTCCCGCCGACACCGGTTCGAACGCCCGTTCGGCGAGCCTCCGCAACTCCGCAGAGATCCCGGCTTCCCAGTCGATCAGCGTTCCGTAGCAATCAAAGGTCAGCACGACGAAGTCGTTCAGCCTCATGACATCACCCGTTCCAATGCCCTCGGAAGACTTCCTGCCAATTCTCACCCCCTGCGACAACGCCCAGTCAAGTTCCTGGTTCTGCTCCTCATTGCAACCTTGCCCGATTCGTCCCCTACCAGTCGGACACGTGGATACGTCCGCGAGTGCGCCTTACCTCCGCCACCCGCTTGATTTCGCTGGTAACACGTTTGGAGCTTCGGCAGGCACGGATTTTCGTCCGCTGCACCTGCGTTGCGGTTCGAATTGCTCGACCCGTGCCGCTGCCAGTCCGCTTTGGGAAAACAAAAGGTGCTTATACGCCAAACTAGCCAAGCCGTGTCTAAGCCGTTGAGGCCGCTGGCGTTTTGCGCGGCGTCCTGCGGAGCGACGGGGCGGGCTGCTGAATGGCGGAGAACAGGGCGCGGGCGGCTTCCGCCCGCTTCGGCTTGTGCTCGCTCACCGGTTTCTTCTTCGTCATGGGGGCCTCAACAGATTCTCGATGCGCCCGAACAGGCTAGGCAAGTCGTGTTCGCGCACCCTGAAGCCGGTGCCGTGATTGCGCACGGGCCTATTCGGCGGATGGTGCATCCTGATGTCGATGAGCGCTTTGCCGGACAGGAAGCAGTTACGGAACGTCTGGGCGCTCGGCTCCGCCAGCAAATGCGCCTCGTTGAAGTGAAATTCCTCTGCCCGCGTCGTTCGGCGTGATTCCGCACGAACCAGCAGCAGCCGCTCGAACTTCGTCATGAACTTGCCGACGATGTGGAACAGATCCCACGACGCCAACACCTCGCCGCTCTCTGCATGAATGACCGACACCGAGTCGGCCTCGGCTGGCAACGCGACCTGCAACCCCTGGGGATTGGGCGCAGCAGCCGAGACGGTGCTGTAGAGAGCCGGGCGGTTACGGGACTCGTCGAAATAGCCCCAGCGACGAATGATTTCCGCCTGCGAATGCCTCCACGCGCCCCGGTTGAAGGTGAACAGGGTGATGAGGTTGTTCGCCGTGTTCCGCGTTGCCTTGATCTCCACCCGGCCGCCGATGTCCGGGATGGGTAAGTTGTTCTCCGAGACGCCAAGCCATTTCTCTAGTGTATGTCCGATTCCCGTTGGCCCCCTTCGCTCCGACTCCACAAACTCCAGCTCGTTCAACTCTTGCAGCAGCTGTCGCAATTCCGGCAAACGCATGTCATCGCACCTTACGGCAAATGACAATTTGCTCCGCCGTCATGGTATTACCTACCTCGCCGGGAACATTGCTCGGAGAATTGACGGATGGCATTCGCTTGTTCGGGATATTCCGATTGCAAATCGCCGTCGTATCAAAGCCGTTTTCCTCGAAGAACGCTGCTGTGGTTTCCGATGTAGGAACCCTGTGACCTTTGACGGTCCTGTTCCCCACGACATAGCAGGCATAGCCTCCCTGCTTCATCGTGGCCGCGACATGGCCGATAGACGCCCGATAGTCCTCAAAGAACGCGGCAACCTCGCAGGCGCGCCGCTTGTCTATGCCCGCGATATCGGCAATGACGCGGTCGAGTTTGTCAAACCCGAATTGCGCTGCTTCATCGACCTTCCTGCCGCCCATAAGGATGTTGTCCACGCGGTTTGCACCCGCGTAACCAAGCCACTGGGAGGATAGGCGGGAGAACTGCCCGTAGGCAACCGTGGTGCGGGAGTCGCCATATGGCGGCGAAGTCACCACAATGTCCACGGCGCCTTGCGTGAGGATTGCGGTTGGCACCCCGGAAACAGTGTTGAACTCGTGCACCGCCGGAAGCGCGCAGCCATTTGCCGTAGCGTGCCCGAGCGCCTGCAATGCCTGTCGGACTTTTTCGAGTGCTTGCCCCATAATGCCGCGCGTGTCGGGATTGTGCTCGGCGATTTGACAGGCCGGAATGCGGTACAACTTGAACTCGGAATTTCGCGCCCATGACGCCTTGCGAACTGTCAGGCTGAAGGCCAACCGGAATGCATCCGCGACCGCCGCGTTGCGGATGGCATCGATGTGCTGGCGGATGGCGGCCAGGTCGCGCTGCACGGAAGCCGAGAACCAGTAATCGATGTTCGGCACCGGTGGGATCGGCGCATCGGAGAATGCTCTAGTGCCGCGAAAGCGGACAATCTCTCGATCCAGCGCGGCAATGTTCACTGGCCGCGTTTTCACGCGAGCAATCAGCCGGGCCAACGGGTTTAGATCCGTTCCTATCGCTGCCATACCGGCAAGCATCCCCTCCAGCAACGCTGTGCCGGAGCCGCAGTAGGGGTCGAACAGCAGCCCGCCTTTGCTCCCGTAATTCTCTGTGAGCCGGTGCGCGACTTGCGGAATCATCATGGCTGGGTAGGGATGGATGCCATGACTGACTTGCTTTGTGTCGGCGGTGCGGAAAGTCCAATCCTCTGCCGCTGCGGAGGCTTGGTCAGTAGCGAGCGCCGCGTGCTCGCTCATGCGACCAAATCCGCGTATCGGCACCGCTTACCGACAATCGCACGGACGAGGGACGCCATTTGATCCAGCGTGTCCATGTCGCGGAAGTTGTTCCGCCCCGTGAACGCTCGCACATAGTGGTCAAGGTGCTTCTCGGACAAGTGATTGAATTTCCCGTGGCGGCCCCGCTTGAACACGCTCCAGAAGCCTTCCATGCCGTTGACCGTCGCATCCCCTCGCACATACTCGCCCGCCGAGAGGTTGACCGCTTCATGGGCACGGGGGAAGCCGGTATAGGCCTGCGATTGGTCCATATAGACCGCTGCCTCGCTCTCCGTTCGGTCAAGCACGAAGCCCTGCAAGGTCTTCGCGTCGTTGCGGTCCACGACCGCCGGGCTCGCTTGCTTTGACTCCCGGTCTTTCACGCCCGCGACAATGGCCTTGCCGACGCTGCCGCGTCCAGCCCCGGCTTCGCGCAACTCCTTGCTCATATTCTTGTGTTTGCCACCGACGGCCGTTTCGTCGGCTTCCACCTCGCCGCTGGGGAACAGCAGATTGTGGCCCTTGATGAGGCCCTCCCAGATGCGCTGCATGAGGAACCATGCCGTCTCCTGCCAGATGCCGACCTCTTGATACAGCTTCATGCTGCTCGTGCCCTTGGCGCCGGTCGTCGTCATGTAGAGCACGATTGCCGATTTCTGTAGGCCGACCTTGCTGTTCTGCATGACAGTCCCCTTTCGCACCGAAAAGTGCGCCCAACAATCGCGGCAACGGTAGAGCGTGGGCTTGTGGCTCGCAATCAAGACGGTGTTGATGGACGCGCAATCGGGGCAGAAACGCCCGTCAGGCCAACGGGTTGCCTCGAACCAACGCTCCACCATCGCGTCATCGTGGAACCGGCGCAAGAGCTCCATGACCGTCATGCCGATTCGGCACGAGCGTCTCGGCTCATTCTGCATCACGCCTACCTCCATGTTGGGTAGTGTTGTGACTCAATTTGCAGACGCCGTCAAAGCCGTTTGTCTAGTTTGACGTATACGCCCCTTACCTTTTGCAGCGTTACGCGATCATAATAACATTAAAGGGTCGATGAAATCAACGTTAAACCGAACCATGGAGAAGCGTATTGATGAGCAAGAAGCGAACATGATCACGACGATATTTTGTCCAAGATTCGCATTGTCTATATGACCTATTCAAGACTAAACCATTCATGATCCCTGCGAATAACGATCACAAGTGAACACTATCGGCAGTACTTTACGGCACTTCGACGGTAGCGATTGATCATATATGGTCCCAACGAGAGCAAAACGAACGCTACCAAGAGGGACTCAATGCTCGTCTAAGGTCTGCAATAGACGGTGACAAGTGTGAACTCATAGTGGGGCGGACGAACACTGATTAATCCGTAGGAGTAAAATTGAATTGCTTGCGAACATCTTGTTGACCGAGTAGTCACATTGACCATCGAATCTTCTAACATTCTGGACGAATTCGAAGCTGGATTGCAATCGCTCAGTGAGTTGATCGAGCTTGGAAAGCCTCAAGTAACTCCCCAAAAGTGCGAGTCGCATCGATCAATTCTGTAACGTTTATTGCATTTCACAAAAACATTTTATCAAATTCTAATCGACGGAAATTTTATAAAGCCGCTTGAACCGCGTATCGTCACTCAAGCTATCTTTTGCGTCTAAAATTATGATGAGAATCTCACGGAGCTCGCCTTTTTTGTAATCAAGAATTATTCCCGCTTTTACTATCTTGTTCAGAATACTAAGCACTAATTCTGGATGCCGCTTCGCAAGGTTGCTCTTATTAAGGGGATACAGGTATGGATTCGCTACCGGTTGAAGAAAATCCAATGACCAAACTGCCGCGTCTTCGAATGCGTCTCCACATTTCGCGATCATCTCTAGCATTGCACTTGATGTCTTCGGCGTATTTCGACCTCCTGCCTTTGGCCAGTAGTTTTGAAGCCACACGCCTAATTTGTCGCGCCACATCCTTGCACGCGCGGCGTTGTCGCCATTTAAGCGGGATTTCACACAGTCGAGTACAATAGTGTTTGGCAGAAAACCCGCAACGCGTTGAATTTCTGTTTTTAATCCGTGTTTTTGCTTGCGAAGATTCCCGCGATTCGGCATGATCCGCCCGAATTCGCCGCGATATCGGCGTTTTTCCTGGAATCTTCGGAGGCGATTTGCATGCGGAAGGTTGTTGAGGAGCGGTCCTGGCTGGGCTCGGTCGACATCGGATCGATCGAGCTGAACGTGAAATCCCGGGACGACATCCCGGCGATCCTTATCGGGCTCCAGGCGATCTGGAACGACAAGGCGGCGCGGGAGGAGCTGTTCCGGCTGCTGGACGCGCACGTCCTTCCGGACCGCCGCCGGGACACGGGCCGCCCGGGGATGCACCTTTGGCGGATCCTGGTGATGGGCGTGCTGAAGCAAGGTTTGAACTGCGACTACGACCGCCTTCAGGAGCTGGCGAACGAGCATGGGAAGATCCAGGCCTTCCTGGGCCACAGCGACTGGTTCGAGCCGGGCTTCTACGAGCTTCAGAACATCAGGGACAATGTCGAGCTTCTGACGCCGGAGCTTCTTCGGGAGGTGAACCGTCTGGTCGTGTCGACGGGGCACAAGGTCGCGGGAAAAAAGCCTGGCGCAGCGTTGGTCGGGCGCTGTGACTCGTTCGTGGCGGAGACGGACGTCCGCCATCCGACCGACTTCGGCCTGCTTCGGGATTCGGTCCGCTGCCTCGTGCGGGCGGCGTCGCGGGCCTGCGGCGCCTCGGGCGTCGGCGGCTGGCGGCAGCGCGACCACCACCTGGACGCGGCGGGGAAGCTGTACCGGAGGGTGAACACGGCGCCCCGGTGGAGCACCCGGCCGGATGAGGTCCTGGGGTTCCTGGTCAAGTCGCTGGAGCTGGCCGCGAAGGCGAAGGGCTCGCTCGGGCCGCTCCGGGCGGCGGGCTGCCCGAAGCGCACCCTGGCGGAAATCCGGAGGCTGATCGGCCATGTGCCGAGATTGGCGTTCCAGATCGCCCGCCGGGTGCTGAAGGAGGAGGCGGTCCCGCACGGGGAGAAGCTGTTCTCGATCTTCGAGGAGCACACCCGGTGGATCGCCAAGGGCAAGGCCGGCAAGCCCGTCGAGCTCGGGGTTCCGGTGTGCATCGTCGAGGACGGCGGCGGGTTCATCCTCGACCACGAGATCATGTGGACGGGCGGCGACACGCATGTCGCGGTCCCGCTGGTCGGGAGATGCCTGGAGGCGTTCCCGGACCTGCGGGCCTGCAGCTTCGACCGCGGCTTCCATAGCCCGGAGAACCGCCGGAAGCTCGACGCGATGCTGGAAGTGAACGCCCTTCCGAAGAAGGGCCGGCTGTCCGCCGCCGACCGGGTCCGCGAGGCCGACCCGGACTTCGCGGCGGCGCGGCGCAGGCATCCGGGCGTGGAGTCGGCGATCAACGGCCTGGAGCACCGCGGCCTCGGCCGGGTGCGGCTGCGCGGGCGGGACCGGTTCGAGCTGGCGGTCGGCCTCTCCGTCCTCGCCGCCAACATCCACCGGCTCGGGCGGGTCCTGCGCGACCGCGAGCGGCTGCGGCCGGAACGGCGCAAACGCGCCGCCTGAGCGGCGCCCTCCCCGAAATCCCGGCGGGCCGCAGGGCGGCAGGCGGCGGAGCCCGCGCCGGACCCCCGGAAAACCGTCGCCGACGCCGAGAATCCGGCCTCCCGAGCCGGATTCGCTCCGTCCCGGCTCGAAACGCGCCGCGCCGGGTCCCGTCGAGGCCATTGCGCCCGACCGAAATCCGGCCGTACAGCGAAAAACGACGGGTTCTCTGCCAGACACTACAATAGGCAGTGCGTCCCTTGATACCGATCTGACCACGTCACGAACTTCGCTTGGCGTCAAATATTTCGGTCGCTCAAGACAAATTGACATAAACAACCTAACGAGATCAACTTTGCTTCGTTGATCTATTTCAGTGTCTTGAAGAACTTGAAAAAACATTGACTTGAATGCTAGAAGAAGATCATGACTAAAGGCTTTCGACCTGCCATGTGCCGACCATAGGTCCCTTGCCTCCTCAGAAGACTGAAGGCTAAGTCGAGGAATCAGGTTTTTTTTAACCCATTCCGGATCTATCGCAAACAGCTTACTGAGATTAGCAGCCAACATCACGCGTCCAAATCGTCCGCTCGGATCATGACTGATTGTGTCGAAGTAATAGCGAACCGGTAGCGGTAGGCCCTTGCCATCTCGCGGTTCGTACTTCCACAATCGTATCAATGCTGCACCCGCCAGCATTCCAGCAGCGTGATTCAACGCGGTCGTAAGCGCGTCGTTCTCATTTTGTACTTCTGTCCGCATCTTGCCAATCCCACCCCAGGCTTTTGTCCAAATCACTTGCAACTCTGGCTCTTGAGCGATTCCATATTCCCCCGCTATACGCTTTATGAGCACCGCCGCAGCGGAATCTACTTTTGTGAACACCTCAGCGGGAGCGGTTGTAAGCACCTGCGCAACATAGTTCCGCAATCTTGCATGGTGGATAGGATTTTCGTGAGTGATTGCAATGGTCCATAGGAAATCTATCCAGAACGTCAACGGCCACGCCCCGCGATTCGCGATGCGCCGAAGTGCGGAAGCAATCTTAACCGGGTAGCGCAGGGCAAACTCTCGAAACCCGTAGTTGCCGATCTTCTTATTTTCAAGCACTGTCGTGACGTCATCAACTGAACTATCGAGGAGCTCCTTCGGGATATATTCTTCCGCGCTCATGGTTTCCAGATTGTCGGTCCAAACCAAGAACTCGTTGCGTTCGTTAAGTCCAGCTTCACGATTAGAATCAAATTCTTCGACCAATTCCCTTGACTTCTTGTCGAGCCGCGCACCGGACGCAATCAATTTGCAGAATCGTAATGCCTTTTCTCCGCGGATGGACTTGGCTTCGGCATACGTTGCCTTTTTTGACTTGGTCATTGGACCGTTATGAATGGTGCGGACAATCTCGGCCCTCAGGCTACGCGGAAGACGCCGCCCAGCCATTCTGAAGAACCGCAGCACTTCACGATTCAACTCCCACTCCCATATGCCAGGCCTGCGACCCGCGACGAGAAGCTTTCTTGCATGCTGGATATCGGACTTCGGGTTTTCGGTAAGAGCATGAAGGGCTAGTCGCTTAAACAGGATCCGGTCGGAAAGCACCCAGCGGGAAAGCAGGTTGTCTCCACGCGCTGGAGCTGCGTCGACCAATTTGAAATAGCTGTCACGAGCCAGATCTATGAGGAGCGTCCAATTTTCACTATTTCGATTCTGATCGTGCTCTGCAATCGAAGGCCGATAAAATGATGAAATGGCTCATACACTTGAATCCGCGAATGCGTTGCGACCACAAGATGTTGCGTACGGGGGTTGACGAGCCGGGCGGATTCCGCTATCGCTTGCGGCATGGCGATCCGAAGCAAGCCGATTCCGACGATCACGCGCGCGGAGCTGGAGGCGCGGTTTCCGGACGACGAGGCGTGCGCGGAGTATCTGGCGAAGATCCGCTGGCGCGGCGGGTTCCGTTGCCCGGAGTGCGGCAGCCGGAACGCGGTCCGGCTCAAGCGGCCCCGCTGCGTGCGCCAGTGCCGGGACTGCCGGAAGCAGACCTCGGCGACGGCGGGCACCTTCCTGCACCGCACGCACGTTCCGCTGAAGAAGTGGATCGCCGCCATCCACCTGGCGGCGACGCACTCGAACGGGATCTCGGCGGCGCAGCTCAAGCAGCAGCTGGGGCTGGGCAGCGACACGACGTCCTGGCTGATGCTTCAGAAGCTCCGCCGCGCCATGGCCTCCTCGGAGGGAGCCCTGCTTCGCGGGTTCGTCGAGGCGGACGAGACGATGGTTCCCCACCGGCGCAAGGGCGGCCGGCCGCCGAAGCGGGGCCGGAGCGCGGACGGGAAGCTGCTGATCGCGGGGGCGGTGGAGCTGAGCCCGCACGGGGCGCCGCGGCGGCTGAAGCTCCGGCGCATCCGGGACTTCTCGGGGGATTCGCTGCGCCGGTTCGCGGAGTCGGCCGTGCAGCCGGGCACGCCGCTCCGGACGGACGACTGGCTCGGTTGCGCGGGCATTCCCCGCCGCAGCGCGGTGACGGTCGGCGACCGGCCCGCCCACGAGGTCATGCGGTGGATCCACCGCGCGTTCTCAAACCTGAAGCGGTGGGCGATGGGCGTATGCCACGGGTTCCGGGAGAAGCACCTCGACCGCTACCTTGCCGAGTTCGCCTTCCGGTGGAACCGGCGGCGGAACCGCCGCCACGCCTTCCTGGGCATCGTCCGCGCCGGGCTGGAGATCGGCCACGCGTCCTACAAGGACATCGTCGGCGGCCGAGCCTGATCCGGCGTCCGGCGCAAGGGCGGACTCCGCCCGGAATCCTGGAAATCCCCCGAAACCGGCGCCGAAGCGCCCGAATCCGAAGCCAAGCCGCGTAGGCGTCGCGTCCGGGTCCCGGCGAAGCCGACCGGAAGCGGCCTTTCCCGCCTGCACAACATCTTGACGTGAGTACTCAAATGTATGAGCCATATGATGAATTCGAAATTTCATTATCAGCGGTTTCTATCAGATCGAGTGCTTGGTCGAGATAATTGGTAAGTGTATCTGCATGTCGCAAGAGAGCGGTCGAATTTGCCAAAATTGATTCAAGCGTATACTGAAAGTTTTCGTCACCAGATACCAGTTTTAAATGACCGCACGCATCTATCGGTCGTATAGGTTTCGCTTTCTTGCTGAAAAGTGGCCGCAACAACAGATGCGGGGAAGGGCCGGGGCACGCTACCAAGCGAGGAGCGATGCTCTTGACGGCTTCACTCTCAATGTGACGGCTCTCCGACTCCGAAGCACTCGTCGAATAATGATCGGTAGTCCACAAGTGCTCTCTATGGTCGATCGGATTTTGGTTTGACAACACAGTCCAAAGAATCCGAATTCTGGACGGAATGTTCAAGCTAGCATCGGCCAGGCTGCTCCGAACTTGCGCTCGAAGTTCGGGATGCAAGTAACCGCCGCTCCGAATTACCCAACCGAGAAGCTGGGGCACATGCAAATGACGAGCAATCCAGCGCCCGAGATACTTCCTTGTGCTGTCTAGGGCCTGTTAACGCTTGCGTCAAGATCGGATCTGTGGCAAGTCGTTGCCAAGAATGAAAAAACAAGCGAGCAGTTCCCAATCATGGCCTGCATCACCGAAGAGCAATGCGCCTTGCTGCATCCCCATCTGCCGGTCCAGCGCGGCAATGTGCTGATTCCGAACATCGTCATCGTCAATGCCTTGCTGCGCATTCTTGAGAACGGCTGCAAGTGGCGCGCCCTTCCGGAGCGCTGCGGCAAGTGGCACACGGCCTGCATGCGGCTGCGCCGCTGGGCCGAGGCGGGCGTGCTGGCGCGGCTGCTTGCGGCGCTGCGGGAGCAGGAGCTGACGGACAAGGACCTCGATTGCCTCGGCCTCGACAGCACCAGCGCCGAAGTGCATCCGGACGGAACCGGGGCCCAAAAAAAGCGGGCCCGCAAAGCATCGGCAAATCCCGCGGCGGCTGGAACACGAAGATCCACATGATCGCCGCAAGCGATTGGTTGGCAATGGCTTTCCGCCTTTCCGGCGGGCAGGCCCGCGACGCGCCCGAAGGCCGGGTCCTGCTGAAGCGCTTCGGCGAGCGGGCCGCCAAGGTTCCGCTGGCGGTGGACCGCGCCTACGAGGGCGACGAGACCCTCGAGCTCGCTCGCGAACTCAGGATGACCCCGGTTGTGCCGCCCAAGTCGAACCGGAGGAGCAAATGGGATTTCGACCGCGAAACCTACAAGCGGCGGAATGAGGTCGAGCGGCTGTTCCGCCGGATCAAGGGCTGCCGGCGCATCTTCACCAGGTTCGAGAAGCTCGACGCGATGTACGCCGCTTTCCTTTGCTTCGCCCTCATCGTCGAAATCATCAAGCGTTAACAGGCCCTAGTTCTTGAGAGTACTGTGGATCGAATCCATATCCCACCAACGGCATGAATGTAGGGCCCTGATTTCTAGGACTCGAGTTCACACTTGGCGCGACGCAACCCAGCAACCCCTTTTTCGCGAGGGCTTCCACCCATCTCCCAACCGTCGGGAAGTCGTCTTCGTTCTCGACCGGGGGTGCTTCAGCCAGAGCCTCCGCCGCAACAGGGTCCTGCAAAGCCCACGAAACGCGTTCAACCATCGGGTCGTCCGGTCCAGCTGGAAGTTTTGAAATCTCGTTGAGCGCGATCTGGGAACGGGCATGGAGAGGATCGCCTCGAATTCTTGCCCACTCGACCAAGGTGTCGTCGACAAGCCTGTGGTGACATTGAATATTGTAGAGAATCGGTTCAATGTTTTTTGCAAGCCATCCGTCCCGCACCTTATGGGGACCGCCGTCAGTGCCATCGTGACCGGCGAAGGCGTAGGCCATTGTAAATTTAGCACCGTTGGCGCGTTCTGCCGCGAGGGCGTCAACCATGTAGCTCATGACAGGGTCGCCGACGCTGTAGCCGACAAAGACGACAACGAATTCCCTGAACAGTTCGGTGACGAATCGCGCCGCCCACCGTTCCGTCAGATACGCCCGTCCGAAATCCGCTGCGGTGAGGACAAGGTTTGAGCCTTCGTCATTCGGAAGGATTCGGCCATGCAGATGCACGAGGCTCGACCAACTGTAAGGCTTCGGTATAGGCAGCTTCGGAGCGGCGTCGACCAGTTGTTCGTCCAGCCCGGCTTCGACAAATCGGTTGTCGAAGTTGGTGGTGACCAGACGGACTCCCTGTTCGTGCCGAGACAACGCGATCAGGGCCTTATGGAGATCGAGCGATCCCGTTGCCGGGATCGAAAGAATGTTGATGACGGTGCTACGCAGCACTCGCGTTCCCAAACGGTTCGGCCGCTCCAGCAGTCCAAGTGCCTTGTCGAAACTCGGACGGCGACGATCAGGGCTCGGCTCACTGCGATCCAACGCTTCCCGTTCAACTCCATCAGGTTCCATGTCGTTTGCGTTGTACACTTGGTCCACGAGGCGGGCGAAAGTCGGAAGCCTAGAATTTGAACCTGCTGAAACTCCTGCTCCGCAAAAGAAAACTACTCTGCCACTGTCCAGCTCGTTCATGAGATGAACAGGAATGTTCGGGCCGTTGGCTACAAGTTCAGGCATACTGCAACCAATCTTGCTTCTCTCCCCGCGAGCACGCGGACGGGGTTCTGCTTGGCACTTTCATGTTTCGATGAACCGCTTCGTGCTGCCTCGACCAGAGACGCCGCACACGATCAAGCAAACCGCTATGAAAATTGTTACCGGTTCGGGAAATCGGCCCATATCAATGTTGCTGCTTGAAGTGTAGTTCAAATCTCCAAAACAGCCGAGTTCCGGAAGATGTCGGCAATTTCTGCGGCAAGATGGTCCGCGACCAAACGCCCACGACACTTTTCTGACCGCTGGCGACCGAAAACGCCGACTGCTTTGCCCTCAAAGACGAAGCCGGCTTCCAAGCTCTTCCAGTTCATGAATGGATCTTTTTGTCAACGCTCTGAGCAAGCGCGTACCATCCTGCTTTCAGCGACAACAAGGGAGACCTTGGCAAAACGGTTCACGCGTGCTCTCAAGGTGCCACGATTCCACTCGCAGCATCCCGATCGGAATCTTGACGTCTTGTCCGCCGTATTGAGCCTGCCCAATGCCACTTCCTATCGTCGTTGAATGGCTTGTGGTGAGGACCACCGCGTATGGGGAAATCGGACACGATCAGCCGAAAGACTGCATTTCCGCGACGTAGCGAAGACTATTTCAGATACTGGATCAGGTCGTTAGCGCTGACTGGCTGGAATCCCTTGCCCAAACCTATCATATTCATTCCAGAATGACGGAAGGATTGCGGCAATGAGCGCCGAAGAGCCGACACTGTCGGCAAATGAAGCAGCTTGCGTGACAGGAGTTCCACTCAAGCAGGTGCATCGGATAACCGATGCTGGTCTGCTGGGTGCCCCCGTAAAGAACCCCAGGGGCGCTCGGGTGATTCCGAAACACGCGCTGCTCGGTCTGAAGCTCGCCTACGAAACCGCCGGGATACTGACTTTGAACTGTCGGCGACGGCTTGTGCGCCATGCGCTCGACGCCCCCGACGCAAGGACGGTCCACGAGGACATCGTATCTGTCGACTTGCGCCCAATGCGTAGCGACGTGAAGCGACGCATCGCTTCGCTTGAGAAATCCAGAAGGATGATCACAAGCAACAAGGACATCATGGGCGGCACGCCGTGTTTCAATGGAACACGGATCCCCGTTCACGACATTGCCGATATGCTAGCCAACGGGGACGAAGTTGCCGCACTTCTTTTGGCCTACCCAGCACTGTCCGAAGAGAAAGTGACCGCCGCCAAGATCTACGCGGAGGCATACCCACATCGCGGTCGCCGACGCCAACATCCAGCTTGGCGGAAGCTCTCCCTGCACACCTCAAAAACTATTAAGTTCAACAAATTACTGCAGAAATCGTGAAGTTTCCGAATGACGGACGTTTGAGCCGTGAACCTGTCGCAATTGCGCAGGATCGGGGCTTCGTCTTCTCGGCAACCGACTTTCGAAGCGAACCCGGAGTTCGCGCCGACCGAAAATTCAAGTGTTTGCAAGCCGGAAACAAGCGCACAAAGGCGTGCAAGCATCCGACGTGATGAGTGCGCCAGAGGTGGTTTCATCAGTGGAGCTCTTGCTGCATCCGCGCCGCGGACCAGGCACATTGCCTGTTAAATCAGCGGACGATGATCGCCCTGAAATCATTGACGTTCGTGCCTGTCGGACCGGGCGCGAACAGGCCGTCGATCATGCCGAAGCCGGTCGCGGCGTCGTTCCGCGCCAGCATCGCCGCGGGATCGACTCCGGCGTTGCGCATCAGTCCGATCGTGCTTCCCGAAACGAACGCGCCCGCGTTCGAGCCGGTTCCGTCTATGCCGTCGGTGTCCGCCGCAAGGGACGCCAAACCCTCGCAACCGGCGACCTCCAGCGCGAACGCGAGCTGCAGCTCCGTGTTGGGACCGCCGAACCCACGCTCGCTTGCGGGCCGCAGCGTCACCGTGGTTTCGCCGCCGGACAAGAGAACCGCAGGCTTTGGCCACGGGCGGTTCCAGCGGAGCACCTCCTTCGCGATTGCGCCGAGCACTTTCGCGACCTCGCGCGACTCGCCTTCAATCGAATCGGACAGGATGCGCACGTTCAGCCCGCGGTCCTCCGCGCGCCGCGCCGCCGCCTCCAGCGAAAGCCTTGCCGAAGCCACCACTTTGACTTCGTTGCGCGCCTGTTCCTGAACCCTCAATGTCGGCTGGGGAAGGCCGCCCGACCGGATGAATTCGTCGACCCGTTCCGGAAGCCGGATTTGGTACCGCCTGATCGCTTCGCACGCGTCGGCAGCCGTTGATCCGTCCGCGACCGTCGGGCCCGACGCCACCAGTGCGGGATCGTCCCCGGGCACGTCGGATACGACGAGCGTCAGCATCCGGGCCGGAGACGCCGAGGCCGCCAAGCGGCCGCCTTTGACAAGCGAAAACTGCTTCCGCACCGCATTCATCGCCGCGATCGGCGCTCCGCTCGCGAGAAGCACTTCGTTCATCGCGGCCTCGTCCTCCAGCGAAAACCCGGGCGGCGGACTCGGCAGCAGTGCCGAGCCTCCACCTGAGATCAGCGCAACGACAAAGTCCTCGGAACCGAGACATTGAACCGCATTTTGAATCTCGCTGACCGCCGCAAGGCCGTTCCGATCCGGAACGGGATGCCCGGCCTCCAGTATCCGGACGGATTCGGTCGGGGCGCCGTAGCCGTACGGAACCGCAACTGCGCCCGATACTTGGCCCTGCCAAAGCGACTCCAGGATCGCTGCCATCGGCGCCGATGCCTTTCCGGCGCCCACGACAACGACCGGACTCGTCCTGTCCTTCGGCAGGCATTTCTCCATTGCGGCCTCCGGATCCGCAGCGGCGACCGCGGATCGGTAGAGATCCGCCAGCAGTTCCCTATCGTCCATCCTTGCGATCCCCGCCCGGGTTCCGAACCCGCCCGACGCCCTGAGCGGCTCCGGCCGGTTCGCCGTTCCGTTGTCTTCTGAAAAGTCCGCCGATCTCCTTCTTCGCTACCCGGCTGGTCACGAACAGCGCCAGCGCGAGGCCTGCGACAACGCTGGAGGCGATTCCGAACCAGACGCCCCAGGTTCCCATGTCCAATACCAGGACGTACAGCGAAACGAACGCTGCAATGCCGAGTATCTGGCGGAACACGCCGATCCAGAGCGTCCAGATCGGACGCTTCAGCGCTTGGAGCAGCGAATTCATGGAGAACAGCACAATGTAGATGGGCAGGATGAAGCCGTCGACGTTCAGGTAGTCCCCGCCGATCCGGACCACTTCGGGATCCGAGCTGAACAAGCTTACGGCAGGCCGCGCCGCGAGCCAAAGAAGCAGCGAGCCGGCGAACATTATGGCCGCGCCCATCTTGCAGCAGAAGGCGAAGGCCTCCCGCACCCTGTCGTACTCGACGGCGCCGAAGTTCTGCGCGGCGATGGGAAGCAGCGAAAACGTGAGCCCGAATGCGGGCAGCAGAAGCATCTGCTCGATCCGCAGGCCGACGCCGTACGCGGCGAGCGCTTCCGGGCCGAACTCCTTCAGAAACATCTGAACCACGAAGGCGCCGATCATCGTCACGATCATCGCCGAGCTGGTTGGAAGCGCCAGCGAGGTGATTTCCACGTAGATGCGGCTGATCGGACGGTAAGACGGGCGGACCGGCGCCCGCATCACGCCGGATCCGAACACGCGGAAAATGATGAACGCCATGACTCCGGTCTGGCAGATCACCGTGGCAAGGGCGATGCCGTCGAAACCCAATCCGCCGAACAGGCCGGGAATGCCGAACACCAGCAGTGGATTCAGAATGACGTTCCCGAAGAAGGCCGCGATCTGTGCGCGCTGCATGCTCACCGCGTCGCCTTGGGCCGTCAGGATCCCGTTCGCGCCGAAGGCCACGAGGAAGGACGGCGTCGAGAGCAGAAGGATCTGCAGATAGCTGTGCGCGGCGTCGCGGTAGGAGCCGCTCTCGGATACGGCGGCCAGCAGCCACGGAACCGCAAAATAACCCAGCGCTGCGAGCGCGACGGAAGCGATCGCGGCGTATCCGAGCCCTTGGCATGCCACCCGCTTGGCGCGGGCGGGGCGTTTCGCTCCCAAGGCGATTCCGATCAGCGCGCCCATGGCCGCATTCACGCCGAAGCCCACCGATACGAGAATGAAGAAGACCTGGAACGAGATCGAAAGACCGGCCAGCGCATCGGTCGAAATCAGGCCCGCGAAGAACATGTCCACGACGTTGTAGAGGGTCGTGAACACCATCCCGATGGCGGTGGGGATCGCCATCCGGCGGAAATGCGCCGGGATCGAGCCGACGCTCAGGTCGGTCGAGCGATCCATCCGGGGTCCGGGCGGGGGCCGCGGGCGGCCTTTGACTGCGATGACCCGCAGCTGCCCTTCAAGCCAGCCGGAACTCCGGGCCGCCGGGTCGTGCGGCCCTGCGTCGAATGCTTGCGCTCCGGATTCACCGCGGGCTTCCGTCGGCCGCCGCGGGCAACATGAAGCCGAAATCGCATCCCTTGTCGGCCTGCAGCACCTGCTCGGCGTAAAGCCTGTCGTATCCCCTCCTGCCTGTCCCCGGATCTCCCGGCGTCGGCAGTTCCGATCGCCGCCTTTCGAGCTCGGATTCGTCCGTGAGCAGGTCGATCGACCGTTCCCGGACCGACAGCCGGATCCTGTCTCCGGTGCGAACCAGACCGAGCGGCCCGCCTACTGCGGCTTCCGGCGAGACATGCAGAACGATCGTTCCGAAGGCCGTCCCGGACATCCGGGCGTCCGATATCCTGACCATGTCCTTCACGCCGCGGGCCGCCAGCTTCCGGGGAATGGGAAGGTAGCCCGCCTCCGGCATTCCGGAATCGCTGGCCGGGCCCGCGTTCCGCAGCACGAGGAAATCGTCGGCTTCGACGTCGAGATCCGGAGCATCGATCCGGTCGGCCAGATCCCGGAGCGAGTTGAACACCACCGCCCGCCCGGTTTTCTCGAACAGCGCCGGATCCGCCGCCGAGCGCTTGAGCACGGCGCCGCGCGGCGCAAGCGATCCGAACAGCGCGACCAGGCCCCCGCAAGGCTCGATCGGCTCCTTCGCGGACGCGATGACCGACCGGTCGGCTTTGGCGGGCCGGCGGTCGAGCCGCTGGCCGAGGGATTCACCCGTCACGGTCAGGCAATCCAGGTTCAGCAGCGGCCGGAGGTCCTGAAGCACGGCTTCGACTCCGCCCGCGTGGAAGAAATCCTCCATGTAGTGCTCGCCGACGGGCTTCAGGTTCACCAGAACCGGCGTGGAGTCGGACAATTCGTTGAGCCGCCCGAGCGGAACGCCGATGCCGAGCCGCCCGGCGATCGCCGTCAGATGGATGACCGCATTCGTCGAGCCTCCGAGGGCGAGCAGCGCCCGCAGCGCGTTTTCGACCGAATCGGGCGTGATGACTTCGCTCGGCCTGATGGGCCTTTCCGCGAGCTTGGCCGCCGCTTCGCCGGTCGCCTCCGCCGCGCGAAGCCGGTCGGCATGCACCGCCGGGATCGCCGCCGATCCGGGCAGCGACATTCCCAGAGTCTCGGCGATGCATGCCATCGTGGAGGCCGTTCCCATCACCGCGCAGGTTCCGGCGGTGGTCGCCAGGCGCGTCTCGACCTCTTCGATCTCGTCTTTGCTGATCCGGCCGGCCCTGTATGCGGCCCAGAACCGGCGGCAGTCCGTGCATGCGCCCAGCCGCTCCCCGCCGTGCCGGGCGGTCATCATCGGGCCGGCCACAAGCTGGATCGCGGGGATGCCGGCTGACGCCGCGCCCATCAGCTGCGCCGGAACCGTCTTGTCGCACCCTCCCATCAGCACGACGGCGTCCATCGGCTGCGCACGGATCATCTCCTCCGTGTCCATCGCCATCAGGTTCCGGAACTTCAGGCTTGTCGGGCTCAGGAAGACTTCCCCTAGCGAGATCGTCGGAAACTCGACCGGAAGCGCGCCCGCGGCGAGAACGCCCCGCTTCACGGCCTGGAGCATTTCCGGGAAGTGCCGGTGGCAGTTGTTGAAGCCGGAATGCGTGAAGGCGATCCCGACGATCCGCCTGCCCAGCATCTCCCTCGAGTAGCCCATGGAGTTCGCGAACGACCTCCGCAGGTACGCCGAGAACTCCGGATCGCCGTAATCCGTGAGCCGCGACGCTATCCCCTTCGGCTTTCCGGCCATGAAATTCCTCCGTCCGTCGCGCCCGGCTGGCGCCCTTGTCCGGGAAAGCCGGACTGCTTCGCGCGCCCGGCCAAATTCTTGGCGCCGCGCCGCCGCGACGGAACTCCGGCGCTGCGCAAGCCCGAATCGCGGTCGTTCTACGCGGATTCCTTCCCGGAGCCGTTGCTGCCGTCAGCCTCGTCCGAACGCAACCTGCGCAGCTGGCCCCGGATGTGCAGCCCGATCACGCCGACCGCAAGGGCGTAGAAGGCGATCGCGGTCCACGAGGAGAAGAATATCGAATAGTCGCCCTCCGACAGAATCAGCGCCGTCCGGAACTCCCTTTCCATGGTCGGCCCCAGCACGAGGCCGAGAATGATCGGCGTTATCGGCACGCCCGCCTTCAGCAGCAGGTACCCGATCAGGCCGACTCCCGTCATCATGTAAACGTCGAGGAAGGAGTTCCGCACGGCGTACGTGCCGACCCCGCACATGATGAGCACGCCGACAGCCATCAGGTGCGGCGGAATCCGGAGCAGCCGGGCGAAGGCGCGGATGCCGAGGAACTGGAAAGCGACCACCGCGACGTAGGCGACGAGAATCGCCATGTAGACCAGGTAGACCTCGGTCTGGTTCTGATGGAACAGCATGGGGCCGGGAACCAGCCCGTGGATGAGGAACCCGCCCAGGATGATCGCCGTCGCGGGATCGCCGGGAATTCCCAGCGAGAGCAGCGGGATCATCGCGCCGCCGGTGACGGCGTTGTTGGCCGATTCGGGAGCCAGCACGCCCTCGAGCGAGCCCTTCCTGAATTCCGATTTGCGCTTCGAAAACCGCTTCGCGTGGTCGTAGGCCAGAAACGCCGCGATCGGCCCGCCAGTGCCGGGAATCGCACCGATGCCGGTGCCGAGGGCCGAGCACCTGCACAGCAGCCACGCGTTCAGCCGGAGCTGGCGGAACGAGGGCAGCTCGCTGCGGATGTCCTTCGCCTCCAGCCGGGCCGCGGTCCGATCCCGGTGCTCGACGAAGGTCTGGATGATCATCGGAACCGCGAACAGGCCCACCATGGCCACAAGCAGGTTCACCCCCTGCAGGAGCGGCGTCCACCCGAAGGTCATGCGCGCGACGCCATCCACCTCGTCGAGGCCGACCGTCATCAGCATCAGCCCGATCACGCCCGCGATGAGGCCCCGGACAAGCGACTTGCCCGCGAGGCCGCAGATCGTTGACATCCCGAACACGACCAGCGCGAAGATCTCGACTGGCCCGAACTTGATCGCGATCCGCGCGATGAGGTCCACCGACGCCATCATGACGATCAGCGAGAATATCCCGCCGAACCCCGACGCGAGCACGGCCCCCCCGAGCGCGAGCCCGGCATGGCCCTTCCGCGCCATGGCATGCCCGTCCATGACGGTCGCGGCCGCCGAAGGCGTGCCTGGAATCCCGAGCAGGATGCCGGACACCGAGCCGCCGGTCATGCCCCCGATATAGGTTCCGATCAGCATCCCGATCGCCGCTCCGGCGTCGAGTCCGAACGTGAGCGGCAGCACGATGGCCAGCGCCATCGAGTAGGTCAGCCCCGGCACCGATCCGAACACGATGCCGATCACTGATCCGGCAAGGATCGCCATGAGGGTGAACGGGTCGGATACGGCCGCCAACGCGGCGAGGACAGGGTCCATCCGCTGTCAGAAGGTTATGCCGACGAGCCTGCCGACCGGCAGGTAAACGCCGAGCAGCTTGCCGAGAACCAAGTAGATCCCCAGCGGAATGCCCAAGGCCATGCCGCCGATCAGCCGCCATCGCCAAACGCCAAGCACAGGACCGACGGCGACGGTGACCGTCGCCGCCGTCGCCAGCAGGAAACCGGCCAGTTCGAGAAGCAGCGCGTAGCCGGCCAGCAGCCCTGCGGCAGACGCAACGGGACCCCATTCCCCGGGCCTCCGGCCGCTGTCGCCTGCATCGGGGGGCCTCCGCAGCGACTGCGCGACGACCACGAGGCCCAGAACTCCGAGCAGAACGCCTCCGATCAGCGGAAAGCCTCTCGGACCTAGGCGGCCCTCGCCGTACGCGCCCGGGATCGTGGCGGCCACGCCCCAGCACCAGAGCGCGGCCGCGCACGCGGCCAGGATGCCGAGCAGCAGATCCCGCCGTCGCGCGGCCGCCATGGTTCGCAGCGTTATTTGCGGAGCCCGAGATCCTCCATCAGCGCTCCGATGAGCGCGTCGTCGGACGCGATCAGCGCGCCGAACTCGTCCGCCGGAAGAAACGCGGGCGTGAATCCGATGTTCTGCGATGCCTCTTGGAAAGCCGCCGAGTTGATCGCCGCCTTCGCGGCATTCTGAAGCGTAGCGACAACATCGGGCGGCGTGTCGGCAGGCGCTGCTAGCCCGCGCCACATCGTGATGTCGAGACCGTCGGCTCCCGCCTCGGCGCACGAGGGCGTATCGGGAATGAAGGGAATCCGATCCCCGCTCGTCACGCACAGGATCGTCAACTCGCCGGACTCCTGAAGCGGAACGAACTGGCCGGGCCATTGGACGGCGGCGTCGATCCTGCCGGAAAGCAGCTCGACCGGCGCCTTGCCGCTGCCGTACGGCACGTAGACCACCTTGTCGGCGATCCCCATCGCGTCGAACAGGGCGGCGGACGTCAGATGTGTGAACGAGCCGTTGCCGGAAATCCCGACCTTGAGCTTCTCCGAACCGGCCATGACGGACTCGGCGAGCGCGGAAAGCGAATCGAAGCCCGAGTCGGCGCGGACCGCAAGCGCGGGAACCTCCAGGCTGACCCGCGCGATCGGCGCGAAGTCCTCGTAGTTGAACGGCATGTTGCCCCGGTAATGCGACGTGCTCACCGAGTTCGAGTTCCAGACGATGTTGTAGCCGTCCGCGTCGGTGCTCTGCAGATGCGTGTAGCCGACGGCTCCGCCGCCGCCGGTTCTGCTGACAGCGACGACCGGGCTTGGAAGCTCGTCGGTCATCAGGTCCGCAAGCAGCTGGCCGATGGTCTGCGCGGTTCCTCCGAACAGGACTGTCATTTCGACGGGCTTTTCCGGGAACTCCGCATGGGCCGGCGCCGCCAGGCCCATCGCGGCCGCTGCAGCCGCCGCTGCCATTCTGGCTGAATCAGTGATCATGTTTCTCTCCTTTCGGTTTGTTGCGGATGATTGGGGTTCAATTCCTCGAGCCGCCGACGCCCGTCAGACACCGGCGGGTTCCGCGGCGCGCTCGGTTTCGGCCTTGGCGGCCAAAGCGGCGAGGACTCTTTCCGGCTTTGCCGGGAGCGAGGTGATCCGGACGCCGATCGCGTCGTGGATCGCGTTCATGATTGCGGGAGCGGTGGGTATCAGCGACGGCTCCCCGATGCCCTTCGCGCCCAGCGGACTCAGCGGATCGGGATCCTCCACGATGACGCTGTTGATCTGCGGAATGTCCAGCGAAGTCGGAAGAATGTATTTGGCGAACCCGTGCGTTTTGGCGTGCCCGTCCTCCTGGACGTAATCCTCCATCAGCGCCTGGCCCAGCCCCTGCACCACGCCGCCTTCGATCTGGCCTTCCACGCCGCGCGGATTGATGGCCCGGCCGACATCGTGGGCGGCCCAGATTCCGAGCACTTGGACTTCGCCCGTCAGGGTGTCGACTTCGACTTCCGCGACCTGGCAGCCGTAGACGTACGCCTGCCACGGCCGTCCGGAGCCGTCGACCGGATCCAGTCCCGTGTGATCCGCCGTGAAGGAGCCTGAGCCTACCGGAACGACCCCCCGCTTCTTGCAGATGTCGACGGCCTCCTCCATCGTGATCCGCAGGTTTGTGCCGTTCGACCAGATCTCGCCGTCGAACGCCTGCAGCGAATCCGCTTCGACGCCCCAATGGTCGGCCAGCTCCCGGTCGAGCCTGGACCGCGCTTCCCGGCACGCCAGCGCTACGCAGTTCCCGATCATATAGGTTTGGCGCGTCGCCCCCGCGTGGGCGGCTTCCGGTGACCGCGCGGTGTCGTTGTCGCCGATGACCACCTGTTCCGGCCTGATGCCAAGCTCCGCCGCGGCGACTTGGGCAAGGACAGTCAGAATCCCTTCGCCGATTTCGGTGACGCCGGTTACGACCTTCGCGGTTCCGCCGTCGTCGAGCTCGGCCCAGGCGCCCGCCCGGTCCACCGTCGCGGTGCGGGCAATGCCGTACCAGCTGGCGGCGACGCCGCGGCCGCGGACTCTCCGGGATTCCGTCACGCGACCTCCCTTTCGGGGATTTCGTCTCGGAACCTTGCGCCGAGCGCGCAGGGCGGCCTCGCGCCCACGCCGCCGGTGTCCGAACGGAGCGGGCCGCGCACATGCGGCGCGCCCTTCTCCCAGCCGGAGGCCGTCTCCGCCGCGTCCAGCACGCGCCCCAGCGAGACCGATCCGAGCGTCTGCCGGGTGTGGGTTTCGTCGCCTTTCCGCAGCATATTGATCCGGCGGATCTCGAACGGGTCGAGGCCGAGCCTGCCCGCGCAGATGTCCAGATGCGATTCCGTGGCGAACTGCGCCTGCATCGCGCCGAAGGTCCGGAACGCCCCGCCCGGCGTGTTGTTCGTGTAGACGCCGAATGTGTCGACGCGGAGGTTCGGAACCCGGTAAGGACCGCAGGCGAGGATCGCCGCCTTCCGCATCACGCCTTCGGTCGAAAGCCCGTATGCGCCTCCGTCCGAAACCATCCGGAACTCGGCGGCGGTGATGCGTCCGTTCCGCATCAGACCCAATTTCAGCCTGATCCGCGCGGGATGGCGCTTGGCGGTGGACAGGATCGACTCCTCCCGCGTGAACACGAGCCTCACCGGACGTCCCGTCCTCATGGCGGCAAGCGCGAGCATCCCCTGGTAGATCATGTCCTCCTTGCCGCCGAACCCGCCGCCTACCGGACTCATGATGAAGCGCACCTTGTGGATCGGCATTCCGATGATCTTCGCGAGCATGTGCCTGTGGTGCGTGATGTTCTGGCTCGGCGACACCACCGTGACGACATCGTCGTGGTCGACATAGGCGATGCCCGCTTCCGGCTCGAGGTAGGCATGCTCGACCGGCTGCGTGTCGTAGCTTTCCTCTACGACCAGATCCGCCGAGGCGAGCCCCGCCTCGACATCGCCCTTCCTGATCGGGATGTGCTTGACGACGTTCGCGGGCGCATAGTCGTGCAGGATCGGCGCGCCGCCGGCCATCGCCTCCTCCGGATCGAACACCGCCGGAAGCGGCCGGTAGCCGACCTTCACCGATTCGAGCGCCTTCTTCGCGGTCAGCACGTCGTCAGCGGCCACCGCCGCCACCGCCTCGCCCACATACCGGACCCTTCCTCTCGCAAGCACCGGCTGGTCGTGCACGAACACGCCGAACCCGTCCTCGCCCGGAACGTCCCGCGAAGTCACGACGCAGCCGACGCCGGGAAGGGCTTCAGCTTCGGCTGCGCAAATCGAATCGATTGCGGCGTGCGGATGCGGGCTTCGGAGCACCTGCATGTGCAGCATGCCGGGGAACGCCATGTCGCCGGCGTAGCGCAGCCTGCCCGACACCTTGCTCGGCGCGTCCAGCCTGCGGACATTGCTGCCGATGTAGGAGGATTCCGCGCGTTCCGGCTCGAGCGCGCCAGGCCCCGCCCGCCCGAGCGTCACGTCGCGGGCGATTTCGACGGCTTCGAATATCTTGGTGTAGCCGGTGCAGCGGCAGATGTTGCCGCCGAGGCGCTCCTTGATCTCCTCGTCGCCCGCGAGCGGGTTTTCGCGGAGGGCGGATGTCGCCGCCATGACCATTCCGGGAATGCAGAAGCCGCACTGGCTTGCGCCGGTCTTGTGGAACGCCTTCTGGACGGCGGTCAGCCCGCCGGAGGAGATTCCCTCGATGGTTTCCACGGAAGCGCCGTCGATCTTCGCGACCGGCAGCAGGCAGGACTTCATGAGCTTGCCGTCCACGAACACCGAGCAGGAGCCGCACTCCCCTGCGCCGCAGCCCTCCTTGGTTCCCGTCAACCCGAGATCGTCGCGGATGAAGTCCAACGCGCGCAGGTGCGGCATCGCTTTCCGGCTGATCCGCTTCCCGTTGATTTCGCATTCGATCGCCAGCTCAGCCATCGCCAGCCTCCCCGGCCGGATTCCCGCGCGTTCCGGAGCGGGCAGCGGCTGCCGCCTCCATCACCGCGGCGACGGCGAATCCCTTGGCGACATGGCGGCGGTATTCCCGCCGCGTCCTCGACGCGATCAGGCCGTCCGGCAGGACGCAATGGCGCTCAACGGACTCCTTCCCCGCCTTCCGGCCAGCGAGCGCCTGTTCCGCGGACCGGATTCTGACGGGAACCGGGCCGATGCCTCCGAGCGCCAGCCGGACATCTTCGAGCCGCTCTCCTGTCTGGTCGAGCCGGACGCACGCCGCGGCGCAAACCGCCGAGATCACGAGCGAGCGGCGCTGGCCGACCTTCTGAAAGGACCCTCCGTATCCGCATAGATCATCGCAGCGGACGGCGGATACGATTTCGCCGTCCGTGAGCGCGACCTCGCCCGGACCCAGAACGAAATCCTCCAGCGACATAAGGCGGCGTTCCACCGAGCCGCCTTCAAGCCGCGCGATCTCGACCTCGGCGTTCATCGCCAGCATCGGCGGCGTGCAGTCCGCCGCCGGCGAGGCGTTGACGAGGTTGCCGACCACCGTGGCCTGCTCGCGGATCTGGTCGTCGGCGAACCAGACCGCGCATTGCGGCATGCATGGCGCGCTTCGCGCCAGCGCGCCGTCGTCAAGGAACCGCTGAAGGGCCAAGTTCGCGCCAAGCCGGATCCCGGCTTCCGTCCGCGTCCAGCCGGACAGGTCGGCCGCCCGGCTCAGATCCACGACCATCGGAAGCTTCACGTCGCCAGCCCGGCCTTCCCTCGCCCACGGAAGCAGATCCGTCGCGCCGGCGGCGATCCGCGTCCCGGCAGGGGCAGAGCGCAAGGCGGCCAGCGCCTCCTTCAGCGTCGCGGGCGTCCGGTATTCTTCGCAGAGCAGCATGGAGCGACTCCCCTGCGCCTCTAGCCGCCCGCCCCGGACGGCGCCTGCGTCCGGTTCCTGACGACGACTTTGATGGCGTTGTCGATGCGCTCGCGGACGTAGCGGAGCGCTTCGGGCAGCTCCGCCATCGCGAAGGTATGGGTGAGAATCGCCGACGCGTCGAACCGGCGCTGCTCCATCAGCGCCGCCGCGCGGTGGGTCGCGCTTTTGCCCTCGCCGCGGATGCCGAACAGGTAGATGTTGTTCGTGACGATGTGCTTGACGTCCACCGCGACCTCGCCGGCGGGAAACGCCGCAAGGCAGACGCGCCCGCCCCTGTTGCACATGCGGACGGCTTCGTTCACGGCGGCATCCGCGCCTGAGCACTCCAGAACGTAATCGGCGCCGACGCCGCCCGTGAGATCCTTCACGCGCTCGACGGGATCTTCGGATCTGACGTTGATCACGTGGTCCGCGCCGAGCGCCTTGCCCATGCCGAGCCTGTTGTCCCTGGTGCCGGTCAGGATCACCGGATGCGCGCCGAGCGCCTTGGCGACCGCAACCCCCATCAGCCCGATGGGCCCCGGCCCGGTCACCACCACGGATTCCCCGGAAACAAGCCCGCCCAGCTCCGTCAGCCCGTAGGCGGCCGTGCCCGCCGTGACGATCAGCGTCGCCTCCTCGTCGCTCATCCGGTCCGGGACCGGCACCAGCGTGTTGACGCTGTTGACGGCGAACTCCGCGAAGCCGCCGTCCGTCGTGAAGCCGTTGGCGCGATGGCCCTTGTCGACCTCCCCGTAGTTCTTCCCGTAATTGTGGCACGATGTGTACATGCCCTCCCGGCAGCGCTTGCACTGCCCGCAGCCCGCGTGGATTTCGACTGCGACCCGGTCGCCGACCCGGTACTCGTCCACGCCGGGACCGAGCGACGCGATGGTGCCCATGTATTCGTGGCCGGGCGTGAAGCCCTGGTTGAACGGCGGGCCGCCCCGGATCATTGCCGGAGGGCCGTGGTGGATAATTTCGAGATCGGTGGCGCAGATGGCCACCGCGTCGATCCGGACCAGCACTTCCGCGCGGCCGGGCGCGGGGACGGGCTTTTCCACGAGCTCCAGCTCGCCGGGGCCTTTCAGCGTCCACGCCTTCATCGCGGACGGAACGCCCGCCGCCGGACTTGGAATCGTTGCGGACAGTTCGTTCATTCCTTCGCCTGCATCCAATGGCTCTGCCGTTCGCGTGCCGCCGGTCTTTTCATGGCGCGGCCTGGCTGCCGTAAGCGGCGGACACCCGGGCGCTGAATTCCTTCACCTGCCGCTTCACGGATTCCAGATGGACGCCTCGCGCCCTCATTCCCGGCATGGAAACGCCGATCGAGCCGACCACAGCGCCGCTCTGGTCCCGCACCGATCCGCCCACGCACACGACCCCGAGCTGGAACTCCTCGTCCTCGATCGCGAAGCCGCCGCGCCGCACCAGCCTGAGCTCGTCCGTCAGCGCCTCCAGCGAGTGCACCGTCTTGGTCGTGAACCGCTTGAGCGGGCCGCTTCCGATCAGCCGGACCAGTTCCGTCTCCGGCAGCCATGCGAGAATGGCCTTTCCGGTCGCCGTCGCGTGCGCGGCGTCCGACCGGGCCGCTTCGTCGTCGAATCCCACCCTCACCGGCAGCTTCGAATCGAGCTTCGCAAGCGTCGCCAGGGAGCCGCCCTGCAAGGATGCAAGCTGGACGCTTTCCTTGGTCGCTTCGTTGAGCCCCCTGAGCTCGGGAAGCGCGACGTCGATCAGATTGAACTGCCTGAGACGGCTTTCCGACAGGTCGGTGATTCGGGGACCGAGGACGTAGTTGCGGTTTCTGGACGACCGCCCCGCCATTCCGCGCTTCGCGAGCGTCGCGAGCAGATGGTGGCAGGTCGACGGATTGAGGCCGGATCTCTCCGCGAGCTCGGTGAGGCTCAGACCGCCCGCCGACGACGCAAGCATCTCAAGAAGATCAATCGCCCGCTCGAGCGACTGGATCGTGCGCGCCCTGCGCTCCCGCCCGGGGGCGGCTTCCGCGCGGGGCGGCGGCCCGCTTTCCGGCTCGTCGTTCGTTCTCGGTATCGCCGCGGCCATCCGCCCAAGCTCCGAATCGGGTTCCGACCGCCCGAATCATGCCTCCGAATCGCTCTGCGTCAATATTTTTCTACAATGGCAAATCAAATTTCACATTGTCAAATTCAATCCACAGCCGCGATCTTCCTGATTCCGGCGCGCCAAGCCGTCAGCGCCTGCCGTCGCCCCCGTGGATCACGCCCGTTCTTGCGGTAACGGCCGACAATGCGATCACGGCGACGAACACGATCACGCCTCCGAGGAACTCGAGCCTCGTGATCCCTTCGAATCCCAGCGCCCAAACCAGGATCGGACCCAAAGCGCTCTCGATCAGAACGAGCACGCTTACTTCGGCCGCCGGAATGTAAGGCGTGGCCCAGGTGACCAAACCGATTCCGAGGCCGGTTGCGAAAGCGCCCATTGCAAGAACCAGCAGCAGATCGTGCGCGCTCACCAGCAGCCCGCCGCCGAGGCCGAGCGAGAAGACCAGCCCGTAGGCTCCGGAAAGCAGGCCGCCGACGAACGTCCCGCCGAGAATGTCCGTTTTCCGGCCTTTCCTCGCGACGGCCAGCATCAGGGCGAAGGCCGCCGCTGAAGCGAGCGCGCAAAGGTTCCCGAAGGTGCGGCCCTCCCCGATGCCGTCGCCGATCATCAAAACGATGCCCGAGCAGGCCGCCGCCATTGCGATCCATGTGAAGGGGTGCGGCTTCTCGCCGAGCCATGCCCATGCGATGCTCGCGGCGAGCAGAGGCGCCACCGTAAGGATGAACAGGGTCGACGCGACGGATGTGTTCAGGATCGAGAACACGAAGCCGGTAAAGGCGACGGACAGGAGGAATCCGATGTAGAGGTCCTGCCTATCCAGCGATCCGATCAGCGCGCCGAGACCGCTGCGCCGTCGCAGGCAGACCAGCGCCGCCACCATCGCGCTGAGCGCGAGCGAGCGGTACAGCAGGATCTGGAACCCTCCCGCGTCCGCAATCAGCCTGATGTAAATGCCGGTCGTGCTCATTACCACGGCACCGGCAACAATGAGCAGAACGGCCGCGCGTTTCGACATGGCTCTTCAACCCAAATGCGGGCCAGGACGCCCTTCCCGGCCCAGTTTCCGGCTGCCCGTTGCCCGGGTCCGCTTCGCCGCCTTTTGCGCCAAACGGAGTGCGGTTGCCAACAGGGAAGAATCCGGTCCGGCTCAGGTCCGCATCGGCCAAGCCGACGTTCGCGGCTTCAGAACCGCAGAAGGAGGGCGGGCAAGCCGGTTGAAGGTCCGGAACCTTCCAAGCCGCCCGACTTCGGCGGCCAAAGAAGGGAAGGGCACACCAAGAGCAATCCCGCAATCCGGGAGCGTCTACTTGTCGATCGACCGCGCGATCAGCTCCTTCATGATCTCGTTGGTGCCGCCGTAGATCATCTGGACCCTCGCGTCCGCGAACAGCTTCGCGATCGGGTAGTCCCTCGTGTACCCGTACCCGCCGAACAGCTGGAGGCATTCGTGCATGACCCGGTTCTGGGTTTCGCTCCCCCAGTATTTCGCCATCGAGGCCGTCGCCGAGTCCAGCTGCCCCGCCTCGAGCCGGGCGATGCAGTCGTTCAGGAAGGATCTCAGAATCTCCGCATGGGTCTTCATTTCGGCGAGCTTGAACCGGGTGTTCTGGAAATCCATGATCCGCTTGCCGAACGCCTTGCGCTCCTGCACGTAACGCACGGTTTCGCCGATGGCGAAATCGATCGCGCCGAGGGCGCTGATTCCGATCAGCAGCCTTTCCCACGGAAGCTGCTTCATCAGCTGGTAGAAGCCTTTGCCCTCCTCGGGCCCAAGCAGGTTCGTGAGCGGAACTTTCGCGTCCTCAAAGGCGAGCTCCGCCGTGTCGTTCCCGTGCTGTCCGAGCTTCTCCAGCCGCCGGCCCCGCTGGAAGCCTTCGAGCCCGTCCGTTTCCACGACGATCAGCGAAACGCCCCTTGCGCCCTCGCTGCTGTCGGTCTTCGCAGCAAGAACGACGAGATCAGCGGAGCCGCCGTTCGTGATGAAGGTCTTCGCGCCGCTGATCCGGTACTGGTTGCCGTCCTTGACGGCGGCGGTTCTGATCGACTGGACATCGGAGCCGCAGCCGGGTTCAGACATGGCAAGAGCACCGATCATGCCGCCCGAAACAAGGCCCGGAATCCATCGCTGCTTCTGCTCGTTGGAACCGAACGCCAGAATGTAGTGGACGACGATGGACTGGATGCCGAAGCCCCATGCGCTGTCGCCGGCGCGGCCCTGCTCGTAAAGCACGACCGAGTCGAAGCCGATCCCGCCGCCGCTGCCGCCGTACTCGTCCGGAACCGATCCGCCGATCAGCCCGGCGTCTCCCGCTTTGGTCCAGAACCCGCGGTCGACGAAACCCTGCTCGTCCCATCGCCCAATGTTGGGGGTCACCTCGTCGGCGAACAACCTTCGCACCGATTCGGCGAAGAGCTCGTGCTCCTCCGATTTCCAATTCGAAAGCGGCGTGAACAGTCCCATCACAGGCTCCAATCGTCATCCTGAGGAGGTCCGGCGCGCCCGACATAAGACGCTTCCAACGCATTGCAATAGCACCGGCCGCTCAAACGCCGCGCCTCCCGCCCGCCCATCCGCCAAGCGGCCCCCGGCAGGCGAACGCGCAGCAAGTTCATTCGGTCTCCGCCCGGCCGATGCGAAGCCACCAGTAAATGCGGGTGCCCTTCCATTCCGGCTCCGTCTCCCGGATTGCGACCAGCTGGTAGGGCGTGGCTCCTCCTTCCGATTGCGCAGTCGGATCGGCGCCCGAGATCCGCAACGCCTGAATGATGTCCCCGTCTTCGGCGGAATGCGCCGCGAAATGCAGCGGAGTCCATCCGTTGACGTCGCGGGAGTTCACATCCGAACCGAGCGCGATCAGCGCCAGCGGGATCTCCGGATTGGATGAGTATCCGGACGCCCAGTGCAGAGGCGTCCGTCCGTCCGCGTCCCGAGCGCCCGGGTCCGCGCCTCCTTCAACCAGAGCGAACAGAACTTGCGGATTCGAGGTTTCCGTAGCGGCGCGGTGCAGCGCCGTGAAGCTGTCGTCGGTTCGGGCGGCCGGGTCCGCGCCAGCCTCAATCAGCACTTCGATCGCGCTGGCGCTGTCGTCTTCGATCGACGCCCTGTGCAGCGGCGTCCAGCTCACCGCGTCTTGGGCGTTCGGATCGGCGCCATGCTCGATGAGCGTCGCAATCGCTCTGCCATCTTTGGAGTTTCCGGCCGCGAAATGAAGCGGAGTCTCGCCGTAGCGCGCAGCTCGAGCCGAAACATCGGCGCCTGCGTCGATCAGAGCGAAGATGATTTCGGGGCGCGTGTTGCTTTCCGCGGCGACATGCAGCGGCGTCATGCCGACGATATCCTTCGCCGCCGCGCTCGCGCCGGAAGCCGAAAGCGCCTTGATGACTTCAGGATCCGCGGTCGCGGCGGCCGCGTAATGCAGCGGCGCGGCGCCGTTCGAATCCGCTGCCGCCGGATCCGTGCCGCGCCTGAGGCATCTCCTTACGTCGTCGGCCGTCGCGGTGCTGAAGAACGCATGGGAATTCCACTCGTTGCACCGCATCGAGACGGGAACCGCGCATGACCCTGCCAACGCAGCGGCAAGCAGAGCCGCCGACGCCCCCAGCCGGGAAGGCAATCCTGGCTTCCTCTTGCCTTCGGCTTGGACGCCAGCGCGCCTTCGAAGGTCGCGGACATGCCGTGTCAGCTCTGCGCCCACCTTCGCGTCACCCCGCTTGCGCCCTCGTAGACCGCCTCGAAGAAGGGCATGGCCAGCGTTGCCCGAACTCGCAGCGCGCCTTGGCCGATGTTCGTGAACCCGTGGCGCGCGCCCGCAGGAATCAGTACGGACTGTTCCGCGCCGACGGACCCGCGTTCCTCTCCGACGAACACTTCCGCGCTGCCTTCAACGACCTCAAGCACTTCCTCGACGGGGTGCACATGCATCGGCGCTCCACAACCGGGATCGCAAATCTGTTCAAATATGCAGATTCCCTTGCTGCCGCTGACGGACGAACGAAGCGGAAGCGTTTTGACGCCGGAACGCCAAAGCTCTGGTTCCTGGTCGCTTCGCGAAAGGATGTCCACCAAATGGCTCCGTTGCCGTACATTGGGGAGGCCGCACCGCGATCCGGCCTCACCGGTTCAATATCGGTTCGGCCGCCGACGTGAAACTGCCGCCGCTCGCCGGGGTGCGCATTGATCCGGCAGGTGCCGCGCCGAAATCTGCATGGAATTCGTTTGCGGAGCAGGCGCACGTCAGCCGGTGCCGCGCAGGAACCGTTCGACTTCCCCGCATAAGCGCGAGGGATCAATGCCGGGAGCGAAGTGCCCGCCTTCCTCGTCGTATTCGACATAGCCTGCGCCGGGAACCAGCTCCGCCAGCTTGCGCGTCATGTGCGGAGGAACAACCGCGTCGTTCCTGATGGCAGTCGCCAGCACGGGGCAGCGCAGGCTGCCGAGCTCGCCGGACCGGTTGAATTCCAGCAGCGCCCGGATACGCGAGGCGATCAGGTCCGCTGGCGCCGCGCCGCGGAGGGAATCCTGCTCGAACCTTTGCACGGCGTCTTCGTTGGCAGCGACGTAACCGGGCGAGAACGCGACCAGCGCCTGCGCCCTGAAATAGGCTTCAACTCCGAGTCCGCGGAGCACCTCGAGCCGGTTTTCAAACAATCTCGTGAAGTAGGCGTCCGGCTCGGCCCATGTGGAACTCAGGACAAGCGCGCTGACCCGCCCGGGAAAATCCAGCGCAAGCGATTGGGCGATAACGCCTCCCATCGAGTGCCCGACGACCGCCGCCTCGGGCACATCGCAGGCATCCAAGAGTTCCGCGCACAGCGCCGCCAGGTCCGCCACGCCGCATTCGTTTCCGCGGAACTCGCTTCCGCCGCATCCGGGATAGTCGAACGACAGTACCCGGAATTCCTTCGAGAACGCGGATGCCGCCTTGCTCCAGAACGACATCCGGCCGCCAAGCCCAGGCACGAGAAGTATTGGCCGACCTCGGCCGGTGTCCGTGACGGCAACGCTCGCGTCGCGGAAGGTGAAGTCGTGCATCTTCATCGCCCCCTGTTCGCGACTTCCCTTTGCCGCGGGCCATTCCGCCGTGCTTCGCGCGGCTGGCTGCGGCCGCCATCCTTGCGCCCGGCGAAGTGAAGTTCAACTCAAACGCCGATGGCCGAATTCGCGCAGTCGAGCCGACGGCGTGCCCCAAAACGCGAACCAGGAAGTCGGCCCCGACACTCATGTTCGCCATCAAGCTGAGAGGCAATGCCATGTCGCTCTCGGCGACCGCCAATCAAAAGTCGATCAAGAACTCCAGACCGAATCGGTTTGCCATAACCAATTGATATTATTCATCTGTTTCTGGACATGCAGCTTCGTTGCGCACGGGAAATCAAAAGTGGATCAAGAAACCGCGCACATGTCAGGCGGCAGCCCGCTCCGGGGGCGCTCAGTTCCGGCGAATGGGCGATCGCAGCGTCCGTCGTGTGGACCGTCACGGCTCTTTGTCTCCTGGTCGGGGGGTGATCGGCGTCCTTTTCGACCCCTCCCTCCTGCCGGCGGGCGTCAACCGTCCCGGTTTGACCATCGCTGTCCGGTGCCACGGGAATCGGCTTGATCTCGGCCAAGTCCGAAGCCGTCTCAACGCCCGAGCGGCGCATGCGCTGCGGGCAAACTCCAGCCTCGTTTTCGGAATGGCGGAGGCGAGCCTTGTCGACGCTGCCGGGCGAGCCGCAACGGCTTATCTCATCCGGGAGTTCCAAATGAACAAGGGTCGGCGCAGCGAACCACAATGCCTATCCTAACGAAGGGGCTGTCAAAGCGATCCGGCTCGGCGCGTCAGCGCAGCCGCTTCCTCAAGCGCTCGATCTGAGCTGGCGTGCCCTCGAAAACGTAGCCGTCGCGGGTCTTCTTAATTCGGATGCCGGGCCCAGCTGCTTTCTTCAAACTTTCCTCAATGTGCTTTTCTATGTTTCGCGTCAGCTCGCGCTTGAGCTGGGTGGCGGACGTAATTCTGCGGCCATTGAGCCGCATTTCGATGGCCGCCATCGGCACTTGCCTTTCGTGTTAACCCTTCGGAGGGAAGGGATCGCTGCCGTAGGTACTCCGCTCGCGGATGCGGCCATTCCTGCCGTGAACCACCATTTCGCTGCTCTGACGGATAGCGGCTTTACGCGCCGCTTTGATCGCCTCGCGTTGGGTATTGTGGACAGAGGAAGCGCGCGGGTTGCCTACCCGTTTTACTGCCCAACCGCACTTGTGTGGAACAACATGCTGATTTTTCTTGCTCATTTTTCTTCTCATGGTTGATATCTGTTGACCATTCATCAATCTGATGTTTACATGCTAGCAACTAAATGGTGCTTGTCAACCGTAATAGCTATCGTTGGGAGAGAATCATGTTTGGGCAAAGGCTCAGACTCGCCCGCAAACGGGCAGGCCTATCCATGCGAGCGCTCGCAGAAAGGGTTGCTCCAAGCGTGTCGGCGCAGGCGATCAGCAAATACGAAGCAGACAAGATGATGCCATCTTCGGCCGTGCTGGTCGGACTGGGCAAAGCCCTCGGCGTTTCTTTCGACTTCCTGCTCGGCGGACAGGTCGAGGCGCTTGAAGCGCTTGAGTGGCGCAAGACCTCCATGGCCTCGGCGCAGGATCGCGCAATGGCCGAAGCGGCCGTAATCGAGAAACTCGAAGACTATCTGGCCATTGAGGACATCCTTGATGTGCATCTTTCAACCGATCCGTTCGCGGAACTCCGCGTCGGCCAAGTCGGGGATGAGGATGCCGTCGACGCCAAGGCGCATGAGGTGCGGGAGAAGTGGAAGCTCGGGACCGACCCGATCCCGAGCATGACCGCCCTGCTCGAATACAAGGGGTTGAAGGTCATCGAAGCCGACCTGCCTGAACGAATTAACGGAATGGCCTGCCGTGTCGAGCGGGCAAATGGCCCGCCAGCGGAAGTGATCGTCGTGGCACGCAAAACCAATGTCGAGCGCAGGCGCTTCAACCTCGCCCATGAACTGGCGCATCGGATCATCGCCGGAACCGGCACCTCGGCGTTCCGGCTGGAACCGGCGATGAACCGCTTCGCCGGCGCCTTCCTGATGCCAAGCGAACATCTGATCGGTGAAGCAGGACAAAACCGGCAAGGCGTGACCTGGCCTGAGATCTTTCGGCTCAAGCGCACCTACGGCGTTTCCGCCGCCGCGCTGATGGTGCGGCTCGGGCAAGTAGGCATCCTGTCGAAGGCGGCGGTCGAGTATGCCTTCAAGACCTATGCGCGCGGCTGGCGGAAGGACGAGCCTGAGCCGATTGAAGCAGGAGAAAGCTTTGCGGCGTTCGAGATTCCGCGGCGCTTCGAGGGTTTGGTTTGGCGCGCCCTCGGCGAAGAGCTGATCTCGCCGGTCAGGGCGTCACAGATTCTCGGCGTTCCGCTGAACATTGTCGAACGCGGCATCCGGGGGCCGCGTGATCGGTGACCTGCGTTGTCGTCACGATTTTCCACCGGGTCAAAGGCATGCCGCATTCTCCAATGCGTTAGGATCTACACAAAGACGGAGCTGCAATAGCGCCGACAACAAATGGAATTTGCCGACGCTGCAACCGACCAGCACAACAACACGGAGGTATTCAGCCATGGACTTGAAGCTAAATGGAAGAAACGCGGCAATCGTTGGCGCGACGCGCGGTATCGGTCGGTCGATTGCGGGTTGCTCGCATCCGAGGGTTGCAACGTTTCCATTTGCGCACGCAACGGAGCCGCAGTTGATGCGACCTCAAAGGAGTTGACTACCAAAAACGTCACCGTGATTGGGTCCGCTCTTGATGCGGCTGATCGCGACGCTCAAGCTGTCTGGATCGATAAGACCGCAGAAACCTTGGGCGGCCTCGATATTTTCATCGCATGCGCAAGCGCAAAGAACCTTGGCGTGGACGACCAAGCATGGCGGCGGAACTTCGAGGTTGACATGATGGCGACATTCAATGGGGCAGAGGCGGCTATCCCGCATTTAACAAAATCCAATGCTGGCGCAATGGTTTTTATTTCCTCAATTGCGGCATTGCACACGCCCGGCGGTCCAAAGCCATATGGCGCCATGAAAGCGGCTGTGATCCATTATGCCAAAGGTCTAGCCCGGTCGCTTGCGCCCGATGGCGTGCGTGTAAACACGATTTCTCCGGGAAATATCTATTTCAAAGACGGGACTTGGGGGCAGGTCGAACGTGACAATCCAGATTTTTTCAAGAAACAAATGGATGCCAATCCAATGGGCAGAATGGGAGCACCTGAAGAAGTTGCCAGCGCCGCTGTGTTTTTGGCCAGTCCCGTTTCGAGTTTTGTGTCCGGAGCAAACCTGATCGTTGACGGTGCTCTGACACTTGGCGTTCAGTACTAAGCCAAGTTAGGCAGCTGACGCTATCCGGTGAAAAAAGTTAGCGAACTTGTGATTTTCGCTGAAACGTTCTCGATTGAATCTCCACGGGATGGGAGATTTGAGTTAAAATAGTTTTCGATACAGCAGACCGGAGCGCGGAGTTCCGTCGGCTTGTCGACCTTGTCCATGGTGAACCGCCCCGTTTTTGCCGGAGAGCAAAAATTCAAACGAATGTGCCGGAAGCGACACGGAAGGGGCAATGGCAGAGGCAAGACCCGCCCCGAGGTGCTGGATTCATGGCGCCGCAGGCGATTCCGCCTGAAGCTCTTCCCAGCGCTCGCCAATCTGGGGAATCGAGGAAATCAGCTGCCGCGTGTAATCGTGCGAGGGATTGCCGAACACGTCCCGAGGCTTGCCCCGCTCCACGATTTCCCCGGATTTCATGATCAGTATGTCGTCCGCCAGGTAATGGGCCGTGGACAGGTCGTGGGTGACGTAAAGGAACGAGACGCCTTGGGCTTTCTTGATCTCCGTGAACAGATTGATGATGTTCATCCGCACGGATGCGTCGACCATGCTGACGGGCTCGTCGGCGACTATAAGCACGGGACTTGGGATAAGCGCGCGCGCGATGGAAATCCGCTGGAGCTCGCCGCCCGAGAACTGGTGCGGGAACTTGCCCGCAACGCGCTCGAGCGACATGCTTACCCGCTGAAGCGCATTCTGCATCCGCTCTTCGATTTCCTGTTCAGTCCGGGCGGACGCCAAATTTATTGCGGTTCTCCTCAGATAGTACTCGACGGGCAGAAGGCCGCTGAAGGCGTCTATCGGCAATTGCGCGATAGACTGGACTCTGCGCCGAAGCCGGTCGGGGGGCATCGGGCGTTCGCCGGGCGCGAAGATGGCGTCGCCCTCCAGGCGGATCGCGCCGGTCGTCGGCTTTTCGATCTGAAGGACCATCTTCGCTAGCGTCGTTTTCCCGGAGCCGGACTCCCCGACCAGCGCGAGCACGCTCGGCGCGCCGGGCATCGAAAAGCCCACTCCCTTGACGGCCTGAAGCCGGGCGCGTGAAAATAGCCCGCCCACGCGGAACACCTTGGACACCCGGTCGACCTCGAGGAGCGGCGCGCCGTCCGCCATTTCAGCCCGCTTCCGGATGATGGCAGGCCACGGACCGGCCGCCGATATCGCGCGGTTCCGGCATCGTCTCCCTGCACATGGCGGTCGCTTTCGGGCAGCGGTCCGCGAACCGGCAGCCGCCGGGCGGCGAAGCGAGATTGGGCGGGCGGCCCGGAACGCCGGTTCTTTGGGCTCTGTCCCCGATGCGGGGAAGCGAATCTATCAGCGCGCGGGTGTACGGATGCCGGGGCGAATCGAACAGGTCGCGCGTCGGCCCGAGCTCCACCACCTGGCCGGCGTAGCAGACGGCGAGCCGCTCCGTAATCTGGTAGTGCACGCCCAGATCGTGGGACACGATCACGAGGGAATTGCGCTGCTCGCGCTGGATCGAATGCAGAAGCAGGAGCGTGCGCTTCTGGCTGACGACGTCGAGCGCCGTCGTGGGCTCGTCCGCAAGGATCATCCGGGGCCGCATGAACGCGGCGAGGCCCACCAGAACCCTTTGGACCATTCCGCCGGAAAGCTGGTGCGGGTACGCCTTGAGCACGGATTCGTCCAAGCCGAGATGGACGAAGAACTCGACCAGCTGCCTGCGCGTGCGCTCCGAATCCGATCGGTCGAACCTGGCCGGATTGGAATCAAGAATCTGGTGTTCGATGCGCTGCACAGGATTCAGTATGTTGACGACCTGCGGGACGTAGGTGATCTGGTCCCACCACAGCCGCTTCACCTCCTCGAGCCCCACGCTTTCGCTCCCGTCGCCGGTCCGCCATGCGACCGACCCGCTGAACAGCTGCATGCTCGAGTCGACCTGGCCGTACATCAGCCGCAGCAGGGTCGACTTTCCGCAGCCGGACTCGCCCGCCACGCCGAGAATCTCGTTGTCGTTGACCCGCAGCGAAACGCCGTCGACCGCGACGACATCGCCAGCCGCGGTCCTGTATCCGGCGCAAGCGCTCTCGATATTGATCACGGCTCCAAGTGCCTTCCGCGAAGGCGCACGGAGCGCTCCTCCAGCCCGGACGAAACAAGGAACAGTCCGATGAACAGGAGCACGATCGAAACGACCGGCGGCCAGATCCACCACCAGCGCTCGCCCAGAATCGCTTGGAATTCGAGCGCCCAGTAGAGCATCGTGCCGAGCGTCGCCACTTCGCTGTTCGAGAGCCCGATGACCGCGATGCTGGTCTCGAGGATCGTGGCGACCAGCACGGTGTTTATGAAATTCGCGCCTGCCCAGGCCCGGAGGTGCGGCGCGAACTGCCAGAGAACGATGCGAGCGGTGCTTTCTCCGGACATCCATGCCGTATGGACGAAGCCGCGCTCCCGTATCGACATCGCCGCGGCGCGGACCTGCCGCGCGGGAAACGGCCAGTTGAACACGACAAGCACGATGGCGATGATCCAGAGTGAGGTCTGGCCCAGCATTATGGCCGCGATCAGTATCAGCACCGGAAGCACCGGGATGACGATCGTGGAATCGATTACGAATGCGACGAGCCGGTCCGTCGCGCCGCCGACATATCCGGCCGTAAGCCCGACGAAGACGCCGATCACGGTTGCCAGCGCGGCCACCAGAACGCCGAGCCAGATCGAGTTTCCGACGGCCCAGGTGAGAAGCCAGAACACGTCCTGCCCCTGGCTGGTCGTGCCGAGAAGGAATTCGAAGGACGGCGGCCGGTTCCGGGGCACGGTCTGCCAAAGCGTGGGATCCTCCGGGGCGAACCAGGGCAGGCCCACGCCCATCACCGCGAACGCGGCAAGAATCGCCCCGCCCAGCAGCAAGCGGAAATTCGTCATTTGTAACGGATTCTCGGATCGACCAGCGGATAAAGCAGATCGACGATCAGAGTCGCGATCGCGACGGCGATTATCGAGATTTGGATGATGCCCATCATGAGATTGTAGTCGCCTTGGCCGATTGCCGAATAAAGCAGCAAGCCGAGTCCCGGGTACTGGAAGAGGATTTCGGTCAGTATCGAGCCGCTGAACATGAGGCCCAGCTGAATCGCCAGAAGCGTGACCTGCGGCAGAAGGGTATTCGGAAAAATGTAGCTCGCCAGCACGCGTCTCTCGGGGACCGCCCTCAGGCGGGCGAACCTGACGAACTCCTCCTGCGCCACGCCCGAAGAGAGCGCCTTCGAGGAAATCACCCACCAGCCGAACACGCCGATGACGATCGACAATGCGGGCAGGAACGAGTTGTAGATCACGTTGGAAACGAAGCCGAGAGTCCACGGCTCCCCGCGAACCATCACCGACAGTGGGAAGATCGGCCAGACGAAGGAAAACGCGATGCTCAGAACGAGCGCGAACACGTAATAGGGTATCGGGTAGAGCGCGAGCGCCACCAGCTCGGTGAGTTTCGAGACCCGCCGCTGCGGATAAACGCCCGACAGCACGCCGATGACGTTTCCAAGCGCCCAGCCCAGTATCGCGGAGACCGACAGCAGCCCGATGGTCCACGGAAGCGCGCGGCCGATCAGCTCGCTCACCGGCGTGGGGTAGGCCGAGAACGAGACCCCGAAATCGAAAGTCAGCAGGCTGCGCGCCATGAAGCGCCAGTACTGCTGCCAGAGAGTTCCCTGGAGACCGAACGCGTCGCCTAGCGACTGGCGGATCGCATCGAACTGCTCTTGGCTCATCGTCGCGCCCTGCGACGTGAGCTTCCCGATCAACGCCTCAATCGGATCGGTCGGAATGAACCTCATCAGGATGAACACCAGCGTCACCGCGACGAATACAAGCAGGCACATGTTCAAGGCGCGGAGCACGACGTATCTGAGCACCCCGATCAATTCCGCGAGCTCCCTGCCGCGACGGCCGGCGGACCGGGCTGCGCTGGCATCAAATGATTTCCAGATGGTCCCTGTGCTGCAGCTCCGGCATCGGCGCGGACGGCAGCGTCTGGTACCAGAACGCCGTGGAGGCCACATCGTCCTGCCGTGTGTGGTACCTCCGGGTCGCGCGGTCGTTGTCGGTTCGCCAGCCCAAGCACTGCATCGTGACGCGGAGTCCTTTCTTGAACCGGACCGGATCCGTCACATGCCACCTGTACATCCCGAAGCGCTGGTTCGCCCGATAGGCGCCGTCCGGCACGATCACTTGCGGGAGGCCCGCGTAGGGAGTCGTGTATTCGCGATAGCGCTGCGCGCGCTCCGGCTCGACGGTGTTCACGTCGAAATTGTGGGAGCCGCAGAAGTAGTCCTCGGTCCCGGTGCCGCAGATGGTCGGGAAGTCGCCGTCGCCGTCGACGAAAAACTTGATCTCACCTTCTCCCCACCAGCCGTTGTTGTTGACGCCCCAGGCCATGTACGCGCCGACATACTGGCCGCGCCCTCGCACGCCGTCGAGAAGCACATGGTCCTCCTTGTACGGAACCGGATTGGTCCGGCGGAACTGGGCGTGGAAATACGCGCAGCCGTTCGGAATCTCCGTCAACGCGTAGTTGATTTGGTAGTAAACAACGATGTCTTCGTCGTCCCTGTTCTCCAATGTGATCCGCGCGCCAGTCCGGAACGGCATCTCCCAGTAGCAGTTGAGGCCCCGCGCCGGATTCACGCAGACCGCCAGCGAGGACACCTGCGCGTAGCTGCCCCATCCGTTCGCGAAGAAGTCACCCATCGGCGCTTCGACGGACGGCCGCTCCTGCCCGTCCCAGTGCATCCTAAGAATGAGGTTTCTAAGCTTGGCTCCTCCGTGGCAGGTGATCCAGATCTGCTGGATCGCTCCGGAGCCGGCGATTTCCGCCAGCACTGCCGTGTCTCCGCCCCGGATATCTATGGACGGCGATACCTTCCATCCGACGCCGAGATCGCGGGCGTGGATCTTTCCCGTTCCTTCGGTCGCGCGTCCGCCGCCGCCCGGCGACCCGTCGGGATTCTCCGGGCAAATCGAGCGGCTCTCCGCATCCGAGAGCAGCGGCAGCTTGCCCAAGCTCAGTCCGAGTCCGTTGTACATTTCCTGTCTCCCCCATTACCGGCGCGCCGACGCGGACGATGCCGTCAAGCCTTGCCGCATCCTGAGCGGCGCGGTCCGGGTCCGGCGAACGGACCGGCCCCGCCTATTGCCGAAAAGCTGTTCCTATTATGCGCGGCGGCGGCGCGGTTCCGCGCCGCCGCCCTGGTTTCAACGGGTCGGAAACTCCCGTCAGCTTGCAGGCCGGATCTCCGCAAGGAAGATCTTGAACTGCGTCCACCACCACCACGGGCCTTCGTAGTAGTTGTCCGCATCCGGGAAATTCGTCCAGTACTCGGTGCTTACCGGCACGAACTTCGAGGTTCCGACCATGTCGATCGCGGGCATTCCGATCACAAGCTCCTTGAGCACCTCGGTCCAGATCTCGACGGTTCTCGGATCCTCCGACGGAAGCGCCGTGACCTCGTCGATCAGGTCCGAGATCCTCTGGGTCGAAAAGCGCTCGCGGTTGTTCCCGGTCGCGACTCCGTTCGGCACGACGTACCGCTGATGCCACGTCTCGATATTGTGGAACAGGTCGGGCGCAACGGCGCACGATGACGGCCACCAGTAGGACCCGACCTCGAAATCGCCTGTATTGTAGTTGGTCCAGAACGGCCCTCCCTGCATTTGCTGGACGCTGGTCTGGATCCCGAACTTGTTCCACTCGTTCGCCACGGCGAATGCCAGCCGCTGCGACTGAACCTCAAAGTCGACCGGAGCGTTGATGACGATCCGCCATGGCGATCCGTCCGGAAGCAGCCAGCTGCCGTCCGCGTCCTTGCTGAAGCCGACGCTCTCAAGGAGTTTGCCCGCCTGTTCGTAATCCTTCTTCCACCAGCCGACGCCGAAGAGGCTGCGCAGCTCCTCGTCGGATTCGGGCAGCCCTTCAATGCCCTCCCCGCGGAGGATTTCCGCGATGCGAAGGGCCGTTCCGTCGTCAAACGGCTTGTACCCGTCAGGAAGCTCGAATCCCTTCAGCCAGCCGGTCATCGGAATGTGGTAGGTTTCCATAAGGATCTGGATCGGGGGAACGGCAAGCGGGGATACGCGGAGAGCTCCCGAGAATGTGTTCATGCTCACATCCTCTATCCCCGTTGCAAGGACGAGCGCCCAGCGAACCTCCCATTTGTCGTAAGGCGGCCTCGCGGTGTTGAAGTGGATCCCGCGTTCGCAAGGGTCGTCCAAGTTCGCATACGGGAAGTTGTCGAACCAAGCGCTCGCCTTGTCGTACCGCTTGCGCAGGATGTCCCAGGAGTCTGCGGAGATGTCCATCAGCACATCCAGCTCGCCTTGAATCATGGCGAGAACGCGCTTCTCTTCGGGACCGTAGAAGCGGAAGAGGATGTGCTTCGGCTGAGGCATGCCCCTTAGCACGGCAAGGTCGCTGTCCTCCCAATCGTCGCGCCGCGTCCAAAGGAACCAGTTCCCGTTGGGATCGAGCTCCTCCAGCACGTACGGCCCGGTCGTGACGGGCGGGTAATGCAGATAGGTCGCCGGATCCTGGTCCTTGAAGACGTGTTCGGGAACTATGCGGAATTGCGGCCCGAAGATGACCGAGCCGAACACCTTCTCGAACCGCGGCATCGGCTTGGTGGTCGTGACTTCCACCGTGTACTGGTCGATCTTCACCATCTCCTGGAGATTGTCCACGATCACTCCGCGCGCCGGAAGCGACTCCGTCGCTAGCAGCATGTCCGCGGTGTAGATGACGTCGTCCGCGTCGAAGGTTTCTCCATCGCTCCAAGTAATCCCTTCGCGCAGCTTGAACCGGAACATCGTCAGATCGTCATTGAGCGGCTCGGGCATTTCCGCCGCGAGGAACGGGAACATTGTTCCGGTCGACGTGTCGATTTCCCAGAGCGGGCTGAACAGGAGCTGGTTCACGCCCGAGACCATGTCGGTGCCGCTCAGGTACGGATTCATCTGCTGCGGATTCGTGACGGTGCCGTTGAGCATGTCGACGATCAACGTTTCAGCTCTTGGCGTCCCGACTTCGGTCATCTGCGCGGCCGCCGGCGCCGCGTTCAGCAGCGCGGCGGCGGCAAGCGCACCGGAGCCGATCACTCGCAAATGTCTGTTGTTCATAAGATCTCCTCCTTGATCTCGTCAGTCTCGAGTCCGCAACCAGCAGGCCCTCGACCGCGCAGTCCGAACGTTTTGAGCGGACTTTCGCGGGCAAGGCCCAGCCTCAGTGAACTCGCTATGGAATCGCAATGGTGCAAAGTTGTCGCTGCATGTCAACTCGCACGCTGCGCGCCGACGGTTTCAGGTCGTAATTTCAAACCGAGCCACTACCAATCCTCGGATAGCATTTAGAAATGCGTCCTGAACTGCCGCGTGCTTGCCGCCCGTCAGTCAAATGTCGATCAAGAACTCCGGACCGGATCGTTTGCCCGCAACCATTTGATATCGTTGATACATTACGGAATGTGGATCGCCGACGACCACGGAAAATCAAAAGTGGATCAAGAAATCACGCCCATGCCGGGTGGTAGCCTGCGCGAGGGTGCTCGGGATCGGCATGCTTGATCAAGCCACCCTGCAAAGTTCGACCAATTACAACCGATGCCTGGGCAGCATTCCGGCGATCAATGCCCAGCCGCTGGCGAAGGGTAGCATTGCGCATCGGGTGACCAGCAATGAAGCATAACACCGCATGCCAGTAGCAAGCCCGAGCACGTTCGTCGGCACTCATCGCTGTGAACGCTTTGGGGCCATATAAAATTACCTGCATCGCAGCGTCGGAAGCATTCAGTCGAGGCGCAGGCAATTGAGACAACTCAATTTCGGTAAAGACCCTGTCAAGCCCGCTGCCACGTTCCTCGCACATCCCCATGCGCCGCATCAAACCGGCGATCACCTCGTTTCTTGATCTCGGGGGGTGGTCGACCATTCGCTCCGTAGCGATCAACGAAGCACCTGGATTGGTGATTTCGATCCGGTCGGAAAAAAGCTCGATCATCGGACCGGCGCCTGTGACCGTCATGTCTTGATGGATCAATGCGTTCGCAATCAGTTCGCGAACCGCGGGCATCGGGAATGGAGGATGATCACGTCGAATGCCCGCTTCGATCCGCTCGTTCCGAGGCAGTAGCGCACCCACAAGGCTAAGGAGTTCCTGAAATCCGGTTGCGTATCCCTTTTGGAAATCCAGTCTGTACGTCACAGGTTTGGTTTTGTTTGCGCCATCATACCTTACGAAGCGGACACCCTTGCGAGCAAGGCTTTCGCTGAACTGCCGGAGCTTCTTCGCGAACAGAAGCGCACCGGCATTCAGTATATTCCACCGTTCGCCAACGTCCGGCTGAATCAGGTTATCCGCTTCCAGCCTGCAGAGAACATTTTGCCGATTCGCTGGAAGGGGTCGCTGCATCAATGAAAAGTAAGCCTCAAAGTCGAGCAAGTTGAGGACGTCATCGCCCGCGACACGGTTCGCCGCGAAACCTCTCTCCCATGCGTACGGCCGCAGCTTTTGGATCAAGGCTTGGTATCGGAGGTCGTTATCCGTGAGTCTTACAGTAGCGCTTCCCACACGGATATAAGGAACTCCTTCAAATGCGGTTGGGGCCGCAATCGCAGCGGGAATCTCCGACAGCTGAATTGGGCCCTCAGGGTGGGCGACAGAGCGAAACCGCAACGCTGGAGCAGGACTAAGCTTATTGCGAAGCCAGAGCTCGAATTCCCGGTTGCCAACTTTCTTCGTGAACGGATCGAACGTTGTCCCGACTACGTTGTGCGACTTGCCTTCAACGCCCCAGATCAGAAAGGCCGTTTCCTTGTCTTCCAAGCGGGCGGCGTTGGCCAAGGCAGCGATAAGCGTTCCGATCCTTTCCGGCTCGCTTTGGTCAACCTTGAACTCCAGCCATGGCTGTTCGTGCGGGAATGACCGCAACCAATCGATGAGCTCTATGTCGCGCTGCGAAGTCATTTCGTTTTTCACTCCTTTTGATCGATACCGATTGGAACGATGAATCAAAATTGTCCCAGGACCATGGTGTTGATCATTCAGATTTTTTGGTCTCAAGCCTTCACGACCATTGGCCAAAACGCGCATGCGATCTCGGCGGAGCCGTGATGCTGCAAATGGATTCCGCATGGCACAGACCGCAAATCCTGCAGCGACCGACGCAGCAGAATCCAAAGCGGGTTCAGGTTCGGCTAGCTTGGTCGGAGTGGGAGGATTCGAACCTCCGGCCCCTGCCTCCCAAAGGCAGTGCTCTACCAGGCTGAGCTACACTCCGATGCCCATGCGCGTTAATTCATCGACACTTGCATCTCAAGCTGTCGAACGAATGCGGGTGCGGAGGCCGCCGATGAAAGCAATTAGCGCTCGGGGGCGGCTAAAGCTGTTTCGATACGCAACGCACCATGCACCGTACCGTTCGATGATTGCGGCAAGATTGTCCATGGCCCTAACCCGCGTCATGCTTGGTCGAATTCCTGGCCAAGTCTGGACAATTCGTTCAGAGCTTCATCCTGTTTTCTTGCGCGTTCCTCGCGGTATTCCGTCAATTCGGGCAGCGGCACCAAGCTATGCCTTCCGGACTGTTCGCAAGCGATCTCTCCGCGGCTTAGCAGTTTCATCATCTGACCATGCGGCACATTCAACAGTTCGGCTGCTTGGCAAATCGTGAGCTTCGCGCCGAATGGAGCAAGCACGACCATCTTTCCTGTGCCGACGTGCCCCAGCAGTTCAATGATGAGTTCGCCCAACGCCGGTTCGATCCTGACCGGCTCGCCTTCCGGACCCGCAACGGCACTTCCTTCGCCACGCTCCAAGGCATTGGCCATAGCAACGGCTGCGGCGGCGGCACTTTTCGCCTCAGCTTCATTCGGAAGCCTGTGATCAAGCCCTTGCGGGGAGGTTGAAGATGTTCCGGACTGCGTGGTCATGAACGTTCTCCAGTCAATTCAAGACCCCGGAAGAGTCGACTTGCTTCGCGCGCGGTTGTCGTGGTGCGCGAGCGCAGCTTCCGCTCGTCGTCCGCAGCTACCGCAACAAACGTACTGCGGCATTCAGGCTTTCTCCCCATTGCTTCGATGTTGGTGTCGGCGCGTGCTCTCCGCCGTCCGGCTGACTCGCCAAGCGTAGGAGCGGCGAGAATCAGCGGGCCTATCGAAGTCGGTCTGCAAGGATGCGGGTTGTTCGCGCCCAAGCGACTGCGGAGGAACCCGCATCTGGTCGGAGTGAGAGGATTTGAACCTCCGGCCCCTGCCTCCCGAAGGCAGTGCTCTACCAAGCTGAGCTACACTCCGATGCCAACGCTGACTAACCTATACAGTCCCGCGCCTCAAGCGGCAGAAACGGCAGGGTGTGCCAAGTCTGCACGCATCAGCGAGCCGCGCCGAAAAGGCGTTCAGGCGGATTCGGCGTCCAGCGCGTCGAGCACGGCGTCGCCCATCTCCCGCGTCGTCGCAGGCGTCGCGCCTTCCGACTGGAGCAGGTCCGGCGTCCTGATGCCGGCCGCAAGCGCGGATTCAACCGCGTTCTCCAGCCTGTCCGAGATCCCCGGCAAATCGAAGGAATACCTTAGCGCCATCGCGAACGAGAGCAGGCAGGCGCATGGGTTCGCCTTGCCCTGCCCGGCGATGTCGGGCGCGGACCCGTGAACCGGCTCGTAAAGCGCCTTCGGGCGCCCGTTCGCTCCCGGCTCCCCCAAGGAAGCCGATGGCAGCATCCCCAGCGATCCCGACAGCATCGCCGCGACGTCCGACAGCATGTCGCCGAAAAGGTTGTCGGTCACGATGACATCGAACTGCTTCGGCCAGCGCACCAGCTGCATCGCGCCCGCATCGGCGTACATGTGGGAAAGTTCGATGTCCGGGTATTCATTATCGCGGACCCACTGGACCTCTTCGCGCCAGAGCACCCCGGACTCCATGACGTTGGCTTTCTCCATCGAGCACACCCGGCTGCTTCTCCTCTTGGCGAGTTCGAATGCGGACCGCGCCACCCGCCGAATCTCTCCGGTCGTGTAGCGCTGGGTGTTGACGCCGACGCGGCCGCCTTCATTGTCCGGCGTGATGCCCCGCGGCTCGCCGAAATAGACGCCCGACGTGAGCTCGCGCACGATCATGATGTCCAAGCCCGACACGACCTCCCGCTTGAGGGAGGAGAAGTCGGCAAGCGCGTCGAAGCAGATCGCCGGGCGAAGGTTGGAATAGAGATCGAGCTCCTTCCGCAGGCGGAGCAGCCCGCGTTCCGGCTTAACGCTGAAATCCAGATTGTCGTACTGCGGCGCGCCGCACGCGCCCAAAAGGATCGCGTCCGCCCGTTTCGCCCGCTCCAAGGTGTCGTCGTGGAGCGGCACGCCGTGCGCATCGTACGCGGCACCCCCGACCAGATCCTCGGAAACCTCGAACTCCGTGCCCGCCCGGTCGTTGCACCATTCGATCACGCGCATGACCTCGGCCATGACCTCCGGACCGATGCCGTCGCCCGCAAGCACAAGGATGGATGACTTTGACATTGCGCGTCCCGGATGCCTCATGGAGTGAGGATTCGACTATTTCCGATCCTGCGTGCGGTCAAGAAACTCGCGCGGCACCGCCCCGAGGACGGCGGCTCCGAAGATCGTCCTGCGCGCCCCGGGGGCCGTATCCGCCTCAGACTGAGAACGGGCGGGGGTCGGACAATCCCGGGGGGAACGCGCGGGGCGTCGCGGCCGCGTGCAGCCATTCGACAAGCGTGTAGATGGAATAAACCGGCAGCCCGGTGACCTTGCGGACATCGGACGCGTAAGGAACCATGTTCGTGCATTCGAGCACGACGGCTCCCAGATCTTCGTGCTCGGATACAATCTCCCGCGCGGCATCGCGCATGTCTTCCCGGCACTTGCCGAAATCCACAACGGGGCTGTCGCCCAGGATTTTGTCGGTGAATTCCCGCCCGCCATCGGTTCCGACGATGGGCGTGCCCTCCGGAACGCCGGCAGCCCGAAGGTGCTCTTCCGTCAGCGTGCCCTTCGAGATCGTCAGTATCCCGACCCGCTTGCCGGGAGGGAGCATCGCGGCGACCATCGGCACCTGCATGAGCGCAGATGTCGCGACCGGCACGCCCGCCGCCTCCCGGATGGCGTCTTGGAAGAGCGCCAGAAAGCCGCAATTCGTCGTGATGCAGTCCGCGCCGTGGGCGACGAGGTCCGTCGCCGCATCGACGAACTTCCCAAGCAGGCCGTCGGCGCCTCCGCGAACGACCTTGTCCGGCGAAGCGCCGCGCACGACCCGGTACTGGACGGGAAACGGCCAGGTTTCCGCATTGCCCATGTCGCCGCGGATTCTGGGGAACCGCGCCTCCAGCATCAGGATGCCGACGCAAGCGCCGTAAACGGATTTTCCGCCGGTTTCGGATGACATCGCCATTCTCCAAGAAAGGCGGGCGCTGTCCGCGCCTGCTGCGAAGGAAGCGTCTGCAATCCCTTCGACCAGCCCGAACCGATGTCAAGCGTCGGCTCGGAGAGGGCGCGTTTCACTCACTCGGGTGCTGACAGTGCTCGACGTTCCGAGGTTTGCAAACGCGCCTTCAAGGCTCAGGACGGAGCGGTCCCGGCACGGTTGTCGAAGACCCGCGAACGGCGGGGCACCGCGCATCCGGGCGCGAGCAGCGGAGAACGTCATGTCAGGCAAGACACAGGACCAGGAGTTCCGCCGACAGGACACTGCAGCGCATTTGCAAAGCTTGACAGACGCGGAGGCGGGTGCACGCAGCATTCGTGCGAGGGCGGCCGGGATCGCTACCGCGGATGACGGCGGAGCTCAGTGGCGACCGGGCTCGGGGCGATTGGATTACTTATCTATGTCGTGCAGTCGTTCCGCCGCTAGGCTTTCGAGTCGACGAGCTTGGGCAAGCAGAGTGCGTCGCAAGCCTAGTTTCACTCTGCGCTCGCTGATGATCCGCGCGAGGCTGGCGATCGTCTGCGCCCGCCGCGCCAGCCGGACGTCGGGATGCTCAAGAGCCGCGCGTTCCGCTGCTGGCAGGATTGATCGGCGCACCGACTCAGGCAGCGCGATTTCACGGTCGCCGGTGATTGGATACTCGTTCAGAATCGCGTCGAAACGTGACCTCTCTAGCGCCATCTTGAATACCGTAAACTCGGCCGCATCGAGAACGGCACCGGGATCCGCGTCACCGAAATCCCAGAACGGCCACATCCCCACCTCAGCAACCTCGAGTGGATCGAGGACGCTCATGGCTACAGCGTCGGTGCGCTGATTTGTGAGATGCCGACGGATGCGTACCCGAAGCATTTCCGACGTCTGGCCGACATAGATCGGCTCGCTATCATAATCGTAGAACAGATAGACGCCGTGCTTGCAGTCGCCGACCCGACAGCCATTCGCGCACGGCGTGTCGAGCAGCTCCTTGACGCGCTGTAACGCGCGACGACTTCCAGCGCCTCGGTCATGACATCAATGGCCGCAAACAATGGCGCGCCAGCCATTCGACTGCCGGAACGCAAACCGCATCACCGAGCGCGAACATCGCCTGCTGCGGCGTCACGGCGTTGAAACGCATGCCTTCCGCGCCTTGCAGCCGGGCGTACTCTCCGACCGTCATCCAGCGCGCGCCGAGACACCCATGGCCAACCCGAAGGATCGCCTGTTTCGACGATCCGCCCCGCGTTGTCCGCAAAGCGCCGGCGCGCTCGTCCGCCCTAACCTCCCAAACCGTCGCTCCGTTCCGGGTGCGGCGATACGCTCCGAAATACGCTGGCTCCTTCCGTGCTTGGTAGCCAGCAACCCGTGCTGCCTGAATCGGCGACATGGAAGTCAGAAACGCGCCCAACCGAGTTGGCCCCCACCAGTCGCCCGCGCCGTCCGCTACGTCCGCCAGCCGCAAGTCTTCGCGAGGGTCGGGGGGAGCGGGGATCCTCGGCGCGAAACGACGGCTGCCGATCAGGAACACCCGCGCGCGGCTCTGCGGGACAAATGCAGCCGCATCGACACAGGCATGCGCGGTCGCGTATCCGAGGTCTTCCAGCCCGCCGACCGATGCCCGCCAGTCGCGGCCGCCGTTTGAAGTCAACAACCCCGGAACGTTTTCGATCATCACGGTCGCTGGCGCCCGTCGACCCATCTCACCCAGTATGCGGAAAAATTCAAAGACAAGTCCGGACCGCGCGCCATCGAGTCCCGCGCGCGCACCGGCCAACGAGACGTCTACGCAAGGGAACGACGCCGTCGCCAAGTCCACTGTCGGAACATCGCTGCCGGTTAGCGCCCGCACATCGCCCACCCTCAAGCAGTCCGCCCCCCAATTGTCGCGGTAGAGCGTGGCCTTGGTTCGGTTGACGTCGTTCGCGAAGACCGTCTCGACACCAACGCGGGCGAGAGCCGCGCGCACGAGCCCCATCCCCGCGAAGAATTCTGCCGCGGTCGGTGCCATTACGCGGTTGCGGTTCTGCAGATGAGCCGCTTGCTGAACGCAGACCGCGCAACAACCGTTGACTGGGGCATCCATCCTCGGACGCTTTTGCTGCGAGTGTTCCGCGCCATCGCCCTGCTCCCATTGTTATGGCAACATAGTTACCAATTTTTATCCGAACAAGGCAACGCGAACGCATTCGTGGAATATCTCGTCGGTTCCGCCGAGCCATTTGCCAAGCAAGACGCCGACCCAAACCGCCGACAATTGAGAACCAAAAAGATTATTGCAGCGTTACATTGCGATCAAACAGATTGATTTTCCAAATATTGATTCCGCGAAATTCAAAATACGATTCGACAATTAATTGTTTATTGCACATCTTTAGCAATAATCTCGCGGCCAAATAGGTGGCTAACTTCGTTCAACCATTTGGCATCAACTATCGCCAAAAATCGGAAGCGCCATAGACTCGTATCTTGTTAGTTTCAAATAACCGACGATCTTGAATTTGCTCCCGCGCAAGCAATCTTTGGAAAGGATTATCCAATACGTCCGTGCATGCCGCACATTTCGCAGTGTCTTTCGTCGTTTTCCGCGCGCTGCCGATGAACACGCATGACGAATCACATTTTCAACCGAAGCCCCTTTCGCTCCCAAATTCCGGGATTGGTTCACCGGCGACGTGCCCGTTGCGGAGCGCCTGTTCGGAAAGCAATTCCGTCGGAGACGCTGGGCAGCGCGGTTCCCGTTAGGCCGTGCGCCCGGCGTCGTCATGCCAGCGGGTGCTGCCAGCCGCGCGGTTTAGGGGTTGCGGTTCCGCCGCGAACTCGCAATTTCGGGTGGGGCTAGGAATTGCCGGACGGAGAGCGCAGGAATGCCGGAAACGAACCGGAGCTTCACGGTGATCGGCGCGGGAATGGTCGGCGTCTGCTGCGGCCTGTACCTGCAGGACGAAGGCTTCGAGGTTTCGATCATCGACCGCGGCGGACCGGGGGAAGGCGCTTCGTCCGGCAACCTGGGCAATATCGGCATCGCCTCCTGCCCGCCTTTTGCTACTCCGGGAATTCTCCGGAAGGTGCCTGGAATGCTCCTTGACAGGAGTTCGCCGCTGAGAATCCGCTGGAGCCACTTTCCGGCGCTGGCCGGATGGTTCCGCCGGGCTGCGGAAGCGTCCCGCCTTGAGCGGGTCGAGGAAATCGCCAAAGCCAGGCAGAGCCTGCTTGATCAGGTCCACAGCGCTCTCGACCCCTTGGTCGCGCAGGCGGGAGCGGGCGAACTGGTCTCGAATGCCGGCCTGCTCTTCACCTTCGAGTCCGAAGGCGCTTTCGAATCGGCTGCGTACAGCTTCGATCTGCGCGAGCGGAACGGCGTGAAGCAGGAGCTTCTGGACGGCCACGAGGCGCGGCAGCTTGAGCCGCTGCTGTCGAGAAGCGTCGTGCGCGCATGGCACATACCCGACCTCACGCACACAACGGACCCTGAAGCGCTGGTGAAGTCTCTGGCGGAACTGTTCCGCCGCCGCGGCGGAACACTTGCGCGCGAAACCGTGCGGGGATTCGAGACCGGCCCGGGCGGCGTTGCGAAGGTCGTAACGGACCAGGGAGCACAAGCGGTCTCGAATCTCGTGATCGCGGCAGGCGCTTTCAGCCGTTGGCTCGCGAAGGCACTCGGAACCAACCTGCCGCTCGCCGCCGAACGGGGATACCATACGGTTTTCAAAGGAACCGAAGGGTCGCTACGTGTCCCGGTCATATCCGTCGACAGGCGCCTGGCCGTCACGCCGATGCTGGCGGGAGTCAGGGCGGGCGGCTTCGCCGAGTTCGCCGCGCCCGACGCGCCGGCGGACATGAGCCTTGCCAGGATGGCGCGGCGCAGCGCGGAGGAGCTGTTTCCCAACCTGCGGTCGGAGTCCCATTCGGAGTGGATGGGCGCGCGCCCGTCCTTTCCCGATTCCATCCCCGTCATCGGCCGGTCGCCTCGCCACAGGAACGCCTGGTTCGCGTTCGGACACGACCATCTTGGGCTGACCATGGGCGCGATTACGGGCAAGATGATCTCGGAAATGGCGGCGGGAAAGCCGCCCAGCGTCGACCCGGAGCCGTTCCGGCCCGAACGCTTCAACTGACACGGTCTCGGAGGAGCACGAATGTACCAATGGGATTTCTGGTTCGTGATCGAGGGCTACGACGCCTGGTGGCTCAAGGGCCTTCTCACAACCATCGCCTACGCCGTCGGCACAGTGGTCGGCGGCCTCATCCTCGGGGTGATCTGCGGAACGCTGCTGCTGATGAACCGCGTCTGGCTCACCGTTCCCATCCACATCTACGTCGAGATCTTCCGGTGCACGCCGGTCCTGGTCCAGATCGTCTGGTTCTACTTCGCCCTCCCGATCATTATCGACGTGAACCTGCCGGCATGGCTGGCGGCGGGAATCGGCCTGACGCTCTACATGGGATGCTTCGCGACGGAGATTTTCAGGGGCGGGATCATCTCCATCGACAAGGGCCAGTGGCAGGCGGCCCGCGCCGTCGGCATGACCTATTTCGAAATGATGCGGCACATCATTCTTCCGCAGGCGATCCGCCGGATGGTGCCGCCGTTCGTCAACCAGTCGGTCATCCAGTTCAAGAACACCGCGCTACTGTACGTGGTCGCCGTTCCCGACTTGATGTACACGGGCTATCTTGTTGTCGCGGAGACCTACCGTCCGCTCGAGGTCTACTCGGGGGTGGCGGTTGCCTACTTCATCATGCTCTATCCTCTCACGCAGTGGGGCAAGCGTCTGGAGGCCCGCCGTGACCAATAGCGGAACCGACATGGCGGCGGCGGACGCCAAGCTGAGGCTGAGCGAACTCCGCAAGGACTACGGCGAGGTCAAAGCGGTCAGAGGCGTTTCGCTTTCCGTGAGGACCGGCCAGGTCATGGCCATCATCGGCCCGTCCGGCTGCGGGAAATCCACCCTTCTCAGATGCGTGAACCTGCTGGAGGAGCCCACCTCGGGCACCCTCGAAATCGGCGGCTCCCGAATCGATTTCGCCGACAGGCGCGGCATGCCGACGGGACGCGCGCTGGCCAAGTTCAGGGCGCAGTTCGGAATGGTGTTCCAGCAGTTCGACCTGTTCCAGCACATGACGGCGATCCAGAACGTCATGATCGGCATGACCGTCGTTCAGAGGAAGCCGTCCGCAGAGGCGGAGAAGCGGGCGATGCAGCTGCTCGACCGGGTCGGTCTGCTCGCGACCAAGGACCGCCTTCCGAAGGAGCTCTCCGGCGGGCAGCAGCAGCGGGTGGCCATCGCGCGCGCCTTGGCGATGTCGCCGGAGGTCCTTCTCTTCGACGAGGTGACGTCCGCGCTGGACCCGGAGCTGGTCGGCGAGGTTCTGGACGTGATGCGGGACCTGGCGAGCGAAGGCGCGACCATGATGGTGGTCACCCACGAGATGGCGTTCGCAAAGGACGTGGCGGACTGGGTGCTGTTCATGGAGGACGGCCTGGTGGTCGAGGAGGGTCCGCCCCAGCAAGTCATGGTGGAGCCGCGGAACGCGAGGACCAAGTCGTTCCTCGCCCGGTACCACAGGCAGTAGCCCGGCCCGGCCGCAAGGGCGTCATTCCGGGCGGCCCCAGCCTCCGCCGCCCGCCGTTTCGATGACGATGCGGTCCCCGGCCTCAACGCGCACGCCGCTGGCGAACGCCAGGCGTTGCGCATCCGCGCTTTCGCGAACAACCCTGATGCCGTTCGTTCCGCCGCTTCCGCCGCCGTTCAGGCCCCACGCCGGAATGCGCGACCGGCTGTATCCGGCCGACAGGATCGCCGGGGACCGGAGCCGGTAGCTCAGGGAAAGGCCGCGTCCGCCCTCGCGAAGCCCGCAGCCGCCGGCCTGACCGCGCAGCGACTTGTATTCGACCTCAAGCCCGTACCTCGCTTCGCTGACCTCGGCAGGGCAATTGAACGTGTCACCGTGGCTTGCCGAATACATCGCGTCCAGGCCGTCGAGGCGCGCCGAAGCTCCCCACCCGCCCATCTGGGGCTCGACCATCGTGAATTTCCGGCCCGTGTCGGGATGCCGCCCGGCGAGCACCGTGCCGCATATCGAAGCGAAATGCCCGGCGGGCAACGCTTTCGGGAACGCGTTGGCCATGCAGCGCCAAAGCATGTCGTAGAGCCTGATCCGGGTCTCGAAATAGAATCCGTGGGGCGCGGAGCCGGTCGCGTGGAACACCGTCCCCGGCTCGGTGAGCACCCTCAGCGGCTCGAAGGATCCCGCATTCGCGAACAGAACCGGATCCGACACCGCCTTGAAGATCATCTGCGCCGAAATCACCGCCCCGTCGCGGCTTGTGTTGTACGGCGCGGCGCGCTGTTCGGGATTCCCGGTCAGATCGACAACGAATTCGTCCTGCGAGACGGCGATCAAGGCCCGCCAGACGGCGCCGTCGTCCTGCTCCTCCTCGATTCGGAATTCACCTTTCGGCAGGCGCTCGAGACCCGCAAGGGATCGCGCCAAGCCCTCCGCGAACGAAGCCTCGATCGCTTCCTCGCACGCGTCGGCGCCGTACGCTTCCGCCAGCGCCCGGATTCGTCCCGCCGCGCGTCGGCAAGCCGCTATCTGCGCCCACAGATCCCCCCTCGCGAATTCCGGAAGCCGGGAGTTCGCTTCGATTATCTCGAACACCGGCCGGACCTGGCGGCCGGAGTCGAAGAGCCGCACGGCGGGCAGCCGGAGCCCTTCCTGGTGGATTTCCGAAGCGTCGGCCGCCATCGATCCCGGCGTCTTCCCGCCGATGTCGTTCCAGTGGGCGATCGTGGCGGTCCACGCGGCAAGGCGGCCCTCAGCGAAGACGGGCAGCGCGACCACGACATCGCTCAGATGCGTGACGCCGCCGAAGTACGGATCGTTGGTGACGAACAGGTCGCCATCGGCAATGGTGGACGGCGGATGGATTTCGAGAATGCGCCTGACGGCCTTGTCGAGCACGCCGACGAAGGTCGGGATGCCCGCGCCCGAACTGACGAGGCGCCCGTCCTTGTCGGTGACCCCGGTGCCGACGTCGAGAACCTCGTAGATGATCGGACTCATCGCGGTCCGCTTCAGGACCGCGAACATCTCGTCCGCCGCCGCGACGAGGCCGGACTGGATTACCGAAAGCGTGAAGAGCCGCTCTTTGCCTTCCGATCCGGCGCTACCCGTCCGCGACATGCAGCGAACGGGGCATCGACGAAAGGATCTCCGGACCCTCGTCGCGAAGAATGACGATCTCCTCAAGCCGCACGCCGAACCGGCCGGGAAGGTAGATGCCGGGCTCCACCGAGAACACCATGCCCGTGCGGAGAACATCGTCCGACCCGGCGACGAGGTAAGGCGGCTCGTGCACCTCCACGCCGAGACCGTGGCCGGTCCTGTGCACGAAATACTCGCCGTATCCCGCATCGGCGATCACGGTTCTGGCCGCCGCGTCCACATCGCCGGTCGCCGCGCCGTCGCTGGCCGCGTTCCGTCCTGCTTCGGAGGCGCGCTCCACTATGCCGTGGATCTCCTCGTATCCGTCCGGCGGCTCACCGACGACGGCCATCCGCGTGATGTCGCTCCAGTAGCCGTCCTTGGTTCCGCCCAGATCGATCACGACCGCATCCCCGCGCCGCAGCTCGCGGCTCCCCGTGTGATGGTGCGGGAAAGCACTGTTCGGCCCGGACCCCACGATGCAGAACTCCGGAACGGCACTTTCGGCCTGGAAGCATCCGCGGACGGCGGCCGCGATGTCGGACTCGCGGACGCCCGGCCGGATGGCTGCGAACGCGGCCTCCATCGCCTTGTCCGCGATGGCGGAGTTCTCCTTCAGGCTTCGGTACTCGTCTTCGCTCTTGCGGAGCCTCAGCTCGCCGAGCGTCGACCCCGAGAACTGGCGGCGGGCGTCGGGAATCGCATCCAGCAGCGCAAGAGCGAAATCCGCGCGCATCGGGTCGTCGAGAACGACGGACCGCGCGTCCGAAGCACCTGCCGCCGACAGCGCGCGCTTCAGCGCGCCTCCGGAGCCCTCAGCATCGCTCCAGACCGCGAATTCAATGTCGGTATGCCCCCGCGAATCCTCGGCGTTCAGCTCGGGCATCAGGAACGCTTCCCGCTCCGCCCCGACGAGCAGCAGGCAGGGCCTCTCGTCCGCATGGGGCTTGAATCCCAGCAGCCATTGCATGTTCGCGCCGGGCGCCAAGGCGACGAGGTCCGCCCCGGCATCCCTCATTCGCTCCCTCAGCGCCGACAGCCTGCTTCTTGCCGCTTCGCTCATGTCCGGGATTCCTTTCTCATTTGCCGCCGACGACGATCCGGTTTCCGAACGGCTCGTCGGTGTCGATTGATCCGAATTCCTTGATTTCGCTTTCCGGCGGCGCCTCGCAAGACCACTTGCGGCTGGGGTGCCAGCCGCAGGCCCTCTGCAGTATCGCCGAGTACTCCGCGCGCTTGAGCGCGGCGATCGCCGGATCGACCACGGGCACGCCGAGCCGCTCCTGCAGCCTGCGGAAGAATCCGATCTCCAACGTGCAGCCGAGGATCAGGGACTCCGCGTAGTCCTCCTCCACGAGCTTCCTGCCGGCTTCCGCCAGCCGCCGCTCCGTCTCCGCATGATCCGCTTGGAACTCGGTCACCCCGAGTTCGACATGCCTGAACGCGGCCAGCTTCGCTCCATGCCCGTGCTCGTGGACGACGGCCGACATCTGGTTCACCCATTTGCGCCTTCCGACGATGACCCCGAACCGGTTCGAAATGCCTGCGGCGATCTCGCAGGAGGCCTGGCACGGGGCGGTGACGGCCATGCGGCCCGATATCTCCCGGGCGTCGTGGAGAGCCGTGTCGTAGAAGCACCCGATCGCGAGCGCGTCGAAGCCTTCCAGCGACGCAGCCCGGACCGCCCTGATGATGCCCCGCGTGACCACGGCCTCGTAGGTCCGGAACTCGATGTGGGGGAATGCGCCTTCCGAAGGCGGCAGGCTCGTTACGTGCACCTCCGATTCCGGCAGTTTGAATTCCCGGGCCATGTCGGCGAAGACATGGTCGTAAGCGCTCGTGCCGAGCGGGTTCAAATACATGATTTTCAACGGTGATTCCGGCATTCGGGTTCCTCCTTCCCTTCCGCGTGTCTAGCTGGCTGCCTCAAGCACAATTCGGTTGCCGAACGGCTTGGCCGCTTCATTCCAGCAGCCGGCTTCGATCTCCTGCTCCGGCGGCGGCTCGCATGACCACTTCCGGCTGGGCAGCCATCCGCATCTGCTCCGGATTTCGGCGGCGTGTTCGGCGCGCTTGAGCGCCGCAACCGCCGCGTCGACGACCGGCACGCCGAGTTCGCTCGAAAGCTTCCTGTGGAATCCGAGCTCGCGTGTGCACCCCAGTATGATTGCCTCCGCATGCTTCTCTTCAACCAGCTTCCGCCCGGCCGCCAGAAGCCGCCTTTCCGTTTCCCGGCGGTCCGCGAGGAAATCCTCGACGCCGAGTTCGACAGGTTCGAACCCCGCGAGCCTGTCTCCGTGCCCGTAGTCCCGGACGACGGCCGCCATCTGATCCACCCACTTCCGCCGCCCGACGATAATTCCGAAGCGGTTGGACAGGCCCGCGGCGATTTCGCATGACGCCGCGCACGGCGCCGTCACGGGCATGCGGCCTGAACTCTCACGGGCGTCGTGGAGCGCCGTGTCGTAGAAGCACCCGATCGCGAATGCGCCGAATCCTTCCAGCGATGCAGCCCGAACCGCCCTGATGATGCTACGCGTCACCGCGGCCTCGTAGGTCCGGTATTCAATATGCGCGAACGTTCCTTCCTCGGGCGGAAGGCTGGCCAAGTGGATTTCCGTCGCGGGACTCTTGCATTCCCGAAGGGCCGCGGCGAATTCGCGGTCGACCCTGCTGCTGCCGACGGGCCTCAGGAACATGACCTTTGGCGCGGCGGCGTCCACGGCGCGACCCGCAGCCTCAGCCCGCGTCCACGCCGTAGACCTCCATCGCACGCGCCCGCGTGAGCAGGCCGTTCGCGACATCGGCGCGGACTTTCTCAGGATCCCTTTCGCACGGGTCGCCCGCGCCGCCGCCGTTTCCCGTAACCACCCGGATGACGTCGTCCGTGGTCGTGGCAAGGCCCGAAACGAAAGCGAACCGCTGGGGCTCCCCGTCCCTGGGGCGGAACTCGACGTAGTTCGGCGAGCCATCGCGGCCGCCGTCCATTCCCCACGCGGGGTAGCGCGAGCGGGTGTAGCCGACGGTCAGGAACCCGTCCTCGGCGCGAACGCGGTAGTCCATCACGATGCCGCGGCCGCCTGTGAACTTCCCTTCCCCTCCGGGCTCGAGGTTCAACTCGAAGCGGTCAACGTACAGGCCGTTCCGCGCCTCGTTGATTTCCGCCGGGCAATTGAAGGTCTCGCCGTGGAATCCGCAGAACATGGCGGTGTTCCCGTCCCCGGACCGGCTCCCGCCCCAGCCGCCCAGCTGCGGCTCGATGATCGTGTACTGGCGACCCGTGTCGGGGTGGATTCCTCCGATGAAGGTTCCGCAAACGGACGCGAAATGCCCCGCTGCCAGCTTCTCCGGCACATGCGGCGCCAGGCAGCGCCACATGATGTCGTACACCCTCAACTCCAGTTCGTAGTAGAATCCGAGCGGAGCCGGCTCCTTGGCGTGGAACACCGAGCCTTCGCGGGTCAGCAGGCGGATCGGGCGGAAGGATCCGCCGTTCGCTGGCGAGTACGGGTCGGTCAGCGACTTGAACAGCATCTGCGCCGCAACCATGACGCCATCGCGGCTCGTGTTGACCGGATTGTCCGACTGGTCGGGATTGTCCCTGAGGTCCACCAGGAATTCCTCGTCCGATATGGTGATCCTGACCCCGAACACCCGCTCGTCGTCCTGGGTCTCCTTGATCTCGAACGTGCCTTTCGGAAGCTCCGCCAGCGCCTTCCGGGACACCTCCTCCCCGTAGTCCATGAAGCTGGTCATCGCGCGCTCGAAGACGTCCACGCCGTATTTGCCGGCGATCGCGGACAGCCTCCTCTCCCCGACGCGCACGGACGCAATCGCCGCCCAGACGTCGCCCTCGAGCGTATCCGGCATCCGCGAGTTCACCTTCATTATCTCCAGAACCGGCGCGATCGGCTCTCCGGCTTCCACGATCTTCACGGCGGGAAGCCGCAGCCCTTCCTGGAATATCTCCTTCGCCTCGCCGGTGAGCGATCCGGGCGCCATTCCGCCGACATCGGAATTGTGGGCGATGTTCGCGGTCCACGCGATTATCCGCCCCTCCGCGAAGACCGGCATCGCGATCACGATGTCGTTCAGATGCGTCACGCCGCCGTAGTACGGATCGTTCGTGGCGAAGATGTCGCCGGGCTGGACATCCCCCGGCTTGCCGAACTTCGCGATCAGCACCCGCACCGCCTTGTCGAGCACGCCGATGAAGGCCGGAATGCCCGCGCCGGACGAGGCAAGCTCGCCTTCGGCGTTCATGACGCCGGTGCCCATGTCCAGTACTTCGTAGATGATCGAGCTCATCGCGGTCTTCTTCATGGCCGCGAACATCTCGTCGGCCGCGGCCTGAAGCGAGTTCTGGATGATCTCCAGCGTGAAGGGATCGTCTTGCTCAGCCGGCATTCGAACTCTCCTCCCGCCTCACTTCGATATGGATGTTTCCGTATCCGTCGATCTCGACCGCGTTCCCCGGATGGGCCACAGCCGTCATCCCCTCGTCCTCGATGATGGCCGGACCGACGAAGGACATGCCCGGCTCGAGCTTCGCGCCGTCGTAGATGTCGGCGGCGAACACGCCCTCCGTCGCGAAGTCGACATCCCTGACGCCCTTCCGCGCCGCCGACGCCGGCGTGCCCGCGCGCGGCCGGTCCCGCATTTCCAGCTTGCCGATTCCCGCCCGCGCGACGACGTGGATGCCGACCATTTCGACCGGGGCGTCCAGCCTGTAGGTGTACTCCCGCTCGTAAATTCCGTGGAATTTCGCCTCCAGCTCCGGAACGGCCGCCTCGGTCAGCGGCCCGGAATCGAGCGGAACCTCCGTGGTGTGCTCCTGGTTCTGGTAGCGGAACCTGCCGAATCTGCCGATTTCCACCGCGGACCTCGGAACGCCTTCCGACGCGAATTGCGCCAAGGCGGCTTCTTCCGTTTCGGCGAAGGCCGCTTCGAGGCTTCCCGCTTCCCCGGGCGCGAGATCGAGCAGCCTGGTCACGAAATAGTCGCGCCTCAGATCGGACATCATCATGCCCCACGCCGAGAAGACCGACGCGCCGAACGGAACGACGACCTTCCTGACGCCGAGCTCCTGCGCGAGCGCGACGCCATGCATCCCGCCGCCGCCGCCGAACGCCACAAGCGTGAAGTCGCGAGGGTCGAATCCGCGGTTGAGCGACACGAGCTTGAGCGCGTTCATCATGTTGTTGTTGGCGATTCTGACGATGCCGCGCGCGGCCTCGTCCGCCCCCATCCCGAGCTTCCTTCCGACTGCGGAAATCGCCGTCTCCGCGGCATCCATGTCGGCGGACGCCTCGCCTCCGCAAAAGTAGTCGCGGTTGATCCGTCCGAGCCAGAGATTGGCGTCCGTTGTCGTCGCTTCGGCGCCGCCCTTCCCGTACGCCGCCGGACCCGGAACCGCTCCAGCGGACTTCGGACCCACGTGAAGCTTTCCGAAATCGTCCACCCAGGCTATCGATCCGCCCCCGTTCCCGATCTCGACCAGATCGACGACCGGCACCATGATGGGGTAGCCCGACGAGGTGCGGTCGCGCTCGATCCAGTAGTCCGTCATGATCTTGACGCGGCCGTTCTCGATCAGCGAGCACTTCGCCGTCGTGCCGCCTATGTCCAGCGAAATCACGTTCGGCTCGCCGATGATCCGTCCCAGCTCGGCCGCTCCCCAGACGCCGGACGCCGGGCCTGACTCGACCATCGTGATCGGCGTTTTCGACACCGCGTCCAGCGAGTCCACGCCGCAATTCGACTGCATCACGTAAAGGGAGCCGTCGAAGCCCTTCTTCCCGAGGCGCGTGCGCAGCCTTCCGAGGTACCGTTCGGCAACCGGCTGGACGTACGCGGACAGAACCGCGGTGTTCGTGCGTTCGTACTCGCGCCACTCCCGCGCAACCTGGCACGAAGCGACGGCCGGCACGCCCGGCCAGAGCCTGCGCAGCTCTTCAAGCGCCTTCGTTTCGTGCGCGGTGTTCGCATAGGAATGGAGAAAGCAGACCGCCACCGCCTCCACGCCGTCGCGCTTGAACTGCTCGACAATTTCCGGCAGCGGACCGAGGTCCAGCGGGGCCATCTCCTCTCCCCGGTAGCTCATCCGTCCCGGCAGCTCCCTGCGAAGGCGGCGCGGAACGAACGGCGGCGGCTTGCGGTAGTGGAGATTGAAGAAGTCCGGCCGGTTGCCTCGGGCGATCTCAAGAATGTCGCGGAATCCCTCCGTCGTAATGAGGCCGACCCTGACGCCGCTTCGCTCAGTCAGCGCATTGATCACCACCGTGGTTCCGTGGACGAAGAATCCGATCTCTTCCGCCGGCACGCCCGCCCTTTCCATGACGGCGAGCACGCCTTCCTCGTAGTCTGGCGGGGTCGTGTCGGACTTCGCGGTGATCACCTCCTGGGCACCGGTCTCCGGATTGACGCTGAACCGCACGAGATCGGTGAACGTTCCGCCTACATCGGTCGCGACGCGAACGGTTTCGACTGCCATGATCCGCCTCCTTCCTCCGGAGCAAGGCCCCGAGGAGCGAAACTGCGAAGCCTTTGGCCGCCGGGCCGACTGCGCAAGCGAACGATTGGGCCATCGATGCGGCCTGTCAAGGAATTTTTACAAATACTAAAATTCAGCGGGCCGGCATCCCTTGCCGCGCATTGCCGGCGACCCGGGATTCGGCAGATGCCGGCGGCAGGCGATGCCCGTCCGGAATGCGCTCCGCCCAGGAATTTCGATCCGCTCTCCGCTTCGACACCCGCGTGCGGACTTCCGCCGAGCGGTCTTGCGGTTTTCTGAAACGGGGATCGGAACGCTCGGGAGCTAGACTGCCTTCGCCATTGGCAAACGATGGAGTGATCTCCGATTTCCAGACCCGGGGTCGGCGCGCCTGGCGAATGATCCCGTCAGGCGGCAATCCGGAACGTCCGCGCGGAGCATTCGCAACCGGTCGCTCGCTTATTTGGTTCCGGAGGAAGCGCCGGTTGCGCTCATGTCGGATTCGTCCGGCTTGCGGTCCGGCCGCGGCGCGGCATGCGCCTGCATTCCCGATCAGGCGCGGATGCTAAGCGCGAAAGCCTCGGGAGCGGAGACGCGCAGCGCCGTCTTGATCGCGGCTCCGGGATCCTCGGCTGGCGACGCTCGGAATTCCGGTTCCCCGGCCGCGCCGCCTATCGACGCGGAACCGGCCTTCTTCGATAGCGGGCGCGCTGCGCCGCAATCCGGAAAATCGCGGAGGATTCGTCCGGCAATGAACGGGCCATCCGCCTGCCCGAAAGGCTGGCTTAGCCGCGCACCCGAGTGCGCGGCCGACCGGCCAGCCCCAGAACGCGGCTCCGGCCGAGACGGCGCGCAAGTCCGAATCGCTCAGCCCAGGATGTAAGCACTAAGCATAAAAGAATATATGGCCGGCGGCCGAGACGGTGCGCATGTCCGAATCGCTCAGCTTGCTCGACGGAGGCAACACGAGATGCGCCTCGGTCCCGGATTCCTCGTGGACCTTGACCGAAATCGAATCCGGTATCGTGATGCCCAGTGCCTTCTCGATCGTCGACTTCGGATCGCCGATCAGCTGCGCCCGGAACTCCTCATCCTCAGCCGCCTTGCCGATGATTTCGGCTCTCATTTCTTCGTGGGTCTTCATTCTATCCTCCATTGCAATTTTGGACTATCCGGGCGCGCCAGGCCCCCGCTCGCCTCAGTAGAAGAACAATCCGGCTGAGACGGCGCGCATGTCCGAATCGCTCAGCCTGCTCGACGGAGGCAACACGAGATGCGCCTCGGTCCCGGATTCCTCGTGGACCTTGACCGAAACCGAATCCGGTATCGTGATGCCCAGCGCCTTCTCGATCGTCGACTTCGGATCGCCGATCAGCTGCGCCCGGAACTCCTCGTCCTCTGCCGCCTTGCCGATGATTTCGGCCCTCATTTCTTCCTGCGTCTTCATCCAGCGCTCCGGCGCGACAAGTCTTCCGTCCGGCGATGCTCGCACCGAAGCTCCTTGAACGCCACTGCATCGGATATCACAAAATCGCTAGGCCGCGCCGCGGGACGTGTTCCTTTGCCGAAGGAGCGGGTCCATCTCAACACTTCGCCGAACGACAGCAACAGTCGGCAGAATGGGTCGTGAGAAACTTCTCAAGACCCATTCATGGAATCAAATGCGTTGAAATGGTTAGCGACGGCCTGAATTGTTTAGCCCGTCTCCACGCCTTTCAGCCGAGCCAGCCAACAAGGAGTCCGCTCTCCGCTTCGGCTCGCGTGTGCAGACTGCCGCCGAGCGGTCTTGCGGTTTTCTGAAACGGGGATCGGAACGCTCGGGAGCTAGACTGCCTTCGCCATTGGCAAACGATGGAGTGATCTCCGATTTCCAGACCCGGGGCCGGCGCGCCTGGCGAATGATCCCGGCAGGCGGCAATCCGGTACGTCCGCAACCGGTCGCTCGTTTATTTGGTTCCGGAGGAAGCGCCGGTTGCGCTCATGTCGGATTCGTCCGGCTTGCGGTCCGGCCGCGGCGCGGCATGCGCCTGCATTCCCGATCAGGCGCGGATGCTAAGCGCGAAAGCCTCGGGGGCGGAGACGCGCAGCGCCATCTCGACCGCGGCTCCGGGATCCTCGGCTGGCCACGCTTGGAATCCCGGTTCCCCGGCCGCGCCGCCTATCGACGCGGAACCGGCCTTCTTCGATAGCGGGCGCACTGCGCCGCAATCCGGAAAATCGCGGAGGATTCGTCCGGCAATGAACGGGCCATCCGCCTGCCCGGCAAACGCCCGCCCGAAAGGTCGGCTTAGCCGCGCACTCGAGTGCGCGGCCGACCGGTCAGCCCCAGAACGCGGCTCCGGCCGAGACGGCGCGCATGTCCGAATCGCTCAGCCTGCTCGACGGAGGCAACACGAGATGCGCCTCGGTCCCGGATTCCTCGTGAACCTTGACCGAAACCGAATCCGGTATCGTGATGCCCAGCGCCTTCTCGATCGTCGACTTCGGATCGTCGATCAGCTGCGTCCGGAACTCCTCGTCCTCGGCCGCCTTGCCGATTACTTCGGCTCTCATTTCTTCCTGCGTCTTCATCCAGCCCTCCGGCGCGACACGTCTTCCGTCCGGCGATGCTCGCACGGAAGCTCCTTGAATTACACTACATCGGATATCACAAAATCGCTAGGCCGCGCCGCGGGACGTGTTCCTTTGCCGAAGGAGCGGGTCCATCTCAACACTTCGCCGAACGACAGCAACAGTCGGCAGAATGGGTCGTGAGAAACTTCTCAAGACCCATTCATGGAATCAAATGCGTTGAAATGGTTAGCGACGGCCTGAATTGTTTAGCCCGTCTCCACGCCTTTAAGCCGAGCCAGCCAACAAGGAGAGGGCGAGCTCACCCAAGCCCTCGCTCTAGCCTCTCGGCCCCGGCCCGTAGACGAGCCAACGCGACCATCTACGAGCCTCCGCCAGGGAATCGCCGCCAATTGTCCGGCTTTGATGTCCGCGCGAAACCAACGTCAGGACATAGGTTTGCGGCAGCCGGTGTCAAGCTCGTCAGCGTTCCTGCCCGCCCGCGTCGTGGCGCCTGGCTTCGCGTTGGCGACTCCGGTCGCCATGATCGGCATCTGCTTCGGCGTCGCCGCGAGCGCCTGTCCCGTCGCCAACGCCGATTGGTGCGGCGTTGCGGGCCGGTCGTGAAGCGGGGACAGTGCATCGCGCGGATTCCGCGAAACGGGAGGGGAAAGCGTTGCTCCATAGCCTCAGGATGACGAACTTCGCGGCTTTCGGGAACGTCCGACTGCAATTCGCGGAGGGTCTCAACGTCATCGTCGGGGACAACGGCCTCGGCAAGACGCACTTGCTCAAACTGCCCTATTCGATAGCGGCGGCGAGCGCGGAGGCGGGCAGGCGGCCGGACGCGGGGAAGCCGACCAAGAGCACCCTGCGAACGAGGCTCGCGGAAAAGATGCGCAATGTCTTCCAACCCGAATCCCTAGGGCACCTGACGCGACGGCCGGGCGGGCGCCGGTCCGCTGTGGATCTCGAATTCATCGACTCCGCCATGTCCGTCGGCTTCGAATTCACCAGCCGGAGCAGATCGGAGGTCTCAGTCGTCCGCGGCGCGAAGGCGTGGTGCGATCGGATGCCCGTCTTCCTGCCCGCGAGGGAGTTGCTGACGATCTATCCGGGGTTCGTCTCACTCTACGAAATGCGCAAACTGGAATTCGACGAAACATTGCGCGACACGTGCCGTCTGCTCGCCGCGCCGACGCTCAGGAGGCCGAGCGCGGGGTCCGCCCGTCTTCTCGACCTGCTGAAGGATCGAATGGGCGGCCAGCTGATCCTCGATGCGAACGGCCGATTCTACTTGGACCAACCCGGTGCGGGCCGATTCGAAATGCCCTTGGTTGCCGATGGCTGGCGCAAGCTCGGGATGCTGGCGCGGCTGATCTCCGCCGGGCACCTCGGCGGAAAGGGATGCCTGTTCTGGGACGGGCCGGATGCGGACCTGAACCCGAAGCTGGTTCGGGATGTCGCGCGCGCGATCCTCGGCTTGTGCGAGTCCGGGGACCAAGCGGTTGTGGCGACGCACAGCCTGTTCCTCCTGCGGGAATTCGACATGCTCGGCTCAAGCGATTTCCAAGGTGTCAGTCGCCGCTATTTCGCGTTGCGGCGCGGCGCGGACGGCGTGGAGGTTTCTCAGGGCGACACAGTCGATGATGTGGAACCGCTGCTCGCGCTGGACGAAGAACTTGCGCAGTCGGACCGTTTCCTCAAGAGCCGCATCCCGTGATTGCGCGGATCGGCGATCATGCAATCAGAGGCTCTCAAGCTTCGGGCTGCTTCAGTTGCCACCCGCAGGCGACGCCGATGCATCCGCAATCGCAAGGAGCACGGCCGCCGCTCCGGGCACTTTGAGCGCCCGGGAAGCCTGGACCAGTTCGGCGCTGTAATGCCCCGGCCCGTGAAGGCAGTTGATGGTTCCCGCGACGCTCCCGCCCAGGACCACCGGAACGTTCAGAACGGATTCGCAGCCCAGCGACCGGATGACCTCGTGGTCCGGAAACACCGTCCTGATCTCGTCGATGCTGTTCGCGACGAAAGTGCGGCCCTCGGAAAGGACGGTCGTCGCCCACTCGTTTCTAGGGAACGACTTCGTGCCGGAGACGGGATAGGCGTCCTCGTTGCTGGTGTATATGCGCGTCGCGGTCCCTGACGCCTCGTCTACCAGCATGAGGGAGAACAGCTTGGCGCCGACAAGCCGCTGGGCAAGCCCTTCCAAGCCTGAATAGGTCGTGCGCGGCTGCCCTTCTCCGGACGCCAAAGCGGCGCAGAATTCGTCAATCGCCTGCATGCTGATCCTTTCCTTTGGAGATGGCGCTCCGCAGCGCTTCCTCTTCCTTCGTGACCACCGGCACCGCGCCGACCAGGTTGCGGGTGTACGGGTGCCGCGGCCCGGCGAACAGCGCCTCCGTCTGCGCGGTCTCCACAACCCGGCCGCTCTCGAACACCGCGACCCTGTCGGCGACATTGCGCACGACCGACAAATCGTGGGTGATGAATACGAACGCGAGATTCCGCCGCGAACGAATGTCCGAAAGCAGCTTCAGGACCCGCGCCTGCACGAGCACGTCCAGCGCCGAGGTGGGTTCGTCGAGCACGAGCACGCGCGATCCGCATGCCAGCGCCCTGGCAATGGCGACGCGCTGGCGCTGGCCGCCGGACAGCGCCGCCGGATACCGCCGCGCTAGGGCCGCTTCCAATCCGACCTCCTCCAGCAAAGCCGCTACGGCCGACGCCCTCTGCCGATGTTCGCCGATGCCGTGGACGTCAAGAGCCAGCCGAATCGACGCGCCGACCGTCCTCTTCGGATTGAGCGAAGACAGCGGGTTCTGCTGGACAAGCTGGATCGCGCGGCGATGCTCAAGCCGCCGCCGCTGAGGCAGCTCCTCCCCGAACAGGAACATCCTGCCCGATGTCGGAGGAAACACGCCGAGGAGAATGTTGGCCACCGTGGTCTTTCCCGATCCCGACTCGCCGACGACCGCAAGGCATTCGCCCTCCCGAACGTCGAAGGACACGTCCGCCAGCGCCTCGACTTCCCGTCCGGCGACGTTGAAGACCTTCGAAACGTTCTCCAATGCGGCGGCAGGCGCGCTCATCCGGCGGCTTCCGTCGGCACGGGACCAGGTATCGGCTGCAGGAAATCCGTCTCGCCGACAGCCGTTTCCGGAATGCCGCCGCCGGTTATGCGGGGCACCGACGCCATCAGCGCCCTTGTGTACGGGTGGCCGGGAGACTCGAACAGGTCCGCGACCGGCCCGTGCTCCACAATCCGCCCCTTGTAGATGACGTAGACCCGGTCGGCGAACTCCCTGACAACGCCGAGATTGTGGGAGATGAACAGCACAGCCGTCCCGCGGGCATCCACCAGCTGCCTCATCAGCTCCAGCGTCTGGGCCTGGACCGTGACGTCCAAAGCGGTTCCCGGCTCGTCGGCGATGAGCAGCGCCGGCTCGTTGGCGAGCGCCATGGCGATCATAACCCGCTGGTTCATGCCCCCGGAAAGCTGGAACGGATAGGAGTCGAGAACCCGCTCCGCATCCCTTATCGCGACCTCGGCGAGCATGCCGGAAGCTCTGTTGATGGCGTCGTCGCGGGAAATCCCGGGCTTCCCGCGCTTGATCACGTCGTGGAACTGGCTTCCGATCCGGTAGACCGGGTTCAGGGACGATGTCGGATCCTGGAAAATCATGGTCATGCGCCTGCCGCGCAGGCCCGTCGCTTCCGACGGCGGAATCCGGCCGAGGTCCCGGCCCTCGAATTCCACCGTTCCGGACACCCGGGCGGACTTGAGCAGCTGAAGCAGGCCCATGACGATGCGCGCGGTGACCGACTTTCCGGAGCCGGACTCGCCGACGAGCGCGACGCGCTCGCCCTTCCCGACCTCGAGCGAGATCCCGTGAAGAACCTCGACCGCGCGTCCCGCATGCCCCTTGAAGCCCAGCCGCAGCTCCTCGATCCGGAGAACCGGCGCGCTCACTGATCGGCTCCCAGGATCTCCCGGAGCGCGTCGCCCACCAGATTGAACCCGAAAACCGCCATGAGGATCGCGAGTCCCGGGAAAATCGTCATCCACCACGAATCCGGCAGATAGCGGGCGCCGTCCGCGACCATCGATCCGAGATCCGGAGTCGGAGGCTGGACGCCGAGGCCGAGAAAGGAAAGCGACGAAGCGATCAGGATGACGAACCCGAGATCGAGCGTCATCTTCGTGATGATCGCCGGAACGCAGTTCGGCAGGATCTCGCGGAAAATTATGTGCAGCCGCCCGGCTCCGATGACCTCCGCGGCAAGCACGTAGCCCTCCTCCTTCTCTCCGCGCGTGATGTTGTAGACGAGCCGCGTGTACCAAGGCCACCACATGGCGGTGACCGCCAGCATCCCGTTGGTCAACGTCGGCTCGAGCACGCCCATGATCGACATCGCCAGCACGAGCGGAGGTATGGAAAGGAAGACGTCGGTGATCCGCATCAGCGCGAACTCGGTCCAGCCGCCGGTATAGCCCGCGACCAGGCCGACGAACACGCCGACCGGCACGGCGATGCCCAGGACGACCACCCCGAGGAACAGCGATATCCGGTAGGCGTAGATGATCCGGCTGAAAATGTCCCGGCCGACGAGATCGGTTCCCATGATGTGCGGCCATCCGGGCGCCTTGTTGAAGTTCGTGAAATCCACAACCGCGCCCCGGTGCTCCGGGAAGGGCGCAATGAAGTCCGCGAACGCGGCCGACAGGACCACGATGGCGATCAGCGCCACGCCGAGCAGCGACAGCGGGCTGGAGGCGAGAATGCTGATCGTCCGGGCCATCAGGTGCGCGTGCCGTGCCGGATCCGGGGATTGATGACGCTCACCAGCAGATCGACGAGGATGTTCATGACCAGGAATGTCGCCGAGATGATGAGTACCGTGCCGACAATCGCGTTCAGGTCCTTGCGCAGAATGACGGCCACGCCGTAGCGCGACAGGCCGGGCCACGCGAAAATCGCTTCCACCAGGAACGCGTTTCCGAGCATCGCCGCGAAGTCGAGGCCGATGATCGTGAGGGAAGGAATCAGGGAGGGCTTGAACGCGTAGCGGGTCGAGATCCGCCTTTCCCCGATTCCGTAGCAGCGCGCCATTTCGATGTACGGCTTGTCGTAGGTCTCGACCATGTTCGACCGCGTCAGCCGGGCCGCCTGCCCGATTCCCGACAGCGCGAGCGCGAAGGCCGGGAGCACGATGTGCCATGCCGCGTTGCCGAACGCCCGGAAGTCGCCTGCGAGCAGCGTGTCGACCAGCAGGAAGCCGGTGACCGTCGCCACCTGGATGTCGTCGGAGATCCGCCCGGCGATCGGGAACAGCGGGAGGAAGAACGCGAACAGAAGCATCAGGATCACAGCCCAGACGAAGCTGGGCGCCGACACCCCCAGCAGCGCGACGATCCTGATCAGGCCGTCCGCGAATCGGTCCCGGTAGCGGGCCGCGAGAATTCCGAGCGGAAGCCCCAAGAGAACCATCATCGCTCCGGCGACGAGGACCAACTCCAGCGTCGCGGGAAGGAACTGCGCGATGTCCGTTGTGACGGGCCTGTTCGTATACAGCGAGATGCCGAGATCGCCTCGGAAAAGCCCGCTTAGGAAGTGGGCATACTGCTCCCAGATCGGCTCGTCGAGGCGAAGCTCCAGCCTGAGCTTCTCCACTTGCTCGGGATTGGCGCTGGGACCGAGCGCGATTCGAGCGGGATCGCCCGGAATCACCCGGGCGATCACGAAAATCAGAATGGAGACCCCGAACAGAACGATCGCCGAGGTTCCGAGCCGCGAAAGGAACCGTATTGCTAGCGGCGTCATCGGCGTCGCGGCGAACGGCAGGGGCCGGCAGGCGGCCCCCGCCAGGATCCGTCTAGTTGGCCTCTTCCATCAGCCTGAACGAGAATCCCATCGTGTCGAGGCCGAATGCCTTGTCCGGATCCGACAGCGCCGGCACCCTGAACCGGTTCGACGCCGCGAACAGGGACTGCCGGTCGAACGCGTAGATCGAGGCCGAGAGCTCCATGAGCCGGTCGTTCAGCGCGGCGTAGGCCGCTTCGCGCCCGGCGTCGTCTGCCGCCGTGCGGCCCGCATCCAGCAGACGGTCGACTTCCGGATCGCTCAAATACTCCGGCGACTGCCAGGTTCCGGCCCGCGTCGAGTGGTACATCCCGTACAGAAGCGTATCGGGATCGCCCGTCACGGCGGTCACGAAGATCTGCGAGATGTCCGGCGTGGTTTCCGGTGACGACACCTGCTCCGAGAAAAGCGACCACGGAATCTTCCGGATCTCCGACTGGATTCCCAGTTCGGCGAAGTTCGCCTGCATGAGCAGCGCGAAGCGCTCCTCCAGCGGCACTTCCGCGATCCATGATATCTCCAGGTTGATCTCGGCGGGATCGTAGCGGCAATTCGCCAGATGCTCGCGCGCCGCGTCAAGATCGCGCTTGATGACCTCGCCCGCGGGATTCGCTCCGAACATGCCGACCGGGATCGCTCCCGTGCTGGGAGAGCCTTGCGCGACGTCGTCCGTCACGGCGATCAGCTTCACGGCGACATCGTAGTCGAAGGCGGCCGACAGCGCCGCCCGGCAGTGCGGGTCGTCCAAAGGCGCCCGCGTCGTATTCATCTTCACGTAGAACGCGCCGGTGCCCGCTTCCGTGAGTATCTGCCCGCCTTCGTCGGCAAGCGCCTTCATCACCTCCGGCGGCAGCCACTGGGAAGCGATGTCGTGCTCGCCTTGGGCGATCAGCGTGCGCACGGTGGCCGCCTCGAGCCCGTAGCGGAGCCTGACCGTGTCCGGCGCCGCGTCGGGAACGCCGAGGAAGTAGTCCGCGTTCTTCTCCATCACGGTTTCTTCCTGCGGATTGTGCGAGACGGGCGTATACGCGCCGGTTCCCGCGCCGTTGCCCGAAAGGAACGCTTGGCCCCAGTCGCCCATTTCGCCTTCGCCATCGCCGAGATTCGCCATCACGAGCGCCTTGTCGACAATCGGAAGGCGCACGAGGGACGCAACGAACGGGCTGTAAGGCTCGGACAGCGTGAAGGTCACCGTCCGGCTGTCTCCGGCTGTTGCGCTTTCGACGTTCGTGAACAGGAAGGACAGGCCTTGGCCGATGTGCTTCATCCTGTCGAAGGAAAAAACGACGTCCTCGGCGGTGAGCATGTTCCCGCTCTGGAACTTGACATCGTCCCGCAGCGTGAACGTGAAGCTCGTGCCCGTGCCTTCCCAGCTTTCCGCCAAGTGCGGCACGTGGCCCGGCCCGCCCTGCCTGGGCAGCACCAGCGTGTCGTACACGTTGAACATCAGAATCGAATCCGCGTAGTCGGACGCCTTGGCGGGATCCAGTTCGCCTACGGCGACCTCGTCCAGCCGGAGCACCCCGCCCGCGTTCACCTGCGCCGCGGTCGCAGCGACCGAAGCGGCCGCCGCGATGGCGGCGATTTTCCACTTATTCATGAGTCTTCTCCCTCTTTGTCGGTTCAACCTCTGCCGGCGAGCGGCTGGAATGCCGCCCGCCCTGCCCCGCATTCCCGCCGCCTTCTCCGAACAGGTCCAACGTCCCGACCCACAGAACCCTTGCCGGTTCGCAAGAATGGTTCCACAGGCAGTGGGGGCGGTTCGACCTGTGGTGGACGGAATCGCCTGCCTCAAGGACCAGCGTCCGGCCCTCGATCTCCGACGTCACGCTGCCGGAAAGCACGAATTCGAATTCCTCGCCCTCGTGCCGAATCCGCTCGGACCGGTAGCCCGGCGGCATGTTCATGATCACTGAATGGATCTGCTGGCCGGCGAAGCTCGATGAGACCCGCTCGTAAGTGATCGATTCGCCGACAATGCCGTACGGCCGTCGCTGACCGCCGCGCGTGTGGCTGTCCGCAACGCTCGGCTGGGACAGGAAATCGGCGATTCCGGCTCCAAGCGCCCCGGAAATCGAAACCAGCGACGAAAGAGACGGAGCAGTCAGACCCCGTTCGACCTGCGATATGAAGCCGGCGGAAAGGCCTGCGCTGTCGGCGACTTCCTGCAGCGTGAGCTCGAGCTGCTTGCGCCTGGCCCGGAGTTGCGAGCCCAGCACGTCATCGGCCGAAACGCGTTCGCGCTCTGCTTCCGTCATGCAGGCTCCCCGTGCGGCGATGCGGCCCGGGAACGATCAGGGCTAGAGCGGCCGCTGTCAAGAAATTTTTACATATACTAAAATCCGGGCTCCGTGATCCGATCGGAAGCTCGGGAGAACTTGAACAAGAAGTGCCGTGCCAGACGGCAGTATCGGGGGTTCGCTCCGGTTTCCGCGGAGGCGCTATCCGGACAAGGCGCGGACCGATACGACCTGATGCTCTCCGCCAACAAACTGCCGAGGGAGCGAATCTTCAGAAATGTCAACAAATCATCAACTTCGATACATCGCGGAACCTGATGCAGCTGGCGCTGCTGCACGGGCGAATCGTCCGGACCGGAAGACCGCGCAGCCGGCGTCCGTGCGGACGAGCTTCCCGATCGACCGGCTTGACCGGCTTCTCATCCGGAACAGCGGATATTGGACAAGCTCGCCATGGCAGCGAAAAGTGTCGGCGCAGCAACGCCGATTGAGAGGGCAGATCACGGCACGCAGGTGTTCGCGAAGACACGCGCCGCTTCCTCCATCGCCATCCGATCGGACAGGCCCGGTCCAGCATGCCTCTGAACCCGGTCACTTCCTACACCGCTGCCACCGATTTCGTTGACCGACATCAAATTGAACCGCCCCGCGTTTGGCGGGGAGCGGAAATCAAATTTCACGATTCAAAACGTTGCCGGTTGTGCGTTCAAACGCATTATGCAGCCGGCAGGAATCTTGTAGGTAACCCCGCTGCAGACCGGTCTTGCCGCAGAGATGCTTCAGTTCTCGATAACCAGCCCCAGCGCGACGAGAAGCAGCAGCTCCAGAAGCGTTAGGCCGCCTTTCGACGGCTCCTCGACCGGCGGAGGCGTGATCAGCGTTTCAACTTCCGGGTCCGGCTCAGGATCGTCCAGGCTTCCCGCGGAGGCGATGGAGGCGGCCGCCGCGAATGCGGCCGCGATTGCAAGCTTCCTCATGTTTCCGCTCCCGTTGCGTTTCCGCGCCGGAGACCAGGACCGGCCGGCGCTTCCGTTCCGTCGTCAGATCAGCACGACCTGCGTCCCGACTTCCGAAAGATCGAAGAGTTCGGCAATGTCCTCGTTGTAGAGCCCGACGCACCCGTTCGATGATCGGCGACCGATCTTCCTCGTGTCGTTGGTGCCGTGGATTCTGTAGTACTGCCAGGACAGGTAGAGCGCGTGCGTTCCAAGAGGGTTGTCCGGGCCGGGCGGAACATAGTGCGGCCAGGTCGGATCGCGCTTGAGCATGGATGGCGTAGGCCTCCATTCGGGGCCAACGACTTTCTTCACGACTCTGGTGCGGCCCAGCCTCGTCAGCTCCTCGGAAGCCGGGACGCTGGTCGGATAGAGCCTGAAGGCGCTCTCGTCCTCCGACCAGAAATGCAGAGACCTCGACGCGGTGTCGACGAGGATCGCCCCGCTCCGCAGATCGTCGAAGTAGTCCTCCCACCGCAGTTTCCTGAAACTCGAGATGTTCCGCCGGACCTTTCCGGTTCCGGCCTGCGCGCCGCCCGCGGCCGCGAATGCGGCCGCCGCTGCCGCGCAAAAGCGCCTGCGCGACATTCCGCGCGTTTGCGAATTCATGCTGCCCGCTCCGTCCATTTCGGAATCTTTTCGCGAATCCTAGTTGGAATCGGTTTGCCGCTCAACTTGCGCCGAGCCGCTTGCCGGAGGAATCGCGATGCATTGGCAACAGCATGCGGTTCCGGTTCCGCTTGGCAGCCCCGTTGCGCCGGCGTGCATCTGGAAGGAACTGCGAGCGTTGCGTTCGCCGCGGCGTTGCCGATTGCCGGGCCGGTTGGTATTTGCGCCCGACCATGCATTGGCGCGTTTTCCCAATCGCAGCTTCGATCCTTGCCACCGCAGCCTGCACGGACCCGTCGGCAGGCCTCGACGCGCATGCCGACTTCCGCGAGGTGTTCGCCGCGAACCGGATATACAGGATCGACGACTCGATGGCCGGTCGCATCCCGCACCGGGTCGCGGATGCGGTCAACGGGGTCCGGCAGATGCGGGGCTTGGCCCCCGTCGAGCTGTCGCCGCATCTCATCGCGGCCGCCAGAACCCACGCGAGGGACATGTCCATCCAGAACCGGCCGTGGCATTTCGGCTCCGACGGCTCGTCCCCGTTCGAACGCGCGGAGCAGGCGCAATTCGACGGCGTGCTGATAGGCGAGAACATCGCGGAATCGTACGAGAACGAACTGCTCATCCTGTCCGCATGGCTTGATCGGGAGGATACGCGGTCGAACCTGCTCGACCCGCAGGCGGCGCGCATCGGGTTCGGCTGGCACCAGCAGCCGAACGGAAAGATCTGGTGGGTGCTCCTGTCGGGAACCTGATTCGTCAGGGAAAGATGTGCACCGGCGTCCCGACGTCGACCATTTCATAGATCGCCCGCATCTCCCGGTTCGAAACCGCAATGCAGCCCGCGGTCCAGTCCCCCGTCTTCCGCTTGGCCGCGCTCTTCGGCTGGCCGTGGATGAAGATGTCGCCCCCCGGGTCGACGCCGAGCTCGGCGGCCTTCCGGACATCGTTATCGTTCGGGTAGGAGATGCCCAGCGACAAGTAGAACTGGCTCTCGGGATTGCGCCGGTTGACGAAATACGTTCCTTCGGGGGTCCGGCCGTCGCCCTCCCGGACCTTGTGCCCCTCCGGCTCGAAGCCGAGGCTGACCCGGTAGCGTCGCAGCCTCCGCTCTCCGTGGAACAGTTCCATGCTCCTCGCCGACTTGTCGATTTCGATCCTGGTTACCGGTTTGCCGTTCGTGCCGAAACTCACAAGCTCGCCCCTGTAAACGGTCGGCTGGCACGCCGACGCCAGCACCGCTGCGGCAAGCGCCAGCACTGTCGCCGCAAGTCGAACGGGCGGAAATCGGATTTGAACGTTCATCGACGTCGCCGGTCTCATCTGCTCGCGCCGGTCGGACCAAGCCCAGCCTCGGGCCTCGTCCCGGCGTTGTTTCGCGTCGGCGGCTTCTGCTTGGCCGCTCCGCGCGCCGCCGAACGCCTACAGCCGCGGCGCCGGTGATTCAAGCTGCCGCCGGTCTCCAGCCCGCGCGCGGCCTTGCGGCTGTGCAACACTGCGTCCTGCGCCGCCTCGTCACTGGACTTGGCGCCGCGCGCGGCGCTCGCGCACCGATTGCGACTTCAATTGTCCGCAAGCCGCCATGATGTCCGTGCCTCTCGGAGTCCGCACCGGCGACGCGTATCCGGCATTGTGCACGATCGACGCGAAGCTGCCGATCCGCTCCGGGCTGGATCGGGCATAGGGCGCGCCCGGCCATGCGTTGAACGGTATGAGGTTCACCTTGGCGGGGATTCCGCTGATGAGGCGGGTCAGGCGCCGGGCGTCCTCGTCGGAGTCGTTCACGTCCTTCAGCATCACGTACTCGAACGTGATCCGGTCGGAGTTCGAGAGGCCCGGATAGTTGCGAAGGGCCCCGAAGAGAGCCTCGATGTTCCATTTCCGGTTTATGGGCACGAGCCGGTTCCTGACCTCGTCGGTGGTCGCGTGAAGAGATACCGCCAGCCTGCATCCGATCTCCTCGCCGGTTCTGCGGATTCCAGGCACGACTCCCGCCGTCGAAAGCGTGATCCGCCGCCTCGACAGGCTGATTCCGCTTCCGTCCATGGCGATCCGCACCGCGTCCCGGACGTTTTCAAAGTTGTAGAGCGGCTCGCCCATCCCCATGAGGACGATGTTGGACAACAGCCTCGCCTCGTTCTTCGGATGCCGGCCCGGCAGCGGCCATTCGCCGAGGTCGTCCCGCGCGGCGAGTATCTGGCCGACGATTTCGGCGGGGGAGAGGTTGCGCACCAGCGCCTGCGTTCCCGTATGGCAGAACGAGCAGTTCAGGGTGCAGCCGACCTGCGACGACACGCAGAGCGTGCCGCGGTCCTGCTCGGGAATGTAAACGGTCTCGATTTCGTGGCCGCCCTCAAGGCGGAACAGGTATTTCCGGGTTCCGTCGGCGCTTATGCGCCGGTCAGCCAGCTCCGGCGTCCGGACTGCGAACGCTTCCGCGAGAAGGCCCCGGAATTCCTTTGACAGATTGGTCATCGCGCCGAAGCTTCGCGCGCCCTTCACATAGATCCACTGCCAAACCTGCGACACGCGCATTCCGGCCTGCGACGGGGGAGCCCCCGCTTCAATCAGCGCCTCGCGAAGCCCGTCGCGCGTCAGGCCGACGAGATTCCTCCGGAGGCCGCCGCCAGCGGGCGGCAATGGGGCGGCGTCGCGGACGGTCGGCCGGACATCAATGCTCATCGCGCTCCGTTACCCGCAACGGGCTGTGCTCACTGCGAGCACAGCTCCTGCGACAGCTCGAGCGCCCTGGTGAACCCCCTCAGGGAGAACGTATCCGATGTCGTCGTTCCCCTGCGCGAGAGTCCACGCAGCACGATCCGGTTCCCCTTCTTCATGGCGTCGACGAGCCTCACGTCGTCCGCAGGAACCGGCCAAGCCCATTCCTCGGTCGTCTGATCCTGCCCGATGATGAAGGCGAATTCCGTTCCGTCCACGCTCGCCTGAACATCCGACTGCTGCGCGAACGGATAGCCGCCCCGGAACGAAATCAGATGCGGGCCCTCAAGGCTTGCCGGAACGACGGTGACGGACAGCCTGATGTCGCCGCGCCTGACGTTCACAACTCTTCCGTCCCTGCGGTTCTCCGTCGAAACCGGCGCGGAGACCGCCCCGCATTCCTTCGGGCATCCCGACCTTGTTTGGTAAATCTGCCAGTCGCCGGATTCCTGGCCTAGCGTGATCGGGCAATCGGTCCGGTCCTGCGCAGCGGCCTGCCCGGCCGCGGCGAACGCGATCACGGCCGCGCATGCGACCGGCATAATCTTCCCCAGTTTCGTCATCCTGCTGCCTGCACCTCGTTGTTTGGCGCGCAAGAAGGGCTGCGACTGATGCTCGCGCGCAAGCCCGCCGCGGCCTCAGCGCCTTTTTCGGCGCGTATAGCAAGGAATCCGGAAACTTCAAACTTCGTCGCAATTGCCGCACAAGGCCGGGTAGCCTTCCTTGAACGGACTTGCGCGGAAATGGTAATCGGGTGCGGAGGCCGGCGACGGAAACCGGGGATTGGCGATGTCTGACCAGAGAACCCTTTACGACAAGATTTGGGACGCCCATGTGGTCCACGAGGCCGATGACGGGACGTGCCTGCTCTACATCGACCGGCATCTCGTGCACGAGGTGACCAGCCCGCAGGCGTTCGAAGGCCTGAGGGCGGCGGGCCGAACCGTCCGGGCGCCCGGACAGACGGTTGCCGTGCCGGACCACAACATTCCTACCGATGTCGGCCGCTCCGGCGGCATAAGCGATGAAGAGAGCCGCATCCAAGTGGAGGCCTTGGAGCGGAACGCGCAGGATTTCGGCATCGAGTACTACGGCGTCAACGACGTCAGGCAGGGAATCGTGCACATCATCGGGCCGGAACAGGGATGGACGCAGCCGGGCATGACGATCGTCTGCGGAGACAGCCACACGGCGACCCACGGCGCGTTCGGCGCCTTGGCGCACGGCATCGGAACCAGCGAGGTCGAACATGTCCTCGCGACGCAGACCCTGATCCAGAAGAAATCCAAAAACATGAAAGTGGAGATCCGGGGGAGCCTCGGACGCGGCGTTACAGCCAAGGACATCACGCTTTCAATCATCGGCGAGACCGGCGCGGCCGGCGGCAACGGCCATGTCATCGAGTATTGCGGGGAGGCGATTTCCGCCCTGACCATGGAAGGGCGGATGACGGTCTGCAACATGGCGATCGAGGGCGGGGCGCGAGCGGGGCTGATCGCTCCGGACGAGAAGACGTTCCGCTACGTCGCGGGCAGGCCTCACGCACCGAAAGGCGCGGCCTACGAAGCCGCGCTTTCCTGGTGGAAAACTCTGAAGTCCGATGGCGAAGCGCGGTTCGACAAGCATGTCGTGCTGGAGGCGGAGAAGATCGCCCCGGTCGTGACTTGGGGCACTAGCCCGGAGGACGTGCTCCCGATTGACGCCGAAGTCCCGCATCCCGACGAATTCGACGGACCCAAGTCGGCCGCCGCCAAGCGCAGCCTGGAATACATGGGGCTAGAGCCGGGAACCCGGCTTGCGGACATCGCGGTCGATACCGTGTTCATCGGGTCGTGCACGAACGGGCGGATCGAGGATTTACGCGAGGTCGCGGCCGTCATGGAGGGGCGCAAGGTCAAGGACGGGCTTCGGGCGATGATCGTGCCCGGCTCGGGACTGGTCCGCGCCCAAGCGGAAGAGGAAGGAATCGCCCGGAAGCTGACGGACGCAGGCTTCGAGTGGCGGATGGCCGGATGCTCGATGTGCCTTGGCATGAATCCCGACCAGCTCGCCCCCGGCGAGCGGTGCGCATCGACGTCCAACCGCAATTTCGAGGGCCGGCAAGGCCGGGGCGGGCGCACCCATCTGCTCAGCCCGGCAATGGCCGCCGCAGCGGCCGTGACCGGGCGGCTGACCGATGTGCGCCAGATGATGTGAGGAGCGCGAAAGATGGAGAGGTTCAAGGAGTTCGCGGGCGTTGCCGCACCCATGCCGCTGGTCAACATCGACACCGACATGATCATCCCGAAGCAGTTCCTGAAGACAATCAAGCGGACCGGGCTCGGGGTCAGCCTGTTCTACGAGATGCGCTACGACATGGACGGAAACGAGGTCGGGGAGTTCGTGCTGAACAAGCCCGCATGGCGAAACGCGGAAATCATCGTCGCGGGCGAGAATTTCGGCTGCGGGTCCTCCCGGGAGCATGCGCCTTGGGCCCTCAAGGATTTCGGCATCCGGTGCGTGGTGTCGAGCAGCTTCGGCGACATCTTCTACAACAACTGCTTCAAGAACGGCATTCTGCCGGTCACTCTGGCCAAGGAGCAGGTCGATTCCCTGATGGAGCATGCGCGAAGCGGCGCGAACGCCAAAATCGTGGTCGATCTTGAAAACCAGCAGGTGATCGCCCCGGACGGCGAATCCTTCCGCTTCGAAATCGACCCGTTCCGGAAGAAATGCCTTCAGGAGGGATTGGACGACATCGGGCTGACGCTCCAGAAGGCGCCGCTCATCGGCGAATTCGAATCAAAAAGGAAGCTCGAAACGCCTTGGCTTTGACCGTGGGGCACCGCGGCACAATGATCGCTTCAGGCTGATTTCCGGTTCGAAGCCTTGCTTCCGATATGCGCATCCCCAATCGCATTGTCGATTACCGTCCTAAACCGGCGCTTCTGCCACGCAATCGCACTCCGACGCCGGTCGCAACGGCCGATTCAACCCTCGGCAAGCTCGAAAAATTATCCAATCGCATTTCCGGGACAAACCCTGGGCTACTAGCCGACTCGACACTTCATACCGGATCGAATTCGCGCGCCTCTTCGATCCACTGATCGATCCTTTCAATCGCCCTCCCGGCATCAACCTCCGCAATGTGCGGTTTTCGACGCAGCAAGCGTTCGCATCTCGCACCCGCTGATGCCTCGTTTTCCATTTCACGCGTTACAAACAACGCCGTTCCTACCTGCTCCAATTCCTTGATTTTCATGCGTCCAATCCTGTCGGACACGAATTTCAACTGATTCTCGTATTCTTCAATGCATTCTCCAAATGCCTCCATCACCTGCCGGCCTCGCCCTCCGATCCGATATTTTGGGCTGACGAACATATCATGCACATCCAACTCCGCCACGAGCAGCGCCAACATTCCCGACAACTCATCTCTTAGCGAACTTGAAAACGGCCCGTATTTGTATATGATGAAATCATACCCGAATGGAACTTTCGTTAGGTCTTGGGCGAAATAAGCCGATTTCTGGATATGTGTCGCCCCGCACCAGCTGCCTTTTTCCCGAAGGAGCACCATAAGCCTCAGCAGCAAAGCCATTCTCTGGTATTCATTCATCATGCTCTCCTTTCCTGCTCTTCAAATCAAGCAGATTGCCATTTTTGATCCGAATCCACTCAATTGCCGCGCCGGAAGTCCCCCGCTCCTCATAAACACTGACGATTGCAAGTTTCGGGATATCCATGAGCACCGGTTACAACAAATTGGAATGCGCAATTCCATTGTCGAGCAGTTGAACCGGAATGCTCAAAGTCCCGCCGCCCTGCTCATATTTGTCGAACCAAATCTGATCAGGACCGAACTTGTCGCGAATTGCTTCGGCAATAAGATCCGGCGAATCTACCGCTCGTCGCTGTCGAGTCGGATGAAGCTGTGAATCGGATCGCGTATCTCGTGGATCGTTTTCGTCATCGAACTTCGGCCAGAGTGTCCATTGGCGGCCACGCGCGGGTGTTCGCCCGCGCCTTGGACGGTTTCTGCCCTTGGTGCTTCGCGTTCGCTGGGACCGGTGGTCTCAATTTGCCTCTCGTTCGGCGAATATACGATACAGGTTCAATAATGGTTCGGAGAGGCCGCGCGTCAAGCGCAAATTGGCGCAGATCGCGATGGGCATGCCGAGCCGTGTCAGCCCATCCATCTTCGGACCGGAGCGGCCGCTTCCTCCAGCGGCTGGCAGATCACATCCACCAGCGTTGGCGCTCCGCATTCGACCGCCGCGTTGATCGCGCCGTCAAGCTCGTCCGGGTCCTCGACCCGCCAGGATTTGAGGCCGTAGTCCGCGGCCACGGCAGCGTGGTCCGTCCTGTCGAAATCCACGTTGTGGTAGCGCTTGCCGCATTCGTCATGCTGGCTCGCCCTGATCCAGCCGAAACTGCTGTTCGAGAAAACCACCAGAGTCAGCGGCGCGCCCAGCCTCGCCAAGGTTTCGAGCTCGCCGCTCGTGAAGCCGAAAGAGCCGTCGCCCATGACGGCGACGACCTTCCTGTCCGGCTGGCCGAACCAGACGCCCATTGCCGCGCCGAGCGAGTAGCCGAGCGCGCCGTGCGCGCGGTTGGTCACGAAGTGCCTGCCGGGCCGCTGGAACCGGTAATACGCGGAAACGTACGGGCAGGAGGTTCCCGGATCGGAAACGATCACCGCGTCGTCCGGAAGGCTGCGCTGAAGCGACGCGATGATCCGCTCGGGCCGAATCGGCGTTTCGGCGGACCGGGCAAGCGTCTGGAACCTGTCGAATTTGCGCGCTTTCGCGTCGGCCACCGACGCGGCCCCGCCGAATGCCTGGTCGTCGGCTCCGTTCCGGTCGAGCACCGCATTCATTTCGCGGAGAGCCAGCCGCAGATCCGCCGCGATCCCTACTTCGGTGCGGTAATTCGCCCCGATCGCCATAGGGTCGCTGTCGATGTGGACGACGCGGGTATCAGTGCCCGGCGCCTCCCATCGCGAGGTCGTGGTCGAACCGGCGCGGCATCCCATGAACACGATCAGATCGGCCGCCGCCATCAGCTCCCATGTCTCGTCGGTTCCCCCGTTCGAGCCGACGACGCCCAAGCAGTTCGGATGCTCGTCGGAGAGGCTGCCCTGTCCCGATATGGACGAGGCCACAGGGAGGTCCAGCCTGGTCGCGAACCGATCCAGCTCGTCGGAGGCGCCCGCGATCACGACCCCGCCCCCGCAGACCGCTAGCGGCCGCTTCGCCGACAGCACCGCTTCGACCGCGGCCTCCGCCGCCCCCGGCTCGGGCGCCGCGCGCCATGCCGGATAAGCGCAATGGGCGGCGTCGGCCCATATGTCCTGCGGATCGACGCTGTCGTACTGGATGTCGTACGGGATGCCGAGGTGGGCCGCGCCGGGGCGTCCCGTGGTCATCGCCCTGAACGCCCCGCGCACCATACGGGGAATGTGGTCCGCCCTCTTGACGACGGTGTTCCACTTGGTCAGCGGCTTCATCAGCGCGTCCTGGTCCACCTCGGTCAGAGGAAACTTGCCGTAGGACGCGACCGAGATGTCGGTCGTGATTCCAAGGACCGCGGAGGACGACTCGCTCGCTTCGATCAGGCCGGGCAGAAGGTAGGTCGCGCCGCCGCCCGAAGGACCCTCGCATATCCCGACTCGCCCGGTGACCCGGGAATAGCCGTCGGCCATGTAGGCCGCCGTCCGCTCGTCCCTCACGAGCACATGCTCGATCTTGTGATCCAATCGGTAGATCGCGTCGTAGAAGGGCAGCGTCGTGTCGCCGCAGAGGCCGAAAACGTGCCTGACCCTGTACGCCTCAAGCATGCGCACGAGAGCTTCGGCGCCGGACAATGCGTTCTTCACTGGACGCCTGCCTTCCCGGTTGCGGCCGCGGAGCGTTCCGGTGCCGTTCAGCCGCTACGCGCCGGCCTGGGCTGCGTCCCGGCCGGGCGCCGCCCGCGGGAGTCCTCCGCGGGCGGCTCTGATGATATCCCGTTCAGGTGACGGGGCTCACTCCGTGAACGTCACGGACTCCGGGATCTCCGTGATTTCGCTGTACTTCAGCATCGCTTCCTTCATCCGGCGCTCGTTGTGGCCAAGCTTGTTGTTCCACTCGGCCCACCAGTTCAGGAAGTTCTTGAAACGCGGATCCATCTCGGAGCGGATTCCGAAATATCCCGGAAGCGCCGCGCGAGGCTTGGGCGTATTGAACGACCCGAGGTCCGGATTCTTCTCCTTGGCGATCATGCTCGAAAGAACGGTCGTGGTGAAGGCGTCCGCCCGGCCGGAAACGACCGCAAGTATGATTTGCGAAAGCTCCTTGAACTGGACCTGCGTGGCCTTGGGCGCCCACTTTTCGAGAAGCAGCTGGTCCGAAGACCCGGTCATGACGGCGACCTTCACGTCGGGATCGTTGTAGTCGGACCAGTCGGAACCTCCGAAGTCCGGATGGTTAACCGTGACCCACTCGATCCAGTAGATCGGTCCGGCGAAGTCGATCGACGTCGCCCGCACCGGAGTCGCCTGCATGCCGGCGGCGAAATCAACAACGCCGGTGGAGATCGCGAGCACGAGCTCGCTCCAGCCGCCGACCTCGACCTGCACGAGGTCGACCTTCAGCTCGTCCGCGACGTCCTGCGCCATTTGGACCAGCGCCCCGTCGTACATGCCTGTGTCCTTGTCCTTCACGAAGTAAGGAGCGTAGTTGAACACGGCGAAGCGCACTTCCCCGGTGCGCTTGATGCGCTCCCAAGTCGATTCGCCGTCCTGGGCGGCCGCGCCGCCTGCGAACGTCAATGCCGCCGCCGCGGCCACAGCCGCCGCTTTGATCAGTTTGAGCAATTTCATTGGTGTGTCCCCCCAAAGATTGATGCTGAACGCTAGCCCTTGTCCTTTTCCATTTCAACCCGCCGGAGGCCGGGCAAGAAGCTCCGCCAGCGGGTCCGCGGATTCAGCCGAACCGATTTCCCACGCGGCGCGCGACAGGGCGTTCCGCTCTTCAGCCCCGATTACGCCGGAAAGAACATCGTCGAACTTCGCTTCGACTTCAGCCGTGCTTAGCGGGCGCTCGGGATAGCCGCGCGCGACTTCCCTGCGCCCGCTTAGCGAGCGGCCGTCTTTGAGCTTGAGCGTGATTTCGCCGATGTAGAAGTCGGGAAAGCGCTCTTCCAGCTCCCCGTCGTCGGGAACGACCCGCGCCGCCGCCGAGAGTCTGCGGATTTCCGGGTCGGATTCGCGCCTGTCCTCGAACAGGTCGGTGAACCTGAGCCTGCCCGCGGCGGCGAACACCGGGAGCACGTACTGCGCGCAATGGCCCTTCAAGGGATTGCCGTCCACGCAATGGCAGCCGGAGCGGGCGAAACGGAGCTCAAGCTCTTCAATTTCCCGTGACTCAAGGCCGCTGCTCGCGACAATCTCGGATAGGGCGTCCAGCGCCGGATGCAGAAAGGAAACGCAGGGGTACGGCTTGACGGCCAAGCCCGCAACGCCTTCCCAATTCGTGCCCAAGCCATCCAGAAGCGGTTCGGCGCTTGCGACGCCGCTGAACGCGCTGAGCACAGTGTGTCCGCCGTCGAAGATCCGGTCGGGCGCGCCGAAGCCCGATTCGGCGAGCAGCGCCGCAGTAAGCCCGTTGCGCGAGGCCATGCCCATCTGGAACGGCCGCGCGTCCTCCCGAGGATCGTCCTGCCACGCCATCAGCCCCGACGCCTGCAGGGCGGCAAGCCCGAGCGCCCTGACCGTCGCCTCCTCGCCAAGCCGGAGCAGGTTTGCCGCCGCGGCCGCCGCGCCGAACACTCCGCATACCGCCGACGGATGAAAGCCTCTGGCGTATAGCTCCTTTGGATTCATCGCCATCGACACGCGGTAGGCGACCTCGCAGCAGAGCGCCGCCGCAGCCAGAAGCTCTCCGCCCGACCGGCCCTTCAGTTCCGATACGGCCAATGCGACCGGAAGCGCGATCGCAATCGGATGCAGAATCGCCTCGGGATGGTGCGGCTCGTAGTCCGCCGCGTAACCGAGGGTTCCGTTGGCCAGAACCGCGTTGACCGGCGAGATTTTGTCCGGATGGCCGAACAGCGTAGCTTGGCGCGGGCCGCCCTGCGCTATCGCGAAGGCGCGAACGCCCGCGCTCGAGGTAACGCTCGGATGGAGCGACGCGTATGACGTGCCGAACCCGTCGAACGCGAGAATCCTCGCGTAGTTCCAGACTTCCGGCGGCAGATCCTTCGACCGGAATCCGGAAATGAACCGGGCTAGCTGTCGGGTAACAGTGGACCTTTCAGGCATTGATGGACTCCGCTCTTCGGCAGGCCGGAGGCCGTCGGCGTCCGCAAGCCGGACCTTCGCGCCGGGCGATTGACCGGCTGCCTACATCAGCATAGCACCGGCAGAAGCCGCAAGAGCATCGCGGTTCTCGAACAGGCCGGCAGCCGAATGAAACCTGCAGCGGAAAATTCCCGGCACCGGATAGCAAGCCTCCGCGTCCACATAGTCCGGATTCCCGTGCGGGCGGTGCATTCGCACGGAAGCGGCGACGTCTCCAGCATCAACAGCGTTTTGGTCGAGATCGAGACGGCTTCCGGCATCTCGGGCTGGGGCGAGGCGTCGCCTTGGCCGGTGTTCACGGGCACGGTCGAGGCCAATGCGGCCGCCCTTCACGTCCACCTACGCCCGATCATCGTTGGCGCGGACCCGTTCCGGCCGACAGCGCTGCTCGAAGAGGCCGACAGGATTGTCGTGGGTTGCCCGGAGGCGAAAGCCGCTCTGGAGACGGCCTTGCTGGACGCAGCGGGAAAGGCGTCCGGCCGGAGCGCTTCGGAGCTTCTCGGCGGGAGATGCCGCGACAGCATTGCCTTGAGCTTCTCCGTAGCGAACCCGGACTTCGATGAGGACCTCGGGGATATTGCGAAGCTCCATGCGGACGGGGTGCGAATCTTCAAGCTGAAGACCGGCTTCGGCGAGCACGGGTTCGACCTGATGCGGCTCGCGAAGCTGCGCGAGCTCTACGGCGACGGCATCGGCCTGCGGGTCGACTACAACCAGGGCCTGCCAGCGGTCGACGCGATTCGGAAGCTGCGCGATCTGGAAGGGTTCGGGCTGGATTTCATCGAGCAGCCGGTGAGGCGCCACGAGAAGGCGGCGCTTGCCGCCATAACGCGCACGCTCGACACTCCGGTGATGGCCGACGAATCGGTGTTCGACGAAATCGACGCGATCGAAGGCGTTCGGACTGGCATCTCGGACGTTTTCTCGCTCAAAATCATGAAATCCGGCGGAATCCGAAGGGCCATGGCCGTTTCCGCCATCGCGCGCGCCGCGGGCATCGCATCCTACGGCGGATGCATGTTCGAGACCGGACTCGCGCACGCGGCGGGAGCGCATTTGATGGGCGCGCTTCCGGAAGCCCGGCTGGGGTGCGAGTTCTACATGGCCACCTACTACCTCAAGGAAGACATTCTGGCGGAGCCGTTTCCCGTCCGCGGCGGCGAAGTACGGGTTCCGGACGGGCCGGGCCTTGGCGTGGCGGTGGATCCCGGAAGGGTCGCGGCCTACCGCGACGAATTGCTGGAATGACCGGTATCGCCCGATTCGTTCTTGCGGGCTTCGGAAACGTCGGGCGGCAGGTTGCTCGCGCGGTCCTCGCCGACCCCGCCGGCCGCCTCGAAATCGCGGCGCTGGCGGTGCGCAACAGGGAGGCCGCGAAGAGAGCCGCCGACGAGCTCGGCCTCGCCGTTCCGCTGATCGGGCCGTCAGAAGCGCCTGCGCATGCGAAAACCCTGGTGGAGTGCGCCACGTTCGAATCGTTCCGGGAACTGACCGAGCCGTCGCTTCGAGCGGGATCGCATGTGATCGCGGTCAGCGCAGGAGCGCTAGGCGCCAATCTCGACCTCGTCGACATTGCCGAATCGGCCGGCGCAACCCTGCAGATCGCCAGCGGCGCTTTGCCTGGCCTCGACATCCTCCGCTCGGCCAAGGAAGGCGGGATCGACTCAGTCCGGCTTGAATCGCAGATACTGCCGGGTTCGCTCGAGCGCGAGCCGTACGTTCGGGAACGCGGCATCGATTTGGCCAAGGCGGAGCGCGGGCCGGTGCCGGTGTTTGAGGGTTCCGCGCGGGAAGCGGCGCGTCTCTTCCCCCGCCACTTCAACGTGGCGGTTGCGCTCGCGCTCGCGGGCTGCGGCCTCGACCGCACGCATGTGGCCATCAGGGCCAACGGGACCATCGGCGGAACCGAGCACAAGGTTGTCGTGGAATCGGCGGTGGCCGGGCTTGAGATGAAGGTAGTGAACCGACCTTCGCCGGAAAACAGGCGGACCAGCCGAATCGTTGCGCCAAGCATCATTGCGGCGCTGAAGGAGCTGAACTCGCCCCTGCGGCTTGGAAGCTGAGCCTATCCGCCCAGTCCGGATTCCCTGTGCGCTGCGGCGATCGCCGCGAGTCCGGACCGGTAGTCCGGATGGATGAGTTTCGGCAGCAGGTCGCGCTTCATCCGTTCGTTTCCGACCCTTTTGCATTCCGAATAGAAGCTTCGCGCCATCGGGGACAAGTCCGCCCTCTCGAACTCCACGGATTCGGGCGCTGGCAGCCCCAGCAGATTCGCCGCATATCGGATCACAACGCCCGGGGCTTCGGGGAGATCGTCGCAGATGTTGTAGATCTCCTCTTGCGGCGGGTTTTCCATCGACGCTCGCAGCGCCGCGGCGATATCGTCGACATGGGCTCTGTTGAACACTTGGTTGGGCTTGGCGACGATGCGGGATCTTCCTGCCAGCAGCTGCGCTATCGGCCCGCGTCCGGGCCCGTAAATCCCGGCAAGCCGGAACACCCGGCATGGCAGGCCGGACGCATCCGCCAGCTTGCGCCACCCGGATTCCGCAAGAGCGCGCTGCCGCCCGCGTTCGGTTGCCGGAAGCAGCGGCGCGCGCTCGTCAACCCATCCCCCGCCGCGATCGCCGTAGACGGCGGTTGTCGACAAGTATCCGAACCACTCCCGCCGCGCGGGCGGCGAACCTATCAATCGGCCCTCCCGCTCGAGAACCGGGTCCTCGGCTCCGCCCGGCGGCACCGAGATCAGGATGTGGGTGGCTTCCTTCAGATCCGCCGAAGGATTTGAGCCGGGCCAGATTCGCGCCGCTGCGCCCGCGGCCTTGATCCGCGCCGCGCCTTCATCGCTGCGGGACGTGCCGATTACCCGCCATCCCCCTTCCGCCAAGAGCAGCTTCGCCAAAGCGGTTCCGACATATCCGCAGCCGAAGCAGAACAGAACCCGATCAGAGCGGCGGCCGCGCTTCGCGTTCACAGCGACTCCCGGGGCGGATCCAAGCCTTCCTTTCGGACGGGATGCCGATTCGCTTCCTGAAGCCGCGATACCGCCCAGACGGCCGCGTCGGCAACGGCAGGATCGGGATCGCCTGTGTGCGCGGCGGCCGAGGAAGCAAGGTCCGGATTCGCGGAATTCCCGATCGCGTAAAGGACATTCCGCAACAGCCGGTTCCTGCCGATTCTGCGAACCGGGCCGCCTTGGAACATGGCGCGGAAGCCTTCGTCGTCGAGGCTTGCCAGCGCCGCCAGCTCCGGCGCCTCGAGTTCCGGCTTCGCGTGGTACCGCGCCTCGCGGGCGACCTGCGCGAACTTGTTCCAAGGGCAAACGGCAAGGCAGTCGTCGCAGCCGAACACGCGGTTGCCCATTTTGCCGCGCAGCTCCAGGTCGACCGGTCCCTTGTGCTCGATGGTCAGGTAGGAAATGCACCTGCGCGCATCCAGCTGGTACGGAGCCGGAAACGCGTCGGTCGGGCAAATGTCGAGGCACCGTCGGCAGCTCCCGCAAAGATCGGAGGCAGGCGAATCCGGTTCGAGTTCCGCCGTTGTGAAGATCGCTCCGAGAAAGAACCAGTTGCCGAGCGCCCGGCTGACGAGATTGGTATGCTTGCCCTGCCATCCGAGACCGGCGGCTTCCGCTAGCGGCTTTTCCATGACCGGCGCGGTGTCGACGAACACCTTGATCTTGGCCCCGGGCAGCGTCGAGATCAGCCAGCGCCCGAGGCGCTTCAGCCGCTGCTTGACGATTTTGTGGTAGTCCCTGTTCCGTGCGTACACCGAAATGGTCGCCCGGTCCCCTTGCTCCAGCGTGGCAAGCGGCTCCGCCTCGGTCGAATAGGATTCCGCGAGCATGACCACCGAGCGGGCTTCCGGCCAGAGGGCGGCAGGGTTTCCGCGCCACTCGCTCCGGCGGGCCATCCATTCCATCTGCCCGTGGCGGCCTGAATCAAGGAACGACGCCAAGCGCTTCCCGGCCTCCGGAATGCAGTCTGGCCGGCAGATGCCGGCCGCGTCGAATCCCTCTTCCGTCGCTTTCCTTTTGAGCTCGGCTTCGACGCCCGTCAAAAGTCCAGATCCGCGTACTGCGGCGGAGGCTGGTGGCCGGGCAAGTGGTCCGCGAGCAGCGGACGGAACGCGGGCCGCGATTTGATGGCCGCGTACCAGTTCTTTATCGCGGCGCTCCGGCTCCAATCGACATCGTTCATGAAATCCAGGCACGACAGATGCGCGGCGGCCGTGAAGTCCGCCAGAGTCATCCGGTCCCCGGCCAGCCACCTGCGGCTGTCCAGCAGATTGTGCAGGTACTCCAGATGCGACTTCAGGTTCTTCAGCGCCAGCTGAAGGTTGTTCGAGTCCGGCGACCCTTTCCGCTCCATGCGCCGCACCAGCCGCTCGTAGACCAGCCTTGACGTCACCTCCTGGTGGAATTTCTCGTCGAACCAGAAGATCAGCCGCCGGGCCTCGTGCCGTTCAAGCGGCGTGTCCGGAAGCAGCATTGGCTCCGGCTTCACCTCCTCCAGATACTCGCAGATCGCCTGGCTGTCGGCGAGGATGACGTTCTCGCCGCGCAGGACGGGAACCTTTCCGGCGGGGTTGAGCCGCAGGAAATCCTGGCGCCTTTCCCAGTACCGCTCTTCGACCGCGTCGACCTCGATCCTCTTTTCGGCGAGGGCGAGGCGGAGCTTCCTGCAGAATGGCGAAATCGAAAAGTGGTACAGCCGGTACGATCTCTTCATGTCGAGGCCCTTGTTCGAACCGCCTCTCGTTGCACGGGGGCGGCCGGAATTCAATTCACGCGTTGAAGCAGCCGGACCAGGCTCCGCCGGCGGCCGCCTCGATGCCGAGCAGCCGCTCCGCGCGCCCGTTGAGCGCCGCGCCCGGGTCCCCCGCATCCAGATCCTCCGGGGAAGCGAGCACCACCGCCAGCAGCGCCGACTGCTTGGGCGTCAGCGCGCCGGGCTCGACGCCGAAGTAATTCCGCGCGCCTTCTGCCGCCCCGAAGACTCCGCGGTCGAACTTGGCGGTGTTCAAGTAGATTTCCATGATCCGCCGCTTCGACCACGCTATCTCGATCGCCCAGGTCGCGGGGATCTCGAGTGCCCGCCGCAAGCCGCCGTCGCTTTGCCAAAGGTAGAGCCCGCGCGCGACCTGCTGGCTGATCGTGCCGTCGCCCGCTCCGCTCAGCGCCGAATCCAAGTCGAAACCCCAATGCCGGCAGAAAGCCGCGTCCTCGGCGGCCGCGATCAGGCTCGGCAGATGATCCGGCACCGCTTCGAGCGCGACCCAGTCCTGCCTGACCTCGCCCAGCCTGAAATACTCGCCCGCAATGCGCGCTGTGGACGGAGGGTTGACGAATGCAGGCAATGCCACGGCGCAGACTGCGGCCAGAACGATTGCTCCCGCCGCCCGCGCGGCCCATTTGCGGGTCGATCTGACAAGGCGCCGAACCGCGGAACCGCTTTCGGCGGCGACGGCCGCCTTGGATTCGCCGTTGGCTTTCCGGCCGGGTTTCTTCAAGGGATGCGCTGCCTCCCGGCTGCGTCTGCGTTCAGTCCGGCTACGCGCGGTTGCCGCAGGCCGCCGGAACGCTCTCCCCGCTTCAATCCTTCACCTTTTCGGCGGCTGGTCAAGCCGGAGGGCGGCTCCGGAAACGGCTGCCCGAAGGGCTCGGACTCCGGCCGATGCGCCGCGCTTCCCGTCGGCGGAAAAAGGGAGCCTCAACAAGGCGAAAGCGGACCCGAGGATCCGCTTTCGTTTTCTGCCTGCTCCGCGGGGGCCGCGGCATGCGGCTACTTCTTCGCCGCAGGCGCCTTGGCCGGCTGCGCCGCCGGCGCGTCCGCGCCGTTGCCCTTGGCCGAAGCGAACACGCTGTCCTGCGCTTCCTTCCCGGCCTTGAGCAGGATCTCGACCGTGTCGGTCTGAACCTTGCGGGCGATCTCGGCGAACGCAGCCTGGCGCTCCGCATTCGATTCGAGGGTCGCCGAACCGAACTCGTTCATCGCCTGGGCGTAATCGGACGGATCGTCCTTGGCCTTTGTGATGTCGCCGAGCTTCTCGATCGTCGACTTCGCCCAGCCGTAGTACACCTCGGCGCTGCGCTCAGCCGCGTCCAGAGCGACCTTCGACAGGTTCTCGTTCAGTTTCGCGGAATTCTGCGCCGCCTTGCTGAATGCGGAGAGGTCGGCCGGAAACTTGCTCAGCAGATCCGCCAGCGGAGCCTGCGCTTTGCCATCCAGAGTCATTTCTTCGTCCCTTCATGGTCTGGTTTCGCTGATGCAGGCCACATAATTGCTGCAATGCGGCATTGCAAGGGCGAAATTCTGCAATGCGGCAAAAAAATCCGCCGATCCCGCCCGGGAGCGCGCCGCGCCCGTCCCGACGAAAATGGCGGGCCCGGAGGCCCGCCATTCGTCATCGCCTACAGGGAGGAGGAATTAGGCGATGAAACCCAAACTGACGGCGCAGGGCGGCATGGGCCGCCAAATGCGCCGAAGCGCGCCTATAGTGAAACTGGGGTGATCGTTCAATACCGATTCCGAAACCGATTTCCGGAGGCTGATTCACCGGGCCCGGCGCCGTCGGCGATCCTTTCCGGCGGCGAATTCCGGGCTCGTCCGGGAGCGGAACGGCGCTGCTCGCCAAATCGGTCCGCCCGCGTCGGCGCCAGCCCCGCTTCGGCCAAAAAAGCGGCGGGCAAAGGCAGCCCGCCGAATCAATCACCAACAAGGAGGAGTGAAATGGTGACAACATGTTGTATGTCGCGCGGGCGCCGCGCCGCAATCGGCGCGACGCCCGCCAAAATTCAATTTCGCGTGATGAGATCGGACGCCCGGGCCGAGCGGCGGCCACGCTCAGGCGGTAAGGTGCTCCGGTTCCAGCCCGAGCGGATGCCGGAGGTGCGGGATCATCTCCTTCGGGCAGATCTGGAGGAAGTTGCCGAGCTCCTCCGTCCAGTTGTCGAGCAGCCTTTCCGCCTTCCGGCTGCCCGTTTCCCGGGCGTGCCTGCCGACAAGCCGCTTCAGCTGCAGCGCCCAGTGCTCGACGGCGACCGGAACCGCCATGATCGAATCCATGTTCATCGCTGCCTGCGCCTCGCCGGCCGGATCATGGAGGTACGCCATTCCGCCGGTCATTCCGGCGCCGAAATTCGCGCCGACGGAGCCGAGAACGACCGCGACCCCGCCAGTCATGTACTCGCAGCCGTTCGAGCCGCAGCCCTCGACCACGGCTTCCGCCCCGGAGTTCCGGACGCAGAACCGTTCGCCAGCTTTGCCTGCAGCGAACAGAGACCCGCCGGTGGCGCCGTAGAGGACGGTGTTTCCGATGATCGTGTTGCTGGACGCATGAATGCTGCATGCGACGGGCGGCCGAATCACGATTGTCCCTCCGGAAAGCCCCTTGCCCACATAGTCGTTGGCGTCCCCGTCGACCTCGAGCTTCAGGCCGTGGACGATGAATGCTCCGAGGGACTGCCCTGCCGACCCGGCAAGCTTCACCGTCAAGTGATCGGGCAGCAGCCTGTCGCGCGCGCCGAACTTCCTGACGATCCGGGACGAGGTCCGCGCGCCGATCGTCCGGTGCGTGTTGCGCACGCCGTACGACAGCTGCATCTTTTCGCCGTGGTCGAAGAACGGCTGCGCGTCGCGGAAGATCTCGGCGTCGAGCGTGTCCGGCACATCGTTTCTGGGCCGGTCAAGGCTGCTTCCGACCTGTTCGCACTCGTCGACCCTGACCAGAAGCGGATTCAGGTCCAGATCGTCGAGATTCCTGCTTCCGCGCCAGACTTGGGTGAGCATGTCCGAGCGCCCGACAATCTCGTTGAGCGATTTCGCGCCGATCGAGGCCAGGATCTCCCGCACCTCCTGCGCATAGAACGTAACCAGGTTCACGACCTTTTCCGGCGTGCCGGTGAACCTCGCCCTCAGGCGCTCGTCCTGGGTGCAGACGCCGACCGGACAGGTGTTCGACTGGCACTGCCTGACCATGATGCAGCCCATCGCCACCAGCGCCGCCGTGCCGATCCCGAATTCCTCCGCACCGAGCATCGCGGCGATGACGATGTCCCGGCCCGTCCTCAGGCCGCCGTCGGTGCGCAGAGTGACGCGGTTCCGAAGATTGTTCAGAGTCAGCACCTGGTGCGTCTCCGCAAGGCCGATCTCCCACGGAAGCCCGGCGTACTTGATGGACGTCGCGGGCGACGCCCCGGTTCCGCCGTTGTGCCCCGAAACGAGGATGACATCGGCCTTCGCCTTGGCCACGCCGGCGGCGATCGTTCCTATGCCGCTGGAGGACACCAGCTTCACCGTGACCTTGGCGTCCGGATTTATCTGCTTCAGGTCGTAGATCAGCTGCGCGAGGTCCTCGATCGAATAGATGTCGTGGTGCGGCGGCGGAGATATCAGCGTCACACCCTTGGTGGAGTGCCTGAGGCGGGCGATCAGCTCCGTGACCTTCAGGCCCGGAAGCTGCCCGCCTTCGCCCGGCTTCGCGCCTTGGGCGATCTTGATCTCCAGCTCGTCGCAATGGTTGAGGTATTCCGCAGTCACGCCGAACCGGCCGCTCGCGACCTGCTTGATCCGCGACGACGGGTTGTCGCCGGTGGGATCGGGCACGAAATGGGCCGGATCTTCGCCCCCTTCCCCCGAGTCGGACTTCGCGCCGATCCGGTTCATCGCGATGCTCAGGGTCTTGTGCGCTTCCGGGCTCAAGGATCCAAGCGACATCCCCGGCGTCACGAACCGCCTCCGGATTTTCGTGATCGGCTCCACTTCGTCGATGTGGACCTGGCTCGAGCCGGGCTTGATCTCCAGCAGGTCCCTGACATGGATCGGCGGCGCCGCGCGCATCCGCTCCGAGTACTTCTTCCACAGCGCGAAGCTCCCGCGGTCGCTCGCGGTCTGCAGCATGTGCATGCCTTGCGCTTCCCAGGCGTGCGACTCGCCCGACTGGCGCGCCTTGTAGAACCCGCCGATCGGAAGCAGCCGTTCGGACCCGCTCCAGCTCAGCCCGTGCAGCTCGAGGACCTTCTCCTGCAGCCCCGAAACCCCGATGCCGGAAATCCTGCTCTGCATGCCGGGAAAGTACTCGGCGACCATCGCGCGGGAGAGGCCCAGCGCCTCGAAGTTCATGCCTCCGCGGTAGGACGAGACCACAGCAATGCCCATCTTGGACATGATCTTGAGGAGCCCCTGGTCAATGGCATGGCGGTACGCCGCCACCGCGTCGCCCAGCTTTGAGCCCGTCAGCCCCTTGGAAACCCGGTCGGCGATCGTGTCCAGCGCGATGTAGGCGTTGACCGAGGTCGCGCCGCAACTGACCAGAACCGCGAAGTAGTGCGGATCGACGCACTCCGCCGACCGGACATTCAGCGTCGTGAAGGTGCGCAGCCCCTGCCGCGTCAGCCAGCTGTGCACCGCGCTGGTCGCCAGAATCATCGGCATGGGAACCCAGTCGCCGTCCTGCCTCTCGTCGGTAAGCACCAGATGGGAGAGGCCCGACCTGACCGCGTCCGCGGCTTCGTCCCTGATCCGCTGAAGCGCCGCCTGCAGCGCGTCCGCGCCGCCGTCCTTCCTGAACGAGCAACGGATCCAGCGGACCGATTCGCCGAAATGCTTCATGACCGCGCCGAACATCGCGTTGCTCATGAACGGGGATTCGAGCACGGCCGCAGCGGTCTTCTCGTCGCTCTCGTCCAGCACGTTCTTGAAATTGCTGAACCGCGTCTTCAGCGTCATGACGCGGAATTCGCGGAGGGAATCGATCGGCGGATTCGTGACCTGGCTGAAATTCTGCCGGAAATAATGGCTTAGCGGCCTGTACTTCTTCGACAGGACAGCAAGCGGCGTGTCGTCGCCCATGGACGCGACGGCCTCCTTGCCGTCCTCGGCCATCGGCGCGAGCACGGACTCCAGATCCTCCAGCGTGAGGCCCGACATGAACTGCCGGTTCCGGAGCTCCTGGCCGGTGTAGACCTGCGTCTCGACCAGCTCTCCTACCGCCTGCTCCAGGTTCAGAATGCTGCCGGACATCGTGCCGAAGGGGCGCGACGACGCCAGCCGATCCTTGATTTCGCGGTCGTGGTAGAGCCTTCCTTCGACCAGATCGACGGCGATCATCTGGCCCGGGCCGAGCGCGCCCTTTTCCGCGATCTCGCTGTCGGGGACGGCGACCATTCCGGTTTCCGAACCGGCGTACAGCATGTTGTCCGTGGTCAGGGAGTACCGCATCGGGCGGAGCCCGTTGCGGTCCATCCCGGCGCAAACCCATCTGCCGTCGGTCATCGCCAATGCGGCAGGGCCGTCCCAAGGCTCCATCACCGCATTGTAGTAGTCGTACATGCTCCGCCACGCCTCCGGAAAGGCCGCGCCGGCTTCCGGCAGAGCCTCCGGAACGAGAATCGTCTTCGTCATCGGCGCGTTCCGGCCGGCGCGGATCATGACTTCGAACACGGCGTCCAGCGCGGCGGAGTCCGACGATCCTATGGACACGATCGGCTTGATGTCGTCCGCCGCGTCCCCGAACGCCGCGGAGGCCATCCGGATCTCGTGGCTTCTGAGCCAGTTCAGGTTGCCCTTCAGCGTGTTTATCTCGCCGTTGTGCGCAAGCGCCCTGAACGGCTGCGCCAGCCACCACTGAGGAAACGTGTTGGTGGAGTAGCGCTGGTGGTAGATCGCGAACGACGAAACGAACCGCTCGTCCTTGAGGTCCGGGTAGAACTCCGCAACCTGCTCGGCAAGCATCATCCCCTTGAAAATGATCGACCGGCACGAGAGCGAGCAGATGTAGAAGCCGTTGATCTGCGCCGCGGCGACCGCTTTCTCGATCCGCCTTCTGATGACGTAAAGATCCCGCTCGAACGCTTCCTCGTCCAAGCCGCGCCCGTCGGCGATCAGCAGCTGCTCGATCTCCGGCCTGGTCGCCTTGGCCTTTTCGCCGAGCACCTCGGTGTTCACCGGCACGTGCCGCCAGCCGTAGATTTCGTGCCCGCGCCGGACGATTTCCGATTCGACGATCGTCCGGCATCCTTCCTGCGCGTCGAATTCGTTGCGCGGCAGGAACACCATCCCCACCGCCATCCGGCCTCCCGCGGCCGGGTCGTGGCTTGTCCGCCGGACCTGCTCGTCGAAGAACTCCGCCGGAATCTGGATGTGGATGCCCGCGCCGTCGCCCGTCTTTCCGTCGGCGTCGACGGCGCCCCTGTGCCAGACCGCCTTGAGCGCCTCGATGCCGTTCTCCACGACCCTTCGCGAGCGTTCGCCGTCGACCGACGCGACAAATCCCACGCCGCACGAGTCGCGCTCGTCGGCGGACCGGTAGAGGCCGCGCGTTTCGGCATCCGCTCTACGACGGGCCTCCTCGGCCATCCAGCTTTCCGATATCGGGTCCATCTCCGGTCCTCCGTCCGGCCGCCTAAGCGGCCATCCGCTCCTCGCGCGCCGCGCTCGCCAGCATCGCGTCCGCCGCCTCCCTGCCGTCGCGGATCGCCCAGACCACCAAGCTGGCGCCCCTGACGATGTCTCCGGCGGCGTAAACGCCGGGCAGGCTGGTTTCGTGGGTTCGAAACCCCGACTTCAACGTGCCCCAGCCCGTTGCCTCAAGCTCCGGGGCGTTCCACGCGGCGGGAAGATCCTCGGGCTCGAAGCCGAGCGCCTTTATCGCGAGGTCGGCCGGCTCCGTGCTGTCGGCGCCGGCGATCGGCTCCGGGGCCCGCCTGCCGGATGCGTCCGGCCTGCCCAGGCGCATCCGCGCCACCTTGACGCCCGCCACCTCCGCATCGCCGAGGAATCCCTTCGGCGCGGAAAGCCAAACGAACTCAACGCCCTCCTCTTCGGCGTTCGATACCTCGCGCCGGGAGCCGGGCATGTTTCCGCGGTCCCGCCGGTAGAGGCATTTGACCGATTCCGCGCCCTGCCTGACCGCGGTGCGCACGCAGTCCATCGCGGTGTCGCCGCCGCCGACGACGACAACCCGCTTGCCCCTCGCGTCGAGCGCGCCGGAATCGAATTCGGGAACGGCGTCGCCGAACCCCTTCCGGTTGGAGGCCGTCAGGTAGTCGAGCGCCTGCACGATGCTGCCGAGGCCGGAACCGGGGCCGGACAGCTCGCGGGGCTTGTAGACGCCGGTCGCGATCAGCACGGCATCGTGCCGGACGCGGATATCCTCGAAGCTCTCGTCCCTGCCGACGTCGCAGTTCAGCCTGATCTCGACGCCGCCTTCCTCAAGCTGCGCCGCGCGGCGCATGACGACATGCTTTTCGAGCTTGAAGCCCGGAATGCCGTAGGTGAGCAGCCCGCCCGGCCTGTCGTGGCGGTCGTAGACCACAACCTCGGCGCCCGCCCTTCGAAGCCGGTCGGCCGCGGCAAGGCCAGCCGGTCCGGCGCCGATGATTCCCGCCGAAAAGCCGGTTTCGGATGCCGGGGCGATGCCGTCCACCCAGCCGTTCTCCCATGCCAGCTCCGTGAGGTATTTCTCGATGGAGCCGATCGTCACGGTTCCGTGGCCGGCCTGCTCGATCACGCAGTTCCCTTCGCACAGCCGGTCCTGCGGGCAGATCCTTCCGCAGATCTCCGGAAACGTGTTGGTCGACTGGCTGATCCGGTACGCCTCCCTCAGGCGGCCCTCGGCGGCAAGCTTGAGCCAGTCGGGAATGTTGTTGTGGAGCGGGCAGTGGGTCTGGCAGTACGGCACGCCGCATTGCGAGCACCGGCTGGCCTGCGCGGCCGCGTTTTCGGTTCCGTATTCCCCGTAGATCTCGAGGAAGTCCGCCGCCCTCGCGCCCGCGGACCGCTTCCGCGGCATTTCCCCGCCGAGATCGACGAAAGAGAGCATGCTGCGCCGTGCCATGGCTGAACCGCCGATGCTGAGCCGAATTCGAGCCATTGTACCATGCGGCGGCGGGCAATAAAAGACAGTATTTTTGACCTATATTCGGTGAAGCTCCCGCATCGTTGTGGAATTCCTGCATCCGCGCTCGGAATTTACGGCAAAGTTGTTTACCATTATCGACCGGCGGGGTAGTGTTCCGGCCTCCAGCCCGGCTCGACGCGCGGACCTGCGGATCCGATTCACATGGCGCTTTATTATCTGCTGCTTATCGCCGCCGTGCAGGGGATCACGGAATTCCTTCCGGTTTCATCCTCGGGCCACCTCGCGCTTCTGCCCGGCCTGACCGGCATGCCGGACCAAGGGTCGGCGGTGGACGTCGCGGCGCATGTCGGCACGCTTGGGGCCGTTGTTCTTTATTTCCGCTCCGATGTCGCGAGATGCGCCAAAGGCGCGCTCGGGCTGCTTCGGGGCCGCGCGCGGTCCCCGGACGAAATGCTAGCGCTTTGCCTGGCTGCCGCGACGGTGCCGGTGGTCGTCGCCGGAGCGGCGCTGGCGCTGACGGGTCTGGATGAGCATCTGCGCAACGCAGCCGTCGTGGGCTGGGCAACGCTCGGGTTCGGACTCGTTCTCTACTGGGCGGATTCGACCGGAGGAGTCGAACGGGATGCCGACGGCTGGACCCTGAGGGACGCAGTCGCGCTGGGCCTGTGGCAAGCACTGGCGCTGATCCCCGGCGCGTCCCGGTCCGGCGTCGTGATTTCCGGCGCGCGGCGCCTTGGATTCGCGCGGCGCGACGCGGCGCGGCTGGCGATGCTCATGTCGATTCCGACGATCATCGCGGCGGGGGTTCTGACTGGCGCCGAAGCTGCGGCAGAGGCCGACGCCGCTGTCCTCGGCCCGGCGGCAATCGTCGCGGCGGTATCCTTCGCATGCGCCATGGGCGCCCTCAAGCTGATGATGCGCTTTCTGGAATCCTACAGCTTCAAGCCGTACGTGTATTACAGGATCGCGCTGGGCGCGGCCGTGCTGCTCGCCGCCCCGGAACTGCAGGCGGCACAAGGCTCCTGACCGTCCCGAACCGAATCCTTACGAGGATTCCTTGTGCGATTGCTCGAACGCGGCCTTCTGCGCTTCGGTCGCGTCGGTCTGATGGCGTCGCTTCCAATCCTGGAACGGCATTCCGTAAAAGATTTCCCGCGCCTCGTCCTTGGTCAATTCCGTGCCCCGCGCCGCCGCCGCCTCCTGGTACCATCTGCTGAGGCAATTCCGGCAGAATCCCGCCAGGTTCATCAGGTCGATGTTCTGCACATCAGTCCTGGCGCGAAGGTGGTCGCGGAGCCGCCGGAATGCGGCGGCTTCCAGTTCTATATCGGTGCGCTCGTCCATAGGGGCCTCCCGTCGCCGGCTGCGCCGGTCAGCTAAGGCCGCCGTGCAGCGTGGGCACGTCCAAGGGCAAGAACCCGTAGTGGCGCAGCCACCTGATGTCGGAATCGAAGAACGCCCTGAGATCCGGAATCCCGTACTTCAGCATCGCCAGCCTGTCCAATCCGAGGCCGAACGCGAAGCCCTGGTATTTGTCGGGATCGACGCCGCCGGACTTCAGGACGTTCGGATGGACCATCCCGCAGCCGAGAATCTCCATCCAGTCGTCCCCGGTTCCGACCTCGAGCCGGCCGCCGCTCCACGAGCAGCGGAGATCGGCTTCGGCCGACGGCTCGGTGAACGGGAAGTGCGAGGCGCGGAATCGGATTTCGGCGTCGTCGACCTGGAAGAACGACCTGCAGAATTCCTCGATGACCCATTTCAGGTTCGCCATGGTGATGTCCGTGTCGAGCGCGAGGCCTTCCATCTGGTGGAACATCGGCGTGTGGGTCTGATCGTAGTCGCATCGGTACACCCGGCCGGGAGCGATGACCCTGATGGGCGCGCCGCGGTCGAGCATCGCCCGGATCTGGACCGGCGACGTATGGGTCCGAAGCACCTTGGGCTGTCCTGAAGCCCCCGCGCCCTTGATGAAGAACGTGTCGTGGTCCTGCCGGGCCGGGTGCTCCGGCGGTATGTTCAAGGCGTCGAAGTTGTACCAGTCCTCCTCGATCTGGGGGCCTTCGGCCACATCGAACCCCATGTCCGCAAATATCGCGGTCACCTCCTCAAGCACTTGGCTTATCGGATGCACGGATCCTGCCCTGCGCGCCCGGCCGGGGAGCGTTATGTCCGTCCATTCCTGCCGGAGCCGCTCGTCAAGGGCGATGTCGGCGAATTCCTCCTTCCGTCGCGCAGCCGCCTCGGCCAGTTCGTTCTTGAGCCGGTTGAGCTCCGGCGCGGCGCGGCGGCGCTCGTCGGGATCCATGCGTCCGAGACCGCGAAGCAGCAGGGTGACCTCGCCCTTCCTGCCCAACGCAGCCAGCCTTGCGTCTTCGACGCCGGATTCGGTCGACGCGGCCCGGATGCTCTCCAGATGCCGCGACCGCAAATCCTTGATATCGATCGCAATCGTCATTGGAATGGCCCCGCGACGGTCGCGCGCCCTTCGCTCCGCGCCGGATCCGTTCGGCGGCGCGGCGCCGATTCAGGCCAGCGCGGATCTGGCTTTCGCCACGATAGCTTCGAACGCCTCCGGCTCGTTCGCCGCAAGCTCCGCAAGCATCTTGCGGTCCAGCCCTATCCCTGCGCGGCTCAGGCCGCACATGAATCTCGAATAGGTCAGCGTCGAGTCGTGCATCCTGACCGCGGCGTTGATCCGCTGGATCCACAGAGCGCGGAAATTCCGCTTCCGCTGCTTCCTGTCCCGCGTTGCGTACTGGCGGGCTCTCTCCACCGCCTGCTTGGCGGTCCTGAAGGTGTTCTTGCGGCGCCCGTAGTAGCCCTTGGCCGCCTTCACGATCTTCTTGTGCCGGGCGTGGGTCGTTTTGCCGCTGGTGATGCGCGCCATCTTCGTTTCCTCAGCTTCCGTACGGCATGAACGATTTCGCCAGCTTCTCGTCCGGCTTCGACAGCGTCGAGGTTCCCCTGGCGTTCCGGATGAACTTGTTCGAGCGCTTGATCATGTTGTGCCGCTTTCCAGCCTGCTGCGACTTCACGCGCCCGGACGCGGTGAGCTTGAACCGCTTCTTGGCGCTGGACTTGGTTTTCATCTTCGGCATTTCCGGCTCCGGCCGATTGGGCGATCGAGATGGATGCGCCGCGCGCCGCCGGAACCGGCGGCGCGGACAAACGCCGCAGTTAATGCAACGCGCCGCGCCTTGCAATCGGAAAGACTCGCGGCCGAGGCAGGCCCATCGGGCCGATGGCGACGGATCAGACGCTTCCCACCTGCTTGACTTGGATGATGTTGGTGGTTCCGGCCACGTTGAACGGCACGCCTGCCGTAATGGCGATGTTGTCCGTGCCGCTTCCGAACCTTTCCTCCTCGGCCACCTTCGAGGCCTTCGCGACGGCGTCGTCGAAATTGTCGACGGATTCCGCGACCACGCAATGGACGCCCCAGACCAGGGTGAGCCTTCTGGCAATGGACGCGAACGGCGTAAGCGCGATCATCGGAACCCTCGGCCGCTCCCGGGCCATCAGATTCACCGTCGTGCCCGAATGGGTGAAGCAGCAGACCGCTTTCAGGTTCGTGGTCTCGGCGATTTCGCGCGCGGCGGAGACGATCGCGTCCGCCACCGAGTAGCGCGCGCCCCGCCGGGACGCCTCGATCACGTCCCGGTAGATCGGATCCTTCTCCACCTCCAGCGCCACCTTGTGCATCATGGCGACGGCTTCGACCGGATACTTTCCGGCCGCGGACTCGGCCGAGAGCATCACCGCGTCAGTGCCTTCGTAAATCGCCGCCGCGACGTCCGATACTTCGGCCCTCGTAGGCGTCGAGTTCTGGATCATGCTTTCGAGCATCTGGGTCGCCACGATCACCGGCTTTGCCGCCGCGCGGCAGCGCCGGGTCAGCCGCTTCTGGATGGGCGGCACGTTCTGGAGCGGAAGCTCGACCCCGAGATCGCCCCGGGCAACCATGATGCCGTCGGACAGCTCGAGGATCTCGTTGAACGCCTTGACCGCCGAAGGCTTCTCGATCTTGGCCATTATCCTTGCCCTGCCGGCAGCCAGGCCTTTCGCGTGCTCCACGTCCTCGGGCTTCTGGACGAAGGAGAGTCCGAGCCAGTCGATCCCCAGCCCGCAGGCGAATTCGAGGTCGCCGAGATCCTTTTCGGAAAGCGCCGCCAGCGGAATCACGACATCCGGAACGTTCACGCCTTTCTGGTTGGAGATCCTGCCGCCGACGGTAACGCGGCAGTCGGCGAAGTCCGGGCCGCACTTCTCAACCTCCATCCGGATGTTGCCGTCGTCCACAAGCAGGGCCACGCCCGGCTCGAGGACTTCGAACAGCTCCTTGTGAGGCAGGCAGACCCGGGCTCCGTCGCCCGGGGCCGGATCAAGGTCGAAGCGGAACATCCTTCCGGCGGCAAGAGCAGCGGATCCGTCCGAGAAAATGCCGCAGCGCAGCTTCGGTCCCTGCAGGTCGACCAGGATTCCGATCGGCCTGCCGACCTCTTCTTCGACCGAGCGGATGATGCCGTGGAGCTTCCGGATATCGCCGTGGGCCCCGTGGCTCATGTTGAGCCGGAACACGTCCGCCCCCGCTTCGAACATCGCCTTGATCACGTCGCGGCTTCCGGAAGACGGACCCAGCGTCGCCACGATCTTCAAATTACGCTGTCGTCTCATGGTTCCGATTTCGTCCGCGGGCGTTGCCCTGGTGCCGACCAGGTACTTAGAACATTCTGCCGTGCGCGCAATGAATTGGCGGATCCGGCGGCGCGTCGACGGCTTGCACGCAGGCGGCGTTTCTGGAAATAGCGGCCCGCGCCGAAGGCGCCTGCGCGGCGCGAACGCGACATGCTTCCGCGCGATCCCGGAGTCCCGGATGCGGGGAGTTTGATGGCGGACCAGGTCCGATCCGAAAAGTCGCTGCATGCGCAGGAGCGGCTCAGCGGCTGGCGCACGGTCAAGAGCGTGGCCCCCTACCTTTGGCCGAAGGACAAGCCCGGCCTCAAGTGGCGGGTCGTTCTGGCGCTCTCCGCGCTCGGGTGCGCGAAGGTCGTCGCCGTGGGGACGCCGTTCGTCTACAAATCCGCCGTCGACGCCCTCGTTCCGTCCGCTGAAGGCTCCGTCGCCCTTGTCTTCGGCGTCGGTGCGATCGGGCTCACCATCGCCTACGGCATCGCGCGGCTGTTCACCGTCGTGTTCGAGCAGCTGCGGGACATCGCCTTCGCGAGCGTGGGGCAGCGCGCGCTCCGCCTGCTTGCGCTGGAATCGTTCCGGCACATCCACAAGCTTTCGCTCCGTTACCACATCACAAGGAAGACGGGCGGGCTTTCCCGGATCATGGAGCGGGGCGTGAAGGGCGTGGAGTTCCTCCTCAGGTTCATGCTTCTTGCCATAGCGCCTCTCACCCTCGAGGTCGTGATGATCTCGCTGGTGCTGCTCGTCGTGCTGGACTTCCGGTACTTCGCCATCATCGCGGCAACGCTGCTCATCTACGTATGGTTCACGTTCAAGGTCACGGAATGGCGCGTCCAGATCCGGCGGCGGATGAACGAGGAGGACACGGCCGCCAACCAGAAGGCCGTCGACAGCCTTCTGAACTACGAAACCGTGAAGTATTTCGGGGCGGAGGAGCGCGAAGCGAAGCGCTACGACCAGTCCATGCAGGGCTACGAGCAGGCGGCGCTCAAGACCGCCTACTCGCTGGCGGCCCTGAACATCGGGCAGGCCGTCCTGATCGCCGTCGGAATGGTCTCCGCCATGCTGATCGCCGCCGTCGGCGTCCTGAACGGCGACCACACCGTGGGCGATTTCGTGCTGGTGAACGCCTACTTGCTGCAGCTGGCGATCCCGCTGAATTTCCTGGGCACGGTCTACCGCGAGATCCGGCAGGCGCTGGTCGACATGGGGGACATGTTCGACCTGCTCGGGCAATCCTACGAGATCCGCGACAAGCCGGGCGCGCCGGACCTCCAAGTGTCCGGCGGGGAAATCCGGTTCGAGAACGTCTCGTTCGGCTACGACCAGCGGCGGCCGATCCTTAGGGACTTCAACCTGACCGTGCCGTCGGGCGGGACGGTCGCGATCGTCGGCCCCTCCGGATCGGGGAAGTCGACGATCGGCAGGCTGCTGTTCAGGTTCTACGATGTCGTTTCCGGGTCGATCACGATCGACGGCCAGGATGTGCGGGACATCACGCAGGCGAGCATCCAGAAGAGCATCGGGATCGTTCCCGAGGACACCGTCCTGTTCAACGAAACGCTTCTCTACAACATTTCCTACGGCGCTCCGTACGCGACCAAGCGGCAAATCGAAGCCGCCACCAACGCCGCGCAGCTGGACCAGCTGATATCGCGGCTGCCGGAAGGCTTCGAAACCGAGGTCGGGGAGCGCGGGCTGAAGGTTTCGGGCGGCGAGAAGCAGCGGATCGGAATCTGCAGAACCTTGCTGAAGAATCCGCCGATACTGCTGCTCGACGAGGCGACATCGGGCCTCGACTCGGAAACCGAAAAGGAGATCCAGCACAGCATCCAGGCGATCAGCGAAGGCCGAACCGTGATCGCGATCGCCCACCGCTTGTCCACCGTCGTCGATGCCGACCTGATCATCGTGCTTGAGCACGGAGACGTCATTGAGCGCGGCACCCATGACGAGCTTCTCGCAAAGGACGGCCGCTACGCCCACATGTGGCAGCTGCTTCAGGCTGAGGAGCGCGAGAGCGCGGCCGCCGGCGGGGCTTCGGCGGCGCTACAGCCCTGATTCGAGGCGGTCCAGGAGCCTGTCCAGCATCGAGTCGCATTCCTCCATCTGGCTTCGCTCGATGTATTCGTCAGCCTTGTGGCCCTGCTCCATCGAGCCGGGCCCGCAAACGACCGCGGGACATCCGAGCCTGCCTGCGAACATTCCGGCCTCTGTTCCGAACGCCACCTTCGTTGTGCTCCGGCTCTTCGCCAGCGTCTGCGCCAGCCGCACTTCATTTGCGTCGATTGGCGTCTCCAGACCGGGATAGCCGCCGACAGTCTCGACTTCGATGCTGGCCTCGGCGGCGACCGCGCGGAACCCGGATGCGATGCTCCGCCCCCGGGCGGCCAGCGCCCCGACGATCCCCTCCGGGTCGTCGGACGCGATGTATCTGATTTCGAAGTCCACATCGCAACGGGACGGCACGATGTTCGGCGCCGTACCGCCTGTGATGCGGGAGGCATGGATGGTCGTGTACGGAACCTTGTACGCATCGTCGATCCGGCCGTCCGACGCCAAGGCCGCCTGCTTCTCCCGCAAGGCGCGCACGAAATCGCACGCCAAGTGCAGCGCGTTGACCGTTTCCGGCGCGAACGCCGAATGTGCGGACCTTCCGGAGCAGCGGGCGCGCAAGGACAGCTTCCCCTTGTGTCCGGTCGCCACCGCCATCGAGGTCGGCTCGCCGACGATGCATATCCGGGGCCGCAGGCCGTCTTGCTCCATGCGGTCGATCAAGCGCCGGACGCCCACGCATCCAATCTCCTCGTCGTGCGAAAGCGCGATCCACAGCGGAGTTTTCAGCTCCCGGCCCGCCGCCCGCTCCGCAGCGCGGAGAGCGCAGGCGACGAAACCCTTCATGTCCGCGGCGCCCCGGCCGTACAGGGCTCCGTTCCTCTCGGTCAGCTCGAACGGATCCGACGACCAGTCCTGCCCTTCCGTCGGCACGACGTCCGAATGCCCGGCTGTCCGGCCGGTCCGATCAACGCGAAAAGATTCGCCTTCGCGTGCGTTTCATCCGGCACGACTAAGCAGTCGAAGCCCTGCGATTCGAGGCGCGCCTTCGCGAAATCGATCAGATCAAGGTTGGAGTTCCTGCTGATCGTGTGAAACGCGACCAGCTTCGAAAGCAATTCCAGGCTCTTCATTTGCAGACCAGCTAAACGAAAGCAGCGAGCGCACGCAACTTCATGCGCGGAAGCCGCATCCGGACGGGCGGTGGCGGCATCGGCGCCGAAAACCCGTCAAGCTTGCGGACCGTTGAAATTCCGGTGATTCGCTGGCGGGATGGCGAATGGAGATTGTGGCGCGCTGGGGAGGATTCGAACCCCCGACCACTTGATTCGTAGTCAAGCACTCTATCCAGCTGAGCTACCAGCGCACGCTCCTAGACTACGCAACTCCGCAGCGGCCTGCAACTCTATTCGCCTTTCGAGACGGACGGCCTGCGAGGCGGCGCGGCCGCTTCCCCGGATTCCAGGTCGCCAGCGAAGTGGCAGGCGCTTCTCTGGCCGCACGAGGCGGCCCGAAGCTCCGGAACTTCGCTGCGGCACCTCGTGCGCGCGATGCTGCAGCGAGGATGGAAATGGCAGCCCGACGGAGGGTCGATCGCGCTCGGAACCTCGCCCTCCAGCATTCCGCGCCGTTGATCGTGCTCCCTGCCGACCGGGCTGGAGCGCGGCACCGCGGCAAGCAGAGCCCGGGTATAGGGGTGGGTCGGCCGCTCGTACACGCGCCGGGTCGGGCCGACCTCGGCAATTCTGCCGAGATACATGACCATCACGCGGTCGCACACGTGCCGGACGACGGAGAGGTCGTGGGCAATGAACAGGTAGGAGAGCCGGAAGTCGTCCTGCAGATCGGCAAGAAGGTTTATCACTTGGGCCTGCACGGAAACGTCCAGCGCGGAAACCGGCTCGTCGCATATGATGAACTCCGGATTCGGAGCCAGCGCCCTGGCAATGCTGATCCTCTGGCGCTGGCCGCCCGAAAACTGGTGCGGAAACCGGGCCGCATCCGACGCGTCGAGCCCGACCCGGCGAAGAAGCTCGGCGACGCGGCTCTTCCAGCGTCCGCGTTCGAGTATGCCCGGAAAGACGCGCCAAGGCTCGCTCACGATCTCTTCGACCGTCATGCGCGGGTTGAGCGACGCGTACGGGTCCTGGAACACTATCTGGATGCGCCGCCGCAGCTGCCGGGTCTCCTCCTTCGAAAGGCCGAGCGCATCGCGGCCGTCGAAGCGGATTTCGCCGGCGGTCGGCTCCTGGAGCCTCGCGACCAGCCTGGCGACCGTGGATTTGCCGCATCCGGATTCGCCGACCAGGCCGAGGGTCTCGCCGCGCCGGATTTCGAAATCCACCCCGGCCACCGCCTTCAGCGTCCGGCGCGGCCCGAACAGCCCGTTCCGGCCGACCGGAAAGGTCTTCGCGAGGCCGGTAACGCTCAGGAGCGGCGCCGCGTCCCCTTCAGGCATCGGCGCCATCCGGCTCGCCGAGGCGCCCGGCGAAATGGCAAGCGCTGAAGTGCCCGTCCGAAATCAGGCTCCGGGCCGGGAGCTCCGACCGGCACCGGTCCTCGGCATGGCCGCAACGCGGATGGAAGGCGCATCCTTTCGGAATTCTCGAAAGCACGGGCGGCGAGCCCCCGATGGTCTTCAGCCGGGCCTCGTCCGCGTCGACCTGCGGAGCCGAGGCCATCAGCGCGGCCGTGTAAGGATGGGAAGGCGCGCGGAATATCGATTCCACCGGCGCGCATTCGACAATCCGCCCGGCATACATGACCGCCACCCTGTCGGCGATTTCGGCGATCACCCCCAGATCGTGGGTAATGAGCACGATCGCCAGACCTGATTCCTTCTGCAATTCCCGAAGCAGCGAAAGGATCTGGCGCTGCACGGTCACGTCCAAGGCGGTCGTAGGCTCGTCGGCGACCAGAACGTCCGGATTCTGCGCCAGCGCCATCGCGATCATCACGCGCTGGGACATGCCGCCCGAGAGCTGGTGCGGGTAGCTCCCGATTCTCTCGCGCGCGGACGGAATCCGAACCCGTTCCATCAGCTCCGCCGCCCGGTCGAGCGCGGACCGGCGGTCCGCGCCCGTGCGGACGCGGTACATTTCCGCGATCTGGAACCCCACGGTCAGGCTCGGGTTCAACGACGTGACGGCGTCCTGGAAGATCATCGCGATGCCCTGGCCTCGAACGGACCGCCGGACAGGCTCGGACGCGCCGACCAGCTCGATCCCGCGGAACCGGACGCTGCCGGACACCTGGCCGGGCGGGCATTTCACGATGCCGATCGCCGCCATCTGGCTTACGCTCTTTCCCGACCCCGACTCGCCGAGAATTCCGAACGTTTCCCCGCCGGACACGTCGTATTCGATGCCGTTGACGGCATGGAAGCTGCCTTGGTGGGTCGCGAACCGGACCCGAAGGCCCCTGACGGACAGGAGCGGCGCACCGGGGTCGAAGCCCGGATGCCTGCTGTACTCCCGATTCATCCGCCTTGCGCTCCGGTTTCGTCCTGCGGCGCATGCCGAGGCCTTAGATACCGCCAGCGCTGGACCGGATCGCTGACGGTTCGCACCCAGGCCGCCACGAGATTGAGGCTCAGCGCGGTCAGCAGGATGGCCACGCCCGGAAGCGTCACCATCCACCAGGCGGATCGCATGTGGTCGCGCCCCTTCGCGATCATGAGCCCCCACGACGGCTCCGGCGGCTGGATTCCGAATCCCAGGAAGCTCAGCGACGCCTCGGAAAGAATCAGAATGGCGATTTCCAGCGTGAACAGCACGAGCAGCGGCGATGCCATGTTCGGCAGCAGATGCCTGACCATGATGCGGCTGTCCCGGCAGCCAACCGCGCGCGCGGCCTCGACGAACGTGCTTTCGCGGTAGGACAGCGCCAGGCCGCGCGCCATCCGCGCGTAGACCGTCCAGTGCAGCAGCGCGAAAACAAGCACGAGATTGGCGTATCCGCCGCCGATCAGGAACAGGATGAAGAGCGCGACGAGCAGCGACGGAAGCGCGAGCATGCCGTCGACGGTCCTCATGATCAGGTCCTCCAAAGCCCCGCGAAGGAACCCGGCGACCAGCCCCAGCGAAATCCCCAGCAGCGCGGACACCGTCGCTCCGATGAGGCTGACCGAAATCGAGACCCGGGCGCCGTAGACGAGCCTGCTCAGCATGTCGCGCCCGAGCTCGTCGGTGCCCAGCACATGCGGAATTCCGCTCGCGCCTGCAGAGAACGGCGGCAGAAGGCGCTCCTTCAGGTTGAGCTGGACCGGATCGTAGGGAGCGACGAAATCCGCGCCAAGCGTCGCGACCGCCAGCAGCGCAAGAAAGGCCGCCGACGCCAGCGTCACCTTGTCGCTGGCGAGGGCCAGCAGGTAGTCGCGCCATCCCAGCGCCGAATCGCGCGATTCGTCGCCGGGAGACGCCGCTTCGTCCGCGCTCAAGGCCCGGCCTCCTTGAACCGGACTTTCGGGTCGAGGAGCGTGTAGGCCACGTCGACCAGAAAGTTCACGGCGATCACAAGCGCCGCGACCACGCAGATCCCGGCCTGCACCATCGGCAGGTCGCCGCGGTTCAGGGAATCGATGAGCAGCAGCCCGATGCCGGGCCAAGCGAACACGGTCTCCACCAGAATCGCGCCCGTGAGCAGCGCGGAAAGCTCGTCGCCGGTGATGGTCACGATCGGAATCGCCGCATTCTTCAATCCGTGCACCAGCACGATCCGCGCGTCCGACGCGCCCATCGCCTTCGCCGCCGTGACATAGGGCTTGGCAAGCTCGTCCAGCATCGCGCTGCGCACGACTTGCGCGATCCGGCCCATCGGGCGGGCGGCCAAGGTAAGCGCCGGCAGCACGACGTACTCGAGCCCGCCGTACCCGGTGGTGGGAAACCAGCCCAGGGTGACCCCGAAAAGGACGATCAGCATCAGGCCGAGCCAGAACTGCACGACTGAAACGCCCGCCAGCGAAAGAACCGTAACGATCCGGTCGATCGCGGAGCGCGGCCACAAGGCCGCCGCGATGCCCATCGCGAGGGCGAACGCGATCGCGACCGACATCGCGGCGCCTGCGAGAAAGAACGTGGCGGGCAGCCGATCCAGCACGAGCGGAAGAACGGGTTTTCCGAGGCCGTCCCGAAGGACCTCCGCGGGCAATACGGAGAATCCGAACCTGTAGCTCACGCCGAAATCGCCCGTGAGCGCGCCGCCGATGAAGCGAACGTATTGGACCGGGAGCGGGTCGTTCAGGCCGATGTTCGCGCGCAGCGTTTCAAGGGCCTGCTCGGTCGCGTTCACCCCGAGAATGTTGAGCGCCGGGTCGCCGATCGAGCGCCCGGCGAAAAACACGAAGCTGACGGTCGCCAGCAGAAGAACCGCCGAATGGAGCAGCCTGTAAAGGAGGTGGCGCACCCGGACCCGCCGGAAGTCTCCGCGCGATCAGGATGCGCCCGGGCGGCGGCCGCAGGCGCGGCCGCTCATTTCACTCGTTCCGGACGATGTAGGCGGCCTGGATCCGATGGTCCGGGCCGAAAGTGAACTCGAGATCCGAATCGATCAGGTAGGCCCGGTCCAGCAGCGCGAGCGGAACGACCAGATGGCGGTCGTGCACGTATTTGACCAGCTCCTGAAGCAGCTGGTTCCGCCTGGGCCCTACCGAAGCGAGCGCCTCGAACAGCTTCGCGTCGAACTCCCGGTCGCAATAGACGGACGAGCGCGACGGTCCGGTCGGATTGTCCTCGTCCGGGCATGCGTAGTTCGCGAGCAGCGTGATTCCAAAGTCGCCGGCCGGGTTCTGCCGCACATGCACCTGCATCATCTGGCGCCCCGGCTCGTTCGCGTAGCCGGCAATCCTCACCCGCGGATTGAATGCCTGCGGAACCTGCACCTTGACGTCGGTATCAATGCCGACCGCATTGAGCATGCCGCCGATCGCTTCGACTATGGTGCTGATTTGCGGCGTCGTATCGCGGCCCACCACTTCGATTCTGACGGAGTCGACATCGACGCCGTCAGCTTCCGCCGCCGCCACGAGCTCCATCGCGCGCGCCGGATCATAGGAGTAGGCTTGGACCGCCGGGTTGAACCCGACCGTCCCTGCCGGGCCGAGCTGGCCCGGCGGCACCGAGGCCAAGCCAATCACTTCCGTCAGCGACGGGACGTCGATGGCAAGGAAAACCGCCTCCCTGACGCGCGGGTCCCGAAGGAATTCGGGCGCGTAGAGCGAATGGTCGAGGCGTCCGTACAAATACGTGTCCGACGGCCCCGCGACGCATTTGTAGCCGGACGCGCCGTCCGCGGCCGCGCAGTCGCTCGGCGACGGGAACATGGCCAGCTGCGCTTCGCCGCTTTGCGCCATCGCCGCACGCGCGCCGTCCTCCGGGCGGAAGACGAACCGCAGCTCCTGGAACGCCGGCTCGCCGGTTCCATAGGCGTCGTCCGCGGAAAGCCCCCACCAGTCGGGGTTGAATTCCGCGCTCCAATACTGCCCGGGAACCCATTCCACGAACTTGTAGGGGCCTGTTCCGATGGGCGTGTCGAAATGGGCGGCCGGATTGTCCTCGATCTGCTTCATGGACGAGATCCCGTTCAGCGAAAGGCGGAACTCAAGCAGCGGATCCGGTTCGCTGGACACGATCTCAATCGAATGCTCGCCGGTCGGCGTCGCGGTTATCGTGCCGGGACCCCCGTACTCCTGGATCGTGAACGCGTTGTCCGCGCTCCAGACGAAATTGACGGCGTGCGCGGCAGACTCGGCGTTGAACGGGGTTCCGTCGTGGAACGACACGCCCTCGCGCAGGCTCATGCGGACCGTCGTGTCGTCGACGACCTCCCAGTCCGTTGCGAGGATTCCTTTGAAGGCTCCGGAGACCGGGTCGGCCGCGATCAGCGTTTCCACGACGTTCCGAAGCCCGGGCGCGTTTATCTCTTTGTAAGCGCCTTGCGCCGCAAGGTCCTGCGGCTCCTGGTTGACAGCCACAACGAGCGTCCCTTCGGCCGCGGATGCCGACGCGACAGCAAGCGTGGCGAGCAGAGCCGCTCCCAGCGCACTCCGTCCGCAATGAAAGCGCAGCGCTTTCAATGGATTGCCATTGTCCATTGTCTCCTCCCGGAATTTCGACAGCGCACCGCCGTAATCCCGGAGCGGCCTGCAACGCCTTCGGGCACGGCAAGCTGATAGGGTCTCGTCGCATGAGTCCAGGCGCGAAACCCATGCCGCGTTTCAGTTCAGCAGAATGCAAACTGGCCTGCGGCCGGGAACGCAGTGCTTCCTCCGCGTTGAGCCTACGGGGCTGCGCCAATGCCGTCAAGCGCGTGACAGGGTTCGATTTTCCAACGATTGGGCGGATGAAGTATCGGTGATGGCCGTCAGGTCGGAGACCGCGACACCGTCCATTCAAGATCGCGCACGGCGCTTTTTGCCGGTCAACGCCTGGATGCCATTCATGACCTGTTCGTGCGGAACAGCGGGACGCGGATCGTCCAAGGCTTCCTGTACCTTGGCACGGAACCAAGCATCATGAGCCTCCGGGTCGGCAGTCAGCCCCGCGGGCAACCCACCCTCAGCAGCGACGCGGGTCAGGAGGATGCGCACGGCATCCGAGAGCGTGAGGCCAACACCGGCCAGGGTTTCGGCTGCTTTGGTCTTGAGCTGATCATCCACGCGCACATGGAGCATCGATGTCTGAGCGGGCATCAAGCATTCCTCCGTTCGCCAACAATATGCGTCTCAATTGAGATACACAAGTTGGCTTGGCGCATGCGCATGCCGGACTCGTTCACGGTCGGCACAGAGCGCGCCGCTATCCTTGGACCGACCGGTAAGGCAACGGAGCCGCATTCGGCGGACTGGCGCGAACTCCGCGTCACCCCGTCGCCATATCCATGGACGCCTTGCCTTCAAGCGCCGCATTCGGCGGACTGGCGCGAACTCCGCGTCACCCCTTAGCGGGACGCCTCGGCAGCTTGATCGTGAATGTCGTGCCCGTCGGCCCGTCCCCGTCATCCCGATGCCGGGTCTCGAACGCTATCGATCCTCCGTGCATCCTGATGTTGAAGTCGGCATCGCTAAGGCCGACCCGGTGGACTTCGCGGTCCTTCACCACCATCGGAAGCCGGAACAGCCTGTCGCGGAGGCCACGCGGAATGCCCGGCCCGGTGTCGGCGATCTCGAAAATCGAATGCTTTGCCGTCTCCCGGAACCGTACTTCTATCTTCGCTGCGCCCTGCTTGGGCGGCTCCTCCGCCGCAATCGCCTTGGCGGCGTTGTCCGCGATGTTGAACAATGCACTGAACAGGAACCGCTGCTCCGCCCAGACAACCGGGGCGCCATCGACATCCGGAAACGAGACCGCGACGTTCCCGGCCATCTTTTCGGAAGGAAACGCCTGGTCCCGCAGCCGTTCCAACAGGACCTTCACGCTGATCTCCTTGCGCTCCGGACCCTCCGTGGAAAACCGGACGCCGTCCAAAATCCCGTTCAGGACCTCTTTCGTGGACTCGCGGGCGTTGGCCAGCTTGTCCAGGAGCTTCCGGTCGATCCTGTCGGAATTGGTCAGCTCCCGCAGCAGCAATGCTTCGGTATTGAGCCTGTTCGCCAGATCGTGGGAAATGCTTTCGACCTTGAGCTTGAACATCAAGAGCCACTGGAGCCTGTTCTCCAGGCTGACGACCGCGTCCTCGGCCGCGCGGATCTCAAGGTTTCCGCTGCTCGGCGGCGCGAGCCCCGCGGCCCGGCCGGGGTTCTCGTTGATCTTCTCGATGTTCCCGATCAGGGCGCGTAGAGGGTTCGCTATCTTCTGCCTAACGATTACCGAGACGATGAGGGAGACGACGAGCGAAACGATCAGCGCGCGCAGCAGCGACCGCCACGTAAGCTCGGAAATCGCCTCCACGTCCTGGACGGCCAGCAGGCAGACGGAGACGTATTCGATGCTGTCGCTGGCTTCCATGCCGTGCAGGAAGCCATCGACCGGAACCGCTCTGACCCGGACGGTCCGCACTTCGTTCAGCAGAGCGTGCAACGCCTCGGTCAGGTAGTCCAAGGCGCCCATTTCGTCCATGTAGTATTGCGGAATGTCGATCCCGCTGCAGTCCGCGAGGGGACTGCCGCCATCTCCCAGCGGCTGGTAGGGGAACAGGAGCGAAACGCGCCCGATGCCGGAGAGCCGGTAAGCAAGCGCGAACTCGACCGGCGTGTTGAATTCCGCGAGCAGCATGCCAACGGCCGTCCTGAAGTCCGGCGAGCCTGCGCCCTCGCTCCCGATCGGCTGCGACAGCAGCCGCTCGTCGGGAAGCAGCGACACGATGGCGGCCGTTCGCCCGAACACCTCTTCAAGCTGATCCCGTTCGGTGTCGGTGAGCGCGACGAGATAGAAGGCGAATTCCGTAAGGACGACGAGCGCGAACGTCAGCATAAGGGATTGCGCTGAAAGGGTTCCGAATATCCTTCCGAGCTTTCCCCGACCGGCGCGCCCGTCCGAAACCGAGCGTTCGCCCTCCGGCGTCATTCTTCCGGGGCCCCTCGATTCTTCCGGATGGCGCGGATCGCTATGGGCATCGCCGCGAGGGCGCAGAGCGCGAGAATCGGGCCGAGGATCTGCCATTCGAAAATGATCCCCAGGTTCGGCGATTCGCCGCGCGCGAAAACCTCGCCCAGGCCGACTCCGACCCAAGTGTAGACGATGGCGCCCGGCATGATCCCGAAGAACGTGGTGAGCACGAAATTCCTGAAATTGGCGCCGACAAGGGCCGGGACGAGGTTGGCCACGAAGAATGGAACGGCGGGCACCAGCCTCAGAAGCAGCAGAAAGCTGATCTCGTTCTCGCGGATGCCTTCGCGGAACTTCGCCACGGCTCCTGAACTTTGGTCGATCCGCTTCGAGAGATACTCGCCCAAGCCCATGCGCGCCGCCAGAAATATCACCGTCGCGCCCGCCGTCGCCGCCAGAACGTTGTAGAGCGCTCCGGGAAACAAGCCGAACAGGAAGCCGCCGGTAAGGGAGGCGATCGCCGCGCCCGGAAGCGAAAACGCCACCACGACCACGTAGGCCGCGATGAAGACGGCCGAAGTCAAAGCGTAGTTCTCGTCCCTGTAGCCGATGAGCGCTTCGCGGTTTTCGCCTAGCCGCTCGAAGGTGAGGTACTCGCCGAGCGTGAAGTATCCGACGATCGCCGCAACTATGATCGCAGCGAACGGAAGCATCCGCCGCAGCCCTGGCCCGCTTCCGGCCGAATTCCGGTCCATTCCGTCCTCCCGATCCACCTGCCGAGACATTCGTTCAGAGAGCGCGAGAATCGAAACGCCGCGCCTGCGAACGCTTGCACCATCCGCGGATTCGATTGCAAGCGTCCGGCGCCGGAACGGCAATTCCGGAATCCGCCGCCGGATACCAAACCAAATCGACGGACATCGCAAACGCTTTGTCCCGGATCGCGTTCCGCGGGCGGATTTGCGGCGGGATTTGACATGCCCGACCTGCGGCTGTATCGGCGTCGGCTCTTTCCGCATTGATTTGCCGGAAGCTCCGGAGGCGACAGATGAAACGCACGTTCCAGCCCAGCAACCTAGTGCGGAAGCGCAGGCACGGGTTCAGAGCGCGGATGGCTACCAAGGCCGGACGGCGCATCATCCGTCGGCGGCGGGCGAAGGGCCGCAAGGTTCTGAGCGCCTGACAGTTCCGGACGGACGCCTCTTCGGACACGCCCTGACGGGAATCGCCGCGGCCTAGGCGCGCGGCAGACCCATCGCCGCCATGCGCCTTGCAACGCCGCTAGGAACGATCAGGTCGCGGCGGGATTTCGCGAGGCTGTCGCGCAGGCGCAGGGTGCATGCCCGTGGCTTCGCGCTTCAGGGCATGCGGCGGGAAGACGGCGACGATTCAATCCGCGTGGGATTCGTCTGCTCGAAGAAAATCGGAAACGCGGTCGCGCGCAACAGGGCGAGGCGCCGCTTGCGGGCGCTCTCGCGGGAGGTGATCGGCCAATGCGGAAAACCCGGCTGGGACTATGTGCTCGCGGGCAAGCCTGAAACGACGGCGCTGCGCGAGTTCCGCGTGCTGGCCTCCGAGCTTGAGTCGGCGCTGACCAAGCTGCATGGCTGAGGATCACAGCCGTTCCGACGAGGCGGAAGCCCGCGCCGGAGACGGCCGTCCGGCGGCGATGTCGCCCGCGGCCTTCGCGGTATCCTTGCCCATCCGCGCCTACAGGATCTTCGGAAGCCCCTTGGTCGGGATGCACTGCCGGTTCCAGCCCACCTGCTCCGCCTACGCATTGGAAGCGCTTGCAAAGCACGGCGCTGTCGGCGGCCTGCGGCTCGCCGCGAAGCGGATCGCAAGATGCCATCCGTGGGGCGGATCAGGCTACGACGAGGTTCCGGACCGGCGGCGTTGACGCCCGGCTTCCGGCGCCGCCGAATCCGCTTGACCTTCAGGGGCCTATTGGATTGAAACGCCGCGCTCTGCACGCGGGCTGGCGTCTTCGCTCAAGATGGATGAACAGAACAAAAACCTGATACTCGCCACGGCGCTCAGCTTCGTTGTGATCCTCGCGTGGTTCGTGCTGTTCCCGCCGGAGGAGCCGCCGGTCGATGCCTCGCTGCCCGAAGTTCCCGGCGCCGCTCCCGGCGTTCCGGGCGCCTCCGTCGCGCCGGTTCCGGAAACCGCCGCGGACTTGGTTCCGGGAACGGCTTCCGCCGGGGCGGAAGCCGGCGAAGCGGCGGCCGCGGAAGCGATTCGCATCCCTATCGAAACGCCGGGCCTCGTCGGCTCGATTTCCATGCTGGGCGGGCGCGTCGACGACCTGTCGCTCGTGAACTACCGGGAGACGCAGGACGAGGACTCCGAAATCGTCAATCTGTTCTCCCCCGTCGGCACCGAAGGCGCCTACTACGCGCTGTTCGGATGGTCGCCCGCGGGATCCCTCGGTGCAGGCGACGTTCCCGGCCCCGCGACGCCGTGGGGCATAGAGAGCGGCGCGATCCTTTCGCCTGGCAATCCCGTGACGCTCGTCTGGGACAACGGCGCGGGTCTGACCTTCCGACGGACGATCTCCGTCGACGAGAAATACATGTTTTCGGTGTCGCAATCCGTCGCCAACCGCAGCAGCCAGCCGGTCCGGCTGGCGCCGTACGGCGTGGTCGCAAGGCACGGCGAACCTGATGTGCAGGGCTTCTTCATCCTCCACGAGGGCGTCGTGAGGATGTCGGACGGCGAGCTTCAAGAGATTGACTACAACGATGTTCCCGACCTTCCCTTCGACAGCGCCGAAAGGGGCAACGTCGAAATCGAGGAGGTGCAGGAGGGCGGCTGGGTAGGCTTCACCGACAAATACTGGATGGCCACGCTGATTCCGGTTCCGGGCCAGCGGTTCGCCTCCGTCGCCAAGTATTCCGAGGCCTCGGACATCTACCAGACCGAGGTGCGGATGCCGACCATCGAGATCGCCGCGGGCGGCACGGCGGACGTCGACACCATGCTGTTCGCAGGCGCCAAGGAGTGGGGCGCGATCCGGGGATACGAGCAGGGATTCGGCATCGACCGCTTCGTCGACGCCATCGACTGGGGATGGTTCTTCTTCCTTACGAAGCCGATTTTCCTGCTGCTGCGCTGGATCAACGAAATCCTCGGCAACATGGGTTGGGCGATCATCGGGCTGACGCTGGTGATCAAGGCGTTCCTGTTCCCGCTGGCTTACAAATCCTACGTCTCGCTTGCGAAGATGAAGGAGCTGCAGCCGGAGCTGCAGAAGATCAAGGAGCGCGTCGGCGACGACAAGAAGCGCCTCCAGCAGGAAATGATGGCCTACTACAAGAAGGAGAAGATCAATCCCGCTTCCGGATGCCTCCCCATCCTGCCGCAGATCCCGATCTTCTTCTCGCTGTACAAGGTCATTTTCGTCACCATCGAGATGCGGCATGCGCCGTTCATCCTGTGGATCCAGGACTTGTCCGCGCCGGACCCCACGTCGATCCTCAACCTGTTCGGAGCGCTTCCCTGGCCATCGCCCGATCCGGCCTCGCTGCTGTCGTTCATTTCGCTCGGAGTGCTTCCGATCCTGCTCGGCGTGTCGATGTGGTTCCAGCAGAAGCTCAACCCGGCCCCGACGGATCCCACCCAGGCGGCGATATTCGCCTGGCTGCCGTGGATCTTCATGTTCATGCTCGGCCGCTTCGCCAGCGGCCTCATAATCTACTGGATCGCGAACAACACGATCACGTTCGCGCAGCAGTACGCGATCATGAGGGTGCAGGGCGTGAAGCCCGACATCGTCGGCAACATCGCGGCCGGACTTCGCCGACGCGCTTCCGCGCCCGCGAAGGACGCGGGCGAAACCGCGGCTGCGCCGACGGAACCGCCCTCCAGCCCGCCGACGCCGAAGCGCAAAAAGCCAAGGCGAAAAAAGAAGAGCTGATGGGCAGCCCGGCGCCGCGCGATGCTGGCGGCGCAACGAGACGCAATGCGCGGCTCAAGGCCGGCAGAAAACTGTTCTCCGGCCACTGCGAATTCGCGACCGGCGCGGTCTCGCCGGACGGCATGCCCGCCGCCGACCGCGTCGAGGTCTGCTTCGCCGGGCGCTCGAATGTCGGCAAATCGTCCCTGATCAACGCGCTCGCCAACCGCAAGCAGCTTGCGCGGGCCTCCGGCTCGCCGGGACGCACGCGCGAGATAAACTTCTTCGAACTCGGCACGTCGCATTACCTGGTCGACCTTCCGGGCTATGGCTACGCCAAGATGCCCAAGAAGCTGGCGGAGCGGGCTCGGAGGCTCCTGTTCTCGTATCTTCAGGGACGGGCGCCGCTCCGCCGCGCGTTCGTGCTCATCGACGCCCGCCGCGGGCTGGGACCGATCGACAGGGACTTCCTGGGCATGCTCGGGTCCGCCGCGGTGGCGTTCCAGATCGTCGTCACGAAGACCGACTGCATCCGCGCCGATGCCAAGGAGTCCTTGGAACTTGAGATGGACGAAGCGCTGCAGGCCTGCCCGACCGGGCATCCCCGGTTCCTGTTCACATCGTCCAGAACCGGCGACGGATTGGACGAGCTGCGCGCGGAGGTCGCGGAAATCCGATAGGCCGGTCCGCGGATGCCGCCGCTTCTGGAACGGAAACCGCCGCCATTGTATGGTCGCGGCCCCGGCCAAGGCGGAACCCGATGAAGCGGAACTCGGTCATGATCGCGCGAACGCTATCCGAGGCGCTGCCTTATCTGCAGCGATACGACGGGGCCTGCGTCGTCATCAAAATCGGCGGCCACGCCATGGGAAAGCCCAAGGCGCTCGCCGGCTTCGCCCGCGACGTCGTCCTGATGAAGCAGGTCGGCGTGAATCCCGTGGTCGTCCATGGCGGAGGCCCGATGATCAACGAGCTTCTCGCCAAGCTCGGAATCGAATCGACCTTCATCAAGGGAAGGCGGGTTTCCGACGAGAAAACGCTGGAAGTCGTGGAGATGGTTCTCTGCGGCCTGATCAACAAGCGGATCGTCCAGGCGGTCAATGCCCAAGGCGGCCATGCCGTCGGGCTTTCCGGGAAGGACGCCAGGCTCATGGTCTGCGAAAAGGCGGAGGAGGATCTCGGGCAGGTCGGCGTTCCGTCCGAAATCAACCCGTCCGTTCTGACGACGCTGTTCGCAGGCAACTTCATTCCTGTGGTCGCGCCGGTCGCGGCGGGCCGGGACGGAGCCACTTTGAACGTGAACGGGGACACAGCCGCGGGAGCGATAGCCGCCGCGTTGAACGCGGACCGGCTGCTGCTTCTGACGGACGTCAGAGGCATACTGGATGAATCCGGGGAGCTGCTTGCCAGCTTGTCGCCGGAGAAGGTCCGCGAACTCGTTGGTTCGGGCGTGATCAAGGAAGGCATGATCCCGAAGACCGAAACCGCGGTCGCCGCTGTGGAGAACGGCGTTCGCGCATCCGTCATTCTCGACGGCACCGCGCCGAACTCGGTGCTGCTGGAGCTGTTCACCGACCACGGCGTGGGAACGCTCATCCGCGCCGGACGCGGGCGGCGCGGGTCGTGATCTACAGCGCGGTCGAAGCCGCCGCGAACAGCGAGCGTCTGCAGATCATGGGCGCATTCCACCCGGAGTCCGGCGACGATGCGCCGGAGGGAACGGGCACGATCGCGCTTCTTGGACCCAAGGAGCCCGGCTTCTGGAAGCACGCCTCCAGCTCGGCCGAGTTCGCCGACGGCCGTCCCCACCCGCTTGACCGCTGGTCCAAGCGGGTGATCTCGGCGATCGCGAGGAAATCCGACGCGGCGGCGCTGTTCCCGTTCGGCGGGCCGCCCTACCGGCCGTTCGCGGCCTGGGCGCTCCGCACCGGCCGCTGCTGGACGTCGCCGATAGCGTTCCTGGTTCACGAGGAAGCCGGGCTGATGGTTTCGTTCCGTGGGGCGCTCGCCTTGAAGAACCGTCTGGAGTTGCCGGTCCCGCGCGGACGGCGGCCGTGCGACGACTGCGCGGGGCGCCCGTGCTTGACGGCCTGTCCCGCAGGGGTCCTGGATGAATCCGGCTACGATGCGTCCGGATGCAGGACGCATGTCGGAAGCCCCGAAGGCAGGAACTGCCTTGAAAAAGGCTGCGAAGCGCGCAGGGCGTGCCCGGTCAGCAAGCGGCACGCCCGAAGCCACGCGCAGTCGCGTTTCCATCAAGAGGCCTTCGTGGCCGCGCATGCCCCATGCTGAGACTGATAGTTGTCAGGCACGCTAAATCCAGCTGGAATGATCCCTGGCTGGACGACCACGACCGGCCGCTTGCGCCGAGAGGCGCGCGCGCGTCCGAGGCGATCGGCAAGTGGCTCGCGCGCGGGGGCCACGAGCCCCGCGCAGTGCTGAGCTCCACTTCAACGCGGACCCGGGAGACTTGGCAGGGGATCGCCGCTTGCCTCGAAGGGCAGGCCGAGGCGCGCTTCCTTCCCGAACTCTACCATTGCGGACCGGACGGCATGCTCCGGGTCCTGCGCAAGGCGGCCGGCTCCCCGGCCCTGCTGCTTGCGCACAATCCGGGAATCGCCGAATTCGCATCGCTGGTTCTGGCCGAGCGGCCCGGCCATCCGGACTTCCACCGCTACCCGACGGCCGCGACGCTCGTCTGCGATCTGCCTTGCGACGATTGGGGCGACGCCCGGTTCCGGACGGGCACGCTGGTGGATTTCGTGGTTCCGCGGGACCTGGAGTGACCGCCCCCTGAACGCGGCCGGAGCCGTCTGACGCTCAGTTGTTCAGGATCTGGCTCAGGAAGAGCTTGGTCCGGTCGTTCCTGGGATTGTCGAAGAACTCGTCGGGCTTGTTGACTTCGACGATCTGGCCCTCGTCCATGAATATCACCCGGTCGGCGACCTGCCGCGCGAACCCCATCTCGTGGGTCACGCAAAGCATCGTCATGCCGTCCTCCGCCAGCTCGATCATGGTCTCGAGCACTTCCTTGATCATCTCCGGATCCAGCGCGGAAGTGGGCTCGTCGAACAGCATGATCCTGGGCCGCATGCAAAGCGATCTCGCGATCGCGACGCGCTGCTGCTGCCCGCCCGACAGCTGGCCGGGGTATTTCGCGGCCTGCTCCGGTATCCGGACCTTCTCCAGGAAGTGCATCGCCGTCTCTTCCGCCTCGCCGCGGGGAATCTTCCGCACCCAGACCGGCGCGAGCGTGCAGTTATCGAGAACGGTTAGGTGCGGAAACAGGTTGAAGTGCTGGAAGCACATCCCGACCTCGGATCTGATGCGGTCGATGTTCTTCAAGTCGGACGTCAACTCCGTGCCTTCCACGACGATCGTGCCCGACTGGTGCTCCTCAAGCCGGTTGATGCATCGGATCAGCGTCGACTTTCCGGAGCCGGACGGGCCGCAGATGACGATCCGCTCCCGCTCGTAAACGGTCAGGTTGATGTCGCGCAGCGCGTGGAACGCGCCGAACCACTTGTTCATGTTGCTGATTTCGACGGCGATCTCCTCGTCGGGCTGATGCGCCGCGCTCGCGGAATCCTGCATGTCCTGGCCTCCCTGCTACCGGTTCTCGGTCTGCAGCTTTCGTTCAAGGTACATCGAGTAGCGGGACATCGCGAAGCAGAACACGAAGAACAGCGCCGCGACGAAAGCGTAGAGCTCCCAGACCACTCCGTTCCACGCGGCGTCGGCGCGGATCGTGTTCGTCAGGCCCAGCGGATCTAGCAGGCCGATGATGGAAACCAGCGTCGTGTCCTTGAACAGCCCGATGAACGTGGACACGATGCCGGGGATTGAGATTTTCAGCGCCTGCGGCAGCACCACCAGTCGCATGGAGCGCCAGTAGTCCAGGCCGAGCGAATCGGCGGCCTCGTACTGGCCGGTCGGAAGGCCCGCCAGGCCGCCCCGCACGACTTCCGCGATGTACGCCGCGGAAAAGAGCGTGACCATGATCACGACTCTGAGGATCAAATCGAAATTCGTTCCCGGCGGCAGGAAAATGTTCAGCAGCGTCGACGCGACGAACAGCAGCGTGATGAGGGGGACGCCCCTGATGAACTCGATGAAGCCGACGCACAGCGACTTCACGATCAGCAGGTCGGACTTCCGTCCCAGCGCAAGCAGGATTCCCAGCGGCAGCGAGCACGCGATGCCCGTTACGCCGATGGTCGTGGACAGCATGAAGCCGCCGAACCGCGCGCTTTCGACCGCTTGAATGCCGATCGGAACGACCTGGTGGACGGCCCCGGCGACGGGGCCTGCTAGGTAGAACAGCCATATCAGCGTCGCGAGCGCGCCGCAGATGAACCCGGCCAGGAATCCGAACCGCCCCGCAGCCGCGACCAGGACCCCGTATCCCAGAGCCAGGCCGCCGATGATCGATGCCGGGAACCAGATCGAGCCGCCCCAGAGCAGCCAGTAGGCAAGGAACGGATAGACGGCGGAAAACCATAGCAGCTTCCGCGGCACGGATGTGAACAGCACCGGCGACAGCGCCACCAGCATCAGCACCAGCGCCAGATTCGGCCTCCAATAGCCGTCCGACGGATAGAATCCGTAGAACAGCTGCAGGTACCGCTCCCTGATTACGGCCCAGCATGCCCCGTGGACGCCCTCGCCGTGCATCTGCGCTATCTGGTCGCGGCACTCGTTGAGCGATTGCGCGGTCCAGGAGGACTGGATCATCCAAGGTATGACCGCGACCAGCGCGGCGACGACCAGGTAGACCGAGACTATGGTCAGAAGCGTGTTCAGCCAGCCGCCGAACAGGTTCTTGCTGACCCAGCCCACCACGCCGACCTCGACGCGGGGCGCCGGCTTCGGTCCCAGGATTTCCGTTCGTGCGAAGGCGGTCTGGGGCATTCAGCGCTCCTTCAGCTTCACGCGGTCGTTGTACCAGTTCATGAAGGCCGAAATCCCCAGCGAAATCGAGAGGTAGACCAGCATCAGCAGCAGGATGCATTCGAGTTCCCGCCCCGTCTGGTTCAGGGTGATGCCGCCGAGGGTGCCCGTCAGGTCCATGTAGCCGACCGCGATGGCCAGCGACGAGTTCTTCGTCAGGTTCAGGAACTGGGAAATCAGCGGCGGGATGATTATGCGGAGCGCCTGCGGAAGGATGATCAGGCTCATCGTCCGGCTCGGCCGCAGGCCGAGCGAGAATGCCGCTTCCGACTGCCCTTTCGAGACCGCCAGAATGCCGGCCCGCACGACTTCGGCGATGAAGGCCGCCGTGTACAGCGACAGCGCCAGCCACAGCGCGATCAAGGAATTCCGCATGTGGATGCCGCCGGAGAAATTGAACCCTTTCAGCGCCGGCTTGCCGAGATGGAATCCCAGCAGAAGAAGCAGAATCAGCGGCGGCAGGACCACGAGCGCCGTCCGCAGATGCCATGTGGCCGGCCGGGTTCCCTGCTCGGCCTGAATCCGGTCCGCCCGGCGCTTCACCGCGATCGAGGCCGCGATTCCCGCAGCGAGCACGGCGAGGAACGCCAGCAGGTCGATGCTCACGTAGAACGCGCCGAACACGTCGATGTCGCCCAGCGATCTGTGGAACAGCGGTTCGGGAATGTAGACGCCGCGGTTTGTGACGGCGACCGACTCGCCCAGCACCATCGTGGCTTCGGGATTGTCCCCACGGAAGGCGGCGGGCTTTGGCAGCGTTTCGATCAGGATCGCCATCAGGAAGACGATCCACAGAAGCACCGGCACATTCCGGAACCCTTCAATGTAGACCGTCATCATGCGCGCGACCAGCCAGTTCCGCGACAGCCGGAGCACGCCGATGATGATACCCAGCACCGTCGCCAAGGCGCAGCCGAGCACGGCCACCAGCAGCGTGTTCAGCAAGCCTACGAAGGCCGCCCTCAGATGCGTGGAGCGGGATGTGTACTCGATCAGCCGCTGGTTGATGTCGTAGCTTGCCGCTTGTCCCAGAAACGTGAGGTTGACCCCCTTTCCGAGGGTCTCAAGGTTCTGGACGGTGTTGGCGACGAGCCAGGCCGCAAGAAGCATGAACCCGGCCAGCGCGACGACCTGGATGGTCAGCGCCCGGTACCGGGTGTCGTAGAGCAGCATGCCGATCGTGAATGATCGCGTCTGTGTCGGCGCTGCGCTCATGTCGGCGTCGGCTTGCGGAATTGCTGCTTGGTCAACATGAAGCTGCCGTTTGCGCGCAAACGGCAGCTTCTGATTGTTTGGAGCCTGTGCTCAGCAAACGGAAGCGCGGAGACCCGCGCTTCCGCTCATCCGATCAACGGAACGGAGGCGAGTAGATCAGGCCGCCGTCGGTGTAGAGGGCGTTCACGCCGCGCTCCAGCCCGATCGCCGTGTTGACGCCGATGTGGCGCTCGAAGATCTCGCCGTAATTTCCTCCAGCCATGATCGCATTGACCGCCCAGTCGGCTGACAGTCCGATCATCTCGCCGAGATTGCCCTCGGAGCCGAGAAGACGGTTGATCTCGGGATCGTTGGTGCCGGACGCCATGTCGGCGACGTTGCCCTCGGTGATTCCCTTCTCCTCGGCCGTGATCAGCGCGTTGAGAACCCAGCGGCCGATGTCGGCCCACTGGTCGTCGCCGTGGCGGACCAGCGGCCCGAGCGGCTCCTTGGAAATGATCTCCGGGAGCACCACGAGCGTGGACGGGTCCTCGGCAGTCGCGCGCGTCGCGGCGAGGCCGGAACGGTCCGTCGTGTAAACGTCGCAGGCTTCCGCGAAGAACTGCTCGCGAGCCTCGGCGTTGGTCTCGATCGGAACCGGCTCGTACGACATGTTGTTGGCACGGAAGAAGTCGGCAAGGTTCAGCTCGGTGGTCGTGCCCGTCTGGATGCACACCGTGGCGCCGTCCAGCTCGGTCGCGGAACCCACTCCGCTTGAAGCGTGTACCATGAAGCCTTGGCCGTCATAGTAGTTGATGCCCACGAACGTCTGCTTGAGATCGGTGTCGCGGGAGAAGGTCCAAGTCGTGTTCCGCGCAAGCAGATCGACTTCGCCCGAAGCGAGAGCGGTGAAGCGGGTCTTGCCGGTCGTCGGCGTGAACTTGACCGCCTCCCGGTCGCCGAAGACCGCCGCCGCGACGGCGCGGCAGTAGTCGACATCAAAGCCGTCCCAGTTGCCGTCGGCGTCCGGGGCCGCGAAGCCCACCAGTCCGGTCGAAACGCCGCACTGCAGGAAGCCCTTAGCCATCACGTCGTCCAGCGTGGCCGCACCTGCGGCACCCGCTGCCAGCACGGCCGATGCCGTGCCGATCAATAGAGATTTCCTCATCCTGTTTCTCCTCTGTTGTTGCCTCCGGGCTCCGGCACTCCGCAGCCCGCACTACCCATCAGCAATGGAAAACCATGCATGCGCCCCTGTTTCAAATCCGCAATGCATCGTCAAGTTGGAATCTTCAGCGCCATTGGGCGGTGAAGGGGGTTCCGCAGATCAGTTTGACGGCTTGGCCGCGCTGTTGCAAGCCTCCGCGAATTCGAAGGCGCGCCGGAAGGATCGCTCGCCGTCCGCGGCGGCCTGTTCAGCTTCGTCGTCGCTTCCCCAGCGCTCCCGCTGCCAATCCTCGTCGATCCTCGACACGCGCCAAAGATCGCTGGCGGGCGCTACCTTTCCAAGCGCGCACAGGCCGAGCAGAAGGGAGCCGGAAAGCGTGGCCAGCTCGTTGAGCGCGGTCAGCGTGAACGGCCCCATTGCCGAAACCGCCGACCGAAGCCTTTCCACGCTCTCCCGGGGCTGCGCAACCGGAACGACGCCGATGCTTGGGCTGAGCGGCGCGCCGAACTCCCGCTCCGCCCATTCCAGCATAGGATCCCAAGCCTTCGCCTGCCTTTCGGCCAGCTCCCGAGGCTCCGGTGCGCGATAGCAAAGGAGGTCGGAGCCGGCGTAGCCCGATAGCCTTTCCACCGTCTCGGCGCGCGGGCCGGGCAGGAGGTCCGCCGCCCGCACGCTGCGCAGGGCGAACGGAAGCGCGCTCCAGTCGATTTCGCCCTGTACTTGGTTCAGCTCGTCGGCGACGGCGTCCGCGAGCATGCGGGTCGGAAAGCCGATGGCACGGCCGCCGGGCGTCCGGTGCTCCCGGCCGTCAAGAAGCACCCTGTAGCGCCCGCCGGATGCCGACACCGCGGCGCGCGTCCAGTTCCGGGCCTGCTTCCGCATTCGCATTCATCCGTCCTCGTCCGCTGCCAGAAGCGGATGCGCCGCCGATTCGGAATCGAACTGGTCCTCGGACCACTCCATCGCCGAGAACAGATCCCGCATGTGGCGCGGAAGCGGCGCAACCAGATTCAAGAGCCGCCCGCTCCGCGGATGGCGGAAGCCCAGGCTGCGGGCGTGAAGGTGCAGCCCGCTGTTGGCCCGGATCAGATCGACGGGACCGGAGCCTTCCGCATCCGCCCGGCGCGAACCGTAAGCCCGGTCCCCGATCACCGGATGGCCCGCATGCGCCATGTGGGCCCGGATCTGGTGGGTCCGGCCCGTAACCGGCTTCAGCGCCACAAGGGAAGCCTGCTTGCCCAATTCGGCAAGGACTGCATACCGGGTCTCGGCGGGCTTGGCTTCGGGAACAGCGTCCGAGCCGCTCCCCGATGCGGGACCCATCTTCGGACCGGCGCCGGCACGCCTCCGGGAAAGCGGCAGGCGGATGACGCCCGACCGGGCCGCCGGAACCCCGGACACAAGAGCCCAGTAAAGCTTTTGCGTCGCCCTTTCCTTGAACATCGCGCCGAGCAGCCGCGCGGCCTTGGCGGACCTCGCGAGCACGAGCACTCCCGAAGTGTCCTTATCGAGCCTGTGAACAAGGCGTGGCTTGGCTTCGCCCGGCCCGCACAGCGCGGCCGAAGCTTGGTCAACATGGCGGGTCTGGCCAGTGCCGCCTTGGGTCGCCATTCCCGGCGGCTTGTTCAACGCGATCAAGTCCTCGTCGCGGTACAGAACCGACGATCTCAGAAGCTCCGCGTCGGCCGGGTCCGCAGCTTCCAGCCGGGGCGCGGGCGCGTCTCCCGCGGCTATCGGCGGAATCCGCACTTTCTGGCCTTCCGAAAGAATCGTGCGCGGCTTGGCGCGGGCGCCGTCGACGCGGATTTCGCCCTTTCTGCAAATCCGTTCTATCCGGGACTGCGGAAGGCGCGGGAACTGCCGTTTAAGCCAGCGGTCCAGCCTCCGGCCGTCGTCGCCGGCAGCGACGGTTTCGGTCCGGACGCCGCTCATGCCAGCACCGACTTGGCGACCAGCACGCCGACAGCCAGAGCCGCAATCGCAAGCGCCGAGGAACCTGCGGCGTATCCGAGGGCCGCGGCGTGCCGTCCCGCCGTGAACAGCTGCCACACTTCAAGCGAGTAGGCGGAAAACGTGGTGTACCCGCCAAGCACGCCGACAAGCAGCAGCGGGGCGAACCCGCTCTCCTCGCCCTCCGGGCCGACCAGAACTACGAAACCCAGACCCATCAGGAACGAGCCGATTCCGTTGACCGCCAGCGTGCCGTAAGGGAAATCGGTCCCGAACGCCCGGGCCGCGGCCAGTCCGGTAACGTAGCGCGCCGCGGCGCCGAGCGCGCCTCCGAGCGCGACCTGAAGGATCGACTGGATCACGGCCCGGATTCCGGCGCGGGGCCGGCTGCGCTCACTGCCCGCCGCCCTTCAGCCTGGCGCGGCGCCGGATGCCTTTGAAATAATCCAGCCGTTTCTTCATCGTCCGTTCGAATCCGCGCTCGACGGGCCGGTAGAACTCTACCCGCCGTGCCCCTTCGGGAAAGTAGTCCTGGCCGGAGACGCCCGAGTCGAAATCGTGGTCGTACTGGTAGCCCTCGGAATATCCGATGTCCTTCATGAGTTTCGTCGGCGCGTTCAGGATGTGCTTCGGGGGCGGCAGCGAACCCGTCCTCCGTGCTTCGGCATCGGCCGACTTGGCGGCCTTGTGGACGGCGTTGGATTTCGGGGACAGCGCAAGATACACGACCGCTTGCGCGATCGCGAGTTCCCCCTCGGGGCTCCCGAGGCGCTCGTAAGCCTCCCAGGCGTTCAGGCAGAAAGCGAGCGCGTGGGGATCGCTCAGCCCGACATCCTCGACCGACATCCGGGTGACCCGCCTGGCGATGTAGCGCGGGTCCTCCCCTCCTGCGAACATCCGCGCCAGCCAGTACAGAGCGGCGTCCGGATCGGATCCGCGCACGGACTTGTGAAGCGCCGAAATCAGGTTGTAGTGCCAGTCCTGCGACTTGTCGTACAGAGCCGACCGGCGCGTAAGCATCCGCAGCAGCGCCTGCCCGTCCACCTCGCGCTTCGCGGAGGCGGCCCTTTCGACGAGGTTGAACAGCGCCCGGCCATCGCCGTCCGCGATTCCGATCATCATCTCCCGCGCGTCGGCGGTCAGGTTCAAGGGCGCGCCGAACGCGTCTTCCGCGCGCCGCATTAGCAGCTCGAGGCTCTCGTGTCCGAGCCGCCTCAGAATCATGACCTGGGCGCGCGAAAGCAGCGCGGAGTTCAACTCGAACGACGGGTTTTCGGTCGTCGCGCCGATCAGCGCAATGCTGCCGTCCTCGACATACGGAAGGAAGCCGTCCTGCTGCGCCCTGTTGAACCTGTGGATCTCGTCCACGAACAGGACGGTTCCCCGGCCCATGCCAAGACGCTCCCGGGCCGCGCCGAAGATCTTCTTCAGCTCGGCGACGCCTGCATGGACGGCGCTGACCTGGATGAATTCCCTGCCGGAGCCTTCGGCGACCAGACGGGCGATCGTCGTCTTTCCGACTCCCGGCGGACCCCACAGCACCATTGAGTGCAGCGCGCCGGCCGACAGCATGGATCCGATGGGCCCGTCCGGCGCCAGCAGGTGATCCTGCCCCACGACCTCGTCCAGCGAACGCGGCCTGAGCCGGTCCGCCAGCGGACGGAGTTCCCCGGAGTCCGATCCGCCGCCGCGTCCCTTGGGCGGTTCCGGCCCGGCCAACGGTTCAAGCGGCACGTTTGCGCGCGGAGCTTAGGTCGGCACCCCGGTCGGAGCCGAAAAACCCGCGCCCGCCGAACGCGGCTTCGCCGTCAAGCCTCTTCCGCGGTTTCGGATGCCGCGCGCTCCCTGTCGGCCGCGCCCTTGGCATCGACGTCCCGGTCCACAAGCTCGAGGATCGCCATGGGCGCCATGTCGCCGCGGCGGAAGCCCGCCTTCAGAACCCGGACGCATCCGCCGTTCCGCTCCTTGTACCGCGGGCCCAGCACTTCGAACAGCTTCCTGAGATGCGCGGCCTGCTTGAGCTTCGCGCCGGCCTGCCGGCGCGCATGCAGGTCGCCGCGCTTGCCCAGAGTGATGAGCTTCTCCGCGACCCGGCGCATCTCCTTCGCCTTCGGCAGCGTCGTCGTGATCTGCTCGTGCTCGATCAGCGCGCCCGCCATGTTCGCGAACATCGCCTTCCGGTGCTCGCTCGTCCGGCCGAGGCGGCGGTAGCCGTGCGCGTGGCGCATGCCGTTCCTTCCTTTCGTTCAGGCCGCTTTCGCGTTGCCGCGGCAAGCGGATGCGGAGCGCGTGCCTTCTAGTCCGGGGGCTTGCCCCCGTCAACGAATCACAGGTCGTTCTCGTGCTGCTTCGCCAAGGATTCGATGTTTTCCGGGGGCCAGCCCGACGTCTCCATTCCGAGATGCAGATCCATCTTCGCGAGCAGCTCCTTGATCTCGTGCAAGGACTTCCGCCCGAAGTTCGGGGTCCGCATCATCTCCTGCTCCGACCTCTGCACGAGATCGCCGATGTAGACGATGTTGTCGTTCTTCAGGCAGTTGGCGGCGCGGACCGACAGCTCCAGCTCGTCCACCTTCTTGAGCAGCTGCGGATTGAATTCCGCCGTCACCGCCTCCTCGTCCTTGAGGACCGCCGCCGGCTCGCGGAAGTTCACGAACGTCTGCAGCTGGTCCTGGATTATGCGCGCGGCGTAGGCAACGGCGTCTTCCGGCGTGACGGACCCGTCCGTCTCCAGCTTCAGGGTCAGCTTGTCGTAGTCCAGGACCTGGCCTTCCCGGGTCGGCTGGATTTCGTAGGACACCTTCCTGACCGGAGAGAAGATGGCGTCGATGGGGATGAAGCCGATGGGAGCCTCGGCAGGCCGGCTCCGGTCCGCCGGCACGTATCCCTTCCCGGTGTCCACCGTAAGGTCCATCGAGATCTCGGCGCCCGCGTCCAGATGGCAGATCACGTGGTCGCCGTTGAGAATGTCGATTCCGTTCGAAGCGGAGATGTCTTTCGCCTTGACCGCGCCCGGCTCCTTCGCCCGAATCGTCAGCCGGCGCGGACCCTCGACCTGCATGCGAAGCGCGATGTCCTTCAGGTTGAGGACGATTTCGGTGACGTCCTCGCGGACGCCGGGTATCGAGGAGAACTCGTGCAGCACGCCGTGGATCTGCACGCTGGTGATCGCGCCGCCCTGAAGAGAGGACATCAGCACCCGCCTGAGCGCGTTGCCGAGCGTCAGGCCGAATCCGCGCTCAAGCGGCTCCACGACAATGGTGGCTTCGCGGCTGCGGTTCTCGCCGGGGACGATGTCCATCGTTCGAGGCTTGATCAGCGCTTCCCAGTTCTGCTGTATCATGGTCACCTGTCTCCAATAGCGGACTCGGCCCTCTCGGGACCGGATGTTTGCTGGACTGGACTAACCGCGCGCCGGAAAGGTCCGGTTCAAACCCTTCTGCGCTTGGGCGGGCGGCAGCCGTTGTGCGCGATCGGCGTGACGTCGCGAATCGCCGTGATCGTGAATCCTGCCGCGGCAAGCGAGCGAAGCGCGCTTTCCCGTCCGGACCCCGGCCCCTGCACCTGGACCTCCAAGGTCTTCACGCCGTGCTCGCGGGCCTTGCGCCCGACATCCTCCGCGGCCAGCTGCGCCGCGTACGGCGTGGACTTCCGCGATCCCTTGAATCCCATCGCGCCGGCGGAGGACCACGCGATCGCGTTGCCCTGCACGTCGGATATCAGGATCTTGGTGTTGTTGAAGGAGGCGTTCACGTGAACGACGCCGATGGCGATGTTCTTGCGCTCCTTCCGTTTCGGCCTCGACCATTCGCGTGCCATCCGGGCCTCCCGCTATTTCTTCTTGCCGGCGATCGGCCGCGCGGGGCCCTTTCGCGTCCTGGCGTTGGTGTGCGTGCGCTGGCCGCGCACCGGAAGCCCGCGCCTGTGGCGGAGTCCGCGGTAGCATCCCAGATCCATCATCCGCTTGATGTTCATCTGGACTTCCCTCCTCAGATCGCCTTCGACCGCGTAATTCCGGTCGATGTGGTCCCGAAGGGCGAGCGTCTCGGCGTCGGAAAGCTCGTTCACGCGTTTGGTCTGGTCGATTCCGACCGCCGCGCAGATGTCCGCCGCGGAGGCCGCGCCGATGCCGAAGATCCCTGTGAGCGCAATCGGCACCCGCTTTCTTGCGTTGATGTTCACGCCTGCGATACGCGCCAAATCAATGTTCCTCCTGCGTTTCCGTCAAGCACGCCGCAACTGCCAAAATCCCGCCGCCGGGCGTTGCGCGGAAGGCGCTCGCCCGCGATAGGATTGGCACAAATGCATCCGGTTCTGTCGGAGTACGGTTTGCTCAGGCCGGTTGGGTATTCGGAACTAGGGCCGCTATGCCTGCCGTCGGCAAAAGTCAAGCAGAAAATCCCGCACCCGGATTCCCTGCCCGGCACCGCGATTCCAGCTTTGCGAGCGGCGTTCGCGGACGCGGCGCCTGGAACCGTACTTTCAACCTGAATGCTTCCTGCGCCTATTCGGGCATTTCGGTATCTCGACCGCGGAAAACGCGCCTGCTGAGGGTCTCGGCCGATGATTGCAGCGGTGTTGGTGAACGGCGTGAGTGATCTATGTCCCGGGCGCGGCGTGCTGGGCAGCACGCTTGACGTAATCCCTGAGGGACGGGATCGGGCACGCGAGCATCTTTGTGTGGGTAAGCTGAAGCAAGCCGCGCCGGATCATGCGATCGAGGAGCGTCACTTCGTCGTGGTCCCGTGGAAGGCTGTGCAAGCCGCTCCCGGGCCGGGCCGCCGCGCGGATGTGCCCGAGCGCCTCTTCGCGAGTGGCTTCATCGCCGATTCGCCGGAATGTCTCTGCAACCAGTTGCCGCGCGGCAGCCAGCGGCTCATCGATCCGACGTTCATAGTATTCATCCCGGGCCAATGCGGATGCCCGCAGAACCGCAAATCCAAAACCGCTGTCGACCGCTTCAAGCTGTCCCGGCGTTGCAGCCGCCAGCAATTGGACAGCAAGCGCCTGCATGGCGACATGGAGATGCTGCGGCCAGCCGCAGCTTTCGTTCGCGAGTGCCTGCGCCCATTGGCGCTTGATCCCCCGGTCTCCGCGAACCCTGCAGTCGGCAAGCATCAGATGGACGATTTCTTCAGCTTCGTCGTCCGCAAGAACTGTCAGCGTTCGGTCGTGACCTCGGGAAAACCGGGAAATGCCGCAATCCTGGAGCACGGTGCCGGAGTGCGCAAGACCGGCGAACACCGGCAGCAGAGATCCGCCGTGGCTTCCCGTGTGCAGACCGGTGATGACCGGTCGCGCGGAGTCCGCGTCGAAGCTTTCGAGAACCTGGGCTTCGTCAAGGACAAGGACGATTGTTCTCCTCGATTCCGAAATCGCTTCCATGACATCCTCGAGCGCGGGCTCGGCGGGCGCCACGGCTTCGTGGCGCGACATCTCAGTCGCCGCGTTGCCCGTCGCGACCCCGGGCACTCCGCCGCGCAACGACCTGGTTGTGCTGGAGCGGGTCGCAACGGAGCGGCGGAACCGCGCCGCCAGAGTCGGATCGACTGCCTTGGCCACGCGTATCGCAAGCGCAGCTTCGTTGGCATAATGGGATGCTGCCGTGCTGACGACCACGGGCGCCTCCGGGCCGGCGCTCCGCCAGCCGCGCACGAGATGGTGCAGCAGCGCGCTTTTCCCGGCGCCCGGCGCGCCTTGGAACAGGATGGTTTCCCCTCCGGAAGGATGCCAGTGGCCCTCCCGGGCCCGCTCGCGGATCCGGTTCAACGCGCGCTCGACCAAGCCGATTTCGTCAGCGCGCCCGCCGAAGTACGGGGTCGCTTCCCGGTCCGGGAGTTCGGAGAACCTCCGGAGCGCATCCAAGTCCGGCCCGGTCTCGGGCTTCCGGGGAGAACGGGCCATCACGCCAAATCCGCTGGGTCTTCAGGATTGAAGGCTATACAGCGAAGCCCGGTTCCGCAAACCGCCGCCGCCGCGCGGGCGCGTCCCGAACTTTTTGTCAGGCGGCTGCGCCGCGACAAGCCTTCCGATCAATGCGGCCGGGGGCCGGGCAGCTGTTTTCAATACTACATTTGATGGCAAGCAGGCGATGTCGCCTGCTTTCGACGAACGGCACCCCGCGGGACCAAAATGGGACACACTCGGAGGCAAGCCCCCGCTTCAAACCGGGCGGACGTTCTGATAAGGATTCATCGCAAGGTGTTTGGCGATGGCGATCCGCCCGGCGGGTCGGTCGGTCGCGGCGAAACGCGCCGGTGCCGGATTTCTTGCAGGCGTCAGTTCAGGATGCTGGGGAGACATTCGGATGCGCGGCAGGGACTGCCTGAAATGACCAGGAATGCGCTGGGCGCAGCCCCAGCGGGGCTATCCGGCGATGTCGTTCAATTCGCGCCGCCCGAAGCGGCGATCAGGAGCGGCTTGAAGCTTGATTACGGCGACGTTCTGATCGAGCCGCAGCCCAGCGAAGTTTCCAGCCGGAACGACGTGGAGGTCTCCGCGCGAATCGGGTTCCCGCGCGCGGCCGGGACGGAGTTCGACGGCGTGCCGGTGATGGCGGCCAACATGGACGGCGTCGGTACGTTCGAAATGGCGGACGCGCTGAGATCGCGCCGCATGTTCACGTGCCTTGCCAAGCACTATCCGGCCGACGAGCTGATCGAGTACTTTTCCGCGGATCCCGGGCGGGGCGGGCACGCGGCCGTGACGATTGGCCTCCGCGACAGCGACTGGCAGACGTTCAAGACCGTCGCCGGCCGGCTGGGCGGAACGCTCCGCTACGCATGCCTGGACGCGGCCAACGGCTACGTGCGGAGGTTCGCCGACCGCGTCCGCGAGTTCCGCGCAGCCTACCCGGACATCGTGCTCATCGCGGGCAATGTCGTGACTCCCAAGCAGACCAGGCTGCTCGCGGAGGCGGGCGCCGATGCGGTCAAGGTCGGCATAGGCGGCGGAAGCGTGTGCGAAACCCGGCTGAAGACGGGAGTCGGCTACCCGCAGTTCTCGGCGGTTCTCGAATGCGCCGCCGCCGCCCGCCAGTGCGGCGCCAGGATCGTTGCCGACGGCGGGTGCACCGGGCCCGGCGACGTGGCGAAAGCGCTAGCCGCCGGAGCGGATTTCGTGATGCTGGGCGGCATGCTCGCCGGCCACGAGGAGGGCGGCGGCGAGGTCGTGTCCAAGCGGTACCGGACGGGCGAGGTCGACGCCGACGGAAAGGAATTGACGGAGACCCGCAAGTTCGTCGAATTCTACGGCATGAGCTCGAAAACCGCGAACGAGCGGCATTTCGGAGGCCTCAAGGACTACCGGGCCAGCGAGGGCCGGACCGTGATGGTTCCCTGCCGGGAGTCGCTGGACGAGACCGTGGCGGATCTGCTCGGCGGCATCCGGAGCGCCTGCAGCTATGTCGGCGCCTCGAGCATCGGGCAGCTGCGCGAGCGGGCCCGCTTCGTGCGCTGCAACAGGACGCACAACACCGTTTTCATCTGAGGCCCGGGCCGGACCAGCCGGCCTCCGAGGTTCCGGGCGGAGGAGCGCGGCGGCGTCAGCTCCGGCGGTCGAGCACGCCGCAGATGGCCTCGAACACCTCGTCGGGCGGGCCTGCGCAATCCACGCGCCGGAGCAGCCCCGCCTTGTGGTAGTATCCGATCAGCGGGGCCGTCTGATTGGCGTAAGCGTGCAGCCTGATCCGGAACGGCCCCTCCTCGTCGTCGGCCCTTCGCTGAAGATCCTCCCCGCCGCAGACGTCGCATACGCCTTCGCGCGCCGGGGGGCTGGTCGCCATGTTGTAAAGGCTTCCGCAGGAAGCGCACGACACTCTGCCGGTCACCCTGCCGACCAGCTCCTCCTCGTCGACGACGAGATCGATAGCGGCGTCGAGCGAGACCCCCATGCCGTCCATGAGCTCGCCGAGCGCGTCGGCCTGGCCCAGCGTTCTCGGAAACCCGTCGAACACGAAGCCGCCGCCGCGAGGGCCGGACAGCCTTTCGCGAATCAGGGCGACGACGATCTCATCCGTCACGAGGCGGCCGGAATCCATGATTTCCGCGACCTTGGCGCCGAGCTCGCTGCCGGACGCGCGCGCCTCGCGCAGCATGTCGCCCGTCGATAGCTGGATCATGCCGCGGTCGCGCACCAGCATCTTCGACTGCGTGCCCTTCCCGGATCCGGGAGGACCCATCAGAATGATGTTCATCCCGCGGATTTCGGCGATTTCCGCCGCCGACGGCCCCTGAGCTGCGAACGCTCGATCAAGCCCTCGTACTGGTGGGCCAGCAGATGCGACTGCACCTGCGTGATGGTGTCCATCGTGACCGACACGACGATCAGCACGGAGGTGCCGCCGAAATAGAACGGGATCGCGAGCTCCGAGCGCAGGATTTCAGGGAGCAGGCACACGGCGGCCAGGTAGGCCGAGCCGAGCACCAGCACCCTCGTCACCACGTAGTCGAGGTACTCGACCGTCCTCGGGCCGGGCCTGATTCCGGGAATGAACCCGTTCTGGTTCTTCAGGTTCTCCGCGACATCCTCGGTCTTGAAGGTGACGTTCGCGGTGTAGAAGTAGGCGAAGAAGACGATCATGACCACGAAGAACAGCAGGTAGAGCGGCTGCCCCGGCCCGAAATAAGCCAGAACCGTCGACATGAACGGGCTGGTGGAGTTCCCCGAGAACGTCGAGATGGTCGTCGGCAGCAGCAGCAGCGACGAGGCGAAGATGGGCGGAATGACGCCCGACGGATTGATCTTGACCGGAAGGTGGGAGCTGCCGCCGTCGTAGACCTTCATCCCGACCTGCCGCCGCGGATACTGGATCCGGAGCTTTCTCAGGGACCGCTCCATGAAGACGACGAACGCGATGACCGCCACCACCATGGCGATGACGCCGACGATGACGGCGGGCGAGAGCGCGCCCGAGCGCCCCTGGCTGAAGAACTGCGCGAGCGCCGCCGGAACCTCGGCGATGATGCCCGTGAAGATGATCAGCGATATCCCGTTGCCGATTCCCCGCGCCGTGATCTGCTCGCCGAGCCACATCAGGAACAGCGTGCCGCCCACCAGCGTGATCACGCAGGAGATGCGGAAGAACCAGCCGGGATCCAGCGCCAGATCGCCCGATTCCAGGCTGATCGCCAGCCCGTACGCCTGGAAGGTCGCCAGAAACACGGTCCCGTAGCGGGTGTACTGGTTGATCTTCTTCCGGCCTTGCTCGCCTTCCTTCTTCAGCTGCTCCAGCTGCGGGATCATCGCGACCAGCAGTTGGACGATGATCGACGCCGAAATGTAGGGCATGATGCCGAGGGCGAACACGCCCATGCGCCCGATCGCGCCGCCGGTGAACATGTTCAGCATGCCGCCGATGCCGGTCGAGGCGACGTCGACGAACTCCTTCAGGGCGACCGTGTCGATCCCGGGAACGGGAATGAACGTCCCGATCCGGTAGACGATGAGAAGCCCTAGCGCGAAGAGAATCCGCTGCCGGAGCTCCGTCGCCTTCCCCAGCGCGCTCCAGCTGAGGTTCGATGCCATCTGCTCAGCGGCTGAAACCATCCGTCAATCCTTGCGCTTCGTTCCAGGCCCGGGCGGCAGGCTAGGACGCGTCCCCGCCGCCGACCGTGCCGCCGGCGGCTTCGACCGCCGCCGCCGCGGATTTGGACACCGCCGCGACCCGCAGCTCGATCTTCGCCTTCAACTCCCCTTCCGCAAGCACCTTCACGCCGTTGTTACGGCCGCCGACCAGCCCCGCGGAGGCCAGCGCCGCCTCGTCGACCGGCGCGGACGGGTCGATTCGGCCCTTGTCGATGAACTCCTGGAGCGCGCCGAGGTTCACGATCGCCAGCTTCTTGCGGAACGGATTCCGGAACCCCCGCTTGGGCAGGCGCTGGTACAGCGGCATCTGCCCGCCTTCAAATCCGCCCAAGGCGACTCCGGACCTGGATTTCTGGCCCTTCGTCCCCCTGCCGCAGGTCGTGCCCTTGCCGGACCCCGGCCCGCGGCCGACCCGCTTGCGCCGGGTCCTGGCGCCCGGGCGGTCGCTCAGCGTGTTCAGCGTGATCGTCATTCCGCGTTCTTCCAATCCCGGCCGCGAGGGGAAGCGCTCCCGGCGCTCCTAGTCCTCGCCGCGCTCCCGCGTCTCCACGATTCTCGCAAGGTGCGGGATCTTCCGCACCATGCCCCGGACCGCGGGCGTGTCCTCGAGCTCGCGCCTCTTGCCCATCTTGTTCAGCCCAAGCCCCACGAGGGTCTGGCGCTGCTTCGCCGGACGGCGGATCGGCGACCCGATCTGCTCCACGACAATCGTCTTCTTCATTGCGCAGCCTGCTCCGCGGCGGGCCGCTGCCTCTCCGGCCGCTGGAGGATCTCCGCGACCTTCTTGCCGCGCCGCTGCGCCACCCGCCGCGGGCTGGAGGAGTTCCTGAGCGCGTCCAGCGTCGCCCGGATCATGTTGTAGTTGCTCTGCGACCCGATGGACTTGGCGACGACGTCCTGGACGCCCAGCATCTCGAATATCGCCCGCATCGGGCCGCCGGCGATGATGCCGGTGCCCGGCGGAGCGGTGCGCACGACGACCTTGCCGGCGCCGTGCCTGCCCTCCATGTCGTGATGCAGCGTGCGGCTCTCGCGCAGGGGGACCCGGAACAGGTTCCTCTTGGCCTTCTCGGTGGCCTTGCGGATCGCTTCGGGGACCTCCTTGGCCTTCCCCTTGCCGAAGCCGACCCGGCCCCGCTGGTCCCCGACAACCACGAGCGCCGAGAATCCGAAGCGCTTGCCGCCCTTGACCGTCTTCGAAACGCGGTTGATGTCGACCAGCCTGTCGCCGAACTCCCCGCCTTCGTCGCGCTGCCGCCGGCTGTCTTCGCGTGCCATGCGTGCTCCCTTCAGAATTTCAGTCCGCCGGCGCGCGCCGCCTCGGCGAGCGCCTTGACCCGGCCGTGGTACAGGAACCCGCCGCGGTCGAAATAGCATTCCTCGACGCCGGCCTTCAGCGCCCGCTCGGCGATCGCCGCTCCGACCGCCCTGGCCGCGCCGGAATCGCTGCCGCGCTCGAGCCCGAGCGAGCCCTCCATCGAAGAGGCCGACGCGACGGTCGCGCCGCGCGCGTCGTCTATCAGCTGGACGCTGATGTTCTTGTTGGACCGGAACACGGACAGCCGGAGCCTGCCGGTGGCCGACCTGCGGAGCCGGTTCCGGTTCCGCAGCCTCCGGCGCAAATGCAGTTCGCGTTTCTTCGCAGCCATGATCCGCCGCCTACTTCTTCTTTCCGACCTTCCGGAACACGGTCTCGCCCCGGTACTTGATGCCCTTGCCCTTGAACGGCTCCGGCGGCCTCCACTTCCTGATGTTCGCGGCGACCTGGCCGACCTGCTGCTTGTCCGCGCCCTCCACGACGACCCGCCCGGCCGACGGCACGGTCACCGTCACGCCGTCCGGTATCTCGCAATTCACGTCGTGGCTCAGGCCGAGCGCGAGGTTCAGGACCTTGCCCCGCATCTGGGCGCGGTAGCCGACGCCGCTGATCTCCAGCTCCTTCCGGAAGTTGGCCGACGCCCCCGCCACGCAGTTCGCGATCATCGTCCGCGTCATTCCCCACTGCTGGCGCGCGCGCTTCGAGCTGCCCCGGGGGGCGACCCTGATCCTTCCGTCCTCCAGCGACACCGTCACTTCGCCGCCTGCGGTGAAGCTCCGCTTCCCGTTCGGCCCCTCGACCGTGACCGCGCTTCCGGCGACCTCGGCCTTCACGCCCGAAGGCACCTCAACCGGCTTGCTGCCAATCCGCGACATTCCCCGATTCCCTTAGAAGACCGTGCAAAGCACTTCGCCGCCGACGTTCCTGCGCCGGGCGTCGGCGTCCGACATGACCCCCTGGGCGGTCGAAACGATCGCAACGCCCAGCCCTTGGCGGACGCGCGGAAGCTCCTTCGCGCCCGCGTACACCCTTCTGCCCGGCTTCGAAACCCGCTTCAGCTCCTTGATGACGGGATCGCCGTCGAAGTATTTGAGGCTGATCTCGATTTCGCGGTGGCCGCTGTCGGCATCGACCGTCTTGTAGTCCCTGATGTAGCCCTCCTTGACGAGCACGTCGAGAACCCAGGCGCGGAGCTTGGAGGCGGGAGCGTTGACCGTGGAGCGCCCGCGCATCTGCGCATTGCGGATGCGGGCCAGCATGTCGCCGAGCGGATCGCTGAATGACATTTCGCTGCAGCTCCTACCAGCTCGACTTGACCATGCCGGGGATCTGCCCGGACCCGCCGAGTTCGCGGAGCGCGATCCGCGATATCCTCAGCTTCCGGTAGTACCCCTTGGGGCGGCCCGTGATCTCGCAGCGGCTGTGAAGCCGGGACGGCGAGGAGTTCCTCGGCAGCTTGGCCAGCCTGATGCCGGCCTTGAACCGCTCCTCCATCGGCAGATCCTTGTTCTTCAGCACGTCCTTCAAGGCCGACCGTCGCGCCTCGTAGCGCTTCACCAGCCTGCGGCGCTTCCGCTCGCGTTCGATCATCGACTTTTTCGCCATCCGTATCGGCCCTCCCGTATCAGTTGCTGAATGGCATGTTGAAGGATTTCAGGAGGCTCTCGGCCTCCTTGTCGGTGCCCGCCGTCGTGCAGATGGCGACGTCGAGCCCCCTGATCTCGTCGACCGAGTCGTAGTCGATCTCGGGGAAGACGATGTGCTCGCGCAGGCCCAGCGCGAAGTTCCCGTTGCCGTCGAACGACTTCGACGACAGCCCCCTGAAATCCCTGGCCCGCGGCATCGCGACAGTGACCAGGCGGTCGAGGAATTCGTACATGCGGTCGCCGCGCAGCGTGACCTTGGCCCCGATCGCCATGCCCTCGCGCAGGCGGAAGCCCGCGATCGATTTCTTCGCCCTTGTCGGCACGGCCTTCTGCCCGGCGATGGCCGAAAGGTCGGCCACGGCCGCCGCGGACTTCTTCGAATCCTTGACGGCCTCCCCGACCCCCATGTTCAGCACGATCTTCTCGAGCCTGGGGATCATCATGTCGTTGCGGTAGCCGTACTCGGCCTTCAGCGCGGGCCGGGCCTCGTTCTCGTAGCGCTCCCTCAGGCGCGGCTTCGAATCAGCCATCGATCAAGGCTCCCGATTTCTTGGCGAAGCGGACCTTCTTTCCGTCCTCGAAGCGGAATCCGACCCTCGTCGGGCCGCCGGTCTGCGGATCGACCAAGGCGAGGTTCGACAGGCTGACCGGCATCGGCGACGGCATCCGCCCCGCCTGCCTTTCGTTCGGGCTCTGCTTGACGTGCCGGACCGCCACGTTGACGTCGTCGACGACGGCCCGCCCCTTGCCGGGATCCACGCTCAGGATTTCGCCGGTGCGCCCGGCGTCCCGCCCCGCGAGGACCACGACCCGGTCGCCCTTCTTGAGCTTGGCGGCCATCACAGCACCTCCGGCGCCAGGGAGATTATCTTCATGAAGTTCCGCGACCGGAGCTCGCGCACCACCGGGCCGAAAATGCGTGTGCCGATCGGCTCGTCGTTGTTGTTCAGGATCACGGCCGCGTTGCTGTCGAAGCGGATCGAGGTCCCGTCCTCGCGCTGGACCTCCTTGGCGGTCCTGACGACGACCGCCCGCCTGACGTCGCCCTTCCGGACCCGGCCCCTGGGAATGGCTTCCTTGACGGTCACGATGATCACGTCCCCGACGGACGCGAACCGCCGCTTCGAGCCGCCGAGCACTTTGATGCACTGGACGCGGCGCGCGCCGGAATTGTCGGCGACCTCCAGCCTGGTCTGCATCTGGATCATTCGGTTTTCCCCGACCTTCGGGGACCGCAGGCGGCCCCAGGGTTTCGATCGAACCGGGAGGCGCGCGTCAGGCCGTGGCCTTCGCGATCACCTCCCAGCGTTTGGTTTTCGAGACCGGCGCGCATTCGCGGATCCGCACGGTGTCGCCCGCCTTCCACTCGTTCGCCTCGTCGTGCGCGTGGAACTTCTTCGTCCTCCGGACCGTCTTCTTCAGCACCGGATGCTTGAAGCGGCGCTCCACGACCACGGTCACCGTCTTGTCGGTGACGTCGCTCACGACTTTTCCTGTCAGAACCCGTTTCGGCATGTCTCGATTCCCGTTCAGTCCGCCGAGCGCGGCTCGCCTTTCTCCTTCAGCACCGTCAGTACCCGCGCCGTGTCGCGGCGCACCTCCCGCATCCTCGCGGTGCTCTTCAGCTCCCCGCTGCTGCGCTGGAACCTGAGGTTGAAGGCCTCCTTCCGAAGGTTCAGAAGCTCGTCCCTCAGCTCGTCCGCCGACTTGTCCCTCAAATCCGAAGCGTTCATCCGCGTCTTCCGTCCGGCGCCGCCAAGCGGGCTACCAGTCCACCCTTTGCACGATGCGGCTCTTGATCGGAAGCTTCATCGCGGCAAGCCTGAGCGCCTCGCGCGCCACCGGGTCCGCGACGCCGTCGACCTCGAACATGATGCGGCCGGGCTTCACCTTCGCGGCCCAGTACTCGACGGATCCCTTTCCCTTGCCCATGCGAACCTCGGTCGGCTTCTTCGAAACCGGCACGTCGGGGAAGATGCGGATCCACACCCGGCCCTGCCGCTTCATGTGCCGCGTGATCGCGCGCCTCGCGGCCTCGATCTGCCGCGCCGTGATCCGCTCGGGCTGGACGGCCTTCAGGCCGAACGCCCCGAAATTCAATTCGGTTCCGCCCTTCGCAAGCCCGCGGATGCGGCCCTTGTGCTGCTTGCGGTGCTTCGGCCGCTTCGGCTGCAGCATGGCCCGCCTCCTACGATCCCTGCCGGCGGCGGGGCGGCGCCCCGTCCCGGAGCCCCTGGTCGCGCCGGTCCCTCGCGGCGGGATCGTGCTCCATGATCTCGCCCTTGAATATCCAGACCTTCACGCCGATGACGCCGTACGGGGTCGAGGCGACCGCCGTGGCGTAGTCGATGTCCGCGCGCAGCGTGTGCAGCGGAACCCGCCCCTCCCGGTACCATTCGGTGCGGGCGATTTCCGCCCCTCCGAGGCGTCCGGAGACGTTGATCCTGATTCCGAGCGCCCCGAGGCGCATCGCGTTCTGGACCGCCCGCTTCATCGCGCGGCGGAACAGCACCCGCCGCTCGAGCTGCTGGGCGACGGAGGCCGCGACGAGCTGCGCGTCGATCTCCGGCTTGCGCACCTCCACGATGTTCAGATGCATCTCGGATTCGGTCATCCCGGCAAGGCGGGCGCGGAGCCTTTCGATGTCGGCGCCCTTCCGCCCGATCACGATGCCTGGCCTGGCGGTGTGGACCGTCACCCTGCACTTCCTGTGCGGGCGCTCGATGACGATCCTGCTGACTCCCGCCTGCGCGCATTCCTTGTTGATGTAGTTCCGGATGCGCAGATCCTCCTGGAGCAGGGCGCCGAACTCCCGCTTGTCGGCGTACCAGCGGCTGTCCCAGGTCCGGTTCACCTGCAGCCGCATCGCGACCGGATTGACTTTCTGTCCCATCAGGCTGGGTCCTCCGCTTGGCGCACCTTGACCGTCAGCTGGGCGAAGGGCTTCATGATCCGCGCGTAGCGCCCGCGCGCCCTCGGGCGGCCGCGCTTCATCACCAGGTTCTTGCCGACATGCGCCTCCTCGACCACAAGCTGGTCGACATCGAGGCCGTGGTTGTTCTCGGCGTTGGCGACCGCCGACATCAGGCATTTCCTGACGTCGCCCGCGATCCGCTTCCTCGAGAAGTCCAGATCGGCGAGGGCCTTGCTGACCGGCTTCCCGCGGATCATCGCCGCCACGAGGTTGAGCTTGCGCGGCGACACGCGCAGCATCCGCGCGACGGCGAGGGCCTCGTTCGGCTTCAGGCGTCTCTGCGACTTCGGCTTGCCCATGGCGCTACTTGCGTTTCGCTTTCTTGTCGGCCGCGTGGCCGTAATAGGTGCGCGTCGGCGAGTACTCGCCGAACTTCTGCCCGATCATCTCCTCGGTGACGAACACCGGGACGTGCTTCCGGCCGTTGTAGACGCCGAAGGTCAGGCCGACGAACTGAGGCAGGATCGTCGAGCGCCGCGACCAGATCTTGATCACGTCCCTGCGCCCCGACTCCTTCGCGCGCTCCGCCTTCTTGAACACGTCCCTGTCCACGAACGGGCCTTTCCAGACCGACCGAGCCATGTCCTACCTCCTCTTCTTGGCGGCGTGGCGCCGCCGCACGATGTGCTTGTCCGTCGTCTTGTTCCTGCGCGTCCGCATGCCGCGCGTCGGCTTGCCCCACGGGGTGACCGGATGCCGCCCGCCGCTCGACTTGCCTTCGCCGCCGCCGTGCGGGTGGTCGACCGGGTTCATCGCGACGCCGCGGACGCCCGGCCTGCGGCCCATGTGCCGGCTGCGGCCCGCCTTCCCGAGGTTCCTGTTGGAGTTGTCGGGATTCGACACCGCCCCGACCGTGGCCATGCATTCCTGGCGCACGACCCGCATTTCGCCCGAAGACAGCTTCAGCTGGGCGTAGCCGCCGTCGCGCCCGACGAACTGGGCGTAGGCCCCCGCGGCCCTCGCGATCTGCCCGCCCTTGCCCGGCTTCAGCTCGATGTTGTGGACGATCGTTCCGATCGGCATTCCGGTGAACGGCATCGCGTTCCCCGGCTTCACGTCGGCGCGACCGGACGAGATCACCCGGTCGCCCACGGCGATCCGCTGCGGCGCGAGGATGTAGGCGCGCTCGCCGTCGTCGTACTGTATCAGCGCGATGAACGCCGAGCGGTTCGGGTCGTACTCGAGCCGCTCCACGATCGCGGGAACATCGGCCTTGCGCCGCTTGAAGTCGATGATCCGGTAAAGGCGCTTGGCGCCGCCGCCGCGGCCCCGCGCCGTGATCCTGCCGGCGTTGTTCCGGCCGCCCTTGGACGGCAGCCCCTCGGTCAGCGACTTCTTCGGCCGCCCGCTCCAGAGCTCCGAGCGGTCGACGAGCACCAGGCCGCGCTGGCCCGGCGTCGTCGGGTTGTACGTCTTCAGCGCCATCGCCGCGCGCCCTCCGCCGCCTTCGCGCGGCCCATGCCGTCAGAGTCCGGTCTCGACATCGATCGTGTAGCCTTCCTCAAGCCTGACATAGGCCTTCTTGACGTCCCTCCGGCGGCCGGGCCGCCCCCGGAACCGCGTCCGCTTGCCCTTGGTCAGCACGGTGTTCACCGACGCGACCTTCACGTTGAACAGCGCCTCCACCGCCTCCTTGATCAGCGGCTTGCTGGAATCGACCGCCGTCTCGAACACGACCGCGTTCGCGGCGGACGCCAATGTCGACTTCTCGGTCACCACCGGGCGCCTGATGGTCTCGTAATGGACGGGTTTCGGTTTCATGCGAGCCTCGCCACCAGCCCTTCAAGCCCGGATCTGGTGATCACCAGCTCCCGGCACTTGAGGATGTCGAGAACGTTCGCCCCTTGGCACGGAAGCACGTCGACCCGGTCGAGATTCGAGGCCGCCCTCGCGAAGGCCTCGTCGACGACCGGCCCGTCGATGACCAGCGCCTTCCTCCAGCCCAGCCTGGCCGCCGCGCCGGAGAGCTCCGCCGTCTTGCCGGCGCTGCCGGCGGTGGTCTCGAGAACGGTGACCGCCCCCGACTTCGCCGACAGCGCGTGGCGCAGCCCCAGCCGCCTGACTTTCTTCGGGAGGCCGTGGGCGTGGCTCCTCGGAACCGGCCCCTTGTACATGCCGCCCTTCCTGAATATCGGGGCGTTGCGGTCCCCGTGCCGGGCGCCGCCCGTGCCTTTCTGCCTTCGGACCTTGGCCTTGGAGTAGCTCGTCTCCGAACGGGTCTTCGCCTTGTGCGTGCCCTGCCGGGATTTCGCGCGCTGCCACCGCACGACCCGGTGGAGGATGTCGGCTCTCGGCTCCAGCCCGAAGATGTCGTCGGGCAGGTCCTCGAAGCCTTCGGCATCGGACGCGAGGCTGACCACCGGCGCCTTCACGAGTCCGCTCCGCCCGCGGAGGCCGCCTCCGGCGCCCGCACCGCCGCAGGCAGGGGAGCGCCGTCGGGCAGCGTCGACTTCGCCGCGTCCCGCACCGTGACCCATCCGCCCTTGGAGCCCGGCACCGCGCCCTTGACCATGATGAGGCCGCGCTCCTCGTCGGTCCGCACCACCTCGAGGTTCTGCGTCGTCACCCGCGCGCCGCCCATCCGGCCCGCCATCTTCTTTCCCTTGAACACCCGTCCGGGAAACTGGCACTGCCCGGTCGAGCCGAGCGACCGGTGGTTGATGGACACGCCGTGCGACGCCCGGAGTCCCGCGAAATTGTGCCGCTTCATGGCCCCCGCGAACCCCTTGCCGATCGAGGTCCCCGAGACGTCCACCTTCTGCCCCGGCAGGAAATGGGCGGCCGTGATCTCGGACCCGACGGCGATCAGCTGCTCCGGGCTGACGCGGAACTCGGCGAGCTTCCGCTTCGGCGCGACCTTCGCATGCGCGAACACGCCTCGCATCGGCGCGCTCGTGCCGCCCGCCTTCGACGAGCCGGCGCCGAGCTGCACGGCCGTGTAACCGTCCTTCTCGCGGGTCCGCTGGGCGACCACCTGCAGGCCGTCGACCAGCAGCACCGTGACCGGAACCTCCCTGCCGTCCTCCATGAACAGCCGGGTCATGCCGAGCTTCTTCGCGATGACTCCAGAACGCATCCCGGAATTCCCCCTAGATCTTGATTTCCACCGCCACGCCGGCGGCGAGATCAAGCTTCATGAGCGCGTCGACGGTCTGCGGCGTGGGATCCACTATGTCCAGAAGCCGCTTGTGCGTGCGGATCTCCATCTGCTCGCGGGACTTCTTGTCGATGTGCGGCCCGCGCAGAACCGTGAACTTCTCGATCTTGTTCGGCAGCGGTATCGGTCCGCGCACCCTCGCGCCGGTGCGCTTCGCCGTCTCGACGATCTCGCTCGTGCTCGCGTCGAGCACCCGGTAGTCGAACGCCTTGAGGCGGATGCGGATGTTGTGGCTCTGGATCATGCTGCCGTTCCCGTCTCCCGAAAGAGGAGCGGCGCGGAGAGGCTTCCCGCTCCGCGCCGCATCGCCCTATTCGTGGATTTTCGTCACCACTCCGGCGCCCACGGTCCGCCCGCCCTCGCGGATCGCGAACCGGAGGCGCTCCTCCATGGCGATCGGCGAGATCAGGTTCACCTTGAAGGTCACGTTGTCGCCGGGCATGACCATCTCGGTTCCGTCGGGCAGCTCCACGGTTCCGGTGACGTCGGTCGTTCGGAAGTAGAACTGCGGGCGGTAGTTTGTGAAGAACGGCGTGTGCCGGCCGCCCTCGTCCTTGGTCAGGATGTAGGCCTCGGCCTCGAACGCCGTGTGCGGCGTGACCGAGCCCGGCTTGCAGAGCACCTGGCCCCGCTCGACCTCCTCCCGCCCGACGCCGCGCAGAAGCGCGCCGATGTTGTCCCCGGCCTCGCCGCTGTCGAGCAGCTTCCGGAACATCTCGACGCCGGTGCACGTGGTCTTCGAAGTCTCCTTGATGCCCACGATCTCGATCTCGTCGCCGACCTTCACCTGGCCGCGCTCGACCCTGCCGGTCACGACGGTGCCGCGCCCGGAAATCGAGAACACGTCCTCGATCGGCATCAGGAACGGCTGGTCCACCGGGCGCTCCGGCGTCGGGATGTGCTCGTCGACGGCCTGCATGAGCTCGGTGAGGCTGTTCCGGCCGGCCTCTTCGTCGCGGCCTTCCAGCGCCGCGAGCGCGGAGCCCCGGACGACGGGGATGTCCTCGCCAGGGAAATCGTAGGCGCTCAGCAGCTCGCGGACCTCCATCTCGACGAGCTCCAGCAGCTCCTCGTCGTCGACCTGGTCGACCTTGTTCATGTAGACGACCAGCGCGGGAACGCCGACCTGGCGGGCGAGCAGGATGTGCTCGCGGGTCTGGGGCATCGGCCCGTCGGCGGCGCTGACCACCAGGATGCCGCCGTCCATCTGGGCGGCGCCGGTGATCATGTTCTTGACGTAGTCCGCGTGGCCCGGGCAGTCGACGTGCGCGTAGTGCCGGCCTTCGGTTTCGTACTCCACGTGCGCCGTCGAGATCGTGATGCCGCGGGCCTTCTCCTCGGGCGCCCCGTCGATCGCGTCGTACGCCTGGAATTCGCCGTAGTACTTCGTGATCGCCGCCGTCAGCGTGGTCTTCCCGTGGTCGACGTGGCCGATCGTGCCGACATTCACGTGCGGCTTGCTTCTTTCGAACTTAGCCTTCGCCATTCTTCGCAATCCCTTCCTCGTGAAGCGCCCGGGCGCAGCCCGTCACGCGTATTTCGCCTGGATTTCCTCGGAGATGTTCTGCGGAACCGCCTCGTAGCGGGAGAACTGCATCGTGAAGTTCGCCCGGCCGGACGACATCGACCGCAGGTTGTTGATGTAGCCGAACATGTTCGCGAGCGGCGCCTCGGCCGCGATGACCGTGGCGTTCCCGCGCATCTCCTGCCCGGTCACGTTGCCGCGGCGCTTCGTGAGGTCGCCGTTGATGCTGCCCGTGTACTCCTCGGGCGAGACGACCTCGACCTTCATGATCGGCTCGAGCAGCTTCGCCCCCGCCTTCCTCAGCCCGTCGCGCATCGCCGAGCGCGCGGCGATCTCGAAGGCCATCACCGAGGAGTCGACCTCGTGGAAGGCGCCGTCGACCAGCTTGACCCGCAGGTCGATCACCGGGAAGCCCGCGAGCGGCCCCGACTCCAGCACCGAGAGGACGCCCTTCTCGACGCCGGGGATGTACTCCTTCGGAATCGCGCCGCCCACGATCATCGATTCGAAGCTGTAGCCTTCGCCGGGGTCCTGGGGCTCGATGATCATCCTCACCCGGGCGAACTGCCCCGCGCCGCCCGTCTGCTTCTTGTGGATGTAGTCGATCTCGGCCAGGTGCGACACGGTCTCCCGGTAGGCGACCTGCGGCGCGCCGATGTTGGCCTCGACCTTGAATTCGCGCTTCATCCGGTCGACGAGGATGTCGAGGTGGAGCTCGCCCATCCCCTTCATGATGGTCTGGCCGGACTCCATGTCGGACTCGACGCGGAACGAAGGATCCTCCGCCGCCAGGCGCTGAAGCGCCTGCGCCATCTTCTCCTGGTCCGCCTTGGTCCGCGGCTCGACCGCGATCTCGATGACCGGATCCGGAAACGTCATGGTCTCCAGCACCACGGGGCCGTCCGCGCCGCACAGCGTGTCGCCCGTCGTGGTCTCCTTGAGGCCGGCAAGCGCGATGATGTCGCCCGCGAACGCTTCGGCGATCTCCTCGCGGTTGTTCGAGTGCATCATCATCATCCGGCCGACGCGCTCCCGCTTCCCCTTGGTGGAGTTCAGCATCTGGTCGCCCTTGCGGATCGTTCCGGAATAGATGCGCAGGAAGGTGAGCGAGCCCACGAACGGGTCGTTCATGATCTTGAACGCCAGCCCCGAGAACGGCTGCCCGTCGTCGGCGCTTCTTTCGATGTCGCGGGTTTCCGTCTTGTCGCCCGGCGCGAACCCTTTGTACGCGTCCACGTCCAGCGGCCCCGGCAGGTAGTCGATCACCGCGTTCAGCATCGGCTGGACGCCCTTGTTCTTGAACGCGGATCCCGCCATCACCGGCACGAACGCCATCTCGAGCGTTCCCTTCCGGATCAGCCCGCGCAATTCGTCGCGGCCGGGCTCGTCGCCCTCGAGGTACCGCTCCATCGCCTGGTCGTCGAGCTCGACCGCCTGCTCGACCATCCGGTTCCGCCACTCGGCGGCCGAGGCCGCAAGCTCCTCGCGGATCGGCTGCCGCGTCCACGACGCGCCCAGGTCGTCCCCTTTCCAGGTCCACTCCTCCATGGTGACCAGGTCGACGATCCCTTCGAATCCGTCCTCCATGCCCACCGGGATCTGCACCGGAACCGGAACGGCGCCCGTGCGGTCCTTGATCATGCGCACGCAGCTGAAGAAGTCCGCGCCGATCTTGTCCATCTTGTTGACGAACACGACCCTGGGCACCCTGTACCTGTCCGCCTGCCGCCAGACCGTCTCGGTCTGCGGCTCCACGCCCGCGTTGGCGTCCAGAACGCAGATCGCGCCGTCGAGCACGGCCAGCGACCGCTCGACCTCGATCGTGAAATCGACGTGGCCCGGCGTGTCTATGATGTTGAAGCGGTACTTGTCGGACTGGGCGTTCTCGCCGTCCTCGGTGCGCTCCCAGAACGTCGTGGTCGCGGCCGACGTGATCGTGATGCCGCGCTCCTGCTCCTGCTCCATCCAGTCCATCGTGGCGGCGCCGTCATGGACCTCGCCCATCTTGTGGGACTTGCCGGTGTAGTAGAGGACCCGCTCGGTCGTCGTCGTCTTGCCGGCGTCGATATGGGCCATGATCCCGAAGTTGCGGTATCGCTGCAAAGGATACTGTCGCGGCATCGTTCCGGCTCCCTGTCCGCCGAATTACCAGCGGTAATGGCTGAAGGCCTTGTTCGCCTCCGCCATCTTGTGGGTGTCTTCGCGCTTCTTGACCGCCCCGCCCCGCAGGCTCGCCGCGTCCATGAGCTCGCCCGCGAGCCGCTCCTCCATCGTGTGCTCGTTGCGCTTGCGCGAGGCCGCGATCAGCCAGCGGATGGCGAGCGCGTCGCGCCGCTCGGGCCGGACCTCGACGGGGATCTGGTAGGTCGAGCCGCCGACCCGCCTGGAGCGGACCTCCAAGGTCGGCTTCACATTGCTGAGCGCCTCGTGGAACACCTCCACGGGCTCGCGGCGCATCCGCATCTCGACGCGCTCAAGGGCGCTGTAGACGATTCCCTCCGCGACCGCCTTCTTGCCGTCCACCATCAGGTTGTTCATGAACCTGGACAGCATGCGGTCGCCGTACTTGGCGTCGGGCAGGACTTCGCGCTTCTCCGCGCGACGGCGGCGTGACATGGCTCGTCCCCTACTTCGGCTTCTTGGTGCCGTATTTGGAGCGGCGCTGGCGGCGGTTGCTGACGCCTTCCGTGTCGCGCACGCCCCGGAGGATGTGGTACCGCACGCCGGGAAGGTCCTTCACCCGGCCGCCTCGGATCAGGACCACCGAGTGCTCCTGCAGATTGTGCGCCTCGCCGGGGATGTAGGAGATCACCTCGTAGCCGCTCGTGAGCCGCACCTTGGCCACCTTGCGCATGGCCGAGTTCGGCTTCTTCGGCGTCGTCGTGTAGACGCGCGTGCAGACGCCGCGCCGCTGCGGACAGCCGAGCAGGTGCATCGACTTCTGGCGCCTCGCCTTCCGCTTGCGCGGCTTCCTGATCAATTGCTGGATAGTCGGCATTCAGCAATTCCCAAACTTCGTTCCTCGCGCGCCGCAACGGCCGCGCCCGTCCGCCGGGAGCCGAAAAGGCAAGGAAGCCGCCCCCACAGGCGAAGCGGCTGACCTCCAGAGGATCGCGGCCGTCGGGCCGGGATCATGCTCACCAATTCTCGGCTTTCGCGGCGGAGAGGCAGGGGCCCTCCGACGGTGCGGCGGCCTATAAATGCGATTCGCCGCCGGTGTCAACATGGAATCCCGCCCCCGGCGGCGACCGTTGCGCGACTGCCGCCGGGCTACGCGAAAGCGTCCTCCGCGAACGCGCCCTCCTCGCCGTCGATCGGCGGCGGAAGGGCCTCCCGCGCGGCCTCCTCCCGCTCCTCGATGAGCTTCCTGTCCCGCTGCTTCGCGATCTGCTGGATCTGCGTCGCCGCCCTGCCCGTTCCCGCCGGAATGAGCCGGCCGACGATCACGTTCTCCTTCAGGCCGATCAGATGGTCCCGCTTTCCTTGGACGGACGCCTCGGTCAGCACCCGCGTGGTCTCCTGGAACGACGCCGCCGAAATGAAGGACCTGGTCTGCAGCGAGGCCTTGGTGATGCCGAGAAGCACCGGCCCGCCCTTCGCCGGATCCCGCCCGTCCTCCTCGGCCCGCTGGTTCACGGCCTCGAGCTCCGCCCGGTCCACCTGCTCGCCCTTGAGGAGAGTCGTCTGGCCCGGATCCAGAACCTCCCACTTCTGGAGCATCTGCCGGACGATCACCTCGATGTGCTTGTCGTTTATCTTGACGCCCTGGAGCCGGTAGACGTCCTGGACCTCGTTGACCAGATAGTCCGCGAGAGCCTCGACGCCCAATATCCGCAGGATGTCGTGGGGCGCGGGGTTCCCGTCGACGATGTACTCGCCCTTCCGGACCAGGTCGCCTTCCTGCACCGGGATGTGCTTCCCTTTCGGAACGAAGTACTCCACGGGCTCGATCGACTCGTCGCCAGGGTCGATCGCGATCCGCCACTTGTTCCTGTAGTCCTTCTTGAAGGTGATCCGGCCGTCGATTTCGGCGATGACCGCGTGGTCCTTGGGCCGGCGGGCCTCGAACAGCTCCGCGACTCGCGGAAGGCCGCCGGTGATGTCCTTGGTCCTCGCGCCTTCGCGCGGGATCCTGGCGATGACGTCGCCGGCCACGACCTCCGCCCCGTCCTCCGCGGAAAGGATGGCGTCGACGGACATGGGATAGGCCGCGGGATTGCCGTTGTCGAGAACCACCACCTCGTCGGTCTTCGGGACGACGATCCGGATCTCCGGCTTGAAGCCGCCGCTCTTCTTCACCGACCGCCAGTCGGTCACGACCTTCCTGCTGATCCCGGTCGCCTCGTCGAACTCCTCCTTGATGGAGATCCCCGAAACCAGGTCCGTATGCCGCGCCTGGCCGCCCTTCTCCGCGATGATCGGCAGCGTGTAGGGATCCCACTCGCACAGCTTGTCGCCGCGCTTCACGTCCTGGCCGTCCTCGACAAGGAGCTTCGCCCCGTAGGCCAGCTTCTGCTCGGAGCGCTCGATCCCGTTCGCGTCGACCACGGCGATCTGCATGTTGCGGCCGAGGACGATCCTGGCGCCGGAAGAGTCGACGAGGACGCTCGGCTGCCGGAATTCCGCCGTCCCGTCGTGGTACGCCTCGACGAAGGACTGGTGGGCCGTTTCGGCGATGCCGCCGATGTGGAACGTCCGCATCGTGAGCTGCGTCCCCGGCTCGCCGATCGACTGGGCGGCGATGATCCCGACGGCCTCTCCGACGTTGACCATCGTCCCGCGGGCGAGGTCGCGGCCGTAGCAGAGGGCGCAGACGCCGTCCTCCGCTTCGCAGGTCAGCGCCGAGCGGATCCGCACATTCTGGATCCCGGCGTTCTCGATCATCTCGGCCGTCCGCTCGTCGATCAGCGCGTCCCGTTCAGCGAGCATCTCCCCGGATTCCGGGTCCGCGATGTCCGCGGCGGCGACCCTGCCCAGGATCCGCTCGCTGATGGGGGCGACGATCTGCCCGTCGCGGATCGACGGCTTGGCCTCGATCGCCCGCTCCGTTCCGCAGTCCACGGACCGGACAATGCAGTCCTGGGCGACATCCACGAGCCGCCTCGTGAGGTAGCCCGAGTTCGCGGTCTTCAGCGCGGTGTCCGCCAGCCCCTTCCGGGCGCCGTGGGTCGAGTTGAAGTACTCGAGGACGTTCAGCCCCTCCTTGAAGTTCGAAATGATGGGCGTCTCGATGATCTCGCCCGAAGGCTTCGCCATCAGCCCCCGCATGCCCGCGAGCTGCTTCATCTGGGCCGGGGAGCCCCGGGCGCCGGAGTGCGACATCATGTAGACGGAGTTCGGCTCGCGCTGCTCGCCGTCGTCGCCGGGCCGGATCGCCGAGATCTCGCCCATCATGGCGTTCGCGACCTCGTCGGAGCATTTCGACCAGGCGTCCACCACCTTGTTGTACTTCTCGCCCTGCGTGATCAGGCCGTCCATGTACTGCTGCTCGAACTCGCCGACCTTGTCCCGGGTGTCCTGGACGATCGACCATTTGTGGTCGGGGATCAGCATGTCGTCCTTGCCGAACGAGATGCCGGCCTTGAAGGCCTCGCGGAATCCCATGGCCATGATGTGGTCGCAGAAGATCACGGACTCCTTCTGCCCGCAGTAGCGGTAGACGGTGTCGATCACCTCCTGCACTTCGCGCTTCCGCAACTGCCTGTTCAGGAGCTTGTCGAACGGCGCCTTGGCGTTGAGCGGAAGCAGGGATCCGAGCATCGCCCGTCCCGGCGTCGTGTCGACGATCCTGCGCGCCTCGCCGCCGCTCTCGTCGATCTGCCTCATCCGGACTTTGACCTTGGCGTGCGGGTGCACGACGTCCGTCGCGAGCGCGTGCTCGACCTCCGCTACGGACGAGAACGCCATGCCTTCGCCCTTCATCCCGGACCGCTCGAGGCTGATGTAGTAGAGCCCGAGGATCATGTCCTGCGACGGAACGATGATCGGCGAGCCGTTGGCGGGCGAGAGGATGTTGTTGGTCGACATCATCAGGACCCGCGCCTCCAGCTGCGCCTCGAGCGACAGCGGCACGTGCACGGCCATCTGGTCGCCGTCGAAGTCCGCGTTGAACGCCGAGCAGACGAGCGGGTGCAGCTGGATCGCCTTCCCTTCGATCAGAAGGGGCTCGAAAGCCTGGATGCCCAGCCGGTGGAGCGTCGGGGCGCGGTTGAGAAGCACCGGATGCTCGCGGATCACCTCGTCGAGGATGTCCCAGACCTCCTTCTGCTCCATTTCGACGAGCTTCTTGGCCTGCTTGATGGTCGTCGAGAGGTTCCGCCTCTCCAGCTTCGCGTAGATGAACGGCTTGAAGAGCTCCAAGGCCATCTTCTTGGGAAGGCCGCACTGGTGCAGCTTGAGCTCGGGGCCGGTCACGATGACCGACCGGCCCGAGAAGTCCACGCGCTTTCCGAGAAGGTTCTGGCGGAACCTGCCCTGCTTGCCCTTGAGCATGTCGCTGAGCGATTTCAGCGGCCGCTTGTTCGTGCCGGTGATGGTCTTGCCGCGGCGGCCGTTGTCGAACAGCGCGTCGACCGATTCCTGGAGCATCCGCTTCTCGTTGCGCACGATGATGTCGGGCGCCCGGAGCTCGATGAGCCGCTTGAGGCGGTTGTTGCGGTTGATCACCCGCCGGTAGAGGTCGTTGAGGTCGGACGTGGCGAACCGGCCTCCGTCGAGCGGCACCAGCGGCCGCAGCTCGGGCGGGATGACCGGGATCACCGTGAGGACCATCCATTCCGGGCGGTTCCGGCTGTCGATGAAGTGCTCGATCAGCTTCAGCCGCTTGACGATCTTCTTGCTCTCCTGCTCGCTCTTCGTGGCGGCGAGGTCCTCCCGCAGCATTCCGGCCTCGTACTCGAGGTCGACCTGGCTCAGCATTTCGCGGATCGCCTCCGCGCCGATCCCCGCGCGGAAGGCGTCCTGGCCGTAGGTGTCCTGCGCGTCCAGCAGCTCCACCTCGGTGAGCAGCTGCCCGGTCTGGAAGTCGGTCAGCCCCGGCTCGATCACGACGAAGCGCTCGAAATACAGGATGCGCTCGAGATCGCGCAGCGTCATGTCGAGCATCAGCCCGATCCGGCTGGGAAGCGACTTGAGGAACCAGATGTGGGCGACCGGCGCGGCCAGCTGGACATGGCCCATCCGCTCGCGCCTGACCTTCTGGAGCGTGACCTCGACCCCGCACTTCTCGCACGTGACGCCGCGGTACTTCATCCGCTTGTACTTGCCGCAAAGGCACTCGTAGTCCTTGATCGGGCCGAGGATCCGGGCGCAGAACAGGCCGTCGCGCTCGGGCTTGAAGGTCCGGTAGTTGATGGTCTCCGGCTTCTTGATCTCGCCGTAGGACCACGAGAGGATCTTCTCCGGCGACGCAAGCGATATCCTGATCTCGTCGAACGAGGTCGGCGGAGCGGCCTGCGGCCCGAAGGTGCTGGGCGTCAGTTCACGGTTCATTCGTTCCTGCCTTCTCTGATTCGTTGGGCTCCGGCGCGGCTCAGCGCTCGCCGCGCTGCACCAGCTCCATGTTCAGTCCCAGCCCGCGCACTTCCTTCACGAGCACGTTGAAGCTCTCCGGCACGCCGGACTCGAAGGTCTCCTCGCCCTTGACGATGGCCTCGTAGGTCTTCGTCCGGCCGGTGACGTCGTCCGCCTTGACCGTGAGCATCTCCTGCAGCGTGTAGGCGGCCCCGTAGGCCTCCAGCGCCCAGACCTCCATTTCGCCGAAGCGCTGCCCGCCGAACTGGGCCTTTCCGCCGAGCGGCTGCTGGGTGACCAGGCTGTACGGCCCCGTCGAGCGAGCGTGGATCTTGTCGTCGACGAGATGGTGGAGCTTCATCAAATACTTCATCCCGACGGTCACCGGGCGCGAGAACCGCTCGCCGGTCCGGCCGTCGCAGAGCACCGATTGCCCCGAGGTGTCGAACCCGGCCCTTTCGAGCGCGTCGTCGACATCGGATTCCTTCGCGCCGTCGAACACGGGCGTGGCTATGGGAACGCCCGAGGACACGTTTCCGGCAGCCGCGACGAGCTCGTTGTCGGAGAGCGAAGCGAATTCCTCCTCGTACGTCTCCTTGCCGTAGGCGTTCTTGACCGCCTTCTTCAGCTCGCCGGACCTGCCGGTCCTGCCGCAGTGGCGGAGCGCCTCGTCCACCGACTGCCCGAGGCCCCGCGCCGCCCATCCCATGTGGGTTTCCAGAATCTGGCCGACGTTCATCCGCGACGGGACGCCGAGCGGGTTGAGCACGATGTCGATCGGCGTGCCGTCCTCGAGGAACGGCATGTCCTCGGCGGGAACGACCTTCGAAACGACGCCCTTGTTGCCGTGCCGCCCGGCCATCTTGTCGCCCGGCTGGAGCTTGCGCTTCACCGCGATGAACACCTTGACCATCTTCATGACGCCGGGCGCCAGATCGTCGCCGCGCCGGACCTTCTCGATCTTGTCGGCGTAGCGGGATTCCAGCACCTTCTTCTGCCGGTTGTACTGCTCGTGCAGCGCCTCCAGCGCCGTGGCGTCGCGCTCGTTGCCGAGCGCGAGCTGCCACCACTGGCCGGGCGACAGCCGCGAAAGGACCTCCTTCGTGACCTTGGTGTTCGGCTCCAGGCTCTTGGGTCCCTTGACGGCGACCTTGCCGAGAACGAGCGATTCGAGCCGGGCGTAGATGTTCCGGTCGAGGATGGCGAGCTCGACCTTGTTGTCCCTCTCGAGCTGGAGGATCTGCTCGCGCTCGATCTGAAGGGCCCGCTCGTCCTTCTCGATGCCGTGCCGGTTGAAGACGCGCACCTCGACCACCGTCCCGTAGTCGCCGGGCGGCAGCCTGAGCGAGGTGTCCCGGACGTCCGACGCCTTTTCGCCGAAGATCGCCCTCAGGAGCTTCTCCTCCGGGGTCATGGGCGTCTCGCCTTTCGGCGTGATCTTGCCGACGAGGATGTCGCCGGGGCCCACTTCGGCGCCGATGTAGACGATGCCCGCCTCGTCGAGGTTGCGGAGCGCCTCCTCGCCGACATTCGAAATGTCGCGGGTGATGTCCTCGGGGCCGAGCTTGGTGTCCCGCGCCGCGATTTCGTATTCCTCGATGTGGATCGAGGTGAAGACGTCGTCGCGCGCGATCCGCTCCGAGATCAGCACGGAATCCTCGAAGTTGTATCCGTTCCAGGGCATGAACGCGACGAGGACGTTCCGTCCGAGCGCGAGCTCGCCGAGGTCGGTCGACGGCCCGTCGGCGATCACCTCGCCCCTCTCGACCGAGTCCCCGACATTCACGAGGGGCCGCTGGTTGATGCAGGTGTTCTGGTTCGACCGCTGGAACTTGCGGAGCCGGTAGATGTCGATGCCCGGGTCGCCGAGGTCCAGCTCCTCGGTCACCCTGATCACGATCCGGGTGGCGTCGACCTGGTCGATGACGCCTCCCCGCCGCGCCGTGATCGCCGCGCCCGAGTCGCGGGCGACCACCGACTCGATGCCGGTCCCGACGAAAGGGGCCTCGGCGCGGAGCAGCGGCACCGCCTGGCGCTGCATGTTCGAGCCCATCAGCGCCCTGTTCGCGTCGTCGTTCTCGAGGAACGGGATGAGGGAGGCGGCGACCGAGACCAGCTGCTTCGGCGAGACGTCGATCAGCTCGACCGTCTCCCTGCGGCTGAGCCGGAACTCGCCCTCCTTGCGCGTGGAGACCAGATCGTTGAGGAACCTTCCTGCGCCGTCGACCCTGGCGTTCGCCTGCGCGATGACGTGGCGCATCTCCTCGGTCGCCGAGATGTACTCGACGTCGTCCGTCGGCTTCTGGTCCACGACCTTCCTGTACGGCGTTTCGATGAAGCCGTACCTGTTCACCCGGGCGTAGGTCGCCAGCGAGTTGATCAGGCCGATGTTCGGGCCTTCCGGCGTCTCGACGGGGCAGATCCGCCCGTAATGCGTCGGATGGACGTCGCGGACCTCGAAGCCGGCGCGCTCCCGCGTGAGGCCGCCGGGGCCGAGGGCGGAAAGGCGCCGCTTGTGGGTGACCTCGGAAAGCGGGTTCGTCTGGTCCATGAACTGCGAAAGCTGCGAGGAGCCGAAGAACTCGCGGACGGCCGCCGCGGCGGGCTTCGAGTTGATGAGGTCCTGCGGCATCACGTTGTCGATCTCGACCGAGGTCATCCGCTCCTTGATCGCCTTCTCCATGCGGAGCAGGCCGGTGCGGTACTGGTTCTCCATCAGCTCGCCCACCGACCTGACCCTCCGGTTCCCGAGGTGGTCGATGTCGTCCACCGCGCCCCGGCCGTCGCGCAGGTCGACGAGCGCCTTCACGCAGGCGACGATGTCCTCCCGCCGGAGCGTCCGCTGCTTGTCGTCGGCTTCGAGCTGGAGGCGCATGTTCATCTTGACCCGCCCGACCGCCGAAAGGTCGTACCGGTCGGCGTCGTTCAGGGTTTGCTCGAACAGTGCCTCGGCCGTGTCCTGGGTCGGCGGCTCGCCCGGCCTGAGCACCCGGTAGATGTCCTTGAGGGCGGAAATGCGGTCGTAGTTCTTGTCCATGGCCATCGTGTCACGGATGTACGAGCCGACGTTGACCCCGTCGATGTCGAGCACCGGGATCTCCTTCATCCCTTTCTCGACGAGGGTCGCCAGCGTGCACTCCGCAAGGTTGCCGTCCTTGTCCTTGGCCAGCGTGATCTCGTCGCCGGCCTCGACCAGAATCTCGCCGGTCTCCTCGTCGATGACGTCGATCGCGGCGAAGCGCCCCTCGATCGCTTCGAACGGCACGAACACCTCGGAGACCGACCCGTCCTTGGCCCAGATCGCGGCGGTTCGCGGCGTGATCTTCTTGCCGGCCTCGGCGATGACCTCGCCGGTCGCGGCGTCGACGATGTCGTGCTCGGGCTTCGTCCCCTTGACGCGCTCGGGAAAGAACTTCGTGACCCACCGCTTGCTCTTTCTGCGGGTTTTCTCGAGCCTGAAGGTCACCGTGTCGTAGAACTCCCGCATCACGGCCTCCTGGTCGAGGCCGAGCGCGAACAGCATGGTGGTGACCGGGAATTTCCTACGGCGGTCCATCCTGGCGTAGACGAGATCCTTGGCGTCGAATTCGAAGTCGATCCACGACCCGCGGTACGGGATGATCCGGCAGGTGTACAGGAACTTGCCCGAGGAGTGGGACTTGCCGCTGTCGTGGTCGAAGAACACGCCCGGCGAACGGTGCATCTGGGAGACGACGACCCGTTCCGTGCCGTTGATGATGAACGTGCCGTTTTCGGTCATGAGCGGCATGTCGCCCATGAACACGTCCTGGTCCTTGATGTTCCGGACCGTGCGCGCGTTCGTCTCCTCGTCCACGTCGAACACGATCAACCGCAGGGTGACCTTCAGCGGCGCCGCGTAGGTCTTGTCGCGCTGCTGGCATTCGTCGACGTCGAATTTGGGGCTCTCGAGCTCGTAGCTCTGGAAGTGCAGCTCGGCGGTCTCGTTGTAGTCCCGGATCGGGAACACGGACTCGAAGACGCCCTGCAGCCCCTCTCCGGGCTGGTGCCCCGGCCCGTCCCCGGAATTGAGGAACAAGTCGTACGAGCGCTTCTGGATCTCGATGAGATTCGGCATCCGGATCGCTTCCCGGATCCTGCCGTAGTTCCGCCGGATGCGCTTGCGCGCGGTCGCTGCCTGAGTCACGGGCGCTTCTCCTCTGGCCAAAATCGCAGCGAAGCCCCCGCCTGGCGGCGGCGGCGTCGCGGTTTCGGTGAGCGCGGGGTTCAATTCCTGCGGGACGCGCCACCGTCCCGCTCCCGAACCTCCGACTACGCCTTCCGCGGCACCGCGGCCAATGCGGCGCCGAGGGGGGCGCAGGCGGCCGGAGCGCCGCGGCTCCGGCCGGACTGGCTGTTTGGCGCCGGCCTACTTGATCTCGACCTCGGCGCCGACGGCTTCGAGCTTCGCCTTGATCTCCTCGGCCGCATCCTTCGTGACGCCTTCCTTGACCGCCTTGCCTTCGGCCTCGACCAGCGCTTTGGCCTCCTTCAGGCCGAGGCCGGTGATCGCGCGCACCTCCTTGATGACGGGCACCTTCTGCTGCCCGACGGAGGTGAGGATCACGTCGAATTCGGTCTGCTCTTCCGCCACTTCGGCAACTTCGCCTCCGGCCGCCGGGCCGGCGACCATCACGGCGCCTCCGGCAGCAGGCTCGATGCCGTACTTGTCCTTGAGCAGCGTCTTGAGCTCCTGCGCCTCGAGCAGCGTCAGGCCGACGATCTCTTCCGCTAGTTTACTTATGTCTGCCATTCCTGATTTCCACTCCTGTTGTGTGGCTCAGCGCCGGTCGTTCCCGTCCGGCCCCCGCCTTGCAATTGCGTCCGCTATGCCGCCTTGCGCTCTTCGACCGTCTCGAGGATCGACACGATCGACGACGCAGGCGCCCCGACCGCGCCGGCGATGCCAGCCGCAGGCGCCATGATGCATCCGACCAGGGAGGCAAGAAGCTCCTCCCGCGACGGCATCAAGGCGACCGCCTTCACGCCCGCGACATCCAGCACTTTCCCGTCCATCGCTCCGCCCAGAGGCACAAGCTTGGGATTGCTCCCGGCGTACTGGTCCGTGACTTTCGCCGCGGTCACCGGGTCCTCCGAATAGGCAAGAACCGTCATCCCGCTGAGGAGCCCCGACATGCCTTCGCAGCGGGTGTCCTTCAGCGCGATCCTGGCGAGCCTGTTTTTGGCAACGCGAACAAAACCGCCGGCTTCGCGCATGCGATTCCGGAAGTCCTGCATTTCCGCAACTGTGAGGCCGGCGTACCTCGCGACCACGACGACGCCTGAGCTCTCGAAGATACGGCCGAGCTCCTCGACCACTTCCACTTTCCGGGCTCTATCCACACTTTCACTCCAGAAATGGAGGGCAACGCCCTCCGGCTCGGTTCCGCCGGGCCGAAGCCCGACGATGAGTCCTCGATCCGGGGGCGGGACAGCCGCCGCCCAAGGCCATGCCCCGGGCTGCTTCCGCCGTTTCCCGTCTAGGGCAGGAATTACCGCGCCCCGCGTTAGCGAAGGCGCAACCCGCCATCTCGGACAGCCGACAGGCCCGTTTCGAGGCCCGCCGCATCCCCCGCCCCGGACTTCGGGGCGGAAGGAATCTCTATTCTCCTGCGACCGACGCCACGTCGACCGAAACGCTCGGGCCCATGGTCGAGCTGAGCGAAATCCCTTTCAGGTATTTGCCTTTCGCCCCCGAGGGCTTGGCGCGGACGACGGCGTTCACGAATGCCCTGACGTTCTGCGCGAGCTTCTCCTGCTCGAAGGTCGCCTTGCCGACGCCGGCCTGCACGACGCCCGCGCGCTCGACGCGGAACTGCACCTGGCCGCGCTTGGCCGCCTGGACCGCCGCCGCAACGTCCTTGGTCACGGTGCCGACGCGCGGATTCGGCATCAGGTTCCTCGGGCCGAGTATCTTTCCGAGCCGCCCGACAAGCGCCATCATGTCCGGCGCGGCGATGCAGCGGTCGAATTCGATCTTGCCGCCCTGAATGGTCTCCATCAGGTCCTCGGCGCCGACGATGTCGGCACCCGCGCTCTTCGCTTCGTCGGCAAGCTCGCCCCGGGCGAAGACGGCCACCCGGACTTCCTTCCCCGTGCCGTTCGGCAGATCCACAGTTCCCCTGACCATCTGGTCGGCGTGCCGGGGGTCGACGCCGAGATTCATTGCGATTTCGACGGTCTCGGGAAACTTCGCCGTCGCGCACTGCTTCACCTTGGCGACGGCGTCATCGACGCCAAGGCCTTCCGCTCCGGCCGCCGTCTCGCGCGCGGCCCTGATCCTCTTTCCGCCCTTCGCCATCGCCCTAGTCCTTGATCTCGATTCCGAGGGATTTCGCCGATCCGAGCACGGTCTTCATCGCGGCTTCGACGTCGCCGGTGTTGAGGTCCTTCATCTTGGCTTCCGCGATCTCGCGCAGCTGGGCCGACGTGACGTGTCCGACGGTCTCGCGCCCCGGCGTGCTGCCTCCGGATTTCAGCCCGGCCGCGCGCTTCAGGTAGAACGAGGCGGGAGGGGTCTTGATCTCGATCGAGAACGACTTGTCCTGGAAGTAGGTCACGACCGTCGGGCACGGCATGCCGGGCTCCATGTCCTGCGTCTTCGCGTTGAACGCCTTGCAGAATTCCATGATGTTGAGGCCGCGCTGGCCGAGCGCCGGGCCGACGGGCGGCGACGGGTTGGCCTGTCCCGCAGGAACCTGCAGCTTCAAGGTGCCGACCTGCTGTTTCGCCATTTGGCTGCTCCTCGCAGGCGCCCGGCGGAAGGCCCGCCGCGGCGCTCATTCAAGACTGCTTCGAAACCTGCGTGTATTCGAGATCGACGGGCGTGGCCCGCCCGAAGATCGAAACGGAGACCTTGAGCCTCGCGTTCTCCGCGTCGACCTCTTCGACCATGCCGTTGAATCCTTCGAACGGCCCGTCGATCACGCTGACAGGCTCGCCCACGTCGAAGTATATGAGCGCGCGCGCCGGCCGGGCGCCCTGCTCCGTCCTCCGAAGTATCGAATCCACCTCTTCGTCCCGCATCGGCGATGGCGTGCCCTGCGGACCCAGGAACCCGCCGACCCGGTTGATCGAATTGATCAGATGGTATCCCCGGTCGGACATTTCCATCTTCACCAGAACGTAGCCGGGCATGTACCGCCGCTTCGTCGGCACCTGCTTGCCGCGGCGGATCTCCATCACCTCTTCGGTCGGAACCTCGATGCATTCGATGTCGCCGCCCATCCCCTGCTGATCGAAGGCGTTCCTGATCTGCTCGGCGACGCGCTTCTCGAAGTTCGATCTGACGCTCAGCGAGTACCAGCGTTTGGCCATGCTGAAGACCTACCCCCGCGCTGCAACGACGCCGCGCTTGGCGCGCCGAACGCCGTTTCGCCGATTGTCTCGGTTGCTATGCAAAAAAAAGAACGCACTCCGCCGATATGCGTCCGAATCAGAAAGCGACAGTACACCATCACGGAGGTGAATGTCAAGCAGGAATTTGCATCGCCGTCGCGGGTTCGGTCGCGCCCGCTCCGCATGCAACGGCCTGCGATCAGAACAGACCCAGGATGCCCGTCAGCCCCAGCCGGATGACCTGATCGACCAGAAAGAAGAACAGCGACGCGACGGCCGACATCAGGAAGACCATGGCGGTCGTGACCAAGAGTTCCCGCCGTCCCGGCCACACGACCTTCGAGACTTCGCCCCTGACCTCTTGAATGAATTTGAACGGCGAGACCTTTGCCATGCGACCGCACCCCGTGCACCGACCTGCGGCTAGATAGGCGATGGAGGGTGGTCTTGCAATGGCGCACCGGGCCTGGCGGTCCGCAGACGCTCCACCGACTCTGTTTCGCAATGCGCCGAGACCCGCGAGCGTCGCGCGAATCCCGCCGCAGCGACAGCGCATGATTGGCATCGCACGGCCGCGAAGAGGCAAGGCGCCGCCACAGACGCCGACTGAAGCCCGCCACATGCCAATGCATCCGGCGACGGACTCCACCATAAAAACGTGAATTCCGCATCGCGGGCGGCAACATGCCATCACGTTGAACCACCGGGAAAGGGACGGAACCTTTCGAAATGACTCGTGGCATCAGCAGTTCAAAACCGAAATCGCGTTCCCATTCTGGAGCGCGGCCGCGCAAGACCCCTACTTCCCGGTTCGTGCTTTCGATCTTCGGCGCGTTTTCCGCGCCTCCCGCAGAACCGGGGCCTTCGTTCTTTCGTATAGCGCAAGTAGGTGCTCAAACCGTTCACGTTCCGATCCGAACCCCGAACGTCGATAGAGCTTGTCCACCACACGATCCAACGCGTCGTGCGCCCGTCTCAGCTCAGGAGGCATGAGGTCGGGATCGTAAAGATCTGCAAGACTCGAATCAGGAAAATCCGCTCGAGCCTCAAGCACGTCTTGCGCGGCTCGTTCCAACGCAGGGACGCGCATGCAATCAGGAAAGTTACGGGGAGTGGGAAACGTATTGTAAATCAAATTGATCGTGTAACTGTAATCACTTTTCAAACGACAACCGATATTCCGAAGCCACGCCATATGCATGGCGGAAGTAAGCAAGGCGAACTCGAAGAGCGACGCGTCTGCAAGTATTCGAACCTTGTCACTCGGAATCGCCGGCGGCTCCAGCCATCCAATAGGAACATATTGGCGCCGTTCAGAACTCACTTGCGGGATTACAAGAAAGGCAGAGCGAGGAATAACGTTTACATGGTACAACGTCGGAGTATCAGCTAGCTTCCGCGTAGCGGTGCTCTTTCTGCTCAGCCTGAATTTTCGAACTAATGCTACCATTGCCTTAATTCGCGGCATTTGTTCAATTTGCTCTGGCGTTGCATCATGTAGAGAAACTATCCAACGCTCTTTATTTTGCAGAAATTCCCGGGCACCAATATACGGGCGAATAAATTTGTTTGATTCCGGTTCAAATTCAAGCAATTCTTGTCGCTTACATGGGCCAAGTATATAATTTCCGTCATCAACAGGCTTAGATCCAATAATTAATCTTCGAAACCCGTTAATCGGAGACGCCTCTTCCTTTACCGTCAGGCGAGGATTGGAAATTGTATCGGCACCAAAGAGATATGGAGAAATAAAAGAGTGCTTGGATTCCTCTGGATCTCCGCGCACATCGTGATAGTTGAAAAGGCGCTTCGTGGGGCGTGTGAGCTCTTGCTTGTCGAGACCAATAACTATAACGTGTACATGGGCCTTTCCTCGTGCGTCCGAACCCCACGCGAATGACTGATGCGCGAATCCGATATCGAGACTGTGGCGATCGAACAGCAACGGCCAAAGCTGGGCGGCCTGCTCGCCTTGAGATATCGAGTGGGTAGCAACGAATCCAATTCGAGCACTGCCATGTTCAACGTATCGCCCGGCGAGAACGAACCACGCAGCAACGTAGTCCAGCGTCCCGCCTGATTTCCCCAATGACGCGATCCGCCGTACTTGGTATCGCTGAGCTTCGGACTGAAATTTTGCTCCTACGAACGGTGGATTTCCGAAAACGTAAGAACATTGTCCGGGCGGAATCAACTCCGACCAATCGACTTCAAGGGCATCTGCACATGTAATTGTGGGCGAAACCCGCAGCGGAATTCGTGAATACGCCTCCCCGAATTCGAGACTTAGCCGATTGTTCATGATGTGGTCCATCATCCACATCGCCGTTTCCGCGATCCGAACCGGGAATTCACCAATCTCGATTCCGTAAAACTGGTCCACATTCACGATCGACAGCATGCCGACGTCCCATGCTTGGACACCAGCCTGGTGCTCCGACGCATGTATTTCCTTAAGCACATCCAATTCCAAAAGCCTTAGTTCTCGATAGGCAATGATGAGGAAATTGCCGCAACCGCAGGCGGGATCGAAGAATTTCAACCCGCCCAATTTCTTCTGAAACTTGGTTAATGCAGCTTTGCGTTCACGTTTTCTTAATCGAATTCGCTCGAATTCCGCATGCAAGTCGTCCAGAAACAGTGGCTGAATGACCTTGAGAATGTTCTTTTCAGTTGTGTAGTGCGCTCCCTGCTCTCTTCGCTCCTTTCCGTCAAGAACGGATTGAAACAAGGCACCGAATATTGCGGGCGAAATCCCCGACCAATCGAAGTGGCAGCATTCCAGAAGCGTCTCTCGCATTCCTGAATTGAATGCTGGAATGCGGAGCTGATTTTCGAAGAGTTCGCCGTTGATATACGGAAATTTCGCTAGATCCTCGTCAAGCGTTGCAAGCCTTTCACTTTCCCGGGTGTTTAGGATTTGAAAAATCTGAGTGAGGAGCGGTCCCAAGTCTGCGCCATCTGGCGATGTTCTCGATTCAATGAAATCCAAGAAGATGTCGCGCGGTTCGAAAATCCCCGTGTCATCGCCGAAGAGGCAGAATACGATTCTAACAAGAAAACGTTCTAGATCGTGTCCAACGTATCCGGTCTCAGCAAGTTTGTCGTGCAGTTTGCCGACCAGTTCGGATGCTTCAACATTGGCTGGATCCTGATCCCGGAACGACCGCCGTTGGACTCCAAGTATGAACCCGAACTTGTCCACGTGTGCCGGAAGCTCGGAAAGCGTGAAATGCGCTTCCTCCCTTTCGTCGAGATCCAGGAGTTCGAAACTCTGGAAGTCGCTGAGCAGAATGTAGCGCGGCCTGTCGTTCTCCGGGATGGCATCGAAATACGTCAGAGCCTGATCTCGTGCGACCTGCAGACCCCTGCCTGCGCTCTTTTGTTCAACGAGCAATACGCCTGGCCAGAACAGGTCGATGAAGCCGTGCCGGTTGTCCAGCTTGCCTACATGCTGCTCGTAGCGGGCAACGCTGCGTCGCTGAATGCCGAAGACTTTGAAGAAATCGTTGTAGAAGCTTTGGGTTTCGCCTTTCTCGTATGCCGCGTGCTTCCAGTCCTCGGCGAACTTGGCGGCACGCGCGCGAACCTCGTTCCACGAAAGCCGCATCAGAACGCGGCCGTTCTGCCTTCAGGTGCTGAGCGGTCCAGCTCGGTTTCAATCAAGCAACTTTGCAATGGGATCGTCGAATAATGCAGAAGTCCCTCTCGATCGGCGGTGCCCGGTCCGAACAGTGGGCTAGTCCCGGCGTCTTGCAGACATTCGGTGAGTGCCGGCGTGATCGGACTCAATGCCCTGCCAAGCGACCCAAAGGATGTGAGCCTATCGAGAGCAAATGGACGCCCATGGGCAAACAGTCCTGTCTTTGCTTCGCTTGACGGCAGATTCGGCATTGGAGCGCGGCATGTTGGAGATGCTCTGGAATCAGTCTTTGAAATCATTCGTTTCAAACACTTGCGCTCGTTTGGCCGGGCTTGACCGCTAAGGTCAGCGCTCCCCGCTTCATAGATTTGGGACAGTTCGTTGCAGCCGCCAATTTCACTTAAGCCTCTTTTCGTCAAGCATACCGATTCGCAATTCATAGCCCAGCAGCTGAATGGCCTGTCCGGCACGCCATTCGACAAGATCCGCGCAGGCTCGGGCAAAGGTCCTGACGCCGACTGAATTCCGTGTGCCGCTGAACGGTCTCAACCGGATCGCAACGGGAGGGACGATGGTCGACTTCGCAAGCAGGCGACGCCGCGGAAGCCCGAACCGGTCGGGGCGAAAATCATTTGACGACAAGGCAGAAGGACATTGATCGACCATTTTCGCATGTGTCGTAAAATAGTCACGACCAAAATGCGCTTGACCGAACTTTGGTCGGTATCGCGAGCAGGCGATGCCGCACGGGCCTGGACGGGTCAAGGACCAGATCGTTTGTCGACAAGGCGGAGGGGCACCATCCGACCATTCTCTCACGCGTCGTAGAATGGCCGCGACCAGAATGCGATGCTGCGGATTCCGGTCGGCCCCGCGACCAGGTGGAACTGCGGACGGCCTGTCCTGCGCAGCATTCGACCGAGCCCCCGCGGGGCTCGGGCAAGTATCTTGGTGCAGCCGGACCTCCACGCGCCGCTGGATGGTCTCGACCGGATTGCGGCGCGACGGACGATGGTCGGCCTCACAAGCGGGCGCCGGAGAAGCTCGAACCAGTCGGAAGATGAATCCTTTGGAAACAATAAGGAAGAGGATGACCCGCCCATTTTCGCATGTGTCGTAAAATAGTCGCGACCAAAATGCGGTTGACCGAACTTTGGTCGGCATCACGAGCACACAATGCCAAGCGGGCTTGGAGCGGTCGATGAATGAACCATTTGAAAACAATGAGATCGAACACCATCCGACCATTTTCGCATGTGTCGCAAAATGGTCGCGGACAGGATGCAGTGCCGGGAACTTCGGTCTGCGGCTCAGGTTCGCAGACTAGCCCTGGCATGGCCAAGGCGCGGGCTTCGCAGCGAGATCGGAATCAAGCGCCATATTCCGAATGGCTTTGAACAAATCTCAATTCGGTTTTGCCCGGACCTTCACTAGGCAAACTCAGGTCGACCCGGAGGCGCGTCGCTGCTCAGTTCGGGCCGGTCGGAGAATAAATCGTTTGGCGACAAGGCGGAGGGGCACCATCCGACCATTTTCGCATGTGTCGTAGAATGGCCGCGACCAGAATGCGATGCTGCGGATTCCGGTCGGCCCCGCGACCAGGTGGAACCGCGCACGGCCTGTCCGGCACGCCATTCGACAAGATCCGCGCAGGCTCGGGCAAAGGTCCTGACGCCGACTGAATTCCGTGTGCCGCTGAACGGTCTCAACCGGATCGCAACGGGAGGGACGATGGTCGACTTCGCAAGCAGGCGACGCCGCGGAAGCCCGAACCGGTCGGGGCGAAAATCATTTGACGACAAGGCAGAAGGACATTGATCGACCATTTTCGCATGTGTCGTAAAATAGTCACGACCAAAATGCGCTTGACCGAACTTTGGTCGGTATCGCGAGCAGGCGATGCCGCACGGGCCTGGACGGGTCAAGGACCAGATCGTTTGTCGACAAGGCGGAGGGGCACCATCCGACCATTCTCTCACGCGTCGTAGAATGGCCGCGACCAGAATGCGATGCTGCGGATTCCGGTCGGCCCCGCGACCAGGTGGAACTGCGGACGGCCTGTCCTGCGCAGCATTCGACCGAGCCCCCGCGGGGCTCGGGCAAGTATCTTGGTGCAGCCGGACCTCCACGCGCCGCTGGATGGTCTCGACCGGATTGCGGCGCGACGGACGATGGTCGGCCTCACAAGCGGGCGCCGGAGAAGCTCGAACCAGTCGGAAGATGAATCCTTTGGAAACAATAAGGAAGAGGATGACCCGCCCATTTTCGCATGTGTCGTAAAATAGTCGCGACCAAAATGCGGTTGACCGAACTTTGGTCGGCATCACGAGCACACAATGCCAAGCGGGCTTGGAGCGGTCGATGAATGAACCATTTGAAAACAATGAGATCGAACACCATCCGACCATTTTCGCATGTGTCGCAAAATGGTCGCGGACAGGATGCAGTGCCGGGAACTTCGGTCTGCGGCTCAGGTTCGCAGACTAGCCCTGGCATGGCCAAGGCGCGGGCTTCGCAGCGAGATCGGAATCAAGCGCCATATTCCGAATGGCTTTGAACAAATCTCAATTCGGTTTTGCCCGGACCTTCACTAGGCAAACTCAGGTCGACCCGGAGGCGCGTCGCTGCTCAGTTCGGGCCGGTCGGAGAATAAATCGTTTGGCGACAAGGCGGAGGGGCACCATCCGACCATTTTCGCATGTGTCGTAGAATGGCCGCGACCAGAATGCGATGCTGCGGATTCCGGTCGGCCCCGCGACCAGGTGGAACCGCGCACGGCCTGTCCGGCACGCCATTCGACAAGATCCGCGCAGGCTCGGGCAAAGGTCCTGACGCCGACTGAATTCCGTGTGCCGCTGAACGGTCTCAACCGGATCGCAACGGGAGGGACGATGGTCGACTTCGCAAGCAGGCGACGCCGCGGAAGCCCGAACCGGTCGGGGCGAAAATCATTTGACGACAAGGCAGAAGGACATTGATCGACCATTTTCGCATGTGTCGTAAAATAGTCACGACCAAAATGCGCTTGACCGAACTTTGGTCGGTATCGCGAGCAGGCGATGCCGCACGGGCCTGGACGGGTCAAGGACCAGATCGTTTGTCGACAAGGCGGAGGGGCACCATCCGACCATTCTCTCACGCGTCGTAGAATGGCCGCGACCAGAATGCGATGCTGCGGATTCCGGTCGGCCCCGCGACCAGGTGGAACTGCGGACGGCCTGTCCTGCGCAGCATTCGACCGAGCCCCCGCGGGGCTCGGGCAAGTATCTTGGTGCAGCCGGACCTCCACGCGCCGCTGGATGGTCTCGACCGGATTGCGGCGCGACGGACGATGGTCGGCCTCACAAGCGGGCGCCGGAGAAGCTCGAACCAGTCGGAAGATGAATCCTTTGGAAACAATAAGGAAGAGGATGACCCGCCCATTTTCGCATGTGTCGTAAAATAGTCGCGACCAAAATGCGGTTGACCGAACTTTGGTCGGCATCACGAGCACACAATGCCAAGCGGGCTTGGAGCGGTCGATGAATGAACCATTTGAAAACAATGAGATCGAACACCATCCGACCATTTTCGCATGTGTCGCAAAATGGTCTTGACTATTGCGCGATACGCCGCATAATGGTCGGGATGACGAATACTACACCCCGGATCTATGATTCAATCCTGACAAGGCATCTGGCCAACAATCGGCAGATGGCTTTCGTCAGCGGACCCCGGCAAGTAGGCAAGACCACCTGCTGCCGAAGCATGGCAAGCCATTACCTGAATTGGGACAACCAAGACGACCGTGAAATTATCCTCGCCGGACCGGCACGCATTGCGGAACGTGCTGGCTTGGACAAACTCGAAACGAGAATGCCAATCATTCACTTCGATGAACTGCACAAATACCGGCGTTGGAAGGAGTTCCTGAAAGGCTTCTTCGACGTTTATGCTGACCGTACAAAAATAGTATTAACGGGCAGCAGTCGCATGGACATCTACCGCCGAGGCGGCGACAGCATGATGGGTCGTTACTTCCTGTACAGGATGCATCCGTTTTCGGTAGCCGAAGCGATCACCCAGGAATTGCCTGATCAGGATCGCGTATTCCGCCAACCCGAACGGATTGACGGAACGTCCTTCGATGCGCTGTGGCACCACGGAGGCTATCCCGAACCGTTCTTGAAGCGCGACCAGACGTTCAGTCGCCAGTGGCGATCACTCGTACTCCAGCAATTTGCTCGGGAAGATATCCGCGAGATTGCGCAAATTCAGCATATGGATCAATTGGAAATGCTTGCACAGCTCCTCGCCGCCCAATCGGCGCAGCAACTTTCCTATAGCAGTCTTGCTAAGCAAGTGCGGGTCTCAGTCGATACCATTAGGAGATGGATCGCGACGCTTCAGGAATTCCATTTCGGATTCCGGCTGAATCCTTGGTACAAGAGCGTTCCACGATCCCTCCGCAAGGAACCAAAATGGTTTCTGCGCGACTGGGCAGCCATCGAAGACCCCGGAAGTCGTGCCGAAACATTCGTGGCGTGCCACCTGCTCAAGGCCGTGGACGGCTGGAGCAATCTAGGCTTTGGAAACTTCGGGCTCTATTACTTGAGGGACAAGGAAAAGCGCGAGGTCGATTTCTTGGTTGTCCAGAACGAAAGGCCGTGGCTTCTCGTAGAGACGCGGCATGGCAACGGCGGACTAAGCCCTGCGCTGAAGCGATTCCAGGAGCTGCTGAGCGTGCCTTTTGCGATGCAGGTCGTGCTAGAGGCGGACTATGTGGACGCGGACTGCTTCGCCCGCCAGGACTCTCCGCTCATTGTGCCGGCGCGCACGTTTCTTTCGCAGCTATTGTAGCTTTGCCGTCCGGCAATAATGCCAAGGCTGGCCGTTTCGCCGTACGGATTGCTGGAACCCTGCCGACTGAGGCGTTCGCAGCTTGACTGCGCGTTCAGAAGGAAGTGCTGTCCGGGAAACCATCCTCCCGCTGCCTATCACGGCACCGAATGCGAGGCCGTGCTATTTGGGCCATTGAATCAGGACGGCATCCGCGGCCCTCAATCCGATGTCCGCCGACGCGGCAGAACAAACTCGTCGCGCGGTTCCGCTATGGCGTCATCGGAAGCGGTTTCCTGAGACCGCCAAAGATCCGGCGGCCTTCGCCTCCGCACCGGCACCGCAAGCATCGGTAGCCCGCTTTGGCTGCGGTTTGGAGTGGTTCATCGGCCGGGACGGCGTCCGTCCCGGGCTTCCGCCTCGAGCAGGTTCACCAAGTTGGTCGAGTCGAAGAAGCGCCCGCTGCCTGTTCCGGAAACAAAACAGTACAGCAACTCATCAAACGCAAACCTGCTTGTCTGCAACCTTGGCATCCGCACATTGCGACTTGCGAGCGCATGCAACGTGCTTTCAACGCAGGAATTCCTGCGATTTGTTCAAACCGCACTCAATAAAATTGCGATAAATCCAAAAGTCTGGAGCAGTTTAGCAGCCTATAAACCGTTCCAGCCCGTCCCAAGTTGCTATCCTATCGCAAGCGATTTTGGTTATTGGCCGCGTTCGGGGATCAATCAAACCAACCTCCTCAAGCGTACGATCTCCACGTCCATAATTGCATGGACCACAAGTTATGATCAAGTTGTCGAGGTCTGTACGACCACCGCGGCTGCGTGCAAGAACATGGTCGAATTGCATCAACAAGCACTGAAATCCAGCATGCTGCGAAAGCTTTCTTCTGCCCCACTTTAGCTCATTCCGATAATGCTTGCGTATGGCATCACGGATTTCTGCTCGAATGAGCGGAATGCCGTAAAATAGGCAATGGTACCCGTCGCGATTAACCAGCGCTTGTTTCTGCTTATTGCTGGGTTTGTTATCCAGATCCCGTTTACACTTGCAAACCCTTGGAAATGCTTTGCCCTCTGGACGTCTGCGATGTATATTAGGATCCTCCTTTGCCCAGATCGAATCCGTCCAGTCCCTCACCGCCTGAATGTCCGCCTCCGCGATGAGGCGCGCAGCATCGCGATGATCGCCTGCTAGATGCGCGGTGACCGCTTGGTCAAGAAGCCGGGCTACGTCAAAAATCTCCTGAATTGGCTCGCGGAAGCAGCGCCGTTGCGCGCAGGAACGCAGGTCCTGAGCTGATGTACCAACATTCTTGTTCATCGGAACCGGCTTCCAAATGGTCTTTCAAGCAAGCAGTTATATTCCAATTCAGACACGCTTGCATGCTTTTTGCGCAGCAATAATTCATGGACATTGCGCGCGGAAAGCAAGAGTCAACGACGACCAGGCGGATGGAAGATTTCTGGATTAGCGCTGTCGGACTACATGGAACGGTATCGAGTTCCCCGCCGACATTGGGTCAAGCGGAATTTCCTGCCCAGCTTGGTGGCGCTGTGTGCCGCAACCATCGGCCCGCAAGGCACGGCACGAACATAACCAAATCGCCCATTCACGCTCGGAGGCGCATTGCTCGCGGCTTGTTTTCCGGGTTTTGGCAACGAGAGTGCCGCATCATAACGATCCGGCAATCCGGTCCGCAACTGCCAGCGGCGGCGTCTGACACGAGGCCGAACTTTTCGTGACCCTTGCGCAGACTTCGCTAAACCAGGAATGCGTCGCCGGGTCGCTTCTCACGCGCAAATGGAGGAGTCGGCAAGCGACGATGCGGAATTGGGCTCCGCCCGCAAATTCAGCTGTTGATCACTTCACAACATCGATTTTGCTTCGATTGAGCGAAATGGCGATGGCTGCGATCATCAGCACGCCAAGAGCGACCTGGCTCCAGGACGGCGGCACGCCGGCGATCGTCAATCCGTTGCGCACGATCGTCAAAGTCAACGCGCCGATGATCGTCTTGACAACGCTGCCGTATCCCCCGGTAAGCGGGGTGCCGCCAAGCGCAACCGCCGCGATGGCGTCAAGCTCTATCATCAATCCCGCTTGAGGAGTCGCGGCGCCTGCCCGGGCAAGGTTCACGCAGGCCGCCAGACCTACCATCAAGCCCGCCGCCGCGAAAACCTTGACCTTGAAGACCGTAACGTTGATTCCGACAAGCCGCAGAACCTTTTCATTGCCGCCCACAGCCCGCAATTGCTGGCCGAACGCAGTCCGCTCATAGAAAATCCACATGAGAACCGCGACTATCGCCGCAAGGATGAAGATCGCCGGGAACTTGCCCATCGACAGCAGCCACGGCGCCGCCACCGACGTGATGTTGGTTCCGCCCGTCACGCTGCTGTCGGTAATGTAGATTGCGGTTCCGTCCGAGACGATGATGACCAAAGCGCGCACGATGATGAGCATGGCCAAGGTCGTCACGAACGACGGTATCTTCAGGAACGAAATGATCAGGCCGTTGGCCATGCCCACCATTCCTCCGCCCAGGATTCCGAGGATCAGCCCGGCGTCCCCAAGCCACAGCATTCCCAATGCCCCCAGGAAAGCCGAGAAGGCGAGGCTTGAGCCGATCGAGATATCGATGGATCCCGTGGTCACTATCATCAGCTGGGCGAAGGCGAGCAGCATCAAAACGGGGGTCTGCTGAGCGATGAAGGTCCAGTTGCGCACAGACATGAAACGGTCGCCTGAAATCGCCCAGAAGAGAAGAATCACAAGCGCTATGGCGATGAAGGGCACGTAGTCGCGCAGAATCGCCATCCTTTTTGGGGTCAGGAAATTGCGCGGTGCGGTCGTATCGGACATCTTCGTTTATCTCATTCGCCGAGGGTGATGGCCTTGACCAATCGGTCGGAAGTGATTTCGTCGCGTTTGAACTCGCGCGAAGTGACGCCATGATGCGTTACAACAATCCGGTCGGCCAATCGTCGCACCTGATCAAGGTTGTGGCTGATCAGGACGAAAGCCGTGCGGTGTCGCTCCCTTACGTCCTCCACCAGCCGCTCGACCTCCGCCGTTTCGTTGGGTCCGAGGGCGGCCGTCGGCTCGTCGAGAATGACAATCTCGCTTCCCCAGGCGATAGCGCGGCCGATGGCGATGCTCTGCTGCTGCCCGCCCGACATGGACGAAATCGGCTGGGAAAGATCTTGGACGGTCGTGACGTTGAGCTGGCTTAGAACCTCGCGCGTCTTTTGGCGCATCTTCGCCTCGTCGACGAAAATGCCCCATTTCTTCGGGATGCGCCCAAGAAAAAGGTTGTAAGGGGCAGTCATGTTGGGAACCAGCGCGAGATCCTGATAAACGATCTCGATGCCGCGCGCCTGCATGTGCGAAACGCTATGCTCCGCACGAGGCACCTCCACGCCGTTGATCGCGATGCGGCCGCTGTTGGGCACATGCGCCCCGGCTACAATTTTGACCAGCGTCGATTTGCCTGCCCCGTTGCCGCCGACGATCGCGACCACCTCGCCTCGCTCAAGGTCGAAAGAGCCATCGCGCAAGGCCTGCACGCCGCCGAACGACATGGAAACGTTCTCAACCGACAACAGCGGCGGAGAGCCTCCTGCATCCATTCCCATCTTTCCTTTCAACCGAACTCCGGGACCAAATCAGCATGCGCCTCTCTCGGAAGTCCAAGATACGTAAGAGAAAACACGTCCAGAAACGCGCCCTTCAGAACGGTATCCTCTGTTGACCGGCTCAGAACGATTCCGACAGAGCTGTAGACGCTCGGCAATACGGCCTTTTCAACATGCTTCTTGATTGCTTCGAGAAACGGCTCTCCGAACATAGCGTACTCGTCGCCGATCACGACCAGGTCCGGGTTCACCAAGTTGATGCAGTTGGTCGTGCCCTGCGCCAAATACCGCGCAACTCGCTCAACTTCCTCGATCGCCAAAGGGTCGCCGCTGGCGTAGGCTTCAACCACCTGCGGAAAGTCCGCGCTTGGCGTAAGGCGCGTGTCGGCTGCGCCGGCGGCCCGTTCCCGAATGGCCCGCAGCAGCGATATGCGGGAGGCGTACAATTCCAGGCACCCCGCATTGCCGCATTTGCAGATGGGCCCGTCCGCATTGATCGACGTATGGCCCAGTTCGCCGGCGAGCCCCAGCGCGCCGCGGTAAACCTCCCCGCCGATCACAAGGGCCGACCCGGTGCCTTGGCCGGCCGACACGTACAGGAGCACCTTGATCCCCGACCGGCGCGCACGGTCGCGCCATTCCGTGAGGGCGGCGGCCTTGGCATCGTGCGTGGAATGGACGGGTATGCTGGGATATCGCGACCGGAGCGCGCGGATCAAGTCGAACCCCTGCCATTCAGGGCTTTCGGTCATGAGGATCACCCGTTCATCCCGCTCGAGGAACGGGCCGGGAACGGCGACGCCGATGCCGTCAATTCGGTCAAGCCGCGTGATCCTGTCGTCCATCGCGCCGGTGATGTCGGCGAACGTCGTGACTGCCGATTGACCGCGAGGAATGGGAACTTCGCTCGTTTCGACCGGAATTCCGCGAAGATTGAACGCCGCGACGGAGAAGCTGCGCCGCTGCAATCGCAGGCAGAGGATATGCCGCCCGGAGGCTGAAAAATCGAGGTTGATCGAACGCCTGCCGCGCCCGCCCCTCACCAGTCCCACCTCCTCGACGACGCCGGCATCCAGCAGTGTTCCGATGGCGCGGGTGACCGTAGCCTGGTCCAGGCCCGTCGCCACGCTGATTTCCTTTCGGGAGCATGTTCCCAAATCCTGGAGCGCCGCCAGGATGACCCGCCGGTTGTGGCCTTGGACGCCCTCGATGGACAATCCCTTCTGCGCCGCTCTCATTTCATGCCGCTCCCGAACTGCCGGACTGCGCGGCAGCCTGGCGCGGGTCCGCAAGCCGCGGCGGATTGACGGTCCGAATCAGACGCATGCTTCCTCTGTGAACAGGATATCCGCGTAGCTGCATCCCGCGCGGACCTCGCGGGCGTTGGGAATGTCCGTTCGATCGATCTTCGTTATCGCTACGCCCGCTGAACGCCCGCTTTGAATGTGGCGAACGAACAGGCGCGCGCGGAGAACCGAATCCGACGCGTCCATGATGATGCGAAAATCGAAGAAATTGGCGGCGGACCGCCACGGTTCCGCATCAGCAAGTATATAGTTCCCTTCGACGATGCAGACTGCTTCCTTCCCGGTGATCCGCGTGCCTTTCGGGATGGGATCATGCCTTTGGCGCGAATATTGCGGCCACCAGAAGGGCGCGCCATCCTTCAGGCGGGGCACGGCGCGCGCGAAAGCGGTTCCGTCGAATGTATCGATGCGCCCCTTGACTTCGCGAAGGCCTGCGGCGTCGAGCTGCGCATTGGTCATGTGAAAACCATCCAGCGGACAAACGCAGGCATTGAGACCCGCGGCGTTCAAATCGCTCGCCAGCCTTCCGGCAAGTGTGGATTTGCCCGTCGCCGGAGGTCCTGCAATCCCGATTAGGAGCGGCGGCGTCTCGCCTTGGAGCCGATCTCTGGTCGTCTCCAGTAGCATTGCATAATCATTGGTTCGCCTAGCCATGCATCCAGCGCCGCGTGCCGGTGCTCTCGCAGGATTTGGCTGCGACCCGGTTGGCCGCGTTCAACGAGTCGACGAAAGATCCGGTTTCGGCGAACGCATGGCAGAAGGCACCGTGAAAGATATCGCCCGCCCCGAGCGTGTCGACGACCTGCACCGGCAACGCGGGGATTTCGCCGGAGCGGTCGCCGTCACGCCAGATCACGCCGAGGCGTCCTCGCGTCATCGCCCAGCGGGAGATGCCCAGATCCATGCACAGCTCTGCAAAGCCTTGAGGTCCGCCCGCGCAAAACACTTCCGAGACGATCGGGATGTTCGCAAGACGCAGAAAATCCGGCGACCAATCCTTCCAGCCGCCGCCATCCATGATGACGGGGCCGCCGAAGGACCGGATCTCGTCGCGATATCGCGCCACGAAATGCCGTTCGTATTGATCGATCTGGATAAGGTCGAAATCGCCGGACAGCAGTTCCGCGCAATTCCCATGCCGGCTGCATTCTTCGTTCGCGCCGTTCACGATCATGCGCTCGCCGAGGCTGCGCGTTGAAACGACGATCGAGATCGGGATCCGGTACGCCGGGTCGTCGCAGATATCGTGCACTTCAACCTTGTGGCGGGACAGGTCGTCGGCGACGAATTCGCGCGTCAATCCTGGCGCGCCCAGCGAAGTCGCCAATGCGGCGTCGCCGCCCAGACAAGCGAAAGCCACCGCGGCATTCAGCGCTGATCCGCCCGGAATCATGCAATTGGACAGTGCCGCAGTCTTCCCGTCCGGGCCGGGAAAGTCCTCGACCAGCGCGACGACGTCGAGCACCGAACGCCCTATGAAGAGCGCGCGGCGCAAGAATCCTCAACGCGCGGGTCCAGCGCGCCCTTGGCATAGCGTTTTGCCATATCCGCGAGTGCGATCGGCTTGATTTTGCTGCCGCGCCCGGCAGTTCCGAATCGTTCGAACCGGTCGCGAACAAGGGTTTCAAGAGCGTCCATGGCGGCAAGCATGAACGCTCGGGGATCGAAGGCTTTAGGGTTTTCCTGCGCAAAGCGGCGCAGCGCCCCGGACATCGCCATGCGGCAATCAGTGTCTATATTCACCTTGCGCACGCCATGACGAATGCCACGCTCGATCTCCTCCACCGGGACGCCCCAAGTCTGCGGCATTTCGCCGCCATATGCATTGATCACGTCCTGCAGGTCCTGCGGCACCGAGCTGGACCCATGCATGACAAGGTGCGTGTCCGGCAGGCGATGATGGATCGCCTCGATCCGGTCCATCGCGAGTATCTCGCCATCGGGCGCGCGCGTGAATTTGTACGCCCCGTGGGAAGTGCCGCAGGCAATCGCCAGCGCATCGACATGCGTAGCCGATACGAAGTCCGCGGCCTGATCGGGGTCGGTCAGCAATTGGTCGCGGTCGAGCGCTCCCTCTGCGCCTGAGCCGTCCTCTTCATGTCCTTCGCCGGTCTCGAGCGAGCCCAGAACGCCAAGCTCCCCTTCGACAGAGGCTCCAATCCAATGGGCGATTTGCGCAACGCGAGCGGTAACGTCCACATTATGCTCGTAACTCGCGGGCGTTTTGCCGTCGGCCATTAGCGACCCGTCCATCATCGCGGAAGTGAACCCCGCGCCGATCGCGCTGACGCAAGCGTTTTCCGTATGGCCGTGGTCCTGGTGAAGGCAAATGGGATTGTCGGGATACATGTCGGCCAGCGCCTCGACGATGCCTACGATCATCCGGTCGCCCGCATATCCGCATCGCACTTTCAGGCTGGCTTGCAAAATCACCGGCGCATCGCATGCCTTGGCGGCATTCATGACGGCCAAGCCTTGTTCCATGTTCGAGATGTTGAAGGCGGGTATGCCGTAGCCGTGCTCGGCAGCGTGGTCCAGCAGTTGCCTTAGCGACGCCAACGGCAAGAAAGGGCCTTACTTTCGGAACGCGACATCATGGAAGACAGCCGCGCCCTCCTGCGCGAAGACGCCCCAAGCGCCGGCGGTCGAGATGTCGTAAATTCGGAACGACGCCGCCACCTGCCCGGCGACGAAGCATTCGACGGCCGATCCCTTGCGCAGGATTTGCACCCTGTAGCGGCCGTTTTCGGGCGTGAACGCCAAAGGCCGCTCGACCAGCGGGCTGTCGATTTCGTGGCGCACCGCGATTCCGTGCCTCTCGTTCAGCACAAGGCTGTCCCAAAGCGGATCCATCGACGCGGGCCAGCGATCAAAAACCACGCGCTCCTTCATAGGCTCGATGGCAAGGCTGTAGCCGCTGGCCAGATGATCCCCGCCGCTCGGTTCGATCAGAACGCCCGCCGCTTCGGTGTTCGCCGCAGGCGCGATGACGACGTCCAGAAGCACATCGTCGCGTTCCGGACCTTCCAGCCGAGCGTAGCCGAACGTGCCGACCGCATCGCAGCGCGGATTGGCCTCGCCGGTCCAGGTTCCAAGGATCGGCCGCAGCGCATGAGGCACGGGCGCGGCATAGCTTTCGTCCACTTCCGGCGGCAACCGGCATGCAAGCGTCCCGTCGGAAAGCGATATCAATTCGCGCGGGCTGCCAAGCTCTCCGCCCCAGACCCAATCGCGTTTCGGGTCATGGCGCTTGCGAAACGGAATCCATCCGAAACTCACCCGGCGATCGCCGTGCCCGGCGGACTTTGCTGCATAGAAGCGACGGCCGTCGAGACTGTCGAGCCTGCGGCTTTCCCACGGCCCTTCAGGCGACTTCGCAACTCGGTAAACGGTTTGCATGCGCTCGGAATAGCGGCTCTCGACCAAGTACCACCAATCTCCCAGCCTGAAGAGCTCGGGGCATTCGGGACAATGCGTCAGCATTGACGAGGCCAGCGGCGGACCTACTTCCCAGTTTTCCAGATCGTCCGAAGCGGCGACCGCCACGCATCCCCGGCGAAACTGCGGGCCTTCGTTCAGCCGGGCCGAGATCAGCATCTTGAAGCGTCCGTCGGCCTCGTCGCGATACACGAACGGGTCGCGCCAATCGACGGTTTCATACCATCGCGGGTCGGGAGAAATCAGCGGGTTGGCGCTCGACTTCCTCCATGATCGCAGGTCGGTCGAGGTTGCCTTGCAAATCGTTTGCGGCGAGCCGGACTGGCGATTGTAGCCGGTGTAGAAGAAATGGAAGACGCCCTCATGTTCGATGACCGAGCCGGTCCAGATCCCGTCTCCGTCGCATTCGCCGTGTTCGCCGGGACCGAAAGCATCGGGCATGACCTCCCAGTTCACCAAGTCGTCCGAGCGCAGATACGCGGTCGAGACGCGGGCGCGCTCCACGTACTCCCAAGCGCCGACAGGCGGCTGGGAGAAGAACAAGTGCCATTTGCCGCCATGGTGGAACGGCATGGTATCGCCTGCGGCGGCGCCTCGCTCGGGAGCATAGCCGAAAAGCCTCATGAACCGGCCTCGTTGAGAATTGGCTGTTGGCATGCCTCGGCCCCGAAGGGCCGAGGCCGAGCGCGCCAATGGCGGCCTATTGCACGAATTCTTCCCAGTTCTTCGAGAAGTTGTCGATGAAGCCGGGCAGGTCGGCGTCCGGGTTGTGGACGCGGCTGAGGCTGCGGATGTCTTCCGGCGACAGAATGCAGCCGCTCAGCAAGCCGTTCGCGTAAGTATCGACATTGTCGGCAGTTACCGAGATCAGGCTGAAGAGCGGCTGGGTGTCCTCGACCGGGTGGCCGTGGAGATAGTCGTAAAGCTGGACCAGCCCGAAGCCGCCGACCATCCAGTGGCCGCCGATTGAAAACGCGAGTTTGCCGGTCTTTATGAACTGAGCGACCTGCTCGTCGATATCGGTCGTGACAATGGCGATGTCGTCGCGGCCGACTTGGTCGACGGCGAACTGGCTGCCGAGGCCGGCGACGGCGCCGAGGACGATGATCGCGTCGATTTCACCCGGCGCGAAGCGGGCGATGAACTGCTCGGCGTACTTCTGGCCGTTCTCGCGATTCAGCCGGTCCCACGCCTCCGCCAGAAGAACGACGTCGTCGTGCTGATCAAGCACGGATTGAACGCCGGCCCAGATTTCCTCGGCCGAGGTCACGCCCTTCTGGTTCCAGATCATGGCGACCTTCTTGTGGCCGAGGTCCACGACGGCCTGGCCGATCGCCTCGCCCCAGGTCGTGTTGTTCTGGGTAACCTGCGCGATGAAATCCTCGCCTTCGTAATCGGTATCGTAATCGGACACGACAAGGCGCCCCACCGCGACTCCCGGAATGTCGTTGTCCTCCAGCAGCCGCGCGACCTGAATGCCCGCGGGCGAGGTCAGCGGATTGAAGATCAGGCCGTCGGGCTGGCTTGCGATGATCGATTCCGCCTGGGCGACGTGCTGCTCCTCGGAGTTCTGGTCGTCGAACTCCCGCAGCTCGACGCTCAGCGCATCGGCGACGCAGCGCTCGAAGCGGTGGCGGTTGATCACCCACGGGTTGGTTTCCGGCTGGCCGAGGTCGGCGATCACCAGATCGGTACGGGCATGGCCGTCCGCGAAAGCCGGGCCTGCAAGCGGCAGCGCCGCCGCGGCTGCAAGCATTGTTTTCATGATCGTCATTGTCATTCTTTCCTCCTTGGAGTGACTTCCACGATGCAGGTTTTGCAGGAGCGCTTGCGAATCGCCCCAATAAATGCGTACTGCAATTAATTGCAGTGCGCAATAAAATTCATGCTCCGCATCGAATCGCGGCGGCTCGCGCCTTCGCCCCGGTTTCCCGGCGCTGCGGCCGCGAACAGGCTTGCGGGGATGATTGTCCATGCTTTCCGCGTTCCCCCGAACCTGCGGATCCGGCGCGCCGCGCCGCCGGCTTGCCCGGACCTGCCCCGCGGCGCTCCAGCGGAAGCTCCATGTCCAATCAGCGCCAGCCCTCGCCAAATCCCGCGAGTCTGGAAGCTCCTCTTGCCAGGATCGCCCCCGATCATCCCAGCCCTGTCCGTTGCGGAGGCTCCTTTCCCTTGCGGATCGTTGATTCCGCCGTAATGGCGCTTCCCGATGCCGCCGGAGGGGGCGTCCACTCTCTCGCATTTCCACGCTTGCGGTTGACACTTTCGAATGGCCGGGAGATTTTCGGCGGCAGATGCCGGTTGCAAGCATCGGTTCCACAAGGAGGAAAGAATGAGGAAAGCGGTTGCCGCCGCATTGGCGGTCGCAGGCTTGGCGGTCGGCGGACATGCCGCCGCCGAATACCCCGAGAAGCCTGTGAGCATCGTCGTGCCTTGGCCGCCCGGCGACCTTGAAGACGTGCTGTCCCGGATGATCGCCGACGATTTCCAAGCCAAATACGGCGTGGCGGCGGCCGTCGTGAACAAGCCCGGCGGAGGCGGAGGCCCCTTCCCGGGAGCGATCAGCGTGGCCGAAGCTCCCGCCGACGGCTACACGATAGGATCGTTCGTCATCGCGGTGCCTACGATCGGGCACAAGATCGGAATCCCGGAGCTTGAGCCGCCCAGGTTCGATCCTCTCGGCATCTTCCTGACATATCCGTTCGTCATGGTGGCGTCCGCGGACGCGCCTTTCTCGTCCATGGAGGAGTTGGTTGAGCACGCCAAGTCGAACGACGTGGCGCTGGGGCATTTCGGCGCCGCCCTCGCACCCACCCGGATAAGCTTCGCCTACGCGAAGAAGGCCGGATTCGAATGGGGCTCCGAAGCCGCGTTCGACATGCTGGATTGCAACAGCCTCGCGTCCGGCGACGCCGACGTCATAAACACGACGCTGCAGCTGGTTCTTCCCTGCCTCGACGACATCAAGGTGCTGGTGTCGGTTACGGACGAGCGGATTCCGATCGTTCCCGACACGCCGACGATGGGAGAAATCGATCCCGAGCTCAATCTTGCGCTTTGGAACGGACTCTTCGTGCGCAAGGAAACCCCGGAGGACATCCGCGCGAAGATCATCGACGTCGCCAAGGAAACCGTGATGTCGGAACGGGCGCAGAAGGTCGCGGCGGACACCGGAGCGCTTGTCTACTGGCAGGACGCGGCTGCCGCGGCCGAGCGGATCGCAGCTGACGAGGCAACGCTGGCAGTGATCGGCCAGCTGCTCGATTAGCGGAACTCTCTGCGGATCGGCCGGTTGAGCCGGTCCGCAATCCGGATTCGGGCTCCAGAGCTCCATGCGGCACCACGACGCTTCGGCGGTTCAGCCGGGCGCCGCCGCATTCGCGGCGGCGTTTTTGCTGTTTTCCCTGTTTCTGCTTAGCCAGCTGACCGCCGAAACCAGATTTTCGGCAGGCGGCAAGCTGTTCGCCCAGCCGCGCTTCTGGCCGGCGATCGGCGTCGCGGGCATGAGCCTGTTCGGCGTCTTCCACTTCTGGAACGCTTGGAAGGCGCGGCAGGAAGGCGGGCTTGCCGAGGCGGCGGTTTGGCTCAGGGCATTGGAGTACTTCGCCTGGTTCATGGCCTATGTGGCCGCGGTTCCGTTCGCGGGCTATCTCCTGGCCACAATCCTGTTCACGGTCCTTCTCGCGGTCCGGCAGGGGTACGGCACCTTTCGCCAGCTTGCGGCGGCCGCCGCGCTCGGAGCGGGCATCGTTCTCGTCTTCAAGACCGCTCTTGCCGTGAAGATCCCCGGGGGCGCCATTTACGACATCCTCCCGAGCGGGCTTCGCAGCTTCATGATCCTGAACTTCTGACATGGATATCCTGCTGTCCGCCTTGGCGATCCTCGCCCGCTGGGATGTCGCCGCGGCGCTTGTCGTGGGTTCTGTCGGCGGCGTGATGATCGGCGCGATTCCCGGCGTAGGACCGGCGGTCGCCATCGCTATTCTGCTTCCGGCCACATTCGCGCTCGATCCGATCGTCGGGCTGACGGCGCTCCTGGGAATCTACGGCTCGTCCATGTACGGAGGCGCCATTCCGGCCATCCTGATCAACACCCCCGGAACGGCGGTCAACGCTCTGACCACCTACGAGGGGACCCCGATGACCAAGCGGGGCGAAGCGCGCAGGGCATTGTCCCTGGCCTACTCGGCATCCTTTTTCGGCGGCGTGTTCTCCGTGGTCTGCCTGATCCTGCTGGCTCCGGTCCTGGCATGGATCGCGCCGATGTTCGGAAGCCGCGAAATCTTTCTGGCGGCATTGCTCGGCGTCATCCTTGTCGTGCTCGCCCACCGCGGGCAGGTGCTGGCGGCAGGCATGCTCGCGTGCCTCGGCATCTGGCTGAACACCGTCGGGCTGGAACCCGTCCAGTATTCGAAGCGCTACACGTTCGGGCAGAGCTGGCTGGCCGGAGGGGTTGATCTGATCGTCGTCGTGCTCGGGCTGTTCGCGCTCAGCCAAGCGTTCGTTCTCCTTGTGGAGCCGGACAAGCGCAGCAAGGCGGAAGCTGTGAAGGGAGGCCTGTTCGCGGGATTCAAGGAGCTTGCGGTTTGCAAGCGGGTCGCCGCGGTCTCTTCGAGTTTCGGGGTCATGATGGGAATGATTCCCGGCGTCGGGGAGTTCACCGCCCAGTTCCTGAGCTACACGTACGCGCAAAGAACGTCGCGCAAGCCGGACGAGTTCGGAAACGGATCGCCGGAAGGCCTGGTCGCTTCCGAAGCCGCGAACAACGCCGTCCCCGCCGCGGCCATGATCCCGCTTCTCGCCTTGGGAATTCCTGGAGAAGCGCTGACGGCCATGATGCTTAGCGTGTTCTACGTGCACAGCGTCGTGCCCGGGCCGCAGCTGTTCCAGAACCAGATGGACTTCGTGGTCGCGCTCTACATCGCGCTTCTCATCCTGAACGTCCTGGTGCTGGCATTCCTGCTGTACGCGACCAATTCGCTGTTGAAGGTGATCGAGATCCCGACCCGGTTCCTGGGAGTCGCGGTTCTGACCCTGAGCTTCGTCGGCGTCTACAGCTTGCGGAACAGCGCCGTGGATTGCGCGGTGGCGGCCGGATTCGGGATCTTCGGATTCATTCTCAAAAGGCTGGGCCTGCCGATCGTTCCGATCATACTTGGAATGGTTCTGGGCGGCATCATGGAGGCCAAGCTGCGGACATCGATGATGCGGGTCGACACGCCTCTGGACTTCATCAGCCGCCCGATCGCTTTCGTGCTGTTCCTGATCATCCTGGCCGTCGTCGCCAGCCATTTCTGGAGCCTGTGGCGCGGCAGGAGGCCGGCCTCAAGGGTTCAAGATGACTGACAAAACCATCCTTGTCGTCGGCACGTTCGACACCAAGAACGACGAACTGGCATACATTTCGGACTGCATCCGCGGCCAAGGCGGGCGCACCGTCACTATGGACGTCAGCGTGCTGGGCGATGCGTCCGAGCCGTGCGACGTCTCCAAGCACGACGTCGCCGCGGCGGCGGACAGTTCAATTCGCGCAGCCGCCGAAAGCGGCGACGAAAACAGCGCCATGCAGATCATGGCGCTAGGCGCGTCCGCGCTTGCCGCCGACATGCAGGCGCAAGGCCGAGTGGACGGCGTCATCATTCTTGGCGGCACGATGGGAACCGATCTCGCGCTCGACGTCTGCCAGGCGCTTCCGCTCGGCGTTCCGAAGCACATCGTGTCCACGGTCTCGTTCTCACCTTTGATTCCGGCCGACAGGCTTTCACCCGACATCCAGATGATCCTCTGGGCCGGCGGGCTGTACGGGCTGAATTCGATCTGCAAATCCTCGCTCAGCCAAGCCGCGGGCGCCGTGCTCGGAGCCGCGCGCGCGGCGGAAAAGCCGCCCGAGGACCTGCCGCGGGTAGGCATGACTTCGCTCGGCTCGTCCTGCCTCTCCTACATGAAGCTGCTCAAGCCGGCATTGGAGGAGCGGGGCTTCGAGCCCGCGATATTCCATGCCACCGGCATGGGCGGAATGGCGTTCGAACGGATCGCCGCCCAGGGCGGCTTCGCGTGCGTGATGGATTTCGCCTTGCCGGAGCTCGGCAATCTGCTGGCAGGCTCGGTGGTGAACGGAGGCGCGGACAGGCTGTTGAACGCCGGCAGGGCCGGAATTCCGCAGCTGGTTTCTCCGGGGTGCCTCGACCTGATCGATTTCGCCGGATGGCAGGACATTCCCGAGCGATACACCGACAGGCCGTTCCATGCCCACAACCGCCTCATCAAGTCGTCGGCGCTCAACAGCGAGGAGCGCCGGGAAACGGCGCGCGAGCTCGCGCAGCGCCTTTCCGCGTCGAAGGCTCCGGTGCATGTCGTCCTGACCGCCCAAGGGCTCGAGGAATGGGACAGGCCGGGCCAGCCCGCGCACGATCCCGGCGGATTGGAGGCGTTCCTGGAGGAGATGCGGACCGCGATAAGGCCCCCGGTCCGCATGACGGAGATCGACGCCCACATCAATGATTTGGCGTTCGCCGACACCGTGCTCGAGCTTTTCGACGCCTGGGTCGCAGACGGCACGGTCAAACGCGACCGCCCGTGAACGCCGCACGCTACGGCGTCCTGTTCGAGCCGGTCCGGATAGGCCCGGTAACGGCCCCGAACCGCTTCTACGCCGTGCCTCACGCGACGGGCCACGGCTGGGCGCAGCCGCGCGGCGCGATCGCCCTCCGGGCCATGAAGGCGGAGGGCGGATGGGGAACGGTCGCGGTCCAGATTTCTGAAATCGGGCCCGATTCCGACATGGCCAACCACCCGATGGAACGCATCTGGGACGATGGCGACATCCCGCGCCACGCCGCGCAGGTCGAGGCCATCAAGGAGCACGGGAGCCTCGCGGCCATCGAGCTCGGGCACGGGGGCATGAGGTCCCGCAACATCACGACGGGCCTGCCGGTGATCGGGCCCAGCGCGCTTCCGGTTCTTCGTCCGGAAGTGCCCTCGCAGGCCGCGGCGATGGACTTGGCGGACATCCGGAAGTTCCGTTCTGCGCACAAGGCCGCGGCCGTCAGGGCGATGAAAGCCGGATACGACATCCTTTACGTTTACGCGGCCCACGATCTTTCGATCCTGTCGCATTTCTTCGCGCGCCGCACGAACCGGCGAACGGACCAGTACGGCGGATCGTTCGAAAACCGCGTCCGGCTTCTCCGGGAAGTGCTCGAGGACACGCTCGAAGCGGCGGAAGGAACTGCGGCGGTCGCGCTTCGCTTCAGCGTGGCCGAGCCGGGAAAGAGGAACGGGATCGCCCACGACGGCGAAGGCCGCGATGCGGTGGCGGCGCTCGCCGAGCTGCCGGACCTCTGGGACGTGAACCTTTCCGGATGGCCGAACGACAGCGCGACCGCGCGGTTCGCGGAAGAGGGATTCCAGCTCGAATACACCGACTTCGTGAAATCGCTGACTTCGAAGCCCGTGGTCGGAGTCGGACGGTTCACCTCGCCGGACAGGATGGTTTCGCTCGTGAAGTCGGGCCGCCTGGATTTGATCGGCGCAGCCCGGCCTTCGATCGCCGACCCGTTCCTGCCGCGCAAAATCAAGGAGGGCCGCGCCGACGAGATCCGGGAATGCATCGGCTGCAACGTCTGCGTCAGCATGGACAGCTACGGCCTGCCCCTGCGGTGCACCCAGAACCCGACGATATCGGAGGAGTGGCGCCGGGGATGGCACCCGGAAGCGCCGCCGGCATCAGCCGGCCGGAAATCGCACCTGATCATCGGCGCAGGACCGGCGGGGCTTGAATGCGCGCTTGTGCTCATGCGGGCCGGACACGCGGTTGCCATCGCAGAGGCCGAAGCGGAGGCCGGCGGTCGGGTCGCCCGCGAGTCGAAGCTTCCCGGGCTTGGGACCTGGGCAAGGGTGCGGGACTACCGCACCTACCAGCTGTCGCAGCAGGCCGACGCGGACCTCTATCTTTCCAGCAGGATGAGCGCCGGCGACATCGCCGATTTCGGCGCGGACACGATCATGCTGGCGACCGGCGCGAAATGGCGGCGGGACGGCGTGGGATCGACCAATTTCGACCCCGTTGCCTGGGACGGCATCAATGTCCTTACGCCGGACGACATTCTGGACGGACAGGCGTCCGACATGCCGCAGACCAGTTTCGTCGTTTACGACGACGATCATTTCTACATGGCGAGCGTGATCGCCGAGCGGCTGGCAAGGCTCGGCCACGGCGTCACGTACGCCACGCCGCTCCCTCAGATCGCCACATGGACGGACCATACGCTGGAGCAGGAGCGCATCGTCGACCGGCTGGCGGCGCTCGGCGTCGAGATGCGGCCCAACCTGATGATGACAAACGAAGCTTCATTCCGCGACGCGCTGACGGGAAAGCCTGTGGAGATCGAATTCGGCGCGCTCGCGTTCGTGGGCGCGAGATCGCCGGTCGACGGCCTCCGATACGAACTGGCTGCGATGGACGGCTTGGGCGACATCCATTTGGTAGGCGACTGCCTCGTTCCGGGTACGATCCAGGCCGCGGTGCTGTCCGGGCACACTGTCGCGCGGCGGATACTCGGCGGGCGCGGAGCCGACGACCGGCCTAAACGCGAGCAGCTCTACGGCAGCCCGCCGCCAATAGCCTGAACTTCTCATCGAAAACGCGCGAACTCGCCTTCGCTGCAAGGAATTCCGCCAATTGCGGCCTGTCAGCCGCTGAGAACATTGCAGCCGGAACGATGACGCGCTGCGGCGGAAGCGGAACGGCAGTCGGCCAGGCTACCCGCGCAAGCTTCTTAGCGCAGAGCGGTGGGCATCCAAGGATTCGCTGCTGAAGCAGCAGAACAGGACAAGGCGGAGCGGACGATTCGTCGCAGCCTCCTTCATGACCGAACGAACCGCGATCCCCGCCGCCCGCCTTGCAGGAAACCCGTACTTGCCGGTCGAAATGGCAGGAAACGCAATGGACTCCGCGCCGTAGGCCCGCGCCAGCCTGATGGATTCGCGGTAGCAGCGCGCCAAGGTCGGCTCCTCCAAGCTGGTGCCACCGCGCCAAACAGGCCCCACGGTGTGGATGACTATCCTGGACGGAAGATTGTACGCGCCGGTGACGCGGGCCTCGCCTTCCGGGCAGCCACCAAGCACGCGGCATTCCTCAAGCAAGCCCGATCCGGCAGCGTCTTGGATGGCCTTCGCTACGCCGCCCCCATGCATGAGGGACTCGTTGGCGGCATTGACGATCGCGTCCACCGCGAGCTTGGTGATGTCGCCCTCGTACGCATCCACGATTGGCTGGAAATTGCCCATCCCTTCTCCTTTCGAGCAAGTTCGCGCGGCGGCCATCGACGCGGAGACGGCGAGCGGTCTCCGCACGTCCGCTCCTGAATTTTCTGCCTATGGCGCACCAACGCCGGCCGTCCGGGCCGTCGTGCGACGGATGGCCAACACTGCGTCGGCCGAGCGGAATTCCCGCTGTGCCCCCGAATCCGCCTTGCCCGGTCGGGCTGTCGGCCTTGTCTCCGCAAGCACTCCAATTCCCGCAGACCCGACCTGCGACCCGCGATTGGCAGGGGCGGAGGGGCTCGAACCCCCGACCCTCGGTTTTGGAGACCGATGCTCTACCAGCTGAGCTACACCCCTGCGATGGAAAAGCATTTAATCGCTGAACGGTTTCCGCGCAAGGCGGCCGCCGGGCCAGTGCCTCCGGACGCCGACATCAGGATCGCCGGAACTGCTCGCGCCGTTGTCGGCCATGGCCGACTCAGGAAAGCTCCGCCGTGCCGTCAGCCTTCCGAATCCTCGCCGTCCAGCACGGGCCCGTCCTCGGACTTCAGCCAGCGCTCGATCAAGTACGCGGCGCGCTCGGCGAGCGCTTGGATCTGCTCCTCCTTGCTCTGGACCACCCCGGAGCCGACAAGGGTCTTGCCCGAGAACGGCTCGGCGACCAAAAACATGCGGGGATCCTCGTTCCTCGCCTTCCAAGTCGCCCCGTCGCGGACCGTGACACGCAGGGCCATCGTCGAGCGCGGGGAAAGGATGATGGGCACGCCCGCCGGAGCAATGAAATGGCCAGTCACCTCCACTTCGATGGAGTAACGCGTCTCGCCCGAGTATCGGCCGAGCCGCCGCTCGAGCGCCGCCTCCAGCGCGGCTTCCAATTCTTCGGCGGCGGCTTCTCTCGCCAGCGGAAGCGTCTGAGAATCATCGGCCCGAACGTGCACCGTCGCAAGCTTGAAATCCCCGAACGGCTCGGGGTCCGCCGTCAGATCCTCGCCGCTTTGGGAACACGACGCGACCAGCAGCATGGCCGGGATCGCGGCGGCCAGGCAACGGTTCTTGGCGATGAGCACGGGCGCTGCCCTCCCGACAATCCGCGGGCGCGTTGCCGCCCCTATCGGCGCTGGTATATTTCGCCGCCGCAGAAGGCAAAATAATGGCAACAGGCGAGCAGTCCGCATACCGGCGGGACGAGCCGGTCAAGGCCCGGCTTGCGAAGGCGCCGCTCAGCATCCCGGAAATCGTAAGGACCGCCCGGCGGAACCTTCTCGAAATCATCCCGGAGCTCGCAACCCGGCAGCCGATGGTTTCGGGGCGGACCGTGAAGCGCTGGCACATGGTGATGGAGCCGCGGGGCCTCAAGCGGATTCTGAGGGAGCGGCCCGACGCCTACCCCAAGTCGGAGATGATCAAGAACGTCCTGAGGCCGGGGATAGGCGAAAGCCTGTTCATCGCGGAAGGCAGGCACTGGCTGTGGCAGCGGCGGGCGGCCGCCCCGGTGTTCGCCAGCCGCAACGTCCGCAAGCTCGCGCCGATCATGGCCGCAGCGGCGAGGAATTCGATCCGGCGGGTTTCCGCCGCCGCCGGACGGCCCGTCGACATGCACGCCGAGATGGTCGCGTCCACGTTCGAAGTGATCAGCAATGTCACGTTCTCCCGCGGCGAAGCGATCGACGGCGCTTTGGTGCACCGAGCGATCGAAGCCTACATCAGCCAGACCGCCCGCGTTTCCTTCCTTGACGTGATCGGCGCGCCCGCCTGGATTCCCCGCCCCGGGCGCATGGTCCGAACCCGCGCCATCCGCGAAATGCGCTCCGTCGCCGACGCCGCCATCGCATCGCGCGAGGCGCCGGAGGATCCCGCCGGAAGCGACCTGCTCAGCATGCTGAGCGAGGGCGAGGATCCGGATTCAGGGCGGCGGATGAATCCGGAGGAGCTTCGGGACAACCTCCTGACCTTCATTGTCGCGGGGCACGAGACGACGGCGCTCGCTCTGTCCTGGTCCCTTTACCTGCTCGCATTCGACAATGCGGTGCAGGAAGAGGCGCGCCTCGAAACCCTGAAAGTGCTCGGCGGCCGGCCCGCCGCTGCCGAACACGCCGAAGCGCTCGTGCTGGTCCGGCGGCTGATCGAGGAGGCGCTGCGCCTCTACCCGCCAGCCGGCCTCCTCGCCAGAGTCGCGCTGGAGCCGGACGAAATGTGGGGCCGCATCGTACGGCCCGGCGACACGATGCTTCTCCCGATCTACGCTCTCCACCGGAACCGCTGCCTGTGGACCGATCCGGACGGCTTCAATCCGGACCGGTTCCAGCATCCGGCCTCGTTCGACAAGTTCGCCTATCTGCCTTTCGGCGGCGGTCCGCGAGTGTGCATCGGAGCGAGCTTCGCGATGATGGAAGCGTCGATCATGCTTGCTTCGCTGCTCTCGCGGTTCAGGTTCTCGCTGGTGGAGGACCGCCCGCCCGACCCTGTCATGATCCTGACTCTGCGGCCCAAGGGCGGGATCTGGCTGCGCGCGGAGCCCCGCTGACGCTTTCCCGACGCCGACCGGATGTCAGGTGAACTTGTTGTCCTTCGGAAAGCCTCTCGGGGGCAAGCGGCCCGCCGAGCCGCGTCTGCCTTTCCAAACGCCGAGGTCCTTTTCCGTGCGGGTTCGTCCTGCCGGGTCCAGCCAGCTGAGTCCGTCCGCAATATTGAAGCTCGCAACGTCGGCGAGCCCGCCCTGGCTGTGCTTCTGCATTCGGACGCCGCGGCCCCGCGACAATTCGGGCAAGTCGGACGCGGCAAAGACGAGAAGCCTTCGATTCTCGCCGGACAGCGCAACATGGTCACCGTCCAAGGGCACGCAGAAGCGGGCGGAGTCCGGCGGCCGCACGTTCATGACCTGCTTCCCGTTGCGGGTGACCGCGACGACGCCGTCCTCGTCGGTGACAAAACCGTATCCGGCCGCCGAGGCGAGGAGCAGCTTCCGCCCGGCGCGATAGGGGAACAGCGCGCAGATTTCGGCTTCGTTCGGCAGTTCGACCATGACCCGGATCGGCTCGCCGAGCCCGCGGCCGCCCGGAAGGGACGACACCGGCACCGTGTAGAAGCGCCCGTTCGATCCGAACAGCAGCAGCTTGTCGGTGGTTTCGGCGTGAAACACGAAGCGGCCTTCGTCGCCGTCGCGGTACTTGAACTCCTGGTCCAGCGGAACGGCGCCCTTCATCGCCCTGACCCAGCCCATCTTCGAGCAGATGACGGTCGCGGGCTCGCGCTCGACCGACGCTTCGGCCGTCAGCTCCTCGACCTGCGGCGCTTCCGCGAATGCCGTTCTGCGCGCTCCCCCTGCATCCGACCCGCCGAACCTCTTTCTGACGTCCTTCAGCTCGCCCGCGATGCGCTTCCATTGCAGCGCCTCCGTTCCAAGCAGGTCCTCAAGCTCGGAACGCTCGTAAATCAGATCGTCGCGTTCGCGTCGAAGCTCCGCCTCCTCCAGCTTCCGCAGATTCCTGAGCCTCATGTTCAGTATCGCTTCGGCCTGCGTGTCCGAGAGTTCGAACTCCGCCATCAGCGTCTGCTTGGGGCTGTCGTCGTGCCGGATGATCTCGATCACCCGGTCGAGGTTCAGAAAGGCGACAATGTACCCTTCGAGAACTTCAAGCCTGCGGTCGATCTTGCCGAGCCGGTGCCGTGCCCGGCGAACGAGCACTTCCCGCCGATGCTTGAGGAACGCGCCGAGCACTTCCTTCAGCGAACAGACCTTTGGCGTGCGCCCGTCGATCAGGGCGTTCATGTTCATCGAGTACCGGATCTCCAGCTCGGAGTTCCGGAACAGCGTCTCCATCATCGCCTGCGGGTCGATGTTCCTTGACTTCGGCTCAAGGACGATTCTGACATTTTCGGCTGACTCGTCGCGCACATCGGCCACCGCGGGAATCTTCTTCGACTGGATCAGCGCCGCGATCCGCTCGATCAGCCGGGATTTCTTGACCTGGAAAGGGATCTCCGTGACGATCGCCTGCCATTGCCCCCGGTCCAGCTCCTCCACGCTCCATGCCGCCCGCAGCCGGATCGATCCTTTGCCGGTACGGTACGCCTCCCTGATGTTCTCGGCGGGCTCGACTATCAGGCCCCCGGTCGGAAAGTCCGGGCCGGGGACGTGCTTCGCCAAGGCGTCGTTGCCCGCGTTCGGATGCTTCACCAAGTGGAGGCATGCGCCGCAGAGCTCGCCCAGATTGTGCGGCGGTATCTCGGTCGCCATTCCGACCGCGATTCCGCTCGCGCCGTTCGCCAGCAGGTTGGGAATCGACGCCGGCATGACGGCCGGCTCTTCAAGGGTGCCGTCGTAATTGGGCCGGAAGTCCACGGCGTCCTCGTCGAGGCCGTCCATGAGCGCCTCGGCGGCGGCGGTGAGCCGGGCTTCCGTGTATCGCGCCGCAGCGGCGTTGTCGCCGTCGATGTTTCCGAAGTTCCCCTGCCCGTCCACGAGCGGGTAGCGGATGTTGAAATCCTGGGCGAGGCGCACGAGCGCATCGTAGATCGCCTGGTCGCCGTGGGGATGGAAATTCCCCATGACGTCGCCGGAGATCTTGGCGGATTTGCGGAACGGCCCCGCCGCGCCCAGCTTCAGCTCGCGCATGGCGAACAGGATCCGGCGGTGGACGGGCTTCAGCCCGTCGCGAGCGTCGGGCAGGGCGCGGTCCATGATCGTGGAAAGCGCGTACTGCAGGTACCGCTCCTTGATCGCCTCCTGAAGCGATTCGGATTCCGGAGCCGGCAAGTCCATATGTTGAGCCATGCCCTCCATTACAGCGGCAAATGATGAAATTCCACGCACGGGGCTGACCGACTGCGCGTCGTCGGGATGCTTGGCGGCAGCCCGTGCCGTTCCCATCCAAGCCGCACTGTCGACGCCTTCACGAATGACTTCAGCCGATCAAGCGCCCACCGCTCATCTCGCTGCCGAACGCCCCGACAGATCCCGAGGACCGCCATGCAACCCGGACAATTCCAAGTCTGAGAAAGCGTGCGGAAGCTCCGCATAGGGCCGCAGCACCGGAAACAGAGACAACCTGCCGCAATTCAAGGCAGGAAAGCAGCCGGATCGGCTGGGCGGACGCTCCATGTCCCTCGAACCCGGTCGCAACATTGACGCAGCGATCGCCTAGGTGATATATTATCTGCAACTCTAGGTTCTATAATTATAGGTTTTATATCACTACCGGGTGTGCCGTGTCCCCCGAACCCTGGCCCGGCATTGACGTTCAGCTCCCGGTGCGATATATTATCTCGAATGTTAGGTGCTATGTTTGGAGGTTTTGTATCAATGGCAGAGACCCTGACTCAGCGCGAGCAGGCTCGCGGTCTCCTGGAAGAACGCGGAATCGTCCGTCTTCGCGAGTTCCAAGCAGCGGGAATCACCGCGGCGACCATCGGACGGATGTGCAAGGACGGCGACGTATCCCGACTTGCGTGGGGACTGTACCAGCTGCCTGACGCGCCGATCGATGCGCGCCATACCTTCGCCGAGGCTGCCAAGCGACAACCGAAAGGGGTGATTTGCCTCGTCTCGGCACTTACCTACCACGATCTCACTGACCAGCTGCCTCACGCTGTATGGATGGCGGTTCGCACGAATGCCTGGGCGCCGAAAACGCGTTACCCGCCAGTTCAGGTGGTCAGGTTTGTTGATGCGTTCCTTGATGATGCGGTCCTCACAGAGCGCATTGAGGGCGTCACCGTGAAGGTCTTCGGCGTCGCGAAAACGATTGCGGACTGCTTCCGCCACCGTCGGAAAATCGGCCCTACGGTCGCAATTGAAGGGCTGCAAGAGACAATTCGTCAGCGCAAAGCAACTCCTGCGGAGATCGCCCGCCATGCCGCGCGAGGTCGAGTATGGACCGTGGTCAGGCCCTATCTCGAGGCTCTGACTGCCAATGCCTAGAGCTAGAAAGAACATCGGTGCTTCGGTTCGCGCGCGCCTCCTGAATATTGCGCGGGAGACGTCTCAGGATTTCGAGCTAGTGCTGATGCGCTATGCGATTGAGCGGCTGCTCTACAGGCTTGCGGAATCGCAACACGCCGACCGGTTCGTTCTCAAGGGCGCAATGCTGCTGATGACGTGGTTCAATGAACCGGTCCGGAGCACGCGCGACCTCGACTTCCTGGGCCTTGGCGATTCTCATCCGCAGTCCGTCGTTTCGATTTTCAAGGAAATGCTAAGCACTGAATATCCGGACGGTGTCCACTTCAATGCCGACCAAACGCGCTTGGAACTCATCCGGAAACATAACGAATACGGTGGCCTTCGCATCCGAACGGAGGCTGTAATCTCCGGGGCCCGAGTGCCCATCAAAATCGATGTCGGATACGGAGACTCCACGGAGCCAGGTGTCGAACCGCTCGATTATCCCGTCATCCTAGACATGCCAGTGCCGCATTTGCGCGGGTACGCTCCGGAAACCGTCGTTGCCGAAAAATTCCACGCAATCGTCGAGCACGGCAGCGCGAACACCCGCTTGAAGGATTATTTCGATCTGTGGATGCTCAGCAAACACTTCGATTTCAAACCGCCCCGGCTTGCAAAAGCGATCTCCGCGACATTTGCGCGACGCGGAACCCCCGTGCCGGAAGATATGCCCGAAGGCCTGTCGCAAGCGTTCGCGAATAACGAGCAGAAATTAGCGATATGGAAGTCGCTAAAGCGCAGCTTCACAGTCGATCCCGGCTCGCTTGCGGAGGTTGTCGATGACTTAAATAAATTCCTGATGCAGGCGGCGCAATCCGCGCGCAGAGCAAAGAATTGAACCTGCATGTGGCAGGAATGAAGCGATTCCGTGTTCTGAGCGTCGATCTGGAAAGACCTTCAACACATTCATCCTGAAAGGAAACGGGCGTCGCATTGCGCGACAGGCGAGCAACCGTACTGAGCGCAGTCACTGAATTGCCCGCTTCCGCCGCGTCGAATACAGTCCGCCGGATCGGGACGAGGAGACAAGCGCCATGCCGCGCAGCGAAAGCCACGAAGGCGGGCGAAGCATTCTGATCACAGGATGCTCGTCCGGGATCGGATACGATGCGGCGGTCCGGCTTGCGCGGCGCGGCTGGCGGGTCTTCGCGACCTGCAGGAAGGAGGAGGACTGCGAGAGGCTCCGAGGCGAAGGGCTGGAGAGTTTCGCTCTGGATTACGAGGACGAGCGAAGCGTCGAAGACGGGGCGAACGAGGCGCTGTCGCGCACGGGCGGAACGCTCGACGCGCTATTCAACAACGGCGCTTACGCCATTCCCGGCGCCGTGGAAGACATGCCTCGGGAAGCGCTGCGGCGCATCTTCGAGGCGAACGTATTCGGTTACCACGATCTCACAAGGCGCGTCATTCCAGCCATGAGGGCGCAAGGCGGCGGCCGGATCGTGAACTGCTCGTCGGTTCTGGGATTTGTGGTCATGCGGTGGCGCGGGGCCTACAACGCCACCAAGTTCGCCCTCGAAGGCCTGACCGATACAATGAGGATGGAGCTCGCCTACACGCCGATCAAGGTCGTGCTCATCGAGCCCGGACCGATTACAACGCTGTTCCGGGAAAACTCCCGCGCGCCCTTCGAGCGCTGGATCGACTGGGAGAATTCGGCCTTGGCCGATGTGTACCGCAAGCATCTTGTGCCGAGGCTTTACGCGGAAGGAATCCCGAAGGATCGGGGCGAACTCCCGCCGGAGGCCGTGACGCGCAAGCTGATCCACGCGCTGGAATCGCCTGATCCCAAGCCGAGGTACTACGTCACGACGCCGACGTACATGGCGGGATTCCTGAAGCGCATCCTGACGACCCGTGCCTTGGACCGGGCGTTGTCGAGAAAATCCTGACGCCGTGGCCCGGATCTCGCGAAGCGAAGGGCGGATCTAGCCGTGCTTGCGGGACCGTTGGCCGTGATCGCGGTCATCGCGGTGCTGGCGGTGCTGGTGATACTGATGGTCGGAATCGGAGGATTTGCGGGCGGAGGCGAATTCAACCGGAAATACGCCAACAAGATCATGCGGCTTCGGATCATTGCGCAAGCGGTCGCGGTCGCGCTCATATTCCTTTTGGTCGCGTTCGGCGGCACGGGCTGATCGATGGTCGTTCTGAACCGGATCTACACGAGGACAGGCGACGGCGGAGACACAGCACTCGGAACCGGAGAGAGGGTTCCGAAGGAATCCCTTCGCGTCGAAGCCTACGGATCGGTTGACGAACTCAACGCTGCCGTCGGGCTTGCCAGGCTCGCCGCGGACCCCGAGGCGGACGCGCTGCTTGCCGCAGTGCAGAACGACCTGTTCGACCTAGGCGCCGACCTTTGCAGGCCCCAGCAGGCGGGCGAGGACGCGGCGGAACGTCCTCCGCTCCGGATCGCCGAGTCCCAAGTGGGCCGCCTCGAAGCGGAGATCGACGAAATGAACGGCAAACTGTCCCCGCTGCGGAGCTTCGTGCTTCCGGGCGGCACGTCGCTCGCCGCCGCCCTGCACCATTGCCGCACGACCGCGCGAAGGGCGGAAAGGCGCGCCATCGAACTGTCCCGGTCGGAAGCGGTCAGCCCGTTCGCGCTGCAGTATCTGAACCGGCTTTCCGACTGGTTCTTCGTGGCCTCCCGCGCGGCGAACGGGAACGGCGAGCGCGATGTCCTCTGGGTGCCTGGGGCCAACCGCTGAAGGCGAACGATTGCGCCCGCGGGCGCGAATGTTTCTCTGTATTTTCGCAGCCCGCTTGATTAATGCGTAGCGTCGGGATTCGGACGCCGCGGGGATGCGGCAGCTTGCGGGAGGCAGCGCGATGAAAGTGCTTGTGCCTGTGAAACGGGTGATCGACTACAACGTGAAGGTCCGCGTCAGAACCGATGGCTCGGGCGTCGATCTCGCGAACGTCAAGATGTCGATGAACCCGTTCGACGAGATCGCCGTCGAGGAGGCGATCCGCCTCAAGGAAGCGGGCAAGGCCGAAGAGATCGTGGCCGTATCGATAGGCGTCCAGCAGGCGCAGGCGGTGCTGCGCGCGGCCCTCGCGATGGGGGCTGACCGCGCGATCCTGGTGAAGGCCGCCGAGGATGTGCATGTCGACATCGAGCCTCTTGCCGTTGCCAAGCTGCTCAAAGCGGTCGCCGATGAGGTGGAGCCCGGGATCGTGCTCATGGGGAAGCAGGCGATCGACAACGACATGAACGCGACAGGCCAGATGCTTGCCGCGCTCATGGGCTGCTCGCAGGCGACGTTCGCTTCGGAGCTCGAAGTCGGGGACGGGCGGGCGACGGTCACGAGGGAAGTGGACGGCGGCCTTCAAGTCGTATCGGTCGGGCTTCCGTGCGTGGTCACTGTCGACCTGCGCATGAACGAGCCCCGCTACCCGTCGCTTCCGAACATCCAGCGGGCCAAGCGCAAGCCGTTCGATATCAAGACTCCTGAGGACTACGGCGTCGATGTCGGCCCGCGCCTCGAAATCGTCAGCACTGTGGAGCCTGAAGCGCGGAAGGCAGGGCAAATCGTCGGATCCGTGGACGAGCTTATCCAAAAGCTCAGGGAAGAAGAGGAGGTGATCTGATGGCCGTTCTTCTTCTAGCGGAACTGAATGGCAGCGAACTTGCGACAGATCTGACCGCAAAGGCCCTGACCGCTGCAAAGGAACTGGGCGAGGTAACGGTGCTCTGCGCCGGGGACGGTTGCGCCGCCGCGGCCGAGGAGGCTTCAAAGCTGGACGGCGTTGCGAAGGTCCTGTGCGCCTGCAGCCCGATCTACGCCCACTCACTGGCCGAGCCCGTTGCGGAATTGGTGGTCTCGCTGGCCGATGGATTCGAACACATCGCCGGGCCCGCGACGACCGCCGCGCAGAACGCGCTGCCGCGAGCGGCGGCAATGCTCGACGCGATGATGATTTCGGACATCACAAAGGTCGTGGACTCCGAGACCTTCGAGCGTCCCATCTATGCCGGAAACGCGGTCCAGACCGTCAGGTCCCGGGATGCGAAGAAAATCCTGACCGTGCGCACCGCCGCCTATGATGCGGCAGGCGAAGGCGCATCCGCGCCGGTGGAGCCGGTCGGGGAGGCGCGCAATCCTGCGCTCAGCCAATGGGTCGAAGACAAGGTGGCGACGACCGACCGGCCGGAGCTCACGTCCGCCAAGGTCGTCGTATCCGGCGGCCGGGGCGTCGGCTCGCCCGAGGACTTCAAGCTCATCTCCGACCTGGCCGACAAGCTTGGGGCCGCTGTCGGGGCGTCGCGTGCTGCGGTCGATTCCGGCTTTGCGCCGAACGACTGGCAGGTCGGGCAGACCGGCAAGGTGGTTGCGCCGGACCTCTACATTGCAGTCGGAATATCCGGCGCAATCCAGCACTTGGCGGGCATGAAGGATTCCAAGCTGATCGTGGCGATCAACAAGGACGAGGAAGCCCCGATATTCCAAGTGGCGGACTACGGGCTGGTTGCCGACCTGTTTGCCGCCGTTCCGGAGCTGACCGGGAAAATCTGAGATTCGGAATACGAACCGCGCTGGCCGCGGACGGGAGAACGCGATGGAAATCAGGACAGTCGGCGTCGTCGGCGCCGGCCAGATGGGCAACGGCATCGCCCATGTGCTCGCCTTGGCCGGCTTCGGCGTGGTTCTGCACGACCTCACCGACGAGCGGCTCGGGGCGGCGGTCGCGCTGATCGGCCGCAACATCGACCGCCAGGTCGGCAAGGGCATGGTGAAGGAATCCGACAAGCCGGACGCGATGGCCCGGCTGCGCACGACCCTGAGCCTCGCGGACATCGGCGGAACCGACCTCGTGATCGAGGCGGCCACCGAAAACGAGTCCATCAAATCCGAAATTTTCAAGGAGCTGCTCCCGAGCCTGAAGCCGGAAACGATTCTGACCTCGAACACGTCGTCGATTTCGATAACGAGGCTCGCGTCGCGGACCGACCGTCCCGAGAAGTTCATGGGATTCCATTTCATGAACCCGGTTCCGGTCATGCAGCTTGTGGAGCTGATCCGGGGCATCGCGACGGACGACGAGACCTACCAGACCTTGCGGGGCGTCGTCGCCAGGCTGGGAAAGACCGCCGCTTCGGCCGAGGACTTCCCGGGCTTCGTCGTGAACCGGGTTCTCATGCCGATGATCAACGAGGCGGTCTACGCCCTTTACGAAGGCGTCGGCTCCGTCGAATCGATCGACACGGCGATGAAGCTGGGCGCGAACCACCCCATGGGGCCGTTCCAGCTGGCGGATTTCATCGGTCTGGACACCTGCCTGGCGATCATGAACGTGCTGCACGAGGGGCTTGCCGACACGAAATACCGGCCGTGCCCGCTGCTCGCCAAGTACGTTGAAGCCGGATGGCTGGGGCGGAAGACGAAGCGCGGCTTCTACGACTACGGTTCCGACACGCCGGTGCCGACGCGGTAGCGTCGGCATTCGCTGCGGGCCGGGTTTCAGGCTGCATTTGCCCTGATCCGCCACTTTGGAGCTGAGGCTGGCTTTACCGCCAGCTTCGGTTCAATCGCAATCCGGGAAACGGACGCCCCGGGGCGCATGCCGCAGCGAAGAGCTCGGCAGAAGGCGACACCGGGGCTACGGGAACATTGATGCGGGGAAGCCGATCAGTTTGTCAAGCAATTGAGTTAGACCGTGCCGGGAAGACATGACTGAGCTCAGACACGTGCTGGCCGAGCCCCGCCATCAAATCGGAAGGCACCCGCGCCCGATCGGATGCCGATTGACGGAGGGCGGGACGCATGGAGCGCACGCAAAGAAAAAGCCCTCCCGGAAGAGGGCAGGTGACGTCAGGCTGGGCGAACCATATCGAGCCCATCAAGGGCACCCAACGATTTGCTGCGTATTTCTCCGACGATTCCTTGTCAACCCGTTGACTGCGGTCGGGTACATCCCATTTTCGGGGGGCGGTGAGCCTGTTCCGGGGGCTCGGGCGTCGGCCGCGCTCGGCGTTCCGTGGGTTGCAAACGCGCCTTCATGGCTCAGTATGGACCGGTTCCGCCGCGGCTGTCGAAGAATTGCGAACGGCGGTTGCCGCGCATCCGAACGCGAGCAGCAGGTTCACCCCGAAAAATGGGATGCACCCACTGCGGTCAGACGCAGGCTGAACCGGCGGCATGCAGCAAGAAGCTGCGGCGCCTGCGGAAGCCGAACCGCCCGGAGGGCTTGGTCCGCACGGTGAAGGAGACCCGTCCCGACGAGCCGACGCGGGGAAATGCCAAGATCGCCGTCAAGCCCGGTCGCTGGATCTCAATCCTCCCGGAGCGCCAGAGTCCGTCCGCGGAGCCACTCCATGAACGCGAAGGCGTCGCGGTTCTGCCAGTCGCCGATTTCCTCGCGGGTGATCACGTCGCCAATCACGGGCTTTTGCGGCTTGCCCATCGCGTAAACGATCTCGTGCAGCAGCAGCGCCTGGCGCAACGTCACCGATACCTGGTGCGCCCACTGGTACCAGCGGCTGTTCTCGCCCGGGAAGAACACGGGGACGACCAGCGCGTCGCTGCGGAGCAGCATTTTGGACGTGAACGGATTCCAGTCTTCCTCCCGCGCCGGCGCCCGCCAGCTGGGGGCCGCCGCCACGCCCCCGGCGGGAAACAGGATCACGACGCCGCCCGATTCGAGGTGCTTCATCGCCAAGCTGCGCATCCTGACGTTCTTCCGTTGGGAATCGGGCTCGTGGCTGAACGCGACCGGCAGCATGTGGTGCTGGATCTGCGGAACGCTTGTGAGTAGCGAGCGGGTCAGGATCTTGAAGTCGCTGCGGATCCGTCCGACGAGCTCGGCAAGAACAAGGCCGTCCACGAGGCCGTGGGGATGGTTCGCCGCGACAACGACCGGCCCTTCGGCGGGAATCTTCGCTATCTCTGCTTGCGGCGTCAGCAGATCGATCTCCAGAAGCTCAAGGCAGCGGCCCCAGAAGCTTTGCCCGGGCGCCTGGCCGGTTCGCTCGAATTCCCGGACGAGGCGCATGAGCGTGGCCTTGCCGGTAAGCCACTCGATGACCCGGATGATGTCCCCGCGCACGGATCCTGGGAACGTGCCCGCATAGGACAGGTTGCGCCCGTCATACGGCTGGTAGTCCGGATCGCTCGCTAGCGGCTCCGGCCCGGCCTCCGACATCTCGTTGTCGCTCAATTTGAAGAGGCCTTGCGCGGCTTCAGAATTTCTCGCCGAAACGGTTTTCGACCAGCTCTTCGAGTGCGTTCGCCAGCTCTTCGGCATCCCCACCCTCGATTCTGACTTCGATTGTCGCGCCCTTGGACGCGGCCAGCATCAGAAGCCCCATGATCGAATTGCCCAGAGCGGACGCGCCGTCCTTGAGAACCTCGACATCCGAGCTGAAGGTCTCGACCACTTCCACGAACTTCGCGGACGCGCGGGCGTGCAGACCCTTCTCGTTCCGGATCGTCATGCGCCTCGTGACCGCCATTCCGCTAAGCGCCCGCCTGCGCCTTCAGAATGTGCTTCTGACCCCATTCGATCGCGAGGTCGGACGCCTCTTTCAAGCCGCGATCCCTCGACTGCATCAGCTTGATGAGCATGGGCATGTTCGCTCCGCAAAGGATTTCGTGGTTCTGCGGCATGCAGGCCCCGACGGACAGGTTTGCCGGCGAGCTTCCGATCGCATCGGTGACGACTATCACGCCGTCGCCATTGTCGACCCGTGCTGCGGCATCGCAAATTTCCCGCTTCTTTGCCTCGCGGTCATGGTCAACCTCAATGCAAACAGCGGCAACGCCGTTCCTCTCCCCGCAAATCTGCTCGACGACCGCCAGCAGCTCACGCGCCAGATTGCCGTTGGCCACAATTACGATGCCAATCAATCCGCGATCCCCTGGCATTTCGCGCCCGGCGTGCGTCGCAACAGCGCGCATCGCACAATAGACACGCGGCCGCCGGAATTCACAAGGCGATTCCGCCCGCGGCGGCATGCCTCGGGCGTTCGCATTCAGGCCTCCCTGCCCGACCTTAGATACTGGAGGACGGCGGCCGCCAAATTCGGCGCTTCCGCGCCCCGCACGAGGTCGACCTCCAACCCAAGAACCCGCATGTTGCGGCGCGGCGGGAGCCGCTCCGGCTCGCGGCTTCCCATGTCGACAACAACCGCCAGATCCGCGGACAGCGACGCGTCCGCACGCAGTATCCCCACGCTCCTGGCCTCGATTCTGCCTCTGACCGAATCCGGAGCGCTCAGCTCGACGCGATCCTTCCGCCGGACAGCCAGCGTGGAATCGTCCGATACAAGCCGGGCGCCTCTCGACATCAGCTCAAGCGCCAAGCCGGACTTCCCTGAGCCGGAGGGCCCCACGATCATTGCGGCCCTGCCGCCAATCTCGACCGCGCTCGCGTGAATCAGCTCGGTCCGGGCGTCGTCCGGCTGGCGCGCGGCGGCGGAGTTTCCGGCCAGGGCCGCGGTCCGCACGCCCGTCGCCGCTGCCCCGCGATTCAGTATCCGCCCGAGGAAGCGTCCCCGCGCCGGTCCGAAGAATCGCCGATCAAGCTCCGCAATGCGCCCACGCTGGAGGAAGCCGCGGCCGCCAGCAGGCGGGCGTCGCTGAGAAGAGTGACGAGGTCGAAGCCCCACTCGATCATTTTCGCCGCGTATTCGGGCTTTCCGCAGTGGATCCCCGCGCGGATTCCGGCTTCCTTCGACCTGTCGAGGATCCGTTTGATCGCATCCAGCATCTCGGGCTCCTCGCGGTCGAATCCTGCCGGCAGCCTTCCGTTCGTGACGCCGATCGACAGGTCCGAAGGGCCGATGTAGACACCGTCAAGGCCCGGCGTGGAGACGATCTCCTCCAAGTTCTCGACGGCTTCCGCGGTTTCAATCATCGCGAGGCAGACCACTTGGCCGTTCGCCTCGGCGGCGTAATTCGGCCCCGCGGACACATTGGCGCGGGTCGGTCCGAAGCTCCGCGTGCCGAGCGGCGGGTAGCGCATGTACGAGACCAAGGCTTCGGCCTGTCGCCGGTTGTTGACCATCGGGCAGATGATTCCGTACGCGCCGGCGTCGAGCATCTTCATGACGATTCCCGGCTCCAGCCAAGGCACCCTCGCGACCGGAACGCACCCACTGGCGCGCATGGCCTGGAACATCAGCACGGCGTCCCGGTAGTCGACGACGCCGTGCTGCAGGTCGACAGTGACGCTGTCGAATCCGCTTTCGGCGACGATTTCCGCTGAGAAGGAATTGGCGATGGCAAGCCAGGCGTTGATCACCGGCCGTCCATTGGCCCAGTTCCGCTTCATTCCGTTCTCGATCATGCTGTTCCCGCAGTTGACCGCCAGCCGAAACCCGGCCGATCCCCTATTCGGTTATCCCGCTATCCGCAAATGCACGGATGTTCCATACCGGATTGACGGAACCCGCAGCCCCGGACATCCGGCCGTGGAGATCAGCCAAATCTCGTGCCCTTCAATCATCTTGCTACAGCCGCACGAAATCAACGCGAGCATAGGCCGCAACATCGGGGAATCGGCAAGCCCTTGGCAACTTGCACTGCCGGAAGCCGCCTCGCTGTGCAAATCTGGAAAACCAGCCACTACGTTCCGGTTCCTCCTCCTGGAAACGGGTAAAATGAATGCCGATAGGGGATCAAGAAAAATTTATTGACAACCGAGCAGGGCGAACTGGGAATTCAATTCAAGCGAACAGTGCTACACAGCGATCACTCATTTGAATAAGCTATAGACATTATTGAAAATCCCGAAACAGAGATGGCTGGGTGTTCGGAATATGTCGGCCAACTGTAATCATATCAGCAATTTTTTGATAGGTTTTTCTTCCTATTCCATGCACCGATACAATGCTGCCCGCCGTTAGAAATGGGCCGTTAGATTCGCGATGCGCTTCAATTCTTTCGGCAAGTTTTGGTGCGATACCTAGAAATGATTGCAAGGAAGCAGCGCAGGCTGTATTGATATTAATGCGCGTAGAATTGGCGACGGTTGTAGAGTCGTGGATAGCTATCTCCCTAACCATATTAGCAGGAGCTCTGGTTTCGACACCTGTTGGCCATTCATCACTAACGTTTGGAATCGGTCGTTTGTTATCATCGAAGAATTGATAAATCTTCCCAATTGGCCTATCGCACAGCCGAAAATTCGGTATAGGTAGCGGCTCGACGTGCTGAAAAACCTCCGGCGGTTCCGTCTTTATCTGCTCTCGCAATTCCATCAGCAAGCGTCCCAGAGCATTGACGCCATTCAATGTCGTATCGTGGACCAGCTTGGCACCCCAAAAATCATCCCGACGGGAACGTTCGACAATTGGCAGATCCCCGGTTTCAAGCAGGGCACCTCGGAATCTATTCCAATTTTGCGCCAGTTTCACTCGCAGACACCAGCGCATAATGTTGACTCTAACGGCATCCCAATCAGAGCGTGAATTCTGACGATACGGCTTGCTTCTCATCTTTGCCGTCATCGGGCTACGTTCAGCAATAATCACATCTTGGACCTTCGGCAAATGGGGAAACCGGCATGCCTGATACAAAGCCTCGGAAGTTCGAATGTCAACGCCGTTGACGCACAACGGAAAGCCGCCAGCCATGTTGGAGAGAGCGCCGAACTTATCTTTCGTTTTAAGAAAAACAGCGGAATGGGCACAGTCGTACTTCCGAAACGGGGAACTCTTATTTTTGTGGCGCACCGTAGTCATTTTTGAATAGCCTATTCGCGGTAGGTTCTACGTGGAAAAAGCGGATACCACTGGCTGAAAGGATGGCCGGGATGAGTTGCACGGAACGACGGGTCGCCATACCAAAGCGCCAGCGGACAATTGTTCGGGCAATTTCGATAGGTTACGAACAGCGAACCAAATCCTGATTTGGGTTTTCTATATCTGCTATATCCAAGAGGTTTGAGGTTGGGATCTGGATGTACAGCGAATCCTCGTATTCTTTTTCCAGCGCTCTTAAATTCTCTTTCAAGCAACTCGCGGCCTTCGACGGTGGAAAAGAAACGGCTTGTTCGTTCACTCGGGTCACGCTTTCCGATTTCGGAAGGGCGCAATACGTCAGTAGGTGCAAGCTTGCCTGTGCGGGTATCGTGCCAAGTTAGGCGATTCTCAAATTCCCACCCAGACCACACATGAACATCAGTAAATCCTTTTTTAATTCTATGCTTGGCAGAGCTGTGGATCGCGATTGTAATGATATATATTTGTATTTTTTTTGGAATTTCATGAATTATATTTGCAATATCGCTAATAACACGATCACCGGTAAAAACGGCGTCATCAAAGTAGATCAAATTACCATCCATCGCTCTGCCAAATTCTATATCATTCCCATATTTTTCCTTTAAAATTTCGCTGAATAATTTTGTAATTTCGGATTGACTCTTTCCGCTTTTCTGAATATTGAGAATATTTACTGATTGCCAAAATTCACACGGAAGTCGGTCCGCTACTTTAGTAAGAAATTTGCGCATTGCGAGCTGTGATACGTACGTCTGCTTGAACACGTGGTCCAGTTCATGTAGCATTGGAATTCGTACATCGCTATCGAATTGGTCAATCCACTCTCCGACATGGTTCGCTGTAGGTGCGTCAATTTCGCCATGCCGGTAGTCCTTAATGGTGCTGGCGATGGAAGTTAGCAGATATTCACGTTCTGTCATTGTCGCTGGAACCTTTCGAAGCTGGCGTACGGTAGCATGCCCGACCATCACTGCGTTCCACGAGCGGATGAAACCGCGTCTGATCTTCCTTCAGTGCCTCGATATCCTTCGGTGCCCTAGCCCGCATTCGCGGGCGTCTCTCACCGGTGCCTGCAACACCCCTACATCACCAGGAACCGCCTGCACATCCTCTCGCAATCGGTGCAGGTGTTGGCTACTACCGCAGCCAACACCTGCACCGCTTCGCGAGCACAAAACCACTACCACGCCGACTAATGTGACACCTTCGCTGAGCTAGCTTCCGATATGTTCACCCTTCTCGATCCGGCTGTCCACTCGTAGCGTTACAGTATCAAGCAACCAGCGCCTCTGCCATCAGCCAATCAATCATCGGAATCGTACGATGGAGCCGGGACACTGCATTCAAGCGACGAACCCGATGCACACATACGACCTGCCTGACTTGGTTCACTACGTTCTGGACTGTCGAAGCTTTTCTCCTGTTCGAATCGGTGGGCAGGATATTCGGTTGGTTTGGCAGTTTCCACCGGCGTTTCCGACCGCAGCCGAGAGGGGATTCCGGTCGCGGGCGGTGGTGGTCCGTTTCGTTTTCCGGTGCGGCGTTTCCAAGTCGGGCTCTTCGGTATCTCGACCATGCTAAATCTCTCCCACTGCCGACCTCGGCCGGGGTCCACAGCGGAGGCCGCCTGCAGCCGTGATCCCGACGCCGGGGAGCGGAAGCCGAGGAAGGAGATGTCTCGCGCAAAATGCTCCGCAAATCTCGCCGGGCATCTCCACGCAAACCGACGGCAACTGTCAACCCGCTTCATCAAGCACGCCGGACACACGAAGCCGTTGGGCATATCCGAACATGCCGTTGAGGATTTCGCGGGCCGATATTATGAACACCCCTGCATCACGAAACGGAAGGGGAGCCGGTCATGGGCGGCGGAACCGTGCGCCTTACGATGGCGCAAGCGCTGGCGCGGTATCTTTGCAGCCAGAGGACAATCGTGGACGGTAAGGACGTGCCGCTGTTCGCAGGCGTGTTCGGCATTTTCGGGCACGGGAACGTCACCTGCCTCGCGGAGGCCTTGGACGAGGTCCGAGACATCCTGCCGGTCTGGCGGGGGCAGAACGAGCAGTCCATGGCGCTGGCGGGCATCGCGTACGCGAAGGTGAAACGCCGACGCCAGATCATGGTCGCTACAAGCTCGATCGGGCCGGGCGCCTCCAACATGGTGACCGCCGCAGCGGTCGCGCACTCGAACCGCCTCCCCCTGCTGATTCTCTCCGGCGACGTCTTCGCGAACCGGCGTCCGGATCCGGTGCTCCAGCAGGTCGAGAACTTCGGAGCTCCGTCCACGTCGGTCAACGACGCGTTCAGGCCGGTATCGCGCTACTGGGACCGGATAACCCACCCGGAGCAGATCATCTCCTCCCTCCCCCAAGCTGTGGCAACGATGCTCGATCCCGGCGAGTGCGGACCGGCATTCATCGGGCTCTGCCAAGACACGCAGGAGATAGCATTCGACTACCCGGAGGAGTTCTTCCGCACCGCGATCCATTCGGTTCCCCGTCCGCGCGCCGACAGCGCCAACGTCAAGGCCGCTGTCGAGCGGCTCAAGCAGGCGAAGCGCCCGCTCATCATCGTCGGCGGCGGTGCGAAATACTCGCTTGCAGAGGAAGCGCTGGCAGCATTCTCCGGATCCAGAGGCGTTCCGCTCGCGGAAACGATCGCTGGCAAGGGAACCGTTACCCACGGCCATCCGATGCATGTCGGGCCGATCGGAGTCGTCGGGTCAGCGTCCGCGAATGCTGTCGCGGCCGAAGCGGATGTCGTGCTGGCCGTCGGCACCCGGCTTCAGGATTTCACGACCGGGTCGTGGACGGCGTTCGCGCGGGATGCGGACTTCATCGCCATCAACACATGCCGGTGGGACGCGCACAAGCACCGCGCACTGCCGGTGGTCGGCGACGCGCTCGAATCGCTGACGGAGATCGACGCTGCGCTCGGCGGCTGGGAAACGGAGGCTGGCTGGCGGGCCAAAGCGCGCGACGAGATGGGCAAATGGAACGCGCTCATCGACCAGCACCAGAAGCCGACGAACGCGCCCGTGCCGACCTACGCCCAAGTGGTCGGCATTATAAACAGGCTTGCGGGTGACCGGGACCGGATGGTCACGGCGGCAGGCGGCCTTCCCGGCGAAACCATGAAGGGCTGGCGCGTCAAGGCGGCGCACACCTACGACTGCGAATTCGGGTATTCCTGCATGGGGTACGAGATCGCGGGAGGATGGGGCACCGCTATGGCGATGGACGACGGCGGGACTCCGATCGTCATGGTAGGCGACGGCTCCTACCTGATGATGAATTCCGACATCTATTCCTCGGTGCTTACCGGCCACAAGATGATCGTCGTGGTCTGCGACAACGGCGGCTTCGCCATCATTGCCCGGCTCCAGAATTTCAAGGGCGGCCGCTCCTACAACAACTTCATCAAGGACTGCCGGGTGAAGGAGCCGTTCAGCGTCGATTTCGCGAAGCATGCGGAGTCCATGGGTGCGCTTGCAAGGCATGTCGAAAGCCTTGCCGATCTCGAGGACGCGTTCGCCTGGGCGCAATCCGCGGACCGGACCGCCGTCATCTCCATTGCGACCGACGGAAATGCCTGGGTGCCCGGCGACGCCGCCTGGGACCTCGGCGTTCCCGAGGTCAGCGCGCGCGAAGAGGTTCGCGCCGCGCGGGCCGCGCACGAGGACATCAGGACGAAGCAGCGGGTGGGAGTGTAGACCGTGAAAGCAAGGCTTGGCATCGCTCCCATTGCTTGGAGCAACGACGACCTGCCGGAGCTGGGCGGCGACACGCCGCTGGAGGTTTGCCTCTCGGACGCCCGGCGGGCCGGATTCTCCGGAATAGAAACCGGCGGCAAGTTTCCGTCCACCTCGGCGGAGCTGGGCCCGATCCTGAAGGCGCATTCGCTTGCGCTGTGCGGGGGCTGGTACTCGGGCACAGTCCTGGACAACGACCTGGAAGCGGAAAAGGACCAGGCGATCGGGCAGCTAACCCTGTTCAGGGATCTTGATGCGCCCTGCCTGGTCTACGGCGAGACAGCCGGCACCATTCAGAACAAGAGGGACGTGCCGCTCAAGCGGCGGAGGGTGCTCGACGACGACCAGATGCGCGACTACGGCAGGCGCTTGACGGCGTTCGCCGAATGGTGCGCGGAACAAGGCATGCCCATCAGCTTCCACCATCACATGGGAACGGCTATCGAATCCGGACGCGACCTCGACATGTTGATGAAGCACACGGGCGAAGCGGTTCCCCTCCTGTTCGACACCGGCCATCTGGCGTTCGCCGGCGTCGACGTTTTCGACGTGATCGAAAAGCATTCGGACCGGTTCAGCCACATGCACGCCAAGGATGTCCGCATGGACGTGGTGGACGGACTCGACCGGAGCCGCGAAAGCTTCCTCGACGCGGTCCTGAAGGGCGCGTTCACAGTGCCGGGCGATGGTTCGCTGGACTTCGGCGAAACAGTCAAGCGGCTTGCGGACAAAGGATACGAGGGATGGTTCGTGGTGGAAGCCGAGCAGGACCCTGCCAAGGCGCCGCCGCTCGAATACGCGAGGATAGGGCACCGGACGCTCGTTTCGGCTCTTGAATCCGCCGGATACGAAATCAAGGAAGACTGAAATGAACCGACTGGACGGAAAGATCGCCGTGGTCACCGGCGGGACCCAAGGGCTCGGCGCCGCTGTCGCCCGGCAGTTCGCCGAGGCGGGCGCGGCCGGGATCGTCACATGCGGGCGATCCGCCGACAAGGGAATGGCGCTGGCCGACTCATTGCGGTCGGAAAGCGGCGTGCCGGTGCGCTTCGCGGCCGCTGACCTTGGACGGGTCGAGGATTGCCGCTCCGTCATCGCGGCGGCGAAGGACGAATTCGGCCGCTTGGATGTCCTTGTTAACGTGGCGGCGGTTACTGATCGCGGAACTCTGCTGGATACTTCCCCCGAGCTCTTCGACACGATGTTCGCGGTGAATGTCCGCGCGCCCTACTTCCTGATGCAGGACGCCGCCAAGCTCATGATCCGGTGCGGGTCGAAGGGATCGATCATCAATATCGGCTCCATTGCCGCGTACTCGGGCCCGCCTTTCATTTCGGCCTACTGCGCGTCCAAGGGCGCCTTGTCGACCCTGACCAGGAACTCGGGGTTTTCGCTTCTCAAGAACGGAATCCGTGTGAACCAGCTGAACATCGGCTGGATGGCGTCGGACGGGGAGGACGTGATCCAGAAGAAGTACCACGGCATGGAGGACGGCTGGCAGGAGCGCATGGGCGAGCAGCTGCCAGCGGGGCGGCTGATCGAGCCTGCCGAGGTCGCGCGGGCCGTCGCTTTCCTCGCTTCCGACGATTCAGGGCTGATGACCGGCTCGGTGGTGAATTTCGATCAATCCGTGTGGGGCGCGCACGACGGACCTGCCCCCGTCCCGGCGAATCCGCTCGAGGCCTGAACCGGACGAAGCGCGCAGAACGCATGAGCAGGGAAATTACATGAAACTCAATTTCTGCGTGTTCGGCGCGGGCAGGATTGGCGCCAAGCACATCGCCAATGTCGCCGCGCATGAAGGCGCCGAGCTGCGCAGGATCGTCGATCCCGACCTCGGGCGGGCGCAGAGCCTCGCGGAAAAGCACGGCGCGATTGCCGGATCATCCGCCAACGAAGCGCTTGCGGACCCCGGAGTCGACGCCGTCGTCATCGCCTCGTCGACCGAAACCCACACTGGGCTTCTGACGGCGGCGGCGAAGGCGGGCAAAGCGATCCTATGCGAAAAGCCGATAGATCTCGACCTCGCGAAAGTGGCGGAGTGCGAGAAAGCGCTGGAAGCGAATCCCGTTCCCGTCATGATCGGGTTCCAAAGGCGGTTCGATCCGACCCACAAAGAGGTCAAAAGAATTGTGGATGCGGGCGCGATCGGAAAGACCGAGGTCATCTCGATCGTCAGCAGGGACCCCGCGCCGCCGCCCGCTGCGTACATCGCTGTTTCGGGCGGCCAGTTCATCGACCAGATGATTCACGATTTCGATCTTGCCCTCTGGATGTCGGACGAGGCCGGGCCGACCGAGGTGTTCGCCATGGGAGGGAATCTGGTCGACCCGGAAATCGGGCGCTTGGGAGACACCGACACGGCCCAGGTGCTGCTGCGGTTCCGGAGCGGGGCGTTCTGCAGGATCGACTGCAACCGGAGGTCGGCTTACGGATACGATCAGCGCGTCGAGGTCTTCGGCTCGCAGGGGCTCGCGTCCTCGGGAAACGTCCGGGACGATTCGGCCGAAATCTGGACCTCCGAAGGCACCGAAGCGAAATCCTTGGTGAAATACGACTTCCTTGCGCGCTACCTGCCGAGCTACGCGGCCGAGCTCGACGCGTTCATTGAATGCGTCCGGGAAGGCCGGCCGGTCCAGCCGGATTTCGCCAGCGGGCGCCGGGCGCAGCAGCTCGCGGAAGCCGCCGGCCGATCCCACCGGTCGGGGAAGCTGGTCACGGTCGATCTGGACTGAAGTCCGGGCGCGGGTCGATTCAGCGCGCGTCCGCGGCTTGGCGGCGGCGCACAGTCGGGGCTCGAAGCCGCCGCGTCCGGGACGGTTTTCAAACGGGAACATCGCCCTCGAAAAAGACCGTCCACCTCGCCCGGCTCCGCCGGTCATCATCCCGCGATCCCGCCGGAAATCGCCACGCAGCGCCCGAGGCCGCGGCGGCGCCCGCTCCGGCCACCACCCGCAGTTCCTGGCAACGCGAATCGGCAGGGTCGCGCGCGGCGTGCTTTCGGAGAAACCCTTCGTCTCCGCCTTGATGCGCGTGCAGGCGGGCGGGGTTTCGACGCGGAAGGTCGCGGAGCGGGCGCCGGAGGGTCGGTTCCCCGCTTGCGTTTCTTGAAGCCCGCTACGGGAAGGTCCGCAAACCGGCCGATCTGACACAAGTTCTGGACATCTCTGACACAAATTCTGGATATCCGCCCCCCCCCGGTATAGGTCGCAGCGTTCGCCTGCGGATGTCGACCCAGCTCATATGAATGCTGAATTTCCTTTCAGACATGTTGGCGAGGCTCCGGGTTGGCAAGCGCCCGCGCCTGCGCGTCCGCTGCCGATGCGAGGACGCCGAGGGATCGGCAAACCAATACTGAAGAAGGGAAGATGTTCATGAACACGAAACTGATCGCCGCTCTCGCGTGCGGCGCGGCCTTGGCTCTCGGCGCTTGCTCCGGCGGCGGCCCGGCGAGTCCCACTGCGCCGATAGCGGATGATCCTGCTGCGGACCCGGGCGAGGACACGCGGACCCCGGCTGAGAAGTTCGACAACGACCAGAAGGCCGCCTTGGACGGGCTGGACGAGGCCCGGCGGACGGTGACGGCTGCCGTGGACCTTGCGAACCGCGCGGTCACGGACGAGGCCCGGAAAACAGCGCGCGCGGAAGTCGACCGCGCGACGATGGCTTTGGACGAAGCCGTGAGGGCGGCGCGCGCGCTGACAGCGCCCTCAGGCGACGAGACGAGGCGGTTCCGCGCGCGCGGGGTGGCGGCCCGAGCGGACGACGACTTGGCCGAGCTGACGAAAGCACTTGATGGAGCGCTTAATTCGCTGGCATGGTACAGGCAAAGCCTCGCACGCTACCGAATTCCGAAAGGCGCCGTCACGCTTTCTAGCGAAGCAACCAATACGGTAACGATCAATAGGATTGACCGAACTATCACGGTCGACGGCGCTGTGACGGCCAATCCTGCGGCCTTCACGAGCACCACATTCAAGGACGTCATGTATGCAGACGGCAAGAAGGTATTCTCCACAACCGGCGATGGCGATGGCGGCGACGAGTTCAAAGTGGATGGGTGGGTTGGCTGGCCGGATTCAGACTGGAGTCTTGAAGAGTTCACTTACACCGGATTGAAATTGACGAACGCCGGATTGGTCATTCGCACCGGCGGAACGACTTCGCCAAGCCGTGAAGGCCCGCTCTACAGGAGCGATTTCACGGATATGCGGAGGGACATCACGAAATATGCAAACGATCCCGATGGCGACGATACTGCCGAGACTCCTCCCGGCCAGAACGGATGGGACTTGGTGCTGACGTTCGGCGAACCGCAAACCATGTCCGTCCCGGTGGTCGGCGAACCCAGCGGAAATTTCCAATCCAGCAGGATGGGCAACGGAGACTTCTACTGGAAAACCTTTGTCCCAGCCGCCCGCAGCCAAACGGAGACGAGCGGAGACTACTATGCCGCAAATGCGTTCAACCACCCTAACGGGCAAGAAAACCTAGGCACGTACGAGGTTTGGCTGTCCAATCATGCCGACACGGATACGAAACTTGAGCCGGTGGCAGGCTCGGGAGACGATCCTCATCCTATCGACGACGAACGGTATTATTTGCAATACGCTGCATACGGGTTGTTCGTATTCACCGCAGACACCGAAACCTACTTTGATGATGACGATAATTATGCCTATAACGGTCGTGTGGGTCGCATCAGCACAATTCATTTCGGTTACTCTGCCTTCCGCGACGCGGACGGCCAAAGGACCACGGATATCGGCGAAGCGATCACGAACGGGAAATTCCATGGACACACTCTCGCTTATGAAACTCAAGGCGGTCGAGAAGTAGCCATCAATTCCAGATTGATGCGGGGCGATGTGACCTTGACCGTGAACATTCCGAAGGGAACGGGTGCGGGAACTTTGGAAGGAACGATGAGCAACTTTCAAAGGTGGGTCGATGAGGGCAAATACTGGGCTGACTATCCCGGCGGACTCTCAGTCGCATTGAATAGCGTCGCTATCAATGACGACGGAACATTCGTCGGCAGTACGCAAGCGACGCCTACGTCACGTCTCAACCTTAGCGGTGCCGGCCTTTTCAGAGGGAGTTTCTACGGCCCTCGCACTGACCGCAGCGATCTTGAAATTGCAGGAAGCTGGACCGTTGGAACCAGCTTCGGCCCTGGCTACAGCAACGGCGATTTAAGTAATAATGGGTATCTATATGCCAGTAGAAAAACCTTGTACGGGAGCTTTGCCGCCAAGCAAAGACCTGACGCAGCTCCAGCAAGCAACTAGCGCGTCCGGCCGGGAAACCGTCAAGGCACTTGCAGCCGCGCCGGATGGCGCGGCTGCATCATTTTATTCGGATCCGCCCAAACCCGTCAGGATTTTGATCGCCGCAGCGCGGCTTATGGCGCAGCGCAGATCGTGATGAAAATGCGGCTGAAACCTGACCGGGTACAGGCATTGCCGGCACTCCGCCAATTGCACTGAAGAGCGCGGTTCATCCCGGCTGCGTTCATCGACTGGAACAGCAAGGAGGCCCGAGAAGCAAGCATCCGGATTGAAGGCACGGTTCGCAAGCGCCGCGTCTTGGGTGGTGCGGGCCGAGGCCGCCGGAGTCGGATTCGCCCTCCGTCGCCGCTCGAAATGCGGCGCGGCCGGGAGTCCCGGCAGGGCTGTTGCGCCCGACCGGAATCCGGCCGAACAGCGGAAAACGAAAGGTTCTCCGGCGGTGGCTAGGCCGATTCGTCGGCTGTGCTCGACTGGCACTTCGATCGCGCGAGCCACTCGGGGCTGATTTCCACGCCCCAGCCAGGCTCGTCGGAAACAGTGACGCAGCCATCGGAAACGGAAAACGGCGAGTCGACGAACAGCCCTTCCTGCCACGGATAGTAGTCCGGCCCCTCGATCGAGAACTCCAAATACGGCCCGCCGTTCGGAAGGGCTTTCAGCAGGTGCATCGTGAACAGCGTCACCATCGACAGATTGGCGCAATGAGGCGTGACCGGAAGGGCCGCGCTTTCCGCCATCCGGGCAACCCTCAGCGTCCTGCAAATCCCGCCCAAGTAAAGGATGTCGGGCTGCACGACATCAACGGCGCGCATGTCGACCATTCTTCGCCAGATCGTCAGGTCGCAATCCTGCTCGCCGCCCGTGACGTCGATGTCCAAGGCATCCGCCACCTGCTTGGTCTGCTCCAGCTCCCAATAGGGGCACGGCTCCTCGAAATGGCAGTATCCGCTGTCCTCGAGCATCCGGCCGATCTCGATCGCGCGCTCGGGCGCGAAGCATGAATTCGCGTCGATGAGCAGGTCCGCATCCGGGCCGAGCTCCCGCCGGACCAGCGGAATGATCTCTTCCGTTCGACCCGGCCATTCGTCGATGTTGCGTCCCACTTCGGACCCGGCCCGGACCTTGAACGCGTCGAAGCCGAACTCGCCCTGAAGCCGTTTCAGCCGCTCCGCTTCGCCTTCAGGCGTAATGTCGCGCTTCATTGAGGACGCATAGGCGCGAAGCGGTCCGGGTTCGCCTCCCAGAAGCTCGACCACGGGCTTGCCGACCCTTTTTCCTCGAATGTCCCAGAGAGCGGTGTCCAGCCCGCCGATAGCGCGGCGAAGGTAGGATCCGGGGAACTTGTGCTCCCGCTCGGTCACCGTGTCGAAGAGATCGTCCAGATCGTCCGTTTCCCGGCCGAGCGTCCACGGCGCAACCTGCCGGTGAAGGACCTGCGCCGTGATGTCCGAATTGTACGTGGACACTTGGCCCCAGCCTTGCGCGCCGTCCTCCTCGGTGGCCCTGACGAACCCGACGTACCGGTTCGAAAAGGTTTCGATTTTGCTGATCCTCATGCCCTTGCGTCCTCCAGAACGATTTCCGACGCCTTCTCCCCGACCATGATCGCCGGGGCGTTCGTGTTGCCCGAGGTAATGTTCGGGAATGCCGAAGCGTCCGCAATCCTGAGTCGATCCGCTCCGTGAACCCGCAAGCGGGAATCGACGACCGAATCCGGCGCTCCCCGGCCCATTCGGCATGTGCCGCACGGATGGAAGATCGTCCATGCCGCGCGCCTTGCGAACTCCAGCAGCTCCTTGTCGGAACTGGCGCGTCTTCCGGGCGACAATTCCTCCTCGATGACGCTCTTCAATCCTTCCGCTTCCGCGAACCGCCGCATGAGCCTCATGCCGTCCAGCATGGTTCCGATGTCGGCCTCCGCCGACAGGTAGTTGGGCCGGATTTTCGGATGCCGACGCGGGTCAGGCGATTCGATCTCAATGCTTCCCCTGCTTTCGGGCCGACAGCCGCTGAATCCAACCAGCATGCCCGGAAACGGATCGGGCGACATCAGCTCGCGCTCGAGCCCGTCGGCGCGGGTGTAGCTCACCGGCGAGAAGTAAAGCTGCAGATCGGGCGCGGCCAAGCCGGGCTTCGACCGGACGAACCCTCCGGCCTGGTTGACGCTGAGCGACAGCGGTCCCCGGCGGGTCGCCAGATACTGGAGTCCGGACAGCATGCGGCCGGGCCAAGTGCCGAGCACCTGGTTGAGCGTCGCGACGCGCGTGCGGAAATGGAAATCCACGCCCAGATGATCCTGCAGATTCCGTCCGACGCCCGGCGATTCCACGACCGTGTCGATGCCGGCGGATTGGAGCACCGCGCCGGGGCCGATGCCGGACAGCTGTAGAAGCTGGGGCGAATTCACCGCTCCGCCGCAAAGCAGCACCTCGCGGCGGGCCTTTGCAGCGAAGGTTTCCCTGCCGCGCGCGTACTCCACGCCCACAGCCGCCTTCCCGTCGAGCAGAATCCGGAGAGCCTGTGCATTCAGCAGGAGGCGCAAATTCGGGCGCTTCAGGGCGGGCCGCAAATAGCACCGGGCCGCGGACGCGCGTCGGCCGCCTCGCGTGGTCAGCTGGTAGACGAACACCCCTTCCGGCTGCCCGGCGTTGTAATCGCCGATTCGGGCGTAGCCCAGCTGCGCGGCCGCCTCGAAGAACGCGCCGCAGAGGCCGTGCACCCGCGAGGCGACATCCTCCACGAATTGCGGGCCGCTCGCGCCCCGGCGGCTCCCTCCGCCCGACCAGCTTTCCATCCGCCGGAAAACGGGCTCCACGTCGCTCCACGCCCAGCCGGCAGCCCCGGCCGCCGCCCAGTCGTCGTAATCGTTCGGATGGCCGAGGACGTACGCCATGGCGTTGATCGAGCTGGATCCGCCCAGAACCTTGCCGCGAGGCCAGTAGATCCGCCGCCCGTCCAGCGCGTCGACGGGCTCCGTGAAATACTTCCAGTTGAACCGCTCGTCGAAATAGCATTTCCCGTAACCGATCGGCATCTGCACCCATGGGGACAGGTCGCTTCCGCCGGCCTCCAGAACGAGGACGCTGTACCGTCCGCACGCGCTGAGGCGGCAAGCCAGCGCCGAGCCGGCCGAGCCGGCGCCGACCACGATGAAATCATGCTCTTCCACGGAGGATCGCTTCGTCTGGGAAGCCGGGAGGCGGCGGCTCGGCCTGCGTTCGGATGCATTGCGGTTTCGCGGCGGGTCCGGATTGAGTATTCATTGAATCGCCGGGCACGACGGAATCCGGCGCTTTCCGGGGATGCGGAAATGCGGAAAGGCAGACGGAACGTCCTCTTCATTGTAATCGACCAGCTGCGCGCCGACTGCCTCCGGGGGCCGCTCGCCGAGGCGGCCGGTTTGCAAAGGCTGGCCGGGCTGAAGGCGGAAGCAACGGAATTCAGCCGGCACTTCACCGTGACCAGCCCATGCGGGCCGTCTCGGGCGAGCCTCCTGACCGGGCTCTACGCGATGAACCACCGATCCGTGCGGAACGGCACGCCGCTCCGGGCTGGCATCGCCAACCTTGCGCTCGAGGCGCGGAAGTCCGGGTACGAGCCTTTGCTGTTCGGATACACCGACACGAGCGCCGATCCGCGCACCGTCCATCCGAACGATCCCGCCGCCAGAACCTACGAGCGGCCGATGGCGGGCTTCTGCGAGAAGGTCGAAATGAGGCTGGAGGAAAGCTACCCGTGGCGGGCGCATCTTCGGGCGAAAGGGTACGACCTTCCCGGCTACGAGAGGTTCTACGCGCCGACGGCCGCGGCGGGCCGCCGCCCGAGGCCGGACGATCCCGCGTTCTACGCCGCCGAGGACAGCGACACGGCGTTCCTGACGGACGAATTCCTCAAGGAGCTCGGCGCCCGGACCGACGGGGAAAGCTGGTTCGCCCACCTGACCTACCTCCGCCCGCATCCGCCGCTGATCGCGCCCGAGCCGTACAACCGGATATGCCCGCCGGACGCGGTCCCGCCGCCCAGGCGGCGGCCGTCCCCCGAATCCGAAGCCGCGGCGCACCCGTTCCTCGCCGCGGAAATGAAGCGAGACGCGATCAGCAACTGCGTCCAAGGCTACGCCGGGCTCGACAATAACGACTTGGGCGACGTCCAGGCGCTCCGGGCCGTCTATCTGGGCTTGGCGAAGGAGGTCGACAAGCACATCGGGCGGGTCGTGGATTTCCTGAAGGAGACCGGCCAATACGACGACACCCTGCTTGTTGTGACCTCGGACCACGGCGAAATGCTCGGCGATTTCCACCAGTGGGGCAAGATGACCTTCTACGAGGCGGCCTACCGGACGCCGCTTCTGATCCGTGATCCGTCCCGTCCGGCAGCCCGCGGCGCCCGCGTGGACGAATTCACGGAATCGGTCGATCTTGCGCCGACCATTCTGGAATGGATCGGAGCCGCGCCTCCGATCGGAATGAACGGTGCGTCCCTGCTTCCGCTTCTCGAAGGCAAGCGGCCGCCCGGCTGGCGGGAGCACGTCTACGCCGAACTGGATTTCGGGGAGCCCGACGCGCCGACCGCGTGGCAGGACGGGACCGGCCTCGGCCTCAGGGATGCGAACCTCGCGACGGTCCGCGAGCGCCGCTACAAGCTCGTGCACTTCAACGGGGGGCTGAAGCCGCTGCTCTTCGACATGGAATCGGAAGCCGGCGAACTGGAGGACCTCGCCGGCGCGCCGGAGCACGCGCCGACCTTGCTGCGCCTCACGCGGAAGCTGCTCGACCATCGCATGCGGTGGGCGGACCACGCGCTTTCCGACATGAAGATCACGCCGCACGGAACCGTCAACTACAGCCCGTAGCCTTCAGGCGGCCGCCTTCGCGCCGATTTCCTCCCAATGGTGGCACGCGACGTTGTGCTCGGGCCCGGCCGCGTCGAGCGACGGCTCCTCCTTCCGGCAGATGTCGGTGGCGAACGGGCACCGCGTCTGGAACTTGCATCCGGGCGGCGGGTTGGTCTGCGACGGGATTTCGCCTTCGAGCTTCTGCGCGCGCCCGCGCTCGTCGGGGTCCAGCGACGGAATGGCCGAAAGCAGCGCCTTGGTGTAGGGGTGCTTCGGCTCGGAGAACAGATCGCGGGTGCGCGCGGTTTCCACGAGCCTCCCGAAATACATGAGCGCGACATGGTCGCAGATGTGCGCGACGACGCTCAAATCGTGGCTGATGAACAGGAAGGTGAGGCCGAGCTCCTCCTGGATCGACTTCAGCAGGTTCAGGACGTCGGCCTGGATCGAAACGTCGAGCGCCGCGACGCTCTCGTCGGCGACGACGAAGCGCGGCTTGGAGACCAGCGCCCGCGCGATCGAAATCCGCTGGCGCTGCCCGCCGGAAAACGCGTGCGGGAACCGCCGCAGGTGCTCAAGGTTCAGACGGCATTTCGCGGCGATTTCGCGGACGCGCTCGTCGGTCTCCTCCCTGCTCGAGGTGAGGCCCATCACCTCCAAGGGCTCGGCGATGATGTCGCGGACGGTCATCCTCGGGCTCAGCGCCGCATACGGGTCCTGGAAGATCAGCTGCGCCCGCGAGCGGTAGTCCTTCAGCTCCTGCTTGCCGAGCGAGCCGAGGTTGTAGTCGACCTCCCCGTCGGAATAGCGGACTTCGCCCTCAACGATGGGCGCCGCCATCAGCAGCGCCCTTCCGAGCGTCGTCTTGCCGGATCCGGACTCGCCGACCAGGCCGAAGAACTGCCCCTTCTCGATGTCGAGGTTCACGCCCTCCACCGCGTGGACGAACGACTTCGGCCGCAGAAGCCCGCCGCCCAGCGGGAACCGGACCGCCAGGTCCCGGGCGGAGATTACGGGCTTGCCGCTCATTGCGGCGCGGCCTCCTCGCGGTAGAGGTGGCACGCAGCGGCGTGGCCGGTCTCGATGGCGGCGAACTCGGGCACCTCGGCGCTGCAGACGCCGCCCAGATTCGAAGGGCAGCGCGTCCAGAACACGCACCCGGACGGCCGCTCGAGCGGCGACGGGATGTCGCCGGGAACCGGCGTCAGCGGCGCATCGACATCGTCCACCTTGGGCAGCGCCGCGAGCAGGCCTCTCGTGTAGGGATGGGCCGGCTTGCGTATCACTTCGCGAACGGGCCCCAGTTCGACCAGCCGGCCCAGATACATGACGGCGACGGTGTCGGCCGTCTGCGCCACGACCCCGAGGTCGTGGGTGATGAAGATGATGGCCATGCCGAAATCGCTGACCAGATCCTTCATGAGATCGATGACCTGCGCCTGGATGGTCACGTCGAGCGCGGTCGTGGGCTCGTCGGCGATCAGCAGCATGGGCTTCGTGGACAGCGCCATGGCGATCATCGCGCGCTGCCGCATTCCTCCGGACAGCTCGAACGCGTACTGGTGGAAGCGCCGCGCGGCGTCGGCGATCCCGACGCGGTCGAGCATCTCGACGGAGATCTCCGTGGCCTGCGCGGCCGACATGTCCGTATGGATGCGCAGCTGCTCGACCATCTGGTCGCCGATCGTGATCGCCGGAGCGAAGCTCGCCATCGGCTCCTGGAAGATCATCGAGATCGCGCCGCCGCGCACGATCTGCAGATCCTTCGCCCCCTTGAGCCCCATGATGTCGACCGGGCCGTCCTTCAGGTTGATGACGATCGACGTGCCCTCGCCGTAGACCGCGTTCGGGGGGTTGAGCTTCATCAGGGACTTGGCGGTCACCGACTTGCCCGAGCCGCTCTCCCCGACCAGCCCGAGCACCTCTCCCGGCTCAAGGCTGAACGACACGTCGTCGACGGCGGTGATCCGGCCCTCGTCCGTGTCGAACTGGAGGGTGAGGTTCGCGACCTCGATCAGCGCGGTCATCGCTTCACGTCCGCGTACGGGTCGGCCGCGTCCCGAAGGCCGTCGCCGACGAACACGAACGCCAGGACCAGCGTGATGAAGAAGATGACCGGGATGAAATACCACTGGTAGTTGAGAAGGACGTCGGCGTTCGTCACGTTCTGCAGCATGACGCCGAGGGAATTGACCGGATCCTTCAGGCCCAGCCCGATGAAGCTCAGCGCGGTCTCGGAAAGCACCATGTAGGGGAACGAGATCACAAGATCGACGATGATGTAGCTGGTGAAGCTCGGAAGGAGATGCCGACGGATGATGTGGCCGGCGGAGGCGCCGCAAAGCCGGGCCGCGAGGACGTACTCCTGGTTCCGCTCCGTGAGCAGGTGCGTGCGCACCCGCCGCGCAAGCGTCGGCCAGCCGATGAAGCCCAGAATGATGGATATGAAGAAGAATCTGGTCTCCGAACTCCATTCGTCGGGCACGAAGGCGGCGAGCGCCATGAACAGAGGGATCGCGGGCACGGTCCGCACGGCGTCCGTGAACATCTGCAGCGAGGAATCTATGAAGCCGCCGTAGTAGCCCGACACGCCGCCGATGATCAGGGCCAGCACGAACGCGATGAGCACGCCGATCGTGCCCACGGCGAGCGACGTGTTGATCGCGTGCAGGGTCCGCGAGAAGATGTCCTTTCCGCCGGCGTCGGTGCCGAAAATGTGGATCATGCCCGAGTCCACGCCGAACAGGCGGCGCTCGAAGCTCAGGAACGGTATCCGGAAGAACGTGTACTCGGAGCCTTTCGGGAAGAAGACGACGTAGCGGCGCTTGTCCCGGTTCGCCTCGGTCACCCAGCGGAAGTTGGTCTCGATGGAGCGGGTCCGCTCGTAGGTGTAGATGAACGGGCGGAGCGAGCACCCGTTCTCGTCGCAGAACTTGGGAATCTGCGGGGCGCCGTTCAGATAGTCCTTGTCCCGCCCGGCGATCGTCGGGTTGTAGGGCGAGAGGAACGGCGCGAGCAGCCCGCAGATGATCAGGAAGATGAGGATGTAGCCCGCGTAGCGGGCGGACTTGATCCTCCTGAATCTCGCCCAGACCAGCTGCCCCTGGGAAGCGGTGAAATACGCCTCCTTCAGCTTCTGGTCGACGTTCGGATCCGTGCCGGCGGCGTCGGTTGTGATTGCGGCCTCTGCCATGCGCCTATCCCACTATGCTCTTCCTGACCCTGGGATCGGTCAGGGCCAGAAGCATGTCGGTGATGAAGTTCAGCCCGACGATGCTCGCCGTCAGAAGGAATATGATCGCCCCCGCCAGCTGCTGGTCGTTCGAGCGCGCGAGAGCCTCGATCAGGAGCGCTCCCGCCTCGGTCAGGGTCATGATGAGCGCGACGATCGGAAGCTCGTTGAATATCCTGTTCAGATCGAACCCGAGCGAATTGATGATCGGGCCCAGGGCGTGCCTCGCGGGATAGCGGAGCAGCAGCCTGCGGCCCGCGACCCCCCTGGCGGCGGCCGCAGTGACGTATAGCTTGCCGATCTCGTCGGAAATCAGCGCCCGGACGGTCTGGATCGCGAACGCGGTCGCCGACCAGCCCAGGATGAACACGGGCAGCCACGCGTGGCTCAGGAAATCGACCACCCGCGCGTACGACCACGGGGCGTCCCGGAACTCGCTGGAGAACAGCCCGGTGAGGCTGTCCCCGAAATAGATCGTCGAGAACAGCATGATGAGCAGCGCGAGCAGGAAGTTCGGCAGCGCGAGCCCGAGATAGCTGACGAGCCTGAGCGAGTTGTTCAGGGTCGGGCTGTTCGCCGTCACGGAAATGATCCCGACCGGTATGGCGATCAGGTACGCGAGCACCAGCGAGGTCAGGCAGATGCCGAGCGATATCCAGAACTTCTGCCCGAGAAGGTGGTTGATGTTCACCCGGAGGATGCAGCTGTCGCCGAATTCCCCCCGGAACGCGTTGCCGAGCCAGCTCGCCCAGCGGACCGCGAACGGCCGGTCCAATCCCAGCCTTGCGCGCTCGGCGTCGATGTCCTGGACCGTGATCTGCTGGCCCTGGGTGTTCTTGAAGGCGAGGTACCGTTCCGCGCAGTCGCCCGGAACCAGCTCCATGAGGGAGAAGACGATGAACGACACCAGCACGAGCGTGGCCGCGGCCATGACCGCGCGGACCGCCGCGAACCGAGCGAACTGAAGCATCCCCTCAGCCCTTCCGGTAGCAGCTGTCGATCGGTCGCCGGGACGGCGGAGCGGCCGCCTCCCGGCGGCCGCTCCTCCTTTTCAGTCTACTCGTCGTCCAGGAACCACTGCGTCGCGCGGTACGGGTACGTCCGGTAGTACTCGTAGGAATGCGTCTGGAACTCGGTGAAGTTCCTCAGCGCATTGCGGCGGTAGATCGGGCTCGGCCCTTGGACGATTCCGATGAACAGGAGGTTGCTCGTCATGTTCTCGACCAGCCGGTTCGCCAGCATCACGAACTCGTCCGATCCGGAGGCGGCGGACTGCAGGGCGTTGATGTCCTCGATGAGCTGCTTGACGTAGTCCGGCGGCTCGACGCCCGCGCTGCCTCCCGAGTCGACCCACTCGGCCCAAAGCATTCCGGTCCGCACGCCGAAGTAGTTCTCGAACGGCGGCACCCAAAGCTCGTTGTTGCCGAGGACGATCGCGAGCGGCTGGCTCTTGCGCCACATCATGATGTCCAGCGTGTTCGCCGACTGCGCGGAGCGGTACTCGTCGGGAGTGACCTCCTTCACCGTCGTCTGGACGCCGACTTCCGACCAGTACTGGCCGACGAGCTCCACGACCTGGCCGGCGATGCCCTGCGTCGAGAACTGGAGGTTCAAGGTGATCCTGTCCCCGTTGGGAAGATCCCTGAAGCCGTCGCCGTCGGCGTCCACCATGCCGACCTCGTCGAGGAGCGCGTTGGCCCTGTCCGGATCGTACTCGGTGTAGTGGGTGAGCCACGACTGGTCCACGATGTCCGGAAGCGGCGAGAAGCCGACGTACTGCCGCGGCGCGCCGAGGCCGAACAGGGCGATCTCGCTTATCTCCTCCCTGTCCATCGCAAGCGACATCGCCTGGCGGAACCGGAGGTCGCCGAAGACCTTCCGCTTCTCCGGATCCTCCGACGTCACGTTGAACGACATCACGGGCAGAGTGACTTCCGGCCTCAAGTCAATGGTGTAGCCGCCGTTCTCCTGGTTCTCCAGAAGGATCGGAGCGGACGGAAGCTGCAGAGACTGCGACTTGTAGTCGACTTCGGCGTTCACCAGCTTGAGGATCCGGACCTCGTTGTCGTTGATGTAGACCTCGTCCTGCTCGCTGATGTAGGGCAGCTGGTTCCCCGCGGTGTCCACGATGTGGAAATACGGGTTCGCCACCAGGTGCCGCCCCTCCGCCGTGTCCTTCGTGTAGATGTGCGACTCGAGCGTCGGGATCACGTCGGCGGGCAGGTTCGCCACCCTGTCGGGGCTGTTGAGCAGCGGCGACGGCGTGTCGGTCCAGTCCGAATTGCCGAAATACGCCGCGATCACCGCAAGCCCGTCCTCGAAGCCGGCGTCCTGCGCCAGCTTGTCGGCATCGGGGTTCAGGTCCGGATGGAACTGCCCGAGGAAGTGCTTCGGCTGGAAGCCCTGGGCGAACGACGTCGCGAAATGGGCGATCAGGCCGGGCTTGGGCGCCGGGAGATGGAACCGGACGGTCTGCGGATCGATGATCTCGACTTCCATGCGCTCTCCCGCGACGAGCACGTAGTCCTTCGGCTTCTCGATGACCTTCGAGTCGAGCGAAAGGTTGTCGTACCAGAATTTGACATCCTCGGCGGTGAACGGATGCCCGTCCGACCACTTGTGGCCCTTCCGCAGATGGAAGGTCAGCTGGGTGAAGTCGTCGTTCCAGTCCCAGCCCTTCGCGATGTTCGGCACGATGGTCTGCAGGTCGTCGGAATAGCGAACCAGGTTCACATGGCGCACCGAAAGGAAGTCGGACGTGCCGGCTTCCGTCGCGTTGGACAGCACGTCGAGCGTTCCGCCGTACGTGCCGATGGCCTCGTACGGGGCGTACACGAGCGGCTCCTCGGGCAGCCTTTCGGCCAGCGGCGGCAGTTCCGGATTGCCCCGGATCCGAGCGTTCAGGTCGGCGATGTCCGGGTTCTCCTGGAAGGTCATCGCGCAGCCGGCCAGCGCCTCGAATTCCGCAAGCTCGTACTGCTGCGGGAACTCGCCCCCCGCGACTCCCATCATGTCCGCCACGGTGGCTTCCGGGCAGTTCGCCGACGCGGTGCCCGCCGCAAGCGCAACCGCCCCTGCTGTAAGCAAAGTTCTCTTCATCATTGAATCCTCTGTTGTGCGCAGCGTCCGCGGTTGCACGAACTTTCGGCCATCGCCGGACGCGCTCTCCTCAGGCCCTAGAAATACCGAATCCACCCAACAGGTCAATTGCGTTCGAAACGGCAGCAAAAACTTGGCAATCGGCAGCAATCCCGAATGTCCCGGCGTCGGCGGGAACGGGAATCACCATTGGTTCGCGGCCGCGGAAGTCGCTATCAGCCAGATTCCCGCCGCGACGGCCGCCGACGCGGCGATCCTTCCCGCCAGGGGGCGCTCCCTGAACACGGTCACGCCGATCAAGGCCGCAATCACCACCGACACCTCCCGCAGCGCGGTGACCAAGCCCAGCGGCGCAAAGGACTTCACGAACAGCACGATCGCGTACGCCCCGCCCGAAACCAAGCCGCCCGCCAGGCCGGTCGCCAATACCGCGCGCCGCTTCGCCGCCGCGGGCTTCCTCAGCAGCAGCGGGACCGCAATGAAGACCTCCAGAAGAAACAGCCAGGCGATGTAGCTGGCCGGCGCTCCCGCGAGCCTCACGCCGAGGCCGTCGATGAGGGAGTATCCCGCAATGCAGAACCCGGTGCCGACGGCGAGCGCCAGCGCGGGTCCGCGCGATTCCCCGCGCACCGCCGGCGCCGCGACCAGCAGAATCGCCAGCGAGATCGCCGCGATTCCGAACCAGGCGGCCAGCGGCAGCACCTCCCCGGCAGCGGTCGTGGCGACAGCGGCGACCACCACCGGGGAAATTCCCCGCGCCACCGGATAGACCAGCGACAGGTCGCCGACCCGGTAGGCGAGAACCAGGAACAGGTAGTAGGCCGCGTGGACGGCGGTCGACACCGCGAGGTAGGGCCACGATTCCGGCGAAGGCAGCGGCACCAGCAGCGCCAGCACGGCGCCGCAAAGGATGTGGCCGACCGAGATCATGGCGAGCGTCGTCATCCTGTCGGACGACGCCTTCATCGCGGCGTTCCAAAGCGCGTGAAGCAGCGCGGCGCCGAGCACCAGCGACACCGCGGCGGCGCTCATCCGGCCGACGCGCCGCCTATCGCGGATTCAACGATCGCCAGCGCCCGGTCCAGCTCGGAATCGGTTATGGTCAGAGGCGGCGAGAGCGTCAGCACGCTGCCTTGGGACACTTTGAAGCTCAGCCCGGCGTCAAGGCAGTCGTAGTGGACGCGCTCCGCCATCCTGCGCGCCGCGTCCTTGCCGCCGCCAGGATCGACCTCCACCCCGAACAGCAGCCCTCTGCCGCGCACGTCGCGGACCGCCGGATGGGCGCGGCTGAATTCCCGCAGGCGCTCAAGCGCCCGCCTGCCGAGCTCGTCGGCCCTTTCAACAAGGCCCTCCTCGTCGATGATCTGAAGCGTGGCCAGCGCCGCGCCGGCGGTCACGGGATTCTTCTCGTGGGTGTAATGGCCGATCGCGAAATCCGCGCATACGTCCAGATCGCGCCGGGCCACGACCGCGGCGATGGGCAGCACGCCCCCGCCGAGCGCCTTGCCCAAGACCAGGATGTCGGGAACGACTCCCTCGTGCTCGTGGGCGAAGAGCCTGCCCGTCTTCCCGAGGCCGGTCGGTATCTCGTCGAACACCAGAAGCGCTCCGGCCTCGTCGCAGGCCTCGCGCACCTTCTTCCAGTATCCCTTCGGCGCGATGTGCGGCACGGCCCGCATCGGCTCCGCGACCACCGCCGCAACATCGCCCTCGGCTTCGAGGACGTATCGAACCGACTCCGCGCAGGCCAAACCGCACGTCTCGGGTCCCGGGTGGCCGTACGGGCAGCGCGAGCAGGCGAACGGCGCAACATGCTCCGCCCCCGGAAGCAGCGGGCCCGCGATGTGCGACCGGAACGTCTCCTCTCCGCCTATCGAGGAGGCGCCGAACCCCGCGCCGTGGAACGAGCCCCAGAACGACACAGTCTTGAAACGCCCTGTCGCGGCGCGCGCAATGCGCAGCGCGACCTCCATCGCGTCCGAGCCGCCGGTCGTGAACAAGCACTTGCCCAGGCTGCCGGGGGCCGCGTCCGCAAGCCTTTCGGCGAGCTGCACGGCGGGTTCGCAGGTGAACCGCCTTGGCGCGAACGGCAGCTCGTCAAGCTGCTTCTTGATCGCTTCGACGACCTTGGGATGGCCGTAGCCGACATGGTGGACGGAATTGCCGTGGAAATCCATGAAGCGCCGGCCGGCGTGGTCCTCGATCCAGATTCCGCTGGCCTTGGCGATCGTGCTGGCGCAAGGGGTCGACAGGCTCTGATGCAGGAACGCGTCCGAGTCGCGCCTCAGCAGCGCCTCGACTTCAGGTTCGCCGCTCCGCGCCCGCCATTCCGCGCGCCCCGCCGATCTGTTCGACTCTCCCTCGGCGTGCGCGCGGGGACGTTCACCCGCGGCGCGCATTCCGGATTCCTGCTCCGGCACTGCTCAGCTCCACGGCAGCGAATACGTCTTGACGTTGGTGAAGCTCCGCATCGCCTCCACGACGCCCTCCTTGTACCCGAGGCCGCTGTCCTTGATGCCGCCGAACGGCGACATCTCGATCCGGTACCCGGGCACCTCCCAGATGTTGACGGTGCCCACGTCGAGGCCGGCAATGTAGGCCTGCATGCGGCGGAAATCGTTCGTGCAGACGCCCGAGGACAGGCCGAACGCCGTCGAGTTCGAGACCCTGATCACTTCCGAGTCGTCGTCCGGCACCCGCACGACCGGCAGGATCGGCCCGAAGGTCTCCTCCCTGACCAGCTCGCACCCGGGATCGACCCTGTCGACGACGATCGGCGGCAGCTGAGCACCATGGCGTCCGGGATTGTGGAGTATCTCGGCCCCGCGGTCCGCCGCGTCGTCGACGCGCCCCTCGAACAGCGCCGCCGCCTCTTCGCTCACGACCGTGCCGAGGTCCGTTCCGGGGTCGGCGGGATCGCCGACGGCGATGGACTTCGCTTCGGCGAGCAGCATGGGGACGAACCTGTCGGCGACCTTCTCCTGGCAGAGGATGCGCTTGACCGCCGTGCACCGCTGCCCGGAGTTTTTGGTGCCCCCGGCAGCCGCGAGCGCCGCCGCCCGCGCCAAATCGTCGTCGTCGAGATCGTTGCAAACGATCAGAGGATCGTTGCCGCCGAGCTCGAGCACGGTGCGCTTGTATCCGGCCGTCTCCGCGATCAGCTTGCCGACCGGAACGCTGCCCGTGAACGTGATCAGGTCGATCGCCGGGTTGGCGACCATCTCGGGCCCGATCGCCTGCGGGCGGCCGGTGACCACGGAAAACATCTCCGGCGGAAGGCCGGATTCGTACAGAATGTCCGCAAGAGCCAGCGCCGACAGCGGCGTCAGCTCGGTCTGCTTGCACACGAGGCAGTTGTTGGTGGCGATCGATGGCGCGATCTTGTGCGCGACCATGTTGAGCGGATGATTGAACGGCGTGATCGCCGATATCGCCCGCAGGGGCTCCCGCAGGGTGAAGATTTTCCGGCGCTTTCCGCCGGGCGTGACGTCGCAGGAGAAGATCTCGCCATCGTCGCGGATGCAGAGCTGTCCCGCCAAATTGAAGACGTCGCATGCGCGTCCGACTTCGTAGAGTGAGTCCTTCTTCGATATCCCCAGCTCGAGCGTCAGCGTCTCCGCGAGCTTATCGCGCCGCTTCGCAAGCTCTTCCGCGGCCCTGAACAGGATGCGCTGCCTTTCGCTCCTCGCGAGCTTGGGCGTGAAGCCCGCCGCGGCCTCGAACGCCATGGCGGCGTGCTCCGGCCCGCCCGCCGGGACGGTGGCGACGGTTTCGCCGGTGTACGGATACCGGACTTCGATCCGGTCGTCCGCATCGACCCGCCTGCCGGCGATCCGAAGAAGCTCGTGCCTGGGCGCGCCGGTTTCATCCATCGCCGTTCCCTCCCGATGCCGCCGATATTGCGACCTGGAACGCATCGTAGTTCCGCAGCGCCTTCCCGTCCGGCAGGTCGGCCTCGCGGTTCAGAATGAACGGAACCGTCTGCTCCGAAAGGCCTCCGTGCGACCGGAGCGGCGCGTCGAGCATGGACAGGTCGTGCCCGCCGTCCGACGCGCCGATGGTCATGCCCTCCTCGGAGATCAGCACGATGTCGCCGATCCTGTCCAGCGGGAGTTCGTACCGCGAAGCCGCGTCGCTTCCGCTCTCCGCCTCCGCGATGCCGGGCAGCGATCGCAGGCGCCCGATCGTTCCGCGGGCGTCCGCGCCGCCCTCAAGGTAGACCGTCGCGAACGAGCCGAGCGCGCCGTGATGGGCCACGTACGGATCGGTGATCGGCAGCAGGACCCTTGCCGCGCCCGCGCCCAGCCAGCGGTCCAGAACATCCTGCAGGTACACGACGGACGGCGAGCCGTCCGGCCCGTGCTTGGGCTTCATGCCGTGGTCCGCGGTCGCAACGACCACGGCCCCTTCGGCGTCCAGCTCCCCGATGCAGCGGTCGAGAATCCCGCAGAAGGCGTTCGCGGTCGGGTGCCCCGGCTCGAACTTGTGCTGGATGTAATCCGTCGTGGAGAGATACATGAGGTCCGGCCGCCACTCGCGAAGCAGTTTCGATCCGGCCCTGAACACGAACTCCGACAGCTCCATCGAGTAGGCGCGGGGCTGCTCCATGCCCAGCCAGCGGTCGGCCCTGTCGATCCCGTTGGCCTCCGGCGTCGAGAAGCTCGAGCGCTCAGCGGACACGCAGATCGCGCGCCCGCTCCGGAAATCCAGCCCGCTGCCGAGAAGCGCGAGCAGCTTGTCCTTCGCCGTCACGACCGCGACCCGCGCGCCCGCGCCGCTCGCCGCCGCGAATATCGTCGGCACCCTCAGGAATTCCGCGTCGTTCATCATGACCTCGCGGCCGGCGTCCCTGTCGTAGAAGAAGTTCCCGCAGATCCCGTGGACGGACGGCGGGCGGCCCGTGGCGATCGACATGTTGTTCGGGTTGGTGAACGACGGCATCGCGCTTTGCGCAAGTCTGCTGGTTCCCTTGGCGCGGATCGCGTCGAGCGCGGGCGTAACGCCCGCCGCGGAAGCCTCCTCCAGATACGCGGGCTCGCAGCCGTCCACGCAGATCACCACGACCGGCTTGTCCGCAGGGCCGTAGTCGCGCCCGTTCGCAGAGAACCCCCGCATGGGAACCGTCGGCCCTGCCGTCTATGCCGCCGCCGCTGCGGGAGATGGCGACGCGTCCGACACGCCCAGATCGTTCAGCGCATCTTCGACAGCATCCACCGCCCGGCGCATGACCGCTTCGTCGAGATCGCCGATGCATCCTATGCGGAACGTCTCCGCTTCGGTGAGCTTGCCCGGATAAATGACGAAGCCGCGATCCTTCAGCAGCCTGTAGAAGGTCGCGAAGTCGAACGCGGGATCGGACGGCGACAGGAAGGTGACGATGATCGGGGACAGCCATTCGTCGGGCAGCAGCGTCCGGAAGCCGAGTCGGCGCATCCCTTCCACCAGGACCTCCTTGTTGCGCTCGTAGCGCCGCATGCGGCCTTGCCGGCCCCCTTCCTCCTCGTGCTGCGCGAGCGCTTCAAGAAAGGCCGAAACGACGTGCGTCGGCGGCGTGAATCTCCACTGCGCGCTTGCCTCAAGCCCTTTCCACTGCCGATGCAGATCCAGGCTGAGCGAATGGGCGTTGCCCGCCGACGCCTCAAGGGCATCGCGCCGGACAATGACGAATCCGAGGCCCGGCACTCCCTCGAAACACTTGTTGGCCGAGCAGGCCACGGCATCGAAAGGCGTCTTCGACGCGTCAAGGGGAAGCGCGCCGAAGGCGCTCATGCTGTCCACGAGCAGCCGGCGGCCTTCGGAGCGAACAACGTCGGCGATCTCGCCGAGCGGATTGATGATTCCCGAGCTGGTTTCGCAGTGCACCGCGAACACATGCGTGAGCGACGGATCCGCCGCCAGCGCCTGGCGGACCTCCGCTCCCCGCGGCGGATCGTAATCGCCCTTGTCGATGACGGCGCGGGAGCGGCCCATGGTCGCCAGCATCTGCGCCGCGCGCTTCCCGTACGCTCCGTTCACGAGCACCAGAGCCTTGCCGGAGGGGCCGACAAGCGTGCCGATCATCGCCTCGACGGCGAAGGTGCCGCTGCCCTGAAGCGGAACGCATTCGAATTCGCCTTCCGAGTCGCCGACCAATTCGAGAAGCCGCCGCCGAACCTTCTGGGTGATATCGCGGAATTCCATATCGCGGGAGCCCAGATCCCGGAGCATGGCCTCCTTCGTCCGCCGCGAGGTCGTCAGCGGGCCCGGCGTCAAAAGGTATTCCGCGCGCTCTTCCGTCGGCATTTCCGGCTCCGGTCCCGGCCCGCCTTGGAAAAGCCATGCGATTCCAAGCAGGGAACGTGATTTACAGATAATCCCGTTGGAATCAATTCGGCGGTCGACGCAATCAGGCTGGACATGCCCGACGGAATTTGCAAAACTATCAGGCACGCCACTTCACGGCGGAGTGTCGCGCCGGTCGCCCGTCGGCCCGTCCGGGGGAGGGACCCGGCAACAAGGAGGGCGATGCGATGAAGGATTCCGAATGAGCGCGGGCATCGTCTTCGGGCGCCCGGTCCGCCGCTTGCTGGCGTCGGCGGCGCTGGCCGTTCCGTTGGCGGGCGGAGCCTTCCAGGAAGCCCGCGCGGGCTGCCGGGAAGCCGCGGAACCGCTGCTGGAGGCGCTGGCGGCGCGCGACCTTGAAGCCGCGCGGCGCCACTACGAGGCCGTGCACGGCGAGTTCGCCTGCGCCGGCGCATACCGGGACCAAGCGAAGCGCGCGGTGTCGAACCTGCACGCGCGGGTGGCGCAGGAACGCCTGGCGGGCGGCGCAAGCCTCGCATCGCAACGCGCCCTGCTGGAGCGGGGCCGCGCCTACGCGGGGACTTGGCGTATCCTCGCCCTGCTCGGCGACGTCGCCCACGATGCGCGGGACTACGACCGCGCGGCGGCGCTGTACCAGGAGTCGCTGGTGGCGATCAACAACACGGGGGAGACCCCGAAGCGTCCGTCCGACACCGAAATCGAACGGATCTACCGCCTTGCCGAACAGAGCCGGATGCTCGCCGAACATTACGTTGCGGCCCTGACGAACCGGGCGGGCGAGCCGGACGGGCTGGCCGCCCCCGCCATCCGCGGCTTCAAGCCCGAGGCTGAGGCGGTGCCCATCACCTTCATTGCCGATACGGCGGAGTTCGACGCGCTGGGGCTCCTGTACGCCGAAGCGATGGCTGAGATCCTGATCCGGCTGGCGCCCGAACGGATCACCCTCTCCGCCCATACCGACGAGCGCGGAACCGACGCCTACAACCAGGCGCTGTCGGAGCGCCGGGGCGAGGCCGTGCGCCTGTTCCTGAAAGAGCGGGGCGTCACACAGCCGATCGATGTGAAAGCGATGGGCGAGAGCCAGCCGCTGGATCTGTTCGAGCCGGAGAGCTACCTGCGGGAGGCGGTCTGGCGGATGAACCGGCGGGTCGAGTGGATCCGGTAGCGGGCGCGCGCCGCGCTGCAGCCCGGCGCTCCCCGCATGCCCGGGGCGTCGGCCTGCGCCGGACCCGGCCAGCTCCGGGAACCGGGCGCGCCCGACTGCCGAAAGGAGGACGGACGATGAGTCGCCTCGCGCGATTCCCCGGCGTTTCGCGCGCCGCGCGGCAGGGGCCGGCCGCCGCGATGGCCGCCGGCATCCTGTGCGGGCTCCTGGCCGCGGCGCCCGGCGCCGGGGCGCAGGCGCTGCGGGGGCTCGTGGTCGGCATCGACGACTACGCGCACATCGGGAAGCTTGCGGGGGCGGTGAACGACGCGCGCGACATCGGGGAGGCGTTGGCGGGACTCGGCGTCGACGATCTCACGGTCCTGCTTGACGGGGACGCGACGCGGGCGCGCATCGTGGCCGAATGGCATGGCCTCCTGGAGCGGGCCGCGCCCGGCGACACGCTGGTGCTGGCCTATGCCGGGCACGGCGGGCAGGAGCCCGAGCGCGTAGCCGGAACGGAGCGCGACGGGCACGACGAGGCGCTGCTGCTGGGCGGCTTCCGCGCCGAAGGTCCCGGGACCCGCGAGCGGATTGTGGACGACGAGATCAACGCGTGGTTCCTGGACGCGGGCGCGAAGGGCCTGCGGGTGGTCTTCGTTGCCGATGCGTGCCACTCGGGGACGCTGACGCGCTCCCTCGTCGACCCGCGCGCGCCTTCGCCGACCTACCGGACCGGACCGCGGTACACGCTGCCCGACGACGAGCTCGCGCTCGGCCTGCCGAAGGATGCGGCTGACACCGGCGAGGTGGGCCGCGGCCCGCTGGCCCATGTGAGCATGCTCGCGGCGGCCCAGGAGCATCAGAAGGTTCCCGAGATCGCGGTCGGGGGCGAGATGCGCGGAGCGCTCAGCTACCTGTTCGCGCGGGCGTTGCGGGGCGAGGCGGATATCGACGGGGACGGCGCGCTGAGCCGAGGCGAATTGTGGGACTTCGTGCATGAGAACGTGCGCATGGAGAGCAATTCGCGGCAGACGCCCAATCTGGAGCCGTCCAGCCGGGCCGACGAAATCGTTCTGCATCTGGCGCTCCCGCCTTCCGGCGCCGCGGTCCAGGCCGGTCCCAAGGCGGTTCGGCTTACAGTGCTCCATGCCGACCCCGACACCCTCGCCGCGGTGCGCGGGACGCTGGCCGGCGCGCATGTCGTTCCGGACGGAGCGCCCGCGGACCTCGTCTGGGATGCGGACGCCCGGCAGGTGGTGACCGGGATGGGGGACGCGGCCGCGCACGATGTGGACCTCGAAGCGCTGCCCGGCGTGATAGGGAAGTGGGCGGCGGTGGCCGCCGTCAAGGAGCTCAGCGCGCGCAACGGCCTCCGGATGGGGATCGACCCGGGCGACGGCGTGCACCGGCGCGGCAGCCGGATCAAGGTGCGGGTGGAGGGGCTGGAGCATCCGCGGCTCACCGTGTTCAGCCTGTCGGGGAGCGGGCGCGTGCATTACCTGCATCCCCTGCCGGGCGACCCTGCGGAGGTCGCCATGGACCGGCCCTTCGCGCTCGAGGCCGTGGTCACGCCGCCGTTCGGGGCGGACCATGTGGTGGCGGTGTCGGCGGACAGCGCGCTCGACGAGCTCAACGCCGCGCTGGAGCGCTTGGACGGCAGGGTGGCGGCAGGCAGCGCCGCGGCGCTGCTGGCCATCGCAAAGGCCGGCGCGCGCGGCTGGTCGTCGGGGATCCAGGGACTGTACACGGCGCCGTGAACGGAACGCGGCAGGGGAGGACGGCATGGCTTCAAAGCGCGGGATGGCCGCCTTGGCGCTGGCGACGGCGGGGGCGGCGCTGTGGATGCCGACTGTCGCGGCGGCGGCTTCCGAGCGTGTTGCCCTGGTGATCGGCAACGCCGCCTACGAGCACACCGACGCGCTGAGGAACCCCGGCAACGACGCCGCCGCCGTCGCGGCGGCGCTCGGACGGCTGGGCTTCGAGGTTGTGCTGGGGACGGACCTCGACCTCGACGGCCTCTACGACAAGCTCGGCGAGTTCGACGCGGCATCGCGCGGGGCGGACGTGACCCTGTTCTTCTACGCCGGCCACGGCCTGCAGGTGGAAGGAAGGAACTGGCTCGCGCCGGTCGACGCGAAGCTCGACAGCAAGCTGGACCTCAGGCGCGGGGCCGTCGAGCTCGACACCGTGCTGGAGCACATGCGGGGGACGAAGAGGCTGGTGTATCTCGACGCGTGCCGGAACAACCCTCTGGCGGGGGATCTGGCGCGGTCCTTGGGGCTGAGCCGCGCGGCGGCGGCCAAGCGGGGGCTTGCGCGCGTGACAGGCGTGCCGGGGACGCTCATCGGCTACGCGACGGCGCCCGACGACGTGGCGGCGGACGGGGAGGGCCGGAACTCGCCGTTCACCGAGGCGCTGCTGGCGCACATCGAGACGCCGGGGCTGAGCGTGAACGACATGTTCGGCGAGGTTTCGAAAGCGGTGGTCCGGGCGACCGGCGGCGAGCAGGTGCCGTGGTCGAATTCGTCGCTGGGCCGCTTCTACCTGGTTTCGGGGACGCCGTCCCCGCCGCCGCAAGACACGGCGGCTTCGGCGGCGGAGGGGACGGCGCCGCCTTCGCCCGAAGTCGCTGACAAGGCGGCGGAGATCGTCCTTCCGGGCGGCATCACCCTGGCGGACTGGGCGCTGCTGGCGGAGGACCGCCTGAAGGCCGGCGACCATGCCCGGCTGCTGGAGGAGGCCGGCGCGCATCTGCGCGAGCACGGCCGGGTCCGGTCCGTGGAGGCGGTCCGGGAGCGGGCGGTGTCGGGGCTGGTCGAGGATGTGCGCGTCGAGACGCGGGAGGACGCCCCGCCGGCGCTGGAGCGGATTGCGCGGCTCGAGGCGGCGGCGGGGCCGCGGCCGGAATTCCTGCGCCTGAAAGCGCGCGCCCAAGGGCTGCTCGGCGATTACGCGGCGGAGGAGGCGGCGCGCCTCCAATGGCTGCGCTCGGTTCCGCAGACCCATCCGGACCGCCGCGGCATGCTTTCCGCCCTCGCCGGCGCCCGCGCCAATCGCGAGGCGTCCCGGCGGTTCTCGGAACTGCTCGGGCGCCCCTTCTCGCCGGAGCGCAGGGAGGGCTCCGTCGGCTGGACCGACCTGCACTACGCGGCGCTGCTGGACCTCCCCGGGGCGGTCGCCGCCTTGTGCGATGCGGGGATGGCCGCGGACGCGAGGCTGAAGACCGGCTCCCAGCCGTTCGGCGACGATCTGGAACGCGCCTTCGCCGCGCTCGGGCGCGGGCACTTCGAGGGCCGGCGGGCGAACGGCGAGACGCCGCTGATGGTCGCTTCCCTTGCGAACGCCCGCGACGCGGCGGCGGGGCTGGCCGACTGCGGCGCCGACGTGGGCGCGGCGGACGGCGGCGGCCTGACGCCGCTGCACCACGCGGCCCGCGGGAACGCCCCCGAAGCGGCGATGCTGCTGGTCGACCTGGGCGCCGACGTGGGCGCGGCGGACGGCGGCGGCCTGACGCCGCTGCACCACGCGGCCCGCGGGAACGCCCCCGAAGCGGCGGGGCTGCTCGTCGACCTGGGCGCCGACGTGAACGCGGCGGACGGCGACGGCTGGACGCCGCTGAGTTTGGCGCTTCGCGACGAGGGGCATCATGAAGTTCAGGCGGCGCTGCGCAGCCGCGGCGGAAAGGCGACCTCCCCCGAGGACGTCGAGAGAGGCTTGGGATTGGGCGTCGAGGAGCGGCGTCTGATCCAGATGGGGCTGGCGTCGACCGGACACGACCCGGGTCCGGCGGACGGGGTGTTCGGGCGTCGGACGCGGGCGGCGCTGCGGGCGTGGCAGGAGTCGAGCGGCCTGGATGCGACCGGGCACCTGACGCGGGAGCAGTCGGAGGGCCTGGCGGGGCCGGGGCGCGAGGAGGCGGCGCGTTTGCGGGCGGAAGCGGAGCGCGAGCGCAAGAAGCGCGAAGAGGAGGCGCGTTTGCAGGCGGAAGCGGAGCGCGAGGAGGCGGCGCGTTTGCGGGCGGAAGCGGAGCGCGAGCGCAAGAAGCGCGAAGAGGAGGAGGCGCGTTTGCGGGCGGAAGCGGACCGCAAGCGCTTTTCGGAACTGCTCGGGCGCCCCTTCTCGCCGAAGCGGAAGAAAGGCTCCGCCCGCTGGACCGACCTGCACTACGCGGCGGTGCTGGACCTCCCCGGGGTGGTCTCGGCCCTGTGCCGTGCGGGCATGGCCGCGGACACGAGGCTGTCAGGAGGCGAGGTGCGTTTCTCCGAGCGCGTCAAACGGAGCCTCGGCGGCAGTTGGGAAAGTTGGCAAACTTCGGAAGCTGAGACGCCGCTGCACCAAGCGGTCCGCAGGAACGCCCGCGACGCGGCGGCGGCGCTGATCGCCTGCGGCGCCGACGTGAACGCGGCGGACGGCGATGGCCTGACGCCGCTGATGTATGCGGCGTTCTATAATTTCCTTGAAACGGCGAAGCTGCTCATTGACCGCGGCGCCGACGTGAACAAAGCGGACGGTGGCGGCAGCACAGCGCTGCACTGGGCGGCGAGAAATAATTCCCTTGAAACGGCGAAGCTGCTCATCGACCGCGGCGCTGCCATGAATGTACGGAACGACGACCACGACACGCCGCTAGGCTACTTGGGAGGCACCCCCGATAGAGGTAGAATGAAGGCACTTTTGCGCAGCCATGGCGCAAAGCGGTGAGCCGGGCGGTGCTGATGCGGCGGCCGTCCGGAGCGAACGCGTTCCCGTTTCCGAGTCGGGCCGGCGGCGCCGGAAGGAAGACAGCGCCGCCTGCCTCCCGGCCGACGGGAGGCACGGCATCCGGGATGCGCGGGCGCGCGCCAGTCGGCGGCAGTTGAAACTTCACGGGCCTTGTGCGCAGTCTGTCGGCCGCGCGGCGCGCCGCCATTAGGCCGAGGAGGGATGCCATGAAGAGCATCGGAACGCCGTTGCCCGCGGCCTCCGCAGTCCGCCCGCCGCTGGTCGGAGCGCTGGCGGGCGCGGCGCTGCTGTCGGCGCTGGCCGGCGCCGCGTGGGCGGAAGCGTCCGTTTCCTTGGCGCCGCCGCGGGGCGATCGGGCCTTGCTGATCGGCATCAACCGCTATCCGGACGACACGATCAACGATCTGCAGGGCACGGTCAACGACGCCCGCAACATGCGCGACCTGCTGGTCGGGCACCTCGGATTCGACTCCGGCCAGATACTGCTGCTGACCGACGCGCAGGCAACCCGCGCGGGCATTCTGGACGGGGTCCGGGACTGGCTGGTGGCGGGCACCAAGCCGGGCGCGCGCGCCCTGCTCTATTACTCCGGGCACGGCCATCATCAGCCGGACCAGGACGGCGACGAGCCGGACGGGCAGGATGAAGCGCTGGTGCCCCACGATGCGCGGTTCGAGCCGGTCGCGGGCAACCCGACGAGGTACGCCAACCTCATCCTCGACGACGAGATCGGGGCGCTGTTCGACGATCTGGCGGACCGCCAAGCGTACCTGATCGTCGACTCCTGCTTTTCGGGCACCATCACCCGGTCGCTGGGCGCGCCCGACCCGCGCGCGGTGCGCACCCTCCTCCCCCGGCGCGGCGCCGGGCGGGAGGCGGCAGGGCTCCGGTCCGCGCCGCCGTCCGAGCCCGGTCCGGGCTTCGTCGAAAGGAAAGGCAACCTCGTCACGTGGACCGCGGTCGCGTCCAACCAGCTGGCGCTGGAAGACCTTGAGGCGCAGCCGCCGCAAGGATTCTTCACCGGCCGCTTCGTGCGCGGGATCGCCGAGCGCCGCGCCGACCGCGACGGCGACGGGCGCGTCGTGCACTCGGAATTGCTCGACTACGTGCGTTCGGAGTCCGAGTCTTTCTGCGCGCGCCAGCAGCGGCATTGCCCGAGCGGCCTGACCCCGCAGCTCGAAGGGCCGCGGGGCTTGCTGGCGCGCGACTTGGAGGTGGTCGGCCCGCCGCGCGTCCCGGACGCAGCGGAGGCGGCCGGGGCGGCGCTCGGCCACGGCAACAGCGCCGGCGTGCGGGTGGAGATGCTGCCGTCGCGGCAGGTGCGGCTGGGCGAGAAGATCAAGCTCCGGGTCCACAGCGCGCGTTCCGGCCATCTCCTGCTCGTGGACGTGGCGGCCGACGGAACCGTGACGCAGATCTTCCCCAACCGGTGGTCCGAGCGGGCCGGAGCGGGCGCCTTGATCAAGGCCGGGCGCGCCGTTGAGATCCCGAATCCCTATTACGGCTTCAGCCTTCCGGCCCGCGAGCCGACCGGATCGGGGGTCCTGTTCGCGGTCGTGACCGAGGACCCGGTCTCGCTCGGCGATCTGGCCTCGCCCGAGCAGGCGTTCGAGCCGGTTCCGGACGCCCCGCGCTGGCTGTTCGCGATCGGCGAGCGGCTGCGCGAGCCGCTGATGAGCAAGGACGGAGCTTGGACGCGCACGCGACGCTGGTCCCATGCGCGGCTCGATTACGAGATCGTGCGGTGACGGGCCCCGGCGAGTCCGCGGGAGGCGGGCGCGTCCCGCCAAGCAGACGAAGGAAGACCGTCATTTTGGAGAACGCCACTTCATCTCGCCACGGCCGCACTCGCCGTTGCAAGTGAGTCGATACCGAAGCCGAGCCGAATGCTTCCCTGCGCGACGCTCGTGCTCGACGAACACAGGGCTGAAGCCGCCGCAACCACGGCGATCATAGTAACGTGCGCCGCGCCGCCGCGCAAATCGGAAAAAGCCACCACCCCTTGCCCTTCGCTCTCCGGGGCAAGGCCGGGCGGGGGCCAAAAATGCGAGTATTGTACCGATAATTCTGCAATTCCGCCGGGCATGTCCAGCTGCCCTCGCGACGCAAGACACGACGGAAACATCTACCAAGGGACTCCCGCCTCCTTGGTCTCCAGAGGTAAGGAAAGAACGACTCATTGCATGAGCATCCGGGCAATCCAGAACCCGGCTCGGCGGAGCAGTCGTTTGACCGCGTGTTCGCGGAACTCGGGCACTGCACTCGCCGGCCTTCACTTTCCGCGGGATTCCCAGAGCGGCCCGAAGAGCTCCTCCTCCGCCGGCTTGTCCTCCGGAATGGTCGAAACCAGGTGCGTAAGGTTGATGAAATGCCTGTAATTCAGGTTTTCGGAAATGGAGTTGTTGGCCCAGGTGCCGCCGCCCATTGAAAGCGTGAACGGCAGCGCATTGTCGAAGCTTCCGCCGTTCCCGAAAGTATGGGCTTGATTGACGAGGACCCGTACAACATCGGCGTCCTCGGCCAGGCTGCGGGCCCTTTCGGGATTGCCGGTATGGATTCCGACGGAGTGCCCTCTTCCGCACACCTCAAGAATCGATCGGACGATGCGTTTCGCCTCGTCGAACCCCGATGCCCGGTGGACGGCAAGCACAAGCGAGAGCTTCTCGTCGGCGAAGCTTCCTTTGGTTCCCACCCGCTCCTCTTCAACCATGAAGAACCGCGCCATCCTCGCGGCGTCCGAAAGCCCGGCCGCGTCAGCAATCGCCGACGCGCTCTTGCCGATCACGTCCGGGCTGAGCCTGCCGTTGGTCCAGTGGATTTCCGTGATCCGTTTCCGCTCTTCGCCTCCGCAGCGCCAGCCGCCTGCACGCTGGAGCGCGCGCATGGCCTCTTCGTAGACGTCCTCCAGGATGACCAGCGAGTTCTCTGAAGAGCACGAAGTCGCGTTGTCGAACGATTTGGACGCGGCGATCTTCCCGGCCGCATCAGCAAGATCAGCAGATGAATCGACAATGACCGGAACGTTGCCGGGTCCGACTCCGATTGAGACGGTTCCGGACTCCATCGCAAGCTTCACGTTGTTCTGAGACCCGGTCACGACGGCGAGATCGACAAGCTCAAGCAGGCGCTTCGTAGCGGTCTTGCTAACGGGCGGGGGGAGCACTTGAACAAGGTCGTCCGGGTGACCAGACTTCGCGAGTGCGGAACGCATCAGCTCGACAGTCGCGGCGGAGGTTCTGTGTCCCGCGGGAGACGGCGCAATGATGATCGCATTGCCGCCTTTGAGTGCCATCATTGCTTTGTTAACCGGCGTTGCCGAAGGGTTTGTGGACGGGCAGACCGCCCCGACCACGCCGACCGGCTTGCCATAAACGGTCATGCCCCGATCAGGCCGATCCTCGATCACGCCCACGGTTCTGGCCCGCAGCAAATCCCGAAGCGTGCCGAATGTTTTCCGTCTGTTCTTCGCGACTTTGGACTCGATGGTGCCCATGCCCGTGTCGGCCACGGCCATTTCCGCAAGCATCCGGGCGTTTTCCGGCTCGTAGACCGACCACGCGACGGCCCGCACCGCCATATCGACGCACTCCTGGCTGCCGTTTTCGAAGGCGTCCATTGCGGCGCGCGCACGGCGCACCAGTTCCCGGATATCGTCGCAGGCGGAAGCGGCGCTTCCGCGGGGCTGCGGTTCAATAGCCAGCGGAATCGTCTCTCTCGGACGAACTGCCGCTCTCCGACGCGGAACTCGAGGCGGCACCTATCGCAACAAGCTGGTCGGCGACCTCGAGCGCGTCCACGGGCCAGAATCGTTCCGGACGCGGCTGGAACACATCGGCGCGTCCGGCATCCGGTCGGCAATTCAGCACGGTTTCGGTCCATGACTTCGGTATCGCATCGATCCCGTGCGCTGCGCCGAGCAGCGCGCCGCAAATCGCAGCATTGGTGTCCGTGTCGCCTCCCCGGGAAACCGTGTCGACCACGCCTTCCTCGAAGTCCGGCGCATTTAGCAGCTGCCACAGCGAGTTCTGCAGTGCCACCAGCACCCATCCCTGCTTTCGCGACGATTTAGTTATCCAAGGCTGGTGGTCGGCTTTGCGGATGGAATCCAGGAGGTTCTCGTCGATTTCCATGTCGTTGGCCCAGCCGAGCAAGGTCTCGTAAAGCGCGTCGGTATCAGGACCGTTGCGGATCGTATGGGCCAGCGCCATCGTGAACAGCGCGTTGGCTTGGCGGCAGACCGGATTCGGATGGGTGATCCCTGCGTCCTGGCGCGCCCACTCCGCGACGTCGCCAAGCACCCGCTTGGCTCCGAATATCCCGATCGGAGACACCCGCATCAGCGCCCCGTTCGCCTGGCTTTCGTGATTCGGCGTTCCGCTGAGCCCGGCAACGGTGGTCGTGCCGCAATCGAAGGGTCCCGAATCCAGCCAGTCCACATACGCCCTGCGCGCATCGGCAGGATCGTATCTCCTTTGCCGAATCAAGGAACGCGCAAGCGACAGCGCCATTTCCGAATCATCCGTCGGCTGGCCGGCAATCGTATTGTGGGTCCCGCCGCCCAGCATCGTCCGCAAGCCGTCCGGAAACTCCTCCCGGACGAATTCCGGTCCGCGGAACTCGACATGGCTCCCGAGCGCATCGCCGCATAGAAGGCCCAGCAGGCAACCCCTTGCCCGCGACAACACGCATTCCTCGATCATGCCGTGCGTTTCGTCTGTCATCTTCCGCCCCGTGCAATATTGTGGCCCATACTCCTAAAATATGGAACATCAATCAATTTGCTACCGCATCCTCTGACTTGCACGTTTCTCTCCTCCTTCACCCGCCCGGACATGAAAGTGATTCCCCGCTGCTTCGCCAGTTTAACTCGCTCTGCGCTAGGCAAACCTCCGCCAACAAATGCGATTGGAAAGAACCTCACGCTAGCGTACCGACGCTTCACCAACTCCAAACAACTGCCAAGCGCATCCTCCGCGATATTGGCCCCGCCTTTCAACTGCGGAAGGATTTTACCGACAGAGAACGGCTGCGCCGTCAACTCTATCGCGGATACCATCAATACATCCCTGCGAGCATCTTCCTTGAACTCCGCGAACACTATGAAATCGCAACGGGCCAACTGATCAAATTTAACCCCCTCAGCATTGCAACAATCCAAATCAATTACCAACTTACTACGATAGAAGCCATCAAAAGATACTCGACATCGTTCTCGAACCAATCTTCCGGAGTCGGCACGACAGCGAAAATGTCTTGCAAGTGCCGAGAAAACCTTCAAACGATTAGCTCCGAGTTGACGTCATGACGGCCCACTCGTTATGCAAATCCATCAAATAGTCCTCGTAATCCGGAGAATACCGTCCAGGCTCCACGAATTCGAGCTGACTTACTGTCGATCCGGACCTTTCATTTGTCTTGCCAAAAAACCAAACCCCCACATCGGACTCTTTCAATGCAGCTTCGCTATCTCCGTGAATTTTTCCGGATTGAGCGCTTGTCATCGTGCCGACCTGATCGCGGTCGCGCAAAACAACATTGCTTAGGCAACTGACTACCCAATCGCTGTGGGTCGTAACAATCACCCTGACGCCGGCCTGAACAAGCGCAGCAAGTGTGTTCGTCAACTGTATCTGCGCCCCCGCATGCAAATGGGATTCGGGCTGCTCAACTATGATCGTATCGCCGATATCAACCAAACCTCTCAAATACAGAATGAGCGGGGCCAGCTCGGACACCATCGACGACGCATTCATCAGCGGAATCGAGATACGCCAGCCTTTCGGTCGATAATAGAACACCGGATGGTTGACCAGTGAAGTCTCCTCGGTCACAATCGAACCGTTCAAGATCGAAGACTCCGTTTGAGCCGCGACTTCCTCAAAGTCCTTTTCACTGTCATCGAAAATCTCAAAGTCCTGTCGCTCCGGATCGTATTCCTCCATGCCCAGCAATTCTCGAAGGAAATCGGATAAAACACCGGACAACATTGGCTCACCCGCTCTTGGCTCCGGACCCATGAACGTGGCATTGCGGAGCAATCCGCGAAAAACCAAGGTATGGCAATTCATTATGCCTGCCCGGTTCGCGGGCAGATAGTACGCGGGCGCCAGCATCGGCTCCATCAATTGCTCAAACGCCGTCTTCCAGATTTTTTCACCCAAATCCAATTTTGCCGCATTGTCATGAATATGCGTGCCACCCGCGCTTTGCCAACGCTGATATGAATCCCATAGGACTAACGGCTCCATCGAAACTCGACTTGGGCCGAATATCTTGACTCGGCATCCTCGCTTTGCCTCGGAAAACAGCTCCGTCGGCGATGCGTTGGTTGCGCCATTTGGAAGAACCAATCGGACTTCGGAATCGCCGATGCTATACTTCCTCTTTAATTCGTTCGGGTTGTGCAATCCTAAGCACCTTACGATTTCCTGAATCAGGCCATCCGATTGATTCACTAAATCATGCAAGGAATTCGTTAGCGCATCACCTTCCAAATCAATGGATTTCGTTTCACTTGGAAATTCGATCTCGGAAATCAGACGATCTACGAATCTGCTTTGAGATTCGCCCATTTTCCGCTCACGGTCGGAAGCGCGCTGCTCAAACTCACGATTCCCTGCCATTCCTGCGAATGCTCGATGCAGTGCGTAAATCAGCACTGCCAAATACGATTTTCCGGTGTTGCTAGGTCCAACAAAAACCGTTAGCGGCCGCAATTCAATTTTTGCCCGCTTTATTGGCCCAAAATCGCTGATTTCCAAAACCGGTCGCTGCTCGGCAGATTCTCTGTCCATGATCAATTCGTCCGGCATTGCTGATGCTTATCATCACTATACTTGAATTTCCCGTCAAATTCAACCAAGCTTGTATTGATTTCAATGTAGTTCAGGCGAACTGGCTTGATTCTTATGTTTGCGCGTGGAAATGGTCTTTAATAACGTTTGTGAGTTGCTGCATTCGATCATTTTCGTTTTTTTCCGATGCTTTGGGCGAATTCGCGTCCAAGTGCAACCGAATTTGTCATTCTCGTGGACATGAAGCCGTCTGCCTTCCGTGCGGAATTCTCATGATGTGCGGAAATCGGAATTCATTCCGGAACTCTGGTTCAGGGTCTCAAGATACCGGCTGTAGGCGAAGATTCGCGCTCGCCGTCCGAGCCTGACCTCATGCAGAATGCCGATGGCTCCCAAGTTTCGGATGGACTTGGCGATCGTTTGCCTAACCAAGCCCAGCTGCTTCGCAGCGTCCGGAACTGAAAACAACGGCTTGCTTATCGCCAGCTGGTGCAGCTGCAGCGCCGACGCCGCCTGGCGGCCGAGACCAAGGATCTTGCCGCGATCGGCTTCGAATAGCTTCTTCGCGTTCCGCGCGGCATCAGTTGCTTGCGAGGCGGTGCAGAAGATTCCGTCGAGAAAGAACTCAAGCCACGCTTCCCAATCGCCCGTCAGCCGCACGCTGTTGAGAAGCTCGTAGTACGTCGGACGATGCGCCATCAGGTATTCACTGAGGCAGAGGATCGGCTCTTCAAGGATTCCACGTTCGCAAAGGAAAAACGGAATCATCATTCTGCCCACCCTGCCGTTCCCGTCGAGAAACGGATGGATGGTTTCGAACTGGACGTGCATGAGCCCTGCCTTCACGAGATCGGAAATCGGCGGGTCGCTGGAGTGCAGGTGCAGCTCAAAATCTCCCATCAGCTGGACGATTTCGCTTGGCGGCGGCGGCACAAACCGGGCGTTGCCTGGCCGGGTGCCCCCGATCCAGTTTTGGGATCGCCTGAATTCGCCCGGCAGGAACATGGCACTGCGGGTGGACGCCATCAGGGCGCGGTGCGTATCCCGGATCAGCCGCAGCGAAAGCGGAAACCCGCCCTTGATCCGTTCAAAGCCATGATCCATGGCCGTGACATGGTTCGCGACGTCCTCGACATCGGCTGTCGATGCGCTGGGATCATGTCCGCTCTCGTGCAGGAGGAGATCCGGAAGGGAACACCGGATGCCTTCGATTTGCGAAGACAGCACCGCCTCCTTCCTTGCCTGCATGCGAATGAAAGCTTCCCTGTCAGGAAGCGTCGACGCGATTCCCTGAAGTCGCCCTATCGCCAAGTTTGCATGGTCCAGTTTCCGGTGGAGCTGGCCGATGCGGACTGGCGGGTCCGGCGGGAGCGGGGGAGGCAGATACGCTTCGACCCTTTCGCCAGCCGTTGCAATGGATACATGCCTGCCGAGTCTGTTTTTCGAGGCGTTTGCGATCATCTTGCTAAAGGCGGTCCCTTCGACGGCAGCTCCGTTCGGAAACTTGCTACCGATTCGTGTCGTCCGGTTTCGGATGCGCCCTTACGACGCGAAACTCGGCCGCATTCAACACGCAAAATGGGCGCGGCTGCACTTTGTTCGGCAACTCGACGGATTTGCCGCACCGCTGGTCCAATGGGAATCGAAGCGATGGCAACCCGATCAGCTGCCACCGTTACGAAACAATCCTTTCGTAAGGAAATCCGTTACGAAACGAATCCGCCATTCCCTTTCGTTAGCGGTCGCGGCACCTGATTGGCCCAGGCCCCGACCGGATGTCAGCCTGCCGACCGCCTGCCGCCGCGTTGGGGCCCGAACTGCCGTTACGAAACGTTTCTTTCGTAAAGAAACCCGTTACGAAACGAATCCGCCATTTCCTTTCGTTGGCGATCGCGGATCCGACGGGTTGTCAGCTTGCCGACCCCTCGGGTGTGACTGCGTTGACCCCGGTTCCTCTTTCGCAGCGGCGCGCTCCACCGCCTCGGCGAAGCGGACGCGCGCCGCCGGAACCGCAGGGCTGCTCCCCCGCGCCGCTATGCACTTTTCCAGAAAATGCCCCGTCGTTCGAAGCCCGTCGCTGATCTCGGCATGATTCCGGAACACGCCGTCCCCGAAGCATTTCGGCAGCGGAAGAAGCCTGTTTGCCCATCGTCCGGCACCCGACCCGCTTACCGCGCGTCCGGACTTCGGCGATACGTAGCGTAGGTCGTCTGTTGTTCCGGTCGCGGCGCAGGCGGACAGATCAAGCGCGAACCCGATCTCCTTCAGCAGCCGCAGTTCCCAGCGCAAATAATCCGGCAGCCAGACTTTGTCGGAACCGAGCCGGTCAAGCATGGCTGTGGTGGCGTCGTACAGTGCCGGGTTGGGCTCGCGCTCAGGAAGCGAACGGGACAGCAGCGCGCATGCCGAGGCGAGCGCGGCAAGCGCCATTCCGTTGCCTAGGATCGCCGTAGCGCGGGATCCCAAAGGCTCGACGCGGAAGCTCCCGATATGCTCTTCGAGCCGGGCCCGCCATTCGACCGCAACCTGTGCGCCGGGCTGGATCACGGGCGCGAGCCTTTTGGAAGACCCGCCGTGGAGCACGCCCGCGTGCAGGCCGCGCTCGCTGGTGAATATCTCGAGTATCGACTTCGACTCGCCGTGGGGCCTTGCCGTGAGGATCGTGCCCTCGTCCCGCCACTTCAGCACGGTCGCCGACCCGGCTACCCGTCCAGCCCGGCTTCATCGAGAAGGTGCCGGCCGTTCCTGTCCTCGACTTCCACGATCCACAGGTCGGGGTCGCGGCTCCGCTGGCGCTCGAGCATTTCATCCAAGGCCGCGTCGTCGCCCTCGTCCATGACCACCCACACCCTCTTGTCGGACATCAGGTCGAAGGATCGCTGGAAAACCCGCCCGGATCCGTCGAGCGAATTCACCTTCACGAGAACGGAGCCCGCCTTCGGGTCTCCGGACGCCGAAACGAAAGCCGGGATGTTCTGCAGGCGAAGGCGCGAGAGATAGGCGCGGACCCAGAATTCCGACGCAAGGCGGGGCTCCGTCACCCGACCGGCCCTCCGTCGGCATACTCAAGTCCGATCATCCGGTAGCGCTCGGCTTCCTCCATCCAGTTCGGCCGCGCCTTGACATGGATGAACAGGTGCACGTCCCGCTCCACCAGCTCCGCAATCTCCCTCCGCGCGGCCGTCCCGACCTGCTTGATCGTCCTGCCGCCTTCGCCGAGCACGATTCCCTTGTGGCGCTTGTGCCCGACATAAACGACCTGATCGATCCGGACGCCGCCCTTTTTGAGGTCCTTCCAAGATTCCGTTTCCACCGTCAGCCGGTAGGGAAGCTCCTGGTGGACCCGGAGCATCAGCTTCTCCCTCGTGATCTCCGCCGCGATCATGCGCAGAGGGAGGTCGGCGATCTGGTCCGGCGGATACATCCACGGGCCGACGGGAACCTTCGAGGCGAGCCAGTCGACCAAGTCGTCCACGCCGTCGCCCTTTTCGGCGGATATCAGGAACACCGAGTCGAATTCCGCGCGGGCGGCGAACGCGTCCACGACCGCCAGCAGGTCTTCCCGCGGAACCAGGTCGATCTTGTTCAGCGCGAGCAGAACGGGACCGCCGCCGCGCCGCTTTTCCGCAAGGGTTCCGACCATCTCCAGCGCGGACTCGGAAGGCGTCCTGTTCGCCGGAGCCATGAATGCCGCAATGTCCGATTCCGCGGCGCACCTCCAAGCGGCGGCGACCATGGCGCGATCGAACCGGCTTCGCGGAGCGAACAGGCCGGGCGTGTCAACGAATACGATCTGCGAAGCGTTCCTGACGGCGACGCCCCGCAGCCGCGCCCGGGTCGTCTGCGGCTTGTGGGTTACGATCGAAACCTTCGTTCCCACAACGCGGTTCAGCAGGGTCGACTTGCCCACGTTCGGCGGCCCGATCAGCGCGACGAACCCGGCCCTCGTGTCTTCAGTCATGAGTCAGCCGAGCTGATCCAGCAGCTCCTTCGCAGCCATCAGCTCCGCGCGCTGCTTCGTGCCCGCTTTTGCAACGGAGCGTTCGCCGCTCTGCAGAACCGCCTCGATCTCGAACGAAGGCTTGTGCGCTGGCCCGGTCGTGCGGACAACGCGGTAGAACGGGGGTTCCAGACCGCGGGCTTGCGCCCATTCCTGCAGCGCGCTCTTCGGATTGCGGTGCTCGATTCCGGAACGCGCGAGCGTCGGCTCCCACAGGCTCCGCACAACCCGCTTCGCGGTTTCGAATCCGCCGTCAAGAAAGATTGCGCCGATCACCGCCTCCATGGCGCCGCCGAGAATGGCTTCCTTGCCGCGCCCGCCGGAAAGCTGTTCGGCCTTCCCCAGCCTGAGCGCCGGTCCCAGCTCGAGCTCGGCCGCGACCTCGGCGCAAGAGGAGCCGCTGACAGCCGCGTTGAACCTGGCGGCCAGCTCGCCCACAGGAGCGTCCCGGCGCTGTTCGGAAATCAGTTCGGCAACGACAAGCCCCAGAACCCGGTCGCCCAGGAACTCGAGCCGCCGGTTGTCGCCGGTGGCCATCCGGGTTTTTGAGGAATGCGTAAGCGCTTCCCTCAATAGTGCCGAATTTGCGAACGTGTGGCCTAAGCGCGCTTCCAGCGGCTTCCCGGTCGGGGGCATCAGTAGACCGCTTTGAAGAACCTGTCGGCGCGCCAAGTCCAGAAATAGAGCATCGATCTGCCCGAGGAAGAGAAGATCACCCTGTCCGCCCTGCCGACCAGGTTTTCCAGCGGGACGGTGCCTACGCCGCCCATGGAGCGCGGGTAGCGGCTGTCCTGGCTGTTGTCCCGGTTGTCCCCCATGAAGAAGAACTCGCCTTCGGGAACGACGTACGTCTCGGTCGTGTCGTTCGCGCCTCGGCTGATCTCCAATATCGAGTGGGACGATTCGCCGGGAAAGGTTTCGACGAACTTGGATTTCAGGCAGGATCCGCCGTCCGCGGGCCGGCCGTTCTCGCATCTCGGCAGCTTGAGCGCCGGGCCTTGGCGCTCGTAGGCCTCCTCGAAGAAGCCGTCGGACTCCTTGGGCGACGGCGTTCCGTTTATGTGAAGGACGCCGTCGACAAGCTGGATCGTGTCGCCCGGCAATCCGACGACCCTCTTGATGAAATCCCTCCCGGTGGCCGGATGCTTGAACACGGCGATGTCGCCGCGCTCGGGCTCGTCGGCCCAGACCCGCCCCTCGAACGGGCAAAGCGACCACGGGCACGAATGCCTGGAATAGCCGTAAGCGAACTTGTTCACGAACAGGAAATCGCCGATCAGCAGCGTGTCCTTCATCGATCCCGAAGGAATCCAGAACGGCTGGAACAGCAGAGTTCTGAAGAGGCCGGCAATCAGAAGAGCGTAGGCAAGCGTCTTCAGATTGCTGATTACCGCCTGTTTCAATTGGCGCCCGCCCGAAGCCGCAAAAGGGTGATTTTTTGCACGCGCTTATTCGTTGGGCGCCGCATGGGAGTCAAGCAGGTCCGCCGGGCGCGCCTCGATCACGACTATGGCGGCCGCCCACGGCGCGTCGTCGGTCATCGACAGGTGTATGCGGCCTTCCTGCCCGTCGGGAACGATCCGGCGCAGCCGCTCGCGCGCTTTGCCGTCAAGCCTGACGGTCGGCATCCCCGACGGCGAGCTCACGACAACCATGTTCCGCATGGCGACGCCTTGCCTCAATCCGGTTCCGAGGGCCTTGGAGCAAGCCTCCTTGGCCGCCCACCGCTTCGCAAGCGCGCCGGTGCCGTCCGGAAACCGGTCGGCGAACGCAAGCTCGCTCTCGGCGTAAATCCGGTTGCGGAACCGGTCGCCGAACCGGCTTAAGGCCGCGGAAATCCTGTCCATGCTGACAATGTCGGTGCCGACGCCAACGATCATCCCTTGATCCCGATCGGCCTGCGCAGTCCGGTTCCGCGGTCAGGAACCCTGCCGCCCGCTCCTGCTCGCGGCCGCAGCCATGACTCGGCGCATCTCCGAGATCGCGCCCTTCAGCCCGCGGAATATCGCTTCCCCGACCAGAAAGTGCCCGATGTTGAGCTCGACGACCTGGGGCATCGCGGCCACCGGCTCGACCGTTTCGTAGGTCAGGCCGTGCCCGGCATGGACCTCCAGCCCCAGTTCTGACGCTTGCGCCGCCGCGGCCCGCAGCCGGTCCATCTCGGCGTCGCGCTCCGCGTACCGGCCTTCGTAATGCAGATCGCAGTAGGCTCCAGTGTGCAGCTCGACAACCTGCGCGCCCACCTCCGCCGAAGCGGCCACCTGTTCCGGGTCCGATCCGATGAACAGCGACACCCTGCAGCCCGCGTCGCGAAGAGGATGGATGAAGCGCTTGATTTGCTCCTTCCTGCCCGCGACCTCCAGCCCGGCTTCCGTGGTGCGCTCCTCGCGCCGCTCCGGAACGACGCAGACCGCGTGCGGCTTGTGGCGGAGCGCGATCGAATGCATTTCGCCGGTCGCAGCGATCTCCAGATTGAGCGGAAGCGACAGGCTCGCCATCAGCAGGTCGATATCCCGGTCGGAGATGTGCCGCCGGTCCTCCCGCAGATGCGCGGTTATCCCGTCGGCCCCGGCGTCCTCGGCGAGTTTCGCGGCGCGCACGGGATCGGGATACGCGCTCCCTCGGGCGTTCCGCACGGTCGCGACGTGGTCGATGTTGACGCCCAGGCGCAGCTTCCTGCGCGCCGCCTCCCCGGTCATGTCCCGCCCGCCTGCGGCCCGGGCCGCTTCAGGCCGCCGAGCGTGCCGCGCGCGGCGCCCCTCTTCCGCCGGCGCTCGGCGCGGCGGGACTGGTAGGCGGAGATGAGCCGGGCCGAAAGCAGGCCTGCCGCGGCGCCGAAAAGCGCGCCCAGCACCAGCCCGCCTGCCAAGTAGGGGAGGAAAACGTCGCGGAAGAAATCGGCCAGCGGCTCCCAATTCGCCTCGCGCGGTGTAAAGAGCGCGCCCAGGTTCTCCGCGAACATTTCCGCGTTCTCCTCGATGATTGAGCCGAGCGCGTGGGGGCCGAGCGAAGGCGCGCCGGTGCCCAGCAGGATGCCGCCGACAGAGACCGATCCCACCGCGATGGCCGTGAAGGTCAAAGGATTGCATATCAGCACGGCCAGAATGCTCGCGAGAATGTTGCCCCCGCACGCCCAGGCGCCGAGCGGCGCAAGCAGGAAGTGCAATCCGAACAGCGGCGTGAACGACACCCAGGTGCCGATGAACACGCCCTTGGCGATGCTCCGGGGCGAATCGTTGATCCTCCGGACCCTGTGGATCAAGTACTGGCCCGCGCGCCACCAGCCCCCGTCGGGGTAGACGGCGCGTTTAATTCTTTGAATCACCGATGGTTTATCGTCGCGCTTGAACATGTTCCCCGCCAAGCCCGGTTCAGACGGGCCAACCAAGGGTTAGACGGAATGGCAGGGGGAATTCAACCGCTTCCGCCGGTCCGGAACCGCGCCGCGCTCAGCACCTCGTCGTCCGCCTCGACCGATTCGATGATCGCATGCAGATGTCTGGTATGCCGGACCTGTATCTCTATCAGCATGTTGTAGTAGTCGGGCTTGCGGTCGGTCAGCCTGAGATCCGAAATATTCGAGTTCTGCTTGCCGATCAGCGTGCAGACCCGGCCGAGAACCGAGGGCCGGTTCTGCATCACGATTTCCAAGGTCGCTTCGTGGATGGCGGGATGCGGTCCCGGATGCCAATGCAGCTGCTTCCAATTGGACAGGTGCTCCTGTTCGGCGAGCACGTCGCAGTCGAACGCGTGCACGTCGAACCGGTTCTCGCCGGACGGAATGCCGTAGATCGTGTCCCCCGGCACCGGCTGGCAGCAGCTGGCGATCGCCCCGCTTGCCCCTTCAAGGCCGACCACCGGCGCAGCGGGGCTCTCCGCCTTGATCCGCGGATGGTGGAAGTGCTCGGGATGCACGGCTTCGGCGACGCTCTTGGCTTTGATCTCCTCGTTTCCGAGCCGGAGCAGAAACTCCTCGGAGTCCTTCAGGCCGAAAACCTCCGTCGCCTTCGCCAGCGCCTTGTTGGTCGGATAGAGCCCCAGCTCCTTGAATATATCGTCGAAGATCTTCCTCGCCTGCTCGAGCCGGTCGATGCGCTCGGTCACCCTGACCGAGCGCCGGATGGCGCTCTTCGCGCGGGCGGTCTTGACGCTGTCCAGCCATGCCAGCTTCGTCTGCCGATCCTTGGTCGTGACGATTTCGACCGTCTGGCCGTTCCTCAGCGCCGTCGACAGCGGCTTGATCATCCCGTTGATTCGCGCCCCGACGCACTTGTCGCCGATGTCCGTGTGGATCGCGTAGGCGAAGTCGATAGGGGTGGCTTCAACCGGCAGCCTGACGACCTCCCCTTTCGGCGTGAAGCAGAACACGCGGTCCGGAGCCAGCGGCAGCTTGACATGGTCCATGTACTCCGCCGGGCTGACGTGGTCCGGAAGATCGATCTTCAGGCTCTTGAGCCAGGCGCTGAAGTCGGGGACGTACGGATTGTCGTCCCGCCTGCCGAGCCGGTAGGCCCAATGCGCCGCAATGCCCGTTTCCGCGACCTTGTGCATGTCGGCGGTCCTGATCTGGATTTCGACCCGGAAGCCGTGGGAGGCGCTGACCGTCGTGTGGATCGACCGGTAGCCGTTCGATTTCGGCAGGCTGATGTAGTCCTTGAACCGCCCCGGAATCGCGTGCCATTCGGAGTGCACGGCGCCTAGCGCGCGGTAGGCGCCGTCCGCGGTCTCCGTAATGATCCGGATGCCGTACACGTCGAAGAGCGACTCGACCCCGCCGTCCTTGTTCTCCGACTTGCGCCAGATCGAGTACGGCGTCTTCAGCCGGTATCTGACGTCGGCCTCTATCCCCCGCTCCTCCAGCAGGGATTTCAGCCGGGTGCCGAACCGGTGGATGATGAACTCCGGCCGCTGCGAACTCTGGCCCGCCTGCTTCCGCAACGCCGCGTAGCCGCGCAGAACCGAGTTCCTCGCCTCCGGCTGGAGCACCTTGAAGGCCCAGTCCTCGAGGTCCTCCCGCCACGACTGCATGCCGATCCGCCCCGCGAGCGGGGCGAAGATGTCGAGCGTCTCCTGCGCCTTCGCCACCTGCTTCTCCTTGGGCAGATGCCTGATCGTCCGCATGTTGTGAAGCCGGTCGGCCAGCTTCACGAGGAGCACCCTCGCGTCGGCCTCGGCGGCCTGCAGGAACTTGCGGAGGTTCCGAGCGCGGCTCTCGTCGTCGCCCGTCCGCAGATCCTTCAGCTTCGTGACGCCCGACACCGCCCGGGCGATCTCCTCCCCGAACCGGTCGCCGATCTCCTCCACGCTCGCGGGCGTGTCCTCGACTGTGTCGTGAAGAAGCGCCGTGGCGATCAGCTCGTCGTCGAGGCTTTTCTCGATCAGGTATTTCGCGACCGCGACCGGATGGCTGAAATACGGGTCCCCGGACCTGCGGAGCTGGTCGCGGTGCTTTTCCTCGGCGTAGGCGTAGGCTTCCCGGATCAGGTCGGCCCGGGTTCCCGGATTGTATTTCCGAATCCGCTCCAGGAGCTCGTCCGCACTGGCAATGCTGTCCTTGGTTTCCGCAGCGCGGACGCCTGGAGCGTCACCCGCCCAGTGCGCCAGCGGCCCTCTCCCTCTGGGATCTGATCATGTCCCTGAGCAGCTGCTCCTCGGACATGCTGTCGTCGGGTTCGTCCTTGATGTCGCTCCGGAAGTAATCCTCCGGCGCCACGTGGCCGAGGGGCGAGAAGTCGTCGCCTTCGGGCTCGTCGACTTCGTTGTGCTCCTGGTAGTCCGCGATCAGCCGTTCGTTGAGCTCGTCGAACCGCTGGGTCTCCGCGGCGATTTCCCGCAGCGCGATCACTGCGTTCTTGTCGTTCTCCCTAGGGAGCGTCGGCTCGTTGCCCTTCGACAGCTCGCGCGCGCGGAACGCGGCGAGCATGACCAGATCGAAGCGGTTCTCCACCTTGTCAATGCAGTCTTCAGTCGTAACGCGTGCCATGAATCTTCCGCAGCCTTCAAGTGCAGGTCCCGCCGCGCCAAATAGTCCCGCCCGGCCCGTTCCGCAAGATGCTGACAGGGTTCACTACATTCTGGACTGTCGGGGTCTTTTCTCCTGTTCGATTCGGCTGGCAGGGTATCCGGTTGGCTTGGCGGTTTCCATCGCGGTTTCCGGCCGCTGCTTCGGGGGGATTCCGGTCGCGGGCGGTCCGTTCCGTTTTCCGGCGCCGCCGTTGGGGGCCGCACTTTCGTGTTCGATTCGAGAATGAAGAAGTCGGTGCCCGTCGGTTCGTTTCACGAAGCGGCCCTCAGGAACTCTTCTGGCGTTCTGCAGTCGAGGGAGCGGTGGGGCCGGACGCGGTTGAACTCGTCGGCGAAGGCGTCGACGGGGAGGTTGATCCTGGCGAGGTCGTCGGGGATGTCCCAGCATCCGTGGAACTCGTAGCGCCAGGTTCCGACCGCGCGCTCGACGTTCCCGTCGGGCTTTGGGGATCGCGGCGGGAGCACCCGGAGGGCGATGCCGCGCTTTCGGCACTCCCGCTCGAACTCGGCTTTGAACTCGGATCCGCCATCGACCTGGATGGCCTTCACCTCGAACGGCATGTCGCGGACGAGCTTGTCGAGGAACGCCGCGGCGTTGCGGGCGGTGGCTCTCCGGTAGGTGTCTGGGTTCAACCAAGGCGATTGTGTGTGGACGCCCCCTGAGACGCGGGAATCATTCCTTGTCCAGCCCCGGGCATTTGGCCGAGCGCGTTCGTGTGTCCGGCCTATCGGCGCGGCGCGTCGATGCTTGCCGCCGGCCTGCATGGAGAGGCGCGGGCCGGGTCCATGTCGCTTGCTCGCGCTCCAAGGCGCTGCAACAGATCCTGGTTTCCCAGACCCCCATCTCGACGGCTGTTTGCCCTTGCGCTGTTTCGGCTTCTCCCTCGTCCCCTACGGTACCGCCTAGCCCGGATGTCCGGGCAAAGGCGGAACCTCGGAGGAACGGGGCTGTTGAAAAACCCCTCGTTCCGCGGTTCTTGGAACATGATGTTGTTGCGGGAACGGGGGGAGCCACGAGATGCCGAGCGCAAGCCGCCTGCCCAGCTGGAGCTGTTCGTCGCCGGGTCGCTTGGGCAGCTGGTCCCGGACGACCACATCCTGGCGCGCGTCGACCGGGTTCCGGATCCCGCTGGCTGCACGACGAGGTCGCCGACTGCCATTGCGCCCACAGCGGGCGTCCGGGGATCGATCCGGAGATGGCCGTCCGCCTGATGCTGGCGGGCTTCCTGCTCGGCATCGTGCACGACCGCCGCCTGATGCGGGAGGCGTAGGCGGACCTCGCGATCCGCCGGTTCATCGGCTGCGGGCTGCACGAGCGGCTTCCGGACCATTCGAGCCCGGCGCGGATCCGGCCTGCGTGGAGGCGGGCATCGCGAAGGGCGAGGTCGTGCATGTCGACGCGACGCCGGTCCGGGCCGACGCCGGCTGGGAGAGCCTGGTCGACCGCCACGCCGGGGCGGTGGCGGCGGAGAACGGCGACGCTGAGGAGGAGGCCGCCCCGCCTGGCGGCAAGCGCAAGAAAGCCGGCGCGGCGGATCCCGACGCGAGCTTGGCGACCAGCTCCCGCGGCCGGCGCCTGGAGCCTTCCTGCAAGCGGCACGCGGCGGTCGACGACGGGAACGGCGTCGCGGCGGCCACGGGCGAAGTGAACGAGCGCAACGTGATCGAGGACCAAGTCGACGAGGTCCGCAGGATATCCAGGAAACGGGTCGGGACGGCGGCCGCCGACGCGGGCTACGCCTGCGGCGGCCTCGAGCGGCGGGGGATCGATCCGGCGGTCCCGGCGAAGCGGGAGCCGACCCGGAGCCGGGTGTCGGCGTGCCGGTTCCGCTGCGACGAGAGGAACAATATCGTGAAGTGCCCTCGGGGCAAGGCGCTGCGCCCCGGACAGCCGTTCAAGGACGGGCAAATGCGGTTCCACGCCGGATCCAGGGACTGCGCGGGATGCCCGCCCGGGGGCGACTGCGTTCCCGGGAGCCGGAGCCGCAAGGCGGCGGAGGTCGGCGCCGACCATCCGGCGCTGCTGCGCGCCCGGAGGCGGTGCCTCCGATGGAGCGAAGAGGACCGGCGGCCCCGCGAGCGCCACCGCTGGCGATCGGAAGGGTTCCACGGCGAGGCCAAGACCTGGCACGGGCTGGGCCGCGCCGTGCGGCGCGGCTTGGTCAGCATGAGGATCCAGTCCTGCCCGGCGGCCGCCGCGATCAGCCTGAAGCGGCTCGCGGCCGCTTTTTGCGCCCGATTCCCTGCCGTCGGCACGATTCGAGCGCGCGGAACGGCCCTTTCCGCGCTCTTGGCGCGGCGGGCCGTGCCTGGCCATCGCATGCGCGCTCGGTTCGCCCGGCCCCGCGCGGCAAGACCCCGCTCCGACCGCCGCCGCGATTCACCCCGGAATCTTCGGAAGGCCGCGTAATTCAACGGCCCCGGAACCCCTTCATTCCGTTGAGCCGGCCCCGAACTGCCGCACGCGCCCTCCGTCAGGCGGCGGCTCGGGGCCGGCAGCACTCCTTGTTCATAGTCGTGGCCCAGATGGTCCGGGCCGTCTTGTTCGCCAAGACGACCGCCACGACCATCCTCGGCTTCCTCGCCGGCATTCCCTCCAGCCACGGATCATCGGTTCCGCGCCGCTTCGCCTCCTCGCTCTCCCGCACCCGCTCGAGGATCTTCGCCTTCAGCTCCTTGATCCGCCCGGCCGGCGTCCCGATCCGGTCGAGCAGCAGCCCGCCCAGCTCCCGGACCGCCTCCGGCAGCCGCGACTCCAGATCCTCAAGCGCCGCGGCCAGCCGGGCCACGTTCGCGATCCCCTGCGGCACCATCACGCCGTGCTCCGCCAGATGCCCCGGCAGCGCGTTGACCGTCTGCGTCCGCTGCCTCGCCGACAGATCCCGCTTCCGGAACAGCATCCCCTCCGCCTGCTGCTCCGCGCTCTTCACAGCCACGAACCGCATCGTCGGCCGTTTCACGAACGGCTTCACATACGCCGACGGGACCAAGTGGACCTCAAGCCCCATCAACCGTAGCTTTGGGCCGCGGCTCGTTCTGCACACTTCCTTTTGTCGTTGAAGGAAGGCGTACTATCTCAAGCTATCAATCTCGAATGGCAAACCCGGATTCTGTCTTTCGCTACCATAGACGGAATCATCGGGCTTGCGGGATTCGTGAGGGTTCTGGAGCGACGCCTATTCGTTGGTTAGGCGTGCGCATGCTGAGTCGGGCATGGGCTCGATTCGCCGATGCTTCACCTCTGATTGATCAATTCCAAGAATAACTCGAGAGCGTCAACTACAAGCGAGATGATTCGTACAATGGTCGGCATGTTGCGCCAAAACCAGTCAAGACATTTGAAAAGCATGTCTCTCCTTTCCTTCTATTTCGGGCGCGCATCACTTGCGCGCAGATCTCTCAATCAACACTACCGGAACTAGTAAGCATTGCTCCCTCAGTTCGGAACGCCTTTCCGTGCTTACCTCACTTAACGCTGCCGTGCCAACGCTGCCGTGCCGATTCGGACAGCATCAGCTTATATGCGGCCGCAGGGACACACCCACCGCCTTCGCGGCGGCCTCCGCCGTGAGCCCGCCGTCCCTAGGAGCTGGCGCAGCAGGACGGCAACGGAAGCCTACGGTTTGGCTTGCCGACCGCATCCGCGGGGCCGCCGGGCGGATTTTGCCGGCCAACGCTTGGCGAAGCCGCTAGCGCGAGCCCGGCCCGCCGACTTCCGCGCCCCGCCGGCGCCGCGACCGCTCCGCCCGCGGCGCCCGGACGGGGCTTCGGCGAGCAAATTCCCGCCATATACGCCGCCATCAGCGTCTTCATGCGCCTCAGGTTGAGGGCCAAGCACACCAGATCCCACTCCCCGCGCACCTTGGCCAGCCCCCGGACGCTGAACCTGCGGAACCCCATCGCCTCCTTGATCCAGCCGTTGGGCGCCTCGGACAGCTACTTGCGCCGCGCGCAGCGCTTCCGGCCTTCGGGCGTGGCAAGCTTCTTGGCCATCCGCCGCGTCGCCGGCCTGGACGCCGGGTGCCTGCGGACGGCTTTGCGCCCCTCGCGCCCGGTCGCGACCTGCCCGTCGATGCCGCGCCTCTCCAGCTCGGCGAGGTCCCGCTCGCTGCGGAAGCCCGCGTCGGCGAGCACCTCCCCGGCCGCCTCTCCGCACGCCGCCTCCGCCTGGTCCGCCAGGCCGAGCATCGCGCCCTGGTCGCTCGGGTTCGCGTGCACCTCCGTCGCGACGATCAGCTGGCTCCCGCCGACGACCGCCACCCCCGCGTTGTAGCACTGCTGGAACCCCTCGGTCGACGTCGGCATGATCCCGCTCTCGGGATCCGCGGAGCTGCATCGCGCCTTCCCGTCCGGCTCGCGGGGCGGGCAGCAGCTGGCCCTGCTTCGGATTGTACGGTCGAAATGTGGTCGGCATCCGGAACCCCGGCGCTAAATCTGCCATCAGGCAATACCACAGCGCTTTCTGCGGCGCCCGCTCCTAGGCCCGGCCGGGGGGATCGTGGACAGCGCCTTCGCTGCGTGCTAAGCGTGCTCGCATCCGGATGATTAGGTCCGCTTGCGACGATAGTCGTCTTCACTGAAATTTGCACTCGCGCGGCGTCTCCACATTCCGGGCGCCGCATTCGACAGAGCGGAATTCAAAAAGGGGATTGGAGAATGTTCTACCGGGACGAACGACTGGCATTGTTCATCGATGGCGCGAACCTGTACTCCGCGTCCAGAGCACTCGGGTTCGACATCGACTACAAGAAGCTGAGGAGCGAATTCGCGCGCCGCGGAAGGCTGCTGCGCGCTTTCTACTACACCGCGATTCTGGAGAACGAGGAGTACTCTCCGCTGAGGCCGCTTGTGGACTGGCTGAACTACAACGGGTTCATGATGGTCACCAAGCCTGCCAAGGAGTACACCGACGCGACGGGACGCCGGAAGGTCAAGGGCAACATGGAGATCGACCTGACGGTCGACGCCCTCGAGCTCGCGCCGCATGTGGACCACATCGTCCTGTTTTCCGGGGACGGCGATTTCCGGCCGCTGGTGGCGGCGCTTCAGAACAAGGGCGTGAGGGTCTCCGTCGTATCGACGGTCCGGTCGCAGCCGCCGATGATCGCGGATGAGCTCCGCCGCCAAGGCGACAATTTCATCGAGCTCGCGGATTTGAAGGAAGTGATCGGCAGGCCGCCGAGGCCCGACGCGGTGCATACCTCGCCGGGCGCGGAGTACGGGCGCGGAGCGCGGGAGACGCAAACAGCCTGAATGGCGCAAGCAGGCGAAATTCCCGCAACCGGCGTTCGGCGGCGCCCGGAAGCTTCCGCGCCGACGCGGTTCGCGCACTCAAGATCGTCGAGACCGCGCCGGAACGATTTCGCCCGCCGGTCCGCGCCCGCCGCGGAATCATCCGCAGCCGGCATGTCGCCGAAGGCCTCGAACGGAGGGGCGCGGCGTTCGAAAAGCGGATTGTAGGAAAGGGGATTGAAGAATGTTCTACCCGAACGAACGGCTGGCGTTGTTCATTGACGGCGCGAATCTGTACGCCGCCTCCAGGGCGCTAGGGTTCGATATTGACTACGGGAAGCTGCGGGAACATTTCGCGGAGAACAGAAGGCTGCTCCGCACATTCTACTACACCGCGCTTCCGGAAAGCGAGGAGTACTCGCCGCTGAGGCCGCTTATGGACTGGCTGAACTACAACGGGTTCACGACAGTCACCAAGCCTATCAAGAAATACACGAACGCGGCCGGGGGCCTGAAAGTCAAGGGAGACATGGATATCGACTTGGCGGTCGACGCCCTTGAGCTTGCGCCGCATGTGGATCACATCGTCCTGTTTTCCGGGGACGGCGATTTCCGGCCGCTGGCGGCAGCGCTCCAGAGCAAGGGCGTGAGGGTTTCCGTCGCATCGACGGTCCGATCGCAGCCGCCGATGATCGCGGACGAGCTCCGCCGCCAAGCCGACAATTTCATCGAGCTCGCGGATTTGAAGGAAGTGATCGGCAGGCCGCCCCGGCCCGATGCGATGCAAACGGCGCCGGGAACGGAGCGCTGGCGCCAAGCGCGGGATATGCAAGCCGCCTGAATGGCCGATGCAGGCGAAATCCCCTTGAGCGGCGTTCGCGGCGCCAAGCCTCCTTTGGAGCTGCTGATCGCGGCGCCCAGAAGCTTCTGCGCCGGCGTGGACCGCGCAATCAAGATCGTCGAGACGGCGCTGGAGCGATTCGGCCCGCCGGTCTACGTCCGCCACGAAATCGTCCACAACCGGCATGTAGTCGAGGGCCTCGAACGGAAAGGCGCAATATTCGTCGACGAGCTTGACGAATGCCCGGACGATCGGCCCGTGATCTTTTCGGCCCACGGAGTCGCTAAGTCCGTGCACGACGAGGCGAAGCAGCGCGGATTGAAATATGTCGACGCGACCTGCCCGCTTGTTTCGAAGGTCCATGTCCAGGTCGCGAAAAACCGCGACATCGGCCTGCAGACGGTCATGATCGGCCACGCCAACCACCCCGAGACCGAGGGAACAGTGGGACAGCTGCCGAAGGGCGAGGTGCTGTTCGTGGAAACGGCGGAGGACGTGGCCGACCTGAAGCCTCGCGACCCGGACCGGCTCGCCTACGTGACCCAGACCACCCTTTCGGTCGACGATACGGCCGAAACCGCAGCCGCCCTCGCCGAGCGCTTCCCGGCGATCCGGGCGCCCCACAAGTCGGACATCTGCTACGCGACGACCAACCGGCAGAACGCCGTGAAGGCCATCGCGGGCAGGATCGACGTGCTGATAGTCATCGGAAGCCCGAACTCTTCGAACTCCCGCAGGCTCGTGGAGGTCGGAACGGCGAACGGGTGCCCGCGCGCCCAGCTCGTTCAGCGGGCCGCCGATATCGACTGGGACGGGCTGGCGGGCGCGAGGGCGGTCGGACTGACTTCGGGCGCGAGCACTCCGGATTTGCTGGTGGAGGGGGCAACGCGGGCGTTCTCCAAGCGCTTTGAGACCAGCATCAGCGTAGTCGAGGTCGCCAAGGAGCATGTCGAGTTCAAGATTCCGAAGGAATTGCGGGACTGCGCGGCATGAGTCCCGGTTCCAAGGAGCCGGTATCGCGAGACGCCAACGGAACCAAGGTTTTCGCTTTCACGGACGGCGCTTGCTCCGGCAATCCCGGACCCGGCGGCTGGGGGGCATTCCTTCAGGCGGTCGAAGGCGGAAAGACGGTCAAGCAGCGCGAACTCTGCGGCGGCGAAGCGCACACGACCAACAACAGGATGGAGCTTCGCGCTGCAATCGAAGCCCTTCAGGCGCTGAGCCAAGCCTCCTCAATCACGATGGTCACAGACAGCCAGTACGTCCGGAACGGCATCACGGACTGGATCGCCCGCTGGAAATCCAACAACTGGAGGACTTCTGGAAGGACACCCGTGAAGAATTCCGATCTCTGGCGCCAGCTGGATGATCTATGCCGGATCCACGATGTCCGGTGGGAATGGGTCAAGGGGCACGCGGACAGCGAGGGAAACAATCGAGCGGACGCGTTGGCCCGGGAAGGAATGAAGAAGCATCTGGGCAGGCGTTCGCCCGCCAAGCGCGCCTGATCCGAAAGCCGCCCGGCCGAAACCGCGAGGCGCGGCCAAGATCACGCCAAGCGGTCGCCCGCCTTGAGAGGAAACCCGCGCAGGAACTCGCCCGCGGGCATCGACCGCTTTCCGGCCCGCTGCGCCTTGAGGATTCGAACGGCTCCGGATCCGCACGCGATCAGCAGCCGGTCATCCAGCGCTGCGCCGGGCGGCCCGCAGTCTGAAGCAACGCTGCTTCCGAGAAGCTTCACCCGCTCGCCGCGAACCGCGCACCACGCGCCGGGCTCAGGGGACAATCCCCTGATCCTCCGGTCCACAGCTTCCGCTGGATCCGACCAGTCGATGCGGGTTTCGGACTTATTGATCTTTCGGGCGTAGCATGCGCCCTCCCGGGCCTGCGGAATCCGGGGCAGTGTTCCGGCCTCCGCCACAGCGTCGACGATGAGGCGCGCCCCGACTTCCGACAGCCTGTCGCCGAGTGTTCGTGCGTTGTCGTCAGGGCGAATTTCCTCGGTCTGCCTGAGGAGCACGGGACCCGCATCGAGCTTCTCGACGACCTCCATGATGCACACGCCGGTGACGGAGTCGCCTTGCATGATCGCCCGCTGAACCGGCGCTGCGCCGCGCCATCTCGGCAGCAGCGAAGGATGGATGTTGAGAAATCCGAACCTGGGAATCTCAAGCAGCTGCGCCGGCAGCAGGACGCCGTACGCGGCCACGACGCCGATATCGGCACGAAGCTTAACGAAATTGTCGACAACGCTTCCGTCCTTAAAGGACTGTACCTCGCGGACCGGCACGCCGAGCTCGGCGGCCCGGTCGGCCAAACGCACCGGCCGGATTTGTTTCCCGCGGCCAGCGGCATGGGCAGGTTTGCAGTACGCGGCAACGACGTCGTGGCCAGCGTGCAAAAGGGCTTCCAGAGCGGGGATCGCGAAGCCGGAGGATCCCAGGAACGCGACTCTCATGCGCGATCCGCGGCCTGCGTGACGCGGACGCCCCGGAGAGGCACTACTTGGCAGCGGCCTTCGCCGCGAATTCCTTGGCGAGCTTGCGCCTGACCATCCTGCGCTTGACCAAGGACAGCCGGTCGATGAACAAAATACCGTTCAAATGGTCGATTTCATGCTGAACGCATGTCGACCAGATGTCCTCGAACTCGCGCTCGAACCGCTCGCCGTCCCGGTTCATGAACTCGACCCTGACTTTCGCGGGGCGCTCGACCTCGTAGTACTGGTCCGGAATCGAGAGGCATCCCTCCTCCCGCGTCACCTTTTCCGCGGACGACCAAGCGATTTTCGGATCGACCAGGACCAGCGGCTGCGGCTCATCCTCCTTCGGCGAACAGTCCACAACGGCGACTCTGAGAGGAACCCCGACCTGCGTCGCGGCAAGGCCGATTCCGGGAGCCGCGTACATCGTTTCCAGCAGGTCGTCCGCCAAGGCGCACGTTTCGTCCGTGACCTTCCCTACCGGCCGGGCCTTCGCCGTCAGCCGGGGGTCAGGGTACCGCAGGATTCTTCGCTCGGCCATGTGCGGCATCTATGGAAGCCCGGAGGATTCCGCAACGCGCAGGACTTCGGGGGGGGTGCATCCCGTTTTTGGGGTGAGCCTGCTGCTTGCATTCCGATGCGCAATGCCCGCCGTTCGCAGGTCGTCGACAACCGCGACGGAGGAGCGCCGCACTGAACCTTGAAGGCGCGTCAGTTCCCCCGGGACGCCGAGTGCGGCCGACGCCCGAGTCCGCGGAACAGGTCAAATGCAGCCTGAATCCCGGCACACGCCGATGCGGTTGCCATCGTAATCCGCTCGGCGCGGTCACGCCGGTGGAGTTCGCCGACTCGATGAGTCGGCAGATCACACCGGCAAGGACGGGAACGCATGATCAATTTGCGAGCGAATTACATCGGCGATGTCGCCAATCGGAGTTGAAACGGCAAGTCTTGCGACGAGCGGAAGACGCGGATGCCATGCATTCGTCTTCGTCCTGCGAACGCAGGCGTCGCTGCGGAATCAGAGATCCCAGGTGACGAAGGCACCCAAGACGACGACCGTGGCGACCCACAAGCCGATCATCCATCGCGTGTTGTCCTTGTCCCGCTTTGTCATTTCAACATCGCGGTCGGCGTCTCGCTTCGCCATTTTGGCATCCCGCTCCGCGTCTCGCTTCGCCTTTTCGGCGTCCCGCTCCGCCAAATCGGCTCGCAGCCGGTCCATGGCACTTCCGAGCGCTGAAATGCCTCCGTCGCGGTCGGAATCGCGCTTCGCCATTTCGACATCGCGGTCGGCGTCGCGTTCCGCCATGTCGGCTCGCATCCGGTCCATGGCGCCTTCCTGGGTCGCCTGATGCGTGTTCATCCGTTCCTCGTGCCTCGCCAACCGCTCGGACAGTCCCGCCAGCGTCTGCTCGCTCATCGCCTGCACCCCATCGCAAGAAACATCTTCGGCGCTCGGCGTGCCGCATGCCGCGTCGCGCAGCCATGCGGCGCTAACGGTTGAATACTTGCCCGAGCGTGAGGCACTTCATGTCCGCCGTCAATTCATTGATTGGGTTCAATACATTCTGGACTGTCGGGGTCTTTTCTCCTGTTCGATTCGTCTGGCAGGGTATCCGGTCGGTTTGGCGGTTTCCACTGTGTGACTGGGTTCAATGCATTCCGGACTGCGGGTGCGTCCCGTTTGGCGGTCAGGCAGCCGCGCCGCGGAAAGCCCTCCAGTCGAGGAACGCGGTCCAGAGGCTGCTGTCGATGCGACAATTGATGGCGAACAGGATGTCGCGCCCACGTTCGGCCAGCGGCAGCCCGCTTGAACCGGCTCCCCACGACCGGCTTGCGGGCGATTTCCACGCAAAATGGGATGCACCCGACTTCCGGCTTGCGGCTTCCGCCGCTGCGGCTAGTTTGCCGCTCGACCGCGGAGGCTCGGATGGACTTCGACGAAATCATCGACCGCAGGGGAACCCACAGCGCCAAGTGGGACCTGATGGAAAGCCTCTACGGCGTGCCCCCGGACCGCGGCATCGCGATGTGGGTCGCGGACATGGACTTCCGCCCGCCGATCGCGGCAACCGAGGCGCTCGCGGGCATGCTGGATCACGGGGTCTTCGGCTACTACGGAGACGACCGGTCGTTCAAGGAGGCGGTCGCGTGGTGGATGCGGACCAGGCACTCTTGGGAGGTCCGCCCGGAATGGATTTTCACGGCGCACGGCCTTGTCAACGGAACCGCGCTCTGCATCGACGCCTTCTCGCGGCCCGGCGACGGGGTCGCATTGTTCACTCCGGTGTACCATGCGTTCTCGCGGATAATCGCGGCGGCCGGGCGCGGGCTGACCGAGCTTCCGCTCGCGCTGCGGGACGGCCGGTACGAAATGGACTTTCCGGCGTATGCCGCCTTGCTGACCGGTAGGGAAAAGATCGTGGTGCTTTGCTCGCCGCACAATCCGGGAGGGCGGATATGGACCCGCGACGAGCTGAGGTCGCTCGCGGCGTTCTGCCGGGAACACGATCTCCTGCTGGTTTCGGACGAGATCCACCATGATCTGCTGCTGCCGGGCGGTACGCACACGCCCATGCCACTGGCGGCTCCGGAAATCGCGGATCGTCTGGTCATGATGACGGCGGTCACGAAGACGTTCAATCTCGCGGGCGCGCATATCGGGAACGTGATCATCCCCGATGACGAGCTGCGAGCGGCCTTCGCGAAGCGGATGGCGGCCTTGGGGATTTCGCCGAGCAGCTTCGGCATGTTCCTTGCCGAAGCCGTTTATTCCCCCGGTGGCGCTGAGTGGCTGGACGAGCTCCTCCCCTATTTGGACGGAAACCGAATGATTTTCGACGAGGCGATGAACGGAATTCCCGGCGTCCGGTCGATGCCGCTCGAAGCGACGTATCTCGCATGGGTAGACTTCCGGGATACGGGACTGCCGGACCGCGAGGTGCAGCGCAGGATCGAAGAGGTCGCCCAAGTCGCGGCGAACCGGGGTCCGACCTTCGGCCTCGGCGGCGAGGGATATTTCAGGTTCAACTTCGCCACGCCGCGACCCGTGCTCGAAAGGGCCGCGGAGCGCCTCCGCTCCGCTTTCGCCGACCACGGCTGACCGCCGCCGCTTGAATGAGGCGCAGCCCGCCGCTACTTGTAACGGCAGTCGGCGCATTGGCCGGGTCCGCGAGCGGCGCCTGCCGCGCGGGCGGGCTGGCGCATGGCACTCGAGCAGCAGCCGAACAAAAATGACGCACTACCTCGAATTCGAGAACCCTGTCGCCGAACTCGAAGGCAAGGCGGCCGAACTGCGTTCAGCGGAGGCCGAAGGCAAGGCCCCGGCGTCCAAGAAAGACATCCGGGATTTGGAGCGAAAGGCCGAAAAAGAGCTCAAGGAGCTGTACGCCAGCCTGACGCCTTGGCGGAAATGCCAAGTCGCCCGGCATCCGAACCGGCCGCATTGCCGCGACTACTTGACCGAGCTCTTCACCGACCGCGTCGACCTTGCCGGCGACCGGAGTTACTCTGAGGACACTGCGGTCATCGGCTGCCTCGCGAGGCTGAACGACCAGCCGGTTGCCGTGATCGGTCAGGAGAAGGGTTTCGACACGAATTCGCGGCTCCACCACAATTTCGGGATGGCTCGGCCGGAAGGCTACCGCAAAGCGGTCCGGCTGATGGACCTGGCCGACCGTTTCGGAATTCCCGTCGTGATGATCGTCGACACGCCCGGCGCGTATCCCGGCAAGGGGGCCGAGGAGCGCGGACAGTCCGAGGCCATCGCGAAGACCATCGACAAGTGCCTTTCTTTGAGCGTTCCCGTCGTATCGGTCATTATCGGAGAGGGCGGCTCGGGCGGCGCGGTCGCGTTCACCTCCGCCGATCGCGTGGCGATGCTGGAGCATTCGATCTACTCGGTCATCAGTCCGGAGGGATGCGCCTCGATCCTGTGGAAGGACGCTGACAAGATGCGCGAAGCCGCCGAAGCGCTGCGGCTGACCGCTCAGGATCTTCTCCAGCTGGGAATCGTCGACAGGGTCATTCCCGAACCGCTGGGAGGCGCCCAGCGGGATCCGAAGAGCGCCATCGAAAGCGTGGGATCGGCGCTGGCGGAAATGCTCGGCGAGGTCTCGGATCTCAAGCCGAGCGAGCGGACACGGACACGCGAAAAGAGGTTCCTGGATATCGGCGCCGAGGCGCTCGCCGCCTGACGGCCTGCTTCAGCCCGCGCTTTCCGGGCGGAATCCAGCCTCCTCCATCAGCCGGTCGGAACCGGTTTCCACGACCGTTTCAAGCTCGCTCATGAATTCCTGCTGCTCAAGACCGCTCGGTATTTCGGGCAGCCATTCCATCACTGCGGTTCCTTGCGACCGGTAGATCCGCCGCCTCGGCCAGAACACTCCGACATTCGTCGCGCACGGAATGCAGGGAAGGCCGCAGCCCTCGTACAGAAGCGCGGCGCCGATCTTGTAAGGACGCCGGGCTCCGGGCGCCACGCGCGTGCCCTGCGGGTAGATGATCAGCTGGCCGGTCAAGGATTCGTGCCGCCGGACGCCGTCCAGCATCTGCTTGATGGCGAACGAGCCCTTGCCGCGGTCCACCGGCACGCATCCGATCCGCTTTGCGAAGTAACCGATGATCGGGGCGCTTGCGAGTTCTTTCTTCATCACGAACCGGGGCTCGGGAAGCGCGCTGCAAAGCAGGATGATGTCGAGGAAGGACTGGTGCTTGGAGCAAACCAGCACGGCCCCGGACGGCGTCTGCCCGCGGATTTCCGACTTGAGGCCTACCATCACATCCGCGGTCAGCCTCACCCAGCCGCAATAGGTCCGAATCGCCTTGTAGGCCCAGGCGCGGCTCACGGCGGCGCAAGGCGCGAACACCACGGCGAGGCATGCCATGGCCAGATACATCTGGACCACGAACAGGAGCGATCTCGTCCATTGAATGAAATGCGATGCCATGGAGCGTAGCGAAGCTGTTTACCGTCCTGCCTCGGCGGCCCGCGCGAGCGGGCAAAGCGCATCGCGCTATTGCCGAGTCCGCCGCTCAAGGCAAGCCGCGCCTTGCAACCGCAATGCCTGTGCCTGATATAGCCGCGTTCGCGAAGACCGGAATTCCTGCCCGATCCATGCAGATCGAATGCCAAGATTGCGGGGAGTGGTTCCCCGCGGACGTCCCTCCGGAAGCGCCCTCCGACACCGAAGTGCTATGCCCTTACTGCCGTTTCCCGGCGTGGCCGCTGCGATCGAAGCCGGCTTCGGGGAACGCGGATTCAGGGCCATGGGGACCCGAGTCCGGAACAGTTGGCGCCTCCGAACCGGACGATCCCCTCCGCCGCGCGGAGGTGCTGAAAATTCTGAGGGAGGAGGCCGAGTTCGTGGAAGCCGCCAAACGCGCGCAGCCGCGGACAAGCTCGAAGGCGGCGGAGACCGCGTCCGGCAACTCGGCCGTTCAATCCCGGCCGGTTGTGGCGCGGGCCTCGGATTCCGAATCCGTTTCCGGGCGGGATTCACTTCGGAAGGACGAAAGCAGCGGCTGGGGACGCGCCGCCGCGGTCGTGCTGATAGCGCTCCTCGTCGCCGCGGCCTTCGCATACAATTATTCGTCCGAAATCGTCGAGCGAATCCCCGCAGCGGCGCCCTATCTCGAATCCTTCACGCGGGCCGTGGACGACGCGACGTCGCGCATCGCCGAACGGCTCTGAATCGCCTGCACCCCGGCCGGTCCCGGGCAGCACATCGCCCGTTTGACGGCCACATTCGCGCATTTCAGCCATCGGCCCGAACCAAGCCCACGGTCAGCCGCGTGCCGGTCGCTTCTGCGTAGCGGCGCAGGGTGGCGAATGACGGCGACACCCGGCCGCCCTCCAGCCGCGCGACCGCGGACTGGGTCGTGCCGATCCGCCGGGCGACTTCCGCCTGCGTCAGATTCGCCGCCGCGCGGGCGCGAACCAGCGTCTCGACCAGCGCGTACTCTTCGTCGACCAGCGCATACTCCTTCCGGAATTCCGGATCCTCCATGTAACGCTTCTTCAACTCCTTCAACGTCGTCATCTTTGGCATTTGATCCTCCTTTTTGGATCTGGACGATCATGAAATGCCTCTTAAACTTCGCCATGGTTCTCCACATGCCCCATCCGTTCCGCAGCGGTCTCAAGCGCCCGGCGCGGCGTCTTGCGCGATTTCTTCACAAAGACATGCAGAACCACCACCCGCCTTCCGGATGCCGTCACATAAATCCCTCTGGCAATCCCACCGTCGGCCTTGACCCTGAGCTCCCAGAGCTTGCCTTCAAGATGCCTGGCATGCGGCGCGCGAAGCTTCACCAGACCGACTTTCTCCACGACCTCCAGCAGCCGGACCAGCCTTGCGCTTAGCTTGATCGGCAGGGCGTCGATTTCGGCGTAGGCGGCAGAAACAATCTCAATCGTCCATTGCATGCCGCAATATAGCGTATTTGCACTAAATCTTCAAGCGGGCAGACCAGGAAAGGGCACATCCCAATTTCCTGGTCATGCGGCTGTGCCGCGGCAGGTACTCCAATCAAGGAAGTTGGGCCGGCGACTGCTTTCGATGCAGCATTTTATGGCGAGCAGAGCGTTGGCGCCCGCTTTCAACCGGCGGCATCCCGCGCACTTGAACCGGATCACGATGATCCGCCTGCAGACGGTTTCCACGAAAAACGGGATGCACCCGACTGGGAGACTGGGAAAGCTTCGGGCCTCAGTAGCGCTCGAGAAGCCGAATCAGATAGTCGCGCTCGGATTGCGGCCTGTCCGGCACGCTCGTCCGCCTTCTGATTTCCTCCCGCAGCTCCTGCACGCGGCGGTTGAGCAAGGCTTCGGGATTCACCAAGCTGCCATGCCCGATTCCCGCGCGGCCGGATCCGCTCCGGCCGAAAGGATCCCCGCTGGCCGTTCCGGTCCCGGGAGGGCCGCCGTAACCGCTGTCGTCCGCGCCCTGCAAACTCCGGCCAAGCGAGCGGATGCCTTCGCCAAGCCGCTCCATCGCGCCGGTCTGTTCCGCGATTCCGCCTTGGAGATCCCCGTCCGCCAAACGGTCGCGCGCCCGCGTCATGGCCCGGGCGGCATCCTCGAACGCGCCGAGCGCTTCCGCCGAATCGAGCGCTCCGGAGTTCGCCAAGTCCCGCATCTGCGACCGCAGACGCTGCCGCAGCGTTTCCTGAAGCCCTGAAAGAGCGCTCCCGTCGCCGCCGGCGCCCGCCGATCCCTCGCCCTCGCCGAAATGATCCCTGCCGCTGCCGATGCCTCCGCTGCTTCCGGTGTTCCCGCTTGATCTGCCCGCCGATTCCGGGCCTCCGAGCTCCCTGAGATCCCGGTAGGCGCGGTCTGCAAGACCCTGCTGCTCCCTGAGGATGCTGCGGAAGCCGTCGACGGACTGGCGGGCGAACTGCCCGGCCCCGGAGCCGCCTTCCGGCTGCCCCGCAACCAGGTTTTCCATGATGCTGCGCAGCTCGCTCAGCATCCGCCCGGCCTCTTCCATCCGCCCTTCGCGGAGCATCCGCTCCAGCTCCTCAAGCATGTCCTCGAGCTGGTCGCTGCCGATTTCGCGCGACTCGGCGAACTGCCCTCCCGGAACCGAAGCGACCGCGCCGCTTTGGGCCATCTGCCGCAGGTACTCCTCCATCAGGCTCCGGTATTCCTGAAGCAGGCCTGCGATCATTTCCTCCGAAGCGCCTTCGCGGATCGCATCCGCAAGCCGTTCGCCCGCGTCCGCGAGCCGACGGCGAAGCGCTTCGATGTTGCCGCCCTCCGCCGCGAGAGCGGCCTGCCAGAGCAGAGAGGCGGCGTCGCTCCTCCTTGACGGATCCGAAGCGCCTTCCGGCCCCGATTCCAGCCGGCGGATGGCGGCGCGCGCGAACGCGTAGGAACGGATGCCGTCGAACAGCGTGTCCGGATCGTGCGTTATCGCTCTGGCCGCTCGGGCCACCCGGTCGGCGTTCGCCCCGCTCCACATCAGGTCCCGGCGCTGCTCGGCCAGAGCGGCCGCCACCGGATCCAGGAATTCGCGCTCCGGCAAAACCGCGAACCAGTCCTCCGAACGCCCCGGCTGTCCGGCCGAATCGGTCGCCGTGGCGACAATCCTGACCGGAAGCCCTGCCCAAGGGTGGCTTTCGAAGCCGCCTCTGAATTTGGTCTCGATCTCGGTCCGGGAACCACCGTAGGGAAGCGGGATCGGGAATGTCTGCGGCTTGGCCGGGTCGTGCTCCGCCGCCAGCCCGTGCAACCGCTCGATTCCTTCGGAATCCAGCTGGAATTCGATTTCGAGCGACGCGACGCCGTAGTCGTCCGAAATCCTCAGCGGGATTTCGAGCACGCCGCCCGGCTCGTTGACCATCGGGCCTCTCGGCGCAACGGCGGGCGGGCGGTCCCGCATGGCCTCGAACCTCCAGAACGCCTCCGTCCCGCCATCGACCGCAAGCCGCAATTCGCCCGATTCGATTATCGTCAGCGTCCGGCGCCCGCCGTCTCCGGATTCAGGTCCGGCGCCTCCGGAGACCGATTCGGCAATCTTCAGTTCGCCGGAGCCGCCATGCTCGAGAACCGTGACCACGCTTCCTTCCGGCGCTTCCAAGGTCGCGCCGGATGCGACTTCGTTGAGGTAGATGCTCCGCATTCCGGTATGCGCCGGAGGCTCCATCCATGCGTCGAACGTCGTTCCCGTCGCGTCGGCGCTGGCCGCGCCGAGATGCGGAACGCCCGTCGGCAGGGCAATGCCCGGCCCGAACAGCAAGGCGACAGCGAACGCTACGGCCCCGGCAAGGCGGAGGCAGTACGGATCGGATTCGGCCAGCCTGATTGCAGGCGCGGCGGCACGGGCTTTCGATGCCTCAAGCACCATCCTGCGGACATGCTCGTCCCAGAGCTTGTCTCCCGCCCGCCCGCCCGCAGGTGCCCGCCGATCAAGGAGGGCGGCGATAGGGGAGCCGGGCAACGAGCGGTCCATTCTGGCCAGCGCTTCGCCGCGCCTTGGCCAGCGGGTCCGAAAAAGCCCACGAAGAAGCAGGAAACCGGAAGTGAGGCCCCACGCGATCCACGCCGCGAACTCGAAGGCGGGCGCAGCGCCGGTTCCGAAAGATGCCGCAGCGTAGCCTGCCATGAGTGCAGCCGCAGCCGGCCAGAGCGCCGCGGAGGCCGATTCGGCAAGCATGCCGACGCGGGTGAGAAAAATCCGCCATCCCAGCCCCGCCAAAGCCGGGCCTGCCCCTGCATAGAGGCGATCAAGCGGTTTCTTGGGTACGGGCATAGCTTGCGGCTACCGGGACTCCCGCCCCGTTACATCCACGGAGGAATACAATCCCGTTCAATGATCGAGTCAATGTCCGGGCGAGGCCGCACGACCGCGAATTTGTTTCCATCGACGAGCACCTCCGGCGCCATCGGCCTCGTATTGTATTCGGAGGCCATGACGGCGCAGTACGCGCCTGCCGAACGGAAAGCGACGAGATCCGACCGCTTCAGGCGCGGCATCGGGCGCCGACTGGCGAACGTGTCGCTGGTCTCGCAGACCGGCCCGACCACATCCACGATTTCCCGTTCCGCTTCGTCCGGAACCTCGTCGACGGGATCGATTTCGTGATGGGCTTCGTACATCGCGGGCCGAAGCAGGTCGTTCATGGCCGCGTCAAGCACCAGGAAGATCCTGTTCTCCCCCAGCTTCCTGCAAATGACCGACGAAAGCAGAACGCCGGAGTTTCCCGCGATAAGCCGGCCGGGCTCGATCTCGATCTCGCAGCCGAGATCGCCTACCGCTTGCTTCAGCATTCCGCAGTACTCCTCGGCAGAAGGCGGCGGGCGGGCGCTTCTGTCGTAAGCGATTCCGACGCCCCCTCCCAAGTCCAGGCGCCGGATGTCGTGGCCGTCCGAGCGCAGTTCCCGGACGAGGTCCGCAACCGACTCGTAAGCCTGCCGGAACGGCTCCAGCGAAGTGAGCTGCGATCCGATGTGCACATCGACGCCGACAACATTGAGATTCGGCTGACCGGCCGCCATCCGGAAGGCTTCCTTCGCGCGGCTGATCGGGATGCCGAACTTGTTCTCGGCCTTGCCTGTCGAGATCTTCCTGTGGGTTCGCGCATCGACGTCCGGGTTCACGCGGATTGCGACCGGAGCGGAAACGCCAAGCGAACCGGCGATCCGGTCGAGCTCCTCAAGCTCCGGCTCGCTTTCCACATTGAAATGGCGGATGCCGCCTTCAAGCGCGAGGCGCATCTCAGCGGCAGTCTTGCCCACGCCGGAAAAAACGATCCTGCCGCCGCCAGCCCCCGCGGCTTTCGCACGCCGGTACTCGCCGCCTGACACCGCGTCGAACCCCGCGCCCATGTCCACGAGCAGTTTCAGAACCGCCTGGTTCGAGTTGGCCTTGATCGCGTAGCAGATCAGCCGATCGACACCCGACAACGCGCGATCCAGCTCCTCGTAGCCGCGGCGGAACGCCGCCGCGGAGTACACGTATGCCGGCGTTCCGACCTCCTCAGCGATCGTCCGAAGCCGAACGCCTTCCGCATGCAGCTCGCCTTCCTTGTAGGAAAAGAACGTCATCGGGATTCAGGCGGTACCGGTTCGCGCGTCCCGGCGTCCCGGTTCAAGAACGGCGGGACCGTTGCGGCGGCCGATCATCAAGCCGCGGAGTTCCGTACGGGAATGGCTTCCGCACGCCGCTGGGCAAAACATTGCGTTCCGAACTGCTTCCATTGATTTGCCTCGGCGGGACGGCACCCGCGACCGGCGGGAACCGGCTAAGACGCCTCTGAAGTTTCAGCCTCGCCGGGCGGGACGGGATCGCCCTTGACCCCGCAGGCGGCGAGGAAGGCCAGCATCAGGACAATCGGAATTCGTCGCATTCCAGCCGCTTCCTCCAGTCCTCGATCTGTTCGCGAACGCGCTCCGGCGCGGTGCCGCCGTAGCTGTCGCGGCTTGCCGCCGACAGATCGGGGTCCAGCATCCGCCGAGCGTCCCAAGTGATGCCTTCGCAGACGGACTGCATGTCCGCAAGCGGCAGCTCGTACAGTTCAACGCCCTTGTCGTCCGCGGCCTTCACCAGCGATCCGACGACGCCATGCGCTTCCCGGAACGGCATGCCCTGCTCCCGCACCAGCCAGTCGGCCAAGTCGGTCGCGGTGGAGTGGCCCGTTGCCGCCGCCTCGCGGAGGCGTTCCCGGCGGGGTTTCAAATCGGAAACCATTCCCGTCATCGCTGAAACGGCGATCGCGAGCGTGTCGGCCGCGTCGAACACCTGCTCCTTGTCCTCCTGAAGGTCCTTGGAGTAGGCCAGCGGAAGCCCCTTCACGACCGCAAGCATGGCCGTGAGGCTTCCCATGATCCTCCCGGTTTTCGCCCGCACAAGCTCGGCCGCGTCCGGATTCCTCTTCTGCGGCATGATGGACGAGCCGGTCGTGAAGCGGTCGCCGAGCGACACGAACCCGAACTGCGCCGAAGTCCAGAACACAATCTCCTCGGCCAGCCGCGACATGTGAACCGCGCAGATGGAAGCCGCCGACAGGTACTCCATGACGAAATCGCGATCGCTTACCGCGTCGATCGAATTGGCCATCGGCCGGTCGAACTTGAGCCCCTTCGCCGTGCTCTCGCGGTCGATCGGAAAAGAGGTTCCCGCGAGCGCGGCGGCCCCGAGCGGGGATTCGTTCATGCGCTTCCGCGCGTCCCTGAATCTTCCGAAGTCGCGCGCGAACATCTCGACGTAAGCCATCATGTGATGGCCCCAAGTCACAGGCTGGGCGGATTGAAGGTGCGTGAAGCCGGGCATCGTGAAGCCTGCTCCCGCTTCAGCCTGGCCCACAAGCGCCTTCATGAGTCCTTTCAGCCCGTGGAGCGCGGCGTCGGTCTGGCTGCGGACCCACATGCGCAAATCGGTCGCAACCTGGTCGTTCCGGCTTCGGGCCGTGTGCAGCCTCCCCGCGCTGTCGCCGACGATCTCCCGGAGGCGCGCCTCGACGTTCATGTGTATGTCTTCGAGCGCGGAAGAGAATTCGAACTCGCCGGCGTCGATTTCGGTCAGCACGGCCAGCAGACCCTTGTCGATCGCCTCGGCGTCCGCCTGTTCAATGATTCCCTGCCTGCCGAGCATCGCCGCGTGCGCCCTCGAGCCCGCAATGTCTTGACGGTAAAGCCTCTTGTCGAATTCAATCGAAGCGTTAATGGCTTCCATCAGGTCGTCGGGACTCTCCGAAAACCGTCCGCCCCACATCCTGTTCGGATCCCGACCTCGCGCCATCGGCCAGCCTTGTGAAAGGAATTCCGCATGACCCGCATCGCAGCCACGGCAGCCGTATACGCCTTGCTCATTACAGGCGCAATTTGGACTTCGGCCTTCGGGCAGGAACGCCAGGAGATCATGGACTTGCGGGCAGGCGACATGCGGAAGCTCGTTGTTCACGAGGCTCCGAGAGAGGCGAGCGCCGATGCCTTCGCCTTGCCCGACGGAACCCCGGCAACGCTGGAAGATTACTTGGGGAAGGCTGTCGTTCTGAACTTCTGGGCGACATGGTGCGCGCCGTGCAGGAAGGAGATGCCGTCGCTGGCGGAGCTGCAGTCGGAGCTGGCCGACTCGGAAGCTGTCATTCTTGCGGTAGCGGTCGGGCGGAACGACCCGGACGATGTCAAGCGGTTCCTTTCGGAAACCGGAGCGGAAAACCTCGCGATCGCCTACGATCCGAAACAGGCCTTCGCCTCGTCGTTCGGCGTGCTCGGCCTTCCGGCGACGGTGCTGATCGACCCGGACGGATACGAGGTCGCCCGGCTGACCGGCGACGCCGACTGGAGCAGCGACTCCGCTGTCGCGATCGTCACCGCGATCGCTGGCGGCAGCCCGGCTACAGAATAGCTGCGCGGGCGCGCCGACAGCTATCGACTCGGGAAACAGACCCGGTCCGCTCCTCCGGAAAGCCCCGCCGGAGCGTCCGAAGGCCAATCGGGAGCGCCGGGATTCTTCGTTCGCCTTGATCGACCCGATGTCGGTCGAACCTGGCCAGGACTGATCCCCCGCGGCCTTGCGCGTTCAGGTCGCGGGCGCGCTGCGCGCACGCATGGCGGTACCGCTTGCGGCAGACCACAAGCCGCGCCCGGAATCTTGATGCGCTGTTCGCAAGCCCTACTGAAGAACCGGCTCCGGGCCATGCATTCCGCGGCCTGCCGTTCAAAACGGGATGTCTGCGCGGCAGCGTCAGCGCCAATCATGGCCGGAGATGTAGCGAGTCGGCATGGCCGCTTGTGCACAGGCCCCGCCGAGCGACGGGGAGCGCGAATGTCATCCCGCTGCCGAACTCGAACACTTGATAGACATCCGACTACCCCCCCCCGGTAGGGTGTGCGCGGTCGCCCGGCGACATCGCTGCAGTTCACGCCAACACTGGAGTTTTTCGGGACAAGACACGTTGGCGAGGCTCGGCGGCGGCGGGAACGTGGCCTTGCCCGCTGCGGGCGCCACGCCGCGCAGGGGACACCGGAAAATGCTGACGGGGAAGCACTGATGAACACGAAACTGATCGCGACTCTCGCTTGCGGAGCGGCCTTGGCTCTCGGCGCTTGCTCCGGCAACGACGCGACTGCGCCTGCGACGCCCGACACTCCCGGTCCCGGAACGACCGATCCAGGCGCGGACGGCAGAACCGATGCCGAGAAGGATTTCGACAACGCGCTGGACGAAGCGGTTGACGGTCTGGCGGAGGCCCGGAGCAGGGTGACCCGCGCGGCGAACACCGCGAGGGCTGCGAACACGGACGAAGCCCGGTCGGCAGCGCAAGCGGAAATCGACGAAGCGCGGAAGGCCTTGACGGGCGCAGTGGCAGCGGCACGCGCGCTGGCGGCGCCATCCGGAGACTACGAAAGGATCGGCAAAGCGGCCATCCAGGTCGATAACGCGGCCGCTGCCGAGACCGAGGATCTCGCGAAGCTGCAGGCTGCGGAAGGCCGCACGGGGTGGTCGGCCTTGCTCACTCAGATCCCGTGGGAAATCCCTCGGACTGTAGTCTCGGCGGATCGCAATTCCCGCAGAAACGCCGACGGCACCGACGCCGCGACCCTGTTAACGGCGGAAAGCCTCCCACCGGTCATGCACGAAGACGGAAAGATCGTGATGGCTGAAGGGATGGTCAGTAGCGGAGACCAGCTTCGCATGCGGGGCCGTTCGGCCATCCAAGGGAATCGCACCGACGCGGGCCCGGTCAGCAACTCGCGCACGTTCCTGTATTCGTCAGGCAGTAGGTTTGTCACAGTGCAGGCTTTGGACCCGGCTGGCGGCGGCAACAACCCTTCCGCACAGGCAACCGTTGCCGGGCTGAAGATCACTCAAAACGGGCTTGTCGTGGACATTGGCGGAAAGGGCGCGACAGGCATCGATTTCAGGCTTGCGAGCTTCTTCACCTCAGCATACGTCGCCTTGGACGGATCAAACGGCGGATACGATCTGACGCTGCATTTCGGCCGGCCGGACGCCTCACCGGAGGGCAGCCCCGAGCACTACTGGACCGGCGCGCTCATGCCGTCGAAAGAGCATTTGGAAGCTCACGGCAGCCTGCTCAAGGACGGCGAACGGCCCATCCCAATCGGCACTTACGCCATACGGCTGTCCAATGCCGTCGTCGACACGAATCTCGAAGATCCCGACGATCCGGCAGAATCCGCGAAGGACGACGAATATTTCTATCTGTCCCATGCAGCCTACGGGCACATGGAATTCGTTACCGGCGACTTGGGATCCGGCATCCCCCCTGCCCACCGGTCCTTCCCATTCCATGTGGGCTACGACGCGTTCGCGGACAAGGCCGGAATGAAGACCACGGATGTCGCCGAGGCGGACGAAATCACCAGCGGGACGTTCAAGGGCCGAACCATGGCTGCGCAGTTTCCGGTTCCCGAGCAGAACATTACCGCACCCGCCTTCCTCGCATTGACGGCCGACGACTACTACAGGCTGCAGGGCGATATCGAGCTGACCGCAACGATTTCCGGCGCGGCCGCCAGCAACAAGATCAGCGGAAGGATCATGAATCTGGAGCAGTGGGACAGGACCAACGGGTACTGGGAGGATTATCCGACGATTTCCGACTATCTGACGCTCATGGAAACCAACATCGGACCCTCAGGATCATTCGCCGGAGTCATCGATACCAGCTCTTTGCCTACCTTCGCGGAGGGAGGCTACGACGGGAACTTCTACGGACCGCGCAGCGGCTTGGAGGCTGCCGGAATCTGGTACCTTCAGGACGGCGTCAGGGGCGCCACCAACGTCCGAAACCTGTCGATCCTGGGCAGCTTCGGAGCGGTGCTCCTTCCGGACGACGGAAGCTGATTCCGAGCGCTGCCATGTCGTGACAAATGAGCCTGAACAACGCACGTTACGCGGTGTATCCGGGTTCCGACATGGCTCAATCGCAGATCAGCCGCACTTTGTGCGGCACGACGGAACGCGCGCGGATAGCCGCGATTATGTCGCAGGAGCGGTTTGAACCGCCCCATGTTTGCCGGAAGGCCGGAGGCAAAACAGCCGAGTCGAACGTCGCCGGAAGAGTGCAAACCGATTTCCTTCACCTTTTTCTGCGCCTTTTCGGTCTTTGCACTTCACCGGACGACCATTCGTGCCTCTCGAACCCCCGCCGTCCGCCTTCATGATTGCAGCCCGCATCGTTGACACAAATTCCTGCAATTCCAGATGAATGCCGTTCCTTCATTATTGATCAGAGATTCCGCCGAAATTCCATTCTCCACCCTTGTCCAGATCGCCAAGAATCCAAGCAATCTTTTGACCATTAGTGAAAGATGTATCTTGGTCTGGCGTCGGCGATAACGTTTCCGGATTGGCTACAGGATTGTTGCCCGGAGTTGTTTAGCCATCTGCGAAGCAGCGACACTCATAGGCTGCCATAGTACTCGGCCAAATCCTGCTTCGGAATGACAATGTCGCTGCGTGCGCCTTCGGGACTGCCCATACGCGCATTCTTCCAAGGATCCTCCATGTGCGTGAGATCGCTCAGCCACTGCGGCGACTTGTCCCCGTAATATTCGAGCACCGCGTCCACTGTTTCCTGCTGATCGGATGACAGTTCGTTCTCATTTCCGCATCCCAAGTCTTCCACACGGAATTGGTCGGAATGGGCCCGGTAGAGTTCACGAACTACCGGCCCGTTGGCCCAAGCTTCAATCTCTTCCGGAAACAAGACATCGTCATCCCACACTAGCGACCAAGCTTGACAGTAATATACGAGTTTCTGGAGTTTCCAAGTGGTCATCGGACCTTTGCGCTTAATGATGTACGTTGCGGCATCGAAAACGTTTGCCATTTATCATGCTCCCCTTTTTGAGGACGAATCACTGTGGCGGCGAAGAGACTCGCTGGCGCCGTATGTATGGTGCAGGATTGGTGCATGCAAATACGGGCACAGCGCGCATGGCGCACATATGGCGCAATTACGTGACGTTCGCGACGTCCAAGTAATCGGGTTCAAGCATTGTCGGCACGCCGCCCGTGCGTTGCGGAACTGTTCGGCGTTTCCGCTTCGAGCGCGGTCGGGTGGGCGCAGAGATTTGCGCAACGGGATCGGTCGTTCCGGGCAAGGTGAGCGGGCATGGCAAGCCGATCCTGGCCCCTTCCTGGACCGGTTTCCGGCGCAGCTCGAGTGCCGTCCGGACGTGCAGCGCCACCGGGAGCGGTGGTGTCGCCGCCAGCGCGCTGCGCAGATGTCTACTGGTCGGCAGCCGACAGTCAATCCTGGAATCCCGCTTGGCCCATCGCCTTGATTACCAATGTTTTCCCGAACCTTGCGCATGGCACAGAACGGTCATGCACGCAGTTCGCGAAATAAGCCATTTCACTACAGCCGGTATACGGAGCGCAGAAGAGCAACGCCTTCCTCGCGTGTCAGCGGTACCTTAAAATTCTTCGGGTTCAGCTTTTCGTCCGCTTCCGCCCGGCGGAGAAAACGGCGCATGTCCTCCCTTATCGGCTCTGATATCGCGATTTCTTCGTCTCTTGACAGAAGTTGTGCCAGCCTAAACACGTCCCTTAGATGCTTCCTGATTTGATCACTGTGAATGCGGTCGTCGCCCCGTTCCCTGCTCTCGGATAGGTTGAGAAACGCGTGCGCCTTAAAGGGAATAAGCAGCCCTCTATCTGCAATGGTGACACCGGCCTCAACGCTTGTTCCGCCTTTGAGTGCCTCGTAGTAAGGCTCGTCGAGCAAGATGGCTGAGAGGCTCGCCACACCTTCGTCGACCGGGATAGGTGCAAGATGGGCATCCTCACGAAGGTTCAGCGCCATCGGCGTCCGCGCGAAGAGTTCGATCATGAACGGATAGCTTTCATCCGTCGGGCGATGGAACCGGTAGAACTTTTTCCTGCCGTCGCTGTGCTCGCCGGCTTCATAGCCGCCAGCATCAAGGAAGTCCTCGAAGGCAGCGCCGAACACGGCATCGACCGCCTCGACGCACAAGACCATATCGATATCTTTCGTGGCCCTGAATTCGAGGCCGACGCTGTCAAACCAAATAGCGCAGGCCGCGCCGCCGATAATCGCGTACTTGTCTTCATGCTCGGCAAAATGCTCCCGGAACTTATCAATGCCAACGATCATATTTTGTTCCCCAAAAGCTTTTGCGCCGCCATCGAAACGCGTTCGTCGCGGTGATCGTGGAACTGCGCGTAGAGCGAGAGCGGGTCAACCAATGGACCGTTGGACAGCCCGGCGGGATCGTAGGACCACGTCTCGACTGTGAAACTCCCTTCGAGCTCATCGACCTCCTTGAATTCAAAAGATTCGGCAATTGCCTTCCAGCTTCTTGCCGCCACCGCGACGGTTTCCGTTTGCGGCGGAGCCAGATCGGTCAGTTTCGCCAACGCGCTCTCGCCCGCCAGCTTCAGACCGGGCAAGGGACGAGGACCGCGAATGCGTTTGAACGAGCGCACGGGGCTGCGCAGCAAGGGGCGGGCGGTCTCCATAAGCTCCCGCCTGTCCGCGCTGAAACTGATTTGCCTTTCCTTGCCTCGCTTTCCTGTTTTCGCCAGCCCCGCGGCGGCAAGAACATCGAACGCGCGTCCGACGGACATCGGCGCATAGCGCAGCTGTTTGGCGATTGCCGCCGGCGTCGTGGCGAATTCGCCCGGCCGCAGCATGTAATGGAAAAAAACTGCCTGCGCCGCTGGGGACAGCCTCTCGGCATTCCGCGGCTTCGGCGCACGGAAACTCTCCCGAAGGTCCATGGCCAAGTCGGGGATGTAAAGCTGGTTGCCCGGCACTATGAAAGCCACGCCGTGAGCGATCAGGCGGGATCTGTTGTGCGCACTCAGAGACGGAGTCGCGAAAACCACGATGGCGTCCACAGCCGACCGCACCAGCGAAACGTGCTTCGCCAGATTGGCAGGCGTTGCGGCATTCTCCCGCGCAGCAATCAGCACGCACTGCGCGCCGAAAATCCGGGCTTCGAAGAAGACATAGGCTTGTTCCAGAAAGGCGGGAACGCTGATCGCCTTGTCGATTTCGCGAACCTTGACATTGTCGAGAAGCGTCCGCGCGAGGTAGCGCTCAAGCGCCTCGGCGAATGCTTCTCCGAACAACTGATGGTCATATTCTAACGTCATTCTGCATGCTAACATTGTAAATGTTACTATGCAAGGCGAATGTTAGCAAAGTCTCCGAAGCGCTGATCCGGCTGCGAGCCGCATTGCAGCGTCTCACGGACTCCGCAGTTGGCCGCGCGCGAAAATCCCCGTCCGCCTGAAGGCGGCTTGAGGGCTTGGCAGCCCAATGCGGCCACGCGGCTGGCAGGCGGACGCGTAGTGTTTTGGCTTTCGTCCGCGACCAAGCGGGCGGGCACAATCGGGGGATCGAAGCCATCGCGAGACGCAAGGCTCTGAACCAGTGGCATGCGGCAAAACCATCTCGAGCCCCCGGTCCCGGAAACCCCTGAAACACGTTTACGGCTGAACCTGTATCCCGTACAAGCCGTTCAGGTTGGGCTGTGCCGTTCACCCAACATGTCGCGCTACGGCGGGCGCAGCCGCCGAACGGGCCTTTCCCTCTTGAATCCGAAGCCCCGCCCGGACGGCGGGTCGACGCCGCGATTCCGCGCGCACGCAATCGAAGGAGATCCCGAATGACGAGCGAACCGCCCGGGCCGAAGCCCGAAGGCGCCGTCTGGAGGCCGTGCCGTGATCTCTCGCCCAGCCATTTTGATCTGAAACACGAACCCGCGCGCTTGGAAGCCAAGCGCTGGAAGAAGCTGCTCGCTCGGCTCGAAGACAGTTCGACCGGCCGGGAAGCGATCAATCTGTGGCTGGCCGAGAAAAAGCGCGACTTCGCGATTGAGACGGGCCAGATCGAGGGACTGTACCTGCTCAAGCGCGGGGTGGGCGTGAACCTGATCACTGAAGGGTTCAATGAGGTGCGCGACGAGCATTCGGTTGCGGCGGTTCCCGAAGGCGCCTTGAAGGGGCTTCTGCAGGACCAGCTTGAGGCCCTGGAAATGCTGTACGCGCATGTGGCGGAGGAAAGGCCCTTGACCGCTTTGTGCATCCGCGAATGGCATCAGCTCATGACGCGCCATCAGGAAACCGCTGCCGGAATCGATCCGTTCGGAAGGCGCGTTGAGATCCCGCTGCGGCGCGGCGCCTGGAAAATCAGGCCCAACAACCCGCGGCGGCAAGACGGATTCGTTCACGAGTACTGCCCGCCGGAACAAGTCGAATCCGAGATCGAACGCTTCCTCGCGTTTCATCGCGGGCACGCGAATCTGGATCTGGCGCCTGAGCTGGAGGCGGCATGGCTGCATCATGAATTCGTCCGGATCCATCCCTTCCAGGATGGAAACGGGCGGGTTTCCCGCCTTCTGATGGCATTGCCGTTCATCAAGGCCGGCGAATTTCCGCCGGTAATTCGTGCGGTGGAGAAAGACGGCTATATCCTCGCGCTGGAGGCAGCCGACGCAGGGCGGTTCGAGTCTTTCGTGAAGTATCTGGGCATCGAATTTGCCAGGCGAATGTTCGGGGCAATGGCGGAGAGAGCGTTGCAAGGCGCGCCGTACCGCCACGCCAATCTGGGACTGACCATTGACGGGGTTTACCACCCTCCCATGGAGGATGATTCGCACCCTTCGCTGATTTAGCGGCGTCGGAGCGGACGTTCCGCTCGTTCACGAGTCGGGCTGGCGTTATTTTACGCCAATCGCTTGGATGTTGAGGAAATCGGAGCGGGATCGCTCCACGCCTGCTTGGCATGATTGAACCCTCGGCGCTGCCGGACGGCTTCCTGCAGCCACACTGGCCGTGCGCAGCGCTGGCACTGTGATTGCGGCGGATGGCGTCGGATTCGCGTCTCCTCCGCGGCCTCGCGCGCCCAATCCCGTTCCGCAGGCCCGGCCGTTCGAATTGACACCGGAATCCCGCGAACTACACAGGATCGGGACGCAACGAGCGAGGATGCGAGATGGCACGGACTGCCTTGGTTACCGGAGGAACGCGGGGCATCGGCGCCGCAATCTCGAAGCGCCTGGCGGCGGACGGCTGCAAGGTCGCGGCCAACTACGCAGGCAACGACGCGGCGGCGGCGGAGTTCTCCAGGGAAACCGGTATACCCGCCTACAAGTGGTCGGTGGCCGAGTACGACGCCTGCGCGGAAGGCGTCGCCGAAGTGGAATCCGAGCTTGGTCCGGTTGAGATACTGGTCAACAACGCCGGCATCGCCAGGGACGGGATGTTCCACAGGATGACGCCCGAGAAATGGCGCCAAGTCATCGACACCAACCTCAACGGCGTATTCAACATGACCCACCCCGTCTGGCCGGGGATGCGCGAACGCGGCTTCGGCAGGATCATCACGATCTCTTCCGTCAACGGCCAGAAGGGGCAATTGGGACAGACGAACTACTCCGCCTCCAAAGCGGGGGAGCTCGGCTTCACCAGGGCGCTTGCCCAGGAAGGCGCGTTCAAGGGGATCACGGTGAACGCGATTTGCCCAGGCTACATCGCGACGGAAATGGTCATGGCGGTCGACGAGAAGATTCGCGAAGCCATCATCAAGCAGATTCCTGTGGGCCGACTCGGGCTGCCGGAGGAAGTAGCCCGATGCGTGTCGTTCCTGGCTTCGGACGATGCCTCGTTCATCACGGGATCCACGATCAGCGCGAACGGAGGCCAATACTTCGCCTGACGCCAATCCCGTCGGCGACCGGCGGGCTGCTGCCCGGAAGCTGGAACGCGAAGTCGCTCCTTGGGCGGCCGTAGGTCGTGCCTTCGGCCGCGTTGCCGACCTTGGCGATGTCGGCGGGCGGTCAGGCCTCGCTCAGCCTCACAATTTTCTCCTTCAGCATCAGCTTTCTTTTCTTCATTGCGGTTATGTCCAGATGATTGGCAGATGGATTCTGCTGCGCCCGCTCGACTTGCTTCGAAAGGTCGTCGTGCTTCTTCAGCAGCGTGGTCAAATGCTCGTTCACCGACATGTCGCCTCCTATCCTGGCCAGCTGCGCCTCAATTTTCCTGCTCGATTCCAATGTAGTTGCGATTCGCCGTTCGTTGAAGCGGGAATTCGCCTTTCCAAGGCCAGGAAGCGGGACCAACCCGCGCCGGATTGGGTCCGGCGTTGCCCCGCCGCCGCCAGCGGTCAAACGGATTCGGACGGCTCGCGGGACCGCCTCGCAAATGAAACCGCCGCGCCGGACCTGAGCACGTTTTGCGCCTCGGCCGTGTAGTCCGATCCTCCCTCTCCGCAGGAGCCTTCGTGCAAGGCCAGCGGAGGAAGCAGGCGCAGCGCGCCCTTGCCGCCCTTGGCGGCCCTGATCAGAAGCCTGTTCGCCTCGACCCCGGCGCGCGGGCAAAGCGGCTTCACTTCCATCGAGCCCGTCCGCTCGCCTGCCGCTCCCAGCGCCTCCGGAAGCCGCGAAGGCGGAATGATCATCGTCACCGTCCCTCCCGGCTTGAGTCGGCGGACGGCGCAATCCACCCACGTGCGAATCGGCACGCCTTCACGAAGGGCCGCGTCGCGCCCGCCATCCGGAACCGGTCGGACGGACCCGGATGCGCGATAGGGAGGGTTGAGCAATACGTGGTCGAAGCTCGTCTGCCTGAGCTCCTTCGGCGGATCCGAAACGCAGCCTACCAGCACATCCGCCGCCAATCCGCAGGCTTCCGAATTCCGCCGGGCAAGCGCGGCGTATTCAGGAAGCAGCTCGAGCGCCGCGGCCCTTAGCCCGGCCACCCGGGAGCAAAGGCAGATCAGCGCGGCGCCCGCGCCGCAGCCCAGCTCGAGCGCGGACTGGCCGGGCGAAGCCGGAACCGAAGCGGCAAGCATCACGGAATCCGCGCCTGCGCGGAAGCCGCGGCGCGGCTGCACAAGATGGACGGCGCCGCCGAGGAACGCGTCGCGGGTAAGCTCCTCTTCGCGGAACACGGTTCAGGCTTCCGGAACCTCGATGCCGTTGTCCGTGAGCACCCTTCGCGCCTCCATGAGGTCGCGGTCGGCGACCATCATCCGGCGCGGCAGAATCCCTATCGAGCCCTCAAGAACGCTCATGTGGACGTCCATGACGAAGGGCGTTATTCCTTCGCCCTCAAGCAAGGCCGTCGCGCAGGCGATGACCGTGGGATCGTTGGTTCGAAGCAATTCCTTCATCCAAGACACCTAACAGCCTCGCCCGCTTGCTGTCGAGAACCTCATCTCCGTCGAGCCGATGACGACGCCGGCCCCGAAGGATCCCCGCGCGGAGCTGGCGATAGAGCTTGCCGACGACCTCCGGCAGGTCGAGCTGCTCATCAAGGAGCGCGCCGACTCGGCAATCGCCGAGCGGATAGGACGGATTGCCGACCACCTGCTGGGCTCGGGGGGCAAGCGGATCCGCGCCATGCTGGCACTCGCCTCCGCGAGGCTGCTGGGCCAATCCGGCGGCGGCCATGTGCTTCTGGCCGCGGCGGTCGAGTTCATTCACACGGCCACTCTGCTCCACGACGATGTCGTCGACGAAAGCAGGCAGCGGCGCGGACGGCCGAGCGCGAACCTCCTCTGGGACAACAAGTCCTCGATACTGGTGGGCGACTTCTTCTTCGCCCGCTCCTTCCAGCTGATGGTGGGAACAGGAAGCTTGGAGGCCCTGACCATCCTGTCGGACGCGTCGGCGACGATTTCGGAAGCGGAGGTCCTGCAGCTGGTCTCCGGACGCGATTTGCAGCTGGACGAGGCGGACTACTACCGGATCATCAACGGAAAGACGGCGGCGCTGTTCGCCGCCGCCGCCAAATCCGCCGCCGTTGTCGCCGGCGCCGACGGATCCGCGGCCGAGGCGCTTGGGCGCTACGGCGCATCCTTGGGAACCGCGTACCAGATCGCGGACGACCTGCTGGATTATTCCGGGCAACGATCGTCGATTGGCAAGGATGTCGGCGACGACTTCCGCGAACGGAAGGTGACCCTGCCGGTGATCAAGGCGATGGCCATGGCGGGAGAAGAAGAGCGCGCCTTCTGGCGCCGCGTCATCGCGGACGGCGACCAGCGTGAAGGCGATTTCGATCGCGCCAAGGAGCTGCTGCGGAGCAGCGGAGCACTGGACCAGGCCCGGACGGACGCGGAGGGCTGGTCGAAGGCCGCCCGCGAGGCATTGGATTCCCTGCCGCCGGGTCGACTCACGGATTTGCTCGGCGATCTCGCCGAATTCGCGGTGTCGCGCCGGAGTTAGCGCTCCGCCGAACCGTCGGCAGGGCCTTGATCCGCCTGCAGGGAATCGCCGTCCGTCCGGATCCGGGTCGAAACCGCCCACCATCCCGGATGCTCGGCCCGGATCCGATCGGCGGCGGCGTCCGCTTCCGCACGGCCGCCGAAGATCCCGAAGCATGTCGGGCCCGATCCGGTCATGCGCGCAACCTTGCAGCCCGCGCTCGCGCCGACGGCCTGCAGCGCCTGCCCGATCTCCGGGCAAAGCCGGAGGGCCGGCTCCTCAAGATCGTTCCTCTGCGCCGATATCCAGCGAACCCAGGATTCCCTCGCGCCGCCGTCGGGGAAGGGCGCCAGCCCGGAGCGGCCTTCGCTCCGGAGTGCGCCGTAGACCGCGGCGGTCGGCAGCCGCCGCCGCGGATTCGCCAGAACTAGCGGAAAGCCCGGCAGCCGGTCGACGCCATCCAGCATTTCCCCGGCGCCGCGAAGCCTGACGGTCCGGCCGAACAGGCAGGCGGGCACGTCGGAGCCGAGGCTTCCGACCTCCCGCGCCCCCGGAATGCTCCAACCGCCGGCTCGGGAAAGCAGGCGAAGCGCCGCAGCCGCGTCGGCGGAGCCGCCGCCCAGCCCGGCGGCGGCCGGGATGCGCTTGTCGATCCGGATGCGGCAGCCCTCCGCGCGGTCGAACAGCGCCGCGGCGCGCATCGCGAGATTGGTTTCGTCGGCGGGAACGCCCTGCGCCATCGGGCCTTCGACCGCGATGCTCCGGCCCGCGCCCAAACGGGCCTCTACCAGGTCGCCGAACTCCGTGAACGCCGCCAGGCTGTCCAGAAGATGCAGCCCGTCAGGCCTCCTTCCGACGACGTGAAGCGCCAGATTGACCTTCGCGGGCGCGATCAGCTCAATTCGCCCCGGCCTCCGGAGGCGCCGCGGCCTCTTCCTCAAGCACGGCGTCCAACCCGATGGCGAGCTTGCGCTCGATGCGGGCGCGAAGCTCCTCCTCGGGCTCGTACGAGAGAGCCCGCCGCCACTGGAAATCCGCTTCCCTGCGCATGCCGACCGCCCAGTAGACGTCGCCCAGATGGTCGATGACGATCGGATCCACAGGCTCCAGCTTGACGGCCTTCTCCATCTCGACAAGCGCCTCGTCGTGGCGCCCCAGGAGGTAGAGCGCCCAGCCGAGGGAATCGACGAACGCCCCGTTGTCCGGCTCCGCCGCCACGGCTTCCCGGATCAGGCGCTCCGCGCCCTCGTAATCCTCGTGCTGCTCAAGCATCGAGTAGCCGAGGTAGTTCAGCACGTAAGGCCGCCCGCTCCGGCCTTCCGACAGCTCCAGCGCGATCCTGAAATCCTCCTTGGCCTCTTCCCAATTGTCCGTGCGCTCGCGGGCGATTCCCCTGAAATAATAGGTGCTCCAGTTCTCGGCCGTCCGTTCCGGATTGATCAAAAGCGCGGCGTCGTACGCCGCGAGCGCCTCTTCGAAGCGGCTTTCCATCCGGAAGACGTTGCCGAGCGAGTATTGAACCTGCTCCGAGTCCGGGTTCCGCTTGGCGAGCGACGTCAGCGTTTCAATCGCCTCCTCCGTGTCGCCCGCATCCTGCAGAGCGTTGCCGCGCCCTATGGCCGCAAGCAGGTGGAGCGGATCATCCGGGCTTACCGCGCCGTAGGCCTCGGCCGCGAGCTCGTGCGACCCGAGGCGGGCGAGCGACTCCGCGAGGCGCATCCTGAGAACCGTGTTGTCGGGATCGAGGATTTCCGCGAGACGCCAGACGAGAACCGCCTGGTAATCCTGGCCGTTCGAAATCCGGGCCACGGTCGCCAGCGCCTGCGCGACGCCCTCCCTGGACGACGCGGCCGCGTCGTAGCTCCGGAAGCCGCCGGCGCCCAGCTCTTCGCCGAGCGCGGAAAGCGACACGCTTCCGGGGTCCCAGTCGGAACTCGGGGCGCCCGCAAGAACCTCCAAGGCCTTTTCGCTGTTGCCCAGCTTCGCGAGCGACTGGGCGTAAGCGGAATAGTACTGGTCGGCGACGAGCTGCCTGACCGCCTCCTGTTCCGCGAGTTCCGGCTCCAGCTCGGCGAAAACGGCCGCGGCGGCTTCGAACTCGCCGCGCGATGCGCGCGCTAGCGCCCCGTGGAAGCGGGCAAGCGGAACGAGGAACGCCGACTGCTCGAATTCCGAGGCGAAATGCTCGAACGCCGCCTCGTCGTTGCCGGCCCCCAAATGCAGCCAGCCCGGAATCAGCGTCCCCAGCACGGCGCTGTCCGCCAAGCTATCCTCATGGCGCTGCAAGGCTTCGTCGAACCGTCCGCGGACAACATCGTCGGCCATCAGCAGCATGGACGACACCAAGGTGCGAAGCCCGCCTCCCTCCAATTCCTGCGCCGACGCGACCGCCATGTCCGCTTTGCCGGCGACGAGGAAGATCGGAAGCGCCTCGCCGCGAAGCTCGAGGTTCGACGGTTCGGCAAGCACGGCGTCGGTGTAATTCTCGGCCGCCAGCGCGTAGTCGCCGTTTCCCGCCGCCGTTCGCGCAATCAAATAGGACCTGAGATCCTGGCTCCAGGAAGCTGCGGGAAGCGCAGCAAGCGCCGCCCCGAGAGCGAACAGTGCGGCGCATCGCGCCAGCGATCGGTACGGCAATTCAGTGCACTCCGGTTGCGGGCCGGAATCTAGTGCGGGCGAGTTCCGCCCGCAACAGGATGCCGCACTTGTGAAGCGTCATCCGGCGCCGGTTCACATGTTGGGGTAGTTCGGCCCGTCTCCGCCCTGCGGGGTCCGCCATTCGATGTTCATGGCCGGATCCTTGATATCGCATGTCTTGCAATGGACGCAGTTCTGGGCGTTGATCCTGAACGCCGGGCCTTCCACAATCTCATAGACGCCGGCGGGGCAGTAGCGCTGCGCGGGCTCCGCGTATTTCGGAAGGTTCGACGCGACCGGGATGTCGGGATCCTTCAGGTGAAGGTGGACCGGCTGGTCCTCGGCGTGGCTGGTGCCGGAATACGCGACATTGGTCAGCCTGTCGAAGCTGATGACGCCGTCGGGCTTGGGATAATCCGGGGGCTTGAAATCCGCGGCGTTCCCCGTGCACTCGGCGTCGGTCTTCCCGTGCCTCAGCGTTCCGAACGGATTCCACCCTGTGAGGTTCGCGACCCACATGTCGAGGCCGCCAAGGGCCAGCGACGCGCCGAGCCCGTAGCCGGACCAGAGCGGCTTCACGTTCCTTACCCGCTTGAGATCGTTCCCCACCGGGCCATGCCGGACCGCGTCCTCGTATTCCTGCAGCTCGTCCCCCGACCGCCCGCTTCCGATCGCCGCCGCGGCCGCCTCCGCCGCGGCGATGCCGCTCAGCATGGCGTTGTGGTTGCCCTTTATGCGCGGAACGTTCAGGAGCCCCGCCGCGCATCCGACCAGCGCTCCGCCCGGAAAGGCGAGCTTCGGAATGGATTGCCATCCGCCTTCCGTGATGGCCCTGGCACCGTACGCCACCCGCTTTCCGCCCTCGAGCAGCTCCGCGATCATGGGATGGTGCTTGAAGCGCTGGAACTCCATGTAGGGGTACAGATGCGGATTCCGGTAGTTCAGGTGGACGACGAAGCCCAGGCTGATCTGGCCTTCCTCCATGTGGTACAGGAACGAGCCGCCGCCGGCGCTCGAACCCAAGGGCCATCCGGCGGTGTGGACGACATGGCCGGGACGGCGGCGTTCGGGGCGGATGTCCCAGATCTCCTTCATGCCGAGGCCGAACTTCGGAACATCGGATTCCTCGGCGAGGCCGAAACGCTCAATGGCATGCTTCGACAGGGAGCCCCTGGCGCCCTCGCAGAGCAGGACGTACTTGCCCCGCACCTCCATTCCCGGCTCGTAGGACGGGCCCGGCGCGCCGTCCTTGCCCCTTCCGAATTCGCCGGCGACCACGCCCGCGACCTCTCCGTTCGGCCCGAACACCAGCTCGGAGCAGGACATGCCGGCGTAGACCTCGACTTCAAGCTCCTCCGCCCGCTCCGCGAGCCAGCGGCAAACGTTCGCCATCGAAACGATGTAGCAGCCGTGATTGCTCATGAGCGGCGGCATGGGCCAGTTCGGAATGCGGATCATCCCGGCGGCGCCCAGCAGATAGAAGCGGTCGTCGGCAACTCCCAAGCGGACGGGGGAGTCCGCTTCGCGCCAATCGGGAAGCAGGGCGTCAAGCCCCGCCGGGTCGAGCACCGCGCCGGAAAGGATGTGCGCGCCGACCTCCGAGCCCTTCTCGAGCACGCAGACCTCGAGTCCGGGGTCGATCTGCTTGAGCCTGATCGCGGCCGAAAGCCCGGCGGGGCCGGCACCGACCACCACCACATCGAATTCCATTGATTCCCGGTCGGCTTCCGTCATTTCCGCCCCTATGGATCGCGGTCGGACGCGGTCCGCGGAAAATCGCATACCGGAACCCGCGCCGATGCGTCAATCAGTCCGCCGGGCGCGCCGCGGCGATCCTATTGACTTGCCCGAACTACGAACCCTTTAATGCCTTGCAGCCGGACCAGGGACTGCGAAGCGCGCTGGCAGGATGAACAAGATATTGATGACGCCCGCCGGCTACAAAGAGCTGGACTGCGAACTCAAGGACCTGAAGACGAATGTCAGGCCCGCGATCATCGACGCGATCGCGGAGGCGCGCAGCCATGGCGACCTGTCTGAGAACGCCGAGTACCACGCGGCCCGCGAGCAGCAGAGCCTGACGGAAGGCCGGATCAAGGAGCTCACGTCGATAATCGGCCGCGCCGAGATCGTCGACGTCGCCAAGCTGAGCGGACCCATCAAGTTCGGGGCGACGGTCACCCTCGAGGACGACGACACCGGGCAGCTGTCCACCTACCAGATCGTGAGCGAGCCGGAGGCGAAGATCGAGAAAGGGCTGATCAACCTCAATTCCCCGCTGGCGCGCGCGCTGATCGGGAAGGAGGTCGACGACGGGGCGGAGGTCCGCGCACCGGGAGGCGTCCGCAGCTATACGATCATCAAGGTCGAGTATGTTTGACGAAACGCGGATCGGAGCACGGCACTATGGCTAAGGGCGGAAAGGAAATGCAGGCGGCGCGGGTGGGCATCGGCTCCGTTTACAGAAACGCCATCGTATCCGTTCTGGCGCTGATTCTTTGCGTGGCCTGGACAGGATTCGCGGTGTTCATCCTGTTCGTCCCCGCCGGGGCGAGAGCAATCCCGGAGCCGGAACTCATCATCAATGCCGTCGTCGTGGCCGGTCCCGTAATCATGATCTGGCTGGTCGCGGCGCTCTACAGGCTTTCGCGGAACACGAAGGAGGACATCTGGGCGCTCCACGCGGAGATCGGCGCGCTCCGGGCGGCGCCGGACTCCGGAAGCTTCGCCGACGGCTACGCCGGAACCGCGGGCCCGGACATCCACAGCGACCCGTGGGAGAAGGACGAGCCGGAGCTGAGCCACGATCCGATGCCGGAGGCGCCCGATGCCGGCGCCGTCGCAGCCGAGGCCATCCCCGCCGACCCGGATCCGGCGCCGCAGGCGGAGGCCGCGCTTTCGCTCGCGACGGTGATCCGGGCTTTGAGTTTCGCCAATGACGACGATGACACCGAGGGTTTCGAAGCCGTCGACTGGGCCATGGACGATGAAAGGATCGCCGGCATCCTCGATGCATCCCAAAGGGTTCTGCACAGGCTCGCCGAGATCGACATCTTCATGGACAATCTCACGCCGGACATCGCGACGCCGGAGGTCTGGCGCCTCCACGCGGCCAACGCGGGCGACAGCGAAATCTCCACGCTCGGCGGAATCGCGGAAACGCACGTGTTCGAGCAGGTCTCGCGCCTTTTGGAGCAGGATCCGGAATTCCGGGAGCAGGCGTCGCTGATGATGCACCGGATCAACGAGCAAATGCTCCACATCATCGGAACCGCGGACGACGACCAGATACTCCAGTTCGCCCGCAGCAGGACGATGCTCGCGTTCATCCTTCTGGGCAATGTCGCCGGTTGAGGCCGAGGCCCCCGCCCGGCCGCCGGTGGAAAACTAAAGCCCGAAGCTTCCGTACGGAACGAACCTCACCATGCTGCCGGGCGACACGTCCATCGCGTCGTCGCCGAGTTCGACCAAGCCGCTGGACCACGAAAGCCCCGCCGTCAGCCCCGATCCCTCCGACCCGTAGACTTCCGCTTCCGATCGCGCGTTGAGCCTTGCCCGCAGATACTCGCGACGGCCCGCCTTCTTCCGTTTCCGGAACGCGGCGCGGACTTGGTAGCCTTCGGGTTCCGGCCATTCTCCTCCCGCCAGCGCGACGAGCGCCGGACGGGCGAACACGAGCGCGCAAACGAAAGCGGCCACAGGATTGCCGGGCAGGCCGAACACCGGCACGCGCTTCCAGAAGGCCATCGCGAGCGGCCTGCCCGGCTTCGCCGCGATCCTCCAGAAGCTCAGGCTGCCTTCCGAAGCGAGAAGCCGGGAAACATGGTCTTCGTCGCCTGCCGACGCCCCGCCGGTGGTAAGAACGACATCCGCCCCTGCCGCGCCTTGGTCCAGCCCTGCCCTTGCCAGTTCCCGATCGTCGCGGCGGCACCCCAGATCGACCGGATCGAACCCCCAGCGGTCCGCAAGCGACAGCAGCATGGGCCGGTTCGCGTCGTACACGCTTTCGGGATCGGCTTGGGACCCGGCCGGACGCAGTTCGCTGCCGGTGGAGAGCACCCCGACGCGCAGCCGCTGCCTTACCGCGGCGGAGTCCGCGCCTGCTGCGGCCATCACCGCCATGTCCTGAGGGGCGAGCAGCCTGCCAGCGTCCAGCACCTGGTCGCCCTCGCCGAAATCCTCGCCCGCCTTCCGGACATTCGCGCCGCGCTTCGGCGGAACCCGGAATTCGACGCTGCCGTCCGCGACCCGCGCGCCCTCGTCCAGAACGACCGTATCGGCTCCGGGGGGAAGCGGCGCTCCTGTCAGGATTCGAACGGCCGCCCCTTCCGGAACGCGGCCGACATAGGCTTCGCCTGCCGCCGAGCGCCCCGGAAGCAGCCGAAGCTTGCCGTCGAGACCGGCTGCATCGCAGTGCGAGAACGCGTAGCCGTCAACGGCGGAGTTGGTGACAGCCGGATTGGCTCTTGCGGCAACGACAGGACTGGCAAGAAAGCGACCCGCGCAGCGGGCGGCAGGAAGCGTCTCGACGCCCGCGACCGGCGCAATCCTCTCCTTCAGCAGGCCGAGGGCCTCATCCACCGGCGTCCAGCGCACGCCCGGCGGAAGCGCGAAGCAGTCGCTGCCCTGCGCCTTCCGGACCATTCAGCGCCGCCCGTCGCTTGCGGCATGCAAGGCCGGAACCGCCGTCCGCGGCCCGGACGGCCCATGCCTCCGATCAGCGGTCATCCGGCCGCAACCCGCAAAACTCCACGATGAAATCCGCAATGCCCGCCGTGTCGTCCAGCTCGAAGGTCGGCACGCCTGCGTCGCTTGGCGGGACGTCGCAGGCGATCGCTTTGACGCTTGGATCCGACGCCGCGATTTCCGGCCCTCCGGCCTCGCGGCGCCTGGTCTCCAGCTTGGCGTGGCCGCCGCTTTTGAACCCTTCGACAAGCACGAGGTCCGCGGGCGCGAGCTTCTGCAGCAGATCCTCCAGGTTCGGCTCGTCCGCATCACCGAGTTCGTGGATCAGCGCCCATCGACGCGACGATGCTAGCAGGACCTCCTTCGCCCCGGCGGCCCGGTGGCGGTTGCTGTCCTTCCCGGGCTTGTCGATTTCGAAGCTGTGGTGGGCGTGCTTGACGGTCGACACCGCGCAGCCGCGGCTGGCCAGCTCGCGGACGAGGCGCTCGACCAGCCCGGTCTTGCCGGAATTCTTCCATCCGACGATCCCGAACACCTTCATCCCCGGTCATCCCCCGCGATCGTCCGCGCCGTCGCCAGATCTTCCGGCGTGTTGATGTTGAAGAACGGATCGCGCTCGCCGCTCTCGAACTCCGCCGCGACGGCGCCGTGCCGGTCCGTCCAGTCGACGATCTTCCGCAAGCCGCTTTCCAGCGCGGCGCGCAGGTCGTGCCGAAGCCGCGTCGGCCAGAGCCCGAACGTGGGGTGGCGGGCCGGCGGGTCCCCGGCGCGCTTTGTCGCGGCAAGCGCGATCGGCGCGCCCGAACGCTCCGATTCCGCCGCCAGCCTGGACGCGATGTCCGAAGGGAAGAACGGCGTGTCGCCGGCGGCGGTCACAATCCGCCCGAGACCCGCTTCGGCAGCCCAGTCCAAGCCCGCAAGGATGCCCGCCAAGGGCCCGGCGCGTCCTGGAATCGAATCCTGCAGGACCGGAAGGGAGAAGCGCCGGAACCGCGACGGATCGCCGTTCGCATTGATGGCCAAGCAGCAGGTTTGCGGACGCAGCCTGTCCACGGCGTGCCCGAGAAGCGGCTTCCCTGCGAGCTCCATCAGCGATTTCTCGACGCCGCCCATCCGCCGGGACGCCCCGCCGGCGAGGATCACGCCAGCGATCGGCTCTGCCTCTCCGGCCATTCAGGTGGAACCTCGGGACGCGGGACCGCGCCGCCTGCTCAGCGTCACCGGCTGTCCGCGGCCTTCCGCCGATGCTTCGGCGACTCGTTCGCGACGGAGTCGGGGTCGGCGTCGCGGACAAGCCGCCACTCCCCCGCGAGACACGCGAAGCGCCTGCCCCTCATCCGCCCGATGAGCGTCAGCCCGACCTGCTTGGCTATTTCGACGCCCCATGCCGTGAAGCCCGACCGCGACACGAGCGCCGGAATGCCCATGACAGCGGTCTTCAGAACCATTTCCGAGGTGAGCCGGCCGGTAGTGTAGAGGATCTTGTCCGAAGGCCGCGATCCGTTCGACAGCATCCATCCCGCTATCTTGTCCACCGCGTTATGCCGTCCGACATCCTCCATGTATACAAGCGGCCTGTTTTCCTGGCAAAGCACGGTGCCGTGGATCGCCCCTGCCGCTAGGTAGAGGCTGGGCGTCCTGTTGATCCTGTCGGCAAGCGCGTAGAGCCATGAGGTTCGGACTTCCGAGTCCGGCAGGGCCAGCCCGTCGACCGCCTCCATCATGTCGCCGAACACGGTTCCGACGGCGCAGCCGCTGGTCCGCGTCTTCTTTTTCAGCTTCGCTTCGAAGTCGGTTTCGGTGCGCGTGCGCACAACCGCCGCCTCCAGCTCCTCGTCGTAGTCCACGCCGACCACGTCATCCATGCCGGCGATCATGCGCTGGTTGTGAAGGAAGCCGAGAGCGAGCAGCTCCGGATAGTCGCCGATGGTCATCGCGGTGACGATCTCGGAGGAGTTGAGGAAAATCGTGAGCGGCCGCTCCTCCACGACGGCGAACGACTCGGCAACGCCTTCGTGGGTCAAGCCTTCGACCCGCCTGGTCAGGCGGGACGATGCCGGGTCCGGCGCGACCAGATAGTCGCCGCAATATCTCTTCGAGGACCGCATGGGAGGCAACCTGCTTGCGGAATGGCGTTTAGGCGGCGTCCGGTCAAGGCCCGATTCCATATCCGCGCGGGCGGGCCGCGCGAACCGGGAATCCGTTTCCGCCCGTTCCGCGCTCCTCGGCCCGTTGCAATTCCGCCGGACCGAAGTATTCGTTCGGCGGCGTTTGCGCCAAGCCCGCATGCGGGGAGCGGAATGGACCAGGAACAAGCGGAGCTCCTCGCGATCAGGATGATCGAGTGGCTGGCGCGGGACGAGAAGCGCTTCGACGGCTTCATGCGGGCATCGGGCGCGACGGTCGACGAAATCCGGTCGAACGCCGCCGAGCCCGAATTCCTGGCATCCGTGGTCGACCACGTGATGGCGTCGGACGCCCGGGTCACGGAATTCTGCGACGAGATGTCCATTCCCTGCGAAACCCCGATGGAGGCGCGGCGGGCGCTTCCCGGCGGCGATGCTCCATGGTGGACATGAGCCGTCCGCGCCGAATCGCGGGGATCTTGTTCGACAAGGACGGGACTTTGTTTGATTTCGAACGGTCTTGGACGAACTGGATGTCGTCGCTGCTCCGCCGACTCGCTCGCGGTGACGAGCGATCAGCCGAGGCCGCGGGCCGCAGCATCGGCTTCGACTACCACGGGAACCGGTTCAAGCCGGACAGTTTCGTTATTGCGGGCACACCGGCGCAGATTTTAGACCGGCTGCAGCTCGAGTTCCCGGACTGGCCATCGCCCGAACTGCACGACGCTATTGAGGAATCGAGCACGGCGGCCATGCAAGCGGAGGCCGTCCCGCTGAAGCCGCTCCTTTCCGGCTTGGTCCGGACCGGCTACCGACTCGGCATCGCGACCAACGACTCGGAATCGGCCGCGCGCGCCCACATCCGGGATGCGGGGGTTGCGGACCTGTTCGAATTCGTAGCGGGATCGGACAGCGGCTTCGGCGCAAAACCGGATCCCGGCATGCTTCAGGCATTCTGCGCCCATGCCGGAATCGCGCCCGCGAGCGCGTTGTACGTCGGGGACAGCCTGCTGGACCTCGAAGCTGGCCGCCGCGCGGGAATAGAGACTGTCGGCGTTCTGACGGGAATGGCGGACCGCAAGGAGCTGTCGCCGATGGCGGCGGCGGTTCTTGACGATATCGGGCAACTGCCGGACTGGCTTGAGCGGCGGAACGGACCGAACGCGCAAACGTAACGGCGATATGGCCGGAGGCATGCCGCCAGCGCGCGGACGGAATTGCGCGCACGCCGAAGAAAAAGTTTGACACAAGGAATTCCAAGCGACTTTCATCGCTTGCGACAGTTGCCCACCGGAGGAATTCGCAATGCCCCGCAGGCGTCGCAGCGGAGGCCACTCGGCTAACGTGGCCCGCAGTTCCCAGACCGTCGTCCGCCAGATGGATTGGCGCTTGCCCGTCAACACCGACAAGCCGACCGAGCCCCTCGACGAGCAGGGCGTCGAAGCGGTCCACAATGGCGCCATGCGCGTGCTCGAAGAGATCGGAATCGAATTCCTGAACGACGAATCAACCGCCATCCTAGCGAAGGCCGGATGCGCCGTGGATGGAACGAACGTCCGTATGGGCCGGGACTTCGTCATGGAGATGGTGGCGCACTGCCCTGACCGGTTCACCATGACGCCAAGAAGTCCGGAGCGCGAGGTCGTTGTCGGCGGCGACCGCATGGTGTTCGGAAACGTGTCCTCGCCGCCGAACACGTTCGACCTCGACAACGGAAAGCAGGTTGGAACCCGGGCTTATTTCAAGGATTTCATGCGCCTGACGCAGTATTTCAACTGCATCCACATCAGCTGCGGCTACCCGGTGGAGCCGGTCGACGTCCATCCCTCGATCCGGCACTTGGAGTGCATCCGGGACAAGCTGCTGATCTCGGACAAGGTCGCCCACGCCTACTCGCTCGGCAAGGAGCGGGTCGAGGACGCCATGGAGATGGTCCGGATCGCGGGAGGGCACTCGCGCGAAGAGTTCGCGGCCTCGGCGAAGATGTTCACGAACATCAATTCGACGTCGCCGCTGAAGCACGACTACCCGATGCTGGACGGAGCGATGAGGCTCGCTCGGAACGGCCAGGCCGTGTTCGTCACCCCGTTCACCCTGGCCGGCGCCATGGCTCCGGTCACGATGCCCGGCGCCGTCGTGCAGTCGATCGCGGAGGGGCTCGCGGCCATCGCCCTGCTGCAATTCATCAACCCCGGAGCGCCCTGCGTGTTCGGCACCTTCACGTCCAATGTCGACATGCGCTCCGGCGCGCCCGCGTTCGGCACTCCGGAGTACATGCGCGCAACGCAGATAACCGGCCAGATGTGCAGGCGGTACGGCATTCCGCTGCGCGCGACGAACGCGTGCGCGGCCAACGTCCCCGATGGCCAAGCCATGTGGGAAAGCTGCAATTCGCTATGGTCCGCGGTGCAGTCGGGCGTGAACGTCGTCTACCACAGCGCCGGATGGCTCGAGGGCGGCCTGATCGCGTCGCCGGAAAAGTTCGTCATGGACTGCGAAGTGCTTCAGCAGATCATGCGGTATTTCGAGCCGCAGGTCGTGGACACCGGCGAAGGCGGAATCGCGCTGGATGCCATCCGCGAGGTCGGCTGCAACGGGCACTTCTTCGGAGCCAAGCACACGCAGGAACGATACACAACCGCGTTCTACGAGCCGTTCCTTAGCGACTGGCAGAATTTTGAAGCCTGGGACGCGAACGGCGGCGTCTGGTCGGCCGAGCGGGCGAACAAGATGTACAAGGCGATCATCGCCGAATTCGAGCCGCCGCCTATGGATCCGGCGACCAAGGAGGAGCTGGACGATTTCGTGGAGCGGCGCAAGCGGGAGGGAGGCGCGCCCACCGACTTCTGACGCTGCCCCGCAAGCGCGGCGGCGATTTCGCGCGCCCTGCGCCTCGGCGCTACCTCTGCTGGCCTCCGACCTGGTTCTCGACCCGCTTGACAACGTCCGCGCAGATCTCCTCAAGCTGCGCATCCTTGAAGGACCGCTCCTCAGGTTGAATCCGCACGCTGATCGCCAAAGATTTCTTCCCCTCGCCCAGCTGCTCCTCAGCCTCGGGACCGGCAAACTCGTCAAACACTGAAACCGATTCGAAAAGCGCGTTGAATTCGGAACTTCGCGCCGCGCTCAAGACTGCCGCCGCCTCAACCTGAACGTCGACGACAAAAGCGAAATCCCGCTCGACAACCTGCAGGTCGGGAACGCGCAGGGCTTCGCCGGCTGCGCGCTCGGAATCCCCCTCGCGAGGCGGATCTATGTGAACCGTGAATCCGACTGCCGTCCCCCTGATCTTGGCGGCCTTCAGAACCCGCGGATTGATCTCGCCGAAGACCGCCAAACGGTCGCCGTTGGGCCCGAGCACGCAGCCGGAACGGCCCGGATGCCAGAACCGCTCCACGTCCCGCGAAATCCTGTCGGCGGAAGCGCCGATCGCGGCAAGAATGGATTCGGAATCCGCCTTCGCGTCGAACAGGTCCACTTGCCGTGCCTTCGAGTGCGGTTCGCGAGGCCCGGCGCTGCCGATCAGAAGTCCCGTCGCGTGCAGCCTCTGGTCCTCCGGATCCGATCCAGAGAACACCGGGCCTACCTCGAACAGAGCCAAGTCGGCGTAGCCGTGCGCCTGATTGCGGGCCGCAGCCCGCAGCAATCCGGGAAGCAAGTTCGGCCGCATCACGTTCAGAGAAGACGAGATCGGATTGTCGAGCTTGACCGGCCCGCTATCCGGCATGAAGTGCCGGGACAGATCCTCGTCGACGAACGAATACGTGACGCATTCGTTGTAACCTAGCGCCGCCAGCGCCCTCCGGGCCGCCCGCTCGCGCTTCTGGAGCGGCGTCAGAACTTGCGGGGAAACGCCCGGGCTTGCTCGGCGGAGCGGAGCTCCCTTAAGTCCGGAGAGCGACGCGACCCGCGCCACTTCCTCGACCAGATCCGCCTCGCCGCCAACATCGGGCCGCCAGGACGGAACGGTCACCGCGATTCGTTCCGATTCGAACTCCGGCTCGAAGCCCAACGATTCTAGAATATCGATTTGCGCCTCAGTTTCGATTTCCAGACCGGTCAAGCTTTTGACCCTGCCCCGACGCAACTTGAGTGTGCGCACTTCGCGCTGGATTTCCCCGTCGCCGACGATTTCGGATGCGTTGTTGCCGCAGTGACGAAGAATCAATGCAGCAGCCAGTGCCCTCCGGGCTGCACGCTCCCGCTTTTGGAGCGGCGTCGGGCTTGGCCGATAAATGAAGGGGGTCGGTGGTCTAGGGAGTGGATGTCCCTTAGATCCGGAGAGCGACGCTATCAGCGCCACTTCCTCCGCCAAATCCGCCTCGCAGCCAATGTCCGGACGCCAAGACGGCACGGTCACCGCAATTCGTTCCGGTTTCGAGCGCAACATAGGCTTGAAGCCGAGCGAATCCAGAATTTCCACCTGAGTCTTGCGTCTGACCGCCATCCCCGTGACGCTTTCGATCTCGTGCGGATACAGATCGAGCCTACATTTTTTGCGCGAGACTTTGCCGCCGCCAACGATTTCGGACGCTAGGCCGCCGCAGTGACGGAGAATCAATGCAGCAGTCATTGCGCTCCGGACTGCCCGTTCCCGCCTCTGGCTCGGCGTTAGGATCGACGAAAGTACGCCGGGGGCGACTAGCGGAGCTCTCTCAGGTTCGGAAAGCGACGCAATCAGCGCCACCTCCTCCGCCAAATCCGCCTCGCCGCCAATGTCTGGACGCCAAGACGGCACGGTCACCGCGATTCGTTCCGGTTTCGAGCGCGACACAGGCTTGAAGCCGAGCGATTCCAGAATTTCCACTTGAGTCTCGTGTCCGACTACCATCCCCTTGATGGATCTGACCCTGTACGGATCCAGCTTAAGCGCACGCTTTTTGCGCTGGACTTTGCCACTGCCGACGATTTCGGACGCTTCGCCGCGGTGGCAACGGAGTATCAATGCGGCAGCCAGCACTCTCCGAGCTGCGCGCTCGCGCTTCTGGAGCGGTGTCAGGATCGATGGGGAAACGCTGAAGTCGCTTCCACGGAGCGGAGCCCCCTTAAGTCCAGAGAGCGACGCGATCAGTGCCACTTCCTCCGCCAATTCCGCCTCGCCGCCGATGTCCGGACGCCAAGGCGGCACGGTCACCGCGATTCGTTCCGGTTTCGACACAGGCTTAAAGTCGAGCGATTTCAGAATTTTCACCTGAGTGTTGCGCTTGATTACCATCCCCGCGATGCATTCGGCTTTGTACGGGTGCAGCTTAATGTGCGTTTTGCGCGGGATTTCGCTGTCACCAACGATTTCGGACGTTTCGCCGCCACAGTGACGGAGAATCAATGCGGCAGTCATTGCGCTCCGGACTGCCCGTTCGTGCTTCTGGTGTAATGTCAGTACCGACGGGGAAACGCCGGGGGCGATTCTTTTGAGCGGAGCCCCCTCGAGTCCGGAGAGCGACGCAATCAGCGCCACCTCCTGCGCCAAATCCACCTCGCAGCCAATGTCTGGACGCCACGATGGCACGGTCACCGTGATTCGCCTCGACTTCGACACAGGCATAAAGCCGAGCGATTCCAGAATTTCCACTTGGGTCTTTCGTCCGATTTCTATCCCCGTGATGGATTCGATCCTGTACGGGTCCAGCTTGAGCCTACGCTTTTCGCGCAGGATTTTGCCGTTGCCGACGATTTCGGACGCTTTGCCGCCACAGTAGCGGAGAATCAGCGCCGTAGCAAAATCCAGCCCTTCGATAGTGAAATCGGGATCCACGCCCCGCTCGAACCGGTACCGGGCGTCGGACTCGATCTTGAGCCTGCGGCCCGTCGCCGCAGTCGCAATCGGGTCCCATAGCGCACTCTCAAGGAACACGTTGACCGTATCGCTCGTGCAGCCGGTCGCTTCGCCGCCCATGATTCCGGCGATGCTCTCGACGCCGTTCGCATCCGAAATGGCAATCATGCCCTTTTCGAATTCGTACTCGGTACCGTCGAGGGCGACCACCTTCTCGCCGCCTTCCGCGAAATGCACGCGCAAACCGCCACTAACCTTGTCAGCGTCGAAGGCGTGCAAGGGACGGTTCCGGTCAAGCATGACGTAGTTGGTGATATCCACCAAAGCCGAAATGGGTCGGAGCCCGACGGCCTTCAGCCGCTTTTGTATCCAGTCCGGGGACTTATTGTTCTCCACGCCCCTGATCACGCGTCCGAAGAACGCCGGACAGGCCTTGGATTTGAGTTCCTCGTCGATGGACACCGGGATCTTGCTTCGGAAGCGGCCGTGCACAGAAGCCACCTCCGCTGGCTTGAGTCTGCCAAAGCCGCGTGCGGCCAAATCCCGAGCGATGCCCCGCACGCCCAAGGCGTCAGGACGGTTCGGCGTGACCGCGATCTCCACAACGGGATCGTCCAAGCCGAAATAATCGACGAACAGGGCGCCAAGCGGCGCGTCCGTCGGAAGGTCGATGATGCGGTCGTGTTCGTCCGAGATGTTCAACTCCCGCTTGGAGCACAGCATGCCGCGGCTCTCGACGCCGCGGATCTCGCTGGCCTTGAGCTCCAGCCCGGTTCCGGGAATTCGGGTTCCGGCCGGAGCAAAAACGCCGACCAGCCCCGTGCGCGCGTTGGGCGCGCCGCAGACGACTTGCTCTAGAACCGGAGCGCTCCCTTGGCCGTCCGGAAAGGTCTCGACGACGCAGACGGACAGCCGATCCGCGTTCGGATGCTTCCTGGCCTCCCGAACCCGGCAAATCGTGAACGCCTCCATGCCAGCCGCTGCGTTGCCGATGGATTCGACTTCGAGTCCCGCGTCCGTGAGCGCTTCGGCGACGGCCTCCGCCGACGCCTCGGTGTCGAGGTGGTCCCTTAGCCAGGACATTGTGAATTTCATGGGATCACCGCCGCGGAAATGAGCGCGACTCAATAATCCAACCGATGGCCAAGCGGAAGTGCCGTTTCTGTCACCTGGCCCGCGCGTCGCCTCCGCAAGCCTGTTGTCCCTTCGCCAGAGCCAGCGCGCCGGAACGTCGCGTCTAGCGGCGGCCTTTGCCCGCACCGCCAACGAAGTGGTGCTTGTGAACTGCTTGTTCAATCCAAATGCCTCCGCCGTGGATCTCCTCGCTGTTCCCTTTGTTGAAAACAGCCTTGATGGCCTGTGCCCAGCTGTGCGAGGGGGGAGCGTCAGCATTATCTGAATCCAGTCAAAACGGGCGGGCCGACTTGGAAATCATAATCGGACGCAGCACCCGCTTTTGCCGTTGCTGAGTTTTGAAGGCTTGAGAGTGGGCCGTGTCAACTTCAACGGCGCAATGTCTACGCCGCCGCGCCGTGTGTGATCTCGCCATGGCCTGCGACGTTGGAATCGTAATTTATTGCGACCTCGATTTGCTTCGATTGTCGAATACGGGCTATCCAAACTCCGATTGGCCGGAGAAGCTTCCCTATCGCCCCGAGCGCGAGGAGCATCAACGATCTGCGCAGCATGTAGGCAACCATAACGTGATTCGCATCCCCCATAGCCCTATGAATTGACCGGCGCCCCTCCGGCGATAGCTCGCCAGCCGCGCTCTCGAACTCCCGGCTGTATTGATCACGCATGGCTTTCCAGTGGTCGTCGCGCGAGGCTCGCCAGATCAGGAACATCAAACGGCCGACACTGAAATCCTCGACATTGCGCAGCATTCCGTTCAGCGTCGTACGGGCTATGCCATAGGCCCGATCATCGAACTTGATATCCGAGCCCCTTGCGGCAATATCAAAGAGTTCGTCCCTGATCACGAACAATCGGTATCGAGCCCTGTCGCACTGATATTTCCGGATCGGTCCGTAGAACATCCACCACAGCCCGGCAATCAACAGCCAAACAAGGGGTTCAACGAAAGCGTTGGTCATCGACTTCCCTCCTACGGCTCTTCGCCTGAAGAATTCAAACCGCTTGAACTGCGATCCGGATCGCGCGCTTCCTCCAAGTCTCTTATGCGCGACTCTAAACGGCGGACGGTGGCGCGTCGCAACCGCGCTTGGGCAAGCCCGTAAAAAATGGCGATGGCGGAGAAAACGATTGCCAAAAGAACCAAAAGGGCCATCATGCCCCCGCTCCGTCCGCCTGATGAAAAGGCCACAGCCACATCGGCCACTGTTGTTTTCCCGGACCATTCCATCAGCACGCGGGATGCCTGATAAACACAGAAGCAAATCCCGCCCCATTTCCAAAATCCGGTTACGATCTTGGTGACGCTATTTGCCCACCTGTCGGCAATGAAGATGCGCGCCTCGTGTTCGCTAACGGACTTGCGCTTATCTCGGTCCCTTTCCTGCGCCAACGCTCAATCGCCTCTCTCAACTGGTGGCCGCAATGAGGTGCGATTTATCCGTCGGGCGCAGAATCCTATAGACTCCCACGTTTGGCCGTTGCGCACTGAAGCTCTATAGCCCGCATGGGAAAGTCGGCAATTTCCAGCATACGTTCCGTCGTCACGACACCCGTTATCCCGAATGTCGCGATCCTCAGCATGTTGGCCGAGGCTGGGCGCCAATGTCAACATGATTGCAGTTGGACGCTGCTGGACGGCGGCTGACGCAGGGGCGCGGGTCTCTCAACCAGTTCGTGAACAGCGAACAAATTGGAGACCCGCGATGCAAGCAATCGGACATGGTTCCTGCGTCGCACGGGCGGCCTCGACTGCGACCAAGACGGAGGCCGACAGCGGTCTTGCATAGCCCCGCCGCGCGCCGGTCAGTTCAGAACACCGGCCTCAGAGTAGTACTTCGCTGCGCCGGGATGCAGTTCCAGAAGTCCGCGCGTGGAAGCGGCGAACTCAAGACTCAGCGCTTTCGCCCACGGAGCTTCGGACGTCACTTGTTCAATGTTGTCCCAGAACGCCTTCGCGATGTTGTAGACCACGTCGTCGTCGATGTCCGCCCGCACGGCAATTCCCACGGCCGTGTTCATGGACATGACCGGGCCGTCGTTCACTTGGCCTTCGTAGGAGCCCGCAGGAATTTCCTCCCGGTAGCGCCATTGGCCAAGAAACTTGTCGACTTCCTCGCCTTCGTGGCTTTCCGGCCCGATGAACCGCACCGTCTCGGTTTCCGTGAATTGGATGAACTGTCCGCACGGGTCGAGGCAGCCGTTCACGTAGACATCGACCTTCCCGTCGAGAAAGGCTTGGAAGCCCGTCTGCCAATTCGCCTTGATTGCCTCGTAGTCCTCGTTGTCCACAAGTCCCGTCGTGGACTGAATCCAGCCCTTCGCCGCGTTGTACGCGCCGCCGCCAACAGGTCCGAGGAACACGGACGCGCCCTCGATGTCGTCCAGGAACTCGATGTCGCTGTCGCCCCGAACCGCGAAGTGGTACTGCCCGTACGGGAACCACATCAGCAGCCGCAGGTTCTTCGCCAGCTCTGGCGCCTCGGGCTCGTTCGCGTACATCGCCCTTCCGCCAGCCATCAGGTTGTAGACGACCGGAGACGTCATCGACATCTCCAGATTGCCGCGTCCGACTTCCACCATGTGGAGCGTCGCGGCGCCGCCCGCCGCTACTTCGATTTCGATGCCGTCGAGGTTCGAATTCACGACGTTCGCGAAGGTCGCCATCGTCACGGCCTGGCTAAGGCTCGGAGCGATCGTGGCCATCCTGAACGTTTGCGCGTGCGCGGCCGCCGTGCACGCCAGTGCGGCCGCAGCAGCCGCGATTGCCAGTTTACGCATTATTCACCTCCTTGATTTCCTTGGATGCCGGATTCCGGCCGACGCCCGATGCGTCTGATCCGCGCAGCCAGTGCGCGGCTACCAGCAGGACTCCCGCGGCAAAGGCCGGAAGCGCATACAGGAATCCCGGTACAAGAACCACAATGCCGACAGCCGCCCGAGCGACGCGCTGGAACACGCCGAGGCTTCCCCGCTCGAACCCGATGAAAGCGGAGCACAGCAACCACATCGACATGCAGAACGCCAGTATCGCCCAGCCGAGATCCAGCCAGCTGACGGTCGAAATGTCGATCATGGCCTTGGAACTGACGGCCTCGCCCCCGAAGACTTCGAACAGGACTTGGAGCTTGTAGAGCACCGCGGGGTGGTAAACGAACACGAATGGAATGATGAAGCCGGCGATAGACAGCCGCGCAGCCTCGTAACCCGTCCGGACGGGGTCCGCCCCCGCTATCGGCGCTGCGGCAAAGGCGGCCAGCGCCACCGGCGGCGTCACCGTCGAGATCACCGCGAAGAACACGACGAAGAGATGGAGCGTCAGCGGCGCGACGCCGACCGCATCGATCCCCGAGGCAAGGGCGATCACAATGATGAAGTAGGTCGCGCCGGGCGGGAGCCCCATGCCCAGCACGATCGATCCGAGCGCAACAACCAGAAGAACTAGAAACAGCGGGCCATCCGCGACTTCAGCCAGAAGCAGCGACAGCCGCCCCGAAAAGCCGGAAACCTGGATCAGGCCCACGATCAGCCCGATCGCGGCGACGATGATGATGATTTGCGCCGCCATCCGGCCTGCGGACACGAACGCGTTGTAGATTTTCCGGAACGACCTGAAGGACGGGAACAGCCACAGGGCGGAAGCGACCGCGGCGGCAAATCCGTAGAACCCTGCCTTGGGGACCGAAGGCTGCGTGAAGAGGAAGTACGAAAGGACGCACAGGGGGATGACGAATACCAGGCACTGGCGCTTCTCGACGGCCGTCAGCGCCGGGCGGGCTTCCTGCGGCAACGATCCGATGCCGGACTTCCTCGCCTCGAAATACACCGACAAAAATATGCCCAGATAGTAGAAGGCCGCCGGAACGATCGCGGCGATCACGATGTAGCGGTATTCAAGTCCGATCTGACCCGCGACGAAAAACGCCACCACGCCCATGACGGGCGGCATGATCTGGCCGCCCGTCGATGCCGCCGCCTCCACGGCGCCCGCGAACGGAGGCCGGAACCCGGACTTCTTGATTACGGGTATGGTCATCACGCCCGTCGAAACGACATTCGCGATGGCCGCACCGGAAAGCGTTCCGAACAGGGCCGAGCTCGCGACGGCCGCATGCGCGGCGCCGCCGATCAGTCCTCCCGCAAGCCGGTTGGCGACCTTCAGGAGCAGGTCCCCGGCGCCCGAAGCCATCAGCACCGCGCCGAACACGATGAATATCAGGACGTTGCCCGACACGACCTGCAGAGGCTGGCCGTATATCCCGCCTGTCTGCGCCCAGAAGTTCAGGACCATCGACCTCAAGCTCTGCGCGGCGGTCTGATCGGAGCCCGCGAAGATCCCCGTCCAGTCCGGGAGAAGGCCCTTGGCGAAGAAGTAGACGATCCAGAACAGGCAGAAAGCCACGATGAACATGCCGAAATACCGGTAGGTCAGGTAGAGCATCAGCGCGGCCGCCACCGGAAACGCGAAAAAATCAATCAGGCGCGCGACGGGAAGCAGGCCCCCGTCGATCGCGAACAGGTTGAAAATCCAGATTGCGTTCACGCCGACCGCAAGCGCGGCAAGCGCCCAGTTCAGCCACTGCCTCTTGTGCAGCGTCAGGGAGCCTATCGCGAAGGCGAAGACCACGGGCAGTCCGAGAATCAGCCCCGTCGGAAGCAGAAAGGCGCGCTCAAAAGCCTTGAAGGCCGCGCCGAGCCAGTGCTCCCGGAACAGCAGGCGCTGATCCCGCCTGCTCAGCTCATCGAACGCTGGAGTGGTCGCTTCGATGAACCAGCGGACGAACTCCGTCATCGGGCCCGTTGCGGAATAAGCGAGAATCACGAGAGCGAAGATGAACGACAAAGCCCCGGCAACGGGCTTTGCCAGCGGAACCTCCTCCTGTCCGGCAACCCCGTTCATGCGATGCGCGCCCTGCCCCCAACATGCACCGGGAATTCGGCCTGACCGCCAGACGCCTTCGCGACCGCGGGCGTTTCGCTTCTCGAAGGCAGCGTATCCTTGCGGAGGCGTCGGATTCGAAGTCGCCCCGCTACGGGAGCGCGCGCGCCGTCAGTTCGCGCGTGTCCCGCCGGAACGCGGGTCCGTTCCGGCCGAACGCATTTCGCCGGTGCCGGGAAACATCCCGCATCCGCCATAGCCGCTCCCGATTCCCGATGTGGGTTCCGCCCTGTACTGGAAACAGCGGGCGGAATCACGCGCTGGCGATTGCGGGCGGGAGTCCCGAACGGCTGCTGCACAGGCAACGGATGGAACGCCGCGCGGCATGCCGTGCCGGCGGCGCGCCGCAGGTCGGCCTGCCCCGAAGGTTGCCGTTGATTGAGTTCAGGTGGTTTTTCGTACTCCGCCCCCGGACACCGACGAGACCTGTCGATTCGCTCACAGATCGCCCGTGCGCTCCCATTGTCGATGATAGTTCCCGAGCGTCGTGGCCGCTCGCTGCCGCCATTCCATCAAACCAGCGACAAAGAGCCTCGTCCTCCGACGCGCCGCTCCGGCCAACGCCTGATTGGACAAATAGATCCCAAATTCGCGGCTGCTCTACACGGTCGTCAGGTCGCGCAGCTCGCGTGGCATGAGATCGGATTTGGCAACAAAGTGGACGAGAGGAAAACCGAGATCATGCTCCACGTCACGCCAAGCCTTGGAAACGATGTCGGACTGCACCCGCAGGAGCCCTGTGCCGTTCAACTGCTCGTATTTGCCATCGTAGATAATCGTTACATCGACATAGGGTTGTTCGTCAGGACCAAGCGTCGGCTGGACGTTGACCTGGACGAGTTTGACGTCGCTGAAGCGGGTCTTGAACGCTTCCTCGGCGATCTTGCGAATCCGGCGCTCGCTAATTTTGGCCTCCTACGACGGCCGTCGCTTGAACAGTACATGTGCGGCAAAACCACGACGGTCTTGGATTTTTGCTTGCTCAAGCAAGCTGATCGCTTTCTCCGCTCTATCAATTGCCGCCAGCGCGTCCAGCCTGTGGTAGTTTCGGCCTTCAAGCGCGTAGTCCATTCGGTGCCGCGCGGCTTACAAAGCGACGAAAGTGTCCGCGAAATCGTGGATTGCAGACGAAAATTCTCGCATCGCCTGCTTGTTTAGGCAGGCGCTATGCGCGCGTCCATGTTCGAGAGCACGGTACGCTTGATGCCAAGCATCGCCACGCTTTCTGCCGATTAGCATGTCGGCAGCGGTCCGAGCCGGCGAATGGAACACCGCGCAGTATGCCGCCCTGACGGCGCGGCGCAGATTGGCTTGGGTAGGCCGCAGAGGATCGATTCCTGTCAAGCCGCGGGCGGTTTCAATCAAGTCGCGCGAGTCGAAGTTTCAAGGCTTCTCGGTTCCGGATAGAACGGCGGCGAACACCAAAAGCCAACTCGGTGAACGTTGCATCGGAATTCAGAGTGCGTCCCAAGATTTCGGTCAGGCGGCTGTGCGCAGCGAGCCCAACAATTGAGGAAGTTGATCCGGCGGTTGTTTTCGACGCAGGATTTGATGGCAAGCAGGGCGTTGACACCCGCTTTCGACCAGCGGCATCCCGCCCTATTGAACCGGCTCCCGACGATCTGCTTGCATGCGCTTTCCGCGACTGCCGGAGCCGACCGGCAATCCGTATTTCGGGCAGATATCGTAGCGCGTACGGGCTTCGGAAGCCACATATTCACGGGCATGGAACTGGTCGAGGATGAAGGCCGTTTTCCGGCCGACGAAGGTCTCCTCGCAGACATTCCGGGTCCATGCGGCCCCGCCGGACAGCACGACCAGCCCTTCGGCCTCGAACAAACCGTCCCGGAGCCCGAACCGCTCCAGGCGGCTGGCGAACTCCGATGCCCCGCTGGCGCCAACCGCCGGCTGCGCGCTGTCGATGCAAGCACCGCGGCAACTCTCAAGTCTTCGACACCCGCGCCGGGGCGGCTCCATCCTGAGCATTGAAGGCACTTTTGTAACCCTCGCAGCGCCGAGCACAGCCGACACCCGATCCAGAGCAACGGGCTCACCTCCGAAAACGGGATGCACCAGACGCAATCTGCTGCTTGCTTTTTATTTTTGATGCTGCAATGGTGCCTGAAAAACAACGAGGCAGTCCCAGCAGGCAAGCAGTCGAGCGGCTAGCGTGCAATTCGAAAACATTCGACTGAACGGATTCAAGGCGTTCGTCGATCCCGTCGAGCTACCGATCAAGGATGGGCTGAGCGGGATCGTCGGCCCCAACGGGTGCGGCAAATCGAACCTGGTCGAGGCGCTCGGCTGGGTCATGGGCGAAAACCGCCCGTCGGCAATGCGCAGCGACGCCATGGACGACGTGATCTTCGCCGGCGCCGCGACAAGGCCGGCGCGCCCGTTCGCGGAAGTCGCCTTGGAGATAGACAATTCCGGCAGAAAGGCGCCTGCGGCCTTCAACCGGCACGACAAGATCGAGATCGCCAGGCGGATCTCGCGGGACGGCGGATCGTCCTACCGCGCGAACGGCGTGGATGTCCGCCGGAGGGACGTGCAGATGCTGTTCGCGGATTCGGCGACCGGATCCAGATCGTCGGCGCTGGTCAGGCAGGGCCAGATTGCCGATCTGATCAACGCGAAGCCCTCCGCGCGCTCTGGAGTCTTGGAGGACGCTGCAGGAATCTCCGGCCTGTTCCAGAGGCGGCACGAGGCCGAGCTCAAGCTCAACGCCACCGAGGCCAATCTGCAGCGGGTCCAGGACATCGCGGAGCAGCACCAGGAACGGATCGCCGCGCTGGCGAAGCAGGCCAGGCAGGCCGCGCGCTACCGGAAGCTGGCGGCGCAGCTCCGGGATGCCGAAGCGGTTTATCTCTGCCTCAGATGGCTTGCCGCCGAAACCGCCTGCGCCGAAGTCCGGGCGGAACTCGAGCGGCTGGACTTGGCCGCATCGCAGCTTGAAGCCCGGTCGATCAAGCGCGCCAGGAAGAGGGAGGAAATCGAAGCCTCCCTTCCGCCGCTCCGGCTTGAGGCCGGGCAAGCGGACGCCCGCCTCCAGCGGCTGAAGACCGAACGCGATGCGATCCGCAATGAGGAGGATCGCGCGAAGCGGCTGCTCGAAGCCGCCGACGCGCGCATCCGGCAGCTCGAAATGGATACCGAGCGGGAAGCGGGCTTGCAGCAGGATGCCTCGGGTATGATCGGCAAGCTGAACGACCAGGAGCGGGAGCTGAGCCGCGCGGACGAAGGGCGCGATGAAGCGCTTGTTGCATTGGAGGCGGAAGTCGAGGCTGCGGAAGCCGAACTGAACCGACGCGAAGAGGACCTCAGCAAGAGCCAGGAGCAGGCGGCGCTGCTTTTGTCCCGGCAGCAGGCCGCGGAGCGCAGCCTTGAGGACGCCCGCGCGGCGGTTGCCAAGCTCAAAAAAAGAGAGCTTTCCATTGCGGAAAGCCTGCATTCCGAGGAAGCGAGGCTGGCGGAGGCGGCAGGCCAGGTGAAGTCCGTTTCCGCCGTCCGGGCGAAGGCCGAAAAGGATGCGGAAGCCGCCGGCGAGCGGTTCGCGGCGGCGGAAGCCGCCCGGTTCGCCGCGCAGGAGCGGCTTGCCGAGGCGCGGGCGGCGAATTCCGAAGCCGAAAGCAGGCTGGCCGCGCTGCGTTCGGAGGCTGCCGAACTCGAAAGGCTGCTTGCGTCGGAGGTTGCCGACGGCGGAAGCGTCCTCGACCGGGTGTCCGTCGAGCCCGGATACGAGAAAGCCTTGGGCGCGGCCTTGGGCGACGATCTCTTCGCCCGCGAAATCGAACAAGCCGACGAGACCGGCTGGTCCTCGCTGCCGCCGTACGACAAGCAAGCCGCCCTCCCCGGCGGCGCGGAGCCGCTTTCGAATCATGTCGACGCGCCGCCGTTCCTGGCCCGGCGGCTGGCCCATGTGGGGCTGGTCGACGAGGCGCTCCTCGACCGCCTTCAGCCCGAGCTCCGGCCCGGCCAGCGGATCGTTTCGGAAGCGGGCGGTCTCCGCAGATGGGACGGCTACAAGCTGGCCGCCCGCGACGGATCGGGCACCGCCGCGCTCCGGCTGCGCCAGAAGAACCGGCGGAACGAGCTGGTCTCGGAGGAGGCCGAGGCCGCGCGGGCAGCGGACGCTGCGAAAGCGCGGCTCGATCAGGTTGCCGAAGAGTTCGACGAGGCGTCCCGGGAGGATCACGAAGCGCGCAGCAGCCGGAGGCATGCGGACGCGGCGTTTGCCGACGCGGAACGCAAGCTATCGCAGGCGGTTGCGAACTCGAGCGTCGCCGAGCGGACGCTCGACGCGTTCAATAGCTCCCGCGAGCAGGCGCGGACGGAATTGGAGGCCGCCAAGGCGGCGCTGGACGAAGCGGCATCGGCGAGGGCGGCGATCGAGGATCCGGAGGTCGCGCGCCGGGGCGCTGCCGAGGCGAGAAGCGAAGTCGATGCGGCGCGCGCATTGCTGATGAACAAGCGGGCCGCAAGCGACGCCCGCAAGCGCGAGAATGAAGAGCGGGCCCGCCGCCTCACGCTGGTCTACAGCGAGCTTCGAGGATGGCGAAAGCGCTTGGAGTCGGCTGGCGCCAGAATCTCGGAGCTGGCCGAACGCCGGGACGCTCTCGCGGAAGAGCGGCGGCGGGCGGCGGAAATGCCCTCCCAGCTCGAGTCGAAGAGGGAGGTTCTGCGCGGCCGCATCGAAGAGGCCGAAACGCTTCGCCGGAAAGCATCGGACGCGCTGGCTGCAGCCGAGGGCGAATTCCAGAAGGCGAAGGCCGAAGAGACCGAATCGGCTGGAGAATTCGCCGACGCCCGCGAGGCGAGGGCGAGGGCGGACGCCCGGCTCGAATCCGCGTCGGCGCAGGCCGGGGAGGCCGGGCAGAGGCTGACGGAGCAGCATGGCCCGGACCCGCGCGCAACCGCGGCGAAGTTCGGCGTGGAAGCTTCAAACCAGAATCTCGTCCAAGAGAAGGAGACCGAAGTCGCCCGGCTCAGGCGGAGTCTCGAGCTCCTGGGCGCCGTGAACCTCAGGGCGGAACAGGACATCGAGGAGATCCAAGCGGTGCTCGACGAGCTCGTCGGCGAGCGCGACGACCTGGAGGCCGCGGTGCGGAAGCTCCGCTCGACAATCGCGACCCTCAACCGCGAGGGGAGCGACCGCCTTGCGGACGCGTTCAACAAGGTCAACGAAAACTTCTCCCGGCTGTTCAAGCATCTGTTCGGAGGCGGAAACGCGCGCCTCGAGCTTTCCCGTAGCGACGATCCGCTCGAGGCCGGGCTGGAGATCCTCTGCCATCCGCCCGGAAAGCGCTTCTCGACGCTTTCGCTCCTGTCCGGAGGCGAGCAGACCCTCACCGCCATCGCGCTGATATTCGCGTTCTTCCTCGTCAACCCCGCGCCGATCTGCGTTCTGGACGAGGTCGACGCGCCGCTCGACGACGCGAACGTGGGCAGGTTCTGCGACCTTCTGCGGGAAATCGGCGGCACGACGAAGACGCGGTTCCTGGTTATCACGCACCATTCGATCACGATGTCGCGGATGGATCGGCTGTTCGGAATCACCATGCAAGAGCAGGGCGTCAGCCAGCTGGTCTCCGTCGACCTCGGGGAAGCCCAGCGCATGGCCGCATGAGCGGCCGGGCCGGCATCCGCCGGCCGGAACGCCCGCTTCTGTTGGAATCTTGCCCGCCCGACCCTCGCGGGCACGCGGGAGATCCGGCTGAATGAGCGGTTTCTTCAAGCCGGAGGCTATTTTCGCGCGCCCCGGCTACAACCGCTGGCGCGTGCCTCCCGCGTCGATCTGCATCCATCTCTGCATCGGATCCGTCTACGCTTGGAGCATCTACAACCCGGCCCTCACCAAGGCCGTCGGGGTCGCGGCTTCAAGCGCCGAAGACTGGTCCTTGGGCCAAGTCGTGCAAATCTTTGTCGTCGCGATCGTCTTCGTCGGACTTTCGGCAGCGTTCGCCGGCACATGGCTTGAAAAGTCGGGGCCGCGCACCGTCGGCCTCGCCGCCGCCGCGTTCTGGGGAGGAGGGCATTTCCTGGGCGGGGCGGGGATACTCCTGCACGAGCTGCCGCTCGTCTACCTTGGCTACGGCGTGGTCGGCGGCATCGGGCTGGGTCTTGGATACGTCTCTCCGGTCGCGACGCTGATCCGCTGGTTCCCCGACCGGAAGGGGCTGGCGTCAGGCATGGCCATCATGGGGTTCGGCGGCGGAGCGATCCTTGCAATCCCAATGAAGGAGTACTTCCTCAGGCTGTTCCACACGGCGCCCGAGTACCTCGGGCGGGCGGAGGACCTCGTGCTGCGCACGGAAGCGGGACGCAGGTACGCGGAGATCGGCGGCGCCCTCAAGGAGGTTGTCGTGGTATCGCCCGCCGAGGTTGCGGAAATGATCGTGCCCGGCCTTCCCGGCGTCTACGAGGTCGGCACCGGCTCGGTCGGCGCGGCGCAGACGTTTTTCGTGCTGGGGTTCATCTACGCGGCGGTGATCGCGGCGGCCGCGTTCACCTACCGGCTGCCGCCGCCGGGCTGGAAGCCGGAAGGCTGGGAAGAGGATACGGCCTCGCGCCGGAAAATGCGCAGCCGGGGACACGTTGAAGCGGACCAGGCGATCAGAACGCCGCAGTTCTATCAGCTGTGGATCGTCCTTTGCATGAATGTCGCTGCGGGAATCGCCATCATCGGCTTGGCCAGAACGATGGTCGCGGAAATATTCGGCACCGCCTTGCCCGGCGTCGTCGACGCCGCCTTCGCCGCGACCTACGTGGTCATGATCAGCGTATTCAACATGGTCGGCAGGCTCCTGTGGGCCGGCGTGTCCGATGTGGTCGGACGGAAGGCGATATTCTGGCTGTTTTTCGCGGGCGGGATGGCGCTGTTCCTGTCCATTCCGCTGTCCGCATGGCAGGTCGGCACCGGCCCCTCAATGTTCTGGCTGTCCTGCTTCTATGCGGCAACCATGATCATGTTCACCTTCTACGGAGGCGGCTTCGCATCGATTCCAGCGTACGTCGCGGATTTGTTCGGCACCCACCATGTCGCCGCGATTCACGGCAGGCTCCTGACGGCATGGAGCGTGGCGGGCGTTCTGGGGCCGCTTCTGACAACGACGCTCCGGCAGTACGAGGCGGAAAAGGCGATTCGGGAACTCGCGGCGGTTGTTGATCCTGCCAGATTCCAAGAAGCCTTCGGCGCCGGTGTCGAGCAGCTGGACCTGCTTGCGGATCAGCAGACCGTGACGCTTTCGAAGCTGCTGGAGATCGCACCGGCAGGCACGGCGGACCCGACGTCGGGCCTTTACAACTCGACCATGATCGCGATGGCGTTCCTGCTGTTCGTGGGGCTGATCGCCAACGCGATGATCAAGCCCGTCGATCCGAAGCATTTCATGCGGCGGGACGACGGGAACGAGTAACCCGCCCGCGCCGTACCTCGGCGGTCAGCGGAGTCCTTCCAGCAGCTCCGCCGTAGGCCAAGCGTCCGCCGGAAGCCCCTGCAGCATCTGCTCCAATTGCACGGCGGCGCGGGTCTTCGCGCCGACTATCCCGTCGACTGGGCCGACGTCGTATCCAGCGGCATTAAGCCGCGTTTGAAGCTCCTTGAGTTCATCGTCCGAAAGCGCCGGAGTCGGATTGCCGTCGATGTACATCGGCCCGCCGTCGAGCAGCGTGGCGAAGAATGCGGACGTCGTCACGTAAACGAACGATTTGTTCCACTCGAAGTAGATCCGGTAGTTGTCGAACGCCAGAAACGCCGGGCCCAGCCGCCCGTGCGGCAGCAGTATCGACGCTTGCAGGCCGTCCCAATCGGAGCCGCCGCCCCGGATGGCAACGCCGAGGCTTTTCCATTCCGAGACCGTCTTGGTTTTGTCGAGGCCCGTTTGGCCCCAGTCGAGGCTCCGCGGGACGGCGATCTCGACAAGCCACGGCTGATTCGGCTTCCAGCCGAGATGCCGCAGCACGTTCCCGGCGGTCATCAGGGCATCCGCAGGAGAGTCCCTGAGATTCACGCGCCCGTCGCCGTCGCCGTCTATGCCGTGCAGAAGAATGTCCTCGGGCAGCATCTGGATCATGCCGATTTCGCCGGCCCAGGCTCCGACCGTGCTGTCCGGATCGATGTCGCCGCGCTCGTGCAGGCTGATCGCGGCTAGCAAATGCGGCCGGAACAGTTCGGGCCTCCGGCAGTCGTGGGCAAGGGTCGCGATCGAGTTGACGGTGTTGAAGTCGCCTTGGACCACGCCGTAGTCGGTCTCCAGCGCGAGGAAGGCGAGCATCACGCCGGGCGGCACCCCGTAGCGCCGCCGCACCTGTTCAAGCAGGTCGCCGTGCCGTTCCCTGAACTCCCGGCCCTTGATCATCCGGTGCTCCGTCATGACCAGCTTCGAGAATTCGATGAAAGTCTTCTTGAATATCCCCTGCTGTCCGTCCCTTCTGATGACTTCCGGATCGTGCCGGACTCCGTCGAAGAACGATTCGAGAGTCTCCCGCGAGTGCCCGCTTGCCAAGGCTTCGGCCTTGACGCCGTTGATGAAGTCCCCGAAGTCGCCTCCGCACGGCACCTCGGCCGATGCGGAGCCGAACTGAAGCGCGGCCAGTCCCGCGAGCGCAAATCGCAGCAAGCCCGACTCTCCTTGATTGACTGCGCCGCCCGTTCCGGGCGGCATCGGATATTGGTGCAGGTAATGAATTTGCCGGGTGCCGCGCAACCATATTTTGTGTCGGGCGGCCTGCTTCCCGCTAACGATTGCGAGATCGCAACTCTTCCAAGGACGCTTCAGTCATGATCGCTTCGAGATCAAGCCGGAGTTCGATCACGGAGGGAACGCCGCTTGCGGCGGCGCGCCGGAACGCGTCGGGGAATTCGGAGGTGGCGCGGACGGTTTCGCCGTGGCCCCCGTGCGCCCGCGCCAAGGCGGCGAAGTCCGGATTGCTCAGATCGCTCCCCGACACCCGTCCGGGGTAGTCGCGCTCCTGATGCATCCTGATCGTGCCGAAAGTGCCGTTGTTGGCGACAACCGCGATGATGTTCGCGCCGAACTGGCACGCCGTCGAGAATTCGTTGGCCGTCATCTGGAAGCATCCGTCCCCGGTGACGCAAACGGACATCCGCTCGGGGCATTCGAGCTTAGCGGCAATCGCCGCCGGAAGGCCGTATCCCATCGATCCCGATGTGGACGCGACCTGCGTGCCGTAATTCTTGTACTCGAAATACCGGTGGAGGAACGCGGAGGCGTTTCCGGCTCCGTTGGTGACGAAGGCATCATCGGGCAGGTTGGCGGAAAGCCATCGAACGACTTCGGAAAGCTGCACCGCCCCCGGAAGCGGCTTCGGCTTCAGCCATTCCAGGTAATCGCGCCGCCGCCCGTTCAGCCAATCCGGACCCGCGCCAATCAGGGACGGCGGATCCTGCTCCGCTATCCGCTCAAGGAATGCCTCCGGGGCCGCGGCGATCGCCATGTCCGCTCTCCAGACCCGCCCGGGCTCGGAGGGATCGGGATGGACGTGGATGATGGATTTCCCTGTCTCCGGCAGATCAAGCAGCTCGTACCCGCTAGTGGCGATGTCGCCGAGGCGCGAGCCGAGAACCAGAAGGCAATCCGACGATCTGAATGCCTCGGCGAGCTTCGGGTTCACGCCGGGCGTCAGGTCCCCGGCATAGTTCGGATGCCGGTTGTCGAAGTAGTCCTGCCGCCTGAAGCTCGCGGCGACCGGAAGCGAGAACCGCTTTGCGAATTCGGCAAGCAGCGCGGAGGCGCGCGCCGACCAGCGGGAGCCCCCGACCACGACGAACGGCCGCGATGCCTGTCCGAGCGCTTCCGCCGCCGATGCCGCGACGGTCTCCGAAACGGACTGGACCGGCGCGGCTGACCGGCTGCACACGGCGGCCGCGGCCTCCTCGCGCAGCATGTCCTCGGGAAGCGAGAGCACCACCGGTCCCGGCCTCGAAGAGCACGCGATCGCGAACGCCTTCGACAAATACTCCGGGATTCGTGAGGCTTGGTCGATTTCCGCCGCCCATTTGGCGATGGGGCTGAACACCCGGCGGTAATCCACCTCCTGGAACGCGTCCCGATCCCTTTGGCCCCGCTTTACCTGGCCGATGAAAAGCACCATCGGAGTCGAATCGTGCATCGCGACATGCACGCCGTGCGAGGCGTTGAGCGCGCCGGGCCCTCGGGTGACGAACGCGATTCCGGGAACGCCTGTTAGCTTGCCATGCGCCTCAGCCATCATCGAGACGGCGCCCTCGTGGCGGCAAACGACATTTTGGATTCCGCTTCCGCGGAGCGCGTCGAGCACCGCCAGGAAGCTTTCGCCGGGCAGCGAGAACACCCGGCGGACTCCGAACTCCAGTAGCTGCTCCACAAGTATCTTGCCGCCGGGTTGGCTCATCGAATTCCCTTTCCGCGCGACGCGCATCCGTCGCACGCATTCTTTGAAGCGGCGCACATCGTCAACCTTCCGCGCCTACCGATCCGAACCAAGAATGTCGGCTTGTCGGAGGTATCGGGTATGGTCGGCCGCAGCCGCGCCGGAGGGAATCGCCATGCACGAATCGATCGGCAGAACCAGAACGTCCGAGGACCGGCTCGATCCGGCACGAGCGGAAGCTCTCCACCAAGTGCTGGGCCGCGAGGGCGAGCCGCCCGCCGCCGGCGATCCGCTCCCCGACTTCTGGCATCACATCTACTTTTGGGAGGCGGCCCGGCCGGGAATGCTGGGCGAGGACGGGCACCCGAAGCGCGGCGGCTTCATCCCGGACTTCGGTCTTCCGCGACGGATGTGGGCCGGCGGGCGCTATCGGAAGGAGTCGCCGCTGATGCTTGGCGAGCCTGCTGCCAAGACTTCCACGATCAAGAACGTGGTCCGGAAATCCGGCCGATCCGGCGAGCTTGCGTTCGTCGAGATCGCCCACGAAATCCGGCAGGCCGGACGCTTGGCCGTGTCGGAGATCCAGAATCTGGTGTTCAGGGAGGATTCGCGGGCGGGCGAACCCGCCAAGGAGCAGCCCTCCGCGCCCGTCGGCGAAACGCGTTCCGAGCGAACGGCGTTCGATCCGGTGATCCTGTTCAGGTTTTCCGCGCTGACCTTCAACGGCCACCGCATCCACTACGACTCCGACTATTGCCGCGAAGAGGAAGGATATCGGGGGCTGGTCGTGCACGGACCGCTGCAAAGCGTCCGCCTGGTCGGCCTTGCGGCGGCCTTGCTCGGCGGGCTGCGGGAGTACGCCTACCGCGCAACGGCGCCGCTGTTTGCCGGAGAGGCTGCGGAGTTCTGCGCAAAGGAGAAGGACGGCGAGCTGGAACTCTGGGTCCGAGGCCCCGGCGGCAGACTCTGCATGACCGGAACAGCCAAATGACGGTCTTGAAGCGCTACTGGAATCCCATTGCCGCGGAAATCGACAGCTGTTCGGGAATCCGGTTGCGTCCCTCCAGCACAAGATCAGCCATTGCTTCTCCGACCAGCGGGGCAACGCCGAACCCGGTCTTGAACCCGCCGTTCGCAATGTAAACCCCTGCCCTCGTCGGATGCGGCCCCAAGACCGGAGCCCTAGTGCTGGAGCGAGGCCGCACTCCCGCCCAGCGCCATTTGACAGGCGCTCCGGAAAGCGCGGGAAGAAGCTGAACGGCACGGGCATGGAGCTCATCCAGCTTCTCGTCGGTTGAAGTCAGGTCGTCGAAATGCCGTTCCGAGGTCGAGCCGACCGCCACTGTTCCGTCGGCGTGGGGAACTATGTGCAGGTTGTCGCCGTAGATTTGGGGCATGCCGTCGGCGTCAAATTCCAGCGCCAGCGCTTGGCCCTTCTCGCCTGATCCGAACGCGCAGCCGAGTTCGCGGCTGAGCTCAATGAGCCCCTCGTAACCTGTCGCCAGAACCAAGGCGTCGCCTTCCGGCTCGGGACAGGATCCCTGAATGAATTCGCAGCCCAGGGCTCGAACTGCGGCGGACAGGCATTCGACCGCCTTGCGCGGATTCACGCGCGCGGACAGGGTGTCCCTAACGACCCACCCCGTCCTAGTCGTTGGCGTCCACGGCCCCGGACCGGCCCGTTCAAGTCGCCAGTCCGCTTTGCCCTTCCAATTTCTTGCCGCGTGTTCCCCGCGCCTTCGTGCCAGCGCAAGCGCACGCTCGCTGGGCACAGGCTGCAGGCGTCCAGTACGACGATAGCCCGGATCGATGCCGGCGATCTCCGCCAGCCCGGACCACCACCCCTTCGCCATGTCGAGGCTTTCGAACTGGAACTGTTTTTTCGGGTTCCAGTTGTCGGGCGAGTGAGGCGACAGCGACCCGACTGGGCCACCGCTCGCGCCTGCACCGATCAAGTGCTTCTCAACAACTCGAACGTGCGCATCCCTGTGTGCTGCGCAAGCGTACGCGACAGCAAGCCCAAATACGCCCGCACCGCGAATCTCAACGTCCGGATTGCCCATGATCGCGCTCAACAAACCTTCGGTAGAAAAGAGTGCGCACAACTGTCATTACAAACGGCCAATGAATTCCAGCCTAACAAGTTCGTGTCTGGGGCCGATTCCGCAGTCATTACGCAGGCCAGAAAGTGATTCAAACTACACTAGAAAATTGCGTTCGCGATAAATTTATCCGTCGCATCGACAACCCACTTTTGCCAAGCAACCCCGACACCGGCTATCCCGCGTAGGTCAACTGTTCTCCCGAAACCTTCCATTAGCCCACAACGCTTCCCTAAACCAATCCAATACGACATGGCCATTCTCATAATACCCTGTAACATCATTCATCGTCACCTGAACAGGCCTGCCATGCGCCACGTGATTTCGGTTCGTTACTATGCTTCGATACGCCTCCCACGCTTCGCTATCCTCGCTCCGAAGTCTTGCAAACTTCTCACCGCACCCATCCCCAAACCTCCTGATTGCATCTCCTATATTTTGTGGGCTCGGGCTTGCAAACGCAGCGTTTGAATAGCTTGTAGCATATGCATATACCGCAGGGTCATCCACGGTCGAACATCGATCATCAAGCAGCTCCTTCAGCGTTCGCTCAAACTCCGCACACATGTTGATCAGCAGCGCGTGCACAAGTATTTCCTCGATTTCCTCCCGTATGACTCCCCGTACTCCAGTATTTGCTCTGCAAACACCGATCAAATCATCAATCTTGAATATTTTCATTTTCTGTGTCCCAAACTGCTATTGATCAAACAACTGGCGTGATGCTTCTGAAAAGCGCCGTGCTACGACCTTATTGTCGGTAGTGTTGCTTTTCGTGCAACTCTCGAACTCATCGTCTTCAAGTAGTCTTTGAAATCGCTCCTTGGCATTTGGCGGAATCGCCGACAGTCGGTTAGAAAATGCAACCATCACGGCGTCGAAAACTGCGGCGTTTAATCCGCTTCGCACATGAAACGGTTTTTCTCCCAAATTTTCGACTACCGAATCACACGTGCCCTCAAACACCCGCTTCAACGCAACCAACTCCCTTTCCTCGGGATCCATGTTCCGTCTCATAAACTTGTTTAAGTAATCTTTCATTGGGTTTTTATAATCTCCAAAATTCCGTAAAGCAAAGAATCTCAAGATTAACTCAACATCTCTCTTTCGGGGGTCAGCCATCGGCTTACCCAGTATGGCACGCCAGCGATCTAGCATATTAACTTCATCAAGAAACTTTGAAAACTTTCCATGGTACACGCAGTTTCTAATTTCCTGATTGGCAAGTTTGGTCCCGCCGGTGTTCAAACGCTCAAAAATGTGGTACATGCTTGTATCATCCTCCGGGTCCAACTGCCGTACAATGAATGCCCTGAGGATTGAATTCTTAAGGCGCTTTTTGTCGTAATCTGATAGAGACTCAAAGGATTTTCCGCAAAATTTACTCTGTCCGTTTAGTCCTTTTAGCTTGAAAACAGGCCGTCTGCCATCTTTTTCTGAGTCAAATCTACCTTTGAAATAATCAAATACTGTTCGCAGCCGCTGCTGACCGTCGATGACAAGATAATTTTGGCTATTTCTCTCGGTGTAAAGAAATATCGCTGGAACCGGAAGATCAATCAAGAATGATTCGATTAGCTTGCTTGATTGCGTTTGCGTCCAAACGAAGTTTCGCTGAAATTCTGGAATCTTAATTTCTCCGTTTAACCATTTTTGGTACAATACCTCCAACGTATAATCGGCCGGGAACGTGGAGATTTGATAATTTGGCGGTGAGCTTTCCGTATCGGTCTTTTCCGATTCAATTTCTTCCAGTTCAATACCCTTCTTGTTGCTCTCGAATTTTGACATGATGCTTTCCTATTTCGCTTTTGCGATGACGCTTATTCCCTTTTGCTGTTGAAGTCAACAGTCGATGCATTACGTTTTTGATGTTTGTGATATGGATGTGCGACGTTGAGGTGCTTTTGCATTCTAGTATGTGCTTTTGCTATTTGCAGTGACGAGCCGACTTGCGGGCGATGCCAGACTTGCGTTGACCCACGCGGTTATGAATCGTGGCATCGGCCGACGTGTTTTGCGGCCCTTGATCACGGCGCACACGTCGATTTGGTTCCTTGCTTCTAACCTGGCGGGATTGGTCGAAGGTTGCTCGCCGTCGTGCGTCTTTCATTCTCGGTTCAACTTTCGGCATCCGCGGATTTCGACCGCGCATCAAAGGTTGGGCGGTGCGACGCGGGATGGGGATGCTGGTGGGAACGGTAGTGAATGTACGGCTGGACCGTTTCTAAACGGACACTCCGGCCAATGCAAGGCGGCGGAAGCAGTGCGCTTCCCGGAGCACGGCGAGACAGCGGTCTGGGAAGCCCGGTGGTGCTTGATAGCGTGAGGCCGACGAGCGTCCGCCGAGGTTGGGCTGTAATTCGAAAGTTCGGGCGGATGCTCGCAAGGTGCGCAACAAACGGCGCAGCGACAAACAACTACCGATTCCGTCGATCGTATCAGACGTGGCCCAGCGCAACCACAACAGGCGTAGACCACGAACAACTAGCAGTACGCCGAAACCCAGAGCAACAAACGTTGAGCGGCAATCTGAACCTCATCTCCTATTCGGAATTGACGACAATCTCTTTAAGTCGTTTAAATTGAACTTTTATCCAATATATGATTGCTGGCCCCTCGTTCGGCTCCTCGAGCTTCCAGCCCCTTTGAACTCCAATGCTTCTGCCATCGCTCTCAGCCCTTTTGGCGCGGAATGGCTGCTGATCGCTCAATCGGCTTCGTATTTCATCCGAATACTTGACCATTCTCTTTGTGCGCGTTGGAGATTTACCTTCATGTCCAGATCTGATATAAATCCAAATCTTTTCCGAGTTTCCGACATAAATGCCGATTCTATCACATCTTTGATTCAATGAAAGTGACCATTTCCTATTGTCATTATCATTCTTCTTTGGCATACCATCCATTTCTACTTTATGGCATTCTCAGAAGTTTCGAATCAGCTCAAGCTTGCTCTGCGTTTCCATTACATTGTCTCCTAGTTGCCTGCGCCCACAAGCAATACCGCCCCGACCACAAGCGAATTGCCACGACGCCGAATACAACCCTTGCGGGTTAATGAAAACAAACCGCATATTGAGCTGATCGTTACGCTCCATCCAGCAATGCACCATCCGGGAAATTCTCGACGTCAACACCAAGTCGCACGACTGCCTTTCAATAACTAGGTGAATGCCCATATTCTAAACCACAATTGCTTAACATGGCACTTTTCAAAGCCGTTAAATGAATATGGCTTCCGTGCATGATAATGATTATTCATTATTATCAGACTCATCGACAACGATTATCCGTAGTCGCTCAGCTTGTTCTTTTACCCAAAACGCCGCATCGGACCATTCTTCCTCGTCGTCCCTAGTCCATTCTTTCCAGACTCTAATGCTTCGGCCTTCATGGCTTTCATCCTCGATGTCGTTGCTAAGTTTCTGATCACTCATATTCTCAATAATTGATCGCGAATAGCCTTGCATCCGCAAGACGCGCGTTTCCACATTCTTTTTTCCGCTTTCGGTAACAAAGAGCCACAGCATATCAGCGTTTCCAATATAAATCCCGACTTGACTGCCATAGCTATTCAATGAACCTGTAGCCTGCGATGGCCCGCTCCAGTTCGGTTTCTGTCCATGAACTCCTCCGGTCTCCGCTTTGAGTAAGTGCCAGAAGTTGCGTGCTTGGCTGGACTCATCGATTTCAACATCAATAGTTGCGCCGCAGCGTTCGCCCATCTTTATGCACCGTTTCGCAGAATGGGCTTGATTCTGTTCAAAGGGATAAATCACAAAATCCGGATGCTTCGGGACGGCGTGCATCATCATACTGCCAACCGAGGAACCGGGCGCGTATTGGCTGGAAGAATGCACATTTGGCCTAAGGGCGTCGCCAGACAACCGATGCGCGTTTTCCGGGTGCAGGCTCAACAGCGTCGCCGCCACGTTCTTGACCATCGCGCTTCCGGATTGCTCGTGGTGCCAAGATCCACCGTCCAAACGCCATCGCAAGGTCCACATACTGTTCGTCGGCCGCTGCTCCCTCCATGGCCATCTTGCAAGCACCCTTCGCGCGAGGTCTTTTGCACGCCTTTCGAGTGCATCCTCTGACCAAACATCTTCGTCCGCAAGCCTACTCGTCATCCCGATCGAGCTTCGCACGTAGAATTTTTTCTTTGTCGCGAATGAACTTGCACCCATTTTTGAATTCGTAACGTCACCGCTTAGTGTCAGATTTGGCAGGCAGTTCAGGTATCTATCATGGATGTCCTCAGCTTGATCGCCGAGGTCACGCTTCCAATCGTCCGTAAGTTTTTTTGGCATCACGTGCTCGACCGTTAGATGCTCGCGGTTAGGAGCCTCCTCCTGATGCTCCGCCTCCATCAACTCGCATAAGATGGCCTGCGCCGCATTAGTATTCAAGCCCTTGACCCGTCTATTTCGAATTCCCAATTGAATTTCTTGATCTCCGGGAACTCCGATTCTAGTCATCTTGCGTCGGTCGATTTTTTCCCGCCAATACTCAACCGGATCCGCCCCGATATCCGGTCCTGATTCGCGGGCAAGTTCCGCCATCGCCTTATTCATTCCGGCCAGAGGTTTATTCGCTAGCCACACTCGAGTTGTCCATGTGCCAATCAAAGAAAGAACATCGGCAAGAGCAGCGTCGTTGAGCTCACCCGTGGTGTCGCCGTATGCGTCGTTCAATAGCCGAAGCGCAAATGGCCGGTAAACATCAAACCCCAATTCCCGCAAATGCCGGAGCTCCCGTTTAACCTTCGCATTATTTGGCGGACCTGCTGTGCCCGTAAGCATCCCATATAGTGCCGCAAGACGAGATAGATCGCGGCAGATTGCTGACCTATCGCTGTCCTTGCCGTTGAGTCTTGCCCATCGCCTAATGCCTTCATTCACACGATTTATTCCGAAGGTCTCGCCTGTGCGCCACCGAAGCCAGTCCCGAAGAAACCGATCGACGGGCTCCGTTGAATTCATAGCCCCAAGCAATCGCTCAATCCTAAGCCAATGGTTTTCGTGTAGATCTTGCTGCTCAGCATCCGGAAGTCCCAATAGCAGCCAGTTTTTGACTTTCTCGCTCTCTTCTAGCGGGCGACCTGTGGCATTCAGACTTTCAAAAATCTGCTGTGGATCTTCGTTTTCGTGAAGTCCGATGGTTACCACCCTGAGCCGATCAAGGCCCTTTAGAATCCCATCGACTCCCTTGCGCGCAACCAGACGCCGTGCAATCTTCCAAGCTTGGCTTATCGCACCGGATCCTGCGGATTCGCCTTCCAAGCCTAATCGGTATTCTTCTTCGTCACCATCCTGAAGTCGCAGCTTCCGGTGCTTCTCCGCCGACTTGCCGGGATTTGTCAGCCTGTCGTCAAGTATGAACCGTCGCGTCCATCCTTCGCATGCGCCATCTTGGCCGAGTTCATCCGCAATGCAGGCGAGGAGGATGCTAACCGTTGTCAAACGTTGCTGCCCGTCAACCACTCGGATCGTCGACACGACACCTGCTGCGCCGGGCTCCGGAAAGGTAAGCAGCGTGCCGCCATAGTGGGTCGCACCCGATACTGAGCCCGACACCGCGATCAAATCATCTACAAGGCGCTCAATGTCGGATTGGCCCCAGCAATAGCGTCTCTGCCAGCGCGGGACTACATACTGGACTTGCCCGTTCAATAGCTCAAGCAGCTTGATAGGATGCGCATGCATTTGACTAATCCTTTCCCCAAATTCCTTGCGGTCGACCCGTTGAGACCGAAATCCGTCGGACCGCGCCGGCCATCTTTGGCCGAAGTCGTATTCACCAATGCTCTTTAGAGCGAATGGCGCAACGCGCAAGCGGTCGGCCGGAGCGCCCGCCCAGTCGAGGATTCTGTTTTCCGTTTCCGCGAGATGGTACTATCTTTCCGCAAGAGCAACAGTGAAGGGCAGCGTTCGGCGACATGAGACGGTCGGATTCCCTGGCGAGTCACGCTCGCTCTTGTCGGAAGCTACAAGTCCGAATCGTCGACCCGTGCGATCATCATCAAACGTTTCTGCAGACCTCGTTTCAAAACTGTGTTGCCATGAACCGGCACCGAAATACGGGCAGCGATCCCTTCTTTCATATAGATGTGGTGGCTGCCATTGATCCTTTTTAGCCGCCATCCCCGGGATTTGAGAAGTCGGCAGAGCCGCCTTCCGCTGATGGCCTTCACACTGTGATCTCGATGATCCTGTCGGTTTCCGAAATCGGCACGTTTCGAACGTCGACGGACAAGCACCCCTCAACCGCCTCATGGACGTTCGCCAGAAGTTCCTCCATGCTATCTCCCTGAGTCGCACATCCTGGAATGGACGGCACTTCCGCCCAATAGCCGCCTTCATCCGCCCGGTGGACGACTACTTGCAGCTTCATGGTTTGCCTCCTTGCCTATGTGCGTGTTCGCACACATTCAGTCCTTAGTGCATCATCCAGACCGTCGCTTCTGGATTCCGATTGATGCCGGACGCGAGCCTCCCAACCTTTTCGTGACTGCGAGCAACCAAGAGATCCGCACGGTTCCGGCTTTGCAAGGGCGGCATCTGCGCCCTTAGCATCCGCCCTCGGTAGTATCATATCAAATGTATATCGAACCATCCAACGGAGCGCGGACGACGCGGTGGCGACGTGAGTCCAAGGGCAGTTCACTCGCAGTCGCTTGCACGCCGTCGGTGCTCATCGTGCAATTTCAGCGGGAAGGAAGTACCACCGACCACATGCTCAATTTGGCAAACGAACGTACGATGAGTTCTGACTCATTGAATTGGTCGAACGGCCGGACACCATGCTCCCGTAAATTCCGCGATACGTACTACTCCCGCAAGGACGGGCTTGGGGAGGCACGGCACGTCTTTCTTGCGGGCAACGGGATTCCGGCGCGCTTCCGGCCGGGGTTCCGAATTGCGGAGCTCGGGTTCGGAACCGGGCTGAACATGCTCGCGGCCCTCGACTCGTGGACCTTCGACGGTCCAGACGGACAGCTGCATTACGTGGGTTTCGAGGCCTATCCCCTTCGGGCGGAGGACATCGGCCGGGCACTGTCGGAATTTCCAGACGTTCGCGTGTCCGCGGAGGCGCTCGTGTCGGCATGGCGCGAAGGCAAGCGCGAATTCGAAATCGGACCCCTGCACGCCCGGGTCGTGATCGGTGACGTGCGGCAAACCCTGCCGGAATGGCAGGGGTTCGCCGACGCGTGGTTTCTGGACGGCTTTTCGCCGGCGAAGAACCCGGAGCTCTGGGAGCCGGAGCTGCTGTCATGCGTCGCCAGAAGGACTGCGCCGGGCGGAACCTTCGCGACCTACACCGCCGCAGGCCACGTTAGACGCTCGCTTGCAGAGGCCGGATTCGAAGTGATCCGCTGCCCGGGATACGGCCGGAAGCGGCATATGACGAAGGGGCGATTGCGCCCGCAGGAAGCGCAGTTTGAATCGATATAGCGCTTGAATCTTGACCCGCGCCGTCTCTCAGCCGCGGCCCAGCAGTTCGCTGATGTGAATCTTTCCGGGCCGCCCCGACATCCGCATCCTGTAGACCGTGATAGCCTCCAGAATCCGCATGACGTAGTTCCGGGTCTCGTTGAACGGAAGGTGCTCGATCCAGTCGATGGCGTCCACGCTCGATTCCCGAGGGTCCCCGATCTGCGGAAGCCAAGACTCCATCCGGTTGGGACCGGCATTGTACGCGGCGAGCGACATGACGTACGAGCCCCCGTAATCCTCCAGCCGCTCCCGCATGTATGTGGAGCCGAGCAGGACGTTCTTGTCCCGGTCGCGCAGGATTGTTTCGATCTTGCCGTTCAAGCCCAGTTCAGCAGCAAGGGCACGCCCGGTCCGGGGCATGAGCTGCATGTAGCCTATCGCTCCCTTCGGGCTGACCGCGCGATCATTGAATTCGGATTCCTGCCGGGCCACCGCGATGGCGACCTCCGGCGGAATCGGCAGCGACTTGCCCTCGATTCCGGTCAGCGGGAACAGGTAATCCACCACCGTGTCGCCTTGCTTCACCCCTTGCTTCGCAACCTTGATCGCTGCGAACTCCGCGCCGATCGCCCGCGCGTACCCCGCGAGCTGCGCCACTCCCTTTCTGTCCAGCGTCTCGGCCCGGTGCGCCAGAAACCATGCGGCATGGGGCTGCCGACCCGAATCGTGGAACAGGACGGCGGCCCTCACCACCGGATCGAGCGAGATGTCCGACTTCCGCCAATGCGGAAAGCGCTCGCCTCCGACCAAGGCGGGATCGGTGGGAGCGCCGATTCTTTCTGCCGCGAGCTGCCCGTAAAAGGTGTTCTGGTAGCGCGCGCCGAACCTGTAGGCCGCTCTGGCCTTCTGGGGCTTGCCCGCCGCTTCGTAGGCTGCTCCCAGCCAGTATCCGGCCCGGCCGAGGCTGATCGGCGAGTCCACTTTTTCCTTGAACCGATCGAAGTGGTGGGCCGCCCTGCCAGGGTCGCCCAGCTTCCGCAGCGCAAGGTATCCCGCAAGCCATTCAAGCCGCGCGAAGTCCGATCCTTCCGTCAGGTGGTGCACCGCAGCCAGCCTGTAGGCCACATTGGGACGATCCTGCCGCATCATCCTGTGGGCGAACGCGTATCGCCTCGGCGCCCATTTCTCCGGTCGGCCGAGCGCTTCGCGCGATTGGCTTGCGCTGTCGATTGCCGCGACAGCCCTGTCCGGCATGTCCATTCTGGCCCGCCAGACAAAGCGCTCGAAGTTCAGACCGGGATCGTCTTTCAGCCTCGCCGGAACTTCGCCGAGCAAGACATCGACGCCGGTGTCCATCCTGCGGAGGGCGATCCGTACCCTCGCTAGCGCCCGGTAGCCCGGCTCGACCAGCTGGAGCATTCGCTCCGCGTCCTCGGTCATTCCTTCCCAAAGCAGGTTGTCCAGCCTTGCTTCGTGCAGGTTCTCCAAGTGGTCTCCGAACCGTCGCACGGCTTCGGACTGCCCTTCCTCGCTAAACGGAAGATTCAGCCACGCCTCGGTGATCACGTCCCGCGCGCTGCCGCTTCGTCCGAGCTTTTGGTAAGCGTAGGCGAGGCGCACGGCGCCATGCCCCGTCTGCGGCGGCTGCGTTTCGAAGTAAGCGACAATCAGCCTTGGATCGTCATCCCGCTCGATCGCCGCTTCGCCTGCCCTCCGGAGCAGCTTCAAGCCCGGCCAATCGCCATGGTTATTCAGGAATTCGACGTAGTCCCGCCAGTCGGCAGTGCCGCTGCGGAGCCGCATCCATTCCACGGCGACATGAGCCACAGGGTCGGAAACGCGATCAGCGTGAGTGCGCGCGTTCCGCCAGTGGAGGCGGTTGGCCTCCTTGATGACCTCGTTGAAGGCAAGGCCGTTCCGCTCCCTTTGGTCGGCAGCAACCGCTGTCGCCAGCACTGCGAGGGCCGCTCCCGCTGCCGCGTGAGCCACCCATCTCGCAATCGCATTCGAAAACATGTGAAACACCGCTCGATATTCTTGTATTTGAACGCAATATTAGCCGACGCAACTGGTCGTGCAAGCGGCAATTGCGCGTCCGCTTTCAACTTGTGTCGGCCCGGCGAGGAATTCCTTGCCGCGCCGGTGTCGCAATTGGGCAATCCGCCGACGGGCGGTTTCGCCCGGCAGTCGAATCCCACTCGACATCGCGTTCAGCGGGGGCATAGATTCATCCTATGGCCGCATGTCGGAACGCTCACAGGAACAGGGCATGACTTTCAGGGGATCCTTGCCCGCGCTGGTAACGCCGTTCAACGGCGGCGGCGTGGATTTCGAAGCTCTCAAGGCGCTGGTGGAATGGCACGTCGAACAGGGCTCGCACGGCATCGTTCCGGTCGGAACGACGGGCGAGAGCCCGACGCTGTCCCACGAGGAGCATGAGCAGGTCGTAAAGGCTGTTGTCGAAGCCGCCGCCAAGCGGATTCCGGTGATCGCCGGCGCGGGCTCTAACAGCACCGCCGAGGCGCTGCGGTTCACCAAGTTCGCCGAAAGGGTGGGAGCGGACGGCGTCCTGGTCGTCACGCCGTACTACAACAAGCCGACCCAGCAGGGGCTCTACGAGCACTACAGGGCGCTGCACGACGACACCCGGATTCCGATCATCATCTACAACATTCCGGGCCGATCGGTCGTGGACATGAGTCCCGATACCATGGGCCGACTTGCGGAGCTTCCCCGCATCGTCGGCGTGAAGGACGCGACCGCCGACGTTTCCCGGGTCTCCCTTCAGCGCCAGACGTGCGGTCAGGATTTCATCCAGCTTTCCGGAGAGGATGCGAGCGCGATCGGGTTCAACGCCCACGGCGGAACCGGCTGCATTTCCGTGACGGCGAACGTGGCTCCGAAGCTGTGCACCGAATTCCAGGAGGCCACGCTGCGCGGCGATTTCGAAGCCGCGCTCAAGCTGCACGACCGGCTGATGCCTCTCCACACAGCGATTTTCCTGGAGCCGGGCCTTGCCGGCGCTAAATTCGGGCTTTCGGTGCTTGGCAAGTGCCGCAACGAAGTACGGCTTCCGCTGGTGCCGGTAACGCCGGGAACGGAGGAGAAGATCCGTTCCGCGATGAGTTCCGCCGGACTGATCTGACGACCGACCGGGAAAGGGGAGCCTTCCGCCGTCGGCCTCGCGCCGCGGGCGGCGCGGCATTCGACCATGGCCAAATCTACTGCGAACAAAAAACGTAACAAGAATAAAGGCCGCAACAAGCTAGTCGGCCGGAATCGCCGAGCCCGCTATGATTACAAGATTGTGGAAGAGATCGAATGCGGCATCATGCTGGCGGGATCGGAGGTCAAATCGTTGCGGCATGGCGAAGCCAACATCGCCGAGAGCTACGCTACGGTCGAGAACGCGGAGCTATGGCTCGTGAACTGCTACATCGCTTCCTACGAAAAAGTCAGCACCTTCAAGCACGAGGAGCGAAGGCGGCGAAAGATGCTTGTGAACAAGCGCGAATTGGCCAAGCTCGGGTCGGAAACTCAGCGTAAAGGGATGACGCTGGTAGCCTTGGCACTCTATTTCAACGACAAGGGCATCGTTAAGCTGAAGATCGGGCTTGCGAAGGGCAAAAGGCTGCCCGACAAGCGCCGTGACGAAAAGAAGCGCGACTGGGAACGGGACAAGGCCCGGCTATTGCGCCATAGCTGAGACGCTGGCGTAATTCGTGTTGTCCCGCCTGATTCTGGCGCAACGGGAGTCGGCACTGCCATGGCGTACAACGATCCTCGAACACTTGTCTCAACCGGATGGCTGGCCGACCGGCTGCGCGACCCTGATCTGAGGGTTCTGGACGGGTCCTGGCATCTTCCCCAAGCGGGCCGGAACGGCCGGGCCGAATTCGAGGAGGCCCACATTCCGGGCGCGCGGTTCTTCGACATCGATGAATTCGCGGATCACTCGACTGGCTTGCCCCACATGATTCCCCGTGAAGAGGATTTCGAAGGATGGATGGGCGGGTTCGGCATCGGGAACGATAGCCAAGTCGTCGTCTATGACGGGACGGGACTGTTTTCCGCCGCGCGCGTTTGGTGGCTTTTCCGGCACATGGGAATGGATAGCGTGGCCGTGCTCGACGGCGGGCTGCCGAAATGGAAATCCGAAGGCCGCGAGCTCGAGTCGGACGTTGCCGCCGCGGCTCCGGCTGCGTTCAAGGTCCGCCGCCGTCCGGAGATGGCGAGGAGCAAAGACGACGTAAAGCGGGCTTGCGCTACCGGCGAAGCGCAAGTGCTCGACGCCCGCCCGGCCGACAGGTTCCGGGGCGAGGCTCCCGAGCCCCGCCCGGGGCTTCGGGCCGGCCATATGCCGGGGGCAGTCAACGTCCCGTTCAGCTCGCTGCTGAATCCGGACAAGACGATGAAACCGCCCGAGAAGCTGAGGGCCGCGTTCGACAAGGCCGGAGCGGATTTCGACCGGCCGTTCATCACAAGCTGCGGATCGGGCGTGACAGCGTCGATGATTACCCTCGCGCTTGAGATACTCGGCCACGGCAGCCACGGGCTTTACGACGGGTCCTGGGCGGAGTGGGGCCAAGAGGGGGATACCGAGGTCGTCACCGGATGAGCGGCTTCGCCGCTGGCGCGACGGTCGAGTACGAAGTCACCTGGCTCGAAATGACGTCGCGGCCCCGCAGCAAGGCAAAGGGCCTTCCGGATGGAGAAGCGGCGCAGCTGATCGAATGCCGCAGCCCGCCGGAATGGTATTTCTTCAGCCTCTACGATGCCGTCGGCAGGGACTACGCGTGGGACGACATGCACGAGGCCGAGCCGTCGGATACGGCGGCACTTATTGAAAGCCCCGACGCATCGCTTACCGCGATGTTTCGAAGCGGCTGGCCGCAAGGGTTCTTTCTGCTGGACGAGCGGAGGCCCGACGTGTCCGACATCGCTTATTTTGGGCTTGTGGAGAACGCGCAGGGGCGCGGGCTCGGAGCGTGGCTGCTTGATGTCGCTATCCGCCGCTGCTGGAGTCGGCATGACGTCCGCAAAATCACTGTCAACACTTGCACGCTCGACCACCCGGGGGCAAAGCCCCTATACGAGAAGTCCGGATTCGCGCCGGTCAGGAACGAGCGGCGGCGGCGCGTCCTGAAGCGCGACTTCGAATGCCGCCAGCCAGGAAAGGTGATCCTATGCTAGACAAGCTTGAAACCCGCCCGCCCGACAAGATCATCAAGCTGATCCAGGAGTTCAAGAACGACCCCCGGGACCGGAAGCTCGATCTCGGCGTCGGCGTCTACCGGGACGCGCAGGGGATCACGCCGATCATGCGCGCAGTCAAAGCCGCCGAACGAACGCTCTGGGATACCGAAACGACGAAGGCTTACACCGGCATGGCCGGCGATCCAGACTACTTGAACGCGATGACGGATCTGGTCCTTGCCGGCACGGTCCCGCAGGAACGGCTCGCGGCGGTCCATACGCCGGGCGGAACCGGAGCCGTCCGCCAAGCGCTCGAACTCGTGAAATCGGTCTCGCCGGAAGCGACGATCTGGATATCGTCGCCGTCCTGGCCGAACCACCTGTCGATGGCGAAGCACCTCGGGTTTACCGCAAAGGAGTACCGGTATTTCGACGCCGAAACCCGCGGCGTGGATTTCGAGGGCATGCTGTCGGACTTGCGGAAAGCCGAACCCGGAGACGCGATCGTTCTGCACGGCTGCTGCCACAACCCTACCGGGGCGAACCTCGATATCCGGCAGTGGCGGGCGGTCGCGGAGGTCGCGACGGAGCGGAACGCGGTTCCGCTCGTCGATCTCGCCTATCAAGGCTTCGGAGACGGGCTGGACGAGGACGCGGCGGGAGTCAGGCTGCTCGCGGAGCTGTGCCCCGAGCTGCTGATAGCCTCGAGCTGCTCCAAGAACTTCGGCATCTACCGCGAGCGCACCGGGGTGCTGATCGCAGCGGCTTCCGACGCGGGCACGCGTGATGTCACGCAGGCGAATTTGGCGCACCTGAACCGGCAGAACTTTTCGTTCCCTCCCGACCACGGCGCGCGGCTTGTATCGATGGTTCTTGGCAACGAAGCGCTGCGGAGCGACTGGATGGCCGAACTTGCGGAGATCCGGTCCAGCGTCGGCGGATTGCGTGCGCAGCTCGTGAACGAGCTGCGGGATCGATCCGGCTCGGATCGGTTCGCGTTCATCGGCGCCCACAGTGGAATGTTCTCGCTGCTCGGCGCGACGCCCGATCAGGTTGCCTTCATGCGGGCCGAAAAAGGAATCTACATGGTCGGCGACAGCCGCGTGAACGTCGCGGGGCTGAACGAGGCTTCGGTTCCCGTGCTTGCCGAGGCGATGCTGGAGGCGGGGCTCTGAGGTCTGAGCCGACGCCCCAACAGGAATCGTCGAAAACGGGCGGTTGCGCGGGAAGCCGATTGCAATGAGCCGATCATTCGCCTGGGGCGTCGCGGCGATGGCGGCGATCGTCGTCGCTTCGAACGTGCTGGTCCAGTTCCTGCTGGGAAACTGGCTGACTTGGGGCGCGTTCGTTTATCCGTTCGCGTTTCTCGTGACCGACCTGATGAACCGCGTTTACGGCCCGGCACAGGCAAGAAAGGTCGTTTACGCCGGATTTGCCATTGGGGTCCTTTGCTCCTTGGCCGGATCGCAGATCACGGGGCCAGAGGGGCCGCTCGTGACGCTCAGGATCGCTGTTGGTTCGGGCACGGCGTTCCTCGCAGCTCAGCTGCTGGATGTCGCGGTGTTCGACAGGCTGCGCGGCGGCGCTTGGTGGAAGGCTCCGCTGGCGTCGTCAGCCATAGGCTCGGTCGTGGACACGTTCTTGTTCTTCGGCATCGCCTTCTCGGCGGGGCTGTCCTTCCTAGAGCCTTCGAACGACGTGTCGTGGGCGAACGCCCAAGTGAGCCTGATCGGACTCGGTCCGTCCGGGCCGTTGTGGGCGAGCCTCGCGGTCGCCGATTTGCTAGTGAAATCGCTGGTGGCATTGGTCGCGCTCGGCCCGTTTCGGGCGATTTCCGGCCGGATGCTCGGGACGGCGCATTGACAGGCCGAAAATCGAAGCGAATGGAACCTTTCGAAGACGCGAGATATTCGATGCCGAACGATTCTTTAGTACGGTGCGAGTCCACACACATTCAGTGCCAGGCACGCCATCCTGATTGACGCGCCGCGATTGCGATAAGGAAGGCCTTCGCTGTGGCGAAAATCGAAGGATTCAGGGTCGCCAACTACCGGGCGCTCAAGGGCGTCACGCTCGGCAAGTTGTGGAACGCGCCAAAGGCTGTGCCTCTGACCCCGGTGACGGCCGTCATCGGCAGGAACGGCGTTGGCAAGAGCTGCATGTTCGACGCCTTCGGCTTCTTGGCGGATTGCCTCAAGCTGGGCGTCGAGGAGGCCTGCGATACGCGGGGACGGGGAGGGTTCAATCGCATCCGCTCCCAAGGGAGTGCAGGACCGATCGGGTTCGAGATTCATTTCCGGCAGGGAACACGCACGCAGCCCATTACCTACGAGCTTGATATCGACGCTGATAGTACGGGGCGCCCCTACGTCGCACGCGAATGCCTCCGGCAAAGACGCAAGGGGCAGAAAAACGGCGAACCTTTACCGTTCCTAATGATAAATGATGGCAGGGGAGTGGCTACGCGCACGGAAGGCGCAGAGACGGAACTTGTCGCGCTTCGAGACAAACGCCGCCTCGGCGTTGCCGCCTTCGGCATCTTCGAGCAACATCCCCAGATCGCGGCCTCCCTCCAGTTCATCGAGGGCTGGCATCTGAGCTATTTCACCCCCGACGCCGCCCGCAGCATGCCGTTGGCCGATCCCCGGAAACACCTGAGCGTCCGCGGCGACAATCTTGGCAACGTCGTGCAGTTCCTGGAACGCGAACATCGAGACAGGTTCGCCGGAATCTTAAAGAAGATCGCCGAAAGAATCCCTGGCATCGACCGGATCGACACCGAGCGCACCTCCGACGGGCGCCTGCTGCTGCGTTTCAATGACCGGGGCTTCGAGGACCCCTTCTATGCCCAGCAGATGTCCGACGGCACGCTGAAGGCGTTCGCCTACATGCTCATGCTGGAGGACCCGTCGCCGCCGCCATTCATCTGCATCAAGGAGCCGGAGAACGGGCTGCATCATAAGCTCCTGGAAATTCTGGCCGGGGAGTTTCGCGCCCGCGCCACCGGAAGGAAGGGTGCGCCGCAGATCTTCGTAACCACCCACCAGCCTTATTTTGTTGACGCGCTCCGGCCCGACGAGGTCTGGATACTGGAAAAGGGCGAGGACGGATTTTCCACCATCCGCCGGGCCAGCGACGACAAGACCGTCACGGCGATGGTGGACGAAGGGCTGCCGCTTGGCGGCCTGTGGCACAGCGACTATCTTGATTGAGCGGCCGCGCTATGCATTTCGAGTTTCTGGTCAAGGACAAATCGGGAAGCATCGCGGTCGATATCCTGCTGGAGAAAATCCTGGGTGCGAACGGAGCGGAACACTCCTGGACGCTGCACCGGTATCAGGGAATCGGGAAAATACCGAAGAATCTGCACCGGGAAACCGATAGGGCGAAACGGCAGCTTCTGAGGCAGTTGCCGCGGATATGGCAGGAGCCTTCGCAGCCTCGGCGATTCGGCGTCGATCATCGTGGTAGTGGATTTGGACGACCGGAACTGTGTTGCCTTCAAGGACGAACTGCTGGCGGTGCTGGATGCCTGCGGCCCGCGTCCACCGACGCTGTTTCGGATTGCCATCGAGGAAAGCGAAACCTGGCTGCTGGGCGACCGCGCAGCCGTGAAGGCCGCCTATCCCCTCGCGAAGGACTCGGTTCTGGATGATTACAAGCAAGACGACATATGCGGCACTTGGGAGGTTCTGGCCGACGCCGTTCACGCGGGCGGTTCGGCGGCGCTTATGAAATCCGGCTGGCCAGCACCGGGCGAAGCGAAATGCGAATGGGCTGAGAAGATCGCGCCGCGCATGGGTCCGGACCGCAATCGGTCGCCGAGCTTCGGGACATTCCGGGACTGCGTGCGTCGGCTGGCGGGCGCCCAAGGATGACTGCGGCCGAGTGCGGCGCATTTGGGGGACCGGAGATGACAATGGCGCATCGCCATCATGCCCCGCTGCAACCCTCAATGCGGTTCTGTGCCGATAGTTCTGCGTGCACCGCGGAAAGGCGCTTCCACCTTGCGGGTGCGAATCCCGCCCGGCAACTGATGCTCCAGTCGGCAGCAATCGGAGCGGGTCATGGAGGCAACGACATGGGCTGAAGCACCCCGATGCAAAGGGGCCGCATAAGCGGCTCCGCGACCGCGCCAGCCGCAACGCGAGTGAACGCCGAGCAGGCCTCGAAACCGGCAATGCGGAGGCCGACTCTTCGCAAACAAGGGAAGGCTGCCATCAGACGGGAAAAGAACATCGCCACCATCCAATCCCGCCGGGGCATGGCGGCGGCCTGCGCGGAAGATGGGGGAAGCGGCAGCGCGGGAAGCTCCGCCGGCGGCGCGCGCCAAACTGGAACCCCGCGAGGGGCAGGTCTGATAGCCCCGGACGGCACTGCATGCGAAAGCTAAGGAGAATCCGGACTTCCGGTTCTGCTCGCTCGCCGACAAAGTATGGCGAACGGACATCCTGAATGCCGCTTGGGCGGCGGCCCACCGGAACGGCAGCACCTGGTGGAAGGCGCCGCTGGTTTCCTCAGCCATCGGCTCGGTCGTGGACACGTTCCTGTTCTTCGGCATCGCGTTCTCGGCGGGGCTCTCCTTCCTTGAGCCTTCGAACGACGTGCCGTGGGCGAACGCCCAAGTGAACCTGCTCGAACTCGGACCGTCCGCGCCGTTGTGGGCAAGCCTCGCGGTCGCCGACTTGCTAGTGAAATCGCTGGTCGCGCTGGTCGCGCTCGGCCCATTCAGGGCAATCTCCGGACGCATGCTCGGAACGGCATCGCAACCAAGTGAAGGATAGCAGCAAGCGGCAACTTCGGCGAACGGAGAAGAAAATCCGGCTTGCAAGTTGACTAACGTCTCGAATATAACTCAGTTGAGACGACAGTGTTCGAAATACTGAAACGTCTCCCGGCAGGAGTAGAACCCAAACATCCATGCATGGAAAGCCCAATATATTGAATTCCGACAACGCAAAAAAGGAACGGAGCCTCCAATCAATATCAATCGCATACGAATAGTTCAGATCAAGGGACACTAGCAGCATGAATGCGCGAATGGTCGAAGATCCGATCTCACCAAATGGCGGGTCAGTTCATGAGCGCAGGGAACTGAACGCGCGATTTGTGGGCAGGGTATCCGTTAACGAGAATTTCTCCCGCAGGGTCGTTTCCTGGCAAGGAAACCGCTCGACGCCCGGACTGCGGTGGATGCGTTACAAGGAGGGATTCTCCGGCCTGTTCGTTTCGGATTTCATCGACAAACAACGTCCTCAAGCCGTGCTTGACCCTTTCGCGGGCATAGGTACCACGCCGCTTGCGGCTGCCGGAACGGGCGCATTCGCAAAGGGAATTGAAATCATGCCTGTCGGCGTCCAAGTTGGGACGGCAATCGCTGAAGCCGCGAACGGCTTGGCTCTGTCCGATTTTGAACGAAACGGCGCTGCGCTGGTGAAGTCGATTCGCGGACGACGATGCGGCAACGATCATTTCCGCTTTCCCCACGTCCGGATTACCGAAAGAGCGTTCTCGAAGGAAACTGAAGACGATATTGCGAATGCACGTGAATTCCTGGACGGCGTAACGAGTCCCGGCATTCGCACAGTACTCGACTTGGCATGCATGTCGATATTGGAGGAAACCAGCTTTACTCGAAAGGACGGGCAGTATTTGCGGTGGGACGGCAGGTCGGGACGGCCGCTTCGATCCGCGATAAACAAGGGACATGTTCCCAGCTTCGCCGATGCACTCGAAAAGCGCATTGCGGAAATTTGCGAGGATGCCGGCATCCTAAAGGAGAAGTACGGCGGCGCGAAGCCGGATCTCGTTACGGGTTCGTGTCTGGAGCTCCTCAAGGAGGTTCCCGATGGCACATTCGACCTTGTGGTTACGTCTCCGCCATACGCAAATCGTTACGACTACACCCGAACCTACGCGCTCGAGCTTGCGTGGATGGGGTTTGATCGGGAATCGTTTTCCTCGCTTCGGCAGCGCATGCTGTCGGCAACCGTGGAGAACAGGCCGAAATCCACTTGGCTTGAAGGCGTTTACATGGACGCGCCCGAAACGCTGCGTCGGGCACGCCGAATGCACCGCACGCAAGGCGCGCTGCAAGAAGTCATCTCGATCCTTCGGGAGCGCGAGAGCGAACTAAGCAATCGGAACGTGCTTCGCCTTATTGAGCAATACTTCCTCGAAATGGCGATCGTGATTAGCGAGCTCGGGCGCATCGTCCGGCCCGGCGGCACCGTCATCATGGTGAATGACAACGTCCAGTATCATGGCGAGGAAGTTCCGGTGGATTTCATCCTGTCGGATTTCGCCGAACAATCGGGTTTCAGGTGCGCCGACATCTGGAAGCTTGCCCGCGGCAAGGGCAATTCCAGCCAGCAAATGGCAAGGTACGGTCGCCGCGAGTTGCGGAAATGCGTCTACAGGTGGACTCGTGCCAATGACCAATGACGATTCAAATTACGGCGACGAAGCGGGAGTAGACGCGAACTCGCTGTTTCGGTCGCTGCACATTTCAGCAATAATTGGTTGCCGTTCGGACCAACGCAACATCAAGACAATTGAAGAATCCACGGTAGAATTGGAATTTCATCCAATACGCGAATTAATGATTAGCCAAAAAGCTTGGGATCATGTTCGGGCGCTCACCGGCCTTCCGGGCCTCGTATTCGCCCATCCTGACCTCATCCGGGAACATCCGGAAATATCCCAGCATTATCGCGGGATAGCACTTTTATCTCGCAAACAAGTCCAGCAAGCTACTAAAGTGCAAGTCGTCAAGTGGGAAGATGAGTCGAGCACCGCCCGTGTCACTGAAGTACGCGCACGCACTGTCGCTTGCCTGTACAATACCGTTATTTCGTCGATTATCGAAGCTTCAACGAATTGGACATTGGAGAATGGCTACCGAAACATTCTGGCTACAATGGGAATAACGCTTGATGGCGTATTTCGAAACAAGATCGGTGCGATGGCAGAAGGGGTCGTGAAAAACCGCATTTTGGATTGGCTGCGTGAGAAGCAGTTGATTTCCTTGGAGGAATCGAACGAAGGCAACTACGTGTTGCCACAGGGGACCGTTATGAGTTTCGGCTCAGAGCCGGACATAAAGTTCGTACGAAACGGAGAACTCAAAGCTACCATTGAGATCAAGGGCGGCACCGACCCGGCAGGTGCGCTTGAGCGATTGGGTGCCATGGACAAGAGTTTCAAGGAAACACCAATCGGCTGTGATAATTTTCTTATTGCTGGTGTCATTACGGAAGAAATGGGCAAGCGACTTAGCACAATGAGGGTGAAGACGTTCAAGTTGGATAAAATTTCAGCAGACGGTGCACAGTGGAACAAGTTTGTGGATGAGCTGTTTCATTATTCGCTTCGCATCTACAACGGTTAATTCTTACGGAACGCTATTAAGAATTCCGGCTTATTTGATTGGGTTCGCGCACGCAGGATGTCGATTTATTGGGGCGTCTCTATATTCCAATTCGTGTTGGATTTGGTAAGGTTCTAGCATTCCTACGATTTGTTGGGTTTTGTGTTAGAGGATCGCCACCCTCTCGGGCACGATCACGGCGCTTTCGTTTCTGGGAAGGGGCTTACCGGGCAAATTTGACGCTTGGATCAGCCTCTACGGTGTATTCGCGGACATTTCGTACAAACCGCGTTAATCCTATTTTGATGCGTTCGAACGATGTGTCATGGGCGGAAGCGTAAGTGAACCTGCTCAGACTCGGACCGTCCGCGCCGTTGTGGGCGAGCCTAGCGGTCGCCGACTTGCTTATGGAAGCGCTGGCGGCATTGGTCGCGCTCGGCACATTCCGAGCGACTTCCGGCCGGATGCTTGGAACGGCGTATTGCCAAGCCGGAAGTCGGAGCGAAAGAAACCTTCCGAAGACGTGAAATATTCGATGCCGAACGATTCTTTTGTCGGAGGTTCCGTGGGAGTTTTCCGGCAACCGTTTGAATGTTCATCACATTCCGGGATTCCGGATGTGCGGCTTCTGGATACAATGCGGTGAGAGGGAGGCTACCGCTTGGCGAGCTTCGCGTCCAGCAACCGCGTCACCTGATCTTGGATCGGCGTCGGCGATGAAGGAAGGTGGAATCCCTGTGTGCCCTGCCTCGAGGGCTCTATCCGGCTCGTCGTGGGGGGTCCGAAGTGCCGAAACAGGCCCCGGAAGTCGTGGACGGCCTTGCCTGAGCGCGTGCACTTGGTAACCGCCTTCCGCCGGGTCCGCAGCGAGCCCTCCGCCTTCGCGACGGGGGACTCCCGGACCGGGCCGTCCTCGTCGCCGAACAGCAGCCGCGCGAACACCTTTCGCATGTGCATTTCGACATAATACGCGAGCATGCAGATCAGGAGGTGGGCCCGGAGCCGACACATGCATTTTCCGATACCGTCCCTGTCAGCCGTTCCGAATGTATAATCCGGCCGGATTCATTCCCAGTGGCGGTTCCAGATTGTAGCTTGGCTTGATTTCCACGCCCAACTTTTTCAATTTCTCCTCCAACCTCTCATGAGCAGCCACAGTGGTTAAATTGATCCTCGTGTTTCGCTCAAGCACATCCTTCAAGTTGGGTGGCGACACGGTTTGCCGTTGCGACATGTCAGAAGCACTCCTTGGTATGAACGAATATGATGAGTAGCTCCCGATTCATATATTCTTCAACACGCCGTTGCACTATGCGGCAGTACGCATCAACATTGGCGTTGCGATAGCGCTGCTCGGAACTGGCGCGAACCCAGACGCCGCGAATTAAGACGGCGATACGCAGCTGCTCCAAGCGGTTGACGGCGGACACGATTCCTTTGCCGCAATGTTGGAGCAAGCGCGCAGGAAATTGTGAACCCTACTTGCCGCCAGCAAACCTCGGTCAAGGCGCAACGCCTTGAATGCGCAGGCAGACACGCGCCCGCGCTAGGGCGCAATCAAGAACAGACAGGGATCGGGCAGTGGTTCGCGTGCAACGGTAATCTGTAAGACGGAACCCGGACCGCGTCCCCATCCGCGCACGGACGCATTCAAGGATCATCGGCGGACCGGACCAGAAAATGATGCCAGTTGGCAGCATTTCCGCTCAGGGTCGCGCCGTTCGGCGACCCGACCCTGCCTGGTCGGAATTCCATCCCGGCGCATAGCCCTTTGGACGCGCTTGGGTAGATCCGGCCCAGTTTCCAAATGTTTCGTTTAGCGCGGGCCGGTCCGTGTGTTATGGGCGCACAGGCGCCGCTCCGTCGGCGACCGCATCGACAAGCGGGCAACGCATCATGACTGGAACAGGCGCCGGACCGGCGGGCGGCCGATTGCCGCTGGCGGATAGTGAGTCGATCAAATCAAGCGGCGAGGCCGCTGTCGCGAGGCTGCTGCAGCAAGCCGCAGCGCAGGGTGAGTGCGATGTCGGATTGGGCGGCGCCGTGCTCGCTTTCACGGGAAAAAAGACCGGGCGCTCCGCGCAGGACAAGTTCATGGTGGCGGACGAGGCCCGGTCCGACGCGATCTGGTGGAAGCACCAGAAGCGGATGGCGCCGGAGGCGTTCAGCTGCCTCCGCACGGACATGCTCGCCTACCTGTCCGGCCGGAATCCAGTCTCGCAGAATCTGAACGCCTGCGCCGACCCGCAGTTCAGGCTCAATGTGCGCGTCGTTTGCGAGCTTGCATGGCAGGCATTGTTCATCCGGCACCTGCTTCGCGACGACGCCAAATCGGGCACCGGTTCATTCGAACCCGAATGGACCATCCTGTGCTGCCCCGGATTCATGGCGGACCCCGCGCGGCACGGATGCGTTTCGGAAACCGTGATCGCGATCAGCGTTCCCGACCGAACCGTTCTGATCGGCGGCACTGGCTACGCCGGGGAAATCAAGAAGTCCGTGTTCACCGTGCTCAACCTTCTGCTGCCGGCAAAAGGCGTCCTGCCTATGCATTGCGCCGCGAACCACGCGATCGGACACCCGGACGACTCCGCGCTGTTCTTCGGACTCTCCGGAACCGGAAAGACCACGCTCTCAGCCGATCCCGGCAGGACGCTGATCGGGGACGACGAGCACGGATGGTCGGACAGCGGCGTATTCAATTTCGAAGGCGGCTGCTACGCGAAGACCTTCGGCCTCAGCGCCGAAGCCGAACCGCACATCCATGCGACGACCTCGATGTTCGGCACGGTTGTGGAGAACGTCGCGTACGACCCGACGACGCGGAGGCTGGATTTCGCAGACGGAACCCTGACTGAGAACGGCCGCTGCGCCTATCCCCTCGACGCGATTCCGTTCGCGTCCGCGACAGGCAGGGCCGGACACCCCACGAACGTATTCATGCTGACTTGCGATTCGTTCGGCGTGCTTCCTGCGATTTCGCGCCTCACGCCCGACCAGGCCGTCCGGCACTTCCTGGCCGGCTTCACTTCGAGGATCAGCGGCACAGAACGCGGCGCGGCGGGCGTGCAGCCGGTGTTTTCGCCTTGCTTCGGGCATCCGTTCCTTCCTCTCAAGCCTCAAGCGTACGGAGATCTGTTCCGCGCGAAGATCGACGCGCACGGCCCCCGCTGCTGGCTGGTCAATACAGGCTGGATCGGAGGCGGATACGGGAGCGGGTCCAGAATCGCACTCGGCACGACAAGGGCGCTCGTCAAGGCGGCCTTGGACGGGAACTTGGCCAAGGCTGAATGCAGGACCGACGCGAACTTCGGCTTGGAGGTGCCCTTGTCGGCACCGGGCGCGCCGTCTGAAATCCTCTGGCCGAGGTCGACTTGGAGCGATCCCGGGGAATACGACGCCGCTGCCGCGCGGCTGGCGGAACTGTTTGAAGAGAACGACCGGACGCTCGCTGCGATTTGACGCAGCGAGCGAACCCGCGATCCGGGTACGCCGAAGAAAACCGGCTCTACGGCGAGCGCAGCGAGCAGCCGACAGCATCAAATCCGCCGATGGCTCTCGGCCCGCCGGGCGGCAAAATCAGGGATCGACGAATTCGCTGCATTTGAACCCTTGCAGGTAAAGCAGCCCGGTCAAATCCGCAAAATCCAGCTTCGTATCGCTCTGGCGCTTGACGATCGGCTTGGCACGGAACGCCACGCCGCAGCCCGCAAGCTTCAGCATGGCCACATCGTTCGAACCATCGCCCACGGCCATCGCATCGTTCGGCTCCAGATTCAGCCGGTCCAGAAGCTCAAGGAGCAGCGTCCGCTTCGCGTCCCGCCCCAGTATCGGCCTGCCCACTTCCCCTGTTAGTCTGCCGTCTTCCCTCAACAGCTTGTTCGCACTGTGCTCGTGGAATCCCAAGCGCTCGGCCACCCTGCCCGTGAAATCCGTGAAGCCGCCCGATATCAGAACCGTATGTGCTCCCGCGGCGCGCATGGTCGCGACCAGCGCCGCCGCTCCCGGAGTGAACGCGACCCGTTCGCGCCAGACTTTTTCGATTGCGGCCTCAGACATTCCCGCGAGAAGGCCGACCCTCTCGCGGACAGCGTCCTCGAATTCGATTTCGCCGTTCATCGCTTTCGACGTTATCGCCGCGACCCGCTGCCCGACACCCGCCTCGGCTGCCAGCTCGTCAATGCATTCCTGCTTGATGACGGTCGAGTCCATGTCGGCAACCAGCAGCCGCTTCCTGCGCCCCTTGGACGGAAGCACTGCGAAGTCGACCCGCCGCCGCGCCAATTCTTCCCGCACGGAATCCAGATCAGCCGCTCCGCCGGAGAATTCGAATTCGGCGGCGACGCCCGGGGAAAGCCATACGGGCTCGGAGCCGTCGCATGCGGCCCGCGCCCGGCGGATGTCGCTGGCATCCAGCCCGGAGCCGCCGATCATCACTGCCGTCAGCATGGAATCCATGTCGCCACTCCGCACGCCTGATCATCGTTCCGCCAAAGCCGCACTCATTGGACATGAACATCGGCTTTGCAACGCCAATCGCCGACCCCGAGCGGCATGCGCATCCGACTCTGTGCCTCATGTTCGGCATCGTAGGCAGTCGACGGGGCGACCGAGTTCCCTGCTTGCGTGGAACCAGCAAGTTGAATATGCGCCGCGTCGGGACACTTCTCCCCAACGAGAAGCGCATATCTGGAAGGATATCATGGCGGAATTTCCGCGTCCGGCCGTTCGACCGGCGAACCCGCGATTCTCTTCGGGCCCCTGTCCGAAGCCGCCCGGATGGGAACTCGGGAAGCTTTCCGAAGCCCAGCTGGGACGCTCCCACCGCGCCGCCGTCCCCAAGTCCAGGATCACAGCAGCCATTGAGGAAACCCGGGACTTGCTCGGCATTCCCGCGGACTACCGGATCGGCATCGTGCCCGGCTCGGATACGGGCGCCATGGAGATGGCCCTCTGGTCGCTGCTCGGGCAGCGTCCGGCGGAAGTGCTTGCGTGGGAGTCGTTCGGCAAGGACTGGGCTACCGATGTGGTTTCCCAGCTGAAGATCCCTTGCGAGGTCCGTTCCGCGGACTACGGCAAGCTGCCGGATCTTGCCGCTGTGGATTTCGACAAGGATGTCGTTTTCGCTTGGAACGGCACGACCAGCGGAGTCCGCGTTCCTGACGGCGACTTCATTCCCGATGATCGCGGCGGACTCTCGATTTGCGATGCGACGTCAGCCGCGTTCGCGGTCGATCTTCCGTGGTCCAAGCTCGACGCAACGACCTTCTCCTGGCAGAAGGCGCTTGGCGGCGAGGCCGCGCACGGCATGCTCGTGCTTTCGCCCAGATCCGCTGAACGCCTGGCTTCTTGGACTCCCCCTTGGCCGATCCCGAAGCTGTTCAGGCTCACGAGGTCGGGCAAGCTGAACGAGGCCGTGTTCAAGGGCTCCACCGTCAACACGCCCTCGATGCTCTGCGTGGAGGACTACCTCGTCGCGCTCGAATGGGCACGCTCCATCGGCGGGCTACCGACGTTGACCGCCCGAGCCGACGCCAACGCCAGGTCGGTCGACCGGTTCGTCAGCCGCAGAGACTGGATTGACTATCTGGCGGAAGCGCCGTCGACCCGCTCGAACACGAGCGTGTGCCTCAGGTTTGGCAGCGGCCGGATTGCGGATCCGGCCGGATTCGCCAAGGCGGTCGCAGCTCGGCTCGAAAAGGAAGGCGTGGCGTTCGATATCGCGTCGTACCGCGACGCGCCTCCGGGCTTGCGCATCTGGTGCGGCGCAACCGTTGAAAACAGCGATATCGAAGCCCTTCTGCCATGGATCGAGTGGGCGTTCGAAACCCTTTCCGCCGAAGACGGACAGCACGCGCAGGCTTAGGAATCCTCCATCCAAAGCGCCACGATCAGGAAACAGCCATGAAGCCCAAAGTACTTGTGTCGGACAAATTGTCCGAGACCGCCATCGGGATATTCCGGGACCGGGGCGTCGATGTGCACTTCGATCCGGAACTCGGCAAGGACAAGCTGAAGCTGGCGGAAGCGATCAGCGAGTTCGACGGGCTGGCCGTCCGATCGGCGACGAAGGTGACGGAAAAGCTGCTGGACCGGGCGGAAAAACTGAAGGTCGTCGGCAGGGCAGGCATCGGCGTGGACAACATTGATGTGAAGTCGGCGACCCGGAACGGCGTGATCGTGATGAACACGCCTTATGGAAACGCGATCACGACGGCCGAGCATGCAATCGCCCTCATGATGTCGTCGGCCCGGCAGATCCCCGAGGCGAACGCGTCAACGCGCGCAGGCAAATGGGAAAAGTCGCGGTTCACCGGCGTGGAGTTGTTCGGAAAGACGCTCGGCGTGATCGGCTGCGGCAACATCGGCACCGCGGTCTGCAGCCGCGCGCTTGGACTGTCCATGAAGGTCGTCTGCTACGACCCGTTCCTGAGCGCCGAACGGGCCCAGCGTCTGGGCGTGGAAAAGACGGAACTCGAGGAGCTCCTTGAGCGTGCGGATTTCCTGACGCTGCACGTGCCGCTTACGCCCAAGACGAAGGGCATCATCAACGCGCGGGCGATCGCCCGGATGAAGAAGGGCGCGCGCATCATCAACTGCGCACGCGGAGGCATTGTTGACGAGGCGGCGCTCGCCGACGCGATCCGATCAGGCCACATTGCCAGCGCCGCGCTGGACGTGTTCGAATTAGAGCCTCCGGTCAACAATCCGCTTCTGGAGCTGGACCAGGTTGTTGCGACCCCTCATCTAGGCGCTTCGACGACCGAGGCTCAAGAGAAGGTCGCCCAGCAGATCGCGGAGCAGATGTCGGACTATCTGCTCCGGGGCGCGGTGACCAATGCGCTCAACATGCCGTCGATCAGCGCCGAGGAATCGAAGCGGCTGATTCCGTGGATAACTCTTGCAGGCCATCTCGGCGCGTTCGTCGGGCAGATGACGGACGAGCCAATCAAGTCGGTGAACGTGCTGTACGACGGCACGGTCGCCACGATGAACACGAACGCGCTCAGCGCGGCGATTGCCGCGGGCATACTCAGGCCGTCCAATCCGGACGTGAACATGGTGTCGGCCGAACTAACGGCCAAGGAGCGCGGGATAAAGCTGTCGACAACCACGCAGCCGAAGTCCGGCGTCTTCGAAGCCTACATCAAGCTGAACGTCGCAACGGAGCAGCGGGAGCGGTCGATCGCGGGGACGGTGTTTTCCGACGGGCGGCCCCGGTTCATCCAGATCAAGGGCATCAACATCGACGCCGAGGTAAGCCGCCACATGCTGTACACCACGAACACGGACGTTCCCGGGATCGTGGGCGTTCTGGGCACGACCCTAGGCGACAAGGGCGTCAACATCGCCAATTTCAATCTGGGCAGGTCCAAGGCCGGAAAGAACGCAATCGCTTTGCTTTCCATCGACAGCCCGGCGGATCCGTCGATCTGCGACGCCCTCCGCGAGACCGGGCGGTTCAACCAGGTGCGGCCTTTGGAATTCGATGTCGGGAACGAAGCTTAGGCCAAACGGGTAGCGCTTGAAGCACTGCCCAAACCATAAGCCTCTTGACTTCCCGCACTCGCTGGATGCAAAGAGTGCCACCATGATCGAACGTCAATCGGCGACATTGCGCTTCGCATCGCAAGTGCGTGGAACATAGAAGTTGGCCAATAGCGCAATAAACAGCATGATTTTCAGATGCCCTCGTAAATCGCGGGCCTAAACGCTATGGGCAGCCTTGCGCAAAATCATAACCCTGATATGCTTCGTCGGGCTCGTGAAAACCTTGATTTATCCCTCGACCAAGCAGCAGAATTCTTTGATTTCTCGTCCGACAGGCTGGACAAATTTGAAAAGGGCGAAATTTGGCCAACCAAGATGCAACTGCACCAAATTGCGGAAAAATACGGGACATCGGAACTAATATTTTACCTAAAGAATCTACCGATTGACAAAAGCAAAGACATGATGGCAACCTTTCGGATTGCTAATGATCAGCTTTCAAAGTTGGAACGCACTCGATTAAGAATTTATTTAAAAAATTTGCTAGCACGTCATGAGATTTTGAAAGATTTGCTGGACAGCTTCAACGAAAGCTCTCCTGTGAACTTTGTCCAATTAATTAGTCTTGACGACACAGTGAATTGCGCCGCGAGCAAGGTAATGGACCGGTTTGATCTTGATCAAATACCGAGTTATTGCCAGGAAAGCATTCAGGGGCGAACACTCTATCAAGAGATTAAAGGTCGATGTGAAAATAATCGGATTTTTGTGCTTATGGCCGGATACTTCGAAACTGGAAACTATAAGCTTGAAAGCCATGTATTTAGCGGCATATCCATCGCGGATAAAGTAGCGCCGATAGTCGTAATTAATTCGAACGACTCAGAACACGAACGTGCATTCACATTATTTCATGGATTAGCCCGTATTTGCCTTGGTTCGGTTGAAATTTGGCGAAATCCAAGTCAAGGCAACATAGGTGGCAATGAAATGAGAACCAAAGAATTTTGCGATCATGTCGCCAACGAGATCTTTTCTGCCGCTCAATTCCGATTTGTAGAGGATAGCGGTCAGAGAATTCGCGGACAACAGCGAGGAAACGGAAAAGGCGAGTCGGCATACTTCGTTGCGAAACGCGCAAACGTTGGCAATCCGTTAATTGAATTGGTTAAACGCGGCGTGGAGTCGGGTGATCTGCGTTATACCGATGCAGCGAGATTGCTTGGTGTAAAGGTAGGTGGTGTTGATAAAGTGCTTATGGCAAGCGCAGACAAGACTTCATAATTTCATTGGGATGGTTTTCTTGTTGGATGCAAATGTGCTTATTTTTGCAGAAAGCAAATTCCGTTCGATAAATCAAGTTGAACGTTACCGGCAGTGGATTGTTGACAATGCAAATCAGCGAAAGATCTTTTTGCCGATTCAGATTATTTTCGAAATCTTGGACGGAAGTGACGATCTGAAGCGATGGATCAGTCAGCGTGATATAAAGAACTGTCTAGTTTTCAACGAGGAAGTGTCGCAGGATTGCGTCGAAAGGGTGCTTCGGGAAGGATATGGAGAGAATTTGTCGGAGCAAGAAATTAGACTTATCGGGATGGATGCGCATCTGATCGCGTATGCTATTGAACGGGATGACGTAGCGATTGTAACGAAGGAAACTTCTCAACCAGGTCGGCGGCGGGCAAATAGAAAGATTCCGGATGTTTGCGCGATGTTTGATGTATGTTGCATCGACGATTCTGCATTATATCGAATATTGGAGTTCGATCCGTTTCTCGCTTAATTTCGACACGCTTGCGAAGAATCTCGTGCGCCGAATGCGCTATCTTGGCAAGTGCATCCGCGGTCCAATCTGGCAACATCAAGCTACAGTTGCGCGCCAGAATTCCGCGTAGCGCTTCAACGGATCCACAAGTTCCGGATCGGGCTGGTGGGTTTCATCGCTGATCGCGTACGCGGCCGACCTATCGGCCGACGCCAGCAGCGCCGCCCCCGCGGCGGTGCCGGTGCCGCCGGGACGCTTGATCACGGGGCGGGGCACAGCGACCGACAAAAGATCGAGGAAATGCCGGTTCCCCGCCATCGGCCCTTCGACGATGACCGGGCCGTCGCCGCCGGTGACCGCCACGCATTCCGCCGACATCATCGCAAGGTAGTAGGAGATTCCTACAAGTCGGCGGGCTGGATCTTCGGCGCCGATGCCGATCCTTCCCACTGGCCGCCCCGGAAACGGCCCGCAGCCCTCCGTAATCGTCGGGAGCACCGCCAAGCGGCGGCGGGCCACGTCGAGCGCGATGTCGTTTCCGGCAGCAATGTCCGGGTCGGACACAAGCATCTCGAATTCGCGGCCGCCCATGAACCGGGCGGACGGCACGGACTCGCCGAGGCAGTTCACGTTGACCAGCGTGTCGCGGGCTTCCTCCAGCTTAATTTTCCTGCCGCCGAGAGACATCGTTATGACCCACGTCCCGGTGGAAACCACAGTGAACGGCGGCGGCCTTGCAACGATGTGGGGCACAAGCGAAGCGTTTGAATCGTGGATTCCGCACAGTACCTGCGTTTCGGGATCCAGTCCTGTCACTTCGGACACTTGCCTGCTGACGGGACCGAGCCGGGTGTCGGGCATTCGCACATCCGGAATCATGCGATCCCAGCCTTCTTCTTCCGCGAGCCTTGAGAGCCGGTCTCGGCTTGGCAGCCAAAGATCTGAGTGCGCTCCGAGCATGGTCACGTCCGCGGACGGCACGCCCGATAGCCGCATGCTCCAGTACTGGGGATACGGAAGAATCCAGCGGGCGCGCCGGAAGGCATCCGGGAATCGCCGACCCAGCCAGAACAGCTGCGCCCCGAGATTCAGCCCTGCCGGAAGGCGCGGCGTCCCGGTTTCCGTGAACGACGGACGCAGCGCGTCGTAGTCGGAAGCCAGCTCGTCCGGCCCCTTGTCCATGTAGTCGAGCACCGGCAGAACGAGATCGCCGTTTTCGTCGACCAGCGCAGCCGCGGCTCCATGGGTGGTCGCGCAGACCGCCTCGACCTGCGACTTCGCCGCGAATTCCGACAGGGCCGACAGCGCGAAGCGCCAAATCCGTTCGGTGTCGAAATGCAGGTAAGGCGGCCCTTCGGAAGACGGGCTTGCGATGCGCAGCACCTCGAGTTCCGACAGGTCGGACGGATCAACGAGAACCGCCTTGGTGTTGGTCTTCCCTACGTCAAGGACGGCGACATGGCCCATGGCAGTCACGCGGACTTGGGAATGCGCTTGCCGATGCTTGCGGACGGCGGAAACGCCGATCCGCCGTCCGCGCTCCCTGCTGGGCAGCGCGGCCGGACGTCATGGGGAAACAGGCAGGCCGAACGGATTCGGCGCGCGGAAGCACGCCGCCGCCAAGGGGCGGAACGGCCGGACGGCGCTCAGAGGTCGAAGCCGAAACCGGAATACTTCTTCTTGAACTTCGAAACCCGCCCGCCGGTGTCCATCAGATGCGCGGTGCCCCCGGTCCAAGCGGGATGGACCGACGGGTCCACGTCAAGCGTAAGCGTGTCGCCTTCCGAGCCATAGGTCGAGCGCATCTTGACGACTTCGCCGTTCGTAAGCTTGACGTTGATCTCGTGGTAGTCGGGATGGATGCCCTTCTTCATGGCGGCCTCCTACTCGGCGCTTTCTTCTTTGGACTTCATCGGCCGGTAATTCGTCTTTTCCGCGATGCGGGCGGATTTCCCTCTGCGCGAGCGCAGATAGTAGAGCTTCGCCCGCCGGACGCGCCCGCGCCGGACGACCGAAATCGACTCGATGTTCGTCGAATGCAGGGGAAAGACCCTCTCGACGCCTTCCCCGAAGGAGATCTTCCGCACTGTGAACGATCCGCCGATTCCGCTTCCACCGTTCCGGGCGATGCAGACGCCTTCATAGTTTTGAATGCGCGTCCGGGTGCCCTCGGTCACCCTGTAGCCGACGCGTATCGTGTCCCCGGCCTTGAAGTCCGGAATGTCCTTCCCGAGCTGCGCAATCTGCTCGGCCTCCAGTTCGGCGATCAAATTCATCGCTTCGTCCTCGCGTCCGCGGCCCCGCCGCGCGAATTCCCTGTCAGTTCCCGTCCGGGCGGGCGTTCTCCCGGAAGCTCCGCCACAGGTCCGGCCTGCGTTCCTTGGTCAGCCTCTCCGACTGCTCGCGCCGCCATTCGGCAACCCGTCCATGATGCCCCGAAACCAGAACCTCGGGAGTCGGACGGCCCCGCCAGACGCGCGGTCGCGTGTAGTGGGGATGCTCAAGCAGTCCGCCTTCCGAGAAAGTCTCGTCCAGCGCCGACCCTTGGTTCCCAAGGACGCGCGGTATAAGGCGCACTGTCGCTTCAATCAAGGCTTGCGCAGCGATTTCTCCGCCGGAAAGCACGAAATCGCCCACGGACACCTCGGTGATCCCGTAATGCTCCAGAACGCGCTCGTCGACGCCTTCGAATCTTCCGCAGAGCAGGGCCACGCCCGGCTGCGATGCCCATGAGGCCGCGGTCTCTTGATTGAACCTCCGTCCTCTCGGAGAGAGGCAGTATGCCGGAAGCTCGATTCCCCCGGCGGCCGCGTCATCCAGCGCCGCCGCAACCACATCGGGCCTGAGCACCATGCCCGCTCCGCCGCCGGCTGGCGGCCCGTCCACGTCCCTGTGTCGGCCGATGCCGAATTCCCGCAGATCGACGACCTCCAGCGACCAGATGCCTTTGGAAAGCGCCTGCCCGATCACTGAGCTGCCGAGCGTTCCGGGGAACGCGTCCGGCAGGATCGTGAACACCTTGGCTGTCCAAGGGGCGCCCGGATTCCCGTCCGACTCCGCCTGTGGGCCATCGGCCCGCAAGTCGGCCTGCTTCGCGAATTCGCTCTCTGGCGCGCTGGACATCACTTCGGACTCCGTCCGGCCTACATGAGGCTTTCGTCGACGACGATGCGGCTCTCGGCCATCACGACATCCGGCACCGCGTCGCGCGTGAATGGAACCAGCCGCGTTCCGTCGGCGTCGGCGATCTCAAGAATGTCCCCGGCGCCGTGGCAGTGGACGGCGGACACCGTGCCGATCAGCTTCCCTGACAGACCGTAAGCGGAAGCGCCGATCAGGTCGGCTTGGTAGAACTCGTCGTCTTCCGTCTCGGCGAAGCGGGAGCGCTTCGCGTAAAGCATGACGCCCTTCAGCGCCTGAGCCTCCTCCCGCGTCCCGACGCCTTCAATCCGCGCCGCAACGCCGCGCGCGGCCGAACGCACCGCCGCGAGATAAAATTCGCGCCCGTCGCCGGACGCCAAGGGCGAGTAGTCCGCGATCGCTTCAGGGCGCTCGCAATAGCTCTTCAGCCTGACTTCGCCCCGCACGCCGAAAGCGCCCGCTATCTCGCCTACGCAGACGACGCCGCGCTTCCGGCCCGCCGCCGCATCCGATTCTGTTCCGACGGGAGTTCGGGCCGCCCAACCGGAACCGGCTGCCCTGCCGGACGCTTCGTCAGCCGTCCTGTGCCGCTTCCGCACGCTCCTGCGCCTTCTTGCGCGGCTTGCCCTTGATCGGGTTGTTCCGTTCCTTCGCCGGAACGAGCTCCGCCGCCTCGAGCATCCTCGACACCCGGTCGGTGGGCATGGCGCCCTGCCCGAGCCAATGCTTGATCCGTTCGGGATTCATCTTGACCCGGTCCTCGCTGTCCTTGGGAAGCAGGGGATTGTAGGTGCCCAGCTTCTCGATGAAGCGGCCGTCCCGCGGCATGCGCGAGTCCGCCGCAACGATCCGGTAGAAGGGCCGCTTCTTGGACCCCGCCCGGGCGAGGCGAATTTTCATTGCCATACGTAATGTCTCCTTCGGATGAGCCGAACCTGCCGCGGCCGGCTATTTCTGCTGGCTTTCGTGGTGCCTGATCACTTCCTGGAACACGAACTTGATGAACTTCCGCGCGAACTCCGGATCCAGCCCTGCCGATTCGGCGAGCTGCTCCAGCCGCTCGACCATGCGCGCCTCCCTCGCGGCGTCGGCGGGCGGCAGCTTGTGCTCCGCCTTCAGCTTTCCGACGGCCTTCGTCTGCTTGAACCGCTCCGCTAGCGCGTAGATCAGAATGGCGTCGAGCCGGTCGATCGCCTCCCGGTGCTCCTTCAGGATCGCCTCGGCCTGGACCTCGTGCTCTTTCACCGCCGCGCTCCCGCCGCCGGATCCGTCGTGCGCGGATTGCTCATCTCTTCACGTTCGGGTCTGTGAGCGTACCCGGCATTCCCATGCCGCCCGGCATCAGATTCGAAAGCCCGGCCGGAAGCGATCCGGCCTTGAACCCCGGGGGCATGGCTCCGGCCGGAATGCCTGCCTTGCCCAAGAGGGCGCCGAGCCCGGACTTGCCCTTGGACATGGCCTTGCTCATGTCCGCGAACTGCCTGTGCATTTTGAGCAGCTTGTTGAGCTCGGCGACGTTCTGTCCCGCGCCCGCGGCAATCCTCTTGCGGCGGCTTGCCTGCAGAAGCTTCGGGTTCGCGCGCTCCTTCCGGGTCATCGAGTTGATCAGAGCGATCTGGCGGTCGATCATCCTGTCGTCCATTCCCGCGGCTTCAGCCTTCGCGGCCAGCTTCCCCATGCCCGGCATCATGGACATCACGGAACTCATGCCGCCCATCTTCTGCATCCCCTCAAGCTGCTGGCGCATGTCGTTCATGTTGAACAAGCCCTTCTGAAGCCGACGCGCGGCCCGCTCGGCCTTTTCGACTTCAAGGGTTTCGCGGGCCTTCTCCACCAAGGCGACGATGTCGCCCATGCCGAGTATGCGGCCCGCGACGCGCTCGGGGTCGAAATCCCCAAGATCCTCCAGCTTCTCGCCGATCCCTACGAACTTGATGGGCTTCCCGGTCACCGCCCGCATGCTCAGCGCCGCGCCGCCGCGCCCGTCGCCCTCCATCCGGGTGAGCACGACGCCGCTGATGCCGATCTTGCCTTCGAACTCGCTGGCGACGTTCACCGCATCCTGGCCAGTCAGCCCGTCGACGACCAAAAGGGTCTCTTTCGGCTTCACTGCTTCACGGACGGCGACCACCTCGTCCATGAGCTCCTCGTCGATGTGCATGCGGCCCGCAGTATCGAGCATCACCGCGTCGTATCCGTTGTCCGCCGCATGCTTCATCGCCCGCTTCGCGATTTCGACGGGGGGCTGTCCCGGCACGATTGACAGCGTGTTCACGTTCGCCTGCCGACCGAGGACTTCCAGCTGCTCCATCGCCGCCGGACGGCGCGTGTCCAAGGATGCCATCAGGATCCGCCTGCGCTCGGTTTCGTAGATCCGCTTTGCGATCTTCGCCGTCGTGGTCGTCTTGCCGGAGCCTTGGAGGCCGACCATCAGCACGGGCGCGGGCGGATTGTCGATCCGCATCCGGGAAGGCTCCTTCCCGTCGCCTTCGAGCGTCCGGACGAGCTCGTCGTGGACGATCTTGATGACCTGGTTGCCCGGAGAGACCGACCGCATGACGGCCTGGCCCGTGGCCTTCCTCTGCGCGGACCGGATGAACGTCCTGACAACCGGCAGCGCGACGTCCGCTTCAAGCAGCGCGACCCGGACTTCCCTCATGGCTGCGGAGACATCGTCCTCGCTCAGCGCACCTTTGCGGGTTAGGCCGTCCAGTACGGATGAAAGCTTGTCGGAAAGATTGTCGAACACGCTAGCGTTCCCCTCGAGTCACCGGTCCACGAAAGCGGACGCAGCCGATCCGTCAAGCAGCAACGGCATCCGCGGGCGAACGCTCGCTGACGGATGTCGATCCTGGCGCATGCCGGAGGACCTGAGGATTCCGGAACTGCATGACAGTTGCGCGGCCGATACCAAACGGCAGGTTTGCGGTCAACTTCCGCCGCGCCGCCGCTACCCTCGCCGCGGCCGACGCCGTTGCGGCCGAGCGCCATGGGTTCCGCTGGCGCTGCTGCCGTTCAAGGCGGCTCCGCCCGCCCCGCTTCAGGGACGGGCGCAATTGCACTATTTGGCGTTGCCATGATTGCGCTCAGCCAACCGGCCAAGGGCCATCTGGCAATGCTCGGATTCTCGCTCGCGATCGCGGGATCGTTCAGCTTCGGGAAGCTGATCGCCAACGACATCGATCCGGTAGCGCTGACCGCCGTGCGGTTTCTGGCCGCTTCCGCGCTTCTGATGGCGATCGCGTTGTCGGGTTCGGGCCCGGTCCTGAAGAGCTTCCGCGCACCTTGGCGCTTCGCCGTCGCGGGCACCCTGATGGCGGTTTACTTCGTCACGATGTTCGAGGGCCTCAAGACCGCGCCGGCGGTTTCGCTGAGCGCCGTGCTCACGTTCGTTCCTGCGATGTCCGCGCTCTTCGGCTGGATGCTGCTGCGCCAGGCGGCGACCCGGAGGATAGCGCTCGCCCTCGCGATCGGCGGCTTCGGCGCGGCGTGGGTGATCTTCCGCGCGGACCTCGCCGCGCTTCTCAGCTTCCGGATCGGGCCCGGCGAAGCCGTGTTCTTCGCGGGTTGCGCCGCACACGCGCTCTACACGCCGTTCGTCAGGAAATTCCACCGGGGCGAGCCCGCGGTCGCGTTCGCATGCTTCATGACGACCTGCGGCACGCTGCTGCTCGTCGCCTACGGGTGGCGGCCCATTCTGGAGACCGACTGGCTCGCGCTTCCGTTCCGGGTGTGGGCCGTGCTCGGCTATATCACCTTGTTCGCGACGGTGCTGACGTTCTCGCTGCTGACCTTCGCGTCGATGCGCCTGCCTTCGGCGAAAGTCATGGCTTACACCTATCTCACGCCGACATGGGTGCTTCTCTGGGAGGCGGTGCTCGGCAACGGGCTTCCCCGCTTCGCGATTCTGTTCGGCGTGATAGCGACGGCAGCCGCGCTGCTGATCCTGCTTCGACAGGAGCCCGAACCCGAAACGGCGTAGTCCCGCGCCTGCCTGTCGACGCGGCGAGCCGAATTCCGGAATGCGAACCGAAGAGGCTACACGATGAAACTGAGGGATATTGTTCAGCGGAACGACACGGCCGCCGGGCGAGCGTTCGATGGGGTGGTCATGCTCCTGATCGTCTATCTCCTGCTAACCGGAAGTTCCGTGGAAGTTTTTCGGATAACCGTTTGAATGTCCGGCACATTCCGGGATTCCGGACGCGCGGATTCTGGACACAATGCGATGGGGGTGGTCAGCGCCCGGCGAGCTTCGCGTTCAGCAGCTGCAATGCCCGGTCCTGGATCGGCGTCGGCGACGCGGGAAGGTCGAACCCTTGCCTGCCTTGCCCGAAGGGCTCGATCCGGTTCATCGTGAGGGTTCCGAGATGGCGGAGCAGGCCCCGGAAGTCGTGGACGGCCTCGCCGGAGCGCGCGCGCTTCGCGGACGCCTTCCGCCTGGCCTTCGGCGAGCGCTCCGCCTTGGCGACGGGGGATTCCCGCACCGGGCCGTCCTCGTCGTCGAACAGCAGCGGCGCGAGCGCCTTCCGCATGTGCATCTCGACGCGTTGCGCGAGCATGCAGATCAGCAGGTGCGCCCGGACCCGGCACTCGAGGCGGTGGTGGATGGGGCGGACCTCGAGATCGGAAGCCTTCATCGTCCGGAACGCCCTCCCGGCCCTGCCCAGGCTCCTGCAGGCCAGGACGGCCTCGGCGGCGCCCATCCGCTCCTTCGGCACATTGGTGCGGATCACATGGAACCCATCCAATGCCGCCTCGGCGGCGATGGACTCCTTCCTGCGCCTCCACGGGAAGGAGCCCTCGCCGATCCCGGTCTCGAAGTGCTTGCGCATTTTGCGCTTGTCGAGAACGCGGTCGGCGCGCCGCCGGATCCTGTCCGCATCCCTGAGCGGCCGCGTTCCCCGGCGGACGGCCCGGCGGACCGCCGCCAGCTCCGCCGCCGTCGCGGCGACCAGCTCCCGCCGCTTGCGGGCCCGCTCCTCCGCCAGCAGGGGGTTCCGGCAGACGACCAGCCGCTCGCCGGGGAACCGCTCCGGGCACTCGATCTCCGCCATGTCCCGCTCGTCGAACAGCGAGGGCTGCAGCGCGCCGTCTTCGGCCAGCGCGCGGATCGCCGGGGCCCGAAGCGCGAAGATCCAGTCGAGCCCGTTCGGCTCCAGGTCCTCGCGGATGCGCGCCTGGGCGGCCATGCCCCGGTCGCCGACGAACGCCACGCGCTCCAGCCCGAAGCGGTCGCGGAGCTTGCCGACCTGGGAGGCCGCGGCGGAGGGGTCGGCCGCGTTGCCGGGGAAGGCCTCGACGGCGACGGGCCGGCCTTCGCCGTCGCACAGAAGCCCGAACTCGATCCGCGGCAGGCCCCGCCTGCCGTCGCGGGAGCAGCCGCGCCTCGCCAGCCGGCACTTCCGGCTGTAGGTCCAGGTGGACGTCAAATCGTAGAGGACGGGACTTCCCTCCCTCAGGTGCCTCTCGGCGAGCGCCCTCTCGATCCTCGGCTGCCGCTCGAGGAGCCAGTCCATGGCTTCATGGAGCCGGTCCTCGCCCGCGTTTTCCGGCAGGCCGAGCTGGGACGCCAAGGTGGAGGCGGCCGTCTCGGGCCGGAAGCTCCGGGCGGCGGCGAGCTTCGATCCCGGCTCCAGAATCCGCTGGGCGACCATGGCGGCCGCGAGGTCCCGCTTCGGCGAGCGCCGGGAGGCGATCGCCTGCTCGATCCCGCAGGCGCGCAGGGCCGCGAGGACGGCAACGGCGTTCCCGTGCGGAAGGGATCGCGGGATGGCGAAGGCGCCGTCGAGCCGCCCGCCGGGCGCGTCGGCGAGGACGGCCCCCTGCAGGACGGCGCGGATCTTCCCGACCGTCTCGGGGGGAAGGTTGGTGATGTTGGCGAGGGTGCGCTTTTTGACCCTGCGGCCCTCCCGGTAGGAGTGGCGGATCAGGATCGTGGGCCGCGAGCCCCGGTTCGGGATGGTGTCAACGAACATGGCCACTCCATTATCGTATGAAATCCATGAATGAAATACACAAAAACTTGATCAATTGAAATGATTACTGGACACGAATTGCAAGCGAAAAAGCGGCCCGGATCCTTCCTAACCCATTGTTGCGGAAGGATGAATGAGGCGGCGCGGCTTCAAAATCGCACGGAACTTCCGGCTAACCTTCAGCATCGGCACGCTCCCGAACATCCCGATCAAGGCGGCCGCTTTCCTCGACGCGTCCGATTACGTCGTGTTCGGGCTGTTCACGATTGAATACGCGCTCAGGATCGCGACAGCGCCCAGCAAGCGGAAGTACTTGTTCGGCTTCTACGGGGTCTTGGACCTGCTCGCGCTGGCTCCGTTCTACTTGACCGTAGTATTGGGCTTGGCCGTCGGACTGGAGCTTGAAGCGGTCCGCATATTCCGCCTGTTCGGCGCTATCCAACTCCTGCGCCTCGTGCGGTACACCGGCGCGGCGCGCAGGTTCCGTCTGGCTCTCGCGCTCGCCAAGGAAGAGCTGGTGCTCGTGCTGACCGTCGTGGCGGTCCTGCTGTTCGTGTCCTCGGTCGGGATTTATTATTTCGAGCACGAAAAGCAGCCGGAGAAATTCGGGTCGGTTCTCCACAGCATGTGGTGGGCGATCGTAACGCTGACCACGGTCGGGTACGGCGACGTCTACCCGATTACCGCTGCGGGACGGATATTCACCGGCATCGTGATGGTTTGCGGCTTGGCGGTCGTCGCCGTGCCCGCCGGAATCATGGCTTCCGCGCTGTCCGAGGTCCGCGCCCAAGAAAGGTCGCAAGACGGGGAAACGGATTGACGAAAGGGGCGAGTTTCAAGCCTCTTCGACTGATCGCTCCCCCTACGAACCCTGCGGCTACCGGACCCGGAATCGAAGGCAAGAAGGTTGTCGCCGCAAGCTGAACGCGCATCGATCAAACGCGTCCTGCGCCTCAACCTTGCCTCGGAGGGCCACGGATCGGCCTAGCGATGCTTCAATCGCGGGAGACGGACGAATTCACGAAATCTTCGACTCAATGAATCCAAGCGTGTTGGCGTTCTCCTTCAGGTTCCGCGCTTCGTTCTCCGTGAAGCCGTCGACGATTTCCGCGTCGATCTCAACCCTGATTTTAATGTCAGCCTTGCCAGCCTCCAAATCCTTCAACTGATTGACAATTCCGTCCATGATGTTTCCAAACGCCTTTCCCGGAAGCTCCGCCGAAATGTCGACCGAGCCCTGAAACCGGGTCTTTCCGGGCAATGGAGGCGACGGCGGTGGCGGGTCCGGAGGCGGAAGATCCGGCGGCGGTTGCTTGATGATCGATGGCGGCCTGTTCTTTTCGGCGGTTTCGCTTTCGACAATCACGCTGTTGGAGTCAATCACGATGCTAGCATTCGCCTCGCCTTCAATAACAAGGCCTTTGTATTTCTTCTCTTCATTATCCCATGCCTGGGCGTAGGCGAATTCTCCAGGAATAGTTTGCGAGACAGCCGAAGAAACAGCTTCTACAAGAACTTCCTTGCTCTTCATTCGCGGAAGGTAAACAAACCTGCTTGCATGCTCCCACAAATCCTTAAGGTACAGATGGGAATTGTTCCGCCAAATCCCGTTGTTTTTCAGCGCTTGGTTTAGCCGTAACGGACCCAGCCGAGCAAAGATTCCTTCATCATTCTCAAGTCGATTGCTCGCTGCTACCAGAACATTCTCCTCGCCGGAAACTTTGTTCACCACAAGATTCAATTTGGCAGCCGGATTAGCTTGCGACGGACAGATAAGCCAGCACCAAACATCCTTGATCCTAGCACTCACGGTCTCTACCGCGTCAACCACCTTCTCGTCGACCGTGGCAACTTGACTTTGAGTCAAGTCCAGCCTCACCTTGTCCCGCTGAATTCGGGACCAAGCTATCCGTGTCCTCATGGCTTCCTTTAGCAACGTAAGCTGCCGCTCGTCAGCTGCCAAAAAGATCAATGAATTCGCGTATACACGTGGCGATTTTCCACAAGTTTCCAAAAGAGCAAAAGCTTCCTTTTCCGCAAGAGAATTTGTCCTGCTATGAGGATAGGAAACACCAAGGACTACCGCACGAATTCCGAAATTATCGTCCGGAATTTCGCCTGAGCCGTTGGGGCCTGTTTGCACTGCCGCAAAATGGCCTCTTTCCTTGATGGACCCGATCCCGCGTGCAAGCTCCTTATCAATCTCGGCAACCAGCGTTTCTTCTTCCACCTCAGCGGCGAAGTTCTGGGCAATCCTGTTCAAATTGTGTGTCGTGGAGTATCGGTAACGCCCTTGTTCGCTGTGAACGTTCAATGCTTGGTAAGCTAATCGCCGAAGCGCGTCTCCGAAAAGCGATGGCGTTTCCCGCGGCTGCACAATGCCCAGATTGATCTGACGGGAATCCAGCCCGGAATTCTTCGCATTGTCGGTGGGCGCAGTTCCCAGGAAGACAGTGCGGGCGACTCGCTTGGTCGCGGATCTCCTCTGAAGATTCGGATTGGCAGAATCTATTTTGTACGGAACGGAACTTTCGCCATCAACGTCGTGCTCGATGATCGATGACCAGTTGTCGCTGAGATACCGCCGGAACTCCGGCATCACCCGCGGCGAGCTTGCCGGGACGCTGCCGGGCATGATCATGGCGGACTGGTCCTCGTTCATCCAAAGCTCATGAACGACCTGCGCCATCAATCGAAGCACTCCTCGTGTTCGCTGAAACCGATCAAGCGAGCCCCATGTCGAATACAGTTGGTCGAACAGCTCAGGGTGAACGGGATAGGCGCGCTTCAGTTTCGACGCATAGTCCTGCCCGACCATATTATTTGGGAAGTCGTTCGGGTGATCCTTGTACAGCTTCTGAAACGCCTTGATTGTGTTGTCCCGATGGGTTTGAGCGCCGCCTTCGATGTCCTTAAACAAGCGTCGCCGAACGATCTCGTAGCTTTCCTCCCGAGATGCCGGGCGCCATGATGCCTCAACGCGCCCAAACGTCTGTCTGAGGCGCTCCAATGCCGCTGCGCCGCCGTCGCCGCCAACCTCGATCTGCGACATCGGAAGCGATGCAACAAGCAGCGTACGGCGACTGGCCTTGACCGCTTCGGTTAGCGATTGCGCAAAAGTTAGGTTAGCGTCAAAAGAACCCGATGGCAGCCTGTCGGTCTTGTAGATTTGACGGAGGTACGCAACCCATTCGTCAATAAGCAACAGCGATGGTCCGAACTGGGTGAACAACTGCGAAAGGAGACTTGATCCTGGCGCGATGCCTTGATGATCAGATTCCTCAATTAATCGAAACCCTTGTTCTCCACCTAGCTGGAAGGCGAGGTCCCCCCAAAGCGTTCTGATCTCCAGTTTCCCGCCGTTTGGCAATTCCTGAATCTGCGTTTCACCCGGTGATCGCCAAGTGCCATAAAACACCGCTCGGTTAATGTTCGCCGGGAAATTCTTAATTGATTCACCCGGTAGCAATTGATCAAGCCCAGGCAAATCCTGCAGAGGCGTTCCGCTCGACATGTGGTAAAGAGCAAGGAGGGAATGAGTTTTTCCTCCGCCAAAGTTCGTTTGAAGTTCAACAACAGGATCGCCTCCCGAACCAGTCAATCGTCGGTGCGCATTCGTCAACAGCGAGCTGAGACCACCGGTAAGGTAAGTGCGGCTGAAAAACTCGACGGGGTCGCTATACTCGAAGGATGCATTACCTTCGCGGACCAATCCGAGGTCAGCCATGAACTCGGCCTGCTGAAACGTGCCGGTCGCCACTTCCGAGTAAGGCTCGACCACCTCTCGCCAAGAACGAAGACCGGAACGTGACGCGAAATCCGGTTCCTCCTTCTTCGGCTTGCGAATGGCCCCGCGCTGCAGCTCTTCGAACTTGGTACGAAGCACGGTTAGTCGGAGGTTGGTGAGTTGCGCCGCCGCGTTCTTTGCGCTGACCGCCTCCATGAGGCGACGCATCGAATCCAATGCACGCTCCGCGTCGTCGTATGAAAATTTGTCATTGTGGGCGAGGCGGTTTCGAACATCGATCAGCTCGATGATGATTGAACGTTCTGTTCTGCCGAGGACGCTGCGAAATGCATCATCCCAAGTTCTGTCCATTGCATTGAGCAGACCTAGCTGATCCCAGTCGAAATCACCGTTTTGGTTAATCCTAAGGCTTTTTACCTTCGAACGAACCACGTCCTGCCACCTAAGGCCGAGAACACTTTCGAGGCGCTTCTCAACAAACGGAGCCAAATCTTGCGGAAGCAATTCCATCCCCTCAAAAACGCTCCGTCGAGTACTTTTTGCCATTGTAGTTCCTTACACTTCCATTTCGTGTTGAACGACGGCTTCTCGGGACATGGCAGACGCTGCGGCGATCGCAGGCCACGCGGCAAGTATACTGTTGTATGCAAGCGCTTCGCCCGCATCGTTGCGCTTGCCGGAGCAGATCTCGTAAAGGCAGTACGCGAGATCCCTCGCTTCTTGCTGTTTGGCACCGTCAATCTTGCGCAGCAATTCTCCTGCCGCCTGCTCCCCTTCGGCCTCAAGCACCCTGATCAGGTGCTGCAGGCACTCCCAGACCGCGGTCCTTCGGTCTGTTTCCGGATTCCACTCCGTATCGAGCTCGTCGCGGTACAATAGGCGGACCTTTCCCGCTTGGATGGAGACGATGCCCGCAGATTTGGCACCTTCAACAGAAATTCCTCGTGCCATCGCAATGGACTCGGCCGTGCCGAATTCCCCTTCTCCGAATCCGTGCTGTTCGAACCACGTGAGCGCAAAGCGAGTGTCCGCGTCGAACTCGCCCGCGATTCCGCTCAGATGCTCGTCCAGCTCGCGGTTGATCAGCTGCAGTGCCGTTTTCATGGTCATTCGGCTGTCATCGCTTTCCAGCACCGACGCGTACCGTGAAAACACCTCTATGCCCGGGCCAATCGCCGATTGCGGTAGGTCCGCCGGAGTGATACCGGCTTTCGTCATTTTCGAAATTGCCGACGGCATCTCGCACTTCAGCGCCGTCACGAACTCAGACCTGCCGACGCTCTCCGCCGTCGCGACGCGCCTCCTGCAAACAAGAACGACTGAGCTAGCCAGCGCAGAGGATCCGATCGCCCGCGTCCTAGATTTCAACTCCGTACGGATGGGCCATGTGCGAACCACAGCAAAACCCGCCTTGATTACCGCTTCCAAGAATGTTGCCCAACCGGTTGAGCTTACACCTTCCTTTTCGATCTCCCTCTGCTTGAACGCGTAGAAGATCGTTGTCGGATATTCCTTATCTGCGCTGCTCGCCATATTTTCGATCACTGCCGACATTCCCCCAAGAAAGAATTCCTCGGCACCAGATTTTCCACCGTGGCGAAAAGGCGTCGCTACGAGCTCGTCGGCCTTTGGTGTGGAAAGTACCCTGAACAGACCGGAATGAACATCCTTCAGTGTAGGCCGCAGCCAAGAATAGAAGAAATCGGAAAGATCGGCATAGCCGATGTTATCGTAATACGGCGGATCAGTGCAGACTACCGCATCAGGCCCATATTGGATTGTCCGGGCGTCCTGCTGGAAGATCAACGCTTCGGCTGCTGGCCCCATACAATCGATTGCCGCGACCACCCAATCCAGCATGTTCTGCCAACTGCCCGATTTTCCGCTGAACGGATTTGCCTCCGCAAAGTCCCAGACCATGGGAACTGCTTGGCGAGTGAATGTGTTTCTAAGCGATTCATTGGAAGCCCGCCAAGTACAGATCTGCGACCAGAAATCGGCGCTCTTGCCAAGCACAAGGGCCAAATAAGTGACGACTACCTCGGAATACGCCCTTGCCCCCGTTCCCCCTTCTTCCAGCGCCATCCGGCAGGGCGCTAACCCCGCCGCCGCGGCGTCTCGCTCGATCTCCTCCTTCAAATCTCCAATCGCCTGCGAGAACGCGTTCAGCGCCGCCAGCTGCCGCTCCGTGAACAGGTCGCCCCAGCTCTCGAAGCCGTATGCTCCCACGCGGAATCCAAGCGCATCATTGTTGAACCGCAGCTCCGGCCGCCAGCCCGCACGAGCCGAAAACGCCGCCTCCTCGTGCCGACCGTCCGCCGGTAGGTAGACTTTGCCGCGCTGACCGTCCGCGACGACCGCCATCAGCTGCTGGCCCATCTCCTCGCCGGAGCCTGCCGCCCTGACCAAGTCCGGTGTTATCGCCGCCCCCGACAGCAGGCACCGGAAGTTCGCCCCGTGTCCGGCCTTCGCTCCCTTTTGTGCCCTTGCGATCTGTTCGTGAGTCCCGCCGCGTCGAACCCAGAATCGAATTTGCTTTGCAGCCCGGTCGATGTCCGGCTCCAGCCACACTTCGCGCCCAGATTTGGAACACAGCATAAAGGACGAGGCGATAGGAACAGGGGCACCTCCAAACGCCGGATCCGGGCTCGGAACAGTCCGTGACCATATCCAAGCTAATGCTGGATCCCCGTCACCGAAAGTCGTCGGATGCTCAGCACTCGGATACAGGTGCCCAACTTTCGTGAAAGCGCGCTCAAGAACCAGAGAGCCATAGTAACGGACATCTTCCGCTAGGCCTAAGGAGTGCTTATAGGTTATGCGTCCCCACCCGCCCGGATTGATCGGCTTGCGATCCGTGAACCGAGCTGGAAATTCAACCGCCGCCTTGCCGATCAGCACCGCGACGGGATTGAGATCGCTGCCGGAAGCGGGAAGCCCTAACCGCTGAGCCTCAAGAGTGACGCTACCCCCCCCCGAAAAGGGGTCATGGATGCGGGGCAAATTGCCGCCGCAGCTGCTCCTGATCTCCTCTCGGGCGCGTTTCAAAACGCTCCCGTTAAACGAGTTCTCCCAGACGATTAAATCTCGAATAATCCCGAACAGTCTTTCTCGCTCAGCCTCGATCGCAGCTTCAGATGGAAAGCGGTCGGGATGGTTCGACGGATCGTCAATCAGCTGCGCGAACAAAACAGCCCGGCATGCTGCGAGAGGCCGCCGTGCCCACCAGCGATGCAACGATGACGGATGGCCATGGAGAATTGACTTCTCCCGCACCGACGCATCGCTGATTGCGTCGAGCGGTATCGCAACTTCAATGAGCTTTCTCTTGCTGCCGTTCACCATTTTCACAGTCATCTGAATGAATTTCGGAATGCTTCCAATCGGCTCAAACACCGTCCGAAACCATCACATCGGTGCCGTGCTCCGTGGGACCTTACAAATTCGCAGTGCTGGAATTGCATCAACGCCTAACCGGGAGCCGAAGCATGCGACATCAGCTTCTTCAGATTGTAGTTCACGGACTCCTGCGCGAAGGACGGCTGGTGATCAGCAAGCGCTCCCTTGAAATACATCGGATCAACCGCCGCACGCCCGTCGACTTCGACAATCGCCAGTATGAACTGTTCCGGATTGTGGCATGAGACGATGATCTCGTTCCTAGTCAATGTGATCGAGTCGGCACCCTTGGAACGCCCTTTGACCTCAATGAAACGGAACTCCTCTTCTCCGGGATTCCATGATCGGATGTCGTATCCGACATTGTCACTGGAAACATCCTCCGGCTCGTAGCCCAGTCGTCGCTCCGCGTCCATGACCGCCGCCATAGCAGCCAGCTCGACCTCGCGTTTCGCGGCAGTGTCCGCCGGTTCCTGATTTCCAGATTCAAGCATCCCGATCGGCACGATGGCCATCCGGCCAAGCACGCGCGGCTCCAGTTCCCTGATCGCCAGCTGGGCGTCGAGCTCGTGCAGCCTCGTGCGTTTCCGCTCCAAGAATTCGACGGCGCGCCTTTCCGCCATGCGCCAGCCCTGCCCGGTCCTCTTCCCCGCCGCTTCGGCCTCCTTCAGTTCCAAGGCGCGCTTGTCCCAGTAGTGGATTTCGCCGTCCAGCCTCTTTTCGACCGCTTTTCTGGTCTTGCGGACTTCGCCTTCCCGTCGCCCCGCTACCGCCTGAAGATGGGATGCGCCCAAGTTCTCCGCCGCCCACTTCGCGACCGCGTTCTCAAGGCCAGGCGTTATCCACGCCGTCCGCAAGTGCTTCATCAGGCTTGCGATCTGGTCCGGGGTTGCCGGGCGCAGGTTCAAGTGCGGCGCAATGCCAGCATCCGATATCCTGTTGCCGCTGCGGGCCCGTGCAAACTGCAGCCGCTTGGAGATGCAGTTCGTGGTCCCGTCTTTCCCGGGACATCCGTCAACCACGGCGTGCTCGAGGAAATACACCAGCGAAACCTCCTGCTCGTCGCTGGTGGCGTCGATCATGACCGCGCCGGCCTCAAGGATGTCCCCGTGTCGTTCTCCGATCAGCTTGACGACGGCTTGCAGCAGCGGATGCCCGGGAAACACGAACTCCGCGACCGGATGCAAATCCTTGAGTTCCTTGTCGAAACAGATCCGTTCGTACTTCCGCTGCGCCGGTCCGCCCGTGCTCGAATTTTTCACGCGCTCGCGAACATCGAACGGCACGTAGGTGATTTCCCAGCGTCCGGGCTCGCGCTGGCTGATGCGTCCCCCCAGTTCCTCGAACGCGGCGACGAAGAAGCTCTCGACGTGGCATGGCTGGAGTCGCTGTGCCTTCGCCGCCATCATCTCGCGCTGAAGCTCCTGCACTTTGGACTCGGGCAGCACGTCGTCGGTCAGCGCGTGGGATTCAATCAGCTTCTCGATTCGGCTTCGGTCCGAAATCGCATCGACCGCATCGACCGCGCCCGGCGGCTTGCCGGGCTTCCCGCCATCCCTGACGGCTTCGAACAGCAGATCCTTCAGCGGCTTGCCCTCGAAGAGCTGTCCGAGCACGTCGTACACTTGTCCGCCGAGCGCTGACCTTGCGGTTTCCAGCTTCTCGAGCAGGCGCTGGTAGACCTGCCCTTCCCTTGTGTCGGAAGCGACCAGATTCCACAGATGGCAGACTTCAGTCTGCCCTATCCTGTGGATGCGGCCGAACCTTTGCTCGATCCTGTTCGGGTTCCAGGGCAGGTCGTAGTTCACCATGAGGCTGGCGCGCTGCAGATTCACGCCCTCCCCGGCGGCATCGTTCGCCAATAGGACGATCAGGCTGCGGTCCTGCATGAATCGCTGGATGATCTCGCGCCGGATACTTCGGGCTACCCCGCCGTGAATGACTTCCACCGCTTCCGGCTGGCCAATGTGGTTCCTGATCTTGGACTGAAGGTATTCGAGAGTGTCCCTCGCTTCCGTGAACACGATGAGCTTGCGTCGGCTGCCTGCCGCGTCCCTCATCATGTCGTCTCCCAGAATATTGCGCAGCTCGACCCACTTCGTGTCCTGGTCCGAATTGAGCACTCCCAAAGCCAAGTTTTCCAGACTTTCCAAGGTCTTCAGTTCGGCGGCCATCTCCCCGGCGGTCAGCGAAGCGGAGGACCTTGAGGCGTAGGCGTCCTCGATCTGGTCGAGTTCTCCTTGCGGCAGCTCGTCGAAGTCGTCGAACGACGCGATAGCGTAATCCGCGGGAGGAAGCGTCTGGACGGTTCCGCCCGGACCCTTATTGAGCATCTGCAGCTGCTCATGCAGGCGCAAACGCCGCCTAGCGAGCGACCTGTGTATCGCGGCTGGCGACGATGCGAGCCGCCGCTGCAGAATCTGCAGGGCGAAGCTGATGTTGCTGTGCTTCTTCTTGTCAGTGTCCTCGAATTTCCGGGCGCGGTTCATCTCCGTGCGGACATAGCTCGTCACCTGCTCGTAGAGTTCGGCTTCCCTCACGGACAGCGTGTACGATGCCGTGTAGGCGCGGCGCCCCGGGAACAGCGGATTCCGGTCGAAGCGCAGCAGCTCCTCCTTGGTAAGCCGACGCATCAAATCGCCCGGGCTCGAGCCAGAGCCGCCCGCTCGGGGCTTTCCTGCGAAGCGATCCTGGTCGAGCAGAGACATGAAGAGCTGGAAATCGTCTTCTTTCCCGTTGTGCGGCGTCGCCGACAGGAGGAGGAAATTGCGACAGATCCCGCTGAGCATCCGGCCCAAATCGAAGCGTTTCGTCTGCTTGACCTCCTTGCCGGCGTAGGTCGCCGACATGCGGTGGGCTTCGTCGCAGATGATGAGATCCCACTCCTTCGCCGCCCGAAGGGTTTCCTTGAGCTTCGAGTTCCGCGCCAGCATGTCC